>LT160592.1:0-12890 GCA_900049755.1 Corynebacterium provencense
GTGGTGGCGTCGGCACCGCTGTCGTCACTGCCGCACGCGGCGAGGCCGAGTGCGAGTACACCGGCGGCGCCCAGGGCCGCCGCCCGACGGAGGACGGTGGAGGCGGGGAAGTTCAGTTCAGAGGTCACAGTGGTTTCCTTTACTGGGTCGATGGTGGGCAGTCCGGTGATCCGGTGATCACACGGGGGTGACAGAGAGGGTGCGGTGGGGAAAGTCAGTCGCCGTTTCTGCGCAGCCGGGCGATGAGCATCACGAGGACACCCGCGAGAACGAGGACGCCGACCACACCGAGGGCGGGACCCGCCCAACCGGGCAGGCCGTTGTCCGCGGACTCAGAGGACTCAGACTCCCCGGGCGTCGCCTCTGTGGAGCCGGATCCCGTGGATTCCGTGGTCCCCGTGGCGGAGGACGCCGCGGTGCCGGTAGACAGCGTGAACTTGTAGCTGCCCCGGGTGGCGTGGCCGTCGGAGGAGGTGATCTGGTACCCGACCGTGTACTCACCGTCGGTGAGAACCTTGTCCGCCGGAATCTCCACGGTGAGGATGCTCCCGTCCAGTTCAGGGGTCTCAGAGATGATGACCTCACCGTCCCTGGACAGAGCCACAGTGTCATAGGTTCCGCGTGGCGGGGCCGAGAACTCGAGGCGAATCTCCCGGGGAGCGGTGTCCAGCACCGCACCGTCGGCTGGAGTTGCCCCGACGAGGGCGTCATGTGCGGACGCCGCAGGCAGCAGGTCTGCTCCGGCACCGGTCACTGCCGGGGCGAGGAGCAGTGCTCCTGCGAGGAGGGGGGCCGCTGCAGCGCGGTAGAGACGGGTCATGTCTTCCTTTCCTCGGGGACGGTCGGTGCCGGCATCCGAAGGTTCGGGACCGCCGGTACGCACCCGGTCCACTAGTCGGACACGGGCCTCGGGGAGTTCCCGGCTGGATCACGGAAAGTCAGGTCAGGGGTAGGGGGCACCCCCGCTCCTGTGGGGTCACCGGTCAGCCTACCTTCGCGCCGACAGGGGGCAGAAACACCTGGTAGGCGGGATGGACGACTCAGGATCCCCCGGCGGCCCGCCGACGCGCACCGTGAGTCCTACGGTGATGTCACCCCCGTGCCCGGAGGTGTCTTCCCCGTTCCCGGCGCAGCAGACACGCCGAGCTGCCGAGGAGGGGACCTCTGCAATAAAAGAGAGGGCCCCACCTTTCGGTGGGACCCTCCGGACGTGGAGCGGATGACGAGACTCGAACTCGCGACCCTAACCTTGGCAAGGTTATGCGCTACCAACTGCGCTACATCCGCAAAGCGGTCGGAAAACCGACCAGAGCCAGGCCCGCAGGGGCCTGTTCGTGCGCGATACTGGGATCGAACCAGTGACCTCTTCCGTGTCAGGGAAGCGCTCTCCCGCTGAGCTAAACGCGCGGGACCGGAATACTCGCCCACCCGGCAGAGACCGGGTCGGAGAGTGGAGCGGATGACGAGACTCGAACTCGCGACCCTAACCTTGGCAAGGTTATGCGCTACCAACTGCGCCACATCCGCAAAGCGGTCGGAAAACCGACCAGAGCCAGGCCCGCAGGGGCCTGTTCGTGCGCGATACTGGGATCGAACCAGTGACCTCTTCCGTGTCAGGGAAGCGCTCTCCCGCTGAGCTAAACGCGCGAGTTGCGAGGTGGAAACGGGAATCGAACCCGTGTACACGGTTTTGCAGACCGTTGCCTAAGCCACTCAGCCATTCCACCGTGGCGTTTCCGCCTCGTTCGGACACCGACCCTACCTCCCGGTAACCCGGCGGCAAAATCAGTAACCCTGAGCGGATGACGAGACTCGAACTCGCGACCCTAACCTTGGCAAGGTTATGCGCTACCAACTGCGCCACATCCGCACGCCCCGGCTGTCCGGTGCGGGTTTGAACTATAGCTGACCGGCCCACGGGCCACAAACATGCAGGTAACCATCCGACCAAGGGCAGCGCGTACGCCTGTCACGGCCGAAGTTCATCACATCAGTGTGATTCACGGGTCCGCACCCGGAGCAGTCCGACCGGACACCCTGCCCTGTCCCCTGCCCTGTCCTCTGTCGGGATCCCCGGATGACCCCCTGCCTGCCTCCCGCCGTATCCACCCTGGGACGGCATCGGGTCCCCCACAGGCCTGTGACAGGCCGATTTGTACTCCGCCCGGGGACGGGTGCTAGATTGGCACCCGTTCACGAGAGTCCCTTAGCTCAGTGGAAGAGCGTTCCGTTCACACCGGAGAGGTCGCTGGTTCGAACCCAGTAGGGACTACAGGTCGGTACGCCGCCCCCGAGGTATTCCGGGGGCGGCGTACTCGTATGTGACGGGGTCTTCCCCGCAGGGTTTCCCGGGGCACCTCTCAGGAGTTTCCTCTCCCGGAACACCGGTGCCCGCCTGCCTCCGTCAGTGCCCGTCTGCCTCCGTCAGTGCCCGTCTGTGCCGGTCACTGACCGGCGCCGCCACCCCCGGCAGGTGGTGTCATCACACCTCCCCCCACCTCCGTGACGCTCCCGTGGCCTGAACCTGCGTCCTCCGCAGGTAGCATTCAGACCGTGACTGCCACGACGACTACCCACAGCCCTGCCCCAGGAGACCCCGCTCCGGAGTCCGGACCCGGGAGGTTCTCCAGGATCCTCACCCGAGCCGCCTGGCCACTGGCCGTCATGACGGTTCTCCACCGGGTCATCATCACACCGCACAACGAACACCCCACTGACGACTTCACCACCGTCTGGTCGGCACTGCACCGCTTCGTCACCGGAACCGCCGTCTACGTCGAGGACTACACCAACGACGACCCCCACTACCTCTACTCTCCCGGCGGCACGCTACTGCTCAGCCCGCTGGGCATGGTTCCCTCCGGAGTCGGCCGCAACGGGCTCATCCTCGCAGACGCCGTCGCAGTGATCCTCGCCCTGGCCCTGCTGACTCTGCTGGTACGGCGCAGGCTCACCGGACCGGTCCTCCCCGTCGCCGTCCTGGTCTTCTTCGCTTCAGAGACGGTGACGAACACTCTGCAGTTCTCGAACGTCAACGGTCTCCTCTTCTTCCTCGAGGTCGTGTTCCTGTGGATGCTGCTCGTTGACCGTGGACAGGCACCGGTGAACCTCCTGGCCATCACCGGACGGTCCGACCGTGGAACCGCAGCCGCCGCAGGTGCCCCGGACGCCCCGCCGAGGTGGGCCGGAATTCTCGGCGGGGTGGCACTGGGACTGGCGATCACCGTCAAGCCGCAGTTCGTGGTCCTGCTCTTCCTCCCCCTCGTACGCAGGCAGTGGAGGGTGCTCGCCTCCGGTGTCGGCGTCCCCGTCGTGATCACGGGGATCGGCTGGTTGGTCGTCCCGGACACGGACAACTACGTCAACGTTCTTCTGCCCTATCTCGGTGAAGTCAGGGACTACGCGAACTCCTCCCTCGCGGGCGTAGGCGCCCACTACGGCTGGTCCTCCCTGCCTGTGCTGGCGCTGCAGGCCGTCGCAGCCCTGTGCGTCCTCACCGCCGTCCTCGGACTGCTGTGGTGGCGCGACTCGGATCCGTTCATGTGGGCGGCCACGACGACTTCTGTCCTGCTCACCGGTGTCTTCCTGGTCAGCTCCCTGGGGCAGCTGTACTACACGATGATGCTGATCCCGGTGTTCTTCACCGTCCTGTGCCGTCGGTCGGTGATGCACGGGACGTTCATCTGGTTCGGCGTGTACCTCACCCTCACCCTCGACGACTGGTACTCCGACAGGTGGCCGGGCATCGGAGAGATACTCCACTACAGCCTCGGGACGGTGGGCTGGTCTATCCTGCTTGTCGCTTCCGCGGTCTGTGTGGCCCGGTGGCTGGCGGAACGTCGACGGTCAGGACAGGACACCGGCCCCGGTGCTCTCCTGAGGGATCTGCTCGCCGCGCCACGGCACGGTTCGGCGGAACGCGCTAGAACTGACGGGGACAGCCCGGAGAGTTCCGGGACCCCGATCCGACAGTGAGGCACCCGCGATGACCGATTTCCAGTTCGAGGATTTCTCAGCTCTCACCGACGACCAGTGGCGGGAGCGGCTTTCCCCCGACTCCTACCAGGTACTGCGCCATGCGGCGACAGAGAGACCGTTCACCAGTGAGTACACCGATGATGAGACGGAGGGGGTGTACGTCTGCCGTGGCTGCGGGACCGAACTGTTCCGGTCCACCGAGAAGTTCCACTCCCACTGCGGGTGGCCGTCCTTCTTCGACCCGGCGGATTCGGACGCCGTGATCGAGAAAGTCGATGATTCCCTGGGGATGCGCCGGACCGAGGTGATCTGTGCCACCTGCGGCGGTCACCTTGGCCATGTCTTCGCCGGTGAAGGATTCGACACTCCCACTGACCTGCGGTACTGCATCAACGGACTGGCCCTCGAGCTGCGACCGGCGCATCAGGACCGGTAGCCCGGCCCTCTTCCCCCGGCCCCCTCCCCTCCCGGGACGGCGTGTCCGGGAACTCCCCGGGGTCCGGCACGCCCCCAGGGCGGCCGATCAGGGCAGTTCGGTGATGAACGAGGTGAGGTTCCCGGCGTCCCCGTTGACCCTCCGACCCGTGAAGAACGGGATCTCCTCACGGACGTGACGACGGGCCTCTGTGTACCGCATCTTGTACATCAGGTCCACGATCCTGTCGAGAGCCGGGGACTCGAAGGCGAGAATCCACTCGTAGTCACCCAGCGCGAACGCCGGCACCGTGTTCGCCCGGACCTCGTCGAAGCCCCTGGCGGCCATCCCGTGCTCGGCGAGGATGGTCCTGCGCTCCTTGTCCGGGAGCAGGTACCACTCGTAGGAACGGACGAAGGGGTACACGGCGATCCAGTCGCCGGGCTCCTCCCCCATGATGAACGACGGCAGGTGGGACTTGTTGAACTCCGCCGGACGATGGAGCGCCGAGGCCGACCAGTATCCGTCGCAGACCTGTCCCAGACGCGTCTCCCTGAGGAACCGGCGGTAGGCGCGCTGCAGGTCCTCGAACTTCTCCGCGTGCCACCAGATCATCAGGTCTGCCTCCGCCCGCTGCCCGGTGATGTCGTAGACGCCCCGCACCGTGAGTTCCTCGTCATCGTAGGACGCGAGGAACTCGCCGAACTCTGCTGCGACCGAGGCACGGTCGGCGTCGTCCGTGGGCAGTTCACCGTGGCGCACCGTGAACACCGACCACATGGTGTACTGGAGCTTCTCGTTCAGCGCCTTGAAGTTGATCTTTGACATGTCTCTCCTTGAGTTCTCGGGTACTTTCCCACTGAATGTGCTGTCTCGTCCTGTGTCTTGCCTGGAATTTCCGAACGCCTTCCGGGGTGGGACCCCGGGCCTGCGGGCTCAGGAACCGGAGAGGTCGGCGACGATCTTCCGGGCGGCGTCCCGCCCCGAGTCCGCGCACGCCGGAACGCCGACGCCCCGCATGACCGCTCCGGCCAGTGCGATGCCGGACACCCCGTCCAGGTCCGCGCGGACCCGGTCCATGTGGTCGAGATGGTTCTCCCCCAGGCAGGGAAGACCTCCCCACCAGCGTTGGACGAAAGTCTCCACCGGGGATGCGGTGAATCCGGAGACGGTACGGAGATCCTCAACGGCGTAGCCGATGAGTGTGCGGTCATCTGCCTCGACCATGCTGGAGTCCGCGAGAGTGCCGAAGCTGGCGCGCACGAACGCTCCCCCGCGTCCGGCCAGGTGCGGCCATTTGCGCGATGAGAAGGTGAAGGCTTTCGCGTGCACGGTGGCTCGGGTGGCGAAGTCGGTTCCGAGGAGAACGCCGGTGGTCTCCGGGAGACCGTTGTCGGTGTCGAACCGCATCCCGACCACGGCGGAGCTCGCCAGCTGCACCGTCGACAGCAGTTCGGCCGCGCCGGGGGCCACGGTCCCCAGCAGGACGGATGCGGTCGGTGCGGGGGTGGCGACGACTACTGCGTCGACCTCCCCCACCGGCTCGAGCCAGAACCGGCCCCGCCAACGGGACACAGACTCGACCTGGGTGTTGAGCCGGATGTCGGCGTCGGCGTCCTCGGCCAGGGCACGGACGAGTTCCCGATAGCCGCGGGCGAAACTGTTGAACACCGGAGTGGGTGCCTCTCCACGGTCGGCGGCCGCACGCGCGGCGTCCTCCCTGAGGGCGAGCAGGTGGGACACCGCGTCCGAGAGACGGACCGCCTCTCCCCGACCGGCGAGGTCGTCGAAGGTCTCCGCGAGTGCGGGGACGGTGGCGCGCAGTCCGAGTGCGTCGGCGGAACTGGAGTACACGCCGCCGAGCATCGGGGAAACGAGCTTTTCGACGATCTCCCTGCCGTAACGGGACCGGACGAGTCCGCCGACGTTGACGTCGTCACCGGGCGTCCACGGCAGAGGTTCCGCCGTCGCTTCGGCGTCGACGGCGGCCGCGGCGTCAGCCCCGACGACGTCGGCGACATCGGCACCGCGTGCCGGGATCCCCATCACGGTGCGTCGGGGGGCCGGTACCAGTCTGCCGTCGACATAGAAGCAGCTCCGCAGACCTGACGGGACCCTCAGGTCGCCTCCGAGGCCGAGTCCGTGGACCAGTTCCGCCAGTCCTGTCCGGCGGGTGAGGAATGCTTCGGCACCCATGTCCACCGGGCCGTCGGCGAAGTCGACGGTCTTCAGTTTGCCGCCGAGACGGTCATAGGCCTCCAGGACGATGATCCTGGCTTCGGGGCCGAGCCGGTGGCGGAGTTCCCTGGCTGCGGTGAGTCCGGACACTCCTCCACCGATGACAGCCACCGTCGGCACGCCGGCTCCGGGTGTGGTGGTGTTCCGTCCGCCGGTCGGCGGTTGTGTACCGGTCACAGTGCATGCACCTCGGCAAAAGCGCGGGTGATGGCGTCCGGGTCCGTCTCCGGGAGCACACCGTGGCCGAGGTTGAAGATGTGCCCCCGGGCGTCGCCTGCGGCGATCGCGGCGTCCGCCTCGGCACAGATCCGGCGGACGTGCTCCGCCACGACCCGGGGTTCGGACAGCAGAACGGCGGGGTCGAGATTGCCCTGGACAGCCACAGGGGCGGGCAGCCCTTCGCTGCGGAGGGTCGCGGTGACGCGCGCCGCGGCGACGTCCAGGGGGGTCTTCCAGTCGACCCCGATGATGTCGGGTCCGACGGCGGCCATCTCGCCGAGGAGTTCGGAGGTGTTGACCCCGAAGTGGATCATCGGTACCCCGTAGGGGCGTACCGCGTCGAAGATCCGGCGGGAGTAGGGGGCGACGAACTCGCGGTAGTCCCTCAGCGACAGGAATCCCGCCCAGGAGTCGAACAGCTGCAGGGCGTCGATACCGGCACCGAGCTGGGTCTGGAGGAACGTGATGACCGTGGCGGTCAGTTTCTCCATGAGGGCGTGCCAGGTCGCGGGTGCCGAGTACATCAGGGACTTGGTCACACCGTGGTTCTTCGAGGGACCACCTTCGACAATGTAGGACGCCAGGGTGAACGGTGCGCCGGCGAAACCGATGAGCACCTGGTCGTCCCTCAGTTCCGGCAGCACCCCGCGGATACCTTCGACTACGGCGGCTAGCTGGTCTGGTTCGACCGTCGGCAGGGCGGCGACATCGGCGTCGGTGCGGACAGGGTGCTCCAACACCGGGCCGCGACCGGGGACGATGTCGACGGCGACGCCTGCGGCCTTGAGGGGGACGACGATGTCGGAGAAGAGAATGGCGGCGTCCGCGTCGTGACGGCGGACCGGCTGCAGTGTTATCTCGGCGAGCATGTCCGGACGGAAGCAGGAGTCGAGCATGTCGACGCCGGTACGCAGTTCCCGGTACTCGGGCAGGGACCTGCCCGCCTGCCGCATCATCCACACCGGGCGACGGGACGGGGTTCCTCCTGCCGCAGCAACGAGGAAGGGTGCGTCCGCGGAGGCGCGGCGGGCGGACGCTGCGGCTGCGGTTCCGACGGAGGTTCCGGCGGGCGGGGGCGTTTTCGGGGAGGTCGGCAGAGTCACAGTCACCGATTATGCCCTGCCCGGCGCCCCTGCCGGTATCCCTCCGGCACTGCGGGGGGAATGTCACGCCCGGGGGTACGGTGACCTGCGGCGCGCCTGCCGCCGGGAACCCGGCCGGCCGGTTAGGGTGACCGTTGTGAGCTCCGACCTCCCGACACCACCCCGGACCGGCGGTGACCCCGCGGCTTTCAGTGCTGCCGTGGCGTCCATGGATTCCGCCGTGCCGCGCCCGGGGATTGAACTGGCGGACATCCGGCCGCCGAAGAAACTCGCCCCGTTCAGTCACGCCGTCGGCCTCGGCGTCGTCCGGGATCTCCCCGGCTCCGGGGCTGGTGCAGGGGCAGCAGCAGGTGCAGAAGCCCCCGCCGGTGAAGGGGATGCCTTCGGCCGGCTGATTCTCCTGCACGACCCGGCGTGGGACGAAGGCCCCGGGCTGATGCGGGTCGTCAGCTTCCTGCAGGCGGACATGGACGCCGCGACCGTCAGTGACCCGCTGCTGCCCCAGGTCGCCTGGGAGTGGCTGACCGACGGCCTTGACGGCCGCCTCACCGGTGACACCCCCGCCGTCGACTACCGCGATCTCAGGGGGACGGTGACTGCGACCACCTCGGTACGGCACGGGGACATCGGTGGTCCTCCCCTGGCCTACCAGCTGGAACTGCGGGCGTCCTGGACGGCGACGGACACTGACCTGGCATCCCACGTCCGCGCCTTCGCCGAGGTCCTGGCCATGGTCGCCGATCTGCCACCCACCGGGGTGGCGGCACTGCCCCGCCGGGGAGGACACTGAAACCGTGCACACCCCCGACGGTCCCCGGTTCCTCTCCTCCCCCAGAGAAGGCCTGCCGCCCCTGGCTGACTCCCCCTCGGCGGTGTCCGAGGCTGCCGACGCCCTCGCCTCCGGCACCGGTCCGGTGGCCGTGGACACCGAACGCGCCTCAGGTTTCCGTTTCGACGACCGGGCGTGGCTGGTGCAGCTGAGACGCACCGGGGCGGGAACCCACCTGGTCGACCCCGCCGCCGTCCCCGACGCGGACCGGCTGCTCGCACCGGTGATGAACTCCACCCCGTGGGTGCTTCACGCGGCGCACACGGACCTCCCCGCACTGACCTCACTGGGCTGGCATGCCCCGGAACTCCACGACACCCAGATCGCCGGAAGGCTGCTGGGCTACGGCCAGATCGGTCTGGCCGGCATGCTGGAGGAGCTGCTGGGTGTCACCGTCGCCAAGGACAAGGGGCGGGAGGACTGGTCACGGCGTCCTCTGACAGAGGACCTGCTCACCTACGCGGCCCTCGACGTCGAACTGCTCACCGAACTGCTGGACACTGCCGTGGCACAGCTGCGCCGCCGCAGCATCGAAGAGGGCACGGACCGGATACTGTGGTACCGGCAGGAGTGCGAGCATGTGCGCACAGACTGGTCCCACCCGGTCACGGTGCCTGACTGGACCCGGTTGCGCGGTATCGGAGCAGTACGCGATCCCCGGGGTCGTGAGCTGGCCCGGAGACTCACCGAGATCCGTAACAGGGTCGCCCGGGACCTTGACACGCCCCCGGAGAAGGTCCTGGCCTCCTCCCTCATCGTCGAGCTGGCACGTTCCCCGCAGGACGCCGAAGATGTGCTACTCTCCCGCGGCACCGGGGGCGGCCGTGTCAGGCCCCCGCGGAGTGCCCGCGGAGGTCACGGGCGCAGGCCTCCGCGACCCATGCCCAGGATGTCCCCTGACCTGCGGTCCATGCTCCTCCACGGCGTCCGTGACGCACTTTCGGCCGATCCCGGCGAGCTGCCTCCCCGCCCCGAGCAGGTCCGTGGGGTCCCCGACCACCGAACCTGGTCACGTGACCATCCTGTCGCCGCCCGACTGCTGTCCGGGTTCCGCGACGCGGTGGACACCCTGTCCGGGCATCTCGACCTGGACCCGTCCGAACTGCTGGTCAGCCGGTCGGTCCGGTCGCTGGCGTGGAAGGTCTCCACGTCCCTGTCTCCGGGGCCCGCCGGGCCGCAGGACGATCCGGTCGGGTGGGCGGAGGAACTGGTGGGGGGACTGCTCGTCGGGGAGGACGCCAGACCGTGGCAGATCGACCTGCTCGTCCCTGTGTTCGTCCCCGTTGTCGACACGGTGATGGTCGACACTGAGACGGCCGACACGGTGATGGTCGACACTGAGACGGCCGGTGACTGACCCCGGACTCAGCCGGTGACATCCGATCTGCCCGGCCGGTGAACCCGTGAGGCCCACCCGGTGACCCGGCGTGCCACCGAGACTTCGTCCAGGTGCATGTCAGCGAGAACCTCGGCCCGGCTGCCCTGGGCCGGGAACACCTCCGGAAGAGCGAGATAGCGCACCGGGGTGTCGATTTCGGCGTCCACCATCGCCCGGTGCAGCCGCTGGCCTGCACCCCCGTGCACGACATTGTCCTCCAGGGTGACGACAAGATCCGCCCGCGAGACCAGGCGCAGCAGTCCCGCCGGTACCGGGGTGACCCACACCGGGTCGACGACGGTGGCGCGGTGCCCGGCGCCGGCGAGAGCCTCTGCCGCCGACGCCGCCTGCGCGGTCAACGCCCCGTAGCTGACCACCACCACGTTCAGGCATCCTGCACCGGCGACGTCGGGCCGGGTCTCGACGAGGACGTCGTAGTCGGTCGTGGTGCGGACGACAGGGACATCGGCCGGGACCGGGCCCCTGGGGAAACGGATCACGGTGGGGCCCGGCCCTTCACCGCCGGTACCGGCTGCACCATCGGCAGCATCGACAGCTCCGGTCGGAGACTGTGTCCGCCCCAGGGTTCGGTCGAGGACCCGGACCAGTGTCCCGGCGTCCCTCGGCGCGGCCACCCGTATCCCGGGGATGACACCGGTGACTGACAGGTCCCACACCCCGTTGTGGCTGGGCCCGTCGGGACCGGTCACCCCGGCCCGGTCAAGCACTACCGTCACCGGCAGGTGCAGCAGAGCGACATCCATGAGCAGCTGGTCGAAAGCCCTGTTGAGGAAGGTCGAGTAGACGGCGACGACCGGGCGCAGACCACCGAGCGCAAGTCCCGCGGCCGAGGTCACGGCATGCTGTTCCGCGATTCCCACGTCGAAGGTACGGGCGGGGAACTCCGCTGCGAAGCGGGACAGGCCGGTAGGACCTGCCATCGCGGCCGTGACCGCGACAATGTCCTCGTCGGACTCACCGAGTCTGACCAGTTCATCGGCGAAGACGTCGGTCCAGCCCCGGGGCGCCGGGGCATGGCGGCCGGTGTCGGGGTCGATCACCCCGGTGGAGTGGAGGTGGTCGACCGTGTCGTTGACTGCGGGGGCGTAGCCGTGACCTTTCTCCGTCATGGTGTGGACGATCACCGGTCCCCGGAAGTCCCGGGCCTGCCTCAGGGCGTCCTCGATTGATTGCTGGTCATGACCGTCGACCGGGCCGATGTAGGTCAGTCCCAGGTCCCCTGCCAGTTCCCTCGCGTCCCTTGCACCACCTGTGTCGCCGCCGTCAGTCCCGCCGGGTCTCCTGCCGCGGGTGATCCCCCGGATCAGACGCAGTGCCCTGTCCTCGAGTCCCTCCGGTGCGCCGGGTGCGCCGGAGGCGCCCGGGGCACCGGAGACGACTCCGTCGCGGCGGGCTGCAAGGTTACGGGCCAGTCCACCAACCGTCGGGGAGTACGAGACCCCGTTGTCGTTGACCACGACCACGACCGGTCGGTGGGCCGCGGAAATGTTGTTGAGCGCCTCCCATGCCATGCCTCCGGTCAGGCCACCGTCACCGATGACCGCCACCACCGTCCTGTCCTCCTGGTCCGTCAGCCCGAATGCCTTCGACAGTCCGTCCGCGTAGGACAGGGACGCCGACGCGTGTGAGGACTCTGTCCAGTCGTGCGGACTCTCCGCCCGCGCCGGGTAGCCGGACAGTCCGTCACGCTGGCGCAGGGTGTCGAAGAGGTCGCGGCGTCCCGTCACGATCTTGTGCACGTACGACTGGTGGCCGGTGTCGAAGATCACCGGGTCGGACGGCGAGTTGAAGACCCGGTGCACCGCCAGGGTCAGTTCCACGACGCCGAGATTCGGCCCCAGGTGCCCCCCCGTCGCCGACACCTCACGGATGAGGAACTCCCGGATCTCCTCGGCGAGCTGCCGCACCTCCGGGAGATCCAGGGCCCGCAGGTCGGCCGGTGACCGCACGGTCCGGAGAATCGACATGCCGGTCACCTGTCTCCCGGTGCCACGTCCCGCACGTAGTGGACGAGCACCTCGACGTGGTGGGTCAGACCGAAGGCGTCGGCGACGACCACCGACTCAGGCCGGTAACCGGCCGCACAGAGATCGGCGGCATCCCTGGCCGCGGTCGCCGGATCGCAGCCGATGTGGAGAATATGTTCGGGGGCCCGGGTGGTGACCTCGGTGAGGATCTTCCTGCCCGCACCGGTCCGGGGCGGGTCCAGCACCACGGCGAAGGGGTTCCGGGGTTCTGTGCCGGTCAGGGTGTCAAGCTTTCCGAAGGACGCCGCGACATCACCGGCGATGAAGGAGACCGGGCGGCCCTCCAGGGCGTCACGCCCCGCGGTCGTCGCCGAGGACGCGACGTCGACGCACGCGACCTGAGCACCGGGCAGGGCTTCGGTGAGGGCTGCAGCGAACACTCCGGCACCACCGTAGAGGTCCCAGGCGGTCGCCTGTTCCGGTACGTCGGGTGCAGCCGCCGACAGAGTGGCGGTGATCCACTCACTGTAGAAGGCCGGTGCCTGCAGGTGTGCCTGCCAGAACGCTTCGACGGGTACGGTCCAGGTCACTGCGTTGACAGTGTGGGTGACTGTTCTTATTTACAACTAGATTTGTGTAAGAGACAAACACCCACCTGTCACCCTCGTCCCGCGGGCCCCAAGCCTTTGTCAGCACGTGCCCGTGGGACAGGGAGGGCGCCCCGTGGGAGGGCTCGGTCTAT
>LT160592.1:13681-76477 GCA_900049755.1 Corynebacterium provencense
CGGTCACCTCCCTGTCTCTTGTCCACATCTAGCAGGGTATAGGACACACGTCTCCGGCACGCTCGGCCCGCCCGGCGGTACGTACCGCCCACACGGTGACGAGCACCACCACCGCTGTCAGCGGAAGGCCCATGACGATCCGTGTGACGCCGAGCGCGCCGACCGAGTCGTCCTGGTTGTACAGCCACTGCTGGACGATGAATCTGGCGAAGAAGACGAGCGCCCAGGCCAGGGTGGCCACCGTGTAGGCCCGGATGCCGGTCCGGCTACTCCGCCACCGCTGGGGTTGGCCGTTGATCCCGTGCCAGATGACCCCCACCAGGGGCCAGCGCACCAGGGTGGAGAGTGTGAACACCACTCCGGCGACCAGTGAGTACCAGATTCCGTAGGCGAAGTAGCCTTTCGCGTCGCCGGTGAGCCACGCGATCACCGCGCACAGGCCCACTCCCAGCAGACCGGACACCGCCGGCATCAGTGTCTCCCGCCGTGCGAGACGCCACACGAAGATGACCGCGGCGGTGGCGACGGCGGCGATGAGTGCGGGTCCGAGCCCCCAGCGTGAGTTGACCGGCACGAGGACCAGGACCGGAATCACGGTCGAGATCATGCCGGAGAGCCCACCGAGCTGGTCGAGGATGCTCGGAGTTTCCCGCTGTGTCACTCGGACTCCCCCATCTGCTGCCCGACGGTTCCGCCGGAGCGGCGGCGGGCAGGTGTGCCGGGCTGTGCCGCACCGTCCTGTCCGTTCCCTGGACCTGTCTGCCGGGGAGTCTGGGTCGGCTGCCCCGGCTGGGCTGCACGGTTCTGCACCGCCCGGCGGAGTTCCTCGGCCATCGCCGTCGGGATACGGACCGGCAGTGCACTACCCGCCGGGACCGGTTCACTGCCCCGGTTGACGAATGTGCGTGAAATCACCTCGTAGGACAGTTCCGCCAGTTCATCCGAGGACGCCGCGGGACCCGCCAGAGTCATCCTCAGCATCCACCGGGGGCCGTCCACGCCGATGACCCGGACCACACCCTCCCCGACAGTACCGACAAGCTCCTCACCCCAGTCATTGCGACGCCGGGTGACCACCAGACCGTCCCGGGTCATGCCCTCGGCGAACTCGTCGATGTCCGCCTCCCACTGACCGCCGCTGCGGGGCGCCGCGAATGCGGCCGGGGTGATGCGGCCGTGGGGGGTGAGGATGTGGATCTGACGCGGACCGTCCGCCCCCATCTCCACCTGCACCTCCGCGGTGTGCGGTACCGGGACGAGCATGGAACCGAGGTCCAGTCCACCCTTCGCGAAGTCGGAGAAGTCGAACTCCCGGTAGTCGACGGAATCTCCGTCGAAGGGCCCGAAGCTGCCACCCACGGGATCGTAGACGCCACCGTCCGTACCGGTCACCGTGGACACTGCACCGTTCCCGCCGGTGTCCTCCCCCGTCGTCGGGGAGGCGGACGCAGCGGTGGCGTCCGCGTTCGCGGAACTGTCAGGGGATACGGTCATGTCTCCGGGACGGTCTGCCGACGTGGCGTTCTTCGCCGCGTCCTTCTTCTTTCCGAAAGGCCACATGGTGGTCGGTCAACTCCTGTTCGTCGGGATGGTGGTGGCTGTCTGTGGTGTGCGGTCGGTACGGGGCCGTCGGCGGGACCGTGCGGAAGAAAACTCTGCCCGACGGTGTCCCGCCGGGGCCGCATCCTTCCCGTCCATCCTGTCCCTCCCGCCCGTGCCGGTCAGGAGCCTGTGGAGCCGTAGCCACCGGCACCGCGGACGGTCTCACCGAGGTCGGCGGGGTCGGAGACCTCCTCCACCTCACAGAGGCTGACCTGCTGGACCAGGAGCTGGGCGATGCGGTCACCACGGGTGACGGTCACGGGCGTCTCCGGATCCGTGTTGACCAGACAGACCTTTATCTCCCCACGGTAG
This sequence comes from Corynebacterium provencense, assembly GCA_900049755.1. Lineage (GTDB taxonomy): Bacteria > Actinomycetota > Actinomycetes > Mycobacteriales > Mycobacteriaceae > Corynebacterium > Corynebacterium neomassiliense. The sequence goes on from LT160592.1 coordinate 15,596, forward strand.
TCCGCGTCCACGGTGCCGGGGGCGTTGACGATCGACAGTCCGTGCTTCCACGCCAGCCCGCTGCGCGGGTGCACCAGTCCGACGGTGCCCACCGGCAGCGCGACCGCCAGTCCGGTGCCCACCAGTGCCCGACGACCCGGTTCCAGCACCAGGGTCTGTGCACTGTAGAGGTCAATTCCGGCGTCAGTGGGGTGGGCACGTCGCGGGAGAGGAAGCTCCCGGTCGAGGCGGAGGACGCGCAACGGGGCGTCGGGGGTCTCTGTCATATCCGGCAGTCTACCGCCAGCCCCTCCCGGGCCGGACAGGCTGGCTGTGGTCGGAGGTCACCGTCGGGCTACACTGTGTGGTTGTGAACGACGCCGAACCGACAGGAGATGACGTGGCCCCGGAACCTGCACAGGAGCCCTCCGGCAACAGGGCCACCGCTCCCGCGGTCCTCTATTCCGAACGGCAGCCTGTTCCCCTGTCCTGGTGGCTGATCGGCATCGGCGTAGCCGCACTGCTGGGATGGCAGGGGCAGATGAAGCGGGAATGGTACTGGGGCGTCATCATCGGCGTCATCGCCCTGGCCGCGGTGGTGTGGAGTCTCATCCACCTCTCCCGCAACCGCATCACCGTCGAACGCGACGACACCGGTGAAGTCTGGCTTCATGTCGGGGAGGCGTCACTGCCCCGGTCGGCGGTCTCACGCACTGTCGCCGTACCCCCGACGGCCAGACAGGCGGCCATGGGCAGACAGCTCGACCCCGCAGCCTATGTGGTCCACCGGACATGGATTCCGGCGATGGCGATGCTGATTCTCGACGACCCTGACGACCCCACCCCGTACTGGCTGGTGTCCACCTCAGAGCCCGAGGAACTCCTCGGGGCGTTCGGCGCCCCGGTCGAGTGATCCGCCGGGGCGTCCACGTGGAGTGGACCCGCTAGGCAGGCGGTAGGAAGCTGGTCCGGAGTTCCGGTGGGACAGCGGAACACCCCCTGCCCCCTCATCTTCTCCACCGGAGACCTCAGGTCAGGTCACAGTGTTCAGGTCCTGCCGCCACCGGCGCTCAGGCGCAGTCGACGCAGACGTAGCCGCCCTCGCCGTCGTCCTCGGCGATCCGGTTACGGTGCTGGACGAGGAAGCACACCGAACAGGTGAACTCGTCGTTCTGCCGCGGGATCACCTCACCGCTGAGTTCCTCACCGGAGAGGTCCGCCATAGGGATGTCCAGCGGCTCCACGACCTCCCCGTCGTCGGTGTCGTCGATTATCGGTTCCGCCTTCTCCGCCGCCTTGAGACCTTCGAGGGAATCGGTCTCGATCTCATCCTCCGGACGGATCCGCGGGGTGTCGTAGTCGGTCGCCATGGTACTGCCTCCTGAGTCCCGGAAACGGGCATGGATCCTGTAGTGGTGTCGTGTGCACCCACCGGCGAATACGGGCTGTTCAGCACGCGACCGGCGGGGTTGTCCCGCGCATACTAAAACAGCTCGGTCCGGTTGTCACCTCACCGTTGCCTCACCCCCGCACAATGCCCCCTCATCCTGTGTACGGCATCGCCGTATCAAGTACATGACCTGCAAGTTCGCTGAAAACCCCGGGGGACGCCGCAAGTACCCCCACACCTTCGGCGTAACCGGCGGTCAGGCGAGGCATACACACCCATGCACCGGATCTCGCCGCAATGAGGGCCCCGGCGGCGTGGTCCCAGGGGCCCAGCCCGTGCTCGTAGTAGGCGTCCACTCCTCCCGACGCCACCGCGCACAGGTCCAGCGCCGCCGACCCTGCCCGGCGGATGTCCCGGATTCCGGGAAGAAGCCGGCCCAGCAGTTCCGCCTGCCTGGTCCGTCGCTCCGCCCGGTAGGAGAAACCTGTGGCCACCAGTGCCCGCGACATGTCGGCGAGTCCGAGGTCCGGACCCGGGAGTGAGGACGCCGTGGCCGACCGCTCTCCGGCCACCACGGCAGGTCCACCCGTCCACGCCGAATACACCCTCGCCCGGAAGACATCGGCGACAGCAGCGGCAACCGGTTCACCGTCGACCACGGCCGCGACACTGACCGCCACCGCCGGGAGGCCGTAGATGAAGTTCACCGTCCCGTCGACCGGATCGACGACCCAGGTGACCCCGCCCCCACCGGCACGTTCCCCGCCCTCTTCCCCGAGCACGGCGTCACCCGGGGCTGACTGCTCCAGCAGCCCGCGGATCAGCGCCTCACTGGAACGGTCGACCGCGGTGACCGGGTCGACCTGCGAACTCTTGGTGGACGCCACGGGAACCCGACCGTCTTCCCCTGCCACCGCTCCCCTCGTCGATCTGACGTGCCGGGCGGCGGAAGCCGCCGCCGACACCGCCGTCCGCGCGAGCTGCTCCGGGGTCCGTCCACCCGCGGCGTCCCGGTAACCGGGCTGAGGCGTCGCCGTGGTCGCCGGGGTCAGCAGGACATGGTCGGGGAACTCCTCGGTGATCTGCACGCCACCATCGTGCCCCACTGCCCCTCACGGTGCGACACCTGCCCGCACGGACCGACGGGGCCGGACGCGCCAGGGTGTTGTCCGGTAGCATCTCGGACCATGACATCTGGGAACACTGGTTTCGGCGTCGACATCGGCGGAAGCGGTATCAAAGGGGCCCGCGTCGACCTCGACACCGGAGAGTTCATCGGCGAACGGATCAAGATCCCCACCCCGCAGCCCGCCACCCCCGACGCCGTCGCGGACATCGTCGCCGACCTGCTCGACCGGGCCGGGTGGACCGGACCGGTCGGTATCACCGTGCCCTCGGTGGTGCAGGACCAGATTGCGCGGACAGCGGCGAACATCGACCCCTCCTGGATCGGTACGGACTGTGCGGCGCTGTTCTCCGGCCGTCTCGCCGTCGGCGGCGTCCCCCGGGAGGTGGCGGTTCTCAACGACGCGGACGCCGCGGGCCTCGCCGAGGCCACCTACGGTGACCCGCGCGCAGGTGAGGGCGCTGTCCTGCTGCTGACCTTCGGTACGGGCATCGGTTCTGCACTGCTGGTCAACGGAACCCTGTACCCGAACACCGAGCTCGGGCACCTCACCTTCGCCGGTACCGGTTCAGACCCGGTGGACGCCGAACACTGGGCGTCCTCAGCGGTCAAGGACAGGGAGGACCTGAGTTACCGCCGGTGGGCCGGACGGGTCGACCGTGTGCTGGAGGAGTACCGGCGCATCCTGAACCCGCAGCGTATCCTCGTCGGTGGCGGAGTTTCCCGGAAGTTCGAGAAATGGGGTCCCCACCTGACGGTCGACGTCGAGGTGATTCCCGCCGCACTCCGCAACCGGGCCGGCATCGTCGGCGCGGCCGGGGCGGTGCGTGACGGCATCCGCCCCTGACACCTGCCGTTACCTCAGCGACACTGGGTTATAATAGGGGGTCGATCGCGGTTTCAGCAGGGCCGCGGGTTCCCCCTGTGGTCCCGGCCGTGCACGCAACCCCCTGTAACCTCGTCAGTTTCCTGTCCCCGTCCCCGTAAGAAAGGTCTTCCGTGGCGGTCAACACCTCCCCCACCCCCGGCTCCGACAGCGGTTCCTCACCGGACCGTGCCCCGGTACGCAAGGTCGCGAAGAAGACGGCGGCGAGAAAGGCCGCCCGGACCGGGACTCGCAGGGCAGCCGCGCCGGCAGCCGTACACCCGGCACCTGCGGCCGCTCATTCAGCCACGGAGTCCACGGACTCCACCGGGGAAGCTGCCGGAACTTCCGCAGCCGCGGGAACCACCCCGAAGAAGACCACCACCAGGAAGACAGCGGCCAAGAAAACTGCCGCGAAGAAGACCACGGCCAGGAAGACCGCCGCCAAGAAGACAGCGGCGAAGAAGACCACGGCCAGGAAGACCGCCGCGAAGAAGACAGCGGCCGCAAAATCCACCGCAGGGAAGTCTGCGGCGGCGGCGGAGAATGCCGGGGCACCCGGGGACATCACCGAGGAGAAGATCAACGCCACCGACTCCCCTGACAGCGACTTCGACGACATCGAGGACATCACCGACATCGACGACGAGGATCTCGCCGACGACATCGAGGATGACGATCTCACGGTCGACGACATCGACGTTGACGAGGACGTCGACGGGGACGTTGACGGGGACACCACTGTCGCCGGGGACGACGACACCGACGACGATCCGGACGCCAAGGCCGCCGCCGACGGCAGCTTCGTCTGGGACGAGGACGAGTCCGCCGCCCTGCGACAGGCCCGCAAGGACGCCGAGCTCACCGCATCGGCGGACTCGGTCCGCGCCTACCTGAAGCAGATCGGCAAGGTCGCACTGCTCAACGCCGAGCAGGAGGTGTCACTGGCCAAACGTATCGAAGCGGGTCTCTACGCCTCCTACAAGATGGAGCAGCTCAAGGAGAGCGGTGAGAAGATCTCCCCGATGCAGCGACGGGACCTGCGGGAGATCGACCGTGACGGCAGGAAGGCGAAGAACCACCTGCTCGAGGCGAACCTCCGCCTCGTCGTCTCGCTCGCCAAGCGCTACACCGGACGCGGCATGGCGTTCCTGGACCTGATTCAGGAAGGCAACCTCGGGCTGATCCGCGCGGTGGAGAAGTTCGACTACACCAAGGGCTACAAGTTCTCCACCTACGCGACCTGGTGGATCCGTCAGGCCATCACCCGCGCAATGGCGGACCAGGCCCGCACGATCAGGATTCCGGTCCACATGGTGGAGGTCATCAACAAGCTCGGCAGGATCCAGCGTGAGCTTCTCCAGGACCTCGGACGCGAGCCCACTCCCGAGGAACTTGCCAAGGAGATGGACATCACCGAGGACAAGGTGCTGGAGATCCAGCAGTACGCCCGCGAGCCGATCTCACTCGACCAGACCATCGGTGACGAGGGCGACAGCCAGCTCGGCGACTTCATCGAAGACTCGGAGGCCGTCGTGGCGGTCGACGCCGTGAGTTTCACCCTGCTCCAGGACCAGCTGCAGGATGTCCTTCACACCCTGTCCGACAGGGAGGCCGGGGTCGTGAAACTCCGCTTCGGGCTGACCGACGGCATGCCGCGGACCCTCGACGAGATCGGTCAGGTCTACGGCGTGACACGGGAGCGTATCCGCCAGATCGAGTCGAAGACCATGTCCAAGCTGCGTCACCCCTCCCGGTCCCAGGTACTGCGCGACTACCTCGACTGACGGTCACCGTGCCCGCCCCCGGCGGTCAGCCTGACCTTCAGCTGTTGTCGCGAAGGCAGTTCTCCGCCTGCTCCGCCGTCGTCGCCCCGCAGTCGCGGATACGGTCCTGGGCGGCATTCGTCACCATGGTGGAGGCTCCGAGCGCGAGCACCGCGACGACCACCGCAATCGCCGGATAGGTCCAGCTGATGTCCTCCACGCGCACCGCCCTGACCAGGGCCACCAGGCCGACGAGCAGCACCACAACGGCGATCACCACACCCAGTACCGGCATCAATGCCGCAGGCAGTGACATCACCGCGAGAACCAGCGCCACCAGCCCCAGACGGCTCTGCCGCTGCGGGGGCTGCCGGAGGGGCCGCTGCGGGGGGCGGACCGGTTCGACGGGACTGTTCCTCCGGCGGCGGCCGGCACTGTCAGACGCGGGCATGCCCCCAGACTAGCGGACCGGTGAAGGTCACCAGTCGCGCAGGTAGGCGATGCGGTCGCGCAGCTGCTGGGCCGTGCACAGAGCCGTCGGGGGGCCGCCGCAGTTCCGGCGGACGTCATTGTGGATCGCACCGTGGGGACGACCTGTCCGCGCCGACTTCGCGGCGACAAGGGAGTTGAGTTTCTTGCGTAGTGCAGGCAGCTCCTCGCTGGCGACTCTGCCTTCGACTCTGCCCCGGTGGGCGTCCGCCCCCGAAGCCTCTCCCCCGCCCTGCCGGGCCTCGCGTTCCCTGCGCGCGGCGTCCTCCCGGGCCCTGGCGTCGAGCTGTTCGGACTGGCGCGCCCGCAGGAGAGTCTTCATCTGGTCGGCGTCGAGCAACCCCGGAAGCCCCAGGTAGTCCTGCTCCTCCGCCGATCCTGCCAGCGTGGCGGTACCGTAGCTCGACCCTTCGAAGATGAGGCTGTCGAGCTCCGCCTCCGCCCCGATGGACTCGTAGCTCTTCTGTTCGTCAGGTTCATTCTCCTCGCGGTTGGCCTGGACGAGCAGTTCATCGTCCCAGCCCTCATTCGGCCGGTCGGGCTGACCGAGCACATGGTTGCGCTGCCGCTCCATGTTCGACGCCAGATCCAGCAGGACCGGGACACTGGGGAGGAACACGCTGGCGGACTCACCCCTGCGCCGCGAACGCACGAAGCGGCCCACCGCCTGGGCGAAGAACAGGGGCGTGGACGCCGAGGTCGCGTACACACCGACCGCCAGCCGGGGAACGTCCACCCCCTCGGACACCATGCGCACGGCCACCATCCACAGGTCCGTACTGTCCGAGAACTGCCGGATGCGGTCCCCTGCCCCGGCCTCGTCCGAGAGTACGACGGTCACCGGGGAACCGCTGACACGCTCCAGGATCGAGGCGTACGCCCTCGCGGTGGTCGTGTCCGAGGCGATGACCAGACCACCGGCGTCCGGGATGGACCGGCGCAGCTGGAGCAGCCGGGTGTGCGCCCCCGCAAGGACAGCAGGGATCCACTCCCCCCTCGGGTCCAGCGCTGTCTTCCACGCCCTCGCCGTCTGCTCGGCGTTCAGCGGCTCCCCCAGCCGCGCCTCGTACTCCTCACCTGCGGAGTCACGCCACCTGGTGTTCCCCGAGTAGGCGAGGAAGACCACCGGACGGACCACACCGTCACGAAGTGCCTCGGAGTAGCCGTAGGTGTAGTCGGCCTGGGAGACGAGGGCGCCGTCGATCTCCCGGTAGAGGATGAACGGGATGGGCGAGTCGTCGGACCGGAAAGGGGTACCGGTCAGGGCGAGACGACGTGCTGCCTGGTCATAGGCGAAACGGACTCCCTCACCCCAGCTTTTCGCGTCCCCGGCGTGGTGGATCTCGTCGAGGATGACCAGGGTCTTTCGTGCAGTGGCGACCTGGTAGTGCTTCGTCGGCTTCATGCCCACCTGGGCATAGGTGACCGCGACACCGTCGTAGGCCGGGTTGACCGGCGACGAGTTCGTGAAGTCGGGGTCTACCGCGATGCCGAGCCTGGCCGCCGAGGCGGCCCACTGCGACTTCAGGTGTTCGGTGGGCACGACGATCACGACCCGTTCGACGTCGTGACGGTCCAGAAGGATCCGCGCCAACGTCAGGGCGAAGGTCGTCTTGCCCGCACCGGGGGTTGCCACAGCGAGGAAGTCCCGGGGCGCGGTGTCCAGGTACTTCTGCAGGGCCTCCCGCTGCCAGGCGCGCAGACCCCCGGGAAGGACCGTCGGGGCCCCTGACGAGACTGAGGTCACTTCTTACGGAGCCCCTGGTAGATACGCTCACAGTCCGGGCACACCGGAGACCCTGGCTTGGCCTGCTTGGTCACCGGAAAAGTCTCCCCGCACAGTGCGACGACCATCCGGCCGTTCACCGCGGAATCCACGATCTGGTCCTTCTTGACGTAGTGGAAGAACTTCGGTGTGTCGTCGGAGGTCTTCTCGTCCGTCCGGACGTCGGGGCGTTCAATCGTTGATGTTCCGGGAGTAGTCACGGAGTCAATAATGCCCCTCACCCCGCCCCATTTCCACCCGGCCGCCCCACCGGGGACTACGGTGGACGCCATGCCACAGGAGGACCAGGAAGCCCGACACCGTCCCGGGCGCGGAGGGGCGCGACGGCGACGGCGTCACACCTCCGGAGACACGGTGGTGATCACCTCCGCCAGACGTTCCAGACTCGCAGACTGGCGGCACAGGCGGCACCTGTACGCCGGCCTGCAGCTGGCGCGTATCCCCCTGTTCATCGCCGCCGTGGCGATCTACGGATGGCTCCACAACCCCGTGCTGGCCGCGTTCGTGGCGGTGATCTCGCTTCCACTGCCGTGGATCGCGGTACTGCTGGCCAATGACCCGGGGGACACCGAGCCCAGAGGCACGCCGAAGATCTACAAGCCCGGTCTCGTCAGGGAGCAGCGGGCGCGTCAGATGCAGGCACTCACCGACAACGGGACGGCCGGCCGACGGAGCCTCACCGACGGTCACACCGGTTCCGGTGACACCGGGGGTCACGCGGTGATCGACATCGTCGACGACCCGCCCCGGAAAGACGGACCCGAACCGGTGCCCGAGACAGCACCCGAAACAGTCCCCGGCCCCGGACCGGCATCCGCCGCCCCGGAGGGGACAACGACCGACCACCTGGAGGACCGCCACGCATGACCGATCCCCGAACCTGGTGCGCCGACCCGGGTGATCCCGCTCTCGGTGACCTCGTCACAGCTCTGACCGCTCTGGGTTACAGGAAAGACAGCATCCTTTCGGTCCTCGGCGCCGTGGGGTGGCGTGAGACCCTGCGGGGCAACCCGGCCGCGGCGCTTCGCCGCCTCCGACAGATGACGGGCAGCGGCCCGCAGGCCACCCCTGACCAGGTTCCGTCACGCGCGACGCTGCTGACCGAGGCGTTCTTCCTCCGCCGGCCGGTGACCCGCAGCCGGCTCGTCTCCGTGCTGGGGGCAGAACTCGTCGACCGGCTCTGCACCGCCCGGGTTCTCGTCCTGTCCGCCGCGGAGCCGGTCACCGCGCCCGACCCGGACCCTGCAGGCCACCCGGACCCCCTCCTGGTCCCCACCGTGGACATCCGACCGGTCGACAGTGAGTTCGCCCCGGATCAGGGCGTCCTCATCGCCTCCGACCCGGACGCCTCCCTGGACGTCAGAATTCCCGGCCCCGAGCATGTACCAGGAGTGGGCAGGGCCCCTCTGACGCTGCTCAACCAGGTACCGCCGGACCGTGCCGGGAAACTTCTCGACCTCGGTACCGGGTCGGGGGTGCTGGCACTGACCCTGCCGGCCGACACCGTCGTGGCCACCGACATCCACGAACGGGCACTGGACTTCGCGCGCGCCTCCGAACGCAGTGTCCTGAGACGTGACGCGGGACGGCCTGAAAGTCGTTCCGGGTCACATACCGGGGCAAGGAGTCCTGTCGACTGGCGTGCCGGAAGCTGGTTCGACCCCGTCAGGGACGAGAAGTTCGACCGTATCGTCTCCAACCCTCCGTTCGTCATCGGTGACGGGACAGTCGGACACATCTACCGGGACTCCGGGATGGAACTCGACGGCGCCAGCCGACTGGTCACCTCGGGAGCCGCCGAGCACCTCTGCCCCGGTGGTACCGCACACCTCCTCGGGGCCTGGGCCACCGGGTTCGACCGGTCGCCGGCGTCACGGGTGGCGTCCTGGCTTCCGGACGAGGGTATACGCGCCTGGGTCATCCAGCGCGACGAGGTCGATCCGGAGACCTACGTCCGGACCTGGTTGACCGACGAGTCCGTGGACCTTCGTACCCCGGCCGGCCGGCAGAGGACCCTGGACTGGCTGGATATGTTCGACCTCCGGGGGATCACCCGAATCGGGATGGGCTACCTGCACCTGCAGAGAATCGACGGACCGACCGAGGTGACATTCGAAGAGATCACCACCCCCGATCCCGGCTACTTCGGCGGGGAGGTCACCGAATGGTTCCGGCGGTCGGCGTGGCTGTCCGACAGGGACGCCGGGGATGTTCTCGCCGCCAGGTACGCGGTACGTCCGACCGTCGCCAGGGAGACAGTGGAACTCCCGGACCCGTCCGGCATGGGATTCCGCACTGTCGCACTGCGCCTGACCCGTACGGACGGGCCACGGTTCAGCCACGAGATCGACGCGCCCCTGTCCGCGGTGGTGGCCGGCCTCAATCCCCGCGGCCTGAGTCTCGGCGACACGGCGGGACTGTACTGTGCGGTCAACGGGTTGGACGAGGACGAGTTCACCTCCGCTCTGTGCCCGCTCGCGGTCGACCTGGTCAGACACGGCATCCTCCTGCCCGCTGACCTGCTCGACGAGCCGGTCGACAGCGACGACCTTGACGACCGTGACGACCGTGACGCCACAGACGGAGGGAGCACACGGTGAGGGCTGTGGTGAGCACGGTCTCCAGCGCCCGGGTGACCGTGGACGGCGAAACGGTCGGGCAGGTCGACGCCGAGGTCGACGGCGAGTTCCGCGGGGCCCTGCTGGCGCTTGTCGGGGTGGGGCGTGGTGACGGTCCGGAGAAGTGGTCGACCGTGGCCCGCAAGATCGCCGAGCTGCGCCTGCTGCCTCCCCGGGGAGGATCCTGGTCCGACCCGAGGAATGTGTCGGTGACGGACAATGACGCCGCGGTCCTTGTGGTCAGCCAGTTCACCCTCGCCGGTTCCACGGTGAAGGGACGGCGTCCTTCATGGTCCGGTGCCGCACCGGCCGCCGAGGCGGAGGTCGCCGTCGACACCGTCGTGGCTGAGCTGCGGGCCCGCGGTGTCCGGGAGCTGCGGGCCCGCGGTGTCCGGGTCGCCACCGGCCGGTTCGGCGCGGAGATGTCCGTCGAGTCCGTCAACGAGGGCCCCTTTACCGTCGTTGTCGAGGCTTGAGCAGAACTCTCCCCCACCCCCACCCCCGTTCAGGGGATGGGTCAGTCTGCGGGCCGGCGCGGCCCCGGAGAGTCCCGCCCGCACCACAGGTCACAGGATAAGGCCTGACCACACCGGGTGGCGGACACGCAGCAGCAGGGACGTGTCCCGGCGGGTCGGACCGCCTCACCCGGCACCGGTAATGTGGGCCCGGGAACAATTCGGGACGACAGGCCGTTGGAGGAATGAGTGCTTCGGACAACGAACCCAGGAGGTCACCCGCATGAGTAACAGCAGTACCCCGAACGCCGCCACCACGGCCGACAACGACATCCTGGAGACCGACCGGACCGATGACCCGGTACCCGGTTCCGTCAACGAGATCGACGAACTCGATGACAGCAGCGTCGACGACATTCCCGCCGGTGACGGTGCGACTTCCACGAGCACCCCGGACACCGGGGGCGCCGAGGACACCGAGGACCCCGGGGTGGTGGAGGTCGTCACCGTCGTGGACGCCGTCGACGCCGCAGACACCGATGACGGGGACGCCGACAGCGAGGAAGCCGATGAGGAGGAGAAGGACGCCCGACCCCAGGACAAGGGTCGCCGACGTGGCAACAACGACAACCCCTCCGCCGACCTCGTCCGCGTCTACCTCAACGGCATCGGCAAGACTGCACTGCTCACCGCCGAGGACGAGGTCGAACTGTCCAAGCGCATCGAGGCGGGCCTCTACGCCGAGCACCTCCTCGACAGCGGAGAGAAGCTCACCCGTGCACGCAAGCGCGACCTGAAGATCCTCGCCCGGGAGGGACGTGCCGCCCGTACGCACCTGCTGGAGGCGAACCTCCGCCTCGTCGTCTCGCTCGCCAAGCGTTACACGGGCCGCGGTATGCCGCTGCTGGACCTGATCCAGGAGGGCAACCTGGGCCTGATCCGCGCCATGGAGAAGTTCGACTACGCCAAGGGGTACAAGTTCTCGACCTACGCGACGTGGTGGATCCGTCAGGCGATCACCCGGGGCATGGCGGACCAGTCGCGCACCATCCGCCTGCCCGTCCACCTTGTCGAGCAGGTCAACAAGCTCTCCCGAATCAAGCGTGAGATGTACCAGCATCTCGGCAGAGAGGCCACGAACGAGGAACTGGCCGAGGAGTCCGGCATCGACGAGTCGAAGATCGAGACTCTTCTGCGCCAGTCCCGTGACCCGGTGAGTCTCGACATGCCCGTCGGCTCCGATGAGGAGGCTCCCCTGGGCGACTTCATCGAGGACTCGGACTCTACCGACGCTGAGGCTGCGGTGGTGGCGTCCCTGCGTCACTCCGATGTCCGCGCGGTGCTCGACACTCTCGAGGAGAGGGAGCAGGACGTCATCAAGCTGCGCTACGGTCTCGACGACGGCATGCCGCGGACCCTCGACCAGATCGGCAGGAGTTTCGGGCTTTCCCGTGAGCGGGTGCGCCAGATCGAGCGGGAGGTCATGGCGAAACTGCGGGAGGGCGAGCGTGCGGACAAGCTCCGTGAGTACGCGGTGTAGCGACTGCGGAGACACGGTGTAGTTTTGACGCAGGGACCTTCCGGCAAGCCCGGTCCCGACCACATTTCCGTCCTGTCCGGTGCCGGTGCCGGACCGGTGCACCCGTCGGTGGCGTCTCCGTTGACGGAAGGACGCCAACGGAAACCAGGGGAATTCTGCGCCGCGGTGTCCCTCCCCGGCACCGGTGACGCCGGTGACGCCCCTGAACCGTGTACCTTATGGGTGATCGCCAGTTCTAGTCAGTACGACTATCAGAGAAAGGCCGTTGTCGAGTGAAGGATCTCGTCGATACCACTGAGATGTACCTCCGGACCATCTTCGAACTGGAGGAGGAGGGCATCCCGCCGCTGCGTGCGCGCATCGCCGAGCGGCTGGAGCAGTCCGGACCGACGGTCAGTCAGACTGTTGCCCGGATGGAGCGTGACGGTCTGCTCTGGATCGCCGACGACCGTTCCCTCAAGTTGACCGAGGAAGGCCGGGCCCATGCGACTTCGGTCATGCGTAAGCACCGCCTGGCAGAACGTCTGCTGCTCGACGTGATCGGACTTCCCTGGGAGTCCGTGCACGAGGAGGCGTGCCGGTGGGAGCACGTCATGGGCGACGAGGTGGAGAAGAAGCTGCTCAACGTCCTCTCCGACCACGAGACCTCGCCGTTCGGAAATCCTGTTCCCGGGCTCGAGAAGATCGGTGCGGCTTCCGTCCAGAATCCCCCGAACTCTCACCGCGCCTCTGATCTGGATCTGAGCACCCCGACCACGGTGCGGATCGTGAGCTTCAACGAGATCGTCCAGGTCGAGCGCAAGATCATCACCCGTCTCGGCCAGTACGGTATCCGTCCCGGATCTGTCGTGACCGTGCAGGACACCCCTGACGGGCTGTCCATCACCTCGGAGGCGGGTACGGTGACGGTCCCTGACGAACTCGGTCACGCTATCCGGGTCATCGTCGAGGAAGGCCTGAACTGACATGCCGTTGAGCAGCGGAGCTCATGTTCTTGTCACAGGTGGCGCCGGCTATGTCGGCAGTGTCTGTGCCACGGTCCTGGTGGAGAAAGGGTACCGGGTGACCGTGGTCGATGATCTGTCGACCGGTAACCGTGAGGCTGTACCGCCTGCCGCGGAGTTCATCGAGGGCGACGTCCTGGACGCCGCGCCGGGTGTGCTTGCTGACGACTGTGCCGCCGTCTTCCACTTCGCGGCGAAGTCCCTCGTCGGCGAATCGGTGGTCTCCCCCGCGAAGTACTGGTCGGGCAATGTCGTCACTACGTTGCGTCTGCTTGACCTGATGAGGGCGGCGGGGGTGGACAACCTGGTCTTCTCCTCGACTGCGGCGTGCTACGGAGAGCCGGAGACTGTTCCCATCACAGAGGATGCCCCCACCGCTCCGACGAACCCCTACGGTGCCTCGAAGCTGACGATCGACAACATCATCACCTCGTACGCGAACGCCTACGGACTGGGCGCCACCAGTCTGCGCTATTTCAATGTTGCCGGGGCCTACGGCAGTGTCGGTGAGAACCGTGCCGTGGAGACCCACCTGATTCCCCTGGTGCTCCAGGTGGCCCTCGGTGCCCGTGACAAGATCCTGATTTTCGGCGACGACTGGCCCACCGCTGACGGCACCTGTGTGCGTGACTACATCCACATCCGCGACCTGGCAGATGCACATCTTCTTGCTGCTTCCTCGAACATCCCCGGGGTGCACCGGATCTTCAATCTCGGGTCCGGTGACGGCTTCAGCGTCCGCCAGGTCGTCGACACGTGCCGCGAAGTGACAGGCCGTCCCATTCCTGCTGAGGTTGCCCCGCGACGTGGCGGAGACCCCGCGACCCTGATCGCCTCCTCCGCCCGGGCAGTCTCGGAACTGGGCTGGAATCCCACCAGATCCGATATCACCACGATCGTCTCAGACGCATGGGCGTTCACCTCCGCACTCGGCGATCGAGCTCATTTCGCACGTCGTTGACCTCCTGACGGTCGAGGACACGATCGAGCACACCCGCCAGCTCCTCCAGCGCGCGTCCCGGGCACCTGGACGCTGCCCGGTCAACGAGTTCGATACCCCTGTCCAGCATCTGGGACACCACAGGGGACGGACCGCCCCTCTCCGCCGCCTCCATGACCGGCCCCGCCAGCGCCAGGGTCCGCTCAGCCCGCCTCAGACCGTGCCGCAGATCTTTGCCCCGTCCGGTCATCCACCGGTACCGGTAACGGCCCGTGATCTCGGCGACCGCCCTGTGTGACGCACGGTGTGCCAGCACTCCACCCGAACTGCACCACGCTGCGACGGCGAGCAGAGCCAGCGCACGCTGTCGCAGCAGCCCCCGGGAAAGCCCCGCGGTGACGGTGAGGAGAGTTCTCACCGCCGCTCCGCGCGGCCCTGCCGCCAGAACCGCGAACACCGGATACATGTCGTCGCGGTCACATGCCGCGGCAACGAACGTCGCGACACCCTCAGTCTCCAGCAGGCTCACGACACATCCGATCTGTTCCGCCACGGCCTCCCCCGGGTTTTCCCGGTCAGTCACCCCGGCCCCGGTCCCGCCTGCTTCCGCCCCCGGGGCTGCCTGCTTCCGCCCCTGACCCCGCTGTGCCCCGCGGTGCGTACCTCTTTTCGGCGTCCGGTCGCTGCAGTGTTGCTCGAGAAGCTCACCGAGATCATCGACAAGAGAACACAGACCGGCGATGTCACGGTAGCCGGAGGTGTCCGCCGGGAACTCCTCCCAGCGGGGTTCGTCGACCCAGCTGGCCGGGAGTCTGTCCACCAGTGTCACCGGAATCTCCCGTGTATCCAGCTGCTCGTTGAACTCCTGCTGTCCCGGAACCCGGGACCGGCCGTCACCGACAGTCGGGCTGTCAGCCGGATCCGGGAGCCTTCCCCCTGTCCCCCGTCCAGGCGAGCAGGCTGCCCCGTTCCCGGCCCCGTCGAGAGGTATCTCCCACCACAGTGCCCCCGCGCACAGGTCGGTGGCGACGAACCCCGCGACGACCCGGATCCCCGCCTCCCTGAACCTCTCCGCCGCAGCGTCGACGAGCGGTCCGGCGTCCCCACCGACGACCGCGATGACGACCCCGCACTCCGACCGCCCCCGGTTTGCACGTTCCAGGGCCACGGTCGCCGACAGGACCGATTCTTCAGTGAGGTCCGCCCGGATCACCGGCCCCACCTCCGATGAACTCCCGCAACGCTCCGGGGTGTCCCCGGCGTCCCCCTGTGGTCGGCTCAGCCCCAGGAATATCATCGAGTTCTCCGGCCGAAATCCGAGCATGCCGGGTACCGCGGCAAGCAGTGCCCCGCTGTCGCCCCCGAGGTCGATGTTCCTGGCGGGGCGTCCACCGGCGCCGGGCGGACGAGGTGGAATAGCATCCGCGTCGTTTCTGTTGTCAGATGTGTAGGTCATGGGGCGATCATCCCCGACCGACAGGCCCCTTTTCTCCGGCGCCGCTGCATTCCCGCAGGGCCCTGTGGACAATCGGGTTCCTGTGGACTGAGGACTGAGGTTGGTACGCTTGGCGGGCCATCACCGGCACAACCGCCGGGTGACCGCCGACGGTAACCGAGCGAAAGGAGCAGCGGACAATGTCCGAGAACAACCGCATGTACGAGCTTGAGTACCCCGCACCCGGCGCCCGGGACGAGGCTGCCGGCGGAGTACCGCTCATCATCGCCCTCCAGGGCTACGCCGACGCAGGGCAGGGCGTCTACCAGGCCTCCCAGCACCTCCTGCAGGCGCTGGAGCACAGGCCGGTGGCGACCTTCGACGTCGACGAGCTGATCGACTACCGCTCGCGGCGTCCCGGTGTCACCATCGACAGAAGCAGGCTGACCTCCTCGGAGGACCTGTCGCTGACCCTGCACCGGCTCGAAGATTCCGCCGGTGAACCCTTCCTCCTCCTCGAAGGCCCTGAACCGGACCTGAGGTGGAACGCGTTCAGCAGGGCGGTCACCGAACTGAGCTCGCACCTCGGTGTGAACCGTGCAGTCGCCCTCTACTCGGCACCCATGACGGTCCCGCACACCCGCCCGCTGGTCATCTCCGCCCACGCCTCCGATCCTGCGCTGGTCGCCGAACTCCAGCAGTGGGAGGCACGGATGATCATACCGGGGTCCGCGGCGCTCAGGATCGAACTGTCCCTGGGCCGTGCCGGTGTGGACGCCGTGGGCCTGACCGCCCATGTCCCCCACTACATCGCCGCCTCCGACTACCCGGAGTCCGCCTGGGCACTGCTGCACACCGTCGAACAGGTCGCGGGTCTCCAGCTGCCGTTGCGTTCACTGCAGGCCGACATGGAGAAGGTCCGGGGCCAGCTCGCGGAGCAGGTCGAGGAGTCCGGTGAGATCGCCACGGTGGTCGCCGCACTGGAACGTCAGTACGACAACGAGATGGCACGGCTGCGCCGGCGCCGGGAGAACAGTCTCCTTGCCCCCGGCCAGGACGTCCCATCCGGTGACGAGATTGGCGCGGAGTTCGAACGTTTCCTCGCCGGTATTGCCGGTGACGGAAACGAGGACGGAGCCGGGGACGGGGACGCCGACGGCTCCGACATCAACGGCGTCAACGGCGACAGGCCTTCCGGCGACGACGGTGACGACGCAGGCGACGGCCCGCGGGACAGCTCCGGGTCCTGAGAGACGTCGGCGATCGGGGAAGGGCCGGAGTGTGGCGTCCTCCCCTTCCCTCCCCCCCCCGGAGCGCTCCCACGAAGGACGGCCGAGGAAGCTGTCCTGTCCTGACTGTACGGTGGTGACCGTGAACCCCGTGAACTCCGACTCCACCGTTCCCGCCACTCTCGCCGATCTGCTGCCGGATCTGGCGGAGGTTCCGGAGTCCCTGCTCGACGATGTGACGTTGGAGTCCTTCCTGGGATGGGCCCGGGACAGGAGCATCACCCTCTACCCCGCACAGGAAGAGGCCGCCACGGCGCTCGCCGCCGGGGACAACGTGATTCTCGCCACCCCCACCGGGTCGGGGAAGTCCCTGGTCGCCACGGCGGCCCACTTCATCGCCCTGGCGCACGGGAAGAGAACCTTCTACACGGCCCCGATCAAGGCTCTGGTCAGCGAGAAATTCTTCTCCCTGTGCGAGATCTTCGGGCCCGACAAGGTCGGGATGATGACCGGTGACGCCACAGTCAACGGCAGAGCTCCGATCATCTGCGCCACCGCGGAAATCGTGGCGAACATCGCACTGCGTGACGGTGCGGACGCCGACATCGACCAGGTGGTCATGGACGAGTTCCACTACTACTCGGAGCCGGACCGCGGCTGGGCCTGGCAGGTGCCGCTGCTGGAGCTGCACCGAGCACAGTTCCTCCTCATGAGCGCGACCCTCGGGGACACGACCTGGCTCGAGAAGGACCTGGAGAAGCGGACGGGCCGCACCAGTACCACTGTCTCGAGTTCCACCCGGCCGGTCCCCCTGGACTTCCACTATGTCTACACTCCCGTCCATGAGACCGTGGAGGAACTTCTCGCCGACGGTAGAGCCCCCGTGTACCTGGTCCATTTCTCACAGCGGGAGGCCGCCGAACGGGCACAGTCGCTGACCAGTCTCAGCCTTCTGGGCGACCGGACCCGTTCGAAAGAGCGAAAGGCCGCGATCGCGGCGGCGATCGGCGACTTCCGGTTCTCATCAGCTTTCGGTAAGACGCTCTCCGGCCTGATCCGCAAGGGAATCGGCGTCCACCATGCAGGCATGCTGCCGAAATACCGGAGACTGGTCGAGCGCCTCGCCCAGCAGGGACTGCTCACTGTGATCTGCGGCACCGACACCCTCGGCGTCGGTATCAACGTCCCCATCCGTACGGTGCTGCTCACCGGACTCGCGAAGTACGACGGCGTGCGCCACCGGGTCCTGAAGTCACGGGAGTTCCACCAGATCGCGGGGCGTGCCGGACGTGCAGGTTACGACACCGAGGGCACCGTCATCGTCGAGGCTCCCGACCACGAGATCGAGAACTACCGTCTCCGCCAGAAGGCCGGTACCGACCCGAAGAAGCTGAAGAAGCTGCGCAAGAAGCACGCCCCCGAGGGGAGAGCGACCTGGTCGGAGTCGACTTTCACCCGCCTGACCACCGCCGAGCCCGAAGAGCTGGTCAGTCAGTTCCGCATGACCAATGCGATGCTGATCAACGTCATCGCGCGCGAGCAGTGGACGTACGCGGCTCTCAGAGACCTGCTGCGGGGCAACCACGACACACGGGCGAAACAGAACCGTGAGATACTCACGACCGTCGACCTCTACCGGGGTCTGCTGAGGGCCGGCATCGTCGAGGAGTATCCGGCGGACACCCCGTCAGGCAAGGACGCCAGACTGACCCGTGACCTGCAGAGAGACTTCGCCCTCAACCAGCCGTTGTCTCCGTTCGCCCTCGCAGCTCTCCAGCTGCTCGACCCGGAGTCCCCCACCTACACCCTGGACGTGATCAGCACCTTCGAGGCTATCCTCGACGACCCGGGCCAGATCCTCCAGGCCCAGCAACGGGCCCGCCGTGGTGAGGAGATCGCTGCACTCAAGGCCGAAGGGGTGGACTACACCGAGCGCACCGCGATCGTGGAGGAGATCACCTGGGACATGCCGTTGAGGGAGGAGCTGGAGCAGGCCTACGAGATCTTCTGCGGGACAAACCCCTGGGCCCGGGATTTCCGCATCTCACCGAAGTCCGTGCTCCGTGAGATGGTCGAGAAGGCGATGACGTTCTCCGACCTCGTCGCGACCTATTCACTGGCCAGGTCCGAAGGCGTCGTCCTGCGCTACCTCACGGACGCGTGGAGAACCCTGACCCACAGTGTGCCCCCGGAACACAGGTCGGAGGAGCTGGAGGACATTCTCGTCTGGCTCGGTGAACTGCTCCGCCAGGTGGATTCGTCACTGGTCGACGAATGGGCGGCGATGTCCGACCCGGACGCGCCCGTGTCCGCCGAACAGGTCGCCGAACACGCTTTCGGTGTGGGCGAGACTCCCCGGCTGTCGTCGAATCCGCGGGCGCTGCGACGGATGGTGCGCAACCACATGTTCCGGCATGTGGAACTGTTCGCCCTCGAGCGGGAGGAGGAACTTGCGGAACTGGACAGTTACCTGGAGTTCGCGCCGGACTGGCCCGCCGAGCTGGACGCCTGGTTCGACGAGTACGACGACCTCGGCACCGGACAGTCCGCACGCTCCGGTGACCTGGTCATCATCACTGAAGGTGCGGAGCCGCGCACGCTCACGGTCCGGCAGATCCTCGATGATCCCGCCGGCGACCACGGCTGGGCCTTCCTGGGGACAGTCGACCTGGACGCCACCGACGAGGCCGGGGAGGTACGGCTGCGCAGCCTCGAGGTCATACGCGGCTGAGTCGGCGTTCGAGGATCCGTCGACTCTCCGTCACCGAGTCGGTGAACGCCTTCCCGAGGCAGTCCGCGATGACCTTGAAGTCTTCGGTTCTGCTGGAACTGGCCCGGTAGCACAGTGAGACTGACCGGCCGGCAGCAGCCGCGCCACCGGCGAAGGTCGCCAGCTCCAGTCCCGGTCTGTCGCACTCGGCGGCCACCGCACTGAGCGGGACGAGGGTGCTGCCCAGCCCCCCGATGACACACTGGACGATCGTCGACAGGCTGGCTGCCCTGGTCACCGCCTGGGCGGGGTCACGGCGCAGTGCAGCGGTCCGGCACAGGTCGAGGATCTGGTCCCGGAGACAGTGGCCGTCATCGAGCAGGAGCAGGTCGAGCCCGTCAAGGTCGTCGACGGTCAGGTCGCGGCGTCCTGCCAACGGGTGTCCCGCAGGCACCACGAGGACAAATTCTTCGTCGTAGACGTGGATGCTCTCGGTGCCCGACGAGGTGATCTGGCTGGCGACGACCGCAGCGTCCAGGCCACCGTGGCGGAGAGAGTCGACGAGGTTGTCGGTCTTCTCCTCGACGA
Organism: Corynebacterium provencense; assembly: GCA_900049755.1. Lineage (GTDB taxonomy): Bacteria > Actinomycetota > Actinomycetes > Mycobacteriales > Mycobacteriaceae > Corynebacterium > Corynebacterium neomassiliense. The sequence goes on from LT160592.1 coordinate 35,516, forward strand.
TGCGGAGCTGGAGTTCGGGGGCGACCTCCGGCATTCGTCTCAGCAGGGCGGGAAGCAGGAAGGGAGCGACTGTGGGGATCATGCCGAGGTTCATCGGGCCGACCAGACCACCCTGGGCTCCTCTGGCGTGACTGACGAACGCCTCCAGGCTGTCGAGCGTCGCCTGGGCGTAGGGCAGGAGAGTCACGCCCACGGGGGTGACGATCACCCGTCTGGTGGACCGTTCAATGAGTTGCACCCCGAGCCCCTGTTCGAGTGCTGCGAGAGCCTGTGACAGCGACGGTTGGGAGATGCCGAGCTTCTGTGCCGCGGTCCCGAAGTGTCCGTTCTCCGCGATGGTGACGAAAGTGCGCAGCTGGGAGACCGTGGGGCGATACTCTCTATTGGCCATACCTATGAAGTTACCCTCCCCCGCAACTGACAACCTATCCGCACCAACATATAGCCACCTCTTATTTACGAACATGTGAAATATCGGGTTTGCCTTTGCATGAGGCGGTGTCCCGTGGCATAATCGGAGGCGGTTCAAGATCAAGCGTCTTACGCCTTAGGAGGCAAATACCGTGTCCATCCTCACCGTCGGTGAAAAGTTCCCGGAGTTCGAGCTCACCGCCCTCAAGGGCGGCGACCTCCACGAAGCCAACGCCCAGTCCCCCGACGACTACTTCGAGACCGTCAGCCTCGGCAAGTACCAGGGCAAGTGGAAGGTGATCTTCTTCTACCCCAAGGACTTCACCTTCGTCTGCCCCACCGAGATCGCCGCCTTCGGCAAGCTTGACGAGGACTTCCAGGACCGCGACACGCAGATCCTCGGCGGCTCCACGGACAACGAGTTCGCCCACTTCAACTGGCGCGCCACCCACCCGGACCTGAAGACGGTCCCGTTCCCGATGTTCGCCGACGTCCGCCACGACCTCATCCGCGCACTCGGTGTCGAGAACGCCGCCGGTGTGGCCGACCGCGCGACCTTCATCGTCGACCCGGACAACGTGATCCAGTTCGTCTCCGTCACCCCGGACGCTGTGGGCCGTAACGTCGACGAGGTCCTCCGCGTGCTCGACGCCCTGCAGTCCGAAGAGGTCTGCGCCTGCAACTGGCAGGCCAACGACCCCACCAAGAACATCGACAAGCTCGAGGTCGTCCAGGAGGCTCTGAAGTAATGTCCGTCGACAACCTGAAGTCCGGCCTCCCGGAGTACGCCAAGGACCTCAAGCTGAACCTCGGCACCCTGGTGCGCTCCACCGAGCTCAGCGAGCAGCAGCTCTGGGGCACTTTCGTCGCCACCGCTGCAGCCACCCGCAACGACCAGGTCATCTCGGAGGTCACGGAGGAGGCGAAGACCCACCTCTCCGACGAGGCCTACAACGCCGCACTGGCCGCCGCGTCCATCATGGCGATGAACAATGTCGCCTACCGTGCCCGCGGCTGGCTCGGCGACGATTACTCCCAGGTCCGGATGGGCCTGCGGATGAACGTCATCTCCAAGCCGGGTATCGAGAAGGCCGACTTCGAGCTCTTCTCTCTGGCAGTGTCCACCATTAACGGATGTGAGCACTGCACGGTGGCACACGAGCACACCGTCCGCGAAGAAGGACTGACCAAGGAGCAGGTCTTCGAGGCAGTCAAGATCGCCGCGACCGTCGCAGGTGTCGCACAGGCACTGCAGATCGCCGACGCCAGCTGACCTCCTGACCTGCACAGGTCCACCGGGCCGGACACCACCATGGTGTCCGGCCTCTGTCATGCCCGGACCTCCTGCTTGACAGCAGGTAAGGACGACGAACCTGCCATGGAGTACGCCCCGGTCAAGGAGAACAAGAACGGCTACGTGCTCGAGATGGACGACGACCACGCCGGGGAGTCATTCTCCTGGAACCTTCTCCTGGTCTGCGGTGACCCCGGTGCCGCAGAGACCTACTTCGGAGGTTTCGACAAGTCCAGCGTCTCCCCCATATCCTGCCCGGACAATCTGGCCTTCGACCCCGGAGGAAACCTGTGGGTGTCCACCGACGGCAACGCACTGGAGTCCAATGACGGCCTCTTCGCGGTCGCACTCGAGGGACCGGCGCGGGGCCTGACCAAGCAGTTCCTCACCGTACCGGCAGGTGCGGAGACCTGTGGGCCGGTCGTCACGGAGCGGCGGGTGCTGGTCAATGTCCAGCACCCGGGGGAGGATGAGGAGGCGACGGTCGAATCCACCACGTCACACTGGCCCGACGGCGGAAACTCACTGGCACGGCCGTCCACTGTGGTGGTGTGGAAAGACGACTACGGCGCGATCGGCCACTGACCCCGGTGGTAGAATCACCGGGTGGTATCCGAGGACAGAAAGTCAGATTCCCCAGCACGCAAGGGTTCCGGGCGGCGGAGGAGACGGCGTCCTTCCGGTGGCGGCAGGGCCGGTACTGCGGGGCCGGTCCGCCACAACCTTGCCCGGAACCTGCACTTTCCCGAGCAGCTTCCCGTGTCCGCCCGCCGTGACGAGATCATGGAGGCCATAAAAGACCACCAGGTGGTCATCGTCGCCGGCGAGACCGGTTCGGGCAAGACCACCCAGCTGCCCAAGATGTGCCTGGCCCTCGGCCGTGGCGCCCGTGGCAGAATCGGTCACACCCAGCCGCGCCGCATCGCAGCCCGGTCGGTCGCCGACCGTATCGCCGACGAACTCGGTGAGAAGGTCGGCGAACCGGGGGGCCGGGTGGGCTACAAGATCCGGTTCGACGACACCGTCTCCGACTCCACCGCCGTCAAACTCATGACCGACGGCATCCTTCTGGCCGAGATCCAGCACGACCGACTCCTCCGTGAGTACGACACGATCATCATCGACGAGGCACACGAGCGCAGCCTCAACATCGACTTCCTGCTGGGCTATCTCCGCGAGATCCTCCCCCGCCGACCGGACCTGAAGGTGATCGTCACCTCCGCGACCATCGACCCGGAGTCCTTCGCGACACATTTCGCCGACGACCGGGGCAGGCCGGCACCGGTCATCGAAGTGTCCGGGCGAACGTATCCCGTGGAGATCCGGTACCGTCCGCTGGTCCGCACCGTCGGTACCGACGGTGACGGTGAAGGGGGCAGGGAGGTCGAGACTGATCCGCTCGACGGACTGCTCGACGCCGTCCGCGAACTCACGGCTGAGGGCCCCGGTGACATTCTCTGCTTCTTCTCCGGGGAGAGGGAGATCAGGGACGCCGCCGACGCCCTGGGGGACGCCGGTTTCCGCAGCACCGATATTCTCCCCCTGTTCGGCCGGATGTCCTCGGCCGAACAGCACCGTGTGTTCTCCACCGGGCCACGTCGCCGGATCATCCTGGCGACCAATATCGCCGAGACCTCACTGACCGTCCCGGGGATCAGGTATGTCATCGACACCGGATATGCGCGCATCTCCCGCTACTCCCACCGGACGAAGGTGCAGCGGCTCCCGGTCGAGAAGATCAGTCAGGCCTCGGCGCGGCAACGGTCCGGTCGGTGCGGGCGTACCGCGGACGGCATCGCGATCAGACTGTATTCCGAGGAGGATTTCGAGGCACGCCCGGAGTTCACTGACCCTGAGATTCTGCGAACCCACCTGTCCAGTGTCATTCTTTCCATGGCGTCACTGGGACTCGGGGACATCGCCGACTTCCCGTTCCTTCAGCCCCCGGACAAGCGCTCGGTCCGCGACGGGGTTCAACTGCTCCAGGAGCTCGGCGCTTTCGCACCCGGAGGCTCGGACCGTTCCTCTGACCGTCCTCTCACCGACATCGGCCGGTACATGGCGAGGATCCCGACTGACCCACGGCTGGCACGGATCCTCGTCGCCGCCCACGAGAACAATGTGCTCGAGCAGATCGCGGTGATCGTGGCCGCCCTGAGTATCCAGGATGTCCGCGAGCGTCCCATGGAGAAACAGGCGCAGGCGGACCAGGCGCACGCCCGCTACAGGGCGGACTCGGACTTCATGTCCCTGCTGATCCTGTGGAACCATCTCCAGCAGAACCGTCGCACACTGTCGGGAAACCAGTTCAGGCAGCTGTGCAGGCGGGAGTTCATCCACTATGTCCGGGTCCGGGAGTGGATCGACCTTGTCCGCCAATTCCTCACGGTCATCCAGGACCTGCGCTGGAAGGTCCCGAACATCCGGCATGTCCGTGACCTCACCTTCGACCTGGACCGGGGCGGGACCACCGCACTGGCGGAGGATGACATCCACAGGTCCCTGTTGTCGGGTCTGCTGACCAACACCGGTATGAGGGAGGGTGCGAGCAGGCAGTACACGGGTACCCGCAGCACCCGGTTCGTCATCCACCCGTCGTCGTATCTCGCGAAGAAGCCTCCGCAGTGGGTGATGGCGGCCGAGCTGGTGGAGACGTCGCAGGTCTTCGCCCGGACTGTTGCGCCCCTGGTGCCCGAGTGGGTCGAGGATGTCGCCCCGCACATGGTGAAGTACACCTATTCGGAACCCCACTGGTCGTCGAAGCGGGGGGCTGCGATGGTGCACGAAAAGGCACTTCTGCTGGGCCTGCCCGTGGTGACTGACCGGCTGGTCCCACTGTCGCGGGTCGATCCTGAGGCCGCCCGGGAGACGTTCATCCGCTCGGCGCTTGTCGAAGGTGACTGGCACACAAGGCACGGGTTCTTCCACCACAACCGGGAGCTCCTGGAGAATGCCACACGACTGGAGGAGAAGGCCAGGCGGCGCGACATCGTCGTCGACGACGACGCCCTCTTCGCCTTCTACGATGCCCGGATCCCGGCGTCCGTGGTCTCCGCGAGGCACTTCGACTCCTGGTGGAAGAAGGCGCGTCACAGCACACCGGACCTGCTGGACTTCAACGAGGACGCCCTGATCAGTTCGGACCGTGAGGCGGCGGAGGCACGCGAGTTCCCCGACACCTGGCGTCAGGGCGATGTCGAGTACGAACTCGACTACGTGTTCCGTCCCGGTGACCCGGCGGACGGGATCACCATGAAGGTGCCTCTGCCGCTGCTGGCGGGCCTGGACGACACGGACACCAGGTGGCTGGTGGCGGGCATGAGAGAGGAACTGTGCGTCGCGCTCATCCGTACACTCCCGAAACCTCTGCGCAGGAGTGTGGTGCCGGCCGGGGAGTTCGCACGGGCGGCTCTGGCCCGGATGACCCCCTACGACGGTCCGGTGGACCGGGCTCTCGCCGATGCGCTGCGGAGCCTGGGAGGTACGGGAATCAGTGCCTCCGACTTCGACTGGTCCCGGGTTCCGGACCATCTGCGCATGTGCTTCGCTGCCGTGGACCGCAGGGGCAAGATCATCGCCCGGTCGCGGGATCTGTCAGACCTTCAGCAGCAGCTTGCCGGGGACATCACCCGCTCGATCGCTGCAGTCACCTCGAGGCGGTCGGGTGCCCACGGTTCGGCTCCCGCACCGTCGGACGCCGCGACGCACCGGCGCGGGAAAGGTGCCGCCCGGGTCGGGGACGGCGGGAAACACAACGGCAGAGGGTCTGCAGGTGGCGGTGCCGGTGTGCTCGCCCATGAGAACCGGTGGAGTGCGGACGGGATCGGTACGGTGCCCGAAACCGTGGACTCGGTGGTTGACGGGCAGCCGGTGACCGCCTATCCCGCACTCGTCCTCACCGACGACGGGGTGGACCTCCGGGCGTTCCCCACCGCGAAAGCCGCTGCGGGGGCGCAGTTCTCGGCGGTCCTGGAGCTCATGTTGCGGGAGTGCAGGGTTCAGCCGAAGCAGATGGTGAAGGGGCTGCCTCTGCGTCAGCGCGTCGCGGTGGAGAACTACCCGTACGGTGGTCCGGAGGCTTTCGTCGAGGACTGCAGGGTTCTGGTGTGCCGGGACCTTCTCACGGAGTTCGGTCCGGTGATCCGTGATCCTGACCGGTGTGCCGAGGCGGTGGCGGCGGCACGGGACCGCGGTCCGGGTCTGGTGCGGCAGACTGTCGTGGCCGTGGCACCGGCTGCGCTGGCTGTGGCGGACATGACTTCGGAGCTGGACGGTTGGGAGGGGGATTCGATCGGGGACATGCGTTCCCAGCTCGAGTTTTTCCTGGGGCCGCACCGGATCGCGCGAAACGGCGTCGCCCGTCTCCGCCACGTGCCACGTTATGTCGAGGCGATGAAGGCACGCCTGTCGATGCTGGAGCATGATCCGGACAGGGAGGCTGACCTCGCCGACCAGATCAGGGAGTGCCAGGACGCCCTGAAGGCGACCCGGGACCGCCTGCCGGACGCCAGGGCCGCGTCACCGCAGATCAAGGATGTGGAGTGGCTGATCGAGGAGCTCCGGGTGGCGTTGTTCGCCCAGAATCTCGGGACCACCCGCACGGCAAGTGTCCAGCGGGTCCACAAGGCCCTGCAGAAGATCCGGTGACGTGGTGACCTTCTCCCCCTGTGACGGCCGTGTCGGGGTCAGGGTGTTCGCCTCAGCGGAGCTTTCCGCCTGTCACCGGGGTCTGACGTCGGTGGCGGTCTCCGGCGCCCTGTCATCATCTGCACTGCCGCTGCCGGATCTGCTGTCCGGGTGCCTGCCGGAGTCGCTGTGCTGGTCGCGGAGCATACGGATCTCGTTCTCGAAGTCCTCGGCGCTGCGAAAGGACTTGTAGACCGAGGCGAATCTCAGGTAGGCGACCTCGTCAAGCTTGCGCAGGGGGTCCAGAATTGCCAGGCCGATGTCGTTCGCCGCGACCTGGGATCCGTGGGTTGCCCGAATGGACTGCTCCACCTCATGTGCCAGCACCTTGAGGTCGTCCTCGGACACGGACAGTCCCTGGCACGCCCGCCCGACACCTCTGATGACTTTGTCACGGCTGAACTCCTCGGTGACGCCGTTGCGCTTGGTGACGAGAAGGACTGATCGTTCTATGGTGGTGAACCGGGTTCCGCACCGGGTGCATTCTCGTCGTCGGCGGATGGCTGACCCGGATTCCACGGTCCTCGAATCCAGGACTCGGGAACGCTGGGAACGGCAGGACGGGCAGAGCACTGGGTTGTTCTCCTGGACACTGGAGGAAACTGGCGGACCTGTCCGATCGTAGCGTGGTCCGTCCCCGACGCCCCAGTCCGTCAGCGCCCCTGCGGATTTGTGGAGCCGGACCCTGTTTCAGTGAACACGGCGTTCAGTCGGGAGGATTCCTGGGCGGGTACCGTTCTGACATGACCGGCCGAATCTGCCGGCACCGTGTCCGTGGCAGTGCCGTCCGTTGCCGTGAGCAGCGGGCTCAGACCGATGAGGAGCACCGATGTCAGCCCACCGAGGAGAACCATCCCGGGTGAGGTGAGAACAACCGACGCACGGCGCCGGATACGCCCCGCCAACCCCATGTCATCGAACGGATGTTCCCTACGGCACGTGACCGTCCCGCATGATTCCCCCGACCGACGACGCGGACCGGCGGCCACTCCGTGGCCCGCCGTGTTCGAACCCTCGATCCCGGCTACCGTGGACCATTCCGGACGCGTGACGACTCTGCGGCCGGGCTCTGCAACGGCGGGCCTGGTGGTGATCAGTGGTGATGTCATGACTGGCTCTCCTCTCAACGACTGCTGTCCGGGTCTGTACCGCCCGGACTGTGGTGACAGTCGATCATCTCTACCGGACGGCAGACGCCATTTTCTTCTCGAACATCGTACATGTGTTCGACTCCGTCCGGACAATCGGAAATCTAGCACAGATGTTCGACATCGTCCAGGTTCGGGGGCACCTTTTCGAACATGTTGGTAGGGAAACAGCAGTTGTTGCTGTAGGGTCGGTATGGTCAGTACCCGAAAGACCACGAGCTTCACGACCTTCACGAAGAGCACGAAGAGCACGAAGAGCACGGAAGGTACGGAGGGTTCCGAAGGTACGGAGACACGGCCGCAGGTACGGAGCCCGCGCGCGAAGCCCCGACGGTGTCACGACCGCGGGGTCGCGGCGGACGGCGTGGCGGTGGCGGTGAACTCACCGGGCCGGACGGGATCGACGGGACACTACGGTGCTCGGTCGGCGGGTGCGCCGGCCGGTACACACGATGCGAGCCAGGAGCGGAACAACGATGGCACAGACCAATCAGTCGGACGGGACCGTGGAGACCGGAGTCCGTCGGGGACGACCCCGGGGCTCCGTGACTGCCAGGGGGACAGACACCTCTGACGGCAGAGGCCGGGAGAAGCTCTCGGAGCGTCAGCGCCGGATCCTCGACGTCATCAAGGACGGCATCCAGTTCCGCGGCTATCCGCCCAGCATCCGGGAGATCTGCGACGCTGTCGGTCTGAACTCCACCTCATCCGTGTCCTACCATCTCAAGGAGCTTGAGAGGAAAGGCTATCTGCGCAGGGAGGGAAACAAGCCACGCGCGGTCGACATCCGCGGCCTCGGTCCGGTCGATTCATCGGCGAAGCCCGGGCCCAAGCCGGCTGCTCCTGTGCCCGGGAGCTTGTCCGAGGACATGCCTGAGCCGAGGTTCGTACCCGTGGTGGGCCAGATCGCTGCAGGCAGTCCGATTCTCGCCGAACAGCACGTGGAAGGCCATTTTCCCCTGCCCAGGGAGCTTGTCGGCAGCGGAGAGCTCTTCCTGCTGCAGGTCATCGGAGAATCCATGCAGGACGCCGGGATCCTCAACGGTGACTGGGTCGTCGTCCGCTCCCAGGCCACCGCGGAACTCGGTGACTTCGTCGCCGCGATGATCGACGGCGAAGCAACCGTCAAGGAGTTCCATCCGAGTGACGGGACCGTGTGGCTGCTGCCGCACAACCCGTACTTCGAGCCGATCCGGGGCGATGAGGCGCAGATCCTCGGACGCGTTGTGGCGGTACTCCGAAAGATCTGATTCCGGTGGCAGGCCGGAAAGTGCCCCGGCAGTGTCCCCGGGGCAGTCCCGGGTTCAGCGTCCGATGACGGCGGCCGCTGCTGTCCGCGCCTCCTCCGCGCCCTCTGCATTGAGTGCGGCAGCAGCCATGTTGCGGCAGGTCACGAAGTCAACCTCGCCCAGCTGCGCGCCCACCGCCGCCAGGGCAGGCGTGGCCGCTGACAGCGAGTTCACCCCCAGGCCGGTGAGAACGCACGCCAACAGAGGGTCCGCCGCCGCTTCGCCGCAGACCCCCACCGCCGTCCGGGTCACAGAACCCGCCCTGCACGTTGTGTGCACCAGGTGGAGCACCGCCGGCTGCCATGGGTCGGTGAGATAGGCCAGCGACGATGACAACCGGTCCGCAGCCATCGTGTACTGGGTCAGGTCATTCGTACCGATCGACACGAAGTCGAGGTAGGACATGATCTTCTCCGCCATCAACGCAGCCGCCGGAACCTCGATCATCGCGCCGGCGGTCAGTCCCCGTTCATGGCACAGCTGGGCGAACCACTTCGCCTCATAGACTGTCGCCACCATCGGCGCCATCACCCAGGTCTGCGCCGTGGAGGAGGTTCTCCCGGACAGCTCCAGACCCCTGGAGATGCCGTCCAGCTGTCTTTCCAGCAGCTGCGTGTTACCCCGGGCGATTCTCAGGCCGCGAACCCCGAGAGCAGGATTGTCCTCGTCCTCAGCGTTGACGAACGGTACCGGTTTGTCTGATCCGGCATCGAGGGTGCGGACTACCACCTTCCCCTCGGGGAAGGCACGGAACACTTCCGCGTACCTTTCTGCCTGCTGGTCGACACTCGGTTCCGAGGTCTCGCTGAGGAAGCACAGTTCGGTGCGGAACAGCCCTATCCCCTCTGCCACCGACGCAGCGGCCTGCTCGGCGGTCACACCGTCCTGCACGTTGGCCAGCAACTGCACCCGCTGTCCGTCGGACGTCTGTGCGGGTCCGGTCCAGGACCGCACCTTCTCGGCGAAGCGCGCGGCCGCGTCAACCCTGGACCGTGCCTCCTCCGGGTCCACACCTGTCTCGACCGTCCCCTCCCCTCCGTCAACCACGACGGCGGTACCTTCCGTGACCGTCTGAAGGGCAGGTCCGGTGGCGACCACGCAGGGAATGTCCAGTTGCCGGGCGATGATGGCCGTGTGACTGGTGGCGCCACCCTTCTCGGTGACGACCGCGACAATCAGATCGGGATCGAGTGTGGCCGTGTCGGCGGGGGCGAGATCGTCCGCCAGCAGCACGTGCGGACTGTCGACCTGGGGGATCCCCGGCTCCGGCTCGCCCCTGAGTTCGGCGATGACCCGGTCCCTGACGTCGGCGAGGTCGGTCACCCGCTCCGCCATGACACCTCCCGCCTTGCGGAACATGACGATGAAGTCCTCGGTCGCCTGGCGGACCGCGTAGACCGCGGTCTGTCCCGCGGCAACCGACTTCTTCACTTTCCTCGCCCAGGCACGGTCACGGGCGATGGCGACGGTGGCCTCGAGAACCTGTCTGGCGTGACCGTCGACATTGTGAGAACGGGCCGCGAGACGGTCCGCGACGGTGTCGACCGCGGCTGTGAAGGCCTCGAACTCGGAGTCCCTCCGGTCCTCCGGGACAGTCTCGGTCGGCTCCGGAAGTTCAGGACGTTCCGTCACCCATGTCACGGGGGCGTAGACCACCCCCGGGACAACAGACCGGCCGCGGACAGTTCCCTGCCCGGACCCGTCCGGCCCGGTGGACGGGACCGGTGGCTGTGCCGCGGAGGATGCTGAGGAAGCTTCTGTCTGGGTCACTGGCCTATCCCCTTTTCTCTGTAATGACAGGTGCTCATGAGGTGCTGATCGGTTGCTGACAGATTCTGACGGGCGCTGCTCATGTACCGTCCGGCGGGTCTTCTTCTCCGCGGCCCGCAGCCGCTACGCACGCCGCCGCGGACGCCACCGGCACCTGCTTCGACCGGAGGCGACCACTCCGCACACTTTGCCGGAGATCCGGTACGGTGCGGCACAGCGCAGTGCTGTCTGCCGCCCAGGGTACCCGTACCCCCGGCAGGTGGTCCCCTACCTGCCCGGTGCGCCGGGACCTGCCGTAACGTCGTCACCCCCTGCCACCCCTGTCGTGGGCCCCCGGGGGAATCCTGTGGAGGTCGTCGCACCTATGATCGGGGGCGTCCCAGGGTCTGCCGGTCATCCGAGTCCGCCCGGCGTACACCACCCGCCCCACTCCGCCCATCTCCCGTCTCCCAGCGCCCATCTCACAGAACATCTGAATCGAGCACAGTGAACTCCGAAGAACGCCGCCGCCAGATCGCGTCCCTGACCGCCGTCCACGGCCGGGTCACCGTCGTCGAACTCGCCGAACGCTTCGACGTGACCCCGGAGACGATCCGTCGTGACCTCACCGTCCTCGACGAGGACGGGGCACTGCACCGGGTCCACGGCGGGGCTGTCCCGACCAACACCTTCCAGACCCGCGAGACGGCCATCGAGGAACGCAGGGGTGCCGCCACCGAGGCGAAGATCCGCATCGGTCAGGCCGCAACCACCCTGCTTCCGGAGGAGGGCACGGTATTCCTTGACGCCGGCACGACCACCGCCATGCTAGCCAACGCCATCGCGGAGGACCCGCGGCTGGGCCGGCGGATCACCTTCATCACCAACTGTCTTCCCATCGCGGTACGGCTGGGCGGCGCGGGGATACGCGACGTCCAGCTTCTCGGCGGTCATATCAGGGCGATCACCCAGGCCGTGGTCGGTGACATCACCCTGAGGGCGATCGGGATCAACCACGCCGACATAGCGTTCATCGGCACCAACGCCCTGTCCCTGGCACACGGTCTGTCCACTGCGGACGCCCGTGAGGCGGCGGTGAAGCGGGCGATGATCGCCAACGCCGACCGGGTGGTGACGATGTGTGACTCGACGAAGTTCGGCCGCGACTACCTCGTCAGCTTCGCCCCGGTGTCCGAGATCGATGCTGTCGTCACCGACTCCGGCATACCCTCCCAGTACCTCGGGGCCCTCGAACGTGAGGAGATCGACGTCATCAGGGCCTGAGAGCCGGGACCCGGTGCCGTCTGTCCCGACGGAGCAGAGTCCGCCGGCGTGTCAGGGCCGCTCCCGGCACGCGGTGGAAGTCCCGGCGGCAGATCCGGTATCCGTATACCCTGGTTGCGTCATCTTCCCACACCTACAGAGAAGGACCCTGAGCACATGGCATCCACCACCGTCACCGTCGGATCGACCGTCGGGCTCCATGCCCGCCCCGCCACCGTCATCGCTGAAGCGGCCGCAGCCTACGACGACGAGATCCTCATCTCCCTCGTCGACGGTGACGAGGACGACGAGCCGGCCGACGCCACCTCGTCACTGATGATCATGGCGCTCGGAGCCGAGCACGGGGACTCCGTCACCGTGTCCTCCGACGACGCCGACGCCGTCGCAGCGATCGCCGCCCTCGTGGAGAAGAACCTCGACGAGGAGTGACCTCCGTTCCCTGCGGGGTCCTTTCCCCGGCTACCGCTCCAACGTGTATCCCCGGACCCCGGTGTCCCGTCCTTCTCCGAGGTGCTCGTAGAGCCACTTCAGCAGAGGGTAGCCGACGAGGATGCCGACGGACCCCCAGGCGATTCCCTCCAGTTCCAGACCACCGACGGTGAGGGTGAGATTGCCGATTCCTGCGATCATCGCCACCGCCGCCGTGGTCAGGTTCAGCGGATGGGAGAGGTTCACCCTGTTCTCCTGCCAGATCTTCACCCCGAGCAATCCGATCATGCCGTAGAGCACCATCGCCGCACCCCCGAGGACACCGGTGGGGATGGTCTGGATCACAGCCCCGAACTTCGGGACAAATGCCAGTACCGCCGCGGTGAGGGCAGCGACCCAGTAGGCCGCCGTCGAGTACACACGGGAGGACGCCATCACCCCGATGTTCTCGGCGTACGTCGTCGTTCCCGATCCGCCGAATCCTCCGGCCAGCGCCGTGGCCACACCGTCGGCCATCAGGGCCGGACCAGCCTGGTCGTCGAGGTTACGGCCGGTCATTCCCGCCACCGCCTTGACGTGGCCCACATTCTCCGCGATGAGCACGATGATCACGGGCAGGGTCAGCAGCAGGGCATCCAACTGGAATGTCGGGTGGTGGAACTCGGGCAGACCCACCCAGGAGGCCCGGGACACCCGGTCGAGCGCGTCGGAGTCCACCGCACCGGTCAGCGCGGCGAACACCCAGCCGACCAGGACCCCCACCAGGATCCCGAGACGGCCGAACATTCCCCGGCCCCCGATGCTGACCACCAGTATCGCCACCATCGTCACTGCGGCCACCAGCGGCTGCTCCTGGAAGTTCCCGGTGGCACTCGGTGCCAGGTTGAGTCCGATCATCGCGACAACGGCGCCGGTCACCGCCGGGGGCATCACTGCATCGATGATGCCGCGTCCCACCACTGTCACGAGCAGTCCGATTCCGAACAGGACCAGACCCACCACGATGATCCCGCCGAGCTGCACTGCGAAGCCGTCGGCCTGGGTGGCGGTCAGCGGGGCGATGAAGGCGAAGGAGCTGCCCAGGTAGGAGGGAACGCGGTTGCGGGTCATCAGCAGGAACACCATGGTGCCCACCCCTGAGAACAGGAGCGTGGTCGTCACCGGAAAACCTGTGATGGTCGGCACCAGAAGGGTGGAACCGAACATCGCGATCACGTGCTGCATCCCGATGCCGATCGTGCGCGGCCAGTTCAGCCGCTCATCCGGGGCCACCACCGCTCCGGGACGCACATGGCGTCCGTCACCGTGGAGTGTCCAGCCGAAGGGACTCCGGCGCACCGGTGCCTGTCCCACGGATCCACGGGTGTGTGGGGCGTTACCGGACCCACTTCGACCGTCGGCGGGTTGTCCGGATACCGGGTTCACGGGGCCGGAGGAATCCCCCGACGGTGTCTCGCGTGGTTCATTCACGCACGACAGTCTATGACCCGACCACGAAGGGGGCGAGTTCAGCCGCGAGAACCTGCGGCAGTCGCACATCCAGCACGGTCCCCTCCCCCGTGTACTCCTCGCCCAGTACCGTCCCCAGTTCATGGACCCTGGCGACCACGTCGCCCCGGGAGAACGGCACCGACAGTGTGACCCGACGGTCCATTGCATTGAGGTGGAGTTCGAGACTGCTCTCCAGTTCCGCGACACCCTCACCGGTGGCGGCCGAGACGAAGACGACGTCGTCGAGCCGGTTGCGCAGGTCCGCCAGTACCAGCGGGTCTGCGGCGTCCACCTTGTTCACCACGAGAATCTCAGGGGGTGCGTCCTCACCTGTCTCCACGGCGATCTCGCCGATGACCTTGTTCACGGCGGCGATCTGCTCCATCGGGAACGGGTCTGACCCGTCGACGACGTGCAGGACGATGTCGGCGGCCATGACCTCCTCCAACGTGGAGCGGAACGACTCGACCAGCTGCGTCGGCAGGTAGCGGATGAAACCGACCGTGTCAGAGAAGATCACCGTCCTGCCGTCGGCGAGAGTGGCCCTCCGGGTCGTCGGGTCGAGGGTGGCGAACAGGGCGTCCTCCACCAGAACTCCGGCACCGGTGAGTGCGTTGAGGAGGGAGGACTTTCCCGCGTTCGTGTAACCGGCGATGGCCACCTGCGCCACCGCGGAGGAGTCACGCCGGCGACGCTTGATGTCACGGGCCTTCTTCATTCCGGCGATGTCCCGCCGCAGTTTCGCCATGTCATTGCGGATTCGCTGACGGTCTGCCTCGATCTTCGTCTCGCCGGGACCGCGCAGTCCTACACCACCGTTGGATCCCGCACGACCTCCGGCCTGGCGTGACAGTGCACCACCCCAGCCGCGCACCCTGGTGATCAGGTACTCCAGCTGTGCGAGCTGGACCTGGGCCCGGCCTTCCCTGGACTTGGCGTGCTGGGCGAAGATGTCGAGGATCAGCATGGTCCGGTCGATGACCTTGACGTCGAGGAGCTTCTCCAACGCGATCATCTGGCCGGGGCTGAGCTCGCCGTCGGCGACGACCGTGTCCGCACCGGTCTCCACGACCACCTGTCTGAGCTCCTCGACCTTCCCCGAACCGATGTAGGTTCCGGAGTCCGGCTTGTCCCGGCGCTGGTAGAGCATGTCAACCACCTCGGACCCGGCGGTCTCCGCCAGGGCACGCAGTTCGGAGAGCCGGGCCTCGACCTGTTCGACACTTCCCTGGGTCCACACTCCGACGAGGACGACCCGCTCCAGACGGAGTCTCCGGTACTCGACGTCGTAACCGTCCGACTGCTCGGTGGTGTGATCCTGGTTACCGCGGGTAAGCCGACGCAGGCTCGTCCTCTGCTCCAGGTCAAGTTCGCCCACCGTCGGGGCACCGGAGGTCGCCGTGTGTTCACTGCTGCTCATATCGTTCATTACCCACCATCTTTGCACGGATCACCCCGGGGGCGGTCGGAGGTGCCTGTGCCCGCCTGCGCAGCTCCGACGCCCCGGCACCGGATGCGGACTCCCCGGGCGGGCGTAGGGGGGGTTACTATATGCTGCATGATTCCGGAACTCAGAAGTGTGGGGATGGACTTCGCCCGCTGGCAGGATGCCCTGGAGGCCGCTTACGGCACCGGTGCGCTGCGGGTCACCGGCGAAGTCCGTGACGGTCAGGTCCTCCAGTACGACGACCCGAGCGGAGCCCGCCTGGTGATCCTGGCTACGCCCCCCTACGGTTCATTCGCCAGCTTCAGCGGTGGCGTCACAGCCACCTCGCATCTGTCGATGGTCAACGACATCATAGGGCTGGTCGATGTCGTGGCGGACAGTCCCGTCCTGCAGATCAGTGCCCGGGAAGCTCCCGTGCTGTCGACCGTGACCGCCACTGTCGCCCAGGGGCCGATGCTCGCCGAGGAGGGTGAGCTGCGCTACCGGCAGGTCCAGCTCACCGCTCTGGCTGCCCGGGTCGGTGTGTACCGGACACGTGACGAGGCGGTCCGTGCCGGTATCCTCACTGTCGGACAGGTGGACTCGACCGGGGCCTCCGACCTCAGTTCGGGTGCCGTCGCCCCCCACGCCGGGGCCAGGGTGACCGTCGAGATCACCGGCTCCGAGCTGCGGACCACCGCCCTGACCGGACAGCCGTTCTGGGTGTGCACGGTCTCCGCACCGTTCGACTTCACCGTGGTGGTACCTGCGGACCGGGGGTCCACCGCACAGGATGCTCCGCCCGCAGGCACTGTCCTGTCCGGTGACGTGCAGTTCACCCTCACCACCGTCGACCCTGTCACCTGCGGGGGAGGATGCGGAGACGGTTGCGGTGGAGGCTGCGGAGGGTCGTGTGGCTAGAAGGCGTGTCCCCGTTGTTCCGGTGGTCGTGGGCGCGGCGGCCGGAATGCTGCTGCTCATCAACAACTACGGTTACCAGGGGATCCTGCTGTCGGTGACTCTCGGAGCCTTCCTGGCTTTCCTGCTGTTCCGCAGGGACTCGGAGCGGGAACTCGAGTCGCTGCGGAACTCCATCGGGCATTCCGCCACCGACATCTCACGGATCCTCGGACAGTGGCATGACTTCCACCTCTCCAGGGCCCCTGAGCATGTCCGCGACAGGGTGCTGCACCGTCCCTGTCTGCTGGACAGGGACTGCGGGGTGGAGAGCGTGCAGCGGTTCCACGATGCCGTGAAGTCGGCCGAGGAGTTCCTCCACGGGCTGCCCGCACGGGTGCAGCAGGCGACCTCGGTCTCCTCCCTGACCGCCGTACTCAGGGAGGCTGACCACCAGGCGGACCGCCTCGCCGCCCTGTGGTCCCGGGCCCGGAGGGACACCGGCATCGCCGACGTCGGCTGACCCGTATCAGTGGAACGGCAGGTCCGTCGTCTCCACAGTGCCGCGGAACAGCAGTCGTGACGGCCCCCGAAGCTCCGATCCCTCCGGAGAGACGGTCACCCTGACCTCCCCGCCGGGGACGTGGACGGTGACCTGTCCCTCTCGACGTCCGGCATCGTGCAGCGCCGCAACCGCCGCCGCAACCGTCCCTGTACCGCAGGACAGGGTCTCCCCCACCCCCCGTTCGTGGACCCGCATGTGCACCTCGTCACCGGACAGCGGGGTCACCAGCTCCAGGTTGACCCCGTCCGGGAAGAACCCGGCGTCCCACTCCGGCATGTCCCCGACCGGGAGCGAGGCCAGCCGGCCGGGGGTGAGCCCCGCGACGACGCAGGCCAGATGTGGATTACCCATGTCCACGCCCGTGCCCCGGTACTCCACCCCCGCCAGGGTCGCCGTAGACTCCCCGAGGACGACCGGTGCCCCCATGTCCACGCTCACGTCGGCCGCTGACCCCCGGACATCATGCAGCTGCAGTTCCCGTCGCCCCGCGCGAGTTCCTATCACTGTCCGGTCCGCCTGGGTCAGTCCCAGGTCGGCGAGCACATGGCCGAACACACGGACGCCGTTCCCGCACATCTCGGCGACCGAACCGTCGGCGTTGCGGTAGTCCATGAACCAGTCCTCGCGGCTGACCCCGTCGGGCACGGCGTCGATGACACCGGCGTCCAACAGTGCACCGGTGGTCGCCACCCGGATCACCCCGTCGCCCCCGATCCCACGGTGCCGGTCCGCCAGACCGCGGACCAGATCGGCCGTGAGATCGACGGCCACCCCGGGGTCGGGGACGATGACGAAGTCGTTGCCCGTGCCGTGGCCTTTGATGAAGTCGAGTGCACCCATGGCGTCGATCCTACGTCGCCCGGCACCGGCAGCTCATCCGGGGATCCCCGCCTGTTCCACCCTCAGCCTGGCCTGTCCGACCGGGTCAGGTCCGGACGCGTCAATCCACAGGATGCGCGGGTCACGTCGGAACCATGCCCGCTGGCGGCGGGCGTAGCGTCGCGTCCCGGTGACCGTGGCGTCCACCGCCTCGTCGAAGGTGAGCTCCCCTGCGAGGTGGCTGAGCATCTGGGAGTATCCGATCGCCTTCCCCGCCGTGGATTCGCGGTGCAGTCCCCGGTCGACCAGATGCCGGACCTCGTCGAGCAGGCCGTCCTCCACCATCGTCCGGACACGCGCCTCCAGACGCGGGTTGAGCCAGTCCGCGTCCGCCCTCATCCCGAGCAGCAGGGCATTCCACCTCGGTGGCCTGCTCCTGGCAGGCTGGGACGCCGCGAACGGCCTACCCGTCAGTTCGATGACCTCCAACGCCCGCACGGTGCGCCGCGGGTCCTTCCTCTCGATGACCTCCGCAGCGGCAGGGTCCCTCCGGGCAAGCTCGTCGTGCAACGCCTCCACGCCGACACGTTCCAGTTCCCTCTCCCACTTCGCGCGCACCACCGGATCAGTGGGAGGCAGGTTCCAGTCGTCGAGCAGTGCCTGCACGTACATCATCGACCCGCCGACAATGACAGGGGTACGGCCCCGCCGCCGAATATCCTCCACCACCTCGACGGCGGCGTCCCGGTAGGCTGCGACCGACGCCGTCTGCGTCACCTCGAGAACGTCGAAGAGGTGGTGGGGGATGCCCCGGCGCCGGTCGACGGGCAGCTTCGCTGTCCCGATGTCCATGCCCCGGTAGAGCTGCATGGAGTCGATGTTCACGATCTCACCGTCGTAGTACCCGGCCAGGTCCAGCGCGGCAGCGGTCTTTCCGCTGCCGGTGGGACCGGTGACCACCACGGGCCGGGGGCCCCCGTGTGACTCTGCGGCGGACCCTGCGGGCACTGCCCCGGCCGGTGGTACCTGGACGCCGTCGGTCGCCTCGACTGCTGGGGACGCTGGTTCGTGGAGAGGCCCGGACATGCCCCCGACTGTACAAACAGTCCCGCCGTGGACCGGAACCGGGGCACCGGGGTCGTATCCCCCTCTGACATAATGACGGTTGTCCCGTGGATTCCCGGACGGGGCCTGCGGCCCCGGGCCTCCCCCGTTGCCGCAGGCCCCGTCCGTCGGTCCACTTCCCAGAACTGTGGAGGCTCTCACCATGAACGCACCCAAACCCGGAGCACGACCGACTCCCGGGGCCATGCCGGGCGCCGGTCGCCGGGTCACCGCACGTCCCTCCGGACGTCCCGGTTCCACCGACCCCGGCAGGTTCGGCAGGATCGACGACACCGGCGCAGTCTGGGTCCGCACCTCCGACGGCGAACGAAAGGTCGGGGAATGGCAGGCGGGCACGCCCTCGGAGGGCCTCGCGCACTTCGCCCGTCGCTTTGACGACCTCCTCGCCGACGTGCAGCTCCTGGAGGCGCGCCTGGCGTCCCACCCGGAAGAGGCCGACCGTCTCGCCGCGGACGCCCGTGCCGTCAGGGAGAGCCTGTCCACCGCGGCCGTGGTCGGCGACCTCGACAGTCTGGCGGCCGGCCTGGACGAGTTCATCTCACGTGCGGACGCCACCGCCGAGCGGAACACGGTCGACGAGCAGGTCCGCCGGGAATCCGCGGCACAGCGTAAGGAAGAGCTGGTCGCTGAAGTCACCGCGCTCGGCACCGGCGACAATCCCGACTGGAAGGCTGCGGGCGACCGGATCCACACCGTGCTCGACGAGTGGAAGTCGCTGCCGCGCACGGACAGTGCCACCGATGACGCACTGTGGGACCGGTTCCGCGACGCCCGTGACGGTTTCCACGAACGACGCAGCGCACACTTCGCGGAACTGGACAGGAACCGGGACCGGGTCCGCAGGGTCAAGGAAGACCTCGTCGCCCGCGCCGAAGCACTCCAGGATTCGACCGACTGGGCGGAAACCTCGCGCGCCTACCGGGATCTCATGGCCGAGTGGAAAGCCGCCGGCCGTGCGCGCCGGGCCGACGACGACCGGCTGTGGGAGCGCTTCCGGACTGCCCAGGACAGGTTCTTCGGCGCCAGGGACGCTGACAGGGCAGAGAAGGACGCCGAGTTCGAGGAGAACGCCCGCATCAGACAGGCACTGCTGGACGAGTATTCCCCGCGGATCGACCCGGCCACCGGTCTCGACCGGGCACGGGCCCTGCTCCGTGAACTGCAGGACAGGTGGGACGCGACCGGTTTCGTGCCCCGTGACAGGATCGCGGAGTTCGACGGCAAGATCGCAGAGATTGAGGCCCGCGTCTCCGACTACGTCGACCGGCAGTGGCGGGCCACGGATCCCGAGGCCCTCGCCCGGGTCGGTCAGTTCCGCAGGAAGGCCGAGGAGTTCGCCGCGGACGCCGACGCCGCGGAGAAGGCGGGGAAGACCGCCAGGGCAGCAGAACTGCGGACTCAGGCCGACCAGTGGTCAGAGTGGGCGGACGCCGCCGCCGCGGCAGTCTCAGACTGACACACGGGCGCGGACGGCGTCAGGCCGGGTCAACTCCCGGCTCACCTCCGGCAGGCGCCGCGGCGTCCCCCTTCCTGTCCTCCCCGCTGTCGCGCCTTTCCCCGCTGTCCCCGGCGGCAGCCGCGCGGCGTTGCCGCCTGAGCCTTTCCCCGCTGTCCCCGGCGGCAGCCGCGCGGCGTTGCCGCCTGACCGCCGCCCTCTTCCGCCGGTCGTCGACCAGACGGTCGGCCGGGACCGGAGGCTGTCCGACCCTCAGCACCTGCTGTGCCGCCTTCGACTTCTCGTCCCGGTCCGCCTCCCGCCGACGCCGGGCGTTGAACGCCGCCTGGACGGCAGTCCGGCGGAACAGGCGGGTCGACAGTGCCACGACGATGACGAACATTCCCAGACCTGCCAGGAACATGCCCACCGACGGGCCCGAGCCCGGTTCCTCCGGCCCGCGGGAGTTACGCATGCCCACCGCGAGGAAGCAGTAGAAGGTGCCCACCCCGCAGATCACCCAGTTGACCCAGGCCACCAGAGAGGATCTCGATATCGCGGTCGCCGGTGCCAGCAGAAGCCCTCCGACGAAGTAGAGCCACACGAAGACCCGCTCCGGCATTGTCGTGAGGAACTCGTCGGAACGGTCGGAGAACAGCAGCACGTCGAATCCGCGTACCTGCCCCGAGTGGGGAAGAAACAGGGCGACGAGAACGAGCACCACGCCGAAGAACAGTGGAGCGGTAGCCGACCCCAGCACGATGGTGCCCGCAGCCTGCCGTTCCGCCTTGGCGAGGTCTCCGCCGGCGGCCTCGGTGAGACTGTCGACCCTGGCAGCGACCGCCTCATCACGGCGTCGCTGCCGCTCCTCGACGGACAGTTTCTCCACGTCACTCACAACCGCACCCTCCTTCAGACCCTGAACAGCACATGTCCCCGACGCTACCCTGTCCGGCCGACTGCCCGACCGGCACGGCGGCCGGCGCGCCGATGCGCGGCAACCCCAGTCCCACCCCCACCGGGGCGGTGGTCGGTGTACGGCCGGCCTCGGACATGTCACCGGCCCGGGTGCGGCGGTGGGTCAGGACGCCACCGTCAGCGGTGAGGAAGTGGGGTGCCGAGCCGGTGACCGTCACCTCCACCACATCTCCGGGGCGTATCCGACCGTCACCGCCCGTCGGGGTGAAGTGCACCAGGCGTCCGTCCCTGGCCCTTCCGCTCATCCGCTTCGTGCGGTCGTTCTTGCGTCCGCCGCCCTCCTGCACCAGCAGTTCGACGGTCCGTCCGATCTGGGCGGCGTTCTCCTCGGCACTGATACGTTCCTGGAGGGAGATCAGCCTCTCGTACCGGTCCTGCACCACCGCCTTGGGCACCTGCGCGTCAAGCTCTGCTGCAGGTGTCCCGGGCCGCGGGGAGTACTGGAAAGTGTAGGCACTGGTGAAACGCGCTTCCTCGACCACCCGGAGAGTGTCCTGGAAGTCCTCCTCGGTTTCTCCGGGGAACCCGACAATGATGTCGGTGGTGATCGAGGCGTCCGGGAGTCTCTGCCGGACCTTTTCCAGGATCCCGAGGAACCTGCGGGTCCGGTAGGAACGCCTCATCGCCTTCAGCACCCGGTCCGAACCTGACTGCAGTGGCATGTGGAGCTGGGGGCAGACCACAGGAGTCTCCGCCATCGCGTCGATGACGTCGTCGGTGAACTCCGCGGGGTGGGGGCTGGTGAAGCGCAGCCGTTCCAGGCCGTCGATTTCTCCGCAGGCGCGCAGCAGCCGGGAGAAGGCACTTCGGTCACGCTCCATCGACGGGTCGGAGAAGTGCACACCGTAGGCGTTGACGTTCTGCCCCAGCAGGGTCACCTCTGTCACGCCCTGGTCGACGAGGGCCCGGACCTCGGCGAGGATGTCGCCGGGGCGGCGGTCCTGTTCCCTGCCCCGCAACGAGGGAACAATGCAGAAGGTGCAGGTGTTGTTGCACCCCACCGACACACTCACCCATCCCGCGTAGGCGGACTCCCGTTTGGCGGGCAGCACGGAGGGGAACTGCTCGAGTGAGTCGGCGATCTCGACCTCGGCACGCCGGTTGTGGGCGCTGCGGGCCAGCAGGGCCGGAAGTGAGCCCATGTTGTGGGTGCCGAAGACGACGTCGACCCACGGAGCGCGGGAGACCACCGCCTCCTTGTCCTTCTGTGCCATGCAGCCGCCCACGGCGATCTGCATTCCCGGATGGGCGTCCTTGACTTTCCTGAGCTGACCGAGGGTCCCGTAGAGCCGGTTGTCGGCGTTCTCCCTGACCGCACAGGTGTTGAAGACGATGACGTCCGGGGTACCGTCACCGACCGGGTGCGCGGCGCCCTCCCCGGCTGCCCCGCCTCCGTCCGGTCCGGGCGGTCCACGTTGCGGGCGGCGGTCAGCGGGACATAGCCGCTGTCCTCCAGCAGTCCGGACAGCCGCTCGGAATCGTGCACGTTCATCTGGCAGCCGAAGGTCCGGACCTCGTAGGTTCTCGGGCGCGAACCTGCCGCCGGTTCCGCCGGCGTCACCGGCGTCGAAGTGTTCTGGTAGTCAACCACGACCAGCCATCCTAGTGCAGGTCGAGCCGCGGTCCGAACGGCAACGACGGACCCTGCATGGTGTTTCACACTCGTTAAAACTGATGGGTTGCATCACATGTCAGAAGGCCGTCGGTAAACTACACCTATGACAGCAACAGAGAATGCCCACAGCATGATCCGGCTGGCCGGGGTGAACAAGTACTTCGGTGACTACCATGCCCTCAAGGACATCAACCTCGACATCCCTGCGGGACAGGTCGTCGTTCTCCTCGGACCCTCGGGATCCGGGAAATCGACACTCTGCCGGACCATCAACCGCCTCGAGACCATCGACGAAGGCGAGATCTACATCGACGGAGTACTGCTGCCCGAGGAAGGTCGGCAGCTCGCCCAGCTGCGCTCCGAGGTCGGCATGTGCTTCCAGCAGTTCAACCTCTTCAGCCACATGACGATCCTGGACAATGTCACCCTCGCACCGATGAAGGTCCGGGGTGAGTCCCGCCGGGACGCCGAGAAGCACGCCAGGGAGCTGCTCACCCGGGTGGGCATCGAGGCCCAGGCGGACAAGTACCCCGCCCAGCTCTCAGGTGGCCAGCAGCAGCGCGTGGCCATCGCCCGGTCCCTGGCGATGAAGCCGAAGGTCATGCTCTTCGACGAGCCGACCTCTGCCCTGGACCCCGAAATGATCAACGAGGTCCTCGACGTCATGGCGTCACTGGCCCGGGACGGCATGACGATGGTGTGCGTCACCCACGAGATGGGATTCGCGCGGAAGGTCGCCGACCGGGTGCTCTTCCTCGCTGACGGTGCCATCGTCGAGGACACCACGCCCGCGAAGTTCTTCTCCGATCCGGAGAGCGACCGTGCCCGGGACTTCCTCGCGAAGATCCTCGGCCACTAGGAGGAGTGCACATGGCTACCCATCCGGCTCTGCGCAGGATCGCGGCCGCTGTCATCGTCGCCGCTTCGGCGGTGGGACTGGCGTCCTGCGGATCCTCGGAACCCCGTTCCCTCCTCGACGACATCCGTGACGGACATGTCACCCTCGGCACGAAGTTCGACCAGCCCGGCCTGGGGGAACGGACCCCGGACAAGCAGTACGTGGGCGTCGACACCGACGTCTCCAGGTACGTCGTGAACTACATCGCCGAGAAGAACGGCTGGGACGAACCCGAGATCACCTGGCGCGAGACACCCTCGTCCCAGCGTGAGACCCTGATCAACAACGGCGAAGTCAACATGATCGCCGCCACCTACTCGATCAACGCCGGCAGGCTCAAGGCGGTCGACTTCGGCGGCCCGTACCTGGTCACCCACCAGGCACTGCTGGTCAGAGGGGACACCGGGATCAACGGCCTGGAAGACCTCGCCGACGGTACCCGGCTGTGCTCGGTCTCGGGCTCGACCCCCGCCCAGAAAGTCAAGGAGGCACTGCCGAAAGTCCAGCTGCAGGAGTTCGACACCTACGCCGCCTGCGCCGAGGGTGTGAAGCAGGGAGTGGTTGACGCCCTGACCACCGACGCCACGATCCTGGCCGGATTCGCCCACCGCTACCGGGAACGGTACGGAGACGACTTCAAGGTCGTGGAACTGAAGAACCCCGACGGATCCTACTGGACCGACGAGAACTACGGCATCGGCATCCCCAAGGGGGACGGTGCGGACAAGGACGCCGTGAACGAGGCGCTCTCCGAGATGTGGAACTCCGGTGAGTTCCGCCGGATCGTCGACAGGAACCTCGGCGGGGACTTCGATCCGGGTACCCGGCCGGATATCGGCGATCTCTCCTTCGTGGACTCGAAATAGAAAGGGAGGTGACGTAAACAATGAATTCCGAACTATGGGCGGAGATGGCCCCTCAGCTGTGGCCGGTGTTCTGGATGACCATCAAACTCACGGTGGTTTCCGCGGTCGGGGCGCTGATTCTCGGCACAGTCCTCACTGCGATGCGGGTATGCCCCGTCGGCATCCTGCGCACGGTCGCGACCGTGTACATCAACGTCGTCCGTAACACCCCGCTGACGCTGATCATCCTGATCGTCTCGCTGGGCCTCTACTACAACCTGAACCTCCTGCTCGCCAACAATTCGAGCCCGAAGTTCATCGAACAGCAGAACTTCCGTCTGGCTGTGCTGGCGTTCGTGGCCTACACCTCGACCTTCGTGGCGGAATCTCTGCGCTCCGGCATCAACACAATTCCTTTCGGGCAGGCCGAGGCGGCCCGTTCGCTGGGGCTGACTTTCATGCAGAACTTCCGCTACGTGATCCTCCCCCAGGCGGTGCGGGGATCTATTGTCCCGCTGGGCAACACACTTATCGCGCTGACGAAGAACACCACCATCGCTTCGGTGATCGGCGTGTCGGAGGCGTCACTGCTGATGAAGACCATGACCGAGAACTACGCCAGCGACATCCTCTGGATCTTCGCGATCATCGCTGCCGGGTTCATGATTCTCACCCTGCCCACCGGACTCATCTTCGGCTGGGCGGGCAAACGATGGGCGGTGAAGCGCTGATGTCAACCACCCGCGCAACAGTTCTCTATGACGCTCCGGGGCCCCGCGCAGTCCGGGTCAACCGGATTCTCACCGCGGTCGTGTCGGTGGTCCTGGTCGCACTGCTCGCCGCCGTACTGTGGGCCCTCGGCAACAAGGGGCAGCTGGACGGCGACAAGTGGGACATCTTCCTCAAGGGCAGCTCCTGGACGACGTACATCATCCCGGGGCTGTGGGCGACTGTGAAGGCCGCCGTTCTCTCCATCATCTTCGCTCTCATCGTCGGTGCCGTGCTCGGAATCGGACGGTTGTCCACTCACCGGTCTGTCCGTGCGGTCTGTTCGGTGATCGTCGAGGTGTTCAGGGCCATTCCGGTCCTGGTTCTCATGCTCTTCGCCTACACCGTCTTCGGCGAGTGGGGGCTGTTCCCGTCCTCACAGCTCGGTTTCGCCGCCGTGGTGTTCGGGCTGACCATGTACAACGGGTCCGTCATCGCCGAGACTCTGCGCTCCGGAATCGGTTCGCTGCCGAAGGGTCAGTCGGAGGCCGCCTACTCGCTCGGACTGACCTGGGGTCAGACGATGACGAAGATCCTGCTGCCGCAGGCGGTGGCTGCGATGATGCCCGCGATCATCTCCCAGATGGTCATCGCACTGAAGGACTCCGCACTCGGCTACATGATCGGGTTCGTCGAGGTCGTCCGGTCCGGCCGCCAACTCGGAGAGTACTACGGGGCGATGCTTCCCTCGCTGCTCGTCATCGCGGCGATCATGATCCTGATCAACTTCGGTCTCACGAAACTCGCCGAACGTATCGAGCAGCAGCTTCGTGCGGGACGGGCGCGGCGTAACCCGATCGCGAAAGTTCCCCACCAGCACGCGCACCAGGGCATCGAGACCAAGGACGAAGCTTTCGTCGACTGGCACGACCCTGCCCACAAGGACCTGCGAAACACCTCCGAGTAGGGGCAGGTCACCGGTAAGGACCCCGCGTTCGCGCGTGGGGTCCGTGTCCCGTCAGCTCCACGCCTCTGTCTGGTCCGCACCCCGTGAGCTCACTGTCCGTTGTTCCTGTCCTGGCCGCGCAGCTCACGGATCCGCGAGTCGAGCGCGGACCGGGCCGCAGTGAGGCTCTCCCCCTGCGGGAAACCCCGCCGTGCCGCGACTCCTACAATGCGTCGCAGCATCCTGTCGTAGTCCGCTCTGTCTGCGGGTACTGTCCTGATCGTCGCCGCCTTCTTTCCTACGAGCGCGTGGAGGATTTCCCGTTGGTCGTCGACAGTGATCTGCCCCAGTGCCTCCTCGATGACCGTGGAGGACACCCCTTTGTCCCTCAGCTCCCGACGTAACACCGCGATCGACCGCTGGCGGGTGTGCGCGCGTTGGCGAACCCACTCGGTTGCGAAACGACGGTCATCGAGCATCCCATTGTCGAGACAGCGGCGGATCACGGTGTCGACAAGTCGCGGATCCTCCCCCGGTTCCAGTGCGTCCGTGAGCCGGTCCCTCAGTTCCGCCTCCGACCTGTCACGGTGACTGATCAGTCGGTTGGCTTTGGACACCAACGGTGCCAGCCTCTTCTCCAGACCGGTGTCCACCAACGGGGCACCACGGCCCACGGCCGCCACCGCTTCTCGTAGGCGACTCACCAGTTCCGGGTCGGGACCGGTCCCGGAGCCTGCAGCGGGGCCGGTACTCCCCCCGACTGCGCTTCCTCTCCCGTCGTTCCCCTTCTCCACGGTGAGGTCGTCCCCCTTCTAGTCGTCGTCCTCGTCGTCGAAAGTCGGAACGACGTTGATCGGCTCGTCCTCGGAAGGATCGAGACCCGGTACATCCTGGGGCACGTCCGGATCATCCGTGGTTCCCGCATAGGGGCCGACCTTCAGCGCCCTCATGATCCCGTCCTCGAGTTCAGCGGAAAGATCCGGATTCTCCTTGAGGAACTCGCGCGCCTTCTCCTTGCCCTGCCCCAGCTGGTCACCTTTGTACGTGTACCAGGAACCTGATTTCTTCACCAGGCCGTTCTCCACGCCGAGATCGATGATGGAGCCCTCGCGGGAGATCCCTTCGCCGTAGAGGATGTCGAACTCGGCGATCTTGAACGGCGGCGAGACCTTGTTCTTCACGATCTTCATCTTCGTACGGTTACCCACGGCGTCCTGACCGTCCTTCAGGGTCTGGATCCGCCGGACATCACACCGGACCGAGGCGTAGAACTTGAGTGCCTTGCCACCGGTCGTCGTCTCCGGGGAACCGAACATCACACCGATCTTCTCACGCAGCTGGTTGATGAAGATGGCGGTGGTGCCGGTCTGGTTGAGGGCACCCGTCATCTTCCGCAGCGCCTGGCTCATCAACCGCGCCTGGAGACCGACGTGGCTGTCTCCCATGTCGCCCTCGATCTCAGCCTTCGGTGTCAGTGCGGCGACAGAGTCCACCACGATGATCGCGATGGCCCCGGAACGCACCAGCATGTCAGCGATCTCGAGGGCCTGTTCACCCGTGTCCGGCTGGGAGACCAGCAGATTGTCCGTGTCGACTCCGAGCTTGCGGGCATACTCCGGGTCGAGCGCGTGTTCGGCGTCGATGAACGCAGCGATGCCACCGGCACGCTGTGCTTCAGCGATGGCGTGAAGCGCGACCGTGGTCTTGCCGGACGATTCCGGACCGTAGATCTCGACGATCCTTCCCCGCGGGAATCCCCCGATCCCCAGGGCCACGTTGATCGCGATGTTACCGGAGGAGATGACCTGGATCGGCGGTCGCTCATCATCACCGAGGCGCATCACGGCACCCTTGCCGAAGTCCTTCTCTATCTGCGCCATCGCCAGATCGAGAGCCTTCTGCCTGTCGGCGCCCGTGCCACCCGGACTCTTCTTCTTTGCAGCCATGTTTCTCCTTCAGTGTGTGGGGGCACGGACCGTGAGGACGACCCCGGGTCTGCCCGGTCGGGCCTGGCCCACCTTCTCCAGACTCCGTGGAGCCCGTCGTGGTTCACTCCGGTTCTACCGACGTCCCCGGACCGGTACCGACATTACACGAACTCCTGTTCGAATGTCACACCTTCGTCAGTCGTCGTCGCCGAGACGCCTCTCCTCCGGGACATCGAAGTCCTCGCACAGCGCCCACCACACCTCGCGGAGGTCATGCCCGTGTTCCATGAGCCGGGCCGGAGTGTCCCCGAGGCCGGGGAGGACGTGTGACCGGGCGATCCAGGAACCGAAGGAGTCCCCGAACTCCCCGGTGACCAACCGGTCGAATTCCGTACGACGCATACCCCCACGCTAACAGAGAGGGACCGGCAGGCGGACCGCATGTCCCGGACCGGCGCGGTCGCGGATACTTGAACGGTGTACAAGACCCGGGTTACACTGCTCTGCATGTCAAGAACACAAGCTCCCTCCCGGCGTATCGGAGCCGCGGATATCGCGGTCATCGCAGCCTTCGCGGCCCTGATCATCGTGCTCGGCGGCGTCACCGTCCCGGTCGGCAGTGCAGGTGTACCCATCGTCCTGCAGAACATGGGCGTGGCCATGGCCGGAATGATCCTCGGCCGGCGGCGCGGCGGGCTGGCCGTTCTCCTCTTCCTCGCCGTCGGATTCCTCGGCGTCCCGAACATGGCGGGGTGGACCCCCGCCCTCACCGCCGTGGCAGGACCCACTGTGGGCTACATCGTCGGCTACGCCGTCATCGGCTTCGTCGTCGGTGCCCTGTGCGACCTCGCGCCCCGGCGCCCCGCGGGTGTCCGGCTCTGTCTCTTTTACACTTCTAGATGGGTGTTAGAGACAGGCCCCACAGCCTCCTCGATGACCCGGAGAGCGGAAGAGCACACCCCTCGACCCCCGTCCACAAATCTCGCGTGGTTCACCGCCGCCGGCGCCGTCGGTGTGGCGATCTCCTACTTCTGCGGTGCCGTCGGCCTCACCCTGCGTACAGACGTCGACTTCTGGTCAGCTTTCGTCTCCAACGGTGCCTTCCTCCCAGGGGACATCGCCAAGACCGTCGTCGCCGCCCTGGTGTCCACCGCTGTTCTGCGTGCCGTCCCGGACCTCGACCGTGGCCGTCGACCCCGGTCCGCCCGGACGGAGAGCCGGGAGGACGCCACCGCCGACACCGCCCCGGCCGTCTGAGATGGACAACTCCCCCGCTGTGCCGTCCCCTCCCGCTCTCAGAGAGCCAGTGACGTTCTCCGCCGCCGGAGTCACCGTCGACGACACCGTCCTGCTCCACCCGGTGACCTGCACCCTGGCCGAACGCCGCATCAGCATCATCGGGGCGAACGGGTCCGGGAAATCCACCTTCATCAGGCTCATCAACGGTCTCACGACGGCAACCACAGGACGTGTCACCGTCGACGGTCTCGACGTGGCACGCAGGGGCAGGCAGGTCCGTCGGAAAGTGGGATTCCTCTTCTCCGACCCCGACAACCAGATCATCATGCCCACAGTCGCCGAAGACATTGCCTTCTCACTGCGGGGTACCGGACTTGACCGGAACGCAACCAGACAGGCGGTCTCCGATGCTCTGGCCGACGTCGGCCTCTCCGGAAAAGAGGAACAGTCACCACACCTGTTGTCCGGAGGAGAGAAGCAGATGCTCGCACTGGCGTCCGTCACCGCGTTGCGGCCCGCCGTAATCGTCGCCGACGAACCTACCGGGCTGCTCGACCTGGTGAACCGGAACCGGCTCCGCGAGAAGTTCCGGGCGCTTCCCCAGCAGCTCATCGTGGTCACGCACGATCTGGAACTCGCCGCCGACGCTGACCGCACCCTGTGCATCGACGACGGTCGTGTCATCGACGACGGCGCCCCCTCCGATGTCATCGCCGCCTACACCGCCCGGATGGACATCCGGGCGCGGGAGGTCGGGAACCGGTGATCAGCCCCTCACGCGTGCCGCTCGGGCTCTACGTCCCCGGGGACAGCCCGGTCCACAGGACACCACCCGGGGTGAAGATCGCGGTGCTCACGGTCTACCTCATCGCCACGGCAGTGCTGGTGGACTCCTGGCCTGTCGCCGCAGGATGTCTGGCCGCCGTGGCGGTGGCGGCGACAGTTGTCGCGGGAATTCCGGCGCGCATCCTGGTGCGTCAGATGTCCGGGGTACTGCCGGTACTGGCCGCGGTAGGTCTGCTGCTGTGGTGGCGCAGTTCCGGCGCGGAGGCTGCGACCACCGTACTCGTCCTCGCGGCATCGGTGTCCGCTGCCGTCCTCGTCACCCTCACCACGCGGGTCACCGCCATGCTCGGGACCTTCGACCGTGTCCTCGCCCCGCTCGCCCGCGTCGGCGTGCCCGTGGACCAGATCAGTCTGGCACTCACACTGACTCTCCGGCTGATACCCCTGCAGGTCCAGATGGTCGGTGAAGTCCTGGACGCCAGGAAGGCGCGGGGATCCCGGTCGGCGGCGTTCTCCCCCGTCGCCTTCGGTGTGCCGGTCATCGTCCGGACCATCCTGAGGGCCAGGGGTGTGGCGGACGCCCTGAGGGCCCGAGGTGCCGCCGACTGATCTTCCCCGGCGTCCATCCCTCCTGAACTGCACCGGCAGGTCTGTTCAACGACCGGGCCGGTTCGGCCCGGGTAGTCTCACTCGCCCCGCAGCTGGCGCATCCGCTCGGCCACGGCGTCCGCGCTGACGTTCTGCGCCGTGGGCTGGGCGGGATCGGACTGGGCCTGGCCGATCGCCTGACGGTCTGCGCCGCCTACAGCACCGGGGGTTCCGGACGAGGAGTTCATCTCGGCGCGCAGCTGTTCCAGCCTGGAATGTCCGGCCATCTGGACTCCGGCCTGCTCGACCTCCGCCATACGTCCCTGCACGGAGTTCTGCGCGAGCTCCGCCTGACCGAGGGCGTTGGCGTAACGACGTTCGATCTTCTCCCGGACCTGGTCGAGGTTGGGGGTGTCTCCCCCGGCGACCCGGTCCATCGTCTGAAGCGACTCAGCGACCTTCTCCTGCATCTTGGCCTGCTCCAGCTGGCTGAGCAGCTTCGTACGCTCCGCCGCCTTCTGCTGGAGCTGCATGGCGTTGCGTTCGACGGCCTTCTTGGCCTGGGCGGCCTGCTGCAGAGCCTGGTCGTGGAGGGTCTTGAGATCCTCGACGGACTGCTCGGCGGTGACCAGCTGGGCGGCGAAAGCTTCAGCGGCGTTCTCGTACTCGGTCGCCTTCTGCGCGTCACCTGCGGCCCTCGCCTTGTCCGCGAGTGTCAGTGCCTGCTTCGTGTTGGCCTGAAGCTTCTCCACGTCCGCAAGCTGACGGTTCAGCTTCATCTCGATCTGACGCTGATTCCCGATCACCGCCGCGGCCTGCTGGGACAGGGCCCGGTGCTGGTTCTGGGCCTCCTGGATGGCCTGTTCGATCTGCACCTTGGGATCGGCGTTCTCCTCGATCTTCGAGTCGAACAGGGCCATGAGGTACTTCCAGGCCTTGGTGAACGGGTTAGCCATCGGTTACTACGTCTCCTTCGGGGGAATACTCACAGGTCACAACGGGCAGAGTATATCAGTGCACCCGGTCGGTGCGGTTGCTGTCCATACCCGCGGCCAGCTCGGCGGCCGCGACATCGAAGGCCATCATCTCCGCGGCCTCGAGGATCACCGTGGAGACCTGCACACCGAGAGCGTGGCAGATGCTCGCCAGCAGCTCGGAGGAGACCTCTTTTCTGCCGCGCTCCAGTTCCGAGAGATACCCGGGGCTGACGCTGGCGGCGACCGCAAGGTCACGGAGGGTCCGGCGGGAGTCTTCACGGAAGGCCCGGAGTGTGGTCCCCAGGGCCTCCCGCAGCAGCGGCTCGGTCACTGCAGGGGCCACAGCGGGGTTCACTTCCGGAGCAGCGCCGGTGACAGGCCGGCGCGGTGCCGCGACGGTGGTGACGTGGTGGGTGGTGGCTCCGGACCTCAGTTCCGGACGCCTGGGCTCGAGTAGTGTCGTGTGGTTTGCCATCACAACCCCCAACGGACGATGGAGCGATTATGTTCCCGCGATACTACCAGTCCGCCGGGAGACCGCAGCACGGAGCACACAGGTGTGTGGCGTCCGCCCCTGCCGCAATGTCCATGCTCTCCACCCGGTCCGGCCCGTCCGGCCGGTCGACCCTCTCCCCGGTGACCGTCCGCCGGCAGTCACTGTCAGGAACGACCGTCGATGTCACCGACCGCCTGCACAAGAGCCTCAAGGGCGCGCAGCACCGTGTACCACCGGACCGCGGACCTGAGCTCACGGGAGGACGCCCGGCCGGCGTACTTCCGCCACTGTCCGTCAAGCGCGGTCACCCGGGGGACACCGTCGTCGAGAACCCGGGACCACACCGCGATCCAGACCTCGCCGACCGGATGGCCGTCCTGCGGATCCGGGCCGGCGACACCGGTCACCCCCACCCCGACATCGGCCCCGCACTGCGTCGCCGCGCCTTCAGCCAGCTGACCGGCGACATCCGGGTCAACCGGACCCCGCTGAGCCAGGAGACCGGGGTCCACCCCGGCCAGAGACTGCTTGAGATCCGTGGCGTAGACAATCAGGCCTCCACGGAGCACCAGGGACGCACCCGGGACGCTGGCGACCGTGGCTGCCAACAGACCTGCGGTGAGCGACTCCGCAGTGGCCACGGTGAGCCCGAGGCGGGTGCACCGCAGCACCAGGTCCTCTGCGACGACGGCCGACTGCTCCTGTACCGCCATCTCAGGCCGCCGGACGGTTCCGCGAATCCAGGAGGTACTGCACGCCGGTCACGACGGTGACGACGACGGCCAGCAGAATCAGGGGGACAGTGATCCAGTCGGTCCAGACCGGCAACGGGGCGATGACGAGAGCGACAGCCAGGGTCTGCAGGACGGTCTTGAGCTTGCCGCCCTTCGATGCCGGGACCACTTTCCCCCGACGCGCCAGCACCATCCGCCAGACCGTGATGCCGAGTTCCCGGACCACGATGACGACGGTGACCCACCACCACAGGTCGCCGAGGATGTTGAGGGTGACCATCGCGGAGATCATCAGGGCCTTGTCCGCGACCGGGTCGGCGAGCTTGCCGTAGTCGGTGATCACCTCGTAACGGCGGGCGAGGAACCCGTCCAGCTGGTCGGTGCCCATCAGGAGACAGAAAGCCACCAGCGACCACCACCTCAGTGCCGTGTCGAGGTGACGGTCCCCGTCTCCGCTGACGGGGCCGGCGGCGACCAGGAGCCAGACGAACACCGGGATGAGCAGAATCCGGAACGTGGTGAGCACATTGGGCACGTTGTAGCGGTACACGGCTTTCCCGACGGTGGACCGGTGCCTCGTCCGGGTGGGTCTCCCGCCGTGATGGGCCTGTCGCTCTGTCTCCTGCACGAAACCCACTTTACCCGCACTCCCCCCGGGGGCGTTCCCCGAGGGTCACGCCGGGTCGGGGCCGGGTCAGTTGTCGGTCAGTTGTTGTCTGCACCTTCGAGGACGTGCCGCTCCGGCCGGGCCGGCTGCGTACCACGGGACTTGATGAGGCTGGCCACCACCGTGACCACCAGCACACCCACGATCACGATCAGTGAGGTGACGGTGGTGATCTCCGGGGCTCCGTGCACACCCTCGCCGCCGTTGACGAAGGGCAGATTGTTCTCGTGGAGGGCGTGGAGGACCATCTTGACGCCGATGAACGCGAGGATGACGCCCAGACCGTAGGGAAGGTAGACGAGGCGTTCGAGGAGGCCGCCGAGGAGGAAGTACATCTGCCGCAGACCCAGCAGGGACAGGGCGTTGGCGGTGAACACGATATAAGGCTCCTGGGTGATGCCGTAGATGGCGGGGATCGAGTCCAGGGCGAACATCAGGTCGGTCGCACCGATGGCGATGAGACACACGAACAGGGGGGTCAGTGCGATCTTGCCGGCGTGACGGACCACCAGCTTGTCCGAGTTGTACCCTTCGGTGACCGGAATCACCTTGCGGATGAACCGGATGATCCTCATGTCGTTCGGGTCCGTCTCGGGCTTGTCCCGGACCTCGTCGAGGACGGTCTTCAGCGCGATCCAGAGCAGGAAGATACCGAAGAGGTAGAACACGTCGGACCAGGCTTCAATGACCGCCGCACCGAGGGCGATGAAGACACCACGGAAGACCAGCGACAGTGCGATACCGATGAGCAGCACCTTCTGCTGGTACTGCGGCGGAATCTTGAACGCACCCATGAGCAGGGCAAAGACGAAGAGATTGTCGACGCTCAGCGCCTTCTCCGTGACATAGCCGGAGAAGAACTCCATGCCGTGGGCGTGCGGATCACCCGGCTCACCCCACGTCAGCCAGAGGAAGATACCGAAGGCAATGGAGAGGACGACGTAGAAGAGGGTCCAGAACCCGGACTCCTTCATCGAGGGGGCGTGCGGTTTACGCACGTGGGAGTAGAAGTCGAAGACAAAGAACCCGGCGATCACTGCAATGGTGATGGCCCAGGTGAGGGCATTTACTTCCATGACGGAACTATCCTCCGGTCGCGATGAGACGGTGACCGGAGGTCTCCCCCACCACAGAGCCCGACCCTGACGGTGGATGCTGTGGCCGGCACGACCGGGCGGCTGTGTCTCCCCGCTACGGAGCGGGGGACGCTTTCCACCGTGTTGACGATCGGTGCCGTGAGTGGGGTACTCCCCTCCATGACAGGGGCCGAGTGTAGCAGAGGATCAACCCGACGACGGCACAACGGTGCACTCACGGGACCCGGACCGGGCGGCCTTCATGGGACGCGGAGCGGCACCCTGGCGGGCCTGAGGTGACGTCAGAACGCTCCGCCGCTGGTCCTGGGGTCGGCGCTGACGATCTTCGTCGCGGGATCCCCGGACGCCGCGGCGTCCTCCGCCCCTTCATCTCCCGAACCTGCGTCGTCGAGCAGCTCCTTGGGCGCGTCGGCGGGGTCGGCTCCCCTGATCATCCACAGGATGGTCTCCAGTTCCTCCGGCTTCACCAGCACCTCGCGGGCCTTGGAACCCTCGGACGGGCCGACCACCCCACGGCTCTCCATGAGGTCCATGAGCCGGCCTGCGCGCGCGAACCCGATGCGCAGTTTGCGCTGCAGCATGGACGTTGAACCGAACTGACTGCTCACCACGAGTTCCACAGCCTGCAGGAGGTCGTCGAGGTCGTCTCCGATGTCGGCGTCGATCTCCTTCTTCGCCTCCACGCTCCGGTCCTCGGTGACTCCGTCGGTGTACTCCGGCTCAGCCTGCTCCTTCGCCGCCTCGACGACAGCTTGGACCTCCTCGTCAGTGACGAAGGCTCCCTGCAGACGGCGGGGCTTGTTGGCGCCCTGGGGGATGAACAGACCGTCGCCCATGCCGATGAGCTTCTCTGCACCACCCTGGTCCAGGATCACACGGGAGTCCGTCAGCGACGAGGTCGCGAACGCGAGACGCGAGGGAACGTTGGTCTTGATCAGACCGGTGACCACGTCGACCGAGGGCCTCTGGGTGGCGAGCACCAGGTGGATGCCGGCGGCGCGGGCCTTCTGGGTGATCCGGACGATCGCGTCCTCGATCTCCTTCGGGGCGGTCATCATCAGGTCGGCGAGCTCGTCGACGACACAGACGATGTACGGGTAGGGGCGGTACTCCCGCTCAGAGCCGGGGGGCGTCTCAAACTCTCCGGAAAGCACTTTCCGGTTGAAGTCCTTGATGTGACGGACCCGGGCAGACTTCATGTCCATGTACCGCTGTTCCATCTCCTCGACCAGCCAGGTCAGCGCGGACGCCGCCTTCTTCGGCTGGGTGATGATCGGGGTGATAAGGTGCGGGATTCCCTCGTAGGGGGTCAGTTCCACCATCTTCGGGTCGACGAGGATGAGCCGCACCTCCTCGGGAGTGGCCCGGGTCAGCAGTGAGACGAGCAGGGAGTTGACGAACGCGGACTTACCCGAACCGGTGGAACCGGCGACAAGCAGGTGCGGCATCTTCTGGATCGAGTGGGCGACGAACTCTCCCTCGATGTCCTTGCCCAGACCGATGAGCATCGGGTCCGGGTCCTGGGCCACCTGCGGGGCGTGGAGGACGTCACCGAGGCGGACCATCTCCCGGTCAAGGTTCGGGACCTCGATACCGACGGCGGACTTGCCGGGGATCGGCGTCAGCAGACGAACATTGTCGGTGGCCGCGGCGTAGGCGATATTGGACTGGAGGTTCGTGATTTTCGACACCTTGACGCCTGGGCCGAGTTCGACCTCGTAACGGGTCACCGTCGGACCACGGGAGAACCCGGTGACGTGGGCGTCGACCTTG
This sequence comes from Corynebacterium provencense, assembly GCA_900049755.1. Taxonomy (GTDB): domain Bacteria; phylum Actinomycetota; class Actinomycetes; order Mycobacteriales; family Mycobacteriaceae; genus Corynebacterium; species Corynebacterium neomassiliense. The sequence goes on from LT160592.1 coordinate 71,839, forward strand.
AACTCCGTGAAGACTTCGGTGATTGCGTCGATCATGTGGTCGTTGGCGGCGCTGTGGAGCGTCGGAGCTTCCCCCGGGATGAGCAGGTCGGCGGAGGGCAGTTCATAGTCACTGTCCGAGTGACGTTCCGCGAGCACCACCGGGGCCTTCTCCGGGGCGGGGCCCTTCACAGCCGTTTCGGCGGCACCGGAACGGGCCGCGATACGGCGGCGGGCCCCCTCCATCGCAGCGGAAGGACGGGCTTATACACATCTAGGTGTGGGTAAAAGAACGGGGGGGTAAAGGGGGGGGTTTCCCCGTAGGGGGGGCGTTCCACCCTCTTCTGGGCGACGAGGGAGGCGGAAGGACGGGCAGCGGCCGCGGCCTCCGGTGCCCCGCCGTCGCGTGTGTTCCGCGAACCCTGTCCGGGGGTCTGCGCCTGACGGCCCGACTGCGCGCCAGGGTGGACTGCGCCGTCGGCGGCGGGTCGCACCGGCTCCACTGTCCGCGTCGGGACCACGGCGGGACCGAGGTCCTCGGTACCGTAGTCGTCGTAACCCGCCGGATCAGAGTCCGGTACCGGGAACCCGGAGGCACCCGCAGAACCGTCAACGGGATCGGAGTCAGCCTGCACTGCCTCCCCCCGGTCCCGGGAAACCTGGAAGGACAGCTGTCCACGGTCCGGAGACTGTTCCACCGGATAGTTGTCCGCGGGGGTACGGTCCGCGCGTCGTGCACCGGCATCCCCTGAGTGCCCGGGACGCGGCAGTCGGCGCGACACGGCACGGTCCCACCGGTGTGAAGGGGCGGAGGAACGGTGGACCGGTGAGAACTCCGGGTCTGCGTCGCCGTGGCTTTCACCGTAGCCGTCGCCGTATCCCTCACCGTGGTCTGCCCCGTACTCCTCCCGGTACTCTCCCCGACGGGTGCTGCCGGAGTCCACCGGGCCCGCCGTGTCATCCGGGTGGTCGCCGTAGCCTGCGTCACCGTCGGCGAAGCGCCGGCGGTCGCGACGCCGGCGCGGGAAGGTGACCCCGAGCCAGCGGGTCAGTCCGCCGACCAGTTCTGCCACGGTCATGCCCGACAACTGCAGGGCCCCGTACACCACGACGAGCAGCAGCAGCGGCACCGCGAGGAAGGGGCTGAACCCGACAGCGGCCGGCGTACCGACAAGGTTACCGAGCATGCCGCCGGCCCTGGCGCGCCCGTCGACGGTCTCCGGCTGTCCTGCGAGGATGTGGAAGATGCCGAGGACGCCGAGGACGACCAGTGCCAGACCGATCCCGAGACGGGTGTGGGAGCGCTGAGTGGTCCGGACCCCGACCATGAGGACCCAGGCCGAGCCTGCGGTGAGGACGGGCACCAGGTGTGCCCCGGCGCCGATGAGCCATGTCAGAGCGAAGGCGACCGCGGAGCCGACGGAACCGCCCACACCGAACCAGAGGGCTGCGGCGAGGACGACAGTCAGTGCCACGGCTGCGAGGGCCGGACCGTCGTACCCTCCGCCGACGCGGTGGGTGCCGGCTGCACCGCCACCGGCCCTGTCCGGGGAACCGGCTCCCTGTGCCTGTGCCGCCCGGTCACGGTCACGCCCCCGGGCGCGTACGCCGGCCGGTCCGGTCGTGCCCCTGCGACTGCTGCGCACCGTCACCTCTGTCGAGCAGGAGGTCATCGTCGGGTGACCCCTGCAGGGAGATCTTCCTGACGAAACCTCCGACTCCGCGGGCTGCCCCGCCCATCAGTGACCCCAGCGAGGAGCCGACGACGCGGAAGGCGCCGGAGGTGCGTTCGTAGTCGCTGGTGTCGTATCCGGGGGTGCGTCGGGCCGGCCGTGACGAGCTCGCCCTGCCTCCGGAATTCCGGGAGGGAGAGGTTCTGGTGCGACTGGTCGTAGGCATGACAGCGAGTCTAACCCGACTGACACCTCTTCAACAGTTGCAACACGCGTCACTCAAATCACATGAGTCACAGACTGCGCCTGACCACCCGCTCGACAGGACCTGTCACTGTCACGTCACAGGCCTTGTCCCTGCCGAATATCCACAGGAGAAGCTCCGAGGCAGGACCAGTGACACCAACCTGCGGACCACCGCTGCCGACCGTCAACTCCTCCACCGCGCCAGCCGGCCCGTCAGTGCGTCCGAAACGCACGGCAGGACCCGAGGGGACGATGAAACCCCGGGCCGAAAGCCGGACAGCCTTCCACAGTGCGTCCCTCTCCCCCGCGTCGAGATCACGCAGCGACCACTCCCCTCCCCCACGGCGGACATCCTCGTGATGGATGAAATTCTCGGTGAAGTTGACCACCGGGTCGAGCAACCGCATGGGGTTCCAGGGTGGCGGCCCACCACGGTACCGTTCCACCAGCTCCGGATAGGGCAGCTCCCGGTAACTGCGTGTCACCGACCGCAGCCGGCCCTCCACCGGGGAGAAGAACATGCCGGCGGCGGCGTCCGGACGGTACTCCCTGAGAACCAGGTGCACCACAAGGTCCCGGGTCGACCACCCCTCACACAACGTGGGGGCGTCCGGCCCCACCGACAGCAGAAGGTCCGCCAGGGCGACACGCTCATCTCGGGAGAAACTCATGCTTCCCGATGCTACGCGTCTACCCCGACGGACCGGGCCGTTTCCGTGACCGTCCGGCCCCCAACTGACGGTCACCGGACCACGGCCGTACCCTGCGGCAGTACCGCAGACAGGGAGCCCGCCTGCAGGCCCGCCGCCTCCTCCCTACAGGGACGGAGCGTGGTCCTCCGGCTCGAGTTCCTCGACGACCTCACTGGTCATCGGGACGATCGTCGGAACGATCAGCGGCTCGCGCTTCCACTTGTCCTTGACGAACCTGGCGACCTTGCGCCGAAGTGCCTGGGCCATCCGGTACGGATCGTTCTCACCCTGACCCGCCAGGTCGAGCATCGTGTTGTCCACGACCTCCGCGACCTGCTTCATCATCGACTTCGAATCGTCGGAGAAGCCCTTGGCCACGACCTGGGGATCCTCCAGGGGCCGTCCGCTGCGGTTGTCGATGACGACCGTCACAGAGATCAGGCCACCTTCGGACATCGCGGTACGGTCCTCGATCTCCTCGGCTCCGACATCACCCATGGTGACACCGTCGACGTACAGGTTGCCGACGGGAATCTGCCCGACAACCTTGGCCTGACCGTCGACGAGGTCGACGACCACACCGTTCTGCGCCAGGACGGTGTTGTCCGGGTTCACACCGGTGGAGATGGCCAGCTGACGGTTGGCCCGCAGGTGACGCCACTCGCCGTGGACCGGCATCGCATTGCGCGGACGGGCCGCGTTGTAGAGGAAAAGCAGTTCCCCGGAGTAACCGTGACCGGAGGTGTGGACGTTGGCGTCCTTGTTGGTGATGACCGTTGCACCGATCTGGGCCAGCATGTTGATCACACCGAACACCGCCTCCTCATTGCCGGGAACCAGCGACGAGGACAGGATGATCAGGTCACCCGGGCGGACGGTGATCTGCCGGTGCTCGCGCCGCGCCATCCGGGACAGGGCCGCCATGGGCTCACCCTGGGTACCGGTGGTGACCAGCAGCACCTTGTGCGGGGCCAGGCGCGCCGCCTCGTCCATCGAGACGATGGTGCCGCGCGGGGCGGTGAGGAGACCGAGCCTCTCGGCGATCTCCATGTTCCGGATCATCGAACGGCCGTTGAAGGCCACCTTGCGGCCCGCCTTGACCGCCGCGTTGACGGCCATCTGGACTCGTGACACGTTCGAGGCGAAGGACGCCACGAGAACACGCTGCTTGGCTTCGCCGATGAGCCGCTCCAGTGTCGGGGCGATACCCGCCTCCGACGAGGAGACACCCGGGATAGTGGCGTTGGTGGAGTCGCAGAGGAACAGGTCGATGCCCTCGTCCCCGAAACGGGACAGTGCCGGCAGGTCGGTCGGACGACCGTCGGCCGGAGTCTGGTCCAGCTTGATGTCACCGGTGTGCACCAGCAGACCGGCCGGGGTCTTCAGCGCGATACCGAGGCACTCGGGGATGGAGTGGCCCACGTTGAAGAAACGGATGTCGAAGGGCCCCCGGTTCTCGTGGGAGTTCTCGTCGACCTGGATGAGCTTAGGACGCTGCCTGTGCTCCTGGCACTTCGCGGCGATCAGCGCACAGGTGAAGCGCGACGCGATGATCGGAATGTCCGCACGCTGCTTGAGCAGCCACGGGATCGCCCCGATGTGGTCCTCGTGGCCGTGGGTGACGACCAGAGCCTCCACCCGGTCCCACTTTCCCTCGAGGTAGGAGAAGTCGGGGAGGATCAGGTCCACCCCCGGTTCGCCGGAAGACGGGAAGAGAACACCACAGTCGATGATCAGCAGTCGTTCGTGGTACTCGAAGACGGTCATGTTGCGGCCGATCTCCGAGATGCCGCCGAGCGCGACGAGACGCAGCCCGTCCCTGGGTGCCTTCGGAGGCGCCGGCAGACGCTGGGTCAGGTCCGCGCCCTGCATGGTCTGCACGGCGTTGCGGCGCCGGTCACCGGCACCTCCGCGGCCTGCACGGTTGCCCTCACGGGAACCGGAGGAGCCGCCGTTACGGCCGTGGCCCCGCCCACCGCCGTCGTTCTGGTTCTGGTGGCTGCCCTGGGAGCGGCCGCCCCTGCCGCCGCGGGAGCGGCGGGACCTGTTT
>LT160592.1:76673-913039 GCA_900049755.1 Corynebacterium provencense
ATAAGTCGTGTAGGTGAATGTAACGATTGTGAGCGGCTGGGCGGAGCGTTGCGACTTGCTGCACCATATAGGGGCAGACTCTAATACACATCAAGAGGTGTATAGGAAACAGGTCGGCGGAACCGCCGTCGACAGTCACGTCAGCACGCCCGGAGCCTTCCCCGGGGTTTTCCCCGGAATCGTGGGAGGACGCCGCCCGTGCGGCAGCCCCCCCGTCGTTGAACGCCGGTGCCGCGGCAGCCGCAGCGGAGTCGGCGGGGGCGTTCTGGTCGGTCGAAGGCCGGTTCACGGCCTCCGCAGCCGCTGCTGTCTCAGCACTCGGCGGAGCAGCCTTACGGGTCACTTTCCGTGCCCGGGAGCGGTTGTCAGTCATATGTTTCCTTACACGCCTGCTGAACGCAGGTCTTCTTCAAGCCGGGAGTACTCTTCCGGCGTCGGTTCGATGATCGGCAGGCGCGGTGCGCCCACCTCGATCCCCCGGAGCTTCAGCGCCGCCTTCGCGAATGCCACACCACCCAGACGTGCCTGTGCCGCCATCAGCGGGCGCAGGCGGTTGGAGATGGCACGGGCACCGGGGATGTCCCCGGAGACCGCGGCCTCGCGCATGGCGCGCAGCTGGGCGGGAGCGGCGTGGCCGATCACTGAGATCAGACCGGTGGCGCCGACTGCCAGCCACGGGACATTGAGAGGGTCATCCCCGGAGTACCACGCGAGATCCGTCTCCTCCATCAACTGCATGGCCGCCGGAACATCACCTTTGGCGTCCTTGACAGCCCGGATGTTCGGATGCCCGGCCAGTCGGCGCATCGTGTCCGGTTCGATCGCCACGACCGAACGGGACGGGATGTCGTAGAGGCAGACAGGGGTATCTACCGCGTCAGCCACAGCGGTGAAGTGCCGGTACAGGCCTTCCTGGCTGGGGCGGGAGTAGTAGGGGGTGACCACGAGCAGGCCGTCCGCACCGGCCGCCTCGGCGGCCTTCGACTGCGCCACGGATTCCGCGGTGCTGTACGTACCTGAACCGGCGACCAGTTTCACACCGGTCCCCAGTTCGGCGCGGATCGCCTTGAGCAGGTTGAGCTTCTCCCCGGGGGAGACGGTCGGGGATTCCCCGGTCGTTCCGCCGATGACCAGGGCGTCAAGTCCTTTGTCCACCAGGTGCCCCGCAAGGGCCACTCCGGCGTCGGTGTCGAGGTCTCCGTCTTTCGTGAAAGGGGTGACCATGGCCACAGAGACCGTACCGAAGAACTCAGCGCACTCTGTCGCTGCATTACCTGTGCTCATGACCCCCCAGGTTACCGTCCCGGACCCCGGAAGTGTGTACCGGGGCTCCGGTGGGTCGCGTCAACCTTTCCACCGGTCTGACTCCCGGCGAACCTCACCCCGCCACCGCGGCGCCCCGGGGAGGTCGACCGCGGCGCCCCGGGGAGGTCGACCGCAGTGCCCCGGGGAGGTCACATGTCGGCGACGTAGGGGCTTGTCGCCGTCTCCGAACCGTCACGCAGCCGGGTGACGGTGAAGTCGGAGAAGATCCCGGGACTCAGCTCATTGAGCAGGTGGAGGCAGGCCACCGCCACGCCCCTGATCTCCGGGTCGGCGTGCTCCGCGGCACGCATCGCGATGAAGTGCCGCCAGGACCGCAGGTTCCCGGTCATCACGAACCGGGTCTCCGTCGCATTCGGCAGCACCGAACGCGCCGCCTGACGTGCCTGCTTGGCACGCAGCACCGTGTTGGACTCACCGGCGAACTTCTCCTTCAGGGCCACCAGAAGCTCCTCGTAGGCGTCCCTGGCAACACCGGTGGACCGCAGGAACAGTTCCTCCAGGTCCGGGTCGCCGGCGATGCTGTCGGGAACCACGACCCGGGAGTCGCCCGAGGGGACGTACCTCTGCGACAGCTGGCTGAACGAGAAATGCCTGTGACGCATGATCTCCTGGGCGCAGGACCGGGAGACACCGCGCAGGTACACGGAGGCGGAGGCGTGTTCGAGCAGGCTGAGGTGACCCACGTCCATGATGTGGCGAACGTAGGCGTCCGCGGTGGCGGTGTGGGGGTTGGGCCGGTCCCAGGTCTCGTAGCAGGCCCGCCCCGAGAACTCCACGAGAGATTCGGCGTCACCCGCCGACGGGTCGGGCCGCCAGTCCACGTCCTCCGGGGGTGTGAACGTCGTGTGTGCGATGAGCCGGACGGAGAACTCGGCCGGTGTTGCGCTCACGGTCCTCCCCCTATTCTGCGTCGGAGGTGGGGCCGGCACCCGTGTCACCGGACAAGCCCGGCCCGTCGAGTCCGAGGAACTTCTCCAGGCCGACGGTCAGTCCCGGGGCGCCCGCGACCTTGTCGATCCCGAGCAGGACGCCGGGAACGAAGGATTCACGGTCGTAGGAGTCCTGCCGGATCGTCAGGGTCTGACCCGCCGCACCGAAGATCACCTGCTCATGGGCGACCATGCCGGTCATGCGCACCGCATGGACCGGGATGCCGTCGACATCGGCTCCCCTGGCCCCGGGGAGCTCCTGCTCGGTCGCGTCGGGCTGTGCCCCCAGACCCGCCGAACGTCGGGCCCGGGCGATCCCTTCGGCGGTGTGCACCGCGGTACCGGAGGGGGCGTCCTTCTTGTTCGGGTGGTGCAGTTCGATGACCTCGGCGGAATCGAAGAACGGGGCGGCGATCTCCGCGAGCTTCATCGTCAGGACCGCGGACACGGCGAAGTTCGGTGCCACGAGGACGCCGACCTGCGGATTCTCCGCGAGCCATCCGCGCAGGCGCCCGTAACGCTCCTCGGTCCAGCCTGTCGTCCCCACCACGGCATGTATCCCGTGGGAGACGCAGAACTCCAGGTTCGCCATCACGGCGTCAGGCACGGTGAAGTCGACGACGACCTCGGTACCGGAGGACACCAGTTCCTCCGGGTCGTCTCCGTGGCCCAGTGCGGCCGAGAGTTCCAGTCCCGCGGTGCGTTCCACCGCGGCGACCACCGCTGCACCGACCCTGCCCCGGGCACCCAGGACACCAACCTTCGTCATTGTCTTCAGCTCCTCACGTGTTGTGGTGGTGACGGGTCCCGACTAGTCCTCGACGAGGACCAGCGAGATCTTGCCACGGTTGTCGATGTCCGCGATCTCGACCTCGAGGGCGTCACCGACATGTGTCTCGTCCTCGACCTTCTCCACCCGGCGGTCGCCGCCGAGGTTGGAGATGTGCAGCAGCCCGTCCCGGCCCGGCAGGAGTGAGATGAAGGCACCGAAAGTCGTGGTTTTCACGACAGTTCCCAGGAAACGGTCACCGACTTTCGGGAGCTGGGGGTTCGCGATGGAGTTCACCTTGTCGAGGGCCGATTCCGCGGCCCTACCGTCTGCGGCGGAGACGAAGACCGTGCCGTCGTCCTCGATGGAGATGTTCGCCCCGGTTTCCTCGGTGATCTGGTTGATCGTCTTGCCCTTCGGGCCGATCAGCTCACCGATCTTGTTCTGGGGGATCTTCACGGTGGTGATGCGGGGGGCGAACTCGCTCATCTCCTCCGGTCCGTCGATGGCCTCCGCCATCGTCGAGAGGATCTCCAGGCGGGCTCCGCGGGCCTGCGTCAGGGCGTCCGCGAGGACCTTGGCGGGGATGCCGTCGACCTTGGTGTCGAGCTGGAGCGCGGTGATGAAGTCAGCGGTTCCGGCGACCTTGAAGTCCATGTCGCCGAAGGCGTCCTCCGCCCCGAGAATATCGGTGAGGGTGACGTAGGTCTCCTTACCGTCGACCTCCCCGGTGACCAGTCCCATGGCGATCCCGGCGACAGGCGCCTTCAGAGGCACGCCGGCGTTGTAGAGGGACAGGGTGGAGGCACACACCGACCCCATCGAGGTTGAACCGTTGGAACCCAGCGCCTCGGAGACCTGCCGGATGGTGTACGGGAACACCTCACGTGACGGGATGACCGGCAGCAGGGCACGCTCTGCAAGCGCACCGTGCCCGATCTCGCGTCGCTTCGGGGAACCGACCCGTCCTGTCTCGCCGGTGGAGTAGGGCGGGAAGTTGTAGTGGTGGATGTAACGCTTGTGGTCCACCGGGCCGAGGCTGTCGATCTGCTGCTCCATCTTGAGCATGTCGAGGGTGGTGACACCGAGGATCTGGGTCTCCCCCCTCTCGAACAGGGCGGAACCGTGTGCCCGGGGAACCAGGTCGATCATCACGCCCAGATCCCGGATGGCGGTCGTGTCCCGGCCGTCGATACGGAATCCGCTGGTCAGGATGCGCTCACGCACGATCTGACGGCTGACCTCGTTGTGGGCGTTGCGGATCTCGGCCTCGCGGCCCTCGTAGTCGCCGGAGAGAGCCTCGACCGCGGCGTCCATGTTCGCCGCCAGTGCCTCGTCCCGCTCCTGCTTGTCGGCGATCGCCATGATCCCGCGCAGTGCCTCGGCGGACTCGGATTCGACGGACGCGAAGACGTCCTCCCCGAAGGCGGGGAAGAGCTCGAACTCACGGGTGTGGTCCGAACCCGCGGCGTCCACCAGGGCAGCCTGTGCACCGCACAGTTCGGCGATGAACGGCCGCGCCGCCTCGATACCCTCGGCGACCACGGTCTCGGTCGGGGCCGGGGCTCCCTCGGCGATCCTCTCGACGACGTTCTCGGTGGCTCCCGCCTCCACCATCATCACGACGACATTGTCACCCGGGGTCGGGCGACGGCGTCCGCGGGGCTTCTTCACCTCGGAGATGCGGCCGGCGACAACGAGTTCGAAGACAGCCTGCTCATGCTGGGAGCGGGTCGGGAAAGCCACCCACTGACCCTCCGGGTGAGCCTCGTCGACGACGAGTGCCATACGCACACCGCCGACAGGGCCGGACACCGGGAGACCGGAGAGCTGGGTGGAGGCGGACGCCGCGTTGATCGCGACGACGTCGTACATGTCCTCGGGGTCCAGGGACATGACCGTGACAACGACCTGGACCTCATTGCGCAGTCCCTTGGCGAAGGTCGGACGCAGCGGACGGTCGATGAGGCGGCAGGCGAGGATGGCCTCTGTACCGGGGCGTCCTTCCCTGCGGAAGAAGCTGCCGGGGATCCTCCCTGCGGCGTACATCCTCTCCTCCACGTCCACAGTCAGGGGGAAGAAGTCGAGGTTCTCACGGGGGTGCCTTGACGCTGTCGTCGTCGACAGCAGCATGGTGTCGTCGTCAAGGTAGGCGGTGACGGAGCCGTCGGCCTGCCTGGCGAGCAGGCCCGTCTCGAAGGTCAGGGTCCTGGTACCGAAGTCGCCGTTGTCTATCGTGGCGACAGACTCCCACACTCCGGAGTCAGGGTCGATCAGTTCGGCGGTATGGGTGGGCGCCGGGGTGTTCTTCTTTTTCGTCGTCATGACGGTGTTGTGTGACCTTTCGGGTCTTCTCTCCGTGGTCCCGCAGTTACGGGCACCGATCATCGATGTCGGCGTCGGAAATATCTCGGACAATTACCGCACTAGACAGTACACCAGTGAGACGACAGAACCCCGCACCACCGTGACGGTGGTGCGGGGTTCACGACGTACGACGCCGGGACGGTCGGACCGCCCGGCACACGGACTAGCGGCGCAGACCGAGTCGCTCGATCAGGGACCGGTACCGGGTGACGTCGTTCTCCTGCAGGTACTTCAGCAGACCCTTACGACGACCGACCAGCAGCAGCAGTCCACGACGGGAATGGTGGTCGTGCCGGTGGAACTTGAGGTGCTCGGTCAGCTGACGGATACGGACCGTCAGCAGGGCGACCTGCGCCTCGGGGGAACCGGTGTCGGTCTCGTGGAGGCCGAACTCCTTGAGGGTCTCGGCCTTCTGCTCCTTGGTGAGAGCCATGGTGAATCTCCTGGAAGTTGTTTCAGTCCGCGCTGAACAAGGGATGGAACGTCAGTGACTACCGCAGACCACAGTCACGCAACCGCAAGAGAATATCACTCCGGTTCGCGGGGAACCAAACGCCGGGTCTCCGAGACATCCCGGTCGATGGCGGCGATGAGGGAGTCCAGGTTGTCGTAGGTCTCCATGCCACGAATACGGTCGGTGAAACTGACCGTCACCTTCCGCCCGTAAAGGTCAGCCTCATGATCGAGGACATAGGCCTCGACACTGCGGGTCTCGTCACCGAATGTCGGGTTGGTGCCCACGGAGATGGCGGCGGGAAGGTGGACGTCGACGGCCATGTCTCCCACCAGAGCTCCGGCCGGGTCCTTCCTCGTGGGCAGTATCCGGAGGTCTCCGGCGTAGACCCCGTCCGCCGGCAGTGCCTGGGTGTCCGGGAAGTACAGGTTCGCCGTGGGGAACCCGAGGGCGGCACCGCCACGCCCGGCTCCCCGGGTGACGACGCCGCGGACGGTGAAGTTCCTGCCCAGGGCGTGTCCGGCTGCCGCGACATCTCCTTCGGCGAGCCTCTGCCGGATCCAGGTGGAACAGATCACGTGCTCCTGTGCCGCGGCTCCCGTCCTGTCCGGGTCGCCGGGGTCCTGCAGCAGGCCGTGGACGACCACGTCCACCCCTGCTTCCTCACCGAGTTCACGCATGGTCTCGGCGGTACCGGCGGCCAGGTGTCCGAAGGTGAAGTTCTCCCCGATGACCACGGCTCTGGCGTGCAGAACCCCGCGGATCACCCGGTCGAAGTAGGTCCGGGGGCTCCAGCCCGCAAGCTCCCGGTCGAAGTTGATCACGAGCATCGCGTCGATGCCGTACTTTGCGGCACTGACGGAACGCTGTTCCAGCGACGCCAGGGCAGGCGGGACGGCGTCCGGGCGGAAGAAGACGGTGGGATGGGGGTCGAAGGTCACCATCACCGCCGGCACTCCGAGTTGACGCGCGCGCTGTACCGCCGACGCTATGAGCTGCTGGTGCCCCCGGTGGACGCCGTCGAAGACGCCGATGGTGACGACGGAGCCCGTGAGGTCGTCGGGCACCTGTTCCAGTCCGTTCCAGATATCCACGGGCACCACACTACGACATCTGCGGCCCCGGCCTAGACTGTGCTCCATGCCGAGAACCGACCCCCGCCCCGTCCTGGACCGTTCCGGACTCGTCATCGTCGACAAACCGGCCGGCATGACCAGTCACGATGTCGTCGGCCGGATGAGACGTATCTTCCGTACCCGGCGCATCGGACATTCCGGGACACTCGATCCCGCCGCCACCGGGGTACTGGTGGTCGGGGTGGAACGAGGCACCCGCTTTCTGGCGCATGTCGTGACCCATGACAAGCGTTATGCGGCGACGGTCCGGTTCGGAGCTTCCACGCTGACCGACGACGCCGAGGGCGAGGTTCTCTCCACCGCGGATCCGTCGCAACTGGCGGCACTGACCGCAGACCGGATCCGTGCCGCGTTCGCGGAGCAGACCGGCGAGATCATGCAGAGGCCGAGTTCGGTCAGTTCGGTGAAGGTCGACGGTCGTCGTGCCCATGAGCTTGTCCGGGAGGGGGTGGAGGTGGTGCTGCCGGAGCGCCCGGTCACAGTGTTCTCCCTCGAGGTGGACGAGGTGCGTCTTCTGCCCCGCTCCGCTTCAGGTGGCCGGGGTACGGACGGAGGGGAGGACGCCACTCACGCCGGGCTGTCCGGACTGTCCGGGGAGGCTGTCGTCGAGGCGGATATCCGGGTGCACTGCTCCTCGGGCACGTACATCCGGGCGATTGCGCGGGATGTGGGCGAGTCGCTCGGGGTCGGAGGTCATCTCACCGCTCTGCGCCGCCTGTCCGTCGGCCCTTTCGACGTCACCGAGGCACGGACGCTCCCCCTGCTCGAAGGTTCGGGCGATCCCGCCGGAACAGGTTCGGCGGAGACGGCCGCCGCCGAGAGATCCGGTTCTTCCCCGGTGCCGGCCCTGTCGCTCACCCTGGACGAGGCGATGGTCCGGTGCTTCCCGGTGCGTGCGGTCTCCGAGGAGGAGGGGGACGCCCTGGCCCTGGGCAAATGGCTCGACCCCGTCGGTGAGGACGGGGTCGTCGCCGCGGTCACCCCGTCCGGGAGAGCTGTGGCCCTTCTGGAGGAGAGTGGCGGACGGGCGCGGAGTGTCTTCGTCGCCCGGCCTGCGGGGATGCGCTGAGTTTTCCGGGTACTCTGTTCCCGCTGTCGGGGAGGACGGTACCCGGGCCGCGTGTCACGGCCTCGGGTTGATCACCCTGCCCCAGGTGGACTTGTTGCCCCAGACGTTCTGCCTCAGCCCTTCGAGCTGCAGAATCTGGGAGTGGTCGACGAAGAGATTGCACTCGTTGCCGTAGTTCTTGACATACCACTCGAACACGGGGCCGTCGGCGGCCTCGAACATGACGTTCTCGAGTCCGAGCCCGTTGATGATGGACGCCGCTGCTGCGGTGTTCCATTCCACGACATTTTCCGTGATGCCCTCCGACTCGATCATGATGATCGAGGCTCCGGCGTCGAGTGCCCGCTTTCCACGGTCGACGAGATCACCGATGTCTTTCGCGGATTCGGCGGCGAGCTCTGCCTCGGAGGAGTCTCCACCGGATCCGATCTGGATGCCGAGTTCCGGTTTCGCCTTGAGCCCTGCCTTGACGACCTTGTCGACGAGACGCTCGAGACCGCTGGTGGGAAGCATGATGAAGCCCGTGGAGATCTCGATGACGTCGAAGCCGACGTCCTTGGCTTCGCGCAGGTAGTGGTCGACGGCGTCGTCACCGTAGCGAAGGACGGTCTCGATCCACCCGCCCGAGGAGACGTAGGCGTCGTTCTCGTGGGCGATGTCGCTGAACTTCCTGACCTGCTCAGGCGGGACAAGGGAGAAGGAACCGCCCGCCCACTTGATGCCGTCCACCCACTGGCCTGCGACGTCGAACACATCCTGCAGGTGACGTGTGCCGAAGGTGTTGTAGTACGGCGCCCGGATCTCGGTCATGCCGAAGGACCTGGGCTTGGCCGGCCGGTAGGCACGCGGGACGAAGTCGAAGGACACGTTGAAGCCGGTGGCGTTGCTGTTCTCGCTCATGGGGAGCCTCTCTGGTGGTGGTGTGGTGTGGTGTGGTGTGGTGGTGTGCCGGGGAGTCAGACGGTCGCGGTCACGGCGTCGCGGGTGGTGCTGACCTTCGCCAGGGCGGCGGTCAGCTCGCTGACGCGGTGGTTCTCCAGGTCGTGGACGATGCCGGCGATCTCGTCCCGCAGCGCGGAATCGGTGAACGGTGTGGTGAGAGCGTCGAACTTACGGCGTGCGCCCTCCCAGTCCAGCGGCTGGGTGAAGAAGCCGTCGTAGGCGGACTCTTCACGGGTGTAGGAGGTACCGTCGTCGAGGGTGACGGTCACGACTGCGGGCATCTCATCCGGGAAGCGGTCCGACAGCGCCTGGTCAGGGGTGATGGTGACCTTCTTCATCAGTGACTGGACATCGTCGGCGACGATGCGCTCAGGCGCGTACTGCGGCGGGTTGAGTTCACCGTCCAGCAGTGCGACGGCGAGCATCCAGGGAAGCGAGTGGTCCGCCTCTTCCTTGGTGCGGACAGTCTGTTTGTCACCCTCCTCACCGCCTCCGATGATGGAGTAGGCGACGTCGAAGGTGGTGAGTGCGATCGAGGCGATCTTCGACGGGTCGATGCCGTGCTCGGCGCGGAGCTTGAGTGCGGCGTCCAGTGCCGACTGTGAGTGGATCTCCGCGTTGTACTTCTTGATGATGCTGCGCGTGACCCGCTCGAGGTTCTCCTTCGACCAGTCCAGTTCATAGTGACCGGCGAGGTCCTTGAAGCCCTTGTTGCCCTCGAAGACCTCTTCAGGCCCGGTGATGCCCCGGGACGCCAGCAGTGCCGACCATGTGCCCTCCTTGGAGACGTGGGGGTAGGCCAGTCCCTTCCAGTTCGAGAGGTTGCCGGTCCTGGTGACCCTGAGTGCCACGTTGGCGGTGCCCGCCATCGCCACAGCGTTGGCGATCTGCTCCGCGGGCAGTCCCATGGCCTTGGCGGCAGCGGCCGCGGCGGCGAAGGCACCCTGCGTGGTGTGGTCGAATCCGAGGGCCCTGACCGGTGCGACGTCCGAGAGACGTGAATGCACCTGGTAGGCGACAGCGAAAGCGGTGAGGAGTTCGGCTCCGCCGGCGTCGACGGACTCTGCCGACGCGAGGACTGCGCCGAAGTTGTCGGACGGGTGGTTCGTCTCCCCCTTGGCGAGGTAGGCGTCCATGAAATCGAGGTACCGGCTCAGTGCGCTGTTGAAGAAGGCCGCCCGTTCCGGTGTCGTCTTCCCGCCTCCGATGAGGGTGGACTGTTCGGTGCCGCCGAGGTCCTCGAGCAGTCCGCGGATCGCCACGATGGGTTCGGCGTCCAGTGCTCCGACGGCGACGCCCAGGGTGTCGAGGACCCTGATCTTGAGCTGTTCCAGCGCCTCAGGGCTGAGATCCCGGAGGGTCGCCTTCTCGACGAACTTGGCCAGTTCCTGCACTTCTGTCACGTGGTGCTCCTTACGGGGTGGTGAGGTGAGGATATTGTCATGTGGTTAGGCTCCCCTTTGTTTTCAGGGGCCGTGGCTGAACGGTCCCGCGATTTGGAACGAAAAACAAGATGTTTGTGATGTATTGCACATTCGACAGAGTGGCGTACAGCACCGCGCCCCCGATTCCGCGGCGTGTCCGCCGATGCTCTACAATGCCAATCAGTGAGACGTCGGCTCCCGACCTGTGAGACGGCGTCCATCCCCGACAACAACGAAGGATGAGTGAGGAACCCCCATGGCCAGCAACCAGATCACCTGGAACGGCGGACTCCAGCAGGAGGCTGTCGAGCTGCTCAGCACCCCCGGGCACATCGTCGTCACCCCGACGAAGGTCGGGTACATCATCGCCACGAGCGACAGGGAGGGCCTGGAGCGCAAGTTCGCAGTGAAGCACCGCAGGCGCAACAAGCCCGGAGTGGTGCTCTGCGGTTCCCTCGAACAGCTCGAGGAACTCGCCCAGCTGACCCCGGAGATCAGGAAGTTCTACCAGACCTGCGTCGACCGTGACATCCTCATGGGCTGCATCCTGCCCTGGAAGGACGGGGCCCGCGAGAAGTACATGCCGGAAGGCGCCGAAGAGCTGGCCACCGACGTCCGCGGCACCTCCTGCTTCGTCCTCAAGTTCGGCGTACCCGGCGAACTGCTGGCCCGTGAACTGTGGGAGAAGGACCGCCGGCTGATCTTCGCGTCCTCAGCCAACCCGTCCGGAAAGGGCAACCGCGGGGTCGTCGAAGGCATCGGCGAGGAGATCGCCGAGGAAGCCGACCTGGTTATCGAAGGCGACAGCTACGTCGCCTCCATCCAGCCCGACAAGACCGTCGAGACCCGCTACGCCCAGGGCGTCATGGTCTCCATGGTCGACGACGAGGGCAATCTGGTCCCGGAACAGAACGGTGAGCGTGGCATCACCCCCTGCCCCACCCTGATCCGCAAGGGCCTGTACAACGACGAGATCGTCCTGATCCTCTCCGACCAGTTCAACTCCTGGGACTTCCGTCAGGGCGGATACTACTGACCCGTCCGCGGTTCAGGGCTCCGCGCGCAGGCTCCCCGCCTACGCCCGGACGCCGCACACCGTGGCGACGTAGCCGCCCCGGACCACCCACGACCCGTGGATCTCATCCACCGGCGTCGGACTGGTGAGGAGACGGGCGCGCCACGATCCGCCGACATACCCCTGCCCCGCCCCACCCGCGGAACCGGCGGACCCCACGTCGCCCCGGCTCATATCCAGGGCGACCTCCGCCTCGTCAAAGTCGAGGAAGCGGCCGGCGAGCGGGAACCAGGACTTGTACACCGTCTCCTTGGCGGAGAACAGCACAGTGCCCAGGAGCCGTTCCCGCCCGGTGTCACCGACCAGGCGGGACAGTGCCCACCTCTCCGACGGCGAAGTCACCGCATTGAAGACCCCCGCCGGCAACGGCACGGCCTGTTCGACGTCCAGACCGACACTGCGCCACGTCACGGCGTCCCCCACCAGCGCACCTCTGATGCCCTCGGTGTGCGAGAGCGTGCCGACCACACCGTCGGGGAACAACGGCATTCCGCTGTCCCCACGCAGAATCGGAATGTCGCACGCCTCTGTCCCCCACCGTCGCAGCGCCTCGTGGGCGCACCACCGGGCGTCCCCGAAATCGGACCTGCGGGACGCCACCGCTCTGGCCACGAGGTGCCGTTCCCTGGGGTGCAGAGCTTCGTAGCGCTCCAGGTCCGGTGTTCCGTCGGTGTGCAGTTCCACCACCGATGTTCCGGAGGGCAGTTCCAGGTGTGACAGCAGAGAGGGGTGGTCGTTGCCGTGCCGGTCGACCGCCGTGACGCGGGAAGATGAGAGGATCATTCGGGAACCTCCGTGAGAACAGGGTAGGGCCAGAGTTGACGTTCGAGGCGTGGGGGAAGGGACACCGCCTGTTCGCGGGGGTAGCCCAACGACACCTCGACGTGGGTCACCCCTCCGATCTCCCGGACGACAGGAATGTGGAGATGTCCGTAGACCACCGTGGACGCCCGGAACCTCACCGGCCAGTCCTGGGTGTCCCGGGTACCTGACCACAGTGCGATCTCGGGGATGTCCAGACGGTCAGTGACCTCCCGTACCAGCGGCCAATGGTTGACCAGTACGGTCGGCCCGGTGGTCCGGGACAGCCGACGCACAGTGTAACCCAGTCGTTGCCTGCACCATGCGGGAACGTCGACGTACGGGGAGATCGCCACCTGGTCGGTGAACACCACGCCCTTCTCGGCGGCGGCGTCCAGCGCCTGTGCCGCGGTGAGGGAGGGGTCCCTCCACGAATGGTCGTAGAGCGTGAACATCGGTACCACTGTATGCCCCCCGAACTGCGGGTAGGCGTCCTCCGGGGTGACGACGCCCAGTTCGCGGCAGCCACGGACCAGCTCCCGGTACCTGTCTTCGCCGCGGAAGCGGTCTCCGGGGCGGCTGAACAGTTCATGGTTGCCGGGGACCCAGATCACCCGGCGGAACCGGTCAGCGAGCATTCCGAGGGTGTCGAGGACGGTGGCGGTGTCTTCTGCCACATCGCCGGCGACGATCAGCTCGTCCCCCGCAGTCCCCGGATGGACGAGCCGGTCGACAAGGTCCCGGTTTCCGGGGACTGCGACGTGCAGGTCGGACACTGCCCACAGTGTGCGGTGCTCAGACGCCACAGTTCGTCCCTTCAGCAGGCTCCGGATAGCTCAGAAAACTCAGACACTTCAGTCAGTCTAACAACATCTGTCACTCCTGTAACAGGCGGCGGACTTCTGTCCCCCCTACACCCCGGTCCTGGCCCACTTCCCCGACCGGTAACGCAGAGCCACCGCAACCAGCCTGAGCACGAGGAAGAACAACAGTCCCACCCACACCCCCGTCAGTCCGGTGCCGGTCAGTCCCGCCACAGCCACCCCGGGGATGAAACCCAGCACCAGCGACAGGATCGTCGCCGTGCGCAGGAAAGCCACGTCCCCCGCCCCGAGCAGCACACCGTCCAGGGCGAAGACGACCCCACCGGTCACCGCCATCGCCACAAGAATCCACCACGGTCCCGCCATGGCCTGTCTGACCCCCGCGTCAGCCGTGAAAACCCCGGGTACCACGCCGGCCCCGCAGGCCAGCACAACAGCCAGCACCAGCCCCGCACCGACCGAGAACCGCAGCACCGTCCGGGCCACCTCCCGGGACGCAGCCACGGAGCCCGCACCGAGCGCTGCCCCGACCAGTGCCTGCGCCGCCACCGCCACCGAATCAAGCAGCAGGGTCAGCAGGTTCCACAGCTGCAGCAGAACCTGGTGCGCCGCCAGCGCAGCCGCCCCCGAACGGGCCGCGACGACAGCCGCACTGACAAAGGCGACCTGGAACCCCAGGGAACGCAGGACAAGGTCACGCCCGTCGGCCAGCTGGGGGCGGATGACCGACCAGGTGGGCCGCACGGACCTGCCGTCACCGGTACGCCGCCAGGTCACCACCAGACAGGCCAGGAACAGGCAGGCGGTCACCGACTCCCCCACGACCGTCGCCCAGGCGGAACCGACGACACCGTGGCGGGACACCGCCCAGGGCACGAGGAATGCGGTGGGCACCACGCCAGCCAGAGTGAACCACAGGGGACGCCGCGTGTCCGACATCCCCCTCAGCCACCCGTTACCCGCCATCACCGTCAGCGCGGGGGCCACCACCAGGGACGCCACCTCCAGCCACCGCGCGGCAGGCACCGCCACCTGACTGTCCCCCGCCAGCCAGGCGGTCACCGGTCCGGCGGCGAAATGCACGGTCACGGCGAGGACGGTACCGACGGCGACGGCCACCCAGGTCGCCTGGATTCCCTCGTAGACGGCCCCCGCCCGGTCACCCGCCCCGTAACGACGGGCGGCCCGCCCGGTCGTCCCGTAGGACAGGAACGTCAGCTGGGTGGTCACCTGGGAAAGCACGGTGGTCCCGGTGGCCAGTGCCGCCAGCTCCACGGGCCCGAGACGTCCCACCCACGCGGTGTCCCACAGCAGGTACAACGGCGTGGCGGAGAGCACCGCGAGGGCGGGCAGGGCCAGGCCCAGCACCGACCGGACGTCCGCGCGCACGGGTGGAGCGGCAGACCCCTCCGGCACCGGCCCCGCTGACACCGGCCCCGCAGAGTCAGTCGTCGGAGCCGTCGGGCTCTCCTTCCCTCCGGTAGGGGTCCGGCTCCCCGGCCGGAGCGGCCCCGGCCGCCTGCGAACGGACCCTCTCGTCGATCTCCCGGGCTTTCGCGAGAAGCTCCTCGAGGTGG
Source organism: Corynebacterium provencense (assembly GCA_900049755.1). Taxonomy (GTDB): domain Bacteria; phylum Actinomycetota; class Actinomycetes; order Mycobacteriales; family Mycobacteriaceae; genus Corynebacterium; species Corynebacterium neomassiliense. The sequence continues at coordinate 91,367 of LT160592.1, forward strand.
GCGGACGCCTCCGGCACGGTGTCCAGGGAGAAACTCAGGGTGGGGGTGAACCGCACCGACAGCTGGTCGCCGACAATCTTGCGCAGCTGACCCCGGGCCCGGTTGAGGGCTTCCTCCGCGGCTGCGGTGTCCGGCTCCTCGTCGATGGTACGACCCCGGACCGTGTAGAAGATCGTGGCGTCGTGCAGGTCTCCGGTGACCCTGCAGTCGGTGACCGTGACGTACTCCAGTCTCCGGTCCTTGACCTCCCGCTCGATCGCGGTGGCGACGATGGTCATGATGCGCTTGGCCATTCGGGCGGCGCGTGCGTGGTCTGCCATGGGTGGAACCTTATCTGTCTCGGAACGCTGTGGGTGACAACGGGGGTGTGGAGCTGGGGGTTTCAAGTTGGGGGTGTGAAGCGGTAGGCGCCGGGCATCCGTCCGTGGCGGCAGAAGACCCCGCGGCCTGTGGAGGGGTTCCTCCGCCGCGGGGCCTCAGTCAGGACAGTGGACGGCTACTTCCGGTCCTTCTTGTCCTTGTCGTCCTTCTTCGCCTGGTCGCGGGGGACCTCGACCAGCTCGTACGCCTGGACGATGTCACCGACCTGGATGTCGGGGTAGGACAGCACCATACCGCACTCGTAGCCGTGGCTGACTTCGGTGACGTCGTCCTTCTCCCTGCGGAGTGAGTCGATGGTGGCCTTTTCCGCCACGACCCTTCCGTCACGGACCAGGCGCACCTGCGCATTGCGCCGGACCTTCCCGGTCTGGACCATGCAGCCGGCGATGAGACCGACGGAGGACGCCTTGAACAGCTGACGGATCTCGGCGGTACCGATCTCCCGCTCCTCGAAGACCGGCTTCAGCATGCCCTTCAGGGCTGCCTCCACCTCGTCGATGGCGTCGTAGATCACGGAGTAGTAGCGGATCTCGACGCCCTCGGCGTTGGCGACCTCGGTGGCCTTGCCTTCGGCACGGACATTGAACCCGATGATGATCGCGTCCGCGGCTACCGCCAGGTCCACGTTCGTCTTCGTCACCGCACCGACACCACGGTCGACGATGTTGAGCTGAACCTCGTCGTCGACGTCGATCTGCAGGAGCGAATCCTCCAGCGCCTCGACGGTACCGGCGTTGTCACCCTTGAGGATGAGGTTGAGGGTACTGGTCTCCTTGAGCACCTCGTCGAGGTCGGCGAGACTGATGCGCTTACGCGACCGGGCCTGCATGGCGTTACGGCGACGTGCGTTGCGCTGGTCGGCGATCTGCCGGGCCGTACGGTCGTCGTCGACGACGAGGAGGTTGTCGCCGGCGCCGGAGACACTCGTGAGTCCGAGGACCTGGACGGGACGTGAGGGCTCGGCGTCATTGACGTCAGCGCCGTTCTCGTCCACCATGCGACGGACACGCCCGTGGGCGTCCCCGACGACGATCGAGTCACCGACGTGGAGGGTACCGCGCTGGATGATGACGCTGGCGACCGGACCACGGCCACGGTCGAGGTGGGCCTCGATGGCGACACCCTGGGCAGGCATGTTCGGGTTCACCATCAGCTCGTCACCGAGCTCGATGTCTGCGGTGAGCAGCACCTGCTCCAGCAGCGCCCCGACGTTGGTGCCCTGTTTGGCGGAGATGTCGACGAACTCGGTGTCCCCGCCCCACTCCCGTGGGGTCAGACCGTACTCGGTGAGCTGGCCGCGGATCTTCTCCGGGTCTGCCCCCTCCTTGTCGATCTTGTTGACCGCCACGACGATCGGCACACCGGCCGCCTTGGCGTGGTTGACGGCCTCCACGGTCTGCGGCATGACGCCGTCGTCCGCCGCCACCACGAGGATGGCGATGTCGGTGGCCTTCGCACCACGGGCACGCATGGCGGTGAACGCCTCGTGACCGGGGGTGTCCAGGAGCGTGATCTTACGATCGACCCCGTCAACCTCGAGGGTGACCTGGTAGGCGCCGATGTGCTGGGTGATGCCGCCGGCCTCGCCGGAACCGACGTTGGTCTTGCGGATCGTGTCCAGCAGCCGGGTCTTACCGTGGTCGACGTGGCCCATCACGGTCACCACCGGGGGACGGCGGACCAGGTCTTCCTCGGTTCCGGCGTCCTCACCGAAGGTCAGGTCGAAGGACTCCAGGAGCTCGCGGTCCTCGTCCTCGGGGGACACGACCTCGACCTTGTAGTCCATCTCGTCGCCGAGCAGCTTCAGGGTGTCGTCCGGCACGGAGGCCGTCGCAGTGACCATTTCACCGAGGTTGAACAGCGCCTGAACCAGTGCCGCCGGATCAGCGTTGATCTTCTCGGCGAAGTCGGCCAGGGAAGCGCCACGACGCAGGCGGATCTTCGCGCCCTTGCCGTTCGGCAGCTTGACGCCACCGACCACGGACGGTGCCTGCATCGCCTCGTACTCGTTGCGCTTCTGCCGCTTCGACTTCCTTCCCCTGCGGGGGGCGCCGCCCGGACGCCCGAACGCACCTGCGGTACCTCCACGGCGTCCACCACGTCCACCGCGGGGTCCGCCTCCGGTGGAGGGGCCGGAACCGCCGGGGCCACCGTGCCCGCCACGGCCACGGCCGGACCGGGCCCCGGGTGGTGGACGCCGCATCGGTGTCCTTCGCCGGCTGACCGGCACCGTAGTGGTTCCGCATCTTCTTGACGACCGGCGGTTCAACGGTCGATGACGCGGACTTGACGAACTCGCCCTGCTCCTTAAGCGTGGCGAGAAGTTCCTTGCTGGTTACGCCGAGCTGTTTCGCCAGCTCGTGGACGCGTAGCTTTCCGGGCACTGCTCTCCTTCGTGATGGTCGGAGCCGCAGGCCGGGACACACCGGGGACAGTCCCCGTCGGCGTGTGTCTGACTACGTACGACTCCTGGTCGTGTGGACACTCATCGCTGATGCTGCTTCATCGTGCGCTCATCAGTAATCGGTTTCCTTTTCTTTCGCGGCCCCGATGTGTTCGAGGACCAGCTGCGTATCCGCATCAGCGGGCACATGCAACGCCCGGGCGAATGCCCGACGTTGTACCGCGGTCTCGTAGGCCTCCACGGTCGGGGTGATCCATGCACCACGGCCGGGAAGTCTGCGCCGGGGATCAGGGACGACGCGGACAGTGGCGTCCGCCCCGTCCCCGTCCCGGACCGCGACACACCGTAGCAGCCGTTGGACCGGCAGCGTACGACGTGAAGCGATACAGGTCCTGACAGGACCCTGGGACGGGACGGAGGTACAGGTGCCTTCCGACAAGCTGCTCCTCCGGTTCCCTCAGTTCTAAGACCGTATGACAGTCTAACGCCTGACCGGCCCCCACGGCCAACCGGGAGGTCCGGTGCGCCGCAGCTGCCGGCGACGACGGCCGCGTTCCCGCCGGGTTCTCAGAGTTTCGCGCGCTCCGCCGGGCCGCCACCGGCGGTGCCGGCGGTGCCGGCACTATCGTCACCGGCACTGTCGTCACGGTCTCCGCGGTCGTCATCCGCCGGATCGGACTCGGGGCGGATGTCGATCTTCCATCCGGTGAGCCGCGCAGCAAGGCGGGCGTTCTGCCCCTCACGACCGATCGCCAGCGACAACTGGTGGTCGGGGACGATCGCGCGAGCGACCTGCATGTCATGGTCGGTCACGTCCACCCGGACAACCTTGGCGGGTGCCAGGGCGTTTCCCACGTAGGTCGCCGGATTCTCGGAGAAGTCGACGATGTCGATCTTCTCGCCGCCGAGCTCCTCCATGATCGCCGAGACCCGCTGACCGCGGGGGCCGATGCACGCACCCTTGGCGTTGAGGCCGTTGACCGTCGAACGGACGGAAACCTTGGACCTGTGGCCCGCCTCCCGGGCGATCCCGGAGATCTCGACAGCTTCGTCAGCGACCTCCGGGACCTCCAGTGCGAACAGTCCACGGACCAGTTCAGGGTGTGTACGGGACAGCAGGATCTGGATACCCCGCGGCCCCCGGTGCACCGCCGTGACATAGCATTTCACCCGGTCACCGTGCTCCAGCTTCTCCCCCGGGATGTGCTCCGCCGGGAGAATGAGACCGTCATGGCCCTCTGCTTCGGTGCCGAGGCGGACGACGGTGATGCCCCGTTCATTTGCCCGGGCGTCCCTGTTCACGATGCCGGAGACCACGGATCCCTCGAGAGTGGAGTACCGGTCGTAGCTGGTCTCTGCACGGGCGGCGACGACCTGGCCACGGATCGCGTCCCTGACGGTACGTGCGGCGTCCCTGCCGAAGTCCTCGGGCGTGTCGTCGAATTCTCCGGTGACGTTACCGTCCTCGTCGGTTTCGGTCCGCAGCACCCGAACGCTGCCGTCGACAGGGTCGATCTCCACCCTGGCCCGTCCCTCCACCTTGGTCAGCTCCCGGTAGGAGTCCAGCAGGGCAAAGGAGATGGCCCTGATCAGGGCATGCTCCGGGACATGCTCGATGTCCTCCAGGGCTTTCAGGGCACTCAGGTCAATTTTCACTTGTCGTCCTCCTGCGCGGTCAGCGCACGGTACTTCTCGGGGTCCAGTCCCACCAGAGCCGACTCGGCGGCGGGAGCTTCGGAAAACTCAACTTCTACCAGGGCACCTGCCGACTCCGCCAGTTGCCGTGGCACCACACCCGGAGAGCCCTTCTTCTTCGCCGCCGGGCGGATGAACCAGACGGTGTCCCCGTCCACCGCCGCGACGCGCAGCTTCTCCCCCCTGACGAGTACGAGCCGGCCCACATTGCGCCGGAAGTGACGCTCCGCGGTCAGCGGTGTGTCCAGCCCGGGGGTGGACAGTTCCAGGGTGTAGCCGGGACCGAAATTCAGCCGACCCGCCTCCTCCAGGGCATCGAACTGTCCGGACACCGCCTGGCTGAGCTCCTCCAGCTGGTCAAGTGAGGGGCGGACGTCACCGTCCACCGCGATCTTCACCGCGGACTTCGCACCTGCCCTGGTGACGGACACCGCCTCCACGTCGAATCCGAGTGCCGCCGCCAACGGCTCCGCGGCAGCGCGGAGCTCCTGTTCAGAGGGAAAAGCCATGCCCAGAACAGTAGCACCGGCACCGGATGGCACTATGGGAGCGTGCACGAGACCCCGACCCGCCGACTCTCCCGACGCCGTTTCCTCACCCGTTCCCTGCTCGCGGGTCTCGGAGTCGCCTCACTTCCTGCCCTGACCTCCCTGGCCGCCTGCTCCCCCACTCCTCCGGAACCGGACGCCCGGCTGACAGACCTGCTCGGCCAGCTGCGCGCACTCGACCGGGACGGAGTTGACGGCGGCGCCGGAATGTTCGCCGGTCAGGCGAAACGGATCTCCGCCGAGATCATCCGGCAGTGCGGGACCGAACCGGATGCCGCCTGCACCACCTCGGTCGACACCGTCGGCCCCTCGGCCACCACCCCGCTGGTCCGCGACGTCCGCACGACAGTGACCGGGATCCTCCCGGACGCCGCCGACAGTGGACAGGCGTCACTGCTGACCGGGGTGTACGCCGCCCTCGCGACAGTCGACGACGCCACTGCCGGTGCCCCCGCGATCGACACCGCGGTGGTGGACCGGGAGCTGACCGGAGACATCCCGGGGGAGCTCGGTGAGGCGACCTCACGGATCCACGAGGCGGTGTGGCTGACCGGGAGGGTGCTCCCCACCGCAGGAACGTCAACCTCCACGGTGACCACGGTCGCCGACCGCCTCCGTCTCATCCGCGACGCCGCCGTGGATGCGACAGGGGTCGCCGCCGCAGCCGGGTACACCTTCCCCGACGGATCCGCTGCCGGCAAAGGCACCGCCGACAGCCAGGGCGCCGTGTCCGTCCTGCTGGAGGCCGTCCACGCGGTCACCGTGGACCTGCGCCGGGCCGCATCCCGGGCCGACGGTGAGGACCGGGTGACGGTGGCGTCATGGTGCGCCGTGGCCGCCCGGTGTGAGGCGGCCCTGGAGGACAGGACAGGCACCGATCCCCTGTCGGTACCGGTACGGGGTGAGTAGCCGGATCGACCGGCCCCCGCCCCGTCCCCAGGCTCCAGGCCCTACCTGGAGACCATGCCGCTGATCGTCCCGACGGCTCCGTCGTAGGCGATGTCCGTGGTCTCACCGGTCAGACGGTTGCGCAGTTCGACCTTCCCCTCGGCGAACCCGCGGCCGACAATGACCACGAGGGGAATGCCGAGCAGCTCGGCGTCCTTGAACTTCACACCGGGGCTGACCTTGGGACGCTCGTCGAAGAGGACCTCCAGTCCCGCGGCGTCCAGCCCCTCAGCGAGCTCCTGCGCGGCCTCCCCGGCCGCGGCGTCCTTGTTGGCGATGACGACATGGACGTCGAAAGGTGCGACACCGGCCGGCCAGCGCAGACCCTTCTCGTCGTGCATCTGCTCGGCGAGGACGGCGACGAGACGGGACACCCCCAGGCCGTAGGACCCCATCGTCGGGACGGAACGCCGGCCGTCCTCGTCGAGGATCTGAACGTCGAAAGCTTCGGTGTACTTCCGGCCCAGCTGGAAGATGTGCCCGATCTCGATGCCGCGCTCCAGCGTCAGCGTCCCCATACCTTCAGGGGCAGGGTCGCCCTCCCTGATCTCCGCGGCCTCGATGTACCCGTCGACGGTGAAGTCCCGTCCGGCGACCATGTTGGCGACGTGCCGGTTCTTCCGGTCCGCGCCGGTGATCCACGAGGTTCCGGTGACGACGCGTGGGTCGGCGAGGACGCGGACGCCGTTGTCCGCCAGACCCTTCGGCCCCACGTACCCCTTGACGAGGAACGGATTGTCGGCGAAATCCTTCTCCCCCGCCAGCTCCACGGTCGCGGGCTCCACCGAGGCCTCCAGGCGCTTCATGTCCGCCTCCCGGTCACCCGGCAGCAGAATTCCGGTGAGCTCCGGTTCTCCCCCGGGAGGGGTGATCTTCACGACCAGACACTTGAGCGTGTCGGACAGCTCCACGGGACGACCGTCGACGGTGAGGTTCTCCGAACGTGCCCACTCCAGCAGAGCGTCCATGGTCGTGGCGTCCGGGGTCTCGTAGACCTTCGCCGCGGGAAGTCCGTCCACCGGGCGCTCCGCCGGTGCCGGGGTGACGACAGCCTCCACGTTTGCCGCGTAGTCGCCGTCAGTGGCACGCACGAAGGTGTCCTCCCCGGAGGGGGAGACCGCCAGGAACTCCTCGGAGGCCGACCCACCCATCGCTCCTGATGTGGCGGCGCAGATCGCGTACTCCACACCGAGGGAATCGAAGATCCTCCGGTAAGCCCGGCGGTGCAGCTGGTACGCCTCCTCAAGGCCCTCGTCGTCCATGGTGAAGGAGTAGGAGTCCTTCATGATGAACTCGCGTCCCCGCAGGATGCCGGCGCGGGGACGTTCCTCGTCACGGTATTTCGTCTGGATCTGGTACAGGATGACCGGGAAGTCACGGTAGGAGGAGTACTCACCCTTGACCAGGTCGGTGAACATTTCCTCGTGCGTCGGGCCGAGGAGGTAGTCCGCCCCCTTGCGGTCCTTGAGCCTCAGGAGGGAATCCCCGTACTCCGTCCACCGGCCGGTCTTCTCGTAGTACTCGCGGGGCAGCAGGGCGGGCAGCCGGATCTCCTGGGCGCCGATGGCGTCCATCTCACGGCGGACGATCGCCTCGATCCGGTGCAGGACGCGCAGACCCAGCGGAAGCCAGGAGTAGACACCGGGGGCGACGCGCCGGATGTAGCCGGCTCGGACGAGAAGCTTGTGGCTGGGAACTTCCGCATCAGCGGGATCTTCGCGCAGCGTGCGCAGGAAGAAGGTGGACATCCGGGTGATCATGACCGGTACTCTAGTTCATCGCCTCCGGCCCGCCCGATAGGGTGTCCCCCATGCTGATTCTCCTGCCTCCGTCAGAGACGAAGGCCGCCGGTGGCACCGGTGGGCCACTGGACACGGCCGCACTGTCCTTCCCCGGACTCACCCCGGTCAGGGAGGCCCTCATCGACGATCTCGGCGCCCTGGACGTGGACACCGCCATGCAGGTGCTCGGCGTGCGGGAGAGCCTCCGCACCGAGGTGGAGGCGGACCGTGAACTGCGCCGTTCCCCCACCATGCCCGCCCTACTGCGCTACACCGGGGTACTCTACGACGCGCTCGACGCCCCGTCCCTGACCCGGGAAGACCCGGACGCGTGGTCCCGACTGGCCGTGGGCTCGGCACTTTTCGGAATCCTCAGGGCCGGCGACATGATCCCCCGGTACCGGCTCTCCTCCGCGGTGAAAGTTCCCGTGCGCGGAGCCGCCCCCGGGGCCTCGGCGCCGACGCTGCGGAAACGCTGGGGCGGGCTGATCACCGCTGCGGTGGAGGCCACGCCGGACGGCCGGGGGCAGGGTGTCGTCGTGGACCTCAGGTCCGGCGGCTACCGGGCACTGGGAAAAGTGCCGGGAGCGGTCACCGTCCGGGTCGAGTCGGTGCGGCCGGACGGAGGCAGGAAGGTCGTCAGCCACTTCAACAAGCACTACAAGGGGATGCTGGCCCGTGTCCTCGCCACAGCGGGGACGGACGCCGAGANCGCCCCCGGGGCCTCGGCGCCGACGCTGCGGAAACGCTGGGGCGGGCTGATCACCGCTGCGGTGGAGGCCACGCCGGACGGCCGGGGGCAGGGTGTCGTCGTGGACCTCAGGTCCGGCGGCTACCGGGCACTGGGAAAAGTGCCGGGAGCGGTCACCGTCCGGGTCGAGTCGGTGCGGCCGGACGGAGGCAGGAAGGTCGTCAGCCACTTCAACAAGCACTACAAGGGGATGCTGGCCCGTGTCCTCGCCACAGCGGGGACGGACGCCGAGAGCGCACGCACAGCGCACGATGTCGCCCGGATAGTCGCCGGGGCGGGCCTCCGGGTGGAGACCGGTACGCCGGATTCGCCGGCCTCCTCCCGCAACGAGCTCACCCTGGTCGTGTGAACTGCACCGGCCGGGGCAACGGACCCCGGCTAGCAGAGGTGAGCTGTCCGGCCCGCGGCGTCCCCGATGACGATCACCGCCGGCGACCGGACGCCTGTGCTGCGGACGGTCTCCCCCAGAGTCCCGAGTGTCGCGGTGGTGACCCGCTGGGACGGGGTCGACGCGTTCTCCACCACCACCGCCGGGGTCGCGGCGTCCCTCCCCCTGTCGATCAGGGTCGCGGCAATCGCCCCGGCGTTCTTCACCGCCATGATCAGCACCAGGGTTCCCGTCATTTTCGCGCACGCGTCCCAGTTGACCAGTGACTTCGGGGAGTCCGGGGGCACGTGCCCGGAGACCAGGGTGAGATCGTGGTTGAGTCCCCGGTGTGTCAGGGACAGTCCCGCGGCCGCCGGTGCTGCGGTCATCGAGGTCACCCCGGGGATCACCCGCACCGGTATCCCGGCCGCCGTACAGGCCTCGATCTCCTCGAAACCGCGGCCGAAGATGAACGGGTCACCGCCTTTGAGACGGACGACGGTCCGCCCCTTCCGGGCGTTGTCCACCATCAGCTCGTTGATACGGTCCTGGCTGACCTGGCGTGAGTACGGGATCTTCGCCACGTCGATGAGCTCGGCACCACGTCGGGCAGCCTCCTCGGCCAGGCTCACCGGGCCGAGATGGTCGGCGAGGATGACGTCGGCCGATTCCAGGGCACGTGCCCCGGCGACGGTGATGAGGCCCGGGTCCCCCGGCCCTCCGCCGACGAGGATGACCTCGCCCGTGGTCCCGGCAGGTTCCTCCGCCCCGGCGTCTTCACCGTGGGCCCCGGGCGTCTCGGGGGCTGCGTGGGCCCCGTGGGCCCCGTGGTCCTTCACACCCCGGCGGTCGTCCACGGGGACGCCGTGACGTCGGGCCCACTCCAGCGCTTCCGCGGCACGGTCCGCCGCGGCTCCTGCGGGGATGCGCACCAGGCCGATTCCTTCCGGGCCGTCCGTCCCGTGACCACCCCAGTTCACGGGTACCGCCCCCTGTTCACGCAGCAGATCGGCGGCAAGGGCCGTCTCCGGCCCGTCCACCAGCAGCACCGTCACCCCGGCAAGTACAAGACTCATGGACACAGAGTGTAGTGCCGCAGCCCCCGCCCGGCCTGCCCAGGGACGGTACTGTGCCCGTCACACCACCGTCAGGCGAGCTTGAGCGCCTTCTGGCTGCGGTCCCACTGCTCGCGGTAGAGGGCGTGGTCCTCGGAGAGCCGGCGACCGTAGGAGGGCACCATCTCCCGGAGCTTCGGGGTCCAGGCGTCCATCTTGTCGGAGAAGCAGGCCTGCAGGACCTCGATCATCGCCGAGGGGGCGATGGAGGCTCCCGGGGACGCACCCATCAGGCCGGCGATCGAGCCGTCGGCGGAGTTGATCAGTGCGGTACCGAACTCCAGGGAACCGAACTTCGGGGCCTTGGCGGGCTTGATCACCTGCACGCGCTGGCCGGCGGTCACCAGCTCCCAGTCCTCGTCGCGGGCGTCAGGCATGTACTCGCGCAGGGACTCCACCCGCGCAGCCTGGTTCTTCAGCACCTCGGTGACGAGGTACTTCGTCAGTCCCATCTCCTGGACGGCGACGCCGAGGTAGGAGGGGATGTTGCCCGGGCGCAGGGACTTGAACAGGTCGAGGTAGGAACCCTGCTTCAGGAACTTCGGGGTCCAGCCCGCGTACGGGCCGAACAGCAGGCCCTTACGGCCGTCGATGACACGGGTGTCCAGGTGGGGCACGGACATCGGCGGGGCACCGACGGCGGCCTTGCCGTAGACCTTCGCGGCATGCTGGTCGATGAGTTCCTGGTTGGTGCAGCGCAGCCACTGGCCGGACACCGGGAAGCCGGCGTAGCCCTTGATCTCCGGGATCCCGGCCTTCTGCAGCAGGGGCAGGGCCATTCCGCCGGCACCGATGAAGACGAACTTGGCGTGCACGGTGGTGGTGTCACCGTTGTGGAGGTTCCTGACGGTCAGCTTCCAGCCCTGACCCTCCCGGGTGACGTCGTTGACCTGGGAGCCGTAACGGATGCTGACTCCGTGGGAGGTCACGGCACCGAGGTACTGGCGGGTCAGTGCACCGTAGTTGATGTCGGTGCCGGCGTTGATCCAGGACAGTGCGACTCCTTCGGAGTAGTCGCGCCCCTTGTCCATCAGCGGGACCTTCGAGGCGAAGACCTCCGGGTCGTCGGTGAACTGCATGTCCGGGAAGAGAGGGTTGTCCTTGAGCGCCTCGTAGCGCGCCCTGATGTAGGCGACGTCCGCGGCACCGTGTCCGAAGGACATGTGCGGGGTGGCGTTGATCCACTCGCGGGGGTCCCCCAGTGTGCCGTTCTCGACGAGGTAGGACCAGAACTGTCGTGAGACCTGGAACTTCTCGTTGATGTTGACAGCCTTGGTGGTGTCGATCTTGCCGTTGACCTCGGGCGTGTAGTTCAGTTCGCAGAGGGCGGAGTGACCGGTACCGGCGTTGTTCCACGGGTCCGAGGATTCGGAGGCCGGGACGTCCTGGCGTTCGAGGATGAGCTGGCTCCACTCGGGCTGGAGCTCTTTCAGCATCACGGACAGGGTGGTCGAAATGACGCCGGCGCCGACCAGGGCAACGTCGACGTGGTCGTTCTTGGAGGGTGACACGTTAAGCACAATCCTTTTCTTCGCTGCTGTTCCGCCGTCGCGGCCCGACTGTCCCGGCACCGGGGTACGGTGTGCGGACCGGCCGGGCCGGGGCTTCCACAATCAGGCAATAGTACGCGGTGACGTGCCGTGTTGACTATCCGACCCCGTACCCACCCCGTGCCGACCCCCGTGCCCACCCCGTGCCCCACCCGTGCCCGACCCCGCCTGCAAGGGTGGCACGACGGGTACAGTGGGAGTCCGTGAATGAACCCGGGAACCCTCTCCGCACCGTCCCCGAGCCTGCGTCGGTCCACCTGGACCTCGCCGCGGTTCTGTCCCACCCCCTGGGACTGAGTATCCATGACCTGGACTTTGTTCCGGATATGCTCGGCGAGGGCTACGAGCACACCACGGTGTCCCTCGGTGACGACCCTGACGGGGAGACGCCCGGCGTCCCGGTGGTGTGCACGGTCATCCGCCACCGGCCCGCAGGGGTGGACCCCGGGAAGTTCGCGTCCCGCCCCGCGCTGCTCTTCGTCCACGGGATGACGGACTATTTCTTCCAGACACATGTCGCCGAGCACTTCACCGCACGGGGCTACGCCGTCTACGGGATCGACCTGCGCAAGTGCGGACGCTCCCACCGCCCAGGGCAGACCTGGCACCACGTGACCAGCCAGTCCGTCTACGACGAAGACCTCTCCGTCGCCGTATCCCTGCTCGGCGCCGGCCACCCGTACGTCATCCCCGTCGGGCACTCCACCGGTGGCCTGGACGTGACAATGTTCGTGTCCCGTCTGCACGCCGCCTCCCGGCGCGGGGACCCCGCCCGGGAGACCCTCTACCGCAGCGTTGCCGCGGTGGTGCTCAACAGTCCGTGGCTGGACCTCCAGTTCAACGCGCTCACCAACGCCGTCATCCGCAGCGTCTTCCCTGTGGTGTCCCGTCACGCCCCCACCCTGCCGGTCCCCGGGGGCATCGACCCCACCTACGGACGTACCCTGCATGTCTCTGAGTTCGGCGAGTGGGACTACGACCGCCGGTTCAAGCCGTTGAGGCCCAGGTCGAAGCAGGTCAGCTGGCTGGTGGGGGTCGCCCGGGAGATCGGCAGACTGCAGTCCGGGGGGTTCTCCACCGGTGTTCCCACCCTGCTGGTGTGTTCGGACGCCGACGGTTCCGGGCGCAGTGTCGACGACGGTTCCGGGGTGAAGGTGCCGGCCCCGGAGGCGTTCCGTTCCGACACGGTCCTGAAGCCCTCGCAGATGCGTCGGGCCGCCCGTCTGGTCGACCCGGGGTGCGTGGTGGTCACCGTCCCCGGTGCCGTGCACGACGTCTTCCTGTCCCGGGAGGACGCCAGGGACGCCGCCTTCGCCGCGGTCGACAGGTTCCTCGCGCAGGTCGTCGCGTCCAGGGGCGGAGCGGGCGCGAACTGACACCGGGGCGGTCGCAGGAGCGCGCGGACCCGTGGTGCCGATACGATCGGGTCCATGACTGACAGCACGGCGGTACAGGACGACGCGGTACAGGACGACGCGGCACGGGCATCACACCCCGGCACGGAGCACACAGAGCACTACGACCTCATCATCATCGGCACCGGATCAGGCAACTCGATCCCGGAGGAGCTCGACGACCGGCGGATCGCCCTGGTCGAGAAAGGCATTTTCGGCGGCACGTGCATCAATGTCGGGTGCATACCCACGAAAATGTACGTCTACACCGCTGACGTCGCCGCCGAGCTGGCGGAGGCGGGGCGCTACGACCTTTCCCCGGTGAATCCCGGGACCGGGGAGCCGGAGGAACCGCCGTTGTGGCGGGTGGACTGGCCTGCTCTGCAGGAGCGGGTGTTCGGACGCCGTATCGACCCGATCTCGCGGGGCGGGGAAGAGTACCGGCGGGGTTCCCGCACCCCGAACATCACCTACTACCCCGGTGTCGCCCGGTTCACCGGTGAGCGCACGTTGCGGATCGACACGGGTGGACAGACCGTCACGGTGACTGCGGACCAGGTGGTCCTGGCGACGGGGACCCGTACGCGTGTTCCCGCGGTGATCGCGGAGTCCGGGGTACGTTACCGCACGAATGCCGATGTGATGCGGATGGAGAAACTGCCTCGCACCATGGTCATCCTCGGCGGCGGCATCATCGCCGTGGAGTTCGCCCACGTGTTCTCTGCGCTGGGGGTGGAGGTGTTCGTGGTCAACCGGTCGGACACCCTGCTGCGCCGCTTCGATGCCACGGTGCGCTCCCGGTTCACCGCCGCTGCCGGTTCGCAGTGGACCAACCTGCTGGGCCGTACGGTCACCTCCGCCCGGGAGGAGGGGGGCCTGGTCACGGTCACACTGGACGACGGCAGGGAGATCGACTGCGACGAACTGCTGCTCGCACAGGGCAGGGTCCCGAACTCTGACCTGCTGGACTGTGCCGCCGGCGGGGTGGACCTCGACGCCGCGGGCAAGATCGTGGTGGACCGGTTCGGCCGTACCTCCGCGCCGGGGGTGTGGGCCCTGGGGGACGCCGCCAACGATTTCGAGCTCAAGCACGTGGCGAACCAGGAGGCCCGCGCGGTGTTCCACAACGTGGCCTGTTCTGACGAGCAGGAGATGGTCCCGTTCAAGCTCGACAATGTTCCCGGCGGCGTCTTCTCCCGTCCTCAGATCGGTTACGTGGGGATGACCGAGGACGAGGCACGCGAGTGGGCACGTGACAACGGTCGTACGCTGACGGTGAAGGTGCAGGAGTACTCCGATGTGGCCTACGGCTGGGCGATGGAGGATTCGACGGGTTTCTGCAAGCTCATCGCGGACGCCGGGTCGCGGCGGCTGCTCGGTGCACATATCATGGGTCCCCAGGCTGCAACGCTGATCCAGCTGCTGGTCACGGCGATCGAGTTCGATCTTGACCTGGTGGAGTTCGCCCGGAAGCAGTACTGGCCCCACCCCGGCCTGTCCGAGCTTGTGGAGAACGCCCTCCTCGGTCTCGAGTTCGAGTGACGCGACCGGCACCGGCCTGCTGAACCACTGCCCCCGCTGACACGCTGTACCCGCTGACCTCTGAACAGGAGACCTGCCCGTGCCCCGTCCCCGCCTTTTCACCGCCTCCGCCACAGCAGCGACTGTGGCCGCGGCGGCCGCTGTGGCCACGGTTGTCTCCGTGGCGTCGCCCGCCGTGGCCTCCGCCGCCCCCGGTCTCTCTGCCCCGGGTCGCACCCAGGTGTCCGTGGACGGTACCTGGACCGGCCTTCACGTGGGCACCCCCAACGAAAATGAGGCACGGTACAGTCTGTCGCTGACGAAGCTGCTCATCGCCGACTATGTTTTCGAGCACGGCGGTGCGCAGGACAGGGAGAAGGCCCGGAACATGGTCAGGTACTCCGACGACAACCTGGCCACCGAACTGTCGCAGAAGTATCCGCAGGCGATCCCGTCGAAGGTGGAGCAGTACGGGATGACCTCGGCGGTTCCGGCGTCCACGTGGGGAAACTGGAAGTTCTCCAGTGCGGACTGGTCACGCTACCTGTCGGCGAAGCACCGGGAGGATCCCACCGCGACCGGGCCGCTGCTGTCGGCGATGCGGGAGAGCAGTACAGTCGCCGCCGACGGGTACGGCCAGCGCTACGGTGTTGCCCTGCTGCCGGGGGTCCTGGGGTGGAAGTCAGGGTGGTCGGACGACCGCACCACCTATCACGCGTCCACGGGTTTCGGAGGCGGGTGGACTGTCGCCGTACAGACCACGGGCACCCGGGGGGACCTCGACGCCGACCTGGCCGCCGCACTCTCCCCCGCGGGTCTGATCCCGGACCCGGGTTCCCTGGCGACCATGACACTGTGGCCGGCGCGGGAGGTCGCCAGGCAGGGCGTGCAGGCGACGGCCGACTGGGTCGGTTCCGTGGTCGGCCCGGTGGACCCGGCGACCGCGCGCGCCATCGCCGACAGCATCACCACCGCCGGGGAACCGGTCGTCGCCGCAGTGCCGGAGACAATCCCGCTTCCCGGCGTCATCGCCGCAGCACTGCCCGGTGCCCGGGCCTGAGAGTCTCCACCGGGGGTAACGGATCCGGTCCGGCGGACCCCGCCGTCGGGCACCTGCGGTGACGACGTAGTACACCGGAGAGCGTGAATGACGCCGCCCCACCGCAGCTGCCGGACCGTCCCTGGACCGAGGACGCCGGCGCCCTGGCCACAGCACTCGGTTCCTCCCCCGCCGGACTGACTTCGAAGGACGCCGCCGCCCGCCTGGACGCCACCCGCGCCCGCGCCGTCGACGCCGGTGGAGCGAACTCCCCCTGGCGACTGCTCGCCCGGCAGTTCACCAGCCCGATCATCATCATCCTGGTCGTCGCGACGCTCATCGCCGGCGTCCTCGGTGACTGGCTGGACTCGGTGATCATCCTCGTGATCGTGCTGCTGTCCGGACTGCTGGACTTCGTGCAGGAGCGCGGGGCCCAGGCTTCGATGGACCGGCTGCTCGGCGCGGTCCGGTTGACCGCCACCGTCCGGCGCGACGGCACCGCCACCGAGGTTCCCTTCGACGCCGTGGTCCCCGGTGACGTCATCGAGGTCAGCGGTGGTGACGTCCTTCCCGCCGACGCCGTCGTCCTCACCGCCACGGACCTGCAGCTCGACCAGTCGTCCCTGACCGGCGAGACTTTCCCGGTGGACAAGCGGCCCGGCCCTGTCGCCGCGGACACTGCCCTGGCAGCCCGGTCGAACCTGCTGTACTCGGGCACCCATGTCGCCTCGGGCACCGGCACCGCCGTGGTCACCGCCACGGGACGGGACACGGAGTTCGGGCGGGTGAAACAGTCGCTTGCCGCGAAAGAGAAGCCGACGGGTTTCGAACGGGGCATGACGAAGTTCGGCCTGCTGCTGACCCGCATCATGGTCCTCCTGGTCATCGTGATCTTCATCGTCAACCTGGTCCTGGACCGCCCCGTCGTCGATTCGGCCCTGTTCTCCCTCTCCCTTGCCGTGGGACTGACCCCGCAGCTCCTCCCCGCGATCGTGGGACTGTCGCTGGCCCAGGGTTCCAAGGTCATCGCCCGCCACCGGGTGATCGTCAAACGGCTCAACGCCATCGAGGACTTCGGGGCGATGACGGCACTGTGCACGGACAAGACCGGCACCATGACCGCCGGTGAGATCCACCTGTCCGCGCCACTCGACCTGAACGGCAGGGCTTTCCCGGGCCTGCTGCGCACCGCCGCGCTCAACGCGATGCTGCAGACAGGCAAGACCAACGCCATGGACCAGGCCATCACCCGCGCCGCCCACGGCGCGGGCACGGACCTTGCGGGTGCCCGTGCCCTCGACCAGCTCCCCTACGACTTCACACGCAAACGGTTGTCCGTCCTCGTCGACGACCCCGCCTCACCGGAGGGGCCCTTGCTGGTGACCAAGGGGGCCGTCGAGAAGGTCCTCGAGGTGTGCACCCACGCCACCGTGGACGGTCGTACCGTGCCCCTGTCCGAGGTTGTCGACACCGTCCGGCGGGTGGTCGACCAGCTCGGCTCGCAGGGTTTCCGGGTACTGGCCGTCGCCTCAACCCCCACCGGCACCGCCGTCGAGGACAACCTCACCCTGGTGGGACTGCTGAGCTTCGCGGACCCGGTGAAGCCGGACGCCGCGACCACCATCTCCGACTTCGCCGACGCGGGGGTGACGGTGCGGATGATCACCGGCGACGCCCGCCCGGTCGCCACCCACATCGCCGGGCAACTGGGCCTGGACCCGGCCGCGGTACTGTCCGGGTCGCAGATCGACGCACTGGACGACGACGGTCTGGCCCGGGAGGCCCGGCGGAACCGTGTGTTCTGCGAGACCACCCCGAACCACAAGGAACGCATCGTGCGTGCCCTGGGCCACGACGGGGAGACGGTGGGGTACATGGGTGACGGCATCAACGACGCCCCGGCGCTGCGGGCCGCCGATGTCGGGATCTCGGTGACGGGCGCGGCCGACGTCGCTGCCCAGTCCGCCTCCATCGTCATGCTCGACAAGGATCTGCGGGCCCTGCTCGACGGGATGCGCGCAGGCCGGCGGACCTTCGCGAACACCATGAAGTACATCCAGATGACCACCAGTGCCAATGTCGGGAACATGATCTCCATGGCGGTCGCCTCGGTGGTGCTGCCGTTCCTGCCGCTGCTGGCGTCCCAGATCCTGGTGATCAACCTTCTGACGGACCTGCCGGCCACGGCGATCGCCACCGACCGTGTCGATCCGCGGCAGCTGCGCCACCCCCAGAGGTGGGACATGCGCCTGATCCGCAACTACATGCTGGTCTTCGGGATCCTGTCCTCGGTCTTCGACCTGATCACCTTCGCGGTGCTGCGCTGGGGCTACGGTGCCGGGGAGTCCGAGTTCCAGTCGGCCTGGTTCCTCGGTTCGGTCCTGACCGAGGTACTGGTGCTGTTCAGTCTGCGTACCCGGGGTCCGGCGTGGCGGTCCCGGCCGTCGCCGATCCTGGTGCTGCTGTCGGTACTTGTCGCCGTGGTCGCGTTCACCATCGTGCTCTCCCCCGTCGGGGTGCTGTTGCATCTTGAGGTCATCCCCTGGTCTCTGGTGGGCCTGACCGTGCTCGTCGCTGTCGTGTACGTCATCGTCACGGAGATGGTCAAACCCGTGTTCTGGCGGAGCCCGTCCCACCGGGTCAACCGTCTGAGGTGGCCGGTGTCACGACACACCGTCGTACCTGCCACCACCCGGAAGTGACCGGGGCAGAGTGACCGGGGCAGGGTGAGCGGTAGGGCAGGGTGAGCGGTAGGGCAGGTACCTCGACGCGCGGGGAGGCCGCAGGGCTACCTAAGATACACACATGGTCTACTCCACCCGCCACACCACGGCTGTGAGGACCTGCTGCGCCGCAGTACTCCTCTCCACCCTCACCCTCACCACCACCGTCACACCGGCCACCGCCGATCCCGCAACACCTGCGACATCCGGGCAGGTCCCGGGCGTCCCCCCGGCTCTGGTCGCAGCAGACCCCACCCTCGCCGAACCCGCCGACGACCCCTTCTACACTCCCCCGGCGACCGTGCCTGACGCCCCGGGCACCCTGATCCGCAGCCAGTTCGCCCCGCACCTCCTCGACGCCCTCGACATCGCCGGCGCCCCCGGAAGAGCGGACAAGCTTCTCTACACCTCGACCGCCCAGGACGGGAGCACCGTCGCCGCCAGCGGATTCGTCATCGAACCGGCCGGACAGTGGGCGGGGAACGGACCCACCCCCACCATCGTCTTCGCCCCCGGGACCCGCGGCACAGGCGACGAGTGCGCCCCTTCCCGCGCACCGGGGCTGCTCGCCGGCGTCGACCGGGAGAAGGGGTCGGTCAACATCAACTACGAGTACCCGGTGTTCCTCGCCGCGTCCGCCGCCGGGATCCGGGTCATCGTCACCGACTACATCGGACTGGGTACACCGGGGCAGCACACCTACGTCAACCACACCGAGGAGGGACACGCCGTCCTCGACGCCGCCAGGGCCGGCCTGTCCCTGGCCGGTGCCCCGGAGAACTCCCCCGTGGCACTGTACGGCTACTCGCAGGGTGGCGGTGCCGCGGCAGCCGCAGCAGAACTCGCGGCGTCCTACGCCCCGGAGCTCAACATCAGGGGGACCTTCGCCGGAGCCCCGCCGGCGGGGCTCCTCTCCGTCGCCGACACCGTCGACGGAACCACGATGGGTTCGGTCCTCGGCTTCGCGTTCAACGGTGCACTGGTCCGGTACCCGCAACTGCAGTCCACGGTGGACCGATACTTCAACGACGAGGGACGGAAGTTCCTCGACAGCACGAGGGACACCTGCACCGTCGCCGGAGGTAGCGGTGATGACACGGACGCCACCGGAAGTACCGCGGGAAGCTCCGGCGGCTCCGGAGGCGCCCCCGCGGCAACGACCGGATTCGACTCCCGGAAGTTCACCGTGGACGGGCGCTCCTTCAGCGACCTCATCCGCGACGACAGCAGTCTGAGCAGTGTTCTCGGCAACGAGCACTACACGCTGGGCAACAGGACCCCGGACGCACCCGTGTTCATCCTCAACGGCCGCAACGACGACACCATCCCCTGGTCGCAGAGCCGCCAGCTCGCCGCCGACTACTGTGCCGCCGGTGGCACGGTGAAGTTCGTCACCGACGAGACCCCGCCGATCCTGCCGGGTACGGGCCTGGGCCACATGGTGCCCCAGCTGGCGAAGTCCGGGGAGGCGGTGTCGTGGATCATCGACAGGTTCAACGGGGTGGAGGCACCGGACAACTGCGGGAGCTTCTGAGCGGTGCGGGCGACCGGCGGTCAGTAGATGACCACCACGGCATTGTCACCGCCGGCGCAGCGCACACTCCGACCCGTCGAGGAACTGCAGTACATGGTGTAGGTCCCTCCCGTGACAGGTGAGGTGACCGTCAATGTGGGACGGTAATTTCCCGTCGTCGCGTAGGTGGCGGTGAATGCACTGTAGACCGCGGCTGCGAAAGCGCCCGAGGTACTGGCACTGGCCGGGTAGTAGCCGGTGTAACGCATCCCGTAGCCCGCTGTGCCGGCGGGGACCTGCCACGCCGGAGCGGACCGGGGCACCCCCGGTGCGGCCGGCGTGGGTGCCGGAGCCTCGGCGGGAGCCTGGGACGACACGGCAGGTTCCCTGATCACGACCGTGGTGACCTGGGAGGGGGTGCCGGAACCCCCGGAGCTGCAGGCGCTTGTCGCCACTGCCGGAACAACGGCGCAGGTGGCCGCCACCACCCTGAGAAATGCCCTGTTTCTTCTTTTCTTCACGGTGCTTTCTCCTCCACGCCTAAGACTGTGACCTTCAGCATAGTCTGAGAAAAAGCTGACCCGCGAACGGAGCAGAGGACCCACCGCCCCGGAGGGCGGGGGCGGGGACGGTCAGACCTCGAAACTGCCGAAGAGGACACTGGCCAGCAGAAGGCCGAGCACCAGATTGAACACGGTAGCCAGCCCGAAGACCGCCACCGGGCGGACCCCCGCCTCCCGGAGTGACTTCACCTCGAATTCGAGTCCGATCGAGACGAAGGCGAGGATGAACTTGGGGAACCGCCGCCAGAAATCCCGGGCACCCGGCCGCGGTACGTCAGCGTCCCGCTCCACCTTCACCGCGAACCAGGCGGTCAGGGCGACGGCGTCCGGCAGTCCCAGCTGTCCGGTCGACCAGGGCTGCACGAAGATCGAGGACAGGGCAAAGACGATGACGGGTGTCGCAGTATACGCCAGGTGTGAATGTGATCGCTATGTGGCGTGGATTTTTGGCCGATCCGTGGCGTGCCATCCAGCACCAGGCGAACAACGATGATGCCGACCATAGTCTCGGCCGGCCATCCAGATAGACGCCTCGGATAGCGCGATGTCAGCTCCGCAGCCGGCGAGAATATGACATATGTCACGACGTGTTGCTTCCACGATATGAAAGGGCACAGTTCAGAGCGACACTAGGAGGTATGATTTCCTCCATGTAAATGACCTCCTTAGCCGGGAAAATGGAGAAGGCACTGGAATGCCCAGGTTAAGTCCTGATGCTCGCGACTCCGACGCTTCAATGCTTATCACTCACAGCTCGGGAACTACGGGCGACCCGAAACTCGTCTGTCACTCTGCATAATCACTGAGGGGCGCTACAGCTGTCGAGCTGTCTCGAATTCCTCACTTTCAGATTAATGAACGAGATACTACTCTTGCGAATATCTCATTCTTTCATTCTCGCTCATTATGTCGGATATATGCTCAGATTAAAGGGCCTTCTCGACCCGGCATTGCCTATACCACTTCCCGACACCACCGAGACGAAGGACACCTTGTGACCACGCTGCATGCCATTGCTGAACGCCTTGCTGACATCAGGTGTATTAGTCTGTCTACCGACACGAACCTCGTCGTCGAACAGTTCGTTACCGCCGACCTCGCGGTCGGCACGATCACGGATCCGGGGAACATCGATGACGCTGAGGGGAGCAGTCTCTTGGTCGAAGCCGACGAAGCCTACAGTGCCGCCGGCAAGCTCGCCATGGGAGAGACAGTCCAGCTGTCGGAAGTTACAATATTTCCCACCCGCGAGATATGACGTCGAGAATGTGATCTTTCTGAGCTGAAATCACGTGTTTCTTCCATCTGACGGGTCTTGCTTCTCGCGCCTAACAGACTTGATATCCTCAGGAACGAGATATGATGAAATAACGCATATTATTTGAAAGCCAGCAAAAAATAGAATTACCAGCGTTGCAGGATCTAGTTTTCTGTCTACCATTGTAATGAGAATAGATAGAATGCATGTGACTATCATACTGATTCTCAAATAGCGCTTGGGTGTAATTTTGAACTTCAAAGCGTTAGTTCGCATTAGAATGCCGCTGACGCCGACTAGTACAAATGCGTATATTACTCCAAAAAAAATGCCCGAGAATATCGTCATGTTCTTCCCTAATAGTTTGTTTCCGCGGCAAGGTTAGATCTATTGTATAGAATTTTTCTGTTCGGAAAGAACTTCTTGGACAACATGCTGGGGAACTTCCTCGGGAGCCGGCGTTCCGTCGAGTGGCACAAGTGGAACGGATGTGGAAACCCAGTCCAATTCCTCATCGGGAAGTTTGACCACAGGGGAGTCGAGGCCGATGTCGTCATTCGGAACAGTAGACATAGACCTAGATCTTGCCGAGTCAACGTACTTATCTTCTGTAAGGTAGTCTGTGCCGGCATTATTGATTCGCTCGTTGAGATTCCTAGAGAATTTACCCCATGAGTACCTCGCTAGACTCTGCGAGTTAAACGGTCCAGCCAAACTTGCCTTTGAGGTCGGACCCCATGCGGTTACGATAAGGTGCACATTTTTCTTCGAGACATCGAAATCACCGGGCTTCGATACGAATCGGAAAGTGATTGTGCGACCCGCACCTTCGGGGTGTCCTTCCAGAGATTTGAAACTGAAAACATCGTTCGATATGGAAGTGACTTCTATTGGTGCTGGTCCAGCGATGGTGTCAATTACAGTTTTGAGGTCGCATCTATCGCCAACCCGTAATTTCTGGCCACAGCCAGTGAATGTGAAGTATGCATCAAAATGCTCTGTTACCTCTCTGTTTACAGAATTGGGAGTCCATCTGTCATCCTGGGCGATGACCGGGTACTGCAACTGATATCCATCCCAGACGGTGTGATCTCCGGTAGGGAGTTGCTGAGATATGCTGGGAACCCACTGAATATTCAAATTTTGGAAGTTCTGCTGCACTCCCCCTTCTACGTTGTATTCTTCGCCAATAGGATATCCGTGTGGTCCCGCTTCCCATCCTCTAGAAGACCAATAGTCTCTAATTCTTCCTTTTACAATTTGAGCGCAGGTGTCAGGTGTCCAGTATATTGAACCATTTTGAAAGTGGTTGAATTTTCCAATTCCGTCAGGAGGCGTCATCTCATCGGTAGTGGGATATCCCAAAGTTCCTGTCTCCCAACCAACTTCTTGCCAACGGTCGCGTATCCGTCCCTCTATCTCGGCTGGGCCAGTTTGAGGATGCCAGTAAATCGATCCCCCTTCAAAATGACTAAATCTACCTGTCCCGTCAGGGGGAGTTATCTCATCGGTAGTTGGATACTTGAGTCTGCCGTTTTCCCACCCGAAGTCTCTCCACTTATCGCGTATGCGTCCTTTTACCTGATGTGCGACACCATTGTCGACCATGGGATGCCAGTATATGGAGTTTAGCGTTTTGTCGAAGACTTGGAACTTTCCATCTCTTCCGGCATTGAGTTCATCAGTTGTGGCATCTCCGATTGCGCGGTGTCCACCGAGACGGTTGTATGCCTCCAGGATTCTTCCGTTGATCCATCGGCCGTGGAATTCTGCTGCTTGTGCTGGGCTCACGGTTGTCATTGGCAGAAAGATGGATGTGGCGAGCGCAAGTAATGCTCACTGTCTGTTGATTTTCAAGGCAGCCTTTCGTGTCGATGCATCATTAAAGGGGAGCCTACCCTAAGACATGAGAAGTGCGCAATAGGTAGGAGGAGAATCCTGTGAAAGTATGTGAAGTGCACGTGGCTTTATAGGGATGATCTGTTCGATGTGCTGGTCTAAGAGCTCGAAGGATGTTGGATTTGACGTCCTGCGGACAGTGCACACCATCGCCGACGGTCTGGGTATCTGCCAGGACCAGGACACCGAGTAGTTCCGCCCCGGTGTTGACCGGTCCGCGGAGCGTCACCGGGCTTGTGTTCGCCAGCCCTGCGGCCCGGCCGGCCCGCCCTCCAACCTGACTTGGCTCACGTTTCGGTGTTGTCACTTAATCTAAGTCTGTGACCTGCGTGGCTTCCGTGGAATTCAGCGAAAAACCGGACTAAGCAAGCAGTCCTGGACCGGTAGACTCCTGAACATGCAGCCCAGGACCCGCACCGTGACTACCGCCTCCGGGGCTACTGCGGTGCAGATCATCTACTCCTACGGTGGTGGTGCCACCTCGATGGAACATATCGGCTCCGCCCACAGCGATACCGAACTCGCGGCGCTGAAAGCCGAAGTAGCCCGACGACTCCAGGGCGACCAGCTCGAACTCGGCCTGGACCTCGATGTCACCGACATCTCAGCAGTCCGTGGGACAGGCACCGAAGAGCAACCGTGGGAGGTCACCGCACAACGCTCCGGCTACCTGCTGGACGCGATCGGCACCGCCTACAGGGCGATCGGCCTGGACGTCGCCGCCGGCAGTGACGATGTGTTCGCCGGCCTGGTGACCGCCCGGATCTTGCAGCCAGTCTCGGAATACGACTCCATGCGTAGGCTGGCCGAAGCCGGAGCAACCTCGGCGAGTTACTCGACGATCAAGAGTCGACTGCCTCGCTACGCCACCGACGAGTTCCGTGATGCGGTGACCAGTGTGTGTGCTGATCATGCGGGCATCGGGCCGACCTCACTGGTGCTCTGCGACGTCACGACCCTCTGACTCAAGAAGCTGACGAAGGTGACGGGTTCCGTGAACCAGGGTTCTCAAAAGTACGCCGGATCGAGCCTTGAGACTCACCGTCGGCATGCTCACTGACGTGAACGGTTTCCCGCGGTGTATCCAGGCCTTTGAAGGGAACAAGGCGGAAACGAAGACGTTCCTTCCCTCGGTGGAAGCGTTCATGGACACCTACGTCCTGCATGACGTCACTGTCGTCGCCGACGCGGGGATGATCAGTGAGGCCAACCGGCGGGACCTGGACACCGCCGGCCTGGCCTATGTCCTGGGTGGCAAGACCAGGGAACTGCCGTACCCGATCTGGAAGTGGCGCAACGACAGCCCCGGGGTCGAGTACACCCACGATCAGATCTGGGTGACCAGCGATCCCGGTGACCCGGCCAAAGGGGATCCGACCGTCACGGACGATCTACCACTACTCCACCGACCGGGCCCGGCGGACGGTGAAGGGGATCGACGAGTCACTGCGCAAGGCCCGCAACATCGCCGAAGGCAATACCCCGGTCAAGCGCAACCGGTACGTGAAGCTGGGCAGGGCGACCAAGGAAGTCAACCTCGAACTCGCCAGTCAGCACCGGGAACCGGCAGGGATCAAAGCGTATGTGACCAGCAGATTGTCGGAGGATCCGATGGTGATCATCGGGTACTACCGTCGCTTGTTTCAGATTGTGCGGTCATTCCGGATGGCGAAGTCGGACCTGAAGGCCCGACCGATCTTCCACACGCTCAAGCAGTCGATTGATGCACACCTGACGGTGGTGATGGCGGCGCTGGCTGTGGGTCGATGGCTGGAGTCGACATCAGGGTGGTCGTTGAAGAAACTGGTACAGACGCTGCAGGGTTACCGGGAGATGCGGATCAATGTGGGCGGGCACGAGGGGGTCTGCTGCACGGTGAGGTGACATCTGATCTGGCTTGCCCGGGAGGGCTGTCTGGAAAGATGGCATTGTGCCTAAGCCCTATCCCACTGAGTTCCGTGACGATGTCGTGCGCGTCGCGCGGAATCGCGAGCCCGGAGTGACGATTGAGAAGATCGCGAAAGACTTCGGGGTTCATCCGATGACGCTCACGAAGTGGATGCGTCGCGCCGATATCGACGAGGGCAACAAGCCAGGTCAGACTCGAACGGAGACAGCCGAGTTGCGGGAAGCACGCAAGCGGATTCGGTTGCTCGAGCAAGAAGTCGAGGTGTTGCGGCGGGCGGCCGCGTATCTGTCGCAGGCGAATCTGCCGGGAAAATGATGTACCCGCTCGTTGCCGAGCTCGCCGCTGACGGGGTTCCTGTCGCGGTGTCGTGCCGGGTCTTGAAGCTCGCTCGCCAGCCCTACTACCGGTGGCTGGCTGCCCCGATCACCGACAGTGAGGTGGTGGAAGCGTATCGCGCGAACGCGCTGTTCGACGCACACCGCGACGACCCCGAATTCGGGCACCGGCTGCTGGCCGACGAGGCCCGCGACGCGGGTGAGGCGATGTCGGACCGGACCGCGTGGCGGATCACATCGAGCAATGGGTGGTGGTCCGTGTTCGCCGAAGAAACGGGGCACGAACGGGAGAAAGCCCGGCCCGTCCGTCCACGACGATCTCTGCGCCGTTGTGGACGAACACGGCCGCACCCGGCATGTGTTCGCCGCGACGAGAGCGAACGAGCTCTGGCTCGTGGACATCACGGAACACGAAACCGCGGAAGGCAAGCTCTACTGCTGTGCGATCAACAACGCCTTCTCCGGGCGGATCGTCGGGTATTCGATCGACTCCAGGATGACGTCCCGCCTGGCCGTGCAAGCTCTCGAGAACGCGGTCCGGATGCGTGGTGACGTGGCCGGATGCGTGATCCATTCGGACAGGGGATCTCAATGTCGAAGCAGGAAGTTTCTGGCCGCTCTGACCCGTCACCGCATGGTCGGATCGACGGGCAGAGTCGGGTCCAGCGGCGATAACGCCGCCATGGAATCGTTCTTCTCGCTCCTGCAGAAGAACGTCGTCGACCGACGCTCTTGGACCACCCGCGAGCAATTGCGGATCGCGATCGTGACCTGGATTGAGAGGACCTATCACCGCCGACGACGGCAAGCCCGTCTGGGGCGTTTGACCCCGATCGAGTTCGAGACCATCATGACCAAGGACATCGCCCTCGCGGCGTGACTACAAACTGTCACCTATCCGTGCAGCAGACCCCTAACGTAGTTCCCGTCCCTCAATGTCTTCGAACGACGCCTCATCACTTGTACTGACCAGGTCCGCGCCCAGAATGCCAGGTTGCCTGGTCCGATCGGGATTCCACCTGGTTGACGGCTCACGGGGTAGTCCCCGCGTTCTGGACCTTTTCTGTTCTCCAGAGGACCAACAGACTCCCTACCGCACTCCCCAGTCCCACCCTGCCGTCGCCGACCGCAGGTGGGCGTAGGAGCGCACTGTCCTGCCGTTGAAGGGGGCGAACGCCGGCGAGGTTCCGGGGACCCGCCACACGGGTGGTTCCTCCGCGCCTGACAGCACCCACGCCGCCTGGCGTGCCGCGCCCAGTGCCACGTACTCCGCCGGGTCCGGGACCAGGACCTCGACTCCGAATATTGACGGGGCGATGGCCCGCACTGCGGCGGACCGGGCACCGCCGCCGATGAGAAGCACCCTCTTCACCCGTTCTCCGGTGGCTCCGACGAGGGCTTCCACGGCATCCTTCATGGAGCAGAGGAGGCCTTCGACGGTCATCCGGGCGAAGTCCTCGCGGGTGGTGGAGGTGGTCAGTCCCTGGATGATGCCGGTGGCGTCCGGCCGGTTGGGGCTGCGTTCCCCGTCGAGGTAGGGCTGCAGGATCAGTCCGCCGGCACCCGGCGCGGCGGCGAGGGCGAGACGGTCGAACTCCTCGTGGTCCACGCCGAGCAGGCGGCGGCCGAGGTCGAGGACACGTGCCCCGTTGAGGGTGGCGACCAGCGGCAGGTATTTTCCGGAGGCGTCGGCGAATCCGGTGACCATTCCGGCGGAGTCGTGGACGCTGTCGTCGACCACCGCGGAGGCGACTCCTGAGGTTCCGATGGAGACGCACACGTCGCCGGGGCCCAGGGCCAGTCCGAGGGCGGCTCCCTGGTTGTCACCGGTGCCGGGTGCGATGAGGGTTCCGCGTGCCGCGGCTGCGGGGGACACGGATGCGGCGACGGTTCCGACGGCTTCGTCGGGGTCGGCGAGGTGGGGCAGTTCCACGGCGTGTCCGAGTGCCCGTTCTGCCAGTTCGGGCAGCCAGCGGCGTTCCCTGGTGCTGTAGTAGCCGGTGCCGGACGCCTCACCGTGGTCGGTCGCGCTGACCAGACCGCCGGACAGGTACCGGTTGAGGTAGTCGTGGGGCAGCAGGACCGAGGCGGTGCGGGCGGCGTTGTCGGGTTCATGGTCGCGCATCCACCGCATTTTGGTGGCGGTGATGGACGCCACGTAGCGGCTGCCGGTGAGGTCGACGCAGGCTGCGGGTCCGCCGAGTTCGGCGATGAGGTCTTCGGCGGCGCGAGCGGAGCGGGTGTCGTTCCAGAGCAGGGCGTCGCGGACGACCTCGCCGGAGGCGTCGAGAGCGACCATGCCGTGCTGTTGTCCTGCGACGGAGACGGCGTCGGCACGGTCGAGGAGGCCGTCCGTGGCGGTTCTGAGTGCCTCGATCCAGGCGCGGGGGTCAACTTCGGTGCCGTCGGGGTGGGTGGCGCGTCCTTCGTCGACGACGTCACCGGTCTCTGCGTCGACGAGCAGTGCCTTGCAGGACTGGGTGGAGCTGTCGATTCCGAGTACCAGTGCCATCAGTTTTCCTCTCCGCCGTGGACGGCGCTGCGGGTGCCGCCGTGGTCGGCGCTGTGGGTGCCGCCGGTGATGTGCAGTGCCGCTCCGGATGCTGCCAGCCGGGCGCGTTGTTCGGGGGTGGTGGCGGAGTCGGTGACGATGTGGTCGAAGTCTGTCAGGTCGGCGACCTTGAACAGTCCGGGGGCGTCGAATTTGGTGGCGTCCACGACGAGGACTTTCGTCTGTCCGATGTCCAGCAGTGCCTGTTTGGTGTCGGCGGCCTCGATGTCGGGGTGGAACAGGGCGGTGCCGGTGGAGGTGGCCCGCAGTGAGGTGGTGGAGACGAAGGTGAGGTCCGCGGACAGTCGTCTGATCTGTTCGGTGGTCCCGGCGCCGAGGAAGGAGTCGGTTTCGGGGATGTAGCGTCCGCCGCAGGCGATGAGCCGGATGGTGGATGCCCCGCTGCGGCGGCTGTGGTTGTACATGGCTGCCAGGGAGTGGGTGACCAGGGCGGAGGGGTTGCGGTCGGGCAGCAGTCCGATGAGTGGTTCGAGGGTGGTGGAGTCGTCGACGGCGACGACTGCCCCGTCTTCGATGAGTTCGGCGGCGAGGGCGCACAGGGCGGTCTTGGTGTTGCGGTGGAGCTGTCGGCGTTGTCCCACCGCCAGTTCGCTCATGGAGGGGGTGACGGACCGGGCACCCCCGCGGATTCTCTCGACGAGGTGCCCGGCGGCGAGGGCGTCGAGGTCGCGGTGGACGGTCATCTGGCTGACGTCGAAGTGCCGGGCGAGTTCTTCGACGCGGGCGGTGCCGTGCCTGGTGACGTAGGCGACGATGCTTTCGCGTCGGCGGTCGGGCCCGGTGACCGAGGTGGGCTGTGGCATGCGGTTGAGGCTAGCACGGGAATGGGAGAGGAAGGACGCCACGCAACATTGAACTGTTATTTTCCGTGACTTTCTAACACAGTAACGGTAAATTCATCCGCGTCGCGCATCACGCGCTGTGACGCGCACCCCCTGACTCTTCCAGATGCAACGGAGAACACATGAGCTCACACGCTGCTCCTCCACCGCCGGCGTCCGGCGACACCACCGCCGCCTCCTCCCCCGGCGACACCACCTCCACACCCGGCCCCCTCCTCGACAGACTCGGCATCCCCCGTGCCCTGATCTGGGGCTTCATCGGACTCGCCCTGTTCATGATCGGCGACGGTGTCGAGACCAACATCCTCGAACCGTTCCTCCACGACGAGCACGGCTTCTCCACGTCACGGGTCGGCACCCTGGTCACCGTCTACGGCGTCGCCGTGGCCGTCGCCGCCTTCTCCGCCGCCGCACTCTCGGACCTGTGGGGCCCGCGACGGGTGATGGTCATCGGCGCCGCCGTGTGGATCGTCTTCGAACTCGGCTTCCTGCTCGTCGCCCTGACCACCTCGAACGCCGTGCTCATCTACGTCACCTACGGCCTGCGCGGATTCGGCTACCCCCTGTTCGCCTACAGTTTCCTGGTCTGGATCAGCGCCGTGTCCCGCCCGGAGGACCGGGCCACCGGGGTGGGCTGGTTCTATGTCGCCTTCTCCGCGGGCCTGCCCACCCTCGGTGCCCTCGTGGCGACGATCTCCCTGTCGGTGTTCGACCTCGACTTCTACCAGACCCTGTGGGTCTCCCTGGCGCTCGTGGTACTCGGCTCGGCGTGCGCGTTCCTGGGCGTGAAGGAACGCCGCGGACGCCGCCCCCTCGTCGACAACCCCCACGAAGTCACCGCGACACTGTCCCGGGGTTTCCGTCTGCTGGTCACCGACCGCCGGGCCCGCTACGTCACCTACATCCGGACCATCAACTCCGTCCCGACCTACGCCATGGCCGTGTACTTCCCCTCCTACTTCACCGATGACCTGGGGTGGCGGCTGGGCTGGTTCCTCATCCTCACCACAGTCATCTACGCGGTCAACCTGCCGTTCAACCCGCTGTTCGGCCGGATCGGCGACCGGGTCGGCTGGGCCCGCACCATGTTCTGGTGCGGTGCGGTCCTCTGCGCCGTCGCGCTGGCACTGGTCTACTTCACCCCGCTGGCCGGCACCGCACTCGGCCTGCCGGACGCGGTGACCTACGGCGTCACCCTCGCCTTCGGCGCGGTGTTCGGCATCGGCCTGGCCGGATACGTGCCCCTGTCCGCCATTGCGGTCTCCCTCGACCCCGAGCATCCGGGGGCTGCGATGGCGACCTACAACCTCGGCGTCGGAGCGGCCGTGGCCGTCGGCCCCCTGCTCGTCGCCGTCTTCCTCCCTCTGGTCGGTGCCACCGGCCTCACTCTCGTCATGATCGGCCTGTACTTCGTGTCCGCCTGGCTGTCGACACAGCTCAAGGGCACGCAACCCGGGTTCGACGGTGTCCCCGCCGAGCCCTCCCCCGCAGGTACCCCTGCTCTCGCCAAGGAGAATTCACTGTGACTGTCCCCACCGGAACTTCCGCCGCCCCCACCCCCGCCGCACCGGTCCGTCTCGGCACCGCGTCACTGGACGACGTGGCCGCCACCGGTGCCGCGGTCCCGACCTACGACCGTTCCGTGGTGACCCCCGGCATCGTCCACATCGGTGTCGGCGGTTTCCACCGCGCCCACCAGGCCATGTACCTCGACCGGCTGATGAACCGCGGTGAGGCCCTGGACTGGGGAATCGTCGGTCTCGGCGTCATGCCTTCGGACGCCCGGATGCGTGACGCCCTCGCCGGCCAGGACCACCTCTACACCCTGACGACCAAGGCACCGGACGGCACCGAGGATCCGCGGGTCATCGGCAGCATCATCGACTACGTCTTCGCCCCTGACGACCCCTCCGCCGCGGTGGCACTGCTGTCCGACCCCCGCATCCGGATCGTCGGACTCACCGTCACCGAGGGCGGCTACAACATCGACCACGTCACCGGGGACTTCCTCCACTCCTCCGTGCATGTCGCCCACGACCGTGCGGAGCTCACCGCCGGCCGTACCGGGGACCTGCGTACCTTCTTCGGACTGGTCACCGCCGCACTCGCCGCCCGACGTGCCGCCGGAACCGCCCCGTTCACGGTGATGAGCTGCGACAACATCCAGGGCAACGGTGACACCGCCCGGCGTACCTTCCTCGCCTTCGCGGACTCCGTCGACCCGGATCTGGCGTCCTGGATCAGCACCGACGTCTCCTTCCCCAACTCGATGGTCGACAGGATCACCCCGGAGACCACGGACGCCGACAGAGATGACGTCGCCGCCCACGGGTACACGGACGCCTGGCCCGTCGTCGCCGAGGACTTCGTCCAGTGGGTCCTCGAGGACGCCTTCCCCGCCGGACGCCCGCCCTACGAGAACGTCGGTGTGGAGGTCGTCGATGACGTCGTCCCCTTCGAACTGATGAAACTGCGGCTGCTCAACGCCTCCCACCAGGGACTGTGCTACTTCGGACGCCTCGCCGGTCACCGTATGGTCCACGAGGTGATGGCGGACCCGCGGTTCGGACGGTTCCTCCTGGCCTACATGGAGACCGAGGCAACCCCGACCCTGCGCCCGCTTCCCGGGGTGGATCTGGACGCCTACCGCCACACCCTCATCGAGCGTTTCGGCAGCGTCGCCGTCAAGGACACGGTCGCCCGGTTGTGCGCGGAGAGTTCCGACCGGATCCCGAAGTGGCTGCTCCCGGTGGTGCGGGAGAATCTCGCCGCGGGGCGTTCCACCCGGCTCTCCGCCGCGATCGTCGCTTCGTGGGCCCGGTACGCCGAGGGTGTCGACGAGCAGGGTGAGCCGATCACGGTCGTCGACCGCATGGCCGACCGGTTGCAGGAGTCCGCCTCCCGCAACCACGAGGATCCCCTGGCGTTCCTCCGCGACCGTGAGGTCTTCGGTGACCTGGTCGAGTCCGAGCAGTTCACTGCGGACTACCTGCACGCCCTCGACTCCCTGCACAGTGCGGGCGCCGAGGCGACACTGGACATGCTGCTCGCCGAGGTCGCCGCCGATCCCGGCACCGGCCGGCACTGACACCGGCACTCCCCCCGGTACCGGCCGGTAGTTGCCGGCACTCCCCCGGCGCACAGCTCAGCGGATGATCAGTCCCTGGGCGTCACGGGCGTATGTGCGGGCACCGACGAGAACCATGATGAACTCCACGAAGGCCCAGATCGCCACAGCGGTGAGGGTGAGGGATGCGGCGACCAGGAGCAGGGCCCCGAAAACTGCCGTGCCGTCACCGCTGTCCGAGTAGGAGTAGTAGCCCTCGGAATCGTAGGAGAGCTGGGAGTCCACACCTGCCGCCAGTGCGATGACGCCGACGGCCAGTGCCGCCCAGCTGCCCAGTGTGAGGACCAGCTGCGTGACGGCCCGGTTCTTCAGTCCGAAGTAGAAGTTGTGGGCGCCGAAGGTTCCGAGGAAGAACGCCAGCAGTGCTCCGACGGCCTTCGACTTCGGGGAGTACCCGTACCCGGGGTACCCCGGGTAGCCGACAGCTCCCGGATAACCCGGCTGGCCGGCGTACCCGGGGTAGCCCTGAGGATCCTGGTAACCCGGGTAGCCCGGGGTGGGCTGGTAGCCGGGGTAACCCTGATAGCTCTGGTGGCCCTGGTAACCCTGGTGGCCGTCCTGGAAATCCTGCCCCTGGTAGCCGGAGTAGCCCTGGTAGCCGTCCTGGCCGGGGTACGTGTCCCCTGGGTACGTGTCCCCGGCATAGGGGTTGCCGGCATAGGGGTTGCCGGCGGAGGAACTGCCGGAGCCGGAGCCTCCCGACCGCGCACCCCCGGTGTACGGGTTGCCGGTGGTGCCACCGGACCCGGAGTTCTCCGGTGCCGGCCCTGCCCCGGTGGTGTCCTCCCTGTCGGCACCTGAGGGTTCCCTGTCCCGTCCGCCCTGTTCTCCCGGTCCGGTCATGCGCAGCTCCTCGGTCGTCATCGGCCATATGCGCCGACGTGATGACCTGATCCTAGCCGACCCTCCCCCGCCCCGGTCGCCGGTGATCTTCGCGCTGGAAAATCTCCCGGGAGGCCGGGGGCCTACTCGGGCATCACCAGCACGGCCTTGACCGCGCGGCCGGAGCCGGTGTCGGCGATCGCCTGGTCGATCTGGTCGAAGGGGTAGGTGGTGACCAGTTCGTCAAAGGGGAACCTGCCGGCCTTGTACAGTTCCACGAGCTGCAGGATGAAGGTCTGGGGGATCGAGTCACCTTCGATCGCGCCGACGATGCTCTTCCCGGATGCGGAGATCAGTCCCAGGTCGAGGGTCGCGCCGGGCTTCGGCACTCCGACGAGGGCGAGCTTTGCCCCGAAGGCTGTCGCCTCGATGACCTGCTGGACGACCGCGGGGACCGCAGTGGTGTCGAGTGCGAAGTCAGCGCCGCCTCCGGTGATCTCCCGGATCTTCGCCACCGGGTCCTCGTTGCGGGAGTTGACGGTGTGCGTCGCACCGAGCTTGCGCGCGAACTCCAGCCGCTCGTCGATGATGTCGACCGCGATGATGGTGGTCGCACCGGCGACCACCGCACCCATGATGCCGGACAGTCCCACTGCGCCGGTACCTGTGACGACGATGCTGGCACCGGCAGGGACCTGCAGGGAGTTCAGGACCGAGCCTGCCCCGGTCTGGATTCCGCATCCCAGGGGGCCGGAGAGTTCCACGGGCGCACCCTCGGGGAGGACGACGACATTGCGCGCCTCCGCGATGGCGTAGGAGGCGAAGGAGGACTGTCCGAAGAAGTTGCCGTGGACGTCGGTGCCGTCGGCATCCTTCAGTGCCAGGGTCCCGTCCTCACGGGAGCCGCCGAAGTTGAGCGGCATGAAGTTGACACAGTAGGCGGGCTTTCCCGCCAGGCAGTTGCGGCAGTGGCCGCATGCGGCGAAGGACATCGCGACCGCGTCGCCGACCTTCACATCGCTGACGGCCTCCCCGACCTGCTCCACGTAGCCGGCTCCCTCGTGTCCGAGGACGAAGGGGAAGGCGCCCGGGATGTCACCGTGCTGGACCGCGAGGTCGGTGTGGCAGAGTCCGACCGCGGAGATCCTGACGAGGACTTCGTCGGGGCGGATGTCACGCAGGGTGAGGTCCCGGAAGGTGAAAGGCTGGTCGACGCCGTCGAGTACCGCTGCGCGAACTGGTGTGGTCATGGTTCTGCTCCTCTGACGATCTGTTCTGATCTTTTAGTTGACGCGTCAACTGTATAGCGACCGTCAGCTCACCGCACGCAGTATGTGATATTTGCCATAGCTGCTGCGGCGTCCGGATCCCTCACCCCGCCACACAGACCGGGGACGCCCCCCGGAGACCCGGAGAACCTACTTCTTCGACCGGTCGACCTCGCCCTCACGCAGGGTGAGGACGTCCACGCCGTCGTCGGTGACGACCATCGTGTGCTCCCACTGGGCAGTCCACCGGTGGTCGGTGTTCTGTACCGTCCACCCGTCATCCCAGATCGTGTAGTCCAGTGAACCGAGATTGAACATCGGCTCCACGGTCAGCGTCATCCCCGGCTCGAGCACCGTGTTGTACGCCTCCTCGTCATGGTGGACGATGATCAGCCCGTTGTGGAAGGTCGGCCCCACCCCGTGGCCGGTGAAGTCCCGGACCACGTTGTACCCGAAACGCCGGGCGTAGGCCTCGATCACACGGCCGATGACGTTGACCTCCCGACCGGGCCTGATGGCCCGGATGCCCCGCCACATCGCCTCATAGGTGCGCTCGACGAGAAGACGGTGCTCCTCGGTCGCTTCACCGGCGATGAACATCGCGGACGTGTCACCGTGCACACCGTTCTTGTAGGCGGTGATGTCGATGTTGACGATGTCGCCGTCCTGTATCACCGTCGAATCCGGGATGCCGTGGCAGACGATCTCGTTGAGGCTGGTGCACACAGACTTCGGGAAATGCCGGTAGCCGAGGGTCGAGGGGTACGCACCGTGGTCACACATGTACTCGTGGGCGATCCTGTCGAGCTCGTCGGTGGTGACCCCCGGGGCGACCGCGGCCCCTGCCAGGGACAGGGCGTCCGCCGCGATCTTCGAGGACTCCCGCATCGCCTCGACAACCTCCGGAGTCTGCACCCACGGCTCACCGACGTTCTCACGGACCTCGTCCTTCCACACGTACTCCGGCCTCTCGATACCGGCGGGGACGTGACGGACCGGCGACTGTGTACCCGGCTTCTGAGGTGCTCTGTTCTCGGTGCTCATGAGCCCCCACCGTACTCCGCGCAGGTACCGGTACCGTCGACCTACCGCCCCTCAGGCGTCGCATCCAGTTCCGTGAAGAACTGCTGCGTCACCGCGACCGAGTGCTCCGAACCCCCGCCGCCGACGATGAGGGTCGCGAAAGCGAGGTCACCACGGTATCCGGCGAACCAGGCGTGGGACCCGCCGTTGTACTCCGCCTCGCCGGTCTTGGCGTAGACCTCTCCCGCCCCGGAGATCGCACGCCCGGAACCACTGGTCACCACCGCCCTCATCATGTCCCGCAGGTTGTCGAGCACCGCCGGGTCCAGGGGGGTGCCCGGCTGCGCGGCGGCACCGTCACCGTCAAGGGTCTTCCCCGTCTCGGTCTCGAGCAGGGTCGGTACCGGCGTCCTCCCGTTGGCCGCGGTCGCCGCCACCAGCGCCATGCCGAACGGGCTCGCCAGGTCAAGTCCCTGACCGTAACCCGCCTCCGTCCGGTCCAGCATGACCTCACCTTCCGGCACGTCACCGGTGACCGTGGTCAGCCCGGGGATCTCGTAGTCCCGGCCCAGACCGAACTGTTCCGCGATCTCCTTGAGCCTGCCGACGGGAAGGTCCGTGGAGATCTCCGCGAAAGTGGTGTTGCACGACTGTGCGAAAGCGTTGCGCAGTGTGGTCGTCCCCAGGGAGAAGGAGTTGTAGTTCGTCACCGTCCTGCCACCCAGGTTGATCGTCGACGGACAGCCCACCATGCTGTCCGAGGACAGGCCCCGGTCCTGCACCCCGGCGGACGCCGTGATCATCTTGAACGTCGATCCGGGCGGATACTGGCCCGACAACGCCAGGTCACCGTCCTTGTCCGCCTCCGCTGTCTGTGCGACCGCCAGGATCTCCCCGGTGGACGGGCGGATCACCACCATCATCGCCTGGTCCCCGTCGCGGGTGTCCACCGCATTCTGGGCGGCGGTCTGCACCTGCTTCGACAGGCTGACCTTCACCGCCGGTGCCGGCGTCGCCGGGGCGGAGTCCACCGAACCGACCGGGGCACCGTTCGAGGTGGCCTTGACGACCTCCCAGCCGTCCTGCCCGACAAGGTCGTCACCGACGAGACTGTTGACCCTGGACAGGATGTCGGGGGCGAAACCGGGGTCCGGCCGCACCATCGTCGGCTCGTCGGTGAAACTGACCCCCTCAACGTCGCCGAGAATGCTCCTGACCTGCCCCACCACCCGGTCGTCGAGCACAACCACCGAGTACTGGCCGTCGACATCCCCGGCGTCCTTCTCCGCCGCCACCGGGTCGACGGTCGGCACGGACCGGTCCCGGGAGTTGGCGACCTGCAGCGCCGCGGCGATCCGTCGCATCGTGCCGGGAAGATCGGCGACCTCCCGGGTGTCCACCTTCAGCCGCCACTGCACCCCGGGGGTGAGCAGCACGGCACCGTCAGAGCCGACGACGTCGGCGGTCTTCGCCTCGACCCTGCGCAGCTCCAGGTGCTGCCCGTTGCCCAGGTCGGGGTGGAGCACGGTCGGAGCCCACCTCACCGACCAGTTCTCCCCGGACTTCGTCGCGGTGAGCGTGGCGTCATAGGTGAAGTTACGGTCCCCGGGCAGGTCCCAGTCCAGGGTGTAGGACGCCGTGGCCACGTCACCGTCGGTCGTCACCGACTTCAGGGAGGACGCCAACCCCTCCGCCTGCAGCCCCGTCCACGTCGCGTCGATGTCCGCCGCAGCAGAATCCTTCATGTCCGTGTCGGAGGCGGCCGAATCGACGTCACGGTGGGACAGGGCGTCGAGGAAGTCGTCCACCGCGTCATCCGGACTGTCCGGACGGGGCGTGCAGGCGACGGTGGCGGCCACGGCCACGGCCAGGACAGTCGCGGAAACGGTACGGAGGGTGTGGCGCATGCCCCGAGATTATCCGCCGACCCCGCCCCGGCCGCGAATCACGGCCGGTGAGTCGTCAACCCGTCAGCACCCCGTCAGAACAGCCGCACCGGGTTCACGACATCGGCGACCATCACCGTCAGGCCGAAGACGAGCAGCACAGCACCGACGACATAGGTGACCGGAAGCAGGCGGGTGTAGTCGGCGGGACCACCGGGGGCCAGGCCCCGACGCCGGCGGAACCAGTCACGGATCTTCTCGTAGACGACCACCACCGCATGCCCCCCGTCCATCGGGGGCAAGGGCACGAGGTTGAACGCCGCGAGGAAGAAGTTGAGGTTCGCCAGCAGCAGCAGGAACGCCATCCACTGGTCATGCTCGACAAGTTCCCCGCCCGCCCTCGACGCGCCGACGACGCTCACCGGTGAATCCTCGGCGCGCTGACCACCGAAAATGGACTCCACCACCGGCCAGTACCTGGACGGCAGATCCACCAGGGCCTGGGCCGTCTGGGCCACCACATGTCCGGAGTAGGCCAGGGATCCGCCCACCGCGCCGGGCACACTGTAGTGGATGAGTCTGGTGTTGGGGTTGTCCGCCCTCACCCCGATCGCCCCGGTGGACACTTCCCTGCCTGCCTCGTCGAGACGTTGGACGACCTCGACCTGCAGGTCCACGGTCACGGGGCGTCCGTCCCTCTCGACGGTCGCCGGCACCGTCACCCGGTCACCGACCGCCACACCGCGGGACGCCGCGTCCGAGCCGATCTTCCCGAGAACCTCGGCCATCGAAGAGAAGTCCGTGACGCCGGTCCCGTCGACCGAGGTCACCGTGTCCCCGGCACGCAGGCCGGAGTCGGCTGCGGGCCCCTGCCCGTCGCAGCTGCCGGCGTCGGCGACCGTGACCGGGGCGCACATCGTCTCGGCGACGACGGCGGGAACCGGGACCGTCTTCGTCGGCGGGAGCCCCCAGGTCAGCGCGACGCCGAAGATGATCGCTATGCCCAGCACGATGTTCACGGCCACTCCCGCGAGCATCACCGCGATGCGCTGCCACGCCGGACGGTCGACCATCAGGTACGGCTTCTCGTCCTCGGTGTACGGGTCGAGCGCGGTCATGCCGGCGATGTCACAGAAACCGCCGAAGGGTACGGCCTTCAGCCCGTACTCGGTGTGCCCTTTCTTCGTCGACCACAGCGTGGGGCCGAATCCGATGAAGTAGCGGCGCACCCTCATGCCGAATGCGCGGGCGGCGGCCATGTGGCCGGCTTCGTGAAGTGCGATGGTCACCGCGATGCCCGCGGCGAAGAGAATGACCCCTAGCGCGTAGTCCACTGACGCATCCTTTCGTGCGCGGCGGCACGGGCCGCACGTTCCGCCTCGAGCACGTCGTCGAGGTCACGGGGTCGGTCGGTGAACCGGGAGCAGTCGTCGAGTACCGCGGCGACGGTGTCCACGATCCGCGGGAAACTCAGCGTCCCCGCCAGGAACTCCACGGCGGCCTCCTCGTTCGCGGCGTTGTAGACCGCGGACATGCAGCCGCCGGCCGCCGCCGCTTCGCGGGCGAGCCTCACCGCAGGGAACACCTCGTCATCCAGTGGTTCGAAATGCCAGGTGAACGCCTCGCTGACGTCCAGCGGTACGACAGATCCGGGAATCCGCCGCGGCCATCCGAGTGCCACGGCGATGGGCAGCTTCATTGACGGCGGGGACGCCTGGGCGATGGTCGCCCCGTCTGTGAAGGTGACCATCGAGTGGACGGTCTGCTCGGGGTGGACGGTGACCTGCACCCGTTCCGCGGGGATACCGAACAACAGGGACGCCTCGATCACCTCCAGGCCCTTGTTCACCATCGTCGCGGTGTTCAGCGAGTTCATCTGCCCCATCGACCAGGTCGGGTGGGCCGCGGCCTGCAACGGGGTGACCGGTTCCAGCTGTTCCCGGGTCCAGCCCACGAACGGCCCGCCGGACGCCGTGAGCACGAGACTGTCCACCTCGTCCCGGGTGCCGGCGCGCAGGCACTGTGCGATCGCGGAATGCTCCGAGTCCACCGGCACCAGCTGTCCCTCCGACGCCGTGTCGAGTACGAGCTGCCCCCCTGCCACGAGGGACTCCTTGTTGGCGAGCGCGAGCTGGGAGTCGCCCTGGAGTGTCGCGAGGGTGGCGTCCAGTCCCAGGGAGCCGACAAGGGCGTTGAGCACCACATCGCAGCCCCGTCCGCCGGCATCCTCGGCGAGCCGGCGGGCCGAGTCCGTGCCCCGGAGGACATGTCCGTCCAGTTCACGGTCGATCATGTCGGCGGCTATGTCACTGGCCACGGCAATTCTCGAACAGTCGAGGCCGAAGTCCCTGGCCTGCCGGAGCAGTGTCTCGGGACGGGACCCCTGGGCGGAGATACCGACGAGCTCGAACAGGTCCGGGTTGTCCGCGATGATCTCCAGGGCCTGCGTACCGATACTTCCGGTGCTGCCGAGCACCACTACACGCTTCTTCACCCGGACCATTGTTCCACGGATCGCGTCCTACCCGATCGGGGGCACCGTCCCGGCGGCCGGTGTTCGTCCCGCCACCCAGGATATGCAAGAATGGGAGCACCATATCTGGCAGTTGACTACTGCCGCTTACTTCAGGAGGAGCACGAAGTGGCTGACCACGGCACGAAGGTCGAAGTGTACAACGGCGTTTCCACGGAGGACGAGCCCTCCGCCGGATGGGGCTGGCACCAGTTCCCGCGCAAGACCACGATCATCATCGGGTATGTCGCAGGGCTCAGTATCTTCGGCTTCCTCTTCGGCAACCACAAGGGCAGGATCGAGGACATCTACGTGGTCGTCCTCGGACTGGCGGTGCTGGTCGGCGTGACCCTCTACGCCCGTCACTCCTCCCCCAACTGGAAGCCGCGTCCCGCCCGCTCCACCCTGACCTCGCACAACAGGCCCGCCGGGCACGTGGAGCCGAACTGGACCGCAGACCAGCACAACCTCACCGGCCGGTACGCGGACCTCACCACCGCGGAGCTGCGGGCCTGGAACCTCCCCGGAGTCGGCGTGGACGGTGTCGAAGACATCCCCACCCCGTCCTACGGTCTCCTCCACCACAAGTAGGACAGGGGGCGGGCGGGGCCGACCTGATCTCCGCCACCTGAGAAACGGACCCCGGTCGCAGGATTCTCCTGCGACCGGGGTCCGCTGTCTCAGTCACCGCTCCTCTGCGGCCAACTGTCCGCAGGCCGCGGCGATCTCCTGGCCCCGCGTGTCTCTCACGGTGCAGGCGACCCCCTGCTCGGTGACCCTGCGGACAAACTCCTCCTGGACCGGCCGCGGTGACGCGTCCCACTGTGAACCCGGTGTGGGGTTCAACGGGATGAGATTGACGTGGACCCGGTTCCCCAGCTTCCTCCGCAGCTTCTTCCCCAGCAGGTCCGCACGCCACGGCTGGTCGTTGACCTCCTTGATCAGCGCGTACTCGATGGAGACCCGGCGACCCGACGCATCAGCGTAGTAGGACGCCGCGTCGAGGACCTCGTCGACCGACCACCGGTTGTTCACCGGGACGAGAGTGTTCCGGAGTTCATCGTCCGGGCAGTGCAGGCTCACGGCCAGCCGCATGTGCATCCCCTCGTCGGCGAGACGCCGGATCGCCGGCGCCAGTCCCACCGTCGACACAGTGATACTGCGCTGGGAGATGCCGAAGCCCCCCGGGGCGGGAGAGGTGATACGCCTGATCGCCGCGATCACCCTCCGGTAGTTGGCCAGGGGCTCGCCCATGCCCATGAACACGATATTGGACAGGCGGCCTTCCCCGCCTTCCACCTCACCGTCGCGCATCGCCCTGGCTGCCGCGCGCACCTGCTCCACGATCTCCGCTGTCGACAGGTTCCGGTCCAGTCCGCCCTGACCGGTGGCGCAGAACGGACAGGCCATTCCGCAGCCGGCCTGGGAGGAGATGCACAGTGTCGCCCTGTCGGGGTAGCGCATCAGCACCGATTCCAGCAGTGTGTCGTCGTGGAGGCGCCAGAGAGTCTTGCGGGTCTGCCCGTCATCGCAGGAAATATGACGGACGGGCGACATGAGGGTCGGGAAAAGTGCCTGTCTGACGGTGTCACGCAGGCTTTCCGGAAGATCGGTCATTGCACCGGGGTCGCCCTCGAGGCGACCGTAGTACTGCCGGGCGATCTGGTTGGCGCGGAAACCTGGAAGGCCGGCGTCCTTCACGGCGGTCGTGATCTCCTCGTCAGTGAGATCGGCCATGTGGGTCGGTGGCATGCCCCGGACAGGGGCACGGAACTGCAGTTTTACGGGTTCAGCCATGATCGGACCATTATTGCACCCCACAGGGGGCAGGAGCACATCGACGCACATCTGCCTCCACCACCGCCTACAATTGGCGCCATGACGAACAGGGAACGCGACTTCGCCGACGACACCACCCCCACCGCCGCCGGAACGCCGGACGCCCCACAGCCCCACCGTCCGACACGGGAGAGCACCACCGAGCCTGAACGGACGGGCAAGGCTGCGGTCACCCGGGGCGCGTCAGGTCACGGGCAGGTGGAGGACGCCGCGGCTTCCGGGGAGCCGGGTGACAGTGCAGGCACCGGCTCCACCGGCTCCGCCGGCAGCGAGGTGGGCCCGTCGGTGGCGGGTTCGACCTGGGTCGGTCTGATCATCGGGGCGGTGATCCTGGTCCTGCTGCTGGTGTTCATCCTCCAGAACGGTGACAGTGTCCAGCTGCACATGTTCGTCTGGCAGTGGAACTTCCCCATCGGTGTGGGGATGCTGATCGCTGCTGTCGCCGGAGCACTCATCGCCGCCTGTGTGGGAACTGTCCGCATTCTCCAGCTGCGCCACCAGGTCCGCAAGGGCCGCTGACCGGTCCAACTGGCGGGATCCAACTGGCGCGCTCTTTCTGGCGGTTTCTTTCCGGCGGGGCCGCCTCTGTGACAGTGCCGGGGTGACGGTGACCGGCCCTGTCAGGACACGGCGTTGAGCATGACCCAGGTCAGCATCGCCGCGGGCAGCATCCCGTCGATCCTGTCCATCATTCCCCCGTGGCCCGGCAGCATTCGTGACATGTCCTTGATACCGAGATCCCGCTTGAACTGGGACTCCACCAGGTCCCCGAGAATCGCGCACAGGGACAGTCCCGTCCCCAGCCCCAGGCCCAGCACGATGTGCAGTGGGTCGTGGAACTTCAGCAGCAGTGCCATGCAGGCGACACCGACCGCAGATGCCAGCAGCAGTGAACCCGCGAAACCCTCCCACGACTTTGAAGGGCTGATCGCCGGTGCCATCGGATGACTGCCGAAGAAGACCCCGGACGCGTAACCACCGACGTCAGAGGCGATGACACAGAGCATGAAAGTGAGGATGAACGCCCAGCCGGAGACCTCGTCACGGGAGATCAGTGACAGCATCGCACCGAATCCACCGCACAGCGGAATCCAGATGAGCACGAACACGGACACACCGGCATCCCTGAGCCAGTTCACCGGCTTGACGTCATTGCCCTTGTGGAACAGTCTCGCCACCACAGTGACAAGGGCGGACACTCCGAACGCCGAGAGCAGTCCGGTGGCGCCGAAAGGCCACGACAACCAGATCATCGCCTGTCCCCCGGTGAACAGTACCGGGAACTGGACGTCGTAGCCGTTCTCGTTGAGACGCCGGCACACCTCCCAGGTCGCCAACCCCATCGCCACCGCGATAAGCGGGTACCACGCGTGAGGGACGATGAGGCAGGCGACCACGAGGATCCCGAGACCCACGGCGACGCTGATGGCGACCGGCAGAGAACGGCCGGCAGAATTCTTCGGCTGCGGAAGATGGAACCGGCCGGAATCGGGGCGGGAGTCCACTAGACCTCCATCAGCTCCTTCTCCTTGGCCGAGACGACATCGTCAACCTGCCCGACGTAGGAGTGGGTGATCTTGTCGAGCTCCTTCTCCGCGGCCTTCACCTCGTCCTCGCCGGCATCCCCGTCCTTCTGGATCTTCTGCAGTGCGTCCATCCCCTTACGGCGGATGTTGCGGATCGAGATCTTGGCGTCCTCCCCCTTGGAGCGTGCCACCTTCACCAGGTCCCGGCGACGCTCCTCGGTGAGCTGCGGAATGGTCACACGCAGGACCTGGCCGTCGTTGGTGGGGTTGACGCCCAGGTCCGAGTTGCGGATCGCATTCTCGATGTCGTTCATCACCGACATCTCATACGGCCGGATGATGAGCATCCGTGGCTCAGGCACACTGATCGTCGCCATCTGGGTGACAGGGGTCCGGACGCCGTAGTACTCGGCGAAGACACCATTGAACATCGCCGGATTCGCACGACCGGTGCGGATGGTGGTCAGGTCCTCACGGATGTGGTCCACAGAGCGGGACATGTGGTCTTCAGCGTCGAGCAGGATGTCGTCAATCATGATTGTCCTCATGTACAGGATTCGGGTTCAGTGTTCGCCCACGGCCGTCAGGCCGGGTTCCGGGTCAGGTGCCGGGTTCTCGTCCGGGCGTGTGTGCATGTGTGCGGCGCCCGGGGGACGGCCACGGCAGATATTTCAACCGTGAACTTACCAGGTCCCCCGGACGCCCCGGGCCGGACCGCTCAGGCAGCGGGGGTGACGACCAGGGTGCCGATGTCCTCACCTGCGACAGCGCGGGCGATGTTGCCCTCCGTCAACAGGTTGAAGACCAGCATCGGCATCCGGTTGTCCATGCAGAGGCTGAACGAGGTGGCGTCCGCGACCTTCAGCCCACGCTCGATGACCTCACTGTGGCTTATCCGCGTGAACAGTTCGGCGTCGGGATGGGTACGCGGGTCGTCACTGTAGACGCCGTCGACAGCCTTGGCCATGAGCAGGACCTCACAGCCGATCTCCAGGGCACGCTGGGCGGCGGTCGTGTCGGTGGAGAAGTACGGAAGACCCATACCGGCACCGAAGATCACCACCCTCCCCTTCTCGAGATGGCGGACGGCACGCAACGGCAGATAGGGCTCGGCGACCTGCGCCATGTTGATCGAGGTCTGCACCCGGGTGTCGATGCCCTGCTTCTCCAGGAAGTCCTGCAGTGCCAGGCAGTTCATCACCGTCCCCAGCATCCCCATGTAGTCCGAACGGGCCCGGTCCATTCCCCGCTGCTGCAGTTCCGCTCCACGGAAGAAATTCCCCCCGCCGATGACCACCGCGATCTCCGTACCCCCGCGGGCGACCTCGGCGATCTGACGTGCGACATTCTCGACGACATCAGGGTCCACACCGACTTTCCCACCGCCGAACATTTCGCCGCCGAGTTTCAGCATCACCCGCTTGAAGCCGGGCCGTCTGTCGGAATTCTCGCTGCCAGTCACCGTGGGATCTCCTTGGGGAACTAGTGGGGATGTGGTCAATTGGTCCGGTGGTCAATCCTAGCCTGCCCGCAGTACCTCGTCGTGCACCAGCTCACGGTGCGCCGCGGGTGAATCCGTGA
Source organism: Corynebacterium provencense (assembly GCA_900049755.1). Lineage (GTDB taxonomy): Bacteria > Actinomycetota > Actinomycetes > Mycobacteriales > Mycobacteriaceae > Corynebacterium > Corynebacterium neomassiliense. The sequence goes on from LT160592.1 coordinate 136,059, forward strand.
ACTCCACACCCCGTACCGTCTCCACCGTGTCGGCGCGAGCAAACGGCAGAGCCCGCCGTCCCACACTGCGGTGGGACGACGGGCTCTGTCAGCCTCAGGTGGTCTCCGGGACTGCTGCCCCGGCCGATCCCCTAGTTCTGGCCGACCTCGTAGCGGACGAACCCGGTGAGGGTCACGCCGGCCTCGTCGAGGACCTGCTTGACAGTCTTCTTGGACTCCGTCACGGACGGCTGGTCCAGCAGGCAGACATCCTTGAAGAAGCCCTTGAGGCGACCTTGGACGATATTCGGGATGATCTTCTCCGGCTTGCCTTCCTCACGGGCGGTCGCGGCGGCGATCTCCCGCTCCTTGTCCTTGATCTCCTCAGGGACCTCGGCGTCGGTGAGGTACTGGGCCTTCAGTGCGGCAACCTGCATGGCAGCGCCCTTGGCGGCAGCTTCGTCGTCACCGGTGTAGGCGACGAGGACGCCCACGGCCGGGGGCAGATCCGCCGAACGGTGGTGCAGGTACACGGCGATCTTGTCACCGTCGAGGGTGACGGCGCGGCGCAGCTGCAGCTTCTCACCGATCTTGGCGGAGAGCTCGTCAAGAGCCTCCTGGGCGGTCTTGCCGTCGACCTGGACAGCAGCGAGCTCCTCGGCGGAGTTCGCACCGGCGGCCGCGGCAGCCTCGGCGACACGGTCGGCGAAGGCGATGAACTCCTCGGTCTTGGCGACGAAGTCGGTCTCGGAGTTGATCTCGATCATGGTCGCACCGGAAACCGCGATGAGGCCTTCGGCGGCGGTGCGCTCGGCGCGCTTACCGACATCCTTGGCACCCTTGATACGCAGAATCTCGACGGCCTTCTCGAAATCGCCCTCGGCCTCGTCCAGCGCCTTCTTGCAGGCCATCATGCCGGAGCCGGTGGTCTCACGCAGCTTCTTGACGTCAGCGGCGGTGTAGTTCGCCATGTGCGGCGATCCTCCTTGTACTTGAAGTTGTGGGGTCGGGGTCGACCCGACCCTAAGGTACTGCAGGAAAGGGGTACTACTCGGCGGACGGGGCCGACTCTTCCGCCTTGACCTCGGCCTCGGCGATCTGCGCGGCCTTCTCAGGCTCGGCCTGCTCGGCCTCGACGACGATCTCGGCAACCTCGGCGTCCCCGGCGGTCTCCTTGGCGGCAGCTTCCTGACGCTCGGCGCGCAGCTTGCGGCCCTCCTCCACGGCGGAGGAGATGATCGAGGTCAGGAGGTTGGTCGCACGGATGGCGTCATCATTGCCCGGAATCGGGAAGTCGACGACATCAGGGTCGCAGTTGGTGTCGAGGATGGCGACGACCGGGATGTTGAGCTTCTTGGCCTCGGCAACGGCAATGTGCTCTTTGTTGGTGTCGACGATCCAGAGTGCGGAGGGGACCTTGGTCATGTCCGCGATGCCGCCCAGGACGCGCTCGAGCTTGTTGCGCTCGCGGGTCAGCATGAGGACTTCCTTCTTGGTCCGGCCTGCGTAGCCGTCCTCCGCCGCATCCATGGCCTGCAGTTCCTTGAGGCGGTGCAGACGCTTGGCGACAGTCTGGAAGTTGGTGAGCATACCGCCGAGCCAGCGGTGGTTGACGTAGGGCATCCCGACGCGCTGCGCCTCGGAGGCGATGCCCTCCTGGGCCTGCTTCTTGGTGCCGACGTAGAGAATGTTCCCGCCGTGGGCGACGGTCTCCTTGACGAACTCGTAGGCCTCGTCGATGAAGGTCAGCGTCTGCTGGAGGTCGATGATGTAGATGCCGTTACGGTCGGTGAAGATGAATCGACGCATCTTCGGGTTCCAACGACGGGTCTGGTGACCGAAGTGGACGCCGGCGTCCAGCAGCTCGCGCATGGTGACAACAGCCATGGTGTTTCAGGGGAGTCCGCTGCCGGACCACCATCCCGGTGACCGGTGCCTCTCCCCTTCCTCGCTTTCACAAAGTCTGGGTTGACGGTTTTTTCTCGGCCGGGCACTTCCCGTCCCTGTGACGGGGTCGTGCATCGGCTGACCTGGCAGGCATCCTGGATTGTCCCCGCCCAGTAGACCCCGCACGAGTGCGGGGAACCGTTGACGGACGGGCCCTTTGAGGATCACGCTGAACCTGCGCGATGTCAGCACACCTGTGACTGTGACCGTGAAATCAGGACCGTGTCGTCCGACCTTCTGCGTGGGAGGTGACAGATGACACAGCAGACCTGCCGACCACCGGACGGGCATACTGCAGGGACTGATGCTACTCCTTGAGTGCATCATTCCCAAGTCCGCTGACCCTGCCTGTGGACACCCGCGGCAGCCCGGTCCACCGTGACACGGATCCTCCGGTCGAGCCCGCCCGGGCAGTCCATGCTGGAGACATGTCGCGTACCTCCGCCTTCTGCCTCCGTCTGCTCGTCCTGCCGGTGCTCCTGACCGGTCCGACCAGCGGATTCTCCGCCGCCTCCCTGGCAGCGGCACAGGAACGTCCACCGGTCGTGGTCACCCGCTCCGCAGACACTCCCGCGGTCTCCCCCACCCACACCAGGCCGGTCTCCGGTACTGTCCTGGTACCCGCGGACATTCCGGAGCAGAACTGGAGACCGGGGCACCGTGGCGTCGACCTGGACGCCCGGGCCGGTGACGAGGTGCGTGCAAGCGAGTCCGGGACTGTCCGCTTCGCCGGCGTGGTCGCCGGTACCCCGACGGTGTCCGTGGACCACGGCAACGGACTGCGCACCACCTATGGGCCGGTCATCGCCGCCGTGTCGGCAGGTGAGATGGTGATCCGCGGCCAGGTCTTAGGCCGACTCGCGGACGCCGGCACCTTGCCTGGCTCCGCCCGGAAGGACGCCGGACTGCACTGGGGAGCTGTCCTGCAGACGGCTGACTTCCCGGACTCCGGCACGGCCGGTGACGGTGCGCCGGGTCCGGAACGGTACATCGATCCGATGACGCTGCTCGCCCCGGTCCATGTCCGCCTGTGGCGCTGACCCCGGCGGTCGGGGACGTTGACCGTAGCCGGGTGCGTGCTGTGACGCCCTCTTTCTAGTCCCGCGACCCGGAGCGGGGGTGGGCCCGGCGGTACACCTGCTGCAGTCTTTCGGCACCGACGTGGGTGTAGATCTGCGTGGTGTTCATCGAGGAGTGTCCGAGCAGCTGCTGGACGACCCTCAGGTCCGCTCCCCCGTCGAGTACCGCGGTCGCCGCGGAGTATCTCAGCCCGTGCGGTGCGATTTCAGGGACACCGGCACCTGCGGTGGCACGGTGGACGACGGTACGGACCTGACGGACATCGATGCGCCCTCCCCGGACCCCGAGAAACAGGGCGGGACGACCGGTTCCTGCACCGTGTTCGGGCAGCAGTTCCGGGCGGACGGACAGCCAGTGTCTCAGGGCGTCTTCGACGGTGGGGCCGTAGGGGACGACCCGTGTCTTCCCGCCTTTTCCTCTGACGCGGAGGCTGCGCGCCCCCGGATCTCCGTTGCCTCCAAGGTCGGAGGTGTCTGCACCGGCGAGTTCCGAGACCCTGATTCCGGTGGCGTAGAGCAGTTCGAGCATCGCCCAGTCACGGACCGCCACCGGGTCAGGTGTGCCGGGTTCCCCCGCCGGTTCTGCACGGTTGTCTTCTGTGTGACCGTCACCGGCTCCGTCTTCTCCGCTGTCCCGGTGGTCCGCGGGTGCGCCCAGGGCGCGTGCGCGCGCCTCATCGAGCACCAGTGCGACCTGGTCCGTCCGCAGTACACGTGGCAGTGTTCTCGACGTTTTCGGGGTCTGCAGCGAACCGGCCGGGTTCGCGGGAACCTTACCGGTGTGCACCAGCCATGCTCCGAATCCGCGGAGACTGGAGGCGATCCGGGCGAGTGTGGTCTTCGAGTCTCCGTTCTCCACCGCCCAGTCCAGGACGTTCCGGCAGTGTTCGAGGGTGAATCCCTCCAGGGTCGGGACACTTTCGAACGCGGCACGCAGGTCTGAACCGTAGGCGCGGACAGTGTTCGCGGATCGGCCTTTCACCAGTTCGAGGTACTCCAGGTAGGTGTCGACCGCCCGGAGTGTCTCGGAACGGGTGCCAGCGGATGCGCCGGCATGTGTCTCGGCATGTGTCTCGGAGGACATGTCACCACCCTAGTTCAGTGTCCGGTCAGCACCCGGTGCGGCAGCGGTGGGCCGACTGCCGGGGAGCCGACGGGGTATCTGCCTGATTCTCCTCCCTCCACCCGGCGGCGTTCATCGATCGTTCTTCAGCCACCGGTCTCCACTGCGCACGATCAGGCCGATATTCTCCAGCTCCCTTAACGTCCGCACCACCGCCACCGGTGGCAGGCCTGTCTGTCCGGCGATCTGTTCGATGCGTCCGGTGTCGTCGGAAACTATGCCGCAGCAGTCGAACACGGACAGCTGGTCACGGCTGAGCTGTTGTACCGGGGACGCGGTGAACTCCAGGTCAAGTTGACCGTCACAGTCCACACTGCCAAGCGGTTCAATGATCTCCCGTATCTCCGAGGAGCGGGTCACAAGTGTGCCGGCACCGTCTCTGATCCGCCGGTGGCATCCCACGAAAGCTGCGGAATCGACGGGCCCGGGGAGCACCATCACCGGCCGAAGCATGGCATCTGCCCAGTTGGCGGTGTTGACCGCGCCGGAGCGGTATCCGGCAGCCGCCAGGAACGTACCCCGTGTGAGCGCCGCGACCAGTCGGTTTCTGGTGAGGAACCGATACCGTGCCGGAGTTGTCCCGGGCGGGTACTCGGTGACCAGTAGTCCGGTCCCGGCAATCTGCCGGAACAGGTCCGCATTGCTCCGGGGGTACACCACCCCTGGCCCGCAGGCCGCGACCATGACGGTGCTCCCGCCCGCCTCGAGTGCACCCCGGTGCGCTGCTGTGTCTGTTCCCAGGGCTCCACCGGAGACTACGGTGTAGCCGGCGGCGGCGAGTTCCCCGGCGAACCGGTGGGTGGTGCGTTCCCCGTAGGTGGTCGACGAACGGGTCCCGACGACAGCCACGCTCCTTTCCACCGTTCCTGACAGTTGTGCGGGACCGAGGCCCCACAGTGCGAAAGGTCGTGCCGCTGACCTGCGGACCCCTGTCTCCGGGGCATCCGAGGCGGTGACTCCCTGCCGTGCCCCGGCCTCTGCGCCACGCGGGCCCGGGGCCGTGTCTCCGTCATCAGCCGGTTCAGCGGTGTCCAGATCACCGATACAGTTGAATGCCTCATCCAGTCTCATGGTGGGCCACTCGTCGTCGTCCGGGGTGATCAACCGCCAGTGGTGGACGGAAGCCCATTCCAGATCCTCACGGGCACGACGAAGCACCAGTGCCGACCTGGCAGGTGTCAGCCCTCTCAGCGCCGGGGGTAGACTTCCGTTGCCCTTCCCGAGGGCGGAGACGACCCGCTCAACCTCGGCCGGGGCCGATGAATCCCCGTCCGGCCACAGCAGCCGGACAATGTCGGTCCGTGACGCCTCGACCAGCCTACGCAGCACCGCCCACGCCTCCCTGCGCGACAGTCCCTGCCCCTTCTCTCCTGTCACACCCCCACCTCCCCGACAGCTCCGGTGAACATCTCCACGGCGTCCATCACCTCGCCCACCCCGGGACGTCCCGCTTCCGCCAGGTCCGCCAACGTCCATGCCACCCTTAGCGCCCGGTCGACACCGCGCTGGGACAGGTCGCCGTGACGCAGTCGGTCCTGGAGCAGGAGCATTGCGGCGTCCGTCGCCGGGAACTCCCGTCGAAGCAGTGGACCCGGAACTCCTGCGTTGGTGCGAACACCGGGGTCCGTGCAGGTTCCGGAACTCCCGGAACACCCGGCACCACGGAAACTCTCCAGACGTGCGACAGTTCTTTCCCTTGCCGCACAGACCCGGTCACGAACCGAAGCCGAGCTGTCCACGGTGCCGGAGACGTTCACCGAACGGCCTCCACCTGTCCGTGCCAGGATGTCGATCCGGTCACGTAGCGGCCCGGAGATTCTCTGGAGGTAACGGTCCCGTGCTCCTGCCCTGCACCTGCAGTCCGCTGCTTCCTCCGCACCGCAGGGACAGGGGTTGGAAGCGAGGACCAGCTGGAAACGGGCGGGAAGGGTCACTGTCCTGCGTACCCGTTCAATGTTGACTGTGCCACGTTCCATCGGCACCCTGAGGCCTTCCAGCACTCCTCTGTCGATTTCCGGAGCCTCGTCAAGGAAGAGGACTCCGTGGTGTGCCAGGCTCACAGCTCCCGGACGTACCCGGCCGGACCCGCCGCCGATCAGGGCGGGCACTGTGAGGGACGGGTGCGGGGCGATGAAAGGACGGACGCGTGCCCAGATCCCGTCCATCCCGCCTTTCTCTGCGGCGACGGAGTGCACCGCGGCGGCCTCCAGTTGTTCAGGTTCGCTCAGTGGGGGCAGTATGCCGGGCAGGCGTCGGGCGAGCATGGATTTCCCCGTCCCCGGTGGCCCGGACAGCCAGAGATGGTGGCCACCTGCCGCGGCAACTTCCAGTGCCCGGCGGGCGGCGGACTGACCTGCGACGTCGGACAGGTCCGGAATGCGGTGTCCGCCGTCGTCGACTGTGGGATCGGGGTCCTGCCGTTCATCTGTCAGAGCGCCGGTCGCCCAGGGTTGCAGCTGGGTGAGGTGACTGAGACCGGTCACCTCGATTCCGGGTACCCTGCGGGCCTCCCGGAGGTTCGATGCCGGAACGACAGCTCTGAGGAAGCCCGCCTGCCGTGCCGCGAGAAGCATGGGAAGGACTCCCGCCACTGCCCTGACGGTCCCGTCGAGCCCCAGTTCGCCGACGGCGACCGCCTGTCTGACACTCTCCGCGGGGACATCACCCTGTGCCACCAGGATGCCCAGGACCATCGGCAGATCGAATCCGGAGCCGGACTTCGGGACAGAGGCCGGGGAGAGACTCACCACTATCCGTGACCTCGGCCACCGCATCCCGCTGTTGATGACTGCGGACCTGACCCTGTCCCGTGCCTGGACCACTGCCGCGTCACCCAGCCCCACGATGCTCATTCCCGGCAGGCCTCTGCTGATGTCACAGTCGATGGTCACCGGTATTCCTGTGAGACCGTCGATTCCCATGCCGTGGGACTGGCCGACCCGTACCCGTGAGTGGTCCCCCACGGTCACCATTCTCCCACCCCCTCGTAGTGGGTGATCTCCTTCTCGGTGATGTCGAGGACGTCGAACCGGAGGTTCTCGGTGCGCTCCCGGGGGTTTTCCGCGAGCCACCGCACGGCGGCGTGCCGCATGGCGGCCAGTTTGACCGGGGTGACCGCTTCCGCTCCCCGGCCGTAGCGGTCGTCAAGTCTCCACTTCACCTCGACGAACACCAGGGCCGGGTGGTCCGGGTCTGACTCCGGGGTCCGGAGGATGATGTCGATCTCCCCCCGTGAGGTGAAGTAGTTTCTGCAGAGCAGTTCATACCCTCGGCCGGTGAACCAGGCTGCGGCTGTGTCCTCGCCCGAGGCGCCGACCTTCCGGAGGTTACGGCTGTGCTTGGCTGTGTGATGGTCCATGTCCTGCACTGTGGCACCCGGTCCGGCGCGGCATGTCCTGCTGTCGACGGTCCCGCCTGCACCTTGTGGACAGGTCGACGCCTGTGGACAACAGCACAGGCGTGCCCTGGCCGTCCGCAACGATGTCAGACCCGTCCACCTGTATAGATTCCCCCCGACGATGCCGGTCGCGCTACCGGTACCGGTACCGTCGACAGCCGGTGAGGGCAGGCTGTCCGAAATCCGGCCCGGCAGGTAGGATGACCCGGGTCCACTGATCCCACGAAGGAGCCGTCCAGTGCCGGATACCGCACCGTCACCTGTCCGGGACAGGCAGCCCGTGTCCCTGGACAGACAGATCCGGGTACTCCTGACAGTCACCTTCATCACGGTTGTGGCACAGATGTCGCTGAGTCCCGTGATCGCCCCGCTCGCCCGCACAGTCGGACTGGCCGACTGGCAGGTCGGGGTCACCGTCAGCGCGGCGGCTCTGATGGTCGCACTGACGAGCCCGGCGTGGGGACGTCGTTCCCAGTCCGCCGGACGCCGTAGTGTCCTCACCGCCGCGCTGGCGGCTGCAGCGGTCACGACTGCCCTGTTCGCCGGGGTAGCGGTTCTCGGCACTGCCGGAATTGTCGGGGGAACCGGTCTCTTCGTGCTCTTCCTTCTCCTGCGCGGGGTACTTTTCGGCGCCTCCGTCGCCGCGGTACCGCCGACCGCGCAGGCGGCGGTCGCCGACGCCACCACCTCCGCCGACGGCAGTGTCGACAGTGATGCGAGGGTCACCGGCATGGCCCGTCTCGGCGCGGTACAGGGTGTCGGTCAGATAGCGGGCTCTGCCCTCGGGGGCCTGCTCGCCGTGTTCGGGCTGGTGGTTCCCCTCGTGACGGTACCTGTCCTGCTGGTTCTGTCGGTACTGCTCGTACGGACCAGATTGCACAGTCAGCCTCCTGCGGAGCTTGTCAGGCGTCCCCGCCCGGTGCGTCCCACGGATCGTCGCGTCCTCCCGTTCCTGGTCTGCGGCTTCGGGATGTATCTCGCGCTCGGCTTCATTCAGATCATCGTCGGATTCCTGGTCCAGGACCGCATCGGTGTCAGCGAGGACCGCGCAGGCCTGCTCACCGGACTTGCACTGCTCACCGCCGGTGCCGGGGTTGTCACCGCACAGGTACTCGTCGTGCCACGGTCAGGGTGGTCCCCCGGGAAGCTGCTGCGCGTCGGGGCGACCACCGCGGCAGCAGGTTTCGTGGTCCTCATCCCGGAAACGTCCTCCGTCCCGCTGACCACCGCGCTGCTCTACGTGGGGGTCGCTGTGGTCGCTGTGGGAATGGGAACGGCAACTCCCGGATTCACCGCCGGCGCGAGCCTCCAGGTGACACAGGCGGAACAGGGAGGCGTCGCGGGTCTGGTGACAGCCACGATGGGGCTGACGATGGTCGTCGCCCCGACTCTCGGTACCGTGCTCTACGGCGTCGGGACCTCGGTACCGGTGGCCGCGGGTGCGGCGGTCACCGCGGCGGTGGCGGTGTGCACTGTCATCAGTCCGCGGCTCAGGAACTCGGCGAAAACGGGTGGACCGTCTATTCGGGAAGCCTGAGCTCCGGCTTGTCGAGTTCCTCGATGTTGACGTCCTTGTAGGTGATGACCCGGACGTAGCGGACGAACCGGGCGGGACGGTACATGTCCCACACCCAGGCGTCGGACATCCTCACCTCGTAGTAGACCTCCCCGCCAGAGTTACGCGGTATCAGTTCCACGGCGTTGGCGAGGTAGAAGCGCCGCTCCGTCTCGACGACGTAGCTGAACTGGCTGACCACGTCGCGGTACTCCCGGTACATGGAAAGCTCGACATTGGCTTCGTAGTCTTCAAGATCCTCGGCACTCACGGTGTACGGATCACCCTTTCTGCTGCATCTGAAGCCACCGCGCATGTGCGGTCGCCACGTTCGAGTAAGTGTAACGGTGTTCCGGCGTCCCACCGAGACGACTCACCGACTCCATGTGAGCCTTCGTCCCGTACCCCTTGTGCTCCGCCAGCCCGTAGCCTGGGTAGGCCCCGTCCAGGTCGACCATCAGTCTGTCCCGCGACACTTTCGCCAGGACACTGGCCGCGGAGATGCACCGGCACACCAGGTCACCCTTGACCACCGGAAGGTGGGGGCGGGTGAATCCGTCGACTTTCATCGCGTCGGTGAGAATGTAGCCGGGGCGGTGCGTGAGCCGGGCCACCGCACGCCGCATCCCGCCGAGATTGGCGTGCTGGATACCCCAGGTGTCCACGTAGGACGCCGGAATGTGAACTACCGCGTAGTCCACGGCGACCTCGACTATCGCCCCGAACAGCTGTTCCCTCTTCACCGGACTCAGTTTCTTGGAGTCGGTGAGTCCCCGCAGGGACGGCAGTGGGCCGGGAGGCAGGATGCAGGCCGCGATCGTCACCGGTCCGCAGCAGGCACCGCGGCCCGCCTCGTCCACTCCTGCGACGGGGTCGAGACCTGCCCTGTGCACCGCCCACTCCAGTGTCCGCCCGTCCGGCATGGAGCGGACGGGAACGGCACGTACCGTCGCGGTCACCTCAGGTCACCTCTGGATGTCCGGGTCGTCGACCCCGCCGATCCTGCCCAGCGGCCACACCCGGGCCTCGACCTTGCCCACGACGTTGGCGACCGGGACGGTCCCCTGCAGTTCATCACCGACGTGGTAGCGGGAGTCACCGGAGTTCGTCCGGTTGTCGCCCATCATCCACAGGTTTCCCTCCGGAACAGTGACCGGGCCGAAGTACGCTCCGCCACAGGCGTCGGACCCTGTCATCGGGTCCACCGGATACGTCGCAGGATCCTGGATGTAGGAACTGTCGACCTGCCGACCGTCGACCATGACGCCGGGATCACCTTCGATACAGCGGACAGTCTGCCCGCCTGTCGCAATGACTCGCTTGACCAGGGTGTTCTCGTCAGGTGCGAGGATCCCGATGTAGGACAGTCCGGTCTGGATCCCCCGGGTGAGGCTGTTGTCCGAGCGTTGGGAGACGTACCTGTCATTCCAGGAGTCGGGGCCCACGAAGACCACGACGTCCCCGGGTTCCGGCGTCCTGCCGAAATCGTAGGCCAGCTTGTTGACGAAGATCCTGTCGCCGGTGCACCCCTCACAGCCGTGGAGAGTGGGCTCCATGGACTCGGAGGGGATCTGGTAGAGCCTGCCGACGAAGCTGTTGAACAGTGCCAGCAGTGCCAGGGCGATGACGAGGATGACGGGAAACTCCACCCACCAGGGGTAGGTCTTCCTCTTCCCCCGCTTCTCCTCCTCGGCACGTCGCCGGGCGGCCACTTTCTCCCTCTCGGACATGGGTCGGGTCGGCTCTCCGGGGGCGGCGTCGCTGGGGTAGGTCACACGCCGTCACTTTACCAGCCGGTGCCGGCAGTTCCCGATCTCCACAGTTCCCGGGCCACGTGTTCTCCGCCCCGGTATCCCGTGCCCCGGCTGAGCCTCCCCCGGTGCTCCCCGGATTTCCCCACCCAACTCTCCCACCCAACTCCACCACCGAACTCCACCACCGGTGGCGGGGCTGACCCGGATACGGCGAAACCCCGCCGTCGACAGTTCCGTGGGGGAACGGTACGACGGCGGGGTCTGCGGCTACCGCACGCCTGGGGCGGTGCGGGGCTAGCGGCGTTCCTTGATCTTCGCCTTCTTGCCCCGCAGGTCGCGGAGGTAGTACAGCTTGGCGCGACGGACCTTGCCGCGGCTGAGGACGTCGATGTGGTCGATGTTCGGGGAGTGCACCGGGAAGGTACGCTCCACGCCGATACCGAAGGAGACCTTGCGGACGGTGAAGGTCTCACGGATTCCGGAGTTCTGACGGCGGATGACCACGCCGCGGAACACCTGGATACGGCTCTTGGAACCCTCGATGACCTTGACGTGGACGTCAAGGGTGTCGCCGGGGCGGAAGTCCGGGATGTCGGACCGCAGCTGTGCGGCGTCGACCTTGTCGAGATAGTGCATGTGGCACTCCTAAAAGTTCATTTCGATCGGACAGAGGACCTACGTACCGCCTGTCCGGGAACCCCGTCGACGGTCAGCGCGTTCATGCCCACACCATTGAATTGTCCTTGTTGCCGGGCCGGGTCTCCGCGGACGGAGAATTTCACCGGTGAAGGTGACGTGGCACGCAACCGGTCAAGTATGCCAGTGCCGTGACCTCCCGGCCAAATCCGGGAGGACGCCGACACCTCACCACGTCACCGTCCGAAACCTGCCCGGCGCAGGGCCTCGGCCATCGACCCCGCAGCGGGCCCGCCGGTCCTGTCGCCGCCACGGCTGTCTCTGCCGCCACGGCCGCCGCGACCTTTCCTGCCGCTGTCTCCGTTGCCGCCGCGACCACCGGAACCGTGACCCGCACCGCGCTCCCCGCGCTGTCGGGGACCTGCTGCTGACTTTCCGCCGTGGCCCCGTCCTCTTCCATCTGCGGAGCCGCCCGCAGAAGCTCCGGCCGGACCGGGTTCGTCGTTGAGGCGTAGAGACAGACCGATACGCTGACGTTCCACGTCAACGTCCATGACCTTCACCTTGACCACCTGACCCGAGTGCACCACCTCGTGCGGGTCCCTGACGAACCTGTCCGACATCGCCGACACGTGCACCAGCCCGTCCTGGTGCACCCCGACGTCGACGAACGCTCCGAATGCGGCGACGTTGGTCACCGTTCCCTCCAGGATCATGCCCGGGACCAGGTCGGAGACCTTCTCGATGCCCTCAGCCAGGGTGGCGGTCCGGAACTCGGGTCGCGGGTCCCGTCCCGGCTTGTCCAGTTCGGCGAGAACATCGGTGACCGTCGGTACACCGAAAGTCCCGTCGGCGAAGTCTTCCGGCCGCAGTGAGGACAGCACCCTCGAATTGCCGATCAGGTCGGTGACCTCCACTCCGGTGGTGGAGGTGATCCTGCGGACCAGCGGATATGCCTCGGGGTGAACGGCAGATGCATCGAGCGGGTCCTCTGCCCCGTGGATACGCAGGAATCCGGCGCACTGCTGGAAGGCCTTCGGGCCGAGCCTCGCGACATCCAGCAACTGTCTGCGTGAGATGAACGCTCCGTGCGCCTCACGGTGCCTCACGATGTTCTCCGCCAGGGTGGGGCTGACACCGGCCACCCGGCGCAGCAGTGGTGCCGAAGCGGTGTTGACGTCGACCCCCACCGAGTTCACGGCGTCCTCGACGACAGAGTCGAGACTTTCGGCGAGCATCGCCTGGTTGACGTCGTGCTGGTACTGTCCCACACCTATCGACCGGGGGTCGATCTTCACCAGTTCCGCCAACGGGTCCTGCAGGCGGCGTGCGATCGAGACTGCTCCCCGCAGGGCGACATCCATGTCAGGGAACTCCTCCGCGGCGAGTTCGGATGCGGAGTACACGGATGCACCGGCCTCGGAGACGACGACGGGGGTCGGCCGGTGGCCGGTGGCGGCGAGGACCTTCTCCGCGGTCTCCCTGGCCAGTTTCTCGGTCTCGCGTGAGGCGGTGCCGTTGCCGACCGCCATGAGGTCCACCCGGTGTGCGGCGCACAATCTGGCAAGGGCGCCCACCGACTCCTCCCACCGGTTCCTGGGTTCGTGCGGGTAGATGACCACTGTGTCCAGGACTTTTCCGGTGGGGTCCACGACAGCGCATTTGACGCCGTGGGCATATCCGGGGTCAAGGCCCAGCGTGGCCCGCTGTCCCGCCGGAGCGGCGAGCAGCAGGTCCCTCAGGTTCCGGGCGAAGACATCCACGGCCGCGGCGTCGGCCCTCTCCTTCAGTCGCATCCGTACATCCACTCCTGTGGAGACCTGGAGCCTGGTGCGCCATCCGAAGCGGACGCATTCCGCCCGGAACCTGTCCGCGGCGTCACCCCGGGGTTCCAGGCCCCTGGCCGAGGCGATCATCGACTGGTAGACGGCGTCCTCCCCCGGGTCAAGGGTCAGCTGGAGGATTCCCTCGTTCTCTCCGCGGAGCAGTGCCAGAACCCTGTGGGAGGGAAGGTCGGTGAAAGGTTCGGAGAACTCGAAGTAGTCACGGTACTTCTGGGCTTCCTTCGAGTTCTCCCTGCCTTCGACGACGCCGGCGGACATGGAGCCGGTGGTGTAGAACCTCTCCCTGACCTCACCGACGAGGTCGGCGTCCGTGGAGATCTCCTCGAGCACTATCGCCCTGGCACCGGTGAGGACCGCCTTGGGGTCGGCGAATCCTTCGGTGACATAGGACGCCGCGAGCTCGGCAGGGTCCGTGGTGCAGTCCGACAGCAGACTCTCCACGAGTGGTTCCAGCCCTGCTTCACGAGCGACGGTGGCACGGGTACGACGGGTGGACTTGAACGGAAGGTACAGGTCTTCGAGACGGGCCTTGGTCTCGCAGGCGAGAATCCGCCCGCGCAGTTCTTCGGTGAGTTTGCCCTGCTCCTCCACCGCGGCGAGGACGACCGCCTTGCGGGCACCGAGTTCGCGCAGGTAGGTCAACCTGGTTTCGAGGGTGCGGAGCTGGGCGTCGTCGAGCCCGCCGGTGACCTCCTTACGGTAACGGGCGATGAAGGGCACGGTGTTGCCCTCGTCGAGCAGTGCGACGGTGGAGGCGACCTGAGTCTCCGCCACTCCGAGTTCGCGGGCTATCACCTCTGTCACAGGTGTCCCTGCGGTCGCTGCGGTCAACTGTCCGTTGTTCTCACGTACGGTCATTCGCAATATCGTAGCCGGACCCGGTGGCGGGTCTGCAGCCGCCGGCACCACCCGCCGGCGACACCCGCCGGCGACACCGGACCGGGGGCCCGGGAGGTGGGTCGGCGGCCCGGGCGCCGCGGGACGTTGGAGGCGGTCTCTCAGACAGGTCACCGACCGCCTCATCCGCCGCTCTGTCGACCACAGTGCCGAGACGGTGCACCGTCAGCACCAGCCCCGGGCCCTGCCGATCGGGCGTGTGATCCGCAGAACTGGTCCGGGGAACTCCGCGCATCCAGTCGAGCACCTCTTTCTCGACAACCTGGTCGATGTGCAGGCTCCGGCCGTTCTCCGGTTCAGGGAGCCCTGCACCGCTTGATGCACCGCTTTCTGCACCGTCAACTGTGCCTCCTTCTGTTCCGCCATGGCAGATGCCGTGGTGGCCGGCATCGATCCTGGCCCTCACCCCGGGGTGCCGGTCAAGACGACGCCATACAGTGTCGAAATGGTCGATCGTCATTCTTCCGTCCTGCAGTGCCTCGGCGAACAGGACCGGCATCCGCCAGGACAGTTCAGTGGTGTGACGGAAACGGGCCAGATAGGCGGCTCCCCGCGTCCGCACCGCCTCATCCACCGCACACCGTTCGGCGTACGGCCGACCTCTCAGATCAATGTCCGCCAGGCGCAGCTCGGCCCGGTGGAGCGGATAGACAGTCATCTCCCCCACCACCGAGCTGCTCCGCACCTCCCCGTACAACACCGGTCATACACCCCCTCCTGCTTGCTCAGACCCCCACGTGTCTGCTCCGGACATTCCGGACGCCCTGGCACGGACTCTATCGCCTGCAACGACGGCCGGACCCCGGCACCGGGCACAGAACACCGGACAGCTGTGGACAACTCCGCGGTTGTGGACCACGGGTCTGCCCGGGGCCGTGGCGTCCCCCAACCCGCCGATCAGTGCCCCACGCCACCCTGTGTCGACGGCTGCGCCCCGTCATCCCCGACCACCGTCGCCGGATCACGCCATGGCTCCGCCCCTTCCAGGGACGCCAGGACACGACGGTCCTCTCCACCCAACTCACCTGCCCTGTCGCAGGCGTCGACAAGCTCGGGTCGGACGGACAGTGTCCGGTGCAGTGACTGGTCCCTGCGCCACCTGTCCACCCGTCCGTGGTCACCGGAAGTGAGGATCTCCGGAACCTCCAGCCCACGCCAGATCCGCGGTTTCGTGTAGCAGGGCCCCTCGAGCAGCCCGTCCTGGAATGAATCCTCCTCGTGGCTGACACGGTTACCCAGCACTCCCGGAATGAGGCGCACCACCGCCTCCGTCATGACCAGGACCGCCACTTCACCGCCGATGAGCACGTAGTCTCCCAGAGACACCTCCTCGACCCGGTAGCGCCGGGCAGCGTCGGTGAAGACCCGCTGGTCGATACCCTCATAGCGTCCGCACGCGAAGACCAGCCGGTCCTCCTCCGCCCACCGCCGGGCGGTCTCCTGGGTAAAGGGTTTTCCGGCGGGCGTCGGGACGATGAGCAACGGCAGATCGCCGGCGTCCCCCGCGGCAGCACCGTCTGACCGTTCGACGGTCGCACCGTCTGACCGTTCGACGGTCGTACCGTCTGACCGTTCGACGGTCGCTTCCTGTCTGCCCGCCCTCAGCCCGGAACGGACATGCGGTGACGCCGTCTCCAGCAGAGGATCATCCGCAGCCGGTCCGGTCAGTGCCGCGACATCGTCGAGCGCGGGGCCCCACACTTCAGGTCTCATCACCATCCCGGGACCACCACCGAACGGGGTGTCGTCGACGGACCTGTGCACGTCGTGGGCCCACTCCCTGAGATCGTGGACACCCACACGGAGTATCCCCCGCTCAATCGCCCTGCCCAGGAGCGCATGCCGTAGCGGATCAAGGTAACCGGGGAAAATGGTGACGACGTCGATGCGCATTACTCAGATCCTAGCGGGGCTCACTCCAGCTCGAGCAGTCCCTCCGGCGGAGTGACAACCAGGGCCCCGTTGTCCGTGTCCACGATCGGCACGATCTCGCGACGGAACGGGACCAGGACCGTGGAGCCGGCGGTGGGAAGCGCGGCGTCCTGATCGACGGCGACTTCCAGCAGCGTCCCTGCCGGACCGTGGGTGACCCCGGTGACCTCGCCGATGTCCACCGGTTCCGGCTCGGCCCCCTCATAGGCCCGGGCGTTGGCGGTCGCGGCGTCCACCGGTCCGCAGTTCAGGACGCGCAGACCCTCAAGTTCGTGGTCGTAGTACGCGTCGTCGTCGCCGTCGAAGACGGGGGGCGCGAAGAAACGCAGTCCACGCAGTGACTCCGCGGCTGTCCGGTCGGTGATCTCCTCCACCGTCACGAGCAGGCGGTTCTGGTGGGGTCGGACGGAGCGGACGGTGAGGGTGACCTCCCGCCCCGCCCTGCCGGCGCCCCCCTGGCGTCCGGTCAGGACCGTGCCCACGGCGAATCGGTGGGACGGGTCGTCGGTGGTGGGGTCGACCACCAGTTCCCCACGCACCCCGTGAGGCTTGATGACCCGTCCGATCTGCAGTTCTGTCATGTCCTACAGACTAGATGACGCCCTGGGCGATCATCGCGTCGGCGACCTTCTTGAACCCGGCGATGTTGGCGCCGACAACGTAGTCGCCCTCCACCCCGTATTCGGCGGCGGTGGACGCCGCGTTCTTGAAGATCTTGCGCATGATGTTCTGGAGACGCTTGTCGGTGTACTCGAAGGTCCAGGAGTCCCGGGACGCGTTCTGCTGCATCTCCAGCGCCGAAGTTGCCACACCTCCGGCGTTGGCTGCTTTGCCGGGGGCGAAATCGATGTGGCGCTTGTGGAACACCCGGACTGCATCATGGGTACAGGGCATGTTCGCGCCTTCGGTCACGTACTTCACACCGTTGTCCGCCAGCAGTTTCGCGGACTCGTCGTCCAGTTCGTTCTGCGTGGCGCAGGGCAGTGCGACATCCGCCTCGAGCTCCCAGATGTTCCCTCCCTTGTGGAAGGTCGCCCCCGTGGCCTCCTTCGCGTAGTCGGAGACCCGCAGACGGCGTACCTCCTTGACGTCCTTGAGCAGTTCGACGTCGACTCCGTCGGGCGTGGACACGTAGCCGGAGGAGTCGGAGAAGCCCACGACAGTGGCCCCGAGCTCCTGGGCTTTCTCGATGGCGTAGATCGCGACGTTTCCGGACCCGGACACGATCACGCGTGCCCCGTGGAGGCGCTCCCCGCGTGCCGCCATCATCTCCTGGGTGAAGTAGACGCACCCGTAGCCGGTGGCCTCGGTGCGCACCAGCGATCCGCCCCACTGAAGACCTTTACCGGTCAGGGTGCCCGACTCATGGCGCCCGGTCATCCGGCGGTACTGGCCGAACAGGTAGCCGATCTCACGGCCGCCGACCCCGATGTCCCCCGCCGGAACATCGGTCTTGTCCCCGATATGCCGGTGGAGTTCAGTCATGAACGACTGGCAGAACCGCATGACCTCCAGTTCACTGCGGCCTTTGGGATCGAAGTCGGAGCCACCCTTTCCGCCTCCGATGGGCAGACCGGTCAGTGAATTCTTGAAGATCTGCTCGAATCCGAGGAACTTGATGATACCGAGGTTCACGGAGGGGTGGAACCGCAGACCACCTTTGTACGGTCCGAGAACTGAATTGAACTGGACACGGAATCCGCGGTTGACGTGGACCTGTCCGTCGTCGCCGATCCACGGGACCCGGAAGATGATCTGCCGCTCCGGCTCCGCGAGACGTTCGATGAGGCCGAGGTCGGTGTAGTGGGGATCCTGGCGGAGGACGTAGCGGAGGCTGTCCAGAACTTCCGCGACCGCCTGGTGGAACTCCGGCTCCCCCGCATTGCGCTGCAGAATCTTCTCGTAGTAGCCCTTGACTGTGGAATCGACGTCCATCGCTCTCCTAAGGTGCGTAACAGGTACGTAACATTGGAACCTGTTCAGTTTACAGTGAGGGCACTACGTGCGTAACACGTCTGCAATATCCGGAGCATTGATTTACCTGTCCGTAATACTGGTTCCACAGTGTGAGATGACGGGGGTGGGCAGCGGCACCGGACCGGGGGAGGGACGCCGGATCCCTTAACATTCGCGCGTCCGACGGTGGTCACCGGTGCCGTGTCCTCCCGGTCTTCCCACGGATCAGCCCGGGCATGAAGAAACCCCACCGTCGCAGCACTGCTGCGGTGGTGGGGTCACGTACCGAACCTCATGTCGGCCCGGGGAACTACGCCGGAAGAACCGAGAGAAGAGGTCGGGGGCGGCGGAGAAACTACTCCGCAGACTCCTCGGCGGGAGCGTCAGCCTCTGCAGCGTCCGCAGCCTCGGCCTCTTCGGCGGCCTTGGCCTCGGCAGCTGCCTTGGCCTCACGCTTCTTGGTGGTGATGGCCTCCGCAGTGGGGCCGTCGGCGGCCTCAGCCAGGGCGGCGTTGAAGAGATCGAGCTTCGACGGCTTCGGCTCTGCGACGCGCAGGGTACCCTCGGCACCGTCGATGCCCTTGTACTTCTGCCAGTCACCGGTGACCTTCAGCAGTGCGAGGACGGGCTCGGTCGGCTGGGCACCGACGGAAAGCCAGTGCTGCGCACGCTCAGAGTCGATACGGATCACCGAGGGGTCGGCCTTCGGCTCGTAGATGCCGATGTTCTCGATCACCTTGCCGTCACGGCGGGTACGGGCGTCGGCGACGACGACACGGTAGTGGGGGGTCCGGATCTTACCGAGACGCTGGAGCTTGATCTTGACGGCCATGACTGGTCCTCTTTCTGTTGACGGTCACCGGGCAGTTCAGACACCCGGTGCCCTCTCAGAGGCACCGGGCCGGTTCAACCCTTGGATTTATCCTGCGCGTGACCACCGGCCGACCGTGGTCGGTGACGGTGTTACGCAGACCGTCAAACGATACCCGACAGGTCGCCGTCCGGACAAACCGTCGGACACTCCGGCTCACTTGCCACCGAAGTTGAGCTTTCCAAGGTCGATGTTCTCGAAGCCGGGCGGCATCTGCTGCTGCATCTTCTGCAGGTCGGCCATCGACGGCATCGCCTGGGGCATGCCGGCCCCCGGCAACCCCTGCGGCAAACCGGCGGCACCGGGCATCCCCTGGGGGAGCCGGTTCTGGCCGCCGCCCTTCTTCGCCGGCTTCCGCTTACCGTTCTTGCCCTTGCGGCCCTTCGGCTTCTTCTTCGTCGCCGAACGGTTCATTCCGCCCATCCCGAACTGTCCTGCCATCCGGCCCATCATCTTCTTCGCCTCGAAGAAACGGTTGACCAGCTGGTTGACCTCCGAGACGGAGACACCCGACCCGTTGGCGATACGCTTACGCCGTGACGCGTTGAGGATGTCCGGGTTCTGCCTCTCCGCCGGGGTCATGCCCCGGATGATGGCCTGGATCCGGTCGAGCTGCTTCTCGTCGACGTTGTCCGCCATCTGGCTCATCTGCTTGCCGCCGGGCAGCATCTTGAGCACATTGCCCAGCGGGCCCATCCGCCGGATCATCATCATCTGTTCGAGGAAGTCCTCCAGGGTGAGCTCCCCGGATGCCATACGCTCGGCCGCGGTCTGGGCCTTCTGCTGGTCCATGACCTGTTCGGCCTGCTCGATGAGGGTGAGCACGTCACCCATTCCGAGGATCCGGTTGGCCATGCGGTCAGGGTGGAAAACGTCGAAGTCGTCGAGCTTCTCCCCTGTCGAGGCGAAGAGGATCGGCTTGCCGGTGACCTCCCGGATCGACAGTGCCGCGCCACCGCGGGCGTCACCGTCGAGTTTGGTGAGGACGACACCGGTGAAGTCCACACCGTCGCGGAAAGCCTCTGCGGTGGTGACGGCGTCCTGGCCGATCATGGCGTCGATGACGAAGAGGACTTCGTCGGGGTTGACCGCGTCGCGGATGTTGCGCGCCTGGGTCATCAGTTCTTCATCGATGCCCAGACGGCCTGCTGTGTCGATGATGACCACGTCGTGCTTCGTCCGACGGGCTTCCTCGATACCGGCCCTGGCCACCGCCACCGGGTCACCGTGGCTGGTGCCCATCTCATGGTCGAGGGAGTCGAGGGAGGTTCCCGGGTCGGGTGCGAAGGTCTCGACCCCGGCCCGTTCCCCGACGATCTGAAGCTGCTGGACGGCACCGGGCCGCTGGAGGTCACAGGCCACGAGCATCGGCGTGTGGCCCTGTTTGACGAGGTGCCGGGCCAGCTTGCCGGCCAGGGTGGTCTTACCTGCACCCTGCAGGCCGGCGAGCATGATGACGGTGGGCGGGGTCTTCGCCAGGTTCAGCCGGCGGGTCTCACCTCCGAGGATCTCCTTGAGTTCCTCGTCGACAATCTTGATGACCTGCTGGGCGGGGTTGAGTGCCTCGGAGACGACGACACCGTTGGCCCTGTCCTTGACGCGTCTGATGAATCCGCGGACGACCGGGAGGGAGACGTCCGCCTCCAGCAGCGCCAACC
The DNA here is from genome assembly GCA_900049755.1 of Corynebacterium provencense. Lineage (GTDB taxonomy): Bacteria > Actinomycetota > Actinomycetes > Mycobacteriales > Mycobacteriaceae > Corynebacterium > Corynebacterium neomassiliense. The sequence continues at coordinate 156,687 of LT160592.1, forward strand.
GGATCTCCCTGGCTGTGGCGTTGATGTCGGCTTCGGTGAGCCGCCCTTTGTCCCGCAACCCCTTGAGGGCGCCGGTGAGACGGTCGGACAAGGACTCAAACACTGTGGAACTTCTCCCTGCAGGTTACGGACGACACGTGACCCCACCACACTACCCGGTGACCGGAGGAGAGGAACACCCGGGAGAGGCCGGGAGCAGGGTCAGCCCTTGGTGGACGCACCCGCGGCGTCCTGCTCGACCTCCAGGGCGGTCAGGTTGCCCATGTGGCTGTCCCCCGAGTAGGCGGACTCGGCGTGGAGGACGGAGTCGATGCCGGTGACCTCCTCGTCGCCGGAGATACGCCACCCCATGACCTTCTTGAGGATGACCGCGATGACTGCAGTGACGATCGCGGTGTAGACCAGGGCGACGACCGCGATGACGATCTGGACGACGAAGAGCTTGAAGCCGTCTCCGCCACCACCGGTGAGGAGTCCGTCGTCGGTGGCCAGCAGGCCCACACCGATGGTTCCCCAGAGGCCGGCGACCAGGTGCACGCCGACGACGTCGAGGGAGTCGTCGAACTTGAACCGGTACTTCAGCCCCACACCGACGGCCGAGAGGGCACCGCCGATCGCGCCGAGGATGATGGCCGTGACAGGGGTGAGGTTACCGGCGGCCGGGGTGATGGCGACCAGACCGGCGACCACGCCGGACGCGGCGCCGAGGGAGGTGACGTGCTTGTCACGGAGCTGCTCGACAGTCAGCCAGCCCAGCATCGCGGCACAGGTCGCCACAGTGGTGTTGAGCCAGGCAAGGCCGGCGTCACCGTTGGCTCCGAATGCGGAACCGCCGTTGAATCCGAACCATCCGAACCACAGGAGTGCTGCCCCCAGCATGACGAGGGGAAGGTTGTGCGGCCGGGCCTCTTCCTTCATGAACGAACGGGACCGTCCGATGATGAGGGCCAGGATCAGGGCAGCCATGCCGGCGTTGATGTGGACGACGGTACCGCCGGCGAAGTCGATCGGGGCGATGGTCGCTTCACCGTCGGTGGTACCGAACATCTTCGCGGCGAGACCGTCCTCGGAACCGGAGAGCAGGCCGCCGCCCCAGACCATGTGGGCCAGGGGGAAGTAGGCGAGGGTGACCCAGATGCCGGCGAAGACCATCCAGGTGGAGAACTTGACGCGGTTGGCCAGCGAACCGGAGATGATGGCCACGGTGATCACCGCGAAGGTGAGCTGGAATCCGATGTCGATGACATTGGCGTATCCGGATGAACCGGCGATGTAGTTGCCGTCGGCGTCGGTGACAGAGTCCCTCAGGCCGAAGAACTCGAAGGGGTTGGAGAACCATCCGGCAAAGGACTCGTTGCCGTAGGACATCGACCAGCCCCAGAGGACGTAGATCACGCCTACGAGTCCGAGGGTGCCGAAAGACATCATCATCATGTTGATGGCGGACTTCTGCCGGGACATTCCGCCGTAGAACAGCGCCAGGGCCGGTGTCATGAGGAGCACCAGGGCGGCACTCATCAGCATCCAGGCAGAGTCGCCTGAAGCGGTCACCATTTCCTCAGGGGTCATTTTCCATCTCCTCGTGGGTCATGTCACCGGTGTCATCGACCGGTCACTGTGCCCCAGTCAAGTGCAGCCGTGTTTCCTGGGTCCGACCCTGTATATTTCGCCCCGGTGAAATGAGCACCCCTGACTGTTACGGACACATTTCACCCTCCCGCGCGGGGGGACACACTGCCGACACATTCCGGCGCCGCACACCGGTCTGCCGGAGGCACCGGCGTGACCCCGTCGTCAGCCCAGCAGGGCGTCGACGAAGCTCTCGACCTCGAACGGGGCGAGGTCGTCGGCTCCCTCCCCCAGCCCCACCAGTTTGACGGGGACGCCCAGTTCCTCCTGCACCTGGAAGACGATTCCGCCTTTCGCCGAACCGTCGAGTTTGGTCAGCGCGACTCCCGAGATGTCCACGACGTCCCGGAATGTCCTCGCCTGTGTCAGTCCGTTCTGTCCCACGGTGGCGTCGAGCACGAGGATGACCTCGTCGACCTTCGCCTTTTTCTCGATGACCCTCTTGACCTTCCCCAGCTGGTCCATCAGCCCGACGGAGGTGTGGAGTCGCCCGGCAGTGTCGACGACCACGACATCGACACCCTCCTCGACTCCCCTGGCGACCGCGTCGAAGGCGACGGAGGCCGGGTCCGCACCTTCGCGTCCCCGGACGGTCTGTGCACCGACGCGCCGCCCCCAGGTCTCGAGCTGGTCAGCGGCAGCGGCACGGAAGGTGTCGGCTGCACCGAGCAGCACCGAGTGTCCCATGCCGACGAGCACCCGCGAGAGTTTGCCGGTGGTGGTGGTCTTGCCTGTCCCGTTGACGCCGACGACCATGATCACCGCGGGCTTGCCGTCATACGGCACGGCGTGAATGGAACGGTCGAACTCGGGGTGGCACGCCTCGATGAGGCATTCCCGCAGCATCGCGCGGGCCTGTTCCTCACTCTGCACGCCACCTGCGGCGATGCGGTCGCGCAGTTTCTCGACGACGCTGACTGTGGTCCTGGTACCGAGGTCGGCCATGATGAGCGTGTCCTCGATCTCCTCCCAGGCGTCCTCGTCGAGGTCGCCTGCCGAGAGTATACCGAGGACGCCTCGACCGATGACATTCTGGGACCGGGACAGGCTGCCCCTGAGCCGACCCAGCCTGCCTTCGACCGGGGCGATGTGCTCGATCTGGTCGCCTTCGTGGGCCGCCACGGGTGCCGCAGACTCTTCAGGCTCTGCGGGCGCCTCGGACTGTCCGGGAGCTGCGGGTGCCTCAGGTTCTGCAGAAACTTCAGGCTCTTCAGGCTCTTCACGAGACGCAGGCTGTTCGGTCTCCACACTCTCAGCAGACTGTCCGGGCTGAGGGGAAACCTCTGCGGTATCCTGTTCCGACTCAACCGGCTCAACCGACTCAGCCTGCACATCCGACTCAACCGGCGCATCCGGCGCATCCGACTCAACCGGCGCATCCGGCACCTCTGCCACAGTGCCACCGGTCTTCCCGGCTTCCGGAACGTCCACGGGCCGGCCGACGGGCGGCACCACGGGATCGTTCACCACTTCCGGTGCACGGACCTCCTCCACCAGGCCGGCGGCGGTCCCCGAGCTGAAGTTGAAGCCACCCTTGGCCTGGTAATCACCCGAAGTGGGCTTCTTCTGCTCGAGCTCCGCCTCTTTCTCGAAGGAGATCTGCCTGGCCTTCCCACGGCGGAGGCCGAGCAGGACCAGCAGAGCAAGTACGACTATGACCGCGACTACGGCGACAATGATCCAGATGACCGAGTTCATGGCCTCCAGTGAACCAGAGGAGGCGGGAACGGCGCTGCGGCACCCCGGTCACGGGGGCTTCACCGTGGTCGCGGCGTCCTCGGTGTCCTGCCCTGCCGTGGGGTCCGCGGAGCCCGTCGGTCCGCACCGCCTTCCCCGGTCACGGCATCCTCCCCGGCTGTCCCGGCTTCCCCGGCGTCCGAGGAGCCCCCTGCCCTGTCCGCCGCCGGTTCCTTCCCCGGTACAGCAGGCTCCGTCGGCAGGACCGGGTCGGCGGATTCGTCCGGGCCGAAGACCCCGAGGACCATCGCGTCGGCGGAAACGAGGTCACCGGTGACCAGATCCGGGACGATCCGGGCGAGCTGTGCCCACCCGTGGTAGGAGGAGGTGAGCTGGCCGGGCGAACCGAACCGGCCGTGGGCGCGCAGCCTGGCCGCGATCGCCAGCACCATGCTGATCACCGGGGCGAGGGCCCACCGGTTGGCGGGGTTGTCGGTGTCGACGTTGTCGAGTTTGTCGAACCGCACCCGGGCGGAGGTGAACAGCTGCCGGTTGGTCTGACGGATTCTGCGCAGCAGCGCCAGGGCGGCCCGCAGCAGCTCCGGGTCTGCGAGAACCTCGTTGAGCTCGTCGCGGCGGCGGAAGGTCTCGAACACCGCGATGAGTCGGGAGTTCTCCTCCGACAGTGCCCCCGGGACCAGACCCGATCCCGCGAAGAACGCACTGAGCACCGCATCCTGCTGCGCCGGATCCAGTTGCGCGATCTGCACCGTCGTCGCGTCGATGCACGCCGTCTCCAGGGTGGCGTCCCTGCCGGATTCAACGGTGCGTGCCAGTTCCGCTCCCCCGACCGTCGTCAACCGTTTCCCGATCTCACGGCGTGCGGTCGTGTCCTCGTCGTCGGTGGCGGCCAGTTCGCCGAGGATCTCCAGCGCTGCGATCCACGCCACACCCGGAGTCGGGTCAGATTCGTCGGTGCGCAGCGGTGCGTGCACCAGTCCGGAGAGAATGAACTGGGCGGGACGGTCGGTGGAGGGCACCAGTGACCGTGACATCGCACGCAGAGCCTCGCGCGGGTGGTGCGCCAGGGCGGTGCGCATCGCATGCCCGGCGGAGTCCGGGGTTCCGTCGGACAACCAGCCCGCCAGCACATCCCACAACGTGGTGAGCACGTCGATGTCGTCGGGGGCTTCGTCGGACTCCCCTGCGAGGAATGCCGAGAGCCTGGTCCAGGGCCCCCCGTCATCCGGGTGGGCGTGGCCGGGGGCGTCCGCGGTCAGGGCGGAGGGACCGGGGGTCGCCGGGGCGTGAAGCGAGGAGAACCGGTCCCCGTTGAACAGCTGGACCCTCAGCGGTCCGGAGTTGACCAGCTCGGAGGGGAGGGTGACCCGGCCGTTGTCGAGGGTCACCGCCGTAGCGGACCTCCACGGCGCCGTGAGCTGCCACAGCCAGGCACCCGCTGGACGGTCCGGGGCTGTCTCCGGGGCCGGGCTGACGGTGAGGACGTCGTCAACGACTGCGACGGACCGTTCCACAGGCGGCCTCAGGGCCGCCAGACGCACCGAATGGGACCTGCCGTCGGCGACGAACTCCAGCTCGCAGGCGCCCTCGCGCAGCAGCGACAGGGAACCCTCCAACGGCTTCAGCGACACCGACCAGGTCACGTCGTCGACGGTGCCGAGGCGCAGGGTACGCACCGGGGCACCGTGCCGGTCGCGGACCACCAGCCGGGGGGATTCGACGGGCAGCCCGGGGCGGATCCGGAACCGTGTGGAGACGTCGACCGAGTCCGCGGAGATACTCACAGCCTCCGTGCGCCACATCGGGTCCTCCCCCGTGAGGGGGAGCTGGTAGCGCAGTCGCGGCGGTTCGACGATGAGGGGCAGGGCGTCCCCGGCGTCGGTCTCGGCGATGACCCGGACCTGCTTCTCCATCGGGCCCAGTTCCACACTCCTGGCGATGACCAGGGGTTTGTCCCCGCCGCGGAAGGTCACCGTCACCGGTGACAGTCCGGCGGCACGGGCCAGTCGCGGAGCCTCAGGTGCGTCGACGTGGAGATCTTCGACGATCGCGTACTCGTGGCGGAAGGATTCGTTGCGCGGTCCCCGCAGCCGGACAAGGTACTCGCCGACCCAGGGGGTGTCGTAGGCCTCGGGGTCGAAGACGTCGAACAGGCCGCCGTCGGCGGGCACCTCCAGGGGCTCCTCCTCGGTGACCTCCTCCCCTGTCTCCTCCGGGCCCGCCCACGAGCTCACGGACAGGAACCAGATCTCCGGCGCGCCGGAGACCGTCGGGGGGAACACCGCCTGCAGGCTGACGGAGTGCACGGGCAGTCCGCCGAGGGAACGCAGCGACGGGCAGGGCTCGTCAGGTTCGGCGAAGACGACCCTTTGACGTGGGTCGACACACCGCACCCTGCCCATCGGGGGCCGTTGCACCCCGGGTCGGTCGATGTGGAGGGACACCGCGCCCGAGAGGTCGAGGTCCCGGATCACCCACCCCTGCCAGGTCTTCATCTTCCACTGCCCCAGCACCGGGAGAACACGGTCGCGTACCACGTCGACCGCGGTGGAGTCCTCGGGGCAGACCACGAGGACGCGGTCGTGGTGCAGGGAGACCCGGTCGGTGAGGTCCTTGCCACGCCGGGTGAACACCAGGACGGGGTCGTCACTGTCGACCCCCTTGACGACCCATGCGTCGTCGTGGGTGAGGTCCCGGACCCCGATCTCGCGCACGGGCCGGCGCATGGGGATGTCGAGGACGCCGGTGACCGGGCGTCCCGGAGAGTCCGAACGCCGGGTCCGGAAGCCCGTCGGGCGTCCCTCGACGTCGATGTGCCACCGCACCTCGGGGGATTCGTCGGCGTCGAGGAGCACCTCGGGCAGCCGCAGGACGACCCTCTGCCGGGCCAGGTCGAGGGAGAGGCGGGGCTGGGTTTCCCGGGACCCGACACCGACCCGGTGACGGCGGGCGGTCGTGCCGGCGGGACGTTCGGAGAGCTCCTCGACGACGTCCTCGAGGATCAGCGGCGGGACCTCCGCCACCGCCCCTGAGGTCAGACCGTGACGCCAGTGGCCGGGGTGGGCTGCCGCGTACCTGACGACCCGTACGACAGGGGCGATCAGTCCGGCCGCCAGCTCCGGAAGCACCGCGCACAGGGGGCCCGCCTGCAGCGACTCCTCGGCGAGGACTGCGACCACGGCGTCTGCCTCGGCGTCCGCGTCAGTGTCCGCTGTCCCGTCGAGCCGGCGTGAGTCGATCAGCTCGATGAGTTCCGGAACCCAGTCGGTGGCGATGCCGACGTGGGCGAAAAGGCGTCCCTTCTCCCCGTCCGATCCCGTCGCGGCGATGTCGACGGGGTCGAGCCCGGCGCGGGTGAGGATCCCGGCGTAGGTGTCCGGGGCGACGAGGGCGGTCCGCTCGGGGGTGGGTTCCAGCCCCAGGCCGGACCAGAATTCGGAGGCCAGTTCACTGACGTCGTTGAGCCTGGCCGCGCGGAACAGCAGGGTCGAGGCGGTCAGTGCGGGGCAGGTGGCCAGCAGCTGGCCTTCGTCTCCGCCGGCGGCGAGCTGGCGGGCGAGGAAGGTTCCGTAGAAGGTGGTGATCCGTTCGAGCTCGTCACCGGTCGTGTCGAGCCGGACGAAGATCGGCGGAGTCCCGGGAAGTTCCCCCAGCCGGCGGGTCAGGTCCAGTTCGGTACCGGAGGCCCAGGCGAGAAGGGGGTCCGACAGGTCTGCGATAGGGCTCGGTGCACTCACGACGACTCATTCTAGGGCGCGTCGGATGCGGCGACATCTGCGGGGGCGTTCTGCCCGTCTGCCCTGTTCACGGGGGTCTCGACCGGGTGCATGCGCTGGGATATGACCCTGGTCACCCCGTCTCCGCGCATGGTCACCCCGTAGAGGACGTTGGCGGTGTCCATGGTGGGCTTCTGGTGGGTGATCACGATGAGCTGTGAATCCTGCCGCAGTTCGAGGAACAGGGCGATGAGCCGTCTCAGGTTCACGTCGTCGAGGGCCGCCTCCACCTCGTCCATGACGTAGAAGGGGCTGGGGCGGGCACGGAAGATCGCCACCAGCAGTGCCAGCGCGGTCAGAGACTTCTCACCACCGGACAGCAGTGACAGTCTCCTGACCTTCTTGCCCGGCGGCCTGGCTTCCACCTCGATTCCTGTGGTCAGCATGTCGTCGGGGTCTGTGAGAACCAGTCTCCCGGACCCTCCGGGGAAGAGTGTGTCGAAGACTCTGGGGAACTCCGCCTCCACGTCGGCCCAGGCGTCGGTGAACAGCTGGAGGATCGTGGAGTCCACGTCCCTGATGACCCCCTCCAGGTCTGCCCGGGCCTTCTCCACGTCGTCGAGCTGGGTGGCGAGGAAGCGGTGGCGTTCCTCCAGGGCCGCGAACTCTTCGAGGGCGAGCGGGTTGACCTTGCCGAGGGAGCGCAGTGACTTCTCCGCGGCGGCGAGCTCCCTGGCGGCGGTGTCCCTATCGAAGTCCTCGCCCGGGGCTTCGGCGAGGAGCTGGGGTGCGGACATGCCCAGCTGTTCCATGGCGCGTTCCAGTGCCTGTTCGATGCGCAGCTGTGCCTGGCTGCGGGTGATCTCCGCCTGGTGTGCCCGTTCGTTGAGGTGGTTGAGGCGCAGGGTGAGGGTGTCGACCCGGTCGCGGCAGCGGGCGAGTGTCTCCTGCCAACGGCGGTGGGCGTCGGCGGTGCGGGTGCGCGCGTCCTCGGCTCTGCCCAGGGCGTCCCTGATCCGCAGGTCGACCCGCTGTGCCAGGGCGTGGACCACGTCGGCACGGTGACGGGCGGCCCGTCGCCGTGAGGCGGCCTGTTCGAACCGTTGCCGGGCGGCCTGCTCCTGACGTGCCTGGCGGCGCAGCGCCTCCGCCCTGCCCCGGTGGTTTCCGGCCCGTTCCTCGGCGGTGCGCAGGGACAGACGGGCCTCCATTTCCATGGCTCGGGCCTGGGTCAGGGCCCTGGCCGTGGCATCACGTTCGGCGGTGGAGGGTTCTTCTCCGGTGTCCTGTTCCCCGACCCGGGCCAGTCGGTCGGCGACCTCGTCGGCTTCGGCGTCGAGTTTCTCCCGGCGTTGCTCCGCCTCGTCGCGGGCGGCCGTTGCCCTGGCAAGGAGTCGGGCCGCCTGTTCTGCGGCGCGGGAGGACGCCTCGACCCTGCGTTTCGCCGCGGCCAGCCGGACCTCGTGGTCACGTACGGCGGCTTTGGCGGAGGCGGCGGCGGTGCGCAGTTCCTCCGCGGCCTGCCTGGCTCCCTTCAGTGAGGCCTGCAGGTCGGAGAGTTCACCGCGCACCCGGTCCGCCTCCTCGGCCGCGCCCGAGATCGCGGCGGCCAGCTCCACCGGTGCCGTGCCTCCGGAGCCGGCGGCGGTCCAGCCGGTGCCCAGCAGAACTCCGTCGCGGGTGACGACACGGAGCCGGGGGTCGCGTTCCACCAGGTCTCTGCCGGTGGCGACCGGGTCGGCGGTGTCCACTGCGACGACGTCGACGAGCAGTGCGGTGACCGGTGCGGTGACCGCCGGGTCGATGTCGAGGTGGTCGAGGAGCCATGTGACGCCGGTGTCCGGTGCTGCAGGGACCGCCGGGGAGTCCAGACGCCACGGGCGGGTGTCGGGACCGTCCCCGGAGGTGGCGGTGACGAGCATGGTTCGTCCCCGGGCTGCGGTGACGAGGGCCCGAGTGACGGTGCCGAGCGTGGCGGTGTCGAAGATGTCCCTGCCGGCGACGAGTCCTTCAGGGAGGACGGCCGCGACCGCGGTCTCCCACCCGTTCTCCACCGTGACCTGTCCGGACAGTCGGCCGGGTTCACCGCGCCCGAGTTCCCGCACGGTCTCGACCGCCACGGCGGCACCGTCGGTGGGGCGCAGCCGGTCGCGCCACCCGTCGATGCGGGCTTCCAGGGTGGCCAGTTCCCTGTCGAGGTCGCGTTCGCGGCGGCGCAGGGACTCCACCCGGGCGTCGGCGTCCGCGGACTCTTCGGCGGCACGGGCGGCTGCACCGGCGAGCCCGTCCCCGGCGGCCTCTGTCTCGTCGAGGGCTGCCACGGCGTCGTCGAGTTCGGCCCCGGTGCTGTTGTCCATGGCGTCGCGTTGTTCGGCGACGGTCTGTTCCAGCCGGGTGATCTCCTCGTCAAGGGCGGTGCGCCGCTGGGTGAGGGAGTCCTGCTGTGCCAGGAGTCTGACGATCCCTTCCCTGCGGTCGGCGACGGCCCTCACCCGGGCGAGATGTTCCTGCTCCGCTTCGCGGGCGGCATCGGCACGGTCCTCGACCTCCTCACGGACCTGTTCGAGCTTCTCGGTGGCGATCTCCACCTCCTCGTCGAGCAGGGCCTGCTCCTCGTCCGCTTCCGTCGCGCGGGCGAGCAGTTCCTCCGGGTCGGCGCCGGTCCAGGTGTCGACCGTGCCGTTGTCGGAGGCCCGGTCGGCGGCGATGCGCAGGGTGGCGGAGTTCTTCTCGGCGACGGTGGACAGCCTGAACCACAGGTTCTTCGCCGCCTCAGCCTCCTCCAGGGCGGTGCGCAGACCTTCCTCGGTGGTGGAGAGTTCCCCGGTGTACTCCTCGAGTTCGGCGCGGACGGCACCGGCGTCAGCGGTGAGTTCTGCAAGTTCGGCGTCCGCCTCCTGCAGTTCCCCGGTGAGACGGCGGACGGTGTCGGCGGTGAGGAGCAGCCGGTTCTCCCGGATCGTGGACTGGACCTTCTCCGCCCTGCGGGCCGCCTCCGCCTGTCGTGCCAACGGCTTGAGCTGGGTGGACAGTTCGTCGGTGAGGTCGTGGAGGCGGTCGAGGTTGCCCTGCATGGACACGAGCTTGCGCTGTGCCTTCTCCCTGCGGCGCCGGTGCTTGAGAACCCCGGCGGCCTCCTCGATGTAGGCGCGGCGTTCCTCGGGGCGGGACTCGAGGATCTGGGCCAGACGCCCCTGACCGACGATGACGTGCATCTCCCGGCCGATACCGGAGTCCGAGAGCAGTTCCTGGATGTCCATGAGCCGCGCCCGGGCACCGTTGATCTCGTACTCGGACGCCCCGTCGCGGAACATCCGCCGGGTGACGGACACCTCCGAGTAGTCGATGGGCAGGGCTCCGTCGGAGTTGTCGATGGTGAGTGTGACCTCCGCCCTGCCGAGGGGTTTACGGTCGCCCGCACCGGCGAAGATGACGTCCTCCATCTTCCCGCCGCGCAGGGTTTTCGCCCCCTGCTCCCCCATCACCCAGGCGAGTGCGTCGACCACGTTGGATTTGCCGGAACCGTTCGGACCGACGACCGCGCAGATACCCGGTTCGAACTTCAGGGTCGTGGCGGAGGCGAAAGACTTGAAACCCTTGAGGGTGAGGGACTTCAAATGCATCGGGTGACGGGGACCTTCCGGGGCGCAGGGACCGGACAGGAGGGCCGGTGGTGTGGATCAACGGATTTCGAAGTCATGGTACCCGCCGCGGGGCCGGCCCACGGCGTCCACCACGGTGTCCACCCGGCCCGGGGTTGACCCGCCGCGCAACCAGGCGGCCAGGGCGCGGGTACTGTCGGCAGGTCCTTCCGCGACGACGAGGACGCGACCGTCCGGGTAGTTCGAGGCGAAGCCGACCAGGCCGAGAGACAGGGCCGTACTCCGGGTCGCCCAGCGGAACCCCACGCCCTGGACGTGTCCGTGGACCCAGGCGGTGAGGCGCACAGCAGCCTGACCGGCAGGAGCCTGACCGGCAGGGTGCGGGGCACCGTTGTACGGGGCGTCGTGGTCCGGGCGAGTCACAGTTCCGAGCCTAGCGCCCGGGACTGCGGCCCCGCTGCCGGCCGCCGCCTCCCCCGCCGCTGACATTCCGGGCAGAAGTGGGACGACCTTCCCCCCGTCACCGTCCTTTCGATCGGGGTCCCGCACCGGTGACAGGGCAGTCCCGTACGCCCGTAGACGTGGAGGGAACGGGAGAAGTACCCGGACGCGCCGTTGACGTTGACGTAGAGATCGTCGAAGGAGGTGCCTCCGGCTTCCAGTGCCTTCAGCATTGTCCCCGCCGCGCAGTCGAGCAGGTGGACGACGTCACGTTGCCGCATTCCGGACGCCCGCCGGTGCGGGTGGATCTGCGCCGACCACAGGGCCTCGTCGGCGTAGATGTTCCCGATCCCGGAGACCACGGTCTGGTCCAGCAGCACCCGCTTGATCTCGGAACGGCGGGGCCCGGGCCGCCCGGCCACCCCCCGTGGGGCGGAGCCGGGGGGCAGCGGGGCGGCGGCGGGGTGCGGGGCCGGGTCGGGGGCGCCGCACCCGGGCAGCCCCCCGCGGCCGGAGGGGGGCGGGGCGGCGGAAAACAGGTCCCCGTCTCTTTTTAACACCTACATGTGGATAAAAGAAAAGCGGGGAGCGCCCAGGCCTTCCTCTCACCCCCATCTAGAGGTGAAGAAGAGAAGGGGGGGGACCGGCGCCGCCCCGAGGGCCTGGGCGGCGTAGATGTCCCCGACCCCGGAGCCCCCGTTCTGGTCCAGCAGCCCCCGCTTGATCTCGGACGGGCGGGTCCGGCCCCGCGGGGCAACCGCCGGTGTGTCGAAGCCGGGGGTCAGCGGGTCGTCGGCGATGTGCGGGACCGGATCGGTGACGCCGTACCCGGTCAGCTCCCAGCGTCCGAAGGTGCGCTGGTCGACGAAACTCAGTTCCAGGACGGACCCGTCGGCCGTCACCAGGCGGGAGCGGATACGCAGGTGGGGTGAGGTCACCTGACCGGGGGCGCCCAGGAGCATCTGGCCCGACATGCCCAGGTGCACGAGAAGGCAGCGGGTGTGGCCGGGGCGCCCCAGTTCCGCCCACAGGTACTTTCCCCGGCGGTGCAGGGCGACCACCAGGGCATTCTCCAGTCCCTGCTCCAGTGCGGCCGCCCCGCCGGGCTGGCCCCGGACGGCGCGCGGGTGCAGCACGGTGGTTCCGGTGAACACCGCGCCGGTGAGATGTTCGGCCAGTCCGCGGCGCACCACCTCAACTTCGGGCAGTTCAGGCACCGGTCAGCTCACCCCGGCGGTGACGGGGACGCCGCCGGCGCCCGGAGCTGCCGGTCTCCGGTTCAGTGGTCGAGGCCACTGAAGTACCGGTAGGCGGCACGGGCGGCATGGTGCTCAGCCTCTTTCTTCGTGTGACCGGAGCCGGTTCCACGGACTTCCCCGTCGACTGTCACCGTGGCGTTGAACGTCTGGTCGTGGTCGGGTCCCTGCGCTGTGGCCTCGTACACGGGTTCCGCGTGGAGCTGCAGATCGGACAGCTTTTCCAGCAGCACAGTCTTCCAGTCCATCGTCAGTCCGGTCGACGGTGCTGTGGTGATCCTGCGTTCGAAGATTCTCAGGACGGTGGACCTGGCGACATCGAAGCCGTGTTCCAGGTAGATGGCTCCGAGCATCGCCTCGACGGAGTCGGCGATGATGGAGTTCTTGTCCGATCCGCCGGTGAGCATCTCACCACGTCCGAGGATGAGGTGGTCCCCCATCCCCAGTTCCCTGGCGACGTCGGCCAGGGCGTACATGTTCACGACACCCGCGCGCATCTTGGAGATGTCCGATTCCGAACGGTCCGGGAACTGGCGGTAGAGCTGCTCTGCGACGGACAGCCCGAGGACGGCGTCACCGAGGAACTCGAGGCGTTCATTGTTGGGCAGGTTTCCGTTCTCGTTGGCGAAGGAACGGTGTGTCAGTGCCAGCCGGAGCATGTCGTCGGACAGCTCGACGCCCCACGCCCGGAGCAACGGGGTGTGGTCGATCCGTCCGTACGCGGCATTGAGTGCAGCCTCACCGGTGAGGCGACGTCGTCTCGACATCAGGCGTCATTCCTTCTGTCCCTGGTTTCGCCGGCGCCCTCGGCACCCGCACCTTCCCCGTCATCGGTGAGGTCGCCCGCCAGTTCGGCCAGTCCCGCCCACCGGGGATCGGGCGCGGCATCGTCGCCACCGGAAACACCGTCCGGGGCGGGGGTGTCGCCGGCGCATTCACGCCCGTAGTCGCCGCACACCGGGCTGAAGGGGAGGGTCAGCCCCGCTTCGTCGAGGACGAGCTGGGTGATGTCGACCATGTCGTCGTCGACCATGAGGGGTTCGAAGTCATCGTCGTCGTCACCTGCCTCCGCACCTGACACACCGTCGCGGGTGATGAAGTCCGGGGTGGTCCCGAAGACGTCACTGACATGCACCGAGAAGGGTTCGTCAAGGTCGGCGAGGCAGCGGGAGCACTGGCCGGTGGCCCTGGCGTACACGGTCGCGTCCACCAGGAGCGACTCACCGAGGTTGGAGACGTCGGCGACGACCTCCACGGGGGTCCCCTCCTCCACGCCGAGCATCTCACCGCCGAGCCGGACCGGTGACGGCCCGGTGGCGGTCAGGTGCTGGGGCAGGCCGGTGGCACGGAGTGCCTCACGGACTTCGAGCTGGAACGGATCTGTAGTCACCCCGTCATTCTTACCCTTGACCCGTAGCGCGGGCTAATCACCGTGGGCCCCGGCGTGCCGCCGTCTCAGAGGCGGGATCCGCGTTCCCCCCGGGGCTCGGCGTCACCGCGACCGTCACCCCATCCGTCGGCCCTGCCGTCACGGGGTTCACGGGGGTACCGGTTCCCTGAGACTCCGGCCCCCTTGCGCAGGGCGGAACGGTCCCTGGACACTGTCCGCAGTGAACCGTTGAGGGACTCCTCGAACTGCGCGAGAGTGCTGTCGACGTACTGGTCGCATTCCCGCCGCAGTCGGTCAGAGTCGGCGTGGGCGGACTCGATGATGCGCCGCGCCTCGGCGTCCGCCTCCCTCACGACCTCAGACTCACTGACCAGCCGGCGCTGTTCGGCGATCCCCTCGTTGACCGCCCGGTCGTAGAGGTTGTTCCCCTCCTCGATCAACCGTGCCTTCTCCGCATCCGCCCTGGAGGTGGTCTCCTGGTACTCCCGGCGCGCGTCCTCCTCCAGACGCACCGCCTCCGCCTCAGCACGGGCGACGGTGCTCTGGGCCCGCTCCTCGGCGTCGGCGATCATGTCCTCGGCACGCTGACGGGCCTCGTCGAGGATCCGGTCACGCTCCGCTTCAGCCTCGGCGACCAGTGCGGACGCCTTGTCCTCCGCCTCCGACAGGATGGCGTCCTCCCGGTCCAGCACGTCCTGGGCATCGTCCAGGTCGCCGGGGATGGAGTTACGGATCATGTCAAGAAGCTCCGCGGCTTCGCCCCGGGGGACCATGCAGTTCGCGGTCATGGGGACGCCGTAGGCGCGCTCCACCATATTCTGGAGCTGGTCAATGCCCTCGAAAGTCTTGTACATGACTGCCAGCATGCCAGAAAACTGCCCCGCGACCACGCTGTGACACGCTCTGTTGTCCGGCTCATCGGGGCTCATCGCCCGGGCGCGCTCACCGGCCGGCGTACTTCTCCCTCACCGCTGCAGCGACACTGTCCGGCAGCAGTCCCCGGACATCACCTCCGTACCTGGCAACCTCCTTGCAGATCGTCGAGGAGACGTACCCGTACTCCGGATTCGTCAGGAGGAAGAAGGTCTCCACCCCGGTGAGACGCTGGTTCATCTGCGCCATAGGCAGTTCGTACTCGTAGTCGAGGGAACTGCGCAGACCCTTGACCATCGCGGGGATCCCGTGTCCGTCCAGGTAGTCGACCAGGAGACTGTCCCAGGTGTCCACGGTGATCCTGGACGTCTCCGGCCGGCCGGTGGCGTCCAGGGCGTCACGGATCAGGGCCATCCGCTCCTCGGCGGTGAACAGTCCGGACTTGTTCGGGTTGTAGGTCACGAGGACGGTGACTTCGTCGAACATCCTCGCGGCCCTGGTGAAAATGTCCAGGTGGCCGTTGGTGACAGGGTCGAAGGATCCGGGGCAGCAGACTCGCATGCCCACAGTCTAGGTCCTCATCTCCTGCCGTCGCCTCACGCCGCGGGCCCCCGCCAGATGGCCATGTCCATCCTGGCGATGCCGAAGGTGCGTTTCTTCAGCTTCTGACCGGTGGTCTCGAAACCTTCCGGCCAGTCCACCTCCGCAGAGTCGACGTGACGTTCCACCACGACCACGGCGTCCTTCCGGAGCACCGGGACCAGGGCACGGACCATCTCGTCGACGGCGGTGTCACTGAGATCGTAGGGGGGGTCGGCAAGCACCATCGTGTAGTGGTCGCGGGCCGCTCCGGCCAGGAATGCGGAGGCCCTGGACTCGACCACCCTGACGGCAGGATGGCCCACCACCTCGGCATTGGCGCGGGCAGTCTCGCACGCCCTGTGGTTGTCGTCGACGAGGGTGACCTCCGCCGCGCCCCGGGACGCCGCCTCCAGTCCCAGTGCACCTGTACCTGCGAACAGGTCCAGGACGATCTCACCGTCGAAGCCGAAACGGACCTGCAGGGACGAGAACAGTCCTTCCCTGGCCCTGTCGGAGGTCGGACGGGTGCCCTCGGGCGGGACCTTCAGTTTCCTGCCCCTGGCTGATCCCGAGATGATGCGGGTCACAGCTCTGCCCCGCCGGTCCGGTCACGGGTGTCGGGAAGCTCGTCGAGGTGCAGGAGCAGGTCTCCTCCGGCCACGGCGCTGAAGTTCTCCGCGGCGTCCCGGCGCACCACCCCGGGCCCGGGTGCGGCGACGGGGGCCTCGATCTTCACGGCCTCGACGACGGCGAGATGCTCTCCGGCGGCGACGGACTGCCCGTCCACCACCTCGAACCTGACATGCCCGGCGAACGGAGCGAAGATATCCATGCCTGGCAGTGTAGTAGGGCTGTGACATGCCCGGTCCACGACCGGGTCACATGACCGGGTCGTGACCGGGTCGTGACCGGCGGAGCTGTGTCCGGAGCAGCGGGGACGCCCTCCCGCCGCGCTGTCAGCTGCGTTCGATGTACTCCTGGTCGTCGTCGGCGATGTCTGCGACGAGGGCCCGGGACAGGTCCGTGTCATATTCCACGAGAGCTGCGGCGTACCGACGGGCCTCGTCGACGATGTCCGCGTCGTCTGCCAGGGACAACAGGGTCACCCTGCGGGCCCGGGACCCGGACTGGGTCTCCCCGAGCACATCCCCCTCGGTCCTGGTCCTCAGGTCAAGTTCAGCCAGCTCGAATCCGTCACCTGTCCGGGCGACTGCCTCCAGCCGACCGTATGACGGTTCCCCCTCCTGCACCCCGGTACACAGGAAACACCAGGAGTCCGCTGCCCCGCGACCGACCCGGCCACGCAACTGGTGCAGCTGTGAGACGCCGAAGTTCTCGGCGTCCATCACCGCCGTCACCGTGGCTTCGGGGACGTCGAGTCCGACCTCGATGACGGTCGTGGCGACCAGCACGTCGAGCTCACCGTGGGCGAACGCCTCCATCACCTGGTTCTTGTCCCCGGTTCTGCCGTGCAGGCGGCCGATCCTCAGTCCGGACAGCGGACCGGACTCCAGACGGGACGCCACATCGTCGACACCTCCCTCACCGTCGATCCGGGGAACGACCACATAGGCACGGTGACCGGCGGCGACCTGCTCACGGATGACCTCGAAGACCCGCTGCACCCACCGTGGTCTCGAGGTGGGGACCACGAAACTGTGCACGGTCCCGCGACCGGCCGGAGCGCCGGTGAGGGTGCAGACCGACAGGTCACCGAACATGGTCATGGCCACAGTACGGGGAATGGGGGTGGCGGTCATCACCAGCAGGTGCGGTGTCCTGTCCACCGGTGCCCTCTCCCTGAGCCGGTCACGCTGGCGGACGCCGAAGCGGTGCTGCTCGTCGACCACCACCAGTCCCAGGTCGAAGAACTCGACCGAGTCCTGGATGATGGCGTGGGTTCCGACGACAATGTCCGCGGTACCGGAGACGGTGTCGAGCAGGGCACTCCGACGTTCGGCCGCGGACATCGACCCGGTCAGCAGAGTCACCGTCACCCCGAGTCCGTCGAGCAGCCCGGTGAGGGTGTCCGCGTGCTGTGAGGCGAGGACCTCCGTGGGGGCGAGGAAGGCACACTGCAGACCTGAGTCCACGACCCTCAGCATCGCCAGCAGTGCCACCACCGTCTTTCCGGATCCGACGTCGCCCTGCAGCAGCATGCTCATCGGGGTTGTCACCCCGTCACCTCCGGCGGCGTCAGCGGCGTCTGCGTCGGCACCGCTGTCCGGCCCCATGGCCCTGCCGATGGTCTCCAGCGCCGCCTTCTGGGTGTCGGTGAGGTCATAGGGGAGGTTCGCCGTCAGTGCCGCATAACGCGAGTCTGCGGTGATCGGCACCACGGACGGCGCGGACCTCGCCGTGGACTCGGACCTCCTCAGCGCCATGACGATCTGGAGTCCCAGAGCTTCGTTGAACTTCAGACGGGTGCGGGCCTCCTCCGGCCCCTCCTCCGGAGGCTGGTGGACCTCGTGGAGGGCCCTGCTGAAACTGATGAGGGGCCGCCCCCGGAGACGGGGCCACTCCGGTGCCCCGGGATGGTCGGGCAGCATCTCGGACGGTTCCCCCGTCGCGGCGAGCACCCGGTCCATCACTGCGGTGACCTCGGCGGTGGTGGTCCCCGGCCGACGTCGGTACATCGGCAGCCAGGGCCGGGACAGCAGTTTCTGGGCCGCTCTCATCCCCCCGGCGACCTCGACGACGGTGGCGAGGGGACCGTAGGCCCCGAACGCGGCCTCATGCTCCTCCGGGGTACGCCGGGCACCGCCCTGCGGGGGCGCAGGCTGGAGGGTGATGTAGGAGGGGTTCTTCAGCTGCCACTGGTCCCGCCAGACGCCGAGTGTTCCGGAGAGCATGAGCTTCGCCCCGGCGGCGACGAAGGGCACGTGCATGCGCACATTGCCGAACAGGGCCGAGGAGAAGACCGTGTCCCCCACCCGGAAGGTGAACGAGAGGATTTCCCGGGGTCCCCGGCGTCCCCGGTTGTCCTGGACGTGTGCCCCCGTCACTTCGGCGAGGCAGGTGAACCTGTCACCCTCCCCCGGGGCGTCCGGTCCGTCATCCGTGAAGGCGCCGGTACCGCTGCTGTGGACGTAGGAGACGGGGAAGTTCATCAGGGCCTGTCCCATGGTGGCCAGCCCGGGCCGGCCCGCCAGGGCCCTGGCCCTTTCGGGTGGAATGACCAGGCTCAGTGGCCGGGGATCGTCCCAGCCCAGCATCTACTCCACCCCCACCTGGGCGTCGACAGGCAGACCCGGCACGGTGACGACGTGGACCTCGGCGTCCGGGTGTGCTTCGCGGACCGCCCCGGCGACCGCGTCGCCGATCCCGGGACCGCATTCGGCACGGCAGAGAACCGTGACCAGTTCCCCGCCGTCGGCGAGCAGGGCATTGACCGCCGCAGCGACCGCCTCCACGACGTCCACCACGTCCACCACGGGGTCCTGACCGGTCTGCTGCCCCGCCGGCGGCACGGTCACGTCAGTCCACCGCTGCCCGTGCACGGCGTCCGCCATGTCCTCGGCGTCGTCGTCAGGGTCCGCTCCCGGACTGTGCACCGCCAGTGCGGCGAGCCCTCCGACGAAACTGCCGGTGTCCACCACAGTGACCTCCCGGCCGAACTCCCTGCCGACCCGGTCAAGTCCGGCGAACACCTCAGCGGTGTCCTGACCGTTGGTCAGCACGATCCCTGGTCCGGGCAGTGCACCGAGCGCCTCGGCGAGCGACTCCGAGGTGTCGCACACCTCCGCGCCGGCGCCACGGAAGAGATCGGCCAGCCCGCCGGTGGCGGCACCGGCAGGAAGGAGGGCGATGACCGGGGAGACGGGTCGGACGCCACGGGCCGCAGGCTGTTCGGGCAGCGCCTCGACGCGCAGTCCGGTGACACTGCCCAGGGCGAAGATCCGCTCGATGAGCTGACCCGGGTGACGGGTGTGGACGTGGGCACGGTGCGCGTCAGCGCCGTCACCGACGACCACCACGCTGTCTCCGAGTTCTCCGAGGGCGGTACGCAGGGCCGCCGCGTCACCCCGGAACGTGAAGACCAGTTCGAGGTGGGGTTCGCTGCCTGCACCGTGGGACGGGTCGGCGGGCCCGGTCCCGACGGACCCCCGGAAACTCCCGGTACCGCCTGCTGCGCCCGTTTCTGTGCCTGTTTCCGTGCCTGTTTCTGTACCTGTTTCTGTACCTGTTTCCAGGGCGTCGACCAGTGCCTGGAGGATCACGACGAGGCCACGTCCGCCGGCGTCGACGACTCCTGCCTCACCAAGGACGTCAAGCTGTCCGGTGGTCTGTTCCAGGGCGGTGACGGCCGCGTCACGCGCGGCGGTGACGACTGTGCCCAGAGAAGCCTCCGGGTCAGCGTCGACGACCGCCTGCGCACCGTCACCGGCCTGCCGCAGCACAGTCAGGATCGTCCCTTCCACAGGGTGCGACAGCGCGTCGGTGACCAGCTTCCCTGCCCTGGAGAGCATCACCGGGACCGCCCTGGCCGACAGGTCACCGGTGGCCGACATGGCGGCGGTGTCCGCGACGGCCCGGAGAATCTGGCTGAGCACCATGCCGGAATTTCCCCTGGCCCCGGTAACGGCGCCGGCGGCCAGAGCGGCGGCTGTCTCCGCGGCGTCGGCGTCACCGGTGGAACCGGCGGAACCGGCGGAACCGGTGGCGTCCTCCAGCCGGGCGACGGCACATTCCATGGTGGCGGTCATGTTCGTGCCGGTGTCGGAGTCCGGGATGGGGAACACGTTGAGCCGGTTGATCTCGTCACGGTGACGCCGCAGTCCCGCGAGCGCCCTGACTGCCCAGGACCTGAGGTAGGGCCCCGTGAGTGCGGTGGTCACCGGACCACCTCCTGGTCCGCCAGCGACCAGTCCACCGGTTCCGCCCCCTGGGCGACGAGGATACCGTTGGCCCGGGTGAACGGACGGGAGCCGAAGAAACCGCGGTAGGCGGACAGGGGTGAAGGGTGGGCGGAGAGCACGCACCGGTCCCGGCCCACCGTGCCGGCCACCTCCCCTGCCTGACGCCCCCAGAGAACCGCGGCGAGAGGCCGGGTGGACAGGTGTTCCACCACTGCCCCGGTGATCTCCTCCCAGCCGGTGCCGCGGTGGCTCGCCGGGGATCCGGCACGCACGGTCAGGACCCTGTTCAACAGCATCACCCCGTGGCGTGTCCAGGGGCTGAGGTCGGCGGACGCAGGCCGGGGCAGTCCCAGGTCCGACTCATACTCGGTGTAGATGTTCTGCAGGGACTTCGGCAGTGGCACAGTGGTCGCCGCCGAGGAGAAGGACAGTCCCACGGCATGCCCGGGGGTCGGGTACGGGTCCTGGCCGAGGATCAGCACGCGAGTCTCCTCCGCCGGCCGGGACAGGGCCCGGAAGATGTTCTCCGGGGCGGGCAGGACCGGTTCGCCGGCGATGATGCGCCCGGCTGTGTTCTCCGCGGCCGTCGGCAGGTCTGCCCCGGCATCGTCGAGGATATTGCGCCACGACGGGTGGACGGTCGCGAGAATCCGCCCGGCCAGCGCATTCACCGGGTCCACGGAGGTCGCCTCAGGGTTCACAGTGAATCCCACCCGGCCGTGTACACCGGACGTTGACCGTCGACTGTCACCGGCTCGCCCTCGCCGGCCTCACGGATCTCCCCGATGACCCGGTAGCCTGCCGGCGGTTCCCTGTCGGTGGTCCCCAGCAGGGTGTGGTCCTCCCCTCCGGTGAGCACCCATTCCCAGGGGTCACCACCGGTCACCTCGGCCGCGTAGTACAGCTGCGCGTCCGGGGTCAGGGAGGCTCCGTCGAGGTCGACGTGGACCCCTGACCTGTGTGCCAGGGTGGTCAGGTCATGGACCAGCCCGTCGGAGTTGTCGGTCATCGCGGACATTCCCGCCGCCCGTGCCACGGTGCCCCTGCCGACGATGAGCCGGGGCGCGCAGTGGCCGGAGACGAGATCCCGGAGCACCGGGTCGTCCGGTACCGCCTCCCGTGATCCGAAGTACTCCAGCAGTGCCAGACCGGCAGCGGAGTGCCCTATCACCCCGGAGGCGACGACGGTGTGGCCGGGGCGTGCGGCATCGACGGTCAGCGCGGGGTCCGGACCGGTGAGGACGCCGATCGCTGTGACGGCGACAATGAGCTGGCGGGAGGTCACCACGTCCCCTCCGACCAGTTCGACCCCCCATGGTGCAGCGGTGGCCGACATCCCGCGGGCGATACCGGTCACCACACTGACGGGAAGGTCCCCCGGCGCGGAGAGGGACATCAGTACCGCTGTGGGGCGACCTCCCATCGCCTGGATGTCGGCGAAGTTCTGGGTCACCGCCTTGGCACCGACCTCGAAGGGGGTCGACCAGTCCAGCCGGAAGTGTTCCCCGTCGACGAGGACGTCCGTGGTGGCGACATGACGGGAGTTCGGGGGCACGGGGTCGAGGACCGCGGCGTCGTCACCGTTGACCTCACTGGGGGCGGCGGCCCGGATCGCGGCGATCGTCGCAGCCTCCCCGACCTCGGAGACGGTCGGGTCCCCTGACGTGTGTCCACCGTAGTTCGTGGCCATCAGCACCTTCAATCGTCGTCCGTCCGGTCCTGCCCCGGCACACCCTGCCCCGGGGAGGGGCGGGCGGCCACGGCGCCCGTATGATCGGGGCCATGGCAGAGCAGCGTTCCGGTTCCCCGGAAGTCACCGATCAGGGTAGCAGCACCTCCGGACAGCGCCGCACCACCACCGTGCTCGCACTGGTCCTCGCCGTCGTCTTCGCCGCCGCAGTTCTCGGTGGCGCGAAGATCCTCGTGGATCGCAATGTCTACACCCCGGTGTCCATGGGACCTGTCGACGCCCCGGAGGCGGAGTCGGAGACCTGTGCGGCGGTTGTCGCGGCCCTGCCCGACCGTACCGGTGACTACCGTTCCGTGGATCTCACCGACCCCGCCCCCGCCGGAGCGGCAGCGTACCGCAGTTCCGGCGGCGACGAGCTCACGGTCCGCTGCGGAGTCTCCGTGCCCACCCAGTTCACCGAGATCAGTGAACTGGTCTCCCACGGCGGCACCGACTGGCTGCGGATCGACGACGCGACCCGGGGTTCGGACCTGTCCACCTGGTACTCCCTGGGGGGCAGCCCGGTCGTCGCGGTCACCGGGAGCACCGGGCCGGACACCCCGCTGGACAAGGTGATCGACATGGACGGTATCGGCTCCGCGGTATCCTCCCACACGGACGGCCCCGCACCGGTCGCCGGCGATGTCCCCCTGACCGGACTGTCGGCCGGGGACGCCGGAGGAGCCGGGGACGCCGCCTGCGCCGCTTTCGCCGGAGAACTTCCCGAGACTCTCGGCGAGTACGGCAGGATCACCTCGACCACGGTCGACGGCGAAGGCACGACCGCGGGAACTGCACTGGACTCCCTGGCAGGCTCCGGTTCCCTGGCGGTGTGGACCGCGCCGGGCCGGGAGCCTGTGGTCGTGCGCTGCGGGGTCGCACTGCCCGGGTCCTACCGGGCCGGGGCCCAGCTCACGCAGGTTGACGAGGTGCCCTGGTTCGAGGACACGGAGCTGGGCAACGGCTCCACGGCGGGTGTCTGGTACGCGCTGGGGTATGCCGGCACCGTGGCGGTGTCCCTGCCCCTGGACGCCGGGGATGTCGTCCTCCCGGTGCTCAGCGGCGTCATCGCCGGTTCAATGGAGAAGACCGGAAGCTGATCCGGTCCGGACCCGGGAGGTGGTCCCGGTCATTTCCGGGCGAAGGCCCTGGCGATGAGAATGTCGAGCAGTTCCGTGTAGCTGACCCCGGTGGCCTCGAACATCTTCGGGTACATGCTGATGGGGGTGAATCCGGGCATGGTGTTCGGTTCGTTGAGCACCGGCCCGTCGGCGGTGACGAAGAAGTCGACCCGCGCCAGTCCTTCGCAGTCCAGTGCCCGGAACGTCTCCACCGCCCAGCGCCGTACCGCATCCACCTGCCCGTCGGGCAGGGGAGCGGGGATCTCATAGGTGATGATGTCGTCGAGGTACTTCGTGTCGAAGCCGTAGAACCCTTCGGGTCCGTCCTCGGTCCCCTTCAGCAGTGACGGCAGGGAGGCGTGGACGGTGCCGTCCGGGTACTGGAGGACGCCGCACTCCACCTCCACCCCGTGGAGCATGGCCTCGACGAGGATCTTGGAGTCGTGGGAGAACGCCAGGTCCTCCGCCGCCGCCAGGTCCGCCCAGTCACTGACCTTCGAGATCCCCACGGAGGATCCTCCGCGGGCGGGTTTGACGAAGACCGGAAGGCCGAGCTTCTCCTTCTCCGCGTCGGTGAGGTCACGCGGTTCGGTGAGAACCACCTCATCGCCGACGGGCACTCCGGCGGCCCGGGCGATGAGTTTGGTGTACTGCTTGTCCATGCACGCCGCCGAGGCGAGGACGCCGTTGCCCACGTAGGGCACGCCCGCCAATTCGAGCAGTCCCTGGACGGTGCCGTCCTCACCGTTGCGTCCGTGGAGGACGGGGAAGACGACGTCGACCTCTGCGTAGAGGGATCCGTCACCGAAACGGAACTGGCCCCGCCCCTCGGACGTGGTGCCCGGGACGAGGGTGACCCCCCGGGACATTTTCACGGTGGGGAGGTCCCGACCGTGGGCGGACAGGGCGTCGCTGTCCGTCGTCCCTCTGACCCAGTGCCCGTCCTGGGTGATGCCGACGGGGACCACCTCGTAACGGTCGGGGTCGAGTCGGCTCATCACCGCTGCCGCGGACAGGCAGGAGATGCTGTGTTCGGAGTTCCGGCCTCCGTAGAGGACGGCAACGACGGTTCGGGGCGCGGGAGGTGTCGGTTCAGTGATGGTCACCCCGGTCAGTCTACCGGGGTGTCATTCCGCTTTCCTGGTGCGGCCCAGTAGTGAACGTACCGCGCCGGTCACGCTGCCGCCGTGGTGGCAGACGTCGACGACGGCGTCGGTGATGGGCATGTCCACCGAGTTTTCCCGGGCGATCTCGGAGACGGCGATCGATGAGACGACCCCTTCGGCGACCTGTCCGTGGGTCGCCTCCCTGGCCTGGTCGAGGCTCTCTCCGCGGCCGAGCCGTTCCCCGAAACTGCGGTTGCGGGACAGTGGTGAATTGCAGGTGGCCACGAGGTCTCCGAGTCCGGCGAGCCCGGACATGGTCCTCTCGGATCCGCCGAGGGCCACGGCGAGCCTGGTGATCTCCGCCAGTCCCCTGGTGATCAGCGTTGCGTTGGAGTTGTGGCCGAGGCCCATCCCGACCCCCATACCGCAGGCGAGGGCGATGATGTTCTTGCAGGCACCGGCGATCTCGCAGCCGATGACGTCGTCGTTGGTGTACGGCCTGAAGTAGGGTGCGGCCGTGGCTTCCTGGACTGCGACGGCCCGCTCCGCGTCGGTGCAGGCGACGACGGTGGCGGCGGGTTGACTGCCTGCGATCTCGTAGGCGAGGTTGGGTCCCGACAGGACCGCGACACGCGATTCGGGGATGTCGGCGACCTCGGCGATCACCTGGCTCATCCGGCGTCTGCTGTGGTGTTCGATGCCTTTGGTGAGGCTGACGACCGTGGCGTCCTCCCCGATCCTCTCCCGCCAAGCCGCGAGATTGGTCCGCATGGTCTGGGACGGCACCCCGAGGAAGACGATGCCGGCACCGTCGAGGGCCGCGGCGGGGTCGGTCGTGGCGGTGAGCCCCTCGGGCAGGATGATCTCGCGCAGGTAGGTGCTGTTGGTGTGACGGTCGTTGATCTCCGTGGCGATCTCCGCCCTGCGGGCCCACAGGGTCACGTCCCCGCCCGCGTCAGCGCACACTTTCGCCACCGTGGTCCCCCACGATCCTGCCCCCATCACCGCGACCTTCGCCATCCGGCCCACTCTCCTGTCCCTGATCCGGTCACCTGACTCCGGCCACTGTACTTCCGGACCGTTCCTGGCCTGTTGACCGGTCTCCCGCTGTCCGTCCCGGCGGCGGCCGGTACGATGCTTCATTGAACCAGACTGCCATCCCGAAGAAGGAAACTCCTGTGATCAGCCATTCCGGCATCGGTGACCTCTCCACCTCCGTATCTTCACGCACCCTGGGCAGCGGACCGGACACTCTGCCCGTGTCCCGTATCGGTAGCCGTCCGTCAGACGAGTTCGACAACCCCACTTTCGCCGCAGGTGCCGTGCTGTGGCGCAGGACCGCGGAACCTGACCACACCGCCCCGGAGACCGCCGCCGAGGGTGAGATCGAGATCGCGGTGGTCCACCGTCCCCGCTACGACGACTGGTCCCTGCCCAAGGGCAAGGTCGACAAGGGTGAGGGCATCGTGGAGACCGCGGCCCGTGAGCTTCTCGAGGAGACTGGCTGTCCCGCCACCCTCGGGTGGTTGCTGGGGTACGTCCACTATCCGGTGGGGACGTCGACGAAGGTGGTCTGGTACTGGACCGCCGAGGCGAAGGACCGCTCCGCGACCACTCCCCTGGACACCGGGGAGATCGGTGAGCTGCGGTGGGTCTCCCCCTCCGAGGCGGCGGAACTGTGCAGCTACGACGCCGACCGTGAGGTCATTGCGGCCGCCCTGGAGCGGCTCTCGCTCGGGACCGTCCGCCGGGTGCTCTACATCCGTCACGGCAAGGCCGCCGACCGGCGGGGCTGGCAGGGTGAGGACGCCCGTCGTCCGCTGACCCGGAAGGGCCGGCGTCAGGCAGAGGCCCTGGTGCCGGTGGTGCAGGGTTACGGGGTGCAGCAGTGCGCGGCCGCCTCACCGGACCGGTGTGTGGACACCCTGTTCCCGGCGGCCAGGGCCCTGGGCCTGGAGGTCGAGGTCGATCCGGCTCTCGGGGACGCCGCGCTCACCGAGGGGCCGCGGACCGTGATGGACGCTCTGGTCCGGGCCTCCACTGCCCGGGTCAGTGCGGTGTGTGCCCAGGGCGAGGTCATTCCCGCGGTGGTGGAGGGACTGTCCCGTGAGGCCGGTGCGGAGATCGAGGATCTCAAGGCCAAGAAGAGCAGCGTGTGGGTGCTGCACTTCTCCGCGGCGGAGAAGCTGGTCGGGGCGGATTACCTGGCGTCTCCGCTGCCGGTGAGGTGAGCGTCGACCGGGCGGATGACCGGTTTGAAGGCCGGCCGGCGTGACTCGTAGTCGGCGATGGCGTCGGCGTCCTGCAGTGTGATGGCGATGTCGTCGAGTCCGTTGAGGAGTCTCCAGCGGGTGTCGTCGTCGACGTCGAAGGGGAACACGTACTCACCGAGGGTCGCCGTCCGGCTCTCAAGGTCGACGGTCATTTCTGCGCCGGGGTTCTGTTCGAGGAGTTTCCAGATCAGTTCTATCTGTTCCTCGGGCATGACTCCGGCCAGCAGCCCGTTCTTGGCCGTGTTGCCGCGGAAGATGTCTCCGAAGCGTGGGGAGAACACCACCCGGAACCCGTAGTCGAGCAGTGCCCAGACCGCGTGCTCGCGTGAGGATCCTGTTCCGAAGTCCGGGCCTGCGACGAGCACGGAGGAGTGGATGTAGGGCTCCTGGTTGAGGATGAACTCCGGGTCGCGTCGCCAGGATTTGAACAGGCCGGACTCGAACCCGGTCTTCGTCACCAGTTTGAGGTACTCGGCCGGGACGATCTGGTCGGTGTCGACGTTGGACCGCTTCAGCGGCAGTGCGGTGCCGGTGTGGACGGTGAATGGTTCCATGTCGTTTCCCTGTCTCTTCCCTGTCTCTCGCTGTTGCGGGTCTGTGCTACCGCCCGGACGGCCGCCCGGACGGCCGCTCTGTCTGCTGCTCTGCCTGTCCCGCCGGCGGGTCAAGGTCGGCCGGACCGGCCAGGTGACCGAGTACCGCCGTGGCGGCGGCGACCGGAGGGGAGACCAGGTGGGTGCGTCCGCCTTTACCCTGGCGTCCCTCGAAGTTACGGTTGGACGTGGACGCCGACCGTTCCCCGGGGGCCAGCTGGTCAGGGTTCATACCCAGACACATCGAACAGCCGGCCGTCCTCCACTCGGCGCCCGCGTCGAGGAAGACCCTGTCCAGTCCCTCCTCCTCCGCCTGGAGCTTGACCCTGGCGGAGGAGGGGACGACGAGCATGCGGACGCCCCTGTCCACCCTGCGGCCACGGATAACTTCCGCGGCGGCCCTCAGGTCCTCGATCCTGCTGTTCGTGCAGGAGCCGAGGAAGACTGTGTCGACGGTGATGTCACGCATCGGCGTGCCTTCCTCCAGACCCATGTACTCCAGGGCGGATTCCGCGGCGGTGCGCTGCGTCTCGTCGGTGATGTCCTCGAGGTAGGGGACGTGCCCGGACAGTGGGACGCCCTGGGAGGGGTTCGTCCCCCAGGTGACGAAGGGGGCGAGGGAGGAGCCGTCGATCTCGACGACGGTGTCGTACACCGCACCCTCGTCGGTGGCCAGTGAACGCCAGTACTCCACGGCGTCATCCCAGTCCTTTCCGGTGGGGGCGAACCTCCGTCCCTTCAGGTAGTTGAAGGTCGTCTCGTCCGGGGCGATCATCCCGGCCCTGGCACCGGCCTCGATGCTCATGTTGCAGACGGTGAGCCGGCCTTCCATGGACAGCTTCCTGATCGCTTCGCCGCGGTATTCGATGATGTGTCCCTGGGCGCCGCCGGTTCCGATCTTCGCGATGACGGCGAGGATGAGGTCCTTGGCGGTGACGCCGGGCCGCAGCTCACCGGAGACCTCGACAGCCATCGTCCGGAACGGCCGGAGGCGCAGGGTCTGGGTCGCCAGGACGTGTTCGACCTCGCTGGTTCCGATGCCCATGCCGATGGAGCCGAATGCTCCGTGGGTGGAGGTGTGGGAGTCGCCGCAGACGATGGTCATGCCCGGTTGACTGGCCCCGAGCTGGGGGCCGACGGTGTGGACGATGCCCTGGTCGGCGTCCCCCATGGGGTGTAGTTCTACACCGAATTCCCGGCAGTTGTCCCGCAGTGTCTCGACCTGCAGGCGGGAGACCTTGTCCCGGATCTCCAGGAGGTTGCCGGTGTGCACGCCGAGCGTGGGCACGTTGTGGTCCTCGGTGCCCAGGGTCAGGTCGGGCCGCCGGACGGGGCGTCCTGACTTCCGGAGTCCGTCGAACGCCTGGGGGCTGGTGACTTCGTGGATCAGGTGGAGGTCGATGTAGAGGAGGTCCGGTTCACCGTTCTCCCCCTTGACCACGACGTGGTCGTCCCAGACCTTCTGGGCCAGGGTGCGGGGTCCTGTGGTCCGGTCGGTCCTGTTCCGGTCCTGCTGAGTCACAGCGGTCACGGTCTCTCTCCTCATGTACGCCTCACTGTCGACGCTACTTCCACGGTATTACGGTGTCTCCTGCCAGTCTCGCCGGTTCCGTCGCCGGTGCCGCCGGTTCCGGTGCGGGCGCGCATTGGCCACGACTCCCGGGCAGTCACTCCGGGGGCCGGTCCTGGCAGTTCCACTGGATGGAATGTAGGATACCAGATTATGGGAAATACCTCCGACACCCCGGTACCCGTCACCAGCGGCATCCAGGTGCTCGACCGCGCTCTGCTCATCCTGGGTATTGTCGCACGCCGACCACACAGCCTGTCCGAACTCTGCGAGACCACCGGCCTGCCCCGCGCCACCGCCCACCGTATCGCCGTGGCCCTGGAGAAGCACCGTATGGTCACCCGTCTCGACGACGGCCAGTGGACCGCCGGGCCGGCGCTGGCAGAGCTCGCGCCGAAGTCGTCGGCGCGGCTCGACGAGGCCGCCGAGTACGTTCTTCCGGCCCTGGTCCGCAGGACGGGCGAGTCCTGCCAGCTCTACAAGCTCTCCGGCACCGAGCGCATCTGCGTCGCCACTGCCGAACCGCCGCTGGGCCTGAGGGACACCGTCCCTGTCGGTGCCAGGATGACTCTCGCCGCAGGATCGGCGGCGAAGGTTCTCGTGGCCTACTCCCCGAAGAGTTTCCAGGACGAGATCCTGCAGAGCGCCTCGTACACGGCCGCCGATCTCGAACAGATCAGGATCTCCCGCATCGCCGAATCCTTGGGCGAACGCGAACCCGTGCTGGCCAGCGCCTCAGTTCCGGTCCGGGACGCCACGGGCGTCATCGCCGCTCTGTCGATCTCCGGGCCGATCGACCGGATGGGGCCCTCCCCCGCCGCCAGGCACCGCGAGGCCCTGCATGAGGCGGCCGAGGACCTGGAGGAGCACCTGCGTTAGCAGGCTGTGGGCGTCACCGGGGGGGTGTCACCGCAGGGCGCCGCAGGGGCGCCGCAGGGCGAATGTCACCGGGTGAGGTCGGCGGCCAGCTCATCGAAGGCCGCGACGTAGGCGTCCACCGCCTCGTCGGTGTGGGTGACCGACAGGGTCCACTCCTCCTCCCTGCCGGGGGTCATGAAGATGCCCCGGTTGAGGTTGTAGAGCCAGGCCAGGTCCGCGAGGTCTCCACGCTGGCTGGCCTTGTAGGTCTCGTAGTCCACGACCTTCTGCTCAGAGAAGGTCACACAGCCTTTTGAACCGATGCCGAGCGCGTATCCCGGCAGCCCGTGGCGGTCGATGACCTCCTGGCATCCGGTGACGATCCGGTCGTTGAGGTGCGCCAGGTGTGCGTAGGCGGCGGGCGTGAGGACCTGCTCCAGGGACGCCCGTGCGGCGGCCATGGTCAGCGGGTTCCCCGAGTAGGTCCCGACCTGGTAGACACTGCCGTTTCCGACGACGGACATGACTTCCTCACTGCCGCCGATCGCTCCGGACGGCAGTCCACCGCCGAGGGCCTTGGCCAGCGTCACAAGATCGGGGGTGACGCCGAACTTCTCGGTGGCGCCGCCGGCCGCGATACACAGCCCTGTCTTGACCTCGTCGAAGATCAGCACGATGCCGTGCCTGCGGGTGATGTCCCTGACAGCTTCGAGGTACCCGGGTTCGGGCAGGACAACGCCGAGGTTCATCATCGCCGCCTCCATGATGACGCAGGCGGGTTTGTCGCCTTCCCGGATGAGTCTCTCGATGCGCCGTTCCATCGCCGGGGCGTCGTTGAAGGGGACGGGGACGGTCATCCGGACGGTGGCGTCCGGGATGCCGGCACCGTAGGGCAGGGAGGCGAGATTCTCGTGGTCGCCGATCTGGTCGTACTCCACTCCGATGGAGACCATCACCGTGTCGTGGTGTCCGTGGTAGGAGCCGAATATCTTCACGACCGTGTCGCGTCCGGTGTAGGCCCGGGCGATACGGATCGCGTCCATGGTGGCTTCGGACCCGGAGTTGGTGAAGCGCCACTTGGGCAGTCCCCACCGGGCGGCGAGTTCGTCGGCGACGACGATGTCGTCTTCTGTGGCGCACCCGAAGTGGGTTCCCCGGGGGTACCGGTCGGCGATCGCCTGACCGATGGCCGGATGGGCGTGGCCCTGGATCATTGATCCGAATCCGTTGTGGAAGTCCCACATTTCGTTGCCGTCGACGTCCCACACCTTCGGCCCGTTTCCGCGGTCGATGTAGATCGGCCACGGGTCACGCAGCTGGTAGGAGGAGGCGACGCCGCCGCTGAGGTGCTTTCCCGCACGCTCGAACATCGCTTTCGAGCCGAGGGTGCGGGCGTTGAGTTTCTCTGACTCGATCGCGGTGAGTTCTGCGATGCGGTCACTACTGATGGCAGAGGCCATGACTGTCTCCAGACATCCGGTCGGCCTGGCACCGGGATCCGTGAGAATGTGCGGCGCCGACCGGCCTGGCGTCTGACAGCCGCTGTGTGGTCGGCGCGCAGTGCCGCCGGACCCTCTGACGACGGTACCGGCGGTACCCGGGGCCGGTCCAGAGACACCCCTGCATCTCACCCCTGAGGTCGGTCACCGTCCCCCGGATCACCGACGACGAGGTGGGCGAATCTGCGGCCGTCTTCTCCCACGGTGGTGACGGTGCGGGCCCGGCGTCCGTCGCCTCCGGGTTCGCGGTTGCAGGACGGGTCTTCCGTCAGGGTGGCGCGGTGATCCCCGTGCGGACGCCGGACCGTGTCACGATGCACGCCTTTTCGCCCCCGTACTGTGCGGCTCACCCGGGCGCGGACGACAGAAGCCCCGCACCGGGAATCGGTGCAGGACTTCTTTTTCTGGTACCCCGTACGGGATTTGAACCCGTGTTACCGGCGTGAGAGGCCAGCGTCCTGGGCCGCTAGACGAACGGGGCAGGACTTGCACCACTTCGGGCATGACGCCGTGGTGTGCAACGGGGAGAACTATATAGGAGGCCCCGTCCGATCGCATAATCACCACGTCATCCCTACCCGACCGGGAAGTATACGCGTATACTTCCCGGCTGTGACCATCACCGGAGACCTCCGTCCTGCCCTACCCCGGCTCCTCACCGCCACCGCCCTCGCAGTCACCTCCGACCTTGCCGGGCTGGCAGCCCTGCTCGCCC
Source organism: Corynebacterium provencense (assembly GCA_900049755.1). GTDB lineage: Bacteria > Actinomycetota > Actinomycetes > Mycobacteriales > Mycobacteriaceae > Corynebacterium > Corynebacterium neomassiliense. Next base: position 188,197 of record LT160592.1, read on the forward strand.
TCTGCAGGGTCGTGGGAGCAACCGCCTCCGGCGACAGCGTCACCGGCCCCCTCAGCGCCACCCTGGTTCTCTGGACACTCACGGCCCTGCTCGGCCCGCTCGCGGACCTGCTCTCCCACCGTGCGGAGGCACAGTTCGAGGCCTCCCTGCGCCGGCACCTGGCACGGCACATTCTTCTGCTGCCCTGGTCCGTCAGGAACAGGTACCCCGCCGAGGTGCTGCGACGCCGCGTCACCGACGATGTCCACGCCCTCCACCACCTCGTCGCCCACGCCCCGGCCGACGTCGCGACATTCCTCGTCGTCCCGGTGGCCGGCGTCACCGTGCTGGTGGCGTCCTCCGGTCCGGCTCCCCTCGTGGCCCTCGTTCCTGCCGCTGTCGCGGCCGTGTTCCATCTGGTCCTCCTGCCCCGGATCTCTGCCGCGCTCAACGACCGCAGGGTCACCGCGGTCACCGGTGTCGTCACGGCCGCTGAGGACTACGCCCGCGGTGCTCTGGTCCAGAGGCTCTACGGGGCCGGCGCGGGGGCCGCCCGCCGTTACCGGGAACAGGTCTCCGAATTCTCCACCGCGATGGTCGCCTGGGTGAACCGGTCGGCGCCCGCCGCAGCCGTCGCCGAGGGCCTGCTCAGGGCCGCCACCACGCTCGCCCTCGCCTATGCGGTCGCCCATGACCGACCGGCAGAGGACCTGGCGCGCGTCATGCTGCTCAGTCTCGCTGTCACTGCTCCCGCCCTGAAACTGGGTCACGGGGTGGACCACATCCGGGCAGGTGCCGGAGCATTCCGGCGCTTGTCGGCGCTGCTGGGCGAACCCGCACTTCCCCGCGGCACCCTGTCCACCCCGCCCGGCCCGCCCGTCCTGTCCACCCCGGACGCCGCCGACGGTCACGGGGTGGACCTCCGGGTCGGGAACGTGACCGTCCGTGCAGGGGGGAGAAAGGTCCTCGACGGTCTTTCCGCCGATTTCCCGCCGGGGTCGTTCACCGTGGTCACCGGGCCCAGCGGTGCGGGGAAGTCGACACTGCTGCACACTCTCGCCGGCCTGGAGGTGCCCGAGTCAGGCTCGGTCACCCTGGACGGGGTGCCCGTCACCCGGTTCGACGCAGACACCAGACCCCGCACCGTCCTGTGCACGGGGCAGGACGCCCAGGTCGTCGACGGCACTGTCCGCGACAACCTCCTGCTCACACGGGCGCATCCGTCACCTGACGGCGCGGAACTCAACCGCGCACTGGAGCTGGCCGGAGCGCCGGAGCTTGACCTTGACCGGCAGGCCACCACCCTCTCCGGCGGGGAGCGCCAGCGTGTCGCCGTCGCCCGGGTGTTCCTGTCGGACGCCCCGGTGATCCTCCTCGACGAACCCACCAGCGCACTGGATCCGGAGCGCGCACGCCGTCTGGTCGCCTCCCTGCGCGCCCTGCCCCGCACGGTCGTCATGGTCACCCACGACCACTCCCTGACCGAACCGACCGACCACAGACTGGAACTGAAGTGAACACTGCACGCCGACTGCCGGACGCCACCGTCACCGCCACCGCCGTCATCTGTGCCCTCGTGGCCGCCGTGGAGGCTGTCGCGTACCTGGTCCTCGCCCGGGCCGTGGTCCGTGGCGGTCCCCCGGCCCCTGTCCTCCTCGCCGCCGGCGTGTCCCTGCTGGTGACGGTCCTCGGAGCTCATGCGGGCTTTCTCGGGGCGGCACGCTACGCGGGCCGTCTCTACGCGGCGCTCGGCGAAGGACTGGTCCGTGCGCGCCTGGGGTGGTTCACGACCTCCTCCCGCGCCCTTGTCACCACCGCCGCCGGCCGCTCCGTGCCCGCGCTCATGGCCCTGCCCGCCCACCACCTGCAGGTCATGGTGCCGGCGGTGGTGGTTCCGCCGGTACTCGTCGGCGGACTCCTGGTGCTGGTCTCCCCCGGCGCGGCAGGGCTTGTGGCACTGTCTCTTCTGCTGTCACTGGGCCTGCACCTGTGGTCCCAGTACAGGCTCCTGCGGGCGGACGCCGGCAGGGCCGATGCCGGGTCCGCCGCGGACGAGGCCACCCCCGTCTCTCATACACCTCTAGATGTGTCTAAGCGACAGGGACAACGCCGAGGCTCATCATCGCCGCCTCCATGATGACGCCGGCGGGGCGTGCCGCGTCCCCGGGTGGAGCTCGCGCGGCGCCGTCCCGTCCCACGGGCGCGTGTCATGGCGGCGGGGCCGGGCACCCGAGCGGTTTTTCCCGGGGGAAGGGCCCTTTCGGGGATAAGCCGAGGAAGTTTTCCGCGCCCGTGGTGGGCCCCTCGACAGGCCCCGTCGCCGGGTCCAGTCCCTGTCTCTTATACCCAACTGATTGTGTATAAGAAGCGGGAGGACGCCCTGGCCACGACGACCCGTGCAACGGTGCCCGCCGGTGTGACCGCCGCGGTCGCCAACCGGCTGCCGGTTGTCGGCGTCCTCGTCTGGTCGGTCGTCACCACTCCGACGGCGCCGGTGCTGCTCGCCGCTGTTGTCCTCGCGCTCAGGGCTGGCGCCCCACTGTCTCAGCTGGCGTTGTCCGGCCTCACTCTCGGGGAACTGTCGGCTGCCCGTCGGACACTGGAAGAGGTCGTCGGGGCGCCACGGCTGGAGTCACCGGGCACGGTTCCAGCTCCGGTACCGGCCCCGGAACCCGACCGGGACACCGCCGGGGTCCGTCACGGGCTGGTCCTGACCGGGGTGACGTCACGGGGTTCGGATCCGGTCACCGCTGTCGTGGAACCCGGGTCGGTGGTCCGAGTGACCGGCCCCTCGGGTGCAGGCAAGAGCACCCTGCTCGGACTGCTCATGCGCTTCGAGGATCCGGAGACCGGGTCGGTCACACTCGACGGGACCCCGCTGCCCGCGATCGCCCTGCCGGAGTTGATGCGACGGTTCGCTTTCGTCCCGCAGGAACCGACCCTGTTCTCCGGGTCGCTGGCGGACAACGTCACCATGGGCGCGAAGGCCTGCCCCGGTTCTGGACCCGGTTCTGATCCCGGTGACGCCCTCGCCACGGCCCTGTCGGTGGCGGCGCTGGACGACCTGGTGTCCGGCCGTCCCGACGGTGTCCTGACGGACACCGGTTCGCGAGGTTCCGCACTGTCCGGCGGTCAGCAGCAGCGGGTCGCGCTGGCCCGGGCGGTACACCGCATCCTGACCACCGACGCCGACTACCTTGTCCTCGACGAGCCGACCGCCGCGCTCGACGGGGACACGGCGTCCCGCGTCATCGACGGTCTGCTGGAACTGCGCCGCAGTCTCGCTGGGGCGTCCGGCAGGAGGCTCGGCGTCATCGTGGTCAGTCACCGTCCGGAGGAGGACTGGCACGAGGACGCCCGGATCACCCTGGGCCGGGTCAGTGGCCCACCTTCTCCAGGGCGGGGCGCAGCTGCTCGATGAGCCACGGAACAGAGACCACGTTGGGGTCCTGGAGGGCGGTGGCCGTCTCCTTGTCCAGGGCAGTGTAGCGGTCTTCCATGACGGTCAGGCGCTTCACCGTCGCGGAGTCCTCGAAGGATCTGCGGTCGTCGTCACTCTGGAAGGTCATGAACAGGAGGTCCGCCGAGTCGACCAGGTCGATGTTCTCCATCGACAGGTCCACGGTCCCGGGGGTCCTGCCTTTCGCGTCGATGCCGGCGACCTCGGGGGCCGCGACGAGGCCCAGGGTGGACATGAACCTGGCGGTGGCGTTGTCACTGTCGGTCACTGCGGCGATGCTGGTGCCCCGGTACTGCCCGTAGACGTAGCTTCTGTCCTTCAGTCCCGGCAGTGCCGCGGTCAGTTCCTCGACCGCCCGGTGCGCCCGGTCGACGAGTTGGCCGGCCTTCTCCGGTTCGCCGAGCGCCTCACCGATCCGGAGCGCGCTGTCTTCCGGGGACGCCGCATAGAGCTGCCTGTCATAGGTGACGACGGGGGCGACCGCGGAGAGTTTGTCGTATGTGGCCTGGTCGATGGTGAAGGCACTGGTGGCCAGGATGATGTCCGGTTTCTGACCGGCAACGGCCTCCACATCGATGCTCATGGGGTTGAACCAGACCGGTTCCGTGTCCGGGTGCAGGTAGGGCAGCATGCGGTCTTGGGCTGTGCCGTCCTGACCGTCGCCTCCGTTGGCGCCGGATCCGCCGCCGCCGATGCTCGAGTAGGTCTGGGGCGCCATGACCACGTCAGCTCCGAGTTCGGTGGCGACCGCCTGGTCGGACCATCCCAGGGCGACGACGCGCTGCGGCCGGGACTCGACGGTGGTGGTGCCGAAGGGGCTGGTGAAGGTCACGGGGAACGAGGCACTGTCGGCACCGGAGGAGCCGGACGTGCCTGCGGTGGTGCCGGAGGTGTCGTCTGAACAGGCCACGAGGGCGGCTGTCGTCGTGACGGCGAGCAACAGCGGGATGAATCTGGTTTTCACGGAGGAAAGGTCCTTTCGGGGATCAGCCGCGGAGGATTTCCGCGACCGTGGTGAGCACCTCGACAGGTCCCGTCGCCCGGTCCAGTTCCCCCCACCGTGTCGCGAGCTGTGCCGGCACGGCATCCGTGGCTTCTGCGGGGTCCGCGTCCGCCTCCGCGTTCTTCCTGGCTGTGATGGTCGCCAGTCCGAGGACCGTGGCGAACACCGTGCGGTAGAACACGAAGGCCTCGGCTTCACCGCGTCCTGCCCGGCCGGCTGCATCGAGGAACCGCCGGGCGAAGGCGAAGCCCCGGGGGCTGGCAAGGCGGGCGGTGGCGATGAGCCGGATCATCCAGGGGCGTTCCACCAGGAAGTCGTGGAGGTAGAGGGCCGTCTGCACGGTGTCCGCCACGGGGTCCTCCAGTGGTTCGGGCAGGTCGAGCTCCCGGGACTTCTCCTCGACGATGTCGGCGAGCAGGGCGTCCTTTCCGGGGTAGTGCCGGTACAGGGCCATCGGTGTGACGGAGAGGCTGGACGCCAGTTTCCGCATCGACACGTCTCCGTCGGCGTCGACCATCGGCAGGGCGTGGCGGAGGATCAGTGGTCTGGTCAGTCTGGGCAAGGGGGTTCTCCTGATGAGGTGCACACGGAAGTATACGCGTACACATGATGGGCTGTACAGAGCTCGGACACGGTTTCCACCGTATCGTCGTGCGCCGACGGCGCACCGGGAACCCGCCTCAGCGGGAGAGGATCCTCGCCTGCTCCTCGGCCTGAGCCAGCAGCTCCTCGTTGGTGAGGTAGCGCCGGTCGAAAGACTTCCAGTCCTGGACCTGCATGCGCCACTGACCGGTCTCCGGGTCACACCGGGGATGGGCGAACCTGACCCAGCGGATCTTCGACTCCTCGACCCCCGTATGAGGGTTGATCCGCGTGTAGTGCACCACCGAACAGTTGTGGATCGTCATCGACGGGTCCTTGTCGTACCGCAGGAACTGCTCGTCACTCCACCGCTCCAGCACCAGCCTGGTCGACCACATGAAATCCCCGTGGGAGACGACCAGCACATTCTGCTCACTGCTCTCCCGGTGCAGGGTACTCAGCAGATTGCGCACCCGGTTCTCCGCGACATCGGCGATCGACTCCCCCGCCGGAGGCGCCCAGTACAGCGGGTCCTTCCTCTTCAGGAGGGCATTGTGGGAGTACTGCTCCTCGAAGACGGCACGTGGAAGCGGTGAGATCTCACCCCATGAACGCTCCCGGACGACACGGTTCTCTTCCCACCTGGCGCCCCTGATCCCCAGGGACGCCGCAGTTTCCCTCGTCCGGACGAACGGAGAGGTGATGCACCGGTCGAAGGAGTCGATGTTCTCCCGGATCCACCTGCCGGCGGTGCGCGCCTGCGCCACCCCGTCCTCGGTCAACCGCCAGGAACGGTCGGCGACGAGCATGGTCTCTTCCGTGAACAGGCGTTGGTCGCCTGCCTTGTCCCGTTTCTGGATGACATTGGCCTCACTCTGTCCGTGACGGACGAGGACAAGGTTCCTGGGCATGGTCATGCCACAACATTAGTCCCGCCGCCCGACCCGTCACCGGGTACGTCGCCGGACTCCCCGCAGGACGCCTCCTCCTGCTGACCCCCGACCCCCGGACGACAGGATCCCGCCGGGTGCGAGGGCGCCCGACGGGATCCTGATCTGGTACTCCGTACGGGATTTGAACCCGTGTTACCGGCGTGAGAGGCCAGCGTCCTGGGCCGCTAGACGAACGGAGCATGAAACACTCCGGAGAGCATTTCCGCTGGCCTACCAGGACTCGAACCTAGAACGACGGTACCAGAAACCGCTGTGTTGCCAATTACACCATAGGCCAAAACTTCCGCATCCCCGACAGCAGATGCGTGGTACTCCGTACGGGATTTGAACCCGTGTTACCGGCGTGAGAGGCCAGCGTCCTGGGCCGCTAGACGAACGGAGCATGAAACACTCCGGAGAGCATTTCCGCTGGCCTACCAGGACTCGAACCTAGAACGACGGTACCAGAAACCGCTGTGTTGCCAATTACACCATAGGCCAATCATCACCACGGCAGGTGTGAGTCCGGAACCGGTTCCCCTGCCGCGCAACGGGGACAACTATAGGCGCGCGGCAGGATCGGGTGCAAACCTGCAGGTCGGCAGTGTCTACTGCTCGGCCACGTGCTCTGCCACGTCTACTGCTCTGCCACGGTGTACGGGGTGACCTTCCGGGCCGCCCGCAGACGCGCCAGGGTGGAGTCCCTGCCCAGCAGTTCCATCGACTCGAACAGCGGGGGCGAGACCTGTGCCCCGGTGACCGCCACCCGCAGGGCACCGTAGGCCTTGCGCGGCTTCAGCCCCATCGAGTCGATGAGACGGCCGCTGATCTTCTCCTCGACTGTCGCGGTGACGAACTGGTCGTCATCCAGTGCCTCAAGCTCCTCGACGGTCGCGTCAAGCACCTCCACGGCGTCCTCCCTGAGGTTCTTCTTCGCCGCCTTCGGGTCCAGTTCCAGCTCCTCGTCCGGGGTGACGAGGAAGCGCAGCAGAGCGTCGGCGTCACCGAGCACCTTGATGCGGGTCTGCACGAGTTCGGCGGCGAACGCGAACTTCCCGGCCGGGTAGTCGGACGGGAAGTCCTTGTACTCCTCCAGGTAGGAGCGCAGCCGTGCCGCGAAGTCGGCGGGCTCCAGCAGGCGGATGTGGTCGGCGTTGATGGCCTCGAGCTTCTTCTGGTCGAACCGGGCGGGGTTCGGCTTGACGTCCGCGACATCGAAGTTCGCCACCAGTTCCTCGCGGGAGAAGATGTCCCTGTCCGCCGACAGTGACCAGCCCAGCAGGGACAGGTAGTTGATCATGCCCTCGGGGATGATCCCGGCGTCCCGGTGGTTGAACAGGTTGGACTGCGGATCACGCTTGGACAGTTTCCTGTTGCCCTCACCCATGACGAAGGGCAGATGACCGAACTCGGGGGTGAACCCGGCCACACCGATCCTCTCCAGCGCCTCGTAGAGAGCCAGCTGGCGGGGGGTGGAGGGCAGCAGATCCTCTCCGCGCAGCACGTGGGTGATCCGCATGAGCGCATCATCCACCGGGTTGACCAGGGTGTACAGCGGAGCCCCGTTGGACCGTGCGACGACGAAGTCCGGGACATTCTCCGGTTCGACACTGACCTCCCCACGGACCAGGTCGTTCCAGGTCCAGGTCTTCCGGGGCATCCGCAGACGCCACACAGGCCTGCGTCCCTCGGCCTCGAATGCGGCGATCTGTGCGTCGGTGAGGTCACGGTCGTAGTTGTCGTAGCCGAGCTTCGGGTCGCGCCCGGCGGCGCGGTGCCTCTCCTCGACCTCTTCCGCGGTGGAGTAGGCGGGGTAGACCTCACCGGCGTCCTTCAGCTTCTGCAGGACCTCGGCGTAGATGTCCATGCGCTGGGACTGACGGTACGGGGCGTCGGGGCCGCCTACCGGGTCCACTCCCTCGTCCCAGTCGAGGCCGAGCCAGTTCAGGGAGTCGACGATCGCCTGGTAGGACTCCTCGGAGTCACGGGCGGCGTCGGTGTCTTCGATACGGAAGACCAGCCTGCCGCCGGTGTGACGGGCGTAGGCCCAGTTGAACAGTGCGGTGCGCACCATGCCGACATGCGGGGTCCCGGTCGGTGACGGGCAGAAACGGACGCGAATGTCACTCATGGTCCCCTATTTCACCACACCCACTCTCCGGCGATGTCGCCTGTGTAGCCCGCCGCCCTCAGCGCCGACACCCAACGGCCCAGCGGAAGGACGCCACTGCCCGGTGATCCACGGCCCGGATCATCGGCCAGCTGCACGTGGACGGGCACAGTGCCGGACTCCGCGAGGTCCCGCAGCCAGGCGTCCGCCAGCTCGGGGACATGCCAGAAGTCCATGAGCAGACCGGTGCCGGAGACCGCGCGGATGACACGGTCGGCGTCCTCCGGGGTCTGCACCGGATAGTCCGCGGGTCCCGGCCCCGGACTGCGGCTCGGTTCGATGAGCACGGTCCCCGGAATGCGGGAGGCGACAGAGTCCGCCACGGCGGCGACCCTGTCGAGCTGAGCTGCGGTGGTACGCCGGCCACCCCGGCCGACCAGGAGGTTGAACCGGTCCGCGCCGGTGGCCTCCGCCACCCTTGCGTGGATGTCCAGGTGCCGTTGCGTCAGGGCATGCCGGTGGAGGACGCCCCGGTCGCCGACGGAGGTGTCCCCGCCCCAGAAGTTGAGTGCGACCAGGGTGAGCCGACGTCGGGACAGTTCGGCGAGCAGGTCATCGACCCGGTCGTCCGGGGGTTCCGGGGTCGTCCACGGCCACCACAGTTCGATGCGGTCCAGGCCGAGGGCACCTGCCCTGTCCAGGTCCGGGTCGCCGGCCGGACGCCCCACCGAACAGTTGACGGCGGTGCAGAGACGGGCGGGGGAGGTCTCAGGCGCGGGCGGCTGGGTCATGCGCGGATTATAGGCGCCGGGGGCGGACAGGGACGGGTGCGGACAGGACAGGGACGGGGTGCGGACGGGCACTGCCGTAGAATCCGGTCGCATGAGCACCGACACCACCCTGGTCCCGCGACCGGACAGCGGCGTCCCCCGCGTAGATCGGAAGAGCACACGTCTGAACTCCAGTCACCAGATCATCTCGTATGCCGTCTTCTGCTTGAAAAATGCTGGTGGACGGTGGCCGCCCTCGGCCGGTCACCGTCCACTCTCGAGGCGACCGTAGCCGCCTGTGCGGCGGCGACGCACGGTGACAGTCACGGCCGCCTTCACAGCGCAGTCGTGTGCGACGTGGGCGACGAGGAGTCGGTGACCCGGGCGTTCTCCGAGGTCACGGACCGCTACGGACGGCTGGACCTGCTGGTCAACAATGCGGGTGTCCCCGGTCCGACCGGACGGATCGACGAGGTGGACCCCTCCGGGTTCACCACCACAATGCGCACCAACGCTACCGGGACTTTCCTGTGCACCCGGGCCGCGTTCGCGTGGATGGCGTCGCACGGCGGCGGCAGGATCATCAACAACGGTTCGGTCGCCGCCCGAGTCCCCAGGGCACATGCCGCCGCGTACGCCGCGTCGAAGGCGGCGGTGGCGTCCCTGACGGTATCCACCGCCCTGGACGGCCGTGACTGCGGGGTCACCGCCACCGAACTGGACATCGGGAACGCCCGGACGGGGTTGCTGTCGTCTTTCACCGGTGCCGAACCTGTCTTCGACGCCGCAGAGGCCGCCCGTCTCCTCGTCACGGTCGCTGACCTGCCCGCCGGCGTCAGTGTCGACAACGTCACTGTCACAGCGGCGGGCATGCCCTTCCTCGGGCGTGGATGAGCGTTCCCTCCCACAGAGGTCGACGGGTGATTTCTGTCACCCTGTAACCACTGGGTACGGTTGACAGCGTGACCAACCTCGACCGTCCTGTGACAGCACCGGATTTCCTGCTGTCGCGTCATTCCGGGAGTCTGCGCTCCAGCGGGTCCCGGTCGACATGGCCGGACCCGTTCGAGGCCGCGACGATGCTGCGTGACGGCGACGCGGAGATCCTCGTGGGGGCTGTCCCCTTCGACACCGGCAACCGTGCCGCCCTGACTGTCCCGGAGCGGTACTCCACCTCGGACTGCCCGTTGGAGCCTCCCGCCCACTACCGCGGTCAGACGGCGGCCCGGCGCGCCGAGGTTGTCTCGGTCTCACCCCTGACCACCCTGGAGGAGCACCAGTCCACCGTCGCTGCGGCGATAGGCACCATCCACGCGTCCACCCTGGAGAAGGTCGTACTGGCCCGCGCCGTGGACGTGCAGTTCGCCGACGAGGTCGACCCCCTGCTCATCGCCGCGCGCATGATCGACCTGTCCGCGGAGCGTGACGGTTTCGCCGTCGACCTCGGGGCCACCGGACGCCACGACGACCGGGGGTCGATGCTGGTCGGTTCGTCTCCAGAACTCCTGGTCCGCCGGCGGGGCACGGTCGTCGAGGCCCTGCCCCTGGCAGGATCGGCGCCCAGGTTGCGGGACAGAAACGCCGACGCCGGGGCGGGACGCCAGCTGCAGGAGTCCACCAAGAACCTTGCCGAGCACCGGTGGGTCACCGACCACTACCGCCGGGTGCTGTCGACGGTGTGCACCGAGCTCGACATCCCGGACACCCCCGGGCTGATACGGACCAACGAGATGTGGCACCTGGGTACGCGGATCCGTGGGCGGGTGCCGTCGGACGGCCCCTCGGCCCTGGACCTGGCGCTGATGCTGCATCCGACCCCGGCGGTGGGGGGCTGCCCCACAGAGGCGGCGCTGGGGATCATCGACGAGGTAGAGGAACCGCGGGACTTCTACGGGGGGTTTGTCGGATGGTGCCGGGCCGACGGCGACGGTGAGTACATGGTCTCGATCCGGTGCGCCGAGGTCGCCGGTGCCGGGGCGAGGGCCTGGGCGGGGGGCGGGATCGTGGCGTCCTCCTCGGCAGCCGAGGAGACCGCGGAGACGACCGCGAAGCTCCAGACCGCGTTGCGGGCGCTCAACGTCCCGGCGTCGATGCGGTCGGTCTAGTACCGCTCGACGGGGTTGACCAGGTGCCCCAGTCCGGGGATCTCGATGTCGATCGAGTCACCGGGGACCATCTCGGCGGTTCCTGCCGGGGAACCGGTGCAGATGACGTCTCCGGGCAGGAGGGTGAAGGCGGCGGACACCCATTCGATGATCTCCGGGATGGACTTGATCATCTGGTCGGAGTTGGAGTCCTGGCGGGTTTCGGTGGTGCCGTCGTGGGTGAGGTGCGCCTTGATCGGCAGGTTGTCGAGTTCGGCGAAGTCCAGGTCGGTCTCGATCCACGGACCCAGCGGGCAGAAGGTGTCCAGGCCTTTGGCACGGGCCCACTGGCCGTCGGCGAACTGCAGGTCGCGGGAGGAGACGTCGTTGACGATGGTGAAGCCGAGGACGACGGACTTCCAGTCGTCACGGGCGACGTCCTTGCAGGGCCGGCCGATGACGATGGCGAGTTCTCCCTCGAATTCCACGCGGGTGGCCCACTCCGGGATGCGGATCGGCGCGCCCGGGCCGATGACCGCTGTCGGCGGCTTGATGAAGATCGTCGGGGGAAGGTGCTCGGCGGACTTCTTGAAGACCTCTTTGACGTGGTCGGCGTAGTTACGCCCCACGGCGACGACCTTCGAGGGGAGGATGGGGGCCAGCAGACGGACGTCCTCGACGGGCCAGGTGCGGCCGGTGAACTCCGGCTCGCCGAAGGGGTGGCCGGCGATCTCGCGGCAGGTCGCTCCTGAACCGTCCGGCTGGCCCCCTTCCAGGACTGCGAAGGCCATGCCTTCAGGGTGGGCAATACGGGAGATACGCATGTAATGACACACTACATAGGTGCCCCTGAGCAGGTGTCACCGCCCGGCGCGGTTCGGGACGCAACGGGCGCAAATGCCCACATGATGGGACACCATGTGTGAAATATCACACCTGTGTCGAGCGCAGGGTGGTGAACTTCCGGGCCCCCTCACCTCCCGCGGTGAGTGCGAGGAAGAGCTCGGCGGCCGCCAGCGCGTCAGCGGAGGCACTGTGGCTGCGGTAGGCCGGCAGACCGTATCGCTGCCGGACCCGGGCCAGACGGAGGTCCTCCCCCCGCGGATACGTGCCCATACGTTCCATGTGCCTCCGCTCCAGCTCGAGAGTGTCCACCACGGGCACATCCAGGCGCACTCCCAGCTCCCGCCTGCACGCCTCCCCGAGAAACCCGGTCTCCACCACGGCGAAGTGCGCCAGCAGGGCCCGCCCCTGCAGGGCGGCGAGAAACTCCCCCAGCGCCTCCGCCGCCGGGACCCCGGCGGCCAGGACGTCGTCGGTCAGGCCGTGCAGTGTCACCGACTCCCCCGCACCGGACGTGTCATGCAGCACCACCTCCCGTGCACCCGACAGGTCGATCACCCTCCCGTCGACCGGCACCCACCCGATCGACAGCAGCCGGTCCCTGCCCGGTCGCAGTCCGGTCGTCTCGACGTCCACGGCGAGCAGGGGCAGCCTGTCCAGTGGAGTGTCCGGGGCGGGCGGGTGCTCCGGGACCCGGACGCCGCGGCCGGCGGACAGGGGTCGCGCCAGTCCCCTGCCCAGCACCCGCAGTCTGTCCGCCAGTGCCATCAGGTGCTCCTGACCGGGTACGCCGTCGCCAGGGACGACTGGATGGACTTGATGATGCCGAAGGCGTCCCGCAGGTTCTCCCGCTCGATGCGTCCCAGGGAGTCGGGACTGACGGCGTAGTCGGCGGGCTCTCCGAGCCGCAGCTGCCTGGCCTGGTGCCGCAGCGCCAGACCCGTGAGCACCCCGAAGGCATCGGTGAGGTCACGCGCGCCCTGCTGCGACAAGACCCCCGCCGCGGCCGCGGCGGACAGACGCTGCCCGGTCCCCACCGCCGTCACCCCGGCGACCAGCGCATACAGCCTGGCGATCTGCACGACAGCGGCGATGCCCCCTTTCTTCAGGTCGAGGGTGTTGGCGTAGTCGCCGCCACGGCGGACCACCAGCCCACGGAACACGCCGAGCGGTGGTTCCCTCCTCACGGCGAGCGCTGCGAGCTGGGCGTGGAGTCTCCCGGAGCCTTTCGCCGACGCGACCGCCGACCTGTGCACGGACTCGACCAGTTCCCGGGAACCGTGGACCACGCGCATGTCGTAGAAGGTCTGCGCGTGGAGCACCGCGTCGGGCTCCGGGGCCGTCGTCCAGGTATGGAAGGTCCGGGCCCAGTCGCCCGCCGTCATCCGCCACGCCGGGTTCGACGCCATCATGTCCCCCGGGCACCTGACCTGGCCTGCTTCCGCCAGTCCGTCGCACACCCGGTCCGACAGCGACCTGAAGTAGTCACCGTGGGCGTCCGGGTCGTAGTCGTCGGAGAGCACCAGGCAGTTGTCCTGGTCCGAGGCGAAGCCGGCGGCACGGCGTCCCTGTGACCCGACGACGGCGAAGCCGTAGGCGACCGGCGGTGGACCGAGTTCCTCCTCCGCCAGCACCAGCAGCCGGCGGGCCAGGGAATCCAGTCCGACGGTGAGCAGGCCGCTGACCTCGTCGGGCGAGGCTCCCCGTTCGATGAAGCCCGCGGCCATCTGTGCGGCGTCCTTCACGATCCGCCGCATCTGCGCGGCGGTGGTGGCCTTGGACAGGTCGGCGGCGAGGTAGATCGGGTCCGATCTCAGGGTGCGCATGACGTCCGAGGCCGCGAGCATGCCGACGGGTGCTCCCCCGGCCTCCGGGTCGGTGACGGGAAGATGGTGGATGTCCAGGTCACTCATCCGCAGCATCGCCTCGAAGACCGTCGTGTGCGGTTCCACCGTGACAGGCCCGGGGGTCATGACCTCACTCACCGGGGTTGCCGCGTCACGACCTTCGGCCAGGACGCGGTTTCTCAGGTCCCGGTCGGTGAGGATGCCGACCAGCCGGTCACCCACCACCACCGGCAGGCAGGAGACGCCGTGGCGTGCCATGGTCTGCGCAGCGACCGCCACCGTGACACCGGAGTCCACGGTGACCAGTGCCCTGCCTCCGTCCCTCGCTCCTGCACCGGTGCCGGCCCCGCTGCCGGTGCCGAGGTCCGCGACGGTACGCCGGAGCATGTCGGCACCGGAGCTGCTTCTCAACCGTTCCGAATCCGCGCGGATACGCACCGAAAGGCCTGAGTAGTAGCGGGCGATGTCCGGATGCCTGCCGACAAGATCGACGAGCGCTTCGCCGGGCAGGACCAGCAGGAGACTGTCCTCGACCGCGACCATCGTGTAGCGGGACGGCCCGTGGTCGTCGACGGCGGTGCCCGGGCCGCTGCCGGCACTACCGGCACTACCGGCACTGTTGCCGCCATGTTCGCCGCGGCCGGGCAGCATCGTCGAATACCCGAAGGAGTCACCTGTGCCGCGTCGGTCGAGCAGCACCCCGCTGTCGTCCATGACGTCCACCGCCCCGGACCTGACGATGTAGAGGTGGTCATTGTCCTCTCCCGAGGTGATGACGGTCTGCCCGCGGCGGACGTAGGTCATCGTCATGGAAGACGGGAGGGAGCGCAGTTCGGCGTCCGGCAGGTGGGTGAACGGTTCCTGACCGGCGAGGAAACGGCGGACTTCGTCGAGTTCCACACTCATGGAGCCCACACTACCGGCGCATGTCTCCCCCTCTGTCCGGTTTTCACCCCCGGGTCGGGGATATGCAACTTGTTGCACATGGCCCTGTGATGTGGGTTACAGTCCAGGTATGGCGTTGGACCACGCGATCATGATCTCACTGGCTGAACGACCCGGCACCGGTTACGAGCTGGGACGGCAGTTCGCCACGTCACTCGGCCACTTCTGGCCGGCGACCCGACAGCAGATCTACCGCACCCTGTCCCGCCTGCACGCCGACGGCCTGATCACCTGCCGCGACGTCGTCCAGGAGGGACGTCCGGACAAGAAGATCTACACACTCTCCCCCGCCGGCGAGGACGCCCTGGCGTCCTGGATCGACCAGCCGACCACGGTCACCACGCTGCGTGACGAACTCGGCGTGAAACTCCGCGGTGCCGGGCACGGAGACATGGCACGTGTCCTCGACGACGTGAGACACCACCTCGAAGTCCATTCCGGACGCCTCGCCCTGTACCACCACTACGCACGGACCCAGTTTCCCGATGCAGTGGTCCCCACGGGGCAGACCCTGGCCCCGGCGCAGATCCCGACCGGCCGGCGCCTGCACCAGTACCTCGTTCTCCGCGGCGGCATCCGCCTGGAGGAGGCGTTCGTCGACTGGTGCAACGAGGTGCTGACTGCACTTTCTCCTGAACCAGCCCCTGCAACGACCCCTGAGAAGAGTCCGACATGAGCTCCCTTTACCCGAATCTGTTCCGCCCGCTGGACATCGGCGGCATCACTCTTCCGAACCGGTCTGTCATGGGTTCCATGCACACCGGACTGGAGGACCGGATCCGACACGCTGACGAGCTCGGCGAGTTCTATGCCGAACGTGCCCGGGGCGGGGTCGGTCTGATCATCACCGGGGGAATCGCACCGATCCGCTCCGGGGACCTCATGGCGATGGGAGCGCGGATGGCCACGCCGTTGGCGGTCCGTCACCACCGCCGGGTCACCGACGCCGTCCACGGGGCGGGCGGGCTGATAGCCATGCAGATCCTCCACGCCGGGCGCTACGGGGTGACACCTTTCAAGGCCGCTCCCGGGTCCGAGCCTTCGCCGATCCACCCGTTCAGGCACATCCGGATGACGGAGGGGATGATCCGCCGTACGATCCGTTCCTTCGGTCGCGCCGCCCGCCTGGCCCGCCTGGCGGGGTATGACGCCGTGGAGATCATGGGGGGCGAGGGTTACCTGGTCAACCAGTTCCTCTGCCCCCACACCAACGACCGGACCGACCGCTGGGGCGGGTCCACCGTCAACCGGCAGCGCTTCCTCATCGAGGTCATCGATGAGATCCGCCGGCAGGTTCCCCGTGAGTTTCCGGTGATCCTGCGCCAGTCCGTCGCCGATTTCGTGGACGGTGGCCAGACGTTCGAGGAGATTGCACTGCTCGCCCGGCGTGCCGAGAGACACGGGGTGGACGCCGTGAACACCGACATCGGCTGGCATGAGGCGAAGGTCCCGACGATTGTCACTTCGGTTCCGCGCGCCGCTTTCGTGAAATTCACGGAGAGACTGCGTGACGAGGTTTCGATCCCGCTCATCGCGTCGAACCGGATCAACACGCCTGAGGTTGCCGAGCAGGTCCTCACCGACCACCGGGTGGACGCGGTCTCCATGGCACGCCCGTTCCTCGCCGACCCTCGTTTCATGGAGAAAGCGGCACAGGGACGTCCTGGGGAGATCAACACGTGTATCGGCTGCAACCAGGCCTGCCTCGACCACATCTTCGTCGGTAAGAGAGTTTCCTGTCTGGTCAATCCGCGGGCGGGGCGGGAGACGACTCTTGTGCTCTCCCCGACCCGTTCCGCGAAGAGGATCGCGGTGGTCGGTGCCGGGCCTGCGGGTCTGTCTGCGGCGGTGTCCGCGGCGGAGAAAGGGCACCGGGTCACGCTTTTCGAGGCACGGGACCATGTGGGCGGGCAGTTCGCTATTGCTGCCCGTATTCCGGGGAAGGAGGAGTTCCACGAGTCCATCCGGTATTTCCGTACCCGGTTGGCGGTACTCGGGGTGGATGTGAGGCTGGGCACGAGGGTTTCGGCCCAGGAGTTGACGGAGGAGAACTTCGACCATGTGATCCTGGCTACCGGGGTGACCCCGCGTGTCCCACGGATCGAGGGGGCGGATCATCCGATGGTGATGACGTACGCGCAGGCTGTGCGTGGTGAGAGGGAGATAGGTCACCGGGTGGCGGTGCTCGGTGCCGGGGGGATCGGCTTCGATGTCTCGGAGTTTCTCACCACTCCCTCGGGCCCGGATTCCCCTTCCCTGCACCTCAAGGAGTGGGAGCAGGAGTGGGGGGTCACCGAGGATCTGGACACCCCGGGCTTCCTGACGACCCCGCGGCCGGAGGCTCCCCTGCGCGAGGTGTACATGGTGCAGCGTAAGCCGACCCGTCAGGGAAGGACGCTGGGGAAGACCACCGGCTGGGTCCACCGCGCCGCGGTGAAGGCGAAGAAGGTCGAGCAGATCAGCGGGGCGACCTACGAGAGGATCGACGACGACGGACTGCACCTGGCCTTTTACGAGGAGAAGAAGGACAGGAAAGGAAGGGTGGTGTCGAAGGTGCTCACGGGTCGTCGTGTCCTCGCCGTCGACAACATCGTCCTGTGCACCGGACAGGAGTCCGTCAATGATCTGGCGGAGCCGCTGGCTGCCGCGGGAGTCACCTTCGACATCGTCGGTGGCGCGGACCTTGCCGCAGAGTTGGACGCCAAACGTGCGATCCGTCAGGGCACGGAGGCCGCGGCCCGTATCGCGTGATGCTGTCGCCCTGTTTCCGGGCGTGCCGGCGTCCCGGTGGGTCGGATGACCACCGGGGTGCGAGGACCGGCTAACTGGAACGCAGGGGCGCCAGGGGCCCGTCGGCTTCGGTGGAGTCGGTGTAGCCGTCGGGTCCTGTCCAGTCCACCGTCACTCCGTCGTCCGGAGTTGACGCTGACCACAGTCCTGCGGTTTTCAGGGCGTGGTGGGTGCGGCACAACAGCATGCAGTTTGAGACGGAGGTCGGACCGTCAGATTCCGGGGTGGTGTGCGGGGAGCTGATGATGTGGTCGTGTTCGCATCTGCCGGCCGGCACGGCGCAGTGGGGGAACCTGCAGTGTCCGTCCCTGCCCTGCACTGTCGCTTTCTGGAGCGTGGTGAAGGTGTACCCACGCGCCTGCCGGTGATTGATCTCCTTCCGGGACGGGAGTTCGCGAACCAGGGTCGCCACACCTTCAAGTGCGCTGGCTGTGAGGTCGGAGACATATCCGACTCCGGGAATGAACGCACCTCCGACACCGTGTCTGCCGTCGAGTGTCGGGCGGTAGAGGTTCACCGTGATCTTCATGGTGGCCGGAGTGTCACCCAGAAGGTCGAGCAGGACCCTCGCCCTGCACTGGGCCATCGAGGGGAGTCCGGAGAACGCGGCATTCTCATCGGAGCACAGGGCCTCCTCCGTGCCGTCGTGTTCCGCCCGACGGGCTTCCCTCAGCAGGTCCAGGGCACGGTCCCCCACCGTGGACCAGACGGCGTCTGCCGTCACGGCAGATCCGCAGTCGAGGATCAACCGGTTCTCCCGCCGGTACAGCCGTTGTGTGTCCTGTTCACGCTGTTCCGTGGCGGACACGATGTTCCCTGCGACTGCCGCCAGAGTCTCATCCGTCACCTGGGAGAATGCCTCCAGAGTGGCGGGTCCGCCCTCTCTGATCCAGTCCGAAAGAGCCTCAGAGACTGCCGCGTCAATCAACGGGCGGACCGATTCGGCCACACGGGTCTTGAGCCCCACCAGGTGCCTGTTGATTCTCAGCCACACCGTGTCCAGGTGATCCACAGTGATTCTTCCATCATCGAACAGAAGTTCAAACAGTGCCGGCATACGTTCGGCGATTCCCGCCCCGTGGACGTAACGGTAGGCCTCCGACCGGGACCGTCCACGTGCCGCCAGCACACTCGAGGCCCGCAGCTCCGGCACCACCGTCACCAACCAGGACACGAGTGAAAGCTCCCGCCTGTTCAGGTCAGTCACGAGCTGCCGGGCCGGATTCTCCACCCCCACAACGGATTCCGGATACAGAGCATCCATCTTCGCCCCCCGTCCAATCTCTGCCGGCCCCCTGCCGACTCCCCAACTTCCTGGTATGTACGTTAGCAATACTACCCGAACCAATCCACGGAGTCAAACATATGTTTGACTCCGCCAGCCGACCGGGCCAGCCGGCCGGACCAGCCGGCCGGGCCCCACAGTCCCGCACCGCCAACCGGTTCACGGCGCGGCGGGCGTCACTGGCAGCCCCGCGCGCCGCCCGCCTTGGGGGTCCCCGACGGCTGCCTCTTTTCCACATCAAGCTGACTATAAGAGCACGGGGCCCCACCGTTTTTTTCTAATGATCCGGCGACCACCGACGCCTACACTCCCACCGCAGCGGCGATCCGGTCACCGACCTCGGCAGTACGGATCTGGGATCCGTCCCGTCCCGCAACTTCAGCGAGCACTGCAGCCTCGATCTTCTCGGCCTGAAGGTTACGCAGGGTGGCGTCCTCCCCCTCGTTGCCCGCGAGATGCCGCAGCAGCAGTGCCGTGGACAGGATCGCCGCACACGGGTCGGCGATGCCCTTGCCGGCGATGTCCGGCGCGGAGCCGTGGACCGGCTCGAACATCGAGGGATTCTTCCGGGACGGGTCGATGTTGCCGGACGCCGCCAGACCGATTCCGCCGGTGACGGCCCCGGCCAGGTCGGTGAGGATGTCGCCGAACAGGTTGTCGGTGACGATCACGTCGAAACGGCCCGGATCCGTGACCATGTAGATGGTCGCCGCGTCGATGTGGCAGTAGTCGACCTCCACGTCCGGGTATTCACCTCCGACGGTCTCCACGGCCCGTGACCACAGGCCGCCGGCGTTGACCAGCACATTGGTCTTGTGGACGAGGGTCAGTCTGCGGGACCGTGCCCGTGCCCGGGAGAAGGCGTCCCGGACGACCCGTTCGACCCCGTACCACGTGTTCTGACTGACCTCACTGGCGACTTCGTGGTCGGTCCCCTCGCGCAGGGTACCGCCGTTACCGCAGTAGAGCCCCTCCGTCCCTTCACGGACCACCACGAAGTCGATGTCCCCGGGTTCCGCCAGAGGTGAGGACGCCCCGGGGAAGAGTTTCGCCGGGCGCAGGTTCACGGCGTGGCCCAGCCGGAACCGCAGCGGCAGCAGCAGACCCCGTTCGAGAACGCCGGCGGGGACCGACCTGGGATCGCCGACGGCGCCGAGGAGGATCGCGTCATGGTCGCGCAGGGACTCGAGGTCAGCGTCGGTGAGGAGCTCCCCGTTGCGCAGGTAGCGCCGTGCCCCGAGGTCGTAGTCGGTGGTGTCGACGGCCCCGCCGCCGGTCGCCGATGTCACCGAGCGCAGGACTTTCAGTGCTTCGGCGGTGACCTCGGTTCCGATACCGTCTCCGGCAATAACCGCAAGTTTCATTCTGTGGACCCTTTCGCGTTATCGCGTCTCACATAGTTGGAAATCTCCAGTCAGACTACCATGCGCCCGGCTCTCGCCCTGCGGACATCATCCACCCCCGCAGACCTACCCCGGGGGTGCATGAAGGGGTATACACATACGTCGATCTTGTGTGGTCCGGCACCGTCGGGGACTAACATCCATTCTCCCCGGACACTTCGGTGAGGCTCACCTCTGGTAAGTGGCCGGGCACCGGCCGCGCCCGACCGGTCAACAGTCAGCACACCGTGTCAGAAAGCAGCGTCCGTGTTCTACACCAACGCCCTCATCGGGCTCCGCGAGGGACTCGAGGCCACCATGGTGGTCATCATCCTCGCCGCATACCTCCGGAAGACGGACCAACGTCGTTCCTACCCCTGGCTCTGGGGAGGTGTCCTCGCCGCACTCCTGGTCACCGTGGGAGTCTTCCTCGTCATCCACTTCGGCACCAGAACACTCACCACCACCGGTCAGGAACTCATCGGAGGTATCGCCTCACTGGTCACCGTGGCGCTGGTCGTGTGGATGCTGCTCTGGATGAAGGGCGCCGACAGGAACATGACCGCCGAACTCGAGGGAAAGATGGGGCACGCCGTGTCCACAGGCCCCCTCGCAGTCGCGACGGTGGCCTTCATCGCCGTCGCCAGGGAAGGCATCGAAACAGCCCTCCTGGTCTTCGACTCCTTCAGCCGTGCCCTCGGCGTCCCCTTCGCAGGGCTCGTCACCGGGGTCGCGGCATCCGTCGCCATCGGTGTGGCCGTGTACATCGGAGCAGTCAACGTCAACCTGAGGATCTTCTTCCGGGTCACCGGGGCCCTCCTCATCCTCGTGGCCGCAGGCATCCTCCGCTACGGGATCACCGACCTCCAGGAGGCCAATGTGCTTCCCGGACTGACCGACTACGCCTTCGACATCTCCGGCGTCCTCGTGCCCGGTACCTGGTACGCCACCCTTCTCGAGGGAATGTTCAACATCGTCGCAGCGCCGACCGTGCTCGCGTTCACCGCATGGGCACTGTTCCTCCTCATCACCGTTCCCACCTACTTCCGCCCCGTAAAGGACAAGAAATGATGTTCTCCCGTGTCACCCGCGCAGCCGTGGTCACCCCGGTCGTGCTGGCCCTCCCCCTGGCCGTGGCCTCCTGCACGGAGAAGGACGATGACGCCCCGGCGTTCACCGTCACCGCCACCGACGACTCCTGCGACGTCGACTCCTACGACGCGACCACCGGAAACAACAGTTTCGAGGTCACCAACAACGGCAGGAAGATCACCGAGTTCTACGTCTACACCTCCGGTGACCGCGTCGTCGGCGAGGTCGAGAACATCGGCCCCGGGGCGACACGCAAGCTGCTGGTGTCCATCCCCGAGGCCGGAACATACAAGGTGACCTGCAAGCCCGGCATGGTCGGCGACGGTATCAGCCATGATCTCACCGTCACCGGAGACGCCGTCGACCTCGCCGAGGGGGACGACAAACTCAGCGCAGCCGTCGACGGCTACCTGCGCTACGTACGCTCGCAGACAACCGCCCTGCGGGAGTCCGTCGACACCTTCGCCGACGCCGTCCGCGCCGGCGACGTCGACACCGCCAAATCACTGTTCGCCCCGACGAGGACGTACTACGAGCGCATCGAGCCGATCGCCGAAGCCTTCCCCGATGACCTCGACCCGCGGATCGACCTGCGCGAGGCAGACCTCGAGGACGGCCAGAAATGGACCGGGTTCCACAAGATCGAGAAGGCCCTGTGGGTGGACGGCCGGATCAACGACGAGACGAAGGCTGACGCCGACCAGCTGGTCAAGGATGTCGCCGAACTGGCGGACGGGGTCGACGCCACCGACTTCACCGTCGCACCCGACGCCATCGCCAACGGTGCCCACGGCCTCCTCGACGAGATCTCCACCTCGAAGATCACCGGTGAAGAGGACACGTTCTCCCACACCGACCTGTGGGACTTCCAGGCCAACCTCGACGGCTCCAAGGCCGCCGTCGCCGCCCTCGAGGAGACCATCGACGAGAAGGACCCCAACCTGCTCGCCGACATCAACGCCAAGTTCGACAACGTCCAGAAACTGCTCGACGGTTTCCGTCAGGGCGACGGCTTCATCTCCTACGACAAGGTCAGGGAAGATGACCGCAGGAAACTCTCCACCGCCCTTGACCAGCTCAACGAACAGGTCGCCAAGGTCACCGGCGTCATCACCGGAGCGGAGGCGAAGTAAAATGCCCCGCGGGTCAGTCTCCCGACGCGGATTCCTCACCGGCCTGGGCCTCACAGGGCTCGGCGCCGCCGCAGCAGGCACCGCCGGAGCGGCGTCCCTGGCGTCCTGCTCTTCAGGAGAAGACGACCGGAACGCCGGACAGACCGTCCCGTTCCGGGGCGACCACCAGGCAGGCGTCACCACCGCCCAGCAGGAGCACCTGCACATCGTCGCCTTCAACGTCCTCACCGACGACCGTGACGAGCTTCGGGACATGCTCGCGACCTGGACAACCATGGCCGAACGGATGACCCGGGGCGAACAGACCACCGACGGAGGTGCCCTGACGGGGACGGACGCGGACGCCAACACCGATCCCGACGGCACCCTCAACCTCGTCCCGGAGGACACCGGCGAAGCGGTCGACCTGTCCGCAGGACGCCTGACAGTCACCGTCGGCTACGGCCCCTCCCTGTTCGACGGACGTTTCGGCCTGCAGGACCGCCGACCTGCGGAACTCGAACCGCTGCCGAAATTCCCCGGAGACCAGCTGGTGCCGGACCTGTGCGACGGGGACATCGTCATCCAGGCATGCTCCGACGATCCCCAGGTGGCCGTCCACGCGGTACGCAACCTCACCCGCGCCGGCTCCGGGGTGGTCGAAGTCAGGTGGTCGCAGCTGGGGTACGGGGCCGCGTCAAGGACCACGAAGGAGGGTGACACCCCGCGCAACCTCTTCGGGTTCAAGGACGGCACCCGCAATATCACCGCCGACGAGACCGATGACATCAACAACATGGTGTGGGTCTCCGCGGACCGGCCCGACAGTGCCGGACCGGGCGGGTGGATGACCGGCGGCACCTACATGTGCGTACGCAGGATACGGATGCTTCTGGAAGTCTGGGACCGTCAGATCCTCGACGACCAGCAGCACACCTTCGCCAGGTACAAGGGCTCGGGAGCCCCCATCGGCGCCCACGACGAGTTCGACGACCTGCCCTTCGACCTCTACCTTGGTACCGGCGGGCCTGCGATTCCCCGGGACTCCCATGTCTATCTGGCGCACCCTGACCAGAACAACGGGCAGCGGATGCTGCGACGCGCCTACAACTTCATCGAAGGCTCCGACTCGATGGGGCACCTGTCAGGCGGGCTGTTCTTCATCGCCTACGTCGCCGCACCGTCGGTGAACTTCACACCGGTCCAGATGAAGCTGGCGCACGAGGACAAGATGAACGAGTACGTCAGATACGAGTCCAAGGCGGTGTTCGCCTGTCCGCCCGGGCTGGCTGAAGGATCCTCCGCGAACTGGGGCACCGCACTGTTCGGCGGTTAGGCGGCCGGCCCGATGTCGCCTCCGGGTCGGCGACAGGCCAGGTCAGAAGGCGTGCGGGCCGTGCACCTCCACCGCACTGCGTGTGAACAGCATCACCGTGACCGCGACCACCGCGGCGGCCGCGGCCGTGAAATACGGGACGGAGGGATCGAACTTCTCCGCCAGTTCCGTCGACGCGAACGGGGCGATGACGCCTCCCATCCACCGCACGAAGTTGTACGCGGCCGAAGCGACAGGCTGGGGGTTGTCGGACACGCTCATCGCCATCTCCGTGTACATGGTGTTGTTGACACCCAGCAGGGCACCGGAGACGACAACCAGCACGGTGACCACCCACGGTGTGCCGTGGAAGACACCGAGCAGGACGTACACGGCGACCAGACCACAGAGGGTGAGCATCGTGGTGTTCGCGGCTCCGACACGGTTCTGGAACACCGGGGCGATGAAGACCGAGAAGACCGCAAGAGCGGAACCCCAGCCGAAGAACACGAGGCCGATCCCGTACTCCCCCGAGTCCAGGAGGAACGGGGTGTAGGCCAGCACAGTGAAAAATCCGAAGTTGTAGAACAGAGCGGAGAATGACACCCCGAAAAGACCGCCGTGCCGCAGTGCCCGCAGCGGAGCAGCGAAACTGGTCCTCTCCCCGGTCACCGGTGTGGAGGGAAGTTTGACCACCAGCACCAGCAGTGCGATGAGCATGAGGACGGCAGTGCCGAAGAAGGGGCCGCGCCAGTTCAGGTCCCCCAGGACGGCACCCACCAGCGGGCCGCAGGCCATGCCCAGCCCGAGTGCCGCCTCGTAGAGGATGATCGCGACGGCACGACCCCCGGAGGCGACGGCGACGATGACCGCCAGGGCGGTCGCCACGAACAGGGCGTTGCCCAGACCCCACCCGGCACGGAAGGCGACGAGTTCTCCGACACTTCCGGAGGTTCCGGCGAGGGCGGCGAAGATCACGATGAGCGTCAACCCGGTCAGAAGCGTTCGCTTTCCTCCCACCCGGCTCGACACCGCCCCGGTGACCAGCATCATCACGGCCGTGACCGCGAAGTAGCTGGTGAACAGCAGTGAGACCTGGGACGGGCCGGCATCCAGATTCTCGGCAATCGCCGGCAGGATGGGGTCGACCAGTCCGATACCCATGAAGGCGAAGACGCAGGCCAGGGCAGTCGCCCACACCGCAACAGGTTGGCGGAGCATCGACTCCTTCTCGGACTCCAGTGTCGCGGCGTCAGGTGCCACGGGGGTGACGCCACCGGCACTGCTGTCATCTGTCGAGGTCGTTTTCACCCGGTCATCTCCCTGCTTCTGTGTCTGCTGCTGTGGTTGCTTCTGCCATTCCGGCGTCCCAGCGTTCCCGGCGGGCGTCGGAACCGGCACCCTGCCTCTCCTGTCTGACGATCTCGGCGGCGAGCCGTGACAAAGGTCCCAGACCTGCGCGGACCTTCTCCCGGTCAGTGGCGTCCAGACGGTCCAGATAGAAGGACAGGACGCCGTTACGCTGTCTGTTCGCTTCGGCGAGCGCCTCACGTCCCGCTTCCGTCATGTCGACGAGAGTCACGCGGGCGTCACCTGCCGAGGTGCGGCGCCTGACCAGCCCCGCAGCACCCAGTCGGGAGACGAGCTGGCTCATCCCCGGCTGGGTGACTCCGCTGAGCCTGGCGAGGTCGCCGATCCTGGCCGGACCTTCGGCCAGCGTGTTGAGCACACTGACCTGGGCGGTGGAGAGCTCCCCGGGGTACTCGAGGACACGGACCATCTGGATGGCCACCCGCAGGGAGTCGCGGATCTCCTGGGCGATGTCCCGGAGGTCGGAACAGTCGGAACTGCGGGGGACGTCAGAGACGTCAGAGGAGGTACCGGATTCGGAAAGAGCCATGTCGCATAACGGTATTATATAAGCTCGTTATGTACAAGTCCGGTCTTTCCCGCCGCGGCACTGCCCCAGGGTCACACGCAGAAAACCCGGAAGCCACCGCCTCCACGGCGGTGGCTTCCGGGTCGGTACGACAGTGTCCGGAGTCCGGGGGGGGCAGTTCCCTGTCCAGCTGGTGGACTGCCCCGGACTCCCTGACTCGGGCGGGTGCCTACCCGAGGTCCAGCTGGACGGCGCGGGACGCGGACAGCGCTTCCCCGATCTGGTCGATGAGCGGGGCCGGGATCTCCTTCTCCACGCGCAGCACCAGGGTCGCGGAACCCTCGGTGAGGTCCTGGGACAGGGCCGCCGCGTTGATGTTGATGCCTTCGCGACCCAGGAAGGTGCCGACCTTGCCGAGGGCACCGGGCTGGTCGGTGTAGGTCAGGAACAGGTTGAGGCCTTCGGCCCGCAGGTCAAGGCCACGGTCGTTGATCCGGACGATCTTCTCCACGTGGTCGAGGCCGGTGAGCGCACCGATGACGGATACCGCGGTCCCGTCACCGGCGACGGCCTTCACCTCCAGTACGGAGCGGTGGGTGACGGATTCGTCGGCGGTGGTGACAGTCAGCTCCACTCCCCGCTCTTCGGCGATCTGCGGCGTGTTGACGAAGGTGACCTGCTCGTCCACGACACCGGCGAAGACACCGCGGAGAGCTGCCAGGCCGAGTGCGTCGACCGATTCGGTCGACAGCTCACCGCGGGCCTCCACGGACACGGCCGACACCGGCGCCGCCAGCAGGGCCGAGGCAACCTTGCCCAGCTTGGTGGCGAGGTTGAGCCACAGTGCGACTTCCTCGGAGACTCTGCCACCGGTGACGTTGACGGCGTCCGGGACGAAATCACCGGCGAGAGCTTTGAGCACGGACGCCGCGACATCAGTTCCCGCCCGGTCCTGGGCCTCCACGGTGGACGCGCCGAGGTGCGGGGTCACGACGACCTGGGGAAGCTCGAACAGCGGCGAGTCGGTGCAGGGCTCCTTCGAGTAGACGTCGAATCCGGCACCCCGGATCCGACCTTCCTTGATCGCGTCCGCGAGAGCCTGCTCGTCGACCAGGCCACCGCGGGCGGCGTTGATGATGATCTGACCCTTTTTGGCGCCTGCGAGGAGCTCGGCGTTGAACATTCCCGCCGTTTCCTTGGTCTTCGGCAGGTGGATGGTGACGAAATCTGCCCTGGCCATCAGTTCCGCCAGATCAACCAGCTCCACCCCGAGCTGTGCGGCGCGGGCGGGGTTTGCGTACGGGTCGTAGGCGATGATCTCGGTCTCGAAGGCCGCCAGACGTTGTGCGAACAGCTGGCCGATGTGCCCGAAGCCGACGATTCCGACGGTCTTTCCGAAGACCTCGACCCCCTTGAAGGAGGACCGCTTCCATTCGCCGTCACGCAGGGTCTTGTCCGCGGCGGGAATCTGGCGCGCCGTGGACAGGAGCAGGGCGATGGCGTGTTCGCAGGCGGAGTGGATGTTCGAGGTCGGGGCGTTGGCGACCATGACGCCGCGGGCGGTGGCGGCCTCGATGTCGACATTGTCCAGACCGACGCCGGCGCGGCCGATGATCTGCAGTTTCGGTGCCGCGGAGAGAACCTCGGCGTCCACGGTGGTGGCTGAGCGTACGAGCAGGGCGTCAGCGTCTTTGACGGCCTCCAGCAGTTCCGGACGGTTCGGACCGTCGACCCACCGCACTTCCACGGAGTCACCCAGTGCGTCCACGGTGGACTGGGCGAGCTTGTCGGCGATGAGAACGACGGGACGGGAATTCTGGCTCACAGGGTCTCCTGAAAAATATGTTGTTCCTGACTCCCCCGGCACGACCGCGTCAGAGGGCAGGGCCCGCGCCTTCTGCGACCCCCGGTGGCGAACCCGGTGACGGTGGCGCACGACTACGGTCAGCTTAGTACGACCGGTTCCCTGTGTGGGACACCGGCCGGGCAGGACGCCCATTCTGTGGGACTTCAGGGGTGATGGCACCTACCCCCGGGTCATCCGCACACGGCGTCCTCATGCCCCTCGTGGCCCCTCTCCTCCACCTGGACGGTCGTGTGGGAGATGCCGTGGTCACGGAAAGCCTCCTGGACCCGGTCAAGGATTCCGCACCGGTCCTCCTCGTCAGCGGGCTCATCGGTGACCACGTGGACCGAGGCGACCGCCGTCTCCCCGTCGACACTCCAGATGTGGAGGTCATGGAGGTGGCGGACGCCCGGCAGGTCGAGCACCTCATCGTAGAGACCCGTGGCGTCCACGGACACCGGGACCTGCTCCATCAGGACCCGGCCGGCCGTTCTCAACAGTGCCCAGGAACGGGGCAGGATCAGCAGGGCGATCAACAAGGACGCCGCGGGATCCACCCACGTCCAACCTGTGACGGCGATGACCAGCGCCGCGACGATGACAGCCACAGAGCCGAGCAGGTCCGCGAGGACATGGAGGTAGGCCCCGCGCATGTTCAACGACTCACCCTGACCGCCGTTGAGGATCAGTGCGGAGATCACGTTCGCCACCAGGCCGACCACCGCAACGACGAGCATCATCCCGGTCTCCACCTCGACCCCCTCCCCCATCCGCCGGAAGGCCGAGACCGCGATCCACACCGCAATCACACACACCGCACCCGCGTTGACGGCGGCCGCCAGGACTTCCGCCCTGCGGAAGCCCCAGGTGGAGCGTCGGGTAGCCGGACGGGATCCGATGATCATCGCGAAAGCCGCCACGATGAGCCCCCCGGCATCCGAGAGCATGTGCCCCGCATCTGCGAGCAGCGCCAGTGACCCGGACACGATCCCGCCGACCACTTCCGCGAGGAAGATGACGGTGGTCATGGTGATGACGACCCACAGTCTTTTTCCCCGCACGCGGGAATGGTCGTGACCGTGGTCGTGACTGTGGTCGTGACTGTGACTGTCGACGTGGCCACTACCGCGCGAGTGATCCTGACTACCGTGACCCATGTGGGCACCTCTCATTTTCATTAACAGCTCATCGCCCAGAGTAGGCGACATATCTCCACAGGTCAACGGGCATTTTAGGCAAAGGTAATCGTTTTCATCAGCGTCGCCGGCAGCGCTGTTCCGATGTGCCCGGGCAGAGTCCCCGGACACCCGAAATCGCACAGCGGGCACCCCCGTCAGACACTCCCCGTCCGGGCCGTGGGCACGATGACACCGTCCACGGAAAGGACAGAGACGAACCCCCGAGCGGACGACCGCCTGGATCACGACGTGCCTGGACACTTACGAAAGGACACCAGTGATCTGCCCCCGGCGCAGCAGCGAGAACGTTCAAATCCAGATCGTGCAGACCGGAGGGAAGAACGCCCACAAAGGTGTCGGCCTGGTCTGCCACAGCAACAACTCAGCGCGTGCCCTCACTGCGGTATCCATGCTCGGAATGTCGAACCTGCTGTGGAAGAAGTCGCAAGGGACTACCCGGCAGAAGCACCAGCGGCCGGAGCGCCCTAGCTTCAGACACGCGGTCCCGACCCCGCGCATCGCCGCTCAGCGACAGTGACGACCCTGCACCGTCCACCCCGGTCGAGCGTGGCGGTACTGACACTCAAGAAGGAGCGACCATGACCACCCCAGACACGGCGAAATCCTCAACTACCACCGACCCCGATGCCAACCACTGGACGTCACAGTGATCAGCGGCATCCTCACCGACACCAGCCTCGCCCCCACCAACAGCCAGGTCTTCGTCGATGGCAAGAACAGGTGGATCGGCGCCGCTCCCATGCGCCCGGACGGGAAGACGGAATCACACTCGGACGCGTGACTCATGAACGATGACGGGCTCTTCTCCGCCACAGGCGAAGCACACAACAGCACATGGGCGGCCCCCGCATCCGTGATCGGCTACTCGGCTGGCGACAATGACGCACAGACCGTCGACAACTGCGACATCGAACTCTGAACCGTCGCGGGTGACCCTGGCATCCGCCGAAACCCACTTGCTTTAGACGATCGTCGTGGGCAGGAGAGGGGCCCGATCCAAGTGATCGGCAATCTACGCCACCGTGACCGGACCGCACATCTCATGCGGGACGGCGTTGCCGAACTGGGCGCATCACCCCACTCTTGTCAGCTCAGCAAAGCCATGCTTCACTCAACAATAGTGTCCAGCGCAAGCGCAGCCCTTCAAGAAGGTCCTCTGACGTAATGTTTGGCACACCTGACGATTCTCCCCATGCACTCACCACCAGATGCACTCACCACCAAGAGGAATCAATGCGACACAAAGCACTCAGACCGCTGCTCGCGATTGCTCCGGCCTTAGGGCTGGGATCAACACTGACCCCCACCCCGGGCAGCCCAGCCCAACACCACCACCGAGCCCGAAGACTCGGCCGCCGAACAGCAGGCCCAACAAGACCGTACGGCCAACCCACTGGCGCGAGCGCTAGCAGCAGCGCCGGTCAACTGCACCACCTACTGGCCCAGCCCCTCCAAGGTCTGCGGAGCAATCCGCGAGAAGTACGACGCCATCGGCGGGCCCACCAGCTTCCTCACCTGGCCCAAGTCCGATGAGCTCGGAGTCCCCGACGGGGTCGGGCGGCGTAACGAGTTCGTCAACGGGTTCATCTACTGGCACCCCACCACCGGCGCACACCCTACCTCAGGAGACATTCTTTTTCAATGGAGATACACAGGATACGAAAGGGGACCATGGGGATACCCGGCAGGTGACCCAATACAGCAAGAAGATGGTTGGTATCGCCAGAAGGTAGCAGTAGGACATGCATACGGATTGATAGCTAACGGACTTGCCGATTTGTGGGCTCCCGACGGCAACATCGACCCTGGATTTAAGACCACAGAAAAGTCTTCATTTAGATCTATTTCCCCGAACGCCGGAGGAAACGACTATACTGACCAGGCAAAGTCTACTACTTAAGACGCGGGCAGAAACAAGGTGACACCACGTGGAGGACATTACGATGGAAATGACAAGCCCGACAGCTACTCTTCGAGACCATTCGAGGCTCTTCGCGGTTCGGAGTGCGTAGATAGCTGAAGGGCGGGACGCGGGGTGGTACAACATACAGAGGCCCTGGCCGGTACAAGATGAGAGTTGCGAAGCTTCCATCTGACCGAACCAGGACCCTACCGTGCACCCTACTGGCAACCTCGTCGCCGACACCATCTGCCGCACCGCAGAACTCGGTCTGACGATCACCGATGCCGCCGACGCCGGCACCCTCACCATCATCAACGCCGAGCCGGTGGACGTAGCCGACACCTGCCCGGACTGCGCGATGCCTGGGGTGAAGCGGGACCACATCCGACGTCGACTCGTCGACCTACCGGTCGTGGGGTTCCCCACCCGCCTGAACGTCCGGGTACCCCGCTTCACATGCACCAACCCCACCTGCAGCAGGAAGATCTTCCAGACCTCACTGGCCTGCGCTGACGACGGGGCGAAACTCACCCACCGGGTGACCCGCTGGATCCTCCAACGCCTCGCCATCGACCGTATGAGCGTGGCCGCCACGGCGAAGGCTCTCGGAATCGGCTGGGAGTTGGTCAATACCGTCGCCGTCACCGCGGCCCGGAGCATGGTCTACGCTGACCCCTCCCACCTGGCTGGGGTCCGGGTCCTCGGCGTCGATGAGCACGTCTGGAAACACACCCGCCGACCCGGCGAGCCGTCTTCGATGGTCACCGTGCTGGTGGACCTGACCCCGCTGACCGACGGGGCAGGCCCGGCACGTCTGATCGACATGCGCCCGGGGCGGTCCGCAGACGTCCTGAAAACCTGGCTGGGTGAGCGGGACCCGGACTTCCGGGCCGGGGTGCAGGTCGTGACGATGGACGGGTTCACCGGCTACGCCACCGCCGTCGACCACTCTCTCCCTGCGGCGCGCAAAGTCATGGACCCGTTCCACGTCGTCCACCTGGCTGCAGAGAAGCTCAGCGGGTGTCGGCAACGCCTGCAGCGAGAAACCACCGGACGTCGGGGGCAGAAAGACGATCCGCTGTACAAGCACCGCCGGGCGCTGCTGACCAGGACCGATTTCCTCACCGACCGGCAGCGCCAGCGCCTGGATCGGCTGTGGGACACCGACGATGACTACGTCGCGTTGCAGGTGACCTGGGAGTTCTACCAGGACCTGGTCAGTGCCTATGGTCAGCCGGACAGAGCGCGGGGCAAGAAGTTGATGGGCAGGGTGATCGGCACCCTGCGCAAGGGCCTACCGACGGGGCTGGAGGAGCTGGCGCAACTCGGCCGGACCCTGTGGCGCCGACGGCACGACATCCTGGCGTACTTCGATATCGGCGCATCCAACGGTCCGGTCGAGGCCATCAACGGCAGGCTGGAGCATCTACGCGGCATCGCCCTAGGGTTCAGGAACCTCGACCACTACATCTTGCGGTCGCTGATCCACTCCGGCCAGCTGCAGGACCGGATCAACGCACTCTAAATCGAGAAGAGCCCCATTCGACTATGACAGATTTACCACAAGCATAACTTTTTTGCTTGTACTCCATAAAGGTTTTTATCGAAAATACCTCCCCTGTGTGGGAATAAGGCGGACGGAGAATATATGAGAATAAGTTCTACAGACAAGACTGCAATGAACCAGGGGTGTGCAAAAACACCGGGGAGTGGTTTAAGATTCGCATGGTCTACGAACCTAAAGAGTTTGGTAACCCCGGTGAGGAGAAGGGGATACTCACCATGTATCCCATAATGAATACCGGACAACCAGTCATTACTAGCGTCCAAGCCCCTGATTGGTTCAGCGCAGATCTTCCCACTTTTTAAAGGATGGTATACATGCAAGAAAACCAATACTTAGGATCATTCCCCGCCGTCTCTTCGTTTGACCCTAAGATAATTACTAGTGAAATTGACAAGAAGAGGCGTGCGTTCGAAGACGAGCTGGGCGAAACCAAGATGGAAGTTCGGGCTGTTTGGATTCTCACGGACGGTATTTTGAGGGTGGTACTCTCGGCGGAGCTCGGTGAATCTCGGGCATTGCTCGGCTTCGAGGCAGTAGCAAGAGGATTACTATCGTCGAAGAATAAGGTGGATGAATCTGAGCTGGCGTCACTATTTATTGTAGACTGCCTAGCGGGAGAGGATTTCCCAGAACTGCTTAAGTCCACTAAAGAAGGAAAGATATTTTGGGCTCATCCGATTTTAGAAATCGCGCGACCGGACACACTAGATGAGGTCCAAGATGTTCCTGCGCGATATCACATTGTCGAAGAAACGGATGGTTAACGACAGGGCTCTAATTTGTTCCCGGTAAGGAATAGATATTTATCGACACGAGTTTTGCGATTACAATAGGAAGATCGACTACGCCACCGTGAAGCAACCGCAGAAAAGAATTTAACTTTAGTGCCCACTAAGAATAAATCAAATAATGTCAAAAGACCAAGAATGAAAAGGACATCGGATGTAGCCCACGTCTTTTATTCCACTTACTACAATGATCCGGAAAATCGTTTCTCCGGGTACGTTTTGTGCGTTACAACCGATAGTGGCATATCAGGAAAGTCTACTAAGAGTCCCGATCGTTGGATAAAATATCACCATCTGCAGAGCGAGCCAATCTACACTTCTTTGCGTACTGCAAACAGCGACGGAGAGTCACGGAAGGTGATTTGGCTGGTCTTGATGGGCCTGCTCTGGCCCATAGAAGAAGATTGGGAGTCGTTTGAACCTACTTGTGTAGGAGCCGCTTGGGATATTGCGACCGCAAAGAGGATTCAGAACGACGTTGACCAAGGTGGAAATACTGTCGTGATGGGTTTTCCTGACGGTTGGCTCTATGGTCGTGACAGGATTCCACCCGTCGCCTGATTTGATATGGCTTGGAAGGTGCGGGACAACCTTCGATTCAGTTCGCCAGGTTATTACTGTCAAGTACCCGTCAGATCGTCGAGCGGCTGCTTCCGAGCACGCGGCCGATCTCTGTCACCGTCATCTCCTTCGACTCGTACAGTGAGCGGGCGGTGGCGGTCTGCTGTGCGGTGAGCTTTTCGGCCGACCCCCTACCTGACCCCGTGGGCCTGTAGATCCTCCAACTGGTCGATCAGATGCGGGACCGACCGACCCAAACGGTACAGCCGCCGCACCACCACCGTGTCCCCACTGCGCACCCCTCCCCCACAACCGGTCCAACTCCGGACAGTGCGCCCACGACCCGGACCCCACTTCGGTGAAGTTCTCGCCGCACCCGTGCCGGCTCAACGCATCGCGGTGCAGACTCGCGTCCTGATCCGGCGTCAACACTCAAGCATGCCCGAATACTTCATCCGTCAAACCCTCTTTCACTCCGAAGTATCCGGAACTCGCTACATGCGAGCTCCGCCGGTCCACCCAGCCCGGCGTGGTACATCAGGAAGTCGCCGATCTGGATCACCGTAGTGCAGCCGCGCAAAAAGAACTGCCCCAGCGTGTACGAGAACTTCGTCTCGCTGCCGTGAATACCATCGATGAACCGGACGGTGTCCATACGTTCAACAACGCAGTTACTACCACGGTGAGTGCAGGAACAGGGTGTCCCCCGATGTACTCGCACCGGATGGCTTTATCGGGCTAACTGGATATTTTCCCGGGGCATCCAGTTAGCCGCCCCTGCATGAGGGGTACCTGACGACAATGCAGTCACCTCTTCGCTCGCCCCACACTGTGCCAAGGGCGGAGGTGCCTCGCCGCCAGAATCTGACCTTCAAGGAGAACACCATGTCTTTACGTAAGCGGTCGGGCGCGGCGGGCAACGCCACCACCGTCACGGCTGGTCCAGCCGTCAGCGTAGGAGCGGGAACAGCAGCAGCTGTGCCGGGCAGCTGTCGGTAAATGCACAACGGCCGGAGCGTGACAGCCGGGTGCAGTAGCAGTGGTTCGCGGACCTGACCACCTTCCGGGACTGGTTGATCAGGAATGACACCGGATCGTCCCCTGGCCCCGAGCGCAGTCAGCTCCGCCGGCCAAGCTCCGCGTACCGCTGGGCCGTCGATGAGACCATCGTCATCCGGTCACCTGTCGTCTTCCAGTCGATCAACGGGCTCGTTGATCCAAGGGCACGAGAAAGTGGTGGACACGGTGTGGATTCCCACCAAGGATGAGCCCGACCGGGTTATCGACCTCATGCGGGCCGGCAATGCCACCCAAGACGAGCAGAAGCGGACTGGACCGCCGGAGCGGACTTGTCGGATGTGCCTGGCGCCGGTGACCTCGGACACGATGGCCACGGCAATGCTCACAGGGATGCTCGTCAACGAGCTCTGCGTTCTCGTCGTCGATGACCCGGATACTGAGGCCCCGGGTGGTTCATCTGGTCCGTCAGCTGGATGTGCGTACGCGTCAGCGAGAACCGTTGCAGACGAAGCCGGGATGGCGTGACATTCCCGTGGCGGAGCAGCTGAACCTGATCCTACGGCGTTTGACGCAGGACAAAGCCCCCACTGACTTGATCTTCAGTGGGGGCGAGGGCCGGTCGCTCCGGTCATCTCGGGCGACGGTTGCTGTTGAGCGCATTGCCGTAGCTGCAGGTGCGGTGCAGCCGATGCGGACCGGGGCCGCGTCCACGCACTGCGGCACTTCTCAGCGTCGAGTCTGATCCACTACAGGCCGTCCGAACCATGTGGTGTCGGCGGTCACGGGGCACTCGTCGGCAGCGATGACGCTGAACGTGGACACCCGTGTCCTCGACCGGTCGGGGGCGGGAACACGGGATGCGATCGGGAGCACGATCGGGTACGGGATTTCTGCGGGATCACGGCACCTGCGGGTGGTGCCTGATTCCGGCTTCTAACTGGTCAGACTACGCGGTCTCGTCGAGCGGGTTCTTCACCCAGCTCATCATGTCGCGGAGCTTGGCACCGGTCTTCTCGATCGGGTGTTCCGCGATTCCGGCGCGCAGGCCCTCGAGCTCCTTGTTGCCGCCTTCAACGTTGGCAATGAGACGCTTGACGAAGGTGCCGTCCTGGATGTCGGTCAGGACCTCGCGCATACGGTCCTTGGCACCGGCGTCGATGATCCTGGGGCCGGAAAGGTACCCGCCGAACTCAGCGGTGTCAGACACCGAGTAGTTCATGTTGCCGATGCCGCCTTCGTAGATGAGGTCGACGATCAGCTTCATCTCGTGGAGGACCTCGAAGTACGCCATCTCCGGCGCGTAACCGGCCTCCGTGAGGACCTCGAAGCCGTTCATGATGAGGTACTCGAGGCCGCCGCACAGGACCGCCTGCTCACCGAAGAGATCGGTTTCGGTCTCTTCCTTGAAGGTGGTGGCGATGACCCCTGCCCGGGCCCCGCCGATGGCGGCGGCGTAGGACAGTGCCAGCTCGCGGCCCTCACCCTTCGGATCCTGGTCGACTGCGATGAGGCAGGGGACACCCTTGCCGTCGACGTACTGGCGGCGGACCAGGTGTCCCGGGCCCTTGGGGGCAGCCATGGCGACAGTGATGCCGGGAGCAGGCTTGATGAGGTCGAAGTGGATGTTGAGACCGTGGCCGAAGAAGATGGCGTTACCGTCCACCAGGTTCGGGGCGATGTCCTCGGAGTAGATCTTGGCCTGCGAGGTGTCAGGGGCGAGGATCATGACCACATCAGCCCACTTCGCCGCTTCTGCGTTCGAGAGCACCGTGAAACCGGCCTCTTCGGCCTTGGCACGCGACCGTGAGCCTTCGCGGAGCCCGATGACGACCTCCACACCCGAGTCCCTCAGGTTCTGGGAGTGGGCGTGCCCCTGGGAGCCGTAGCCGATGACGGCGACTTTGCGTCCCTGGATGATCGACAGGTCGGCGTCGTCGTCGTAGAAAACCTCAATTGCCATGGAGGATCTTGCCTTTCGTGGAAAATCGGACTGAGAAACCCGGACTGGGTAACCGGGCTTGAGAAATCGGACTCTGGGGTGAATTCTAGCAGATTACGTACCAGAGTGTGAGACGCACCGTCTCACTCGATGGGGTGACTGACCGGGTAGGTCGGGTGCATGCACCCGACGAGCCTGTCAGAGTTTGGCCGGGTACATCGCCTTCGGCCCCCTGCTCACCGCGGTGAGGCTGGACTCGACCAGCTCGCGGATCCCGAAGGGCTCGAGGACGTCCAGCAGCGCCTTCAACTTGGTGGGGGTGCCGGTGGCCTCGATGACGAGGGACTCAGGTCCCACATCGACGACATGGGCACGGAAGAGCTTCGCCGCTTCGACCACCTGGGTGCGGTTGGAGTTGTCGGCACTGACCTTCACCAGCATCAGCCCCCGGCACACGATACTGTCCGGGGCGTGCCTGCTGACCTTGATCACCGGGATCAGCTTGTTGAGCTGCTTGGTGATCTGTTCGATGACATGGTCCTCCCCCTCCACCTGGATGGTGAAGCGGTTGACACCGTCGACCTCGGTGCGCCCCGAGGAGATGGAGATGATGCTGAAGGCACGTCGGGTGAACATCCCGGTGATCCGGGACGCGATACCGTCGACGTCCTCACACAGCACGCTGAGGGTGTGGATCTGCGACATTAGTTCTGCTCCCCTTCCTGGATGGTGGACCGGATCTCCTCCGGTGACTCCGCCGCGGAATTGTCGTCGTCGAACAGGGGACGCAGGTCGCGGGCGTACTGGAGTTCGTCATTGGAGGAACCGGCGGCGATCATCGGCCAGACCTGGGCGTCCTCACCGACTATGAAGTCGATGACGACCGGCCGGTCGTTGATCTCACGGGCCCTGCGGATGACCTCGGCAACCTGGTCCTTTTCGGTGACCCGGAACGCCGCACATCCCATGGACTCCGCCAGACCGACGAAGTCGGGGAGGTAGGTCTCCCCCGGCTTGAGATTGGTGTTGGAGTAGTGCTTGTCGAAGAACAGGGTCTGCCACTGGCGGACCATGCCCAGGTTCCCGTTGTTGATCAGCGCAACTTTGATGGGCAGGCCTTCGACGGCGCAGGTGACGAGTTCCTGGTTGGTCATCTGGAAACAGCCGTCACCGTCGACCGCCCACACCTCGGTGTCCGGGCAGGCGGCCTTCGCACCCATGGCGGCGGGCACCGCGTAGCCCATGGTGCCGAGCCCACCCGAGTTGAGCCATGTCCGGGGCTTCTCGTAGTCGATGAACTGCGCGGCCCACATCTGGTGCTGCCCCACCCCGGCGACGTAGATGGCGTCCGGGCCCACGATCTCCGAGAGAGTCTCCAGCACGAACTGCGGCGCGAGCTTGCCGTCCGCCGGCCACTCATACCCGCGGGGGAAGTCGGCACGGAGACCGTCAAGATAGGTCCGCCAGTCCGCCACGTCAGGGGCGGGCAGGGACGCCATGGCCTCCGTGAGCGCCAGGAGAACCTCACGGGCGTCACCGACGATCGGAACCTGCGCCTCACGGATCTTGCCGATCTCCGCCGGGTCGATGTCAGCGTGGATCACCGCGGCACCGGGTGCGAAGGACTCGACGTCACCGGTGACACGGTCATCGAACCGTGCCCCGACTGCGAGGATGAGATCCGCCTTCTGCAGGGCTGCGACCGCGGGAACGGTGCCGTGCATCCCGGGCATTCCGAGGAACTGCGGGTGGGACTCCGGGAAAGTGCCCAGAGCCATGAGCGTCGTGGTCACCGGGATCCCCGTGGCTTCGGCGAAAGCCAGCAGTGCGTCCGACGCCTCCGCCTTGAGGACGCCGCCACCGGCGTAGACGACCGGCCGCCTGGCCTCAGACAGCATTCGCGCCGCCTCGTCGATCTGACGGGAGTGCGGGGTGGTCACCGGGTGGTAGCCGGGCAGTCGGTAGGTCGGGGGCCAGACGAAGTCCAGTTCGGCGTTCTGGACATTCTTGGGGATGTCGACGAGCACGGCACCGGGGCGTCCGGTGCTGGCGACGTGGAAAGCCTCGGCGATGGCGGCGGGGATGTCCTCGGCCCTGGTCACCATGAAACTGTGCTTGGTGATGGGCATGGTGATCCCGCGGATGTCAGCCTCCTGGAACCCGTCGGTACCCAGCAGCTGGGTTCCCACCTGGCCGGTGATCGCGACCACGGGGACGGAATCCATGTTCGCGTCAGCCAGGGGGGTGACGAGGTTGGTGGCACCCGGACCCGAGGTGGCGATGCACACCCCGACCCGGCCGTTGGCCTGGGCGTAGCCGGTCGCTGCATGACCTGCACCCTGCTCATGCCGGACAAGAATGTGGTTGAGCTTCTCCGACCCGTAGATCGCGTCGTACAGCGGCAGGACAGCGCCGCCCGGGAGCCCGAACACCACATCGGTTCCTAGCTCCTCGAGGGACCGGACGACAGCCTGGGCGCCGTTGATGCGCTCAGGCCGTCGACCACGTCCGGTGGCGGCGACGGTGGCGGGACTGGGGTGTGAGCGTGAGGTGTCGGTCACAGTCCGTGCACTCCTTTTCGGGTCAATTGTCGTGGAAGTCGGATGGTCCGGTCCTCCGCGTCCACTCGGTGCCGGCGGGACCGGAGAACCGGTCTGAACCGACTGACGCCCCCGGTCCCGGCGAGTCGTACGCCGGGCGGGGGCGCCAGAGTGTTCCGCGAAGTAACCGCAGGGGCTCTAGCGCCCGGCGGGTACGAGAATTCGGAACATCGTCATGGCGGTGAGAATAGTCCATACGGCCCCCTCCGGTCAACGCGTTGGCCATATCGTTCCCACCCGCTGATACCTCAGGTCTCATTCTGTGGTCTTCCTGCAGGGGTGTGTCCGGGCCTGTGGTCGAGGTCGCGGCGCCCTCTTCCCGGCTCCGCGGACAGTCCCCACCCCCGGCCGGCAGGACACCCCCGGTGACGGACAGCGAACTTCAAGGACCGGCGACTACGGTCGGTCCCATGCCTGATGTGAAGTACCTCCTCATCAACCTGTGGACGTGGATCGTCCAGCACGGCCTCACCCTCGCCGCACTGGTCATCGTCGGCATCCTGATACCTCGGGCCGGCCGCCTCATCGTCAGGATCATCACCGCCCGGATGACCCGCGGTGAAGAACAGACGAAGAGTCACCTGGCCCTCGTCGGGGCCCTGGTCTACCTGCTCGAGATCGTCGCCTACTTCTTCCTCGTGTACACCGCACTGACGAACCTCGGTGTGTCGACGGTCGGGGCCGCCGTGCCCGCCACCGTGATCTCCGCCGCCATCGGCTTCGGCGCCCAGAGAGTCATCGGCGACTTCCTCGCCGGCTTCTTCATCATTTCCGAGCACCAGTACGGGGTGGGCGACTTCGTCTCCTTCGACAGCACCAGTGACCAGGTCAAAGGGACGGTAGTCCGGCTGACCCTGAGATCCACGCAGATCAGGACAGGTAACGGCGAACTCGTCACCGTTCCCAACAGCTCCGCCAGCGTCACCATCAACTACTCGCAGGAATGGTCCCGTGCAGTGGTCGACCTGGAGATCCCCATGACCGGGGACGACACAATGTCCTCCCTGTCCAGGACAGTTTCAGAGGTCACCCGGCACGCCATCGACAACAGCGGCATCAAGGACGACGTCCTCGGCGAGATCAGTGTGCTGCCGGCCATGAACATCACCCCACCCACCGCGGCAGGTCTTCCCTGGACAGTCGGAATCCAGGTCACAGTGGACGTCAACCCCGCCACCCAGTGGGAGGTGCAGCGGACCATCCGGGCCGCGCTCGTCAACGAGTTCTGGGACCGGTTCCAGGCACCCGGGGAACGCGCGGCAGCCTACGCCGGGGCCCCCACACAGGCATTCCCCGTGGTCTCCGCGCCGGTGCACACCGCAGGGTC
This sequence comes from Corynebacterium provencense, assembly GCA_900049755.1. Taxonomy (GTDB): domain Bacteria; phylum Actinomycetota; class Actinomycetes; order Mycobacteriales; family Mycobacteriaceae; genus Corynebacterium; species Corynebacterium neomassiliense. The sequence continues at coordinate 228,357 of LT160592.1, forward strand.
AGACAGCACAGGATCAGACAGCACAGGGGCAGACCGCGCAGGGTCAGACCTCACGGGCACGACGGGTACCGCCCACGCCGTCGAATCCGGCGAACCCCGTCGGACCACCGCCCCCGCACCGACAGGCGCAGACACTGCTGGGACACAGGCCTCCCACAGGGCACACACCGGTGCGAAGGACGCCGGGGAGACGACGGATGCCGGGACCGACACCACGGTCGAGACGACGCCGGCAGCCTCCGACGTCGACGGACTCGCCGCCGACGTCGCACGCAACGGAATATGGCGCAACCTGGACACCAGCTCGCGGATCTCCCGGATCCTCTCCGTCGGCGGCCGCATCCGCCCCTCCTCCGGCGCCCTCATCCTGACCATAGGCCTGCTGGCACTGATCGGACTGTTCTCGGCGACACCCCAGGGCGGCAACCCTGCATGGCTGGCCCCTGACCGCCTGGCCCCGTCAACCCGGACGGCCGACCCTGACACCGGGGTGGCGCCCACCACTCAGGACACCGGAACCCCGGACAGTGACGGGGTCACCACCGCCCCGTCGTCCCCGACCACCCCGCAGGAGGACACCGGTGACTCCGGCGGAAGCGGCGACACCACAGGAAACCAGGACGGTACCGGGACAGGAACCGGCGGCCGGACCGGCGGACAGGGCAGCGGGGCGTCCTCCCCGTCCACCCCGACCTCGATCTTCGACAGATTCGGCGGAGACACCGGAACCGGAGGTGACAACGGCACCGGCGGTGACGGTGGGAACAGCACCGGCGGAGGTGCAGGCGGTACCGGAGGCACCGGGCAGAACCAGGAGCCGGACTCCGGAGGCACCACACCGGACGCCCGCGGCGACGGCACCACCTCGACGACGACCGGTGCGACGGCCGGGTAGCCGCCCACCGACCGCAGGACGGCGGCCGATGCGGGTTGACAGGGGTGGTGCTGATTAAATGGGTGACCATGAGCTCCCGGGACAACACCGACACTTCCCCGCACGCTTCCCGCCTTCCCTACCAGGTCCGGGTCGACCAGGGGAACCTCGTGGCCGCCGGAGTCATGTTCGCCATGAGCCTCATCGCCGTCGCCTACGCTCCCCGGGTACTTTTCTGGGCGCCACTGCTCCCGCTGGTCTTCGTCATCGGCATCCTGCGCTCCCGTACGGTGTTCACCACCGGGGGAATCGTGGCACACTACCTGTTCCGTCGGTCGGCCTCGTTGGCGTGGGGGGACTTCGACGCACTACGATTCAGCCGTGGAGGTAGAGCCCTCGCAGTCAGGAAGGACGGGACATCGTTCCCGCTGCCTGGCGTCAGCTTCAATTCGCTGGTTGACCTCAGCGAAGCGACGGAGGGCAGGATCCCGGACCCGGTGACCCCGAGTCTCACCGCCATCGACGAATCGGTCAAGGTGGTCAACCGTGATTCCGGAATCGCCGTTCTCATGGACAAGGACGAGTACGACGAATACGAAGCCTCCCGCCGGACCAGCCGCATGGCCCGGGAGGAACTCCAGCGTCGTGACGAGGCGCGGCGGAGATCCGGCACCGATACCCGGGACTGAGACGACACAACTGCATTTTCTGCGCTTTAAGGACTGCCCACATGAACAAGATCCCGTTCCGTTCCTCGGTGACCACCCAGGGACGCAACGCCTCCGGCGCACGCTCCCTGTGGCGTGCCACGGGTATGACCGACGGTGACTTCGACAAGCCGATCATCGCGATCGCGAACTCCTACACCCAGTTCGTCCCCGGTCACGTCCACCTCAAGAACGTCGGCGACATCGTCGCCGAGGCAGTGAAAGAGGCCGGTGGTGTCGCCCGCGAGTTCAACACCATCGCGGTGGACGACGGTATCGCCATGGGCCACTCCGGGATGCTGTACTCCCTTCCGAGCCGGGAGATCATCTCCGACTCCGTCGAATACATGGTCAACGCCCACCAGGCGGACGCCCTGGTGTGCATCTCCAACTGCGACAAGATCACCCCCGGGATGCTCAACGCCGCCCTGCGGCTCAACATCCCCGTCGTCTTCGTCTCTGGTGGTCCCATGGAGGCGGGCAAGGCCGTCGTCGTCGACGGTGTCGCACACGCCCCCACCGACCTCATCTCCTCGATCTCGGCGTCCGCCAACGACCAGGTCACCCAGCAGGGCCTCCTCACCGTGGAGCAGGCCGCCTGCCCCACCTGCGGGTCCTGCTCCGGAATGTTCACGGCGAACTCCATGAACTGCCTCACCGAGGCACTCGGACTGTCGCTCCCCGGCAACGGGTCGACACTGGCCACCCACCACGCCCGGCGCGCCCTGTTCTCCGAGGCGGGCCGACTCATCGTCGACCTGTGCCACCGCTACTACGGGGAAGGGGACGCCTCGGTCCTGCCCCGGAGTATCGCCACCAGGGAGGCGTTCGAGAACTCCATGGCCCTCGACATGGCGATGGGCGGGTCCACCAACACCGTGCTGCACATCCTCGCCGCGGCACAGGAGGGCGGGGTGGACTTCAACCTCCAGGACATCGACAACCTGTCCAAGAGGGTCCCCTGCCTGTCCAAGGTCGCCCCGAACTCCAACTACCACATGGAGGACGTGCACCGGGCCGGAGGAATTCCGCGGATCCTCGGCGAACTGTGGCGAGGCGGCAAGCTCAACGAGAACGTCCACACCGTGCACTCGGCGACACTCGCGGAATGGCTGGAGCGCTGGGACATCTCCGCGGCCCACCCGGCTCCCGAGGCAGTGGCCCTCTACCACGCCGCCCCCGGCGGGGTGCGCACCACCGAACCGTTCTCCACCGACAACGTCTGGGATGAACTGGACACCGATGACGAACACGGCTGCATCCACTCCGTGGAGCACGCCATCACCGCCGACGGTGGACTGGTGATCCTGCGGGGCAACCTCGCCCCCGACGGCGCGGTGATCAAGTCCGCCGGCATCGACGAATCCCTCTGGCACTTCTCGGGCCCGGCACTCGTGGTCGAGTCACAGGAGGAGGCGGTGGACGTCATCCTGAAGCGGAAGGTCCGCCCGGGCAATGTCATCGTCGTGCGCTACGAGGGTCCCGCCGGTGGTCCCGGCATGCAGGAGATGCTCCACCCCACAGCTTTCCTCAAGGGGTCCGGTCTGGGCAAGAAGTGTGCACTGATCACCGACGGCCGGTTCTCCGGCGGATCGTCCGGAATCTCGGTCGGGCACATCTCCCCCGAGGCCGCCGCAGGTGGACTCATCGGCCTGGTACGAAACGGGGACACCGTCACCATTGACGTCCACAACCGTCAGCTGAACCTGGAACTCTCCGAGGAGGAGATCGCCTCCCGGAGGGCGGAGATGGAGGCGTCACCGCGTCCCTGGAAACCGGTCTCGCGCAAGCGGAAGGTCACCAAGGCACTGCGCGCCTACGCCTCCATGGCCTCCAGTGCGGACAAGGGAGCCGTCCGCATCGTCGAAGAGGACTGAGCCGGCCCGGTCAGGCCGGTCAGGCCCCTCAGCATCAGACCCAGAAGACCCAGAAGATTCAGAAGGTGCCCGGGTACGCCCCGCCGTCGAGCAGAAGATTCTGGCCGGTGATGTAGCCCGCCTGTTCCGAGCAGAGGAAGGCGCAGGCCGCCCCGAACTCCCCGGGGCGTCCGAAACGGCCTGCAGGAATACCCGTCGGTTCCGGCAACACCCCGTCCGAGAGTCTCCTGATCCGGTCGGTGTCGAACCTGCCCGGGAGCAGGTTGTTCAGGGTGACGCCGCGCGAGGCGAGCTGCGGCTGGCGCGCCACACCGGCGATGAAGCCGGTGAGCCCCGACCTGGCACCGTTGGACAGCCCGAGACCGGGAAGCGGTGACTTCACCGACGCCGAGGTGATGTTCACCACCCTGCCGTAGCCACGGGACGCCATGTCGTCCACCGTGGCCCTGACCAGGTCCACCGCGGTGAGCATGTTGGCTTTCAGGGCCCCGGTCCAGTCGTCCTCGCCCCAGTCGCGGAAGTCGCCGGGAGGCGGGCCACCGGCATTGTTGACGAGGATGTCGACACGGGGAGCCGCCGCAAGCATCCTCTCCCGCACCCCGGGGTCGGTCACGTCACCGGCGACCTCCTCCACCTGAACTCCCCTGCCCCGCAGACGGGACGCCGCCTGCGCCAGTGACGCGGCGTCCCGCCCGTTCACCACAAGGTTGACGCCCTCGCCGGCCAGGGCGTCAGCACAACCGAAACCGAGGCCCCTGCTGGAGGCGCACACCAGAGCCCAACGTCCTGCTATCCCCAGATCCATGACTCCCAGCCTAGCCGGACCGGAGGACGGACATCCGGTTCAGGTGGGCGTCCCTCCCGTGGACGCCTACACTGGGCCCCCATGACAGACCGGGCGCCCCTGACAGAGCACAGCAGCACAGGCCGGATCACCGTCGAGGACGCCCACCTGCGCAATCTTCGCCATGTCGACGTCAGTCTGCCGCGCGACGCCCTTGTCGCGGTGACCGGGGTGTCCGGTTCCGGGAAGTCCTCACTGGCCTTCGGCACCATCCACGGTGAAGCACAGCGCCGCTACCTCGAGTCGGTCGCCCCGTTCGCCCGACGTCTCATCGCCGGCGCCGTGGACCCGCAGGTCACCGCCATCCACGGCCTGCCGCCCACGGTCGCCCTGGAGCAGAACCGTACCGGCGCCTCCGCCCGGTCGACGGTCGGCACGATCTCCACGATCTCGAACTCGGTACGGCTGCTTTTCTCCCGCTGCGGTGACTACCCCGCGGAACTCCGCAGAAGGGTGGGACGCCTGGACTCCGACAGTTTCTCGCCGAACACCGCCGCCGGCATGTGTCCCACCTGCCAGGGAACCGGGACCGTCCACACCCCGACGGAACGGACCATGGTGCCGGACCCTGACCTCTCCATCGACGACGGTGCCGTAGCCGCATGGCCCGGGGCCTGGCAGGGGAAGAACTTCCACGACATCCTCGTCACCCTGGGCTACCGTACCGACGTGCCCTGGCGGGAGCTGCCCGCCGCCCAACGGGAGTGGATCCTGTTCACCGACGAGACCCCCGTGGTCACCGTGCACCCTGTCCGTGGCGCCCACCAGATTCAGCGCACCTACCGGGGTACCTGGCGCTCGGTGTCCGCGTACCTGCGTGAGACACTCGCGTCCACCGGGTCGGAGAGCACCCGCAGGCGTGTGCTGTCGTTCATGGAGCACGCGGTCTGCCCTGCGTGCGGTGGGCGCCGTCTCATCCCCGACGCCCTGAAAGTCACCTGGCGGGGACTCACCGTCGACCGGCTCAACGCCCTGTCTCTGGAGGATCTGTGTGACAGGGTCACCGGTACCGGGACAGCCGGTACCGGTACGACCGGTACCGCCGGGCCTGCGTCGGCAGAGGCGGAGCGGCTGCTGCTCAACCAGCTGACCCCCACCCTCACCGCCGCGGTCGACCTGGGACTGGGCCACCTCAGCCTGGACCGGGCCGCCACCACACTGTCCGCGGGGGAGCTTCAGCGTCTGCGGCTGGCGTCCCAGTTGCACTCCGGCCTCTTCGGTGTGGTCTACGTCCTCGACGAACCGTCGGCCGGCCTGCACCCCACCGAACGGGAGGCGGTCCTCGACCTCGTGCGGCGTTTCATCCGGGCCGGGAACAGTGTCATCCTGGTGGAGCACGACATGTCTCTGGTGGCGGCGGCCGACCATGTCATCGACGTCGGACCGGTTGGCCGATTCGCGTGCGAGGGACGCCTAGAGGTCTCTCATGGGAGGGTCGAGGACGCCGAGGGCGACCGTGGCGGCAAGTGTGAGGGCCAACGGGGCCCAGGTCACTGCGGGGCGTCCCTGGGCGGCGGGGACTCTCGGCATCGGACTCCTAGTCGGGGACAGGGGGACAGGGGATCTGAGGCGTCCTCAGCGGGCGGTCAGCCTGCGGACTGTCGCGGTGAGCCCGGCGAGGGCCTCGTCGACGACCTCGGCGTCCACCCGCCGGTCGGCGCCACCGTCAGGCACCGGCCCGGCGACCTGCAGGTAGAACTTGGCCTTGGGCTCGGTACCGGAGGGACGGACCACCACACGGTAGTCCAGGGTGGCGGTACCGGCTGCGTTGTCCCCCGGTGCTGTGCCACCTGCCGGTGCTGACCAGCGGACACGGAAACCCGCCTGTGTTCCGGCCCCGGGGTCCAGTGGCTCGACCGTGGCAGGACGCCCCGCGCCGAGCTCGGCAGGGGGAGATGCCGCCCCCCCCGCGCCGAGGGCCCGTCTCTTCTACACATCTAGGTGTGGATAAGAGACAGGGGTACTGCCGGCGTGGGTGTCCCCTTCCCCCAGTTCCACCAGGCGGTTGGGGGACGCACCCTCCGCCACCCAGGTGGCGGGCCGTTCCGTCCACGGCCGGGTGCGCGGATCCACGGCCCGCAACCGGTTCGCTGCGGGTGCGGGGAACCCGGCGAAACCTCGACGTCGACATCACGCTCGGACTGGGCCAGTTCACCGTCGTCACCGGAGTGTCCGGCTCCGGCAAGTCCACTCTCGTCACCGGGGTGCTCCCCGAGGTGGCGGCAGCGGCCGGGCTGCGCACCGACCTCATCACGCAGAAACCCATCGGGAGGACGCCCCGGTCCACCCTCGCCACCTACACCGGACTGTTCGACCACGTCCGTCGACTGTTCGCCCGCACCCCCGACGCACAGCAGCGAGGGTGGACCGTCTCCCGGTTCTCCTACAACGTCGCCGAGGGGCAGTGCCCGACCTGCCACGGTGAGGGAACCATCGAGGTTGAGCTGGTCTTCCTGCCCGGCAGCTACACTGTCTGCCCCGACTGTCGTGGAGCGCGCTACCGGCCGGAGACCCTGGAGGTCACCTGGCACGGTCACACGGTCGCCGACATTCTGGGCCTCACCGTCGCCCAGGCCCGGGAGGTGTTCGCCGACCAGCCCCGGATCGCCGCGGCACTGGAGACCCTGCACGCCGTGGGCCTGGACTACCTCCGCCTCGGTCAGGGTGCACCGGAACTGTCCGGCGGTGAGGCACAGCGGATCAAACTGGCCACCGAACTGCAACGCACCCCCAACACCCGTCGCAGGACACCGACCGTCCACCTGCTCGATGAGCCCACCACAGGCCTGCACCCTGCTGATGTCGACCTCCTGGTCACCGAACTGTGCAGACTCGTCGACGCCGGTGACACGGTCGTCGTCGTCGAGCACGACATGAGGGTCGCGGCGCAGGCCGACCGGGTGGTGGACCTGGGCCCCGGGGCCGGCGCCGAGGGTGGCCGGGTCGTCGGCGGCGACGGCGACCGGGCGTGCTCTCGCGGCGTCCTCCCGAGTCTGAGGGTCAGTCCAGTCCCACCGCCGCCGCTGCATGGACCGCGTCGGTGAGCACGGCGAGGGTCTCCGACTCCAGGCGCCACCGCTGCCAGTACAGCGGTACTTCCGTCACATCGTCGCTGAGACGCACCATCGTCCCTTCGGCGACGAACGGTGCGGCCGCCGGAACAGGGACGACCGTCCAGCCGAGACCTGCGGTGACGGCGTCGTTGAGGCCTTCGAAGCTGGGGATACGGGACACCCGGCGGCCGGGGTCGGGCCGGACCCCGTGGAGTTGCAGGACAGTGTCCGTCATCCGGTCGTGGTCGCTGATCACCAGGGTCGGCAGGTGCGCCCATCCGGTCTCGGAGAGCTGGCGTGCCAGTCCGGGGGACCCCACCGGCCAGTAGCGTAGGGTACCGAGGGTCTCCGCCACACAACCGGGGACCGGGGTCTTCTCGGCGGTGACCACACCCATCACGTCGCCGCGCCGGAGCATCTCCAGGGAATGCTGCTCATCCTCGACCAGGAGCTGCAGTCCGATTCCACCGTGCCGGGCCACCTCCGCGAGCACGGGCCGGAACCAGGTTCCCAGGGAGTCGGCGTTCACCCCCACCGTGACCGGACGTTCGCTGACCCGGTGACGCAGCCGGTCGCCGGTCTCCGCCTCGAGCAGACGCATTTTCCGGGCCGCCTGGACGAGGACCTCCCCGGTGTCCGTCACACCGACCGGCGTGGTACGCCTCACGACCACCCGGCCCACGTCCGATTCCAGTGCCCTGATCCGCTGGCTGACCGCCGAGGGGCTGATCCCCAGTCGCGCTGCGGCTCCCTCGAAGGTCCCCTCGTCGACGACCATCAGCAGAGTATCCATGTGACGTGCAATCATGAAGTTGATCTTAATCATGTTCAGATCCACTTGTTTGTCTTCAGACAGGGGGCTTCCTAGGCTTCCCGACGTGACCACCGAATTCATCCGCATCGCACTCGCAGGCCTGCTCTTCCAGCTCACGGTCGTCGTCGGCGTAGGACCGCAGAACCTGGTCCTGCTGCGGCAGGGAGCCCGCCGGTGGGGCGTGGGACTGGTCGTCACGGTGTGCGTCCTCGGCGATCTCATCCTCCTGCCCGCGGGAACCGCAGGCATCGGGGTGGTCGTCGAACGGATGCCGGTACTGCTCGACATTCTGCGGTGGGCAGGCGTCGCCTATCTCCTGTGGTTCGCGGCGACCTGCCTGCACGGAGTCCGGCACCCCCGTCCGATCGACGCCACCGCCACCGTCGCCGGAGACCCTCCGGTGCCCCTGACGGCGACCGATCCCGCGAGCGCTCCTGCGTCTGCTCCCGCACCGGGGTCGGGGCCGGGCGGCACCACGCCCCCCCCCCCCGGGCCCCGAGGAGGACACCGACGCGGGCGCGGGGGAGCGGCAGCCCGAGTTCCGGGGCCCCGCGGCGTCCGGGGGTTTCAACAAAAGGAGAAAAAGAGAAGGGAAAGAGACGGTCGCGACACTGCCCGCCCGCAACCGGAGCAGAGAACAGACCCGCCGCACCGGAGCTCGCATGCCTGCCCTCGCGGCGCTGCCGACGGCCCTCGCGGTGACCTTCCTCAACCCTGCGGCGTACGTCGACGGCATGGTGGTGTTCGGGTCCATGGCCAACCAGTACACGGACGCCGGGAAGTGGGCCTTCACCGTCGGAGCGGTGGCCGGGTCGACCCTGTTCTTCATCGTGGTCGGCTACGGTGCCCGCTACCTCGCCCGTCCACTGTCCAGGGCGGTGGTCTGGCGGTGGCTCAACCTCGGCATCGCGGTGGTGATGGTCGCGATGGCCGCACGGCTCGCACAGACCGTCTGACCGGTCGACCGGTCAGACGTCCATGGTCGCCACGGCCGCGGCGGGCACAGTGGTCTCAGAGCGGGTTTCCGCCGCCGACCAGGATCCACAGTGCCGCGGCGCCCGCCACCCCGATGACGGCGAACAACCAGGCGGACAGACGAGGGCGCGTCGCCCAGCCACGAGAACCGTCGACGGCGTAGCGTCCCGGTCCGGTCAAGATGAGCACCAGTCCCCCCAGCGCGAGGAACCCCCAGGCCTGGGCGTTGACGTCCAGCTGGTAGGGCCAGTGACCCGCCGCCGAAGACGCCAGGAAGTGCAGCGCCATGAAACCGGCGGACACCACAGCCACCGCGCCACCGAAGGGGGTCAGCAGTCCCAGCAGCAGGAGCGCACCTCCCACCAGTTCGGCGACAGGAAGGGCAAGTGCGAGTACGGCCGCGGCGTCGTAGCCGCCGAGAACCTGCTCAAGCGTGTCGATACCGGGGTCGCCCCCGACGGTGAAGAGGGTCTGCACCCCCCTGAGCCCCAGGAGGACACCGACGACGGCGCGCAGGAGCAGCAGTCCGAGGTCCAGGGTCCCGCGGCGTACCGGGGCGACAACATCGTCCGACTGCCCGTCGTCCCTGGCCGTACTGTCCACTCCGTACTCCGTGTCCCCGCCGGGGACACCGGCGGCACCGGCAGGGGCGTAGCCCTGTGCCCCGTACTCGCGGGTGGCGTAATCTCCCCCGTCTCCCTCGTACCCGTCCACCGCACCGGCCCCTGCATCCGCACTTCCGCGGTAGGGATCAGCGTCATAGGAACTGTCGTCGTAGGCACCGTCGACAGGCCCGGCAGGGGCGAAAACCCTGGTGGCACTGTCGGCAGAGCCGGTGTCGTCCGTGGTACCGGGGAACACCGTGGTTTCGGTGCTCTCCGTGTCCGAAGGACGCCCCGAGTGAACACCCGAAGGCCCGTAGGGTTCTGCTCCCTCATCCGGACTGCCGGTGGCGTCCTGCCCGGCGGAAGCCGGTACAGGAGCGGCCGCAGGTTTCACGGGCTCGATCTTCTGCGGTCTGGCCCGGCCCACGACGTCGTAGATGTCGCGTCGTGGCCGGGGAGCGACCACAGGTTCGGCGACCGTTCCGGCGTCATCCCTGTCGGTGTCCTCCCCGTCCCCGGCGACATCGTCGGGGACACGCGTGCTGTCCCCGTCACCACCGTCGGATGCCGGGGCGTCCTCACCGCCGGAGACGGACCGTGGGGTCCTGTCTTCGGCGTCAGGTACCGCCGCACGGGTGACCGCGTCCCCGGGCGCGTCCGGGACGTCGATGTCGTCGAACCCGTCGACATCCTCGACGCCGTCGACGTCCCCTGACTTGCCGAAGACTCCGTCGCGCTGCCTGTCCATGGCATCCACCTTCCGGTTCCGGGTGCACTGTTCACTGCCTCCAGCCTAGGCTAGGCGGCACGCCTACCCGCGCAGGAAGCCCGCCGCGCATGTCGCGACGACAACATCGCCTCCACCACCCGCCCGGGTTGCGAGGGCTGCGCGGGACACTGACTGGACCGACACAAGGAGGACGCCGTGGGATACGTCGAAGCCGGAGGATACAACCGGGACATGAACTACATCGACGACAGGGTGGTGCAGCACCCCGACGGTGACCGGCAGTGGCCCGTGGAAGCGGGCCGCTACCGGCTCATCGGCTCCAGAGCCTGCCCCTGGGCCCACCGTGCGATCATCACGCGCCGGCTCGTCGGCCTCGACACAGGGCCGGAGGCCGGACCAGACACAGCGCCGGAGGCTTCCACGGCCGGGAGTCCGGCACCACTGTCCCTGGGCCTGTGCGGACCGACCCACGACTGGAAGTCGTGGACCTTCGACCTCGACGAGGACTCGGTGGACCCGGTGCTCGGCGTCGGACGACTACGTGACTGCTACCTTCACCGTTTCGCCGACTACCCCAAAGGGATCACCGTTCCCGCCCTCGTCGAGATCAGTTCGAAGGCGGTGGTGACCAATGACTTCCGCACCATCGTGAAAGACTTCGCCACCCAGTGGTCACCACTGCACCGGCCCGGTGCCCCCGACCTCTACCCCGTCGAACTGCGCTCAGAGATCGACTCGATGGCGGACATCAACTTCCGCACCGTCAACAACGGCGTGTACCGGTGCGGTTTCGCCGGTGACCAGGGCTCCTACGAAACCGCGTTCGCGGCACTGTTCGCCCGGCTCGACGAGCTTGAGGAGCACCTCTCCACCCGCCGGTACCTTGTCGGCGGGCAGCTGACCCTGGCCGACATCTACCTGTTCGCCACCCTCGTGCGCTTCGACCACGTCTACCACGGCCACTTCAAGTGCAACCGGAACCGGATCGCCGACATGCCGAACCTCTGGGGGTACCTGCGGGACCTGTTCCAGACCCCCGGGTTCGGGGACACCGTGAACTTCGACCAGATCAAACAGCACTACTACCGGGTCCACACGGACATCAACCCCACCGGGATCGTCGCCGTGGGCCCCGACCCCGCGACGTTCTACACCCCGCACGACCGGGAGCGGCTCGGCGGAACGCCGTTCCGGAACGCCGCCGGAGACGCGACAGCCCCGGCGGCGCCACGCCCCGAGGATGTCCGGGACGGTGACGAAGCCGGGGCGTTCGCCTGAGCAGAGCGGTACTGACCGGTAATCACCGGCCCAGCAGCCGCCCCTGCTACAGGGCTGCCGTGATCTTCTCCACGGACTGCTTGGCGTCCCCCAGAAGCATGTCGGTGTTGTCCATGAAGAACAGGGGATTCTGGACACCAGCGTAACCGGCACCCATCGACCTCTTGAACACAATGACATGGTGGGCGTTCCACACCTTGAGAACCGGCATACCGGCGATAGGTGACCCGGGCTCCTCGGCGATGGGGTTGACCGTGTCATTCGCACCGATGACGAGCACGACGTCGACGTCACCGAAGTCGTCGTTGATCTCGTCCATCTCATGGACGATGTCATAGGGAACCTTGGCCTCGGCGAGCAGCACGTTCATGTGCCCGGGCAGACGCCCGGCCACCGGGTGGATACCGAAGCTGACGTCCACGCCGTCCGCACGGAGCTTCCGGACCAGTTCGGCGACCGGGTACTGGGCCTGGGCCACAGCCATACCGTAACCGGGGGTGATCATGACCTTGTGCGCGTGACGCAGCAGGTCCGCGGTCTCCTCCGGGGTGATCTCCGTGTGGGCACCGTAGTCGTGGTCGTCACCGCCAGCGGTGGTCTCTGAACCGAACCCGCCGAGGATCACCGAGATGAACGACCGGTTCATCGCCTTGCACATGATGAACGACAGGTACGCACCCGACGACCCGACCAGGGCACCGGTGATGATCAGCAGCGGATTGGCCAGCATGAAACCGGCGGCGGCAGCCGCCCAACCGGAGTACGAGTTCAGCATCGAGACCACGACCGGCATGTCACCGCCGCCGATGGCGGCGACAAGGTGGAGGCCCAGCGCCAGAGCGAGGACCAGCATCACACCGAGAATCGTCCAGGCGACCGGCTTGTTGTCAGCCTCTTCGGTGCCGGTCAGGATGAAGAAGACCATGCCCACCAGGGTGATGACGATGATCGCCAGGTTCAGCAGGTTTCTTCCGGGCAGCGCGAGGGGCGCCCCCTTCATCTTCCCGGACAGTTTGAGGTAGGCGATGATCGATCCGGTGAAGGTCACCGCACCGATGAAGATGCCGAGATAGACCTCGCCGAGGTGGAACTTCTCGTATCCGGCCTCTGCCGAGCTTCCGGCGTGGATGAACGAATTGACGCCGATGAGCACGGCGGCCAGGCCGACGAAGCAGTGCAGCATCGCGATGAGCTCCGGCATGCCGGTCATCTCGACGCGGCGGGCCCGGGCGACACCGATGACGGCGCCGATGAGCATGGCCACCGCGACAAGGAGCACCGTGACCCAGGCGTCATTGTAGTGGTCAGGGTCGGCGTGGGACTGCACCGCAGCCTTGAAGACCGTCGCCACCAGGGCGATGGCCATACCTGCGATCCCGAAGTAGTTTCCGCGGGCCGCCGACTGCTGCCGTGACAGTCCCGCCAGCGCGAGGATGAACAGCAGCGCCGCGACGAGGTAGGCGAGTGTGGTGATCCGGTCGGTCCAGTCCTGGAGATCCTGGGACACCCCGGAGCCCGTCGCCACGGTGGCGGCGGCGAATGTCAGACTCTGCATCAGTTACCTCCCTGGAACATGGCGAGCATACGGCGGGTGACCGCGAAGCCACCGAAGATATTGACCGAGGCGACCACGATGGCGACGAACGCGAGCACCGCGATCGCGATGTTCGAGGAACCGACCTGCAGAACCGCACCCACGAGAATGATCCCCGAGATCGCATTGGTCTCACTCATCAGCGGTGTGTGCAGCGAGTGGGTGACCGCGGTGATGACGTAGAAGCCGACGACCACGGCGAGCATGAGGATCATGTAGTTCGTCGTCACCGACAGGGGGCTGACCAGGACGAGAGCGACGCCCAGTACAGCGGCCGCGGCCTTCCACCACAGTCCCGACCCGGACTTCTCCTCACCGGGAGAGGACGCCGTGGCGTCCTGTGCCGGTGGTGCCGGGGTGGCGGGTGCGGCGGAGACCTTCACCGGTGGCGGGGGCCACAGGATGTCGGTCCCTGACGCCGTGGCGTGGGTGACCGTGATACCGCGGATGATCTCGTCGTCGAAGTCGAGGACCGGCGTCCCGTCCTTGTCCGGGGTGATCAGCTTGAACAGGTTGACGATGTTCTGGCCGTAAAGCTGGGAGGACTGGGCGGGCAGGCGTCCTGCGAGGTCCGTGTACCCGATGACGGTCACACCGTTGTCCGTGGTCGTGACCTCACCGGGGACCGTCAGCTCACAGTTGCCGCCGTTGGCAGCGGCCATGTCGACGATCACCGAGCCTGGCTTCATCGCTGCCACGTCGGCCGCTGTGAGCAGGACCGGGGACTTTCTGCCGGGAATGTTCGCGGTGGTGATGACGATGTCCGCCAGGGCCGCCTGCTCGGCGTAGAGTTTCGCCGCCGCGGCCGCCTGGTCCTGGGTCATCTCCCTGGCGTAACCGTCATCCGACTTCTCTGCCGCGGTCGGGATCGCGACGAACTCGGCGCCCATGGACTCGACCTGTTCGGCGGTCTCAGGCCTCAGGTCGGTGGCCTTGACCACCGCACCCAGTGAGTTGGCGGTGCCGATCGCCGCCAGCCCGGCGACTCCGGTACCGATGACGTACACCGTTGCCGGGGGAACCTTGCCCGCGGCGGTGACCTGGCCGGTGAACAACCGGCCGAAGGCGTTGGCCGCTTCGATGACGGCACGGTAGCCGCCCACGTTCGCCTGAGAGCTGAGGACGTCCATCGCCTGGGCCCGGCTGATACGCGGGACGGTGTCCATCGCCATCGCCGTGATGTTGAGGGAGGCGAGTTTGTCGACCAGTTCACTGTGACGCCCCGGGGCCAGACGCGAAATGAGCGTCGACTGCGGCTTCATGGATTCGAGCTGGTCCGCGGACGGGGTGTCCACGGTGATGAGGATGTCGGCGGTGGACCAGACATCGTCGCCGACGATCTGTGCGCCGGCGGTCTCGTACTGACTGTCGGGGTAGTTCGCCCGGCCACCTGCCCCCGACTGCACGGCGACGTCATAGCCCAGTTTCCTGAGCTTGCCGACCGTGTCGGGGGTTGCTGCGACCAGTGTCTGCTGTTCCCGTGGAATGCCGATAAGCAACGGAGAGCTCCTCTGGAGCGGTTTCGGCCGTCACGGACCCGACGAAACCGGCACACTGTTGGGAGGCCGGCCGCGTCGGGCGCTCATGACGGACCGGTCTTTTAGGGTCACGTCTGTAGACGTCAACCCCAGTATGCCCACCTGTCTGACGGGAGTCACCGATTTCCGGGTGAAGTTCGCCGTGACGTTGACGACACCACCCCCGGGAACCCCCCGCAACGTCTGAGACCCCCCGGGCGCCGCCCCTAGCCCAGCCGGGCCGCGATGAGCTTGTTCACCTGGGCAGGGTCCGCCTTGCCACGGGTGGCCTTCATCACCGCACCGACAATGGCACCGGTGACCTTGTGGTTGCCCGCCCGGTACTTTTCGACGATGTCGGGGTTGGCGGCGAGGGCGTCATCGACTGCCTTCTCGATCGCACCGTCGTCCCTGACGACCTCCAGGCCCCGGTCGGCGACGACCTCGTCGACGTCCCCCTCCCCCGCCAGGACACCGTCGACCGCCTGCCGGGCAAGCTTGTTGGTCAGCTTTCCTTCACCGATGAGGGCCACGACCCGGGCGACCTGTCCGGGGGTGATCGCCAGCCCCTCGAGATCGGTACCCGCCTCATTGGCCTTCTGCGCCAGGTAGGCGACCCACCAGCTGCGGGCCTCCGCCGGTGAGGCCCCGGCCTCGACGGTGGCGATGATGAGGTCCAGGGCGCCGGCGTTGACCAGGTCCCGCATCTCCTCGTCCCGCAGAGACCACTCCTCCTGGATGCGGGCACGCCGGACCCAGGGCATCTCCGGCAGGGTCGCGCGGATCTCCTCGACCCACTCCGCCGGAGCAAGCACGGGAGGAAGGTCGGGGTCGTTGAAGTAGCGGTAGTCCGCCATGGTCTCCTTCGGACGCCCCTTCGCCGTGGTGCCGTCGGTCTCCTGGTAGTGACGGGTCTCCTGGATGATCTCGACGCCGTTGACCAGGCAGGCAGCCTGCCGCTGCATCTCGAAACGCACCGCCTGCTCGACGGACTTCAGGGAGTTGATGTTCTTTGTCTCGGTACGGGTTCCGAACTCCTCGGTACCGACCGGGCGCAGGGACAGGTTGGAGTCCACCCGCATGGAACCCTGGTCCATGCGCACGTCGGAGACGCCCAGAGCCTTGACCAGTTCACGCAGTGCGGTGACATATGCCCTGGCGACCTCGGGCGCACGCGCTCCCGCGCCCTCGATCGGCTTCGTCACGATCTCGATGAGGGGAATGCCCGCACGGTTGGCGTCCACCAGTGACGCCGTGGCCCCGTGGATACGGCCGTCCGCCCCGCCGAGGTGGGTCAGCTTGGCGGTGTCCTCCTCCATGTGAGCACGTTCGATCTCGATGCGCCACGGGGTGCCGTCGTCGAGGACGATGTCGAGCCAGCCGTCATGGGCGATGGGCTCGTCGTACTGGGAGATCTGGTAGTTCTTCGGCTGGTCCGGGTAGAAGTAGTTCTTCCGGGCGAACCGGGAGTACGGGGCGATCTCGCAGTTCAGGGCCAGTCCGATCTTGATGGCCCATTCCACACCCTGCCGGTTCACCACCGGCAGGGCTCCCGGAAGTCCGAGGCACACCGGGTCCACGTTGCTGTTCGGCTCGTCACCGAATTCAGCGGAGGAGGTCGAGAACATCTTGGACCGGGTCAGGAGCTCGACGTGGACCTCCATGCCCATCACCGGGTCGAAGTGCTCGAGGACCTCGTCGAAGTCCATAACGTCATCGGAGTAATCGTTCACCACGGCAGTCATGGTCACCCATCCTAGTTGGCTGCGCCGAGGCGGCCACCGACAGGCCGGCCGGACGCCCCGGAACCCCTTCCGCAGTCACCCGAGCAGGGACAGCGCGCTCTCCCACCGGTGGTCCGGAACCACCTTGAGCGAACCCACCGCGTCATCGAAGGAGACCAGGCTGACCGCCTCACCCCGCAACGCCACGACAGTGCCGAACTCGCCCCTCAGCGCCGCCTTGGTGGCGTGCACCCCGTAGCGGGTGGCGAGCACCCGGTCGAATGCGGTCGGCGTCCCGCCCCTCTGCACGTGCCCCAGGACCGTCGACCGGACATCGGCGTCCAACCGGTTCTGGATCTCGTGCGCGATGAGCGCACCGATGTTGCCGAACTTCTCGTGACCGTACTGGTCCACCTCACGTTCGGCCATCTCCAGGGTCCCCTCGGCGGGCACCGCGCCCTCGGCGACGACGATGATGCCGTACTTCTCCCCCATCTGGAACCTGCGGGCCATCCTGGTGCACACGTCCTCGATGTCGAAGGGGTGCTCGGGGATGAGAATGTCGTGGGCTCCCCCTGCCATTCCGGCGTGCAGGGCGATCCAGCCGACGTGGCGGCCCATCACCTCCACGATCATCACCCTGTCGTGGGACTCCGCCGTGGTGTGCAGCCGGTCGATCGCATCCGTGGCGACCGCCACCGCAGAATCGAAACCGAAGGTGTAGTCGGTGGCGTTGACGTCGTTGTCGATGGTCTTGGGTACCCCGACGACAGGCACACCGTGCATGTGCAGGAACCTGCCGCCCTTGAGCGTGCCTTCCCCTCCGATGACGACCAGGGCGTCGATCCCGGCGTCCGACAGGTTCGCTTTCACCCGGTCCACAGCGCCGGTGAATTCGTCGACCGGCATCCGACCGGTACCGAGGACGGTTCCGCCGCGGGTGAGGATACGGTCGATGTCCTCGTCGTCGTAGAGCTGGACTCTGCGGTCCTCCACCAGGCCCTGCCAGCCGTCCTCGTACCCCACGACGGTCGCGCCGTGGCCCGCCGCGGTTCGGACCACGGCCCGGATGACGGCGTTGAGGCCGGGGCAGTCCCCGCCACTGGTCAGAGTCGCGATGCGCATGGCACCCAGACTAGCGGGCGGTCCCCGTGTCCGCCCGCCCGTCCGCCCGCCGGTCGTCCCGGCCGGCCGGAACCCGCCGGTCCCCGGACACGCCGTAGGTGTCCCGGGACATCAGTGAGGTGACGGTTCCCACGAGGATGACACCGGCGGCGAGGAGTATCGCCTGGCCGAACGCGGACCCGGGATCGGTGACCGTGAGCCGCCACTGCATGACCGCGCCCACTCCCGCGGTACCCAGCACCGACCCCAGCTGCCGGGTCTGGTTGTACACCCCGGACCCCACACCCATCTGGTGCGGGGACAGGTCGCGCATCGTCGACGCGGAGTTAGGTGCCCAGACGAAGGAGTTGCCCACACCCAGGCCCACGAGAGCGACGACGGTCCAGTAATGGCTGACCCCGGTGGACATGACCACCGTCATGCCCACGATGGACGCCGCGAGCACGGTGAAGCCGAAGGCGCCGAACCTGCGGGCACTGTACCTGTCGCTGAGCCGGCCGACCAGGGGGGAGAGCACCAGGGACGTCGCGGCCTGCGGGATCATCATCAGGCCCGCGCCCAGCGGACTGAGACCGTGGACCTGCTGGTAGTACATGGTGATCGGCAGGGGGATGGACGCCACGGCAAACCCCATCGCCGTGATACCTATATTTCCCAGGGTGAAGTTCCTCACTTCGAACAGGCTCAACGGCATCAGCGGATCCCGGCCGGCCGATTCAGCGACCACCTGCTGGCGTACGAAGGCCGCGAACAGCAGCACGGCCACAGCGACCATGATCCAGATCCACCAGGTCCAGTGCTCTTTCTCGCCCTGCTGCAGGGCGAAGACGAGAAGGAACACCGACACCATCGACAACAGGACCGAAAGCGGGTCGATCCGCCGGGAGCTGGTACGTATCGCCGGTACCCAGACCATCACCGCGATCACGGAGAGGACCCCGATGGGCACGTTCACGAAGAAGATCCACTCCCACCCGACGTACTCGGTGATCACCCCGCCCAGTACCGGGCCTGTCAGGGTGGACAGGCTCGCCGTCGCACCCCACGCACCCATCGCCGCGCCCCGGCGCTCCCGGGCGAAGACCCGGTTGATCACCGCCATCGTCTGGGGTGTCAGCAGGGCCGCACCGAGTCCCTGCACGGCACGGGCGGCGATGAGCTGCCCGACGTTCTCCGACAGACCGCACCACAACGACGACAGCGTGAAGACCACCATCCCCACGCAGTACACGTTCTTCGGGCCGAACCTGTCACCGAGACGGCCGGTGACCAGCAGGGGGACCGCGAAGGTCAGCAGGTAGACCGAGGTGACCCAGATGACCTGGTTGTAGTCGGCCCCCAGATGCTCCTGGAAGTCCGGTGTCGCCACCGCCACGATCGTCTGGTCGAGCAGGATCATGAAGAAACCCGTGCACAACGCCAGAAGCGCCTTCCACGCCGCAGGTTCCGGCAGGGGAAGTTGCGGATACCGGGTGTCGGTCACATGTTCGGCGTCAGTCACAGAGGGACAGTCTGCCACACTCCCCGCCCCCTGCGGCAGATCCCTGTCAGGATGATTCCGGTCCGGTACCGGGGTCCGTCACCGCGGGGTCCGGAGGCGTCACTTCCCGATGCGGGCACGCAGACCGGGCAGCGCCTCCCTGAAAGGCGGAAGCAGCCGTAGTTCGGAGACCTCGTCGATCGGGCACCATGCCAGGTCCGTGCTCTCCGCCGTGGGGGTCAGGGTCAACGCCCGGCGGGCGGTCCCGGTGACCGTGGTGTAGGTCCACTCGGTCACAGAACTGTCCGGGACCTCCCAGCACAGTTCCCCGTCAATGGTGGCAACCAGCCGGTTCCCGGTGTCCGGGTGAGTCACGGGATGATCCCTCAGAGCGTCGTAGAGCCCCGCACCGCCGCTCACGGCAGTGGTGACCGGGGCAGCCAGTGCGAGCTCGTCGCCGGTCAGGGGAACACGCCGCAGCACATGGTCGAGCGCGACCCGGGCAGTCACGACCGACCCGGTGACCTGCACATCCGCAGGGTCCACCCCCGTCTCCTCCATGGTCTCCCGCAGCGCTGCCTCAGTGACCGTCTCACCCACGTCCACCGCACCACCGGGAATCCCCCAGGTCCCGCCGAAGTTCGTCCACATGGCCCGGTGCTGGACGAGCAGCAGGGTCACCCCGTCTTCGACGGTCGTGAGGAAGAGCCCGGCAGCACCGAGAGTTCCCCACCTGCGGATCCCGTCCACGCCCACGGCCCAACCGTCACCGTGGATCACCTGTTCAGCCATGACTGCCAGGGTACCCGCGGAAGCCGGCACAGGAAGCCGGCACGCACACGGGTCCGGCAGACCTTCAGGCCCGGCCGGCCTCGTAGGCGGCACCGACCCGGTACAGCCGGTCATCCCCGTGTGCCGGGCCCATGATCTGCAGACCCACCGGCAGTCCGGTGTCGGAGGCCAGCGGTCCCGGCACGGACATCCCGCACACACCCGCCAGGTTCAGCGGCAGGGTGCACAGGTCGAACAGGTACATGGCCAGCGGATCGTCGGCCTTCTCACCGAGCGCGAACGCCGTGGTCGGGGTGACCGGGGAGACGAGCACGTCAACCCGGGAGAAAGCCTTCGCGAAGTCCTGCGCGATGAGGTTACGTACCCGCTGGGCCTTGATGTAGTAGGCGTCGTAGTAGCCCACCGACAGTGCGTAGGTTCCCAGGATGATACGGCGCTTCACCTCCGGGCCGAACCCCTCCGCGCGGGTGATCGCCATGACCTCGTCAGCGGAGTGGTGACCGTCGTCCCCGCGACGCTGCCCGTAGCGCATGCCGTCGAAACGGGCGAGGTTGGAGCTGACCTCACAGGGCAGGATGAGGTAGTAGGCGTTCAGTGCGTAGTCGAAGCTCGGGCAGTCCACCTCGACGACCGTGGCACCCTGGCGCTCCAGCTGCGCCAGCGAAGCACGGTAGCTCTCCTCCACGCCGGCCTGCAGCCCGCGGACCTCCTCCAGCTGCTTCACCACGCCCACGGTCACGCCGGTGAGGTCACCCGAGGCACCCTGTCGGGCCGCCTCGACGACCGGTGCGACCGGCCGCTGTGAACTCGTCGCATCGAAGCGGTCGTGTCCGGCGATGACCTCGTGCAGCAGTGCGGTGTCCAGTACGGTGCGCCCCGTCGGCCCTCCCTGGTCCAGGGAGGAGGCGCAGGCGACCAGACCGTACCTGGAGACCGTGCCGTAGGTCGGCTTCACACCGACCGTGGCCGTCAGAGCCGCCGGCTGACGGATGGAACCGCCGGTGTCGGTGCCGATGCCCAACGGTGCCATGCCTGAGGCCAGAGCGGCAGCGGAACCGCCGCCGGAGCCTCCCGCGGTGCGTGTCAGGTCCCACGGATTGTGGGTGGGACCGTACGCGGAGTTCTCGGTGGACGACCCCATCGCGAACTCGTCCATGTTGGTCTTGCCGAGGATCGGGATCCCCGCCGCACGGAGCTTCTTCGTCACCGTGGCGTCATAGGGGCTCATGTAACCCTCGAGAATCTTCGAGGCGCAGGTGGTCGGGGCGTCCGTGGTGACGAAGACGTCCTTGAGCGCCAGCGGCACACCTGCCAGGGGGGACGCCACGGTCCCCGAGGCGATGTCCCTGTCCACCTGTTCCGCCGCGGCGACCGCGGCGTCCTCCCCCACGTGGAGGAAGGCGTGCACGTCAGCGTCGACGGCCCGGATCCGGTCGAGGTGGGCACGGGTCACCTCCACCGAACTGACCTCCCTGTCCCGGATCTTCTCCGCCAGCTCGGCGGCGGTCCAGGTGGTGAGGTCGGAATCGTCGTGGGAGCCGACGAGTGCTGTATCGGTCATGTCTTCTGTCTCCTGTCGGTCCTCGGTGGTCACGTCTGGTCCCCGCCCGGCACTACTCACCGAGGATCCGGGGAACCTGGAACCTGCCCCGTGCCTGCTTCGGAGCCTGGTCGAGCGCCTGGGCCGCGGTGAGCAGGGTCTCCGGAACGTCCTCACGCATCACGGAGACGTCACCGTCGACGTTCTGGGTGGGGTGGCTCAACGGTGCGACCCCGTCGGTGTCCACCTCCTCGACGGCCGCGACAGTGGCGACGATCCCGTCGATCTGCTCTGCGAAATGGGTGAGCTCCTCCTCCGTCAGTGCGAGACGGGAGAGCCTGGCGAGGTGCGCGACCTCGTCACGGGAGATCTCTGACACGGGGGATCCCTTTCTGGTGAGTGTTCCTGTACCCGAGTCACTGTAGTCGGACAGCACCCGCGGCAGGACACGGGGCACCGGGGATTCACCGACCGGGGCGGGCAGAGGTTCGCTACAATCGGCCTGTTGAACCCGTCCCCTACTCTCCACCCCGAGGTCTGCCTTGTCCTACCTGATGCGCGTACGGCTGCCCGACGTCCCCGGAACCCTGGGCAGGATCGCCGCGACCCTCGGGAGCGTCGACGGTGACATCCGGACCGTCGATGTCGTCGAACACGACCCCGACGGCACGGTCGTCGACGACATCGTCGTCGACCTTCCCCCCGGACGCCTCGCCGATGCGCTCATCAGCGCCGCGCAGGAGGTCGACGGCGTCTACGTCGACTCGATCCGTCCCTTCTCCGGCACCGTCGACCGCAGGGGGCAGATCAGTCTGCTCGCCGGGGTCGCACGACGGCGGGCCCACCGGTCGGAGAGTCTGGCGTCCCTGCTCGACAAACTTCCGAAGACCATGTCGGTGCAGTGGGTCGTCGTCCTCGAATCGGTCACCGACGCCACGGGTCAGGTCGCGGTGCGCCGGGTCGCGGCGTCCTCCTCCGCCCCCGGGGACGACGGACGCACCCTGGAGGCGACGCCGGTGACCCAGGCCCGCGCGCTGACCGACCGGGACACCTGGGTCCCGGAATCCTGGACGGTCATGGACTCGGCACTCGCCGCCACCCCCCTCGACGGGACGGACCTGATCATGGTGATCGGACGGCCCGGGGGCCCCGACTTCCTGCTCTCGGAGATCGACCACCTCGGAGAGCTGGGCTTCATCCTCGGCGCACTGCTGGCGTAGGTACCCGCCCACCGCTCACGCCTCCCGGAACGGGAACCTGCATCACTGTCTCGAGCCGGGAGCGAGGAAGAGCCGGTAGGACGGATCGTCGGTGATCTCGGTGAAGGGGAAGGCCAGCTCAGCGAGATGCTCCCCGAACTCCGTGCCCCCGGCGTCCTCGAAGGCCGCCAGCACCCGGCCGTAGTCCATCCCCTGGCTACGGTAGTGGAACGCAGTGATGTTCCAGCGGGTGCCCAGCACCTCGAGGAACCGGGTCAGCGCGCCGGGGTGCTCCGGGAACTCGAAAGAGAACACCCGTTCGTCCACCGGTGACGGGGGGACGCCGCCGACCATGTAACGGACGTGCTCCTTGGCGGTCTCGTCGTCGGACAGGTCCACGACCCCGTATCCGGCCGCCCGGAGAGCGTCAGCGATGGATTTCCTCTCCTCACCACCGCCCTTGAGCTGGACGCCGACGAAGATCCGGGCACGGTGGTCCTCCGACTGCCCGCCGCTGCGCTCGTCGACCCGGTAGTTGAACTCCGTGACCATCCTGCCGTCGAGAACCTGGCAGAACCGAAGGAACGCGCCCTGTTCCTCGGGGATGGACACGGCGAAGATGCCCTCTCCCCCCTCACCGAGCTCAGCACGCTCGGAGATGTAACGCAGGGTGTGGAAATTGAGGTTCGCCCCCGAGAGGATGTTGACCAGGGTCTCCCCGCGGACGTCGTGGGCGGCGACATATTTCTTCAGTCCCGCCAGAGAGGTGGCCCCGGCAGGTTCCGCCACCGCCCGGTTGTCGTCGAAGAGGTCCTTGATCGCCGCACTGATTTCGTCGGAACTCACCGTGATCACGTCGTCGAGGTGGTCACGGCACAACCGGAAAGTCTCGGCGCCGACGGTCTTCACGGCCACACCTTCCGCGAAAAGGCTGACATGGTCCAGGGTGACCGGGCCACCGGCGGCGAGTGCCGCCGTCAGGCACGCGGACTCCTCCGGTTCAACCCCGATCACGGAGATCTCCGGGTCCAGCTCCTTGAGGAGGACGGCGACCCCGGCCGCCAATCCTCCCCCACCCACCGGGACGAAGACCCGGTCCACCGGACCGGACTGGAAGATCTCCAGCCCGATGGTTCCCTGCCCGGCGATGACCGCCTCATCGTCGAACGGCGGCACATACTCGAGCCCCTCCGACCTGGACAGTTCCACGGCCCGGGACTGGGCAGCGTCGAAATTCTCCCCGTGGAGGATGACCTCTCCCCCGAAACCGCGCACCGCATCGACCTTGATCGAGGGGGTCGTCACCGGCATGACGATGACCGAACGCATCCCGAGTTCCCGCCCGGACAGGGCGACTCCCTGCGCATGGTTTCCTGCCGAGGCCGTGATGACGCCGGGGCACCCGACCAGCTGGGACATGCGGTTGAAAGCTCCCCGCAGTTTGAAGCTGTGGACGGGCTGGAGGTCCTCCCGTTTGACGAGGACACGGTTGCCGATCCGCTCCGACAGGCCGCCCATCGTCTCGACCGGAGTGTGTTTCGCGACCCGGTAGACGGGGGCGGCGACGATGTCGCGGAGGTATTCAGCGGAGTTCTTTGCCATGGTCAACCATGCTACTCAGCGGTGGTGGACCCTCCCCGGACCAGGTGCGGTCACATCTGCGGTGCGGTCACATCTGCAGGGGCCACGAGGTGTTCACCGTGGCTGCACGGTCAGACTGGCCACGGGACTCGAAATGCTCCCTCAGACGGGTCTTGTCCTCGTAGTTCCAGGTGGCCTGCTTCAGCATGAGTTCATCGCAGGTCATGTCCGCGAGTTCGGGGTAGGCGCGGGCGATCTTCCAGGCCACGCGGGCGGCGGCGACGGCGTCCGCGGTGGCTTCGTGGGCATTGTCGAGGGTGACCCCGTAGTGTTCGCACACCTGGTTGAGGCGGCGCCCGCCCCGCCGGTAACGGTCCATGGCCTTGTCGACGACCAGGGGGTCGAAGACCGGCCCGTCGACCGTGAACGTGGGGTCGAGTGTGCGCAGCACCGTGAGATCGTAGGTGGCGTTGTAGACGATGAGGGTCGCGCCCTCCTCCCACCCACGTCGGATACGCGCAATGGTCTCCGCGAGGACCTCGTCATGCGGCCGACCGTGCTCCCGGGCATATGCGGTGGTGATCCCGTGGACTGCCGTGGCACCCTCGGGGATCTCGACACCCGGGTCGGCGAGGATCTCCAGGTCATCGCGGTGTGACCCGTTGATGGTGATCAGTGCACTTGTCACGATCCGTGCGGTGAGCGGGTCAGGACCGGTGGTCTCCAGGTCGAAACTCAGCATATGGGAGGGATCGAAACGGGTGGCGGTCGTCATGGTGGACAACTCTAGCGGGACCACGGACGCCGATTCCGCGACGGTCGCCCGGGGGCGCGGTCAGTGGTCGGCGTCCGCTGCTCCGGTGGAGGCGGTGGTGACGACGAGGCCTTCATCGTCACCGAAGAGGTGATGGGTCGAACCGGCGGACTGGGCGAGGATCTCTTCACGGCTGATCAGGTTGAACATTGTTCTCTCCTGTGTGGTTGCGGGACGTGGGCGCCGCTCCCGTGGGATATGCTGCGCGACAGACTGACAGTAAGTTTCCCGACAGTAACTGGTCGAGCGGAGCAGGGACCCCTCCCCCCCCCGGCGACAGTTGCACCAGTCCGATATCTGTCGACGTCACCGACATCTTCTCTGTCCCTGGATGTTGTTTCCACCGCAGAGAACACCACCCCCGCCCACTGTGACGGTGTCCACCCCGGCCCCGGCCCGTGTGATCTCAGACTCATATCCGTTCAGAAACAATGTGCCGCGGCGGGTCCGCCCGGACCGTCCGCCTCACCGCTAGACTGATCCGGGTGAGCGAGCACCGACAGCCAATCCCCGGGACATCCCCACGCGAATCCTCGGACCCCGCCGAACGGTGGTCCACCCTGGCCGCGGAGATCCGGCACCACCGTGACCTCTACTACTACCGGGAGCCGGTGATCACCGACGCCGAGTTCGACAACCTCATGCGCGAGCTCCAGGATCTCGAGGCACGCCACCCCGAGGCCGTCACCGGCCCCAGCCCGACCCAGGAGGTGGCCCAGCCACCGGTCAACTCACCGTTCCGCAATGTCGCGCACCGTGAGCGGATGCTCAGCCTCGACAACGTGTTCGACATCGCCGAGCTCCGCGAATGGCTGGAACGCACCCCGGCCGACACCTACCTCACAGAGCTGAAGATCGACGGCGCATCCATCGACCTGCTGTACATTGACGGCCGCCTGGACACCGCCCTCACCAGGGGTGACGGCGTCACAGGCGAGGACATCACCCATAACGCCCGTACCATCGGTGACATCCCGGACCAGCTCACCGGCACCGAGGATTTCCCGGTGCCCGCAGTGGTCGAGATCCGGGGGGAGGTCTTCATCACCGTCGAAGACTTCGCGACGATGAACGCCGACCGGCAGGCAGAGGGAAAGAAGATGTTCGCCAACCCCCGCAACGCCGCCGCCGGGGCGATGAGACAGAAGAACCCCGAAGAGACCGCCAGAAGACCCCTGCGCCTGATCTGCCACGGTATCGGTGCCAGGGAGGGATTCGACCCGGAGACCCAGCACGAGGCGTACCGGGCGATCGCCGCCTGGGGTCTTCCGGTCAGCCCCTACACCCGGCAGGTCCACTCCCCCGACGAGGTGGTCGACCGGGTCCGGTACTGGGGCGACCACCGGCATGACGCCGCCCATGAGATGGACGGGCTCGTGGTCAAGGTCGACTCCCTCCGGGAACAGGAACGGCTGGGTGCCACCAGCCGTGCACCCCGGTGGGCCATCGCCTACAAATATCCGCCCGAGGAGGCCATGACGACCGTGGAGTCCATCCGTGTCGGGATAGGACGTACCGGACGTGCCACCCCGTTCGCGGTGATGACACCGACCTACGTGGCCGGTTCCACGGTCTCGATGGCGACCCTCCACAACCCCACCGAAGCCCACCGTAAGGGTGTCAGGCTCGGCGACCGGGCGATGATCAGGAAGGCCGGGGAGGTGATCCCCGAGGTCCTGGGTCCTGTCGAGGAGGCACGGGACGGCTCCGAGCGCGAGTTCGTCTTCTCCTCACTGTGCCCCGAATGCGGCACCCCCCTCGCCCCCACCCGGGACGGGGACGCCGACTGGCGCTGCCCTGACACCCGGCACTGCCCGGGTCAGCTGCAGAACAGGGTGAACTACCTGGCCGGACGCGGTGCCTTCGACATCGACGCCCTCGGAGAGCGGGCCGCGCACGATCTCGTCGCCTCCGGCGTCCTCCCCGACGAAGGACGCCTGTTCTCCCTCACTCCGGAAGACCTGATGGGCACCGGCGCGTACACGACAAAGTCGGGGAAGCTCAACCGCGCAGGCGAACTGCTGCTGGAGAATCTCGAACAGGTCAGGCAGGTCGACCTGTGGAGGGTGATCACGGCGCTGTCGATCCGGCACGTCGGCCCGACCGCCGCGAAAGCCCTGGCTGCGACCCTCGGTTCCGTCCCCGCCATCGCTCAGGCCTCCGTCGGGGAGATGGCGGAGATCGACGGGGTCGGTCCGGTGATCGCCCAGTCAGTGAAGGACTGGTTCAGCGTCGACTGGCACCGGGAGATCGTGGACGCCTGGGCCGAGGCCGGGGTCCGCATGGAACAGCATGTCGACAAGTCCGACCTGCCCGAGCAGACCCTCGCCGGTGTCACCGTCGTCGTCACCGGATCGCTGACCGGGTACGACCGCACCTCGGCGAAGGAGGCGGTCGAGTCCCGGGGAGGGAAGGCTGCCGGATCAGTGTCGAAGAAGACCGACTTCCTCGTCGCCGGAGAGAAGGCCGGGTCCAAGCTGACGAAGGCGGAGGAGCTCGGAGTGCCGGTACTGGACGAGGCCGGCTTCGAGAAACTGCTGGAAGGGGGGCCTGAGGCGGTACGGTGACCGCACGGCACCAGGGTCCGGCGGTAGTATCGCGGCCATGTCCGTCGTGAAGATCAACGCCATCACCGTCCCCGCCGGAGCGGGCCCTGAACTCGAGAAGCGGTTCGCCCACCGTGCCCACACCGTCGAGAACTCTCCCGGATTCGAGGGCTTCCGGCTGCTCCGGCCCACCGCGGGCGAGGACCGCTACTTCGTCGTGACCACATGGGCCGACGAGGAGTCCTTCCAGGCCTGGTCGCAGGGACCTGCGAAGGCCGCGCACAGCGGGCCGCACTCGGGTGAGGGGAAGAAGCCGGTCGCCACCGGTGCCGAACTCCTGGAGTTCGAGGTCGTGGACCTCGACACGCTCGCCGCCGAGCGGTAGATACCACTCCGGACCACAGGTCCCGAATGTCGGTTCCGTTCGGTGCCGTTCAGTGCCGTTCAGTGCCGTTCAGTGCCGTTCAGTTCCGGTGGAGCAGAGCCGCAGCGCCCCGTACCGTGCGGGCCAGCTCTGCGGCTGCACCCGGGGTCATCACGTCCGTGCCCACAGCCACCAGGTCCACCTGCGGACGGGGTTGTGCCGTGTCGAAGGTCCACCTGCGCCAGGTCCCGATCACCTCGCGGGCGATGTCCGCGTCACTTCTTCCGGTCTGACCGGATCCCGGCGCGCAGATCCGCCATGCCACGGGAGTTCCCGCGTCAATGAGCCGGGCCACGTCGTCGTCCAGGTCGTCGACGACGACCGTCACCGCGCCGGTGGCCGCGAGCTCCGGGTAGGTGCACCCGGCGTCCAGCACCACCTGGCGGCCGGCGGACTCTGCGGAGCCCACGACCTGTCCGATGAACCGGTGTTCCACGTTCGCCGCGACGCCCCGGTCCACCGTCATGGTCTCGAATTCTGTGGCCCCCACCAGGGTTCCCGTGACCTCGGGGAACCGCCGTTCGTGGACGTGGACGACTGTCGCGCCCACGGCGTCGCAGAACTCGCGGACCCCCTCGCCGAGCGCCAGCGAGACGTCACGGAACGCGGGTCTGTCGAAACACAGCGGATGTCCGTGGTACTCCACGGTGGCCCCGAACGTCCAGGGACCGGTGACATGCACCATGATCCTGTCCACCCCTGCGAGCATCTCGGCGGCCACGTCGGCGAGCTCGTGGCGTCGTCCCAGGAATGACCGCATGTCCAGGGTGCGGCCGGGGGCGATCTCCCATCCCCTGGCGTGCGAGCGCAGGTACGGGCCGCCGACGGTGACTCCCATCGCGGCCGTCTCCATCACCAGACCTCCCTCCACCGTTGAGCGTGGCAGGCTCAGTGGAGGCAGGGTCCCCACATCCTCGTCGACATCCCTGGTGCGCCGTGACGCCGCGGCCACGGCCTCCCTCAGACCGTTGTGGGTGGTGCGCACATCCTCCCACCAGCCGAAAAGGCTCATGCCGCCCCGGCCCCGGTGTGCGCCACCTCGACCTCACCGGCCCACGGTGCAGTCGCCCGGATCGTCCCCGACCCGATGAGGATGTCACCTTCCGGATCGGGCAGGTACACCACCGCCGCCTGGCCCCGGGCCACTCCGCGCAGCGGTTCGTGCAGCTCCAGCTCCACCCGGGAGTCCGGACCGTCCGCTGCACCTCCGTGGAGCGTCGCCGTCGCGGGAACCACTCCCCCGTGGGCACGGACCTGGACGTCACACCTGAATGTCGTCCCGTGCCTGCGGGGGTCGAGCCTCTTGAGCCGGTCCGCGGTGATGTGCCCGACGCGGAGATCCTCACGACGCCCCACGGTGACGGTTCCGGTGGCGGCGTCAATGTCGGTGACGTACCGTGGCTGACCGTCCGTGGCGGGTCCGGGAAGACCGAGCCCCTTACGCTGGCCGATCGTGAACCCGTACACGCCGTCGTGCTCGGCGAGGGTCTCCCCTCCGACCGACTTCACCATGCCCGGGCGCATTCCGATCCGGCGTCCCAGGAAGGCCTGGGTGTTGCCGTCGGGGATGAAGCAGATGTCATGACTGTCCGGCTTCTTCGCCACTCCGAGGCCGAGCGCCGCCGCCTCTTCCCGGATCCGGGGCTTCCAGGTGTCCCCCACCGGAAACATGCAGTGCGCCAGCTGCTCGTCGTCGAGGACGCCGAGAACGTAGGACTGGTCCTTGTTGTCGTCGACCCCGCGGCGCATCACACCGTTGCTGAGCCTGGCGTAGTGTCCCGTGACCACCGCATCGAATCCGAGGGCGATGGAGCGGTCGAGCAGTGCCTCGAACTTGATCTTCTCGTTGCACCGCAGACAGGGGTTCGGGGTTTCGCCGATCTCGTAGGACTCCACGAAGTTGTCGATGACGTCGGCCTTGAACCGGTCGGAGAAGTCCCACACGTAGAAGGGGATGCCGAGGGCGTCGCAGACGCGGCGCGCATCGGCGGAGTCCTCCAGGGAACAACATCCCCTGGAACCTGCCCGCACCGCCTCGGGGGACTGCGACAACGCCAGATGGACGCCGATGACCTCATGACCCTCGGCCAGGGCGCGCGCCGCCGCCACCGACGAATCGACTCCCCCGCTCATCGCCGCAACAACCCGCATGGACGCCGTCATCCTCTCCCACGGGATTTCCCGTGCCATTCTTCCCGATCACCGGTCCCACCCTGCCCGGGGCCGGCCGTGCACAGCCCTTCAGCCTACACGCACGGCGTCAGGACGCCATCTCGCCTGCAGCTCAGTAGGCCATCCCCGCCGCCCGTGCCCGCTCCACCACAGCCGGCAGGAGTGCGCAGACTCTCTCGACGTCGGCGTCGGTCGTCGCCGGACCGGTGGTCAACCGCAGCGCACCCCGGGCCGTCCTGACCTCCACGCCCATCGCGGTGAGGACATGGGACGCCCGGTTGACCCCTGCCGAACAGGCTGACCCTGTGGACGCGTCAATGCCGGCGGAGTCCAGCAGCATGATCAGACTGTCGCCTTCGGCACCGGGGAAACTGACGTGCACATGGGAGGCCAGTGCACCCGGACCGTCCGCGGAGGGGTCGGTGTGGACCACCGCGCCGGGGATCCGGTGCACCACCTCCAGCAGTCGTCGCTGGTAGCCGGCCAGTCTGTTCTGCTCCGCCTCCATCTCCGCGACTGCGGCGGCCAGTGCCGCGGCCGCCGCCGCAGCACCCTGGGGGTTGACGGTCCCGGACCGGAGCTTGCGTTCCTGACCTCCCCCGCGCACGGGCGTGTCGATCACGGCGTCCCGGCGGGCGAGAAGCAGTCCCACCGACTTCGGACCGCCGAACTTGTGGGCACTCGCCGCAAGGGTGGAGACGCCCGTGCCGTGGAAGTCGACCGGCACGTGTCCGACGGCCTGCACGGCGTCCACGTGCACCGGAACCCCTGCGGCGACGGCAGGGCCGACGACCGCGGGAAGGTCGGTGACGTTGCCGGTCTCGTTGTTGACCCACATCGCCGTCACCAGTGCATCCCGGGACGGGTCCGGGTCGGTCACCGGCAGAGGCCGGCCCGTGGCGTCCACCGGTATGACTACGTGCTCGAACAGGGCCCCGCCGGGCACCGGGAGACCGCCGGTCAACCACGCCACCGACTCCCCCACCGCCGGATGCTCCACCGGTGAGGAACGGATTCTCCTGGCTCCTCTGGTCCGCAGGGCGCCGAAGGCCAGTCCCTGCACCGCGATATTGTCCGCCTCGGTTCCTGACCCGGTGAAAAGCACCTCGGCGCGGTCCGCACCGAGGAGTGAGGCGACCTGCTCCCTGGCGTCCTCGACGACTCTGCCGGCCTCCCTTCCGGAGGTGTACTGTCCGGCCGGATTGAGCAGGGCGGACGTCGCGGCCAGTGCCTCGGAGGCCTCCGGGCGCAACGGGGCTGACGCCGCATGGTCAAGGTACACGCGGCGGTTCATCGGTTCTCCTGGTGGGGCAGCGCCAGCAGGCGTCGGTCAAGTTCATGCATCTTCTCGGCGACCACAGTCGGGTCGACCCCTTTCCTGTAACGGCTGGCTGCGAGACTCCGCTGTGCGGCATTGAGAGACTCGCGTCTGATCTCGAGAGCCCGGCGGGCGGCCGCCTGCCGTCTTTCCCTGCGGATCCTGGCATGTTCGTCGGCGTCCTCGACGCCGTCGTCCCCGTCGTCGAGGGCGGAGGTGGACCGGATCACCTGGAGCCGCTCAGTGATCCGGGCAGCGGCCTCCGGTGAGATGCCCCCGGCGACCAGTTCGCGCTTGACCACGGCGAGCGCCGCACGGTGCGCCTCGTCGAGCGCCTCCTCCGTGGCGATGTCCTCCAGATCCCGGAGCCCGTAGTGCCGCCGCAGGTGCGAGGTGAGCCACGGCAGGGTGAGCCCGGGAATGACCATCGTGCACAGAAGGACGACGAAGGCGACGATCGTGAACTCGTCGCGCATCGGGAAATCCACGGGACTCAACGACAGGACGAGTGCGAACGTGACGAGCCCACGCATACCCGCCCATGTCATCAGCAGGACGTCGGTCCATCTCACCGGCGCACGGTAGGTGCCCTTCCGCTTCCGGTTCCGCAGGTACAGCGAACTCATCCATACCGCCCGGACAGCGACGAGGACCAGGGAGATCACCAGTCCCCAGATCACCGGGCGCAGGTGCTGGACCTCCTCGTCGAAGATCGACTCCCTCACATTCATCCCCATCAGGCCGAAAGCCAGGCCGGTGACGAGAAGTTCGGTGACCTCCCAGAAGGAGGACCCCGCCAGGCGGGCGTCGGCGGCCGTCGCATCCAGGCGGGAGCTGAACTCCACTGCGGCGACCACGACAGCGATGACACCGGAGACATGGATCTCCTCGCAGACCAGGTACACGA
Source organism: Corynebacterium provencense (assembly GCA_900049755.1). Taxonomy (GTDB): domain Bacteria; phylum Actinomycetota; class Actinomycetes; order Mycobacteriales; family Mycobacteriaceae; genus Corynebacterium; species Corynebacterium neomassiliense. The sequence goes on from LT160592.1 coordinate 260,847, forward strand.
TGAACGGCAGGACCCAGGTGAAGGCGTTGCCGGCCACAGGTGAGTCCAGCCATCCGACGAACCGGGCGGCGACCCTGCCCACCAGCCAGCCCAGGGCCACGGCGACGACCGCACTGTAGACGATGGTGCCGCCGGCCTCGAACCAGTGGATGTTGTCGTGGAACTCCGCCGCCGTCACCGCGGCGCTGAATATGACCAGGGACACGGCGTCGTTGAACAGTCCCTCGGACTGCAGCGTCCCGATGATCCGGCGGGGGATTCCCGCAGGCTCGGCCACGGCTTCGACCGCCACCGGGTCCGGCGGGGCGACGGCGGAGGCCAGGGCCAGGGCACCGACGATGGTCATGCCCGGGATCATCCACATCGCCACACCGGTCACCGCGGCCACGGTGACGATCACCAGCGTCACGGACAGGCTGAGGATCGAACGCCACTGGTCCCTGAACATGCCCCAGGAGGTCCGTCTGGCCAGTGCCCACAGCAGTGGCGGCAGGGCTAGCGGGAGGATCAGGTGGGGGTCGACGTCCACCGTGGGCATACCCGGGATGAACATCGCCGCCGTCGTGACCAGGAGAAGGAGCACCGGCCATGGCAGGCCCGCACGGTCACCGACACCCATGGTGATCACGGTGGCGAGCATGAGGGCGAGTACGACGATGAGTGTTGTCACAGGCCGGATCCTTGTTCAGCAGTCGGTGGGCGGGTCAGGGCAGGCGGGTCAGGGCAGGCGGGTCAGGGCAGGGAGAAACGGCGACAGGGCCCGTACCCTTCCGGGTACGGACCCTGTCGGTCCGGAGGTCTCGGACGGAATTCACCGTCCAGTCTAGTCCGCGCCACCTGTGCGGTTGTCACCGCACAGGCACCCGGACCGGTTCACTTCCGCTTGGCGAGCTCTTCGGTGGCCTGCGGGGCGACCTTGAACAGGTCACCCACGACGCCGAAGTCCGCGATCTCGAAGATCCCGGCCTCCTCGTCCTTGTTGACTGCGACGATGGTCTTGGAGGTCTGCATACCTGCCTTGTGCTGGATGGCACCGGAGATACCGAGCGCGATGTACAGGTTCGGTGAGACCGTCTTGCCGGTCTGCCCGACCTGGAACTTTCCGGGGTAGTAGTCAGCGTCGACGGCGGCGCGGGACGCACCCACCGCAGCTCCGAGAACGTCGGCCAGTGGCTCGACGACGTCGTGGAAGCCTTCGGCACCGGCGACACCGCGGCCACCGGAGACGACGATCTTCGCCTCGGTGAGTTCCGGACGGTCGGCCTTCTCTGCGGGGGCGAAGGAGGTGATCTTCACCGCGGTCGGACCGGGGGCCGGAAGTTCGACAGCCTGGACGGTGCCCGCGGCCGCCTGGTCGGCAGGGTCCACCGCGCCGGGGCGGAGGGTGAACACGGGTGAGGTCCCGCCTGCGGTGGATTCGACGATGTAGTCGCCGCCGAAGATCGAGCCGGTGGCGGTACGGTCCGCCCTGATGTCGATGACGTCGTAGAGGACGCCGGAGGCGACCCGGGCTCCGACGCGGCCGGCGACCTCGTTTCCGTTGGCACCGGCGGCGACGACGACGGGAACCTGCAGCGCTGCGGCGGCGGCGACGACGACGGGAACCTGCAGCGCTGCGGCGAGCCCGGCCAGGGCGTCCACCTGCGGGGTGACGACGTATTCCGCGGCGAAGTCCGCTTCTGCGGCGTACACGGTCTCCGCACCGGCCGCGGCCAGCGCCGGCTGCAGCTTCTCGGAGGTGCCCGGGGCACCGACGACGACGGCGCCGACGTCACCGAAGACGCGGGCGGCCGTGATGAGCTCCCGGGTGCTGTTCTTCAGCTCACCCTCGGAGTACTCGACGAGTACCAGGACATTGGTCATGGTTTCAGAATCCTTTCGGGATCAGTCTGTGTCAGAGGGTGAGGGTTAGACGAGCTTCCGGCTGACGAGGAACTCGACGAGCTTGATTCCGCCGTCCCCTTCGTCGGTGATGATCTCGCCGGCGGTCTTGGCGGGCTTGGGTGTCGAGGAGGTGACGCGGGTGGCGGCGGCGCCGAGTCCGACGTTCTCTGCGGCGACCCCGATGTCGGCGATGGAGACCTCACGGATGGTCTTCTTCTTGGCCGCCATGATGCCCTTGAAGTTCGGCACGCGCGGAGTGTTCGCCTTTTCGGTGACGGAGATGATGGCCGGGGTCGGTGCCTCGACGGTGAAGATGCCGTCCTCGGTGACTCTTTCGCCGGTGACCTTGCCGCCCTCGACGGTGAGGGAGCGCAGGTTGGTCACCGCGGGGATCTGCCGGTACTCGGACAGCAGTCCCGGTACGGCGCCTGCACCGCCGTCGGTGGAGGCGTTGCCGGCGATGACGAGCTCGATGTCGTCGACCAGGTTGAGAGCGTTCGACAGCGTCCAGGCGGTGCCCAGGGCGTCGGAGCCGGCGAGAGCGTCGTCAGTGACGAGGATGCCCTCGTCGGCGCCCAGGGAGAGTGCCTTACGCAGGGCCGAGGTGGCTCCTTCCGGGCCCATGCTCAGGACGACGATGTTGCGGGAGCCGTCGGCCTCCTTGAGCTTGAGAGCCGCTTCGACAGCGTTCTCGTTGATCTCGTCCAGGATCGCGTCCGCGTTCTCCCGGTCGAGGGTGAAGTCGTCATCGGTCAGCTTGCGCTCGGAGTAGGTGTCCGGCACCTGCTTGACCAGAACCACGATGTTCGACATTCGTTGGCCTTCCTGCTGTGGGTGCGATGTAATCGTCGGTCAGTCTACCCAGGTTCAACCGTGACACACCCCACATTGATCCAAAAATATCTCTATCTGGCGTGAGTTGTCCGCCCGACGCTTCCTGTGACCTGCACACTTGTTCGCCGTCACCGGGAAAATATGTGTTCAGTGCCACCCCCGGGGGTGATTTGTTTCCTGTGATGGACTCTCTGTTTCATGTGGTTACACGGCACAGGGCAGCCACCGGAGAGCGGCCTACCCGCGCGAGAACCACCGTGAACGCGGCGTCCCCACGCAACGCCCCGGCAGACCGCAGCTTCCTGCGCAACCGGTCAGGATCAACCTCCACCCCCCGCACGAGGATCTCCAGGGAACCGCACCCGCGGGCCTTCAGCACCGGCCCCAGCTTCTTCACCGGCACCGTCTCCAGTACCTCGAAGACCCGCTGACCCGGCATCATCGACCGCCTCACCGACCCGTCGAGACGGTCACCGCTGAGATACGCGATATGCGGGTCGATCCTCCACCAGCCCAGCCTGGCCGCGTACCGGCGCACCAGTCCCGCGCGCACCACCGCACCGTCCGGATCGAGAATGTACCTTCCCACCGGCCCCACCTCGACGGACTCCGGATCCTCCGAGGTCAGCTCACCGGTCTCCGACGCACCGACGACCACGGCACGACGCGCACAGGTCGCCAGACCGGGTGTGTACAGACAGACCTCCTTCACCCCCGGAACTCCGTGGACGCCGTGCCCTCCACCTGCGATGCCCACCACATCGACCTGTCCCTCCCACTCCGAGTAATCGATGCCCGGAGCACATTTCACCGCCAGTTCACATCCCCGTGAACGCCAGGCCCGCACCAGGTCAGGCAGAGGAGGGACAAGATTCTCCGGAGACAGGACACGCCCCCGCCCGGTACGGCGCGCCGGGTCCGCCACCACGACGTCACAGTCCAAGGCCGGGTCCACCGCATCGGCACGCACCAGCGGAACCCCCGGGACATTCAGCTGCGCCATCGCCAGACGCGCAGGATCCAGGTCAGCGCCGACCACCGTGCCGATGCCGTCCACCGTGGACAGTGACGCCAGTTCCGTGCCCACCGAACAGGTCACGTCCGCCACCACGGCACCCCTGGCGGTGCGTGCCAGATGTCGCGCACGCACCCGGGCCACCGCGACAGGCGTCGCCTGCTGCGCCGAATCGGTGCAGACCATCCAGTCCTCACGCGGTGAGCCGTCCGGCCCGTCCGGGATCTTCACCCCGCGCCGCGCCGCGCGCCGCGCCGTGACCAGTTCCACCACCGCCCGTGACAGTCCTGCAGGATCACCGCTGTCCGCCGTCAACCGACGCAGGAGCGTCAGGTCGGCCAGCCGGGAGGACGCCGAGAGCTCCAGTCCCGAGGCGACGGCCACCTCCTCCGGATGCGAGGACAGCCAGGCCACCTGCCCGCGGGTGAAGCTCACCGGAACGGGTTCGGAGGAAGATCCTCCGGGTCGACAGCGAACTTCATCCCCGGTGCGAAGACCCGCTCCGGATACCCGTACATCCTGGTCTCCATGAGGTAGTACTCCGCCATGTACGGCAGATCCACCGGCTCCCTCACCACCGGGTCCACGGTCAGCTGTGCGGCGAAGTCCATGATCTCGGCGACACTGCGGAACGTGTCCAGCATCTTCAGCTGTGACCAGGTCGGAGGCATGAGATTGATCTTCCGGTTGCGCCAGCCGTCGAGCAGCGTCCCCGGCCTGAACCATCCTGTCGAGGTGGCCTCGCGGGTGTCACCGTGGGCGGCCTGCCCCTCCGGCATGGAGGCGACGAAGAATGCCGTGTCATACCTGATGGGTTGTTCGGGCGGGGTCACCCAGTTGGCCCAGGGGCGAAGCAGGTCCCCCCGGAGCACCAGACCGTGCCGGTCCATGAACTCGGTGAAGGCGAGACGGTGGTTCTCCAGGTCGGCGCGGAAAGGCAGGTACTCCGAGGTATCGGCCACCACGGTGCCGTCCTCCCTGCCGGCGAGCAGGGTACCGGTCTCCTCGAAAGTCTCCCTCACCGCGGCGCAGACCAGTGCCTGGGCCATTTGGGGCGTCGTCCGCAGACGTTCCGCCCACCACCGGGTGGACGGCCCCTGCCAGCCGATCTCCGGAGACCTGACCCCGTCACCGTCGACGTCGCCGGGCATGTCACGGGAATCCACGCCCCCGCCGGGGAAGACCGTCATCTCGGCACAGAATCTCATGGTGCTGGCCCGCTCCTGGACGTACACCTCAGGCCCGCTGAGAGTGTCCCGCAGCAGCATCACGGTCGAGGCACGACGGGGTTCGACCGGCGCCGACCCGGCCGTGGCCCCGTGGTTCTCCGGAGTCTCCCCGCCGGGCGCGGTGCTGTGTGTGTGACTGTCGGACATACACCCCAGCCTAGTCAGATCCTTCTGCGCGAGCGTGAGGTCTTCGGCGCCCTCCGGGCGAAGTAGCGGCCGTCCTCGAGACGCAGCGCCATCGGCTGATGGTAGGCGCGGGTCAGGTTCTCCGCGGTCATCACATCCGTGATCAGCCCCTGCGCCACGACCTTGCCCTCGTCGAGGATCAGACCGTGGGTGAATCCCGGCGGGATCTCCTCGACATGGTGGGTGACCAGGACCATCGCCGGCGCATCCGGGTCCCCTGCCATCTCCGACAGCATCGCGACCAGATCCTCCCTGCCCCCCAGGTCGAGACCCGCACCCGGCTCATCGAGCAGCAGCAGTTCCGGATCCGTCATCAGGGCCCGGGCGATGAGGACGCGCTTGCGCTCGCCCTCACTCAGAGTCCCCCAGACCTCGTCGACCAGGTGCAGGGCACTGACGGACTCGAGAATCTCGACGGCCCGCTCGCGGTCAGCGTCACCGTACTCCTCCTTCCAGCGGCCGAGGACGTTGTAGCCTGCGGAGATCACCAGGTCGACGACCTTTTCCTGGTCGGGTACACGATGGGCCAGAGCAGCAGAGGACAGACCCACCGCCGTGCGGAGTTCCCGGACATCGGTGCGTCCCAGCGTCTCCCCCGCGATCCTCACCGTCCCCGAGGTAGGGAACAGCATCGCGGACGCCACGGACATGAGGGTCGTCTTGCCGGCCCCGTTCGGCCCCAGCACGATCCACCGTTCGTCCTCCTCGACCTGCCACGAGACACTGTCCAGCAGGGCCCTGCCGCCACGCAGGACGCTGACCCCACGGAAGTCGAGTACGAGATCCTCGTCGCGGGCCTCTGCGGTGGCGGGTGTGGAGATGATCGTCGAATCGTTCACTCCACCATGGTGCCCCATCCGACGTCCGCTGTGGGCGGTCACCCCCGTCAGAACAGGGAGCTCGCCATCCGGGTGCGGGCGTCCATGACCTCCGGATCGGACTGGTCGTAGAGGGAGAACAGCTCGAGCAGCCGGTCACGGACGGCGTCCCTGCCCTCACCCGAGGTCTCTCGGAGGCGGGAGATGAGAACGTCGAAAGCTTCCCGACGACGGCCTTCCAGAAGCATACGGTCGATCTCGTCCGCCTCCCCGTCAGCGGACCTGCCCAGCAGGACGGCAGTCGCCCGGGCCGCCTTCGCCTCGGAGACCTCGTCCGGGCCGGTACCCGGATCAGCGATGATCTCGTCGTAGAGGCCCACCGCGGCGAGATGGTCGCCACGGTCCAGGGCGTCGGCGGCGGCGTCGAAGCGGGGGTCGGTGTCAGCGGCGTCACCGTCGGCGTCCCCGCCCGCGGCCGGGAGTCCCTCCAGCTTCCCCGCGGTCGCGCCCACGACGGCGTCGATGAACTGGGTCAGCTGCGCGACAGGCTGCACCCCCTCGAAACTGGTCAACGGCCGCCCTGCCGCCAGGGCCAGGACGGTCGGCACCGCCTGGACACCGAACGCCTGGGCGATCTCCGGGGTGGTGTCGACGTCGACGTAACGGAAGACCCATTCCACGGGCCCCGACGTGTCCTGCTGTTTCTGTGCTTCGGCGGCGAACTCCCCGGCCATGTCGTCCGACCCCGGCGCACGCGGACTGCCGAGCTGGACCACCACAGCGACCTGGGTGGAACGGACAACGACATCCTGTTCGAAGCTTTCAACGGTGACCGGTGCAGACAACGCGACGGGACTACCGGACTCCGCCTCCTTCCTGGCCCTGGCCCGGGCCTCCGCCGCCTCTTTCACGGCGCCGAGGTCGACAGCCCTGGCTGCGAAACGGGCGGGCGCGGACTGCGCCGGGGATGCGGGATGCTGCGGTGTGCTCATGGCGTCCACTGTAGCCACTGCACGGCCGCCGCTCCGGCGTGCCGGCCACCGGGGCGGGACGGTTGCCCCCCGACGGCTGCCCGTGTCAGCGCCGGGACCAGCAGCCGGTGTGCCAGTGCCTGCGGTCACCGGGACCACGGTGGGTGTCCGGCCAGGCGACCACATGGGCCGTCCCCGGCGGAATGTTCTGGTTGCAGCCCGGGCAGACGTAGAACTTCACCGCTGACGCCGCACCCATGTGACGGACGAACCAGATCTCCCCCGGCGCCCAGGACGGTCCCGGTTCCCTCCTGGTACCCCAGTAGGTCGCCCCGTCACGGGGCAGCTCCGCCCGGCCCCGCGGCTGCGGGCTGAGACGACGGTTGTGACGGGGCACAGGCCACCTCCCCTGTCAGAACAACCGCAGTTCGGTGGAGTCAGCTCCACGCATCTGCCCGTAGTCGAGGGTCACACACCGGAAACCACGGTCCTCGGCGAGAACCCTGGCCTGAGGTCTGATCTCCTGGGCCGCGAAGACGCCACGCACCGGGGCGAGCAGCTCGTCGCGGTTGAGCAGCTCGACGTAGCGGGTCAGCTGCTCGACACCGTCGATACCCCCACGACGCTTGATCTCCACCGCGACAGTCGTCCCCGCCGCGTCCCGGGAGAGGATGTCCACCGGACCGATCGCGGTCGGATACTCCCTGCGGACCAGTGTGTACCCCTCACCGAGAATCTCGATCTGCTCGGCGAGCAGCTCCTGGAGGTGTGCCTCCACCCCGTCCTTCACCAGACCCGGGTCCTCACCCAGGTCATGGGAGGTGTCCGAGTAGATCCGGAACAGCCGGACGGTGAGCTTCTCCCCCTTGGGGTTGGACACCGTCCACACCGCCCGGACCCCGGCGTCCTTCTCCTCCGCCACAGGCTGTTCCTCATGCAGGGTGCACGGCGGCGTCATCCAGTTCAGCGGCTTGTAGGCGCGGTCGTCGGCGTGGATGCTCACCGAGCCGTCGGCCTTGACCATCACGAGACGGTCAGCCTCGGGCAGGTGCGCATCCAACCGGCCCTCGTAGTCCACGGCGCAACGACAGATCACCAGACGCATGGGTGACAGGCTAGCAGGTGCGCCGCGGCCCGGGCGCAGACCTCCCCGGCCCCGTGGCAGGCCCCGGACCCTGCCCCGTGTTCCTCCGTACCCGCTCCCAGGGCCTCTCTCAGTACTCTTCGATACCGCGCCGGGGATCGATCCTGGTCAGCGGCCGGACGCTGCGGGTGGACGGGGCGGATTCCAGCCAGGCGACGAGTGCGGTGTCCCCGGCGTCGTCGATCGCCACCTCCCACCGGACCCCCCCGTCGTCGAGCGCCAGAACGTGCAGCTCCGGCTCCAGGAAATTCGACTCTTTGTCCGTGATGGGACGCCGACACTCGATAGATGTGCGTTGCCGGGAAATGCTGATGTCGGACTCAGGGCGCAGTGACCGCAGTTTGAACACCCGGGCGTGCATGGCCCCGTAGACGAGAACCCCGTGGCGCCAGTGCCTGCCGTCCGGATTCGGCAGGCTCCTGACCACCACGGGGATTCCACGACTGCGCAGTGTGAGGAACCTTCCGCACGCCATGACGACCGCGAACGCGGCCAAGCATACGAGCACGATGATGAGGATGGTTCCGAGCACCAGCCACGTCCCTTCGTCACTGTCGTCACACCCTGCCGGCGGTCGTCAGTCCGTCGGCTCTCCGCAGGGCTTTTCACTGAGCCTACCGGCCCGGGTACGACAGCAGCAAAAGGAGTCACCGGGGGTGTGCCGGTGTGCCCGGACACCGGTACACCCCACAGATCCACCTCCGGCCCTCCCATGCCCCGGACCGCCGGAGATCACGTCGGGGGCGGCCCTGCGACGCAATGAGACCGGGGGCAGCCCTGCACTGGTGCAGGGACCGCCCCCGGTCATGTCGGGCGCTACTACGGCGTCAGGACCTACTTCTCCTGCAGCCGCCTCACGGCGCGCAGCTCGGAGACCGCGGTGTCGCGCTCGAGCGCGGACGCCGAAGCGTCCTTCGCCCGGGACTCGGCGTCGGAGGCGTCGACCTCCCCCGCCCAGACAGCGGAATCGGCGAGGACGGTCACCTTGGTCGAGGACACGGACAGGAAACCTCCCTGTACCGCAGCGACCAGCTTCTCACCCTCAGCCGTCCGGATGACGACCACACCGTTGTCGACCAGCTGGCCGAGCAGCGGTTCGTGGCCGGGGAGCACGCCGATCTCGCCCTCGGTGGTCTGTGCGGTGACGGAGGTGGCGTTTCCCGACCACAGCATCCGCTCGACAGACACGAGTTCAGTGGCAATCTCAGCCATGTGCGTGACCCCTTACTTTCCGGTGAGCTTCTGGTAGGCGGCCTCGACGTCATCAAGTCCACCCAGGCCGTCGAAGCACTTCTCCGGGTAGGCGTCGAACTCGCCGTCGCAGATGCGCTCGAAAGCGTCGATCGTGTCAGTGAGCGGCACGAAGGACCCGGGGATGTCGGTGAACTTCTGGGCGACGAAGAAGTTCTGGCCGAGGAAACGCTCGATACGGCGTGCACGCTGCACGACGATCTTGTCCTCCTCGGACAGCTCGTCCATACCCAGGATGGCGATGATGTCCTGCAGCTCCTTGTTCTTCTGCAGGATACCGATGACCCGCTGGGCGACGTCGTAGTGACGCTGGCCGACGATACCCGGCTCAAGGATGCGCGAGGTCGAGGTCAGGGGGTTCACCGCAGGGTAGATACCCTTCGAGGCGATGGACCGGTCGAGCTCGGTGGTGGCGTCCAGGTGGGCGAAGGTCGTCGCCGGGGCCGGGTCGGTGTAGTCGTCGGCAGGCACGTAGACGGCCTGCAGAGAGGTGATCGAGTGGCCCTTGGTGGAGGTGATCCGCTCCTGGAGAACACCCATCTCGTCGGCCAGTGTCGGCTGGTAACCCACCGCGGAGGGCATACGGCCCAGCAGGGTGGAGACCTCGGAACCGGCCTGGGTGAAACGGAAGATGTTGTCGATGAACAGCAGCACGTCCTGGTTCTGGACATCGCGGAAGTACTCCGCCATGGTCAGACCGGACAGGGCCACGCGCATACGGACTCCCGGGGGCTCGTCCATCTGGCCGAAGACGAGGGCGGTGTCCTGGAGAACTCCCATCTCCTCCATCTCGAGACGCAGGTCGGTACCCTCACGGGTACGCTCCCCGACGCCGGCGAAGACCGAGGTGCCCGAGAACTCACGGGCGATACGGGTGATCATCTCCTGGATGAGCACGGTCTTGCCCACACCGGCGCCGCCGAACAGGCCGATCTTGCCGCCCTTGACGTACGGGGTGAGCAGGTCGATGACCTTGATGCCGGTCTCCATGAGCTCGGTCTTGCCCTCGAGCTGGTCGAATGCGGGGGCCTCGCGGTGGATTCCCCACTGCTCGCCGTCGCGTCCGAGCCCGGGCTCGTCGAGGCAGTCGCCGAGGGCGTTGAAGACGTGGCCCTTCACGACGTCACCGACGGGCACCGAGATGGGGCGACCGGTGTCCCGCACGTCCTGACCGCGGACCAGGCCGTCGGTCGGGGCCATGGCGATGGTCCGCACGATGTTGTCGCCGAGGTGCTGGGCCGTCTCGAGGGTGATGGTCTTGGCGACAGCTTCGAGCGTCACATCGACCTGCAGGGCGTTGTACAGTGCCGGCAGCTCGCCGCGCGGGAATTCCACGTCGACGACCGGGCCGATGACACGGACAACGCGTCCGGCAGCAGTCGATGCGGCGTCCTCACGCTGCACCTGAGTAGCTGTAGTCATTAGTTAGTCACTTTCTCCACTGTCCGACAGCGCGTCAACGCCGCCGACAATCTCTGTGATTTCCTGGGTGATCTTCGCCTGGCGCAGCTGGTTGGCGACCCGGGAAAGGTCGTTGACCAGTGCAGTTGCGTTGTCGGTCGCGGCGGACATCGCGGTCCGTCGAGCGGCGGACTCACTGGCGGCAGACTCGAGCATGAGCGCGAAGATGCTGCGCGACACATACTGCGGAAGCAGTGCGGCGAGCAACGTGTCCGGGTCAGGCTCGAAATCGAAGTCGGCGGAGACCGAGTCAGGCCCGTTCGACAGCAGGTCGGATCCCTGGGCGACCTCACCCTCGACCCTGGTCTCGATCGGGAGCATCCGGAACGCCTGGGGCGTCTGGGTCAGCATCGACTGGAAGCGCGTGTAGACCACGTGCAGCTCGTCGAAGCCGGGGACGCCCTGACCCGCGGGAGCGTTGACGCCCTCGCGCGGAGCAGTGGTGCCGTCCGGGCCGACGTTGAAGCCGTCGATGAGGTGACGCCTCAGGTCGTGGCTGAGCTTGTAGTCCGGATCCTGGGAGAATCCGGTCCACGCCCCGGCCAGCGGTTCGTCACGGAAGCTGAAGTAGTCCACGCCTTTGGAACCTGCGACGTAGAGTGCGACTTCCTTGCCCTCGTTCTGGAGCCTCTTCCTCAGCTCGACCGTGGTCTTCAGCACGTTGTGGTTGTAACCGCCGCACATGCCGCGGTCACTGGTGATCACCAGGATCGCCGCACGCCGTGCCTTCGCCTCGGTGTCGAGCATCGGGTGGTCCAGAGAAGAGGCTGAGGCCAGACGCTGGATGACTCTGGTGATCTCGTCCGCGTAGGGCTGGGATGCGGTCACCCTGGCCTGGGCTTTCGTGATCTTGGAGGTCGCGATCAGTTCCTGGGCCTTGGTGATCTTCTTCGTCGAGTTGACCGACTTGATGCGGTCACGCAGCTCACGAAGTGTAGCCATCTTCCTGCCTCCCTTCTTCGGTGTACTTGGACTGGTCAGTCATCGGATCCGCCTACTTCTTGGCGGAGACGGTGATCTGGTGCTTGTCCAGTTCGGCGTCAGGAAGGGCCTCAGGCTCGGGCTCGTTGACGACCGGGGTTCCGTCGGTGGTCTGGAACTCCTTCGCGAACGCGGCGTTGGCGGCCTTGAGGGCCTCCTTCGACTCGTCGGAGAAGGGCTTGCCGCCGGCGATCTGAGCGTAGATGTCCGCATGCGAGGCATGCAGGAACTCCCACAGCTCCGCCTCGTAGCGACGGACGTCCTGCACGGGAACATTGTCGAACTCGCCCTCGCCGGCGAGGTAGATCGAGACCATCTGGTCCTCGACCGCCTGCGGCTCAGTCTCGTTCTGCTTCAGCAGCTCGACGAGACGCTCACCGCGCTCCAGCTGTGCCTTGGAGTAGTCGTCCAGGTCAGAGGCGAAAGTGGCGAATGCCTCGAGGTCGCGGTACGCGGCCAGGTCGAGACGCAGGTTACCGGCGACCTTCTTCATGCCCTTGGTCTGGGCGTCGCCACCCACACGGGACACGGACACACCGACGTTGATGGCCGGGCGCACACCCTGGTTGAACAGGTCAGACTCGAGGAAGACCTGGCCGTCGGTGATCGAGATGACGTTGGTGGGAATGAAGGCTCCGACGTCGTTGGCCTTGGTCTCGATGATCGGAAGCGCGGTCATGGAACCGGCCCCGAGTTCGTCGGACAGTTTCGCCGCACGCTCCAGAAGACGGGAGTGCAGGTAGAACACATCGCCCGGGTAAGCCTCGCGTCCCGGCGGACGGCGCAGCAGCAGGGAGATCGCGCGGTAGGCCTCGGCCTGCTTGGTCAGGTCATCGAAGATGATCAGGACGTGGTAGCCCTGGTACATCCAGTGCTGACCCAGCGCGGCACCGGCGAACGGTGCGAGCCACTTGAAACCGGCCGAATCCGAGGCCGGGGCCGCCACGATCGTGGTGTACTCCAGCGCGCCCTGGTCCTCCAGGGTCTTACGCACGGAGGCGATCGTGGACCCCTTCTGGCCGATGGCCACGTAGATGCAGCGCACCTGACGGGTCTTGTCGCCGGACTCCCAGTTCTCGCGCTGGTTGAGGATGGTGTCGATGCAGACGGAGGTCTTGCCCGTCTTACGGTCGCCGATGATCAGCTGTCGCTGACCACGGCCGATGGGGGTCATCGCGTCGATGGCCTTGATACCGGTCTGCATGGGCTCGTGGACCGGCTGACGCATCAGCACGGAGGGCGCCTGGAGTTCCAGGACACGGTCCTCCTCGGCCTCGATCGAGCCCAGGCCGTCGATGGGACGGCCGAGGGGGTTGATGACACGGCCGAGGAACTTCTCCCCGACCGGGATGGACAGGACCTCGCCGGTCCGCTTGACTTCGTCGCCCTCCTTGAGGGTCTCGAAGCTACCCAGGACCACGACGCCGACGGAGTCGGTGTCGAGGTTCTGTGCGACGCCGATGACGCCGCCCGGGAACTCAAGCAGCTCATTGGTCATCACGGAAGGCATGCCCGAAACCTGGGCAATGCCGTCCGCAGCCATGGTGACCACGCCGACCTCCTCACGGGAGGCCTCCGCGGAAGTGCTCGAGGTGTAGTTCGCAATCGCACTACGGATCTCATCGGAGGAGATCGTCAGCTCCGCCATGTTCTTCCTGCTCTCGGTTTTGTCTTCCAGCTTCTTACGTTGAATATTCTGTCGATCCAGGCTCTACGCGAGGTTACGGCGCAGCTTCTCCAGCTTTCCAGCTGTGCTGCCGTCGATGATCTCGTCGCGGACCCGGATGACCGCACCACCGAGGAGGCTGGCGTCAACCTCGGAATGGACGGACATCGCGGAACCGTAGATCTTCTCCAGTTTCTGCCCGAGGGCCTGCGACTGGGCTTCGGACAGGGGTGCGACGGCGCGCACGCGGGCGACAGTCTTCCCGTCCAGCGCGGCGGCGAAATCGCACACCGCGTCAAGGCCCTCGACCGGACGGTCCGACGGTCTGCCCACCACCTGAAGCGCGAGCGCCTCGGTGATGGAGCTGACCTTGCCGTACAGGACCTTCGCGAACAGACCACGTCGGTCTTCGGAGGAGGCCAGCCGGTCTGCGAGAAGCATCTCCAGCTCCGGCTCCTTCTCCAGGAGGCGGGCCAGCTGGTAGAGCTCACTTCCGACCCGGTCCTTCTGTCCCTGGGCGGCGGCTGCACGCAGCAGGGCGCGACGTCCCAGCTCGATCAGACCGTTGCGCAGGTCACGGGTGTCCGACCAGGTGGAGCGCACCGCGGCGGACACTGTCGCCAGGGCGGTCGCGGAGACCTGGCCCGACAGCAGGGTCTCGACCAGCCCGACCCGACGGTCGGACGGGTAGCCCTGGTCTACGAGGGTCTTGCGCAGGTCGCGGTTGTCGTCGAGGAGTTCCACGATCTCGAAAAGGTCGGCACCGGTCTGCGCGCCGACGGCGGCTGCCTCGTCCGACCCGGTCAGAACGCTGTCCAGGCTCGCGGACAGCTGGTCCAGGGTTGCTCGGCTCGCTGCGTGCACGGGCGTCACTTCCCCGAACCGACGCTGTCGAGATCAGCGAGGAAGGAGTCGATGGTTCCGGACTTCCTGACGTCGTCCGACAGGTCTTCGCCGATCAGCTTCTCGGCGAGGTTGATGGACGCCGCTCCCAGGTCCTTGCGCAGGTCGGCGACGACTGCGTCGCGCTGGGCGAGAAGAGCCTTCTCGCCGTCAGCGTTCTTGCGCTTGACCTCTGCCTCCGCCTTGGCGCTGGCCTCGGCGATGATCTTCTGGCCCTGGGCACGTGCGTCGTCCCGGATCTGGGCTGCCTCGGTGCGGGCCTCGGCGAGCTGGGAGTTGTACTTCTCCAGCGCCGCCTTGGCTTCCTCCTGGGCCGCCTCGGCCCGCTGGATGCCACCTTCGATCTGCTCCTCACGCTCGGTGAGGACGCGCCTGAAGGTCGGAAGGACGAACTTCCAGAACAGCACGAAGATGATGATGAAGCAGATCAGGGACCAGACGAGGTCGTAGCCCGCAGGCAGCAGCGGATTGGGGCTGTCGGTCCACTGCTGTGGATCGTCGGCCCCCTCCGCGGCGAGAATGAAGTAGTTCGTCATAGTCTCAGCTTTCGCTCTTGTGCGTGGTGATGTGTCTTACGTGCCTGTCAGTGCCTGCGGCTCCCCGCCGGTACCGGCAGGCGCCACACACTAGAACAGGAAGCCGGCGACCAGGCCGATGAGGGCGAGGGCCTCGGTGAAGGCGATACCCAGGAACATGGTGGTGCGCAGCTGGCCGGCCATCTCGGGCTGACGTGCCATGGCCTCGGCGGTCTTGCCGGCGACGATGCCGATACCGATACCGGGGCCGATGGCTGCGAGACCGTAACCGACGGTACCCAGGCCCTCGAAGTTGGTGGTGGCGTCCTGAGCCAGGATGAGCAGCTCGTTCATTGTGTTTCCGTTCCTTTTCGTGATTCCGTACCGGTGCTGTTGAGTTGTCGCCCGGTACCGGGGTCAGGTTGGGTTGTGCGCGGGGCCCGTGAAGGCACCACGTCAGTGTTCGTCCGCGTGCAGCGAGAGCTCGATGTAGACCGCGGCCAGCAGGCTGAAGATGTACGCCTGCAGGAAGATGATCAGCATCTCGAAGAGCATGAACGCCAGGCCGAAGGCCAGCGTGCCCGCAGAGAGGACGGTCCAGCCGTTCATCTGCCAGAAGAAGAAGTTCGTGGCGGAGAACAGCAGGACGAGGATGATGTGGCCCGCCAGCATGTTGGCCATCAGACGGATGGTCAGCGTGACCGGGCGGAGGACGAAGGTGGAGAAGAATTCGATCGGCACCACGAGGACGTGGAGAATCGGCGGCAGGTTCGGGATGACCAGCGAGGACTTCATGAACTTGCCGAATCCGTAGCGTTTGATACCCGCGTAGAGCATCGCGATGTACGCCACAGCAGCCAGAACGATCGGCATACCGATCCTGGCGTTGGGCGAGACATTGAGGAACGGGACCACGGACGGGATGTTACCGACCAGGACCACGAAGAAGATGGTGGCGATGACCGGAAGGAACCGGCGCCCCTCCTTCTTGCCCAGAATGTCCTCGGCGATGTAGATCCGGACGAAATCGAGGAGGTACTCCCCGACATTCTGGATACCGCTGGGGATCAGCTTCGGCTTGCGCATCGCGATGATGAAGAACACGGCCAGGACTGCGATCATCAGCAGACGGATGATCATCAACCGGTCGAGCGCGAACAAGCCGCCAGCGAAATCGTAGAACCAGAGACCTTCCCGTCCGGGAACGTCTGCGGTAGGTGCCTTGTCTCCACCCGGGAAGAATTCGTGCCCCAGTGAGGGTGTGTGGAATTCACCCTCCAGGGCCAAGGTTGTAACGCTCAGCGTTCTCTCCCGAGGTTGAGCCGCGTGACCTGTGCGTCAGGCGGTGCGATGGAGGTCGTCAGGTGGTACCCGGTCACCGTGGACTCCGTCGCACATCCGCACGA
Source organism: Corynebacterium provencense (assembly GCA_900049755.1). GTDB lineage: Bacteria > Actinomycetota > Actinomycetes > Mycobacteriales > Mycobacteriaceae > Corynebacterium > Corynebacterium neomassiliense. The sequence goes on from LT160592.1 coordinate 277,111, forward strand.
TGCCGGGGGCGTAGATCCAGGACTGTCCCTGACCGCGTAGCCGCGCCAGGCCAGTCGCCTGATTACCCGCAATGAACAATAGCAGCCCCGTCTGCCACACGCTAACAGGCACCCCCCTGGCCACCGACCTGTGATTTCGGGGGCGGGAGAGACACCACTCACCCACCCCGTGGCAGCGGAAGGCCCGGCCCCCTCCCCCGCGACCCTGCATGCCACAGGCAGGTCCGGACACAGGTCTCCCCGTCCGTGTCTGTTTCGCCCGGCCTGTTTACACCGGCCTGCTTCTACCGGCCTGCTTCTCCCCTGCCCCGGGTCGCTTCTCACCCGACGTAGGTCGTCCTGGTGCGCAGGACCCCCAGAGTCTCCGTCGCCAGGCCGACGACGAGGGCGAGAATCGTGGTCACGCCCAGCGCCGTGGAATCGTAGAAGTCGAACCTCCGCAGCACCGCGAGCACCACCAGCACGACAAGAATCTTGATCAGCCAGGTCCCGAACACGACCACGAGGGTGTTCGTCGGGGTACTGTCCGCTGTCAGCAGGACCACCCCGACGGTGGCCAGCACGAACCCTCCACCGATCGCGGCACCGATGAGGACGCCCCACAGCCCTTCCGCCCCTCGGGTCCCGCCCCAGACCATCAGAGACACCACTGTCAGCACAGCGATGCCGGCCCCGCCCAGCTTCGCGGCACGGAGCAGCGGACGCCGGTGGTCGGTGATGTCACCGTCCACGGAGACATTCAGGTCCGGAAGATCTGCGGGATCCGGGGCAGAGGACGCTCCCGGCTGGGCGTCGGGGTTGGCGTCGGGTTGGGCGTCGGGGTTGAAGTCCGGGTCGGCTTGCGTACCGTGTTCCGGCCTGTCGTTGCTGCTCTCGTTCACCCGCCCAGACTATCCCGGGGTGCGGTCAGGCCCGCAATCGGTCCGGGACTGTCCGTCCCCCCTGCGGACGGGGCCTCCACGGCGCCACCTGCCGCACCGCCCCCGGGGCCGGCGTCTCCTGCCCAGTGTCCCCCCTGTCCGCTACGGTGCCGTCCCCCGTGCGGTGGCCGGTTACGGACCAACGGCACCCAGGTGACCACGCCCACCACCACGAAAGCCACGACGAACAGCACCGCCGCGACCACCGGCGGGAAAACTGTGGCCCCCACCGCGCCGAGGGCCACGACACCCACCCACGAATACAGGACGAGGACGACCTGCCGTTGACTGTGTCCCAGACGCAGCAGACGGTGGTGCAGGTGTTTCTTGTCCGGGGCGAAGGGACTCTTGCCCGCCGCCAGTCGACGAACGACGGCAAGAACCAGGTCCAGCAGCGGAATGGACAGTGCCGCAGCCACGACGAACAGCGGTGACAGCAACGCGACGACGTCGGCAGTGCCGTAGAGGGCCATGTTGATCCTCCCGGACGCCGAGACACACGCCGCAGCGAGCAGCAGACCGATCAGCATAGAACCGGAGTCCCCCATGAAGATCCTCGCCGGAGCAAAATTGTGGGGCAGGAAGCCGGCGCACACCCCCACCAGGACAGCGGAGATGATGGCCGGCGGATATGCGCTGACGGTCCCTCCCTGGTCGTGAAGGATGGTCAGCGAGTAGACCAGCAGGGTGCCTCCGCCGATCATCCCCAGACCGGCGGCCAGACCGTCGAGACCGTCGACGAAGTTCATGGCGTTGATGATCGCCACAGTCAGCAGCGCGGTCAACATCGTGGACTGGACCTGGTCGAGAATGAGGGTGGTACCGCCGTCGCCGAGGGGCACCCAGATCAGGTACCAGGACAGTCCTGACAGACTCATCACCACGGAACCGACGATCTGGCCCCCCAGTTTGACCACCCAGGAAATGTCGTAGAGATCGTCGATGACACCGACGACCACGATGACCACCGCCGCGGAGAGCACTGCCACCATGTCGGGGGTCACCGGCGGAAAACCCCTGTTCAGCGCAGGCAGTTGCCCGGCCGCGGCCACGGCGACGACCAGTCCGGTGAACATCGCCACCCCACCGAGCCGTGGGGTGGGCACGGTGTGCACGTCACGGGCCCGGGGCGCACTCATCTGCCCGAAACGGACCATGAGCATCCGCGCCACCCCGGTGGTCAGATATGTGGTGACACAGGCGATCAGCAGTACCAGGACAAGCTCCCGGAAGGGGATGCCGACCCCGGCGTTGCCGGCAGCCGTGAGCCACTGCACCCCGCCGATGCCCCCGCCACCACCTGCACCGACGCCGACGGCGGGGCCGGAGCGGCCGGGAGGAGGGACCAGACAGGTGGGGGTGATGCGGGGGGGCAGGCCGGGAGGGCCGGGGGGGGGGGGGGGGGCTTCCGTTTAACACCATGAAGTGGTTGAAAGGACACCGCGGGGGCCCACGGCCCCCCGCCGATGCCCCCGCCACCACCTGCACCGACGCCGACGCCGGCCACCTCGGTCACGGTGATCTACCCCCGGGCCCCGGGCTCGGCAGGTTCCCCGGTCAGTGACTCCTCGGAAACCTCGAGAACCTCCGCGATCCTCGCCGGGTCGACGGCACCCCGGCGCAGAATCCTGGGGTGGCGTCCGGAAAGATCGATGATCGTCGACGCCGTACCGACGGTCGCCCGACCACCGTCGAGGTAGACGGAGACGGAATCGCCCAACTGCTCCCGGGCCTGGGCCGCGGTCAGCGCCGGCGGCCGGCCGTGGACGTTGGCACTCGACAGAGCCATCGGACCGGTCTGACGCAGGAGGGCGACAGCCAGGGGGTGCAACGGCATCCGCAGGGCCACGGTGCCCCTGGTGTCCCCGAGATTCCACGGCAGGCTCGGAGCCTGGTGGGTCACCACCGTGAGCCCGCCCGGCCAGAAGGCCTCGACCAGGGTCCGGAGGCGGGAGTCGGCGTCCCGGACCAGGCCGGTCACCGTGTCCCAGGACCCGACGACCACGGGGGTCGGGTAGTCGGGGCCACGGTGCTTGGCCTTGAGCAGCGAGGCGACGGCGTCATTGTCGAAGGCGTCGGCGCCGATGCCGTACACCGTGTCAGTCGGTATGACGACCAACCGGCCACCTTTCACCGCGCTCAGCGCTGCGGCGAGGCCGGCCTCGTCACCACCCGGTCGTGTGCAGTCGTAGGTCTGCGACACCGATGAACTCCTTTGGACATGCTCTGGTCACGAAGATATGTACAGGTGACTCACTGTAGCCGTTGTGCGGCCTGCTCCGTGAGCCGGAACCCCGGATCGCGGTCCACCGCTCCGGAGACGAAGCGGTCCCGGCCTGCGAAATCACGGTGCTGGACCGTGTCCCGGATCCCGGCGTCCTCCAGCAGGCGCCGTACCTCCGCACCGGTGGAGTCGTCGTGCTCGACCGCCACGCGGGAATGCGGTGCACAGGTCAGGGAGATGACCCCCGCCAGGGAACGCATCACCCCGAGCCCGTCGGCACCCGAGTAGACGGCGTCCGGAGGATCCGCGGCAACCTCCGGGTCCGCCGCCGCGACATTCTGCCCGTGGTCACCCTCCGGGACATACGGAGGATTCGCCAGGACCAGGTCAGCACCGGCCACCAGTCCCAGGGCCGTCACCAGCTGCGGGTCCGTGGCGTCCCCACGGACGAACTCCACGTCGACGCGGACGTCGATGTCGCCGCGCCGACGCCACCGGGTGAGGTTCAGCCGGGCGTACTCCAGTGCGGTCGGGTTCCGTTCGATCCCCACGATCCTCACCGCGGCACGGTCCGGCAGACCCGCCCGGGAGAGCAGATGAGCCAACCCCAGGCTGACTGTCCCCGGTCCCGAGCAGAAGTCCACCACCGTGTATCTGGCGGGAACCAGGGACCGGCGCAGGGCGTCCGTCCTCCGCCAGGTGTCACGGCGCAGCAGGGTCCGTGCGCCCCAGTCGATCAGGAGGTCGGTCTCGGGCCGCGGGATGAACACCCCCGGCCCGACCCGGAGGTCCACTCCGACCACCGGTGCCGAGCCGGTGATGAACTGGAGCGGTTCACGGGCTGCACGCCGCGCGACCATGGAGGGGAAGGACGCCGGGACCGGATCGTCCGCATGCAGGATCAGATCAGTCGCGGTGACTCTGCGGGGCAGATCGTCAGGACCGTCGGGGGGGTCGGGGGTGTGAGAAGATGTCACGGCGTCCAGAGCCGTGGCCATGAGCTCCCGGGCATCGTGGGCGGCCGAGGGCACCCCTGCACGGGTCAGCACCGCCACGGCGTCGCGCAGGGCCGCCGAAACTGTCGTCGCCGCCCCCGCAGTGTTGCCTGTACCGCCGTCGGTACCGCCGCGTTCACCGGTGTCCATCTGGCCTGTCAGTCCTCCGCGCCGAGACGGGCCGCCCGGTCGGCGTCGTGGAGGGCAGCGAGGAGCGCGTCCAGGTCACCGTCGAGGACAGCGTCAAGGTTGTTGGCCTTGTAGCCGATCCGGTGGTCGGAGACCCTGGACTCAGGGAAGTTGTAGGTACGGATACGTTCCGACCGGTCCATAGTGCGGATCTGCGCGTGGCGTCCCTCCGCCGCGGCAGCGTCCGCCTCCTCCTCCTTCATCTGCTGGAGGCGGGCCGCCAGCACCTGCATGGCCCGTGCCTTGTTCTGGATCTGGGAACGTTCCTTCTGACAGGTCACCACAATTCCGGTGGGCAGGTGGGTGATACGCACCGCCGAATCGGTGGTGTTGACACCCTGACCGCCCTTTCCGGAGGACCGGTAGACGTCGACCCGCAGATCCTTGTCGTCGATCTCGACGTCCTCGACCTCGTCCGGCTCCGGGTACACCAGGACACCGGCGGCCGAGGTCTGGATCCTGCCCTGCGACTCGGTGACCGGGATACGCTGCACCCGGTGCACACCACCCTCGAACTTGAAGACGCTCCACGCCCCGTCCCGGGACGGGTGCTTCGACCGGATCGACATGGTCAGGTCCTTCACCCCGCCCAGATCAGTCTCGTTGACATCCAGGACCTCGCAGGTGAAGCCGTGCTTCTCCGCGTAACGCTGGTACATGCGCACCAGTTCGCCGGCGAACAGGGCCGCCTCCTCGCCACCCGCCCCGGACTTGATCTCCATGACGACGTCATCGCTGTCATGGGGGTCCCGGGGGGCGAGCAGGTCCGTGAGCTTCTCCTCGAGGACCGGGATCTCCACGGCGAGACGGTCCGCCTCCGCCGCGAAATCGGCGTCCTCCCCCGCCATCTCCGCAGCAGCGTCGTGGTCCTCACGCGCCTGGGTCAGCTTCCGGTAGGTCTGGATGACCGGCTGGAGCTCACTGAACCTCTTGGCGACCCGGCGGGCCGCCGCAGCGTCATTGTGCAGCTCCGGATCGGACAGCTGCATCTCCAGGCCCTGGTACTCCGCGAGAATGTCGTCGACCTTCGACGGCGACGCGGCGGTACCGGTCCGGTCACTCATCGTCCTCACCTGCCAGGGGGGCGGAGGATGCGATCTGCATCATGAACTCGCCGTTGGTCTTCGTCTTACGCAGCTGCTTGATCATCAGGTCGATCGCAGCCTGAGGATCGAGGGCGGAGAGGATCCGGCGCAGCTTGTGCATCAGGCGCGCCTCCTCAGGCCCCAGCAGCAGCTCATCCTTGCGCGTGCCGGACGGGTTGACGTCGACGGCGGGGAACAGCCTGCGTTCCGCGATCTTCCGGTCGAGTTTCAGTTCGGCGTTGCCGGTGCCCTTGAACTCCTCGAAGATGACCGTGTCACCGGCCGACCCGGTCTCGACCATGGCGGTGGCGATAATGGTCAGGGAACCGCCGTTCTCGATGTTGCGGGCCGCACCGAGGAAACGCTTGGGCGGGTAGAGGGCGTTGGAGTCCACACCACCGGACAGGATGCGCCCGGACGCCGGGGAGGAGTTGTTGTACGCACGCCCCAGCCGGGTGATGGAGTCCAGCAGGATCACCACGTCCTGCCCCTGCTCGACAAGCCGCTTCGCACGCTCGACCGCGAGTTCCGCGACAGCCGTGTGCTCGTTCGGCGGACGGTCGAAGGTCGAGGCGATGACCTCGCCCTTCACCGAACGCTGCATGTCGGTGACCTCCTCGGGCCGCTCGTCGACAAGTACGACCATGAGATGGCACTCGGGGTTGTTCGTCGCGATTGCGTTGGCGATGTCCTGCAGGATCGTCGTCTTACCTGCCTTGGGAGGAGAGACGATCAGCGCGCGCTGCCCCTTGCCGATGGGCATGATCAGGTCGATCACACGGGTGGTGAGGATCTTCGGCGTGGTCTCCAACCGGAGCCGCTGGTTGGGGTAGAGCGGTGTCAGCCGGTGGAAGTGGGGCCGCTGAGCGGCCGCCTCCGGCGTCAGACCGTTCACGGTCTCGACGCTCTGAAGCTGGTTGTACCTGCCACGGTTGCGGTTGCGGCCCTGACTGTTGTTGGCCGTCTGCTGCTTCCCCGGGCGGATGGTTCCGGTCACCGCGTCACCGTGCCGCATCCCGAACTTCCGGACCATCTGGATCGGCACGTAGATGTCGGTGGGACCCGCATGGTAGCCGGTCGTACGAATGAACGCGGTGTTCGGGTCGACGAAGTCGAGGATCCCGGCGACGGGGGTCGGCGGCTCGCCCTGGTTCCCGGACTGGCTACCTGACTGGCCGCTGTTCTGCCCGTTGTTGCGGTCTTCCCGGTTACGGTTGCGTTCCCGACGGCTGCTGCGGTCGGAGCGGCTGCCGGAGTTGTCGTTCCCCCCGCGTGAGCGGTCTCCGTTTCGGTCCCGGTCGGACCGCCCACCCCCGTTCTGGGCATTGTCCCCCTGCTGACTCTGGTGGTCGTCGCGACCGCGGTTGCGCCTGTTACGCCGGTTACGGCGACTGCGGCGTCCTCCACCCTCCCCGTCACCTGAACTGTCGCGGTCGTCACGACTGTCGCGGTCGTCGCGGTCCTGCTCGTCCCTGCCCCCGCGACGGTCCCGGTCGTCACGGTTCTCCCGGTCGTCACGGTTCTCCCGGTTCTCCCGCTCACGACGTCCGCTGTTCTTCTCAGCCCGGTCCCCGTCCAGGGACTCCTGACGGTCTCTGCCGCTGTCCGCGTCCTGTCCCGCAGTGACGTCCCTGCCCTCGTGACTGCCCGTAGGGCTGCCCTCCGGACCTTCCGCCTGCCCGTGCGCCGGACCGTCCGCCTGACTGTCCGTATGCCTGTCCACCTGACCGTCCGTCGAGATTCCCGCCGGGCGGTCGGCCCGGGTGGACTGCGGATCCTCCGACGTCTTCTGCCTCCTCTTCTCTGAGGAGGCGTTCCCCCTCCCGTCCCCGAGACCGGCGGTGGTGATCGCGTCGATGAGTTCCCCCTTGCGCAGTCCCGAAGTGCCACGGAGGCCCCGGGAGGCTGCGATCTGCTTCAGCTCCGTCAGCTTGAGGCTGGCGAGGCCGTCGTTCTGTGCCCTGGAGACGATGTCAGTCAAAGTCACAGGTGTCCTTTCGGTCCACCCCCCGGGATGGAATAACTTCGGTGGCCGTACACCGTGTGCAGCGGGTGACCGGGAGCGTCCTACCGGACCGGGACTGCGGATTACGCAGAACCGTGTCCCGGTGGTGGACCGGGGGGCGACGTGCTCTCGTTGAGTCGTCGGAATGTGAGGATCGGACGCCGGGGTCTGCAGGTACGGGTGTGCAGTGACGCTCACCCGGCCGGCCCGGGAGTCCGGATGACCGGACACTGCGCGGCAGACCGTGGACGACGGCGACGGCAGTGAACGATTCTCAGCGATCACACTACCACCCTCACCCGTGTCCACCACCAATCCCGCCCCCTCCCCGCGTCCGCGGGCATGCCTGTCCTCGGAGTGTGCGGGCAGGCCTATCCTCGAAGCCTATGGAGGACATGTCACAGAATCAGCCGGTGCGTCCGGAACCTGCCCCCGTCGCCTCGACCATGCAGGTCATCCCCTACTCCCTGGCCACCGTCCTGGAGTACGGACGCCGCGTCCACGCCGCCTCGACCGTGACCACCTACCGCGGCATGAGTTCCGAGCAGTACACTTTCGCGGCGCTGGGTTCCCGTGCCGCCGCACTGGCCCATGCCCTTGCAGGCCTCGGGGTGAAGACCGGGCACCGGGTCGCGACCATGATGCCCAACACCGCCGAGCACCTGGAGGTCCTGTTCGGGGCGGGATCGATGGGGGCGGTGTTCCAGCCGCTCAACCCCTACCTCATGGGTGACCAGATCGTGCACGTGGTCAACCACGCCGACGACCGGGTCATCGTCCTCGACCCCGAGTACGCCGATGTCCTGCTTCCCCTCCTCCCCCAGTGCCCCGGGGTCGGCACCCTGCTCGTCACCGGGGACGACGACGACGTCCGGGCCGTGGCGTCCGCCGTCCCGGACGGGACAGAGGTGCTGGGCTACGAAGCCTGCCTCGACGGTCGACCGACCCGCTACCCCTGGCCTGAACTTCCCGAGACCGCCCCGGTGGCCCTGTGCTATTCGACGGGCACCAGCGGTGCGCCCAAAGGGGTCGTCTATTCCCACCGGTCGGTGTGGACCCATGCGATGGCGATCCGTTCGGTCGATTCACTCGCGGTCCGCAACGGTGAGAGGTTCCTCTGCGTCGTCCCGGTTTTCCACGTGCTCAGCTGGGGTGTCCCGGTTGCCGCGATGATGGCGGGGACCCGGCTCGTGCTGCCGGGAGGTGACTCCTCCCCCGGGCATCTCGCCTATGTCATCGAGGACGCCCTGCCGCTGCGCGCCCACGGTGCGCCCACCGTGTGGAACCAGCTGCTGGCCCACTTCGAACACAATCCGCCGGCGAAGATGAGCCTGCGCGAGATCATCTCCGGCGGGTCCACTGTCCCCCCTGCACTGATCAACGCCTGGGAGGAGCGCTTCGGCGTCGACATCACCCACGTCTGGGGGATGACCGAGACCGGGCCGATCGGCACCGTCGCCCGTCCGCCGGCCGGAGTCGGGGGTGCGGCACGGCAGACCTACCGCGAGAGCCAGGGACGCTTCCCCGTCGGCATGCAGTTCCGGGTCGTCGACGAGGACGGCGTGCCGTTGACAGCCAACGACCGCTCCAGCGGCGAAATCCAGGTCCGCGGGAACTCGGTGACCGGTGCGTACTTCCATTCGCCGTCAGAGGACGGCGACGGGGCGACCACCCGATTCCGTGGTGAACCCGTGGAGGACGCCACCGACCGTTTCACCTCCGACGGGTGGCTGAGGACCGGCGACGTCGGCACGATCACCCGCGACGGCTTCCTCACCGTCCACGACCGTCAGACGGACATCATCCGTTCCGGTGGTGAGTGGATCTACTCGGCCATGCTCGAGAACCTCGTGATGGCCTCCCCTGTCGTGGCGGAGGCGGCGGTCATAGGGATGCCCGACCCTGACTGGGGTGAGCGGCCGTTGGCAGTCGTCGTGGTGGTCCCGGGGATACCCCGTGACCGCACCACCGCCGGTGAGATCGCCGCCGAGGTCGCCACCCGGGCACCGCGGTGGATGGTGCCCGAATACTGGACCTTCGTCGACTCCCTCGACCACACCTCGGTGGGAAAGTTCGACAAGAAGGACATGCGGGTACGACTCCACCTCGGGGAGTACCACGTCATCCGGCTGCCACGCTGACCCTCTTCAGGACGGCCCTCTTCAGGCCTGCCATCTTCAGGCCGGACGGACCACTTCTGCCGTCACCCGGCCACCCGCGACAGTCTCCAGGACCCTCAGTCCACGGGCACGTGCCTCATCGAGCAGGGCGGGCTCGACCGGGCGGGTCGACAGCACCATCACCGTGGGACCGGCCCCGGACAGGAACGCCGGGTAGCCCAGGTTGCGGAGCCTGTTGACCCATTCAGAGGACACCGGCAGCACCTCCGCACGGTAGGGCTGGTGCAGCCGGTCCCTGGTCGCCTCCCACAGCAGCTCAGGGTGCCTTGACAACGCCACCGGCAGCAGGGCCGCACGCGACACGTTGAACCTGGCGTCGACATGGGAGACATCACTGGGCAGCACGCGACGCACCGCCTCAGTCGAGGCGTGGAAATCGGGGATCAGCGCGGTCGCCCGCACCGATGCGTGCACCGGCACGCCGACGGCACGGTACTCCGGGGCACTGCGACCGTCGACGGGAATGTTGGTCCACGAGACGACCCCGCCACCGAGCACGCTCGCCGCCGCATTGTCCGGATGCCCTTCAAAGGACGCCGCGAGCTGGATGACCGTGGCGTCGTCGAGGGCCCCTGTCGGCCTGTCCGGCGTCGGGTCGCCGGCCAGCGCCGACGCCGCCACCACCCCCGCGACCGCAGCCGCAGCCGAGGAACCGAGCCCCCGCGAATGGGGGATCACATTGTGGCAGGTGACCTTCAGGCCGCGGACCTCGGCGTCCGCCTCCCTCAGACCGGCTCGGACGGCACGGACCACAAGATGACGTTCGTCCAGGGGAACCTCCCCCCTGCCCTCGCCCTCGACGAGGACCTCGAGCCCGGAGTCCGTGGCCTCGATCTCGACGACGTCGGTGAAGTCCACGGCCAGACCGAGGGTGTCGAACCCCGGCCCCAGGTTGGCGGTGGACGCCGGAACCCTCACCCTCACGGTACGACCCACGGGGACCCCGGACATCAGTTCCCTTCCATCCTGAGCACACTGCGGACGTTCTTCACCGCATCGAGTTTCTTCAACGCCTCGACCGTGTCCTCGAGATCCTTCTCAGCGGCATGGTGGGTGATGACGACGAGTCGCGCCCCGTCGGAGTCCTCCTCCTGACGGACCGTCTTGATCGACACGCCGTGGGCGGAGAAGGTCGAGGCCACCTCCGCGAGCACCCCGGGACGGTCCTGCACCTTCATGTCGACGTGGTAACGAGTACGCACCTCACCGAAGTCGGCGACCGGCAGGTTCGCGTACGTGGACATCCCCGGTGCCCGGCCACCGTGCACCACATTGCGGGCCGCGGCCACGACATCGCCGAGCACCGCCGAGGCCGTCGGAGCCCCGCCTGCACCGTTGCCGTAGAACATCAGCCGGCCCGCGTACTCGGCCACGACGAAGATGGCGTTGAAGGAGTCGGAGACCGTCGCCAACGGGTGGGTCAGCGGCACCAGAGCCGGGTAGACCCTGGCAGAGACCGACTCCCCGCCCTGACCGTCGACGAGCCTCTCGCAGATGGCGAGCAGCTTGATGGTGCACCCGGCCGCCTTCGCCGCCCGGATGTCCTCGGCGGTGATGTTCCGGATGCCCTCACAGTGGACGTCGTCGAAAGACACCGGGGAATGGAAGGCCAGGGAGGCGAGGATGGCCGCCTTGCTCGCCGCGTCAAATCCGTCGACGTCCGCCGACGGGTCCGCCTCGGCGTACCCCAGCGCCGTGGCTTCGGCGAGCATCTCGTCGTAGGACGCCCCCCTCTTGTCCATCGCGTCGAGGATGAAGTTGGTGGTGCCGTTGACGATCCCCATCACGGTGTTGACCTTGTCACCCGCCAACGAGCGGCGCAGCGGACCGACCACCGGGATGGCGGCGGCGACCGCAGCCTCGAAGAACAGGTCCGCCCCGGAGGAGTCCGCGGCGTCCGAGAGCTCGATGGCGTGCGCGGCGACCAGCGCCTTGTTCGCCGTCACCACGGACTTCCCCGCCCTGAGCGCGTTGAGGACCACAGTGCGCGGGTAGTCGATACCCCCGATGACCTCGATCACCAGATCGATGTCATCGCGCCGGACCAGGCTGAGTGCGTCATCGGTGAGCAGGGACGCGTCCACGCCCTCGCGGGGCTTGGACAGGTCGGAGACGGCGATCCCCCGGACCTCGAGCCGTCCTCCGATACGTGCGGTGAAGTCCGACTCCGCCTGGCCGAGGATGCGGAGCACCTCCCTGCCTACCGTGCCCATTCCGAGCAGGGCGACACCGACGGTGGGGACCCCGGTGGAATCCGTGTTCTGTTCAGCCATATCTCTTCCCGTGATCTGTGGTTGCGGGTGGTTTCCTGACGATGATAGGCGACACCTCGTCGGCGGAGGTCTCCGGGACCGGTCACAGCGACCGGTGACCGGCGCCGGTGACGGCGGCCCGTCAGGCGTGGTCCCCGGTGTTCTCCAGCGACAGGATGTCCGCCACGGTCTCCCTGCGGATCATCACCCGGGAGCTCCCCCCGCCGACGACCACCACCGGCGGTCTCGGCATCATGTTGTAGTGCGAGGACATCATGTAGCAGTATGCGCCGGTCGCCGGCACCGCCAGGATGTCCCCGTCCGCGATGTCGTCGGGCATCAGCGCGTCATTGACCAGGATGTCCCCGGACTCGCAGTGACTGCCGACGACCCGGGTGGGCACGGGCACACCCGACGCCCGGCGGTTCGCCAGCCGACAGTCGTACTCCGCCTGGTACAACGCAGGACGGATGTTGTCGCTCATACCGCCGTCCACCGAAATGTACCGGCGCACCGTGTCGTCCGAGGTGTGCACGTCCTTGACGGTGCCCACCGTGTACAGGGTCACCATGGACGGACCGGCGATGGCACGGCCCGGCTCCACGTTGAGCACCGGGGCGTCCAACCCCCGCTCCGCCGCCGCCTGACGCACGCGGCGCAGCAGATCTGCGGCAACGGTCTCCACGTCTAGCTCCTCCTGGTCGGGAGTGTAGGCGATACCGTAACCGCCGCCCAGGTCGAGGATGTCGAGGGCAGCCGCCTCGACGGTGCCCTCCCCCATCTCGTCGAGCAGGCGGGCCCACAGTCCGAGAAGCCGGTCGGCGGCCAGTCCGAAACCGTCCGCGTCGAAGACCTGCGACCCCACATGGCAGTGCAGGCCACGCAGCCTCATACCCGGAGTGTCGACGACCGTCAGTGCGGCACGGCCGGCAGATCCGGAGGCGAGAGAGAAGCCGAACTTCTGGTCCTCATGACTGGTGGCGATGAACTCGTGGGTGTCGACATGCACGCCCGGCTTGACGCGCACCAGCACATCCTGGGTGACGCCCAGCTCCCCGGCCACGCGGGACAGGCGCACGATCTCCTCGGCCGAGTCGATGACGATCAGTTCCACCCCGGCCCGCACCGCAAGTTCCAGGAAAGGAACCGACTTGTTGTTGCCGTGGACTGTGATCCGGTCCGGCGGGAAGTCTGCAGCCAGGGCGACCTCCAGCTCACCCTGACTGGCGACGTCGAGGGCGAGGCCCTCCTCCGCCACCCACCGGGCCACCGTCACAGACAGGAACGCCTTGGACGCGTAGTGGACGTGACCACCCCCGCCGAAGGCCGCGGCCATACGCCGGCACCGGGAGCGGAAGTCCCCCTCGTCCATGACGAAGACCGGTGTGCCGTACCTGGAGACCAGACCGGACACGGGTATCCCGCCCAGTTCCAGTTCACCGTACGCGTTGACCCGCGCGGACGCCGGGAAGACGTGGGACGGCAGGGTGTTGAAGTCCTCGAGGGTCTCGGTGCGGCGTCGCAGAGGGACCGGGGGAAGGTGCACTTCAGGGTCCACGGTCACATCCTCTCAGGGGCCGAGACGCCCAGCAGTCCCAGGGCATTGGACAGCACGACCCGGGTGGCGGCGGCCAGGGCGAGACGAGCACGGAAGACGGGGGCGGCGTCCTCCCCCGAAGGCTCCCCGCTCCGGGGCAGGACCTGGCAGGAATCGTAGAAACGGTGGAACGTACCCGCGAGGTGCTCGGCGTACCGGGCGACACGGTGGGGTTCCCGCAGTTCCGCAGCGGTGGCCAGCACCGAGGGGAACTCGCCGAGGGTACGGATGAGGTCCCCTTCGCGCTCGTGTGTCAGAGTGCCGAGGTCCAGGTCCGACAGGTTCTCCGGAAGCTCCACCCCGTTCTCCGACGCCCTGCGTGCCAGGGAGCACAGGCGGGCGTGCGCGTACTGGACGTAGAAGACCGGATTGTCGTTGCTCCGGCTGGTCCACAGGTCCATGTCGATGTCGAGGGAGGAGTCGACGGAGGAGCGGATAAGTGCGTACCTCGCCGCGTCCACCCCGATCGCCTCGACGAGGTCGTCGAGGGTGATGACGGTCCCGGCGCGCTTGGACATACGCACCGCGTGGCCGTCACGCACCAGGTTGACCATCTGGCCGATGAGGACCTCGATCCGGTCAGGGTCGTAGCCCAGTGCAGCGGCAGCTGCCTTCAGACGGGCGATGTACCCGTGGTGGTCGGCCCCGAGCATGTAGATGCAAAGGTCGTGGCCGCGGGCGATCTTGTCGGCGATGTAGGCGATGTCGCCGGCGATGTAGGCGGCGTTCCCGTCGGACTTGATGACCACCCGGTCCTTGTCGTCCCCGAAGTCCGTGCTCCTCAGCCACCAGGCACCGTCAGCCTCGTAGAGGTTGCCGTTGTCCTTCAGGGTGGCGATCGCCCGGTCGACCGCCCCGGACTCGAACAGGGAGTTCTCGTGGAAGTAGACGTCGAACTCGGTGCCGAACTCCGACAGGGTGCGCTTGATGTGCGCGAACATCAGCTCGACGCCCTGCGCACGGAACAGTTCCTGGATCTCCTCTGCAGAGTGCGACGACCAGTCCGGGTGAGCTTCGGCGACCTGTGCGGCGATGTCGGCGATGTAGTCTCCGCCGTACCCGTCCTCCGGGGCCGGGCGGCCCTCGGCAGCGGCGACGAGGGACCGCGCGAACCGGTCGATCTGCGTTCCGTGGTCGTTGAAGTAGTACTCACGGGTGACCTGGGCACCGCGTGCCGTCAGCACCCTGCCAAGGGAGTCCCCGACAGCAGCCCACCGGGTCCCGCCCAGGTGGATCGGCCCTGTCGGATTGGCGGACACGAACTCCAGGTTGATCCGCTGCCCGGAGTACTCCTCCCCCCTGCCGTACCCCGTGCCCGCGGCGAGGATGTCGGTGACCAGTCTGCCCTGCGCATCGGCGGCGAGCCTGATGTTGATGAAACCGGGCCCCGCCACCTCTGCCGCGGCCACACCGTCGGTCCTCTCCAACGCTTCCGCGAGCCAGGTCGCGAGCTCCCGGGGAGCTGCACCGGCCTTCTTCGCGGTCTGCAGGGCGATGTTGGTCGAGTAGTCGCCGTGCTCCGGGTTACGGGGACGTTCGACGACAGCCCGGTCCGGGACGACGGTCGCGTCACGCCCGTGGTCGGTGAGCACCGTGCGCGCGGCGGCGGCGATGAGGACGGAAAGGTCTGCTGGAGTCACAGTGGACGAGAATACCAACGCAGCTCGACCGGACCGTACGCGACCGGTGTGAACCGGGCAGTGAACAGGAGGACGGACCGGAGCCGGGATAATGACAGACGTGTCGTACAGGCGGTTTGCGGGACGCGTACCCGGCGGTGCTATAGTCATCGTCATTGCCTCCGTAGCTCAGGGGATAGAGCACTGGTTTCCGGTACCAGCGGTCGGACGTTCGAATCGTCTCGGGGGCACATGCTGAAAACCCCGGCGCATCTGCGCCGGGGTTTTTCCGTGTCCGCTGCATCCACAGTGACCACAGTGACCATCGGTGACCACCGTAACCACCGTGACCACCGAGCGTGTCGCAGGGACCGTCCACCTCAGAAACGGTCCACGGTCAGGCGGGCGGTCAGTGGATCCCCTTCCCCTGCAGGACCTGCTCCATCGGCACGAAACTGGCCCCGGGCACACTGTCGAACCTGTTGACGTCACAGGTCAGGACAACGATCTGATGGTTTTTGCCGAGCTTGTCGAGCACCACGTTCATCCTGCCTGCTCTTCCCCTGTCGGAGAATCCGAGGGCGTCGTCGATGATCACCGGCACCCCGTCACCTCCACCGACCAGATCGGCCACCGCCAGTCGGGTGAGGACAGCAAGCTGTTCCCGGGCGCCACCGGACAGCCGCCCGGTGTCGAGAGTGGTCCCGTCCAGGGTGCGGGCCGTGACACCGAGGTCATCGCCGAAGTCGATGCCCGCCGGTGCACCGTACAGGGTCCTGGCCAGCCGTTCCACAGCCTCCCTCAGGGGAGCCTGGTAACGCTGTCTGGCCGCCACCAGTTCCTTCCTGACCTCCTGGTACAGCAGGGCCGCTGCCTCTGCACGACGTTCGACCTGACGGAGGCGGCGTCGCGCACGCTCCAGTTCGGCGCGTGTCGTCTCCACCGCCTCGGCCGCCCCGGCATGCTGGCCCAGCGCGCCTGTGACCCGCGACACCGCGTGACCGATCTCCCCGGCTCTTTCACGCAGCCTGCGTACACGTGCAGCTGCTCCGTCCGCGAGTGCCGCGAGAGTGTCCGTGTCCACGTCCCCCACCCGCTTCTTCGCCAGAGCCAGTGCCTCCTCCGCGGAGGTGAGGTCACGTCCGGCGTCCTCCGCCTCCTTGTACAGGACCGTGTCCCCGATCTGCTCCCGCTCCACCTCCAGGGTCTCGGAGAGGCGCCGGAGGTTCTCACGTGCGCGCCCCAGTTCCGCCCTCGCCGCCTCCAGACGTACCCCCGCCCCGGAGCGGGTGACCCGGTCGAGTTCCTCCCGGAGGTCCTCGACCTCCTTCGCCGACGATTCCGCCACGGTCTCCAGCCCGGCGACGGTCGCGGTCACCTGCGGTGCGGCAGTCTCCGGGTCACCGTCGGGTACCCCGGGCAGAGTCACCGTCCCGTCGGGGTCCTCGTCACGGACCCTGGCGAGCAGACTGTCGATCCCGCCTGTCGACTCCGACTCCCTGAGCTTCTCCTGGGCAAGCGCCTCCCGCAGGTCCGTGACGGACATGCCTCCGGTGACCTGGGCGAGTCGCAGCGACGCCTCACGGTGCTCTTCGGTGGCACGCCGCCGCCGACCGGCCATGTCCTCGGCCTCCGCGACGTCGGACACTCCAGCCTCTGCGAGCAGCCGGGAGAGTTCCTCCTCCGCCCGGTCGACATCCTCACCGACCTCGTGGACATCCCGCGCGGGAATCACGCTCACGGTGTAGTCACCGACCCCGATGTCTCGGCGTCCTGTGGCGTGCAGTGTGACGGCGCCGTCCGGGAGAGACCTCGAAGTCCCGTCGACGGTCACGGTCCCCTCCTTCGGGCCGTTGACGACAACGGTGGTGGCCACCGCGTCACGGACGGTGACGGCCTGACGCAACTCGGCGTCCGCGGTCCGCAGGTTCTCCAGCACCGTGTCAGTGACCGGATTGTCCTTCACCGTCTCACCGATCTCCCGGATCCTACGGGCCACCTCCTCCGCCCGGGTCGTACGGTCGGCGAGCTCTCCGATCCGGGTGCGGATCTCCTCTCTGACTCCGACCGCCTTCAGCCACGCCGCCCATGCTGCGGCGACCCTGGAGCGCACCCGCGCGGCCGTCAGCGCAGCTCCGAGAGAATCGGCGGCGGTCTTCTCCTCCTCGGCGTAGCCTGCAAGCTCGTCCACCCGCCCGGCCAGGGCGTTCACCGTCTCCTCCGCCTCCCTGACGTCCCTGACCCTGGCCTCCCTCGCGGCGAGGCGTTGTGCCGCCAGGTCACGTGCTCCCCGGGCAACGGTCACCGCGGCGGAGTACCGGTCCAGTTCGGACATCGCCGCCTTCCCCTCGGCCAGCGCCTGCGCTGCGGCGGTGGCCTCCTCGACCGCAGTGGGTTCCTCGGTGAGCACGGCGGCTTTCTCCGTGTTGAGCCGTTCCAGCTCCACGGTGAGATTCCGGGCCCGGTTGCAACGTTCCTCTGCTGCGGTGTAGGCGGCCCCGGCATCTTCGAAAGCTGCCACGGCAGCGGACAGTTCCCTGGCAGGGCGTCCTCCCGGTGTCCGGTACCGTGCGTACTCCGCGCGGATCCGGTCGATGAGCTCACCTGCCCTGCCACCGTCACCTGCCGGGATGCCGTCGTCAGAGGTGACTTCGGCCCCCAGTGCCTGTTCCAGGCTGCGGATTCCCGCCGCCGCAAGAATGTCCAGGCCTTTCCCCTGTTCGATCACCAGGGCGTCGGTGAGGCCGGTGTCGACTCCCTGTGCGAGCAGCTCTGCGAACCTCTCCTCCGCACGGCGGCCGGTGAGGCTCTCGGGCCGGGGGGACCGGACGGTGAGTTCACAGCGCCCTCCTCCCCTGTTGAAACTCTTCAGGACGGTCAACCGGTGTCCTGCGACGGTGAGGTCCGCGGACACGGTGGTCGGTTCGTCGACGGTCACGCTCTTCAACGCCCGGACCCGTGCGGCACGGGAGCTGACCCCGACATCGTCGAGCAGCAGCCGGAACGCCGTGAGCAGTGTCGACTTCCCCGACTCGTTGGGGCCGTGGATGACCACGACACCGGTGTCCGGCAGCTCGACGTGGGCGTGGTCCACCCCCGCCACATGGTCGAGAGTCAGTGAGTGCACTGTCAGCATGTCACGCCTCCTGTTCCCGGGGTGTCTGCACTGTCTGTTCCCCCTGCTCCCCCCGCACCTCTGACGTCCGGTCGGCAGACAACCGGTAGAGCAGTCGCAGGGCGTCGCGGGCGGTGGAGTCTCCGGAGGTGGTCATCTCCGCCAAGGTCCGCGCGGCCGCACCCACCGCCCCGGGCAGGTCGATGTCTGACAGCTCTCCCTCACCGGGGACGGTGTGGAGGTCCATCAGCCGCTCACGTGGGTAGAGGGCGGCGAATGTGGGGGCGACCCGTGCGGTCTCCCGGTCCAGCAGTGCACCGGTCTCGAGATCCACCGTCCCGGTCAGCGCGTACTTCACCACCGTCGTCCTCTTGTCCGGCAGACTCTCCAACCGCGAGATCCACTCACCCACCTCCTCACGGGAGTCGACCCCGGCAGACAGTGCCAGAAAGTGCCAGGTTCCCACCGGCACCTCGCATACCGCGACCTCGGCCGGGGCACCGGGGTCGTCCGGATCGACCGTGACATCGACGACCAGTACGAACCCTGAGCGACTCTCCCCTCCTCCGTCTTCCTCCCGGAAGTCGGTGGGTTCGGGGCTTCCCGAATACCAGACGGTGTTGTCCGGGCTGAGCTGCACCGCAGAGTGCGTGTCACCGAGGGCGACGTAGTCCACGGTACGACGCCTGCAGGCCTCGGCCGCCCCATCGACGTCGATGACGGCCGGGTCCTCCCCCGAGGTGCGCGACCGGGTCGCCCCGTGGCCGACGAGGCGTGACTCTTATACACATCTGCGCGGTCGCCGGGGACGGTGGCGTCCGACGGGGCGTCACGGTCCCGGATCTCCCGCAGGGCGGCCGCGACCGTATCCGATTCCATGTACCTCGACAGCAGGGGTGCCCCGATGACCTCCAGTACCGGGGCGTCGTCCGGGACCGTGGCGACGACGTGGGATGCGCTGTCCGTGAGGACCTGCACCGTGGGACGCAGACTGTCGAACACCGGGTCCCGGTAGATGCTCGCCGGATCGTAGGGGTCGTGGTTGCCCGGCAGCAGGAACACCGGTACCGGGGAGCGGCGCAGAACATCGACGGCGCGTCGCCAGGTGCGGTCGTCGACGAGGTTGTCGTCGAAGACGTCCCCGGCGACGACTACGGCGGTGCAGGAGTTCTCCACCGCCAGGTCGAGGATCCTCTCGATGACGGCGAGCCGTGCCTCCTGGTACCGGGGGCCGGCCTCGTCACCGAGGAACCAGCGTTTCATTCCCAGCTGCCAGTCCGAGGTGTGGAGGATCCGTACCGTGTGGGCGGGGACCGGGGGGATGGTGGTCCCGGTCCGGGTTTCTGGTCCTGTGTGCATGTCAGTCACGGTCAGCGATTCTGTCAGGTGCGCCGGACAGCCAGGGTTCTGATCCGAACACCCGGTCCCCGTCACCGGTGAGGAGTTCATAGCAGGTCTCGAGTTCGTCGAGGACGTGGAGCTGGTCGACGGTGTTCCAGCTGACTTTCCGGATCACGGCGTCCCTGGCACCGAGGTCCCCGAGCCCGAGCCCGAACTCGGTGTCCAACGGTGACCACTGTGGCACATTCCCCGGCCTTCCCCAGAACTCCTCTGCGGTGTATCGCGTTCCGGCGTCCTCCTCGTCGCCGCCTCTGTCGTTCTGCGGGTCGTCCCGTCCGGTTGCCCTGCGGTCCCGGTGACCGTCCTCCCGTCGGTCGGCCACGTCACCGAGGAGGCGGTCGACGTCGATCCCTCTCCAGGACAGGAAGCTGAGGGGATCGGAGCCGAACTGATCCGCCACGGCCAGTGACACCGCGACACGGTGCTTGCAGATCCCGCCACGATCCGGGCAGGTGCAGCGGGAGTCCAGGAGATCGTCCTCCCTGAACAGCAGTGTCGCGACATCCCGGCGCGGTTCTCTGCCGGCCAGCAGTCGGGACAGGTCGTCCGGGTGTTCCCGGCACTCCGCACTGATGTACCTGACCTGGTTGCCGCTCAGCGTGCGCCACCGTAGGGACACCTCGAACGGTTCCAGCTGCGAACCTGAGACCAGGGCATTCACTTCGCCCGGGGTCAGGTCGAAGCTCAGGACCCTGCCCTCGCGGTAGTATCCGCGGCCCCGGGACCTCCTCGCCGTGTCCGCGCCCCGGGCCACCGCATCCGTCAGCGTCCGCCCGGCCCAGCTCCGCGCCTCCGGAACGTGCCGGTGCAGTACCCCGGACCCCGGAGGACGCCGTGACCCGGGAGTCCCGGGTCCCGGTGCCCCGGGGCACGCCACGGCGCCTCCCCCGGGCCCCGAAGTCAGCCTGGATGACATTATCCCCCCATTCCGGCCGCGGGGTACCCAGGCGGCGTCCGGACCGGGGGGTGTCACTGCTGTCCGTCATCACTGTCACCTTCATTGTCGCTGACGTTTTTCACCGGGTACCTGCGGGCGAGATCCTCCCGGAACTCCGCCTTCTGCAGTTCCGCCAGTTCCGCCGCTTTCTGCAGCTCCTCCTCACCGTCCGGGCCGCCTGTGCCGAATCTGCGGTCCGAGGTGGAGTTCTCCAGACGCCAGAGGTCCTGGAGAGCATCATTGTCCATCCTGGTCAGCCAGCTCTCGCCCGCGCTGACGACATCTCCGGCGAGGTCCCTTTTCGCTCCGAGGATGTCGTTGATCCTCTCGTCGAGGGTACCTGTGGCGATGAGTTTGTGGACGCTGACCTCCTGACCCTGGCCGATACGGTACGCCCGGTCGGTCGCCTGGTCCTCGACGGCGGGGTTCCACCACCGGTCGATGTGCACCACCACGCTCGCTCTGGTGAGGGTGATACCGGTTCCTCCCGCACGGGTGGACAGGATCATGACCTCCGGGCCGTCAGACTCCTGGAAACGGTCGACCAGTGTGGTCCTGGCCTTCCTGCTGAGACCTCCGTGGAGCACGGGAACCTCGATGCCGAAATCTTTCTCCATCTCAGGGGCGAGCATGCGGCCGAACGACGGGAACTGAGTGAACACCAGCACACGACGGTGGCCGGCCAGGGCGTCACCGACGATCTGCCAGAGCCTCTCCACCTTGCCGGAGCGGTGCACACCGTCCCTCTTCACACCGGATCCGTCCCCGCTGAAGTGTGCAGGGTGGTTGCAGATCTCCTTGAAGTGGGTGAGCGCTGCCAGCACCAGTCCGCTGCGCCTCTCCGTGGAACTGGACTGCAGTCTCTCCCGGATGTCCTGTGTATAGGCCTGGTAGAGAGCTGCCTGCTCTGCGGTGAGGGGTACCAGGTCGGTGTACTCGTGTTTGCCGGGGAGGCCCAGGCCGAGGCTCTCGTCAGTCTTCTCTCGGCGAAGGATGAATGGGTCGACAAGACGGTGGAGCCTTTCGACGTCGCGGGGATTCCTGTCCCTTTCGATCTGGGACCCGATCGCATTGTGGAAGGCCTTCGCCGAGCCGAGCAGACCGGGGTTGCAGAAATCCATCAGGGTGTGCAACTCCGACAGCCGGTTCTCCACCGGGGTTCCGCTGAGCGCGAGCCGGTGGTCGGCCTCCAGGGAACGCACCGCCCGTGACTGGGCGGTGCCGGGATTCTTGATGTTCTGTGCCTCATCGGCGACGACCCTTCCCCAGTGGACCCCGGCGTACCGACCGGCATTCCGGGCAACTGTGCCGTAGCTGGTCAGAACGATGTCCGCAGATCCCGCCGCCTCCGGGAAATCCTTCTCCGCCACCTTGGCGGAACCGTGGTCGACAAGCACCTTCAGGGACGGGACATGGCGTTCCACCTCTCCCCGCCAGGTGTCCAGGACCGAGGTCGGGGCGACGACGAGGGTGGGGCCCGTCTTCCCACCGTTCACAGACTCCCAGGCCAGAAGGCTGAGAACCTGCAGTGTCTTGCCCAGGCCCATGTCGTCGGCGAGAACGGCTCCGAGCCGGTGCCGGTACATCCACACCAGCCAGTTCAGTCCCCTCTGCTGGTGGTCCCGCAGGGGGACCGTCACCGTGGATGGTACGGTCACCCGCTCCGGGGGAGAAAACGCTGTCCCGGCCAACCCGGTGGACTCCTTCCCCTCTTTCCCCTCCCCGTGGGTGCTGCCGCCGAAGATTCTGCCGATCCAGTCCTGCGCCTCAAGGGTGAAGTCGGGGTCGTCATCCCACGGCTGGTCCCCGGCCCTCATCTGAGCTGCGACAAGTTCTCGGACTGTGAGGGTCCTACGGGAGTTCTCCCACTGCTCCTGCTCCGACCTGTCTGCTCCCGGCCCACTCTTCTCCGCGGTGGTGGTCCGGGTACCCGTGGAGTCTTCGGCGTCGGTCATCGAACGGAAGTAGTTCCTGGCCCGGGACAACGCGGCCCTGTCCAGTCGCACGAACCGTCCCCGTATCCGCACAGTCGACCCTGCAGTCGTGAGCAGCTCATTCTTCTGCGCCTGACTGAGTTCCTCTCCGTCGACCGAAATACTCCAGTCGAAGGAGAGAACCTGGTCCATTCCCATCCTGCCCTCCGACGGGCCCGTACCGACCGGTGTCACACGCACTCTGACTGCGGGTCTGACGGTGGACCATCCCCTGGGCACCAGAACCTCCGTGCCGGACGCGGCAAGTGCCGGCACACCCTCGGTCAGCAGTTCCTCGACATCCGCGGTCGTGAGAGCGAAAGCCAGCGCCCGGTCCTCGTCACGGTCACCGGTGAGAACATCGGGGTCGGGAAACCAGACCCCGGTCCGCATCCACCCTTCGACGGCTGTCCCGGCGTCCCTCAGACCGGGCCAGGCACGGTACGCCGCATCCAGGGCCCTCCGCAGTGCCCGCCTGGTGGGTTCGTCCACGGAGGTGGCCGGCAGCCGCTCGGCGGGCGCGTCGTCGACAGAGAGTCTGACCTCCAGACGCCAGCAGCGTGAGTCCGGGTCCGGCAGCCCGGCCCTGCGGTCTGCCGTTGCGCGTTCCGCGGGGACCGTCTCCCCGACTGACGGTTCAGCGGTGTCCGCTCCCGTGGTGCCGCCGTCGGTCTCCCCGGTCAGCGGTTCCTGGAGAACCAGGACGGTGCGGGTGGTGGCTTCCCTGGCCGAGCGGCGCCACTCCGCCAGGCCGTCGGCGACGACCGGGGTGAGGCGGGAGTCCGCCTGCCCCGACACCAGGGCGGAGACGAAGTGGTTCCCGGGCTCGACGCCGGCCCGCGGCAGCCGGTCCTGCAGAAGGGAGACACACATCCAGTGCACCAGTTCGTCGGCCATACGTGTCACCACGTCGTCACCACCGTTCACCGTCAGCACAGCAGGGGCCGTGTCACGGAACTCCCGGAGGATCCGGTTGTGCCGCCCGCTGGTGGAGATGCACCACACAGGAAACCACTGACTGTCGGAGAACTGCAGACGCACCATCACCCTGCCTGCTGCCACGATCTCGCAGAGAAAACGGTAAAGGTGCACCGCCCACACGACCTCGGGGCTCAGTCCCGGAGTGACACCGGAATCCGCAGAGCCCGTAGTGCCGGCCGGGCCTTTCCCCCGGGGCCCGACGACACCGGCATCGTCGACGTAGTGTGACAACCGCGCCAGCACACCGAGTGACTGCTCCGATATCCACGACTGCGTGTACAACGGCAGGGTCTTCAGCTTTCCTTTCGGGGTGACGACCTTCAGCCCTTCTCTGCGCCGCAGCACCCTGCTCCCCACCAGGTCCAGCAAGGGTTCCGGGAGATCCCCCTCCCCCAGCGCCGACGGGTCGACGACCACGGCGTGACCGGGGACCTGCTCCACCCAGAGCTGCAGTCCCCGGTCGGTCAGCCACAACAGATGCACCCGGTGTTCAGTCACTCCCCTTGTGTACCACGGGCACCGGACAGCACCGCCCCGGCAGTCCACAACCCGCGGCGTCCCCGCACCCCTGTGGACACCCCGGCGCACGCAACCACCACCCCTGCCAGCCACCCCTCCCGGAACCCCGGGACTCCGGGCGGAGTCTGACAGGTCCATGACAGCAGACACCGTCCCCGCGACAGTTCTCACCGTTGTTCTCGTGACAGCCCTCGCCGCCTGCGGAGCCGGCCCCGGGCAGGACGCCACGGACCGCCGGACCGTGGAAACCCTGCTCAGCAGGGTCCTGACTGTCCCCCGACGCACCCACGTCCTCGGCTACAGCCGGGACGAGTTCGGGGGATGGTCCACGCGTGTGTCCTCCGCCGGCCGACTGTGCACGACCCGCGACCTCGTTCTCTTCCGTACCTTCGGCAATCCCGCCGATCCGGCCACAGACTCACCGGTGCCGGACTGTCCGACCGCACGCGGTGAGGCCACGGACGTGTACACCGGAGAACGTTTCACCCCCGTGGACACGGAGATCGACCACGTCGTGCCCCTGGCTGCGGCCTGGGACCACGGTGCACACACCTGGACCCGTGCCCGGCGGACCGCTTTCGCCAATGACATCGAGCTGAACCTCATCGCGGTGTCCACGCAGGCCAACCAGTCCAAGAGTGACGGGACGCCCTCAGAATGGCTGCCGTCGGCAGAGTGGCCGGCTGCCTGCGCATACTCTGCCAGATACCTCACCGTCGCCGTGGCCTACAGTCTGACGGTCAGTACCGGGGACGCCGACGCCGCCCGGGACTCCTGCCTACGGTGACACCTCAACGACACAACCGCACCCGTGGCACAGGCCACAGGTGCGGTCATTCATCGCAGTTACCGGAAATCCCGGTCACTCAGCTCAGGGTCAGCTGCGCTCCCGGCGTCCCCGGAAGCCGCCACGGTCCTCACGGTCACCCCGGTCGTAACGGTCGTTGCGGTTCCCACGCCAGCTGCTGCGCCCGCCGTGCTCGCGGCTACCGTGGTCGCGGTTACCCCGGTCACGGTCGAAACGTCCACGGTCTGACTGACGCTCACCGCGCCCACCCCGGTCGTCGCGGTCACGGCCACGACCACCACGCCGGTCGCCGCCCCTGTCACCGCCACGGTCGTCGCGGTCACGGCGACTGCTGCCCGGCCTACCGGCGGGAGCCCCCGGGTCCGGCTCGATGTTGATGAGCTTTCCGGAGATCCGGGTCTGGTCAAGCTGCTCGAACACCTCCCGGGGAAGGTCGGCGGGCAGCTCGACAAGGGAATGCTCGGAGAAGATGCTGATCCTGCCGAAGTCCCGCGAGTTCAGCCCGCCTTCGTTCGCCAGGGCGCCGACGATGGCACCCGGGCGGACGCGCTGACGGTGACCGACGCTGACCCGGTAGACGGCGAGGTCCTTACCGCTGCGGTCGGTGACCTTCGGCGCCTCACGGCTGAACCGCTCCGAGAACGGGCGGAAGACACCCGAGTTCTCCCTGCCGTGGTCCCCGTCCTCACGACCACGGCGCTCACGACGCTGGGGCTCGCGGATCTCCTGGGTGTAGAACGGTTCCTTACCCTGCAGCTTGGCTGCCAGAGCAGCGGCGACGTCCGTCATGGGAACGTCATTGTCCTGCGAATAGGAGGTCACCAGCTCGCGGAAGGTGTCCATCTGCCTGTCCTTGAGCGCGTCGGTGAGCGACGAGAAGAACTTCGCCTTACGGGCCTCGTTGACCTGGTCGACGCTCGGCAGATCGATCTCTCTGAGGTGCGATTTCGTCGCACGCTCGATGTTCTTCAGCAGACGACGTTCCCGCGGGGTCACGAAGAGGATCGCCCGGCCGGTGCGACCGGCCCGGCCGGTACGGCCGATACGGTGCACATAGGATTCCGTGTCGCGGGGAATGTCGTAGTTGAACACATGGGTGATCCGGTCGACGTCGAGACCGCGGGCAGCCACGTCGGTGGCCACAAGAATGTCGAGACGACCGTCCTTGAGCTGGTCGACGGTACGCTCACGCTGATTCTGGGCGATGTCACCGTTGATCGCGGCGGCGTCGAAACCTCTCCCGCGCAGTTTCTCGGCGAGCTCCTCGGTGTCACTCTTGGTCCTCACGAAGAGGATCATCGCGTCGAACTCCGTGACCTCCAGGATCCGGGTCAGCGCATCAAGCTTGTTACGGTGCGACACCATCAGGAAGTCCTGCGAGATGTTGTCGTTGGTCCGCTGCTCGGACTTGACCGTGTATTCCTCGGCGTCATGCAGGTACTGCCGGGACAGCCTGCGGATGGCGGAGGGCATCGTCGCGGAGAACAACGCGACCTGACGTGAATCAGGCGTGTCGGAGAGAATGCGCTCGACATCCTCCTGGAAACCCATGTTCAGCATCTCGTCGGCCTCGTCCAGGACAAGGAACCGCAGCCGGGACAGGTCGAGGCTCCCCTTCTCGAGGTGGTCGATGATCCTGCCCGGAGTACCCACGATGATCTGGGCCCCGCGACGCAGACCGGACAGCTGGGCGCCGTAGGGTGCCCCGCCGTAGATCGGCAGGATGCTCATGTTGCCGAGATGCTCCGCAAAAGTCTCGAATGCGTCGGCGGACTGCAGTGCCAGCTCCCGGGTCGGCGCCAGGACGAGTACCTGGGGGTAGCGCTCGTCGAGGTCGAGACGGGACAGTGCGGGCAGTGCGAAAGCTGCGGTCTTGCCGGTGCCGGTCTGCGCCAGACCGACAACGTCCCGGCCTTTCATCAGCGCGGGGATCGTGGCGGCCTGGATCGGGGACGGGGTGACATACCCGACCTTCCTCACAGCCTCGAGAACACGGTCGGGCAGACCCAGTCCGGCGAAGCCCGACCCCTCGTCCTCTGTGTCGTCCTCGTCCGCAGGTTCTGCGTCCGTCGCACTTTTCGCGTCCGACGCGGCCCCGGCCGTTCCGGCGTCCTCGTCGGTGCCGCCGGCACTCCCGGCGTCCTCGTCGGTGCCGCCGGCACTCCCGGCGTCCTCGTCGGTGCCGCCGGCACTCCCGGCGTCCTCGTCGGTGCCGCCGGCACTCCCGGCGTCACCGGTGGTGCCGGTAGATGCATCGTCGTCCACGGGCCGGTGCCCGTCGTCATGGTTGTCTTCTGCAGGATTCTCTTCGGTGACATCCCTGTCCGCGGTGTTCTCGGAATCATCTGCGCCCACAATGTCACCGACGCCCGGGGTGGTCTCCACCGGGGTCTCGAGCAGATTGTTCTGAGGAACCGTCGACTGGGAGGTGTCCGGCTGGTTTTCGTCGCCGGAGACGTTCTCAGTGTCAGTCATTGCCTTCACCATACGTGCCGGGGAGGACAAAAGCGATTCGAACAACCCTACACCGCTCCTGCTCCGCCATGGCGGCATGTGCCGGCCCCTCTCCGCCCCACCCCTCCCCTCCCCCTCCCGCGACCTGCCGGCCACTGCAGGCGGCGGGAGCGCCGGAAGATAGGATGACCGGCGTGACTGAGACCGTCCAGGAGACCGCGTACACCCGTCAGCTGCAGAGAACACTGCGCCACCGGCACATCCACTTCATCGCCCTGGGTTCCGCCATCGGCACCGGACTGTTCTACGGCTCGTCGGACGCGATCGGCACCGCCGGCCCCGGCGTCGTCTTCGTCTACCTCCTCGGCGGCGCGGTCGTCTACTTCATGCTCCGCGCCCTGGGTGAGATGGCGGTCGCCAACCCCGTCGCCGGATCCTTCGCCGAATACTGCCGCAGGTATCTCGGCCCCTGGGCCGGGTACATCACCGGCTGGATGTACGCCTTCGAGATGATCATCGTCTGCCTCGCCGACCTGACTGCGGTGGCCCTGTACATGCGCTTCTGGTACCCGGACACCCCGGGCTGGGTCTGGGTCGCCGTCGCTCTCGTCATCGTCGCGGCGGCCAACCTCGCCAGCACACGCTGGTACGGCGAACTGGAGTTCT
Source organism: Corynebacterium provencense (assembly GCA_900049755.1). Lineage (GTDB taxonomy): Bacteria > Actinomycetota > Actinomycetes > Mycobacteriales > Mycobacteriaceae > Corynebacterium > Corynebacterium neomassiliense. Next base: position 305,031 of record LT160592.1, read on the forward strand.
GGTTCACCCTGGTCAAGGTGGTCGCCGTCGTCGCGATGATCGCAGGTGGTGCGGCTATCCTGGTCTTCAACGTCGACACCGGCGGACAGGCGGGGATCGACAACCTGTGGAATGACGGCGGACTGTTCCCCAACGGTGTCACCGGCATCCTCGGCTCACTCATCCTCGTCCTGTTCGCTTTCGGCGGGACCGAGACCATCGGCGTCGCCGCAGGTGAGGCCAGAGACCACGAGACCACCATCCCCAGAGCCGTGAACACTGTCCCGATGAGGATCCTGTTGTTCTACGTCCTGGCGATCCTGGTCATCGTGTCCGTGATCCCGTGGCGCCGGATCACCGGTGAGGAGTCCCCCTTCGTCCAGATCTTCAGCAGTCTCGGAGTGGGCTGGGCCGCCACCGCCCTCAACGTCGTCGTCATCACCGCCGCCCTCTCCGCCGTGAACTCCGACCTCTACGGTGCCGGCCGTGTCGTGTTCGGCATGGCCCGCGAACATCTCGCTCCGGCCGCATTCGCCCGGCTCAGCTCCGGCGGTGTGCCGGTCACGACGGTGGCTGCGATGCTGGTGGTCCTCGTCACCGGTGTCGCACTCCAGCTGTGGAGCGACACCGCCGCCGACCTCTTCTCCTCGATCGCCGCCCTCGCCACATTCGCCACCGTGTTCGTCTGGCTCATGATCCTGCTGGCCCACCTGGCCGGAAGGCAGGGGTGGTTCGGGCAGGAACCGGTGGACGCCGCGTCCCTCCGGTTCCGCGTCCCGTTGTGGCCCTTCGGCCAGTACTTCGCCGTCGCCGTGATCCTGCTGACGTTCGGGACGATGTTCTGGCTGGAGGAGTTCCGGTCAGCGCTCGTCGCCGGGGTGGTTTTCACGGTGCTGATGAGTGCCCTCTATCCGCTGACGCGGCGGCGGCGCGGGCCGGCAGGGGTGGAGTCAGAGGAGGCCCGGGGCATCAAACGGACAGCCGACTAGGAGACGGTGTGGGGTCTGAACTACCGTAGGGGCAACCGGCACCCCACCCGGGACTCAGCCGGGTCCCCAGCCGCGTCCGGCATCTGCCCGTCTCAGAACACCCACGGAGGAACAGGACCCACATGACCGCACAGGCCCCCGCAAACCAGAGCGACTGGAGTTCGCGAATCGCACTGGCGCAGCAGATCCTGCCGCTGATCACCCGTCTGCACAACGAGCACAACGTCGTCACGTCCGTATTCGGACGGCTGCTCGTCAATGTCACGGACATCGACATCATCAAGAGCCACCGCTACGCCCGCCTGGTCACCGACCGGGAACTCCCCCTCAGCGCCACCCTGCCGATACTGCAGGAGCTCGTGGAGATGAACCTGGGCACCGCCTCGATCGACCTGGGTCGCCTGGCCACCGGTTACGAGGCGGAGGGAGGTGACCTCCGCGCCTACCTGGAACGTGAACTCTCCGAGGTCATCGGACGTCACACCAGGACCGAGCCGGTGGATGTCGTGCTCTACGGTTTCGGCCGGATCGGCCGTCTCCTCGCCCGCATCCTCATCGCCCGGGAGGCGACCTACGGGGGTGTCCGCCTGCGTGCAGTGGTGCTGCGCAAGAAGAGCGACGACGACATCGACAAGCGTGCCAGCCTCCTGCGCCGGGACTCGATCCACGGGGCCTTCGACGGGACGATCACCGTGGACGAGGAGAACGAGGTCATCTGGGCGAACGGGACAGCCATCCAGGTGATCTACGCCTCTGACCCCGCCGAGATCGACTACACCGCCTACGGGATCGACAACGCTGTCGTCGTCGACAACACCGGAGTCTGGCGTGACCGTGAGGGACTGTCCCGGCACCTCCGGTCGAAGGGGGTGTCCAAAGTCCTGCTCACCGCCCCGGGCAAGGGTGACGTGAAGAACATCGTCTACGGCATCAACCACGGCGACATCGAGGATTCCGACCGGATTCTCTCGGCCGCGTCCTGTACCACCAACGGCATCACCCCGGTTCTGAAGGTCATCAACGACCGCTACGGCATCGTGCACGGCCACGTCGAGACGGTCCACTCGTTCACGAACGACCAGAACCTCACCGACAATTTCCACAAGGGGCCCCGCCGTGGCCGTGCCGCCGGACTCAACATGGTCCTCACCGAGACCGGTGCGGCCCGTGCGGTGGCCAAGGCACTCCCCGAACTGGCAGGAAAGCTGACCGGCAACGCGATCCGGGTGCCCACCCCGGACGTCTCAATGGCGGTGCTCAACCTGAACCTCGTCGAGGAGACGACCCGGGACGAGGTCAACGAGTTTCTCCACAAGGTCGCGCTGCACTCCAGCCTCAGGCAGCAGATCGACTACATCAAGTCCCCTGACGTGGTCTCCTCCGACTTCGTCGGTTCCACTCACGCCGGAATCGTCGACGGGCTCGCCACCATCTCCGACGGGAAGAACCTCGTCCTCTACGTCTGGTACGACAACGAGTTCGGATACTCCAACCAGGTCATCCGCATCGTCGAGGACATTGCCGGTGCACGGCCCAAGGTCTACCCCGCCCGAGTCGAGCCCGCCGACCTGCACTGAAAGTGACCGCCGGGGGCGACCTTGGCCGGGTGAAGGGGTCAGGGGGCTGACGCCGGGACCCTGGCCGCCCCGGAAGGACGCCGACGCCCCGGTGCCGGGTCAGTCGACGGAGGCGGCGTCCCCGTCGTAGTCGTCCTCCCCGTCATCATCGGCGTCATCCTCGTCCTCCCAGAAGTTCTCCAGGGGAACCAGCAGCTCCTCCCACGCCTCCGCCTGCTCACCGGCGACCTGGAGGACATCGAAGAGCCGGTCGAAGTCGGTGTAGCTCCCCAACTCCAGAACCTCTTCGGTCATGTCGGCGATGTCGTGTGCGATCCCCTCGAGAATGCGCCGCCGGTCCGAGTCCGAGGCCCCGGTCGGGTCGTCCTCCGGCTCCGGGTCCTCGTCGTCGGCGTCCTCCCCCCAGAACTCTGCGACGGCCTGACCCATGAGGTCCTCGAAGTCCTCGCCGAGCGTCACGAACTGGACCCTGGCAGCCGGGGTCTCGGACTCCCCGTCAAAGGTCACCACGATCTCGGAGTTCTCACCGACCTCGGCACTCACGGTCAGCGCGTCGACCGGGTCCTGGACGAACTCCAGGTCCGCGATGCGCGGGTCCGTCCCTTCGATCAGGTCGCGCACCGTACCTACGACGAGGTCGGTGGCCACGTAGCGGGCGACGGTGGAGACGGCGTCCTCGACAGAGAACACCACCCCCACGAGAGCAGCCTCGAACTCTTCGTCATCCTCGGCGACATCCGCCATCGCGAGGAAGACGTTGGCCCCGGGAACACCGGTCCCGCCGGTGATGTCGACGAACTGGATCTCGAGGTCCTCCGACACCGGCACGAACAACGTGCCGTCGTTGACCCGGGACTCTATCCCCTCCGCGTCAAGTGCTTCAGCGATGTCCACATAGAAACCCACGAGGGGAACCTCCTACGGTCCACTCCGACCGGGTCGCCCCGGGCACGTCGCCCGGGCACGCCATCGGAACCGACCACCATGCTAGCCGAGAGCCGGGGGCGGCCGGGAGTGCCGGGGTTACCTCAGATGACCCCGCGGTGACACCAGGTTTTCCTGTGATTTTCAGGGACGCCCCTCCGACATCGTGGTACAGGACACATGTAGTAGTGTGGTGGGTCGAGATTGACGACATCATGAAATGAGGCGAGGACCTGCTGTGAACAGCACCAATTTCGGTTCCAACGAATGGCTGGTCGACCAGATGTACCAGCAGTTCAGGGAGGACCCGCAGTCCGTGGACAAGGAATGGCGGGACTTCCTCTCCGAGTATTCCGGGAGGTTCTCCGGGAAACCCTCCGGAAGCCTCCCCGAGGGCCGGACCGGGGACTCTGACACCCCCTCGGCGCCCGCCACCACCGACACAGTAACCACCTCCTCCGCACCGTCCGGGAAGACTACCCGGACCGAACACGCCGCACCGGTCAGCAGGCCGCACCCCGCCGACCGTGCACCCGAGGCTCCCGCGCCGGCACCCCACCGGGTCCATGCAGCCGCAGCCGTGGCGACCAATGTCGCGCCCTCCGCCAACCCGATCCCGGAACGTGTCGCTCCCCCTGCCCCCGACCTCACCGTCGAACAGCCCACCCCGGGCGAGGCCGCCCTGAAGGGCGCCCAGCGGGCCATCGCCAAGAACATGGACGCCTCTCTCGACATCCCCACGGCCACCACCGTGAGGGACATGCCCGCGAAGCTGATGTTCGAGAACCGTTCCCTGATCAACAGCCACCTGCGCTCCCAGGGCCGTGGAAAGATCAGCTTCACCCACATCCTGGGGTGGGCCATGGTCAACGCGGTCAAGGCCCATCCGACGATGAACAACAACTACCAGGTCATTGACGGCAAGCCCTCGGTGGTCACCCCGGAGCACATCAACCTCGGGCTGGCGATCGACCTGGTGGCGAAGAACGGCAACAGGAATCTCGTCGTCGCCGCCATCCGCGGCTGTGAGGCCCTCACGTTCGAGCAGTTCGTCGACGCCTACGAGGACATCGTCCTCAGAGCCCGCAAGGGCAAGCTGACCATGGACGACTTCTCCGGCGTCACCATCCAGCTCACCAACCCCGGCGGGATCGGAACCAGGCATTCGGTGCCCCGGCTCACCCACGGTCAGGGCGCGATCATCGGTGTCGGAGCCATGGACTACCCCGCCGAATTCGCGGGAGCCTCCGAGGACCGTCTCGCGGATCTGGGCGTCGGCAAGCTCGTGACGATCACCTCCACCTACGATCACCGCATCATCCAGGGTGCCGAGTCCGGCGAATTCCTGAGGGACATGAGCCGACTGCTCATCAACGACGAGTTCTGGGACGATATCTTCGCCTCCCTGCGTATCCCCTACTCCCCCGTGCGGTGGAGCCAGGACGTCCCCAATACGGGAGTCGACAAGTCGACCCGCGTGATGCAGCTGATCGAGGCCTACCGGTCGCGGGGTCACCTGCTGGCCGACATCAACCCGCTGCACTGGACCCAGCCCGGACTTCCTGTGCCCGACCACTCGGACCTGGAGATCGAGAGTCACGGTCTGACCCTGTGGGACTACGACCGCCAGTTCCACGTCGGCGGCTTCGCCGGCCGGGAGACCATGACCCTGCGTGAGGTTCTCAGTACCCTCCGCAACGCCTATACCCGGAAGGTCGGCTCGGAGTACACGCACATCCTCGACAAGGACGAGCGTCTGTGGCTCCAGGAGCACATCGAGGCGGGTCAGCAGAAGCTGTCCACCCCCGAGCAGAAGTATCTGCTGCAGAAGCTGAACTCCGCGGAGGCTTTCGAGAACTTCCTGCAGACAAAGTACATCGGACAGAAGCGGTTCTCCCTCGAGGGCGCCGAGTCACTGATCCCGCTGCTGGACGCCGCAGCCGACCAGGCAGCTGAAGAAGGTCTCGAGGAGATCGTCATCGGCATGCCCCACCGGGGACGCCTGAATGTGCTGGCGAACATCGTCGGCAAGCCCTACTCCACGATCTTCAGCGAGTTCGAGGGGAACATCGAGCCCGCCGCCGCCGGTGGTTCCGGTGACGTGAAGTACCACCTCGGTACCGAGGGCGTGTACACGCAGATGTTCGGCGAGAACGACATCAAGGTCACCCTCACGGCGAACCCGTCGCACCTCGAAGCCGTCAACCCTGTCATGGAGGGGCTCGCCAGGGCCCACCAGGATCTCTCCCCGCGAGCTTCCGAGCACCCGGTGATGCCGATCCTCATGCACGGTGACGCCGCCTTCACCGGGCTCGGTATCGTGCAGGAGACCATCAACATGGCACAGCTGCGCGGCTACTCTGTCGGCGGCACCGTGCATGTCGTGGTCAACAACCAGATCGGTTTCACCACCACCCCGGACCGTGGCCGGTCCACCCACTACGCCACAGACATCGCCAAGGGATTCGACTGCCCGGTCTTCCACGTCAACGGCGATGATCCCGAGGCCGTCGTCTGGGTCGCCCGCCTCGCCGTAGAGTACCGGCGTCGTTTCGGCAAGGACGTCTTCATCGACCTGGTCTGCTACCGTCGCCGCGGCCACAATGAGGCCGACGATCCGTCGATGACCCAGCCGGAGCTGTACAGCATCATCGAGAACCGCCCCACTGTCAGGTCCCTGTACCACGACACTCTCGTCGGCAGGGGCGACATCACCGCCGAGGACGCCAAACGGGCCGCAGACGACTTCCACGGCCAGCTGGAGTCTGTGTTCAACCAGGTCAAGGAGGGTGCCAAAGACACCGTCCCCGCCGCCCAGACCGGCATCGCCGGAGGCCAGGCACTGTCGACGGGGCTGGACACCTCGGTCACCCCGGACGTCATCGCCGAGATCGGTGACAGTTTCACTGTCGACGCCCCGGAGGGGTTCCACGTCCACCAGCGGGTCCGTCCGGTCGTCAAGCGACGTCACCAGATGTCCCGCGAGGGAAATATCGACTGGGCCTTCGCCGAACTGCTCGCCTTCGGCTCTCTCGCGCGCGAGGGCAGGCTCGTCCGCCTCGCCGGTGAGGACACCCAGCGCGGCACCTTCACCCAGCGTCACGCGATCCTCTTCGACTCCGAGACCAACCGGCCCTTCAGTCCCCTGGAGATGGTGGCCCGCAAGGCCGGCAACGGCGGTTCGTTCCGGGCGTTCAACTCACCGCTGACCGAGTACGCGGGCATGGGCTTCGAGTACGGCTACTCTGTCGGCAACCTGGACGCCGTCGTCGCCTGGGAGGCGCAGTTCGGCGATTTCGCCGACGGCGGGCAGACCATCATCGACGAGTACATCTCCTCCGGTGAAGCGAAGTGGGGTCAGCTGTCCAGCGTGATCCTGCTCCTGCCCCACGGCTACGAGGGACAGGGCCCCGACCACTCTTCAGCACGTATCGAGCGGTACCTCCAGATGGCTGCGGAGGGGTCGATGACCGTCGCCCAGCCGTCGACGCCGGCAAACTACTTCCACCTGCTGCGCCGGCATGCGCTGGGCACCATGCGGCGTCCCCTGGTCGTGTTCACCCCGAAGTCCATGCTGCGCAACAAGGCTGCGGTCTCCCCGCTGGAGGATTTCACCGAGGTCACCAAGTTCCGCTCCGTGATTGACGACCCCCGCTTCGCCGACCGGTCCGTGGACCGCTCGGGTGTCAGGACGGTCCTCATGTGCAGCGGTAAGATCTACTACGACCTCGAGAAGAAGCGGGCCGAACTCGGCCGCGACGATGTCGCAGTGGTCAGGGTCGAGATGCTCCACCCGATCCCGCACAACCGCATCAGGGAGACCGTCGTGGAGGGCTACCCGGGTGCCGAGGTGCGGTGGGTGCAGGACGAGCCCGCCAACCAGGGCCCGTGGCCTTTCCTGGCCCTCAACCTGCCGGAAAGGCTGCCCGGATTCACGATGAAGCGGGTCTCCCGCCGTGCCCAGTCCTCCACCGCCACAGGTGTGACGAAGGTCCACCACCTTGAGCAGGAGGCACTGCTCAAGGAGGCGTTCGAAGACTGACCGGTGCGGGCGGACGACCGCCGCCACCGGCTCCGGGCCCCGGACCACCTGTCACGGCAGGTGGTCCGGGGCCCTGTATTTCCCCCGCCCTGATCACCGGAAGATCGCTCCACCCGCACCGTCCCCGGGGTCGCCCGGTCGGGGCGCCCTGTCAGAACGTCCGGTCAGAACGTCCGGTCAGAACCAGACGACAAGGATGAGAACCACCAGCGCGATCCAGGGAATCAGGCCCCACCACCTGTTGCGGTCGCTGAGCAGTGCCCCCGCCGTAGCAGCAGCTCCCGCGACCGCATGGGGGATCCACAGGCCGTTCCCCGCCACGAGAAGGATGACGGCAAGTCCCCACAGGCCGCCGGCTATCAGTCGGGTCATACCTCTGGATCACCGTCCCTTTCCACGCTGTGTGCATGCGCACGTGTACCGTCCCGCCAAGGATAGCCCGCCCAGGGCAGACGGCCGCGTTCCAGGGCGGGTCTCCACCCCGCGTACCGGTGGTTCTGGTTGACTGTTGACCATGCCCAGTCCCGAGTCCGGCCGACGTCCCTACACCCCGTTGTCCCCTCTCCGGCAGCTTCCCTCCACCGAACATCCCGGATCCGGGCGTCCTTCCCCTCCGGTGACTGCCCGGTGCACCGTGTACCGTCGTCCCGGACCGGATGTCGCCCACGGCGCGGTGGTGCCCGGAGAGCGCACGGAGATCGACCCTGACGGTGACGCCACCGGCCTTCTGGCCGAGCTCCATGACGCTCTCGGCGACGGGGACTTCTGCTGGATAGATGTCTCAGAGCCGGATGCGGTGTTCATGCACCGGCTCGCCGAGGTCTTCGGTATCCACGAGCTGATCGTCGAGGACGCCGTGTCCGCACATCAACGACCGAAGTTCGAACACTACGGTAACCAGATCCTCTTCGTGCTCCGGCCGGTGAACTACATCTCCGGGGGAACCGACCCTGATCCGACCCCGGATGTGACCACCGGTGAAATCCAGACGATCCTGGGCTCCGACTTCGTCATCACCGTCTGCCACGGCGAGACCCCTGACCCTACTGTGCGGATAGAGAAGAATCTCCGGCGCCTGTTCCTTCCGCAGACCGTGCTCTACTCCCTGGCGGATGACGTGGTCGACCACTATCTCGCCGTCAGCGACGAGCTGGAGGACGATGTCAGTGCCATGGAGACGACAGTCTTCGCACCCGGCAACGGGTTCGACATCCAGGAGGTGTACCTGCAGATGAGGGAGGTCCTGGAGGTGCGCCACGCCATCGACCCCCTGACCGTCGCCCTGCGGCTCCTCATGGACGACCAGCACGTCATCGTCGAGGAGAGCCGCGCTTACCTGCGGGACGTGCTGGACCACCAGATTCTCGCTGCGGACCGCATAGGCAACCATGCCGAGAGGCTGGGCTCCCTCGTCGACGCGGCTGCGGCGATGATCTCCCTGCAGCAGAACACTGACATGCGCCGCATCTCCGCGTGGGCCGCAGTGGCGGTGGTGCCGACCCTCATCGCCGGGATCTACGGGATGAATTTCGAGATCATGCCTGAACTTACCTGGCCTTTCGGTTACCCCCTCGTGATCTGCGTCATGATCTCCATCTGCACCGGTCTGATCGCCCTCTTCCGTCACAACCGTTGGCTGTGACCGGTGACGGGGTGCAGGCACCGTATCGCGTATTGTCTGGGGCATGAGTGCCTCGCGAGTTTTCGCCGGCCGTCTGGCCGGGATGATGCTGCTCGGAGCCGACGGCGAGTCCGTGGGCAGGGTCCGGGACGTCGTGGTGAGTATCAGGTCCAACCGGGCCCGGGCGCTGGGGCTGGTCGTCGAGGTCGCGGGTAAGCGGAGGATATTCCTGCCGATGCTCCGGATAGCCTCGATCGACCCCACAGAAGTCACGATGAACACCAGCTCAGTGAGTCTCAGGCCTTTCAAGTCCCGGTCCGGGGAGCTCACGGTGATGGACGACCTCATCGGTGCGAAGGTGCACATCGACGATCCCGAGCATGAGCACCTGGCTGGACGGGCCGTCGAGATCGCGGACGTCGAACTGGAACTCACCCGCACCCGCGAATGGGATGTCAGCCGTTTCGCGGTGATAGTCCGGGGTCGCCTCGGCAGGAGGTCCGCACCCGCGGTCGTCCCACTCACCCATGTGCACGGTCTCTCCGCCTCCGGTGCCGGCCCCCAGGATGCGGACGCCGAACTGATCGCGGAGTTCAAGGAGATGCGCAACGCCGATGTCGCGCAGGTCCTCCACGAGCTTCCCCTGGACCGTCGCGCCCGGGTCGCCGGGGAACTGTCGGATGAACGCCTAGCGGATGTGCTGGCGGAGCTTCCGGACGACGAACAGACCGAGATCCTCGACACCTTCGCCATCGAACGTGCGGCGGACATTCTCGAGGAGATGGACCCGGACGACGCCGCCGACCTGCTCGGTGAACTGCCGGACGACAAGGCCGACGTCCTGCTCGAGCTGATGGACCCTGAGGAGTCGGAACCGGTGCGCCGGCTGATGAGCTTCTCCCCGGACACGGTCGGTGCCCTGATGACCTCCGAACCGTTGATCCTCACCCCCCAGGCGACCGTGGCCGAGGCGTTGGCCCACGCCCGCAACCCGGAGGTTCCGCAGTCCCTGAGCAACCTCGTCTTCGTGGTCAGGCCGCCCCAGGCAACTCCCACAGGACGATATCTCGGATGCGTCCACCTGCAGAAACTCCTGAGGGAACCGCCGTCCGCGCTCATCGGCGGTATCCTCGACCTGGATCTGCCCGCCCTGCGCGCCGATGATTCGGTGGAGACTGCCGCCCGTTACTTCGCGACCTACAATCTTGTCTGTGGACCGGTTCTCGACGACAACCAGCACCTCCTCGGCGCTGTCGCCGTCGACGACCTTCTCGACGACCTTCTTCCCGAAGACTGGCGGGACGAGGACTGGCGGGACCACCGCTCACCGGCCTGACTTCATTCCTCCCCGGGGACCCGCAGGAACACCTGCCGCGGTGCCCCCACCACGTCTGTCTGACCACACGCACGACTACCGCACGAAGGAGGCACCGTGCCGGACAACTACGCACGCACCGACCTGGACACCCCGACCACTTCGCGTCACCGGAGGTTCTTCTCCTTCGACGGGGACGCCATCGGCGTCGGGGCGGAGAGGATCGCACGCTTCCTCGGCACCGGGAAGTACCTTCTCTGGCAGACCGTCTTCGTCATCGTGTGGGTGGCCCTGAACATCGGGGGCATGTGGTGGAACTGGGACCCCTACCCGTTCATTCTCCTCAACCTCGCCTTCTCCACACAGGCCGCCTACTCCGCCCCGCTGATCCTGCTGGCCCAGAACCGGCAGGACGACCGCGACCGCGTATCCCTCAACGAGGACCGTCGACGGGCCGCGGAGACCAAGGCGGACACCGAGTTCCTCGCCCGGGAACTCGCCGGCCTGCGTATCGCCGTCGGTGAGAACGTCACCAGGGACTATCTGCGGCACGAGCTCGACGACCTCACTGACCTCCTGCGCAGGATCGAGGACAAGCTGGAGGACCAGCGGCATGACTCCGACTCCCCGAAGGATCCCGGTGAGCCTTCCGCCCAGGGCGATCCGGCTGACCGCTGAGTCCTGCGCCTCCGGCTACCTGCCGGCGGCTCCTACCACGGCGACACTCCGCTGGCGTAATATTCTGTCCTGATGTCTACTGTCACTGAATCCGCCGTCCGTACCGCACTCGAAGCGGTCGAGGACCCCGAGCTCAACCGCCCCATCACCGATCTCGGCATGGTGAAATCCGTGGAGGTTGACGGAGATGCGGTCGCGGTCGAGATCTATCTGACCATCGCAGGGTGCCCCATGAAGAGCACCCTGACCGACAGGACCCGTGCCGCGGCAGAGGGGGTCGAAGGGGTCCGTAAGGTCACGGTGACCACCGACGTCATGTCGGACGAGCAGCGTCGCGAGCTCCGCCTGAAGGTCCGTGGCGCGACCTCTGAACCGGTCATACCTTTCGCACAGCCTGATTCGACCACCCGGGTTTTTGCCGTTGCATCCGGCAAGGGTGGCGTGGGCAAGTCATCGGTGACAGTGAACCTGGCCACCTCACTGGCCTCACGGGGCCTCAATGTCGGTATCGTCGACGCGGACATCTACGGCCATTCCGTACCCCGGCTCATGGGCTCTTCCGCCCACCCCAGCCAGGTCGACGACATGATCATCCCGCCGCAGTCTTTCGGGGTGAAGCTGATTTCGATCGGTCATTTCCTCGACGGCAATTCCCCGGTGATCTGGCGGGGACCGATGCTCCACCGGGCGATCCAGCAGTTCCTCTCCGACGTGTTCTGGGGGGACCTGGATGTCCTGCTTCTTGATCTGCCTCCGGGTACCGGCGACGTGGCCATCTCTGTCGCCCAGCTGGTCCCGGACGCCGAGCTTCTCATCGTCACGACTCCCCAGGCGGCGGCGGCGGAGGTCGCGGAGCGCGCCGGTTCGATCGCCCAGCAGACCCGGCAGCGTATCGGCGGGGTGATCGAGAACATGAGCTGGCTGGAACTGCCCGACGGGACGAAGATGGATGTCTTCGGTTCCGGAGGTGGTCAGATCGTCGCGGACCATCTCTCGGAGATCACCGGTTCCCCGGTCCCGCTGATGGGCCGGATCCCGTTGGATCCGGACCTGCGCGTCGGGGGCGACGTGGGAAACCCGATCGTGGTGTCACAGCCCAGGTCTCCGGCTGCGACCGCACTCGCGGGTATCGCCGACCGGCTGGTGACCCGGAAGCAGTCGTTGGCGGGCCGACCCCTCAATCTGGGCGTCACGCGCCGCTGAGAGCTTCTCCCGCCTGTTCTGCCGCTTCCGATGGTCGGTCAGAGGATATCTGCGTCGTCGACACGGCTCCAGTCGCCGACCGCCCGTTCACCTGACGGGGCTGTCGCGGCGGAGGTGTCCGGCGCGGCATCTGTCCGGGCCGGGTCACCGGGCGTCCTGCTTACTTCTGTTCCTGCCGACGCACCGGAGGTAGCTGCGGCTGCCGCTGTCCCGGTCGTAGTTCCGGTGTGCTCTCCTGCGGATTCTGTTCCCCTGTCGGCGCTCTCCTCCGCCTGCGGGCGGCCCGTCCGACCGCGGGTGGCGGAGAATGCCCCGGTGACGCCGCGTGCCGTGTCCTGCATCTCCCGCAGGAACTCCGGATCGTCGTCCAGCAGAGCCTTGCTCACCAGACCGCGGGCACCCATCCGCCGGACGTCGTTGAGCTGGGACAGGGGTTTGCGGAGGTCCTCGAAGTCCTCCTTGAACTCGGAGTCGATCTGTTCTCTCGCCGTGGACACCGCGTTCCGGGCGGCGAGGACGATGGCTTTGACGTCGTTGATGATCCGGGGCAGTCGCTCCGGTCCGACGACGATGATCCCGACGATGATCAGGACGAGGACCTCGCCCCAACCGACACTGGAGAACAACGGGTTCCACCTGACTTCCGGGCTGCAGTTACGTGACCCCGGTGATTCTACCGCCGTCCCCGTCCGGTGTGCGACACACGCAGAGCCCGCCGGACCGTGGTGGAGAGCCGGTCGCCGAAAGTCTCCGGACGCCGGCACCCGTCCACCCCCACAGTCGACTCTCCCGGCGGCTCGTCCGGGGAGTCCCCGCAGGACGCCGGAATGCCCGTCAACCTGGCCAGCAGTGATCCCGGGGCGTGCACCTCCTGGAGGGCGCCCGCACGACGCATCCGGTCAACGGCCTGACGTTGGGCGCGGACCTCGGAACGGCATTCACCGCAGTGGACCAGATGTGCCTTGGCACGGTCCTCCGCCACCCGGCTGAGTTCCCCGTCCACCAGCGCAGCGACGGCCTCGGTACTTAGATGACCGACGTCACGCCCGTGCCACATAGCTCAACTCCCCTGCAGAACGGTCGAGAGCCGCCCTGAGCTGTGCCCTCGCCCGGTGGATCCGGGAGCGGACGGTACCCATCTTCAGGCCGAGAGTGTCCGCGATCTCCTCGTAGCTCAGGTCCAGACCGTCACAGAGGACGACAGCGACACGGAACTCGGGGCTGAGATCGTCGAGCGCGCGTCGAAGTGCAGGATCGAGATTGTTGAACTCGTATGCACGTTCGGGGCCCGGCTGGTCACCGGCGACTCTCTCATAGTCCTCCGGGAGCGATTCCATGCGCACCGTCGACCGGTGCCTGACCATGTCGAGGAAGAGGTTGGTGGTGATGCGGTGCAGCCACCCTTCGAAGGTTCCCGGGCGATAGCTCTTCAACGACCGGAACACCCGCATGAACGTGTCCTGGGTGAGATCCTCGGCGTCCTGCCTGTTTCCGCTGAGCCCGTAGGCGAGACGGTAGACGTCGTCGGCGTGCTCGGCGACGAGCTCAGCCCAGCTGGGCATCTCCGACTCTCCCCTGTCGAACCCGCCGGTACCCCCGACAGGAGGTTCATCAGCGGTACGGTCGGAGGACTGAACGGAACTCATGGCCACCATCCTGCATTCCCGGGATTGTCGTAGGGTCACTGTCAGCTGGACGCCACCTGTGAAATTCACTTCGTACGAAGAATCTACCGTACCCGCGGAGGCCATGTCACCCCCGCCGGCCGGCCCATCCCCTAAGCTGGTCACCGTGAATGTCAACACCGGTTCAGCCCTCGACGCCGTCCGTTCCTACATCAACGGTACGGCCCGTTCCGACGACGCTCTCACCGAGGCGCGTACGGCCGCCTCAGAGTTCGGCCTGCTGTACCCGGATGCCGCGACCGGGGAGTTCCTCACCTTCCTCGCCGCGCGTCCCGTCGCCGGTGCTCAGCCCGGCGCCGTGGTGATGTCCCCGGCATGCGGTGTCATCGGCCTGCACCTCTTCGCCGGATTCCCGGAAGGTACCGGGCATGTCACCTGCATCGACCCTGAAGTGGAGCACCAGAAGCTGGCGAAGCAGGCGTTCACCTCCGCAGGACGGCGTCCCACCTCATTCCGCTTCGTCCCCTCATCCCCGCTCGACGGCATCGTCCGGCTGGCGACAGACTCCTATGACCTCATCATCGCCGACGTCGACCCGGAACTGTTGACCACCGCGGTGGATTCGTCACTGCCGGCACTGCGGCAGGGTGGCGTCCTCGTGCTGCTGGACGCCCTCCTCGACGGTGCACCGGGGGATCCGGCGCGCACCGACCGACAGGCAGAGGCGGCCCGGGCCGTCGAGGCCCACCTGGCAGGACTACGGGACACGGGAACCGTCGAGACCGCCCGTCTCCCCCTCGGCGCGGGCATGACGGTGGTGACCCGCCGCTGAGCCCGGTGTATCGTTCGACCGGTGCAATCCATCATCGACCTCTACCACAGCGTCACCGACGTCGAACACATCGTCTCCGCCTTCGGTCTGGTCGGCATAGCCCTGGTTCTCTTCGCCGAGACCGGACTGCTCATCGGGTTCTTCCTGCCCGGTGACTCGCTGCTCTTCGTCGCGGGACTGTTCACCGGCGGTGACGACCCGGTCTTCCCCGTCTGGAAGTTGCTGCTCGTCGCGGTGATCTTCGCCGTCCTCGGTGACCAGCTGGGATACCAGATCGGACGGTGGACCGGCCCGTCGATCCTGCGTTCCCGGGCGGCGCGGATCATCGGGGAGGAGCGCATCGACAAGGCACACGAGTTCTTCAGGTCACGTGGACCCCACGCGGTGATCCTCGCCCGGTTCGTCCCCGTCATCCGCACGATCGTCCCCGTGCTCGCAGGCATCAGCGGCATGGAACGCCGCCGGTTCATCCCCTACAACATCATCGGCGGTGTCGCCTGGGCCTGTCTGATCCCGGTCGCGGGTCACTTCCTCGGCGGAATCGACGTCATCAGGCAGCACGTGGACCTCATCATCGTTGGTCTGGTGGCTCTCTCCGTCATCCCCCTGGCCCTGGAGTGGTGGCGGGGACGCCGGGGACGCCACGGAAACCGCGGAAACCACGAGATCCACAGCACCTCCCGCTCCGTGCCGGCGGTCGCCGACGGTCCGGTGCCCCCGCCGGCTGCCTGAGCACTGGTATACAGGAGAGAGTGAACCGCTTTCGACCTGAACTCCACGTGACCGCGGAAACCGGCGTCCTCGAGGCACCGGCGGGAGCGGTCCGGCAGGGTACCTCCCTGCACGTCTTCCACCAGTTCCGCCCCACCCCCTCCTCGGGTGCCCGGTGGGCCCACCAGGTGGCCGCCGATCTGCCCTACGGCTGGGACGTCTGCGATGACGTCCTGGCCCCGACCGACGGGGAAATCGACTGTCTGGCAGGGTCCTCTGTGCCGGTAGGTGACGGGACGGTGGAGCTCTTCTTCGTCACGACAGCACCCGTGGGGGACGCCGACCGGGACGCACAGCTCGGTTCCGCCCTCGCCCACGACCGACGCGGGTCCCGCAGTTTCACCGTCCAGCGCGCCCGGATCCGCGACCTGGACGACATCTCCGACGAGATCTCCGACGATCCCAGCGTGGTCCGCCGAGAGGTCGAGCGCCTCGGGCCGGTCTCCGTCGACGATTCACGGCACAGGGTCACTGCGCTGGTGACGCCGAGCGTCATCCGTCGTGACGACGTCTGGCTCATGGTAGCGCTCGACCTCACCGACGACCGTTCGGCGTCGATCGTGGTCCTCACTTCGCCTGACCGGCAGAACTGGACCGTCGAGGGTGCCCTGGAGATCGACGGGGACGCCGGGCTGCCCGACGGTCGCCCCTTCGCCCCCCGGATCGTCACGATGGAGGACGACACCGACGGACGGCGACGCGACGTACTGTTCATCACATACCCGGACGGAGAGGACCGGGGAGAGGAGCACCGGGGAGAGGTCGCCGGTTACATCGTCGGCCGGCTCGACGGCAGCAGATTCACCGTGGAGACCGGGTTCCAGGTCTTCGACCACGGACATGACTTCACCCGCCCCAGGGTGGTCCAGGGTCCGCGTCCGTTGATTCTGGGGCTGGTCGGGACATTCCCCGGCACGGGGAAGGGGACGTGGGCCAACTGCCTGTCACTGCCACGGTTCCTGACACTCACCGGCGGCCACATCTACCAGGACATTGTGGGGGTACCGTCCGCGGTACGTTCCTACACCGACAGGGCCGCCGTGTTCACGGCCCAGCTCGACGCGACCCGTGGTGCTGTGACGGTGAGTCTTCTCGACGAGGCGGACAGGGTCATGGCAACGGTGCGGCACTCCGGTGACAGAGTGGAGTTCTCCCGCACCATGGACGACGGTTCGGAGGATGTCCGGACCGCGGTGCTCACCGACGGCGACTCCGACACCCTGACCGTCCTCATCGACGGTCCGGTGTGCGAGGTTTTCGCTGACGGAGGCCTGGTGTCCTTCACCAGCGCAGTGTCCGGCAGCTCCGCTTTCTCGGGGTTCCGGGTGGACACCACCGCCGGGGCCCGTGTGCTGTCGGCGATGGAGTCGCTGGGCCGTCGACTTCAGCGGCGGCTGGCGAAGCTGGACAGTGCCGAGGAGCAGGAGAGGCTCATCGCCGAGGCTGCGCTCGCTGACCGGGACCTCGCCGCCGGTACCGGGCCGATCGTGCCCTGACCTGGTGAAACGTCAGGACCCGTTGAATCCGAGAGTCCGGGGGTCACGTCCCAGCCGGGTGACTGTCGCCCGCGCCGTGACCTCCATGACCGGTGGAAGGTCCGCGATCCGCTCCGCCAGCACCTTGGGGTGGATGTGCCTGGCCGAGGGGCTCATCCCGATCTGTGCTGCGATGGACGCCTGGTCGAGGCGCATCACGAATTCGATGCTCTCGGGGTCACCCACCGGGACGAGGTAGCCGGACGCCTGACTGATCATCCTGTCCACCTTTCCCGCCTCGACGTCGATGATTCCCAGCGGGGCGCGCAACTCGGCGAGATGTCCCGCCTCCGGGGTGAGAACAACGACCTGTCCTTCAGGGGTCAGGACCCTGGAGAACTCCGCCGCATTGCGCGGGGCGAAGATGACCGTGAGCACGTCGATGCACCCGTCGCGCAACGGCAGCCGGGACCAGGCGTCGGCGACAACTGCACCGACCCTGCGGTGACAGGAGGCGAGCCTCTTCGCCGCCGGCACGGAGACGTCCACACCGATCCCCCGTGAACCCGGCACCGAATCCAGTGTGTGCGCCAGGTAATACCCGGTCCCCGCCCCGATCTCCACGATCGCCGGTCGGTCGTCCTCGGTCACGTGTGCGTCGTCGAGGACGTCGTTGACGGTGTCGGAGACCGCCTCGACGAACGGGGCGAAGTGGCCGCCCGAGAGGAAGGATTCCCGGGCGGTGATCATGTCGGCGTCGTCACCGGTGTAACGCAGGCCGGCGCCCCCTGCCAGCGTGACATAGCCCTGGCGGGCAACATCATAGCTGTGACCGGATTCGGACACCAGGGTCCTCCACGACCCGTCCCCCGCCCTCAGCGGAGTTCCGTCGACAGGGTCGGCGAGCAGGTCGATGACATCGGACAGCACGGTGGTCGGTACTCCTCGGTAGGTGACAGCGGGACTGCACCCGGGACGGCAGGACCGTCCTCAGGCTGTCCCCGGGAAAAGGGACGGTGGTGCGGCCGGACGTCCCCGGCTGACCCCACCCTATCTACGGAACCACTCTACAAGGCTTCGGGCGGCGAAACCGGTGGCGACACGGCCACCGGAACCTCTCCCGTCCGGTGCTGAGGAGGGTCCGCCGATGTCCAGGGACGTGAACTCCGAGTCTCCGGTGAACCTGTCGAAGTACAGGGCGGCGGCCGGGGCAGCCGGACCGGCAGGCTCGGCGGTGAGGTCGGTCGACTCAGCGTCGACGGCGTCCTCCAGGTAGGAGGGCATCGGCATGGGCCACCACCGCTCCCCCACTTTCGCGCCACGCAACGTCATCCGACGCGCCCGGTCCGCGTCCCTGGTGAACAGCGCCCCTGTCCCTGTGCCCAGGGCGGTCTCCGCTGCCGCGGTCCACGCCCCCACGGCGATGATCTGTGCCGGACGGTAACGGTGGGAACCGTGGGCCAGTGCATCCGCCGCAGCGATCCGACGGGCCAGCCGTGTCCGGGCGTCCTCGTCACCGGAGGCGTTGACACTGGTGGTCAGGCCTCCGCAGTGCTCCACGATCTCCGCCGGCCGACCGGACGGGACGGGCTGCGGCGCCACCGGCAGTCCGGTGACCGGGACCAGTCCCACGATCTTGCGGGGCGAACGCAGGTCGGCCAGCGCACGCAGTGCCGCCGGCACCACCGCACCCCCGACCAGCACGGCGTCCGGGCGCATGTCGGTCAGTTCCCCTTCTGCGGCGGCGGGGTCCCAGGTGAACTCCACCAGCCCGGCGTACCGGACGGGGTCCCCGCAGATCGAGAGAAGTCCCCGGAAGCCCTTGCGTTCCAGCCAGTTGATGCCCCGGACCCTGGTTCTCAGACCGGGAATACCCGCGGTGATGTCCTTGGCGGTCTGCCTCCACCACTCGACCGACACCGCACCGTCCGGCAGACTGTCGAGGTCACGCGCCAGGGCGGTGGCGCCACCGAGCGCGGCCCCGAGCGCAAGTTCCCGGGGCGCGGCGTCCGCCACCTGGTCCGGGACGCCGGTCAGGTCGATGTGGATGTCCCGGACCGTCGGAGCCGGAGACCTGTGGCGCACGGTAGGGACCCGGCCGGCAGTGACGAGGCCCTGTGCCAGGTTTCTGAGGTGACGTCGGGTGGTGGACGCCGGGACCCGGACCTGCACCAGATGCCGCTTCGCCTTCACCGGGTGGACCTCCACCATCGCCGTGATCTCGCGGATCAGCAGCTGCCCGGCTGTCCTCCAGCCGTCATCGCTGAGGCGGGAGTCCTCACCCGGCGCGAGGAAGTCCGACAGCGGGGAGGGCGCCGAGGGGACGCCGACGGTCCTGACCCCGTCCCCGTCCGCCCGTACGACCGACAGGGCAGGTGACCCCGTCTGCAGCACCTGTACCCGGCAGTCGACAATCTCCGAACCCGAGGCGGTGGCTCCGCAGGTGATCTCCGGGATCCCCCGGGGCAGGGACGGCAGCATTCTCAGGACGCCGTCCATCAGGCCCGGTCCTCTCTGTCTTCCCCGACCGCCCTGTCTTCCCCGACCGCCCTGTCCGTCTCTCCCGCAGCAATCCAGGCCTCAACCTCGGAGATGTCGTACCCCCGGCGCACCACACTGAATCGGGGGGTGCCTTCCCGGTGGCCGGCCACCGGCTCGGGCCTTCCGAAGGTCACCTGGACGAGTGCCACGAGAACCAGGCCCACGAACAGGGCGACGATGACGGTGATGAGCAGGTACACGGGCCGGATTCTACCCTACCTGTCCCTTTTCCGAGGTCCGGGTCCCGCTGTCCCCGCTCCGGGCGGCGACGACCCTTTCCACTGCCTCGGCGGGGTCGTCGGTGACGGTGATCAGGTCAGGATCTCCCGGGCTCACCAGGCCGTCGGCGACCAGCCGGGAACGGATCCAGTCCAGCAGACCGCCCCAGTACCCGGTACCGACCAGAATCACCGGGAACTGACGGACCTTCCCGGTCTGCACGAGCACCAGTGCCTCGAAGAGTTCGTCGAGGGTGCCGAATCCACCCGGCAGGCAGATGAAGGCCTGTGCGTACTTGACGAACATCGTCTTCCGGACGAAGAAGTACCGGAAGTTCAGCCCCAGGTTCACCCAGTCGTTCAGCCCCTGCTCATGGGGAAGCTCGATGCCGAGGCCGATGGAGAGGCCGCCCGCCTCCGCGCATCCCCGGTTCGCGGCCTCCATCAGTCCCGGTCCTCCCCCGGTGATCACCGCATATCCGGCCTCGTGGAGCAGCCGTCCGGTCTCACACCCGAGGCGGTACCAGGGGTGGTCCTCGGTGATCCGGGCGGAGCCCCAGACAGTCACGGCCCGCGGAATCTCGGCGAGGGCCCCGAATCCCTCGACGAACTCCGACTGGATCCGCATCACCCGCCACGGGTCGGTGTGCAGCCAGTCGGCGTTCGGCTGTTCGTCGAGGAGACGCTGGTCGGTGGTGGAGGACGGGGCGATACGGCGTCCCTCCCCTCTCCGGAGGACAGGTCCCTGGTAGGTGAACGGAGTGTCATTGGGTCGTATAGGAGCCACTGTCAGGCCTTTCCTGTGAGATAGCGGAGAAGCTGGTCGCTGACGTCCCGGATCATCTCTACCGGGCAGTGCTCTGCCGGGGTGTGGCACAGGCCGGGGTCCCCGGGGCCGAAGTTCACCGCAGGGATGCCCAGGGCGGCGAAACGTGCCACGTCTGTCCAGCCGTACTTCGCCCGGACCCGGCCGCCGGTCGCCGCGACGAGGGCGGCAGCCGCCGGATATACGCATACAGAGGTGAAAGAGGGACAGGGACGGTGGAGCCCCGGGAGCGCCCCCGGGGACAGGTCGTCGACCTCCAGGCTGAAGCCCGGTGCCGGGGCGTCCGGGGTACCCACGCCCAGGACCTCGAGGGTGTGCCCGAGGGCCTCTTCTCCGGACCGGTCAGGGGCGAAACGGAAGTTCACGAACATCCATGCCTCGTCGGGGACGGTGTTCGTCGCCACACCGGACTCGAGCCTGACGATGTTGAGCCCTTCGCGGTAGACGCAGCCGTCGATGTCGACCTCCCGGGGCGTGTACGCGGCCACCCTGGAGATCACCGGTGACAGCCGGTGCGCCGCGTTCTCGCCGAGCCAGGAGCGGGCGGAGTGTGCTCTGACGCCGTGGGCGGTGACCCTGATCCGCAGTGTGCCCTGGCACCCCGCCTCGACCATCCCCCCGGAGGGTTCTCCGAGAAGGGCGACATCCCCTTCCAACCATTCCGGGTGTGCCTCGGAGAGCCGGCGGAGACCGTTGTAGCGCGAGGCCACCTCCTCACAGTCGTAGAGGACCAGTGTCATGTCGTGGGCGAGATCGGCGGAGTTCGCCAGGGTGACGAAGGCGTGGAGGTAGACGGCGTCCCCGGACTTCATGTCGACAGAGCCCAGACCGTGGATACTGTCCGCACCGTCGGCGTCCGGTCCCCGACGGGAGGGCAGGTTGTCCGCCGGGGGGACGGTGTCCGTGTGACCTGCCAGCACCACGCGGGTCGGCAGGCCCCGGTGGGTCCTGGCGACCAGGGTGTCACCGTGCCTGTCGACGGTGACACCGGGCAGCGAGAGGCCGGTGAGCGCCGATTCCAGCGCATCGGCGAGCTGTTTCTCCTCGTGGGAGACGCTGGGGATGTCGACGAGCGCGGAGGTGAGCTCCACGGGGCCGACGCTGAGATCGAGTTCTGCAGTCATTGTGGCGCCCATTCTAGGTGCGGTATGTCCCGGGTGAGGGAAGGCACGTGTGGGACAATCTGATTTCATGAGCACTTCACCTGACGTTTCCGCCACCCCGGAAGACGGCCCGCAGGCCCGTTCCGGGTCCGAACTGGGCCACGGTCTGAGAACCCGGCACCTGACGATGATGGGACTCGGCTCCGCGATCGGTGCCGGTCTGTTCCTCGGCACAGGGGTCGGGATCAAGGCCGCCGGACCCGCCGTCCTCATCTCCTACGTCATCGCCGGCATCATCGTCGTGTTCGTCATGCGAATGCTCGGTGAGCTTGCTGCGGCCCGGCCCGCGTCCGGGACGTTCGCCACCTACGCCCGCCAGGCGTTCGGCGGCTGGGCAGGGTTCTCGCTGGGGTGGCTGTACTGGTTCATGCTCATCATGGTGATGGGTGCGGAGATCACGGGCGCCGGGGCGATCATGGGAAACTGGTTCGGGGTCGAGGGCTGGGTGCCCGGCCTCGTCTGTGTGGTGCTCTTCACCGTGGTCAACCTCTTCGCCGTCCGTGGGTTCGGTGAGTTCGAGTACTGGTTCTCCTTCGTCAAGGTCGCGGTGATCATCTTCTTCCTCATCGTCGGAGTGCTCCTCATATTCGGGTGGCTGCCCGGCCATGCCGCTGTCGGAGCCGACAACTTCACCCCATTCGCCCCCGAGGGCCTGCCGGGGATTTCCGCGGGGCTGCTGGCCGTCGCCTTCGCATTCGGAGGAATTGAGATCGTCACCATAGCCGCCGCCGAATCCGACCGGCCCGCCCAGGCGATCACCGCCGCTGTCCGCGCGGTCGTCTGGCGCATCATGGTCTTCTACCTGGGTTCTGTGCTGGTGATCACCGCACTACTCGACCGGTCGACCCTTGACGAGGCCGAAGGTGCCGCGGACTCCCCGTTCACCCGGGTTCTGGCGATGGCCGACGTGCCCGGGATCGTCGGCATCATGGAGGTGGTCATCGTCCTGGCCCTGCTCTCGGCGTTCAACGCCCAGATCTACGCCACCTCACGCCTGATGTACTCCTTCGCACAGCAGGGCAATGCTCCGGCGGTCTTCCGCCGGGTGTCGGGGCAGAAGGTGCCTGTCGCCGCTGTCGCCTGTTCCCTCGTCTTCGCCTTCATCTCGGTGGGTCTGCAGGTCTGGGGTCCGGCGGACCTCATCAACATCCTGTTCAATGCGGTCGGCGGTGCACTGCTGGTCATCTGGGTGATGATCGTCCTGTCGGAGCTGCGTCTGCGACCGGTGCTGGAGAAGGAGGGGTCCCTGAAGCTGCGCATGTGGTTCTGGCCGGTTCTGCCGGTCGTCACGCTGGTCGGGCTCCTCGGCCTGACGGTCCTGATGCTCTTCGACGAGACCGCGCGCCAGCAGGTCATCGCCGTGGCCGTGGCCTTCGGCCTGCTCTGTCTCCTGGGGGTGTACGTCTCCGCACGCCACGGCCGGTCCGCGGACGACTCCCTGCCCGACCGGGTCTGAGCACCGGCGGTCCGGCCGCACTGACTACACTGTGGTGCCATGACCACAGCTCACGGAACCGGTATCGCCACCATCACCGACGACCAGACCGTCCTCGACGTCTGGTACCCCGAGTTCGGGCTCGGGGACGCCCCCGCCGCCCCCCTCGACCTGTCGCACCTGGAGGGCGGGGACCCTGACCGGGGAGTCCGCCGTACCGTGGTCCACACGGTCATCGCCGACCTGGACGCCCCGCCGTCCGACGTCGAGGACGCCTACCTGCGTCTCCACCTGATCTCGGGCCGGGTTCTGCGCCCCCACGGCTGCAGTCTCGACGGTATCTTCGGCACCCTGAACAATGTCGTGTGGACGAACTTCGGCCCCTGCGCTGTCGAGGGTTTCGAGGCCACCCGGGCGAAGCTGTCCGCGCGCGGACGGGTCACCGTGTACTCCGTCGACAAGTTCCCGCGCATGGTCGACTACGTCGTCCCCACCGGAGTGCGCATCGGTGACGCCGACCGTGTCCGGCTCGGAGCCCACCTCGCCGAGGGTACGACTGTCATGCACGAAGGTTTCGTGAACTTCAACGCCGGAACCCTGGGCTCCTCCATGGTGGAGGGGCGGATCTCGGGCGGGGTCGTCGTCGACGACGGTTCCGATGTCGGAGGCGGCGCGTCGATCATGGGGACGCTGTCCGGGGGCGGTAAGCAGGTCATCTCGATCGGGAAGCGGTGCCTGCTGGGGGCGAACTCGGGTGTCGGTATCTCGCTCGGCGACGACTGTGTCGTCGAGGCGGGACTGTACATCACGTTCGGCACCAAGGTGACCTTCAACGGCGAGATCGTCAAGGCGTCCTCGCTCTCGGGGGCGTCAAACCTGCTTTTCCGCCGCAATTCGGTGACCGGTGCGGTGGAGGCCGTCGCACGGAAGACCGGTTCCGTGGAGCTCAACGAGGCCCTGCACAAGAACTGAGGCCGGACGGGGCCCTCTGGCCCTGCCCCTCTCACCCTGCCAGGGTGCGGAGCCGTGCGGCGGCCTCGGCAATGCTGCTGTCGTCGGCGGTGAGGCCGATCCTGACATGTTGTTCGCCGGTTGGACCGTAGAAGTCACCGGGGGCGACGAGGATTCCCAGTGCCGCCAGCCGGTCCACGGTCTCGCGGCAGGGTCTGCCCTCGGTGGCCCAGAGGTACAGTCCCCCTTCTGAGTTGTCGATCCTCATGCCGGCGTCCCGCACCGCCGCAGCCAGGATCTCCCTGCGCCGGCGGTAGCGTTCCTTCTGGAGGAGCTCCTGCCCGTCGTCCTTGAGCGCGGCGACGGTCGCTGCCTGGATCGGGCCGGGCATCATCAGCCCGGCGTTCCTTCGCACGGCGAGCGCCTCTGCGATGAGGTCGGTGTCCCCGACCAGGAAACCGGAACGGTAGGACGCCATGTTCGATGTCTTCGACAGTGAGTGCACGGCGACCAGTCCGGTGAAATCCCCGTCACAGACGCGCGGGTCAAGGACGGAGACCGGGGCGTCCTCCGGGTCGGTGTTCCAGCCGAGGCCGAGGTAGCACTCGTCCGAGACGACGATGACGCCACGTTCCCTGGCGAATTCGACGACCTTGCGCAGGTGTCCCACGCCCAGCACCCTGCCGTGCGGGTTGGCCGGCGAATTGATGAAGATCATCGCGGGGGACTCGGGTCCGATCCGCAGCAGTGAGTCACTGCGCAGTACGCGGGCGCCGGCGAGCTTCGCCCCGACCTCGTAGGTGGGGTAGGCGAGCTCCGGGATGACGACCGTCTGCCCCGGGGTGACGCCCAGGACCAGCGGCATCCAGGCGATGGCCTCTTTGGTGCCGATGACGGGGAGGACCTGCTCCGGCTGCACACCGGTCACACCGAAGCGGCGGGCGAGTGCCTCGACGACGGCGTCCCTCAGCTCCGGGGTTCCCGTCGTCTGCGGGTACCCGGGTTCCGCGGCGTTGAGTGACAGGGCCAGCTGGATCGACGGGGCGACCTCGTCGACCGGGGTACCCACCGAAAGGTTGACGATGCCGCCCGGGTACGCCGTCGCGGTCGCTTTCGCCTCCCGGAGGGAGTCCCAGGGAAAGTCCGGGAGTTGCGCCGAGAGGGTGCGGCGTGCGGGGCGGACGTGTTCGGGCACAGGTTCAACCATTGTCGGGGGGATTCCTTCCGGTCCTGCTAGTCCTGGTTCTGCGGTGGCAGCGAGCTGACACCTTCGGGGTCGAAGTCCTGGGGGCCGAGCTTCGAGGCTCCGCCCGGGTCTCCCAGGTCGTCGAAGAAGGCGGTGTTGTAGTCGATGTAGTCCTCCCACTCGTCGGGGAGGTCATCCTCGTAGAAGATCGCCTCGGTCGGGCACACCGGCTCGCAGGCACCGCAGTCCACACACTCGTCAGGGTGGATGTACAGTGATCGCTTACCCTCGTAGATGCAGTCGACCGGGCATTCCTCCACACACGCCCGGTCCATCACATCGACGCAGGGCTGCGCGATTACGTAGGTCATGGATAGTCACTTTCTGAGTTTCGTCACGTTCGTGTCAGACAGGTCGTCAGTACTGCTGACAGCACAGCTAATCTTGTCACTTCAGCCGGAGTAATGCCCAACCACCGCCGGCCAGTCCGAGCGGCAGCAGAAGCAGAGTGGTCAGTGAGGCGCCGAGGAGAGTGTCACCGCCGGTGCCCGGTAACGCGGGCCAGAAGACGAGGACGAGGTACCCCGCCAGCCAGGTCCACAGGGGAGCCGCCGCAACTGACCGGTTGTCGGTCCACAGCAGTGCGGTTTTCGTCAGCACCACGAGGAACCAGGGTGTGGCCACCAGTGGCCAGGGGAAAGGCACCTGGACGCCGCCCACCGTGATGCGTGAGCCGAGGTACAGCGTTGCGAGGAGAACGGCAGCCGCCGCACCAACGCACAGCCAGATGATCCCGGCGACCCGTTCACGTCGGGTCGTGTCCCGGCGCACCTGACTGCGCTCCGGATCGCCCCAGTGGGGTTCAGCGGTACTGCGCATCGACTACCTCCCTTCAGCAAACAGACAGTCTAGTCTGTCCAGTGCCGCCGGTGAAAGGCCGCTCCCGCTGTCCCTGCTCTCACCGAGGGTGAAACTCTCCGTCGTGAGCAGCGGCTGCACGATCCGGTTGGACAGGCAGAACAGGACCGGGGCCCCGTCCGGGGACGTCCGCGCCTCGTCGATGACGTCTGAGGTACCCCCGTCGGCGACCCACAGCTGGGTCGCGTGGGCGGCCATGGCCCGACGTTTGGCGTCCACGTCCACGTCACTGCCGTACACCCGGGCGTCCACCCGCTCCGTCGTCACGCCGGCGAGCTCCCCGACCTCCGGCCACCTCCAGCCGGCCGGGGGCTCCCCGACCGCGCGCAGGGCCTCCAGTCCGGCATCCACCCGCTCCGATTCGGTGACGCACCACCACACCCTGGCGGGAACCCACCCGCCACCCGACGCCGACTGTGCGACGGCGGCATGGGTGATCTCATGCGCCCGCACATGGTCGGGATGACCGTAGCCACCGTCAGGTCCGTAGGTCACCACCACATGGGGCCTCTTGTCGCCGATGATCCCGGTAAGGGCGGTCACCGCCTCCTGCCCGGAGCGGACGAAGGCCCGCGGATCCCGGGCAGAGGGACTGCCCGCCATGCCGGAGTCACGCCACCTGGCCACACCTCCGAGGAACAAGGGCCGGGACCCGTCCGTCACCGGGTCCAGGTTGACCCCGAGGACCGTCAGTGCGCGCTGCAGTTCCGCGATCCGGTAGCCGCCGAGCAGTCCGGAACGGTCGGCGACCAGAGCCTGGTACCGGTCTCCGATGACCTCACCCTCCTCGCCGAGGGTGCAGGTCACCACAGTCACCTCCGCACCACGGCGAGCCCAGTGTGCCAGGGACAGTCCGGTCCACAGTGACTCGTCGTCGGGGTGGGCGTGAACCGCGAGGATGCGCAGTCCGGAAAGGTCGTCGGTGGTCGGTCCCGTCACGGGGTCTCCTGTTCATGGGTCTGCTCATTCTTCCCGGGAGCCTGAGAGGAACTCCCGGTGGACGCTCCTGTGGAGCCGGGGGCACCGGTACGTCTCCAGACTCCGGCACCGACGAACGGGCCGGTCTCCCTGTCCAGTGCCCAGTCGGCCAGGCGGGGGGAAGGTCCCACCAGGTCACGGCCCACGGCGATGACCTGACTGTCCTCCATCAGCGGCACGTCGATGTGCTGTCTGCCGACCAGTTCCCGGACCCTGCCGAGAGTCGCCTGGACCGTCCCGTCCGTGACATCGTCACCGGTGTAGAGGACGGCGTCCTCGGCGACAGCGGCGAATTCGGCGTCGACGGCCGCGTCCACGGCCGCCGAGCACAGTCCCGAGATGTTCTCCGAGCGCCCGGAGGGTTCATCCGGGGCCGCGTCCTCCCCCTGTGGTGCTGTGGTCGTTGCCGCCGTACCGGGGCCCGCCGAGGGGTCAGCAGGCTCGACGGACTCTTGCTGCCCGGGCCGGGACGTCAGATCTGCCGCATCTGTCGGCTCTCCCGTGCCCGTCGGTGCCGGGGTCGACGTGGCCGGGGTCGCCGTCACCGGAGGCAGGGACGAGGTCGGCTGTGACACCGCCCGGTCCGCGGTGTCACAGCCGTACCGGCTGCGCAGGGAGGTCAGGGAGGTCGGCGGCTCCTGCCAGGCGACCACCGCATCGACCTCCCCTGACGGAAGGAAGGCGCCGTAGAGCTCAGACGAAGGCCTGGTGACGACCGTAGCGTCGATACCCGCCGCAGTGAGCTGGTCTACGACCCGCCGGGCGGCCTCGACCGCGGTGTCGTCGGTACTGTCCGCCCCGATGCGCAGAGGGGAAAGACCACTGTCCGGGGTGGGGACGGGGGCCATGGCAGATGAGGGACGTGTCCTACGGCTCTCCCCCGCTGTTCCGTCTGCGGTGTCGACTGTCGTGCCGCCCGAGGTACCGCCTGAACCCTCACCGGCGGGCAGCGGGTCCGGCGCCGTGGCCCCGGGGTCACCGCTGACGATCCTGGCGACGGAGTCCGCATCCACGGCGTCGGCGATCACCGCACGGTTGGCGGCCGAGGAGGTCCGTGGCGAGGTGGTGTTGAAGGTCAGGGTGAGCTCGGCGGGCCGTGTCATGGTCCGGACCTGGACGCCCGGGACCGTCGACAACGACTCCCCGGTGACGCCCTGCCTGCCCGTCACCAGCATCTGCAGCTGACCGTTGCGCAGCATCTGCGCCCCGGTCCTGGTGTCGGGTACCTCGGAGAGCACGAGCTTGTCGGTACGGGCCGGGGACTGCCCCCAGAATCGTTCATTGCGTTCCAGTTCGATGACACCGCGGGTCGTGTCGACGGCGCGAACCCGGAACACTCCGCCGGACGCCGCGGGCACGCCCTCCATCATCGTGGAGAAGTCACGGTCCTCGGAACGGTAGATGTGTGACGGGAGCAGGTCGGAGAACAGTTCCCTCCAGTCCGGGTCGGGCCGTGTGAAGGTGACGTCGACGGTACGCCCTCCGGCAGTGACGTCTATCCTCTCGACGGCAGCATAGTCCGCCGGTGCCGCCACTCCCGGGGCCGTGGTCATCTGCTGGCGGAGGTACTCGAAGTCCGAGCCGGTGACCGGGGTTCCGTCGGACCACTGTGCGGCGGCGGAGATCTCGTACCGGACCGCGGTAGGTGCCGCCGGTTCACCCTCGGTGACGGTGACGGAGGTCAACAGGTCGGTGTTGAGTTCCGATCTGTGCTCCTCCCCCGGCAACGCGGTGAAGGCACTCGGCAGGGTCAGTGCCGCGACGACGCTGGTCGCTGTAGACCGGGAACCCACGAGGTGGGGGTTGAGGTCGGTGGGAACGTCGTCGACTCCGACGGTGACGGTCCTGAGCTCCTCGGCCCGGTCGTCGTCGGCGTCCGCCGGTGCGGTGGTGGTGGTCTGCCGGGGCTCCTGAACTGTCGGGGCGTCCCCGGGTCTGGCCTGGCAGCCCGTGAGCGTGAGGGACGCCGCCAGGACGGCAGCCCCCACGACCACAGGCCGTCGGCGGGAACAGTACTGCTCTTCCACTACCGGCGGCTCCTCCCGGTCACACCCCGCGGTCGGGGCTGACCTGTCGTTCTCAGTTCCTGTCGCGCTGCTTCGCCCGGGCTGCGGCACGACCGCGCTCGGTGGCGCCGAGAATGACCTTACGCACCCTGATGGCATCAGGGGTGACCTCGACGCACTCGTCCTGACCACAGAACTCCATCGCCTCGTCCAGGGAGAGGTTCCTGGCCTTGGCCAGGGTCACGGTGGCGTCCGCGGTGGCGGAACGCATGTTCGTGAGCTTCTTCTCCTTGGTGATGTTGATGTCCATGTCCTCGTCACGGTTGTTCTGGCCGACGACCATACCTTCGTAGGTCTCGGTACCGGGTTCGACGAAGAAGCTGCCGCGGTCCGCCAGCTGGGTCAGCGCGTAGGCGGTGATCTGGCCGGAGCGGTCCGCGACCAGGGAACCGTTCGGGCGGTCCTTGATCTCTCCCGCCCAGTTGTCGTACCCGGCGGAGTAGCTGTTGGCGATGCCTGTTCCGCGGGTCTCGGTCATGAAGATGGTGCGGAAACCGATGAGACCGCGGGCGGGCACGAGGAAGTTCATGCGGATCCAGCCGTTGCCGCTGTTGTCCATGCCCTCCATGCGGCCCTTGCGGGCGGCCATGAGCTGGGTGACTGCCCCGAGATGCTCCTCGGGGACGTCGATGACCATGTGCTCCCACGGCTCCTGGAGCTTGCCGTCGACGGTCCGGGTGACCACCTGCGGCTTGCCGACGGTCAGTTCGAATCCCTCGCGACGCATCGTCTCGACGAGGATGGACAGCGCCATCTCGCCACGTCCCTGGACCTCCCAGGCGTCCGGCCTCTCGGTCGGGAGCACCTTGATGGAGACGTTGCCGATGAGTTCCTGGTCGAGACGGTTCTTGACGACCCGGGCGGTGAGCTGGTTGCCGGATCGGCCGGCCATCGGCGAGGTGTTCACACCGATGGTCATGGAGATCGCGGGCTCGTCCACGGTGATCCGGGGAAGTGCGACCGGGTGCTCCGGGTCGGCGAGGGTGTCACCGATCATGACGTCCTCGATGCCGGAGATCGCGGCGATGTCACCGGCGATGACCTCGTCGGTGGGAACCCGGTCGACGCCCACCGTGCGGAGCAGTTCGGAGATCCGGACGTTCTTGATGTGCTCCTCGCCGTTCTCGTCGTAGTGGATCCAGGCGACCTGCTGTCCCTTGTGGAGGGAACCGGCGAAGACCCGGACCAGGCCGATACGGCCGAGGAAGTTGGAGGAGTCCAGGTTGGTGACGTGCGCCTGGAGCGGGGCGTCGTGCTCGGCGGAGGGTTCCGGGAGAACCTCGTAGATCACGTCGAAGAGGGCCTGGAGATCCTCGGCGTCCGGGACGTTGCCGTTGCCCGGGTTGGTGGTGGACGCCTTGCCCGCGCGTCCGGAGGTGTAGATCACCGGGAGGTCGAGGAGGGTCTCGGCGGCGTCGGCGGCCTCGGGGTCGTCGAGCGCGGAGGCCAGTTCCAGCAGGAGGTCCTGGGCTTCGGAGACGACCTCGTCGATACGGGCGTCCGGTCGGTCGGTCTTGTTCACGCAGATGATCACGGGCATCTTCGCTTCGAGTGCCTTGCCGAGGACGAAGCGGGTCTGCGGCAGCGGGCCTTCGGAGGCGTCGATGAGAAGGACGACGCCGTCGACCATGGACAGGGCACGCTCGACTTCGCCACCGAAATCGGCGTGGCCGGGGGTGTCGATGACGTTGATGATCAGGTCTGCACCGTCTTTACCTGCGCCTGCCCGCCTGATGGCGGTGTTC
Organism: Corynebacterium provencense; assembly: GCA_900049755.1. GTDB lineage: Bacteria > Actinomycetota > Actinomycetes > Mycobacteriales > Mycobacteriaceae > Corynebacterium > Corynebacterium neomassiliense. The sequence continues at coordinate 336,089 of LT160592.1, forward strand.
TTGGCGAGGATGGTGATGCCTTTCTCTTTTTCGAGGTCACCGGAGTCCATGACGCGGTCCTCGACCTCGGCGTGGGGGTCGAAGACGCCCGACTGGCGCAACATCGCGTCAACGAGAGTGGTCTTGCCGTGGTCGACGTGGGCGACGATGGCGACATTGCGGAATTCAGTCAGTGACACAGATCCAGGTCTTCCTTATAGAGCGGGGAGAAAAGCGTACGGGCATGTCGGCGGCACGGAGTGGACGCCGATATGCGGACGGGGGTACAGAGTACCCTCTTGCGCCGGTATTCTTCTCATCAGACAAAGTGGAGCACAGCGGACGTGGCCTGTGTTACCGTTGTTGACAATGTGACTCCTGAGGTTTACGAAAGGCCCCCCGTGAGCTCCCTCCGCCGTTCCCGCCCGCACCGTCGCTCCGCCGCCGCCCTCCTCGCCGCCGTGACCGCCCTCGCGGTCCCCACGGCAACGATCGCCGCCCCCACCGCCGGGGCACAGGCCCTGGTCGACAACCTCGGACGCCCCTCCCCCGAAGTGCTCGACCTGGTCGAGAACTTCGCCGCCCAACCCGGAATGCCGGCAGAGGTCGGGGACACCCTCCGACGCCTCGTCAGTTTCTTCCGCGGCGACGGGGAACCCGGCGTGGAGGTCCCCGAGAACGGGCCGGCCTTCACCCAGTTCGGCTGGCCCACCGTGGCCACCGAATGCATCGGCGGCACGGAGAACGCCGTCGGCACCGCCATCGCCGTCCCCGGCCCCGCCCCGATCCCGCTCCCCGGAGTACCGGCCGGTCAGGCGGCCTTCGTCTTCACCGCCCTGGGCACCGGTCCGGCCGTGGCCAGCGACACCACGTCCATGCAGGTGCACTGGCTCAACGTCAACAGCGGCCGCATGGGCCAGACCCCCCTGCTGCCCGGCACCATGAACACCGGTGGCCCCGGCACCGTCAACGGCCTGGCGGACACCGGCCCCGGCACCGTCATCGCCGTCCTCAGCGGCGGCATCACCACCGCCGAGGAGAACGGCCACGCGGACTGCCGTTTCGCCCCGACGGTCGGTCTGACCAGCGTCGCCTGACCTTTCGCGGCGGACCTCCGGATCCGTCCCGGCCGTGGTAGAACCGTCACCATGACGACGGCCCACCCTCCGAAGGTCGAGACCTTCGACACGGACAAAGGGATCAACACCGACCCGAAAGGGTTCGACCGCGCCGTCGACCGGTGGGCGACCCTGCCGCCCGAAGCCTCATACGGCACCTCCGCCGGCCCGCCGCGGGGCCTGTACATGGCCCGACCCGCCGACCACCCCCGCTTCGGCTACCTCGAGAGCTGGCTGCTGCCCGCGCTGGATCTTCGGGTCAGCAGATTCCACTTCCGCAACGGGTCCGGGCACGGCCCCTACCCGGGCCAGGAACTCTACATCGACATCGCACTGACCGAGACCCCTCTCCCCGGCGGCCGGGTGTGGCGCACCACCGACCTGTACATCGACGTGGTGACCTACGCCGGCGGCAGATGGGAGATCCTCGACCTGGAGGAGCTGGGGGACGCCCTGGTCGCCGGACACCTGTCCCCCGAGCAGACCTGCCGCGCGCTCACAGCAGCGCAGAAGGTGGTCACCGGCATCGTCACCACAGGCTCGGCCGAAGAGTTCCTCAGCAGACAGGGATACAACCTCCACTGGGCGGATCCGGCGGACGTGGTTCCCGCCCCTCCGGAGCAACGGCACGACGGCACTCCGGACAGAAACCCCCTCTGACCTCTATGCGAGGATCTGGCGTCCCATGACCATGCGGCAGATCTGGTTGGTTCCCTCGTAGATCTGGGTGATCTTTGCGTCCCTCATCATCCGCTCCACCGGGAAGTCACGGGTGTATCCGTAGCCGCCGAGCAGCTGGATGGCGTCGAGGGTGACCTCCATGGCGATGTCGGAGGCGAATGCCTTCGATCCCGCGGCCATCAGTCCGAGCTTCTCCCCGTTCTCCGCGACCCCCCTCTCGGCGTTCGACGCCGCGGTGTAGATCATCAGCCGTGCAGCATCGATCTTCATCTTCATGTCCGCGAGGGTGAACTGCGTGTTCTGGAACGAGGCGACGGGCCTGCCGAACTGCCTTCGCTCCTTGACATACCCGACCGCCACCTCGAACGCCCCCTGGGCGATGCCGAGCGCCTGCGCGCCGATGGTCGGGCGGGTGTGGTCGAGCGTCTGGAGGGCCGTCTTGAATCCGGTGCCTTCCTCGCCGATCATCCGGTCACCGGGGATCCGGCAGTCCTCGAAGTACAGTTCGGCGGTGGGCGACCCCTTGATCCCCAGCTTGTGCTCGAGGGCACCGACCCGGAAGCCCGGGTCGTCCCTGTGCACCATGAACGCCGAGATCCCGTGGGAACCGGCGTCCGGGTCGGTCACCGCCATCACGGTGTACCAGGTGGAACGGGAACCGTTGGTGATGAAGCACTTGGACCCGTTGATGACCCAGTCATCCCCGTCCCGGACTGCCCTGGTCTTCATGGCTCCGGCGTCGGACCCTGCCTCACGTTCGGTGAGCGCGTAGGACGCCATGGCGCCGGCCGCGATGTCGGGAAGAACCTTCGCCTTGAGTTCCTGGGAACCCTGCAGGATCAGTCCCATGGTCCCCAGCTTGTTCACCGCGGGAATCAGGGAAGATGACCCACAGACACGCGCCACCTCCTCGATGACGATGACTGCGGCGAGAGAGTCCGCACCCTGGCCTCCGAACTCCTCGGGAATGTGCACCGCATTGAATCCGGAGCTGTTCAGCGCCTCCAGGGCTTCCTCGGGGAACCTCTCGTTCTCGTCGACGTCTGCGGCGTGCGGTGCAATCTGTTCCTCGGCGATCTGCCGGATCGCGGAGCGAAGCTCCCGGTACTCCTCGGGCAGCTGGAAGAGATCGAAGTCGGGGTTGAAGGCCATGGATGCTCCTGTTCGGCGGGACTCTTGACGGGATACGGCGGGCCGCCGGCGGGCCTCTGACTGCGCCGCTCTCGGGTTCCGCCTACCGGAACTCATGCTAGTACTCCCCCTGACGTGTCGGGCCCGATCCGGGGAACCGGACGTCGGCACGGGGCGGAGACGGTAGGCTCACGTGGCATGGGAACACGAACTCCAGGCAGGACCCGACGTACCGCAGCCACGATCACCGCCGCTCTGGCACTCGTCACTCTCGGTGCCTGCGGTTCGTCGACGGGTGACGGCTCGACGGCGACCTCCGGCGCGACCGGCGTCACCGGTGCTGACACCACCCCGACGGGCACCATCACCGGCCCAGGCACCACCGCCGCCGCGAATGACACCGGTGACGGCGCGCAGGGCGGTGACGCCGGTCAACGGTGCGGCACCGACGACCTCACCGTGGAGGCGGGGCCCGGTGACGGTGCAGCGGGAAGTGTCTACCGTCCCCTGGAGTTCACGAATGTCTCGGACAGCCCGTGCACCCTCTCCGGGTATCCGGGGGTGAGCCTCGTCTCCGGTGACGCGCAGGTGGGGCAGGCGGCCGAGCGCGAACCCGCCGCCGGCGACCTGCCTGTGGTGACCCTCGCCCCCGGTGACTCCGCCTCCGCCGACCTGAAGATCACCGCTCCCGGGGTCTACGGCGACCGTTGCACCGAAACTCCCGCAGAGTCGCTGAAGGTCTATCCGCCGGAGCAGACCGCCTCAGTGACCGTCGCCGCGGAAGGCCTGACCGGCTGCACCGGGGAGGACGCCCCGGCCACACTCAGCATCTCGCCGATCAGGTGACGCTGCCGGACCCTGCCCCGGAACCCCGGAAAAGCCTGCCCGTCCACCTCCCCCTCCGATGCCCGATAGGCTGGACTGTATGAGTGAGATCGTGATCATCGGCGGCCACGGCCGCGTCGCCCTGCTGACCATCCCCCTGCTCGTCGCCGACGGCAACTCCGTCACCGCGGTCGTCCGGGACCCGGACCAGGTCGCCGATGTCGAGGACGCCGGTGCCTCCGCCGTCGTCGCGGACATCGAGACGATGAGTACAGACAGTATCGTCGACCTCCTGGAGCCTTTCGACACTGTCGTCTGGTCCGCCGGTGCCGGCGGCGGGGATCCGGAGAGGACCCGCAACGTCGACGAGAATGCCGCCGTCCGGACCATCAACGCCGCGGAGGAGTCCGACACCGACCGTTTCATCATGGTGTCGTGGTGCGGGTCCTACCTGGACCACGGCATCCCCGAGGATGATCCTTTCCACGTGTACGCCGACGCCAAGGCCCGGGCGGACTCCCATCTGAGAAGGTCGTCGCTGGACTGGACGATTCTCGGGCCCTCGACGCTCACCGACGGTGAGGAGACGGGGATCTCGGTCATCCCGGAGGACCGGGGCCGCACCGACGGGACCACCGTCCCCCGTGCCGCCGTGGCCGCGCTCATCGCCGCCGCGGTCGACTGCCCCCGGAGTGCGGGACACACTGTGCGTTTCAACGCCGGTGACTCTGACCCTGAGGACGTCCTCCACGACCTCAACCTCAACCTCTCCAGTGCGCTGGACTCCCACGGTTCCGGCTTCGAGTGACCCGACCCGCAGGGCTAGCATGGGTGCGATGACAGACTCCACCTTCACTGCCGGCGATGTCGCCCTCGTCTTCGAGGGCGGCGGGGCCCGCAACAGTTTCACAGCTGCCACAGTGCATGAGCTGATGGTCAACGACGTGCACTTCGGCTGGGTCGGCGGGGTGTCCGCCGGATCCTCCCACACCGTGAACTTCCTGGGCCACGACCCCGAACGTGCACGGGAGAGTTTCGTCGAGTTCACGGCGTCCCCCGCCTCCGGCGGAGTGGGCTCCTTCATCCGCGGGGACGGCTACTTCGACGCCGAGTACATCTACGAGACCGCCGGTCTGCCGGGCAACGACCTTCCCTACAACTTCGAGGCCTTCCTCTCTGACCCCACACCGTTCAGCATCGAGGCGACCAATGCCCTGACCGGTGAACCGACGAGGTGGGGGCGACAGGACATCACCGACCTGGACTCGTTGCTCAAGCGGGTCCGGGCGTCCTCGACACTGCCGGTCATCATGAACACGCCGGAAGTCGACGGAACGCCCTATGTCGACGGTGCCCTCAGCGGTTCCGGGGGAATCCCCGTCGACGCCGCCGAGGCCGACGGTTTCGAACGCTACCTCGTGCTGTGCACGAGGCCCCGTGACTATGTGCGCCCGCCGGTGAAGCATCCCGGTGCGGTGCGCCGGATCCTGCGTCGTCACCCCGCCGTCGCCGATGCGGTCATCGCACGCCCGGCACGCTACAACGCCACCAGACGGCACCTTTTCGACCTGGAGAGACAGGGCAGGGCCCTGCTCTTCTTCCCGGAGGAGATGCGGATCTCCAACACCGAGCGCAACCTCGACCGTCTCAAGGCGACCTACTACGACGGTCTGGTGCAGACACAACGGGACTGGGACCGGATCATGGACTTCCTCACCGCCTGACCACCGTGCCCGACCACGGGCGTTCTCCGGATACACTGGGACGGTCCCGGGCCGGCGTACATGTCACGGTGCCTGCCCCTCCCCGACCGCAGAGGACCTTTCCATGGCAGGTGGCCTTTTCGCACTACTCGACGACGTTGCACTGATAGCCAGAAAGGCGGCCGTGGCCACGCGTGATGTCGCCGGTTCCGCGGCGTCCACATCCTCCAAGGCCGCGGCAGTTGTCGTCGATGATGCCGCTGTCGCCCCCGGATTCGTCGAGGGGGTCACCCCGGCCAGGGAGCTTCCCATCGTCTGGAAGATCACGAAAGGGTCCCTGGTCAACAAGATCGTCATCGTCCTGCCGGTCGCGCTCCTGCTGAGCTGGCTGGCCCCCTGGGCTCTGACACCGGTGCTGATGGTCGGCGGCACCTACCTGTGCTTCGAAGGTGCGGAGAAGATCTGGCACGCGGTCGCCGCGCGCAGGGGCGGCCGTTCCATCGGTGACACCCCTGTGGCGGACAAGGGCCCGGATGACGAGAAGTCCCTGGTGAAGGCCGCTGTTCTCACAGATCTGATTCTTTCCGCGGAGATCATGGTCATCTCTCTCAACGAGGTGACCGACAAGCCTTTCCTGGAACGTGCGGTCATTCTTGTCGTCGTCGCACTCATGATCACTGTCGGCGTCTACGGGGTGGTGGGGATGCTCGTCAAGATGGATGATGTCGGGCTGCGTCTGGCGTCCGGCGGACCCGACCGCCCGGGCGCGGTGCGGTGGCTCGGCAGGACGATGGTCTCGGCGATGCCGAAGGTCCTGGCCGCGCTGTCGGTGGTGGGCACGGCCGCGATGCTGTGGGTCGGCGGCCACATCCTGCTCAAAGGTACGGACGACCTCGGTTGGCACGGCCCGTTCTCCGTGGTGCACCACATTGAGGACGCCGCGGAGCCGGCAGGCGCTGCCGTGCAGTGGCTGATCGAGACCGGGTGCTCCGCCGTGACCGGTTTCCTCGTCGGTTCGGTGGTGATGGTGGTGGTGACGTCCGTGGGCAGGGTGGTCCGTCACCGCTCCGGTCACGCCGGGTGACCGCCCTGCTCTCAGACCAGGCGTGAGCGTCGGCGACGGTATCGGTGGGTTTCCGGGAGGAACAGCCGTCCGGGTACCTTCTCCAGTTCCCCCGGTTCAGGCTGCATCGCGGTCTCCACGAGAATCGGCAGGTGGTCCGAACCGTCCTGGGGCAGTGAAGTGACGGTGGATCCCGTATATCCCTGCGACAGCGCCAGGTCGTAACTTCCGCGGAGCACCCCGTAACGCCGGTAGGTGTCCGTGTCACTGCGGGACACCGCATAGCCGTAGGTTCCGACGTAGCGTGCGAGTCCCGCCTGGAACACCGGGTAGTTGAAGTCCCCCACAACCACCGACGGCAGGCCCGGGCCCAGGTCCCTGAGGGCACCGAAGGCGGTTCTGATCTGCTGTCGTCGCAGCGCATTGCTCGCGGTCAACGGCGCCGCGTGGAAGGACGAGATCAGGACTTCACCTCCGAGGACGGAATCATGGGCTCTCACGGTCGCCATGCGCTCCTCCCCCGGTTTCATGACAAGGTCATGGAGGGACTTCTCGAGGGGCACGGTGAGCAGGGAGCGCGGGTCGAATCTGCTCGTCCTCAGATAGACGGCGAGTCCCAGACGGCTTCCGGTGGTGGCCTGGACGAGTTCCAGGTCCCCGATCCGTGACGGCAGGGTGTCTGTGTCCGCCTCCTGGAGGCAGAGTGCGTCGGGGTCGTGAAGCTCCGCCAGTGGTGCGAGTTCGCCCACGGCGTTGTTGTGGTAGAGGTTGTAGCTGATCAGCTTCATCGACATCCACCGTAGTCCACGGGGACGCAGGGGGCCCGACGAACCTGACACGGATGCGGTACCGGCAGGGGAATGACGGGGCATGTCCGCGCGTTACAACTGTCGTGAATATCGACATCTGGTCCGACGTGGCCTGCCCCTGGTGCTACATCGGTAAGCGGCGCTTCGACCGCGCCCTGGCATCATTCCCGCACCGTGACGACATCACTGTGACGTGGCATTCCTATCAGCTTGACCCGACCCTGCCCGCGCATGACCCGCGCTCGGAGGCGGAGTATCTTTCAGCGGTGAAAGGTATGCCCGTCGACCGGGTCCGTGAGATGTTCGGGCATGTCAGCACGCAGGCGGCCGGTGAAGGACTGCACTATGACTTCGACACGCTGGTCGTCGCCAACTCCATGCGCGCCCACCAGCTGATCCAGCTCGCCAGAGAGACCGACGAGAAGAACTCAGTGAAGGGCCCAGAAGAGGGCCCAGAAGAGGGCACGGAGAAGGACGCCCGGAGCAGGGAGGCCTCCACCGTCGAACGACTGGAGGAGGCGCTCTTCGCAGCGCATTTCGAGCAGGGGAAGAACATCGGCGACACCGGTACCCTGGTCGCACTGGCGGTGGAGTCCGGGCTCGATGAGGATGAGGTACGTCAGGAGCTGGAGTCCGGGTCCCGGATTCCTGCGGTACAGGCAGATGTGTCCCGGGCGGCGTCCCTCGGGCTGAACTCCGTGCCCACTTTCGTCCTCGACATGAAGTACGCGGTGCCCGGCGCCCAGCCTACCGAGGTCTTCACCAGGGCCCTGGAGCAGGCCTGGGAGGAGTCCCACCCGCAGAAGCCTTCGTTCGTCAGCGTCAACGGCGCCGGTAACGCGGAAGCCTGCGGCCCGTCCGGCTGCTGACGGGGCTGCTCGGGTACCGGCGGACACCCCTCCGGTACCGGAACCTCACCGTCCTGTTCCTCACCGACCGGTGGGGAGCAGGACGGTCCGTCGTCAGGATCCACGGGAGCCCAGGGGCGGAAGGTGCGGCGCAGAGAGTGCGTGACGGTCCCTTTTCTGTCTCATTCAGTAGTCCGCGCTCAGTGGCCTGTACTCTCCTCCGACGGCCGGCCGGGGTTGTCACGACAGTCTTCACCGGGGTCACACCGGTGTCGACACATTCTCCGAGGGCGAGGTGAGGATCTCCGCACCGTCTGCGGTGATCAGGACGGTGTGCTCACAGTGCGCGGTACGACATCCTGTCGCACTCCGGAGGGTCCAGCCGTCCGGGTCGGTGATGAGCCGGTCGGTGTCGACCATCGCCCAGGGTTCCAGGGCGAGCATGAGTCCGGGCCGGAGCCGGTATCCCCGACCGGGGCGACCTGCATTGGCCACGTGCGGGTCCTGGTGCATCGTCGTGCCGATACCGTGCCCTCCGAACTCGAGGTTGACCGGGTATCCCGCAGCGGTCAGCACGCTGCCGATTTCATGGGACAGGTCCCCGATCCGGGCGCCGGGTCGGGCCGCCGCCACCGCTGCCGCGAGAGCACGACCGGTGGTGTCGATCAGTCGCCGGTCCTCCGCGGTTCCGGAACCGCCGACGATGAAGCTGACCGCGGCGTCCGCGCTGACGCCGTCGAGGGTGAGGGCAAGGTCCAGGGAGAGGAGGTCTCCCTCGGCGAGCCGGTACGGGTGGGGCATGCCGTGGAGCACCGCGTCATTCACGGACGTGCAGATCCAGTGGCCGAAAGGACCGCGTCCGAATGAGGGCGCGTAGTCGACGTAGCAGGATTCCGCGCCGTCGGCGAGGATCATCTCGCGGGTCCACCGGTCGATCTCCAGCAGGTCGGTGCCCGGCCGGGTCCGGTCCCGGACGGTGTGCAGGATGTCGCCGACGAGCGTGCCAGCCACACGGGCACGCTCGATCTGGGAAGTACTGAGAATCTCAATCATTCCGATAACTATACCGTCCATATTATACCGGTGCTAGAGTCGGGGCATGGTCCGACTCCCGCTGACCCCCGAAGAGATCGAACGTGGACGACGGCTCGGCGCACTCTTACGTGAGGCCCGGGGCGACCGATCCATCCTCGACGTCGCCCTCAGAGCGCAGGTCTCCCCGGAGACCCTGCGCAAGATCGAGACCGGACGGATCGCCACCCCCGCCTTCCCCACCATCGCAGCCGTATCCGATGAACTCGGCATATCCCTCGACACACTCTGGCACGCGGTGAACACGGCTCCCGCCGACACCGTGACCGGGCCCGCCAGAGCCAGCTGAACCGGAACGACCGTAGTCTCACGACTGGCCCGGTTCACCCACCCCGCACGTTCTCACGGCCGGTGCAGCAGCTCCGTCACCGGGTCCCAGAGTTCCGGACGCGTCCCGTCCGCCGGGAGAGTGTCCGGGACATCAGGCCCCGGACCGGAACTACCCCCCGATCCCCCACCCGACCTCCCGGCGGATCTCCCACCCGACCCGCGACCGGTGACCAGGTCGGTATAGGCCGCATCGTAGGCTGGCGGAGGCTGCACCCGGGGCGTCCTGACCCTGGACCGTGCTGCTTCCCCCGCAACCCGGGAAAGCTCCCTCTGCGCGTCCGCGCGCAACCACGCCGGCCCGTCGGCCGCCCGCTCCAGATCCTCCACGGCTCGCCGCGGGTCACAGACATGGTCGGCGACGACCAGTCCGCGAACAAAGTGAATGATGCCCCTGTCCCCCGGACGTCGGATCCACAGGTGCAGGGCCATGTCGCAGCAGTGCACCGCCGTCTTCGGCCGGCGGTGCAGAAGAGCAGAACACGCATCCATGAGCCAGGCCTCCGGAAGGACGGCGCCTCCGTCACCGCGCCAGCTCATCGCCGCCCTGTAGAGGCCGTGCCAGTCCCCGTCCTCCAGGAGCACCCCACACCTTTCCCGCCACCACGATTCCGGCCGGTGGCTGGCCCGGGAAGAAACCACGGTCCATATCCTACGGCAGGCCGCACCACCGGGGCCCGGACCCCGGCCGGCCTGTACCACCGACACTCCCGGCACCTGCGACACCGTCTTCACCGGGAGGAGAGTCAGTCCGGCGCCAGGGGGCCGATCACGTCAAAAGTGGCCACCAGAAAGTCCCGGTTACGGTCACACGTCCGCAACGACAGGTCAACGGCGCCACCGAACAACGGTTTTCCTGCACCGAGCAGTACCGGCGCGATCGAAACCTGGACCTCGTCAAGCATCCCGGCGGAGGCGAAGTACGCCGCCAGATCACCGCCACCCGTGATCCACACGTCCCGGTCCCCGGCCGCTTTCCCGATCAGTTCCCGGAACTCCGAGGGATCGCCGGAAAGGAACTCCACCAGCCCGTTCACAGGCTTCAGCGAACGATGCGTGAAGACGAATGTCGGAATCTGCGGCAACCAGTGCGGCTCATGGTCGAGTACCCACAGGTAGGTGGTCGCACCCATCACCTGAGCGCCGACCTCTTCCATGAATGCACCGGCATTCCCGGGACCGGTCTCGTCGATGTCTTTCGTGAACAGCCACTCCAGGGAATCATTCTCATCAGCCAGAAAGCCGTCCAGGGTGGTGGCGGTGTAGAAACGGTAGCGGGTGACGACGGTCAAGTCGGCCTCCAGTGTCTCGTCGTCTCGTCGGTGCCCCGGAATCCTATCGGTACCCCGGACGGTACATACGTGTCCGCGTTGTTCCGCGCCCGCAGACTCCAGTACACCATGCACAGATACCACCCGCCCGGCGAACCTGAGCTGTGGGCACGGAACGGAGCCGGGGCCGGGCAGGGCCAGCTGGTCACCCCTCAACGTTGCAGGAATGTCGGGCGTGGCACGTGGGGTGTGCGTGACCGGGATTGCCGGCGGACACTTGTCCGAGCGGAGGTGTCGTGGTCACACAGACCGCAATGTTTGCGGTCACTGTGTACGGTCTCGCATTCCGCGTCGGTTGTGACCGTTCTCAGTCAACGGTCGACGCAGGTGACGTACTGACTATGCCGGATCCGATAAGTGTCTTTGCCGACCAACGATCTGATCACGCGATCAGCACACAACGGAAACCCTCATAAACGCTAGACGTTGAACCGGAACTCCACCACATCCCCGTCCTGCATCACATAGTCCTTGCCCTCCTGGCGCACCTTGCCGTGGTTGCGTGCTTCGGCAACGGAGCCGTACCGGTCGAGGTCCTCGAAGCTGACGATCTCAGCCTTGATGAATCCACGCTCGAAATCGGAGTGGATCACACCGGCCGCCTGCGGGGCGGTCGCACCCTGGGGAATAGTCCAGGCCCTGGTCTCTTTCGGACCGGCCGTCAGGTAGGTCTGCAGCCCCAGGGTCTCGAACCCCGCCTTCGCGAGGGTCTCCAGGCCCGGTTCATCCTGACCGACCGAGGCAAGCAGCTCAGCTGCCTCGTCTTCCTCGAGCTCCAGAAGCTCCGCCTCGGTCGCGGCGTCCAGGAACACAGCCTCCGCCGGTGCCACCAGGTCACGAAGTTCCTGTTTCTTCGCCTCGTCGGTGAGCACCCCCTCATCGGAGTTGAAGACGTAGAGGAAGGGCTTGGCGGACATGAGGTGCAGATCGTGGACCGGAGCCAGGTCGATCTCACCCTTCTTCGCCGCAGACGACAGGGTGCGTCCGTCCTCCAGGATCTTCTGCGCCGCTTCAGCCACGGTGGCTTCCTCGGCCTTGTCCTTGTCTTTCCTGCCTTCCTTCTGCAGCCGTGGCAGGGCCTTCTCGATGGTCTGCAGGTCGGCAAGGATCAGTTCGGTCTCGATGACGGCGATGTCCGCCTCCGGGTCGACCCTCCCGTCAACGTGGATGACGTTGTCGTCGGAGAATGCCCGCACCACCTCGCAGACGGCGTCCGCTTCGCGGATGTTGGCGAGGAAGGCGTTGCCCATCCCCTCCCCCTCGGAAGCTCCTCTGACGATCCCGGCGATGTCGACGAAGGTGACGGTCGCCGGCAGAATCCGCTCGGAACCGTAGATCTCCGCCAACCGCTTCAGCCGTGGATCGGGAAGCTCCACCATCCCCTCGTTGGGCTCGATGGTGGCGAAGGGGTAGTTCGCCGCGAGCACGTCATTGCGGGTCAGGGCATTGAACAGGGTGGATTTGCCGACATTGGGCAGACCGACGATACCGAGAGTAAGAGACACGGCGTCCATCCTATCCGGTGGGGCGGACACATCCGTCCTCCGGTGTGCCGACCGGCTGACAGGCCCTGCCGGTATCGGGCACAATGGTCCGGGTGAGCAGCGAACAGAGTGACAACCCGAATTCTGACGGCGACCGGACACCCGACCGTCGCTCCCCGCGTGACACCCCCCAGGGCCGTGACTTCGCGGACTTCCTCATGGGTTCGGCACCCCTGCCCACGGAGTCCGCGGCGCCGCTGCCCGGCGAGCAGGAGAGCCTCCTGGAACAGCCGGCGGACACCGACGGTGTGCCGGACACCCGGATTCTTCCCGACATCCCCGAGGTGACCACCGAGGACGCCGACGGCAACGGTATCCCCGACAACGAGGAGGAGATCCGCGACCGGGCCGAGGTCATCGGCACGTCGATGCGCTGGTTCTCCGGCTGGTGTCTGCGTTTCCTCGTCATCGCCGCCGCCGCGACCGTGCTGTGGATCGGTTCTGCCAAACTGTGGGCCGGCATCCTGCCCATCATCCTGTCGATCATCGTGTGCACCGTGCTGTGGCCGGTGGTGAACACCCTTCGCCGCTGGCGTTTCCCCAACGCCCTCGCCGTACTGACGTCGCTGCTGGTGTTCTTCAGCGTCATCGCCGGGGTCATCGCCGCGATCGCCCCGAGCGTCGTCGACCAGACCGGTGAGCTCGTCGACAAGGGCACGGAGGGGGTGGAGAAGATCCAGAACTGGGTGGCGGGCCCCCCACTCAACCTCCAGAACGACCAGATCGACAATGCGATCGACCAGGCCACCAGCTGGCTGCAGAACCGCACCGACCAGATCACCCAGACAGCGGTCGCGGGTGTGTCCGCTGTGACCTCAGCGGTCGTCACCCTTGTGGTGGTGCTGGTGCTGACGTTCTTCTTCCTCAAGGACGGGGAGAAGTTCCTGCCCATGGTCCGCCGGGTGACCGGCCGTCGTGTGGGATGGCACATCACCGAGGCTCTGACCCGGTGCTGGAACACGCTCGGAGGCTTCATCCGCACCCAGGCCCTGGTCAGCTTCATCGACGCCTTCTTCATCGGCCTGGGACTGCTGATCCTCGGAGTCCCCCTGGCCGGCCCGCTCGCGATCATCACATTCTTCGGCGGGTTTATCCCGATCGTCGGTGCCTTCAGCGCCGGTGCCCTGTCGGTGCTTGTCGCCCTGGTCGGCAAGGACTTCACCACAGCGTTGATCGTGCTGCTCATCGTCATCGCCGTCCAGCAGCTGGAGGGCAATGTCCTGTCTCCGCTGCTGCAGTCCCGTGCCATGAACCTGCACCCGGTCGTGGTTCTCCTCTCGGTGACTGTCGGTGGTGGCCTGTGGGGCATCATCGGCGCGTTCCTCGCAGTGCCCGTGGCTGCGATGATCGCGGAGATCCTGCGGTACATCGGGGATCTCACGGACCTGTCGACGGGAGAGAAGACCGCCGAGGAGATACATTTCGCCACCGAGTCCGGGGAGAAGGGGGCCGAGCGAAACGTGGACGCCGCCAGACGCTGGCGGGAATGGCGTGACAGCCGGAAGAAGGTCTCCGCCGGGAGGCCCGGGCAGGGCTCCGAGACAGACACGGGGGCGGAAAATGACACGGAGGACGCCCCACGCTGACGGTCGGGGGACGCCACGTCACCGGGTGCCGCGGGCCGACGGCACGCACGTGGCCTGCGCGCGGCGTCCACACGGTCCTGTACCATGACTGCCCGTGACCACTGACGCCAACGTCCCGGAAGACATTCCCATGAACCGGTGGGGTTTCATACCGCCCTGGGCACCTCTGCTCGTCATGGTGGCTGTCGTGTTCACCGGCGTGGTTCTCGGCGAAGCAGGTACGGTTTTCGTCGCCCTGTTCTTCTTCTCCTGCGTCGTGTGCACCGCCCTCGTCGAACTGAGGGGACTGTTCCTCACCGTCGTGGCGGTCCCGTTCTACTGGTTCGCCGGCACGGGCCTTGTCGGCTTCTTCACCAACCGCGCGGCATTCTCGGGTTCAGGTCGCAAAACCGCGGTCATCACGGCCCTCTACCCCGCTGTCGAAAACTACCTGTGGCTGGTCGCCACCTTCTTCGTCAGTCTCGTCGTCGCGGTGGTCCGCCAGCGTCTGGACGCCGCAGCGCGGGAGAGGGCCCGCCGGCTCGCAAGGGATCGCCGGCGCCGCGCCGCCCAGGCTGACATGGACAACCGCAGGGTGGTCTCACGGGTCAGGGACATCGAGCGCTCCGCCCCCGGGTCCCGCGAGGAGCCCGGCGGGACCGGTGACGGGATGCGGATGCCAGGGGTTCAGCCGGCATCTAAGTCGGTCTCGAGTCCCCGGCATCTGGCGTCCGAGGAGGTGCCGGGTACCCCCGGCGTCCACGGTTCGCCCGACTTCCCCGGTGCCACCGACGGGGCCAGGATCCGGACTGCCGAGGAGCTCAGGGCCGCCAGTGAGCGCAGGAGGTCCCGTTCCTCCGCACCCGTCGATCCGGACCGTCCGCTGGATCTGGACTGATCCGGCCTGACTCCGTTCCTGCACTGCCTCTACAATCGCGGTTATGTCAGATTCCTCCGGACAGTCCGGACCCACCAGCCCGGACTCTCCGTGGCCTGTCCACACGGTCAACGAGAAGGTCAAGGGCTGGATCGAGAGGCTGGGCCATCTGTGGGTGGAGGGACAGATCACCCAGCTGAACATGAAGCCGTCGTGGAAACTGTCCTACATCACCCTGCGGGACGTCTCAGTCGAACAGTCCGTTCCGTTGACCTGTTCCACCGCGATGCTCCGCAGTCTTCCGGTGCCGGTGAAGAACGGCGACCGGGTTGTCGTCTACGGGAAGCCGGCCTACTACACCGGGCGCGGGTCCTTCTCCCTGTGGGTCTCGCGGATCCGCCCGGTCGGGGTCGGCGAGATGCTCGCCCGGATCGAGGAACTCAAACGTGCCCTGGCCGCCGAAGGTCTCTTCGATCCCAGACTGAAGCGTCCCCTGCCGTTCCTGCCGAACAGGATCGGCCTCGTGACCGGCCGGGAGTCGGCCGCCGAACGGGACGTGCTCTCCGTCGCCCGTGACCGGTGGCCTGCCGTCCAGTTCGAGGTGGTGAACACAGCGGTCCAGGGGGCCCAGGCGGTTCCGGAGATTCTCGCGGCGCTGAAGAGGCTCGAGGCGGATCCACGGGTGGACGTCATCATCATCGCCCGCGGCGGGGGATCGGTCGAGGATCTGCTGCCGTTCTCGGAGGAGGCTCTCGCCCGGGCGGTCAGCTCGATGACCACTCCCGTAGTCTCCGCCATCGGGCATGAGCCGGACAACCCGGTGCTCGACAACGTCGCCGACCTGCGGGCGGCCACCCCCACCGACGCCGCCAAGCGGGTGGTCCCGGATGTTGCGGCTGAGCTGGCGCTGGTCGCCGAACTGCGCGACCGTGCCGCCGGTGCGCTGCGGTCCTGGGTCGCCAACGAAAAGAGAGGGCTTGCGTCGGTGAGGTCCCGTCCCGTGCTCGCCGACCCGATGCTGCCGATCACCCGGGCCAGGCAGACGGTCGAGGAGGCCCGGTCACGCAATGACAGGGCACTGGAAGTCCTCGTCCGCACCGCCCGTCACCAGGTGGAGTCGCTGAGGGCCCGGGTCAATGCACTGGGCCCCTCACAGACTCTGCGACGGGGCTACGCGGTGGTGCAGGTGATCCCCCGGGACCACACTCCCCCGCAGGTGGTCACGAGTGTCAGTGAGGTGGAGCCGGGTTCACAGCTACGCATCCGCGTCCTCGACGGTTCGGTCACGGCGGCGGCGATGGGCGTGGAGAAGGCACCCGCCCACGGGCGGGAGGCGGATCCTGCGGACCACCCTGCAGACAGCCCCGCGACGGATCCTGAGGCCCCGTCCACCTCGGCGTCACCGACGACACCATCAGACCAGACCGGCGACGCCACCCCGGCAGAGCCCGCACACGGAAACGGAGAATACGATGAGTGACCAGACCGCCCGGCAGACATTCCGCCCGCTCGAGGAACTCAGCTACGAGGAAGCCCGCGACGAGCTCGTCGAGGTCGTCAAGATCCTGGAACTCGGTCAGATGAGCCTGGACGAGTCACTGCACTACTGGGAACGTGGAGAATCTCTGGCCGCCTACTGTGAGCGCTACCTCGACGGCGCATCGAAGCGGGTGGAGGACGCCCTGGCGAAGCGAGGACAGGAACAGTAGTCCGGCACCGCCCGCAGAGCCGTGGGAGGGTACTCCCCGACCACGCGCCGGTACCGTTCCCGGCGTCCGGCCGCTCCTGCCGGTCCGCACGGCCCGGAACGACCCTCAGGACTCCGGATCCGCCGACGCCGTGGACGGCGACGCACTCCCGGGAACGCCCGGCGTGGCTGACGCTGCAGCGGGCTCCAACGGCTGCGCCTTCGTCGCCGCTTCCGCCATGGTCCGGTACTCGTCTGTCGTGGCCGTCCCCGAGACCAGTAGCCGGACGTCTCCGAGGTCGGCGGCCCAGATTTTCTTCACGTCGTCACCGGTCCAGATCTGCCAGGTGACGTCGCGTCCCGTCGACGAGGACGCTGCGGGAACGACGAAGGTGTCCGTGATCTCACGGTGCTCCCCGTCTTCGTCGTTGACGGCGTCCTCCAGACCGGTCACGGTCTGGGTGAGTGACAGGTAGGCTTCGCCGTCGATCACCCATCCGGCCTCGGAGGAGGGTTGGTTGTCGACCATGGTGCGGCGGCCGGAGTTCGGTTCCCAGTTCTCCGGCAGCTCCGGAAGTCGGACAGGTATGTCCAGTCCCCTGGCGTCGGTCCCGAGGATCGTGGCGATGTCGACCTTCTGTACCGCTCCGGATCGTTCCGCAGGTCCCGGGTTGAAACTGCACAGACCGGTGAAACCCACGGAGAAGAACATCACCACCAGCAGGACGCCCAGCGAGATGACAAGGTCGCGGGTGCTGGTGAACAGGCGGGGTTTCTCGATCTTCACGGCGTCGATTATGTCACGGTGGTGCCCGGATCCCCTCCCCCGGACCTGACCCCCTCCTCCCGGATCATTCCGGACGTGGAACAATGGAGGTGTTGTCCAGTACGCCAGTTCCACTGGTTCTCGCTCATCAACGCACACATCAAGAAAGTTGGTAGCCATGACGGCTCAGCCCACTGTCCCCGTAGAAATTCCTCTCAAGGCACCTGACCGCAACCTCGCAATGGAGCTCGTCCGGGTCACCGAGGCGGCCGCGCTCGCCTCCGGCAAGTGGGTGGGCCGGGGCATGAAGAACGAGGGTGACGGCGCCGCGGTGGACGCGATGCGGTCGATGATCAACACGGTGCAGATGGACGGCGTGGTCGTCATCGGCGAGGGCGAGAAGGACGAGGCGCCCATGCTCTTCAACGGCGAGCACGTCGGGACCGGCGAAGGTGCCGCCGTCGACATCGCAGTCGACCCGGTCGACGGCACCACCTTGATGTCCCAGGGCCGCCCCAACGCGATCTCGGTCCTCGCCGCCGCCGAGCGTGGCGCCATGTACGATCCCTCGGCCGTCTTCTACATGAAGAAGATCGCCACCGGCCCGGAGGCGGCCGGCGTCATCGACATCACCGCCCCGGTCGAGTTCAACGTCAGGGCTGTGGCGAAAGCCAAGGGCGTCGATCCGACGGATGTGACCGTCGTGGTCCTGGACCGTCCCCGTCACGATGAGCTGATCGCCGAGATCCGGGCCGCGGGCGCGAAGGTCCGGCTCATCGGTGACGGTGATGTCGCCGGTGCCGTGCACGCGGCCATGGAGACCAGTTCGGTCGACCTGATGATGGGTACCGGCGGCACCCCGGAGGGCATCATCACCGCCTGTGCCATGAAGTGCATGGGTGGCGAGATCCAGGGCATCCTCGCCCCCAAGGACGACGCCGAACGCCGCAAGGCCCTCGATGCCGGACTCGAACTCGACACTGTGCTGACCACCGCTGATCTGGTGCGTTCGGACAACTGCTACTTCGTCGCCACCGGCGTGACCAACGGTGACCTGCTGCACGGTGTGACCTACCGGAAGACCGGTGCCACGACCACGTCGCTGGTCATGCGTTCGCGCTCCGGCACGATCCGTCGTATCGAGGCAGTCCACCAGCTGCAGAAGCTGCAGGACTACTCCGTCCAGGACTACATCTAGCCGCATCTCCGGTCACCTGACCGGTCCGGCGGCCGGTGACGTCACCCGGAACCTGTCCGGGAAGGGTGACCTCACCCCTGTTGCGGGGGTGGCTGCTGCACCCGCGGTCGTCGTGGGACACAATGGTCCCCGTCACATCATCGAGTAAAGGACATGACAGGACACATGAGCGAGCAGGAATACCGTATCGAGCACGACACGATGGGTGAGGTCAAGGTCCCCGTCAACGCCCTGTGGCGTGCACAGACGCAGCGTGCCGTCGAGAACTTCCCGATCTCCGGGCGTCCCCTGGAGTCCGCCCAGATCCGCGCGATGGGCCTGCTGAAGGCCGCCTGTGCGCAGGTCAACAAGGAGTCCGGTGCCCTGGACGCCACCAAGGCTGACGCCATCATCGCCGCGGCGAAGGACATCGCCGCCGGCCTCTACGACGACGAGTTCCCCATCGACGTCTTCCAGACCGGTTCCGGAACCTCCTCGAACATGAACACCAACGAGGTCATCGCCTCGCTGGCCAAGCGCAACGGCGTCGAGATCCACCCCAACGACGACGTCAACATGGGCCAGTCCTCCAATGACACCTTCCCCACCGCCACCCATGTCGCTGCGACCGAGGCGGCCGTCACCGACCTCATTCCGGCGCTGACCCGGCTCAGGGAGTCCCTCTCGACGAAGGCCTCGGAGTGGGAGACGATCGTCAAGTCCGGCCGCACCCACCTCATGGACGCCGTTCCCGTCACCCTCGGCCAGGAGTTCGGCGGCTACGCCCGACAGATCGAGCTGGGTATCCAGCGTATCGAGGCGACCCTGCCCCGCCTGGGAGAGCTGGCCATCGGCGGCACCGCCACCGGTACCGGTCTGAACACCTCCGCTGATTTCGGCGCGAAGGTCACCGAGGAGCTCAAGAAGCTCACCGGTGTCGAGCAGCTGCGCGAAGCGGAGAACCACTTCGAGGCACAGGCTGCCCGGGACGCACTGGTGGAGTTCTCCGGTGCCATGCGGACCGTCGCAGTCTCCCTGAACAAGATCGCCAATGACATCCGTCTGATGGGCTCGGGTCCGTTGACGGGCCTCGCCGAGATCCACCTCCCCGACCTTCAGCCGGGTTCCTCGATCATGCCCGGCAAGGTCAACCCGGTCCTGTGCGAGACCGCGACCCAGGTTGCCGCGCAGGTCATCGGCAATGACGCCGCTGTCGCCTTCGGCGGGGCGAGCGGGCAGTTCGAGCTGAACGTCTACATCCCGATGATGGCCCGCAATGTGCTGGAGTCCAGCCGACTGCTGTCGAACACGGCGCGCGTCTTCGCCGAGCGTCTCGTCGACGGTATCGAGCCGGCCGTGGAGCGCATGCGCACCCTGGCCGAGTCATCACCGTCGATCGTGACCCCGCTGAACTCCGCGATCGGTTACGAAGCGGCCGCGAAGGTCGCGAAGACCGCGCTGAAGGAAGGTAAGACGATCCGTCAGACGGTCATCGACCTCGGTTTCGTCCCGGACAAGCTGTCCGAGGAGGAGCTCGACAGGCGTCTTGACGTGCTCGCCATGGCGAACACCGACCGCGACTAGTCCCGGCCCGTACCTGTCACCTCACCCGGCACCGCTCCCCTGCGGTGCCGGGTTTCGTTACTGTGGGATCCACCACAGCCCCGCGTGCCCTCAGATCCTCACGGAAGGTGATTCCTTTGTCCACTTCATCCGGTTCCAGGCTCCTCGTCATCGGTGTAGGCGGCCTGGGCAGGTGCATGGTCAATGAGGCGCTCGAGCGCGGACAAGATGTCTCGGTGCTTGTACGGGACCGGTCGCGGCTGGAGGAGCAGGTGGGTTCCGGCACGGTGGCGAAGCTGGCCGAGGTCACCGTCGGTGACGCCACCGACCCGGTCGTCCTCGACTCCGCACTGGTCGGCATCGATGTCGTCCTGTCCGGCAGGGGCGCCGACCCCTCGGTCGCGCGCGAACTGGCCGCAGCGGTGGTCCGCCATCCGGTCCGGAAGATCTGCTGGCCCGCCGGATCCACCAATGTCCTGGCCGAGGACGGCGAGACCCCCAACTACCGGGAGCTCCTCCCGACGTGGCCGGTCGCCGAACAGGTGTACCGCACCCACCAGCAGTGTATCGACCTGCTTGAGGAGTCCGGGGTGACCTGCGTGTTCTTCTGCCCCGGAAAGATGGGGTCGGCCGGTCACAGGAGTCCCGGGGTCGCGCAGACTGTCCGGGTGAACAGGGACGCCGGTCGTTTCGTCTCCTACGAGGACGCCGCCTGGGTGATGCTCGAGGCCGCGCTCACCGACCGCTACGACAATCTCAGGATCAGCGCATCCACACCCGGGTCTGACCGGTCACCGCGGCAGTGACGGGTGGACCCGGGTGCAGCGGTCACGGCAGGTTGCTCCGCCTGTACGGTGAGACGCATGACGATCACCGCAGCTGCTGACGGATCCGCCCTCGGTAACCCTGGTCCGGCGGGGTGGGCCTGGTACATAGACGACCGCACCTGGCATGCGGGGGGCTGGCCGCGCGGGACCAACAACATGGGGGAGCTGATGGCGGTCCTCGACCTGCTGGAGTCCACGGCGTCCGACCCCCGTACCGCGGACGAGGAGCTGCTGGTCCTGTGTGATTCGCAGTACGTCATCAACTCGGTGACGAAGTGGATGCCGGGGTGGAAACGACGGGGCTGGAAGAAACGTGACGGGCGTCCTGTGCTCAATGTGGAGCTCATGCAGGCGATCGACGCCGCGCTCAAGGGCAGGCGGGTCCGGTTCGAGTGGGTCAAGGGTCACGCGGGTCATCCGTTGAATGAGGCTGCTGACCGCCGGGCGAACGCCGCAGCCACGGCGTTCCGGGACGGCGTGGTTCCCGACGAGGGACCCGGCCTGGGAGGCTACCCGACGCCGGGTGCACAGTCAGCGGGGAAGGCGCGCCCGGTACGGTCAGCGGGGCCGACGGAGTCGGCCGGGTCCCCTGTCCCGCGGTCGGACAGCCGGGGGCCTCAGGAGAAGGAGCGGGAGGACGCCCCGGATCCGACGACCGTCGCGGTCCAAGAGCTCGCACTGCTGTCCGATGTCGTCAGGTCCGACCCGGATCTGGCGGAACAGCTTCTCTCTCCTGATCTCGGCTGGACCGACTCCTCCGGAAAGGTCCTGGACCGGGAGGCTTTCCTCGGGTCACTGGCACCTCTGGCGGGGTTCGATGCGGTCGATGACCTGTGTGAGGCAGATATCGTCGCCACCCCACTCAGTCAGAATGTGATTCTCACCACATACGAGACCGATGGTCCACGCGGGCGCGCCCGGTGCTCCTCCGTCTGGGTCAGCGACGGTGAACGGTGGACACTGCGACATCACCAGGCAACTCCCGTTCTCGAATAGGCGACTCCCCTACCAGTTACCGACAGTCACCACAAGGCTCCCCACCCGGATGCGGGGAGCAGTCCCCGACTTTTGCATTGCGTGCAAGAATGCACCGGGTGTAGAACTACGTCTCGTGACTGACAGAGACAACGACTGCCCGGGGCTGCGCGAGCGTAAGCGCCGGGAGACACGGCTGCGCATCGAGGACTGCGGCACAGAGCTCATCCTCGAGCGTGGTTTTGACCAGGTCACACTGGAGGAGATCTGCGACAGAGCCGGTGTAAGCCGCCGCACCTTCTTCAACTACTTCGACTCCAAGGACCAGGTCGCCTCCGGCACCGGACTACCCGCACTGCGTCCGGAAGACCTGAAGTCCTTCGCCACCGCCGATTCAGGGAATGTCGTCCGGGACATCCTGAGGTTTCTCGGCGAACGTATCGACAGTGACCCGGACACGTCCCTGACTCTCTCCCCTGACCGGGAGACGAGCCTGCGCATCAAAGCCAGGAGAAGGATCATCATCTCCCGGACCCCCCATCTCATGTTGGCGGGAATGCGCAGATTCGACGAACTCGCCGGAGCGGTCCTCGAGGCGATTACGGCCAATCTCACCGAGTTCCCGGAACGACGCCGTGCCCCGCACCTGGATGCACACGAGGAGGCGACTCTCCTCACCGCATTCATCCGCCAGTGCCTCATCACCGCTCCACTGATCCACCGGAACGAGGAGAGTTCCCGCACGGAGAGTCTGCACCGCGCGGGACGGGACCTCATCCAGCTGGCCGCGGCCTACGCTGACGGCTGGGACTGACAGGCCGGGCACCGGAATGCCCGGAAGTTACACGAGAAGAGAAGACAGGCATCCTCATATGACAGAAACCGCAACCGGCCGGGTGGCCCACCAGACGCCACCTGCCGCCGCCACGCCCCGGAACAACATTCCGCTGGTGTTCAGCGCACTCATGCTGGGCATGCTGCTGGTCTCGCTGGGCCAGACCATTTTCTCCACCGCCCTGCCGACTGTCGTCGGCGAGCTCGGCGGCACCGACCAGATGAGCTGGGTGATCACGGCGTTCCTGCTGGCCCAGACCATCGGTCTCCCGATCTACGGGAAACTGGGCGACCAGATCGGGCGCAAGCCACTTTTCCTGTTCGCCCTGTCGACATACATGGTCGGCTCCTTCGTCGGGGCCCTGGCCCCGAACATCTGGGTGATCATTGTCGCCCGTGCGATCCAGGGAGTCGGTGGCGGCGGCATGATGGTCCTTTCCCAGGCCATCATCGCCGACGTCGTCCCCGCCCGTCAGCGGGGCAAGTACATGGGCGCGATGGGTGCGGTGTTCGGACTGTCCTCCGTTCTCGGCCCCCTTCTCGGCGGACTCTTCACTGACGGCCCCGGGTGGCGTTGGGCACTGTGGTTCAACATCCCGGTCGCACTCGTCGCCATCGCGATCTCCGTCTTCGCGCTCCACGTGCCCCGTCGTGGTGGCGGAGCGAAGCTCGACATCTGGGGCACCCTGTTCATGGCGGGATTCTCCACCTGCCTCATCCTCTTCATCACCTGGGGCGGCAAAGACCACCCGTGGGGCTCGCCGACGATCATCGGACTCATTGTCGCGACCGTCATCTGCGCGGTGCTCTTCGTTGTCGCGGAGAACAGGGCCGTCGCACCCCTCATCCCCCTGGAGCTGTTCCGCAGCCGGAACTTCGTGCTGTGCACCATGGCAGGTCTCATCATCGGCGTGGTGATGCTCGGAACGCTGGCCTACATGCCGACGTACATCCAGATGGTCCACGGGATGTCGCCGACCAGGGCCGGTCTGATGATGATCCCGATGATCGCCGGTCTGCTGCCGACATCCATCATCGTGGGCTTCATCGTCAGCAACACCGGCCGGTACAAGTGGTACCCCGTGGTCGGTCTGTTCATCACCGCCGCCGGGCTGTTCCTCCTCGGCAACCTGGAGACCCATGACGGGCTCGTCCACCTCGGACTGACCCTGTTCGTCTTCGGACTGGGTCTCGGATTCGCCATGCAGATCCTGGTGCTGATGGTGCAGAACTCCTTCCCGGTGTCCATGGTGGGCACCGCCACGGCCTCCAACAACTTCTTCCGTCAGATCGGGATGTCCATCGGTTCAGCGGTGGTGGGTTCGGTGTTCACCTCACGGCTGCAGGACGATCTCGGAGAGCGGGTCCCCAGTGCCCTCGCCTCTCTCGGAGACAGGGCCGGCGAGTTCACCGCGATGTTCTCCGGCGGTTCCCACAGTCTGACCCCGGAACTCGTCAAGCATTTCCCCGGTGCCCTGCATGAGGCGGTGATCACCAGTTACAACGACGCCCTGGTCCCGATCTTCACCGTCCTGATCCCCTTCGCGGTGATCGCGGGAGTGATCCTCGTCTTCACCCGTGAGGAGAAGCTCAAGGAGACCATCGAGTAGTGCCGGACTGACCCGACACCTGCCACCGACCACCGCACCAGGGACAGCGACGGGGACGCCGGGAACCGGGACGGATCCCGGCCCGGTTCCGGCGGGAAGGGTGGAGACACATGAACCGGGCGGGCAGGCAACAGTGGTTGCCTGCCCGCCCGGTTCTCCTGTCACTGTCGGATTCTGTCTGGCCGGAGCCACATTGAAAGGGCCGCTCGACCGTGCCGTGGGGCCGTTCGGGGTCCGGGAGCGTACGCCCCCGCGGTCAGCTGGCTGTGGTCCCGGCGTCCCCGGCGTCCCCGGCGTCCTCCGTGTCCCCGGCCCCGATGACCCGTTCACGGTACTCCGGGTGTGCCGGACCGCCTTCCAGCACCTTCTCGAAGCTGACGATGTCCCGCCAGCGTCCCTTCATCGGCCCGTAGTTCATGCGGGCCATCGTGTGGGCGGTCCCGATCTCCTGGAAACCGCGTGACCGGTGAAGCTTCATCGACCCCTCGTTCTCCGGGAAGACCACGGAGTGGATGGACCAGCAGCCGGCCTCCGTCGACTTGTCGATGAGATGGTCCAGCAGGGCACCTGCGACTCCCCTGCCGGTGGCCCGGGGTGACACGTAGATCGAATCCTCGACAACACCGCTGAACACGGTCCGGTGTGAGTACCAGGAGCCGGTGACCCAGCCGAGGATCTCACCGTCTTCATCTGCGACGAACATGAGGTTGGGTCGGCGGTGAGCTGTGAAATCCTCCCAACTCACGGTCTCTCCCTCATAGGTCGCGTGGCCGGTGTCCATCCCGGCCTGCTGGATGGCAGCAACCTGGGGGTAGTCGTCCTCCCGCATGGGGCGGATGGTGAAAGTCATGGAGCTGATTTTAGGTGTACCGGCGCCGCCGTGCACACGATCGCACCTCAGCCGCGTTCCAGCAGATCTGTGACAAGTTCAGCGATGGCGGACCGTTCGGAGCGGGTGAGGGTCACGTGCGCGAAAAGGGGGTGGCCCTTGAGCTTCTCGATCACGGCCCGGATTCCGTCGTGTCGTCCCACCCGGAGATTGTCGCGCTGTGCGACATCATGGGTGAGCACGACCCGGGAATTTCGTCCCATACGGGACAGGACGGTGAGAAGGACATTGCGTTCCAGGGACTGTGCCTCGTCGACGATGACGAAACTGTCGTGCAGGCTGCGTCCCCGGATGTGTGTCAGCGGGAGGACCTCCAGCAGTTCCCGGTCCATCACCTCGTCGATGACGTTCTCGCTGACCAGTCCTTCGAGCGTGTCGAAGACTGCCTGTGCCCAGGGGGTCATCTTGTCGTCGGCGTCCCCGGGCAGGAAGCCCAGGTCCTGGCCACCCACCGCATAGACCGGGCGGAAGACCACGATCCTGCGGTGCAGACCGCGTTCCATCACGCTTTCGAGTCCGGCACACAGCGCCAACGCGGACTTGCCGGTACCCGCCGACCCCCCGAGTGAGACGATCCCCACTTCTTCGTCGAGCAGGAGGTCGAGCGCGACCCGCTGGCGTGCGCTGCGGCCACGAAGACCGAAGGCCTCCAGGTCGGTGGGCACTGCGCGGAGCACCCCTCCCGGGGCGACGCGGGCGAGGGCGGACTGGGTTCCGGCAGTCAGCCTGACACCGCAGTGCACCGGCAGGTCCGGCAGCTGCTCACCGCGCTCCCCCGTCCTGGCGTCGATGATTCCCGCACCGTCGACTGCCCCGGAGGCGAACAGTTCGTCGATGACATCGGGTCGCACCTCGGCGCCGGCCATGCCGTCATAGCCGCTGAAGACGACGTCCTGGGCCCGGTACTCGTCGGCGTCGAGCCCGACCGAACCCGCCTTGACCCGCAGCGGGACGTCCTTGGTGACGAGGGTGACGGGGTCCCCGTCCCTGCTGAGGTTGAGGGCGCAGGTCAGGATGCGCCGGTCGTTGTCTGCACCGTCGGACGCCGCGCCCGGGCTCAGGCGGAGTCCCGCCGGCAGCACGGATTCGTCGGAGTGGTTCAGTTCGACACGCAGGGTGCCGCCCTCCGGGGTGACGGTGATGTCCCGGTCGAGGCGTCCTTCAGTCCGGCGGAGATCTTCGAGGAGGTTGAGGGCCTGCCGGGCGAACCAGCCGAGTTCGGGGTGGTGGCGCTTCGCCTCGAGTTCGCTGACGACGACAACGGGAAGGACGACGCGGTGCTCGGCGAACTTCAGGAGGGCCCACGGGTCGGACAGCAGGACGGAGGTGTCGATGACGTAGGTGCGCAGACGGACGCAGGCCGCACCGTCGGTGCGGCCTGCGGTTGTGGTTGCGGTGGTGGTGTCGGTCATGTCCCCGACGCTACGGAACCGGAATGTTACTCACACGGATGTGAGATGAACACCGTGTGAAATCAATGCTGTACCACCCTCACCTCGAGCTCGAGGCCCGCCGGCCCCGGCACGTCCCCACGAACTGCTGCACCACCTCGTCGTCACGGTCACGTCTCCACACCAGTGCGACCTGGGTGCCGGGCCCCCCGGACAGTGTCCGGTGGGCCACTCCCCTGCGGTTCAGGGAGCGCAGCAGCGGGCGGGGTGCGACCACATGACCGACGTTGGCCGCCACGACGTCGAGGTTCTCCCGGACGACAGAGGGGACCACCCCCCGGTAGAGAAGTACGTCACCGGTGAGATCGTCCGGGTCCACCGGTTCACCGTCCCCGAGGGCGGTGACGGGGTGGTCCGCAGGTACCGCGACGCCCGCAGTTTCCTCGTACAGGAGGACACGGTGCAGACCGTGGGCGTCCATTTCGGCGTTCCCGATCTCCTTCAGTCCTGCCAGGTCCCCGGCACCGACTCCCCCGTCCCAGTGCACTCCCGGTATCCGGACGATTCCGATGTCGGCGGTACCGGCGAGCACATGGCGCAGCGGATCATCAGTCTGCGCTCCTGCAGCTCTCCACCCCGGCACCCGGGAGTCGAAGCGTCCGAACCATTTACCGGGGACGACACCGGGTGCGAAAACGACCCTGAGATAGTGCATCCGGTCATCCTACAGGCCGGAGAAACCAACCGGGCCGACGAACCGGGCCGGCCGTCCCCTGTCCGTCCCTGTCCGTCCCTGTCCGGGAACGGCCCGCCGCCCCTATACACTGGACGACCATGACCGATGCGAACCGCATGAAGCCGCAGACCGCGGCGAAGAAGCTCAACATCTACCTTCCCGCCGCTCCCGAGCACTTCCGGGAGACCCCGCTGACCCATGACGAGTTCGTGGCGCTCCAGGCCGATCCTCCGGAGTGGCTCCGTCAGCTCCGGCGCGAGGGTCCGTTCCCCCGCGCGGAGGTGGCACGCAAACTCGGGGTGACGATCACCGCACTCAAGGCCGGTGACGCCGACCGGCCGTACACGGCGGAGGAGATCCGCGCCCTGCTCGACGACCAGCCTGAATGGTTGCGCAGTGCCAGGGCTGCACTGGCGGCACGCCGCGCCGCCGACGGAGTCCGAGGGGGCGACGGAGTCCGAGGGGACGCCGATGTTCGAGGCGACGGGGACAGCGGCGCCGATGGGAACAGCACGGGGAACGGCGGAGAGGACGCCTGAGAGCACGGCCTGAGGACCCGGCGGAGACCGCCGGCGGGGACGGTCCATGCCGTGCCCTCCACACATGACGGAACCCCTCCTCCCCGGGTGACGAGCCGGGGAGTCGGGGTTCCTGTTCGGAAGGACCGTGTCGCGGGTGACGAGTCCGCGTGGCCGTAACTTCCGTTTCGCTGCGCCAGACAGGTGAACTGCAGCCCAGGGAGCGCGTTGGAGGTGCCGCAGTCCCGTTACCTGTGCCCGGTGAGAAGAGGAAGCCGGACAGTCGGTTCCGAGGCTGAAAACCCTGGATTCCACCTGCTGTTGCAACTGATCCACAACTGCAGTGCGCCGTAGGTGACTAGCCTTCGACACGCCCATGAGGTTAGCGACCCCTAACGCGACGTGTCAACAATTCAACAACACCTGTGTTGCGTAAATAACCTCAAAGCCGCGTGACCTGCGAGTTTTTTCGCTCACGGCGTCCCCCTTCATCTTACCCCCGCACTCCACCCCCGATCCGCCCGCGAAATATTGCACTACGACCTCCGGGTGCAGATAGTATGATTTTGTAATCATCGAAGAGACGTAGGTCACATGGTTTCCCTCAGTGAGGTTTACCCCACCGTCTCACCGGTCCACTCCCACGAGGAAAGGCTGTCATGAAGAACTTCCTGGCCCGCACCATTTTCGACGAAGAACACGACATGTTCCGCGACACCTGCCGCGAGTTCGTCGAGCAAGAGATCCGGCCCAACGTAGACAGGTGGCACGAGCAGGGATTCTGCGACCGTTCCATGTACCGGGCGGCCGGGCAGCTGGGCCTGCTCGGCATCACCTCCCCCGAGGAGTTCGGCGGAGGCGGAATGGGATCGGACTACCGCTTCAACGCCATCCTCTCCGAGGAACTCGCCCAGGCAGACTGCGGATCCGTGATCGTCTCCGTACAGGTCATCAACGACCTGGTGATCCCCTACCTCGAGCGCTTCGCCACCGACGAGCAGAAGAGCCGCTTCCTCGCCCCGCTGTGCTCGGGCGAGAAGATCGGTGCCATCGCCATGACCGAGCCCGGCGCCGGCGCAGACCTCGCCGGCATCCGCTCCACCGCGCTGAAGAACGAGAACGGCGACTACGTCCTCAACGGCTCCAAGACCTTCATCTCCAACGGTGTCCAGGCCGACTTCACCATCGTCGTCGCCGTCACCGACCCCTCCGCCGGGCGTGCCGGAGTGTCCCTGATCATCGTCGAAGACGGAATGGAGGGCTACACCAAGACAGGGCCCCTCAAGAAGGTCGGGCTGAAGGCACAGGACACCGCCGAACTCAGCTTCGAGAACGTCATCGTCCCGGCCGCGAACCTCCTCGGTGAGGAAGGCGCCGGCTTCGGATACCTGCGCACCAACCTCGCCCAGGAACGCATCTCCATCGCCGTGGGCTCCATCGCCACCTCCCGCAGGGCCTTCGACCTCGTCTACCAGCACTCACAGGACCGGAAGACCTTCGGCAGCCGACTGATCGACCACCAGGCCTACGGCTGGGAACTGGCGAAGATGGCGACGGAGATCCAGTCCGCGCAGTCCTTCGTGGACGCCGCCGTCGAAGCCAAGATCAAGGGCGAACTTGACGAGGTCACCGCCTCGATGGCCAAGTACCTGACCACCGAACTGCAGATCAAGGTCGTCAACACCGCCCTGCAGCTCCACGGAGGCTACGGCTTCATGATGGAGTACCCGATCGCCACGCACTACCTCGACTCCCGCGTCCAGCCGATCTACGGCGGCCCGAACGAGATCATGCTCGAGATCATCTCCCGCCGCCTCGCCAAGGGAATCCACTGACCGCACCGGTCCAGCGCAGTGGCCGGGCCGCACCGGGCCCGCTGCACGGACTCAGTGTCCGGTGAACCGCGGCGTCCTCTTCTCCAGGAACGCCGCCATGGCCTCGACGTGGTCCTGCGTGGTGAACAGTCGGGCCTGTGCGTCAGCCTCCTCACCGGCGCGGTCGGTGACCGCGCCGGTGTCGCGAACCAGTGCCTTGATCTCCCGGTAGGAGGCCGTGGGCCCCGCTGCGAACCGGCGCGCCAGCTCCTCCACCGCGCCGTCCAGCCGTTCAGGCTCCACCACCGATGTCACGATCCCCAGTTCCGCGGCACGGGACGCGGGGATCTTCTCGTCGAGCAGCAGCAGCTCCAGCGCCTTCGTCTGCCCCACCGCATCCGCAAGGGACCGGGACAGACCGCAGTCGGAGGCCAGCCCCACGCCGGAGAACGCGGCCTTGAAGCTCGCCTCGGAGGACGCCACCCTGAGGTCACAGGCCATGGCCAGCCCCCAGCCTGCTCCCGCGGCCGGTCCCTGGACCGCCGCAATGACCGGGACCGGGACGGACAGCAGGGCCGCCGTCATCGGGTTGTACTCGTCGACGACCTTCCGTGTGCCTGTCCCCCGCCGGGAATCCTCGAGCTGCTCCTTCAGGTCCTGACCGGTGCAGAAGGCCCGGCCCTCCGCACGCAGCACCACGACACGGACATCACCGCCGGCCGCAGACTGGTCCGCGGCGGCGGTGAAGGCGTCGATCAGACCGAGGCGCAGCTCACGGTCCAGCGAATTGTGGGCGCCGGGACGGTTGACGGTGATGGTCCGGACGCCACCGGCGTCCACAACTTCGACAGGACCGGCGGGACTGCTCGCGTGGCTGTTCATGGGACGGCTCATGGGACGAGGATATCGCCCCGCAGCCGCCCGGTTCAGGCGTTCGGGCCGACCAGATCCCCGGACTCCACCAGTTCCACCCCCACGTAGGCCATCTGGTTGAACGCCACCGCTCCCCCACCCGCGGTGACCGGGGCGCACAGGTCACTGATCACCCGGACACGGAAGCCCTCGGCCACGGCGTCCAACGCGGTGGCACGGACACAGAAATCCGTCGCGATACCGCAGACGTCCACGTCGGTGGCGCCCCTGTCCCGGAGCCACTGCGCCAGGGAGTCCCGGGCGCCTTCCAGGTGCCCCTCGAATCCCGAATAGGCGGCGGAATGCTCACCCTTGAGGAACCAGGCGTCCACCATGGAAGTGTCGAGACCGGGATGAGCCTGCGCGCCACGGGTACCGGCGACACAGTGCACCGGCCAGGACTCCTCGAAATCCGGTTCCTGCCCCTCTGCGGCGAAGTGGTCACCGGGATCGATGTGCCAGTCCTTCGTCCCCGCGACAACCGGGTAGAGACCCCGCGACCGGGCCTCACGGAGAAACGGGGTGAGCGCCTCCGCGACCTCCGCCCCGCGGGCCGTGGCCAGGGAACCACCGGAGCAGAAGTCGTTCTGGACGTCGACGACAATCAGCGCACGCACGGTGACCTACGCCAGCTTCCAGTCCTCGAGCCCCGGGTACAGCGGGAAGTCCGCGGCGACCTTGTCGACACGGGCACGCAGCGCTGCGGTGTCCGCCGACCGGCCCTGGGCGAGGGCGGTACCGATGATGTCTGCGACCTCAGTGAACGCGGCTGCGTCCAGACCACGGGACGCCAACGCGGGCGTACCGATACGCAGACCCGAGGTGACCATCGGCGGCCGGGGGTCGAAGGGCACCGCATTGCGGTTGACCGTGATGCCGACCTCGTGCAGCAGATCCTCGGCCTCCTGACCGTTGAGGTCGGAGTTCCGCAGATCCACCAGCACCAGGTGCACATCCGTCCCACCGGTGAGCACCTGGACCCCGGCGTCCGCCGTGTCCCCGGCATTGAGCCGCTCGGCGAGGATCGACGCGCCTTCCAGAGTGCGCTGCTGACGGTCCCGGAACTCCTCGGTGCGGGCGATCTTCATCGCGACAGCCTTCGCCGCGACAACGTGCATCAGCGGTCCACCCTGCTGACCCGGGAACACGGAGGAGTTGATCTTCTTGGCGTACTCCTGCCGTGCCAGGATCATCCCTGAACGGGGACCGCCGAGAGTCTTGTGCACGGTGGTGGAGGTGACGTCGGCGTAAGGCACCGGAGAGGGGTGCAGTCCGGCGGCGACGAGACCGGCGAAGTGGGCCATGTCGACCCACAGTTTCGCTCCGACCTCGTCGGCGATCTCACGGAAGGCCGCGAAATCCTGGTGCCTCGGGTAGGCCGACCATCCTGCGATGATCACCTGGGGCTTCTCCTTCAGAGCCTGTTCGCGGACCTTGTCCATGTCGACCCGGAACGTCTGCGGGTCGACCTCGTAGGCTGCGACCTCGTAGAGCTTGCCGGAGAAATTCAGTTTCATTCCGTGGGTGAGGTGGCCGCCGTGGGCGAGGGAGAGGCCCATGATCTTGTCACCCGGGTCCGCCAGCGCCATGAGGACCGCGGCGTTGGCCTGTGCCCCGGAGTGGGGCTGGACATTGGCGAATTCCGCCCCGAACACCTCTCTGGCGCGGTCGCGGGCAAGATTCTCGATGACGTCGACGTTCTCGCAGCCGCCGTAGTAGCGGCGTCCCGGATAGCCTTCCGCGTACTTGTTGGTGAGCACGGACCCCTGTGCCTGCAGGACGGCCCGGGGCACGAAGTTCTCGCTGGCGATCATCTCGAGGGTGTCCCGCTGGCGGGACAGCTCACCGGCGATGGCCGCAGCCACCTCCGGATCGAGCTCCCCGAGGGGAAGATTGTGCTGGGTGGTGTCGGTCATGCGGTGGAGTACCTTTCACAGGTCTGCGACAACGGGATCACGGTATATCCTATCCCGCCGTGCCCGGCCTGCACGGAACCGGTCCTGCCGGTCCGGCCGGACAATCCGGTCCGCCCGGTCCCTCCGGTTTGGTCGGCCACCTGCCCTGCGGGGACAATACGCACGTGCCAGACTTCCGTGTACCGAACCCCGACGCCTCCGACCCCGCGGTGGACCCGTTCATCGAGCTCGACAGGTCGCAGTGGCAGACTCTGCGACGCTCGATGCCCCAGGTCCTCAGCGAAGATGAGCTCGACCAGCTCCGCGGTGTCGGTGAGGACATCGACCTCGAGGAAGTCAGTGAGATCTACCTGCCGCTGTCCCGTCTCATCGACCTGCGGTTCCAGGCGATACGGAGGCTCAACGAGGCGACCGGCACCTTCCTCGGCGAAGAAATGCCCCATGTGCCCTTCATCATCGGCGTCTCGGGTTCCGTTGCCGTGGGCAAGTCCACCACGGCACGTCTGCTCCAGGTACTGCTGCAGCGGTGGGAGTCCGCACCGCGGGTGGACCTGGTGACCACGGACGGTTTCCTCTACCCTGCCGCCGAACTCAACCGGCGTCACATGATGGGCAGGAAGGGTTTCCCGGAGAGCTACGACCAGCGGGCGCTGATGCAGTTCGTCACCGCGGTGAAATCCGGTGCTCCGTCAGTACCCGCCCCGATGTACTCCCACGAAACCTACGACAGGCTCGACGAGGTGCATATCGTCGACCGCCCGGACATTCTCATCCTCGAAGGTCTCAACGTTCTCCAGACCGGCCCTTCCCTCATGGTCTCCGACCTCTTCGACTTCTCCGTCTACGTGGACGCCGATCGCGAAGACATCGAACGCTGGTACATCGACCGGTTCCTCAAACTGAAGAACTCCGCGTTCCGCAGCCCCGACGCCCACTTCCACTACTATGCGAGCCTCTCCGACGACGACGCCAGGATCGTGGCCCGCGAGATCTGGCAGACGACGAACCTCCCCAACCTGGTGGAGAACATCCTCCCCACCCGCATCCGTGCATCACTTGTGCTGTGCAAGGGTCCTGACCACCTCGTGGAGACGGTCCGCATGCGCAAGATCTGACCACCGGGGGAATCGGGCCCCGGGCAGCCCGGGTCTTCAGGCTGTCCGCCCGGAGTCCCGAACCTACTTCCCGAAGCGCCGTTGCCTGGTGGAGTAGTCCCGCAGGGCGCGCAGGAAATCGATC
Organism: Corynebacterium provencense; assembly: GCA_900049755.1. Taxonomy (GTDB): domain Bacteria; phylum Actinomycetota; class Actinomycetes; order Mycobacteriales; family Mycobacteriaceae; genus Corynebacterium; species Corynebacterium neomassiliense. The sequence goes on from LT160592.1 coordinate 369,836, forward strand.
CGGCGGAACGCCGGCCAGTAGGTCTCGGTGAACCAGATCTCCGAGTAGGCCGACTGCCACAGCAGGAAGCCGGACAGCCGCTGTTCCCCCGAGGTGCGGATCACGAGATCGGGGTCGGGCTGGCCTGAGGTGTACAGGTGACCGGTGACCGACTCCACCGTGATGTGGTCCGGGATTTCCTCCACCGGGACGCCACGGCGTCCCAGATCCCGGACCAGTTCACGGACGGCGTCCACCACCTCCTGGCGTCCTCCGTACCCGACGGCGATGTTCACCCGGACACCGTCGTGGTCGGCGGTGGCAGACTCCGCCTCGGCGAGACGGCGGCGCAGACCCGGTGAGAGCAGTTCCACCCTGCCGAGCACGTGCACCCGGAAGGAGCCCTTCGCCGAGGCGATCTCCTCGGCGACGTCACCGATGATCTCCATCAGCAGTTCGAGTTCATCGGCACTCCGGCCGAGATTCTCGGTGCTCAGAAGGTACACGGTGACTGTGTCGATGCCCTGTTCCTCGCACCAGCCAAGGACCTCGACGATCTTCCGGGCTCCCACACGGTGGCCGTGGGTGACGTCGGTGAACCCGTTCTCACGCGCCCAGCGGCGGTTGCCGTCGCACATCACGGCAACATGCGAGGGCCGCGGCCGGCCACGCAGAAGCCTGACCAGACGCCGTTCGTAGAGCCGGTGCAGGATCACCGGCGGCCGCCCCGGGCCTCGGCGTCACCTTTCCCCTGCTGCTCCCCCGCCGCGGACGAAGACCCGGAGGACGCCCCGGACTCCGCTGTGCCGTCTCCCCCGTACTGTGCGGCGAGCTCCTGCGGTTCCGCGGTCGGCCAGGCCTGGTCCTCGACCTCAGCCTCGGTCAGTCCCTCCTCCGCCGCCATGGCCGCATCGATCCCGTCGACGTCGAAGGGGTCCATGCCGTGCTTCTCCGCGTACTCACGGCGTCGGGTCATCGCCTTCATCCGACGGTTGAACAGCACCCCGATGGAGAGGATGGCCACGAGCAGCGCCACGATGACCAGCAGCCCCACCGGGGACGCCTTCCCGAAGTCCGGCCCCTGGGGACCGGTCTTCTCGGCCTGGGCGAGGACGGTGTAGCCGAGGGAACGGACCGGGAGGGTCATGGCGGCGAGATCCTGCATCATGGGTTCAACAGTAGTCAAGGAACCCCGGTACCCCTAGTCGGGGATCACTCCGGTGAACAGATCGTTCTCCGGCAGAGTGGTCGGCACCCGCGAGTCCGCCAGTTCGAACTCCTCCGTCGGCCACACCCGCTCCTGCAGTTCCGTGGACACCGCGAAGAACGGGCCCTCCGGGTCGATCTGGGTGGCGTGGGCCCGGAGGGCGGCGTCCCTGCGGCTGAACCAGGGGGCGCAGTCGATGCGGGTCGTGACCCGGGGCATGATGTCCGGCACGTCGTTCCACCTCTCCAGGGCGGACGCCGCGGTGAGATTCCCCTGCTCCTCCTCCGCCCTGGCCAGCAGCTCGAAACGTCGTCTGATGAACCCGTGCGTGTAGTACATCTTCTGGACCGTCCACGGTTCTCCGAGGTCAGGACGGTAGTCCGGGTCCCCGGACAGTTCCCAGGCCCGCACGCTCACAGCGTGGGTCTTGATGTGGTCGGGATGAGGGTAGCCGCCGTTCTCGTCATAGGTGACCAGCACGTGGGGGCGGAATCTCCGGTACACGGCGACGACCTTGGCGGTCACCTCTTCGGTGTCGGCGAGGGCGAAGCACCCCTCGGGCAGGGGTGGCAGGGGATCACCCTCAGGCAGTCCGGAATCGACGTAGCCGAGCCATTCGTGCTCGACCCCGAGGATCTCCGCGGCGCGGGCCATCTCGCTGATCCTGATCTCGTGCATGTGCTCGACCACACCCGACCTGTCCATCCGCGGGTTGAGTATGCTGCCCCGCTCACCCCCGGTGCAGGTCAGTACCTTCACCCTGACACCCTCGTCCGCGTAGCGGGCCATGGTCGCCGCGCCTTTGCTGGACTCGTCGTCCGGGTGGGCGTGGACGGCCAGCAGGCGGAGACCCGCGTGCCCGGCGGCGGAGGTGTTCGGCGACAACGATGGGCTCATAACCGACCATTCAACAACCCCGGGGGCTGCACCGTCCAACCGGAGTCCGGAGGGACACCGGCGCCTCTTCCCTGTCGACTCCCTGTCCGCTCCCCGTCCACGCCGCGACGCGATTGCCCGGAACAGTGCCTCTGGCAATACTATGGAGCTCATGAGTGCCCAGAGCAAGGCGTCCTACGGTTCCCGCGACTCCCGCACCGGCTCCGGTGTCAGCGGGAAGTTCATCGTCATCGGAATCGTGGCCGTTCTCATCGCCGCCGGCGTCTTCATCTGGAACCAGTGGCGTAACAGCACCGACGCCGATGTCTCCGCCACCGTCGCCGGGTTCTCGGACAACACCGACGAGTCGATCATGATGACCCTCGACATCACCCGGGACGACGCCTCGATGCCCGCGTACTGCATCGTCACCGCCCTCGACTACGACAAGGCGGAGGTCGGCCGCCGTGAGGCGGTGCTCGCCGCCGGCGGGGACGCCACCGGCCGTCTGTCGGTGAAGATCCACACCCGGGCGAAGGCCGTCGCCGCCAACGTCTACGGATGTTCGACCGTCTTCCCCTCCTACCTCGACGACAGCACCTCGACCCGGGACTGACGGCCCCCGGTGCGGTGCTAGACTGTGCGGCGAACAACTGACGTGGCGGCACCCTGTCACGTCCACGGTCTAACTGCAGGAGGACTCGACCGGACATGGCCGACAACCAGACGACCTGGCTGACCCAGGAATCCTACGACCGGCTCAACGACGAGCTGGCGGCCCTCAAGGCGAACCGCCCGGCACTGGCGGCCGAGATCAACGAACGCCGCGAAGAGGGCGACCTCAAGGAGAACGGCGGCTACCACGCCGCCCGCGAACAGCAGGGTCAGGAAGAGGCCCGCATCGCCTACCTCGAGGAGCTTCTCGACAGCGCCACGATCGGTGAGGCACCCCAGGAGTCCGGTGTGGCTCTCGTCGGCTCCGTCGTGCACGTCTACTACGACGGGGACGAGGACGACAAGGAGACCTTCCTCATCGGCACCCGCGGTCTCGAGTCCTCCAACCCCGACCTGGAGACCTACTCGACCGATGCTCCCCTGGGCGCCGCACTCGTCGGTGCCAGGGAGGGCGAGACCCGCGAGTACACCACCCCCAACGGTAACAAGGTTTCGGTGACTCTCGTGACCGCCGAACCCTACGACCCGAACCGGGACGTGCCCCGCGCCGAGCAGTGACCTGCCCGTCCGGGAGACCTGACACAGGTCAGGGTCGCAGGCCCTGACGGACGTGGACAGGCACCGGAAACGGACGACGAAAACCCCCGCCGGAGTGTTCCGGGCGGGGGTTTTCCGTCACCGACCGCCCCCGGTACCCGGGGACGTGTCCGGAGGTCAGTCGTTGTTAAGGTACGACAGGATGCGGAGGATCTCGGTGTAGAGCCAGACCAGGGTGACCGCGAGACCGAGGGCCACACCCCAGGCCATCTTGGAGGGTGCACCGGCGCGGATCAGCTGGTCGGCGTTGTCGAAGTCGGAAAGGAAGCTCATCGCGGCCAGACCGATGCAGACCAGGGAGAAGATCCAGGCGATCGGGCCACCGTCACGCAGCGGGCCGGCACCGTCGGAGAAGAGCGCGAAGACGAGGTTGCCGAGGGCGAGGACGCACACGCCGATGAGCGCGCTGATCATGATCCGGTTGAACTTCGGGGTGACCCGGATCGCACCGGTCTTGTAGACGACGAGCATACCGACGAAGACGCCGACGGTGCCGAGGATCGCCTGGAAGATCATGGCTCCGGCATTCGAGTTACCGATCGCCATCCCGGAGAGAAGCCAGCTGAATCCACCGACGAACAGTCCTTCGAACGCGGCGTAGATGAGGGTGACGACCGGGGAATCGTACTTCCGGCCGAAGGAGGAGACCAGCACCGCGATGAAACCGCCGATCGCACCGACCAAGGTCAGGCCCATGGCCAGTCCCGGGTTGGATGCGCCGACCACGAGGGTGACTGCCGCGAAGACCACGATCACCGCGAGAGTGATCCCGGTCTTGGTGACGACGTCGTCGACGGTCATCGGCCGGTCTGACGCGGCACCGGGTACACCGTAGTTCGGGGAGCGACGGTACCCCTGCGGGTCTGCCGCAGGGGCGCCGGTGGCGTACGGGTTACCCGCCGCACCGGAGGGCGCATAGCCGGCCTGCTGGTAGGCCATGGCCTGCGACCTCTGGGACTCTGCCGTAGCTTTGGTCAGCGAATTCATGAACGGGTTGGAGCTTTTCACTGTCTGTGCCTTTCTGGACGCCGTCGGCGCCTCCCGGGGATGTGCCCCCGGCAACGGAGGTGAACACGGTTTTTCTCTGTGCCTATTGTAGCAACGGGCAGGAGCCCTGCAGTGTTCCCGAAACCGGCGACGGACCTCAGGCAACTAATATAGTGTTCCGAACATGATCATCAAGCGACTCCCCTACGGCGCCATCCCCGAAGACTTCGCCGCAGAACTCCGCGGCCTCACGGTCAACGCCGTCACCGGCAACCTGGACTCCGGGGACAGGCTGGAGATCGAGGGACCGTTCACCGGCGAGACCGTCGGCTGGGTCGGCCGTGGCACCGCCGGGGAGGTCGACGAGGCATTCCGGCGTGCCAGGGTCGCCCAGCCCATCTGGGCGCGCACCTCCTACCGGGAACGGGGGAAGATCCTGCTCAGGTTCCACGACCTGGTTCTCAGACACCGCGAGCTCATCATGGACATGGTGCAGCTTGAGACCGGCAAGAGCCGGGACTCCGCCTACGAGGAGCTGATGCACACCGCGATGACCGCCCGGTACTACGGCCACCAGGTCGGGAAGATCCTCCGGCCCACCCGCCGCAGAGGGGTGATCCCGTTCTTCACTCGCTCCACCGAACACCACCTGCCCAAGGGTGTCATCGGTCAGATCGCACCGTGGAACTACCCGCTGACCCTGGGGATCTCGGACTCTCTCCCCGGTATCGCGGCGGGCAACGCCCTGGTGGCGAAGCCGGACTCCGCCACCCCGTTCACCTCGCTCCTCGCGTTCAGCCTCCTGTTCGAGGCCGGGCTGCCCCGGAATGTCGTGCAGCTGGTGACCGGACCGGGACGCGTGGTCGGCAACGCCATCGCGGAAACCTGCGACTACCTCATGTTCACCGGGTCGACGGCCACGGGCAAGCACCTGGGCGAGATCGCCGGCCGTCGTCTCATCGGGTATTCGGCGGAACTGGGGGGAAAGAACCCCCTGATCGTCACCGAGCACGCAGAGGTCGACAAGATCGTCGACGGAGTGGTCACGGGGTGTTTCGCGAACTCGGGTCAGCTCTGCGTGTCCATCGAGCGGATCTACGCCCACACCCGCGTCTACGACGAGTTCGTGGAGAAGTTCGCCCGGGCGACGTCCTCCCTGAAGATGGGGGCAGGGTTCGACTGGTCGGTGACGATGGGTTCCCTGTCCGGGGCGTCCCAGATAGCGACGGTCCAGAAGTACGTCGACGACGCCGTGGACAAGGGGGCGACGGTCGTGACAGGCGGCCGGGCGCGGCCGGATCTGGGCCCCTATTTCTACGAGCCCACCGTCCTCACCGACGTCTCCGACGATGTCATGCTCAAACGCGAGGAGGTGTTCGGCCCTGTCGTCTACGTCGAGAGGGTCTCCTCGCATTCCGAGGCCGTCGACAAGGCCAATGACACCGACTACGGGTTGAATGCGGCGGTGTGGGGCCCGTCGGAGGAGGCCAACGAGGTCGCGTCCCGGCTCTACTCCGGCACGGTGAACGTCAACGACAGCTACGCTGCGGCCTTCGCCTCCGTCGACGGGGAGATGGGGGGGACCAGGGAGTCCGGGCAGGGACGCCGTCAGGGCCGGTACGGGATGCTGAAGTACACGGAGAACCAGAACATCACCGAACAGCGGGTGATCCCCATCCGTGGGCCGAAGTTCCTCACCCCCCGCCCCTACGCCGCGGTGATGAGCACCCTGCTGTCCGTGGGCAAGAAGACCGGGATACTCAGGTAGCCGTAGACTCTGCCGGGTGACAGGACACCGGGTGACAGGAGAAACGGAACCAGGTAGGGACAGGGTGGTGTCGGGCGTACAGGACTCCCCCGGCCCGGGCGCGGTACAGCGCAGATTCTGGGACCGGGACGCCCGCCGGTACCACGAGGACCACACAGAATACCTGGCCACCTTCCACTGGTGTCCCGAGCGGCTCACCGAGGACGAGGCGCACCTTCTGGGCGGACCTGACGACCTCCGGGGCCGGACGGTCGTCGAGATCGGATGCGGCTCCGCGCCGTGCGGCGCCTGGGTCGCCCTTCACCGTCAGGCCCGGGTCATCGCCCTGGACATTTCCCGGGGGATGCTGTCGCGGATACCCCGCACCCCGGGTCTTCATCCTGTGCAGGCGGACGCCTCCTGTCTTCCCCTGGCGGACAGCTGCGCCGACGTGGTCTTCTCCTCCTTCGGCGGTTACCCGTTCCTACCCGACCTCGGAGTGGCCGTACGCGAGCTCGCCCGGGTCCTGCGCCCCTGCGGCCGGGCAGTCATCGCCACCAACCATCCGACCGCGTGGATCTTCCCCGATGACCCCGACGAACTCACCGCATCCATCCCCTACTTCCAGGACGCCTACCTGGAGTGGGAGCGCGACGACCCGGACGATCCGGGTGTGCTGCGCTACGCGGAGTACCACCACACCACGGGTGACTGGGTACGCGCCTTCACCGGGGCCGGGCTGCGGCTGGTCGACCTTCTCGAACCCGAGTGGCGGGAAGGGACCCCGACCTGGGGTCAGTGGTCCGCGACCCGGGGCAGGGTCTTCCCCGGCACGGCGATCTTCGTCGCGGAGAAGCCCGACCGGTGAATCCGTCAGGGGCGTACCGGACGGACGGTGATCTCCTCGACGGTGGCCTCGTCGGTGGTGTCCAGGGCGAGTCTGACCGCCGCCGCGACGGATTCCGGACGCACATAGCGTGCCCCGTCATACGCGGTGTTCCCGCGGGCGGCCTGGAGTGCGACCTGCATCGGGGTGTCCACCCTTCCGGGATGGACCGACGTCACCCTCACTTTCCCCCGTTCCTCTTCGCGCAGAGCATCGGTGAACGCACGCAGCGCGAACTTCGAACCGGAGTACTGGGACATGCCGGGGGCGGAACGGTGGCCTGATCCGGAGTTGACCGCCACGACAGTTCCGCCGGCCGCGCGTAACGCAGGCAGCAGGAGTCTCGTCAACTCGGCGACACCGAAGACGTTGACCCGGAACATTCTCTCCCAGCCCTGCCAGGTGGCGTCCTCCACCGTCGCCTCCCAGGACAGTCCCGCCGAATGGACGAGGGCGTCCAACCGCTCAGGTGCTGCCCCGGTGCGCGGGTCCCGCAGCCCGGCGAACGCCTCCGCGATCGAGTCCGGGTCGGACAGGTCGGCGTCCGCCGAGGACCAGGAGATCACCTGGTGGGTCCGGGAGAGTTCGGCGACGACCGCCGCACCGATACCGCTGGACCCGCCCGTGACGAGGGCCAGCGGAGGCTGAGGAAGCGGGGTGTGCGGGGCGCCTGCGGGTTCCGGGGAGCGGGTCATGTCCCCGATCCTAGCTGTGCCCGTATGCTCGGCAAGGAGAACTCCTGCTGACAGCATGAAAGGAACACGCGATGTTCGGAACTTCACTCACCACACTCATCCTCGGCGCGATCGCCGGCCTCGGGGCCTACTGGGCCTGGGACCAGAACCGACGGGGCCTGTCGGTGGGACTGGGCGTCCTCACCCTGATTCTCGCGGTCGTGGCGGTGGTCACCGCCTTCGCCGGTGCTGTGGCGGTGATCTTCAAGCTGCTGCCGATCCTGCTCATCGTCCTCGTCGGCTGGCTGGGTTTCAGACAGCTGCAGAAGAAGTAGACTGCGGCCGCCCCCGGGAGATCCGTACGGTGGAGCGTTCGTCAGTATCTGTTCGGGAACCTTCACTCTCGCAGGGTCCGGGCTGTCTGACGGGCGCCGGGGGACCACGCAGCGCAGCTGCAGGACCGGCCCGATGCAGAGTCCACCGCGGTCACGGTCGTCCGGGACGTGCTCGACGTCAGCGGCAGTCGCAGTCATTCCTGTTCCGACCTCGCCAGCGGCATCGAACCGGCTCAGCACCTTGTCACTGAACGGCCCGGACCGTCGGCGGCATCGTCCTTTGCCCGCGACATCGTCGTTCGCGCACGCCGCGACGGGCAGGATGCCCAGGTCAGCGCACTGCTCCGGCACCGCAACCACGTAAATGACCTGACCCACCGTGTCCGGGACATCATCGACGCCCACATTTCCGAGGCACCGCGCCTGCAGACACCGGCGGACGCGGTAGCGGTCAACGCACGCACACTGACCCGCGAGCTTCGACCCGACAGCGAGGATCTGTCCGTCGATACCCTGGATGATCAGGTCCATCTCCCGCGCCCCACTGTCTACGCGGAGAAGACGCGCTGAAGGCAGGCGTTGAGCTGTACCGCTCTCAGCCGGTCAGGTGCCTGCATGATGCCGGGGTATCTACTGCGCACGAGCTCGAAGGCGTGGTCCGGAGGTGCGAGGTCAGTGTTCCCTCGAGCTTCAGCGGTGCCAGTGCGCGTACCGGTCGGGTCAACAGGCGTCGCGGATGCTGCGCAGGCCGGTGACCGGCGGATCAGCAGCAGCGCCCTGTAATTCAACGGGGTCGGCGTCCCCGGGTTCAACCTCGGGGGGATTCACCGGCAGGTTCGGTCATGCTACAAAGACCCCCATGACGACGCCACCCGCCGCCTTCGACCACCTCATCCACTGGGTCGCCGACCTTGACGCCACCACAGCGTCCTACGACAACGCAGGACTCGCCACCTACCCCGCCCTGACCATGCCCGGTTTCCGCAACGCTGCCTGGGGCATCGACGATGCACGCTACGTCGAACTCGCCACCGTCGATGACTGGGACGCCGTCCAGACCTCGAAATACTCCCGCGGCCTGCAGGTACTGCGTCCGGCGATCGATGCCCTCGACGGCGAGGGACCCCTGACCTTCGCGGTGAACGTCCCCGACATCCGGGCCACGATCGACCGTCTCCGCGCCGTAGGGCACGAGGTGATCATCGACGAGGTCTGGTTCGAGGACCGTCAGGGCGGTTTCACCGAGGTCCACGTCACCGACGTTCCACACGTCACGCCCTTCTTCATCGCCTACAACCCGCCGCGTGAGGTCATCGCCCGGATGCGTGCCGAACATCGCGCGGCGAACGGCGTGGTCTTCGACCCGGACCGGCCTCAGCTGGTCGCCCTCCTCGTCGGCAGCGCCACTCCGGAGCAGGACGCCGCCTCCCTCGCCTCACTCATCGGTTGCGGCGTCCGCGGGACGACAGTGGATCTTCAGGACGCAGAGATCCGGTTCGATGCCGACGCCCCCGAAGGGTTGTACGGGATCACGGTCAGCAGGTTCGGGGACGAGCCCACCGAGATTGCCGGGCTGACCATATACCCGGAAGTGTGAACCGCCGCCGCCTCCGAAGCCTCCGAAGCCTCCGAAGCCTCCGCCACGTCCACGTGCTGTCCATGCTCGTTCCGGTGGCTGTCTCTGTGCCGGTGCCGGTGCTGCTGTCGGCCGGATCACCGGTGACCGTCCGGTCGGTGGCCGCTACCCCACGTTCTCCTCCACCCAGTCACGTAGTCCCTTCAGCGGGACCGACGCCCCGTACCCCAGGTCGGTGAGTTCGTAGTCGACGCGGGCGGGGACCTCGGCGTAGACGGTCCGGGTGAGCAGGTCCTGCTCCTCCAGACGTTTGAGCGTCTGGGACAGGACCTTGGGACTCACCCCCTCCAGCTTCCGCTTCAGTTCACCGAAGCGCAGCGGCCCCTCCTCCAGCGCCCCGAGAATCAGGGCGCTCCACTTGTTCGCCAGCAGGTCGAGCATCTCACGGCAGGGGCACATCGCCGCGTAGACGTTGTTACGGTCGCAGGACGATCCGGAATGTGCGTTCATACTGTGATGATACCTTTCGGTAACCAGGTACCCTTGCGGGTAACCGGGGGAGGACGGGAACCATGGACGCCATGGGTACTCCAGACATCACGCCGACTGCCGTGCCGACCACGACCACCGCCGTCGGCTATCTCACCAACCTGCCCGTCACCGATCCGGACTGCCTCATCGAGCGCGAGATCCCGGTCCCCTCCCCCGGCCCTCACGACCTGCTCGTCGACGTCGAGGCTGTCTCGGTCAACCCGGTGGACGTCAAGCAGCGTGCCGGCGCGCCGGTGGACCCGAGGGCCGGGTTCAGTGTCCTCGGGTATGACGCCGCGGGCACGGTCGTCGCCGTCGGTGACGAGGTCACGCTCTTCACCCCCGGGGACGCAGTCTTCTACGCCGGCCAGATCGACCGGCCGGGCACGGACCAGCGACTGCACCTGGTGGACGAGCGCATCGTCGGACACCGACCCGCCAGCGTGTCCGCGGCGGAGGCGGCGTCCCTCCCGCTGACGATGATCACCGCGTGGGAGGTGCTCTTCGACCGGCTGCGGCTCACCGCGGACAGCGCCGGCACACTGCTGGTGGTCGGGGCGACCGGTGGCGTGGGCTCTGCGGTACTGCAGCTCGCCGAGGCACTTCTGCCGCATGTCAGGACAATCGCGACGGCGTCCGGGGCGGAGCGGAACCGGTGGGTGCGCGATCTCGGCGCCGAGTATGTCGTCGACCATCACCTCGGTGAGGACGCCTTCGCCGACGCCGTCCTCGCTGCCGCTCCCCGTGGCGTGGACCGGTTGTTCACCGCACATTCCGAGGGGCAGATCCCGCTGTACGCGAGGATCATGCGTCCCTTCGGTGACATCGTCGCCATCGATGACGGTCCGCGTGACGTGGAGCCACTGAAGGGCCGGTCCGTCGCCTGGCACTGGGAGCTCATGTTCACCCGGTCCCTGGAGCAGACCCCGGACATGGCCGGCCAGCACGAGCTGTTGGAGAAGGTCGCCGAACTGGTGGACGCCGCGAAGATACGTCCCACTGTCACCGACCACCTCTCCCCGATCAACGCGGGGACGCTGCGGGAGGCGCACCGCCTGGTCGAGAGCAACCACACGCTCGGGAAAGTCGTGGTCAGCGGGTGGGAGCAGTCACCGCTCCCCGTCCGGACGTCGGCGAACAGCCGAGCATGACCCCATGCCTGACGGTGTCGCGCGGACACCTGCAGTGCCAGGGCGACCGGGCACGCCGGGACAGCGGGCAGCACCGGACCGACCCGGGCCGACCCGGGCTGACCCCCTGCGTGATGCAGAGCCGGTGGAGGTGGTGGAGGGCCTGGCGGAGGTCTCGGTGCGGACAGTGGCCGTCACACTCCGGACTCCGGCCGCCATCCTTCCAGGACGGTGTCCAGCAACCCGGGGAACCTGGCGTCCAGGTCTCCCCTGCGGAGGCTGATGAGGCATTTCCTTCCCTCTCCCCTGGTCCAGGTCAGCCCTGACTCCCGCAGGAGACGGGTGTGATGGGTGAGGGTGGATTTGGGCAGTCCGGGTCCCAGTTCACGGCTGTCGACCTCACCACCGTTGTCCGCCAGACGGTGGATCATGCCGAGGCGGAGGGGGTCGCTGAGCGCGAAGAGTACCCGCGGAAGGGTGATGTCCGCGGCGTCCGGGTGCTCGTAACTGCGTGCTGGGGACACGGCCTCTCCTGTCATCCCGGTTCCCCGGGTTCCTGCGCTACCGACCCGATGCTACCTTGCCGGTGCAGTGTCCCGGCCCCGAGTGTCCCGGCCTCGAGTGTCCCGGCCCCGTCCCCTGCGCAGGTCGACGGCGACAGCTCCGGCGAAGACCACGGCGAGGAGCGCGGGGAGCACAGCCCAGGCCGCGAGGTCACCTGCCCCGGTTCCCGAGGAGAGCAGCACGCTGCCGAGGGCGGAACCCGTCGCGGAGCCGAGATACATGGCAGCCATCTGAAAGGCCACGACCTGCATCGCGCTCTCCGGCCTGTCGACGGTGAGCGCCTGCTGCAGTGTCGGTACACCGGCCCAGCCCGCCGCACCCCACACCACCGCAGCACCCACCCACACCACCGGGGACGCCACGAGCCACAACAGCAGGAAGCCGGCGGCCAGCAGTGCCGGAAGCAGGACGAGCAGCAGTCGCGGACCTGACCGGTCGAGCAGTCTGCCCACCAGGGCCGACCCTGCCACTCCACCGATGCCCCAGGCCCAGACGAGAGTGAAACCCAGGCCACCGAGCCCTGCGGAGTCCGCCATCGGCAGCAGGTAGGTGTACAGGCCCAGACTGGACACTCCCAGCATGAAGGCCGCCACGGTACCGGCGCGCACCCGCGCGGTCCGCAGCACACGGAAGGCCGGGCCTGCCGTGGCTCCTGCGTCGCGGGGCAGTGACCGGCGTCGGGCCAGCAGAGATGCCATGGCGAGTACTCCGACGGCCACGACGAGTCCCATGGTCCACCGCCATCCGAAGTTCTGTCCTATGAGCATGCCGGCCGGCACTCCGGCGACGGTGCCCAGGGACAGCCCGAAAGTCACCGCGGCCATCGCCCGGCCACGTTGATCCCGTGCCACCATCGCACCGGCGGTGGCGGTGGCCACCGCCGTGACGATGCCCGCCCCCGCCCCGGTTGCCGCACGCGCCAGCAGGAACACGACAGGTCCCGGTGCAACGGCGGTGACGAGGTTGCCGAGATTGAACACCCCGAGTGCGACAAGCAGGGCCCGGGACACCCCGCCTCCGGAGAGTCTCTCCGACAGCAGTGGCCCTGCCAGCGCGTAGGCGGCGGTGAAGGCGGTGACCCCGAGGCCGACCACGGATGCTGTGGTGCTGAGGGATTCTGCGATCTCCGGCAGTACCCCGGCCAGGACGTAGGCGTCGATACCGAGTGCGGCGGTGGCTGCGACCAGCGGCCAGATTCCGGCGATCATGCAGTCCTCCTCCGTCGGGTGGTGGTTGTCCCCGGGCAGAGGGGGCGGGTGGCGTCGTTCACCGGATCTCCAATCGTTCGACTTTTGTGGCACAGTTGAGCGAGTGCAGTATCTCAGACCGTTCGACAAAAGTCGAACAATTTGAGGGGCTCCCCCGGCCCCACGCCACCCCTACCCGGGAAGCCCCACCTTCGGCTTCGCCCACGACCTCCCCGAGGCGTCCTTCAGGATGTCGTACTCGGCGTCGATGTGCGGCTCAATGGCACTGTACTTGTCGACCGGAGCACCGATGACCAGCTGAAAACCCAGTCCACGCCAGGCACCGATCGCCCGGCGCGTGAAATGGGCGTCCGCCTTGATCAGGGCCTCGTCGAGGAACACCGGCGCATAACGGGGCCGAGGCGCGTCGGCGTCCCCCAGCTGGTAACGCAGTGCCGCGCCCACGATGAAGGCGATGAGCTCCTGCGACTCACCACCGGACTTCTCCCCGATGTGGTCGTAGAGCGCCACGTGCTCCCCGGTCACGGCGTCAGTCTTCTCGGCACTGACCCGGACATGGTTGCGCACGTCGACCAGGTCGGCGAAGTCAGGGGAGGAACGCCGGATCCGGTTGATCAGCCGCGCCACACGGGGATAGACCTGCTCCCTGTCACCGTCGGTCCGGGCGTCCCCGACCAGTCCACGGACCTCCCGCAGCTCCCTGCGGAAACGACGCCTGACCTCGGAACGGTTCTCCCGCAGAGTGATCTGCAGACGGTGGTCGTCATCATAGAAAGGCAGGTCAGCCATGATGCGGTTGACCGGTTCGATCCGCTCCCGGATCTCACGGAGGGCCCGTCCCAGAGTCGAGTCCAGGTTGGTCAGGTCATTGCCCGACAACGTCAGCAGACTCTGCTTCCACTCCGCCTCGAGCGTGTGGAGGCCACTGGACTCCAGGTCATCCAGGAGCCGCTCGAAGTCCTTCAGCGAACTGTCCGGATCCGCCCGTAGCGACGGATTCGGCCAGTTGTCCAGGAAAGACTCCATCGTGCGCCGCAGCAGGGCCCGTTGCTCGGAGAGTGTCGCCCCGGCGGCGTCCCGGTCCTCCTCGAGGATCCGCGACGCCACCTCCGCCGCCGCATCGAAGCCCGCCAGCCGGGACTCCGGGTCCGACCCCGGACCTTCTGCTCCCTCCCCGGCATCCCGTCCGTCAGTCACACCGGGGACCACCGCCGCGAAGCGGTCACTCAGCCACCTGTCCTGCCCGGTGGTGAGGCCCCGACCCGTCCCCCGCACCCCGCGCACCACCGCCGGTTCATCAGATCCGTCCCCGGCGTCATCCGCAGCCGCCAGCTCCTCCTCCGCACGGTCGATCTCCCCGTTCACCCGGTCCCACCGGTCGAGCAGTCGACGGTACTCACCACGGGCACGGCCCGTCTCCTCCCGAAGCTCCGCCGTGCGGGACTTCAGTTCGGCGATCCTCTCCTGCAGCGCCGCGATCTCGGGACTCCCCCCGGCGATGCCCGTGACAATCCCCTGCCAACGGTCCACCTCCGCCTGCGCGGCGGCGACGTCGAGCTGCTCCCAGGTCAGGTCGACGACACGGCGGTAGGCGTCCACCCCTGCGTCAACAGCGTCCAACGCCTCCTCCGCCGTACGGACCCGGTCCGCGGCGTCCTCCAGTTCACCGCGCACCGCCGCGACCTGCTGCGCCAGTTCCCCGGCGCGGCCCTGACCCGAGAAGCCCAACACGTTTCGGCGCCCGTGGCCACCGTGGGCACCACCGCCGGACCGGGACAACTGACCGGTGACCGTCAGCGCGGCACCGTACTCACCGAGCCGGCCGGGGTCGTCCACGCACACGAAACCGAAACTGCGCTCGAGGCGGTCCTGCAGCCAACCGGTGAACCGGCCGCCACGGTAGTCCAGGCGCCCCGGCAGTGCCCCGGGATCACAGGTACGCGGTGTCATCCCCGGCCGCGCCCCCTCGAAACGCACCCGCACGCGCGTCCGGACACCGTTGACGGCGGTACGGAAACTGTCCAGCTGCGACCCGTCGATGAGCATCGTCGTGGCGAAACCGCCGAGCGCCAGGTTGAACGCCTCCCTCCAGGGCTCGAACTCCGCCTTCACCTCCACCAGCTCACCGACGAAAGGCAGGTCCGCGACATCGGCACCGGCCGCCTCGGCCAGAACGGCACGGGCCTCGTGCAGTTCCGCCGGAATACTGTCCGCACTCTGCAGGGCCGCCCGGTGTTCCGCCTCAAGATCACGGAGCCGGTCCGCCAGGGCCGTCGCCGATGCGCGGGCCTCCGCGTACTCCGCACGGGCGGCGGTCTTGTGCCCGGAATCCTCCAGGACCGACCTGGCACGGGCAACCAGCCGCGCGAACGACCCGGCATCGGTGACTCCGTCGAGAACACCGTCAGGGCCGGGGCCCGAGACCCGTTCCCTGGTGCGACGGACCTCGACGAGGCGACGTTGCGCCGCCAGGAGCTCCCGCTGCGCCGAATCGAGCCGGTCGCCTCCCGAACTGCGCAGAACCTCGACGAGACCGTCGCGTTCGGACTCCGCCGCATCCACCGACGCCTCGCCGGCGGCCGCGGCAGCCTCGGCCTCCACGACCCGGCTGCGCAGCGACTCCTCCGCCGAGTGCAGCAGTTCCAGTCGCCGACGCGACAACCACTGCGAAGCCGGTGAAGAGGGGTCCCGGAACCTGCCCACCGACTCGATGAGGCGGAGCCTCTCCGCGGCGTCCGCGATCTTCCTTCCCGCCTCCCTCACCGGTTCCAGCGCCCTGACCTGCCGGCGGGCGTTCACCATGCGCATACGCGTGCCCTCGAGCTCGTCGAAGTGCTCGACGACGGCGTCCGCGGTCGCCATCGTCTCCGGCTCCTCGAGAACCATCCGCTTGTAGAGCTCGTCGACGGTGGTGATCTGCTGACCGGCCTGGATCCGTGCCAGCAGGTTCATCGCCTTCGACCCGGCTCCTGCCGCCCCGATCCCCAGCACCGACTGCACGCGGGCGAGGAACTCACGGTCGGTGGCCGTCGTCTCCAGACCGGTGGCCCTCACCGCGTGGTCGCCGAACCGGTGTGAGGCGGCCTGCTCAAGATCCGCCAGGTCGAAAGGTCCCCGGGTCACCCCCCTGACCTTCACCGTGTCCTCGACAAGACGCGCGGACGCCGGGATGTACCAGGCCCGCACCGCCGTGAACCTCTCCCCTGCCCCGGATGCCGCCGCATTGTCGACCCAGGTCACCGCCACCGCTGTCCAGGTGTCGGCACCGTCGCCCCGGAGCACCCGGACCCGGGTGCCCTCACCGGTCCTGGACTCGTCGAGCTTGCCCCTCCCGTAGGACAGGATGTTGCGCTGGTCACCACCGCGGGGACGCCCGGTGACGCCACCGTTCGACGCCCCGTTGAACGGCGTGGTGTGGGGCATCATCAGTGCGATGTAGGCGTCCATCAGGGTCGACTTCCCCGAACCTGAGCCACCGCAGAGCAACGTCGCCGTGGAGGCGAACCGTATCCGGTGGGCCCCGTCGTATCCTCCCCAGTTGACCACCTGGAGGTCTTCGGCGAGCCACTGCTGGCCCCGGGACTCCGCCGGGATGAGGCCGAACAGGGTGTCGAGCATGGACGGTCCTGTCGTTGCGGTCATTGTGCGGCTCCGTTCCGGCTCTTCAGCCAGTCATCCAGTTCGCGCAGTTTCTCTGCGCTGAGCACGATCTCCACGAGCGGGCTGACGCGGTAGCGCCCCTCGGACTCCTCGTCGACGAGCCCCTCCTGGCGCAGGCGCTCCAGGGCCTTGCGCACCGACCGCTGACGGCGGGCGATGTCGCCGTCACCGTCGGTGAAGTACGTCAGAACGGTCTGTTCGACCTCCTCGACGTCGACACGCGCCGCGGTCTCGCCCGCGGTGGACTCGCGCTGCCAGACGGTGCGCAGGTACACCAGGACAAGAGTTTCAGTGCGCGTGTACGCCTCATCGCGGAGCAGGATGGGAACATCGGTGGCGACACAGTCGTCAGGACGCACCTGTTCCTTGTAGGCCACGCCCCGGTCCGTGTCCACCACCAACCGGACGAAGAGGTCGTGGAGCCGGGACTCGATGATCCCGCGGTTGTCGACGAGGACGCGCCAGTCCTCCCGGTGTCGCTCGGCGAGCAGGAACCGGCGCTGAAGGACGCGCACGAGGACGCGGCGGACCTCGGGGTCGAGGACGCCACGGTCGCCGGCGAAACACTCCTCCACGTACTCCTCGACGGGTACCTGCGGGACAAAGGGACCGCTGGGTTCACTCACTGGTGCTGGCCTTCCTGTTTCGGGTCCTGATTCCGGTCCTGATTTCGGTCCTGATTCCGGTCAGGGCTCTCCTGCTCTTCCGGGGACGTCGACCCGGTGACGCCACCGAAGGCGAAACGTCGGACCGTCCCGTCCGGGCGCCGCGCCTCGACGACGCTGACCTCGCCGGTCTCGACCATGCCGTTGCGGTGGGCGATCTCCAGCAGGCCGAGAAGATCGACGGGACGCCGGGCGTCCCCCGGCCACCCGGAGAACAGTGAAGCCAGGTCGAAATGCGTCTCACCGTCCCTGCCCAGCCCGGAGACGGTCTCCTCCAGCTCGTCGTACCGCGGCCCGCCCCACGCCCTGGCGTCCTCCGCCACCGAATCCGCGTCCAGGTCCGGGACATCCTCCGCGCTGCGCAGCGGGGCAGGACCTGCCGACGGACCCGGGTCACCGAGAGTCCGCCGAAGATTCCCCACCGCCGTGGCCGGGAAACGCCGCAGAGGATCGACGTGACCTCCGGCGGAGGGGTCATCCCGCATCCACGACTGGAGACCGGACATGACACTGCGCAGCAGATCGTCGACCTCCCTGTCACGCAGAGGGTCGTGGACACGGACCTGGGCGGTGATGACGTGCGACGCCTGACGCTGGGCGGCGAGCACCTCGGAGACACCCTGCTCCACACGGCCCGCCATAGCAGCGAGATCCCGACGCTGCTCCGGGCTCAGGGCACGGGCGAAAGGGGCGGAGAGCAGGGAATGCAGCTGGTCAGTGAGCAGGTCGATCTGCTCAGGGTCACCGATGAGTTTCAGCGCCCCGGCGAAGGCACGGCCCTCAGGCGTGCCCTCCATGACATGCTGCCCCCGGTGAAGGTAACCGCGCAGGACCTCCCCAGTGGGCCTGACATCCCTTCGCAGGTCGGTGACGACGTCACGCTGCATCGCCGTGATGGACTCGGCGACCCGGACGAAATCTGCGGGCAGTTCCCGTGCCTGGTGCAGGACATTCTCCACCTCCTCGAGGAGCTGTTCGTCGTCCACCGGGTCCCCGCCACCCTCGCGTAGAGCCTTGATCTCGGCGTCGATCTGGTCGCGCTGCCGTCGGAGGTTCCCGATGCGTTTCTGCGGGTCGGTCTCTGCGTCTGCCACCAGCCGTTCGACAGAGTCAAGCAGGGTCCGTACCCGGGAACGCGTCACCCGGGCCCTGCCCCCTCCTGCCCTGCCGGCGATCTCCAGGGCTCCGACCGCCTGGGCGGACAACCGGTACTCCTCGACGCCCTCAGAGGCGTCGGCTGCTGCCGCGATCCGGCCCGACTGTCCGGAACCCGGCGTCGTCAGCGTGTACGGCACTTCACGGCCACCTCCGGTGCCGTGGACCCCGCCTGCACCCGCAGGTGCGGCGGCCACCGTGCCGGATCCTGCGTGCCGGATCCGGGGGACGATCCACCCCACCCGGACCCAGTACCGGCAGATCTCACGGCCGTTCCCCGCCGGAACACCCTCGAAGCCGCTGTCACGGAGTTCGCGGGCGATGTCGCCGACCTCCACATGGGCGTCAGTGACCGTGACGGCGGGCCGGTCCGGGGTGAAGACAAGGGACAACGCGGTCACCACGAAAGGGGCGAACCTGCCGTGCAGCAGGTCAAGCGTGGGATTCCGGAAAGCTTCGGACGCCCTGAGGTAGGCGGCTGCTGCACGTGGGTTGGTCATCGACGTCTGAGGCTAGCACCCGCCCCGGACCCTCCCCGACCCCACCCAGACGCCTCCGGCCGACCTCTCCCCGACGCCCGGGAACCCGGCGACCACCTCCACGGGGCTGTGCCCGTTCAGGGCCGTACCGCCGGCGCAGCGACCCTCGTCCGTACTAGCCTGGGCCCATGTCAGTCTCTGATCTTTCACGGAGTACCCAGGACTATCTGAAGGTGATCTGGGGGCTGTCCGAGTGGTCGACCGACCCGGTGACTCCGACGCTCATCGCCAGAAAGACCGGACTCCGACTGTCGTCCGTCTCCGACGCCGTCCGCAGACTCACCGAGCAGGGGTTCCTCACCCACGACCCGTACGGCGCGGTCGAGCTCACCGACTGCGGTCGCACACATGCCCTGGAGATGGTTCGACGCCACCGCCTCATCGAGACTTTTCTCGTGGAGGTCCTCGACTGCACCTGGGACCAGGTCCACAACGAGGCAGAGAATCTCGAGCACGCGGTCTCCGACTTCCTTGTCGACAAGATCGACCGGTACCTGGGGTCCCCCACCCGCGACCCCCACGGGGACCCGATCCCGGACACCAGGGGAACCGTGGAGATTCCCCGTGCAGCCAGGTTGACCGGCGCAACCCCGGGCGAGACCCTCACCGTAGAGAGAATCTCCGACGAGGATCCCTCACTCCTGCAGTTTCTCGCGGAGAAGGGGATCACGGTCGGCACCGTTCTGCATGTCGGGGACACCGCACCCTTCTCCGACACGGTCGAGGTGCAGGTGGACGACCTGCCGGGCACCGTGTCGCTGGGCGGACAGGCGACAGACAGGATCTACGTCTCGCACGCCGACAGCTGAAGTGGTTCCGTTCCCGCACGTCTCACGGGACCGCACCAGCCCACCAATGTTCGTCAGTACGTAGTTGCTAAGTTCGTAGTGACGTATACTCTCTGGCAGTGCCGTGGCCGCACCACAAGGGACTGACAGACTCCGCTGCAGGGGTCGCCGGATCCGGATGCGGCCCTGAAACGCACCGACAAGAATTCATCCAGAGAGGAACGACCAATCATGGCCAAAAACATCTCCGTCATCGTCGGAAGCCTGCGGCGGGGTTCGTACGCCCGGAAGATCGCGGAGGAGGCGATCGGACTGTTCCCCGACAGCTTTGACGCCCACATCGTGGAAATCCGTGATCTGCCGCTCTACGACTTCGACTACGACGACCCCACTGTCACCGACAAGCCGACTCCCGCGGAGTACGTGGAGTTCCGGAACACGATCAAGTCCTCTGACGGCGTCCTGTTCGTGACACCGGAGAACAACCGTACGATCCCCGCCTGTCTCAAGAACGCCGTCGACATCGGCTCCAAGCCGAACAGCGACGTGGCCTGGAAGAAGCTCCCCGCAGGAATCATCAGCCACTCGGTGGGACGTATGGGCGGATACAGTTCCCAGAAGAACCTGCGGCTGGCCCTGTCCTACTTCGACATGCCGCTTCCCGGACAGCCCGAGGTGTTCCTCGGTCAGTCCCCGACCCTGTTCGACGAGTCCGGGAAGATCACCGTCGAGAAGACTGTCGCCTTCCTGCGCGACTACGTCGAGAGGTTCGCCCGTCTCGTCGAGGACAACCCGCGGTAGGAGAGCCGGGGCCGG
Organism: Corynebacterium provencense; assembly: GCA_900049755.1. Lineage (GTDB taxonomy): Bacteria > Actinomycetota > Actinomycetes > Mycobacteriales > Mycobacteriaceae > Corynebacterium > Corynebacterium neomassiliense. The sequence goes on from LT160592.1 coordinate 390,431, forward strand.
GCCGGTCACCGACCGGAGGCGCCGCCAGCAGATGCGGCCGCCGCGGCAGGTTGACAGCGGCCGGATTGCCGCCGTGTGCTCTCCCGCTCTCCCGCGCGATCCTCTTCTCCAGCCTGTTCCTCTCTATTATCCACATGAATGTTAATATAAGAGACAGGCCGTGACATCTCCGTGTCCGACGGGGTGCCCTGCGGATACGGCCCGGGTGACGACTGAACAGGAGATTGCCCGTGACCCGACGACCGGACGCCACCACCGCCGACAGCATGCCCGGATTCTCCTCCCGCACAGTTGAAACGCCCGTCGGAAGACTGCTGCTCGCCGCCACGCCGGCAGGACTGGTCCGGGTCGCCTTCGAACTCGAGGACTTCGACACAGTCCTGCACACCCTGGAACACCACTTCGGCCCCCGGGTCCCATCCACACCAGGTGACATCACTGACGTCGCGGCCACCCGGCTCGACGAGTACTTCGTGGGATCCAGGCAGGTGTTCGACCTTCCCCTGGACTTCACCCTGTCCGCACCACGGTCAGGCAGGTCGGGTTCCTTCCGTCAGAAAGTCCAACGGAGTCTGCTGCAGATCCGCTACGGCATGACCCGCAGCTACCGGGAGACCGCTGAGGCGGCCGGAAGCCCGGGGGCGGTCCGCGCCGTGGGGACGGCGTGCGCCACCAATCCTCTGCCGGTCATCGTCCCGTGCCACCGAGTGGTGCGCAGTGACGGCGGCACCGGCGGCTACCGGGGAGGACAGGACGTGAAAAGCGCCCTGCTGGAACTCGAGAGTCACAGCTCAGCGCAGGTGCCGGGACATTCAGTCGTCTCCCCGGCGGGGAACCCCGCCGTGCGGGTCGTGCCGGAAGGTAACCTACTGTGAAGTAGATCCCAGCCCTGCACAGTCAGGCGCAGAAAGGCGTGCCTTGAACAGACCTGAGCCGACCACGACCGCTGTCCCCACCCAGTGGGTGGGTCCGCTGCGCATCAGCGGTGACGCCTTCCCCACAGAGGCAGGACACGAGGAGGTCGAGGTCCCGCTGGCGACCTTCGAGACCCCGTTGTGGCCTTCCGTGGGACGGGGTGCGAGCATCTCCCGCGAGATACCGGGGGGCATCCGGACGACCGTGGTCTCGGAGTGCATGACCCGTTCCGTCCTGTTCACCGCGGACAACAGCGTCGTCGCCGTCGCCGCCTCACGTACCGTCTCCGACAGACTCCCCGAACTGCAGCAGGTGGTTTCCACGACCACCAGTCACGGTCGTCTGGTCGACCTGCACAACGAGGTCGTCGGTAACCTGCTCTTCGTCCGGTTCGAACTCAACCCCGGGGACGCCTCCGGACACAACATGGTCACCAAGGCCGCCGACGCCCTCATGGAACGCATCCTGTCCTGGGACCTCGGCCTGTCCTACGGATCAGTGTCGGGAAACTACTGCAGTGACAAGAAGGCCACGGCCGTCAACGGCATTCTCGGACGTGGCAGGAATGTCGTCGCCGACATCCTGCTGCCCCACGAGGTCGTGGAGAGACGGTTGCGGACCACGGCGTCCTCCCTGACCGACCTGGTCGTCCGCAAGGACCTGGTCGGATCCACCATCGCCGGGGCACTCCGCTCCGCGAACGCGCACTACGCGAACATGCTCCTCGGCTTCTACCTGGCGACCGGGCAGGACGCCGCGAACATTGTCGAAGGGTCGCAGGGCGTCACCTACGCAGAAACCCGGCCGGAGGGGCTCTACTTCTCCTGCACCCTGCCCAACCTCATCGTCGGAACTGTCGGCAGCGGCAAACATCTTCCGGATGTCACGGCGGCGCTGGAGCGGCTGGGGTGCCGGGAGGACCGGGAGGTCGGGGCGAACTCACGGCGTCTCGCCTCCCTCATCGCCGCCACCGTGCTGTGCGGGGAACTGTCCCTGCTCGCCGCCCAGACCAATCCCGGTGAACTGATGTCGACCCACCTGCGCATGGAACGTTGACACCCCGCACCGCCCGGAGCATTCGCGCCTGCCCTGCCGCGCCGGGTAGAAAGAACTTCACCGAGAAAAAGCTCACCGAGAGCCCACCGAGAGAGACGAGGAATCAATGACTGCAATCGGCATCCACGACCTGGAGATGGCGACCGGCCACCACGTCGTCGATCTGGCAGAACTGGCGGAGTCCACCGGTGTCGCCCCGGGGAAGTACATCCTCGGCCTGGGCCAGTCCCAGATGAGCGTCCTCGCCCCGGACGAGGACATCGTCACCATGGGCGCCGCTGCGGCGAAGCCCCTGCTGGAACGCAACGGAACCGAGGGGCTGCGCACGCTCCTCTTCGCCACCGAAAGCGGTGTCGACCAGTCCAAGGCCGCCGGAGTGGCGGTGCTCGACCTGCTCGGACTGCCGTCGAACATCCGTGTCGTCGAGATGAAGCAGGCCTGTTACGGCGGCACCGCCGCACTGCAGGCAGCGGTGGGCATCGTCGCCCGCTCGCCGCAGGAGCGGGTACTGGTGATCACCAGTGACAATGCCCGCTACGAGCTCGACTCCCCGGGTGAGCCCACCCAGGGGGCCGGAGCGGTCGCCTTCCTGGTCTCCGCCGATCCCGCCGTCCTGGAGATCGAACCCGCGTCCGGCATCTCCACCACCGACGTGGACGACTTCTGGCGTCCCAATGACTCCACCACCGCCGTCGTCGACGGTCACCTGTCGGTGGGCGCCTACCTTGACGCCCTCACGGACGCCTGGAACGACCTGCAGGCCCACGGCGGACCATCCGTCGAGGACATCGACCGTATCCTGTACCACCAGCCGTACACGAAGATGGCGAAGAAAGCCCAGCAGCGGCTCCGGGAGATCACCGGCGGACAGATCAGCACCGCCCTGAATCCCGGGGACGAGCCCGACGGGCGCGACACGGGTCTGGAGACCAGCTCCCGGTACAACCGCAGGCTGGGCAACAGCTACACCGCGTCCGTGTACTCGGCACTGGTGTCCCTGCTCGACTACGACCCCGGGCTGGAAGGACGCCGCATCGGCATCTTCAGCTACGGGTCGGGATGTGTCTCCGAGTTCCTCACCGGCATCGTGAAACCCGGTTACCTTGAACGGCGAAACCCGCACCGCTCCGAGAATCTGCTGGATGCCCGCGAACCGGTCGACATCCCCACCTACCGTTCACTGCACACGGCACCCCACGGCACCAGCGAAGACCAGGTCACTCCCCGCGTCACCTCCGGACCGTTCCGTTTCGCCGGGGTCACAGGCCGGGCCCGCCGCTATGAAACCTGCTGAGCACATCACCCGGAACCCTGCCCACAGCTGTCAGGTCGGGACGGGGAAGTGCCCGTCCGGTACCTCTGCTTCAGCCTGAAGTACACGCGGCTGCGCACGGTGGCGACCACGTCACCGTCCACGTCGGTGATGTCGGTGGTGAACCAGTGGAGGTACTTCGACCCGTCCGCGGTCTTCTCACGGATGAGCTCGAAGGTGGCGTCATCGGTACGCATGTCCGCGGTGATCGTCCCCCGCCCGGGTTTGAGAAAGGTCACGTGGGACTCGACGTCCCACACGTTGTAGCTGGCGCCGAGCCGGACCAGACCCATGTACAGGTAGAAGCCGTCCGTCATGGTCTGGACGGTTCCCCCGAACGCCGTACCCACCAGATTCGCGTTGATCCTCCGCGGACGGTGCGTCGTCACCACCCGCGAACCGTCCGGGGCTATGTGCCTGAGACGGATCCCGGAACCGACGTAGGGCGGGAACAGGCCCAGCAGGAACTTCAGCTGGCGCGGGGAAGGTTTCAGCATGGAACAAGAATATTTGACCGGGGACGGCCGGCGCGGCACTTCGGCGAGACTGCGGAGTTCCACGGCGTCCACAGCCTCCACTCGGCACAGGCCCCCACCCGGCATCCGTGAATCTCTCACGGCACGTCCGGGGACAGGGGTGAAAGGGGTACTGTCGCCACAACCCCTCTGCCGACCGGGAGGAGCCCCGGACCGTGACCACACCCCCGACACCGGGTCCCACACCCGACAGCCGTCGTCGTTCCATGGTCGTCGCCGCCTTCGGCACAGTCGTGGAATGGTACGACTTCTCCATCTTCTTCTACGTCTCCGCGAGTCTCGCAGCGACATTCTTCGACGGTGACGACAGTGCCCTGCTGCTCACCCTGGCGCTGGGAGCCGCAGGATTCGTCTTCCGTCCGGTGGGGGCGATGGTCTTCGGCCATCTCGGAGACCGTATCGGGCGCAGGTCTTCCCTGGTCGTCTCGGCGTCACTCATGGCGGTGGCGCTGCTGGGCATCGCCGTCATGCCCGGATCAGACACCGTCGGCATCTGGGGAGGGGTCGGGGTGCTGGTCCTGCGCTGTCTCGCAGGTTTCGCGGTGGGGGCGGAGTACACGGGGATCATGGTCTATCTCGTGGAGTCCGCCAGAGACGGCCGGCGGGGGCTGGCCGCAAGCTGGGCGGCCGCGAACTCGGAGGTCGGCTCACTGCTCGCCGTCGGTGGAAGCTACCTGTTGAGTCGGCTGCTGACCACTGAAGACATGGACACCTGGGGGTGGCGGATCCTCTTCCTCGTCGGAGCGCTCCTCGCCGCAGCCATGGTCCCGCTGCGCAGGTTCATGGACGAGACGGAGACGTTCACCCGCGTCCGTGACTCCCCTGCCGACACCGGCACGTCCCCGCTGATCACGGTGCTGCGTCACCACCCCCGGGCCGTCCTCGTCTCCTTCCTGGTCTCCGCCGTCGGGTCGGCGGCCTACTTCCTCAACATCACGAACGTCCCGACCTACCTCGGGCAGACGACCGAGATCACCGGCTCCACCTCCCTGTGGCTGGGGACGGTCGCCGCCGTCGCCGCGATCATTGTGACCCCGTTCATCGGGGCGGCCTCGGACAGGTTCGGCCGCAGGCCCCTCTTCGCCGTCCTCGCGGTGGTCATCCTCGTCACCACCCTGCCCGCCTACATGATGCTCAGCGGGGACGCCGGGACAACCGCTCTTCTCGGAGCAGCATTCCTGGCGGTTCCTGCGGCCGGCTGGAGCGCAGTAGCCGCCTCGGCGGTCCCCGAACAGTTCACAGCCGTGGGACGGTTCTCCGGTATGGCCGTCGGGTACAACACCGCCACCGTCCTCTTCGGTGGCCTGTCACCGTTCGTCGCCACCTGGCTGATGGACGTCACCGGCTCTGTCTACGCCCCGGCCTGGTATGCAGTCGGCGTGATCCTGGTGGCAGGAGTCCCGATGCTGTTCCTTTTCCGTGACCAGGCCGACCGGCCCCTGTCCGAGGTCAACTCCGACAGTGAGCTCCTGCCGGTCACGTGACCGGCACCACCTGCCCCGACAAGGTTCCCGGGGCCACCGGAACCAGCGCCCCCGGCAGGCCGGGCAGAGCCGGCACATCCTGACCTATCCTCGGGACATGTCAACCCTCGTCCTCGTCCGCCACGGACGCAGTACCGCGAACACCGCCGGAGTTCTCGCGGGTCGCACCCCCGGCGTCCTCCTCGACGACATCGGCCGCAGGCAGGTCCGCGACACCGCGCACCGTCTCGAACAGGTACCGCTGGCACGGGTCGTGTCCAGCCCGCTGGAGCGCACCCGTCAGACAGCCGAGGCGATCCTGGAGAACCGGGACACCCCGCTGACCACCGACAGTGCCCTGACAGAATGCGACTACGGAACCTGGCAGAACCGGACTCTCCGGGAACTGGCGGAGGAGGACCTCTGGAAGGTCGTGACCTCCCGCCCCTCCGCCGCCGCATTCCCCGGCGGAGAGTCCATGATCGACATGAGGGCCCGGGCCGTCGACGCGGTGGCGCGGCACCATGCGGCAGTCGAAGAGGAGTCCGGCGACAGTGCCGTATGGGCGGTGGTCAGTCACGGAGACATCATCAAGGCCGTCATCGCGGACGCCTACGGCATGCCCTTCGACAACTTCCAGCGCGTCCATGTCGACCCCGCGTCCGTCACCGTCATCCGCTACACCCGCTCCACCCCGCAGGTTCTGTGTGTGAACACCACCGCCGGCGACCTGTCCTGGTTGTCCGGGGATTCCTCGACCGCCACCCGGGTGGGCGGCGGCGCCGGGCACTAGGCTGGGAGACATGTCCACCATCACACACGGATTCGACTGGCCGGACCGCTTCGTCGTCGGCACCGTCGGGCTGCCCGGTGACCGCACGTTCTACCTGCAGGCCAGGGACCGGGACCGGACCGTCAGCGTGGCCCTGGAAAAGCAGCAGTCGGCGGCCCTGGCGGAAGGGGTCAGCGAACTGCTCGCCAAACTCCGGCAACTGGAGGGCAACCCCGTCAGCGTCCCGGACGAGACCCCGGACCTGCTCGTCGACGATGACCCGCTCGACCTCCCGCTCGACGAGGAGTTCAGGGTCGGCGTCCTCACCCTCGGCTGGGACCCCGGAACCTCACAGGTGGTCATCGAGGCCGCCCCCGCGCCCGAGGTCGAGGTCGAGGACCTTGACGACCTCCGGGACATCGGGTCGCTCAGCGACATCGAACCTGAACAGCTGCTTGTCGTGCGTATCCCCGTCGGAGCCGCCAGAGCTTTCGTCGACAGGACTTTCGCGGTGGTCAGGGCAGGGCGTCCCGAGTGCCCGATCTGCCACGAACCGATGGATGACCCGGAGACCCACGTCTGTGACCTCTCCGACAGGTGACCTGATCCTGGAGGGACGCCTCACCGACGCCTCCAACGCAACCTTCCGCGGGCGCTTCAGCGGACCCGTCAGCGACCCCGGCAGCGGCCACAGGCCGGACTCCCCCGGTGCCCGACCCCCTGGTGACCCGGACCTGGACGCCACAGGGACAGGGACGGCAGTGGTGTACAAGCCGGTCCTCGGGGAGAAACCGCTGTGGGACTTCCCCGACCACACTCTCGCCCACCGTGAAGTGGCCGCCTACCTCGTCTCCGAGGCGACAGGCTGGAACATCGTCCCACGGACCTGGCTCGGCGAAGGCCCCTTCGGCACCGGAATGCTGCAGCTCTGGCAGGACACCGACCCCGGACAGCACCCCGTGGACCTGGTGCCCTCCGGACAGGTCCCGGACGGGTGGCTCCACATCCTCGACGGCGTCGACGAGGAAGACAACGAGGTCAGCGTGGTCCACGAGGACACCACCCCGCTGCGGCGCACCGCCGTCTTCGACATCATCGTCAACAACGCCGACCGCAAGGGAGCACATGTCCTCCCGGTCACCGGCGGTCACCGGTTCGGTGTGGACCACGGTCTGACTTTCCACACTGCCCCCCGGCTGCGCACCGTGCTGTGGGGCTGGATCGGCCGGAGGCTCACCGACAGTGAGACGGCGGGAGTGGCGGCCGTGCGGTCAGGCCTCGACTCGGACCTCGGCGCAGCTCTGACAGAACACCTCACCGACGCCGAGATCCGGGCACTTCGTACCCGGTGCGACCGGCTGCTGGACAATCCGGTGTTCCCCGGCCCCTCCGGGACAATGCCCGCGGTGCCCTGGCCGGTGTTCTGAGGCCGGCTCCCCTCTCACCCCGCGAGCTGGACAATACCCTCCACCAGCAGAGTCGCAGCACCGACGAATGCGAGGAACGTGGCGAGCCGGCGCATCCCCGTACTCGACATCCTGTCGTTGAGACGGTCGCCGAACCACGCCCCCACGAATATCGCCACCAGGGCGACGATCCATATCCACGCCGGCAGTCCTCCGACATCCACCCCGCCGAAGAAGACCATCTTCAGAATGAAGGACACCGAGTTGGCGACGAAGATCACCGGGTGCAGGGTGGCGACGAAATCACGGTAGTCCCACCTGGTCACCCGGGAGTAGACGGTGAACGCCGGTGCCGCGATGCCCACCACAGTGCTCATGAAGCCACCGGCCGCACCGGCGACGATCATCGGCAGCCGGGCGTGCTCACTGACATGCCAGCGTTCCGGACGGACCGTCGTCGCCGCGAGGGCGACCATCACCAGTGACCCCACCGTCACCAGGAGCCACGGACCGTCGATCGCCGAGACCACGAACGCCGCCGGCACCGAACCGATCAGGAGCCCGCCGGCGAGGAACCGGAACCTCCTCCAGTCCGTCCGCGACCGCACGGACCACGCATTGTTGGCACCGTTGACCACGGACAGGCCGTTGACCACCGTCACCCCTGCCGCGGGGCCGAGGACGACCGACAGTACGGGGCCGGCGACCAGACCGAGGCCCATCCCGGTGATCCGTTGGAGAGCGGCACCGACAAGGACAGCGGCAAGAAGGACACAGGCGATCATCATCACAGGGGTCCACAATATGCCTGCGGATCACAGTTCCCTGCCGGCGGGTCCGGTCACCGCCGGGACCTGACCACCTTCAACGCCGGATCGGTCACCGTGAGCGCGAGAGACAGACATCCGAGCACAAGGACCGTCCACGCCAGCACATGCATCCCGGCGTCCGTGGCCGACTGCCCGAACACCGGTCCGATGATGCTCGAGGCGACAATCGCCCCGACCATGATCGCGGTGCGCGACAGCCCCGACGCCGACCCGGTCTGTCCCTTCGGCGCAGCACTGTAGATCACCTCCTGGTTGCACACCGAAGCGAAACCCTGCGTGACCCCGAACACTCCGACGAGCACCACCAGATAGGCCAGAGAACTGGACGTGTCGGCACCGAGCATGAGCAGGCCGCCCGGGATGAGCGCCGCTGCGGCGGCGGTGAGGGGCAACCTCACCGACGGGGCGGCGGACGCCAGGACCGAACAGATCACCGCCATGGCCGTGGTCGACAACTGGATGAGACCCGCATGGTCGGCGGAATAGCCCGCCGCGTCCTGGAGCCACTGTGTGAATCCGTAGACCATGAGGTACATGCCCGTGTACGTGAGGAACAACCTGAGGTAGGTCCGGGTCAGTGCACCGTTGTGCACCAGCATCCTCAGGTCGATGAACGGGGCGGTGGTCCGCAGTTCCCATGTGACGAAAAGCACCAGGGCGAGAACTGAGACAGGGATGAGCCAGTACAGGCCGGCGTCAAGGTCGAGGACGAAAACCAGTGCGGAGACGAGCATCACGGTGAAGACCGCCATACCCGGCAGATCGGGAGAGACACGGGCACCGGACTCCCGTGAACTGTCGGAGGGCAGCCACACCAGGACCAGCAGCAGGATCACCGCCGCTGCCGGAGTATTGACCAGGAAGATCCACTGCCATCCGAAATGGTGGACAAGCAGTCCACCCGCAACCGGTCCGACTGCGGTGGTCGCCAGACTCGACACCGACAGTCCGGTGAGAATACCCCGGGGAGTCGACCGTCCGAGTCGACGTGCCTGATCACTGATCAGGGCCATCGCCGCCGGATACGCGGTGGAGGTCCCCAGTCCGATGATCACCCGGGCCAGCAGGGCACCGGCGAAGCTCTCCCACACCGCCGGCACCAGTCCCCCCACCATCACCAGGACGAGACCGGCGGCGTAGACCTTCTTCGGTCCGAAGAGGTCGGCGATGCGCCCCATGGCCGGCTGTGCGACAGCACTGACGACATACAGCCCCGCGACCAGCCAGATCGCCAGAGACGCCGGGGTCCCCGTCGCCTGAGAGATCGGAACCAGGGCGACCGCGATCATCGTCGTGTTCACCGGATTGAGGGCCGGGCCCAGGAGAACGGGAACCGCGAACCGCGGACCGAATCCGATGTCTGAAGGAGAGGAGCTCATCCGACCACTGTATTGCCTCAGTTGTCTCGGGTCGGTGCGGTGCCCCCTGTCGGATTCGAACCGACACTGTGCCGATTTTAAGTCGGCTGCCTCTGCCAGTTGGGCTAAGGGGGCGCAGCCGTCGGAGTTTCCGACGGCTGAAGTCTACCTGTTACGTTCCACGACCTCTGCGAGCAGTCCGTCCAGGATGTCCTTCTCGCTGACGGTGATCGTCCTGATCCCCTGTTCCAGGAACCTGGTGGCCACAGCGTCGACGATGACGCAGCCGCCACCGATCACGTCCGCCCTGCCGGGGTCGACCACGGGGCTGGTGTTGCGCGCTGCGACGGAGTCCGCCAGCACACGGCGTGCGGTCGCTCTCAGGCCCTCCAGGGGGATGACCGCCATGTGGGTACGGTCTGGGTCGTAGGACTCCAGCCCCAGGTGCAGCGCGGCCAGTGTGGTCATTGTTCCGGCGACGCCGACCACCCGGGTGACCCGGGTGAAGTCCACGTCGGCGGACGCCTGCACCAGCTGGTCGGCGACGTACCGGCCCGCCTCCCCGATCTCCTGGGCGGTCGGTGGATCAGAGTGGAGGAACCTCTCGGTCAGTCTCACACAGCCCATGCGGGTCGAACAGACTCCCCCGCTCCCGGCGTCCACGACGAACTCTGTGGAGCCTCCGCCCAGATCCATGACGAGGACGCCGCTGTCGCGTCCGGAGATTCCGCCCCTGTCGAGGTCCAGTACCGCCCCCGCGAAGGACAGTTCCGCCTCCCGGACCCCGGAGATGACCTCTGCCCGGGCACCGGGGCGGATTCGGCCGAGATGCCGTGCGGTCATGTCGAAGAACTGCCCACGGTTGCCGGCGTCCCTGGTCGCTGAGGTGGCGCCCATGATCACGTCGGTGACGCCGGCCTCGACCATCCTGTCGGTGTAGTGCGCGAGCGCGGCGTCCACTCTCTGAAGTGCCTCGTCCGCGAACCGACCGGTGGCGTCGACCCCCTGCCCCAGGCGGACAATGATGTTCTCCCGGTCCAGCTCGGTGAGGGTGCCGTCAGTTCCGACGTCCGAGATGAGCAGGCGTATCGAATTTGTTCCGCAGTCGACGGCGGCGAATGCGCTCACCTCAGTGCACCTTCCTCGTCGAAGGCCTCTGCAACGGAGGTACCCAGGTCCTCCGGGGTGGGCCAGTCCCGGGGTATCGCCGTCCCCGACAATTTCGGGTTGTTCGCCGCGGCCAGTGCCACCGCCTCCGTGCCGAGACGGAACCGGTCAGGCCCCTCCGCCAGCGCATAGGCGATGAGCACGTGCAGGCACTTCACCCTGTCCGGCATTCCTCCTCCGGAGAAACCGGTCCCCAGGTCCTCGATGGCATTGCGTTCGGCGAGGTAGTGCTCGTGGGCGGCGAGGTAGTCTGCCGCCAACGCAGTGTCCCTTCCCAACCTGTCCTGCATGGTGCGCATCACCCCCGCGACCTCCAGTCGTGAGGCTTCGGCGGTCAGACGCGGATCCGTGAGGTAGTAGAGGGTGGGGAACGGGGTTCCGTCGGGGAGTCTCGGAGCGGTCTTCACCACGGCGGGCTGGCCGTCAGGGGTCCGGTAGGAGACCTCGAGGGCTCCGCGGGGTTCCCGGCCCAGCTGCCGGGACATGGTCTCGAGGTCCTTGTCGGACACGCTCATCTGCTGCTCTTCTCTCGGTTCATACTCGGACTGTCACTGTCAGACTGTCACTGCTGCGGATCCGCACCGGGGTCGACGGGCAGGTTGGGGGATTCACCTGACGGCGGCGGGGTGGAATCCTCCCCGCCCCCCGCGGCCGGCTCCGGCGGAGTGGCGACAGCGCCCCACAGGCGGCTGTACCACGGCTTCTCCGGTTCAGGGGTTTCTTCGACCTCACCCGGGACGTAGTCCGCCCCGGAACTGATGTCAGGGTCCATGAGACGGTATGCGGTCTCCCCTGGCTCGACAAGACCGAGACGGGTACGCGCCTGCTCCCTGACATAGGCCTCGCTGCCGTACCTGGCGATCTCCTCGGTCAACGCCTGCTTCTCGGCTTCCTGACTCTCGATCGTGGCATTGACCTCCGCGATCGCCGCCCGCTGTTCGAAGAAGTTGCGCAGCGGGGTGGCAACTGACACGACAACCGCCGCCAGGACGAGGACCGAGACAGCGACAACCACCGGGTTCACCGAGCTTTTCAGCTGGACGAACGACCGTGCGACCTTACGCGGGGCGTCCTTCGCCGCCCGTACCCGACGGGTCCGCTCCTCAGTGGACTTCGGGGCGGGCAGGTGGTCTGACCGGTCCGGGGTTTCTTCCATACCCCGGAATACTAGCCTGTCCCCGGACTACTTCCCCGCCGCGAACCGCGGGAAGGCGGACGCCCCGGCGTAGGTGGCTGCCCCCTCCAGGTAGCTCTCGATCCGCAGCAGCTGGTTGTACTTGGCCACGCGCTCGGACCGGGCCGGGGCGCCGGTCTTGATCTGACCGCAGTTGAGGGCGACGGCAAGGTCGGCGATGGTGGTGTCCTCGGTCTCCCCCGACCGGTGGGACATCATCGTCCGGTACCCGTTGTTGTGTGCAAGGGAGACCGCGTCGAGGGTCTCGGAAAGGGTGCCTATCTGGTTGACCTTGACCAGCAGGGCGTTGGCCACATGACGGTCGATGCCCTCCCGGAGGCGTGCGGGGTTGGTGACGAAGAGGTCGTCGCCGACGAGCTGCACGCGGTCACCGATCTCCGCGGTGAGGCTGGCCCACCCGTCCCAGTCGTCCTCGTGCAGCGGGTCCTCGATGGAGACCAGTGCGTACTCGTCGACGAGCTCCCTGTAGACCTTCGCCATCTCCGCGGCGGTGTGCTCGCCGCCCTCGAAGTGGTAGACCCCGTCAGAGTAGAACTCCGAGGCTGCGACGTCGAGGGCGAGCGCCACATCCTTGCCGAGTGAGTACCCGGCGGCGGTGACGGCTTCGTCGATGAGATCGAGGGCTTCCCTGGTCGACCCGACGGAGGGTGCGAATCCACCCTCGTCACCCAGTCCGGTGGACAGTCCCTTGCCCTTGATGACCTTCTTGAGGGAGTGGTAGACCTCCGCGCCGGTACGCAGGGCCTCAGAGAACGAGGACGCGCCGATCGGGGCGATCATGAACTCCTGGACGTCGACCCCGGAGTCCGCGTGGGCGCCTCCGTTGAGGATGTTCATCATCGGCACGGGGAGCACGTGCGCGTTCGGCCCGCCCACGTAGCGGAACAGGTGCAGGTCAGCTGACTCTGCGGCGGCCTTGGCGACAGCGAGGGACACGCCGAGGATGGCGTTGGCGCCCAGGCGGGACTTGTTGTCGGTCCCGTCGAGTTCGATGAGCCGGGTGTCGATGAGCCGCTGGTCGTCAGCTTCGAAGCCGGCGAGGGCCTCGTCGATTTCACCGTTGACGAAGTCGACGGCCTTCCGGACCCCTTTACCCTGGTAGCGTTCGCCGCCGTCGCGCAGTTCATGTGCCTCGTGGACTCCTGTCGAGGCCCCGGAGGGGACATCGGCGCGTCCGATGCTGCCGTCCTCGAGGAAGACCTCGACCTCGACGGTCGGGTTGCCACGGGAGTCAAGGATCTCGCGGGCGTTGATCTGCATGATTTCTGCCATGTGTGGTCAGCCTCCTCGGCTGGATGAAGGAGCGGGAGATAGTTCGGGAACCATTGTTCCACAGCCACCCGGGTGTCATGCCAGGGACCGGGCAGGGGCTAGGCAGGGGCCTGTCCCACCGCGTAGTTCGCCGCGGCGTCCCGGACCCCTGTCAGGTACTCCTCCGACCGGTTGTAGGCGTAAACCGCCTCACTCCACCCTTCGGGGGTGTCGAGGTCCCGGTCCCCCGAGCACAGTAGTCTACCTGCGGCAACTGCCGCATCCCGGATGTTCTGGGGGTCACCGCCGTCGCCGAACATGCGCCAGGAGTCCGGGAGGAACTGCAGCGGTCCGACCGCCCGGTCGAAGTGCCGGTCGCCGTCGAGCCTTCCTCTGTCCGTGTCAGGGATGCGCATGAAACCGCCCGTACCGTCGAGCCGGGGACCGATGATGGCACCGTCGACGACACCGTAGGTTCCGTGGTGGCTCTCGTTGTACCCCAGTCCTGCGAGGGTGTTCCACCGGAGATTGCAGCCCGGGTGCTCCTCGACCGCCCTGGCTGCCCCGGTGAGGTACGCGAGCAGGAATTCTTCAGGGATGCCCAGTCTGTCCGCGGTGTCGGACACTGCCGCAGGATCATCCGGGTCCAGGGGTGCCGCGGCAGCGGGGGGTACGGACTCCGGAACGGCGGAACGCTCCGGTGCCGGGGTGCTGCGCGCCCCGACCACGACACCGCCGACAACCACGACGAGCAGCAGTGCGAACAGTACTCCTGCCGCTCTGTTCACTCCGCCTCCCTGCACAGCACGGCGTCCAGGGACGCGCGGGACAACTGGACCTCTGCCGCGCCTCCCGCGGTGAGGACACGGACCGTGGCCATGTCCGGGTACGGCCGCTCCCCCACCTCAATCACCGCCCCGGGGAGGACGCCGTGGTCCTCCAGGTAGCGCAGCAGGGCCCCGTCACGGTCACTGACCCTGTCGACGTACAGGCGGTCACCCACCTGCGCACCGGAGAGCGGGACCGTGGCGGACTCCTCCACCCTGCCCTCGGGATCGGGGATCGGGTCGCCGTGCGGGTCGCGGTCGGGGTGGCCCATCGCCGCGTCAATGCGGGTTATGAACAAGTCCGAGACCGCGTGTTCGAGCACCTCTGCCTCGTTATGGACCTCGTCACGGGCGTAGCCGAGCTCCCGCTGGAGATAGGTCTCGATGAGCCGGTGGCGCCGGACCATCTGCAGTGCGAGGCGACGCCCCTCCTCCGACAGGGTGATGTCGCCGTAGGGCGCGTGCACCACCAGCCCCTCAGCGACGAGACGTTTGACCGCCTCGGATGCCGTGGATCTGCGTTGTCCCAGTTCAGCGGCCAGGGTCGACAGGGTGGCTCCACCGTAGTTTCCGGTTCCGGCGCGGCCCCACTCCTGAAGATCGTAGATCTTCTTCAGGTAGTCCTGGGACCGGTCGGGGAGTTCGGAGACATGCATGGCGGGCAGTTTACCGGCTCTTCGCGGTTCGGAGTGCGTAGATAGCTGAAGGGCGGGACGCGGGGTGGTACAACATACAGAGGCCCTGGCCGGTACAAGATGAGAGTTGCGAAGCTTCCATCTGACCGAACCAGGACCCTACCGTGCACCCTACTGGCAACCTCGTCGCCGACACCATCTGCCGCACCGCAGAACTCGGTCTGACGATCACCGATGCCGCCGACGCCGGCACCCTCACCATCATCAACGCCGAGCCGGTGGACGTAGCCGACACCTGCCCGGACTGCGCGATGTCTGGGGTGAAGCGGGACCACATCCGACGTCGACTCGTCGACCTACCGGTCGTGGGGTTCCCCACCCGCCTGAACGTCCGGGTACCCCGCTTCACATGCACCAACCCCACCTGCAGCAGGAAGATCTTCCAGACCTCACTGGCCTGCGCTGACGACGGGGCGAAACTCACCCACCGGGTGACCCGCTGGATCCTCCAACGCCTCGCCATCGACCGTATGAGCGTGGCCGCCACGGCGAAGGCTCTCGGAATCGGCTGGGAGTTGGTCAATACCGTCGCCGTCACCGCGGCCCGGAGCATGGTCTACGCTGACCCCTCCCACCTGGCTGGGGTCCGGGTCCTCGGCGTCGATGAGCACGTCTGGAAACACACCCGCCGACCCGGCGAGCCGTCTTCGATGGTCACCGTGCTGGTGGACCTGACCCCGCTGACCGACGGGGCAGGCCCGGCACGTCTGATCGACATGCGCCCGGGGCGGTCCGCAGACGTCCTGAAAACCTGGCTGGGTGAGCGGGACCCGGACTTCCGGGCCGGGGTGCAGGTCGTGACGATGGACGGGTTCACCGGCTACGCCACCGCCGTCGACCACTCTCTCCCTGCGGCGCGCAAAGTCATGGACCCGTTCCACGTCGTCCACCTGGCTGCAGAGAAGCTCAGCGGGTGTCGGCAACGCCTGCAGCGAGAAACCACCGGACGTCGGGGGCAGAAAGACGATCCGCTGTACAAGCACCGCCGGGCGCTGCTGACCAGGACCGATTTCCTCACCGACCGGCAGCGCCAGCGCCTGGATCGGCTGTGGGACACCGACGATGACTACGTCGCGTTGCAGGTGACCTGGGAGTTCTACCAGGACCTGGTCAGTGCCTATGGTCAGCCGGACAGAGCGCGGGGCAAGAAGTTGATGGGCAGGGTGATCGGCACCCTGCGCAAGGGCCTACCGACGGGGCTGGAGGAGCTGGCGCAACTCGGCCGGACCCTGTGGCGCCGACGGCACGACATCCTGGCGTACTTCGATATCGGCGCATCCAACGGTCCGGTCGAGGCCATCAACGGCAGGCTGGAGCATCTACGCGGCATCGCCCTAGGGTTCAGGAACCTCGACCACTACATCTTGCGGTCGCTGATCCACTCCGGCCAGCTGCAGGACCGGATCAACGCACTCTAAATCGAGAAGAGCCAGTTTACCCGAGCCCTGCCCTGTTTCTCTGTGTGATCCTGCCGTCGTCCAGGAAGCGGAACGTACTGTATATTAAAGTTCCGCTCACCGAACTTCCGAAGTCAGAAGGATGAATTAATGTCACTGCCCCTCCGACGTGCCCTTGCGGGCCTCGGCCTTTCCGCCTCCGTCGTCGCCGGCCTCACCGCCTGCGGTTCCGGTTCCGAAGACTCCACCGATGTACTGGCCACGTTCACGATTCTCGCGGACATGACCCGTGCCGTCGCCGGGGACGCCGTCACCGTCACCTCCCTGACCCGGCCCGGCGCGGAGGTCCACGGCTATGACCCGACTCCGGGGGACATCCGGGCGGCAGCCGAGGCAGACCTGGTGATAGCCAACGGCTTCGGACTGGAGAAATGGCTCGACAAGCTGGTGGCGGACTCCGACGCGACCCGCGTCACCGCCACCGACGGAATCACGCCCGTCAACATCGAGGGCACCGACGACCCCAACCCCCACGCCTGGATGAGCCCGGCGCTCGCCAAGGTGTACGTCGACAACATCACCACGGCCCTCACCGAGCGTTTCCCCGGTGACGCCGACACCTTCCGCACCAACGCGTCCTCTTACAAGGACCAGCTCGACGAGGTCGACCGGACCATGCAGGACGGTCTGTCACGGCTGCCCGCCAACCAGCGTGCCCTTCAGACCTGCGAGGGCGCTTTCAGTTATCTCACCCGCGAGGCGGGGATGTCGGAGAGCTACATCTGGCCGGTGAACTCCGACCAGGAGATCACCCCCACCCAGATCCGTGACGCCGCGACCTTCGTCAAGGACAACGACGTCCCCGCCGTCTTCTGTGAGTCCACCGTGGAACCCGGCCCCAAGGAACAGCTGATCCGCGAGACCGGCGCCGCCGACGGCGGAACACTCTACGTGGACTCCCTCACCGAGGAAGGCGGCGACGCCCCGACCTACCTCGACCTGATCAGGTACGACACGGAGACCATCATCTCCGGTCTCAGCCGGGGTGGTCGGCAGTGACCGGTGAGACCACCTGTGCGATCTCCGTCTCCGGCCTGTCGGTGCACTACGGCACCGTCCACGCTCTCGACAACGTGAACCTCAGCCTCGACCACGGCAAGGTCCACGGCCTCATCGGCACCAACGGTTCAGGAAAATCCACCCTGTTCAACACCCTGATGGGAGAGACCTCACCGACCTCCGGAACCGTGGTGCTCAGCGACCGCCGCGAACGGCGGGTCGCCTACGTACCCCAGTCGGAGCATGTCGACTGGAACTTCCCCCTCAGTGTGCACGAAGTGGTCATGACGGGACGTTACGGCCACATGGGAATGCTGCGCCACCCCTCCGCAGCTGACCGGGACGCGGTCACCGGGGCACTGGAGCGCACCGACCTGACCGACCTGGCGGACCGGCAGATCGGACAACTCTCCGGCGGTCAGAAGAAGCGGGCCTTCGTTGCCCGGGGGCTCGCCCAACAGGCCAGGACCCTCCTGCTCGACGAACCTTTCGCCGGAGTGGACGCGGTCAGCCAGGACACCATTGTCCGCCTCCTCCACGAACTCGCCGCCGACGGCGCCTGCATCCTCATATCCACCCACGACCTCGCATCGGTGGAGCACCTGTGCGACACCGTGACCATGCTGCGCGGCAGTGTTGTCGCGCACGGCTCCCCCGCCGACGTCATGACCACCGACAATCTGCTCAAGACCTTCGGAATGGCGGCCTGAGATGCTCACCTACGAATTCATCCAGCGGGCACTGCTCGCATCCACGGTCACTGCGGTCATCGCCGGGGTGCTGTCGTGCTGGCTCGTCCTGATCGGCTGGTCCCTCATGGGCGACGCCGTCTCCCACGCTGTCCTCCCCGGCGTCGTCATCTCCTACATCCTCGGCTGGCCCTTCGCCGTCGGAGCACTCATCGCGGCCCTGCTCGCGGTGAGCCTGGTCGGAACCGTCCGCGAGAAAACCACCCTCAAGGGCGACACCGCCATCGGAGTCGTGTTCACCGCACTGTTTGCTCTCGGCCTTGTCCTCATATCCGTCACTCCGGCCGGCACCAACCTCCAGGAGATCCTCTTCGGTAACCTCCTCGGCATCTCGCAGGACGCCCTGGTCCAGGTCATCATCTTCGGGGTCGTCGCCTTCGCCGTCATGGTCACGCTGCGCCGCGACATCACCGCCTGGGCATTCGACCCCGCCCACGCGCGCGCCGTCGGACTGCACACCGGGCGGATCCGGTGGGCCGTCATGATCTGCCTCGCACTCGTGGTCGTCGCATCCATGCAGGCCGTCGGCGTCATCCTCGTCGTCGCCCTCCTCATCACCCCCGGAGCCACCGCGTACCTGCTGACCCGGAGGATCAGCCGGATGCTCGTGATATCGCCGCTGGTCGCCTGGGTCAGCTCAGTGGCGGGAATCTGGCTGAGCTACCACTTCGACGTCTCCGCCGGTGGAACGATCATTCTCTTCCAGGCGGGCGTGTTCATGCTGGTGTACCTGTTCGCGCCCCGGGAAGGGCTGGTCACCGCTCCCCTGCTTCAACGTCGGCGGGCCGCCCGGGCGCTGACAGCCGCTGTTCCAGCACTCGACGGAACGCGTTGACCTCAGCCATCAGCCGGTTCTCGGCGTCCCCCGGGGCGTCACTCTCCAGGCCCACCATCGGATAACGGATGGATGTGGGAATCTCCACGTCCTTCAGCCCCGCGGCCCGCGCGACCGAGATGATCTCCTCCGCAGCCGCCAACGGGGACGCCGCGGCACGGACACCGGCCGGAGCCGGCGCCACCGCCGGAAAAGTCTCCGCCACCGGGTAAGCCTCGTCGCCGGCCTGACTGTCGGTCACCCCGTCACCGCCCTCGCCGTCGGACAGACGGCCTGGCCCCTGACCCGGATCCGGGGCTGCGGTCTCCACCTGCTCCCCCTCCACCCCACTGTCGGCACTGTCAACACTGAGGGCACTGTCGGCACTGACGCCACTGTCGGCACTGTCGACCTGGCCGGACGAGGACGCCCTGCCGTGGGCGCCCGGGGCCTCCTTGTACGGTTCCTTGCCCTCCCTGGCACGCCCCTCGGCCCACAGCCGGTCCTGCTCCTCCGCGGAGACCGGCCGCTCCGCCTCCTCGAACAGGTACGGGGCACGGTTACGCATCTTCGCCACGAAAGCCCCGGCGACGTGACCGATGTCGAAGGATCCGCGACGGTTCGCGATCTCCGCGTGGAAGAGCACCTGCAGCAGGATGTCGGACAGTTCCGTGCACAGCTCCTGCTGGTCGATGTCCTCCTCGTGGGAGGCGTCCGCACTCTCCACGACCTCGGCGAGTTCCTCGGTCTCCTCCCGGAGGTAGGCCAGGAGACTGTGGTGGGTCTGTGACTGCTCCCATTCGCCCTGCCGCAGGGCACGGGTCATCAGGGCCACGGCGTCCTCGATCTCGTCCATGACCGAACCGGGAACCTCGGTGCGGGTGGTGCGGCGCATCCCCGCCACCGCGACAGTGTGCTCATCGGAACCGACCACCTCACCGTCGACGTACCCGCCACCGGACACCGTGTACTCCGGACCGGACTCCGCCTGCACCTGCCCGGGACTGTCCCGCACACCCGGCAGGGACGCCGTCGCCCCGGGAGCCTCCAGCTCACGGTCAGGGGAGAACTCGACCAGGAGGCTCGGGGACCGTACCAGGTCGTCACCCCGTTTCAACCGGGCGAGGACGGCGCTGTTGTCGGGATCCGTGGTCACCAGGACATCAGACTCGTCGACGGTGTGGCCACCGAGGTCGGCGATCACCCACCGGACCCTCACCGGTACCTCCTCGGTGTAGGCCACGTCCCCACCGAGCAGCGGGACGGCCTCGACGGGGAGCATCGCGGGAAACCGTGGATCCAGGAGTACGACTGACATGGAGGTAAGTCTAGCGGTAACTCTACCTGGTGACAGGCTCCCCCTCTCGCAGGTTCCGGCGCGGAATGCCCGCCAGGTCGGTGAGGACGTCGGCACACCACTGCAGGAGGTCACCGTCGCGCAGTGGGACCGCCCGCATCCCCGACCCCGTCTTCGGCGCGGGTACGAGCACCGTCTTCGGCGTCGCCCGGTACACCGCGGCAGGAAAGAGCCGCTTCAGCCGGACCTGCCCGGAATCGGGCAGGTTGACCGGCGCGAAACTGATCTTCGTCCCGGTCTGGATCACCTCGGTGATGTCAAGGTCCCGGCACAGCATCCGCAGCCTGGCGACCACGGTGAGCAGTGCGACCTCGTCCGGGTACGCACCGTACCGGTCCACCAGTTCGTCGAGGACGCCGGAGAGTGCCCCGTCGTCGGCGGCCTCGGCGAACTTCCGGTACGCCTCGAGCCGCAGCCGTTCACTGGCGATGTAGGTGACAGGAATGTGGGCGTCCACCGGCAGATCGATCCGGATCTCCTTCTTCTCCCGGTCAGAACCGTCGACCACCTCCCCGTCCGCCATCGCCCGGTACGCCTCCACAGCCTCTCCGACCAGACGGACATAGAGGTCGAAACCGACACCGGCGATATGCCCCGACTGCTCGGCGCCGAGCACATTGCCGGCACCGCGCATCTCCAGGTCCTTCATCGCCACCGCCATCCCCGCACCCAGGTCATTGTTCTCGGCGATGGTCCGGAGCCTGTCGTAGGAGGTTTCGGTGAGCATCTCCCCCTTCGGGTACAGGAAGTAGGCGTAGGCCCGCTCGCGCGAGCGGCCCACCCTGCCACGCAGCTGGTGCAGCTGGGACAGTCCCATGTGGTGCGCGTTCTCCACGATGAGGGTGTTGGCGTTGGCGATGTCGAGACCGGTCTCCACGATCGTGGTGCACACCAGGACATCGAACTCGCGGTTCCAGAACCCCTCGACCGTCGTCTCCAGCTGCTCCTCACTCATCTGACCGTGGGCGACCACGACCCGTGCCTCCGGGACGAGGTCGCGGATGTGCGCCGCGGCGTCCTCGATGGACTTCACCCGGTTGTGCACGTAGAAGACCTGGCCGTCCCGGAGCAGTTCCCGGCGGATCGCTGCGGCGACCTGGCGGTCGTCCTGCGCACCGACATAGGTCAGCACAGGGTGCCGGTCCTCGGGCGGA
This sequence comes from Corynebacterium provencense, assembly GCA_900049755.1. Classification (GTDB taxonomy): domain Bacteria; phylum Actinomycetota; class Actinomycetes; order Mycobacteriales; family Mycobacteriaceae; genus Corynebacterium; species Corynebacterium neomassiliense. The sequence continues at coordinate 411,744 of LT160592.1, forward strand.
GTGAGGATCGTCGACATCTCCCGGATGCCCGTCATCGACATCTCAAGGGTCCGCGGTATGGGCGTGGCAGACATGGTGAGCACGTCGACATGGGTGCGCAGCGCCTTGATGTGCTCCTTGTGCTCGACACCGAATCGCTGTTCCTCGTCGACGATCACCAGGCCGAGATCCTTCCACCGCACCCCGGTGGCCAGCAGACGGTGGGTGCCGATGACAATGTCCACGGTGCCGTCAGCCATCCCGGCGAGAACCTCCTTCGACTGCTTCGGGGTGGTGAACCGGGACAGTTCCCGGACCACCGTCGGGAAGTCCTGCATTCTCTCGACGAACGTCCGGTAATGCTGTTGTGCGAGGAGAGTCGTGGGAACCAGGACGGCCACCTGCTTGCCGGACTGGACGGCCTTGAACGCCGCACGGACCGCCACCTCCGTCTTGCCGTAGCCGACGTCCCCGACAATCACCCGGTCCATCGGAACCGGTTTCTCCATGTCCGCCTTCACAGCTTCGATGGCGTTGTACTGGTCCTCGGTCTCGGTGAACGGGAACGCCTCCTCCAGCTGCCGGGTCCACTGGTTGTCGGGCTCGAAGGCGAAACCCGGGGCGGCCTGACGTGTCGCATAGAGCTGCACAAGTTCGGCGGCGATCTCGCGGACGGCACCACGGGCCTTCTTCTTCGCGTTCTTCCAGTCTGACCCGCCCATCTTCGACAGGGAGGGATTTTCGCCGCCGACGTAGCGGGAGAGCATGTCCAGCTGGTCCATCGGCACGTAGAGGCGGTCACCCGGGCCGCCGCGCTTACTCGGCGCGTACTCGAGGACGAGGTACTCCCGGCGCGAAGCCTCACTGCCGCGGCCGACGGTGCGCTCGGTCATCTCCACGAACCGGCCGATGCCGTGCTGGTCATGGACGACGAGGTCGCCGGGTTCCAGGGCGAGAGGATCCACCCGGTTGCGCTTCCTCGCCGTCTTCCTCCGGCCGGTGGCACGCGCGTCGACCCGGTTGCCGGTGACATCGGACTCCGTGATGAACAGCAGTTCCCTGGAGTCCAGCCCACCGTGCGCCGGGGCGCAGTAGATGCTGACGGTGCCTTCGCCCGGGATGTCCGCCGTGCTCCGTTTCGACCGGCGCATGCGCCCCTGGCCGGTGATCCCGTCGAGGTCGACGCCCACGGCCTCCGCCGCGATCCCGGCCTCGCGGAATCTGCGCAGCATGCGGGCGACCACGGTGGTGTTGGGGGCGGCGTAGGCGACCCTGCCGCCCGCCTCGACCCGCTCACGGATCATCGCCGTCATCCGTCCGACGGCCTCGACGTCGCCGCGGGGGGCCGGCCCCGGGGCGAAGTCGAGCAGCAGCGGTTCCCCGCTGTCGGTGCTCTCCTCCGGCCCGTCGGTCTCCCAGTCCGCGACGCCGGTGGGTGACACCGTCCACCAGGGTCGTCCCAACCTGTCCTGGGTCTTCTCCAGGCTGCGCACACTGCGGTAGCCCGCACGGTCCACCGCCTCCGGGTCGATGGCCGAGATGTCGACGGGGGCGGCGGCGCCCATCGCCGCGACTTCCCACCCGGCGGCGAGGAACTCCCGGCCGGTCGCGATGAGGTCCTCGGCGCGGCGAGGAACTCCCGGCCGGTCGCGATGAGGTCCTCGGCGCGACGCGCCACGGCACCGGGGGTGAACTCCACGGTGTGGGTGCCTTCCGGCATGAGCTCCGGCAGCGTCCGCATCGGCCCGTCGAAGAGCACGGGGATCAGGGACTCCATGCCCTGCACCGGAATATTCCTGCTGATGCGGTCCAGGGCCTCGGCAAGTTCAGGGTTGCCGGCGTTCTCCGGTGCCAGCTCCCCCGCCCGGCGTGCCACCGCCGGGGTGATCAGCAGTTCGCGGACCGGGTGGACGAGTACCTCACCGGGATCGGTGCCGGGGACGGTGCGCTGGTCACCGACGGAGAAGACCTTGACCTCGCTGACCTCGTCGCCCCAGAACTCGGCACGGACGGGCATGTCAGCGGTTCCCGGGAAGATGTCGAGGATGCCTCCACGGGTGGCGAACTCTCCCCTGCGGCCGACAATGTCCGACCGGGTGTACCCGAGTTCGACGAGCCGTTCCTGCACCTCACCGAAGTCGAGTTCCGCCCCCTCGACGATGCGGACCGGTTCGATGTCACCGAGTCCGTCCATGACCGGCTGCACGGCCGCCCGGGTCGGCGCGACCACGACCCGCAGTCTGCCGTGGGCGAGCTGGTGGAGGACCTGCATCCTGGTGGCCATGGTCTCCGTCCCCGGGGAGAGGCGCTCATGGGGCAGGGTCTCCCAGGCGGGAAACAGTGCGACGACGTCACCGAGCATGGCGGTGAGTTCGAGGGTGAGGTCCTCCGCCTGCCGCCCGGTGGCGGTGATGACGAGGACCGGGGCGTGCCCGGCGAGGGTGGCGACGGCGAGGGGCCAGGACGCCTCGGGCCCCTGGATGTGGAGCCGGGGATCACCGACATGGGTGACCAGGCCACGGAGTTTCGGGTCCCCGGCCAGGGCGCGCAGGACTCCGGAGAGGGGCGGGGCCGGGGGGGAACTCTGGGTTCGGCTCATGGCTGTCCATCGTAGTGTCGGGTCCGGACGCGTTGTGGCGGTGGGTCACCGGGTGCGGTACGCCGGTGCGGTACAGTGTCCGCCGAGACCTTTCCCCCATGGTGTAATGGCAACACTGCGGTTTTTGGTACCGTCATTCCAGGTTCGAGTCCTGGTGGGGGAGCTGCGCGACACCCGGTCGGCCTCCCTCCCCCGTCCGGCGCCGACGTCCGGCACTAGACTGTGGCGTCATGACTGAATCCCCCCATGCCGCCACCGGTCCGGTCGCCGTCGTCGTCCTTGCCGCCGGCGCCGGTACCCGCATGAAGTCGAAGACCCAGAAGACCCTGCACACCATCGGTGGCCGCACCCTGCTGTCCCACAGTCTCCACGCCGCGGACGCCCTGCACCCCGACCGGATCGTCGCGGTGGTCGGTCACGGTCGCGACCAGGTGGAGCCTGCCGCCCGGACGGTCGGTGACGAACTCGGGGCCGAACTGCGCGTCGCCGTACAGGAGCACCAGAACGGCACAGGGGACGCCGTGGCCGTGGGCATGACCGAGCTCGAGGGTTTCCGGGGCACCGTCATCGTCACCAACGCCGATGTACCTCTGCTGACCGGGCGCACCCTCAGCGACCTGCTCGCCGCCCACACCGAGGTTCCCACGGCCGTGACTGTGCTGACCATGAGGCTGCCCGACCCCTTCGGATACGGCCGCATCATCCGCAACGAGGCCGGTGAGGTCACCCACATCGCCGAACAGAAGGACGCCACCGCCGCCGAACTCGAGGTCGACGAGGTGAACTCCGGGGTCTTCGCCTTCGACTCCGACGTCCTGAGGGACGCCCTGACCCGCCTGGACACGGACAACCAGCAGGGGGAGCTCTACATCACCGACGTTCTGGGGATCGCCAGGGACGCCGGCCGTCCGGTACGGGCGCACATCGCCGACGACCCGCGTGAACTGGCCGGCGTCAACGACCGTGTCCAGCTCGCCGCCGCCGGCGCCGAGCTGAACCGTCGGACCGTCGAGGCCGCGATGCGTGGTGGTGCGACCGTCGTCGACCCCTCCTCCACCTGGATCGACGTCGAGGTCGAGATCGGCCGGGATGTGACGGTGCTGCCCGGTGTCCAGTTGAAGGGTCGGACCGTCATCGCCGACAACGCCGTCGTAGGCCCCGACTCCACCCTGGACAACGTGACCGTCGGCGAGGGCGCGTCGGTGGTGCGCACGCATGCGACGGACTCGACGATCGGGGCACGGGCCGACGTCGGACCGTTCACATACCTTCGTCCGGGGACGGTCCTCGGCGAGGACGGCAAGCTCGGTGGTTTCGTCGAGTCGAAGAACGCCACCATCGGGCGGGGCTCCAAGGTGCCGCACCTGACCTACGTGGGGGATGCCACGATCGGCGAATACTCCAACATCGGGGCCTCCTCGGTGTTCGTCAACTACGACGGCGTGACCAAGCACCACACCACCGTCGGCTCCCATGTCCGAACCGGTTCGGACACCATGTTCATCGCCCCGGTGAACGTGGGCGACGGCGCCTACTCGGGTGCCGGTACGGTGATCAGGGACGATGTGCCTGCCGGCGCGCTCGTCGTCTCAGGCGGACACCAGCGCAACATCGAGGGCTGGGTGGAACGCCGACGTCCCGGGACCCCGGCCGCCGAGGCCGCGAAGGCTGCCAGGGAGAGGGAGAACGGGGCGGCAGACGACTCTTCCCCGGAATCCGGGCCAGAAAACGACAGTGCCGGTCACGGTGCCGGTCACGGTGCCGGTCACAGTGCCGGTCGCGATGCCGGTCCGGGGTCAACCGGCCGGAGGTGACTTTCTGACCGAGGGACACAGACCGGGGGATACATACGGGCACAGACCGTCACAGACCGGCACAGACGGGGTGGTTACCAGGGGCCCGGTTTGTCCCCGGCGTCGCGCGCTTTAACATGATGCCTGTCATACCGCCTGCGCACACAGGCGCGACCACCCCACCGAAAGGTCTGTAGAAGCCGTGTCCCACTGGATCGACAACCAGAAGAACCTGATGCTGTTCTCCGGTCGCGCCCACCCCGAGCTGGGTGAGGCCGTGGCCCGCGAGCTGGGGGTCGCCCTGACCCCGACCACCGCCCGCGACTTCGCCAACGGGGAGATCTTCGTCCGGTTCGAAGAGTCCGTCCGTGGGTCGGACGCCTTCGTCCTGCAGTCCTACCCCCAGCCGCTCAACAAGGCGATCATGGAGCAGCTGATCATGATCGACGCCCTCAAGCGCGGTTCCGCCAAGCGCATCACCGCGGTCCTGCCGTTCTACCCCTACGCCCGGCAGGACAAGAAGCACCGCGGCCGCGAGCCCATCTCCGCCCGCCTCATCGCGGACCTCATGAAGACGGCCGGCGCGGACCGGCTGGTCTCGGTGGACCTCCACACCGACCAGATCCAGGGCTTTTTCGACGGTCCGGTGGACCACATGCACGCCATGCCGCTGCTCACCGACTACGTGCGGAAGAACTACGGGACCGACAACATCGTGATCGTCTCCCCTGACGCCGGACGGGTGAAGACCGCGGAAAAGTGGTCGAACATCCTTGACGGTGCTCCCCTGGCTTTCGTGCACAAGACCAGGGACATCGACGTCGCCAACAAGGTCACCTCCAACCGTGTCATCGGTGATGTCGAAGGTCGTACCTGCATCCTCATCGACGACATGATCGACACCGGCGGAACCATCGCGGGCGCTGTCGATGTCCTGCGCAAGGCAGGTGCCGCCGACGTCATCATCGCCACCACCCACGGAGTGTTCTCCGACCCGGCGCGTGAAAGGTTGAACAGCTGCGGTGCACGTGAGGTCATCACGACCGACACTCTCCCGCAGAACACCGAAGGCTGGGACAACCTCACGGTGCTCCCGATTGCGCCGCTGGTGGCCAAGACGATCCATGAGATCTTCGAGAACGGTTCGGTCACCACGCTGTTCGAGTGATACACTTTTGCGGTCTCGGCGAGGGCCGGTGGGAACACCGGCCGTAATCGGCGCGAATCCGTTCCGTCCCCCCTTCCCGGCAGTGCCCGGGAAACGGTCGGCGGGGCGGGCCGCCGCGGCAGAGTCCGCGGCTTCTGTCATGTCAGGGGCCGTCATCCTGCCGCAGCTGAGTCGACACCTGTCCGCCCGTCCCTGATGAAAACGGCGGCACCCGGCACCTGCCGGCAGTGCCCCGGAACGGAGAATCACATGGCCACTGAAATCACCACCCTGCCCGCACAGCCCCGCAATGAGTTCGGTAAGGGTGCGTCCCGCCGCCTGCGTGCCGCGGGCCGCGTGCCGGGCGTCATCTACGCCTCCCACCAGGAGCCGGTCCACGTCAGCCTCGACCGTCTCGAGCTGACCGCCGCTGTGCGCCGGCACGGGTCCAACGCCCTGCTTTCCGTCGATGTCGAGGGTGACGACCACCTCGTCCTGATCAAGACCATCGACCAGAACGTCCTGACCCTGAACATCGACCACATCGACCTTCTCGCAGTGAACCGCAACGAGACCGTCGACGTCGACGTCCCGGTCGTCCTCGTCGGCGACGCCACCCCCGGTGTCGAGGTCATGCACGACGCTGACACCATCTCCGTCTCCGCGAACGTGCTGTCCATCCCCGAGGAGCTCACCGTCTCCGTCGAGGGCAGGGAGATCGGCGACCAGATCCTGGCCGGCGACATCGCCCTGCCGGAGGGCGTCACCCTCGTGTCCGAGGCTGACGTGCTCGTGGTCAACTTCGTCGCCCCCGAGGACAACGAGGCCGAGGCTGACGCCGAGGCCGGCACCGAGCCCGCCGCCGAGGACGCCGAGGCAGAGGCCCCCGCCGAGGACGCAGAGTAGTCACACTCCCCTCCCCTCCCGGGCATTCCCCGGGAATCCGCCACCCCTCATGTCACCGCACACCCCGTGCACCGACCTGAGGGGTGGCTCATATCCTCGGGCGGGGTCGTGCCAAGATAGTGCCCGTGAACACCAACGGAGCCTCCCCACTGCTGGTCGTGGGTCTCGGGAACCCGGGCGCCGAGTACGAGGGCACCCGGCACAACATCGGCGCGGCGGTCCTCGGGGAACTGGGTGGCCACTTCAGCGTGAACAAGAAGGTGAATGCCCGGGTCGCCGAGATCCGGGTCGGTGACCGGAAGGTCATCCTCGCCAGGCCGCGCAGCTTCATGAACCTCTCCGGTGGCCCGGTGAAGGCCCTGGCCGGGTACTTCAAGGTGACGCCGGCGCACATCGTCGTGGTGCACGACGAGCTCGACCTCGACCTCGGCGCCGTGAAGCTGAAGAAGGGCGGCGGGCTCAACGGACACAACGGGCTCAAGGACATCGCGAAATCCCTGGGGACGCAGGACTTCGTGCGCATCCAGGTGGGCATCGGGCGTCCGCCGGGACGCATGGCCCCCGCGTCCTTCGTCCTCAAGCGGTTCTCGAAGGCAGAACAGGCAGAGGTGCCGATCATCTGCGCGGACGCCGCGGACCTCGTCACCGGTCTCGCCGCCGGGACGGTGACGGCATGAGCATCCGGGCGGTCATCAGCCGCGTCCTCCGCCGGTCCGTGCCGGAGAAGCCGAAGAAGGAGTCCGTGTGGGACGCGTTGCCCGCCGCACAGTGGCTGGTCATCGGACTGGGCAACCCCGGGGCGACGTACACGGCCACCCGGCACAACATCGGTTACCGGGTCGTCGATGAGCTGATGCGCCGGTACGGTGAGCACTTCATCGGCGTCCCCGGTGTGCGGGCGAAGGTGGCACGCACCGGGGTCGACGAGCATGGCGTCCTGCTGGTGCGGTCCACGACCTTCATGAACGAGTCCGGCCTGGCCGTCGCTCCGCTCGCGACGTCCTACGCGATCCCGGCGGACCACGTCATCGCGATCCATGACGAGCTCGACCTGCCCGCCGGCAAGGTGAAGATCAAGATCGGAGGCAACGAGAACGGGCACAACGGGCTCAGGTCGATCTCGGAGCAGCTCGGCACTCGCGACTATGTGCGGGTCCGGGTCGGCATCGGACGTCCTGACCCGGGACAGAATGTGGTGGAGCACGTGCTCAGCGCCCCGTCCCAGGGCTCACTGACCGGGGAGCTCCTGGAAGACGCCGTGCGCACCGCCGCCGACGCCGTGGAGATCATCGCGCGACGGGGCGTGCCCGCCGCCCAAAACGAGATCCACGGTCGGTAGAGTCCGGGGCATGACCTCAGTCTCCCCGCGTTCCTTCCGTAACGACCCCCACGGTTTCCTCCCGCAGGCCCTCGCCGGCTTCGTCGCGTCCCACCCGGACGCGGTCTGGAACCCCGCGGGCTACATTTCCCGTCGTACACCGGTGGTCGACGTCAATGGGAGGCCCGCCGTCGCCGTGATCTCCGGCGGCGGGTCCGGCCACGAGCCCATGCACGCCGGCTTCCTCGGTGCAGGCATGCTCGCCGCGGCGGTCCCCGGTCTCATGTTCACCTCACCGAACGCGGTGCAGGTCACCGAAGCCACCCGCGCCGCCGACGCCGGCCGGGGCGTGGTGCACGTCGTGAAGAACTACACCGGCGACGTCATCAACTTCCGCGTCGCCCGGCAAGGGCTGCCGGAGGTGGAGACCCGGGAGGTCATCGTCGCCGACGATGTCGCCACCACCTCAGACTCCGGCCCGGGACGCCGCGGCACCGGTGCGACCATTCTCATCGAGAAGATCGCCGGGGCGTCCGCGTACCGGGGCGATGACGTCGACGAGGTCACCCGGCTCGCCCGCGTCGCCGCGGAAAACTCACGCTCCATGGCCGCCGCCCTGACGCCCGGCCACCTGCCGACCTCCGGCCGGTACACCTTCGACCTCGGTGAAGGAGAGATGGAGGTGGGCGTCGGTATCCACGGCGAGGCCGGGGTGGAGCGCACCGGGGTGACCTCCGCCCACGAGACCGTCGCCCGGCTGGCCGGCGCGGTCGTCGACGACCTCGGGCTAGGTGAAGGTGACCGTGTCCTCTGCCTGGTCAACGGCCTGGGCGCGACGACGAACCTGGAGCTGGACCTGGTCTTCGACGAGGTGCTGCGCCACCTCGCCGACCGTAGAATCTCCGTGGCCCGCAGTATCGTCGGCAGCTACGTCACCTCGGTGAACATGGCCGGTGTCTCGGTCACCCTCACCCGTCTCGACGACGCCGACGGCGACACCCTGGTGGAGCTGATGGACGCCCCGACCGCCGCACCCGCCTGGCCGGTGACCCTCGGGGTGGACCCGACGCCGGCGGACGCCACCATGGTCGTCCCCGAGGATGTGCCGGGCACCGCGGACTCCGCGGTCAACCAGTGGCTGACCGACTTCGTCGCCGGCGTGACAGCGGCCGTCGACGACCTCACCGAGCTGGACCGACTCGCCGGTGACGGTGACTTCGGCACCAACATGGAGGCCGCTTTCGGCGACCTGCCGACCCCGGTGAAGGGCACCGACGGGGAGGTCCTCGCCGCCCTCGGCAGCCGACTGTTCATCCGCGCGGGCGGCACCTCCGGCGCGGTCTTCGGCACCATGTTCCGTGAGATGGCGACGACGGCCGCCCAGGGCGCCTCGGCCACGGCCGCCCAGGGCGCCTCGGCCGCGCTGACCGCCGGGGAGCTCGCCGAGGCCCTCACCCGTGCCGCGGACGCCGTCACTGAACTCGGCGGTGCGAAGCCCGGTGACCGGACGATGGTGGACGCCCTCGTCCCCGCCGCCGAGGCCGCCCGTGCCGTCGCTGCCGCCGACCCGGACGCCGCCCCTGACCTGGCCGCGGTGCACACCGCCGCCATCGCCGGGGCCCGGTCGACCGCGAAGATCACCGCGTCGAAGGGCCGGGCGTCCTACCTGGGTGAGCGTGCCCGGGGCGTCATCGATCCCGGCGCGCTCGTCGTCGCGTGGCTCTTCGGCGGCGCCGGAAAGATGGACTGAGCCGTGGGACGGAAGTCCGCCAAGGCCTCCGGCCCTGTCGCCGGCGAGTACGAGGGTGCCTCGGGGCCGTTGACCCTGGAGCCGGACCCGTACACCGCCGACGGCTGGGTGATCTACGTCAACGGTGTGCCCAGCTCCCACATCGTGATCGGCGAACCACGTGAGCTGGCGTTCGAGTACATGCGGTGGATCGCCTCGGCGGTGCAGGCGCAGGTCGCGGCGGTGCCACTGGACCCGGCGTCCCTGCGGGTCACCCACCTCGGAGGTGGGGCGTGCACCATGGCCCGCTACGTCGCCGACGTGTACCCGGACTCACGGAACACCGTGGTAGAGCTCGACGGGAAGCTCGCGGAGTTGGTGCGCGAGCAGTTCGACATCCCACGCGCCCCACGGGTGAAGATCCGGGTGGGGGACGCCCGCACCGTCGCCGCGTCCTTCACCCCGGCCAGCCGCGACGTGGTCATCCGGGACGTCTTCGCCGGTGCGGTGACACCGGAGACCTTCACGACGGTGGAGTTCTTCACCGACTGCCGCCGTGGACTGGCCTCCGACGGACTCTACGTCGCAAACTGCGGTGACCACTCCGACCTGCGGGGGGCGAAGGCGGAACTGGCGGGGATGGCGGAAGTGTGGCGTCACCTCGCGGTCATCGCCGATCCGCCGATGCTCAAGGGCCGCCGCTACGGCAACATCATCCTGCTGGGCTCCGACGTGGCGATCGCTGAGCCTCCGGTGCGCGAACTGCTCGGCGGCGGGGTGCCCGCCCAGTTCAGGGGTGACGCCTGGGTGCGGCGGTTCATGTCGGGGGCGACGCCGCGGCGCGGCTGAGGGACCCGACGATGACAGATCACCGCTGCCCGATCAGCGGTGTCCCGCCGCGTCACGCCTGAGGCAGTGTCTTCAACCACGCCCTGAGCCGGCGTCTGGCATTGGCGTACGGGGAGGACGTGTTCAATGAGATCATCCGCCCCATGGTCCACTTTCCGTACCAGGGCTCACCGTAGAGATCTTCATCCTGGAACCCCTCGATCAGAGACAGAATCCTGTCCTTGACCTCACGGAACTCAACACGGAGATCCTCCCAGGAAACACTCGCGCGCTCGGCGTAGAACCGCTGAGCCAGTGCCCCCAGGTCATTCCAGGCAATACCTGCGGCAGGGAACTGGTCCGGCAGTCCCGCTGCCCGGCGCCGGTGCCAGGTCAACACCTGCTCATTCCACCCGATGAGGTACGCCAGCAGGTCCGCCGGGCTCATCAACGTATCCTTCACATGCCCCGGAAGGACCTTCTCCCGGGCCAGCTCGGAGGGAACCCGGTCAAGGTCCCTGTCAAGTAGATCGAAGGTCCTGTCGACCGCGGCAAGAAGCTCGACTTTCGTTGCTGGTACGGCCATGACTCCGAGCCTACCGCCCCTCCGGTGCGGTGAGATGGGCGGACCACACGCCCACGGGTAGCATGTACCCCCGTGTCTGATACTGCCGCCTCCGCCAGTCCCGTCCCCGTCCTCACTGAGGCGCACCGCCGCCGCACGTTCGCCGTCATCGCCCACCCGGACGCCGGTAAGTCGACTCTGACCGAGGCACTGGCACTCCACGCCCACGTCATCAACGAGGCCGGGGCGGTCCACGGCAAGGCCGGGCGCAAGGCGACCGTCTCGGACTGGATGGAGATGGAGAAGGACCGCGGGATCTCCGTGGCGTCCTCCGCACTGCAGTTCGAGTACGCCCCCGAAGGCCACTCGGGTGCCCCCTATGTCATCAACCTTGTCGACACCCCCGGTCACGCCGACTTCTCCGAGGACACCTACCGGGTCCTCACCGCCGTGGACGCCGCGGTGATGCTCATCGACGGTGCCAAGGGACTGGAACCGCAGACCCTGAAGCTCTTCCGGGTGTGCAAGGCCCGCGGTCTGCCGATCATCACCGTGGTCAACAAGTGGGACCGACCGGGAAAGGAGCCGCTCGAACTCGTCGACGAGATCGTCACGGAGATCGGCCTGCAGCCCACCCCCCTGTACTGGCCGGTCGGCGAGGCCGGCGACTTCCGTGGACTGGCGAAACTGTCCGACGAGGGCGAGCCGGTCGAGTACATCCACTTCCTGCGCACGGCAGGCGGGTCGTCGATCGCCCCGGAGGAGCACTACTCCCCCGATGAGGCCCTGGAGCGCGAGGACGGCACCTGGGCGACCGCCGCCGAGGAGGCGGAGCTGCTCGCCGCCGACGGCGCGGTCCACGACCGGGAGCTCTTCCTCGACTGCACGACCTCCCCGCTGATCTTCGCCTCGGCGATGCTGAACTTCGGTGTCCACCAGATCCTCGACACCCTCTGTGCCCTGGCCCCCTCCCCCGGGCCGCGTGCCTCGGATCCTGAGGTCGTGGAAGCTGCGTCGGGCGCATCCGCCGGCATCGTCGACAAGGTCCGGCAGGTCACCGACCCGTTCGCGGGGGTCGTCTTCAAGGTGCAGGCGGGTATGGACACCCACCACCGGGACAAGCTCGCCTTCATGCGCATCGTCTCCGGACGTTTCGAGCGGGGCATGCAGGTCACCCACGCCCAGTCCGGGCGTTCCTTCTCCACCAAGTACGCACTGACCGTCTTCGGCCGGGACCGCAGCACCGTCGAGGACGCCTACCCCGGCGACATCGTCGGTCTCGTCAACGCCGGTTCCCTCGCCCCCGGTGACACGGTCTATTCCGGGCGACGGGTGCAGTTCCCCCCGATGCCGCAGTTCGCCCCGGAGTACTTCCGCACCCTGCGCGCGAAGTCCCTGGGCAAGTACAAGCAGTTCCGCAAGGCCCTGGACCAGCTGGACTCCGAGGGCGTCGTGCAGATCCTGCGCAACGACGCCAGAGGCGACGCCAACCCGGTGATGGCGGCGGTCGGCCCGATGCAGTTCGAGGTGATGCAGGCCCGGATGCTCACCGAGTACAACGTGGAGACGGTGACCGAGGCGGTCCCCTACCAGGTCGCCAGGCGTACAGACGCCGCCAGTGCACCGGAGCTGGGACGTCAGCGGGGCGTCGAGATCTTCACACGGTCCGACGGGGAGCTCATCGCCCTGTTCGGTGACCGGTGGAAGCTCGCCTTCGTCGAGAAGGAGCACCCTGACCTTACGATGGATCCGCTGGTCGCGGACTGATCCCGGCGTCCTTTCCCGGCCCGGCCCAGTGTGCGGTGACGGCTGCCGTGTCCGTCACCACCCCGGCCCGGTGGCCGGTCCACTGCAGGGCGAGTTCGTGTTCCCTCCGGGAGAAGTCCCCCAGGGCATCGGCGACGAGGAAGGGCTGGATCCCGGCCATGAATGACTCGACCGCGGTGACCGAGCATCCTATGGACGCGTAGACGCCGGTGATGACGAGCTGGTCCCGACCCAGTTCAGCCAGCTGGTCGGCGAAGTCCGTGTAGGCGTAGGCCGAGTACCTCCACTTCGTGAGGACCCGGTCGCCGTCCTCCGGCGTGAGTTCGTCGATGATCCGCGCGCCCTCCGGACTGCCGGTCAGACCGGGGCCCCAGTAGTCGTTGAGCAGGCCCCGTTTCTCCGGCGGCTGGTCGGCCGGCTGGGCGGTGTAGAACACCGGGACGCCGCACCGCCGTGCCTGCTCCGCCAGGGTGACGGTGTTGGGCACCAGACTGGTCAGCGGCTGCGTGGACGGGTCGAACGGCCGGAGGAAATGCCGTTGCATGTCGTGGACGAGCAAGGCACAGCGACCAGGGTCGGGGGTCCAGTCGACGACCGGGTCGGGCAGGTCCGTGGGGAGAGGGTAGGAGATCAGCCCGGGAAGATCAGTGGCCACCGGCGTCCTCCCCTGTCCCGGCGGTACCTGCGGTTCGGGCTGTACCGGTGATGGTGGACGCCTGCGGTGCCTCCGGCTCCGCCGGGAGGACGCCGAGACCCTCCAGAACCGTACGCAGTTTCGCCCCGGTCTCGGTGTACTCGGAGTCCGGGTCGGAGCCCTCGACGATTCCGGCGCCGGCCCATGCGGTGACCCGGTTGCCGGTGAACTCCGCGGAACGGATCGACACGACCCAGTCGCCGTCACCGCGGGCGTCGCACCAGCCGGCGGTTCCCGCGAAGTACCCGCGTCCCACAGGTTCGAGTTCCCGGATCCGGTCGACCGCGGGACCGGTGGGCACTCCGCCGACCGCCGGGGTGGGGTGGAGCAGGCGGGCGAGGGAGAGTGCGTCAGTGCCGTCTCCGGCAAGTTTCCCGGTGATCCGTGTCCCCAGGTGCCACATTTTGTCGGTGGCCAGCAGCTCCGGGTGGCGTGGGACATCGAGCCGGGTGCACAGGGGTGCCAGGACCGAGGCGATCATGTCGACGACATAGGCGTGTTCGGTGTGGTCCTTCGACGACCGGGTGAGGCTCTCAGCGCGGCGCCGGTCCTCGTCCGGGTCGGGGCTGCGCGGCACCGATCCCGCCAACGGGTGGCTGACGATTCTGTCCCCCCTCCTGGAAACCAGGAGTTCCGGGCTCGCCCCGAGGAACGCCCGGTCGCCGGACGTCGGGTCAAGGGGGACGGAGAAGACCCAGGCGCTGCGGTTGCGGGAGGACAGCCGGCGCAGCAGGGACTCCCAGTCAGGGACCCGGTCCAGTTCCGCCCGCACACTGCGGGCGAGGACTACTTTGCGGAGGTCGCCGTCGGATTCCAGAGATTTCAGCAGGGTACGCACCCCTGCGGTGAAGAAGTCCCCGCGGCCGGTGTCGACCGTGGTCGCGTGCACTCCGGACGCGGTCCGGTCGCCGGCGGCCCCGGCGGTGAGGCTCCCGGGGGTCAGAGGGACACCGGCGGTGTAGAGGCGTTCGGGTGTTCCGTCGCGGTGGTCGAAGGGCAGTGCCCCGACCACGTCGAGGCCGGGTTCCCAGTCGTCCACGGGTGTGAGGTCCCGGGCCTGCACGCTGATGCCGGAGACACCTCGGCGGAAAGTGAAGTCTGCCCGGTGTGCGGCCGGCAGTTGTGCCGCCGGCAGTTGTGTGTCTGTGAGGGTCCCGCCCGGTCCGGACGTGTGGTGACCGGCTGTGTGGGGGTCAGGCCCGGTGAGGTCGGACCTGCTGTTGTCAGGCATGGAGAGTAGCGCCTCCGTCAACGTAGATTTCCTGCAGGATGACGTGCCTGGCCTGTGGGGAGGAGAGGAACACGACGACCTCCGCGACGTCGGCGGGGCTGGCGATCCTTCCCAGGGGTATTCCCAGCCGGGCGGTGGACAGGTCGCCGGCGAGTACCCGCCGGCGTCCTGCCCCGGGGTCGTCGCCCCAGTAGTCCCGTTGCATGGCGGTGTCGGTGGAACCGGGGTTGACCACGTTGCAGCGTATCCCCGCCCCTGCGACCTCGAGACCGAGACTGCGGGTGAGAGAGGACGCCGCGGCCTTGGATGCCGCGTACACGCCCATTCCGTGGCGGGGCACTCCCGCGGCATTGGAGGCGATGACCGTCACGGCACGGTCGGCATGATCGGCACGGTCGGCATGATCGGCACGGTCAGCCGGGTCGGAGCCCGGCGCCGTCCTGTCCGTTGCACCGTCCTGGGCGAGCATCGTCCCGGCCGCTTCCCTCACCACGAGGAAAGTGCCCCGGGCGTTCACGGCGAAGACTCTGTCGAAGTCGTCCACCGGGGTGTCGGTGACCGTGGCACCGGAGCCGAGCACGCCGGCGGCGTGGATGACCCGGGTGAGCGGACCTCGGCGTCCTGCCTCGCAGAAGAGATCCTTCACCGAGGATTCCCGGGACACATCGCACACCACCCCGGTGACTACGGTGTCGTGTTCCTCCGGGCCGGGAGAAGTGGTGCCGGCCAGGGATTCGACAACTGCAGCCAGTGCTGCAGGGTCGCGGTCGGACAGGACCAGGACAGAGGGACGGTCAGGTCGGGTCAGGAGCAGGCGGGCCACGGCGGCACCCATGCCGCCGGCAGCGCCGGTTATGACAGCAACATCATTCACGGGAGGCTAGGCTAACTTACCGGTGGGGGCCCGACCAACCCCCGTGAACGATCTCACAGGAAATGTCCCGCACCGAGGACCATCAGCATCACCGCGGCGGTGAGTCCTGCGCGACGGGCCACGACGCCACTGTTCTCCCGCATCCCGGCGAAGATCTCGCCGATCCGCGACTGTGGTCTGAGTCTGACGTAGCCGACGGCGCAGGCGGTGAGGAACGGGAGGCTCAGCGCCACGGCAGCGTAGACCACCATGCCGAAGTAACGGGTCGACGTACTGAAGTCCCCGGCGCTCATGACGAGAATCCCGGCGAAGAACGGTCCGGAGGTCGCCGACTGGACCAGACCGAGGACGACCCCTGTCAGCAGGGTCGCCGGGGACGGGGTGCGCAGAGGCCCGAGAAATCTGGACACCAGTGCTGAACTGCCGTCACTGCCTGCGCTGCCGCCGCTGCGCAAGGCCATCATGCCCACGAACCAGCCGGTGAGGACCAGCAGAATGCCGAAGAGCGGGGAATCGACGAAAGTGCCGACGGCGTCGCCGATACCGTCGAAGACAAGGAGACTGAGCAGTGCCAGTGCCAGCACCCCGAGCCAGTCGCCGAAGACAAGTAGGGTGGCGACACGCGCATAGGTTCCCCGCCGTCCGCCTGCCGACGAGGTGGGCAGCATCACACCGACCGCCACAATCACACCGATCAACAGGACATTGAGGGTGTCTACGAGGGCGTAGGACATGACGTGCAGCACGTCCGACAGCCTACATGGGTCGTTCAGGGACAGACCGGGGTGACCGATCCGTCCCGCAGTCCCGCCCGAAACATGCAGCCAATGTGCAATGTTGCACATGCAGTGCAATAATCGCCGCCATGGCTAAACTCCTCTACCGGATCGGACGATCCGCATACACCTACAGGTGGCGGTTCATCGCCGTCTGGCTGCTCGTGCTCATCGGAGCCGGCACAGCGGCCGCGACGATGATGAAACCGACAACCATGACCTTCACCATCCCCGGGCTCGAATCGGTTCAGACCCAGGAAGAGATGTCCGACCTCTTCCCGTCTGAAGGTGACTCCATGGAGGCACCCACCGGCACCATTGTCGTCCGTGCCCCGGAGGGGGAGACTCTCTCCGACCCCGCACCGGCTGCCGATCTCGACAAGCTGATCTCTGAGCTGAAGGCCCAGGATTCGCTCGTCGACCGGGACGCGATCGTAAGCCCGGTTGCTGCAGCTGCCGGTATGGAGCAGCAGGTCACCGCAGCCAAGGCAGGACAGGGCCTGTCGCCCGAGCAGATCAGCTCGGACTTCCAGGCACTCTCCCCGCTCAGCGAGGACGGACGCACCGGCACCTTCACGGTGACCTTCGACGCAGCCACCTCGACTGATGTCCCCGCCGAGGAGGTTTCCAAGGTCACCGACATTCTCGAGAATGCCTCGACAGACAACCTCGAGGTCTCCTACAACGGCAACGTCTTCCAGATGACCGAGATCGGTGCCACAGCAGAGCTGGTCGGCCTCGCAGTCGCGGCAATCGTCCTGATCATCACCTTCGGTTCCTTCGTGGCCGCCGGGCTCCCGCTCATCACCGCGGTGGTGGGAGTGGGCACCGGCATCATGCTGGTGTTCGCGGCGACATCACTGACCGACTCGATCAACAACATCACCCCGACCCTGGCCTCCATGATCGGGCTGGCCGTGGGTATCGACTACGCTCTGTTCATTGTCTCGAGGTACCGCAACGAACTTGTGGCATTCGCGGGGGGCAACAATCTCACCCCCAAGGAGCTGGCGGAGGTGGTGCGGAAGACCTCCCACCGGCAGCGGGCGCACCTGGCGGGGCTCGCCGTGGGCAAGGCGGGGTCGGCAGTGTGCTTCGCCGGCCTGACCGTGATCATCGCCCTGGCGGCACTCTCCATCATCAACATCCCCTTCCTCACCGCCATGGCCCTGGCTGCTGCCCTGACAGTGTTCATCGCCGTCACTGTTGCGGTCACCCTCCTCCCCGCCATCCTGGGCGCATTCGGAACCAAAGCCTTCGCCGGAAAGGTTCCGGTGGTCAAGGCGCCGGATCCCGAGGACGACAAGCCGACCATGGGTCTGAGGTGGGTCCGGCAGATCCGGAAGCGCCCGGTCGTCTTCTCGCTGAGCTCGATCCTTCTTCTCGTGGTCCTCGCCATTCCTGCACTGGGACTGCAGCTGGCGATGCCCACCGACGATTCTGCGAAGCTCGGCAGTCCCCAGCGCACAGCGGCTGAATGGATCAACGAGGGCTTCGGCCCCGGCCGTAACGCCCCCATGATCGCCGTGGTGAAGGCCGATGACCCGCAGCAGGCACAGCAGGCTTTCGGCACCGCTGTCGCCGACATCAGTGCAGTGGAAGGCGTGTCCAACGCCCAGATCACCCAGGTGAACGAGGCCGGTACCGCCGCCCAGGTCCTCATCACGCCCACCACCGGTGCCACCGACGAGGCGACGAACAGCACGCTCCAGGCCATCCGTGACGCCGAAGCCTCCTTCGCCGACAGCACCGGTGGCAGCTACGCAGTCACCGGCGTGACCCCGATCTTCGAGGACATCTCCGACCGGCTCTCCGATGTCCTCGTCCCGTATGTGGCCATCGTCGTGGTTCTGGCGTTCGTCCTGCTGATGATCGTCTTCCGGTCTCTCTGGGTGCCGCTCATCGCCGCACTCGGTTTCGCACTGTCCGTCGCCGCCACCTTCGGAGTGACCGTCGCAGTCTGGCAGTGGGGCTGGCTCGGCATCACCGACGATCCGCAGGCGATCATCTCCTTCCTGCCCATCATGCTCATCGGTATCGTCTTCGGCCTTGCGATGGACTACCAGGTCTTCCTCGTCACCCGGATGCGGGAGGGGTATGTCCACGGCAAGACCGCCGGTAACGCGGTCTCCAACGGTTTCAAGCACGGGGCCCGTGTCGTCACTGCTGCGGCGCTGATCATGATTTCGGTGTTCGCCGCCTTCATTCTCATGGACGAGCCGTTCATCGCGGTGATGGGCTCGGCCCTGGCCATCGCTGTTCTCATCGACGCTTTCGTGGTCAGGATGACCATCGTCCCGGCGGTACTGTTCCTTCTCGGCGATCGTGCATGGTCCCTGCCCGGTTGGCTGGACCGCATCATTCCGAAGGTGGATGTCGAGGGCGAGGTTCTCACCGGCATGAAAAACGTCGGGTCCGACAGTGAGGACGCCGACGGCCACGGTGGCAGCGACGGCAGCGACGGCAGCGACGAGGCGGGGAAGGTCCGTGCCTGACTGTGTGGACAGGGCCGACCACGTCGACCCCGGGGACCGGTCACATACGGTCACGAACACCAGCTGTCCTTCACTGAGAGCCAGGAAGAAGGAGGAGACCCGCAGGGCCCTTTCCCGGGCGGCCGCCGAACTCCTCCTCACGGAGGGCAGTGAAGGAATGACCGTTGCGGCGGTCGCACGCCGTGCCGGAGTGTCCCCCCGGACTTTCCACAACTACTTCGCGCGCCGCGAGGACGCCCTGTTCGACTTCATCGCGGACACCCTCCACAGCTGGAGTGACCAGGTGGAGGCCGCTCCGGCAGACGAAACTCCCCTCGAGGTGATGTACAGGCTCGTCTCCGGGAAGATGGTCGACGGCGGCGACGGGGACCCGGTCAACGATCCGGGGAACCTGTTCAACCTCATGTCCATCGGCGACCACCTCAGCTACGTCTCGGGACCACAGGACAAGGAACGGGTACTCAGACTGCTCGACGGGATCGTCAGTGCGATGTACCGGCGTCGTGACCACGGCCTGTCCTGGGACGCCATGACCCTGCTGATCGTGTCCAGTCTGGCGTCCGCAGCCATCGCGGTGGAGGCCACCCGGCACCGACCGGACCAGGACTGCAGGTCAGGTCCAACCGGCACCGACTGTGGAGGCCACGGCCCGGCACGCAGCGCCGCGGAGATCCTCGACGAGTGCTTCCACATGCTCCGCGACGGCTTCGGCAGGTGACATCCGGCAGGCCTGGGGCGGTCTCCGGAGGAACTCCGCCCGCCCCGGGGTGCGCCGCTATACGCCGACCACCGCCGACACCACCAGTACAGCGCTGACCCCGGTCAGCACCACCAGTGTGAGCAGGGCAAGCATCCGTCCGGCACGCGTGGCGACATTGAAGGTCCAGTTCCAGCCGTCACCGGAGCTGAGCATCACGGACTCGCTGCCGGGTGCCTCCAGGAACAGCAGCCACTTCCTCCGCCTGCCGTCCGGAAGCGGGAATCTGCCGGTGACGGCACGGTCGATCCTGTCCACGGCGAGCAGCAGGTACACCGTGGACGCCACAATCCCCAGGATTCCCGCCACTGCCGTCAATCCCCCCGCTCCGTGACCCCCCGGCAGGATCAGGTATCCCCCTGCCGCCGTCACGGTAGCAGCCAGGCTCAGCAGAACGAAGTAACGCCCGACCACGGGCGCCGTCTCCTTCGCCCCGTGCCAGATGTTCAGGGCTTCCGTGGTGGTCCCCGCACCACCGGGCTCGAAGACATTCCCCGAGCGCATCCAGAGGATCGACGAGGCGACCGCCAGACCGAGCAGCAGAACCACCGGCACCGTGAACAGCTGTGCCAGTACCGTGACGGGTGACTTCGGCTGCCAGGTGTCGGCGTCTCCGGCGAGGTTCCAGTGGGTGGGCAGATGGTCGGGAAGCGAATTCCATGTGGCCCACAGCAACAGTGCGGCCACCGTGGGAGGCAGCAGAACCAGCAGGTACAGGCGACCGGGTACAGACACGGGAGGGCGGCCTCCGGGCGTGACCTCCTCCTCCGGCACCTCTGGAACTGTGGATTCCTCTTCCATGATTCACAGGGTACCCGGGTGGCAGTTTCCTCCTGAGCGGAAACTGCGACGGGGGTTGCGCCGCGGTGTAATCTCTGCCGTGTAAGCATTCTCAGGGCGGGGTGGAAGTCCCCACCGGCGGTGAAAGCCCGCGAGCGCCACCTCCACCAGGTGGGTCCAGCAGATCCGGTGTGATTCCGGAGCCGACGGTCACAGTCCGGACGGGAGAGAAAGGCTGGACACCTCATGTCCGGATCAGTACTCACATCACTTCTTGACGCCCAGTTGACGATCGGCGACACCGCCATCCTCTGGCGCGAGATCATCGGCAACGGTTTCGGCATCGCCTCCGCAGTCGGCGGCATGCGCCGGGTCGTCTGGGCCTGGCCGGTCGGCATGGTCGGCAACATCCTTCTGTTCACCGTCTTCCTCGGCGGCGTCTTCCACACCCCCCAGGACCTGGACCTCTACGGTCAGGCCGGCCGTCAGGTCATGTTCCTCATCGTCAGCACCTACGGATGGTGGCAGTGGTCCCGCGCCCGGAGGGCAGGCGTCAGGGAACCTGCCCGGACCGACCCGTCCCGCTCGATCGTGACAGAACCCGCGGACAACTACGAAGCGGTCCAGCCGCACTGGGCCTCCGCCAGGGAACGGTTGTTCATGGTCGTCGTCGCCGTCGTGGGTACCTGCGGATTCGCCTGGGTCTTCTCTTCTCTGGGGTCCTGGGGTCCGTGGTCGGACGCCTGGATCTTCACCGGCTCACTGCTGGCGACGCTCGGCATGGCCCGCGGGTGGACAGAGTTCTGGCTGATCTGGATAGCCGTCGACATTGTCGGCGTCCCCCTGCTGTTCTCCGCCGGCTACTACCCCAGTGCCGTCCTATACATCGTCTACGCCGCCTTTGTCATCTGGGGTTTCGCCGTCTGGCTGAAGGTCCAGAGATCCGCGCAGCCCGACCCCGCCCGGACAGGGCGGACGGGGACGACAGTCGGCGCCTCTTCGTAGACCGGCACCGACAGACCGGCACCGACAGACCGACACCGACAGACCGGCCCCTCCCCTCCCCGCGTCCCGGCTTGCTACCCCCGGCCACGGGCACTGACCTGCCGGGAAACGCTTTCGTGTACTGGATATGTACGGCAGACTACCGTAGGGTGCATGGAGAAGAATGACCGGTAAACGGTCAGTTCAGGAGTTCACCGCGGTACCACCCCCGGTCGGACCGTGACGTGGAGGAGGACGCACCGCAGTGACGACCATGAGGAACACCGACGCGGCCCCGGGGAGAAAACTCTCCGGGGCGTCCCCCACTGCGACGGTCGACGTGACCACGGCACGCGGGGAAGCGGCGGACCTGTCCTCACCGGTGACCTCCACGGTCCGGCTCACCGGTCTTCCGGTGCGGATCCTCAACTACCTCGTGCAGCCCCGCTGGTGGGTCGAGATCGTGGTGATCTACGGCATCTACCTCGTGTACTCCCTGATCCGCAACGGGGTCCACGACGTGGAGGCGGCCGCGTTCGCCAACGGTGCCCGTATTCTCGCCGTCGAGGACAAGCTCGGACTGGCATGGGAACGGGGGCTCAACGCTTTCGTCGACAGTGCCCCGTCAGTGGCTGCAGTGTCTGCCGTGGTCTACGCGTCCCTCCACTTCGTGGTGACACCCGGAACACTCGTGTGGCTGTACATGCGCCACCAGAACCGGTACCGCTTCGCCAGCACCGTCATCGTGCTGACGACCTGTCTGGCACTGATCGGGTTCTACCTCCTGCCCACCGCCCCGCCACGAATGTATTCCGGGGAAGGCTTCGTGGACATCATGGCCAAGACAGGCTCCTGGGGCTGGTGGCCCGAGTCCGGCACCCCCGCCTCCGACGCCATCTCCAACCAGTTCGCCGCCATGCCGTCACTGCACTGTGCGTGGGCAGCTTTCTGCGGGATAGCGGTCGTGCTCTACACCGGAAACCACATGGCCCGGATCCTCGGCGTCCTCTATCCTCTGCTCACCTTCTTCGTGGTGATGGGAACAGCGAACCACTACCTCCTGGACGTCGTCGGCGGGCTCGTCACTCTCGCCCTCGCCTACTGCCTGGCCTGGCTGCTGCGCCGCGCGTGGCGCGGATATCTGGCCCGCCACCTAGACGGCCGGATCGTCGACCAGCTGACCACCCGGGGCGCGGCCTGAGCCGTATGTCCTGACGGGGAGTCCCGCAGTTCCCGTCCTCTGCGCCGGCCTTCTGAGAGCCGGCTCTCCGTGTGCGGCAGAGATGTCAGCGGGAGGCGGAACGCTTACGCGCCCGGTCAAGGGCATCCTCGATTTCCGCACGGTCGGCGTCGGTGATCCCCGCGACATCCGCCGGTGTGAAAACGGCGTCACGGGTCTTGTCGACCAGCACAGCCCGCACCCCTTCAGCGAAATTCGGCCGGGACCTTGCCCAACATCCCACAGAGAACTCCGCGTCCAGAGCCTCACGCAGCGTGTGCCGGGAAGAGTGGTCCAGCAGTCTCGCCGTCGCCTCGAGAGACAGCGGATTCGCCGGTTCCAGCAGCTTGCGGGTCAGCTCCGCCGTCTGCCCGTCCGCCGCTTGTATCCGGGAGTCACTGGCGGCCCACCCGCCGTCGGGAACCACCAGGTCCCGGATGTCCCCCTCCATCTCCCGGAGCCGGGAGGAGGGCAGGTTCCGGCCCTGCACCGTCTCCACTGCGACGGCACGGTCCACCCCGTCGGTGAACAGGCGGGTGGTGAAGGCGTCCACGTCGGCGACCAGGCCGGTGGCCAGCCCGGTCCACAGCAGGTCTCCGGGTGTCAGCCGGTAGGCCGTCACGGCCAGCCACAGTCCCAGCGACCGTGTGGGCTGCTGCGGTGCCTCCAGGGCCGGAAGATGAGTGAACACGTGGGAGATGCCGACGTCCGTGACGAACCCGATCGCGGCCTCCGGCATCGATGCCCACGCCCTGTCGGTGATGATGCGGTGGGACGCGTGAAGGGACAGTCCCAGACCTCCTCCCATGGTGAGCCCGTCAACGAGGGAAACAACCGGCTTCGGGAACGTCGCGATCCGGTGGTTCAGGTCGTACTCCGCGGTGAAGAAGGAGTCTCCGCCCGCACTGTCTCCGGCAAGGTCGCTGTCACGTACGGACCGGACGTCTCCCCCCGCACAGAAGGCCTTCGGTGATGAAGAGCGGATGAGCACCTGACGGACGGTGTCATCGGCGGCGAAGGTGTCGAGCGCTGCGGCGACTGCACCGACCATTCCGCGGTTCAGCGCGTTGAGAGCTTTCGGCCGGTCGAGAGTGACGACCCCTGTGCGCCCGGGGCCGCTGCCTGTGACTCCTGCAGTGACCCCCACGGATTCGCCGTCGGACGGTGAGGCGGCAGAGGGTGCGGCCGAGGGAGAGAGGGGCGGTTTCTGTGCCGGTTTCTGTGCCGGTTTCTGTGCCGGTGACTGTGCCGGTGACTTGGGGTCCATGTGTCCATGGTGACACAACGACCCGCCGGCACGAAGGGAAACTCGGCGCCCTACTTCGATTCGCAAAAATAGTGTCACACATCACCCTCTATTTGCTAGAGTGAATCTCATCACCTTTCGGGGTGGGTTCTCCACTCCGCCGCCACTCTGCCGAAGGACCACTGAAATGGCCACGCCGACCTCCTCCCCAGTCCCTTCCCCCGCCTATCCCTCATCTTCCCCTCCCGAAACGACCCCCGGAGAGACCTTCCTTCCCTCCGGTAACCCGACCGGCAGGAATCCCTCAGGTACGGCACCGTCAGATCCTTCCCCCGCCGGTAGCGGACATGCTTCCGTCACCCCCACCCTCGCCGTCACTGAACCCACCACGGTCACCGTGGACCCGGACATCCGCTCCGTGGGGCACATGCTCCGACGCCGGGTCAGTCTCACCCCGGACCGGCGGGCATTCAGCTTCCCGACCGACGGCGACGGATGGGACCACGTCACCTGGGAACAGCTGGGTGTGCGCGCGGCAGAGGTGGCAGCCGGACTCGTCTCCCTGGGAGTGAACCCCGGCGACAGGGTCGCCGTCGCGGCCACCACACGCTTCGAGTGGGTGCTGGCCAACTACGGCATCATGGACGCCGCGGCCACCACCGTCACCGTCTACCCGACCACCATCGCCGACGACGTCCGGTTCATACTCGGCGACTCCGGTACCCGGGTCGTCTTCGTGGAAGACGCCGAACAGCTGGCCAAAATCACCGGCCTGCTGGGCGAGCTGCCCGCCCTGACCCACGTCGTCATGCTCACCGGTGACCGCCCGTCCGGCGCCGACCCCGGTCTGGTCCTCACCTTCGCCGAACTTCGTCACCGTGGTGTCACCGCCCTGAGGGACACCCCCTCCCTCGTCGACGACCGGGTGGACGCCACCGGTCCGGAAGACCTGGCGACCCTGATCTACACCTCCGGGACGACCGGACGGCCCAAAGGGGTGCGGCTGCCCCACCGTGTGTGGATCTTCGAGGCCTTCTCCGCGGAGGCCACCGCCAGGGACTCCGGCCAGCCGCTGCTCACCATCGACGACAGACAGTTCCTCTGGCTTCCACTGGCCCATGTCATGGGCACCCTGTTCATGGTCCTTCCCCTCCACTTCGGCTTCGAGACCGCCGTGGACGGCAGGATCGAGAAGATCGTCGAGAATCTTCCGGCCGTACGGCCCACGTTCATGGCCTCCGCACCCCGCGTGTACGAGAAGGTCCACAACGGGGTCGAACAGATGATGGCCGCCCGCGGCGGCCTCACCGAGAAGCTCTACCGCTGGGCACTGAAGAACTGCGGGGAGGTGTTCGAGGCCGACCACGGGGCGGGCACGGCCGGTGCGCTGACCCGACTGCAGGCCAGGATCGGTGACCGTCTGGTGATGTCGAAGATCCGTGAGAGGTTCGGCGGCCGCGCCCGCTGGTTCATCTCCGGGTCAGCTGCCCTCAATCCTGAGGTGAGCCGCTGGTTCGGTGCCGTCGGCGTCCCCGTACTGGAAGGTTACGGTCTGACCGAGACGGGTGCGGGCAGCTGTCTGACCCTGCCCTCCAGCTACCGCAGCGGCTATGTCGGCCGACCGCTCAACGGAATGCAGGCAGCCGTCGCCGAGGACGGGGAGATCCTGCTCCGCGGACCGGGGATCATGGACGGGTACCACGACAATCCTGTGGCAGACGCCGAAGCGTTCACCCCCGACGGGTGGTTCAGGACAGGCGACATCGGTGAGATCGACGCCGACGACAGGGTCCGCATCACCGACCGGAAGAAAGAGCTGTTCAAGACCTCGAACGGCAAGTACGTCGCCCCCGGCCTCATCGAGTCGACTTTCAAGGGCCTGTGCCCGGTGGTCAGCCAGTTCGTGGTCATCGGCAACGGCCGCAAGTACGTCAGTGCCCTGGTCACCCTCGACGAGGACGCCGTGACCGCCTGGGCCGCCCGAGCCGGAGTATCCGGCGACTACCGTGACATCGTCTCCTCACCGCAGGCACAGGGCCTGGTCCAGGGCTACGTCGACGAACTCAACGAGGGACTCAACCGGTGGGAACAGATCAAGACCTTCACCATCCTCCCCCGGGATCTGACGGTCGGACACCAGGAGATCACCCCGTCACTGAAGCTGCGGAGGAAGGTCGTCGTCGAGCATTTCGCCCGGGAGATCGAGGCGATGTACCCGCCCAACTGATCGTCCGCCGGGCGGGTCAGCCGGCAGGGTGAACGGTCAGGAGCAGACACACCGAGGCGGGCACCCGCCCCCGGATCACTTCTTCCGGGAGCTCCCTTTACCGGCCTTCCCGGACTTTCCGGGCTTTCCCGCCTTTTTTGAGGCGACCTTGTCCTTCTCCAGGTCACCGGCGACGTCAGGGACGTACCGGAACTCCGTCCTCGGCGGACGCTGGTAGTGGGAGTCCCCCTCGGGCCGGGACGGGATCGTGGGCGGGTTGTTCTCCACCTTCTCCCACGGGATCGAGGTGAGGATGTGGTTGATGACGTTGATCCTCGACCTCTTCTTGTCCTCGCTCTCCACCGTGTACCAGGGGGCTGTGGCGGTGTCGGTGTGCGCGAACATCTCGTCCTTGGCCCGGGAGTAGTCCTCCCACCTGGTGATGGACTGGAGGTCCATCGGTGAGAGCTTCCACTGCCGCAGCGGGTCCTCACGGCGGGAGGTGAACCGCCGGATCTGCTCGTCGTCAGAGACCGAGAACCAGTACTTTCGCAGCATGATCCCGTCCTCGACGAGCAGTCGCTCGAACACCGGAGCCTGGTGGAGGAAACGACGGTACTGCTGTGTCGTGCAGAAGCCCATCACCCGCTCCACTCCGGCACGGTTGTACCAGGACCGGTCGAAGATGACGATCTCTCCGGCAGTGGGGAGCTTCTCGATGTAACGCTGGAAGTACCACTGCCCCTGCTCCCGGGAGGTGGGGGTGGGCAGAGCCTCCACCCGGCAGTACCTGGGATTGAGGTACTGGGTGATCCGCTTGATGGCCGAGCCCTTGCCCGCGGCGTCCCTCCCCTCCATGATGATGACGACACGGCTGCCGGTTTCCCGGACCCACTGCTGCATCTCGACGAGCTGGGCCTGGAGCTCGACGAGCCGCTTCTCGTAGGCCGCCTTGTCCAGTTTCGGGGGCGCGGTGATCTCTTCGCTGTTCGAGGACATGTCGGGGAGTCTACCGCGACGCCCGCCCCGCCTCCCCCCGTTCCACGGGTACAGGACCCGGCCTCCCCGGTCTGCGGGTGGAGGTTCCCGTTCCCGCACCGACCCCGGGAAAAGGTCGACGGACGGCGGCCGAGGTAACGGCTGTGTGAAATGTCGCCGGAGTCCCGCCCCTGTTCTTGCGGGCCGTTCCTGCTGCCCATAGCCTGTTGCGTATAACAGATCAGGTTGCATCATACGCAACACTCCGTCATGAGGAGAGCCCGTGCAGCATTTCGACGTCATCATCCTGGGAACCGGCTCCATGGGAGGGGCCGCAGCCAACGCACTCGCCGGACGCGGTGCCCGGGTTCTGGGTCTGGAAGCCTACGAACCCGGCCACGACCAGGGCTCCGCCCACGGAGGCACCCGCATCATCCGCCAGTCCTACTTCGAGAGCCCCGACTACGTACCCCTGCTGCGACGCTCCTACGAGCTCTTCCGGGAGCTCGAGGAAGAGTCCGGCCGCAGCCTCATGCAGCTGTGCGGCGGCATCTACATCGGTGACCCCGCCAGCATCACCTTCTCCGGCTCGAAGATCGCCGCCGAACAGCACGGACTCGACCACGAGATTCTCACCGCCGACCAGATCCGCGCCCGTTTCCCCACCATGGACCCCGCCGACGACGCCCTCGGACTCTACGAGGCCAACGCAGGTTACGTCCGCCCGGAGGAGACCACCATCGCCAACGCCGAGGTCGCGGCCGGCAAAGGTGCCACCCTCCACTTCCATGAGAAGGTGACCTCATGGACCACCACCCCCGGTGGAGGAGTGGAGGTCACCACCGACACCGCCACCTACGGGGCCGACCGCCTCATCGTCTCCCCTGGCGCGTGGGCACCGGTAATGCTTCCGGAACTCCGGCTGCCCCTGCAGATAGACCGCATGATCTTCTACTGGTTCTCCCCGCAGACCACCCCCGCAGTCCCGTTCTCCGCGTGGAGCGAGGAGAACCACCCCGTCTACATCGAGGAGACCCACGGCAACGGACAGATCTACGGATTCCCCGCCACAGACGGCCCCGACGGAGGGTTCAAACTCGGGTTCTTCCGCCGGGGAACTCCCACCACCGCCGACACCATCGACCGCACCGTGTACGACTCCGAGATCAGCGACATGCGCGACCGTGCACTCCAGCTGTTCCCCGGGCTCACCGGGCCCCTGGTCCAGGCAAAGACCTGCCTGTACTCGGTGACCCCGGACGAGCACTTCATCGTCGGACCGCACCCGGACCATCCCCAGGTCATCCTCGCCTGCGGCTTCAGCGGACACGGGTTCAAGTTCGTGCCGGTCATCGGCGAGATTCTCACCGACCTCACACTCGACGGGACAACCCGGCACGAGATCTCACTGTTCGATCCCGGGAGGTTCCGGCCGTGATACTCCGTTCAGACCCAACGCCCCGACGCCGAGGCGAGGACGCCGAGCTGTGCGGCGATCTCCGCGAACTCTCCGGGGGGCAGACTGTGCACAGGACCTGTCACGGTCAGCGCAGCCTCCAGTTCCCCACCGGGGCGACGCAACGGCACGGCGACGGCGGTGATGTGGTCCTCCCACTCTTCGTCGGACCCCGCCCAACCGCGTCGGCGGACCGCCGTCAGTTCCGCGTCGAGTTTCTCCGGGTCGACGATCGTCCGGGGGGTGAAGCGTTCCAGGCCACGAGCCGCGGCTGCGGCGGCGGCGTCCGGGCTGTAGGCGAGAAGGAGCTTTCCGGAACTGGTCGCATGTCCGGGGGTGCGGCGACCGAGGTAGTGGTGCGGGGACATGAGCCCGGAACCGGCGGCCTGGGCGATGTTCACCGCCGAGATCTCGTCGAGCACGGCGACATTGGCGGTCTGCCCGGTCTCGTCGGCGACCATGTCGCACAGGTGCTGGGCAGCACCCGAGAACCCGGCGCGGTCGGTGACCGCACCCGCGAGCCGGACCAGGCCGAATCCGAGCCGCCACTGGCCACCCACCCGGTCCCGGTCAACCAGTCCGTGGTCGGCGAGCGTGGTGAGCAGGCGGGTGGCACTGGACTTGTGCACACCCAGGCGGTCGGCGATCTCGACCGTCCCGGCCTCCCCCAGCTCCGCCAGGATGTCGAGTGCCGCGACGGCCCTGTCCACTGACTGCACCGACTGACTTGTCATTTTCGAACTGTACGTCCGCTGTTGCGCACTACGCAACTCCAGAACAGTGGTTCCGGTCACACTCCAGTGACTGCAGCTCCACGACCACACCGATCCGACCACACCGTCCCGACCACACCGTCCCGGTACCACCGACACGACCACCTCAGGAGTCACCGATGTCCGACACAGTCTCCCCCTCCGCACGCATCGTCATCATCGGAGCCGGCGTCGTCGGCGCCGCACTGGCGGACGAGCTCGTCCTCCGCGGGGCAACCGATGTCACCCTGGTCGACCAGGGCCCGCTGTACTCACCCGGCGGATCGTCCTCCCACGCCCCCGGCTTCGTGTTCCAGACCAACCCCTCGCGGGTCATGAGCCTGCTGGCCCAACGCACCCTCGACAAGCTCGACGGCCTGGAACTCGACGGCGCCCCGCTTCTCGACAGGGTCGGCGGGCTCGAGATCGCAACCACCGACGCCCAGCTCAACGAACTGAAACGGCGCCTGGGTTTCGCCCGGGCCGCCGGGGTACCCGCCGAACTGGTGGGGCCTGACCGGGTCGCCGAACTGTGGCCCGGCCTGGACACCACCCTGATCCTCGGGGCGCTGTACTCCCCCACGGACGCCGCGGTCTACGCTCCCCGCGCCGTGGAGTTCCAGGCGCGCCGGGCCGGGGAGGGAGGGGCGGAGATACTCGGACTGACCAGGGTGACCGAGGTTCTCACCGAGGACGGCCAGGTCACCGGCGTAGTTGTCGAGGACACCGGAGACCGTGGCGACGCCAGGGAAGCCCCCCGCGTCCTGCCCGCCGACGTGGTGGTGGCCTGCGGCGGAATCTGGGGCCACCCACTGGCCAGGGCCGGGGGACTGCGTGTCCCGATGCACCCCATGGAGCACGGTTTCGCCTGGACGGTTCCCACGGACGTCCTGCCCGGGGTCCGCCCGGACGGCACTCCGCTGCGCGACGACGAACCTTCCCGGCCCATCGTCCGCCACCAGGGAGCGGGAATGTACTTCCGCGAGTTCGGCGGCAGGCTCGGTATCGGGGCCTATGAGCACCGGCCCATCCCCGTCGCACCCGAGGATCTCACGGACACCGCCCATCTGCTGACCACCGGCCGACATCCCGCCATGCGCCGGTTCACCGCGGAGGACTTCGAGTTCACCCGGCAGGAACTGGGCAGGGTCTTCCCCGCCGTGAAAGACCTTCCCCTCGAGGACGAGTTCAACGGCGTCTTCTCCTTCACCCCTGACGGTGGTCCGCTGCTCGGCCCGTCACCGGAAGTCGCCGGATTCTGGTGCGCGCAGGCCGTGTGGGTCACCCAGTCGGCGGGCGTTGCGCAGGTGGTCGCGGACTGGATGCTGAAGGGGGACCCCGGCATCGACACCCATGAACTGGACCTGAACCGGTTCGACCCAGCCCTGCTCTCGGACTCGTGGATCCGCGGCCGGGCCGTCGAGAACTACGACGAGGTCTATGACATCCACTTCCCGCACCAGTCCACCGCAGTCAACAGGGGACTGAAGACCAGTCCCTTCCACCTGCGGACGGAACAGGCCGGCGGTGTCTTCACCGAGCACAACGGCTGGGAACGACCCCTGTGGCACGAGTCCAACCTGAAGATTCTCGAGGACTCCGGGTTCCTCACCCGGGACGCCGTGGTCGATCCGGTGAACAGTCCGGTGGCTGAGGCTCCGGTGGACCCGGACGCCCCGGTCGCCGTGACCGTGCCGCGCAGGGACGCGTGGGACCGGTTGAACTGGTCCCCTGTCGCTGCCGCCGAAGCCTGGGCGACGCGCAACAGGGCCGCGGTCTACGACATGACCTCGCTGACCCGCGTCCTGGTCCGTGGGCCCGGCGCGACAACCTGGCTGGGGGCCCGGTGCACCGGCGTCACGGACCGCCCTGTGGGCAGGACACTTCCCGTGGTCTACACGCTGATGCTCGACGGGACCGGGGGCATCCTGTCGGACGTCACCGTGACACGCCTCGGTGAGGAAGAGTACATGCTCGGGGTGAACGGCCCGTTGGACGTGGTCCGCCTCTCCCTGTCAGCGGCCTCGGAGACCGGCGGCGCAGTCACGGTGGACGACATCACCACGGCGTCCTGCTGCCTGGGACTGTGGGGTCCGCGTGCCCGTGACATCCTCACCCCGCTCGCCGAGGGGGACGTCAGCAATGACGGCCTCCGCTACTTCAGGGCCTCCCGGATGTTCGTCGCCGGGGTACCGGTGCTGGTCCAGAGGGTGAGCTATGTCGGCGAACTCGGCTGGGAGATCTACACGGCGGCCGCCCACGGCCTGCGTCTGTGGGACGAGATCGTCGCGGCGGGCGCAGAGTACGGCCTGGTGCCGGCGGGCCGGCTGGCGTTCAACAGTCTGCGGACGGAGAAAGGTTACCTGTCCTGGGGTAGCGACATGACCAGGGAGGACACTCCCGGGGACGCCGGGCTCGGCTTCGCGGTGAAGACCTCCCCCGAGGTGAAGCCGGACGGGTTCACGGGTCGTGACGCGCTCCTGGAACGTCCGACCCGGGGACGACGCCTCGTCACCTTCGTCTCGAGGCTCGACGCCGGTGTCCCGGAGGCCGGGGCACCGGTGTGGGCGGGTGAGGTTCCGGACGCAGGTGCGGGAGAAGCCGCGATCGGCCGGGTGACCGGAGCTGACTCCGGGTACGTCACCGGTCAGACGGTCGGTACCGCCTGGGTTCCCACGCAGTATTCGGAACCGGGGACTGTTCTGACGGTCGGCAGATTCGGCAGGGGCGTCAGCGCAGTCGTCGTCGAGGCACCGGTCTACGATCCCGGTGGGCTGAGGATCCGTCGCTGAGGGGCAGTCGCTGAGGGGCCGCTCCGTCACCTTCCCGGTCCGGACCCGCCCCAGGGATCCGGAGCAGGCCCGCCCGCCGGAGCCACGGTCACGCTCACAGTCCTGCGCTCTCGTCTGCGGCCTCCCTGAGAAGCTGCACCGTCTCACGGATCACAGGATGGGATCCGGATCCGCGCCGCAGCATGACCAGCACCCGGCGGCGCGGGGCCGAGGGTCCGTCGAGAGGTTTGCGCACGACCGGACTGTCGGAGCTGAGCTGGACGAGTCTCGGCACCAGTCCGACACCCAGCCCCCGTGAGACGATCTCGACGCTGGAGACCCAGTCAGCGACCTCGTGCACCACCCGTGGTGTCGCCCCTGCCGCGGTGAACGCCGTCGTGAACAACGCTCTGTACGTGGTACCGGGGTGGTCCGCGACCCAGGGGTCGTCCGCCAGTTCCTCCAGGCGTACCGAACTCCTGTCAGCCAGAGGATGATCGACGGGCAGCAGGACGTCGAGAGGGTCGTCGAGCAGCGGGAACTGTTCGATGCGTCGGTTGTCGGCGTCCGGTGCCGCCTGCATCGCCACAGTGACCGCGACGTCGAGCCTTTCGGCGGTCAACAGGTCGATGCACCGGTCAGGTTCCGCCTCCGTGATGGACACGTCCAGCCCGGGGTGGCTGCCGTGGAGACTGGCGGCGACGGAGGACAGCAGTGCACCTGTCGCCGAGGAGAATCCGCCGAGCCTGAGTGCCGCAGGCTCCCTGCCCGGGGCGGCGTCCTCAGCTTCGCCGTGGATACGTTCCCACAGGGTCACCAGTTCATCCGATTTCTCCACCAGGATCCGGCCGGCCGCGGTGAGCCGCAGTC
The DNA here is from genome assembly GCA_900049755.1 of Corynebacterium provencense. Classification (GTDB taxonomy): domain Bacteria; phylum Actinomycetota; class Actinomycetes; order Mycobacteriales; family Mycobacteriaceae; genus Corynebacterium; species Corynebacterium neomassiliense. The sequence continues at coordinate 444,464 of LT160592.1, forward strand.
CCCTGCCGTCCCTCTCGACCAGGGCAATTCCCACCGCCCGCTGGTACTCCCGGATCTGGGAGGAGACGGCCGAGGGGGAGTACCCGAGCGCCGACGCGGCCTCGGTGACGGTACCGCAGGTGGCGAAAGTCCTGAGCACGGTGAGGCGGTGATCGATCATGCGGAAATCATACACGATATTGTCTGATTATCTGCGATTTATTTTCATCACCCGGCGATATACATTTGCGCCATGACACTCGCACAGTCCGCTCCGGGCCCCGGCGGCACGTCCACGACCGCACCCCGTACCTCACGCTCATCCACCGCCGACGTGCGGCAGAACATGCTCGAACTGCTCCGGCAACGTCCTCCCCGGACCTCCCTGGAAGCCCCCCTGTACACCGACCCCGCAATGTTCAGCCTCGACATCGAGGGGATCTTCACCACCCAGTGGCTCTTCGCCACCACCGAAGCCGAGATCCCCGACCCCGGCGACTACGTCACCGTCGACTTCGGACCGGTCTCCCTGATCATCGTCCGTGGCGATGACGGGCAGATCAACGCGATGCACAACGTCTGCCGGCACCGCGGCGCCAGGGTCCTCACCGACCGTCACGGCAGTACTGCCCGCCTGACCTGCGCATACCACTCATGGACCTATGCCACCGACGGCACACTCATCCACGCGTCCTCCCCCGGCGAAACCTTCGACCGCACCTGTTTCGCACTGCGCAGGGTACACACCCGGTCAGTCTGCGGCCTCATCTTCGTCTGCGCCGCCGCCGAGCCCCCCACCGACATCGACGACCTCGAGGACACGGTGAAGCCGTACCTCGCCGGCTTCGACATCGCCTCGGCCAAGGTGGCCACCCGCATCGACCTCATGGAGGAGGGCAACTGGAAACTCACGATGGAGAACAACCGGGAGTGCTACCACTGCGGCGGACACCCCGAGCTCGCCTGCTCCCTCTTCGCGACATGGGGTCTCACCGAGGACACCGTCCCACCGGAACTCTCGGCGGACTGGGACCGGTCCCTGGTCGCCGACGCCACCCTCCAGCAGCGGTGCGACCGCTACGGACTGCCCTGGCAGATCGTCGAACACCTCACCGACCGTGACGTCGGCTACCGCATCTCCAGGGAGGCCCTCGACAAAGCCGGGGAATCCTTCTCCGTCACCGGGCAGCGACTGTCCCAGAAGCTCATGGGCGACCTCCCCGACTTCCGGCTGGGCCGCACCTCACTGCACGTCCAGCCGAACGCCTGGTTCCACGGCCTGTCGGACCACGTCATCACCTTCGCCGCCTTCCCCGTCAGCGCGGAACGGACCCTGGTGCGCACCACCTGGCTCGTCGCCGAGGATGCCGTGGCAGGAGAAGACTACGACGTCGACGAGCTCACCTACGTCTGGCGTCACACCAACGCGCAGGACGCCGACTTCGTCCAGCTCGCCCAGCAGGGGGTCTCCTCACCCGGGTACGTCCCCGGCCCCTACATGCGCAGCGAGGACCAGGTCGAGGCCTTCGTCACCTGGTACACCGCCCACATGGTCGACCACCTCGCCGGAGCAGAGAGCAGGAGGCAGAGTTGAGCAGCGTCATCGTCGAACAGTTCACCCCGGAACCCACCGCCGCACCCCGGAGGCCCCGACGCAGGCTCGACGCCACCGGTCTGGTCATGCCCTGGGCCCGCGACGCCGCCACCGGACACCGCGCCGAAATCCTCGACCGTGACTTCTCCGGCATCGCGCCGCCGGCCCGGCACTCCGAGTTCACCGTCGAAGTCACCGGCATCCGTGACGAGACCCCCACCATGCACACCCTCGTCCTGCGTCGCACGGACGGACTGCCGTTCACCCACAGGGCCGGCCAGTTCGTCCGCCTCAGCGTCCCCGTCGACGGTCCCGGCACCGACCCGGTGGCCCGGTGCTACTCGGTGTCCTCGTCACCGGTGCTGTCGGTCTACGGCGACCCGGCGACCTTCACCGTCTGCGTGAAGAAGGTCCCCGGAGGGAGGGTGTCGACCTGGATCCATGATTCCCTGACCACCGGCACGGTCCTGGAGGCACAGGGGCCGCTGGGGAACTTCCACCTGCCTGACGTCGACCGGCGGGCCCGCTACCTCCTGCTCGCCGGCGGCGCCGGGATCACCCCTGTGCTGTCGATGGTCCGCACCCTCGCCGCACTGCCCGGACCGGTGGACACCGTGGTCATCTACCACTGCAGGCACCCCCGGGAGTTCGCCTTCGCCGAGGAGCTCCTCGACCTCGACGCCCGCACCCCGGGTCTCACCGTCTGCCTGTCACTCGGTTCCCTGACCTCCGGCACTCCGGGATGGAGGGGAGCCACCGGACGCCTCTGCCCCGAAGCTGTCGCGGCCATCGTCGACAACGCCTGCGGACGCCGCGTCTTCGCCTGCGGCCCGCCCGGTTACCTGCAGACAGCCCGGGAGGTCTCCGCCGCAGTCGGCGTCCCTCTCAACGCCTACCGCGAGGAGTCCTTCGACGAGACCACGACCTCGGTGGACACCCGCCCCTGCCTCTCTTCCGTCACCCTGCCTGCCGTCACCCCGACTGTGACTGTCATACCGGACTGCACCGCCCCGGACCGGGAGCCCCCGGCCGGCACCACCGCCGCCACCGACACCGCCACCACTGCCACCGCCGCCACTGCGGCCCCCGGGACGACGACGGTGACCTTCCTCCGCTCAGGCAGTGTCATCTCCGTCGCCCCCGGGGAAACCCTGCTCGACGCCGGTCGCCGTGCCGGGGTACCCCTGCGCTCCAACTGCGGTGCCGGGTTCTGCGGGTCGTGCGCGGTACGGAAAATCTCCGGCACCGTCGACATGTCCGACAACGGGGGCCTCCGGCAGCGGGACATCGACGCCGGCAGGATCCTTCTGTGCTGTTCACGGCCCGCCGGAGACCCGGTGGAACTCGACTGCTGAGAGCACCGGATCCACCGGGTACCCTCGTCACCATGATTCTCATCAACGTCCGATTCCGTCCCCTCCCCGAATACCTCGAGAACTTCCGGGAAGTTGTCCGCGAGTTCACCGACGCCACCCGCGCAGAGGAAGGCAACCTCCTGTTCGAGTGGTACCGCAATACCGACGATCCCTCCGAGTACCTGCTGGTCGAAGCTTTTGCCGACGGTGCCGACGTCGCCCACGTCCAGTCCGACCATTTCAAGGCATCCTGCGAGCTCTTCCCCACAGTTCTCCGGGAGACCCCGCAGATCATCAACCACAGTCTCCCCGGCAAGACCGGGTGGGACCGGATGGCGGAGTTCCAGGTGCCCGCCACCGACTGACCCCCGAAAGAACATGAGGTGTGAACCGTGACCGTCAGTGTCTTCGACCTGTTCCGTATCGGTGTGGGACCGTCGAGCTCCCACACCGTAGGACCGATGCTGGCGGGCCTGCGGTTCGCCAGGGCCCTGCGTGAACGGCGCCTCTCCGCCTCCTTACCGGTCGCCGTACCTGCCGGCGTGCAGACCGCCGTACCTGCCGGCGTGCAGCCCGGCGTGCAGACCGGCGTGCAGACCGACTCCGGCGTGACAGCGGACACCACAGTCGCTGCCGGCGGCGAGGACACCGCCGGTATCGCCGGCGGCGCCGTGTCACGTGGCCCGGGCATCACCGTCATCCTCTACGGTTCCCTGGCCGCCACCGGCGCCGGCCACGGTACCCTCGGCGCCTGCCTGCTCGGACTCGACGGCTGCGATCCTGCGACTGTCAGCCCGGACCACATGGTCTCCCGGCTCCGGGAGATCCGCAGCTCCCGCACCATCTCTCTGGCCGGCGACGCGGATTTCCCGGTGACCTGTGGCTTCGAGGACATCATCCTCCGCCCGTCCGTGGTGCGCACCATCCACACCAACGCCGTGACCTTCAGTTTCCTCGACAACTCCGGCGAGACCTTCTCCGAGACCTACTACTCGGTCGGCGGCGGGTTCATCAGGACCGCCGACGAGACCGTGGGAGACAGCCGCCTCACCGGAGAGGGGACCTTCACCTCCGCCGCCGAGCTGACGGCCCTGGCGGAGTCCGCGGGCGGGATTGCCGCCGCCCAACGCAGATGCGAGCGTCTTCGCAGGACAGACAGGGAGATAGATATCCGGCTGGACTCCCTCGTCCAGGCCATGGACGCCTGCGCGGAACGGGGTACGGGCACTGAAGGCGTCCTGCCGGGTGGACTGCTCGTCCGGCGAAGGGCACACCGGTGGTACAACCAGCTGTCCCGCGAGGACCCTGACTGTACCGCCGAATTCTCCGAAGACTGGGTGAATCTCGTCGCACTGGCGGTCAACGAGGAGAACGCCGCCGGCGGCCGCGTCGTGACCGCACCCACCAACGGTGCCGCAGGGATCATCCCCGCGGTCCTCTTCTACGCCCGGACCTGGACCCGCGCCGGACGGACAGACCAACGCGACACCTGGCGCCGCTTCCTCCTCGCTGCCGGCGCTGTCGGTTCGCTCTACAAGGAACGGGCGTCGATCTCGGGGGCCGAGGTCGGATGCCAGGGCGAGGTCGGGTCCGCCGCCTCCATGGCCGCCGCAGGGCTCGCCGAGGTCCTCGGCGGCACCCCCGCCCAGGTGTGCAATGCCGCAGAGATCGCCATGGAGCATTCACTCGGCCTCACCTGCGACCCGGTGGCCGGACTCGTCCAGGTCCCCTGCATCGAACGCAACGCCATTTCGGCAGGCAAGGCCATCAACGCCGCCAAGATGGCCATGCGCGGGGACGGGAACCACCGGGTGAGCCTCGACGAGGTCATCGAGACGATGCGCCGCACCGGTGCCGACATGTCGGACAGGTACAAGGAGACCGCCGGTGGCGGACTGGCGACCACCGTCGCCGTCAACATCCCGGAGTGCTGACCCCCTGACCCCCCTGACCCCCTGACCCCGCCGATTCCGTCGCCCCGTCACCCCCTGCTGTCGTTGCCGCCGATCTCCTTCTCCGGCCCCTGGTTCTGCATGGCCACGGCCAGTTCATCACGCAACCGCTCAACTTCGGCGTCCGAGTAGTTCGCCCCCACAACCGCTGCGAGACCGTCGACGACCGACGCACCGTAGTTGTGCCCGTGGCCGTCAGGGACCTTCGCCGCTCGGGGGAGATCGAGAGTGACCTGCCAGAAGGTGACGAACGGCATCCAGTTCATCGCCGGTGTCCGGTCGAATCCCGGGGGCTCCCTGAGCCAGTCCGGTCTGCGGAAGATCAGGTCCGGTGACCACCACACCACCGGGTCAGAGGGATGCTGGACATAGAGCACCCGGGGACTGCGCCACTCGTCGGCGGAGTCAGGGTCGGACAGTTCGTGCCTCCACCGGGTGATGTCATCCGCATTTTCGGCGAAGCGCACCATCATTCCCCCGGAGTACTCCGGGCTCACCTCGGTGGTCCCCGGGTCCCGGCGCGTGACAAGGTCCCGGTGGAGTTCATTGCTGTTCGGCGGCCCGACGAGCAGCATCCCGTCCACGGCGCCGGCAATGTCCCGGACCCCGGAGAACGCGCCCTCGGCGGCGGTTGTCCCCAGGGACTCCCCGTAGATGTACAGTTTCGGCCGGTGGTCGGCGGGCAGGGTGTGCCACCAGTCGACCACGGTGGACACCAGCGCACGACCGTACTCTGCGACACGGTCCCGGTCTGTGACGAACTGCACGGCACTGGGGACGTCCGAGTACTGGGCGGAGGCGATGGCGGTGTCGCCGTCGAACATCAGCTCGAAGGCCTGGGCGGTGGTGGGGTTGACCCAGCCCGTCCCGGTCGCCGGGGTCACCAGGAGTGCCTTCCGTTCTGACGCCCCGGTCCTTTCGAGCTCACTGACGACATGGCGGGCGCGCTCCACATCGTCGGCACCGTCGTCGATTCCCGCGTAGGCCCGGATAGGTTCCTTCGCGGGGCGTCCGGTGAGTTTCTCCAGGTCCTCCCGGTACAGGCCCAGTGCGGTGAACCGGGTCCCGTATGCACCGAGGTCCTCCCACCTGGTCGGTGACCCCGGTCCCCCGGATCGTTCACTGACATGGGGGCGTACCAGGTCGGGCCTGATCGGTTCCCTGCTCACCGAGAAGAACTGCTCGGTCGCCCTGCGTACGGTACCGGGCAGGACGAAGTCGACGAGGAGCACCGTGACCACCGCTACCGCACCCCAGGACACCATCAGCCGCAGCCCGTACCTTGTACTTCTGCCGGGAACGGCGTCGGCCAGCAGCCCGGCGATCGCGGACACCGCCCGACCGACCGTGTCGAGCAGCACCCACACCGCCAGTCCGGTGGGCAGCACGAGGAGGAACTGGGCCGCCGTATAGGACCTGGCCCCCATGAGGTCGGCGAGTTCACGCTGCCACCTCACCGCCACCAGCACCCACAGCAGCAGGGCCACCGGGATGAGGACGACCAGGGCACGACGGCCCCGGGTCACCCACAGTTCAGGAACCCTGCGTCCCCGGACGGCACTGCGCCACACGGGTTCCACGGTGTCGCGCAGCCACATCCGCCAGTTCCACATCAGCATCAGCCCGATGAGGTGGCCGGTGGCAGCGGACAATCCGCAGGACAGTCCCTGGTAGAGCCAGGTCCTGGGGATCAGCGACGGGGTGAGGGACAGGGCGAACATCACCCCGCCGCAGATCAGTCCCCAGACATTGGGAGGGGTGGGACTCCGGAACCCGAAGAAGTGGACGAACCGACGGGGCGCGCCGGTCCTGTCCGCCGTGCCGGTGACTGCTGCACCGGTGTTCTCAGACATGCCCCTGCTCCCGGGTCTCCGCCACTTCCAGCCACTGCATCTCGCAGTCCCCGTGCTCCGCCCTGACCTCCTGCAGTTCCTTGTCCAGTGAACTGAGAAGCCCGGTGTCGATCTGTCCGTCGGCGGGGGAAGCCGCAGCAGCGAGTTTCGCGGTGAGGTCGTCGATCTTCCGGCTGAGCTTCTCCATACGGCGTTCGAGTGAATTGAGGGTCTTCTTCAGTTCCCTGTCCTCGCGTGCGGACAGCCCGGACGTTCCGGCGTCCCCGGCGTCCCCGGCGGATGACGCCGCCCCGCCCTTCCCTGCCGCTGTCGTGGACCGCCGGCCGGTTCCGGAGATGCCGGCGAGAAGCTCCCGGCGCCGTTCCAGGTACTGGGCGATACCGCCGGGCAGGTTGGTCAACGTGCCGTCACCGAACAGTGCCCAGGTCGAGTCACATATCCGCTCGATGAGGTACCGGTCGTGGGAGATGACCACCAGCGTCCCCGCCCAACCGTCGAGCAGATTCTCCAGCTCCTGCAGGGTGTCGATGTCGAGGTCGTTGGTCGGTTCGTCGAGCAGCAGCACATTCGGCTCCGCCATGAGCACGCGCGTCAGCTGCAGGCGGCGACGTTCACCGCCGGAGAGGTCCCGGACCGGGGTCCGCTGACGTCGGGCGGAGAATCCGAGGCGTTCCGCCAGCTGGGACGCCGTGAGTTCCCTACCGCCGATCTCGACCCTGGTGGCGACATCCTCCACGGCCTCGATCAGGCGCAGGTCACCGTCAAGGTCCTCAAGTTCCTGTCGCAGCCAGCCGATCTCCACGGTGCGGCCCTGTGTCCTACGTCCCGCAGCCAGGGGATACTCGCCGGCGAGGGCGCGCAGCAGTGTGGTCTTGCCGGATCCGTTGACGCCGACCAGGCCGATGCGCTCACCCGGGGCGAGACGCCAGGTGAGGTCCTCGACCAGGACCCTGGACTCGGGTGGTGGGGTGGTGACCGTGGCGTCCTCCAGTTCGATCACCTTCCTGCCGAGCCGCTTCGCGGCGAACCGCATCAGCTCCACCTGGTCCCGGGGGGCGGGCACATCCCTGATCAGGGCTTCGGCGGCTTCGATGCGGTAGCGGGGCTTGGAGGTGCGGGCCGGGGCCCCCCGACGGAGCCAGGCGAGTTCCCGGCGTGCGAGATTCGCCCGGCGCTGTTCCTCGGCGTCCGCCTGGCGGCTGCGCTCCGCGCGGGCGAAGACCCAGTCGTTGTAGCCGCCCTCGTAGACGTCCACGGTACCGTCGTGGACCTCCCATGTCGTGGTGGCGACGGTGTCGAGGAACCACCGGTCGTGGGTGACGACGACGAGCGCGCACCGTCGGGCCAGCAGGTGTGCGGCGAGCCATTCGACACCTTCGACGTCGAGGTGGTTCGTCGGCTCGTCGAGGATGACCAGGTCGACGTCACGCACCAGCGCCGCGGCAATGCCGACCCGCCGGCGTTCACCGCCGGACAGTCCCTCCAGCGGGGTGTCCATTCCCGCGCCGTCGCCGAGACTGTTGACACCGATTCCTTCGAGGACATCCCTGATCCTCGGCACGGACGCCCACTCGTGGGTCTCCAGGGTGCCGTCGTTGTCCCCGGTGAGTCCGGACAGCACCGCTTCACCGACCGTGTCCCCTGTCAGACCACTGTCCTGGGAGACCACCGCCATGCGCAGGCCGTTGTTCCGGGACACCCGACCGGAGTCCGGGGTGTCCGTTCCCGCGAGAATGCGGACCAGTGTCGACTTCCCACCGCCGTTGAGCCCGACAACTCCGATCCGGTCACCGCTGTTGACCCCGAGGCTGACACCGTCGAGAAGTGTACGCAGTCCGTAGGACTTCTCGACGTTCTCCAGGTTGATGAGGTTGTCTGCCGCCCTGGTGCCGGTCGCGGTGCTGGTGCTGCTGCTCATGTCGTGTTCCTGCTTCGTGTCTCGTGTCAGAGGTGGGTGCGGTTCGGGGTGGGGTACGGGAAAGTGGTGTCAGGGGACGGAGCGGACGCCGTGGGGGCTGGACGAGGCGACCAGGGTGGGACCGGCGTGCCCCGACCCCGCGACAGCGGCGGCCACCTCGACCGCGTGGTCACGGTCGGCGCAGAGAACCGCGAGGGTCGGTTCGGCCCCGGACACCACCACCCCCAGAGCTTCCGCCTCCACGGCGACGTTCATGGACAGGCGTAGACCGGGCCGGAAACTGCACACCAGTGCGTGCAGGTCGTTGTCCAGGAACCCTCCCACGACGGTGGGGTCCTCGTCCAGCAGAGCGCGCTGGATATGTGTGACGCTGCCTGCCAGGATGTAGTACACGCGCTCGCCCCGGTTCGCAGCCTCCCTCAGGCTGTCCAGTCCGGCGACGAGCTTCTCCACGGACAGGGGCTCCGCGGCCAGGGACCTGTCGTCGGTGGCGAATGCCCAGTGACGTACGCCCCGGGTCATCACCGGAACCGGGCCGCTTCCCTTGTCCAGTACCGTCCCACCGATGAAACGTGCAGGGACGCCGGGGCCGACCAGGGACGCCAGGCTTCTGAGCTCACTGTCGTCGGGCCCGGGGACCGGGGCGAGTCCGTGGTCGACGGCGTCCCTGCCGTGGAGGATGTCACGCATCGCCGCCAGTGTGGCCGCGGCATCAGCGTCGGCGCAGGCCAGAACGCCTGCGGGTATCTCCCGGCCGATCCGGATCTCCACCTGCGGCAGCAGAGAGTCCGGTGCGAGCTTCCGGTAGCGGTCGACAATGACGGTCACCGCCCGGACCACGGGGCCGACAGAAGGGTCGTCCGGCTGCTCCGGATCGTGGGACCGGACCGTGCCCCGCGCCCGGTCGACCACGGTGACCGAGATGACCGGACCGGTGGACCGGCCGGTCCGGTCCGGGGGGACTGTCCCGGTCGCGGTGACTGTGACGGTCTCAGTCAGGTCGAGCGACTGGGTGACCGTGACTATTTCCCTGGTGCCGGAGCTCTGCGGTTCCCCGATGCTGGTGAACAGGCACACTGCTCCCTGCGCGGTGGCGGACGCCTGCCACGGTGAGGTGTCTGCGGGCCCGCCGGCTGCCGTGTTCACTGCCGGTCCCGCAGGGTCGCCGGGGTGTCGCCGTCGCCACCTGACCGTGCCGCCAGCGAGGCGACCGCCAGGGTCACGAAATCGACTGTCCCGAGTTTCTCACCGCGCTGACGAGGGTCGATTCCGGCGGCGGTGAGGACTTCCTCTGCCGACTGCGGTGATCCGAAATAGCCGGCCAGAGCCGCGCGGAGCGTCTTGCGCCGCTGCAGGAAGGCTGCGTCCGTGAGAGCGAAGACCTCACCCTGGAGTGCCTGCCGGTCCGGAGGTGACAGTGTGGTGAGGACGTTCTGCCAGGGCCGGTCACCGTCGGTCCACCGGTCGATCCTGACCAGTCCCGAGTCGATTTTCGGGGCGGGCCAGAAGACGTTCCTGCCGACGGTGCCCGCCCGGGTGACCGCCCCGTGGAAACCTGCCTTGACACTGGGGACGCCGTAGATCTTCGACCCGGGGGCGGCGGCCAGTCTCTCGGCGACCTCAGCCTGGACCATCACGAGGACTCTGCGGATCGAGGGGAACTCGGACAGCAGGTGGAGCAGAACAGGTACGGAGACGTTGTAGGGCAGGTTGGCGACCAGGGCGGTCGGAGGGTGGACACCGGCACGGTCGAGGTCCGGGGCGGTGAGGGTCAGAGCGTCGGCGCTGAGTACGGTCACGTCGGTCTCCCGGTGCGGGGCGTGCTCAGAGACAGTGCGCGGGAGCCTGTCCGCCAGGCGCCGGTCGATTTCCACGGCAGTGACGTCTCCGACCCGGTCGAGCAGTGCCAGGGTGAGTGACCCGAGCCCCGGGCCGACCTCGATGACGTGATCTCCGGGTCCCAGTTCAGCCGCCGAGACGATCCGACGCACGGTGTTCGGGTCAAGGACGAAGTTCTGGCCCAGCTTCTTCGTCGGGGTGATGCCGAGTTCTGCGGCCAGGCTCCTGATTTCGCCGGGGCCCAGCAGCCGGACGCCCCCGGGGCCGGCCGTGCTCTTGTCTTCACTGTCCGTCACAGCTCGAGGATACAGCCCCGCGGCAGTTCCCCGGCCACCGGCGGTGCTGCGCTGCTGCGCTGCTGCGCTGTCGCGTCCTTCCCCCGCGATCCCGGGGCTTCCTGCCCCGGCCCCGTGGGATGCTATCCGATTCCGAGCTTGGAGGTGCAGGCGGGCCATGCTCCCCAGCCCTGGGACGCCTGGACCTTCTCAGCCACAGCGATCTGCTGCTCCCGGGTGGCCATGTGCGCTTCGGGGGCGTACGCGGTTCCACCGTAGGCAGCCCAGGTGGACGGGGTGAACTGCAGTCCGCCGGAGAAGCCGTTGCCGGTGTTGGTGGCCCAGTTCCCGCCCGCCTCGCACTGGGCCAGGCTGTCCCAGACTGAACCACCGGCGACGGACGGGGCGGAGGCGGAGGCCGAGGACGCCACGGGCGCGACGCGGGTACCGCGACGGACGACCCGCTCGGAAGCCGGGGTGATCTCCTCACTCCTGAGGACCTCCCGAGCCGTCTCGACACCGTTGAGCTTCTGGATTCTGACGGTGACCCGGGCGGAGCCGACGGTGCCCTCGGAGATGACCTGTTCGGTGCCCTGGTCGAGCTCCGGGTCCTCCTCGACCCTCACGGCAGGTTCGACCGGCTGTTCCTCGGTGACCTCTTCGGAGGTGAACCGGGATACGTCGATGTGCATTCCCTCGGTCACCGGAGTGTCCGCGGACGGGGTGACAACGTCGTCCTTGCCGAGCGGGGTTCCCCTCATCTCGAGAACGTCGGCCACGGTGCGGGCGGCCATGGTGAGGCGGGCGGGAGCCTCCCAGGGATTGCCGTCGTTGAGGGTGAAGCTCTTCGGGGAGGTGATGGTCAGTTCCATGCCGTCGAGCGGAATTCCTGACGCTCCGGCGGTGGTCGCCGTTCCGGAGTAGCCGAGCTCGTTGAGCAGGTCGGAGACTGTGGTGGAGGTTGTCGCGACGGTCTTAGACTGGCCGTCGACGACAAGGGCGACCTGCCGTGCGGAGCGGACGGTGACACGCGAGCCGTCGGAGACGGACTCCCCGAGCCCGGGGGTGATGAGGTCTGCGTCGGAGTACCGGACCTTCTCGGAGTCCAGGATCTCCCGGACGTCACCGGAGACGGTGCTGGCCTTGATGATCCGGCCGTTGACGTCGAGGGTGACATCCTTGTGGTTGGTGGCGACGACGGCACCGCCGACCACGAGGGTGGCGAGCATACCGCCGGTGGCGACGCGCAACGGGACGGAACTGGTGTGGTTGATGCGGTGCAGCGTCGACTTGTTCTTCGGGGACACTCGGTGATCTTCCTCCGTCGGTGATGTTGGACTCAGATCACGATACGGTAACAATCCCGATCCGGCAAAGTTTTCGGACGTGTTTTTCCGATTTCTGAAGCGCAGGTCACACCAGGTCGTACAGTTCCCGGGCGTTGGACGTCACCTGCGCCCCGAGCGCCTCAGGAGTCACATTTCTCACCTCGGCGACACATCTGGCGGTGTAGCCGACGTACGCCGGTTCGTTACGCGCACCCCTGAACGGTTCGGGTGTCATGAACGGTGCATCGGTCTCCACGAGCAGGCGGTCGTCCGGACAGTACGCCGCCACCTCCCGCAGTTCACTGTTTCTCCGGAAGGTCACGTTGCCGCTGAAGCTGAGCCAGCAGCCACGGTCCAGCGCCCGCCGTGCCATGTCCAGCGGAGAGGAGAAGCAGTGCAGCATGACCTTCAGGCCTTCCGGAGCATCGGAGAGCACGTCCATGAGTTCTCTGTCAGCCTCCCGGTTGTGGACCATCAGCGGCCGGCCGCTCTGCACCGCCAGATCCATGTGCCAGCGCAGTGCCTCCACCTGCACGTCCAGAGGTGCGGTGCGCTCCGGTTCATGCCGGATCCAGTACGTGTCCAGTCCCGTCTCCCCCACCGCGACACACCGCGGGTCCGACACCAGCTCCCTCAGCTTCTCCTGCACTCCGTCAGTGAAAAGCTCCCGGGCCCGGGTCGGGTGGATCGCGCAGGCGGCGAAGACCCTGTCATCTGAGTGTGCCGCCTCCAGTGCGAGGACCGATTCCGCCAGGTCGTCGCCGACCGTGCACACCTGCCCGACGCCGACCGCCGACGCCCTGTCCATGAATTCCCTGACCTGCGCCGCCGTCACCGCACCGCAGGACGCCAGGTGCGTGTGCGCGTCAAAGAGCTCGGGAAGCGGCTGAGGAGGGACCGGGGAAGGACGCTTCTTCGACATGCGGCCCAGACTACCGGGGCGGCCTCCCCGTCCCCCGGGTGTGTCCCCCGTGCCCGGGGTCCCGGTCCGCATGCCCGTCGAAGAACTGCAGCTCCAGGTCCACTGTGCGGGCGAAGAACTCTCTGGCACTGCGGGCGTCCTCCGGTGTCCGGTCACCGACACGGTCCATCTCCGAGCGCAGGAAAGCGACCAGTTCATGGAAGTCCGGGTAGTCGTGCAGCCGTACCCATTCCGCGTGGACGGGCCTGGCAGGGTATCCGTCCGGACCGGTCCCGTACGCGCGGTTCTCCGGGCGCGTCGCCCAGTCGAGGTACAGCCATTCGCACACCAGGATCACCGCGATGACGGCCGGGTAGCTGCCTGAGGCCGCGGCGTCCGCGAAGAGCTGCCTGAATCCGGTGGTGGCCTCCGTGTCCGGGACACCGTCACCGTCCGCGGAACCTGCAGAGTGCCCTGCCGAGTTCTCTGCCCAGCTCTCTGCCGAACTCTCTGCCGAGCTCTCTGAGAGCTCCTCGACCGCCTCCCGGAAGTACGTGTCCTCGTCCCCCGCGACCTCCCCGATGAAAAGGGCGAAACGGTGACGGGACGGATAGTTGTCCGCCGTGGCTACTGCCGCGCCGATCAGGGCCATGAACCCGTCAGCGAAACGGTAGTCCTGGACAAGATAGGCGGCCAGGTCCCGGTCCGGCAGTGTTCCGGCGAACAGGGAGGTCACGAACGGATGGGTGACCGCGGTCTCCCAGGTAGTTCGGTTCTCCGCCCTCAGTACGTCGCTGAACCTGGTGCCTCCCCCGACACCGCTGCCCGGCCTGTCCGGTTCCGGTGTGGCGGCCCGCCCGGCCGACGTGTCTTCTGCAGCATGAACTGGTCTGTGATCTGCCATGACAATTCCTCCGCGGGTGTGAACCCGGTCAGGTTCGACGGGTCTCATCTCAGCCCGGGCCTGTCCCGGACACCCCGTGTCACCGGTCGAGGATACCGTCATGCCGGTGGCACCCGGGCCCGGGGCACCCCCGCCGTCCCCTACCCCTTCAGCGTCACCGGTGCGGTCACCGGCGACTACCCCGGTCGGCCCGGTCTACTTGTCGGTGTCCTGCTCAGGGGCCCCTTCAGCGACCTCTTCCGCGGTCTCGTCGGGGCTGATGCGCGCCCACTCCGGGCCTGTGACCCCCAGCTCGGGGTCGAGGCGGGTGAACAGCGGGACCGGCTTCACCAGTGGTGTACCCGGGGTGAGGTCCGTGCGTGCCCAGGTGGCCTGCTGGTCGGTGTAGTCACCCATGATCACCGGGTAGGCGCGTCCTGCCTCGGGCAGTCCGACCCCCACAGGGGTGAGAGGTGAATCGTCGGTGACCTCGACCACCTTCGGCTGCGCCGCCCAGACCCCGGTACCGCCCAGGGTCTCGAAGACCTGCTGTGCGGAGAAGGGGAGGTAGGGGGTGAGCAGTGTATTGGCGTCAGCGATAACCTGAAGGGCCGTGTACAGGACCGTGGCCAGCCGCTCGCGACTGTCGTCATCCTTCGCCAGCTTCCAGGGCTCCTGCGCGGCCAGGTAGCCGTTGGCCCGGCCTACTATGCGCATGGCCTCGGCAATGCCCGCCTTGAACCGCGAATGGGCGATGTTGTCGCCGACCACGTCGAAGGCCGCTGCCGCGTCGTCGAGCAGGTCGCGGTCCGCGTCAGTGAACTCGCCCGGGGTCGGGATCTCCCCGAAGTTCTTCACCGCCATCGACACGGTACGGCTGACCAGGTTGCCCCACTCGTTTGCCAGCTCGGTGTTCACCCTGCGGACGAACTCGTCCCAGGTGAAGTCGGTGTCCATGTTCTCCGGCCCGGCGACGGCGATGAAATAGCGCAGCGCGTCCGGTCCGAACTCCCGGAGGAAGTCACGGACGTAGATCACCACTCCCTTGGAGGAGGAGAACTTCGACCCCGACATGGTCAGGAACTCGGAGGAGACGACTTCGGTGGGGAGGTTGAGCACCCCCAGTTCACCGGGCTCGCCGCCCTTGTCACCCTTGCCCGCATATCCGAGCAGCTCGGCAGGCCAGATCTGGGAGTGGAAGGTGATGTTGTCCTTGCCCATGAAGTAGTAGGACAGGGCCTCGGGATCGCTCCACCACTTCTTCCACGCCTCCGGGTCTCCGGTGCGCCACGCCCACTCGATCGAAGCGGACAGGTAGCCGACGACGGCGTCGAACCACACGTACAACTTCTTGGCACTGTTGTCCTGCCAGCCCTCGATCGGCACCGGCACTCCCCAGTCAATGTCCCGGCTCATCGCCCGGGGACGCATGTCCTTGAGCAGGTTGAGGGAGAACTTCAGGACGTTGGGACGCCAACCTGTCCTCGTCTTCAGCCACTCTTCCAGGGCTCCGGCGAACGCCGGAAGGTCCAGCATGAAGTGCTCGGTCTCCACAAATTCCGGGGTCGCACCGTCGATCTTGGAGCGCGGGTCGATCAGGTCCACCGGGTCAAGCTGGTTACCGCAGTTGTCGCACTGGTCCCCGCGGGCGTCGGGTGCCCCGCAGATCGGACAGGTTCCCTCGATGAAACGGTCGGGAAGGGTCCTGCCGGTGCGGGGGTCGATCGCCCCGGTGGTGGTCTGCCTGACCATGTACCCGTTGTCGTTCAGCCCGCGGAACAGTTCCTGGACGACCGCGTAGTGGTTCCTGGTCGTCGTCCTGGTGAACAGGTCGTAGGACAGGCCCAGTCCGGCGAGATCCTCGACGATGATGCGGTTGTACCGGTCTGCCAGCTCCTGGACCGGCACTCCTTCCTTCTCCGCCTGCACCAGCAGGGGCGTCCCGTGCTCGTCGGTGCCTGAGACCATCAGCACGTCACTGCCACGCATCCGCTGGTAGCGGGCGAACACGTCCGAGGGGACGCCGAAGCCTGCGACGTGTCCGATGTGGCGGGGTCCGTTGGCGTACGGCCAGGCGACGGAGGTGAGGACATGTTTCGACATGCTCCCCAGCATAAGACATCACCTCCGGGCGGCCAGCACCGCCTCATAGAGTTCCCGCCGGGACGCCCCGTGCCCGGCGGCCACCTCCCGGCAGGCATCCTTCAGCCGCATCCCGGACGCCACCTTCTGTTCCACGACCGTCACCAGTGAGGCAGGGTCCACGGGTCCCCGTTCCGGTGCCCCGGAGATCACGACGGTGATCTCCCCCCGCACCCCGGGCCCATGACCGTCGGAGGCGGCGTCGTCGACGGCGGCGACGCGGCCCGCCAGCTCACCGAGGGGGGCGCGGAGGACTTCCTCGTGGGTTTTCGTCAGTTCCCGGCACACGGCCGCCTCCCGGTCCGCCCCGAGGATCTCCACGGCGACATCCAGGGTCTTCCTCAGCCGGTGCGGCGACTCGAAGAACGCCACAGCCCGACGTTCGTCGCGGAGGGTCTCCAGCCACCGGCGGCGGTCACCGTCACGTCGCGGTGCAAATCCGTCGAACGCGAAGTGCCCCACCCCGACGCCCGACAGGGCCAGGGCGGTGGGCACCGCGGACGGGCCGGGCAGACACGTCACCGGTACACCCGCCTCCTGCGCCGCCCGGACCAGCGGAAAACCGGGGTCCGAGACGGCCGGCATTCCCGCGTCGGTGACCACCAGGACCCTCGCTCCTGACGCCGCGGCGGTGACGAGGCCTGCGGCACGGTCGGATTCGTTGTGGTCGAAGTTGGACACCATCCGGCCCGTGATCTCCACACCCAGGGCGTCCGCCAGAGCACGGGTACGCCGGGTGTCCTCCGCTGCGACGATGTCCGCACTGCCCAGTGCGTCGATGAGGCGGACCGAGGCGTCCAGTGCCGTCCCCAGGGGGGTGGCGGCCAGAATCACGCCCCCGTGGGGACAGGGCCGGTCGACGGCGGCACGCAGCCCCAGGGACCCCGCAGGTGAGGACGCCGTGATCCCGGCGGACGCGGCAGGTCCGGTGGGCGCAGGGCTCTCAGAGTGCTCAGAAGGTTCGGTCGGCTCGGCGGGCACGGCAGGGTCCATAACTGCCGACTCTATCCTGCCCACTCGTGCTCTCCCCTGCCCTGCCCAGTCCTGCCCTGCCCAGTCCTGCCCACCCAGTCCTGCCCTGCCCAGTCCTGCCCTGTCGCGTCCTGTCCTTCTGACCCTGCCCTTCCCTGACGCGATACTATGACGCCCTGTGAAGCAATCTGCCACCGTAGCCCACCGGCCGGGCACCGGAACGACCCGGCGGGCCTCCCCTTTCCGGGGCGCCGCCCTCCGGGCCGTCACCCGCTGGAACATCATCCTGTGCGTCCTGGCCCTGCTCGGAGCAGTCACGCGACTGACGGAGCTGGGCTACCCCACAGATGACGGCACACCCGTCTTCGACGAGAAGCACTACGTCCCGCAGGCATGGCAGATTCTGCGGGGCGCCGACAATCCCGTCGTCGGAGGTATCGAGGACAACCCGGCCTATGGACTGGTCGTCCACCCCCCGCTGGCCAAGCAGCTCGAGGCACTGGGCATGGCGGTCTTCGGAGACACCGCATTCGGATGGCGCGTCGTCGCCGCTCTGCTGGGCATCGGAGTGATCCTGCTCACGGCGTCCACAGCGCGGCGTATCGCCCGCTCCACGGGTCACGGGGACTGGGTCGGACTGTCGGCGGGGCTGATCGCCCTGTGCGACGGCATCCTGTTCGTCACCGGGCGGTCTGCGATGCTCGACCAGTTCCAGACCTTCTTCGTCATTCTCGCCGCCTATCTGCTGGTCCGGGACCACGAACAGATGGAGGGCCTGTTCCGACGGGTCTTCACCGAAGGCCGCGTCTCCGACAGTCCCCTGGGCCCACGCGCCGGGTACCGGTGGTGGCGTTTCGCTGCAGGGGTCTCACTGGGGTGCGCGCTGGCCGTGAAGTGGTCCGGCCTGTACTACATGGCATTCTTCGGCCTCGCCGTTGTCGGGGTCGACTGGTGGAGACGCCGCCGTTTCGGGGTGCAGCGTCCACTGGCGGGTGTGTTCGCCCTGGACTGTGTACCGGCCTTCGCCTCCCTTGTCCTGCTGCCCGCAGTGGTCTACGTGCTGGACTGGCGTGCCTGGTTCGCCTCCGAGACCGGTGTCTTCCGCCACGAGGCGGAGTCCGGTAATGAGCGCATCGCGTCCTGGGGCCTCGGATGGCTGCCCGACTCCTGGCTGAACTTCATCTACTACCACGTGTCCGTGCTGGACTTCCACGAGGAACTCACCAACTCCAACGGTCACCACCACCCGTGGGAGTCGAAACCCTGGGACTGGTTGGCCAGTACCCGCGGGCTCCTGTACTTCAGTGAGACAGACACCGGCGGGATGAAACATGTCGTGCTGCTGACCGGCACCCCGGCGGTGTGGTTCCTCGCTGTACCGGTGATGCTGTGGGGACTGTGGTCCCTCCTGCGCCGCCGTGACATGCGGTGGCTGGTTCCGGTGGTGGGATATCTGGCGGGCTTCCTGCCCTGGCTGGTCAACACCGACCGGCAGATGTACCTGTTCTACGCGACAAACCTCGCCCCTTTCCTCATCATCGGGCTGGCTCTGGCACTGGGGCAGCTCGCCGGCCGGTCACTGGTGAAGGACCGGGACGCTGCACCGCAGGCGGGGATGGTGGCGGGGATCCGTCATCTCTTCCTCACCAGGACCGGGCTGATGGTCGGGGTGGTCTACCTCGTCATCGTGGTGTGGATGTTCCTGTTCTTCCTCCCGGTGTTCTCCGGGCTGCCGCTCACCGAGACCCAGTGGCGGTGGAGGATGTGGCTGCCGGGCTGGACCTGACAGGCCCCGTCAGTCACTGTCAGCCACCGTCAGTCACCGTCAGCCACCGTCAGTCACCGTCAGCCACCGTCAGTCACCGTCAGCCACTGTCCCCGGGGCGCCAGGTGGAGTTGCGTTCGGCGTCCCGGGGACTGTACGCCACCGGTCTGGCCCCCAGCGCCCGCAGTGAGTCGCGGAGCGGCGAGACCGCGTGGTGCCTGGCCAGCCACACCCCTCCGACCGCAGCGCAGGACGCCAGGTGCAGCAGCAGCCCGACGACGGTCGACGGCTCAAGGTAGCCGAGCACCAGGTCGCGGGTGGAGAACCCCGCCCCGAACCCCCAGAGTGCGAGGAACACGGGCAACAGACCCGGGGCCGCGCGAGGTCTCCAGGCGCCCCAGATGAGCCCGGCGGCCAGCGCGAGACGCACTGTCGCGGCATCCACCGACAGTCTCGCGAGCTCCGGGTCACCCGAGTTCGCGACCTCTCCTCCTGCACCGTCCCCTGGTGCTGTGAATTCCGGCGCGTCCGGAACTCCCGTGGCCTGCACGAGCAGGATCACGGACCAGGTGATGTACGCCAGTGCCAGAACCACCATCGCGACCCTGCAGAGCACCAACGGCAGGGACCGGCTGCGCAGCTGGTGCGACAGACCCGGAGACTGCTCGGCCAGGTCCGCCATCTGGCGGGCCAGTGCCGCGGCGTCACCGGGGCCGGTGGAATCTGCCGTGGCGGGGTCCACGGCCACGCTCAACCGCAGACGCCGGTTCAGCTCGGCGGCTTCGGCGAACCATTCCCGGCATTCCTGGCAGGCGTCAAGGTGTGCGTCCACGGCGTCCGGGTCGGTGCCCGCCGGTTCCGGTTCCCCGTCCAGCCGGGCCGACAGTGCGGCCCGCGCCTCATCGTGTTCCACGGGGCGTCCCTCAGGCGAACCGTGACAGGGCCCGGTCCAGGCTGGCCCTGCCCGAACCGAACACCACGAGGGTCACGCACGCCGCGCAGAGGACGAGGACCAGCTCGCTGCCTCCCTCGGAGACGAAGAGACCTTTGTCGAGGTGGACGAAGTAGAATGCGGCGACCATGTCGAGAGCCAGCACGCCGGCCGCAGCCGGGGTGAGCAGGCCGAGGACGAGCATGATTCCCCCGAGTATCTCGACGACCGACACGACCCACGCTGACAGGGTGGGCTGCGGTATGTGGAGTCCCTCCCACTGCGCGGCGGTGGCGTCGATTCCTGTGCCGAAGGCCTTGTCCCAGCCGTGTGCGACGAATATGACACCGACCACCAGCCGCAGCAGGAACAGGGCGGCGTCTCGGAGAGCGGGGTTGTTCATGATGGTGTCAGACTACCCGACGCCTCCCCGTCAGCGGCGGCCGACAGACCGGAGCGCAGGACTGTGGTGCCGTGAGCGGGCGAGCGCACGACCGGATGCACGCTCCTAGACGACACGCACGGACAACAACCCGTCTGTCCCGGCACCTGCAGTCCTGATCACGGCACTGTCAGCTCCGTCCCTGCCGTCCCATTCGGACGTGTCGGCGAAAGTCACGTCGGCGTACCCGAGCTCGGCCAGCTCCGGGTCACTGTCGTCAGTCTCGATGATGACGGCGCCCGGACGCCTCAGACGGTCCGGCACCCCGAGCTCCGGGTCCTCCGCGTTGCGCACGCCCAACCGGGCACGGCGCATACGGGCGAGCCGGCGACGTTCGAGGGAGCGTTCCGCGACGGTCTGTCTGCGCAGCGAGTACAGGTACACGCCGGTCAAGGTGACCGTCGCGACAACCACCGTCCACAGGGCACCACTGACCACCACAGCGCCGACGAGGGCAAGGAGGGTGACCACGGCCAGTCCGACGAGCACCGCCCTGCGCCGTCGTCCCCGCTGTTCCGCGAGTTCGCGGGAGGCGACAGGGTCGTAGATTCCCCTGCCACGGCGGGACGCCACGAAGTCGAGGTCGTCCTCCGTGAGTTCCTCGGCACCGAGTTCGTCATCCGGTCCGCCGTACAGTTCTTCGTCGGAGACGTCGCCTAAACCGTGGACTCGACCGGTGTCCGCGGCCCCGGAGTCACCGCCGACCCCGGTGCGATCCCGGTGGTCCCCGTCGCTGCCGACGGGCAGGGGATCGTCGTCCGTACCCACGGAGACGTCGATGTCGCCGCCGCGGATGTAGGCGACGTCGATGCTGCTGAACCTCGCGCCACTGCCGGCGGATGCTGCGGCCCGGTCCGTCACCTCCGGGACTTCCACGGTGTAGTCGGCACCTTCGACGTCACCGTCGACGACAGCGGCACCGTCGGTGTCCCGGACGTCAGCGCCGTCCGGTTCCGCGACAACGACGGTCTCGTCGGGGGCAGCCCCGTCGACTTCAGTCCCGGCCGTGACATTGTCGCCGGCAACGGCGTCCTCACCCTCACCCCGGAACGAGACTTCACGGTCCTCCGCGACTGTGGTGTCCGGCACAGAGCCCGCGCGTACCGGGGCGAACTCCCCGGTGTCGTGATCGTCCAGGGAACGGTAGGTGACGACGTCACCGTCGATGACTGCGGGTACCGCCTCATCGCGGGTGTCGTCGATGACGACCTGCTCAGGTTCAGCCTCGACCAGCTCCACCGTGGCATCCTGGTCGGAGTGGTACAGGCTCTCCGCCGGCAACGGCCGTCGCCGTGGACGGGTGATCCCCGTGCCCCCCTCGTGCACCACCCTCGTCTCTGACAACGCCTTCGAAGTTCGCCGCACAGGGGTCTGACGACGGACGAACAGCGTGGTGACGATGAGGAGCCACACCACGCCGATCAGGATCACGGAACTGAGGGAGCTGGACACGGGGGACGTATTCCTCTCACCGGGGGCACTGGGACAGCATGCTGCACCGGATCTGACCCGGCGCGGCAACGCGGTGCCACTGAGCGTACGTGCATCTTCGACGCACCGTGTCAGGCGCGCCGGAAGATCTGCCGATCAGTGTGACTGACGGTGCCGGAGAGGCGGCCGGGGAAGGCGGCGGGCAGGCTGCCACCACCGGGCGCGCACCACCGGGCCCGCACCACCGGACACTGTCACGGTGCAGGCAGGACTCCGGCTCTCTGGAGTCCCGCCAGAACGCCCCCGGCAGTCTCCTCGACCGTCTGCGCGACGAGGATGTGGTCACGCCACTGCCCGTTGATGTGAAGGTTGCGCCGGAGACGCCCCTCCTCCCGGTAGCCGGTGCGCGCGAGGACGGCACGCGAGGCAGCGTTGTCCTCCATGACCGTGGCCTCCACCCGGTGCATACCGACATGCCTCATGGCGTGGTCGGTGCCCAGTGCCACGGCCGCTGTCGCCACACCCCTGCCGGAGTAGCCCGAATAGACCCAGTACCCGATCCAGCAGCTGCACACCACACCGTGCTGGACGTTACCGAGGGTCAACTGTCCGGCGAACTCCCCGTCGACGTCGACAGCGAACGGCAGGACCGTGCCCTGGCGGGCCATCTTCAGCAGCCCCCGTACGGTGGCCCGCCAGGCCTGGTCCGTGTGGGAGTCCCGCCACTGGCCGGGCACCGTCGGTTCCACCGGACGCAGCAGCCTCTCGTCTGCGACCCGGTACCGTGACCAGAGTTCCCCGTCCCTGCGGTGCAGAGGGCGCAGCTGAACAGCCCCCGCAGCCGTCGCCGCCCGGGGAGTGCGGGCCGGCCAACCGGGATGACGGTCAATCATCGCCGGTCACGCACGGTTGGAAAGAAACATGACGTCAACCACTTCACCGGGTTCAACGTAGCTTCGGTCACCCGGAAGAACAACCAGACAGTTCGCCTGCCCGTGACTGCCCAGCAGATGTGTCGGCTCTCCACCGCCCCCGGCACCGAGCGGATCGACGAGGAACTCCCGTGTCCCCCGGTCCCGCATCAGCTGTCCCCGCAGGTAACCGGTGCGTCCCGGCGCCGACTCGATCGCAGCCACTGTTCTGGCGGTCACCTTGCGCCGGAAGACCTCCCGACGACCGCGGAGAATCTGGATCAGAGGCCGGACCAGAACCTCGAAGGAGACCAGAGCAGCACTGGGGTTCCCCGGCAACAGGAAAGTCGGTATACGGTCCGCACCCAGGGTCCCGAAGCCCTGCACCGAACCGGGGTGCATCGCGACCCGGGAGATCTCCAGGTCCCCCAGCTCGCCGAGGACATCCCGCAGCCGGTCGCTGGCGGCTCCCCCCACACCACCGGCGATGACCACGATCTCAGACCGGATGAGCTGGCCCTCGACAGTGTCCCGCAACCTCCGCGGTTCACCGCTGAGAATCCCGACCCGGTTGACGTCAGCCCCCGCCTCACGGCCGGCGGCCGCCAGGGCATAGGAGTTCACGTCATAGATCTGGCCGAGACCCGGATCACGGTCGATGTCAACAAGTTCAGGACCGAAGGACAGGACGGAAACCCGGGGGCGGGGGTACACCAGCACCTTCGCACGACCGATCCCGGCGAGCAGTCCCACCTGGGCGGCACCGATCACCGCCCCCTCCTCCACGACAACGTCACCGGGCTGGACATCGGACCCTGCCCGGTGGACGAACTGGCCGGGCCTCAGAGGCTCGAGAGGGCTGATCCTGCGCCCCACGGTCTCCGCCCAGTCCAGGGGAAGCACAGCATCCGCAAGTGTCGGCAGCGGGGCACCCGTCTGCACCCGTACCGCCTGCCTCGGCTGCAGCCTCACCGGACGGTGGGACCCTGCGGTCACCTCACCGACGACAGGCAGGGCCACCGGCACGGGCTGCCCGGCGTCCCCGCCCTCCGCTTCCCCGGCGGCCGAACCTCCTGCACCGGGAACTGAGTCGCCACCGGCACGGGAGTGACGGACGTCAACCGCGCGCACCGCGTAACCGTCGACGGCCGCCTGGTTGAAACCGGGCAGACTCGTCTCCGACTCGACGCGTTCGGCACAACGGAGACCCAGAGCCTCGGACACCGCCGTACGAACCGGTTCCGGGGTCACCGCGGCGGCTGTCACCGCAGCCAACTGCTCCTCAACGGTCTTCACTGTCCTCAAACTTTCTCCGGGAGCCACCGACGGAAACTCCCTGGGGAAGCCTCCGGCCGGGTCATCCGCGGCCGTCACCGACTGTCAGCGGACGTCGGGGTCCGCCTGTGAACCCATCCTAGAGAGAAGCCCCGTCAGTCCGTGACGCCGGCATAGGACACGGCGTCCTCCGACAGTCGCGAGGTCAGCCACTCCTGCAGGGACGGTCCGTACGCCGGGTCGTTGAGTGCGAAGTCCACACACGCCCTGATGAACCCACCCGGGTTGCCGAGGTCGTGGCGGCCGCCCCGGTGGATGTAGACGTGCACCGGATGCCCCTCCCCGATGAGCAGGGCGATGGCGTCAGTGATCTGGATCTCTCCGCCCTTACCGGGCTCGGTGCGCCTCAGGGCGTCGAAGATCGAGCGGTCCAGCAGGTAACGGCCGGTGGCGACAATGTTCGACGGTGCGTCGGCAACGTCCGGCTTCTCGACCATTCCGGTGACCCTGCGGACAGTGGGGTCCCCGTCCCCGGCGTCCGCGATCTCGAACACGCCGTAGTTGGAGACGTCCTCCTCAGGCACCTCGAACCCGCACAGGACCGTGCCCCCGTAACGTCGCCTGATCCGGGCCATCTCGTTCATCACACCGAACGGGAGGACAAGGTCGTCGGGCAGCATCACGGCGAAGCAGTCCTCGTCATCGTCGAGGGTGCTCTCGGCACATGCGATGGCGTGGCCCAGGCCCAGAGGACGTTCCTGGTTCACCGACACCGCGTTGATCATCCCGTTGACCGCCCTGACCTTCTCCAGCTGGTCGGTCTTCCCCCTGGCCTCCAGCGTCTCCTCGAGGAGCTCGTCCCTGTCGAAGAACGCCATCACACCCTGTTTGCGGGGGGCGGTGACCACCGCCAGACGGGTGGCTCCGGCCTGCGCGGCTTCACGGGCGATCAGTTCGATCCCGGGGGTGTCGACCACCGGGAGCAGCTCCTTGGGGACGGTCTTGGTCGCGGGGAGGAACCTGGTACCCAGGCCGGCCGCCGGAACGACGACGGTCCTCAGGGCCACGGCCGGGGCTTCCCCGACCGGAGCGGACGCCGTCGGAGCTTGGAGAGTTTCATCAGCAGTCATGTGTCTGAAGAGTACCGGTCCGGACGATCACGGGTGTGACCGATACTGTCTGAACCCCCTGTTTCCAGGTTTCTCCCACCGTCATGCTTCGTTTTCAACAGGTGGGACACCCCCGTCCGGGGTTCATCCGCGCGTCGCCCCCACCGGTGGGGGCGACGTCCGCATTCGCCGGGGACAGGCCGGCAGAGGCCACCGACGATCCCTGACCGTCTATGGTCGGAGACATGGAGAACACCGCCGAGGTCGCCGCAGCCAAGTCGGCCCTGCGGACCCGTGTACGCCGGCTCCGGAACCTCCGCGTCCGTTCCGGGGGGCACCCGGGGGAGCCGGTCCCTCGAAGGGTCCGCGATGACGCCATCGTCTCGCACCTCATTGAAGAGCTTGACCGTCGGGATCCGGCGCGTACCGGCGCCGTGGGCGCGTACTCCCCCCTCCCCGGCGAGCCCGGGGGATCAGACCTTCCGGAACAGCTGGCCCGTACCGGGCGGGAAGTGTGGCTTCCTGTCGTCGACGCACCCGGAGAAGAGCTGAGGTGGGCCCGCTGGCGGGGGGACGCCGCCAGCCGTACCGGCGCGTACGGTATCCGGGAGCCTGCCCCGGGCAACGACGACGCCGCCGGCCCCGCAGGAGGCTGGGCAGCTGACATCTCCGCAGCTGCCGATGTCACTGCCCGGTCACTGCTCCCCGGACTGGTATGCCTACTCATTCCCTGTCTTGCGGTCGGACCGGACGGGGTCCGCCTTGGTCAGGGTGGAGGATTCTATGACCGTTCTCTTGTTTCAATCCCACCGGACGGCTCAGAACATGGCAAACTGTTGGCCTGCGTGGACCATGAGGAGTTCGGGATCCCCGTCCCAGGGACGGACCTCGACGTCACAGTCCCCGCGGTGGTCACCGACACGGGCGTGTTCCCCACCGGTCGACCGGCCGACCACCGGCACCCCTGATTTCCACCGATCCGAGGAGGATCCCATGCTCAAAGGTTTCAAAGACTTCATCATGCGTGGCAACGTCATCGAACTTGCCACCGGTGTCATCATCGGTTCCGCGTTCACCGCGATCGTCACGGCGCTGACGAACAACCTGATCCAGCCGATCATCAACGTCTTCGGCGGTGGCGGAGACGTCGAGGGACTCGCCTGGAGGCTGAAGGCCGGCGACGCCTCGACGACGATCGATCTCGGCGCGATCATCACCGCGGTGATCAACTTCCTCATCATCGCCGCCGTCGTGTACTTCATCATCGTCATGCCGATCAACCGCATGGCCGAGCTCTCGGCGAAGCGTAAGGGCCAGGACACTGAGGAGGCCACCACCCTCTCCGAAGCCGATCTGCTCATCGAGATCCGCGACCTTCTGGCCGCCCAGAACGGCATTCCCACCCGCTCCAACGATGTCGACGGCACCGGCGAATCCGGCACCACCGGCACCGCCGAGACAGGACGCCACTCAGCGCAGTAGGCGGTACCACGGGAGCGACGCCCAGGTCACTGACTCCCCGCCCCGAGCTCCCGCACCCACGGCAAGCTCCTTTCACCAGTGGGGCGGGCGCTGCTCCTGCCAGAACCTGTCAGTGAAATGCCCGTCCTCGACGCCACCCCCGGCACCCCTCCTCAGGGAGGCCCGGGGGTTCTGTGTGTCGTGATGGGCTTTCCCGAGGACGCCGGTTCCACGCCTGCGACGCCGGCCACGTGGACTGTCCACGGACAACTGCCTCCCGGAATCCGTCGGGGACCCTGTCCCGCGCTCCCCGGTCACGCCTGGTTCAGCTCGCCGATGACGTACCGGGCGAGAGGACAGAGAGTGGCCATGCCGTCACGGATGGCAGACCGGGAAGAGGCCAGGTTCACCACCACAGTTGACCCGGACACTCCCGCGACCCCCCGGGACAGTCCACCGTCGATGGCGTTACATGCCAGGGCCGAGGCCCGCAGCGCCTGAGAAAGACCCGGAATCCTCTTGTCGAGGACCTTCTTCGTCGCCTCCGGCGTCATGTCCCGGGGACCCGCACCTGTACCCCCTACCGTGATCACCAGGTCTGCTCCCCCCACGACCGCGGTCTCCAGTGCCTGACGCACACTGGCCTGCGAGGACTCGACAGTCAGGACCGCGTCCACCATGAAATCTTCTTCGGCGAGGAGTTCCGCCACCAGCTCACCGGACTGGTCGCCCGGGGCGATCTGGTCGCTGACCAGGACGACCAACGCATGCAGCAGGGAATGCCGGGTTGCTCTGGCGTCCCGCCGGTCCTCCTGCTCGTCCAGGCTGAGGAAGACTTCGTCCCCGGGTTCGGTGACCTCGGCGTCCAACCTGTCGTAGGACGCCTGCTCGTCAGGCGCCAGGTCCTCGATCCCCCGGACCCGCAGGATGTCGTCCACCCGCTTCCCGGATTCGTCGGTGTGCTCTGCCCGGGCTGAGGTACCCAGGAATCCCTCTGTCATCTCGACCTTCCTCGCCGATGTCCGGTGCCGCCGGAACGGCCCAACGACCGACCGTGCGACCTTTCATGGAACTTAATATATCTGACCATACTATTCAGAGGCGGAAAGAGTGACCTTGATCTCGTGACTGCCTTGTCCCTGTGAATCCGTGACCGTGAGAGTCACCTCGTCCCCGACCTTGTGGGACCGGATCGCGGCGATGAGACTCACTCCGCTGTCGACCACCCTGTCGTCCACACGGGTGACCACGTCGCCGGACTTCAGACCCGCCTTCTCCGCAGGTCCGCCGGGAGTGACGTCGGCGATGGAGGCACCGGTGCCGGTCGTCTCCCTGGTGTCGACCTGCGCGCCGATCATCGGGTGGGTGGCCTTGCCGTTGTCGATGAGCTGCTGTGCGGTGTCCATCGCCTGATCAGCGGGAATGGCGAAGCCGAGGCCGATGGAGCCAGACTCTCCCTGGGAACCTCCCAGAGTCGCGATGACCGAGGGAATACCCACCAGTTGGCCGTCGAGGTTGACGAGGGCACCACCGGAGTTGCCCGGGTTGATCGCGGCGTCCGTCTGGATGGCGTCGATGAGGGAGGCCTCACCCCCGGACTCTCCACCGGCCTGGACCGGACGGTCTTTGGCGGAGACGATGCCGGAGGTGACAGTCGACGACAGGCCCAGCGGCGAGCCGACCGCCACGACCGACTGTCCGACCTGGAGCGAATCCGGGTCACCGACCGTGATCGGGGTGAGGTCCGAAGCTCCCTCAGCCTTGATCACGGCGATGTCGGTCTGCGGATCAGTGGCCACCACGGTCGCCGGGAACTGCTTGCCGTCGTTCGTGGCCACGGTGATCTGGGAACGCCCGGAGTCCGATCCGGAAACCACATGGTTGTTCGTGAGAATGAGACCGTCCGAGCTGATCACCGACCCGGACCCCTCCGCGCCGCTCTGACCGCTGAGTACCTGGATCGACACCACACTGGGCAGGACCTTCTGCGCGACAGCCTCGACCGTGCCCTCCGCCGGGGCAGCGGACGCCTGCTGCCGGTCTCCGATGACCGTGGTGCTGAAAGCCGGGGAGGCGGAGCTGCCTGAATCTGTTCCCCGGACAACCAGTCCGGTCGTCAGACCGGACACGAGTCCGACCGCCACGACCATGCCGACCACCGATGCGGTGGAGAACCGCCGAGGTCCACGGGTGGAAGCTGTCGTCTGAGGGTCCGCGGACCCGGGTTGGCCCTTCTGGTCCGGCTGCCCGGGGTGACCGGGCCCTGCGGCCTGCCCCTCGGGACCTGACGGATACCCGGGAAGACCCGGATACCCCTGCTGAGCCGGATAGGGAGACTGTCCGGGGAGAGGACGCTGACCCCACCCGTCATTGTTCCGGTTGTCGTCACCACTGCTGCCCGTCATCAGGGCCTCCGTTCATCGTTGTCATGTCAGGGCCGGACCGTAGGGCACTTCCGGCCTGTCCTGTACAAGGACCGCCGCCCCGGTGGGGATGCCCTTACCGCCGTACAGGACCAATACTCACCCCTTGAACTGTGCCCTGTCTGCACCGAAGCTTCAAGAACCCGGTGAAACCACGGAGAAGTCGACAGGAGGAACCTCCGGGGACTGTCTGTGTCTCCTGCGGTGACCCCGCCCCCGATGCGGGTCCTGCAGAGCAGATTCTGCGGTTCCACGGTCCCCCCGACCGGACGTGGCCGGCACAGGCCGGCACAGGCCGGCACAGCAGAACAGGTCGCGGTGTCGCACGACATGCCGAGCGTGGGTGCACCCGGAAACCTGTCAGGGAGTGTTCTCACGCAGGGCGTATCCGACCCCGCGGACGGTGTGGATAAGACGGTCCTCTCCGTCGGCTTCGGTCTTGCGACGGAGGTAGCCGATGTACACCTCAAGCGCATTCCCCGAAGTAGGGAAATCGTAGCCCCAGACCTCTTCGAGAATTGTGTTACGGGAAAGTACTTTACGGGCGTTCCTCAGCAGCAGCTCGAGAAGTGCGAACTCAGTTCGCGTCAGACTGATCCGCCGGTCACCCCGGGTCACTTCCCGCGTCTCCGGATTCAACGTCAGATCCTGGAAACTCAGCGGCTTCGATTCTTTCGCCGCGGCGGCAGCGGTACGCCGTGAACGACGGTACAGCGACCTCACCCTGGCCAGAAGCTCTTCCAGTGCAAAAGGCTTGGCGAGGTAGTCGTCGGCACCCGCATCGAGACCCGCCACCCGGTCGGCGACCTCCGCCTTCCGTGAGAGCAGGAGAATGAGCACATCGCTGCCGCTGCCGCGGAGGTTACGGCAGATCTCCAGTCCGTCCACCCCCGGCAGTACGCCGTCCATGATCACCAGGTCAGGGTTCTCCTTGCGGATCGCGGTCAGTGCCTCTTCCCCGTCAGCAGCCTGGACCACGTCATAGCCGTTGAAGGTGAGCGACTGCCGGAGTGTGTCCCGCACGGTACGGTCCTCGTCGACAACAAGTATTTTCATAATGCCCATTGTGCACCACTACCGTCCGAAGCTCCTCCCCCGGTGACTTATTTTCAGGGAATCGACAGGATTGTCGTGCGCTATCGCACCGTCATCGCTGGTAATTAGGAGAATTTCCGCAACGTAAATTATCTGGCGGTAAAAAGACATCACCGCCGGAACCCGCTAAACGGGGTTCCGACGGTGATGTCCGGGCACTTCCGGCTGATTTCGCCGGAAGCAGCAGACTAGTCGAGGTCGACGAGTCCGAGCTGTGCGGCCTTGACGAGCCGACGCGGAATCTGGACCTCGCGACCCTGAATCCTCACGCTCTGCAGAGCGGTGTTGTCCGCCTTCCACTGCGAACGACGCGCGTGGGTGTTCGCACGGGACATGCGACGCTTCGGAACTGCCATTGTTCTCTACCTCCCCTACGCGTTCTTCTTGGACGGACGGACACGGGTGCCGAAACGGCGCTGGAACTTCTCGACCCGGCCGGCGGTGTCCATGACACGCTGGGCACCGGTCCAGAACGGGTGCGACTCGCTGGTGACGTCGACGACGATCAGCGGGTACTCGTTTCCGTCCTCCCATTCGACCTTACGGTCGGATGTGACGGTCGAACGCGTCAGGAACTGATGTCCCGTACTCGCGTCCTTGAAGACCACCGGATGGTAGTCAGGGTGGATATCGCTCTTCATTCTCAATCCCTCAGGGTCGGGCACCAGGTCGGTCCCGCGGGCCGGCCGGCACAGTACGCTGGGAACTGTGGTCCGGAGGGCCGTAGGTCGTGCCTGGGTCGGGTTTGGAGTGTGGGCCCTCCACTACGCGTGGAGGCAGCACGGACAACCACCCTAACCCGAGTCCCCCCGCCCAGGGAAATCGCCTGTCACCGCATGACGTGACCACCTGCGATTATGTACGTACGCCGGCGTGGGGTAAAGTACCGCACCGCTGTTGTCTAAGTAAACGTCATCGCCCGAACCGCCATGTCCGCACAGCGTCCCGGCCGTCCCGCTTCCTGTCTAGTCGCGGGCATCTTTCCCGCCGGTGTGACGCACGGATCTGAGGAGCGGGCGGAAGGAGAAAATACCCATGTCGGCATATTGCCAGGTCACGGGTCGGAAGCCGGGGTTCGGCAAGTCCGTCTCGCACTCGCACCGCCGCACGAACCGTCGCTGGAACCCGAACATCCAGCGTCGCTCGTTCTACCTGCCCTCTGAGGGACGGACCGTCACCCTGAACGTCTCCACCAAGGGCCTCAAGACCATCGACCGGGACGGCATCGAGTCTGTCGTCGCCAAGATCCGCGCTCGTGGGGAGAAGATCTAATGGCACGTAACGACATCCGCCCCATCATCAAGCTGAAGTCCACCGCGGGCACCGGTTACACCTATGTGACCCGCAAGAACAAGCGGAACAACCCCGACCGGATCACCCTGAAGAAGTTCGATCCGATCGCTCGCAAGCACGTCGAGTTCCGCGAGGAGCGTTAATCCATGGCGAAAAAGTCAAAGATCGCGAAGAACGAGCAGCGCAAGGAGATCGTCGCGCGCTACGCAGAGCGTCGCAACGAGCTCAAGGCCATCATCAAGAACCCGAACTCCTCCGACCAGGAGCGCACGGACGCACAGTTCGAACTGAACCGTCAGCCGCGCGACGCTTCCCCGGTCCGCGTCCGTAACCGTGACGCCGCCGACGGTCGCCCCCGCGGATACCTCCGCAAGTTCGGCCTGTCCCGCGTCCGCGTCCGCGAAATGGCTCACCGCGGTGAGCTCCCGGGCGTCCGTAAGTCCAGCTGGTAAAGGGGAGCCCACATCATGAAGCGCACCAATCACAAGAAGGCGCGGATCGAGCAGTCCCGCCGCCCGAAGAAGAATCCGCTCAAGGCCGAGGGCATCGAGACCGTCGACTACAAGGATTACGCCCTGCTGCGGAAGTTCATTTCCGACCGTGGGAAGATCCGTGGCCGTCGCGTCACCGGTCTGACCCCCCAGCAGCAGCGTCAGGTCGCCACAGCGATCAAGAACGCACGGGAGATGGCTCTTCTCCCGTTCCACAGCCGCTGATCCGCCGCAGTGCACCCCCGGCTCCGCGTCGGGAGCGCACCGTCACGGTGACTTCAGCAGCACCGTGGTCCGTACAGACCCGGACCACAGCTCTCCTCTGACAGAGCGTTTACACAGACACCTGAACCCCGCCCCGGCCGTCCCCGGAGCGGGGTTCAGTCATTTCCCGGCGTCACCTGCGATCCCCGTCGCCCACGGTGACGTCTCGGCCGACAGCTGCCGGACCAGCCGGTTCCTGCCCGTCCCCGGCTGTCCCCTCGCCTCCCCTCCCCACCACCCCCTCAGGTACCGTTGGGGAACAGAAACACCCTCCGAGATAATCGACGAAAGGCCTCACGTCCTCATGTCCAACCCATACGGTCCTCCCGACAACCCGTTCGACGGTGAGGACCGCACCGCCGGCCGCGACAACACAGGATCCCAACTGCCTTCCTACGGCGACTACGCCGGCGGAGGGCCGGCCGCGGGGCCCGGTGACGGTTTCGCGCCGGCCGGTGGCGGAGCGGTACTCGCCGGAGGAATGTACGCCGGCGCCGGCAAGCGGCTGGGCGCCTACCTCATCGACAGTGTGCTGCTGGGAGTGGTGGGGGTGATCCTGCTGTACATCTTCGCCTCCCAGGATATTTCGGAGTACTCCGACCAGCTCACGGCATGGGCGGACGCCGGCAGCCCCGAAGGTGACACCCCCACCATGAAGCTGGCCGGAGTGCTCACCGCCTCCCTGATCACACTGGTGCTCTGGTACATCTACCGTGTGGTCTCGGAGGTCCGCTGGGGTCAGACACTGGGCAAGAAGCTGCTGGGAATCCGGGTGGTTGACGCCGACGGGCAGCTGGTCCGGGCCAAGGCGTCCTTCCTGAGGAATTCCTGGTACATCGTTGTCTTTCTGCTGGTCACCTTCGTCGGTCTCATCGGTCAGATCGTGTCCCTGATCCTGATGGCCATCCTCGGTTTCACCATCGCCCGCAGCTCGCAGGGGCAGCACACCTTCGACCAGTGGGCCAGGACCTACGTCGTCAACGTGCACTGACCGTTCTCCGGTAGACCGCACCCCACCACTCAGTCAGGAGTCACCGTGTCCTACCCGTACCCCCCGATGCCGCCGGCAGGTTACCCCGTCGTATCCCCGTACCCCGGACCGGGCGCGCGGCTTGCCGCGTACGTGATCGACTCACTCGTCGTCGGCTTCCTGGGTGCGGTGGTCGGTTTCTTCCTCGTCCGTGACGACGTCGTCCGTTGGTTCGACGAAATTGAGGCGTGGAACCCCGAGACTTCTCCTGCACCGGAGCCGGACATGTCCGACCTGTACATTCTCAGCGCCGTCACACTGCTGATCTGGTTCGCCTACCGGATCATCATGGAGACTTCCCGGGGGCAGACGCTCGGCAAAATGGCCCTGAAGATGAAGGTCGTCGACTTTGACGGCAGGACTCCGGACTTCGGGGCTTCCTTCCTGAGGAACAGCTGGTATCTCGTCAACTTTCTCGCGGGAACCGTTCCTCTGCTCGGTACCCTGGTCAGCTTCGGCATCTACATCGCCCTGGGGACCACCATCTCACGCAGCCCGTACAACCAGTCCTTCGCTGACAGGTGGGGTAAGACTTACGTGGTCAGCACACGATGACAGTCACTGTGCAGTCAGCTCTGGCGGTGGGCCGGACGGCGACAGAGGTCGCGGGGGCGGATTCCCGGCAGGATTCTCACCGGGCGCATGCTTGACGTTCTCAGCGGATTCCTGGTCGTCATCACCGTCATCGCCGTCGGTTTCGTTGTCGGACGTCAGCAGCTTCTCGGCCCGAACGCCGTCTACGCGCTCAACATGTTCGTCTTCTGGCTGGCCACCCCGGCACTGCTGGTCAACTTCCTCGCCACCGCCGATCTCGCCGACGTTTTCGGGGAGAACCTCGCCGTCGTGGTCCTCAGCTCGGTTCTCGCCGGTGCAGTGGGATTCTTCGGCGCGCACTTTCTGGCACGACGTGATGTCCCCGACAGTCTCGTCACACTGCTCGCCTGCTCGTACTGCAACGGTTCCAATCTCGGCGTCCCCCTGGTCACCCACGTTCTGGGGGATCCCACCGCGTCACTTCCGGTGATCATCTTCCAGACGGCTGTCTACGGTCCGGCGGTTGTCCTCATGCTCGACGTCTCCACCCGGAGAAGACGGCGCCGAGAAGACGGGCCCTGCTGCGGAAGTTCATTTCCGACCGTGGGAAGATCCGTGGCCGTCGCGTCACCGGTCTGACCCCCCAGCAGCAGCGTCAGGTCGCCACAGCGATCAAGAACGCACGGGAGATGGCTCTTCTCCGGTCGCCGAGCCGGTGGCGACCCTGGCCGGCGCTGCCGTCCCTGTGGCTCTCGTCGCCTTCGGAATGTCCATGGCCCAGGTCAGGGTGCTCGGACCGTCCAGTCCCGGCCGAAGTGTATGGGCCGCCGCGGTGGTGAAGACGGTCGTCCACCCTGCCCTCGCCTGGGTACTGGCCCGGGTGCTCTTCGACGCCGACGGCCCTGCCCTGCTCGCTTTCGTGGTGGTGGCGGCCCTGCCCACCGCACAGAATGTGTTCACCTACGCCCAACGGTTCGGGACGAACACCGTCTTGGCCAGGGACGCCGGAGTGGTCAGTACCCTGCTCTCCGTGCCTTCGGTCACGGTCATCGCCCTGCTGCTGGGGTAATTGGGGACGGCCTCCGGCGGCAGGTCAGCGCCAGAGCAGCAGGGCGTCACCCTGTCCTCCGCCGCCGCACAGAGACACTGCCGCCCTCCCCGTTCCGCGGCGCAGAAGTTCATGCGCTGCAGTGACGACCAGCCGTGCCCCGGACGCCCCGATCGGGTGGCCCAGAGAGAGCCCTCCACCGTGGATGTTGGTACTGTCCAGGGGGTAGTCCAGGTCCCTGAGGGACTGGACCACCACGGCGGCGAAGGCCTCGTTGATCTCCAGGAAGTCGAGGTCGTCGACTGTCCATCCTGCCCTGGTCAAAGCTGACGTGACCGCCTGTGAGGGCTGGGAGTGCAGGAACGTGTCCGGCCCTGCTGTCTCCCCGTAGGCACCCAGTGCCGCCAGAACCGGCAGTCCGAGCTCTTCCGCGTGCGCGCGGGTGGTCAGCACGAGTGCGGCGGCTCCGTCGGAGATCTGCGAGGAGGACGCCGCAGTGACCGTGCCGTCGGCACGGAACGCAGGGCGCAGTCCGGCGAGTCCTTCCTCCGTGGTTCCGGGTCTTATCCCCTCGTCGGTGTCGACGCTGACTGTCGTCCGCCGGGAGGTGACCTCCACGGGGACGATCTCGTCGGCGAAGATTCCGTCAGCCCGCGCAGCCTCCGCCCGCTGATGTGACAGCGCGGCGACGTGGTCCTGCTCCTCCCGGGTGATTCCCCGGGTCGCATTGCCCTCCTCCGTCTCCAGACCCATGGCTGTACCGTGCACCGGATCGGTCAGTCCGTCCCGCTCCAGGGCGTCCTGGAGTGCAAGGGAGCCGAACTTCACCCCGGCGCGGACACCGGCGGCGACGTGGGGCGCACCCGACATGGACTCCTGTCCACCAGCCACGACAATGCGGGCGTCCCCGACCCGCAGCATGCGGGAGGCGGAGATCACGGCGTCCAGTCCCGACAGGCACACCTTGTTGACTGTGACGGCAGGGGTCTGCATCGGCAGTCCGGCGGCAACGGCCGCCTGTCTGGCTGGGTTCTGGCCCGCACCTGCCTGGACGACCTGGCCCATGAACACGTAGTCGATGTCACCGCCGTCGAGACCTGCCCTGTGAAGCGCCCCGACGATGGCGGCGGCTCCGAGATCGACGGCGGACTTCGTCGCCAGTGCACCGAGGATCTTCCCCTGCGCGGTCCGGGCTGCCCCGACTATGACGATGTCATCCGGCGCCGGGGTGGGTACGCGGTTCTGGGCGGGGTTGGAGCTCATGTCGGTTCCTCGTACTTTCGTGGACTTTCGTGTACTTTCGCAGGAGAACGTGGTAGAAATCTGTGTGGGTCGCAGAGCTGTATGCCGCTCTGTTCGGACAGGGGTCGGGGTCTTCCTTCCCCGGCACGTCTGTGCAACCCCCTCATTATGATGCGGATCCCCTGTCCGGTCAGCCGGATCGCAGAATCGGTGCGGACGTGCCCGAAAGCCGGGCGCCGGAAGGCCCCGTCAGTGACCGTCGGCACCTGAAATCGCCCCGACCGGACCGTCTACCGTCCCTCCCCGTCCGCGTAGAGACCGAGGATACCGATGGCCTTCTCCCTCATCTCGACCTTACGGACCTTGCCGGAGATGGTCATCGGGAACTCGTCGGTGACGTGGACGTACTTCGGGATCTTGTAGCGGGCCAGTGTGCCCTCGCAGAACTCACGGATGTCCCGGGCGGTCAGCGGTGCGGCAGGGTTGCCCTCGGCGTCCTCCGCCATGATGATCCACGCCATGAGCTCCTCCCCGTACTTCTCGTCGGGGACGCCGATGACCTGGACATCAGCGACGGCCGGATGCTCGTGGAGGTACTCCTCGATCTCCCGGGGGTAGATGTTCTCCCCTCCCCTGATCACCATGTCCTTGATTCTGCCGGTGATCCGCACATACCCGTCCTCGTCCATCATCCCGAGGTCCCCGGTGTGCATCCACCCCCGGGAGTCCACGGCCTCGGCGGTCTTCTCCGGCATGTCCCAGTATCCCTGCATCACCGAGTAGCCTCGGACCAGCAGCTCCCCCTGGGTTCCCCGGGGCACGGTACCGCCTGAGGCGTCGACGATCTTCACCTCGAGGTGCGGTCCCACACGGCCGACGGTCTCCACCCTCTTCTCCACCGGGTCGTCCGGCAGGGTCTGGTGGTTGACCGGTGAAGTCTCCGTCATCCCGTAACAGATGCCGATCTCGGTGATCCCGAGAATGTCGATGACCTCCCGCATGGTCTTCGTCGGGCAGGAGGTCCCCGCCATCACCCCGGTCCGCAGGGTGGAGAGGTCGAGCCGGCGTCCGGAGCTTTCCATCTGCTCGAGCAGCTGCAGTTCCGCCATGAACATTGTCGGCACTCCGAGCAGACTGGTGGCCTGGCCGTGGTGCACGGCCTCCAGGGTGGACGCCGGTGTGAACACCGGGCCTGCGATGATGCAGGCTGCACCGTGGGTGACTGCGGCGAGGACGCCGATGACCATGCCGAAGCAGTGGAAGAAGGGGACGGGGATGACGACCCTGTCGGAGTCCGTGTAGTTGAGCCGTTCCCCGATGAGGAAGCCGTTGTTGAGGATGTTGTGGTGGGTCAGGGTCGCCCCCTTCGCCATGCCTGTGGTGCCGGAGGTGTACTGGATGTTGATCGGATCGTGGGGGCTGAGGGACTCCCGGACCGGGCCGAGGTCGACGATGGCGTGATTCGACAGTTCCTCCCACCGTTCGGAGCCGAAGAAGACCGTCTCCCGGTAGGTCTGGTCGAAGGTGTGCTCGACGGTGCCGATCATCGCCCGGTAGTTCGAGTCCTTGAAGCGTCCGGCCGAGAACAGGGCACGCACACCCGCCTGGTTCATGACATAGGTGAGTTCCCGGGTCCGGTAGGTGGGGTTGATGCACACGAGGATCGCCCCGATCTCCGCGGTCGCGAACTGGAGGACCGTCCACTCCCAACGGTTCGGGGACCACACCCCGATCCGGTCACCTCTGCGGTAGCCCGCGTTGTGCAGTCCGGAGGCGAGCCGCAGGACCTTCCGGTGGAACTCCTGGTAGCTCATGTGGATGTCACCGTAGAAGTCGACGAGGGCGTCGTGGTCGGGGTAGGCGGCGACGGTGCGGGCGAGGGCCTGACCGACGGTCTCCTCGAGAAGCGGTACATCGCTCGGCCCGACCAGGTGGGACAGTGCGGGGTCGGTGTCGGAGGGGTCGGTGAGGGTGATGTCGCGGGCGTGCCGCAGGGTGGAAGTCACGGTGGATCAGCTCCTTGAGAGAATCAGTTCGGCCTGGAGGCGGAGGGGGGCGTCGACCATCTGTCCGTCGACGCTGAGGGCACCGGAGTTGTCGGCTGCTGCGGCGACGACCCGCCGGGCCCAGTCGACCTGCTCCGGCCGGGGACGGTAGGCGTCACGGATGCACGGGACGAGGCCCGGGTGCACGGCCACGGTGGCCGCGAAGCCTGAGGCTGCGGCGTCGACAGCCTCCGCCGACGCGCCCCCGACGTCCGCGGTGTCGGCGTGGATCGAGTCCAGTGCAGGTATCCCCGCCGCCGCGGCGTGAAGCAGGACCAGTGAGCGGGTCAGACGGGGGACCTCCCGGTAGCCGCCCGGGTGGCCGGAGATTCCCCCGCCCGGGGTGGGCGACTCCGTCGCCCCGTAACGTGACGACGTTCCGCCGAGGGCTGCGGTGAGGTCCTCAGCCCCCCAGAACAGGGCGTCCACCTGACGGTGGGCCGCGACCGTCGCTAGGTTGAGGACGCCACGGGGGGTCTCCACCAGGGCGATGACCCGCCACCCGGAGGCCTCCGGGAGTGTCGCCGCCAGGGCGTCGACGCATGCGGCGTCCCCGGTCTTCGGCAGCATCACGGTGGTGAAACCGGAGTCGGCGAGGGCACGGACGTCGTCGGGGAAGTCGGGGGATCCCGGCGCGTTGACCCGGACGACGGTGCGTCGCGGGTCGAGTGTGTCTGCGGCCGCGATGATGTTGCGCCGCGCCGTGGCACGGTTCTCTGCCCTGCAGCCGTCCTCGAGGTCGAGGATGACTGCGTCCGCGCGGCCGGCGGCTTTGCCGAAGCGGTCCGGACGGTCGGCGGGGGTGAACAGGATGGCGGGCCCCGGCGGGGTCCAGTGCGGTGCGGTCATGATCCACCTCCGGTGGGACGGCACTGCACCAGCGTGGAGCGCACGGCGGTACAGACGACTGTGCCGTCCTGGTTACGGCCGGTGTGCCTGAGCTCGACGATGCCCTGGCCCGGCCGGGACGAGGAGAGACGTGTCGACACGCACAGGGTTTCGGCGTAGAGGGTGTCTCCGTGGAACATGGGTGCGGGGAAGGTGACGGAGGTGAACCCGAGGTTGGCGACGATGGTTCCGAGGGTGAGCTGGGACACGGACAGTCCGACGACGGTTGAGAGGGTGAACATGGAGTTGACCAGTCGTTCGCCCCGGAATCCGGGCTGCTCAGCCGCCCAGGCCGCGTCGAGGTGCAGCGGCTGGGTGTTCATCGTCTGGGTGGTGAACATCGTGTTGTCCGCTTCGGTGACGGTACGTCCGGGCCGGTGAAGGTAGGTCGTCCCTTCCTCGAACTCCTCGAACCACAGGCCGCGCTGCTCCACTGTCGGCACGGTGCTCACCCCGGCAGTCCGAGGGAGCGGGCGATGAGCATGAGCTGGACCTCGGTGGTCCCCTCCCCGATCTCGAGGATCTTCGAGTCCCGGTAGTGCCTGGCGACCCGGGTCTCGTTCATGAAACCCGCTCCGCCGAAGATCTGGGTGGCGTCCCGGGCGTTGTCCATGGCAGCGTCGGACGCCGTCATCTTGGCGATCGACGCCTCCCTGCTGAAGTCGGCACCGGTGAGCATCTTCGCCGCCGCCGCCCGCCATGCCTGGCGGGCGGTCCAGGCCCGGGCCTCCATGCGCGCGATCGTGAACGACACCGCCTGGTACTCGGCGATGGGCCGTCCGAACGACCTGCGTTGCCGCGCATAGGTCACCGCCTCATCGACACAGCCCTGTGCTGCGCCGGTGGCCAGGGCGGCGATGGCGATGCGCCCCTCCGCGAGGATCGAGAGGAACTGGGCGAAGCCTCTCCCCCGCTCCCCCAGCAGGTTGTCCTCGGGGACGCGTACGTCGTCGTAGCTCAGCGGGTGGGTGTCGGAACAGTTCCATCCGACTTTGTCGTAGGCGGGTTCGGCGGTGAAACCGGGGGTGTCGGTCGGCACGATGATCGCCGAGATCTCCCGGCGTCCGTCCGGTCTGGTACCGGTCACCGCTGTGGTGGTGACCAGGGAGGTGATTCTGGTTCCGGAGTTCGTGATGAACTGTTTGGACCCGTTGATCACCCAGTGGCCGTCGGTCAGTCTGGCGGTGGTCTTCGTGCCACCGGCGTCCGATCCTGCCTCCGGTTCGGTGAGCCCGAACCCTGCCAGGGCGCGTCCGGTGGTCAGGTCGGGAAGGTAGCGCATTTTCTGCTCCTCCGTGCCGAAGCGGTGGATCGGCATGGCGCCCAGCGAGCAACCCGCTTCCAGGGTTATGGCGACCGACTGGTCGACCCTGGCCAGTTCTTCGAGGGCGACTCCGAGGGCGAGATAGTCCCCGCCCATGCCGCCGTACTCTTCGGGGAAGGGCAGTCCGAACAGTCCGAGGTCCGCCATCTGCGACTGGATGTCGTAGTCGAAGACGTGGTCACGGTAGTTGTCGGAGGTCTTCGGGTCGACGACCTCGTTGGCGAACTCTTCGACGGTACGTCGGAGTTCGACGAGTTCCGGGCTCAGCCCGTCGTCTGCCGGGCACTGCCGGCGGGAGGGGGTGGGGTGTGCGGGACGGGTGGAGGTGGTCACTGGTCCTGGTCCTTTCATCTGGTGGTGTGCACGGCGGGTCCGCCGTTCACGGGTAGGTCTGCTGTGCCGGCCCTGTTCAGGTGGTCACCGAGGCGAGAACCTGTCCCGCCGGCACTTTGTCGCCGGTGGCGCACCGGATCCGGACGACACCGTCATGGGCGGCGGTCAGGGAGTGCTCCATCTTCATGGCCTCCAGGACCACGAGCGGCTGACCGACGGTGACCGCCTCTCCGTCGACGACCCTGACGGAGACGACGGTTCCCGGCATCGGGCTGGTGACCTCGTCGTCGTCCGGCGTCGCGGCGGATGCTCCCCGTCTCCTTTCCGCGAGCGGGACCACCCAGGTCCCGGCGCGACCGGAGACCGCCACGCCGACTCCTGCCGGCCCAGGGGCAGGGGGGAAGGACGCCGTTGAACCGGGTCCCGCGCGGGTCACGGGGACAGGCCTGGTCAGCCAGCGTTCCTGCACTGTCGGCGCCGGGGCGTCCGATGCGGCGAGTGACCACACCGTGTCTTCGCCGGACCGGGAGACCCGGACAGTGAAGGTGCGGGGTCCGGGCGTCCGGGCGTCCGGGTCGGTGGGCAGGATCTCGACTGTGACGGTGCCGGTGAACCGGGGGGCATCCGGGGTCGGGAACGGGGGCTCCGACGGTGGGACGCAGGTCAGGGTGACGTCCGCGGGACCGGTGCCGGGCACGTCGAGGGGCACCCGGTAGGTCGCACCGGCGACACCGGCGCGCCAGCCGTCGGTTGTATCCGGAGGCTCTGGCAGTGTCCGCACTGAGTTCACGGAACCCGAGGGCGACGGCGGTGAGCGCCTCCACCGGCGGGGCGTGCGTGGCACCACCTGTACCGGCACCGCCGGTGAGTTCCGCGGCGATGCGGTCGAGGAGCCCGGTGTCCAGGTCACCGTCCTGCACCCGGGGGTCGGCCAGCAGGGCGCGGCAGAAGTTGATGTTGGTGCCGGTCCCACCGGTCCCGGGTCCTGTGAGCAGTGTGGCGGCCAGGGCTGCGTCGAGGCGTTCGAGGGCCTGGCGGCGGTCTGTGCCGTGGGCGATGATCTTGGCCAGCATCGGGTCGTAGTCTGTCCCGATCTCCTGGCCGACGGTGATTCCGGCGTCCACCCGTATGCCCGGCCCGGTCGGCCACCTCAGGGCGGTGACGGTTCCCCCGGTCGGCAGGAACCCGGTGGTGGCGTCCTCGGCGTAGATCCGCGCCTCCACCGCGTGCCCGGTGACACGGACGTCCTCCGCGTCGAGCGGCAGGGGTTCGCCGCGGGCGACCCGGATCTGCAGTTCCACCAGGTCGGTCCCGGTGATCATCTCGGTGACGGGGTGTTCGACCTGAAGGCGGGTGTTCATCTCCATGAAGTAGAAGTGGTCAGGTCGGTCGGCCGGGACGATGAACTCCACGGTGCCGGCGCCACGGTAGCCGCACGCCCGGGCTGCGTCACAGGCGGCCCGGCCGATCCTCTCCCTGGTGGCTTCGTCGAGCAACGGCGAGGGGGCCTCCTCGATGACCTTCTGGTGCCGTCGCTGCAGGGAGCATTCGCGTTCACCGAGGTGGATCACGGTGCCGTGGGTGTCGGCGAGCACCTGGACCTCGATGTGGCGGGGGGTGTCGACGTAGTGCTCGATGAAGAGGGTGTCGTCACCGAAGGCGGACGCCGCCTCCCGGCGTGCGGTGGCCAGTGCCTCGGGCAGGTCCGACGCGTCCTCGACGACATGCATCCCCTTGCCCCCTCCTCCGGCGGAGGGTTTGATGAGGACGGGGAATTCCACCCCCGGCCCTCCGTCGGTGCCGGTGACCCCTGCGATGAGTTCCGCGTCACCCAGGCCCGGGCGGGATATACCGGGGACGGTGGGCACTCCGCGTGCCTCCACCGTGGCCCGGGCGGTGATCTTGTCGCCCATGGTCTCGACGGCCGTGGCGGGCGGTCCGATGAAGACGATCCCGGCGTCGGCGCAGGCGCGGACGAAGTCCGCATTCTCGGAGAGGAAGCCGTAGCCGGGGTGGACGGCTCCGGCGCCGGAGGCACGGGCGGCGGAGATGACGCGGTCGATGTCGAGGTAGGAGGCGGCTGCCCCGGCCGGGCCGAGGTGTACCGCGGTATCGGCGAGGGTGACGTGCGGGGCGTCGTGGTCGGCGTCGGAGTAGACGGCGACCGAGCGCAGCCCCATGTGGCGCAGGGTCCGGATGACCCGGCAGGCGATCTCTCCCCGGTTGGCGACGAGAACGGTGTCGAACATGGTTGCTCCTCTCACATCCGGAAGACGCCGAAGCCGGCGTCCCGGTCAGGGTCACGGGGGGTGCGGGCACAGATTTCAAGGGCCATGGCGAGGACCCGGCGTGTGTCGGCGGGGTCGATGACGCCGTCGTCCCACAGTCGTGCGGTGCCGTACCAGCAGCTCGACTTCTCCTCGAAGAGCTCCCGGACGGGGGCCTCGTAGTTCTCCCGGTCGGTCGGGGTCCATTCCCCTCCTTCCCGGGTGACTTTCGCGCCACGCACGGTGGACAGGGTCATCGCCGCCTGGGGTCCTCCCATGACCGCGACTTTCGCATTCGGCCAGGTCCACAGGAACCTGGGGGAGAACGCCCTGCCGCACATGGCGTAGTTGCCGGCCCCGAATCCGCCGCCGGTGATGACGGTGAGCTTCGGCACGGTCGCGGTGGCTACGGCGGTGACCATCTTTGCGCCGTGCCGGGCGATCCCGGCCCGTTCGTAGTCCCGGCCGACCATGAAACCGGTGGTGTTCTGGAGGAACAGGAGGGGGACGCCGCGTTGTTCGCACAGTTCGATGAAGTGGGCGGCCTTGACGGCGCCGTCACCGAAGATCACACCGTTGTTCGCGATGATTCCGATGCGGTGACCTTCGACGGCGGCGAAGCTGGTGACGACCGAGGTCCCGAACTCCGCCTTGAACTCGTGGACGGAACCGGCGTCGGTGACCACGGTGATGACCTCCCGTGGATCACAGGGGGTTCGCAGGTCGGTGGGGACGATGTCGTAGAGGTCTGTCTGGGGACGCCCCGGAGCGACCGTCGCGTGGGCGGATGTCGAGGGTGTGTCCTCCGGCAGGGTCCCGACGATGTCACGGATGATGCCGACGGCGTCGGCGTCATCGACGGCGAGGTGGTCGGTGACACCGGATATGCGGGAGTGCATGGCCCCGCCCCCGAGTTCCTCGGCACTGACGTCTTCTCCGGTCGCCGCCTTCACCAGGGGCGGTCCGGCGAGGAAGATGGTTCCCTGACCTTCGACGATGACGGTCTCGTCCGAGATGGCCGGGACGTAGGCGCCTCCGGCGGTGCAGGAGCCCATCACCGCGGAGATCTGCGCTATTCCGGAGGCGGACATGCGTGCCTGGTTGAAGAAGATCCGGCCGAAGTGGTCCCGGTCGGGGAAGACCTCGTCCTGTCTGGTGAGCATCGCTCCACCGGAGTCCACCAGGTAGATGCAGGGCAGTCGGTTGGCCAGGGCTATTTCCTGGGCACGGAGGTGCTTCTTCACCGTCATCGGGTAGTAGGTCCCTCCGGAGACGGTGGCGTCGTTGGCGGCGATGAGGCAGAGACGGCCCCGGACCAGCCCGACCCCTGCGACGATTCCGGCTCCGGGGACCCGACCGTCGTACATGTCCTCGGCTGCCAGGGGGGCGATCTCGAGGAAGGGGCTGCCGGGGTCGAGCAGGGCGTTGACCCGGTCGCGGGGAAGCATTTTTCCGCGGGCGAGGTGGCGTTCGCGGGCCTTCTCTCCACCGCCGAGCCTGGCCCGGGCGAGTCGGGCGTGGAGTTCCGCGGTGAGCTCCCGGAAACTTTTCCTGCGGTCCTGCCCTGTC
This sequence comes from Corynebacterium provencense, assembly GCA_900049755.1. Taxonomy (GTDB): domain Bacteria; phylum Actinomycetota; class Actinomycetes; order Mycobacteriales; family Mycobacteriaceae; genus Corynebacterium; species Corynebacterium neomassiliense. The sequence continues at coordinate 488,626 of LT160592.1, forward strand.
GTGGCTGTGGTCAGCACGGTCACTGCGGCCGTCCTCTCCTCGGGCCCGCGTACTTTTGCGGGCTAACTGTTTTGAGATTGAGAACGACTGTATATGGCGTAGATCACACGGTAAAGCAATCACTACTGATTGTTTTTGAGTTGACCAGTGTTCAATGGATTACACTGCGCCGATGTCGGTGATGTACCCCACTTTCGGGGGTGGCTTCTGTTCGTTCTATACTCGTCTGAGCAAGCAGAACTGCCGGTGACTGACGCCCCGAGGAGAATCCGTGAGCCCCACCCCGACCCCCCAGCAGCAACGCAGCCGGGAAACCCGGCGCTCCCTGCTCGACGCAGCACTGACGATCCTCACCCGCGAAGGGCTGCGCGGCACCAGTGTGAGTGCCGTCGCAGCCGAAGCCGGGGTTTCCCGCGGCGCAGCCCAGCACCACTTCCCCACCCGGGACGCCCTCATCGAGGCGACGGTCACCCAGTTCTACGCCGACCTCACCCAGCAGCTGCGCACCGCCGTCGCAGAGCTTCCCCCCGGCCCCGGAGGCGCTCCGGTCAGCGACGTCGTGACGCTGGTCGTGGAGTCGTTCAGCAGCGGCTCCTTCCGCGCCGCCCTCCACGTCTGGTCCGCGGCCGCCGGCCCCGAAGGCGAACTCCGCGACCTCATCGTCGCCGCCGACACCCGCTTCGCCCGCGAGGTCTACCAGCTCCTGGCGATCACCCTCGACGCCGACCTCACCGACCGCCACACCCGGCGACTGCTGCGCACCACCATCGATCTCGCCCGCGGCCTGGGCCTCGGCGCCGTACTGGTCGACAACACCGAACACCGTGTGACCACCACCGCCACCTGGACGGCGATCCTCGACGCCGGAATCACCAGGAACGGATGACCGTGCACCCCTGCAGCCCGGGCCGTGGACCCGGTCGTCCTCCCCGCACCGCGACCGTCGTCGGCTCCGGCCCCAACGGACTGGCCGCCGCACTCGTGCTCGCCCGGTCAGGAGTGGAGGTCACCGTCGTCGAGGCCGCCTCCGGTGCAGGAGGAGGCCTGCGCAGCTCCACGGACAGTTCCGGCGTCCTCCACGACCGGTGTGCCACCACATTCCCCCTGGCACAGCCGTCACCGTTCCTCCGGCTCTTCGGTCCTTCCCTCACCGGCCGGGGACTCCGGTTCGCCACCGCACCGCTCGACGCCGTCCATGTCCTCGACAACCGGCGAAGTGCCGCCCTGCACACCTCGGTGGCGCAGACGGCGTCCGGACTGCCGGGGCGCGACGGGGCGGTCTGGAAGGCCACCTTCGGCCCGCTCGCGGAGAGAGCGGGCACGGTCACCGGGGAGTTCCTCCGACCGGTGGTCCATCTGCCCCGTCATCCCCCGGTCTTCGTCGGCTTCGGTGTGCAGGCAGGTCTCCCTGCGACCCTGTCCGCCCGCCGGTTCCGCTCCCCCGAGGCCCGCGCCCTGTTCACCGGCGTCGCCGCGCACGCCTTCACCCCGCTGGACATGCCGGCGTCCTCGGCCGCAGGCATGATGCTCACCGTCGCCGGACACTCGGCCGGCTGGCCGGTCGCCGTCGGAGGGTCACAGACCGTCGCAGACGCCCTCGTCCGTCAGCTGCGGGCACTGGGCGGAACCGTGGTCACGGACACCCCGGTCACCGACCTCGGCCAGGTGGCCGACGCCGACATTGTCATGCTGGACACTTCCCCGGAGGCGGCGGCGAAGATCCTCGGCGACCGGCTGCCCGGCCATGTCGCCCGCACCTGGCGGAGGTTCCGGCGCGGCCCGGCCGTCGCCGTCGTCAACTGTGTCGTCGAGGGTGGTGTGCCGTGGAGCGGCCACCCGGCCGAAACCGCCGGACAGGCCGTCACCGTCCACCTCGGGGGGACCGCGGAACAGGTCGCCGTCGCCGAACGCGAGTGCTGGTCAGGTCGACTGCCGGAACACCCGTTCACCCTCGTCGGACAGCCGTGGCTGGCCGACCCGTCCCGAAGCGTGGTCCGCGACGGTCGTGCGCTCCACCCGGTGTGGGCCTACTCCCACGTCCCCGCAGGGTGGGAGGGTACTCCCCGGCAGACTTTCGACCTGGTGACCGAACAGATCGAACGGGCGGCGCCGGGATTCCGTGACCGTGTCACCGCCTGGACCGCCTCTCCCCCGTCGGCGGTCGCGTCCCACAACCCCAACAACGCCGACGGCGACATCGCCGGCGGAGCCTCCCACCTGCCTCAGCTGGTCGCCCGCCCCCGGCTGCTGCACCCCTACGACACCGGCGTGCCGGGGGTGTACCTCTGCTCGTCCTCGACCGCCCCCGGCGGTGGGGTGCACTTCATGTGCGGCATGAACGCCGCGGAACGCGCACTGCGCGGCCCCGTCAGTGGGCGAAGTGCCGCTCACCGGTGAGGTACATGGTGACGCCGGCCTTGACCGCGGCGTCGATGACCTCCTGGTCACGCACCGACCCGCCGGGCTGGACGACAGCCTTCACACCCGCCTGCGCGAGCGCCTCGAAACCGTCCGCGAAGGGGAAGAAGGCGTCGGACGCCGCGACCGCGCCCTCGGAGCGCTTCTCGTCCCCGGCCAGGGTGTTGGCCCGCTCGACGGCGATCTTCGCGGAATCCACCCGGTTGACCTGACCCATGCCCACCCCGACAGTGGCCCCGTCCTTCGCGAGCAGGATCGCATTCGACTTCACCGCACGCACGGTACGCCAGGCGAACTCCAGGTCCGCCAACGTCGCCTCGTCGGCGGCCTCACCGGCGGCGAGGGTCCAGTTCGACGGATCGTCGCCGGCAGCGTCGACCAGGTCGGTCTCCTGGACGAGCAGGCCTCCGGACACCTGCCTGTGGTCCAGAGACCCTTCGCGCACCGGGGCGTCGGTGCGCAGGATCCTGATGTTCTTCTTCCTGCTCAGCACCTCCACAGCCCCGTCCTCGTAGTCCGGTGCCACGATGACCTCGGTGAAGATTCCCGCGACCTGCTCCGCCATCTCCACGGAGACCGGACGGTTGACGGCGATGACTCCGCCGTACGCGGACACGGGGTCACAGGCGTGGGCTGCCCGGTGGGCGGCGGCGACATCCGCGGCGACGGCGATCCCGCAGGGGTTCGCGTGCTTGATGATCGCCACACAGGGGTCCCGGTGGTCCCAGGCGGCACGCCAGGCGGCGTCCGCGTCCGTGTAGTTGTTGTAGCTCATCGCCTTGCCGTGGAACTGCTCGGCGTTCGCGAGCCCGCCGGTCTCACCCGGGGTGGTGTACACCGCCGCGGCCTGGTGGGGATTCTCGCCGTAGCGCAGGGTGTGGGCCCGCTCATGGACCTCACCGATCCACTCCGGGAACTTCCCGAACTCGCCCTCAGCGGTCTGAGAGGTCAGCCAGGTGGCCACGGCGACATCGTAGGACGCCGTGTGCCGGAACGCCTGGGTGGCCAGCAGGGTGCGCTCACGACGCGTGTACCCGCCGGCCCCGGCCGCGGCAAGGACGTTGGCGTACTCCGCAGGGTCGGTCACGACCGCGACCGAGGGGTGGTTCTTCGCCGCGGCACGGACCATCGACGGTCCTCCGATGTCGATCTGCTCGACACAGGCGTCGAAGTCCGCACCGGAGGCGACCGTCTCCGTGAACGGGTAGAGGTTGACGACGACAAGGTCGAACGGCTCCACACCCAGTTCCTTCAGCTGCGCGAGGTGCTCGGGCTTGCGGGTGTCAGCGAGGATTCCCGCGTGGACGCGCGGGTGGAGGGTCTTGACCCTGCCTTCCAGACACTCGGGGAATCCGGTGAGCTCCTCGACCGGGGTCACCGGCACACCGGCGTCCGCGATGCGCGCGGCCGTGGATCCGGTGGAGACGATCTGCACCCCCGCTGCGTGAAGTCCTCTGGCGAGATCCTCCAGGCCTGTCTTGTCGTAGACGCTGACCAGGGCCCTTCTGATCGGTCGGCGTCCGGCGTCCTGCCCGGGGTCGGTGGTGTTGTCAGTCATTGATCCAGACCTTTCGTCCGTCGATGGTGTAGCCGTGTCGGGCCGTACGGTGCAGGACGTCAACGATCAGCTGCCGTTCCACCGTCTTGATCCGTTCGTGGAGGGTCGCCCGAGTGTCGGTACGCAGCACAGGTACGGGCTGCTGCGCGATGATCGGTCCGGTGTCCACCCCGTCGTCGACGAGGTGCACGGTGGATCCGGTGAGTGTGACCCCGTAGGCGAGTGCCTCTTCCACGGCATGGGCCCCCGGGAACGCCGGAAGCAGTGCGGGGTGGGTGTTGATGATCCTCCCCCGGAACCGGTCGATGAACTCTGACCCGAGAATGCGCATGAAACCGGCGCTGACGATGATGTCAGGCCGGCGGGACGCAGTCTCCCCGGCGAGACGCCGGTTCCAGGCGTCACGGTCGACCGTGGCGGTACCCGCCCGGCCGCTCCGGCCACGCAGTCCGGACTGTCCGGACGGGTCGAAAGCCACCAGGAATGTGTCGAGACCGGCCTGTTCCGCCCGCCGGAGGGCCCGGCAGGGGCGGTCTGCGCCGACCGCGACGATCTCGACGGAGTCGTCGAGACGGTCGATCATCGACTGGAGCAGTGTGCCCTCACCGGAGGTCAGGACGACCAGCCGCAGGGGCCTGCCCGAGGCGGGCGGCACGTGTGTCTGTGACTCTTCCGTCGTCTCCGGGGGTGTGGACTCACTCACGTTCCCCTACTCTACGGCGTGCAGCAGTACACCGGACCGTCAGGGCACACTGACAGCAGGTTCACCGGCCCGTCGCGGCCCCGCCGGCCCCACCGTCCTCGCCGTCCTCGCCGGATTCCCCGGCCTCACCGGCACCCCCGTCACCGTCCGAGACGTCCCCGGTGTCGCCTGCCTTCCCGGGTGCGTCGGTGCCTCCGGCCCGGCCGTCGGCCGATCCGCCGGACTCCGGCACCTCGTCCCCGGCAGACTCCGTGACCTTCCTCCCTTTCAGGGTCACCCATCCGAACACCACCAGGGACGGCAGCAGCAGCCACAGCAGGAACAGCAGAGGTGCCAGCCACAGCAGGGGTCCGGTCGAACCGTAGTACCCCAGGTCGCCGCCCGCGACCCAGGACAGCACAGTTCCGGCGACCGAAGCGCAGATCCCCGCACCGACGGCGGTGAACAGCGGAGACTCGATGAACCGGCGGCCGGCGAACCACCGGTAGACGGTGACGGCGGAGAGGACAGCGGGCACGATCAGAAGCACCGGGCCCAGCGGGACAGGGTCGTTGGGCACCGCCGCGAGGACCGGCAGCGGCGGCAGAGTCGTGTTCGTCACCGCGAACAGCGAGGTACTCCCCTCCCCGATGTGCATTTCCCCGCCCATGAGCACCGACGCGCCCCCCACTGCAAGGTTAGGGAAGTAGAGGATGCTCAGGACGGTGAGGCCGAGGACGCCACCGAACCCGCCGGCGATGTCGTAGGCCCTCCCCACCGCCGTATGGTTGACGAGGAGCCCGACGCCCACAGCCACGGCGCCGGCGGCGACCATGACCGTGACAAATCGACCCGCCAGCATCGCGGACTCGACCGGCCACGTCGGCAGCCCGCGCCGCAGCAGAAGTGCACGCCAGATCTTCGGCCCCAGCCCTGCACCGACAGCTCCTGCATTGACCAGCACCGTCGTGACCAGCGCGTGGAAGAGGTTGGGCGGGGCAACATCGAATACATGGGAAGCGTCCCAGACCATCAGCCACGCGATGACGGTGAGCACGGCGGGGATCCCCACGCCCAGGGCTGCCAGCGTCCGTATGCCCCGCACCGTCACCGTCGACCCGCAGGCGGACCGTATCCGACGGGAGTGGGCGTAGAGGACCACCACGGCGGGCAGCAGCGGCACCACCCCCAGATCAGCTCCGCTGACCGTCAACGGCGCCAGGTTGGCCACCAGCCACAGTGAACCGATGTACGCCGGGACCGCCCTGAACGTCGTGCCCACGGCCAGGATGACGGCCACCGCGACAGCCAGGGCGACAGTCACGCCGTGGTTGGCGAGAAGTCCGGGGGCGAACCGACGGATGTGGGGACCCCAGACCTCGGTGAAGGTGTTCCACCTGCCGGTGCGTGACGCGGCGGGACGGGACGCCTGTGCCGAACCGACACGGCCGCGCAGTTCGCTGCCGTGTGCGCCGTCGACAAAGGCCGCCGCACTGTCCCTGGCACGGTCCATGGCACGGTCCCCGCCGTTGCCCCTGCCGCTGTCACCACTGTTGTGCTCCGGAGGTTGGTGACGCTCCAGTCTCCGGAAACCGGCGGGCGTGGCCGGTGTGCCGGAGCCGGATGACCCGGCCCGTCGGCGCCGGTCCTCCGGCCTTTTCACATCTTCTAAGAGCGTTTCGCGAGGCAAGGACTGTCTCGTATACGCATCTAGATGTGTATAGGAGACAACTCACTGTTCACCTGTCCTATTGTGCATGCTGACCGGTCCGGGACGTCTGCAGCGGGTACCGCGTGTCCCCTTACGGGTACCGTTGCCTGCACCCCCGGTCCGATACCGAAACGTGACTTTTTTCCGGGGACGGGTTGCCTCCGGGCCCCCGTCCGGTTACAGTTCATCTTCGTCAGATAACGATCCGGTCACGAAATGGTGGTCGGAATGTCACAGGACGCAGGGTGGACGGCCCTGGATCAACAGTTACGGAGACAGTGCAGACGATGACTGAAGCGCAACGGCCCGCAGGCCACCGGAAGATGGATACCTCGGCCAAGCGTCGGATGGCTTTCGCAGCTGTCGCCGTCACCGGAGTCGCCACCGCCGGCGCTGCCGGAGCCGGCGCCGCCACCGTCCAGTCCGCGGAGCAGGGGGACGCCACCGTCACCCTCGCCGCGGATTCCCGCGTTCTGGCCCAGGGTTCCTCCACGACGCCTTCCCGCGAGTCCGCAGCCCAGATCCTGGCCGTGCCCCCGGTGCAGAAGATCCAGGATCTCAGCGCCCAGCTGTCGAGCACCCTCGACTTCAACGCCGCCAGAATCGCCTCCGACCTTCTCTCCCGAACCCCGCAGACCGTGAAGCCGACCGACGGTACCTTCACCTCCGGTTTCGAGGTGCGGTGGGGGACGATGCACAAGGGCATCGATCTCGCTGCCCCTCTGGGTACCCCGATCGTCGCCGCCCAGGCCGGTGAGGTCATCAGCGCCGGCCCGGCATCCGGATTCGGTAACTGGGTCCGCATCCGTCACGACGACGGCACCATCACCGTCTACGGTCACATGCAGACCATCGATGTGACAGTGGGTCAGCAGGTCGTCGCCGGCCAGAAGATCGCCGGAGTCGGGAACCTCGGCTTCTCCACCGGCCCCCACTGCCACTTCGAGGTCTACCCCGACGGTGTCAACGCTGTGGACCCGAAGACCTGGCTGGCCGAGCGCGGCGTGGAGGTCTGACCCCCACCCGGACGGGTCTGACCACCGGACCCGCGGTCGTCCTCTGCAGTCAGCCCCGTTGCCGTCTGTGACCGACGGACGTTGTGTCGCAGAGTTTCAGCGCCGCACCCCGTTCTCGCGGGGTGCGGCGCTGACGTCGTCCGGGAGTGCCCCGGCACGGTGCGGACCCGCTCAGATCTTCTCCATCGGTACTCCGCCGATGAGCATCAGCCTGACCGTTCCGCTGGCCCCGAAGTCGATCGTGGCAGTGGCACGGACCCCTGAGCCGTCGACGGTCTTCACGGTCCCCAGACCGTACTTGTCGTGGTTGACACGGTCGCCGACAGCCAGTTCCAGCGGAGTGCCGCCACCCAGCGGTGAGGTCCCCTGACGCCGACGCGTTTTTTCCGTACCGGTTCCCCGTGATGAGGGGGTACCACGGAAACCCTGACCGGTGCCGTCCCTTCCCCAGTTTCCGGCAGAGGCCGCTCCGACGCGCAAACCTGTTCCTCCGGAGAAATCCGACCCCCAGGAGGGGACCGGCTCCTCACGGATCCAGTCGATGAGCTCACCTGGGATCTCGGAGAGGAAACGTGAGGGAGGATTGGTCGTGGGTGTCCCCCAGGCGGACCTGGTCATCGCCCTGGACAGGTACAGACGTCTGCGGGCCCGTGTGATCCCCACGTAGGCGAGTCTGCGTTCCTCGGACAGTTCTTCCGGGTCGCCGAGGGCACGCTGGTGGGGGAACTGGCCGTCCTCCCACCCGGTGAGGAAGACGACGGGGAACTCCAGTCCCTTCGCGGTGTGGAGTGTCATCAGGGTGACCAGGTCCTGTTCCTCTCCCGGGATCTGGTCCGCATCCGCCACCAGGCTCACCCTCTCGAGGAAGGCCTGCAGACTGCCCGGTTCCGCCTCTCCTTCGGCGAGCACGGCGTCCACCGAGCCGGCGGTACCGGCAGCCCCGTCACCGTCAGTTCGGTCGCCGGCGTCGGGGACACCTGCGGCGGTGCCCCCGGCACTGTCGGGCATGGCCTCGTATGCGGCGAGGTTCGCCGCTTCCTGGGAGAACTCATGTCCCACGGAGACCAGTTCATGGAGGTTGTCCAGCCGCGAACCGTCCTGCGGATCGTTCGACTTCTCAAGCTCCTCCGTGTAACCCGTCCGGTTGAGCACGTCCCTGATCACCGCTCCGAGATCCGGTATTCCCAGTGACGTCCCGTCGGAGGCCTCCATGAGGTGACCGGGGAGGGCGTCACGCAGCCCGTCCATGAGTTCGAGGAATCCCGCGATCGCGTTACGCCCCCTGCCGCTGAGACCGGGCACCTCGCCGGCAGCGGCGGCACGCAGACCGTCGGCGAAACTGACGCCCGTGTTCTCGGCGTGGACGCTGACACGGGACAGCGCACGGTCTCCGATACCCCTGCGCGGTGTGTTGATGATTCGGCGGAGGGCCATGGCGTCCTCCGGATTGTCGAGGGCCTTCAGGTAGGCGACGACATCCCGGATCTCCCGGCGTTCGTAGAACCGGGTACCCCCCACCACCCGGTAAGGAATTCCTGACCGGATGAGCATGTCCTCGATGACGCGGGAGGCGCTGTTCGTCCGGTACATCACCGCGATGTCACGGTAGGTGGCGTCACCGTCGTCGACGAGCTGGTCGACGGTCCTGGCGATGAACCGTGCCTCATCATGTTCGTTGTCGGCGACGTAGCCGCCGATGAGCGGCCCGTCGCCGGCATCGGTCCACAGTTTCTTCTCCCGGCGTCCCTGGTTGCGCGCGATGACCGCATTCGCCGCCGAGAGGATGTTCTGCGTGGAGCGGTAGTTCTGCTCGAGCATGACCGTCTCGGCGTGCGGGTAGTCACGCTCGAACTCCTCGATGTTGCGGATCGTCGCACCCCGGAAGGCGTAGATCGACTGGTCGGCGTCACCGACGACACACAGTTCCCCGGCGTCCTGTCCGTCACCGACGAGCGTGGACACCAGCACGTACTGGGCGTGGTTGGTGTCCTGGTACTCGTCGACGAGGATGTGGCGGAACCGCCGCCGGTAGTGTTCGGCGACGGCGGGACGGGTCCTCAGTATGGTGACGACCTCGCCGATGAGATCGTCGAAGTCCACCGCATTCGATTCGCGCAGCCGCGACTGGTAGTCGCGGTACACCAGCGCTATCTGCTCCCGATGGCGGTTGCTGTCCTCCTGCGCCTCCCGCAGGGCCTCGGCCGGGCCCTGGAGTTCGTTCTTCCAGTTGGAGATCACGGTCAGAACGCCCCGGGGCGCGAACTCCTTGAGGTCACAGTCATGCTCCTTGAGCACGACCGTGATGAGCCTCTTCTGGTCGTCGGAGTCGTAGATGGTGAAGTTCGAGTTGAGCCCCTCGACCAGCTGGGCGTTCGCCCGCAGAATCCGGACGCACAGGGAGTGGAAGGTGGAGATCCACATGCGCTCGGCGACCGGACCCACCAGGTCTGTGACCCGCTCACGCATCTCGGCGGCGGCCTTGTTGGTGAAGGTGATCGCCAGGATCTGCCACGGAGCGACACCGTGTGCCAGCAGCCAGGCGATGCGCCGGGTCAGCACACTCGTCTTCCCTGAACCGGCCCCGGCGACGATGAGCAGAGGAGAGCCGGTGTGTACGACCGCCGACCGCTGAGCGGGATTGAGGCCCCGGAGCAGCAGCTCCTCCCGTGCCGCACCGGGGCGTCCTGCCGGTGCACTTTCCGGGGTGCGGTGGCCGGCGTCCCGGGGGCCGGCACCGACGTCCGGGGACGACGGCGAAACGTGGAAGGGAGACGCCCGGAAGTCTGTCGCCGGGGCCTCGGGCAGCGGGGCGAGATGCGCGACCGAGTCCACGAAATCCTCCGCGAAGCTGTCCAGCAGGGCTCCGGCGTCCTCCGGAGGCAGGTCCTCCTCCGGTGGGGGGGCGTCGTAACCGGCGTCCCCGCCGAAGAGGTCCTCCGGTACGTCTGGCACGGGGATCTGCCCGTCAGCGGAGTGGTCGGACGTGCCCGGATTCACGGTGGGGTGCTCCTCGAAAGTGTCTGTGGGATCTTCTGTGGGACTGTCTGTCGACAGTGGTCTGTGCATAGGCTCTGTCCACCCTACAACCCGCCCGGACGTCATTTCCCCGTGCTGGTCACGGGGTCGGGTGGGGGGGCCGGTCAGAAGCCGGGTGAGGAACGCCAGCAGGCACGGGGCCTTTCGTGAATATCAGTGCATCGTCAGCACCCTGTCAGTGACAACGTCGCGGCAACGCTAGAATTACCGGTCATGAGCGACCCCCGGAACGTGGACCCCCGGAACGAGGCGGCGAACGCCTCCGTCAACGAGACCCTGAGCAGCGGCACCGATGACCCGCTGTCGGACGCCGAGATCCAGGAGTACCGCCGGGAGATCAACCGGCTCGACCGGTCGATCATAGACGCGGTGAAGCGGCGTTCCGAGATCTCCCGGCGCATCGGACAGACCAGGAAAGCCTCCGGCGGGACCAGACTCGTCTACGCGCGCGAGACGGCGATCCTCAACCAGTTCCGTGACGAGCTGGGGCCCGAGGGTGTGCCGATCGCCAATGCACTGCTGCAGCTGGGTCGGGGTCACCTCGGCAGATAGTCCCGGCCGGTTCCCAGCCGGCCACAGCCGGCCACAGCCGGTCCCCACACACCCTCACCGTGACTGTTCTTGACCGGTCGTGACTGTCCATGACCATTTTCGGCCGCAGTGTCCCAAATTTTCCTTGACTATCCACGCATTTCCACAGATAATCACTTCTGAGAGCTTTTCACGAGGCAAGGAAGTGACCACGGATGTACGCCGAGCTGAGGCAGGACGCCATCGCCGAGGAGATCCTCTCCAGCGGCGGTATGTCCGTCACCGACCTCGCCGCACACCACGGCGTCTCCGTCGAAACCGTGCGCCGGGACCTGGTCGCCCTGGAGAACGCCTGCCGGATCTCCAGGGTGCACGGCGGGGCGGTCCCCTACCGCAGGTCCGGGGGCAGGAGCGACACGGAGAACTCCGTCACCGAGCGTGAACAGCACTCCCGCGGGGCGAAGTCCCGGATCGCCGCCGCCGCCGCCGAGCTTCTGCCCTCCACAGGATCGGTCATCGTGGACTCCGGGACGACCACCGCACTGCTGGCCGAACCGATCCTCGCCCTCCCCGAACTCGCCGTGGTCACCAACTCCCTGGTCCTCGCACACAACCTGTCCAGCGCCGACCACCGTCTCCTGCGCACGGTCGGAGGCCGGGTCCGGGGTGTCACCCAGGCCGTCGTCGGGGCGGACGCCGTCTCCGACCTCAGCCGGTTGCGCGCCGACGTCGCCTTCCTCGGTGCCAACGGTCTCACCGTGGAGTTCGGACTCTCCACACCCGACCCCTCGGAGGGGCAGACCAAGGCGGCCATGGTGCACTCCGCACGCACGAGGGTCGCACTGGTGGACGCCACGAAACTCGGCGAGGAACTGCTGTACTCCTTCGCCCGGCCGGCGGAGGTTGACATCCTCGTCACCGACGCTCCCGCCGAGCACCCTGTCATCCGGTCCCTCACCAGTCTCGGAATGGACGTGATCCACGCATGATCGTCACCGTCACCCCCAACCCCAGTATCGACCGCACCAGGGTCCTCGCCGGCCCCCTGACCGTCGGAGGTGTCAACCGGGTTGTCTCCGGTACCGACCAGGCCGGAGGAAAGGGGGTCAATGTCGCCACCGTCCTGCACCGGGCAGGTGAAGCAGTGCTCTCCGTCGTCCCCGCACCGGCCAGCGGCCGGTTCGCCGGGCTCGTCGCCGCGCTGGGCGTCCCCACACGGTTCACCGGGGGTGCGGACGCCAGGGTCAACCTCACCGTCGTCGACACCGACGGCACCACCACCAAGATCAACGAACCCGGCGGCACAGGCGGCGACGGGCTGCCGGACCCCGCAACACAGCTGCAGGCTGAACTGGGACGTCTCGGAGAAGAGGCGGCGCCCGGTGACTGGCTGGTCCTCGCAGGCTCACTGCCCCCCGGATTCCCCGGTGACTGGTACGCGACAGTGACCTCGACGGCCCACGCCCACGGCCTGCAGGTCGCCGTGGACACCTCCGACATTCCCCTGACCGAACTCGTCAGAGTCGCCGGCACAGACCCTGCTGCAACACCTGACCTGATCAAACCCAACTCCCACGAACTAGCCCAGATCCTCGGCGGAGAGTCCTCCGACGGCGACGCCATGGAGGCAGCGGCCGAGGCCGGTGACCTCACCGTCGTCGCTGACGCAGCCTGCCGCCTCACCGGACGGGGTTTCACCACGGTCGTGGTGAGTCTCGGAGCCGCCGGAGCGGTCCTCGCGGCCGACGGGCACGCCTGGTACTGCCCGAGCCCTGCGGTGGACGCCGTGTCCACTGTCGGTGCCGGGGACTCCACCCTCGCCGGCTATCTCCTCGGGACAGTCCGTGGACTGGAACCGTCGGAACGCCTGGCGCTCGCCGTCGCCCACGGATCCGCCGCCGTCACCCTGCCCGGCACCACCCTCCCCTCCCCCACGGACCTGCCGACGTTTCTGCCGGAACCCCGCCAGATCCGCTGAGCCACCACACCCCCGCCACACTTCACACCAGGAGCACATCATGACCACACCGACGAACACCCCCGACACCGGTGGACCGGACGCCGGGCGTCCCCTCCTCATCCCCGAACTCGTCTCCCTGGACGCCGGACTGCCGGCGGACAAGGACGTCGTCCTCACCACGCTGGCAGACCTGCAGGTCTCCGCCGGCCGTGCATCGGACGCCACCGTCCTGCTCGGCGACATCCACGCCCGCGAGGCACAGGCCGCCACGGGCCTTCCCGGCGGCATCGCAATCCCCCACTGCCGCACCACCGCGGTGGACGCGCCGTCACTCGGAGTCGCCCGACTGTCCAACCCCACCGACTTCGGGGCGGATGACGGGCCCGCCGACCTGGTGTTCATGATCCTGGCACCGGCCGGGGCAGGCAGAGAGCACCTGAAGATCCTGTCCACCCTGGCCAGGTCCCTGGTGAAGAAGGACTACGTCGAGGCACTGCGCTCGGCCTCCTCCGAGGATGAGATCGTCGCGCTGGTCACCGAGAAGCTCAACGCGAGGAAGAAGAAGGCCGGGCCGTCGGCCGCGGCGTCCTCCACCGGCACCGCCGCTGGCAGCACCGGGAGAACCGGGGACGACGCAGACGCCGCAGACGCCGGAGAGGCCCCGACGAAGAAGGTCACGAAGATCGTCGGGGTGACCTCCTGTCCGACCGGGATCGCCCACACCTACATGGCGGCCGACGCACTCACCAACGCCGCCGCCAAACGGGACGACGTCGACCTCGTCATCGAGACCCAGGGCTCCTCCGGCAACGAGAAACTCACCGCCCGACAGATCGCCGAGGCAGACGCGGTCATCTTCGCCCACGGGGTCGCTGTCCGCGACATCGCCCGGTTCGCCGGGAAACCCGTCGTCGACGTGCCCGTCAAGAAAGGGATCTCCGACCCCGATGAGCTGCTCGACAGGGCCGTCGCCGCCTCCACGGCCGAGAACCCGAGTCGGGTCACCGCGTCCGGGGACGAAGAGGCCGGCGATGACACAGAGCAGAGCCCGGTCGGCTGGGGCACCCGTATCCAGCAGGCCGTGATGACCGGGGTGTCCTACATGGTCCCGTTCGTCGCCGCCGGCGGCCTGCTCATGGCTCTCGGGTTCCTCCTGGGCGGTTACAACGTCTCCAATGTCTGGGAGACGGCCGTCAAGGACTACTCCCTGTGGAACCTGCCCGGCCACCTCGGCTACGAGATGGACGGCAGCACCGAGGCTTTCACGTCCGACCGCTCCGGAATGCTCCTGTATCTCGGGGCGGTACTCTTCGGCGGGGGCACCACCGCCATGGGATTCCTCGTCCCCGCACTGTCCGGCTACACCGCGTACGCCCTGACGGGCCGCCCCGGAATCGTCCCCGGGTTCGTCGGCGGAGCAATCTCGGTGACCGTCGGGGCCGGCTTCATCGGAGGCCTGATCACCGGCGTCATCGCCGGGCTGGCGGCACTGTGGATCCAGTCGTACAAGGCACCGCGTTGGCTCGCCTCGATGATGCCCGTGGTGATCATCCCGCTGGTCGCCACACTGATCACTGCGGCGTCGATGTTCCTCGTCCTCGGCCGGCCGCTCGCCGCGGTGATGGAGGGTCTCCAGAACTGGCTGACCTCCATGTCCGACGGCACCCCGTGGCTGCTCGGGATCGTCCTCGGACTGATGATGTGCTTCGACCTCGGGGGCCCGGTGAACAAGGCCGCATACCTCTTCGCCACGGCGGGGCTGTCCACCGGCGATGACGCCGCACTGAAGATCATGGCCGCCGTCATCGCCGCCGGCATGGTTCCTCCGCTCGCCCTGGCCCTGGCCACTGCAGTCCGGCCCCACATGTGGACCCGTGAGGAACGCGAGAACGGCAAAGCTTCCTGGCTGCTCGGGGCGTCCTTCATCTCTGAGGGGGCAATCCCCTTCGCCGCGGCGGACCCGTTGCGCATCATCCCGTCGATGATGGTCGGTGGAGCCGTCACCGGTGCACTCAGCATGCAGTTCGGGGCAATGAGCCGTGCCCCGCACGGCGGATTCTGGGTCGCACCGCTGATGGACAACGCCTGGGGCTTCGTCATCGCCGTGATCGCGGGCACTCTCGTCTCCGCGGTGACGGTGCTCGTCGTCAAACAGGTCACGGCCAGGAAGGACGCCACGAAATCCGGTGACGCGACGTCCCCGGTGCCCGCCTGAACCCCCACCACCCCGGCGTGGACGCACACCGGACGGACGGTGGGAGAGTCGGCAGGTCACCGATAGATCACCAGTGACTGCTCCGGGTCATCCGGGGCGGTGACAGTGATGTAGCGGCACGTCCGCACCCTGCCGTCGATGCTCACCCGCCAGCTGCCCGACGTGTTCTCGTACGGTTCGTAACAGGTCCACAGCCGACGGAATGCAGGGTCCCCGAGCAGCCTCGCGACAGTGGACACCAGATTCTCCGTCGCAACACCCGTGGCCATCTTCATGTGGACCAGTCCGGTCACCTCCGCCGCCTTGTCCCTCCAGTCGACGTACACCCTGCGGCTGAAGCCCCGGTAGGCCGGGGAGAACATGTAGTCGACCAGTGACACCTGCGACGGAGCCTCCCCCGAGCCGGGAAACATGATCTCCCGGGTGCGCGCGTCGGCGAGCACGAGTCCGAGGTCACGGTCGAGCAGATGCCGCATGGTCGCGTCCGGAAACTGTGCCGCGACCTCGTCGAGGGTTGATCTTGCCCGCCCGCTCTCCTGCGCAGTGGTGCGGGTGACCGGCGCAACAGCATCACCGAACAACAGTCCGAGGTAGCGTCGGTCCAGGTCACTGAGCCGGAGGGCGTCCATGATGTTCTCCAGGACCGCCGGTGACGGGTTCAGCATCCTGCCCTGCTCCAGTTTGACGTAGTAGTCCATGCTGATCCCGGCGGCCCACGCGACCTCTTCCCGACGCATACCGGCGACCCTGCGGTCACTCACCGGATCGAAGACCGGCGAAGCAGGATCGGGGTCACACCGAGCCCTGCGGTCGCGGAGGAAACCGGAGACGGCGTCCTTCCGGTAGTTCCCCGGGTCAGGGACGGTCATTCATCCTTCACCCGTGCGTCCCTGGCCTCGGAGGCCGCCCGAATGAACGCCGGCAGATCGTCCGGGGTACGGGAGGTCACGAGGGTGAACCCGTTTGTGGGGTCCACCGACACCTCTTCGTCGACCCAGGTTCCTCCCGCGTTGGTCACGTCGACGGCGAGGCTGGGATAGGAGGTCAGGGTCTTACCGACGACAAGGTCGGTGCTGACCAGGAGCCACGGTCCGTGACAGATGGCTGCCACGGGGATTCCCGCGGACGCCGCCCCCCGGACGATCCTCTGGGCGTCCGGGTCGGTGCGCAGGGTGTCTGCGTTGACGGTACCGCCGGGAATGACCACCAGGTCGTAGTCGGACGCCGCGACCTCGGCCAGGGTGGTGTCACTGTCGACCACGGGTCCCTCAGCCCTGTCGCCGACCACGGTACGGATCTCACCGCCGTCGACGGAAGCTACCGTGACAGGCACGTCCGCCTCCTTGAATGCTTCGATCGGACGTCGGATCTCGTCGGTTTCGGTGCCGTAGTTGGTGGAGATGATGAGTACTCCGGTCATGTTCAGCTCCTCTGCTGTGACGTTCGGTTCGGTGGCCCGGATCCCGGCAGCCCGGATTCTGCTGGCCCGGATCCCGGCGGTCCGGTTTCCGGCGGTCCACCTTCCTGTGTACCCGGTCAGCCGTGGTTCTGCACCGGGGTGTACGGCTCGATGTCGAAGGCGGTGTCCACCAGCTCCGGACGGGTCCCGTCATTCAGGGTCCGCGACCACTGTGCATCGACCTGGTCGCGGACACTGTCGACCGTGTCCGCAGGAAGCACGTGCCGGTACATCGTGTCTCTGCCGGTCAGGACCTCGACACTGACGTCGACCACCTCGGCGGGATCGTACTGTTCGTGGGGGAAGGCGAGTCTGGTGTAGTCGTACAGTGACGGGGCCTTTTCCGGGGCATTTTCCGGGGCCTTTTCCGGGGCCGTGCCGCTCCCCCAGGACTTCCAGCCCTCGAACATCATGTCGTTGAATCCGGTGAGGTACGGGCCCGGGTTCACCGTCGCAACTGTGACGCCGAACTCGGCGAGCTCCTGGTCGAGTGCGTCGGCGAAAGCCTCGACGGCGTGCTTCGACCCGGCGTACGCGCCGGTGAACGGGTCCACCGTCAGTCCCGCGACCGAGGACATGAACACGATCCTGCCTGCTCCTTTCTCGACCATCTGCCGGGCGATGCCCTGGGTGAGCAGCACCGGGCCGAAGACGTTCACCTCGAACTGACGGCGGAGGACATGGGCGGGGATGTCGACGGTGGAGCCACCCTCGGCGATGCCCGCGTTGTTGAACAGGACGTCGACATCCCACCCGAGCGCCTTCTCGCGGTCCGCACTGTCGGTCATGTCGAGTTTCTCCGCCCGCAGTGTCACACCCCGGCGCCGGGCCTCCGCTCTCAGGGCCGTGACCTGCGGGGCAATCTCAACTCCCGCGATCACGTCATGCCCTTCCGCCGCGAGACGGAGAGCGATCTCGGCACCGAATCCGCTCCCCGCTCCGGTGATGAGGTAAGTCTGGGCTGCAGCGTCCATGGCGTCCTTCTTCCTGTGGTCGTCGTACTGCGGCGTTCTTCCCGCAGTGTCAGTTCCGACCGGTCACGATGCCGGCAGGTCCAGGTCCAGTGTGTGTCGGCGGACGCCCGCCTGTCCTGGGACTGTCGGTACCACCCTGTGCCCGGGGCACCCCGGCTCCCCGCGGGAAGGTCACACAGTCCCCGGAGGACGCCTCACTCCGCCGGCACCGCGGTACCCCGGGAACGGTGCTCCGGCCTGTCCACCCCACCCAACCGCACGGCCGGTCGTTCACGCCATCGGTAGGTCGCCGCTACCGCGGCACGTTGGCGGGCGGCGCGGTCCGCCAGTTCCGGGCCCACCCTCTCAGACACTCCGGGGCCCGGGGATCGGCCCTGCAGCTCCTTCTCGAACGCCAGGTGGGCGATGTCCTCCCAGTTCGCGTCGAGGTCGAACAACGGGGTGTACCCCAGAGACCGGTACAGGCCCACCGCCTCCGGCTGCCGTGGCCCGGTGGTGAGGTAGATGCGCCGGTAGCCCCGGTCTGCCGCAGCCGCCTCCAACGCGGCCATCACCCGGCGCGACAGTCCTTCCCTCCGGTGGGACGACGATGTCCACACTCTCTTGACCTCGGCAGTCTCCTCGTCGAGGTACATGAAGGCACCACCGGCGACAGTCTGGCCGTCGCGTCGGACCAGCAGGAGGGTACCGAGGGGTTGCTCGAACACCAGGGGCGGGAACAGGTCCAGTTCTTCGGGGGCGTCCTCGTCGCGGGCGAAGCCCTCGTAGTCCTCGTACCGGGAGGCGTACTCGAGATCCAGCTCTGCGACCAGCGGGGCGGCCTCGGGGGAATCTGTCCCGGCGACAATGATCGTGTCAGTCATGGCGCACAGCCTAACCCCGGAGGGGTCCGGCATGTCCCCGGTTCCACTCCGTAGTTTCACTCCGAACGATTCATAACCTGTGGATTCCTTGCCCCTGTGCACGGCCTGTCCTTAGTGTGAGCGCCCATGACACTCACCGGAACCGCCCCACCCGGGAACCCAGGACCTAATCCAGAAGCCAGCCCAGAAATCGGCCCAGAAGTCGGCACGGAGTCAAGACCGGGCACACCACCCGCCCCCGCTGACCACGCACAGGCGCTCACCGTCGTCCGGCAACGGCACTGGTGGCGGTGGGGTGTCTCAGTCCTTGTACTGTTCCTCCTGGCGCAGTTCATCTGGTCGCTCGTGACGACCCCCAACTACCGGTGGGACGTCTTCGCCCGCTACATCTTCGACCCCGCCATCCTCGCCGGACTGCGCCTCACGCTCGAACTCACTGCGGTGTCCATCCTCGGCGGATTCGTACTCGGTGGCGTCCTCGCGGTCTTCCGGCTCTCGGATTCGGCGGTGCTCAATGCCGCGGCCGCGGGCTACATCTGGTTCTTCCGGTCGGTACCGATCCTGGTGCAGATCCTCATCTGGTACAACCTCGGCTACCTCTACCCCACCCTCGGACTCGGAACACCGTTCACCGGCGACCACTGGCTCGTCGAGTTCCAGACCACCTCGCTGATCTCCGCCTGGTTCGCCGCCGCCCTGGGACTCACCCTCCACCAGGCCGCCTACTCCTGCGAGATCATCCGGGGCGGAATCCTCTCTGTCGACCAGGGCCAGTGGGAGGCTGCGGCCGCACTGGGCATCCCGGCAGGACGCCGCTTCTTCCGCATCATCCTGCCGCAGGCCGCGCGGGCGATCGTCCCCAATGCGTTCAACGAGATCATCGGACAGATCAAGGGCACTTCTGTCGTCTTCATCGTGGCACTGCCGGAGCTGTTCTACACCGTCCAGGTCATCTACAACCGCAGTTCAACCCCGATACCGCTGCTCATGGTCGCCGTGGCCTGGTACGCGGTGTTCACCACGGTGCTGTCCGTCATCCAGTTCTACGTCGAGCGCCGCTACTCCCGCGGAACGCAGAGAACACTTCCCCCTACTCCCTGGCAACGGACCCGCAGGGCCGTCACCGCATGGTGGCGTTCGCTCGACGACAGGGACGGCAGGAGCGACCGGGACGCGGGCACCGGCAACACCGAGCACACCGAGCACACCGAAAGCACGGTGAGACCATGACCACCACAACTCCGGTTCAATCCGGGAGGATAGTGATCGACAAGGTCTCCCGGAGCTTCGCGGGACACCGGGTGCTCACCGACGTCTCCCTCACCGTCGAACCAGGCGAGGTCGTCACGCTCATCGGGCCCTCCGGGTCCGGGAAGTCGACCCTGCTGCGCACCATCAACCACCTGGAGACGGTGGACTCCGGCTCCGTCACGATCGACGGAGAGTACATCGGCTACCGGCGCCACGGCGACCGGCTCCACGAGCTGCCCGCCCGCGAAGTCCTTCGACGGAGGACACGTGTAGGCATCGTCTTCCAGAACTTCAACCTCTTTCCCCACCTCACTGCGGCAGAAAACATCGCAGAGGCTCCCGTGGCACTCCACCGTCTCCCGAAGGACGCCGCACTGGCCCGGGCGGCCGAGCTCCTCGCCGATGTCGGTCTGGCGGACAAGGCACACCACTACCCCCGCCAGCTCTCAGGCGGTCAGCAGCAGAGGGTCGCCATCGCCCGCGCCCTCGCACTTGACCCCGACGTCCTGTTGTTCGACGAGCCCACCAGTGCCCTCGACCCGGAACTCGTCGGCGACGTACTGGCCGTGATCCGTGGCCTCGCCGACTCGGGCACGACACTGATCATCGTCACCCATGAGATCGGCTTCGCCAGGGAGGTGTCCGACCGGATCGTCTTCCTCAGCGACGGGGAGATCATCGAGGACGGCCCCCCGGAGCAGGTTCTCACCCACCCGACCCACCAGCGGACCCGACGCTTCATCGACAGCATCCTGTGAAAAGAGACACCATGACCACTCCACACAACTCCCCTGATCCGTCCGACCCGCGCACCGGAGCCACGGGCTCTTCTGCCACACCTCCCGCGTCCCCGGCGTCCCCACAGAACTCCCGGCGGGAGTCACCGCCCGGGAACCCGGCGCCCCGGACGCGCAGGAGCAGGTTCAGCGGAAGGCAGAGGGCAGTACTCGCAGGCGGTGGCGTCATCGTCGCGGCCCTGGTCGCCGGCGCAGTCACCGTCGCCGTCAACTCCGGTGGGGCTGACTCCACCGCTGCCGAACCGACCCTCGCCTCCGGCTCCACAGGGGCAGCCGGGTCATCAGGCTTCGACATCAGCTCCCGTAACGCCGCCGAGCGACCCAGGACGGATGAGGTTCCCGACGCCGTCGAACAGCTCCGCGCCAGCGGATTCACCCCGGTCAACCCCGGCAAACTCACTGTCGCCTCCAACCTCGGCGCCGCCCCGCTGGGCATCCTCGCCGAGGACGACAACACCACTCCCCTGGGCAGTGAAGTCGACTTCGCCCAACTCATCGCCGACGGGCTCGGACTGGAACTCAATCTCGTGCCGGTCAGCTGGGCAGACTGGCCTCTGGGGGTTTCCTCGGGAAAGTACGACCTGGTCACCTCCAACGTGACCGTCACCGAGGAGCGACTCGACATCTTCGACATCGCGACCTACCGGCAGGATCTCCTCGGCTTCTACGTGAAATCCGGCTCGGAGCTCGACGACGGCCGGCAGATCACCGACTCCGGAGGAATCAGTGGCCTGACCATAGCGGTCGGTTCAGGGACCAACCAGGAGGAGGTACTGCTCCGCTGGAACGAGGAACTGAAGTCCGACGGCAGACCAGAGGCTCATCTGGTGTACTACGACGACACCGCGGCTGCTCAGCTGGCATTGGCGTCAGGACGCATCGACGCCACCTTCGGCCCCAATGCCCAGGGTGCGTACTCCTCCAGCAACACCGGCGAGACGGTCCTGGCAGGCATCGTGCCGGGAGGTTGGCCCAGATCGGCCGACATCGGAGCCGCGACGAAGAAAGGCAACGGCCTGATCGAGCCGGTGGCCACCGTCCTCCGGGCAGCACAGTCCGACGCGAACGGGAACCCCTACCGGAAAATCCTGGACCGTTGGGGACTCGCGAATGAAGCGGTCAGCGAGGTCAATGTGAATCCCCCGGGTCTGCCCCGCACTGCCTGACCTACCCGCGGGTGCGGTGGGGCGTCCGCATCGGGGTAAGTCTCGGTTTCAATCTTCTCTGGGTGCCTCTGAGATGACGCCGCGGCCGAATCTTTCGAACAACCCCGGATGTGAGGAGCAGTTCCTGTGTCGTCAACCTCACCGCCCCCGGGGACAGTACTGTCCGACATCAGTCGGTCCCCCGCCGACGGCGGTCCCGTCATGCGCCGTCACAGATCACAGGAAAGCTCCCGATGGATCCCCTCCACCACCGCATCACCAACTACTTCCGAGATATCCAGACCCGGTCAAATCTGCAGGACTACAGGTTCACCTCAGACGACAAGTTCGCGAGTGTCCCGCTGGAGACTTTGCGTTCAGGGACGCTGCCACCCGATGTCACCTCCCTTTTCATCCGGAGATCCGGGACCGAAAGGAAGAGGAAGCCGGTCGATGTGGTGATATCACTGGTCACCCTGCAGATCAGGGGGAAAAAGGAGGGACTGCTGCTCCTCCCCGCCACCCTCGACGAAAACGGGTCACTGTCGGTGGACCTCAGTTCCTCGGAACCGTGGATCCCGGCCAGCCGGCTCACAACTCCCGGGATCCCAGCCAGTGGTGTCACTGTCGGATCGCTGAGGACATTCTGGCAGTACCGGCTCAATGAGTGGACAGAAGCGGTCACCCGGATCGAGTCCTGGTCCGATGCCGTCGACGCATGCCTGACGATGTTCAGCAAGGTCGCGGACGACTCTCTCGAGGTCACCGCCGGTGCCAACAGTGCCGACGTCCTGTTCGGGGACTGTTTCCTCTCCGCGGAGACGGTGATTACCGCCAACGGTGCGGTCCTCGATCTCTACGCACACCTGCTTTCGCTGGATGAGAAGACGGCGGTACCGACATACGAAAGACTGCTTTCGCTCACTGACCGTCCCCGCTGCAACTCTGACATCATCGATGATGAAACGCCTCGGCTTCTCCGCGCCGCTCTGGCTTCCTGCGGCAGCATGGATGACGAGCATCCGCTGACGGATTCCCAGCGTCGTGCGGTCCACGCCTTCCTCTCGGACGCTGACGGCGATGTCACCGCCGTCAGCGGCCCTCCCGGGACCGGTAAGACCACCATGTTGCAGTCGGTGGTCGCCGGTATGCTGGTCCGCCGTGCACTCGACGGCCGCCCGGCTCCCCTGATCGTCTGCACATCCACCAACAATCAGGCGGTGACGAATGTCATCGATTCCTTTAGTTCGGTGGTGAAGAAAGACCCCGGAACCCTCGATCTCCGTTGGTTGCCCGAAGCGAACGATGACAGTGACACCGGTGTCACCTCGAAGCCCCTGTCGGCACTGGCGACCTACTGCCCCTCCAGGAGCAAGGCGCAGGAGATCGGGGGAAAATACCTTGTCGAGGACACCCGGAAGTCAGGCATCTATTCCCGGTACTCCGCCCCGGACTATGTTTCCGCGGCCACCGCCCGGTTCCTCGAACGGATGCAGGCCCATGCGTCGAGCACCGGTGGCGTCATCGCAGGGGCACGCACGTTGTCTGAGGCCAGAGACATCCTCGGCAAAGCACTCCACCGCATCGAGGACAACAGGCGCATCCTGCTCACCGAGAAAGCCGACGCCGAGGTCGCCGCCGGTCCCAGAATGAGCAGGCGGCTCGCTGCAGAGATTCTGGACACGAAAGACCAGCGGAAACCATTCCGTGCACGGGGCAGGTTCTGGGAGGCCAGGCGTGATGAGGCAGAGGCTGCACAGCCGAACCGGGACCGCTCTGATGACCACTACGTCGTAGAGCAGAACTACGACGACGACGAACCGGCTCCCCGCTTCGACACGATCGACGACTTCGTCGCGTTCTACGGTGAGAAGGACGCCGAACTGACCCGGAGGATCAGTGATCTCGACGTTGTACGTGAGCAGAAAGATACGGAGGAGGCCGCCGCCATGGCGATGACTCCTGCTGCGGAGCGGGCGCTGGGTTGGCTTCGCAGACTCGGCGCCGTCACAACGGACGGCGAAGAGAAGATCAGGGAGTCCGTCAACCTGATCGACCTCGACAGAAGCCTGGACACTACCGTGCGGTACGCGGAGTTCTGGGTCGCTGTCCACCTCTACGAGGCACAGTGGCTCCTGTTCGCCGCCGGGGAGGACGCCCACAGTGCGGTCATCCCGGTCGCGGAGCGGAACCGGACGACGCGGCGGTACATGGAGCAGTACTGGGGGCAGGTCACAGCCCTCACCCCTTGTTTCGTCATGACCGCCTACCAGCTGCCCAAGTACTTCAAGCTCTGGACCCGCAACGAGGACGAGACGGATTACGATCTGGGGCGGGCGGACCTGCTCATCATGGACGAGTCCGGTCAGGTGGACACCTCCGTCGGTGCCGCCGCCTTCGCGGTGGCGAAACGCGCCCTCGTCGTCGGGGACGTGAGACAGCTCGCCCCGGTCTGGAGCATCGACCCGGACTCGGACCGGCAGATCGCCCCCGTGCTGGGTCTGTCGGAGCCGGAATGGGAGGCCATGACAACCCGCGGGCTCACCTCTTCCGACCACTCCTCCGTGATGGCTGCCGCCGCATCCGCCAGTAACTGGTCCTACGGTGCGGACGCGGACCCAGGGCTTTTCCTGTCCGAGCATTTCCGGTGCCACCCGGGCATCATCAACTACTGCAACGACCTCCTCTACAAGGGCATGTTGATCCCCACCCGTGGGGTGGAGGGGTACAAGTTGAAGGACAGAACGGTCAGCCCCTTCCTCTTCCACGAGGTGGCGGGGTCAGAGAGCCGGAGGTCCGGATCCAGCAGAGTGAATGACAGGGAGGCGGACGCCGTCGCCCGCTGGATCATCGACAATTTCAACTACTTCGCAGATATCTACGATCCCGCCGGCCAGTCTCCCGACGAGGTCATCGGTGTCGTCACCCCGTTCGCCGCCCAGGCACGGCTGATCTCCCAGAAAATCCGTGACCTCGGCGGCACCGGCATGGCAGAGAAGATCACGGTGGGAACTGCACACCGGTTGCAGGGGGCGGAGCGTCCGGTGGTGCTGTTCTCCTCGGTGTACGGGGACCGGGATCCCCGGGCCTCGTTCATCGACAACACCCTGGAACTGATGAATGTGGCGGTCTCCCGGGCGAAGGACCTCTTCATCGTCTTCGGCGGAAGGACCCGCTGGTCCGATCAGGGAGAGGTTTTCAGTCTCATCCACCGGTACGCAACAAAGAACGACTGCGATTTCGCAGGGACAGGAACAGCAGGACAGTCCCCTGCGCCGGAGGCACCGACTCCGGACATCCCCACAGTAGGGTCCGTCTCCACCGCCCCAGCCGGTACAGCGGTCCCGACCTACCGCACCGTCGCACGTTCTGAGCCCGGATACGCCATCGCCCACGAGCTGGTCTCGTCCCTGGTTCTCCCACCCGGTTCCACGGGTAAACCCTCGGCGAAGACGCTCAATGCCGCGCTGGAGAAGGCTGGGTACATTAACCGTCCTGACGGTCACCGGGTTCCCACCGCATCCGGGACTGCCCTGGGGATCGCTGTCTACGAGGGCACGTCACAGGACGGCGAACCCTACGTGAACCTGATCTACTCGCCTGAGGCACAGGAGGCGCTGCAGGGCATGGTCACCCGGGGTGAACTCGTTCTGTAAGTTCTGTGACCCGCGCCGGGCGCTGCAGGAGTTCATCAGTGGTTCGGGTTGACGAGCCCGGGCCGGACACCACCGCATCCGTCACCGGGTCCGCCGTTGATCGGCATCGGATCGGCGCATCCCGGTACAGGCTCCGGTGCGGGAGCCTCATAAGCAGGTGCCGGATCAACGTAGACCGGATCCGGGGTCTGGTAGCCGGGTTCCGGGTACAGCGTCGGCCGCGGCCCACCTACCTGTATATCGTCGTCCGTAACGGGTGCCTCCGTGCCGGTCGATCCGGTGTTAGTAGCGGACTCTTCCGTCGAAGCAGTCATGGTGTCCGTGACAAGTGAGACACCTGCAGCATCATCGTCACCGTCGCAGCTGACGAGACCCAGTGCAGTCAGTGCAGCTAACCCGCCGACTATGAGCCGCCCGGCAGTTCTCCCCATGTCAGTGAATCCTCTCAGAAAGATCAGGTACAGAACATTTCCCACACCACCTATGGCAGGTTGTTCCGCATGACGCACGAATCCGCCGACGAAAGCCGTCCAGGCGGACATCATTCCAAAGTTCTCTTCATTTTATGATTACCACAGGACAAACACATAACCGATACCGGAGGTCGGGCCAGGAGCGGGGTCCCGTCACCGACATGCCGGTCCCCTCCGGGTTCCCCGCCGCCTGACGACAACCATCATCGAGTTCAGCGACTGAACACGCGTCCAACATTCCGGCATCCCCAGAGATTCTTCAGGGGCAACGGCGTCGAGCTGCTTCCCGGGAAAGGCAATGGACTGGCCAAACTGGTGTCCAACCATCCTCCGTGCGACACGGTCCGACGCGCAAGGAGACCCCCGCCACAGGGTCCCGGAACGCCGGAACTCGTGAATGCAGCGGCCTGCCAGGTCAACGTGAATCCCCCGAGCCTTCGCCGCCCTACCCTCCGCCAAACCCCGCTGAAAGAGCACCCCCGAAAAGGCAGTTATCCCTGTGACATCTGTCACAGGGACTTCTCTGTGGTCTCTCCAGTACGGATGACCCATATTTACGAGACCAACCTACCATACGTGTCAAGTTAACTCTCCGTGTGGGCTTCCCGTCAGATGCCGGGCAGGCAAAGATGAACACGCCAAGACGTTCCGGGATCACTCCAGGGAGAGTTTTCATGCCTATCCGACGAATCACCGCACTATGTGCCGTCACCACCGTCAGTACGCTGGCACTGACTTCATGCTCTGACGGCCCCGAAATACCCGCCACCAACTCCCCGTCAACCGTGAAGACACCGGCAGTCGCTGACGAAGAGGAATACTCGAGCAGCCCTGAGGTGCGCAGACGCCAGGAGAACTACGCTGAACTGACCTTCGTCGCCCCCGGTGAGATGATCGCAGGGGAAGCCGCTGTTCCCGATTCACCCCACGAAGACCACCGAAGGTCCCCCGCGCCCGAGGTGTACACCAGCGTTGACGAAACCGTGACAGAGATCGACCTCTCTGAAAAGTTCACGGCGTCATCCGTCACATGCTTCAACGGCAGGTTCGTCTTCGATTCTTCCATGGTGTACGACGTCACCAGATACGTGGAATACCGCGACAGAACCAACGGGCGCGGTCCTGACACTCCCGCCTACCGGACACCGGTGGGCCCGCTGGTACAGAACTTCGATGCCACCACCTTCAGTTCAGATACGGACGAGGCCTGGACAGACACCCGGCTCATCCCCGGAGACTCACCGGTGAAAGACCGGTGGGGTGTGGAAGAACTGCTGAAGATGATCGTTGTCGGGAGAACAGTCACCGCACCGTCAATCATGGCCGGAACACCGCAGCCGGTAAGAACGGAAGACGGCAGACCTGCCATCGAGTCTTTCGACAACGAGAACCTCCCCGTACCAGGCTATCTGGGGCTGACGGTGACCAGTGCAGACGACCTCAGACGGGCAGGTGAGCTCTATCAGGCCGGAACAATGATCAAGGAAGCCAGGCCGGTCAGGGAAGGGGACACCTACTTCATCCCCGTCGCCACCTGTTTCGACTCCCGATTGTTCGGTGACATCGGACCGGGACAGGAGTTCGCGGTAAAAGGTACTGAACCTCATGTGAGCAAGGAGAACAGGGCCGACCCGAGCTTCACACAGGAGAAGCCCGCCTGGCGTGTCAGGCTCGGCGGATGACCTGTCCGGACGATCTATCTGTCGTACTCATCCTCCATCCGTGACCTCTGTTTTTCTGACGCCGACCACCAGGAAAGAAAATGCTGAAGACAATCACTCTCGCCGCGGCCGTTCTCACCACTGTCAGCCTCGCAGCATGCAGCTTCCCAGCTCCCGACCACCACGAATCCGTTGTGTCGGACACCACCTCCTCCCCCGGCCGGGAGGACCCCGGGCCGCACCCCACCACGGGAGCACACACACCTGCCCCTGAGCAGGATTCAGGAGGGGAACCGCTGTCCTCCTCGTACTCCGAGGTGCTGAAGGGTGCGCCGGCAGGGACCCGTTACGCTCTCGAGGACGTCAGCGGTGACGGGAAGCCGGAACTGCTGCTCCGGACCCCGGACATAACCGGTGTCCGCAATGACGTCGCGCTCGTCGAAGTGTTCGACACGCAGGGGAGAAAGCTGGACACCGGATCGTTCTACGACGGTGCCGCATCTGCCGGGGGTGGCCGTTATGAGCTCGCCGCCACCTCAGACGGCACCGGACTGCTGATGACCTCGTGGATGTCGATGAATCCGGAGACCACCACAGAGCTGTGGACGCTGGATAACGGAACTCTCCGTACCTCCGACCGGTCGTGGTCGTACACGATGACCGACCCGTCACTCGGCCCGGTCGCCAACGCTCCTGCTGAACTCGCGGCGATGATGAGGCCCGTCACCTGGTCGGACAGCCCCACCGCACCGGTCGGGCAGCCGACCGCAGTGACCGGTACATCCGGATCAGCCGTCGCGCTGAATCCGACCGCCCCCGGCACGCAGATCGGTGGCACCTGCGGCTACGCGGACGGAGCGACAGTCACGGCAGGAGACTCCACCTCCTGCGGCTTCGCCATGGCTGTGGCACGCGCCGCCCTGTCGACCCGGTTCGGCCCGGACACCGTTTCGCCGGCAGATGTCACGGGGTACGCCGGAATCGCCGATGTGACAGCGTCAAGCCCGACCAACGGACACACCTACACCATGTCCTGCGGAATCGGATCTGCCGGAAACGCAGTCACATGTAACGGTGGTAACAATGCCTCCGTAAGAATCCAGGAACCTGGCAACGGCACCCTGCTCCACCTGACCGACTGACCCAGACCGCACCGTCCCCGTCACCACCTGTGCGTGACGGGGACCGTGCGGTGACGTACCTGTCCGGAGTTCCGCGAGGTGACAGCTCTTCACCAGACGCCGTCGCAGTCTCCGTGTCTGATATTATCCTGAGGAACCCAGCACGGTCGTGAGAATCCCCGGAGTTCACGGCCCTCCACCTGATATCTCCTGAGGAAACAATGCTCCGTCACGTCTGCTCCCGTGTGGCTTCAGCTGTCATCGCCACCGCCCTGCCACTGTCCGTCGGCGTCGTCACCGGCGCCGGATCCGGATCCGCAGTGGCCGGTGAGCCGCAGCCCGCCATGACAGTCAACAGCGCAAAATCAGCTGTTCCCGGCTCCCGGTTCAGCGGTTCCGCGCAGATCGACGGCCCCTTCGCAACCCGGGCCGACGCCGAGGCGGACGGATATGTCGACGAGGCGAAAGCCGGGTGGCGCGACCTCGTCTACCACGCTGAGGCCGGCAGCGACCTCAGGGAGGGTTCGTCGTGGGAGGCAGGTGACCGGTACTCCCGCATGGAGGAGCTGAAGGTCACTTCCCGGGCGATGGGCGGCAGGGAGATCCCTGTGGTCACGATCAAAGCCAGGAACAACCCGGAGTCTGCTCCGACGTTGTACCTGCTCAACGGTGCCGACGGCGGTGAAGGAGAGGCCAACTGGCTCAAGCGAACCAGTGCCGTCGACTTCTACGGCGACCGCATCGGGGACGTGAACGTGGTCATACCGATGGCAGGCGCCTACTCCTACTACACCGACTGGCAGGAACCGACATCCAGCCTGGACACAGACGCACACGGCGTCGGCACGACACAGAAGTGGGAGACCTTCCTCACCCAGGAGCTTCCCGGACCGGTGGAGAAACACCTGGGCACGACCAGTGACAGGCGTGGAATCATCGGACTGTCGATGTCCGGGTCGACCTCACTGGTGTACGCCGAGAAGTATCCGGGGTTCTACAGCGCGGTCGGGGCATATTCGGGGTGCGCAGCCACATCGGGTGAGTTCTCCCGGGCCACGCAGATCGTCCTGAACCGAGGTGACGCCACATTCAACCAGATGTGGGGAGATCCCGACGGGACTGTCGCACTGGAGAACGATGCACTGGCCAACGCGGACAGGCTGGCCGACCAGCACAACATCTACGTGTCCTCTGCCACCGGGCTGCTGGGTGAACACGACGTGACCTCAGGTGATGTCCTTGACGGAAGAGCGTACGAGATGATCACACCGTTGACGGACGGCTTCGCCATTGAAGCGGGGAGCAATGTGTGCACCCATCTGCTCAAGTCGGCGACAGACGCCCACGGAATCACCGAAGCCTCGAACAACCTGGTGTACAACATCCGGGAGACCGGAACTCACCAGTGGGCGTACTGGCAGGACGATATGTGGGAGTCCTGGCCGGTCATCGCCGCAGGACTGGGTCTGGACGTCGACGAGGCCCGGACGGACGCCGCGGCTGCCCGGACAGAGTACCTTCAGGCAAACCCGGGCCGCGGAGCTGAGGGGTCAACGCCCGTATCCTCACTGCCGTCGTTTTTTGACGCCGTGGAACAGGCTTTCTCCTAAGGAAATGCTCCTGAGACGGCGTAGCCTTCCCTACCCCGGCGTCTGACACCGTCCGCTTAGAGCCCCGCCCCGGTACCAGAACTTCGGCAAGTCCGGACAAGTATCCGGTGACGGGGCAGGGGCCTCTCCTGGGACACGCACGGCACTGCATCAGTCACCGGTTGTCGGCGCCGGTGACCGTAGCCTGGCGCTGTCTTCTGCCGGCAGACACGCGGTACCGACCCGAGGAATGCCGCGATGCGAACACCGCTTGCGGTGCCCGGAGATTGCGACGGATATCTCCACCGTTCTCCGCCGGATAAAGGGTCCACGAAGAATGGTCCGCATACAGAAGTGCAGGCCACCGGTTTTAGCCGGTGACCTGCACTTTCTTACTTTGTAGCGGGGGCAGGATTCGAACCTACGACCTCTGGGTTATGAGCCCAGCGAGCTACCGAGCTGCTCCACCCCGCGACGGGTAACTGATGATGACCGGAACTCTCCGTCCCGCTCTCTCAGCGACTCCCATAGTGTAGCGAACCCGGGGATCAATGTGAAATCACCAGGTCAGCGGGAAGAATCTCGGACAACGCCGGCTACACGGGAGAGTCCGGGCCCCTGGTGGCCCGGTACGACCCGGGCCATCACCCACGGACCCCGACGAATTCACCGGTCATCCTCAACAGCTTCTACTGCACTGCCGCAATAGCAGCGTCGAGCTCATCGAGTGCCTTGCCGAACTCCTCGAATGTTCCGCTCTCCCTGGTCTGCTGCACAGCTGCCATGGCATCGTTGATCCGCTTCATCTGGTCCGCCGTCGGAGTGGCCGTGCCACCGGCCTGGGAACCTCCGCCGGTCGACCCCGAGCCTGTGGAACCGGATGCACCGGAACCCGATCCGGTGGAACCGGAACCCTGCCCGGTCGACGAACTGTCCCCGGAACCAGATCCCGAGGAGCTTCCACCCGACTCGGCGACCTCGGTCACGGCGTCCGGATCGATTCCCACCTGCTGCAGTGCCTCGGCCACAGTCGGTGCATATCCGACCGAGCCGTTGTAGCTCACGAGCACGCGCAGGAGCTTCGGGAACGCCGAGGCCTGGTCCTTACGCTGGGAGTAGACAGGCTCGACGTACAGGATCTGGCCGTCACCGACCGGCAGTGTCAGGAGATTACCGTTGGTGAGCGTGTTGGAACCCTGCAGCAGAGTCCTCTCCCGGGCGATCTCGTCGGAGGACATCATGGTGTCCTGCGCCTGTCGCGGTCCCTGCGTCTGGGTGTTGGTCGGCAGTACCCGGACATGGATCCGGCCGTAGGTCGCAGGATCGGAACTCACCGACATCTGCGCCGCCAGGTACTCACGACGCAGCCCGCGGAACGGGGTGATCAGCTGGAAACTGGGGCGGTTGGTCTCAGGGTCGGTCGCCACCACATGGTACGGGGGCTGCGCGAGCTCCTGGCGTCCCTCAGGCGCCGTCGGGTCCGAAGGCACCGACCAGAAGGCGTCATTGGTGAAGAACACCCCGGGATCGTCGACATGGTAGCGGGCGATGAGTTCCCTCTGGACCTTGAACATGTCTTCCGGGTACCGCAGGTGGGCGTTGAGCTCGTCGCTGATCTCGCTCTTGTCCTTGACTACACCGGGGAAGACCCCTTCCCAC
Organism: Corynebacterium provencense; assembly: GCA_900049755.1. Lineage (GTDB taxonomy): Bacteria > Actinomycetota > Actinomycetes > Mycobacteriales > Mycobacteriaceae > Corynebacterium > Corynebacterium neomassiliense. Next base: position 520,401 of record LT160592.1, read on the forward strand.
GCCTTGAGGACCGGGTCGGACTCGTCGAACTCGTAGAGGTCGACGGATCCGTCGTAGGCGTCCACCACGGCCTTCACCGAGTTCCGGATGTAACTCACGGAATTGGACACCGCGTTCTGCTGTGCCGCCGGATCATTGTTCACGGCGTCCTCCGTCGCGGAGTCCAGCTGCGTCCGTTCGGCGTACGGCAGATCCTTCAGCGTCGTGTACCCGTCGACGATCCACTTGATCCTGCCGTCGATGACCACCGGGTAGGTCTTCGAGTCCGTGGTCAGCCACGGGGCGACCTTGTGGACACGCTCGCGGGGGTCGCGGTCGTAGAGGATCTTGGAGTCTGAGCCGATGACGTCGGAGAGCATCAGGTTCATCGACTGGAACTTCGCGGCGTACATCGCCCGGTTGAAGATATTTGACACGTCCACGCCGCCGGAACCCGAGTACGTGTAGTTGCTGGTGTCAGTGTCATACTCACGGTCGTTGCCGGAACCGTCGTCGCCGACGACGGCGTAGTCCTCACTCGGATTCACCGAACCCGAGATCACCGGACCGAAGTAGATTCTCGGCTGCTCGAGGTCCAGGTCGAGTTCCCCGCCCTGGTCCCCCTCCATGTGCTGGAGGTCGGCAACGGTGTACACGGGGTAGCCGCCGCGGGCGGACCCGACGTCACGGGCAACCTCGTCAACCTTGTTCGCCGGAGCCGCGATGAACCCGTTCCCGTGGGTGTAGACGGTGTGCCTGTTGATCCAGTCCGTCTGGTTGCCGGACAGTGAGTTCGGGTCGATCTCACGGGCGGCGACAACGAAGTCCCTCATCTCACCGTCGACGTTGTAGCGGTCGACCGCCAGCTCCGTCGGGAATCCGTAGAAGTTGCGCAGCTGCTGCTGCTGGGTGAACGTGGGCGACAGGATCTCCGGGTCAAGCAACCTGATGTTCGACAGTGTCGCGGCGTCATCGGCGATGGAACGACGCTCACTGGCAGAGCCGGTGGTCTCTCCACCCCAGTTCTGCTCATAGGTCACGTTGTCGTCACCGATACCGTAGGAGTAGCGGGTGGACTCGATGTTGCGGGCGATGTACTCGCGTTCCTTCTCGGCACGGTTGGGTGTCACCGAGAACTGCTCCATCACCGCAGGCCAGCCGACTCCGATGGCCAGGGAGGAGACCACCATCAGCACCACGGCGAGTGCCGGGAGCCGGAGATCCCTCAGGACCAGGGTGCCGAAGAACATCACGGCGACGAAGATCGACACGATGAGCAGAAGAATCTTCGCCGGCAGGACAGCGTTGATGTCCGTGTAGGAACCACCCGTGAACGTGGAGTGGTCCTTGTTCAGCAGCCCGTAACGGTCGAACCAGTAGTCGGCCGCCTTCACCAGCATGAAGATGCCCGCGATCACGGCCAGCTGCCGGAGAGCGGGGGCCCCGATCTTCGCCTTCTCCCCGGTGCGGGGGTTTCCTGTGGTGATGGTCCCCAGGAGGTAGTGGGCCACAAGGTTGACCAGGAAGGCGACGATGACGAGCACCGTCAGTGTCGACAGCACGTACTGGTACAGGGGCAGGGAAAATGCGTAGAAGCCCAGGTCCTTGTTGAACTGGGGGTCCTTGACTCCGAAGTCTCCGCCGGAGAAGAACAGCCGCACCGTCCTCCAGTTGCCCTGTGCGACCATGCCCGCGACCACCGCGACGATGACGGGGATGATCACCAGGAACGGTCGCAGGGACCTTCTGATGGCGGGCCGGTGCTCGGCGAGGGGGGAGGACGCCTCCAGTCCGGCAAGGGACTCCGGACTACGGTCCGAGCTCCGGTAGGCCGCGAAGGCCGCGCCCCAGACGATGAGGCCGGACAGGACAGCGAACACCGCGAACAGTGCCACCCGGGTGAGGATCACCCCCCAGAACACCTTGGGCATGTCGACCGACTGGAACCACCGGAGTTCCGTGTAGTTCGAGACGAAGACGGGGACGAGGAACACGAGCGCCGCGAGGACGACCGCGATGATCCCCAGGATCCTGGCTCTACGGCCGGGTGCGGGGAGGTCTTGGAGGGACGGGACTGACGGTAATGACAAGGGTGCGCTCTTCTCCTGGCGTCGACCGGCGGTCGCTGCAGAACGCAGGGCGACGGTCGGGCGACGGTGGACGTCCGGGGGTCATTGCCTAGAATACCTACCGACCGGACAGCGGCGAACGAGGCAGGGACATCAGATGAACAACAGTCACTCAGGAATCGACTACCGCAGCGACATCCGCCCGCTCAACGCCGCCCTGAGAGAGGCCGTCGATTTCGTCCACGCCGAGGGATGGGACCGTCCACCGACACTGTTTGCACTGGTCCCGGCCCATCTCGTCCAGGACACGCTCGCCGCAGGCGGACAGGACCTCGACACCGACCACCACCCCCTCACCCTCGTGGTCCAGGACGAACTGCCCGACCACCTTCTCCCCGGATCCGAGGAACTCGGTGACTACATCGCCTCGGCGCGCTGGCCCTCCCCTGTAGTCGGGGCGGTGCTCGCCCAGGAGATCATGTTCAGCAATGCCGCTCCCGGCGCGGACCCCTCACCCCTCCCTGCCCGGTTGTTCTCCGGAATCATCGACGGAGGCCCGGAGCGCACACTGGTCCAGCTGCGGCCCACCCCGGAGGAGCTCGAGTCCGACCCCTTCGCCCAGGACCGGGTGCAGCTGCTCGGCGGCGAGAACCTCGCCCCCGGCGTCATCGCCGCGCTCCGCACCTCTTTCGAGGACGCCGGAGACTCCGACGGCGGTCCCGGTCACCTGCTCTGAGCGAACCGTGACCGACCCCAGCGCACCGGGTCAGCTGCAGGTCTCGGCGTCCTGACCTGCGTTACGGGCGTCCAGCGCCTTCACCGCACCGTCGAGCGAGTCGACGGCGAGCAGGGTGATGTCACCGTCGTAGCTCTTCGACGTGGCCTCGTCACAGTTGCCCCGGGGCACCAGGAAAACTGTGGCTCCGGCGTGCTCTGCGGCGGCGATCTTGTGGGTGATTCCTCCGATCGGCCCCACTGTCCCGTCCGCGTCGATCGTGCCCGTCCCTGCCACGAACTCACCGCCGGACAATTCCCCGGGTGACAGCTTGTCCACCACCGCCAGCGAGAACATCAGGCCGGCCGAGGGCCCCCCGATGTCCCGGAGGTTGTAGCTGACGCGGATGCCGTCGGCGGGCTGTGCGACCATCGTCACCCCCAGGTAGGCCCTGCCGTTGCCGCCGCTGGCGGCCTCGACGTCGGCGTCCCCCTGCAGTTCCTCGGGCATCTCCCCGAGGGTGACCTGCTCGGTGACGTCACGACCGTCCCTGCGGATGCCCAGCGTGACCTCGTCCCCGGGCTTCTTACCCCCGATGGCGTCGGAGATGTCGGAGGGAAGTGTCACCCTGTCGCCGTCCACCGAAGTGACCACGTCATTGGTCTTCACCGTTCCGTCGGCGGGGGCACCGTCACTGACGTCGTAGATCACGGTCTCAAGCGGGCGACCGAGATGGTTCATCGCCGCGACCGTGGCATTCGACTCCGACGAGGCGAACGCCGCCGCATTCTGACGCGCAACCTCATCGGCCGAGGAGTTCGCCGGAATGACGGTCTCCAGGGGGACGACGGTGTCATCGCTGGCGAGCCACCTGCCCATCATCTGCGGCAGGGTCATCTTCGTCCGAACCGCGACGGTGGTCATGTTGAGGTTGCCCGAGGTCTGGTCGAGCTCGTCCCCGTCCACCCCGGTGATGTCGACGACCGGCACACCGTCGACCTCCCCCAGCGTGTTGAAGGTGGGCCCCTCCCCCTCCGCCGCGAACGGGACGGTGAGGTCGACATCGGTCCCGGGGATCCTCGTCATCCCTGTCAGAGCGAACAGGACCACCACCGGCAGTGCACCGACGACGATGGTCCTGGTTCGACGCCGGGAGCCGGGGACCGGTGCAGTGCTCGCAGTACTTCGGAACTTCACCCGTACCATCCTACCGTGGTCCACGGGTGCCTCCCGTGGCGGTCCGTACCGACCGTGACCGTGCCGCACCCGGGTCGCGTGCGGGGTGGGGCGCAGGCCTGTGTGCGGGTCACCTGTCCCGGCCCCACCTGTTCGCTGTCAGCGCACGCCCCTGGCCGTCCGCCGGCACCATCGCCGTCCGCGGCGCAGGTAGGCTCGGGACATGAGCAATTTCGGATTCGGCTTCCACGGCTCCAGTGACGACAACGACGGCAACGACGACGGGGCCGACCGGAACAACAGCAACGGCAGGAACGGTGGCGGCAACGGCGGTAACGGCCGTGACAACGGAGGGAACGACGACCCCTTCGGTTTCGGCGCCAACCCTTTCGGATTCCTCTTCGGCGGCCAGGGCGGCCAGGGCGGCCCCGGTCAGCAGGGGCCCGGAATCGGCGACATCCTCGGCCAGTTCGGGGCGATGCTCAGCGGTTTCGGCAGGGACATGAACTCACCGGACGCGCAGGGACCGGTGAACTACGCCCTGGCCGGCAGGATCGCCCGCCAGCAGATCACCGGGCCCGCGGCCCGCAATCCCTCCGTCCACGATTCCCAGGCCGTCGCCGAGTCCGTCCGACTGGTCGAACTGTGGCTCGACGAAGCCACGGTCCTGCCTGCCGGGGCGACCGGATCCACAGCCTTCTCCGCCGAGAAGTGGCTGGAAGAGACCATGCCACGGTGGCGGCGGATCATCGACCCGCTGGCGTCCCAGCTCGGGGACGCCACACTCTCCGGCCTGCCGGAGGAGGCCCGCGCGCAGCTCGGCCCCATGGCAGGCATGCTCAGCCAGATCAACGGCATGAACTTCGGGATGCAGCTCGGTCACGCACTCGGTGAACTCGCGAAGGAGGTGTCGATGTCGACCCAGTGGGGAATCCCGCTGGCCGAAGGCACCGTCGCCGCCGTCGCCACGGGACGCCTCGACGACCTGTCGAAGAAACTCGGTGCAGAGCGCCGGGAGACCCTCATCTACCTCGCCGCCCGCGAGGCCGCCCACCTGCGTCTGTTCCGGCACGTCCCGTGGCTGGTGGAGAGGCTGATCCTCGATGTGGAGGAGTTCGCCACGGGGCTCTCCCTCGACAACTCCGCGTTGGAGGAGGCCACCCGCGAGTTCAACCCCGAGATGATGGGCGACCCCGCCAAGATGCAGGAGATGATGGAGCGGCTGCAGAACCAGGATCTCGCCCCCAAAATCGTCTCCTCCACCGACCATGCCCGGATCCGCCTGGAGACCAGCCTCTCCCTGGTCGAAGGATGGGTCGACGTTGTCGTCGGTGACGCCCTGGGCACCAGGCTTCCCGCCACGGCGGGGATCCAGGCCGCATGGTCGGTGTTCCGTGACACGACGCAGCCGGGCATGGCGATGCTGTCCAGGACTGTGGGAATCAACCTTGCTGCCCCCAAGGCGACCCAGGCCGCGGACCTGTGGTCCCGCCTGACCTTCGCCGTCGGCAAGGAGCGCAGGGACCAGGTGTGGAACCACCCGGACTTCCTTCCGGTGGACTCCGACCTCGACGCTCCGGCGGAGTTCATCGACTCGATCCTGGCGGAGAACGAGGGCCGTGACTTCGACCCGATCAGCGAGATCGAGAAGCTGGAACGCGAGCGCGGCAAGGACGACAGCGACGGTGACAAAGGAGACGGACGGTAGTCACTTTCCGGTGGGGGCCCACCTGCTGTAGGCCTCGAGATATCCTGCGGCCCGGTCCGCGAGAGGGGCTTTCGCCGCCCACTTCCTGAACTCCGGACCGTGGTCCGGGACCCAGGTGTGCACCAGCTCGTGGATGAGCACCGAATCCAGGACGTACTCGGGAACGTCCCTCAGCCGGGACGAGATCCGGATCCGTCCCGAATCCACCGAACAGCTCCCCCACCGTCGGTTCATGTTCGTCACCCACTTCACGCTGGTGAAGGACGCCCTGCCCTCGAGAAACTTCTGGTTGAGGGTCCGCGCCCGCCGCATCAGGGACTCGTCGTCACCGGACTGGGATGCCCCGGTGTGTCTCCTCCTGACCTTGTCCACGAGCTCCCGTGTGCTGGCGCGCAGTTCCCCTGCGCCCATCGACATCGGGGCCAGCACCACGACATGCCCCGCCTCCATCCGCGCGGCAATGGTCCGACGTCTCCGCGCGGAGAGCCGTATCTCCACGTCCGGGGCGAACTCCGCTATCACGGCCTCCTGTGCGGCCGTGGGACGGTTCCGGGGCTGTCGGGTGCTCATCACGTCCTCTACACTGGGCGCACGTACTGGGGGCGTTCTGAGGGGGACTCTACATGACCGGGTGCCAGAGACCGGGTAAACAGCGGCAGCCACATCTGCTGCTTCAGCTCAGGGAGGGAACCGACCTGATACTCAGGACACGGAGTCATCTCCAGTTCGGAACCGTGCCCGCACATTCCCTCGTCCTCGGACTGCCGGAGGAGGTCAGTGTCGACCAGGTTCACCAGGTCATGCGTGAACTGCGACGTCCAATGTCCGAGGAGACGGTGCACCGTCTCCTCGGGTACTGCGGTATCCCGGCCGTGCACGCCCGCGGGATCGTGGAGGAACTCCTTGTCGCGGGAATCCTTCACAGGCGGCCGGCCCGGTTCCACTCCACCGTCCATGTACTGGGACCCGCGATCCACGCCCGGGCGGTGCTCCGGCATCTCCGCGCCCTCGACATCCCGTCTTCGCCGATTTCACCGACGGATCCCGCATTCGGCCGCCTCTCACCCTCAGATCTGGTGGTGATGGCGGGAATGCTCTTTCCCCCGGCCGACATCAGCTACCGCCTCATGGACCTCGGGGTTCCCCATCTGACCTGCGGTGTCGTGGACGCCCGGGTGTCCGTGGGGCCACTGGTCCTGCCCGGGGTGACCGGGTGCCTCGCCTGCCTGGACGCCGCGGCACTGACAGAGGACGGCCGGTGGCGGACCGTGCGTGACCAGTGTATCGACGGCAGGACGCCCACCGCCGACCGTCTCGTCGAGTTCACCGCCGGCATGGTCGCCGGACTCGTCCGCGAAGTCCTCGTCGCACGCCGTCAGAACAGTGCGCAGCAGACCGAATGGACCGTGCCGGGACCGTTGACCGGTCGCAGCTACTTCGATCCCCTCACCCTTCAGGTCGGCATGACGGCACTGTCCCGGCATCCGGGGTGTGCGGCATGCGCCGTTTCGCCATGAGTTCTCTTCGGACGGTCAGATGAACAGTGGACCGGGCAGGGCGAACAGACCAGCAGCCGGCCCCCGGAGAACTTCCATGTTCACCACGAGGTCTTTCACGGAGAACCGGAACGCAGAAGTGGTACCGGCACGAACACTGCCGCGTTGAGGTGGACACCCGCTGCATCTCTTCGTCAGCTGTGCCTCCGAGAGCCTGACGTCAGGTCCTACAGCAGTAACTGTCACACGGGATGAGTAGTCAGCAATTATGATCCCCATCACTGAACTAACCCCATCACCGGACCCAGACTATCTCGAGAGTGACCAACATATCCAGCACAAAAGCTTCGCGCTGTTCACCGTTCCGGAATAAACAGTATCAAACCATACAGTCAGTCGACTTCAGGCAATAAGCTTCGTTCGCAATTCTTCAATCATGAAGATCCGGAGGAAGATCAACGAGGAGGGGTAGGTAATTTTTCTCTCTAAATTCAGTTGGAGTGACTCCATGAACTTCAGTAAAGGATCTGCTGAATCCTGACACATTCGAGTACCCAAGACGCCTCGAAATACTAGATACACTTCTGTCGGTATCACTGAGAAAATGCCTGGCTGCAGTCATTCTTTTTTCCCTCTTCCAATACCCCCAAGAGCATCCCGATTCTCTTTCGAACATGTTCGCAAGCTTTCCCCTCTCGATACCAAGCTCTAAGCTCCAATCTGCAAGACTTCGAATATCTCCACATTCTGCATCCATCATCTTTTTCACTGGTGAACAGTTTATTGAGCTTACGACACTGACCGGCAACAGGCGTGATATATCATTTTTCACAAAAGGATAAGGCCTGAGAATCGTGTAGTTTACAGTCGACAGGTAAAGAAATTTCAAAGCCTCCAGATCGGAAACAGCGCCAACCTTCATATGGTGACGTCTTAGAAATAGATGGCCACTCAATTGCCCGACGGGTATAATGATCCCCCCCGACTCTACATGTATTGCGTGCCATACTCCAGATGGTATCCATAAAGTTTGCCCGCGCTCGAGTTTGACAATTCTGTCCCCCAAGTCGACACGCGACACACCGCATGACTGCCATAGTAGAAGATGAAAGTCGTTAACCCTGGAAGGTATAGAATAAGATAGCAGAGGCAAAAGTTCTTCAGAGTTAGTGTTAATGGCCACGCTCCCTGTGTTTTGACCTTTTAACCAACTACGAGGAGCAAGCCCCACCTCCTTGGAAAAAGCATGGCTGAATGATGCATAGTCTTCGTAACCGACCGATTTCGCCGCTTCGCGAACAGAATACCCTTCAGCGAGAAAACTCATCGACCTACGTATCCGCGCTTTTGCTTGCCAGGCCCGGCAGGTCAATCCCGTCTCTTCGACACATATCCTAGACATCGAACGACTACTCAACCCTAATATCGACGACCAATCGGCCAGTGTCCTCTTCGAGTCCGGATAATTCAGTACATCTTCAGCCCATTTCCTCAGAGTACGGTTCCTAGGAATTACGAGATCACAATATAGATTGCAACCATCTTCATCCGAATTGATTTCGCATCCTAGAAAGCAAGTGTCAATGTGTGGCATAACCCAATTACTGTACGACCTCAGCAGGGACCGTCTCAAAGGTTCATCTACCGATACAACGACGCCCGGAGAGAAAGATGCACATACAGGGCTATCAGAGTTCACCAGAACAGAAGTAGCGACACTTCCTTGACTCGAGGCGACGTAGTCCACAGTGGTTCCAGACTCAATGCGTATAGCTTGATCTGTCAACAATCTCAGAACATTAGACCCGATGGAAATCCGAGCCACCCCGACACTGACCCATAGGATGTGGTCAGCGCCATGGATCGTGATCCGTCCGTGCCAGCACGGTTCAAGGCTTTCTAGCGTGAACATCACCGCTCCTCATGTGCAACTCACCCATCAGAATGATAAATACGCCTCGGTTCATGACAACTGGATAAGGTTAGCACCACCTACACTCCATCGTGGTACACATCGGACCGCAGGGCTCGCCCTCCGGCCCGTCACGTTTCCCCCAGTTAATTATATAAGGATCACCTGATGAAACGATCTCTGAGGCGCATCACCGCTGCTATCGTGGGCACGGTTGCCGTGGCTGCCATGGCAGCCTGCGGTAGCAACGACGACAGTACATCTTCTCCGAACACGGACAACGGAGCCTATCCACTGACGGTGAAGACGGCAACCACCGAGACAACTCTCACTTCGAAACCATCACGTATCGCCGCTCTCGGCACGGTCTCTCTTGAGAACCTAGTTGCACTGGATACAGAGCCCGTTTATGCGAAAGTGGACGGCACACGAGACTCGCAGCCCTACATTGATAATTACTGGGAAAAGGCCTACGTAGATTCGAGTCGCGACAAGGATTCGAATTTTGAGAAAGTAGCAGCTACAAATCCTGATCTGATCATTGCACCGAGCTGGTCAACTTACCAGGACAAAGAGACGATCAAGAAACTCGAGACAATTGCTCCTACCATCGTTTACGATGTCCAAAGTGCCGGCAGTAGGTGGACCGACGGATTCTCACAAGTTGCTAAGGCGCTCAACAGATCAGATAAAGCAAGTTCTCTGATAGACAACTACAACCATACTGTAGAAGAACAGAAAAAGACCCTTTCCGCCCTTCACGGTGAAAGATACATTACGGGCGGCTTGACTGATGATGGCAGTTTCCAGCTGACTACCGCCATGTCAGTTGACCTCAGAGAATTGGGCTTACTACCCGGATCGCCTCAAGACGAAATAGAAAGACAGAAATCAGAGGGAAATAGCACGGAAACAAAGCTATCGGCAGAGCTTTTTGGGAAAATTGATGCAGATTTCGTTCTCGATTACGGGACCAGAGATGATTCTGCAATCGAATCCAGAAAACAAAATGACGCATATCGCGATCATATACTAGAAAAGGCGTACTGGATGTATGATAATGAAGGAAACTACCTCGCCACAGCATTCAACAATTCTGGTGCGCTCGGAAAGCCCTGGATGATGGAGAGAGTCGACGAGATGTTTGACCAGCCCGTTCAGCTGTAGTTCTTCACGATCCCGAGGATGTCCTCGCCGAACTGCTCGACCTTCGCCGGCCCGATGCCCGGAACCCGGAGCAGTTCATGTGCCGAGGTCGGTGCCTTCAGCGCCACCGCCTTCAACGTGGCGTCGCTCATCACCACATAGGCCGGCACGTCACGCTCCCTGGCCAGGGCGGTCCGCCACGACCGCAGCTCGGTGACCAGCACCTGGTCCCCGTCATCGGCGTGGGCGTCACACCGGCCGAGAATGCGCTGCTCAGGGGTCGTCAACCGGGCGCCACACACCGCACAGGCGTTCTTCGGCGCACCCCGGACCTTCTTCCCCGCACCGGAACCACCGGCGTCGGTCTCCGACCCCTCCCAGGGCACCAGCCCGTCCAGGAACCTGGTCCGCCGGCGCGTCGCTTTGCCACCGGGCTGCCGGGCCTGCGACCAGGACAGTTCCAGAACCTCACGGGCACGGGTCAGACCCACGTACAGCAGGCGTCGCTCTTCCTCGACCGCGTCACCGGCATGTGACCCTTTCAGAGCGTGCCGTATCGGGACTGTCCCGTCGACGAGGCCGACGAGGAACACGGCGTCCCACTCCAGGCCTTTCGCGGCGTGGATGCTGGCCAGGGTAACGCCCTCCACCTTCGGAGGATTCTTCGACTGGGCCCGTTCCCTCAGCAGTCCGAGCAGGTCGGTCATGTCGAGGCCGGGGGTGGCCGTCGAAAGCTCCTCGGCCAGGTCCACGAGCGCCCCCAGTGACTGCCAACGTGCCCGTTCCTGTGCTCCCGCCGGCTCTGTCGGGGTCAGACCCACCGGGACCAGGGCGGCACGCACCTGGTTGACGAGCTGCTCCGGAGTGGGGCGTCCGGCAGCTGTTCCACCGGACCAGGCACCACCGTCAGATTCGTCAGCGGCACCCGTGCCGTCGGCCCTGGCGCGTCCCCGCAACCGCCGTGCCGCCTGTGCCAGGGCGTTGACACCCTGGCGGATCTCCGGTCGCTGGAAGAACCCCTCCCCGCCCTTGACCTGGTAGCTGATGCCTGCGGCATCCAGGGCGTACTCGATCACCGCCGACTGGGCGTTGATCCGGTAGAGAACCGCGATCTCCGACGGTGGAGTCCCCCCGGCGACCAGGGAGGCAATCTTCTCCGCCACTCCCGTGGCTTCCGCTGTCTCGTCGGTGTACTCGGTGAATTCCGGTGCGGGGCCGGCCGGACGCTGACCTTCGAGCTGCAGACGCGACCCCGCGGCCCGGCCCGTCGCCCGCCCGATGACCTTGTTCGCCAGGTCGACGACCTGGGGTGTGGACCGGTAGTCACGGAACAGCCGGACAGTGGTCGCCTCCGGGTAGCGGGTCGAGAATCCCAGCAGGTGATCCGGGGTCGCCCCGTTGAAGGAGTAGATCGTCTGGTTGGCGTCCCCGACGACCGTGATGTCGTCCCTGTCCCCCAGCCAGGCGTCCAGCAGTCTCTGCTGCAGGGGGGTGACGTCCTGGTACTCGTCGACGACGAAGGTCCGGTACCGGGAACGGAACTCGTCGGCGACCCCCGCCTCCGCCTCCAGGGCCCCCGCCATCGACTGCAGCAGGTCGTCGAAGTCGAGGTACACCCCGTCGGAGGTGACCTTCGAGTTCTCGTAGCCCTCGAAGATCCGGACGAACTGCTCCGGATCAACCGGGCAGTCACGCCGGTCCGGGACGATGTGCGCCGGGTAGTCCTCCGGGGCGATGAGAGAGGACTTCGCCCACTCGATCTCTCCGAGCAGGTCGGAAAGAGTCGTCTTGTCCGTGGCGACGCCTACGGCCCTGCAGGCGCGGGCGACGAGGGGAAACTTCGAGTCCAGCAGCTGCCACGGGGTGTCACCGACGATCCGGGGCCAGAAGTACCTCAGTTGTCCACGGGCGGCGGCGTGGAAGGTCTTCGCCTGTACTCTCGCCACCCCCATCATGGTCAGTCTCTCACGCAGCTCCGCTGCCGCCCTGGTCGTGAACGTGACAGCGAGGACATGATCCGGGTTGACGAAGCCTCCGGACACCAGGTGGGCGATGCGGTGGGTGATGGTACGGGTCTTTCCTGTGCCGGCGCCGGCGATGATAGCGACCGGGCCCCGTGGGGCGGTGGCGGCACGCAACTGCTCCGGGTCCAGCGCATCGAGCCTGAGCTGGTTGAGTCTGCTCGTGGTCACGCACTCACTTCCCGTCGGCGTCTGTGATGCGCCGGATGTAGAGGATCCTGTCACCCGGTTCCACGGTCTCCGCCTCGACGGAGTCGATGCGGTAGAGCTCACCGGACCGAACGACGCCGAGGACGATGTCCTCCAGGTTCCGCGGATTTCCGCCGACCTCGTCCTCCCCCACCAGTCGCTCGGCAATGGAGAAACCCTCGTCCGGGCTGAGGAGGTCCTCCATCATCCCGGTGACCGAGGGGCTGACGGTGGCCAGGCCCAGCATCCGGCCGGCGGTCTCCGAGGAGATGACGACGGAGTCCGCACCGGACTGCCTGACCAGGTGGGAGTTCTCCGATTCCCGGACGCTGGCCACGATCGTCGCCGACGGGGCGATCTCCCTGACGGACAAGGTGATCAGGACGGCGGTGTCGTCCATGTTCGGTGCAACGACGACGGCCCTGGCCCGGGTCACCCCGGCGAGCTTGAGCACGTCCGACTTCGTCGCGGAACCACGCACGGTGACCAGGCCCCGGGAGGAGGCGTGTGCCAGGGCGTCGGGGTCGGAGTCGACGACGACGATACGGTCCGCGGGCACGCCGTCGGCCAGCAGCGCGGTCGTCGCCGCGCGGCCTTTGGTGCCGTATCCGATGACGACGGTGTGGTTACGCATTCGTTTCCTCCAGCGGCGGATCTGCAGTGCCTTCCGGGACTCCTCGGTGAGCACGGACAGTGTCGTACCGACGAGGAGGACCAGGAAGATGACGCGCATCGGGGTGATGAGCAGGACGTTGAGGAGGCGGGCCTCCTGGGTGACCGGGGTGATGTCCCCGTAACCGGTGGTCGACAGGGACACCGCGGAATAGTAGACGGAGTCCAGGAAGGTCTCGACCCCCTTGTACCCGTCACGGTCGAGGTAGACCACCACGGAGGACACGACGATGAGGATGAGGGCGTAGGTCATACGCCGGATGATCAGCCACCAGGGACTCGCCTGCTCCGCCTCCGGGATGCTGATGATCTTCAGCAGGGCGTGGGGAGGGAGGGAGTCCACCTCCTCGTTCCGGTCCAGCCGGTCGTGCAGGCTGTCACGCATCCTCATGCCCTCCGTCCGGTCCGGCCAGCCATCGTGCCAGATCTTCTGCAGTCGGCAGTGTACCCGGTTCCCAGGTCTCGTTCGGAAGGACGTAGTGGAACGCCGCCCTGACATCGGCCGGGTCGACGTGACGGCCGTAGCGGACGCTGAGCAGTTTCGCCCAGGCGAGCCGGTACACGGCAAGCTGCAGTGAGGCGTCCCGGAGATCTCTGCCGGCCGGCTTACGACCGGTCTTCCAGTCCACCACTGTCCAGCCTGTCAGAGGGTCGTCACCGTCGTGGAAGACCGCGTCGATACGGCCTTCGAAGAGGTGGCCGGCGAGGGTGACGGAGTAGGAACCCTCCACGGTCACCGGGGTTCGGGCCGCCCAGATGCTGTCGAGGAACTTCTCCCTCAGCGTCGTCAGTACCGGGTCTGTCAGTGTGGCGTCCGCCGCACCCGGCAGTTCGTCCTCGTCGAACAGTCCGGCCCCGCCGTAGTAGTTCTCCACCCAGTTGTGGAATGCGGTTCCACGCTTGGTGTACGGCCGTGGTTCAAGCGGGACCGGGCGACGACGACGCCGGGCGAACTCCCCGGGGTCGCGGGCCAGGGCCACCGCCTCAGTGGCGGTCAGCCTCGCCCCGAGCGGCACCACCACTTCAGGGACTGTGGTCGCCCGGTACTCCTGGACGAGTGCTGTGGTCTCCCTGGCCCACTGAGCCGCCTGCAGGTCAGTGTCCCGGAGGACGCCGGTGGCGGGGTCCCCGGCCCCGTCACCACCTCCGGCACCGGCTCCGCGTGCGTCACTGTCGCCTCTTCCCGGGAGGAGGGACAGCGCGTCGCGGACCATGGCTGCGCCGTCGGCCACCCCGGGCAGCCTTTCGGTGAGGGTGGGGCGCGGCCACGGTGTCGGAAGGTGCTCCGGCATGCTCCGCGTGTAGGCCTCGACCAGGTCGTTGCGGGCCGCAGGTTCCGCCGGAACCATCACGGCGTCCTCACGACGGCGCAGGGCGCCGTCCTCCTCCGCCTTCGCAAGCCTCTTCAGCTCGGTCTTCGAGTACACCATCCCCAGCTGCGACCAGGTGACGATGCACTGTGGTGCGGTGGCCGCCAGGCGGTCACGGATGAGGGTGAGGGCCACCGACGGGTCCACCGGTTTCTTCGCGTCATTGTTGAAGGCTGCGCCGGAGACCAGCAGACACTTCTGGGCCCGGGTCACCGCCACGTAGAAGAGGCGGTCGTCCTCCCTTGCGGCATGTGTCCCGAGAGCTGTCCTGAACCTGTCCTCGGCTTCTACCACACCTCTGCGGTCGACCACGTCGGACAGGTCCAGGACCGGCATCCCTGTCAGGTCGTCCGGGTCATCGGTGGCGTCACCTCGCAGCCCGGACGGCAGGATTTCGGCGTTGCGGGTCCACAGGTGGACAGTCGGTCTCTTCACCGCGTCCGCGTAGGTGGCTCTGGTGGCGTGGGGGACAGCCACGATGTCCCATTCAAGTCCTTTCGCTTTGTGGACGGTGAGGAGTTGTACGCAGTCGCTGCGCTTCTCCACTTCACCGGCCTCAAGTCCTTTCTCCCTCTCCTCCGCCGACCGGAGGTAGTCGACCAGGGCACCCGGGGACGCCGCGCTGAGCTCAGAGAAGGAACGGACCACCTCGGCGAAGCGGTCGAGGTGACTGGTCCCGATGGAGCTGCTCCGGTCCCGGTGGTAACGGGTGAGTACCTCGGTCCGGACCCCGGTCATCTGCTCGATGTCCGCGACCAGGTCCGTCAACGGTTTCCCGAGGGACTGCAGGCGGAGGAACCGCAGTTCCCTGCCCAGCTCGCCGAGTCGACGTATCCCCTCGGCGGACATGCCGAAGTTCTCGAGGCCGCGGAGGTCCGCGAGTGCCTCCGCAAGCCCCACAGGGACCCGGGCGGAGTCCCGGTCGATGTCCGCGAGTCTGCGGCGGACACCCGCTGCCGCCGCAGAATCGTCCGGCCGGGCGGCGACCAGTGCGCTGAGCCCGGTGAGGTCACCGTCACCGGTGGTGGAACCGGTGTCCACGTCTGCCGTCCGGTCGCGACGCGACAGTTGGTCGACCCGACGTGCCAGCGCCTGCAGGTCGGCCGCACCGATGTTCCACCGGACCCCGGTGAGAAGCCGGAGCAGTGCGATGTCGTCGGACGGGTCGACGAGCACTCTGAGGGTGGCGTACACGTCGGCGACCTCGGGCACCTCCAGCAGGCCCGGTCCGGCGGTCATGTCCACCGGCACACCACGTTCTACGAGGAGGTCGTGGATCGGTCGTGCCTCGGCGTTCTTGCGCAGCAGTACCGCTGCGGAGAACGGTTCCCCGGCATCCCGGTGGTGGTAACGCTCCGCCAGTTGGTCGGCGAGCCACTCCAGTTCCTCTTCGCGGGTGTCGAACCATGCCGCCGCGACGTCACCGGTCCCGGCGCCGGGCCGGGACTCCAGCGGTGAGACGGTTCGTGCTCCGGCCGGGCCTGCCGCCGACAGGGACCACCGTGACACGGTGTTGGCCAGGTCCAGGACCCGGGCGGGGTTACGCCACGAGGTGGTCAGTTCCAGTCGCGGTGCCGGTACCGGCCCTGCCCCCGTCTCCGGGTCCGCGGGTCTGGCCGGGAAGTCCGTCTGGAAGTGTGTGAGGTTCGCCGCCGTCGCTCCCCTGAACCCGTAGATCGACTGCATGGGGTCTCCGACGGCCGTGACGGTGAGCTCCGGGTCCACCCCGCCTCCGAACAGTCCGCGCAGCAGTATCCGCTGGGCGTGGCCTGTGTCCTGGTATTCGTCGAGCATGATGACGCGGAACCGTCGCCGTTGGGCGGCACCGACCTCGGGGTGGGCGGCGACGACCTCGGCGGCGACGGACATCTGCTGCCCGAAGGTCATCAGGTCACGGTCCGAGAGCCGGGCCCGGTAGTCGGCGACGACGTCGAGGAGTTCCAGCCGGTAGGCCAGGGCGTCACCGACGGACTGCAGGGTGGACTCGACCCCTTTGAGCACTTTGCCGTCACGGTGGGGCAGCCCGTCGATCTCCGCGGCGGTCGCCCGGCACTCCTCGATGACCTCCTCACGGGTCACCAGGTGATTGTCCATGCCGTCGTTGAGCTCCAGCATGTCGTCGATGATGGTGGGGACGGAACGGTGCGTGGTGAAGCCGGTCGGACGTTCCATGACGACGTCCCGGGCGATCATCCACCGTTCGGTGTCCGAGATGATCCTGCCTCCCGGTTCGGTGGGCAGCAGCAGTCCGTACTCCCGGACGATGTCACCGGCGTAGGAGTCGTAGGTGGACACGGTCGGAGTGACGGTCTGCAGTGCGCGGCGCCGCGGGTCGTCGACGTCGAGCGCGTCCGCGAGTCCTGATGACGCCAGGGACTGCAGTCTGGAGCGGATCCGGACCCCGAGTTCCCGGGCGGCCTTGCGGGTGAAGGTCAGGCCGAGCACCTGTTCCGGCAGTACCAGCCCGTTGGCCACGAGCCAGACGACCCTGGCCGCCATGGTCTCGGTCTTGCCCGCGCCGGCTCCTGCGACGACGAGCACGGGCCCGGCGGGGGCACCGATGACGGCGGCCTGCTGGTCCGTGGGCGGGAACTCCTGCCGCAGCCACCGTTGTGACAGTTCGAGGGGATCGATGGTGTCCATGTCAGACCACCTGCTCCCCGGCCCGGCAGGCAGGGCAGAGGCAGGCGTACTCCGTACCCGCGCAACTGTCCGTGGCCCGGAATCCCGGTCCTGCGATTCTCGCCGCCGTGGCCAGGGCGGTCCTGCGAAACGCCTCGAGGTCGTCGGCGCTGAGAATCCCCTGACCCAGGGTCTTCACTGACGCCGTCTCCACGCGCGGGTAGACGAGCATCGCACCGTCGGTGCGGCGGCCGTCCTCCATGTCCACGAGGAGCTGGTAGGACGCCAGCTGTGCACTGTCTTCGGCCTGCTGCGCAGTTTTCGCCGTCTTCCCTGTCTTGAAGTCCACCACGGTGGTCGCCCCGTCGGCTGCTGTCTCCAGTCTGTCTGCCCGGCCCGTCAGGATCACCGGCAGGCCTTCCGGAGTGTGACCTATCATCTGCTCCAGCTTCTTCTCCACTTCCACTGTCCGTCCGTTTCCTTCCCGCTCGAGAAGCCACCGGTGCAGCCGTTCGACACCATCGAGGCAGCTCTCCACGAGTGGTCCTGCGGTCCATGCGGGACCGTCGATGATCCATGGGACGACCTGGCTGACGAAGTCCCGGGCCTCCTGTTCTGTCAGCCCCCGTGCGAAACCTTCGGCGAGGGCGTGGATGAGGGTGCCCACTTTCATCGCCTGGGTGGCGGGGACCCTCCTCAGGCTGTCGAAGAAGGTCGCCAGGTCGCAGCCTGTCGACGTCGGGGAGGTCGTCTGCCCCGCAGATCCTGTGGACCCGTCGACGGCGCTGCCCCGGGTGACGCCCAGGCTCTCCAGGGTCGTGGGACTGATCCTCAGGGTCGGTCCGGCATCGCCCCTGCGGTGGGCGACCGCCGGCCCGGTCGACGAGGGTTCCGCTGTCCCCCACCACTCACCGGGTGCCGCCCCGTAGACGCCGGCGTCGGCCAGGACAGCGAGATTGCGTGCCGCGGCACGGCGTTCCTCCGGGTCCCTGGAGGGGTCACACACGGCGTCCCGCAGCTCGGCGACGAGGGGTTCCATCGCCAGCACCCGGGGGAGGGTGCCGGACACGGCTTCAGCGGGATGGGGTTGCGGCTGACAGGGGTCGTCGGCGTCCTCCACTTCCCCGACGCCGGGGGTCGCGACCTGCATGTGGTTTCTGACTTCGTCGAGGAAGCGGGAGGGAACGGAGGCATCGTCGCCGGTCGACTCCACCGCGGTGACGAGGGTCCTCCGCGTCGCCCGGGACACGGCGAGAAGGAAGAGCCGGCGCTCCTCCGCCAGGGCGGGCGCGGCCCGGGACACCAGGGTCCCCGGCTCAATTCCCCGGTCAACCAGGTCGACGAGTTCCTGCTGTCCGAACAGTCCTCCTACGGTGGGGCCGGCCGGCCAGGTGTCTTCCTGGACGCCGCTGACCACGACCACCTCCCATTCCCTTCCTGCGGCGGCGTGGGCGGGGAGGATCTCCACGGCGTCCGGACGGACTCCGCGACGGTCACGGGTGCCGGTGGGGAGCTCCTGTGCCCGGACGCCGTCAAGGAAGGTCTCCAGGCTCACCGCAGGTGTCCGTTCGACAAGGTCTCCGGCCAGGTCGAACAGGCTCATCACGGCGTCCAGGTCCCGGTCCGCCTGGGATCCGAGCGTGCCCCCGCGCAACGCCCTGGTCTGCAGACGCGTGGACAGTCCGGTGGCCTGCCACACCGCCCAGAGCACCGCCTCGACCGACCCGCCGGCATCGACAGCCTCCCTCCCGGCCGTGATGACCCCGGTGACACGGTCGAGCAGGTCCCTTTCCCGCGGGCCCAGGACACGGGACCACGTCTCACGCTGACTGTCGGTGGCACGCCCCGTGACCAGCAGTGCGACGGCTTCCATCGCCCCGGTGCCGCTGCCTGCGACGATCGGTGCCACCGCCCTCTCCAGCCGGCGGAGCATCACCGGGTCTGCTCCCCCGACCGGGCTCTCCACCAGCTGTCGGAGTTCCGCCACCGTAAGGGGACGAGTCAGCGCCTCTACGGCGAGGAGCAGGGACGCCACGAGAGGCTGTTCGGCGAGCACCACACTGGTGGGGTCGACCTTCACCGGCACGCCGTGGCTGAGCAGGGTACGTCGCAGCGGGGGGATCTGTCCGACAGTACGGACCACCACAGCGATACGGTCCCAGGCCACCCTGTCGCTCACATGGGCACGGCGGACGGCATCGGCGACGGTGAGGCGTTCCGCAGTGGCCGAGGGCGCCCTGCAGACGGTCAGGTCAGGCACCGGCCCTCCCTGCCCGGCATCCCCGTCCCCGTTCTCTGCGGCGCGTACCGGGATCCTGGTTCCGGACGGCGGCAGAAGCCGGGTGAGCCGGTTGACCGCGGTGACAGCCGACGGGCCGAGTCGCCGGGACCGTGACAGGACCACCCGGTGGTCCGGATCGGCGGCGATCCCGGTGAGATACTCCTCGTCAGCGCCCCGGAAGTGGAAGACGCACTGGTCGGCGTCACCGGCGACGAGGGTACGGGCGCCGGGGACGGTGAGCATGTCGAGCAGCCTGGCGGACGCCGGGTCAAGGTTGTGTGCGTCATCGACGAGCAGGAGACGGATCCTGGAACGCTGCTTCTCCAGCACGGACCGGCCTTCCGCGGAACCGTCGAACTCCGCGAGGACACGGTGCAGCAGTTCCGAGGCGTTGAGTGCCCGGGCCCCCGACAGCCTGCCCACCTGACGGCTCTCCCTCAGGAAGTCTCCTGCCGCCACCCACATGTCCATGTCGTGGCGCCGGCCCAGTTCTGACAGCTCGTCGGGCCCTATACCGCGCTCTTCCGCACGCAGCAGCAGGTCACGCAGCTGCCTTGCGAATCCGACCAGGCCGAGTGCCGGACGCATGCGTTCCGGCCAGGACCCGCTGCCGTCCTCGGCGTTGCCGCGGAGCAGGGCCCGCACCATCAGGTCATGGTCGGCGCCCGTCATCAACCTGGGGAGAGGATCCCCACGGCGGGCGGCGACCGAGCGGAGCAGCGCGAAAGCCCAGGAGTGCACTGAGCGGACCGGGGTGCCGGTGGCCGCGTACCCGGGATCGTCCCGCAGCATCTCGGTGAGTCTGGCGCGCAGATCGGTCGCCGATTCCTTCGACGGGGTCACCACCATGACCGATTCCGGGTCCCCTCCACCACGCAGGTAGTTCACCAGGGTGTCGAGCAGCAGTGACGTCTTGCCGGTCCCCGGTCCTCCGAGGACCGCGTACGCCCGGTCGCGGTCCACCCTGTCGTCGTCGACGACCAGTGCCCCCGCCAGCCCGTTCCACACCCGGGTACCGGAAGTCACCGCCCCGTCCGGGCCGCCGGGGTCGAGCCTGACCCGCACGCTGTCGGCTGACCCGATTCTCCTGCGCAGGCTGGCGTCCGCCATCGCGGCTGCCCGGTCGGAGTTCAGTCCGTCACCTGACGGAAGGGCGTCACTCGGACGACCCGGCATCCGGGTATCCCTTCCAGTCGATGTTTCCCGCGCGTCTGTCACTGTCTGCCCCTGTCTGCTGTCCGGTGTGCGTGTCTTCCGAACCGCCCTGTCCGTCCGTACCAGCCGTGCCTGCCGTGCCTGCCGTGATTCCTGTGTCCGACGGGTCGTCCGGGTGTTCCCCGGCACCGGTGACACCGGTGACACCGGTGACACCGGTGGCGGCGGGACCGGCTGCACCGTCGTCCGTATCTTCGCTGCCGGCATCCATACTGCCCTCACGACCGGACCGGCCGGTCACCCGCACCGCCACAATATCGCTCACACGTTCGAGTCCGGGCCAGGCCTCCGGCCGGCTGTCCGGAAGCACCGCGTGGACAAACAGACGGTAAATCACCGCCCGGAGCAGCAGCTGATTGAAATCCGGCAGGTGGCTCCACCTGTCGAACAGCTCATCCTCGGCATTGGCCCAGGCCACGGCGTCCACCACCAGAAGGGCCACGGACCATGCCGCCGGACGCCACACGGGAACCAGGTCCACCACCGCCGGATCCGCATAGCCGTCGAAGACGGTGCATCCCAGCACATCCCCGTGGACGAGCTGGTCGGCGGAACTCACGTCCGCGCGCAGGGGAAGCAGGCCGGCCGCTTTCTCCATCGCCGCGGCGACATCGTCGCGTGGCACCGCCTCCGGATCCATGACCGGAGCGAGCAGCCCGGCGGGATCGTCGGACCAGGCCGCCTCATCCGCGACGGCGAAAAGGTCACCGTCGACGAGCTCCTCCCCCCGCTCCGGGGTGACCCTGTCAGGGCCGAGGAAGGGCGGCCGCTGCTCCCCCGACAGGGCCGCGTTGAGGCTCAGAGCTGCCGCAGCCACCTCGTCGAACCGGGGGGCGCGGTGTCCGGAGACGAAAGAGCGGGCGGTCCAGCCCCCCACCGAATAGCGTCCGTCCGTTGACCTCAGCGGGCGGGGCACACTGACCCCGGCCGGCCGGATCCTGTCCATGACCTGTGCGACCCAGGTCGCCCGTGCGGGGTCGGACACCGGGGTGAGGACGACGTGGTCGCACCTCCAACCGTCCCCCCAGGCGTCGCCGAGCCGGACGGGAGTCGAATACCCCACCTGAAAGGCACCCCGGACTCCCTCCGTCGGCGCACCTGCCGGGGTGCGGTCACCACCGCGGGTGCCGCTGTCGCGGGTCGTGTCAGCCATGCGGACCACTCTAGTGGGAGGAGGCGGTGCCGCCGTCGGGACGGGGCCACGGGTTGGCCCGGCACACCGCGTCAATGTCGCCGGCGTCATCGGTGTACTCCGATCCGGCGTCGAGTTCCGCCAGGTCGCGGTTCGCCAGACTCAGAGTCTGCTGCATCATCACCGGGGCCAGGTCACCGTCGGCGGGGCACGGCCGGTGCGCCGCATGGCCGAGTCCGTGACCCACCTCGTGGTTGACGACATACTGCCGGTAGGAACCGACGTCACCCTGGAACGGCAGAGCACCCCGCACCCAGCGCGCGAGATTGATGATCACCCTTCCCTCCCCCGCGGCACCGGACATCTCTCCGGAAGCGTCGCCACCGCCGACGAAACAGCTGGTCTCGAGCCTGATCTCTCCGCCGCACAGGGTTCTGGTCGTCTCGGGGGTGGTCAGGCGGATCCTCAGGTCGGGGGCACCGGCGTCGGAGACGCTCACATGCCGGAAGACGACAGGGTCATCGGTCTCCGCTGTCCATGACCGTGGGTCTGCGAGGGTGGCGTCGACCATGGAGGCGAAGGCGTCGCCTCCTCCGAAGGAGGAGGTGTCGGTGCCGTCCTCGACCTCCACGACATAGGTCACTGTCCGCACACCTGCCCTGCCGGGGTCCCCCGCGACGGCGCCCGGGGTCCCGACACCGTGCCATCTTCCGGCTCCGCTGCGGGTGTAGTCACCGCCCGGCGGCAGTTCGCCGACCGTGTCCGAGACAGGTGCGCCGGCCAGCATTTTTTCGCTTCTTACATGGGGGTTTCTTATTTTATCGATCAAATGGGAGACAGGTGCGCCGGCCAGCGGCCCCGCCGATGCCGCGTCCTGGGGCGCGGCGTCCTCACCCGCAGGGGAGGACGCCACGACATCCTGCCGGTCACCGCTGTCCGGGGAGGAACCACCGGTGAACACGTCGACGAGCACCCCGACAGTGACCAGGACGACGATGAGCGCCCCCACCGCGATCCAGCGTCGGCGACGGTAGACCGCTGCAGTCGGAGGTCTCCGACCACTCTGTCCCCGTAATTCCCCGTCGCCGGGGCGCGCGGACCCACCGGAGTAGGCGGGACGGCTGTCACGGCTTCCGGAAGGGTCGGTGACCCTCGTCCGGCCACCTTCGTTCCTGTGCGTCACTGTGTGCAGGCGCCCCGCATCCCCTCGTTACTCTCCGTACCTGTCAGATGAAGCCGACGGCGCGGGCGGTCGAGGCGCCCACCTCGATGAAGGCCACCTGGTCGCGGACGAGGATCACGACCGCGCCCTTGCTGTCCTCGAGGCTGAGGGTGCCGGAGTCACCGGCGAGGAACTTCCCGACCCTGTCGATCAGCGCCTCCCGGTCCTCCTTCGAGTTGATGACGATGTCCCGCGGGGAGGCGACGAAGCCGACCTTGATATCCATGTGGGCAGACCACACCTTTCGACGAAATGGTCCCGCAGTGACGGACACCGACGGGCTCTGGTGAGCGCCGGTGGCCTCCCGGGCCGACCGGCGCTGTAACGTTGACCATCATAGCGCCAACGACAACTTGAGGATGGTGGCAGTGGACAGCACCCGACCGACGTTCCGGAGCCTCGGCGTCGCCGCGGAGATCGTGGACGCCCTCGGTGAACAGGGCATCGACCGGGCGTTCGCCATCCAGGAGAGGACCCTCCCCCTCGCACTGACGGGCAAGGACCTGATCGGACAGGCCAGGACGGGTATGGGAAAGACCCTCGGGTACGGGATCCCGGTGCTCGACCGCCTCTTCGACGACGCTGACGTCACCGACCTCGACGGCACGGTCCGTGGACTGGTCGTGGTGCCCACCAGGGAGCTCTGTCTCCAGGTCACCGAGGATCTCTCCGCAGCCGCCGTCCACCTCACCGCACCGGCGTCGCCCCTGAAAAGCGACGGCAAGAGTGACGGCAAAGGCAACGGGGGAGGTACCGGGGGTGACGTACGACCGTTCCGCGTCACCGCCGTCTACGGCGGCGTCCCTTTCGAGAAGCAGGCCACCGCCCTTGCCGCCGGCACAGATGTGGTCGTCGGGACGCCGGGACGTCTTCTCGACCTGTCCCGGCAGAAGATTCTCGACCTGTCCCATGTGGAGGTTCTCGTCCTCGACGAGGCGGACGAGATGCTGGACCAGGGCTTTCTCGACGACGTCACGGCGATCATGGCACAGACCTCCCCTCACCGCCAGACCATGCTCTTCTCGGCCACGATGCCCGGCCCGGTCGTCGCTCTCACGAGGAGTTTCATGAACCGGCCCGTCAGGGTGAGGGCGGACAACTCCTCCACCCGTGCCACCCATGCCACGACCAGGCAGATTGTCCTCCAGTCACACCGTCTCGACCGGCTCAGCGTCCTCGCCAGGATCCTGCAGACCCCGGGCCGCGGCCGGACCATCGTGTTCACCCGCACCAAGCGCACCGCCGCGACTGTCGCCGAGAATCTCGCGGGGCTCGGCTTCCGCGTCGGGGCCGTCCACGGGGACATGAGACAGAACGACAGGGAGCGGTCCCTGGAGGCTTTCCGGGACGGTTCGGTCGACATCATGGTCGCCACCGACGTGGCTGCCAGGGGCATCGACGTCGAGGATGTCACCCATGTCATCAACTACCAGGTACCCGAGGACGACAAGACCTACGTCCACCGGATCGGCCGCACCGGACGGGCCGGCCACTCCGGCGTGGCGGTGACCCTGGTCGACTGGGACGACCTGACCCGGTGGCAGGCCATCGACGACACCCTCGGCCTCGGCTTCCCCGATCCTCCGCGGTGGTTCTCCACCTCCCCTGAGTTTCTCGCGGAGTTCAACCTTCCGGACAGTGTGACCGACCGGGTCGGACGGCCTCTGCGGGTCCACGGCTCAGGGGCGGCCACCGCACCCGCGCGCAGGGAGCGCCCGAGCTGTGCATAAGAGACAGCTCGGTGAGTCCGGCGCGCAGGTCGGTCGCCGCTTCCTTCGACGCGGTCGCGACCCTGACCGATTCCGCGTCCCCTCCCCCACGCAGGTAGTCCACCAGGGTGGCGAGCCCTGCTGTCCTTTCCCTTTCTCTTATACACACCGCGGTGTGTAAAAGAGCCCGCCGGCGTCCTGCCCGCCGCTCACCGGGGGCGCCCAGGTGAGCCGCCGTTCCGTCCTCCCCTCTCCGGAGCGCCGCAGCCGTACCGATCTCACCGTCACCGCGCTGATCGTCGTCGTGGTCCTGCTGGTCGTGGTAGGTACCTGGATACTGTCCGACGCCCGCGGTACCGCGCACTCCACCGCGGCACCCGGTGACGCCGTGGCCCCTTCGACCTCCGGCACCGTTGCACCTCCTTCATCACTGACAGAGGTGTGGAGAGCCTCGACCGACTCCGGTGTCTCACCGGAACCGCTGACGTTGGACGGCGCAGTGGTGCTCACCGGTGCCGGGAGAGTCTCCGTCGTCGACGCCGCTGACGGACACGAGGTGTGGTCCTACTCACGGGACCGGGAACTGTGCGGTGTCTCCGGCGGCTGGTCCCGGGTGGTCGCGGTCTACCGTGGGCCCAAGGGGTGCGGCGAGGCCACGAGTTTCAGCGTAGGCACGGGCGTCTACGAGGACACCCGTTCAGCCCTCGCCGACTCCGACGTCCGCCTCTTCCGTTCCCTGGACCACATCGGGGTGCTCAGCAGTGACCGTGTGGAGCTGTGGAGGTCAGATCTTGTACGGACCGTGGAGGTCGGACACCAGGAGATCCCGGTCAACCCCGGGGACCAGCCGACCGACGGATGCACCTTCACCTCGTCACTGACTCGTAAGGAGAATCTGGCCGTGGCGGTGCAGTGTCCGGACGACGCCGACGGTGAGCGCCGTGTCAGTCTTCTCGGCGCTGATCCGGAGGACTCCTCCGAGCCGGAGACGGTCCACGACTTCACGGTGCCGGCAGGTTCCGAGCTCGTCGCCGTCAGTCAGGACGCCGTGGTCATCTACGTCCCGGATGACGGATCGGGCAACCGCTTCCAGGTTCTGCGCACCGACGGGACGTACCGGGAGTATCCCACGGAGCCTGCCCCGGTACTGTCGCCGGAGGCGCGGGCGGCGTCCTCCGGCGGTGCTGTCGCCGGTACCGCGGAACCGTCCCTGTTCATCCCGCAGACGGCGGATCTCCCCCACCACATGACCTGGTTCGACGGGGAACGGGTCACAGCTTTCGGCCCCTCCGACCTGGCCCCGAAGTTCTCGGTGCCTGCCCTGGGCACCGGGGCTGCGATGGGAGGACGTCTTCTCCTGCCTGTCCGGGCAGGAGTGGCCGTGGTGGACTGGAGCGACGGACACATCGAGCGGGTGATACCCGTGGACCGTGGCGACTGGAGCGGTCCGGTGACGTTACGCGTCCAGGGGGAGACGGTCGTCGAACAGCGCGGCGACACCGTGGTCGGGCTCAGCGACCGCGGCTGACCCCCGGCCACGCCGACTCCGTCGCGCGCCGTTCCTGTCCCGGCCGTCGCGCGCCGTTCCTGTCCCGGCCGCCGGAGCGAACCCGGGCCGGACACAGCCTCTCAGTCGCCGTAGCGGCGGGCCGCCCACTCCACGGCGGACGGGTTGAACAACAGTGCGAGACCCACCAGTCCCACCAGGACAGTGGGAACACCGAGCTCAGGACGCCCCGAGGTGAACATGTAGTAGGACACGAGCACGAGTATCATGCTGACCATCGCCACCGGCCCCCTGCCCCACCGTCTGCCGTCCTTGAGGAACCAACCGGCGACAGCGACCACCCCACCGAAGATGATGAACCACAGCGCTGTGCCGTAGCCGCTGATCTTCGCTCCCTCGTCGTGGAAGCCGTTGAGTTCCCGGACGATCATGACAACGGCCACCGCCAGGCCGACCGCCCCCTCGATGATTCCGAGCCATCCGGCGTAGCGGACGCTCGGTGGAAGGACGAGGGGACGGGATTCTCCGGCACTGTTCTGCTCTCGGCGGCCACGGGCACTCATGGTCACCGATCCTAGCGTCCGCGTCCCCGGTCCGGACGGAGCACGCCCCCGACGGACACGTCGACCTGTCGGGCACGTCGGCCGGTAGGACAGGAGTCCAGGAGTCCACGAGTCTGCAATCGCGAACAGGTCGGTCTATTAGTCGAGCCTTACCCGAAGAACCAAATCGAACTACTGTGACATGCCCCACTCTTTTTCGCTCACCCCTAGCGGAGCCGTCGGTTCCGTGCCATTATCTATCTCGTAACAGCGAGAGGGCCTGCAGGTTACACACCGGTTAATCACCGGGGTCACGCTCCCTCCGCTATCCGGCGACAGCCGGGGTGACTTCCACAACCGCCCCCGCTTCGCTTCTCTTCCGTTCACACCCGACGACCCGGACCGGTCACTGTGTGGTCCGGGCGCGTTCATCCGCGCCCGGGGCCACCACCCTGTCCTGACTGCAGTTGTCCTGCATTTCCGCAGACACCGACTACCTTTCAAGGAGAAGATCATCATGGACTGGCGTCACCAGGCAATCTGTCGCAGCGAAGACCCCGAGCTTTTCTTCCCGGTCGGCAACTCCGGCCCTGCCCTCGCTCAGATCGCCAAAGCCAAGCTCGTCTGCAACAAGTGCCCCGTCACCCACGACTGCCTGGCCTGGGCGATCTCGTCCGGACAGGACGCCGGCGTGTGGGGCGGCATGAGTGAGGACGAGCGCCGCGCCCTCAAGCGCCGTAACAACCGCGGCCGCACCAGGACCCGCGCCACCGTCTGACAGGCACGGACTGCCGGGGAACAGCGCCAGCACCGGGGGGATTTCCACTCCGCTGACACGCCTCGGTAGACTGGCGAAGTTGCAAACCCCGAGATTGTTTTCGGGGAAACCCGTCGACATATCTGAGGAGTGACCATGAGCAAGCGTGGCCGTAAGCGTAAGGACCGTCGCAAGAAGGGCGCCAACCACGGTAAGCGCCCGAACGCCTGAGGCGACAGACAGGACGGAGGCCCGTCCGGAGAATTCAGATTCTCCGGACGGGCCTCCGGCGTCACCGGCTGCGGTACCTCCGCTCCACCGGTCCCCCGTCATTCCGGACCGCTCCCGCCCAGTCTCAGCCGCGGTCGAAGTGCACCCGCCTGACGGACGCGGTCACCTCGGTCACCTCGGTCACCGTGGCGCTGTCCCCCGAACCGACTGTCCTCCGGACCGTGGTCGACCGCAGTGCGGTGACGATCCGGCCCCGCAGATCCTCCGGGGCCGAGTTGCAGCACCTGGCACGGAGCAGCTGACGGACCTGCTGTTCTATACCCAGCTGTTCCAGACACGTCGGACAGTTCTCGACATGTGCGGCCAACCGTGCCCGCAGGCTCTCGTCGCACCCGCCGTCCACGTACTCGTAGAGAACGTCAACGAGGTCGTCGCAGTCGGAGTGGAACTTCCTCTGGTTGTCAGTCATCGTCATCTCACGCTTTCGTCTTCGCTGCGGTCTTCTTCGCAGGTTCCGTCGAGTCCAGTCCGATACCCTGCTCCGCGGCGACATCCTTGAGGCGGGTGCGCAGCTGTCTGCGCCCGCGGTGCAGCCGGCTCATCACCGTCCCGATGGGGGTTCCCATGATTTCGGCGATCTCCTTGTACGGGAGGCCTTCGACATCCGCGTAGTACACGACCATGCGGTAGTCGTCGGAGAGTTCCATGAGGGCGTCACGGATCCTGTTGTCGGGGATGCGCTGCAGTGCCTCGATCTCGGCGGAACGCAGTCCCGTCGAATCGTGGGAAGCCACATCCGCCAGCTGCCAGTCGGTGACCTCCTCGTCGGAGGTTTCCCTGGGACGACGCTGGGCCTTGCGGTATTCGTTGATGTAGGTGTTCGTCAGGATCCGGTACATCCACGCCTTGAGGTTCGTCCCCGGACGGTAGGACCCGAAGGCCTGGTAGGCCTTCATGTAGGTGTCCTGGACCAGGTCCTGGGCGTCCGCAGGGTTCCGTGTCATACCGAGTGCGGCACCGTACAGCTGGTCCAGCAGGGGCAGCGCGTCCGCCTCAAAGCGGGCGAGCAGCTGCTCGTCGCTGTCGTCCGTGCGCTTCACGGTATTGCCCATGGCTCCTCTGCATCGTCGGCGGTCTGTGCCGTTCCACCGGAGTCAACGGTTCACGTGAACGGCCTTATTCCCCCATGATATCCCCGGGCCGGCCTCCGGCGACATCGCGGAGAAGCTCGGGGCCGTTCACCGAGACATCACCTACCCGACGGTCGACCTCCCTGGCCTGCAGTGCGGCAGTGTCCGGACCACCCGGAGGGGAGGACGCCAGCGCGCG
The DNA here is from genome assembly GCA_900049755.1 of Corynebacterium provencense. GTDB lineage: Bacteria > Actinomycetota > Actinomycetes > Mycobacteriales > Mycobacteriaceae > Corynebacterium > Corynebacterium neomassiliense. Next base: position 549,401 of record LT160592.1, read on the forward strand.
CAGTGAGGGCCCGTCCCCGTCGAGCCAGTGCAGTGCCTCGCCCCCGTCCTGCCCCCCGGAGAGCAGCCGCGGCATCCGGTCGTGCAGCCAGGCCACCGGTTCGACCGACCGTGAGGTGACCACGGTCGACCGCAGGTTCCCCTCCCCGTCGGGCCGGACGAGCCCCGCCACCGTGAGGACGCCGTCCCCGACGACCAGGTACGGGGTCTTCGCCCCTGCTCCGTCCACGTACCACTCGTACCATCCGTCCATGACGACCAGGGCCGGTTCGGACCCGCGGAAGGACGCCTTGTCGAAGGCGGTCTCACCGCGGGCGTTGAACAGAACCCTGCCCGGACTCCACGGCGCCCGGTAGCCCCAGACAGCGGGTCCCAGCATGAGCTTTCCCCTGAACCTGCGGACGACGAGGATCCGGTGGGTCGGGGCAGTGTTCCAGCTGGGTCCGATGATATGCCCGCCGCTGCCGCCGCCGGACGCTACCGGGTGCACCTGTTCGCCCAGTCGCGTCGTCAGGGCGGAGACCAGTGTCTCGGTGGAGCTGAACAGGACGTAACGGCCGCACATACCGGCCAAACTACGCGTCCTGCCCCGGTCTGTCCTGTGAACCGGACCTGTGCCCCGCACGGTCCCTGCCGGCATTCCCGCCGTGAGCCTCCGCCTGTGTCTCACCCGGCCGTGGCTCCACGGGCGGGGTCATGGAACACTGGAGACCATGAGTGCAACACCGTGGGCCGCACCTTTCGCCCCGTCCCCCGTCACCGCCACCGTGTCCGTCCCCGGTTCCAAGTCGATCACGAACCGTGCCCTGCTCCTTTCCGCACTCGCGGACGCACCCTCGGTGATCACCGGCGCCCTGCGCAGCAGGGACACCCTGCTGATGGCGGACGCCCTGCGCACTCTGGGGGCCACCGTCGTCAACGACGGGGACAATGTCATCGTCACCCCGGGCGAACTGCACGGCGGCGAGGTCCGGTGCGGGCTGGCCGGTACCGTGCTCAGGTTCCTCCCCGCGGTCGCCGCCCTGGCGCACGGAGAAGTGTGGTTCCAGGGCGACCGTGAGGCACGGTCGCGTCCCATGGGCACCACCCTGGCGTCGCTGAGGGCTCTGGGGGTCAAGATCATCGAATCCGGGGACGGAAGTTCACCGCTGCCGTTCGCGGTCGTGGGCGAAGGCAGGGTCCACGGCGGTGAAGTCCGGATCGACGCCTCGGAATCGTCACAGTTCGTCTCAGGGCTTCTTCTCGCCGCCCCACGCTTCGACGAGGGTGTCACCGTCGTCCATGTCGGCCCGGCCGTGCCGAGTCAGCCGCACATCGAGATGACCGTGGAGATGCTGCGGGAGGCCGGCGTGGAGGTGGACGTGAGCTTCAACAGGTGGACTGTCCGGCCCGGGCCCGTCCGGGGACGTCACTGGTCGGTGGAACCGGACCTGTCCAACGCTGCCCCGTTCCTCGCCGCGGCGGCGGTCACAGGCGGTGAGGTGCGGGTCCGCGACTGGCCGGTGACCACGACCCAGGCCGGTGACCAGTTCCGCACTGTCCTCGCCGACATGGGGGTGTCCGTGGAACATGAGACCCACACCGGCTGTCTCGTGGTCCGCGGTGACGAAGGTGGACGCCTCAACGGCATCACCTGGGACATGCACGACATCGGAGAGCTCACGCCCACCGTGGCCGCTCTCTGTGCGCTGGCACACGGTCGCAGCCACCTGTACGGGATCGCCCATCTGCGCGGACACGAGACCGACCGTCTGACTGCGCTGGAGAGCGAGCTGACGAACCTGGGATGCGGAGTGACCCAGACCGACGACGGCCTGGTCATCGACCCTGCACCGCTGCACGGAGGACTGTGGCACACCTACGCCGACCACAGGATGGCCACCGCCGGGGCGATCCTCGGGCTGGTCACCGAGGGGGTCAGGGTCGAGGACATCTCCACCACCAGCAAGACACTGCCGGACTTCGAACAGCGTTGGTCGCAGATGGTGGGGGTGTAGCGCCTGATGGCGAGACGGCGTTACGACGAATCTGACGTCAAGGTCCGTCCGGGCCGCGGGTCACGGCCCAGGACCAAAGACAGGCCCACCCACCGGGACGCCGAGACAGGCATGGTCGTGACGAAGGACCGCGGACGTTGGGGGGTGGTACTCGACGGCGCTGCACCGGACACTCCCCCCGCGATATGTATGCGTGCCCGCGAACTGGGACGCACCCCCGTCGTCGTCGGGGACAGGGTCGCCGTCGTCGGCGACACGTCGGGCCGTGACGGGACCCTTGCCCGTATCGTCCGCCTCGAGGAACGCAGGACCGTCCTCCGCCGTACCGCCGACGACACGGACCCCTACGAGCGGATCGTGGTCGCCAACGCCGACCAGCTTCTCATCGTCACTGCTGTGGCAGATCCCCCGCCACGTTCCGGATTCGTCGAACGGGCTCTCATCGCAGCGTACGCCGGGGGCCTCACCCCGGTGCTGTGTCTGACGAAATCGGATCTGGCCGACCCCTCGGACTTCGCCTCGGAGTTCACGGACCTGGACGTGAAAGTCATCGTCTGCGGGCGCGACGACCCCCTCGACCCCGTGGAGGAGGTGGTCCGTGGACATCTCACCGCTCTCATCGGGCACTCCGGCGTGGGAAAGTCCACGCTTGTCAACCGCCTCGTACCTGACGCGGACCGGGCCACCGGGGCCGTCTCCGGAGTCGGGAAAGGCCGGCACACCTCGACCCAGTCCGTGGTTCTGCGCCTGCCCGACCCCGCGGACACCGGAAAGCCCGGATGGATCGTCGACACCCCCGGCATCCGGAGCTTCGGCCTGGCCCACGTCGACCCGGACACGGTCATCGACGCATTCGAAGACCTGCGTGACGTCATCGCGGACTGTCCCCGCGGATGTTCCCACCTGGGTCCCCCGTCGGATCCGGAGTGCGCGCTCGACCGTCTGACCGGGGCCAGTGCCAGAAGGGTCACCGCGGTGAGGACACTGCTCGGGGCCCTGCGTTCGAACAACGACTGGGAGCTCTAGAGCAGTTCGACGAGGACGCCGAGTTCCCGGGCGTCGTACCAGCTCATCAGGTTGTCCTCACAGTCGCCGAGCGTGATCTCGGCGTCCTCGTCCCCCAGGTCGGCTGCGTCGACGACCTCCACGGCAGCAGCGGTCGCCGCCTCATTGCCGCTGTCGTCGACATGGACCGCCGCCAACTGGCCGACCTCCAGTTCCGCGGGTGACAGCTCGACAACCGCATCCCCCTTCTCCGGCGCGGGCGTGACCGACTCCGCGGGCAGGTCCGCCGACACAACCACGCGCCGGTGGGGGAACTTCTCCTCACCCCCCGCGCTGAGCAGCCGGAGGGACGCCCGGGAAGCCTCGAGGAAAGCGTGGTACTCGATCTCCTCGTCATCGCCGGCGGTGAAGAACTCCCGCAGCGCCGGGGTCAGTGCGAAACCCACCCCGGAGGGAACGGCGATCTTTCCGTCCCGGGCGAGATCTCCGAGCATGCTGAAGGTGGCGGGAAGATACACCCGGACAGTTCCCTGCTGCTCAGACATGGTCAGAAGTTCCCTTCCAGTCCGAGCAGACCGGTGATCTCCACGATCGCGCGGTCGAACTGCTGGTAGTAGACGCCGATGAGTCCGGCCTCCACGGCGCCCTTGATGTTGAGGATGGAATCGTCGATGAGGATGCAGTCGTTGACCGGGACGTCGAGGCGGTCCGCGGTGATCCGGAAGATACCGGGATCCGGCTTGTCCACCCCGACCTCCCCGGAGAGGACGACGGTGTCCACGTAGCCGGCCTCCTGCCAGCTGCGGATCGGGTCCGCAGCCGGACCTCCCGGATCATTGGAGAGAATTGCCGTGCCGTAGCCGGCCTCCTTCGCGGCGGTGAGGACCTTGCGCCATCGCCGACGGTCCTCCTCCGCGCCGTCAAGGACGCCACAGTAGTCCACAATCAGTGCTCGCATACCCCGTATTGTGCCACGCCCCCTCCCCTTCCCGCCGTCCGCGGTCTAGGATGTGGCGCATGGGGATTTCGGGGAGGACCTCTGCTGCCGTCACGTACGGCACGGGGGACAGACAGGGGACGGCGGACGCGGGGGACGCCGAAGGGCTTTACGGAGACGTCAACGGGTCGGGTGCCTGTACCGCACCGGTTCCGGGCAAGGTGTACCTGCGCCGTCCTGCAGGAGGGGCGGCGGCACACAGGGGATCCGGCGACAGTTCCGGCACACCCGGTGACGCGACGGCGGCAGTGTCCGGGCAGGAAGCGCCCGGGCAGGAAGCTGTCACGAGCGCCTCCTCTCCCGGCAGGGACGTCACCGGGGTGCTGTCCAGCCCCGGCCCCGAGGCCCGTGAGGCCGTCACCAGGGAGATTGCACGGTTGCTGCAGTGCTGGCTGGAGGCCTATGACGGACGTCGTCCGGTCAGTGTACTGCGGCGCGGACCCTACTCGCCGGCTGTCATCGACGAGCTCCGGAACCGGATCAGACTGGACATCGACCACCGGCAGGGGGTCGCCTCCCAGCTGCTGCGTGTGAGTCTTCCCCCCTCACACCGGCGCAGGGTGTCGTTCACCGCGAGTGCCGCAGTGGACGGCCGTGTCCGTGCCGTTGTGGGCCACCTGGCCCGTCACCGGTCAAAGTGGCGGGTGGAGGGCGTCACCCTGGTATGAACCCGTACACCCGCGGAGGGTGGCGGACCTGTCCCACAGTGGACCGGTGGAGTACAGGCAGAGAACCGGATCCGGGATTCCCGGTTCCTATCTCGGTCCCGGAATCTCAGGCCGGTGTGGCACCGGAGGTCGCGGCGTCCGCACTGTTCTTCTCCGCGTTCGCCTGGTACTGGCGACGGATGAGGAACAGCTGACGCACCGTCTCCTCCTTGATGCCGTCATTCATCCTGCGGAACATGTCCCCGCCTTCACGCTGGTACTCGACCAGCGGATCGCGCTGCGCCATGGCCCGCAGTCCGATGCCCTCCTTGAGATAGTCCATCTCATAGAGGTGCTCGCGCCACTTCTGGTCGACGACGTTGAGGAGGACGCCGCGTTCCAGCTGACGCATCTGGTCGTCCCCGCCGATCGCTGCGACCGCCTGCTCAAGTTCGTCGTACTGGGCGTGGGCGTCGTCCTGGAGTGCCTGGAGCAGCTGTGAGGCGGACAGTTCTCCCGGCTTGCCGTACTCGGAGCCGTCGATGAGGTCCTGGGCGACCACCCCCGGCCCGTACAGTGCCTCGAGAGCCTTCCACAGCTCGTCGAGATCCCACTCCTCCACATAGCCTTCGGCAGTCGCACCGTCGACGTAGGCGGCGATGGTGTCGTCGAGCATGTTGCGGATGTTCTGCTCGACGTTCTCACCTTCAAGAATCTGCCGGCGTTCGCCGTAGATCACCTTGCGCTGTTCGTTGAGGACCTCGTCGTACTTGAGCACGTTCTTGCGCATCTCGAAGTTGGAGTTCTCCACCTGGGCCTGGGCCCCCTTGATGGCGTTGGAGACCATCTTCGAGTCGATGGGCATGTCGTCGGGGACGTTGAGGCGGGTCATCAGCGCCTCCATCGTCTGTCCGACGAACCTTGTCATCAGGTCGTCACGCATGGACAGGTAGAACCGGGTCTCCCCCGGGTCGCCCTGGCGCGCGGACCTGCCACGGAGCTGGTTGTCGATGCGGCGGGATTCGTGACGTTCCGTACCGAGGACGTAGAGCCCGCCGACCTCGCGGACCTTCTCCGCCTCCTCCTCGGAACGTGCACGGGCCTTGACGATCTCCTCGTCCCAGGCGGCCTCATATGCCTCCGGATCCTCGACCGGGTCCAGCCCGCGCTCGCGGAGAGTGATGTCACAGATGATGTCCGGGTTTCCGCCGAGGACGATGTCGGTGCCGCGCCCTGCCATGTTGGTGGCCACCGTCACCGCACCGAGGCGACCCGCCTGGGCGATGATCTCGGCCTCCTGGGAGTGGAACTTCGCGTTGAGGACGCTGTGCCGGATGTGACGGCGCTGCAGCAGCTGGGACAGGTACTCCGACCGCTCCACCGAGGTGGTGCCGACCAGGACAGGCTGGCCCTTCTCCACCCGCTCGGCGATGTCCTCAGCGACTGCGGCGAACTTCGCCTCCTGGGTCTTGTAGACGAGGTCGACGTCGTCCGTCCGCTGGTTCGGCCTGTTGGTCGGGATCTGCGCGACATCGAGCTTGTATATCGACTTGAGCTCGGCCGCCTCGGTTTCGGCGGTGCCGGTCATCCCGGAGAGCTTGTCGTAGAGGCGGAAGTAGTTCTGCAGGGTGATCGTCGCGAGAGTCTGGTTCTCGTTCTTGATCTCGACGTTCTCTTTCGCCTCGATCGCCTGGTGCATACCCTCGTTGTACCGGCGCCCCTCCAGGATGCGTCCGGTGAACTCGTCGACGATGAGCACCTCACCGTTGCGGACGATGTAGTCCTTGTCCCGGGTGAACAGTTCCTTGGCCTTGATGGCGTTGTTCAGGTAGCTGACGAGCTGCGAATGCTCCGGAGAGTAGAGGTTGTCGATGCCGAGCTGGTCCTCGACGAACTCCACCCCCTCCTCGCGGACGCCGATGGTCTTCTTGCGCCGGTCGACCTCGTAGTGGATGTCCAGCTGCATCTTCGGCACGATGCGGGCGAAGGCGGTGAACCACTGCGAGGACCCGCCGACGGGTCCGGAGATGATCAGCGGGGTACGCGCCTCGTCGATGAGGATGGAGTCCACCTCGTCGACGACAGCGTAGTTGTGACCGCGCTGGACCAGGTCGTCCAGGGAGTGCGCCATGTTGTCACGCAGGTAGTCGAACCCGAACTCGTTGTTCGTCCCGTAGGTGATGTCGGCGTTGTAGGCGTCCCTCCGCTCAGCGGGACGCTTGCCCGCGAGGATGACGTCCGTGCCCAGCCCGAGGAACCGGTGCACACGGCCCATCCACTCAGAGTCCCTCTTCGCGAGGTAGTCGTTGACGGTGACGACATGGACGCCCTTGCCCGCCAGAGCGTTGAGGTAGGCCGGCAGGACACAGGTCAGGGTCTTGCCCTCACCGGTCTTCATCTCTGCTACATAGCCCCAGTGCAGCGCGGCGCCACCCATGATCTGGACCTTGTAGTGCTTCTGACCGAGCACACGCCAGGACGCCTCGCGCGCAGTGGCGAAAGCGTCGAGCAGGATGTCGTCCAGGGTCTCCCCGGACTCGAGCCGCTCCTTGAGTTCCCCAGTCTTCGCCTGCAGATCGGAATCACTGAGAGAGGAGTACTCCTCCTCCTTGGCGATGACCTGGTCGGCGACGGCTGCCAGTCGTTTGACGGCCCGTCCTTCACCGAGTCGGAGAATCTTCGAAAGTCCTAGCACGTGCTGCCTGTCCTTCTGCTGTTGCCGGTCGCGCATGGATGCGCATGGTCGAGCGTGATCGAACCCCCAGTATACCGGTCCGGACCCCGTCCCGGACGTACCGTGTCCCCCTTCACACCGCCCTCACAGGCGGACCGCCCCCGCGTGGGCCCGACGCAGAACCGAGGTCACGTCAGAGGTGCAGGCACCCCGGCCGACCGTACAGGCCCGGCACCGCACGGTGCCGTCCCGTAACTGTCTCCGGGGACTCCCCGCCGCATACCTGTCACTCAGCCCCCGGAACCACCGGAGCCTTCAGTGCGATCAGGCCGTAGTCGTAGGCACGGCGACGGTAGACCACCGAAGGCCTCCCGGTCTCCTCGTTGACGAAGAGGAAGAAGTCGTGACCGACCAGTTCCATTTCGCTGAGTGCCTCGTCAACGCTCATCGGGGTAGCGGGGTGTTCCTTCTTGCGGACCACCTGACCGGGAAGGAAACGGTCGGCGTACGGGTCCACGTCGAAGGGCCCGGGGGTCTCCTCCGGCGCTTCCGTCTCCCTGACCAGGTCAGCGGTCGCCTCCCCGACAGACACGGGTGCACGGTGACCGGACCGGGAGATGCGGCGCCGCGCCTTGACCTTGCGCAGGGACCGCTCCATCTTCGCGACGGCCGCCTCCAGCGCAGCGTAGAAGGAATCCTCCTTCGCCTCGGCACGGGCGATGTGACCCTTACCGGTGGCGGTGATCTGGATCCTGTCGGACTCGTCCGACCGGCGCGGGTTCCGCTCATGCTGGAGCTCGACATGGAAGTAGGTCAGGGTCGGGTCGAGCCTCTCGACCTTCGCGAGCTTCGCGTTCACCCGGTCCGCGAAATGCTCGGGAATCTCCACGTTGCGGCCGGTGATCTCAACCTGGGTCTCCGGGGCGACAACGCCCTCGTCTGCGGTGGTCTGCTCGTTGACAGCCATGCTCAACCTCCCGATTTCCGAGGTCACCGGGGCCACGGCCGGATGCCCTGGCGTCCCGTGAAGTGGTGACCTTCCTGTACCGCCACCATACCTGGAGACCCCCACGTCCGGCTGTCCCGCGGTGTCCGGTTCCACCCGGCCGACACCCCTGTGACACCCGGAAAGCGCGCTTCAACATCCTGCGACACCCGCTCAACGGCTGACCAGGCACCCCTGCATCACCCGCGTCCCGGTTACAGTGCCCTCACGCCTGCGCCACGACCACCCCCACGCGGGGGAATACCCCGTAAGTGGCCAGAGCCAGACTGAACGTTGTGAGTGTCGCACCGGTCGTGCAGACATCGTCGACGACGCAGGCGACCGCCCCCGGCGTCCGCAGGATCCTCAGCACCTCCGTCACCCCCTCCCGGCGGAGCCTCACCGCCCGCGACATGTTGACCGCCCGTGTCGCCCGCCCCAGCCCCACCGAGTCCGGAGTGCCCTCCTCCAGACAGGCGACGGGGCAGCACACCGCCGCGCCCCCGAGACCCGCCGCCGCCACCTGCGCCGCCCGCTCGACCACGCAGCCTCCCCTGGCCCGCGCCGCCGACGGGCCCGCGCCGCCGACGGGCGTGTCGGTGCCGGCAACAGCACCACCGGGGCCAGCCTCGGGTCCGGAACTTCCCCGAGACCCGCCAGATGCCTCACCACCCCCGCGAACACCTCGCCCATCACCGTCACAGCGTCCGGACGGTGGTGGTCCTTGGCCGCCAGCACCACGGCCCGGTGCGCGCCACCGTAGGGGCCGGCGGCGACGACGGGAAGCACACCGGCCGCACCGGTCCGCTCAGGGAGTCGACGCAGCTCCACCGCACAGTCCCTGCACAGGCCCGCCCCGCCGGACACCTCCGTCACCTCCGTCCGGGCGCAGGCGGGACAGTCCACCCGCCACACCAGTGAGGCGGCGTCCCTGAGCACCTTGTCGGCGAACTCCGTCACCGCTGCAGCGCGGCGTCCCGCCCGTCCACTCCACCGCATCCGGCCCCTCCCCTGCGTCCCCACGCCAGCTGTCCACTCTCACCGTACCGTGACCGGTACCGCCCGTGCCCCCTGCAGTGCGGGAACCTCACGCCAGAAGTCGTCCGTCGAATCGGTCTCCCCGAACCCCGCCGACCCGTAGTCGATCTGCAGCAGGGCACGGCTGTCAAGGATGTACTCGGTCACCCCCGTCGACGCCACAGCCACCACCGGCGCGGTGACATTGCGTGAGGTCAGCTGGGTCTGCTGGGAGCCGTCGACGGCGACGACCCAGACCGGGGTGTCGTTCGTCCGGGTTCCGACCAGCAGGGCACCGTCAGGACGCCACCCCACCGAAACCGCGGTGTCCCCCAGATTCGGAGCCACCGCAACCGGGGTTCCCAGGCGCGGTCCGGAGGAGTCCTGGGACGCCCCCGTGTTCTCGAGGACACTGACGTACAGACGACCGTTGACGATCAGCGCCGCCCTGGTCCCGTCCCTGGACACGGTGAACTCACTGATCATCGGCCGGTCCAGACCCAGTGACCCCAGCTCCCGCGAATCCACGTTCACCTCTGTCATGCCGCCGGACGCCGCTCTCGCCCACCTCAGGACGCGGGTCCCGTCAGCCACCGCGAACAGTGTCTGCCCACCGGCCGTCCACGACGGGCGGGACAGTTGACCGGCGGTGTGGACAGTCACCGGAGACTCCGTCGGCTCACCGACAAGCAGGCGACGTTCCTCGTCACCACGACCGCTCACCGCAGCCACCATCCCCTCGGACGAGAACGCCGCCGATTCGAGCTGCCCCGACGACGTCCAGCCGTCGACGGTCGACGCACCGCTGTCACCGACCTCCACCAGAGCACCGTCACGCAGGGCGCGCAGAGGCTGCGCCGGCATGGCGTGGGGGTCGAACTCTCTGACGTCGTCGACAGTCCAGGACTCCCGGGGCGTCTCCCTGCCACCGGGATCCGCGCCCGGCCCTGAACCGGACCCCCGGGTGGAGACTGGCGCCCCGTCAGCGAGAATCCGGTAGGGTCCCCGCACATCAGAACTGGCGAGCGTCCAGATGATCTGGGCGGACAGGGCCCGCAGTTCGTCGGCGGAGGTACCCGCGAGCCCGGAAAGGTCCACGGTGAAACTGCCGTTGTCCTCGGAGCGTGCCTGGACGACCACATCCGACGGCAAGGCGCTGACCACCCCGTCCGCGAGACTGTCACGGGGACCCGCCGCCAGCAGGGACATCAGCGAGGTACCCACATTGTCCTGCCTCGAATAGGTCCACCGACGGTCAGGGACAAGATAGCGGCGGGTCGGGTCGAGGAAGTAGACGTCCCGGGGCTGGTACGTCGACGTGAAGTCGTTGCGGTCCATGATCACACCGGACGGAAGTCTGTCTATCCGCCAGTTGCCGTCGACGAGCACCATGTCGATCGTGTTCTCGTAGGACCGGTACCCGGGCTGGTAGGTGCCGCCCGTACCGAGCGTCCCCGTCACAGTTCCCCGGACCGTGTACGTCAGCCGGTTGCCGGAGGCCGTGCCGTCGGCATTGAGGTCGATCCTGTCGAGGACGAGGGTGCCCGTGGCGTCCTGCCACTGCCCGTCCGCCTCAGAGGTGAGGAAGGCACGGGCTGCCTGGTGGTTGTTCAGTGGGTGGGCGGACGCCGAGAAGAACGACCGCAACAGAAGGTCGGGGGCCTGTCCCGCCTGGGGTGACGGCACGTTGTCCAGACTCGGCGACGCGGCATAGGTGCTCACCACCTCAGGGGTCGAACTGCCCGGAATCGACGCACACCCCGCCGCGGCGAACAGCGTCGCCGCCGCCAGAGCCCCCGTCACTGCTCTGCGGGACCTCGGTACGCGCCGGATGTGCCGCTCGCCGACAGTCCCGGGGACCCCGGTCCCGAGGGCCCCGGCGGCGACCCCGCCCCCGGTCTTTGTTCCGCCGCACGTGGCGTATAAGAACCGGCCAACGGCCGGGCCGTCGGGCACTCCCCCGCCGTCCCTGTCGACCAGATCGTCCGCGGGACCGGGACCTGCTCCGACGGTGTCTGACCCTGCCGAAACGTCCTCGACACCCTGGGCCGGACCAGCTGCTGCCGCCGGGACCGCCGCGGAGACCGGGACGGTGTCGACCTCCAGGGGCAGCGGAGAGGTGCGCACCTCCTCGCCGGGGACCAGAGGCAGGGTGAGCCGGAAACAGGCTCCGACACCAGGCTCGCCGGTAGCCTCCAGGCGTCCTCCGTGGAGCTGGGCGTCCTCCTTGGCGATCGCCAGACCCAGACCCGTTCCCCCGGTCCGCCGCTCCCGCGACGGATCAGCCCTCCAGAACCGGTTGAACACCAGTTCCGCCTCCCCCGGCTTCAGCCCCACCCCGTGGTCCACCACCGTCACCGCCAGGGAACCGTCACCGGTCCTCATGGTCACGTCAACCGGCCGGCCCTCGCTGTGGTCGATGGCATTGGCCAGCAGATTTCGCAGAATACGCTCCACCCGGCGGGAATCCACCGGCACATTCACCGGCTCCTCAGGAAGATCCAGGTTGATTGTGCAGCCCACTTCCTCGGCAATGGCGCGCACCTGTTCCAGGGTGGACTTCACCACCCCCCGGACGTCGACGGTCTCCAGGGAAAGATTGGCGACCCCGGCGTCATGACGCGAAATCTCCAGCAGATCCCCGAGCAGCATCTCGAACCGGTCCAGCTCCGAGATCATCAGCTCCGAGGCCCGGCGGGTCATCGGGTCAAGGTCCCCGGCACTGTCGTGGATGAGGTCCGCCGCCATCCTCACCGTGGTCAGGGGAGTCCTCAGCTCGTGCGACACATCCGAGGTGAACTGCTGCTGCAGGGAACCGAAATCCTCCAGCTGTCGGATCTGGTGGGAGAGATTCTCAGCCATCTCGTTGAAACTCATCGCCAGCCGCGCCACCTCGTCCTGACCGTCGACGGCCATGCGCTCCCGCAGATGCCCCGCCGCGAACCTCTCCGCAATACGTGAGGCGGTGCGCACAGGAACGGTGAGCTGCTGGGAGAACACCCAGGCTATGACGACCAGGAGCACCATCAGCGCCACCGCGCCGGCGAACAGCAGACCCCGCATCAGACCCAGGGTCGACTCTTCGTTGTCGAGGGGAAGCACCAGGTAGAGCTCCAGCCCCTGGATGTCCGAGGAGACCGGACTGCCGATGATCAGCGCCTTGTACTTCCCCGACGCCCGTTCCACCGTCGCGTACTGGTCCGCTACACGCCCCTGCCTGACGAATGTGCGCAAACTCTCGGGAATCTGCTGCTGCTCCGGACTGGAGACGTCCCTGCCGTTGATGTCCGGGGCAATGACCACCGGCTCGAAGACAGTGCTCGACCCTCCCGATGATTCGTCGGTGCCGCTGATCCTCTCGGTCAGCGCCGCCCGGGCCGCATTGATCCTCAGCTGGAGGGAGTTCGAGGTGTCCGAGGAACGGATCTGCTCCTCCACAGTCGCCCGGGAGCTGTCGATCGCGGCGACGGCGACGTCATGCTTCTCGTCCAGCAGCTGCTGGCTGACGAAACTGGTCAGGACGAAACCCAGGGTCATGATGACCACCAGGGAGGACAGGAACACACTGCCGATGACGCGCACCTGGCTGGAGGTCCGCCACCGCTGTGCCAGTACCTGCCTGCTGCGGTGGAGAAAGGTCCTCGGCTGCCTCAGCAGCAGACGGACAATGTCCCGGTAGCCCACCCCCTCGAGCTCACCGCGCGGAACCGTCCGGGGGTCCTCCTCGGGCACGGGCGGGGTTCCCGGTGGGAGGGACGCCCCGTGACCGGTGGTTCCACGTTCGGCACGGGAGGTGCCGCGGCCCCGGGAGAACGGCAGTATCGAGCGGCCGAGCGCACGCCGGACATGGTGCACCGGAGGGTCCGTGACCCCCTCGGTGCCCCTGTCATCCCGACCTTCACCTGCGCCGGGGGGAAGACTGCTCACTGGCGCCCGGCCCTCACTCACCTGTCTTGTAGCCCACACCACGCACAGTCTGGATGATCGTGGGATTGTCGGGGTCCTTCTCCACCTTGGACCGCAGCCTCTGGATGTGGACGTTCACGAGCCGCGTGTCACTGTTCTTACGGTAGCCCCACACCCGCTCGAGCAGCTCCTCACGGGAGAACACCTGACGGGGGCGGGAGGCCAGCGTCGCCAGAAGCTCGAACTCGATGGGCGTCAGGGGAATGACCACCCCGTCACGTGTCACCTGGTGGCCGCCGAAGTCGATGACCACGTCACCCACCCGGGCGCTCTCCGGGACATCCTCGGTGGACCGGCGCAGCCTCGCCCGCACCCTGGCGACAAGTTCCTTGGGCTTGAAAGGCTTCGGGACATAGTCGTCCGCCCCGGACTCCAGGCCGAGCACCACGTCGACCGTGTCAGTCTTGGCGGTCAGCATGACGATCGGGACAGCGGAGAAGTCACGGACCGCACGGCACACGTCCACACCGTTCATCCCGGGGAGCATGAGATCCAGCAGGATGAGGTCCGGGTGCCGGGTACGGGCGGCCTCGACAGCCTCTGCTCCGTCGCCGACAGTGACCGTCTCGAACCCTTCCCCCTGAAGGACCATGGTCAGCATCTCGGAGATCGCGGGGTCGTCGTCGACGACAAGAATCTTGGCAGCCATGGTCAACAGTCTGTCACACCCGAGGTCTCCGGGGGACTGCCAGGTCACATGCCGGCACTACCTCCCGCGTACGGCGGACTACCGGTCTCAGTCCTCCGCCACCGCGTCGGCGAGCTCGACGATCCGGGCGTCGAGGGACGCCCGGTCGCCGCTGTTGTCCAGCACCAGCCACGGGGAACCCCACTCTGCGGCGGCCAGGTCACGGTAGGCGGTGAGTGTCCGGGACTGCAGCCCCCCGTCGGCCTCATAGGCGTCCATGCTCCTGGAGGCGTCCCGGGAGGCACGGTCGGCGACCCTGACCGCTGTCACAGAGTCCGGAACATCGACGAGGATCTGCAGGTCGGGGACGGGGACGCCCAGCTCACGGAATTCGAGGTCCTCGACCCAGGCGACAACCTCGGAACTCGCGCCACCGGATGTGGCGTCCTGCGACAGGCGCGCCGCAGAATATGCCGCATTCGAGGCGACCCAACGGTCCAGCAGGACCACGTAACCGTCCCTGTCGAATCCTGCGAGCTCCTCGGCGACCTCCGCCCGGTCGAGTGCGAACAGTGTCGCCATGCCGTAGGCGGAGTCGACGAGGTCCCCCATGCCACCGTGCAGCGCCGCAGAGGCGAGACGGGCGTGGACCGAAGTCTCGTAACGGGGGAAGGCGAGACGGGCAACGGGGACCTCCCGGGCGATCAGTTCTGTTTCCAGGGCGGTGACGACGGTGTTCTTGCCGGCGCCGTCGATACCTTCAAAGGCGATGATCACGGTGACCGGACCCCGGCCTAGTAACGGTAGTGCTCGGGCTTGTACGGGCCCTCGACATCGACACCGATGTACTCGGCCTGTTCCTTGGTCAGCTTCGTGAGCCTGCCGCCGAGTGCCTCCACATGGATCCGGGCGACTTTCTCGTCAAGGATCTTGGGCAGGCGGTACACCTTGTTCTCGTAGCGGTCACCGTTGGTGAACAGCTCGATCTGCGCGATGGTCTGGTCGGCGAAGGAGTTGGACATCACGAAACTCGGGTGGCCGGTCGCGTTGCCGAGATTGAGCAGACGGCCCTCGGAGAGCACGACAATGCTCAGCGGGTCCCCGTTGACGTCAGGGAAGGTGAATTCGTCAACCTGGGGTTTGATGTTGACCCGGGTCACGTCCGGACGGTGGTTGAGTGAGGCCATGTCGATCTCATTGTCGAAGTGGCCGATATTGCCCAGGACAGCGTGGTTCTTCATGTGCTGCATCTGCTCGAAGGAGATGATCCCGAGGTTGCCGGTCGAGGTGATGACGATGTCCGCCTCCCCGATGGCGTCGTCGACGGTGACCACGGGGAAACCGTCCATCAGCGCCTGAAGGGCGTTGATCGGGTCAGCCTCGGTGACCTTCACCCGGGCCCCCTGGCCCTTGAGGGCCTCGGCGACGCCCTTGCCTACGTCACCGTAGCCGCACACGAGAGCCGCTTTGCCACCGATCAGCATGTCCGTACCACGGTTGATGCCGTCGATGACGGAGTGACGGGTGCCGTAACGGTTGTCGAACTTGGACTTTGTCACGGCGTCATTCACGTTCATGGCCGGGAACGGCAGTGTTCCCTGGTCAGCAAAGTGGTACAGGCGGTGGACGCCGGTGGTGGTCTCTTCGGTGACCCCCTTCACCGACTCCGCCGCACGGGTCCACCGGGTGGCGTCCCTGCCGTACACCCTGGCGAGCATCCGCAGGAAGGCCTGGTACTCGTCGGAATCCTCGGAGGTGGGCTCCGGGACCAGGCCGTTGCCCTCGAACTGTGATCCGGTGATCACGGCGTTGGTGGCGTCCCCTCCGTCGTCGAGGATCATGTTGGGCAGACGGTCACCCCAGTCGAAGACCTGCTCCAGGCACCACCAGTACTCGTCGAGGGTCTCGCCCTTCCACGCGAACACCGGTGCACCCTGCGGATCCTCCGGGGTCCCGGCACCGACCACCACAGCTGCGGCAGCCTCGTCCTGGGTGGAGAAGATGTTGCAGGACGCCCAGCGGACCTCGGCACCGAGTGCGGTGAGGGTCTCGATGAGCACCGCCGTCTGCACGGTCATGTGGATCGAACCCGCGATGCGGGCCCCCGCGAGCGGCTGTTCCTGCGCATACTCGCGCCGCAGCTCCATCAGGCCCGGCATCTCGTACTCTGCGAGCCGGATCTGGTGGCGGCCGAACTCTGCGAGACTGAGGTCCCTGACCTTGTACTGCAGATCTCCGGCACTGTCGACAGTGAGGTCGGCTACCGGATCGAAGGTCAGGTCGGCGGGAATTCCGACGGAGGAATCGGCCATGGGTGAGTACTCCTTCTCGTGGCAGGCAGTGTCCACTGCCGTACGGGGTGTGGTCAGGAATCGAAACCGGAGAATTACCGGGAAACCCAGTCAAGACTACCGCGGCCCCGGACGGGGGACTCAGGCACCGGTCACCCCAACGCCTCCACCGAGGTCTCGAGACCGTCGGGGGCACCGTCCCCGAGAGTTTCGAGATGCCGGTCGAGCAGCTGCAGCGCGACTTCCCGGAGTTCGTCGGGGCATTCCCCGATCCAGGAGCGCACCAGTGGATGGTCGTCCGCGACCTCGGCGGCGGTGAAGGGTGCCCCGCACCAGATGGAGGCGACGGTCGCCGCGCACAACCCGGTCATGTGGTCGGCGTCCCCGGGTTCGGCATGGTTGAGCGCGACAGTGCACGCGTCCTCCAGCGCCCGGACCAGGTCAGCTCCGTCCAGTTCATCGCATTCGGCGAGGAACTCCGCGCTGTTCTCGTCGGCGAACACGGCCTCGTCCCAGCTGCTCATCGCCACCCACCTTCCTGTGCTCGTGCTTTCCGCTCATGCTGTCCCGGCGGGTCCCCGGTCTGCTGTCACTGACCCGGTGGCGTGTCCCGGAGGGGTTTACCCGCCCCACATTACCGCGCAGGCGACCGTATAACCGGACCGCACAACCGGACCACCCGACCGACCGCGCAGACGCACAGACACTGTCGCCCGGACACCTCAGCGGCGGCGGGGGGACCCTGCCCGTCGCGGGACACCGCTCCGGTGTCCCGCGAATCTATCTGAAACATATGCCTGTCAGTACAGGAACAGAATAATTCACCTTCATCACAGTGAGAACCGTGGGACGGGTTCATGCGTTCCGCGCCGGTCGTGGTACGGTGGGCAATATCGTGACCATTCTGTTACCTTTCTCTCCACTGAACACCTCCCCAACTCCCTGACAGGTTCCGGCACCCGGTGCCCGGCGTCCTCTGCCTCTCCCCGGACCGCCACCTGGACAATCTGCACCCCTCACCACCACCCCTGCAACTCACCGCAGGACAGTTGTACACGGACACAACCCCGTGGCGGCCCCGAAAGGAGCGTGACCGAGGACCATGTCGAATCATCCGCAGTCCCCGGACGGCAGGTACTCCCTGACCCCCGAAACCCCCGACGGTCACGGTACCGGCGATGCCACCGGTGCCACCACCGCGCACCACGAGGAGCTGCTGCGTACAGAAGCCCTCGCCGCGCGGCGGGGCAACCGACTGGTGGCGAGATTCGCCGTCGTGGGACTCGTGGCCGCCGTCATCGTCGGGGTCGTCACCTGGCGCAACAGCGTGTCCGGCAGTGAGGTCGTCCAACGCAGGGAAGTCGTGGACGCGTCCACAGGAACCGGAATGCCCACCCGGGAGTCGCGCACCACCACCGCTCCCAGGCCCAGCGGCACACCTGATCCCGTCATCGCCCTGCCCGGCCCCTCGGGAGGAGGTGTGGTCCCACTGAGCGAGGACCCCTACCTGCCGCCCAACGCCTGGAACGGCGGGCAGACACTGGCCCCGGCCTACCCCGGAGACTCCGGCAGCTCTCCCGGTGGCACAGGTACAGCTCCGGGACGCGGGGACGGCGGCACCGGAGGCCGTGGGGACGACGCCGACACCGGACGTGACAACCCCGACGGCGACGGTGGTGACGGTGTCCCGGGCCTGTGGCCGACCGACCCGGACACGGGTCTGCCCTCCCTGCCCGGATTCCCGACGGGCCTCTCGGTTCTGCCCTCTACCCCGGGAAGCTCCGGGACGCCGACCTCCACCGACGGGGCCGGAGGCGGGTCGGACAACAGTACCTCTCCACAGCCCACTGAGTCTGCCGAGCCGTCTGAGTCCCCTGAGACCGGTATCCCCGAAATCACGGGCAGTGCTGCCGCTTCCACGACCGCCGGTGCACCTGCAGAGACGGGCACTGCCACGGACCAGCAGGAACCTCAGTCCCGGGAACCCTGACCTCAGAGATACCCCCGGCCTGTCTCCGGTCCGGACGGATCAGCCGGCGGTGGCGACGAACCCCCGGCCGGACGAGGCCACCTGCACAGTTCCCGCTCCGGCGGGAACCCACACCGCCTGACCCGGCCGCAGCGCCTCGGACCTCTCCCCCGTCGGCGACTGCCACGACACGTCGGTGTCACCCGCGACACCCAGGACCACTGCGGGCCCGTCGACCGTCACCGGGGTCGTCCCCCTGATCTCACGGAGACCGAAATCTGACACCGGTACCGAGAACCGGCCCGAACTGTCCCGTGGACACACGGGGTCAGCCACCGGGCTGAAGTCCATCACCCGCATCAGTTCGGGAACGTCGATGTGTTTTGTCGTCAGCCCGCCGCGCAGAACATTGTCGGAGTTCGCCATGATCTCCACTCCGGTTCCGCGGACGTAGGCGTGCAACTGGCCCGCAGACAGGAAGATCGCCTGCCCCGGCTGCAGGACCACATGGTTGAGCAGAAGCGAGATCAGGACACCGGAGTCACCCGGGTACTGATCCGCCAGCTCCACCGCCACCGAGGCCGGGCCCCGCATCCAGTCCCGGTCCGGGGTCGCGCCGGTTTCTGCGAGAAGGCCCCTGCACCGTTCGGCGACTGCCTTCACCAGCTGCTTCTTGGTGGCGGAGGGGAGACTGATCCAGGTCGTGACCAGTGCACGGAGGTCTTCGTCGTCACTTCCGGAGCCGAGCAGCGACGTCGTCCACGCCAGCTCCGGCACGGCCAGATGGTCCAGCAGTTCCCTGGTCAGGTGCAGAGGACGGAATCCTGCCAGCGCCGCGAAGGGAGTGAGCGCCACGAGGAGCTCAGGCTTGTGGTTGTCGTCGCGGTAGTTGCGGTTCGGCGCGGTCAGCGCGATTCCTGCCGCGTTCTCCCTCGCGAACCCTTCCTGGGCCTGCTGCCGGGTCGGATGCGCCTGAAGACTGAGAGCCTGGTCCGCTGCGAGCAGTTTCAGAAGGAACGGCAGACGGTCACTGCGCCGGTGTCCACCGAGCTGGCCGTCAGGGTCAGCGGTGATGACGTCCAGCAGTGACCGGTCCGTGCCGGTGACGCGGCTGGGTGCGGCGGGATGGGCTCCGAACCACATCTCCGCCTCGGGGTGCTCGGTCGGCAGGGGTCGCCCGGTGAGGTCGGCCAGTGCCGTCCTGGAGCCCCAGGAGTAGTTGCGGATCGTCCCGTCGATCCGGATCACGGAATCGGTGGCCGGGGCTGTACCGGAGTTGTCGGACATGTCAGCCCCGGATCACCCCGAGTGCCTTGGCGACGATCTCATCGATCCGGGCACGTGTCGGCGCCTCCACGTTCAGCCTGAGGAGGGGTTCGGTGTTCGAGGCACGGACGTTGAACCAGGAACCGTCGGCGAGCTCGACCGTCACCCCGTCAAGGTCGTCCGTGGACGTGGTCTCGTCCGCGAAGGCCCGGACCACAGCTGCGGTGCGGCCCGCCTGGTCGTCGACCCGGGAGTTGATCTCCCCTGACGCCTCGTAGCGGGAGTACTGCTTCTTCAGCTCCGACAGCGGCCTGTCCCCGGCTCCCAGGGTGGCCAGCACGTGCAGTGCGGCGATCATGCCCGAATCCGCGTTGAAGAAGTCCGAGAAGTAGTAGTGGGCGGAATGCTCGCCACCGAACACCGCGTGTTCCTCGGCCATGCGTGCCTTGATGAAGGAGTGCCCAACCCTGGTGCGCACCGGGTGTCCCCCGTGCTCCCGGATGATCTCCGGGACAGCCTTCGACGTGATGAGGTTGTGGATGATGGTGGCGCCCGGGTTCTGCTCAAGGTAGCGTTCCGCGATCATCGCGCAGATCGCCGACGGGCTGACCGCCTCTCCTTTTTCGTCGACGATGAAGCAGCGGTCGGCGTCCCCGTCGAAGGCGACACCGATGTCGGACCCGGTCTCTACGGTGTACTTCTCGAGGTCGACGAGGTTCTTCGGGTCAAGGGGGTTGGCCTCGTGGTTGGGGAAGGTCCCGTCGAGTTCGAAGTACAGGTCGTGGAGGGTGAGGGACGGCTCCGTCCCCAGAACGGCGGGGGCCGTCAGTCCGCCCATGCCGTTGCCCGCGTCCACTGTGACGGTGAGCGGACGGATACCGTCCAGGGGCACGAGCTTCTTGAGGTAGGAGGCGTAGTCGCCGAGGACGTCCTTCTGCGTGACTGTACCGGCGGCGCCATGGTACGGGGGGACACCGTCGACGAGCATGTCGACGATTTCCGTCAGACCGGTGTCCTGTCCCACGGGCCTGGCACCTGCACGGCACATCTTGATCCCGTTGTACTTCGCCGGGTTGTGGGAGGCGGTGAACATCGCGCCCGGGCAGTCAAGGGAACCGGACGCGTAGTAGAGCTCGTCTGTCGAGGTGAGACCCAGCTGGACCGCGTCCAGTCCCTGGGATGTCACGCCGGCGGCGAAGGCGTCAGCCAGGTCCGGAGAACTCGGGCGCATGTCGTGACCGATGACGACGGTCGAGGCCCCCTCGGCACGCATGAGGTTGCCGAAGGCTGCTCCGGTGTCCCGGACCAGGTCGGCGTCAATGCCTTCACCGACCACTCCTCGGACGTCATAGGCCTTGACGACGGAAGCGAGTCCGTCCCGGGTTCGGGGGCTGTGGGCTGAGGACGTCATGTGAACTCCTTGGGGTTCGGGATTCGGTGAGGGAAAACTGGCGGGGGCGGTGACTGCGCCTGCACCGGTACTGTCCGGGGTCCGCTGCGGTTCGCAGGGGCCCGCGCAGGGACCGGGGTGTCACTCACCGTCTTTCACCGCGTGAAGGTGTCGTGGAGGGGTGTGCCGGGGAAGGTTGCCCCGCGACGGGTGGTGACCGGTGGGCCGGGGAATGTCCTCCCGGCGCACGATCCGGGCCGCTGGTTGCGCAGGGCGCAGATCCGTCGGGGCGGTGACAGCGGTACCGAACCGGTCTCCCCCGTCAGCGGCCGCCTCGAGGGCGGCAGCCAGGACCTCCATCTCTTCGTCGGTGAAGTCGCTGAGGTCGGCGTCCCCCGGAAGTCCCGGCGCCGGGACATCCTGCCGGACCAGCTCCCACCCCTCCGGCACGGTGAGCCGGGCCACGTGCCGGCTGCAGAGGTCCCAGCTGTGCGGGTCTCCCGCCGGGCCCAGCACAGTGACGGTCGCCCTGCTGGCCCGGTAGTTGTAGCGGAGCGTGGCCACGGCGGGGGCGCTGCATCCCGGCCGGGAGCACTGTCGGTAGTCAGTCACAGCCGACATTTTAGCCCCCGGGCGGGACGGGGCGTCGGACCCTGCACCCTGCCGCCTGTCGCAACACCGGTGGCGCAGTACCCGGGGTTAGGATCAGGACCATGACAGCATCCACGCGTAGAGAGGGCGGGCCGCACGGTGGACGGGGTTTCGGTGAGGTCCGTGCCGCCCGTCGTGACCGTCGTGGCCGGGGCCTGCGCGGGATCCTGATGCCGGACCTCCCCCGGCACCGGACAAGGTCCCAGCAGTTCGACGCCGCGGTCCTGGACGTGTACGCCGACGTGCTCGAACGCTTCGGCAGTCGTCTCGACGGGCTGGACATCGCCGTGGACATGATCCCCCGGATGAGGATGGACGCCTCGGTGCCGCAGTGGTCCGACGAGGTCGCCTCGGACGGACCGGTGCCCCTGGGCCGTCTCGTCCCGGTGGGGGTGGACGAGGACGGTAACCCGACCCGCCCCCGGCTGATCGTCTTCCGCCGGCCGGTCGAGGAGAGGTCGGCTGACCGTGCGGAACTCGAGCAGTGGCTGCGGTTCATCATCGCCAGTCTGGTGGCGACCTACCTCAACGTCACCCCTGACCTGGTTGACCCGGGTTTCGACTGGGACTGAGCCGGACACCGCGGAGGTGCGGGCCGGGGCGGGTGGACCGGGGTCCTGAGCTCCGGCCGGCACTCCGCCTACAGCTGCCCGAGACGCTTCTTCAGCCGGCGTCTCTCCCGTTCGGAGAGCCCTCCCCAGATGCCGAAACGTTCGTCATGCTCCAGAGCGTATTCGAGACATTCGTCACGCACACTGCACGCACGGCAGATTCTCTTCGCCTCCCGGGTCGACCCCCCCTTCTCCGGAAAGAAGGCCTCAGGGTCCGTCTGGGCGCACAGCGCCTGCTCCTGCCACTCCTGGACGACACGGTCGTAGTAGGCGTCGAAGTCGTCGGTGAGGTCGGATCCGTTGACGGGGGCGCCGTCGACGACACCTCCCGACATTTCGGCGGCTTCCCTCAGAAGATCGCGCCGGCGCCGGGCCCGTCCCGACGCCGTCACCGGTGTGACGGCCGTCGCCGACGGATCCACCGCCGTGGCCCCTTCTGACACCGGCTCCGGGAATGCGGGGAAATCACCCGGATCAGCGCCGTGGCGGACATCATCTCTGTCGTCCACGCCGCCTCCTCTCCGTCTGCTCATTCCCCGTCTACGTGGTCACCGGCGCAGGTTGGCAGGCCGGCGGCCGGTTGTCTACTCACCAGAGATTACACATACAGAATTACAAGTCTCAACCGGTGGAGGCCTCGACGGTCGGCCCACCGGCACCACTGACCACATCTGTCACACGCCTCACAGGCGACAGCGGAAATATGTCCAGAATTGTACCGATATATGCAATAGGTAGCGTAGCCACACCACAATATATGGACACGGGGGCCGCAATACGGCTCGGAGGGCACAATATTCGGAACCTTCCGCCTCCGCCCCCTGAACCGCCGGGTCAGATGTCGCTGGAGAACCGGAGCCCTCCGTCGGGGATCTGCACTCCCGGCCAGACCCTGGCGAACCCGGACCCGCCGACGAGCTCGCAGCGGGCGCCGATGACAGCCCCCTCCCCAATGACCGAGTCCACCAGATGGGCCCGGGCACCGATCCGGGCACCGGCGGCGATCACGCACCGTTCCAGTGTCGCCCCCGCCTCGACAACCACCCCCTCCAGAATCACGGAGGTGTCCACCCTGGCGCCGGCACCGATCTCGGCCCCGCGACCCACCACGGTACCGCCGAACAGGAGCGCCCCGCCCGCGACCGCTGCGGACGGGTCGACCAGTGCCTCACCGTGCCTGCCCTCGATCAGCGGAGACGGCGCGATCCCGCGCACCAGGTCCGAGGAACCGCGGATGAAGTCCGAAGGGGTACCCAGATCACGCCAGTAGGCCTGGTCGACATGCCCGTACACCCGGGCACCCCGTTCCAGCAGCGCCGGGAACACCTCCCTCTCCACGGAAACGGGCCGGCCCTCCGGGATCCCCTCGATGATGCTGCGCCGGAACACGTAGCACCCGGCATTGATCTGGTCGGTCGGCGGATCCTCCGTCTTCTCGAGGAACTCCGTCACCCTTCCCTCGCTGTCGGTGGGTACGCAGCCGAAGGCACGGGGATCGGCCACCCGGAGAAGATGCAGTGTCACATCGGCGTCATTGTCGACATGGGTCCTCAGCACTGCGCCGAGATCCGTACCCCCCAGCACGTCACCGTTGAACACCATCGCCCGGTCATGGCGCAGCCGGTCGCAGACGTTCCGGATACCACCTCCGGTTCCCAGAGGGTCCTTCTCGACGACGTACTCGATGTCGAGACCGAGGTCACTGCCGTCACCGAAGTACTCCTCGAACACCTCCGCCCGGTAGGAGGTGCCCATGACGACGTGGGTCATCCCGGCCTCCCGTATCCGGGCGAGGAGATGCTGGAGAAACGGGTAGCCTGCCACCGGCAGCATGGGTTTCGGTACCGACGTCGTCAACGGACGCAGCCGGGTCCCCTTTCCCCCCACAAGTATGACGGCATCGGTGGACGCGGCGAGGTCACCGGCGCTGACGGCGCCGGAACTACGGTCGGTCATGGGAACAGTCGTGTCCTTTTCACTGGAGGGGACGGCCGGTGACTCCGCCGCCCCGGCGGTCTTGAAAGATGGGCAAATGAGAGAAAGCGTACCCTCCGCTCAGCTGGATCCCCGGCTCCGCGATGAACGCAGTGCACGACGTGCGAGGAAGAGCATGACCGCACCGCGGACCTTCAGCCCCACTCGGAGCACCAGCCGCACCGGCGCCTGCCACGGGGCCGTCAGACGGTCGGCCTGGAAGCGGTAGGCGGACTCGTGGTGGGCGGGCACGGTGATCTCGGGATGGGAGGACGCCGAGTGCCCCCGGGCATGGGTGATCTCGGCGTCGGGGGTGAAAATGTTCTCCCAGCCGGCGCGGCTGAGACGGTCACCGAGGTCCACGTCCTCCATGTACATGAAGTAGCGTTCGTCGAATCCCCCGACCTCGTCGAAAGCCTCCCACCGCAGCAGCTGGCAGGAACCGGACAGCCAGCCGGAGGTCCGCTCGTGCGACATGTCGGAGTCGTCCCGGTACCTTCTGCTGAACGGGTTTCCCGGCCACAGGGGTGCCAGCAGCGCATGGCCGATACCGGAGAAGAGGGTCGGCACCGCCCGCGCGGACGGGTACACCGAACCGTCGGGGTCCCGGATCAACGGCCCGACGGCCCCGGCACGCGGATGCCGGCGCGCCGCCTCGATCATCCGGTCCACCGCACCCGGGGTGAAGACCACGTCCGGGTTCGAAATGAGGACGAACTCGTCGTCGACCTCCCCGGCGTCCCGACGTGCCCTCACCGCCTCGACTCCCCGGTTCATCGCGGCCCCGTAGCCGATATTGCCCCCGGTCCGCAGCAGCTCCACACCCTCCCGGGCGGCGGCAGCCTCGGGGGCGCCGTCGGTCGATCCGTTGTCGGCCATGACAACGACCGCTCCGGCAGACACCGCACCGGGCACGGAGTCGAGGAACCGGGCGAGGTACTCACCTGGCGAAAAGGTCACGGTGATCACCGCAAGGGGTCTGGCGGGCCGGCCCGGGGAACTTTCCGGGGACCCGCCCGAATTCTTGTTCAGGGAGCTGTCTGACGGCGTATCCACGATCGACCACCCTATCCCACGGTGCCGACGGCACGGCCCAACCCGGCCGGGTGTGGCCGGTGGTCACCCCCCTGCGACCGACAGCCCCTCCCGCAGGGAATCCCTCCACGGGGGCGGTGCCGTGGCGAGCCTGCACCAGTCGGACAGGTCGAGCACCGACCATGCCGGACGGCGCGCCGGAGACGGTCGGTCACCGCTGGCGCAGGCCCCCACCCGGTCCGGATCGTGGCCGAGCAGCCGGAAGACCTCCCGGGCGAATCCGAACCAGGTGACCGGCTCCCCGGAGTCTGTGTAGTGGAGGGTGGGGGGCAGTTCGCCGGTCAGGCGCGACAGCTCCATCAGACCGGCGGCCAGGTCTCCTGCCCTGGTCGGCCTGCCTGTCTGGTCGTCGACGACGAGCGGGTCCCGGCCCGATGCGGCGAGGTCCGCCATCGTCGAGACGAAGTCCCGGCCCGGCTCATGCGGCCCGGACCACACCCATGCGGTCCGCACCACGGTTCCCCCGTGGGCGCGCACGGCGTCCTCCCCTGCGGCCTTGGTCGCACCGTAGACGTTCACGGGGTCCACGGGGTCGTCCACCTGCCACGGCCTGTCCGCCCGAACCGGGACGCCGGAGAACACGTAGTCGGTCGAGACATGGAGGAAACGGGCACCCACCTCGGCGGCGGCGGCCGCGAGAATACCGGGCGCTGTCGCGTTGACACCTTCCACCGCGGCTGCGTTGACCGGATCTTCGGCGGCGTCCACAGCTGTCCAGGCCGCGACGTTGACCACCGTGTCCGCAGACGCGAACAACCGCAGTGCCGTCTCCCGCAGGTCACGGGGGGACGCCAGCAGGTCCATGTCCCTCCTGGTCACCGGCACTGCTCCGGTGGCGACGAGTTCCCGGCCCACCTGGCCTGCCGCTCCGACGGCAACGGTCGTACCCTGCTGCGCGGGGAAGACCGGTACCCCTGATCCGGATGTGTCCATGTCGTGCCATCTTAGCGACGCAGGGGTACCGGCCGGTCTTCCGCCGGGGAGACACGGTGGCGGCCGTCACGTGGACATCGCAGGTCGGGCTAGTACAATCTGCGCCTGACTGTGCTCTCCACGGTCCTCCCCCGTTGCAACGCGTCGACGCCCGTCGCCGACGCGGCGTCCGAAAGGTGAAGAATGAGCGAATCCGACCGGCCGTCCCGACCTTCCGGGTCCCAGGGCGGCCGCGGACGCCACGCACGGCCGGACGACCGCACACCACGCCGCATCCGGGACGGCCACCCCCCCCCCCCCCAGCTGCCCCCGCGGGGCCCCCCCGGGGGGGGGGGGGCACAGGAGAGAAAACGGGGCGCGGGCCCCCGCGGCTGCCGGCGCCGCAGCGTCCCCCCCCGCGGACCGTCCCCGCCGCGCCCGGCGACGGGCGGCCGGGACGGCGAAGCGGTCCTCCGGTCCGCACGACCACCGTCAGCTCGGTTCCACACCGGTCAAGGTCGTCCTCAGCGTCCTGGCCGTGATCCTTCTCGTCGGCGGCGGATACGCGTACTCCGCGGTGGGAAGACTCTCGGGGAACCTGGCGACCACCGGCGGGCTCGACCTGGGGAACCAGGCCGACGGTGCCACCGACATCCTGCTCGTCGGCATCGACTCCCGCACGGACGCCAAAGGCAACCCCCTGTCACAGGATGAGATTGACATGCTGCGGGCAGGTGAGGAGGAGACCACCAGCACCGACACAATGATCCTCATCCGGATCCCCAACGACGGTTCCTCCGCGACCGCCGTCTCCCTGCCCCGGGACACCTACGTCAACGGTGGCGAGGAACTCGGCAACGTCAAACTGAACTCTGTCTACGGCAGTACGAAGTTCTACCGGGAGCAGGAACTGACGGAGAAGGCCGCGGCCGCCGGAGAGACCCCCGACGAGGCCCGGATCAGCTCGGAAGCGGTGCAGGCCGGCAGGGAGGCCCTCGTGAGCTCCATCGCCAACCTCACCGGAATCAGTGTGGACCATTACGCAGAGGTCGGTCTCCTGGGGTTCGTCCTGCTCACCGACGCAGTCGGGGGTGTGGATGTATGTCTCAACAACCCTGTCGACGAACCCCTGTCAGGGGCCAAGTTCCCGGCGGGACGACAGACACTTGACGGCAGAGACGCCCTGAGTTTCGTCAGGCAGCGCCACGACCTGCCCCGCGGGGACCTGGACCGGATCACCCGCCAGCAGGCGTACCTGGCCAGCCTGGCGAACAAGATCCTCAGCGCCCGGACCCTGTCCGACCCCGGTCAGCTGGGAAAACTCAACGACGCGGTGTCACGGTCGGTCACCATCGACTCAGGCTGGGACATCATGGGGCTGGCAACCCAGATGCAGAACCTCTCCGGGGGCAACGTCACCTTCCAGACCATTCCTGTCACCAGCATCGACGGAACCGGCGACTACGGAGAATCGGTGGTGACGGTGAATCCCGACCAGGTCCACGCCTTCTTCCGTACCCTCCTCGGTGACGACGGGTCCGGTGCCACGGAGACCTCCGCCGCACCGGAAGAGGAAATCCCTGACTACGATCCCGCCGAGTCCACGGTCTCGGTGCTCAACGCGGGCAATGTCGACGGTCTGGCGACCCGCGTCGGTGACCTGGTCGCCGGCGCCGGGTTCACGGTCGGTGAAGTCGGGAACCACACCGAGACCGGGGTCTCCGAGAGCCAGGTCAACGTCGCCGACGCCTCGGACCCCGCCGCCCGCGACCTGGCTCGCAAACTGGGTGGCCTCGAGGTCGTGGAGGATGCCAGCCTGGCACCCGGTCAGATCAGCGTCACCCTGTCCGGCACCTACGACGGCCCCGGAGACACCGCAGACGACACCCGGACCCTGTCCGGATCCGACGGCCCCGGTACCACGGGAACCACCGGTGGAACGACCAGCTCGGAGGACGCCGTAGGAACGCCCGGAACCACGGACGGCACGACGGACCGGCAGGCACCCATCTCCGCCGGCACCGACGGCCCCATGTGTGTGAACTGACCGGAACCGTCCCACGGCGGGCTGTCCTGACCGGTTCCCCCTTAACCGGCTCTCACTTCACCGCACCCGTCGGCGTGACCTCGACGGCGGTCCACTGCGCGCCCAGGCCCGCGGCACGGCGTCCGCGATCTTCGACGCCGACGTCGGGGCGTAACCCTCGGTAGTCTCCGCGGCCACCGCGGCGGCCGAGGCATGAAGTGCCGCCGCCTCACCGGCAGAGAAGACCTCACCGGGCAGCTGCGCGGCGCTGGCCGCCATCAGCGCCCCGGTGATCCCGGACAGCACATCCCCGGAACCCGGAGTCGCCCCCCACGACGTCCCGGCGTCGACACATGTCACCCGGATGCACGGTGCCGCTCCGGTCGACGCGGGGACCGCCCGGTCGACCACCACGGTGTTCCTGCCCTTGAGCAGCAGCGAACAGTGCATCACCCGTGACAGGGCGACTGCTGCCACGATGCGCCCCTCGGAGGGGTCAGGTACCGGCTCAACCCCCCGGGGCAGAGACCTGTTGACTGCTGCCGCCAGTCTGCGGAACTCCCCGGCGTGGGGGGTCAGCAGGGTCTGGTGGTCGGTTCCTCCCCGGAAGTAGTCCCCGGGCGACCTGGCGATCAGTGCCTCACGCAGGTCCGGGTGCGCGGCCAGCAGTGTGAGGGCGTCAGCGTCGACGAGCACGGGTTCCTGCCGTCCCAGCAGCTCCGCGAGCTCCGCGGCGGCCTCGTCCCCGGTTCCCCGTCCGGGACCGACGACCCACGCCTGCACCCGGCCGGTCTCCTCCACGGTCGGTGAGACAATGACCTCGGGAGTGGCGCGGAGCACTTCTGCGGCACCGGTCCCGACGTAGCGGACCATGGCACTGGTCGCCCGTACAGCCCCGGTCGTCGCCAGGACCGCAGCGCCCGGATATCTGTCTGATCCTGCGCAGATCCCGACGACGCCGCCGGTGTACTTGTCGTCGTCCGGACCCGGTTCCGTCGGCCCGGAGAGACCTGTCGCCTTCAGGCCGGGTGACAGCAGGGGTGAGGTGTGCCCGTCACCGTGCGTGTGGCCGTGCGTGTCACCGTGGGTGTCGCCGTGGGTGTCGCCGTGGGTTTCGAGGTAGCCTCCCACACCGGTGGCCGGTGTCGGCCCGCGACGGTCGGGCGTCGGCTCCACGGCAGCGAAGCCGATGTGGACACCCGGCTTTCCGCTCCACCAGGCGTCGAGCTTCTGCAGTTCACCGCCGATCGACCGTCCCGAATCCAGTGACGGGTCTGCGAGCAGCACCTGCCCACAGTGCGGGTTGACGGCGTGGACCCGGCGCCAGCCTCCGAAGGTCACGGTGACATCGGCGACGGCATGGGCGGGAACACGGTCGGTATGCCCGTCCAGTGGATCGGTGACTTCGACGGGCCCGGGGTCAGCGCCGGTGTCCGCGTCCGTACCCGAGGGGACGTCGACGGACAGCAGGGGAATCAACCGTCTACCGGCGAAATCGAGGACGGTGGCGGTCCGGGGATCCACTCCCCCGGACCCGCCAGTCCCCAGGACCCCGTCGATGAGCAGGCGGTAGGGGCAGGGACGCCGTGTCCACAGGTCTGCGTAGCCGATGACGTGTCCGCCGGCCTCCGTGAACGCCTCGAGGGCCCGGTCGTGGACGCGGACATCCCCGGTGTGTCGGTCCCGTCCGAGCAGTACGGCGTCCACCTGGTGTCCTCCTGCAAGGAGGTCACGTCCCGCATACAGGGCGTCTCCTCCGTTGCCTCCGGAGCCGACTGCGAGCAGGACACGTGCGGCGTCCTTCACCGGTGGGCACTGTCGCATGATCAGTCTGGCGGCGGCAGCGACTGCGGATGCCGCGGACTGCATGAGTTCATCGGGTCTGACCTGGTCATGGAGCAGGGGTTCTTCGGCCCGCCGGATCTGGTCGACGGTGAACACGGTGGAGGTGTCTGCTGAAGTGTCTTCCGGGGAGTCTGTGACGGTGGTCGGGGTGGTGTCTTCGTGGCCCATGGCACCCACGCTACCGCCTGTACACGGGGCAGATGCCGTCACCGGGACGCCCCTCCCCCGTACGGTCGACGGCCCGGTCAGCCCGGCCCCGCCCCCGCGCACTCGGTGACGGGACGTTAGTCTTGGCCCCATGGATCTGACGGCCCCGCTCCTCGCCAGCGACCCCTCCTGCCCCCGGATAACGACCTACACCCCCCGGGGCAGGATGGAACTTTCCGCGGCGACGGTCGCCAACTGGGCGGCGAAGGCCGGCAACTACTTCTCCGGGGAACTGGGGCTGGGCCCGGGAGACGTTGTCGTGGTGGACTGTCCGACGAACTGGCTTCCCGCTGTCCTGGTGCCGGGTTGCTGGCAGGCGGGGGCTGCGGTGTGTTCCCCGTCGTCACCCGCGGCGTCGGATGCCGCCGCTCTCCTCACCGCTGACCCGGATTCCGCCTTCGCCACCGGGTTCGACGCCGAGATCCTGCAGATCTCCGGGGACCCTTTCGGACGTGGTGTGGTGGAGTCCGGCGGGACCGTCCCCTTCGGCGTCACAGATCTCATCCCGGACCTGCGGGTACAGGCAGACCGCTACACGGGGCCCGTCACCGGGGACACCGTTGCGGCGCTCGTGACGGTCACCGGTGACGAGCTGACCGGGGACGATCTCAGGCACCTGGCGGCCCGGTCGGGTCAGGGCGTCCGACTGGTCAGTACGGGGTGGGAGGACGCCGACGGTCTCGTCCGGCGTCTGCTCCCCCTGTTCACCGGCGGTTCTGTTGTGCTGAGCACGGATGCCGACCGCCAGCGGCTGGAACAGCTGGCACAGGTGGAGAAGGCGACGGTCAGTCCAGGGCCGTGACCGCGTCGAGGAACTCCCGGGCCCGGGACAGGGGGTGGTCGGGGAAGCGGTCGTCGTACTCCCTGGCCTCGCCCAGGTTGGACAGGAGGTAGCCGTCCGCGGGAGTGAGAGTGGGATCGTAGGGGTCGACGAACCAGCCTTCAAGACCGTTGTCCCCGATTCTGATCAGCCCGGCACGACGGCTGAGGTCCATGACCGCGGCGTCACGCATCCCTGTCACCCCCGTCTCGGTGAAGAAACCCTGGATCTGCCATGGTTCGAGGTACTCGCCGTTGTCGACGGCCAGATGAACCGTGAGGTTGTACTGCATGCCGTAGCGGGAGTTCCCGGCGTCCTCCTCCGGGACCTCGCCCGGGTCCTCCCCGGCACCGGTGGGAGGCAGGGTCTTGACGAGGGTGTACACGACGATGTCGCCCGCCGGGGTCTCCCCCGCGTCCGCTTCGACGAGTCCGGCGTGAAACTCCATCAGGGACGGCCTGATGCCCGCGACGACTTCGTCACGGTCGACAGGCATCATCTGGGAATCCAGCGGTGCCACCGTCACCACAGCGGTGCATCCGCGTGTCCGGAATCCGGTGGCCACGGTACCGGGCGGATCCTCCGGGAGAGTGTCCAGCGGTGACCAGATGTCCGCAAGGTGAAGGGTTCTGTCTGTCCCACCGATGCTGATGTCCATGTGTCCCGAGCGTACCGGGGACGCCCCGGCCCGGCGCCCGGAGTGACCGGCTCGCCGGTCCGGCGCCCGGAGTGACCGGCTCGCCGGTCCGGGGGGGTGAGCCGGCTTAGACACAGCTAGATGTGGATACGAGACAGGAGTGACCGGCTCGCCGGTCCGGCGCCCGGAGTGACCGGCTCGCCGGTCCGGGGGGGTGAGCCGGCGTGAGCGACGGTCACCGATTCGCTGCTAGGATCGTGCGCGTGACCGCTCCGTTGTGGTGTGGTCACAACCAGATTCCTTTTCCCTGTCAGCGGGCACTGTGTCCGGTGACACTCTCCTGAAAGGCTCTCCTCATGTTTGACATCCTCGGATCCCTCGCAGTCTCCGATGCCGGAAACCCCGTGTGGTGGCTCCTCGACACCGCCCATGACACCATCGAGAACGGCTGGGGTATCCTCACCGAGTTCATCAAGGACAGTCTGACCTCCGTCGGCTCCACCGACGGGCGTAACTGACCGACACGCCCCCGGGCACCAGCCGGAGCCCGGTTGTCTCGCACCCGGCCCCGCGACGCCGACAGGTTCGGCGGCGCGGGGCCTCCGCCTGCCTCAGCAAGGTGCCGGGAAGTGGTGCGACCCCCGCCAGAGATTTCCCGGCGGTCTCCTCCGGACGCTGCACCGCACCCGGGAGAGTTCCGCGGTCGACCGGAAGTGCCCCTACCAGGGCAACGGATGCGGTTCCTCCGCCGGTACGGGCTCCCGGCTACCTCACGTCCGTCCTGCGGTCACGCCACAGACCCGCGCCGGTGAGTACCACGAACCAACCGACAATGACCAGGTAGCAGACCGCGGTACTCAGGCCGAGGTCCAGTGGATCTGATCCACCCATCAACTGGTTCATTCGCTGGACAGGAGCGACGGCCGCCAGGGGCCGGAAGAGGTCGATGGACCCGGCCGCCATCCCCAGCATGCCGTCGATGACGAGCATCCAGGCGACAGGTACAGCCACCGAGGCAACCTGGCCTCGCAGGATGCAGGCCAGTCCCACACACATCGCGGCGAAGAGCACGGAGGTGACCAGGCCGACCGTGACCATGTGCACACCGGTGCCGAGCACGAGATGCCCTCCGAGGACGCCGCCGATCCCCACCGCCAGCGCAGTGCCGACAGCGTACGTCACCGCGGTGAACACGGCGGTGACCGTCACTTTCGCGATCACCCACTGCCAGCGTCCGTGCTGGGTGAGGAACGCCTGCGCGTGCATGTGGTTACGGATGTCGCCCGCGGTGCCCGAGGCTGCGAAGATCACGGCGATGAGCTGGAAGATCGGCAGTCCGGTGAGCAGGGTGGACCAGTCCAGGTCCGGACTGCCCTCACTGAGCAGTGCCACAAGGGTGACAGGACCGTAGAGCGAACCGGTGAGCAGGATCGCGTACACGGCGGAGGAGCGGACACTGAACAGTTTCGTGATCTCCGCCCGGAGCGGGTTCAGGGGAGACACCCGTGGCACGGCAGACCTCCCCGAGACCGTCGAGGTTCCCTGCACTGCTGCTGTTGACGTCGGTGACATGGTTCAGTTCCTTCCGGTTACGGCGGATTCGGTCCGGTACTCCTGGGCACCGGAGGTGGCGGCGAGGAAACGGGTCTCGAGGTCGGCCGACTCGACCCGCAGCCCGGTGACCGGCACTGACGCCGCCAGAGCGATTTCGGCGACGGCCCGGCGAACTTCGGCGTCGGTTCCCCCCTCGGGGACGTCGACGAGCAGTTCGACGCCTCCGGTTGAGGGCCCGACGGAGGTGGCGTCCCCCACCGTGAATCCGGCGGTGAAGCCGGCGTCGCGGAGACGGTCCGCCAGAACTGCGGTGGTGTGCCGCTCCGGCGTCTCGACGAGGACCCTGGATCCACCGGCGAGGAATTCGGACATCGTGTACTCGCCGATCATCCGCCCCCGGCCGATGACCACCAGCCGGTCCGCCGTCAGCTGCATCTCGGACAGCAGGTGCGAGGAGACGAGGATGCTGCGCCCCTCATCCGCCAGGCTGCGGATGGTGCGGCGCATCCAGCTGACCCCTTCCGGGTCGAGACCGTTCACCGGTTCGTCGAGGATGAGGTGCTTCGGGTCGCCGAGAAGGGCCGCCGCCAGGCCGAGCCGCTGCTTCATGCCCAGGGAGTAGCCCCCGACCTTCTTCTTCGCCGCGGATGTCAGTCCGACGATCTCGAGGCACTCCTCGACCCTCCGGTCCGGCACCCCTGCTCCACGGGCGAGAACCCTGAGGTGGGACCGTCCCGACCTGGCGGGGGTGAACCAGTCCGCTTCGATCAGCGCGCCTGCGGTGGACGCCTTGTCCGCGAGGGAGGGAAAGTCCCGGCCGTCGAAGGTCACGGTTCCTGACGTGGGCCGGTCCAGTCCGAGGATGCAGCGCATGGTGGTTGACTTACCGGCCCCGTTCGGGCCGAGGAAGCCTGTGACGGTGGCGTCGGGGACGGTGAAGGACAGGCCGGCCACGGCGTCGTGGCTTCCGTATCTCTTGTGCAGTTCAGTGACTGTGATCATGGCTACCATGGTCGTCGGCCCGGCCGACCCGCACATCGGTCCACGGTCTGATCCTCCTGAGGCCGACAGCCCCTCCCGGCTCATACCGGAGTATGAGGCCGGAGTGTTGGGCCGGGTGTGAGGCCGGTTCTGAGGCCGGAGTGTTGGGCCGCTCTCCCGCGCCTACCCGTCGAGCAGGTTGACCGGGTCCACCAGCCCGTGCCGGAAGGCGAACAGTACCGCGTGCACCCTGTCCCGTGAACCGGTCTTCGCCAGGATCCGCCCCACATGGGTCTTCACCGTCGGCAGTGAGACGAACAGCTGGGCAGCGACCTCCGTATTCGATGCCCCCCTGGCCATGAGCACCAGGATCTCCCGCTCCCGGGGGGTCAGGGGGTCGACGAGCCCGAGGGAGTCGTCCTCGTCCGGGACACGGACAACCTGCCGGGACGGGGACGCCGGAACTCCGGCACTGTCCTCCCTGACCCTGCGCAGCAGACGTGCGGTCGCCTTCGGCGAGATCACTGCGGAGGATTCCCCGACTGTACGGACCGCGGCGATGAGGTCCTCGGGATCGGCGTCCTTGAGGAGGAATCCGCTGGCACCGGCGGTGACGGAGTCCATGACGTACTCGTCGTTGTCGAAGGTGGTGAGCATCACGACACGGGTAGGGGCACCTGACGGGCCTGCCACCCGCCCGTCGACGATCAGCCTGGTCGCGGTGATCCCGTCCATGTCAGGCATCTGCACGTCCATGAGCAGGATGTCCACCGGATGCTCGCGGGCCGCACGGACGGCGTCCCGCCCGTCCACCGCCTGCCAGGCGACGGTGATGTCGTCCTGCGAGTCGAGCACCATGGCGAAACCTGCGCGGACCAGCTGCTGGTCGTCGGCGAGGCCGACAGTGGTGGTACCGGTCATGTCGACAGCTTAACCGTCACCCTCCACCCGCCGGGGTAGATGTCCGAGGGACCCCACCCCGCCGAGCCCCCGTGGACCCGGGCCCGCTCCTTGAGGCCGAGCAGCCCCTGTCCTCCTGCTCCCCCTGCAGCGGACTCCGGGTCGACGAGGCACTCCCCCGGCGTGCCCGGGGAATTGTCCACGGTGATGGTCAGGCGGCCCGGCGCGGTCCAGTCGATCACGATCGTCACCCCGACCCGCCCGGCGTGTTTGAGAATGTTCGTCAGCGACTCCTGCACCGTGCGGTACACGGTCAGTCCCACAGTCGGGGAAACTTCCCGGGGGCGCCCGAGCACCTGCAGGTCGACCTCCAGTCCGGACCGCCGGGCGTCTTCGACGAGAGCAGGCACACCGGCGACGCCGGGGGCGGCGGAGGTCCCACGCAGACCGTCGTCGCGTAGCACGCTGAGCAGCTGACGCATCTGGGCCAGTGCCTCCCTGCCCGTGGAACCGATGGTCTCCAGGGCCTCGATCGCCTTGTCCGGGTCCTTCCTGCCCGCATATCTGCCACCGTCGGCCTGGGCGATGACGGCGGTCAACGAATGTGCGACGATGTCATGCATCTCACGGGCGATCCGGTTGCGTTCGGTCACCGCGGACAGTTCGGCCCGGGCTGCGAGGTTCTCCATGCGTTCATGCTGCCGGCGTACCCCCAGGCCGAGCTGCCAGCACAGTGCCACCGACACGATGACCAGCAGGACCAGGACCGACAGGGTGACCGTCAGTTCCCGCACAGGGACGTCGCCGACCGCGGCCCCGGTACCGCCCCAGCCGAAGCCGAACACGGACGCCAGGACCGCGAGCAACGCCGTGGCCACCGCGCCGACCGACAGCAGGGCGAGCCACCGTCGACGGTGACGACGGACGTACCCGGAGATGAACCAGGCCTCGTAGCCGACGATGCCCGCACCCAGCATGTACACCGGCGACATGGCCGCCGCGGCGGTCAGGGATCCCGCGGCGACGACGGCGAGCCCCGTCTCAGGGCGCCGACGCTGCAGCAGCAGTCCGATGAAGGAGATGCCGTACCCTCCGGCCAGAAGCACGCCGGTGACGGTGCCCGCGTCCGAGGTGACCGACTGACCGGGGGTAGCGGACTCCCCCAGTGGTTCGACCGCGTTGACCGCACTGACGACGTCCAGCATCCCCAGGAACAGGAACACCACGGACTGGACGATGAACTGCAGCCAGAATCCACGGTCCCGCCAGAACCTGCCCGCAGGGGCCTGCACGGCCGCTGCTCCACCGGTGTCCTCCACGAGGGGTAACTCTACGTCGTCCGCCCGATTCACGGGTCAGCCTGCGGTATGATCCGGCAGCATGGCTGACGTCGTCTTCGATCATGTGAACATCCGGTATCCCGGAGCGGACTCCCCCACCGTCAGGGACCTCACCCTGGAGATCGCCGACGGAGAGTTCCTTGTCCTCGTCGGACCTTCCGGGTGCGGGAAGTCCACCACCCTGCGGGCCCTGGCGGGACTGGAGCCCACCAGCAGCGGGACCATCTCCATCGGCGGAAGAGACGTCACCGGTGAGGAACCCGGGGACCGGGACATCGCGATGGTGTTCCAGGACTACGCCCTGTACCCGCACATGTCCGTGCGGGACAACATGGGCTTCGCCCTCTCCATCAAGAAGCGTCCGAAGGAGGAGATCGCCCGACGGGTCGAGGACGCGGCCCGTATCCTCGACCTCACGGAGTACCTGGACCGCAAGCCGAAGGATCTGTCGGGAGGTCAGCGTCAGCGGGTGGCCATGGGCAGGGCCATCGTCCGTGAACCCCAGGTGTTCCTCATGGATGAGCCGTTGTCGAACCTGGATGCGAAGCTGCGGGTCCAGACCCGCGCCCAGATCGTCAAACTGCAGCAGAATCTCGGCGTCACCACGGTGTACGTCACCCACGACCAGGTCGAGGCGATGACGATGGGGCACCGGGTGGCCGTGCTGCGTGACGGTGAACTCCAGCAGGTGGACACCCCCCAGAACCTCTACCGCGACCCGGTCAACGCCTTCGTGGCGGGATTCATCGGTTCCCCGTCGATGAACCTGCTGACTGTCGGCGGGACCCTGCCGTCGGTACGTGCCTCTCTGCCGGAACTGGGCGTCGATCTGCCTGCCGGGGCTGTTCAGGTGGGGGTGCGTCCGGAGCATCTCACGGTCGTCGACACCGGAGGTCCCGGCCACCACGGCGCCGGCAGCGCCGGTCTGACCGGCACCGTCACCCTCGTCGAGGAGCTCGGGGCGGACGCCAACGTGTACGCGGACACCGCGTACGGGCCGGTGACGGCACGGACAGCTGATTCACCCGGTGCCCTGCCCCCGATCGGGGACACCGTGGTCTTCGGTCTGGCGGACAATGCCCGGGTGTACTTCTTCGACTCTGCGGGCGAGAGGGTACGCGCCGGCGTCAGCACGGTCGGTACAGCCGGTACAGCCGGTACAGCCGGTACTGACGGCGCATCCACCGTCCGTGGTGACGGCGACGGGGAGTGACCGGCCCCCCTCCCCACCCCTGAAACGGAAGCGCGGCACGGTGAGCGTGTCCCACGGATGCCCCCGCAGAGGCACCGGAGATACTAGACTCGTCCGGAGCACCCGACGGCACACCGCCGACGGGGACGTTTCACTGAGGACCCCAACTGAAAGGTCAGGCCCATGGCTCACCTTCCTCAGCTTCCGACGAAGCTGCTCGCCATTCTCGCTGCCACCGGTCTCACCGCCGGCCTGGTCGCCTGTTCCTCCGACGACGACAGCTCCGGCGGAGACACGGCGTCGAACACCTCCCGCGGACCGATCAGTTTCGCGATGGGCAAGAACGACACCGGAAAGCTCCGCCCCGTCATCGACAAGTGGAATGCCGCCCACCCGGACGAGCAGGTCACACTGAAGGAACTTGCGGGCGAAGCGGACGCCCAGCGTGAGACCCTGGTCCAGTCCCTCCAGGCAGGCTCCTCGGACTACGACGTGATGGCCCTCGACGTGGTCTGGACCGCCCAGTTCGCCGCCAACGGGTGGCTTGCGCCGCTGACCGGGGACCTGGAGGTCTCCACCGACGGCATCCTCGACGCCCCGGTGCAGTCCGCGACCTACAACGACACCCTCTACGCCCTGCCCCAGAACACCAACGGTCAGCTGCTCTACCGGAACACCGAGCTCGTGCCGGAAGCCCCCCAGAAGTGGGATGACGTCGTCGCCGCCTGCCGGGCCGTGCTCGAGAAGAACAAGGACTGCCTGACCACCCAGCTCAAGCAGTACGAGGGCATCACCATCGCCACGGGGAACTTCATGGACGGATGGGGTGGCGGCATCCTCGGTGACGACGGACAGCCGACCGTCACCTCGGACGCCTCCCGTGAGGGCCTGCAGGCCCTCGTCGACGCATACAAGGACCGCACCATCGCCCCGGGTTCGACCGCGGCGACCGAGGAGGAGACCAACCTGGCCTTCACCGAAGGTTCCACAGCGATGGCGATCAACTGGCCGTACATGTGGACCAACGCCCAGGAGGCGGACGCCACCCGCGGGAAGGTGGAGGTCCAGCCGCTGGTCGGCAAGGACGGTACGGGTGTGTCGACCCTCGGCGGGTACAACAACGGCATCAACGTCAATTCGAAGAACAAGGCGACCGCCCTGGACTTCATGAAGTTCATCGTTGACCCGGAGAACCAGAAGTCCTTCGCCGAGGCGTCCTTCCCGCCCGTTCTCGCCTCGATCTACGACGACCAGTCCCTCATCGCGGACTTCCCGTACCTCCCGGTGCTCAAGGAGTCCCTGGAGAACGCGAAACCGCGTCCTGTCTCCCCCAGCTACGATGCCCTGTCCAAGGCTGTCCAGGACAACGCCTACGCCGCCGTCAACGGGACCGCTGACGTCGACAAGGCGACGACGGACATGGATGCCGCGATCCGCAACGTCACCGGCTAGTTCCTGAAAGGCCCCGCCACCGGTGCGGGGCCCTTTCCGTTCCACCCCGGAGCCCACACGTGCTCCGCGTACCCCGCACACGTCCTCCACCCCGTCCCGCTTTTGTAAGGTGTCCTCCCGTGAGAACCAAGAAACGCGACCTCCGGGCCGTCTGGCTTGTCGGACCCAGCATCGCCCTGCTGGCCGTCGTCATCGGATACCCGGTGCTCCGCGCGGTCTGGCTGTCCTTCCAGGCAGACAAACACCTGGACAAGTCCACCGGAATGTTCGTCGAGGGCGGCTTCGCCGGATTCGACCACTACCTGTACTGGCTGACCCAACGGTGCATGTCACCCAACGGGACCGTGTCCACCTGCGCCCCCGGTAACCTGGCCGTGGACTTCTGGCCCGCGCTGAAGATCACCCTGTTCTTCGTGGTCGTCACCGTCGCCCTCGAGACGGTGCTGGGCCTGTGGATGGCGACGGTGATGAACCGCAGCTTCCTGGGCCGTGGCCTGCTGCGCGCCGCAGTGCTCATCCCCTGGGCCATCCCCACCGCGGTCACCGCCAAACTCTGGCAGTTCATCTTCGCCCCGGAAGGCATCGTGAACTCGCTGACCGGACTGGACATCGCCTGGACGACCGACCCCTGGGCTGCGAGGTTCGCGGTCATCATCGCGGACGTGTGGAAGACCGCACCGTTCATGGCACTGCTCATCCTCGCCGGTCTGCAGATGGTGCCACAGGGGGTCTACGAGGCGGCGCGGGTCGACGGTGCATCCCGCTGGGCCCAGTTCACGCGGATCACCCTTCCGCTGATCCGGCCGGCGCTCATGGTCGCCATCCTGTTCCGCACGCTCGACGCACTGCGCATGTACGACCTGCCGGTCATCATGATCAGTTCCTCGGCGAACTCCCCCACCGCCGTGCTCAGCCAGCTCGTCATTTCTGACATGCAGGGCGGCAACTTCAATTCCGCCTCCGCGATCTCCACACTCATATTCCTGCTCATCTTCGCGGTCGCATTCATCATGGTGAAGTTCCTCGGCGCTGATGTCGCAGGCACGCAGAACATGCCGAAGGACCAGGGGAAGAAGAAGCGTCGACGGCACCGCGACACCGACGCGACGCCCGCCACCACAGGAGAGGAGATCACCCGATGAACCGCGACGGCCGTTCATTGCTGCGCACCGTAGGCGGATACCTCGGCGTCATCGTCATCGTCGTCTGGGCGCTCGCACCGTTCTACTGGATGCTGGTCACAGCATTCAGGGACAAGAGCCACACCTTCGACACCACTCCCCTGCCCAGCCACCTCACACTCGAGAACTTCAGTGAGGCACTGGCCACCGACAAGGGGAACAACTTCCTGCGCGCCATCGGCAACTCCCTCCTCATCGGCGCGGGAACCACCGCCATCGCACTGGCGGTGGGCGTGTTCACCGCCTACGCGCTGGCCCGGGTCGACTTCCGTGGCAAAGGGTTCGTCACCGGCATCATCCTCGCTGCGTCGATGTTCCCCGGTATCGCACTGGTCACCCCCCTGTTCCAGCTGTTCACCGACCTGGGGTGGATCGGTTCCTACCAGGCGCTGATCATCCCGAACATCTCCTTCGTCCTGCCCCTGACCGTGTACACACTGACCTCCTTCTTCCGCGAACTTCCGTGGAAGCTGGAGGAGGCCGCCCGGGTCGACGGTGCGTCCCGAGGTCTGGCCTTCCGGAAGGTGATCCTCCCGCTGGCCGCACCGGCGATGTTCACCACCGCCATCCTGGCCTTCATCAACACCTGGAACGAGTTCATGCTGGCCAAGCAGCTGTCCTCGACATCGACCGAGCCGGTGACGGTGGCCATCGCCCGCTTCTCCGGCGCCAACGCCTACGAGTACCCCTACGCGGCGGTGATGGCCGCAGGTGCCCTGGTCACCGTCCCGCTGGTGATCATGGTCCTGGTCTTCCAGCGTCGGATCGTCGCCGGCCTCACCGCCGGCGGCCTGAAGTAGTGTCCGGGAACCGAGCCGGGGACGGGGGTTCTGCAGACCCGGGCCCGAGGCACCTGCCCGCCTCGGAGTACCGGCGACGACGCACGGTGTGGGAGTCCGTGCTGGGGTTCCTCGCCGTGTTCGACGTCCTCGCCCTCATCCAGGCGGTGTGGAACCTGACCGGGGACGCCGCGGTGTGGCCCTCCCTGGTCCTCCTCGTCTTTCTCCTGCTGACCTGGGGTGCCTGGCGTCAGTGGAACCGTTACCGGGACTGAGAGCCCTTCCGCCCCGCCCCGGGTCAGGACCCCGGGATCAGGGGCCGGGTCAGGCCCGTCCGACAATCCGGTGCAGCATCAGTGCGACGTACTCGCGCAGGTAGGACGCCGGGATCGCGGCCCTCGGAGTCGGGGCACCCAGCACCACCGCGGAGAACGGCAGGCCGTTGTCACCCCGTTCCCGTCCGAGCATCTCCACGATCCTTTCCGTCCTGAGGACGTGGAAGTCCGAGGTGCACACCACCACCGACGGATCGTGGACGCCCCGCTCCTCCAGCAGGTCGAGACTGAAGTGAAGGTTCTCGGTGGTGTCCGTGGCGTCCCCCTCCTCGATGACCGCTGCCCGGGGGAATCCACGGGAGGCGAGGTAGTGGTGCATCGCCTCAGCCTCGGTGCAGGGTTCGTCCTCTCCCCTGCCGCCGGAGACGATCAACGGTGTACTCCGTGCGGGGCGCCTGGCGGTCACCGTGTACCAGGCCTGCGCACCCCGGTCACACCGGCAGGCAAGCAGGTCACTGACCTTGTCGTCGACCAGTCCCGCCCCGAGCACGATCACGGCGTCCGCCCGTCCAGGGGCGGCACGCCGCCGGCCGCGTGCGACATCCCTCAGGTAGTGCAGCATGGACCAGACGGCACCGGCCCACAGGAGCAGACCGACGGCACCCATGACGACCAGTGCGATCCTGCCGTCGTCTCCGCCTTCCCCGAGGCTGCCCACCGGCACAGCCACCAGCACCAGCGCACCCGCCCCGAGGCTCAGCAGTTCCGCTGCGGCGATGACGGTGGCCAGGTGGTACCAGCCCCGGCCGTCACTTCCGGGCAGGGTGTCCCCCATCCACCGGGCGACGATCCAGCCGGCCGCACCGACGGCGGCATGGGCCACAGCGAATGCGCACCACATGGTGCCCGGGAAGCCGGCCCCTGTCGCGGCGATGAGCAGCCACACCCACGCCAGCAGGCCCAGTGCCCAGACCAGGATTCCGTTACCTCCCCACCTGGACCGGGATTTCACACTCCACGCGGTGACGAGGAAGAGCAGGACCAGCAGCAGACTGACCAGGAGCAACGGTGTCATCGGGGTGGACTAACCGCCCATCAGTTTCTGCCTGAGCTTCAGGTCCTTTGCCAGCACCTCGTCACGCATCGTCGACTGGTAGTCGACCATCTGCTCCATGAGTTCCGGGTGTGCGGTGGCGAGGATCCGCACCGCGAGCAGCCCCGCGTTCTTCGCACCGTCGATGGAGACGGTCGCTGTGGGCACCCCGCCGGGCATCTGCACGATCGACAGCAGTGAGTCGAGACCGTCAAGGTTGCCCAGCGCACGGGGTATGCCGATCACCGGCAGCGGGGTCGCGGCCGCGACCATGCCCGGCAGGTGGGCGGCACCCCCGGCGCAGGCGATGATCACCTTCAGGCCCCGGGTGTGGGCCCCGCGGGCGTAGTCCAGCATCCTTTCCGGGGTGCGGTGTGCGGACACCACGCCGACCTCGTGCGGGACGCCGAAATCTGCGAGGACCCGGGCTGCCGGCTCCACGGTGGGCCAGTCGGAGTCGGACCCCATGATGATCCCTGCCGCGGGACCGTCGAAAGCGGGCCCTCTGTCGGTTGTACCGGTCATTCTCCCCTGTCCTTCCAGGTGGCGGTGACGAGGAACCCTGCCGCGAGCTCGGCGTCCCTGCGCAGGTTCTCCACGTTCACCGGTGTCGCAGCTGTCCCGGTGGGCAGCGAAATGTTCACGTGGCCGATCTTGCGTCCGGGACGCCACTGTTTTCCGTAGAGGTGGATCTTCGCCGTGGGATAACGCCGCCACACCTCGTCCATCCTCCGGGCAGTCGGCATCTCCGGGTCACCGTCAGGGTCACCGAGGATGTTCGCCATCACGGTGGTGGTGGAGGTCATGGCCGTGGACCCGAGCGGGCGGTCGAGGACTGCCCGCAGGTGCTGCTCGAACTGACTGGTCACGCAACCGTCCTGGGTCCAGTGGCCCGTGTTGTGCGGACGCATCGCCAGTTCGTTGACGATGATCTCCGGCTCCCCCGCCTCATCGAGGGTCTCGAACAGCTCGACGGCGAGCACGCCCGTGACCCCCAGTTCCGCGGCAATGTCACGGGCGAGTGTGTGCGCCTGCGCCACGACACGCGCCTGGCCGTCGGTCGCCACCGGCGCCGGAGCCACGGCCAGACTGCAGACCCCGTCCCTCTGCACGGACTCGACGACCGGCCACGACTCCGTCTGCCCGGAGGGTGTGCGCGCCACCATCGCCGACAGTTCCCTGACCAGTCTGACCTTCTTCTCCGCCATCAGCGGAACACCCCGGTCCAGCAGTTCAGCGACGAGGGACGCCGTCTCCCGCCTCGTGGCGGGGAACCAGACGCCCTTGCCGTCATAACCGCCACGCCTGGTCTTCAGGCACACCGCTCCGTCGGTGGCGTCCCAGAACCCCTCCCCGTCGGCGACGGACAGGATCTCGGCGAACGGAGGAACCGGGGCGCCCAGTTCCCGCAGACGTCGCCTCATCACCAGCTTGTCCTGCGCATTGATCAAAGCGGACGGCCGGGGCTGGACGTTGACCCCGGCGGCGATGAGATCCTCGAGGAAACGGTTCGGGACGTGCTCATGGTCAAAGGTCACGGCGTCCGCCCCGTCACTCACCGCCCGGACGACATTCTCGTCGGTGTAGTCGCCGAGCCAGACATCCCCGGTCGCCTGGGCAGCCGACGATCCCCCGCTGCCGGCCAGCAGCCGTACCGTCAACCCCAGGCCGATACCGGACTGCTGCATCATCCGTGCCAGCTGACCGTCCCCGATGACGGTGACCAGGGGCATACCGGGTGCGTGGGCTTCCGGCCGGGACAGGTGCAGATCAGGTTCGTCACTCACTCCCGCAAGTATACCGGCCGGTTCCGGCGCGCAGCCTGTGCCCTGAGCATTGCCACGAACTCCGCGGCGTAGGGCACGTCGACCAGTCTCAGCGGCCGCCTGTCGAACCTGGTCAGCACCTCCACCGCCTGTCCCCGGCGACGGGCGTCGACGACGGAGTCGAGCGGCACCTCCCCGATCCGGGAACGCCAGTCCCCCGACGCGGTGACCAGGCGCAGGTCGGTGAGGATGATCCGGCAGCGTTGACGGTGCACGAGTCTGCGCAGACTCCGGCGCCAGGCCACCCAGACCCACAGGACCAGGAGTATCCGCCGGCACCACAGGGCCGGCAGCGCGGTGGAGGACACCCCTGGCAGGCCGGGCACGAGGGCCGGATTTCCGGGGTAGTACCCCACGGCAGTGACCGCCGCCCCCGCCAGGTGCGCGTCCAGCAGGCCGACGAGCATCCATACGACCCCGGTGACGAGGACGAGCTCCAGCACCGGGAAAACGACACTGCGCCGACTGGGGCTGAGGTCGGCGAGAATCACCTCCTCCGGCGCGAAGCGGATCTTGGACATCGCCCGCTCACTCCTCCCCGGGTCGCAGGTGCACCACATCACCGGCGGTCACGGTACGGCGTCCACCGTCGGTGGTCCCGATGACCAGCTCCCCGTGCGGCCCCAGGTCCACGGCCGTGCCCGTGACTTCCCCGCCTCCGGGAAGTTCCG
Source organism: Corynebacterium provencense (assembly GCA_900049755.1). GTDB lineage: Bacteria > Actinomycetota > Actinomycetes > Mycobacteriales > Mycobacteriaceae > Corynebacterium > Corynebacterium neomassiliense. The sequence continues at coordinate 594,254 of LT160592.1, forward strand.
CCCTCACCAGGGTTCCGAGGGTCGAGGACAGTTCACGGTAGCGGGCCCGGACCTGCGCCGCGGCGTCCCCGTTCTCCCGCCACGCCCCGTCCACGGCGAAGAGGTGGCGCAGCAGGACCGCGGTGACCCTTTCTCTCTCCGCGACGTCGGGTATCCCGACCCCCTCCAGCGTCAGGGAGGTTGCCGCGGCCAGTCCGGCCCGGTCGAACTCCTCCCTGGTGACCGACAGGTTCAGCCCGATGCCCGGCACGATCGCCGGCGGGGTGAAACCGGCCGCCTCGACGAGGATGCCGGCCAGTTTGAGCGGCCGACCGGAATGGATGACCTGCAGGTCGTTGGGCCATTTCAGGACAGCGGGGACGCCGAGTTCGCGCACCGCTTCCGCACAGGCCACGCCGATGAACAGCGGCAGCTCACCGAGCCGCTCGGGGTCGACGGACTCCGGGGCGAGCAGAACGGAGCAGATCAGCTGTGAGCCGGCGGGCGCGGACCACGGCCTGCCCATCCTCCCGTGTCCGGTCTCCTGCACTTCCGCGAGCAGCACCGTACGGTCTGCCGCCGACCCCCGGGCGGCCTCGGCCGCCAGGTCGGAATTCGTCGACCCCGTCGACACCACGTGCCGCACCGTCACGTCACGCACGCCCGCCGCAGACAGCAGGTCACTGATCCGGCCGGCGTCGACGGGGCCCCGGTCAGGCCGGGCGGGAATACCGTGTGTCTGGGTGCTCATGACTGTCGAGGATAACGGTGACGGACAGGACAGAGTAACGACGCCGCGGCAACTTCTCTTAGACTGTCCCCCATGACTGCTCCCACCCCTGCCGATACCTCAACCGACATGTCGACCACAGTCGGCAAGCTGCAGGATCTGCGCAACCGTCTCACCGAGACGCTCGCACCTTCCGGAGAGGACGCCGTCACCGCCGTCCACGACGCCGGTCGGCTCACCGCCCGTGAAAGGGTCACCACCCTGCTCGACCCCGGTTCTTTCGTGGAGATCGACGCTCTCGCCCGGCACCGGTCGAACAGCTTCAACCTCGACCGCGAACGCCCTGTCACGGACGGTGTGGTGACCGGTTACGGCACCGTGGACGGCCGTCAGGTGTGCGTGTTCTCCCAGGACGCCACCGTCTTCGACGGTACCGTCGGTGAAACCCACGGGGAGAAGCTCATCAAGGTCATGGAGCTCGCCGAACGTGCCGGTGTGCCGCTCATCGGGATCCACGACTCCTCCGGCGCCAGGGTGAAGGAGGGGGTGGCGTCCCTGGGCATGTCGGCGAAACTGTACCGGCTGCGGTCGAGGATCTCCGGCGTTGTGCCGCAGATCTCCGTCATCGCCGGACCCACCGCGGGGACGGAGGCCCACCAACCGGTGCTGGCGGACATCGTCATCGCGGTGGAGGGCGCCCACCTCTACCTCACCGACCCGGACATCACCCGCAGTGTCATCGGGGAGGAGGTCGACGCCGACGAGCTGGGAGGGGTGACGGTTCTCGCCGGGAACGGGACCTCCCACCTCACCGCGGCCGACGACACCGCCGCCCTGGACCTGGTGCACGATGTGCTGGCACAGCTGCCCTCCAACAACCGTGCACTGGTTCCCGCCGTCGAGCCCTCCGACCCGGACACCGCGGCCCTCGACACGGTCATCCCCGACTCCCCGCTCGCCGGCTACGACATTCTCGACGTCCTCGCGGGGACCGTGGACCCGGGCAGCCTGCTGGAACTGTCCGCCGACCATGCCGGGAACGTCCTCACCGCCTTCGCCCGCATCGACGGCCGGGGGGTCGGGATCGTCGCCGACCAGCCGGCGGTACTGGCAGGTGCCCTGGACGCCGCCTCCGCGGCGAAGGCCGCCCGCTTCATCAGGATGTGTGACGCATTCAACATTCCACTGGTGTTCGTCGTCGACTCCCCCGGTTTCCTCCCCGGCGTGAACGAGGAGCGGTCCGGACTGCTGCGACGTTCCGCGCCACTGTTCGCCGCGGTCGCCGAAGCATCCGTCGGAGTGCTCACCGTGGTGGTCCGGAAAGCCTTCGGCTCCGCGTACGTGGCCATGGGATCCAAGGGACTCGGCGCTGACCTGGTCCTGGCCTGGCCCACCGCCCGGATCTCCCACGCGGACGCCGCGAACACCGTCACCGTCGTCCACGACGACACCCTCGCCAAGGCTGCCCGGAAGCGCAGGGACGTCGAGGCGCTGCGACGCCAGCTCACCGAGGAGATCGAGGACACGCTTCTCACCCCCTACGCTGCCGCGGCCCGTGGGCTGGTCGACGCGGTCATCGCCCCGTCCGAGACCCGCCGCCGGCTCATCGACGGGCTGGCACTGCTGGAACGCAAGGTCGTCCCCGCCCCGGACCGTAAGCACGGCAATCTTCCTCTGTAGAGGATTCGTCCCAGGTCCGAAATCCCAGGTCCGAAATCCCGGGCCAGAAGTCACGGAACAGAAGCCCCAGAGCCGAAAAGAGAACTCCACATGACCGACAATCCGCCCGTCCCGGTGACCGTGCTCCGCGGCCTGCCGGGGGCAGACCCTGATGAACAGGACCGTGTCGCCCGGGCCGTCTCCCTCGCCCTGACCTCGCTGGCCGGTGAACTGTCGTCGTCCACCGGACGCTACGAGGACCCGCGCGAGGCACTGCGCCGCGATCCGCGTGGGGCCTGGGGTGTTCCCGGGGTCGGACGACGAAACTCCGGTACCTTCTCCCCGGCCGGGTTCCGTGCCTGAACCCGCCGTGCCTGAACCCGCCGTGCCCGACAACACCGGCACACTGCCCGACCGCCCGGTCCTGGTACTGGCGTCCTCCTCCCCCTCGAGGCTGTCCGTGCTGCGTGCCGCCGGAACCGAACCACTGGTGGTCGTCCCCGACGTCGACGAGGACGCCGCCGTCGCCGAACTCACCGACCGCCTCGCCGACCGGGGCGTCGCACCCACACCCGAACAGACCGTCGTCCACCTCGCCGAGGTCAAGGCAGATGCGGTGGCCGGACGCCTTGCAGCGGACGGAGGCCGGGACACCACCGCCGGCGTCCTCACCGGTGACCCCGGGCCTGACCTCCTGAGCGACGCCGTGATCGTCGCCGGAGACTCCATGCTCCTGCTCGACGGCCGACTGCAGGGCAAACCCCACACCGTGGAACGCACCGTCGAGCGGTGGAAGGCCCAGCGGGGACGCACCGCCACTCTCGTCACCGGACACGCGGTCGTGCACCGGGGCCGACGGATCTCCGTGGCGTCCTCGACGCAGGTGCATTTCGCCCGGGTCTCCGACAGGGACATCGAAGCCTACGCCGCCACCGGTGAACCCCTGGAATGCGCCGGCGCCTTCACCCTGGAGGCTCTCGGCGGGTGGTTCATCGACCGCGTCGACGGGGACCCGTCCGGGGTCATAGGACTGTCGTTGCCGGTCCTGCGTCGTGCACTGGAGGAGTTCGGTCTGTCCGTGTCCGATTTCTGGACGCGGTGACCCGGCCGCACCACCGTCCCGGGCCCTGTCAGTGTGATCTGCAGCCCCACAGGTCACGTGGGGGGACCCCCGCAGTTAGACTGATCAGCAGACATGAAAGGCGGTACCCGTACCCATGGGAATCGAGAGTGACCCCAGCCCCGCGCTGCAGCAGTACGCCCACCCCGAGCGTCTCGTGACGAGCTCCTGGCTGGGCGCCAAACTTGGCGGAGCGGGGCTCAAGGTCGTCGAGTCGGACTCCGACAGCATCCTCTACAACATCGGACATCTCCCGACCGCCATCCGCATTGACCTGCACAACGACCTCGGCGCCCCGGTGTGCCGGGACTTCCTCGACGGTGCCGCGTTCGCCCGGCTCATGGACGACAAGGGCATCACCCGGGACGACACCGTCGTCATCTACGGCGACGAGTCCAACCTGTGGGCGTCCTACGCCTTCTGGGTGTTCGACCTTTTCGGCCACCCCGACGTGCGCCTCCTCGACGGTGGACGGGAGGCCTGGATGCAGGAGGAACGCGAAACCTCCTACGATGTCCCGCCCGGGCCGACCCGTGGCTACCCCGTCATCGAACGCGACGACAGCACCCACCGGATCTTCGTCAACGAAGTGCTCGCCGACCGGAACGACCGGCGCAACATGCAGCTGGTCGACCTCCGCGACCCGGCGGACTTCGCCGCCGGTCACATCCCCGGGGCGGTCAACACCGACCCGTCGACGATGGTCCACCCCAACGGCCGGTTCCGCAGCAGACAGGACCTCGAGGCTGCCTTCTCCTTCCTCTCCCCCGACGATCCGGTGGTGACCTACTGCGGGACCGGCGAGCGGGCCGCGCACCTGTGGTTCGTCCTCCACCACCTGCTCGGCAGGAAGGATGTCCGCTGCTACGACGGTTCCTGGGCCGAGTGGGGCAACATGGTCAGAATGCCGGTCGAGGCCGTCTGACAGCAGTCGCTGACGTCAGCTGACCCGGTTGTAACAGCCGGGCTGGCAGCGGCGGTGGTTCCCGTTGTAACGTCAGGCGGTTGTCACCAGACGTCGTCAGCAGGAGAAGAGGAGAGCACGTGCCGGCAGAACACCGGAATGACCCGCGGAAGATCAGGAAGGTTCTGGTCGCCAACCGTGGCGAGATCGCGGTGCGCGTGATACGCGCCGCCCGCGACGAGGGTATCTCCTCTGTTGCCGTGTACGCCGTGCCGGACGCGGACGCCCCGTTCGTCCGGCTCGCCGACGAGGCTTTCGCACTCGGCGGCCAGACCTCCGCCGAGTCCTACCTCGACATCGTGAAGATCGTCGACGCCGCAGTACGCTCCGGTGCGGACGCCGTCCACCCCGGCTACGGATTCCTGTCCGAGAACGCCGATTTCGCCCGCGCCGTCATCGACGCGGGCCTGACCTGGATCGGCCCCTCACCGCGCACCATCGGTGAACTGGGAGACAAGGTCACCGCCCGTCGGTACGCCGAACAGGTCTCGGCCCCGATGGCGCCCGGAACCCCGGAGCCTGTCACCGACGCGCAGGAGATCATCGACTTCGCCACAGAGTACGGTCTGCCGGTCGCGGTGAAGGCGTCCTTCGGCGGCGGGGGGCGCGGCATGAAAGTGGCGCGCACCCTGGAGGAGATTCCGGCCCTGTTCGAGTCCGCGACGAGGGAGGCGGAGAAAGCTTTCGGGCGCGGGGAGTGCTTCGTCGAACGGTACCTCGACCGGGCACGGCATGTGGAGTGCCAGGTCGTCGCCGACACCCACGGTAACGTCGTCGTCGCCTCCACCCGTGACTGCACCCTCCAGCGCCGCTTCCAGAAGCTCATCGAGGAGGCACCCGCACCCTTCCTCACCCCGGAGCAGGACGCCAGGCTGCGGGAAGCCTCCAGGGCCGTGATGCGTGCCGCCGACTACACGGGTGTCGGCACCGTGGAATACCTTGTCGGAGACGACGGGCTCATCTCGTTCCTCGAGGTCAACACCCGCCTGCAGGTCGAACACCCTGTCACCGAACAGGTGACCGGATGGGACCTCGTCCGGGAACAGTTCCGTATCGCCGAGGGCCGGGAACTGTCGCGGACAACCGACCCGGAGATCCGCGGGCACGCCTTCGAGTTCCGCATCAACGGTGAGGACGCCGCCTCCGGTTTCATGCCCTCCCCCGGTACCCTCACCACCTACCGGGAGCCCGCCGGCCCCGGAGTCAGGGTGGACTCGGGGGTGGAGCAGGGATCCGTCATCGGTGACCAGTTCGACTCCATGCTCGCCAAGCTCATCGTCACCGGCGAGGACCGTGCCCACGCCCTGCGCCGGGCCGCCCGGGCCCTCGACGAGTACACCGTCGAAGGTATCCCCACGGTCCTTCCGTTCCACCGGGCGGTCGTCCGGGACCCCGCATTCGCCCCGGAGCTCGCCGGGGATTCAGCCGCAGACGCCGCTGCCGACCCCCTCACCGTCGACCACTTCGACGTGTACACCCGGTGGATCGAGGAGGAGTGGCGGAACACGGTCGAACCCGACGAGTCTCCTGCCGCCGACGGGGACGTCCCCTCCCGCAGGACCATCCCCGTCGAGGTCGACGGCCGACGGGTCGAGGTCAGTGTCCCCGGGGACCTGTTCGCCACCGGTGCTCCGGTACGGCGTCCTGCCCGACGGTCCGCAGGAGGTTCCGCGGCGTCCGCCTCCGGCGACGACGTCCTCGCCCCCATGCAGGGCACCGTGGTCAGCGTCCTCGTCGAAGAAGGCCAGGAAGTCACCGAAGGTGAACCGGTCCTGCTGCTTGAGGCGATGAAGATGGAGAACGCTGTGCGGGCGCACAAGAACGGGACCGTCTCCGGCCTGTCGGTCAGTGCCGGCGACGGAGTGAAGAAGTCGCAGCTGATGCTCCAGCTGCTCTGACGGTACCCACCCCGACCGCACTGACGAGAGGCCCCGGAAATGTCCGATCTGTTCTCCCGCTTCCGCCGCACGGATGCCGGCGCGAAGTACGACAGCCGTCGTGACAAGGGGTTCATCCTCTCCCTCGACCAGGGCACGACCTCCACCCGGGCGATGGTCTTCGACCCACGGGGGCAGGTGGTCTCCGTCAGTCAGCTCGAGCACCGGCAGATCTTCCCCGGCCCGGGACAGGTCGAACACGACCCGGAGGAGATCCGGCTCAACGCCAGACGCGCCATCGCCGACGCCGTCGCCCGGGCGGACATCGGTACCGAGAACATCGCCGCTTTGGGTATCACGAACCAGCGTGAGACCACGGTCATCTGGGACCGTCAGACCGGTGAGCCCGTGTACAACGCCATCGTCTGGCAGGACACCCGCACGACCGACTTCTGCTCACAGCTCGAGGAGAGCTCCGGGGAACTGATCCGCCGGCGTACCGGACTCCCGGTGTCCACCTACTTCGCCGGACCCAAGATCCGGTGGATCCTGGACAATGTGCCCGGTGTGCGGGAACGGGCGGAACGCGGTGAGCTCGCCGCCGGGACGATGGACTCCTGGCTCATCTGGGAACTCACCCGCCCGCCCCGCTCAGGCCGGGCGGGGCGGGGAAGACTGGGAGGCCACGGCGATGCCGCCCGCCACGTCACCGACGTGACCAACGCCTCCCGCACCATGCTGATGGACATCAGGACCCGCCGGTGGGACCCGGAACTGTGCGGTCTTCTGGGTGTACCCGAGTCACTGCTCCCCGAGATCGTCAGCTCCTCCGAGGTCGTCGGCACCGTCCGACGCTCCGGCCCGGTCCACGGCGTCCCCGTGGCAGGCATCCTCGGCGACCAGCAGGCGGCAACCTTCGGGCAGGCCTGCACCGAACCCGGGGAAGCGAAGTGCACCTACGGCACGGGAAACTTCCTGCTGCTCAACACAGGTACCGAGCCGAGAACTTCCGGGAACGGCCTCATCACCACGGTCGCCTACCAGCTCGGCGACGCCCCCGCCGTGTACGCGTTGGAGGGGTCGGTGGCGGTGACCGGAGCCCTGGTGCAGTGGCTCCGTGACAATCTGGGGTTCTTCAGCTCCGCCGACCAGGTGGAACCGCTGGCCCGCACCGTCAGCGACAACGGCGGGTGTGTGGTCGTCCCCGCCTTCTCCGGGCTTCTCGCCCCACGGTGGGTACCGGACGCCAGGGGTGTCATCATGGGCCTGACCCGGTACGTGACGAAGGCGCACATCGCACGGGCGTCACTGGAGGCCACCGCCTTCCAGACCCGGGAGGTCGTCGAGGCGATGAACGCGGACTCCGGGGTACCCCTCACCGGTCTGCGTGCCGACGGCGGCATGGTGGGCAACTCCCTGCTCATGCAGTTCCAGGCCGACCAGCTGGGGGTGCCGGTGACCGTCCCCCGTGTCACGGAGACGACAGCCCTGGGCGCCGCCTACGCTGCCGGCCTGGCCGTGGGCTACTTCAGCGACACCGCCGAGATCAGGTCACTGTGGCAGGAGGAGTCGACCTACCTTCCCACCGCGTCCCGAAAGGACAGGGACGACGCCTATGCCCTGTGGAACCGGGCGGTGGAGCAGGCCGTCGGGTGGGCCCGGGAACAGGGCGGGGAGGCACGGACCGACCGGGTGCAGTCCGACTAGACTCGGTCCCATGAATGATCCCTACGACGCCCGGGACAACCGTGTCCGTGTGGGGGACGCCGACCGCGACCGTGCGATAGGGGTCCTCGGCGTCCATTTCTCGGACGGCCGTCTCAGCGTCACAGAGTACGACGAACGGTGCCGGGCCGTCGCCGGAGCCCTGACCCGCGCAGAGATCGACGCCCAGTTCACGGACCTGCCTGCACTGCCGGCGGCTCAGGCCGGCCCGGTGGGGGACGGGGTCGCGGTGTACTCCGCCACCGAAATCGCCGAACAGCACCGGCGCGGAGCCAACCCCCGGGCGGGAATCATGATGCTGACCACTGTGGCCGGGGTGGCTGCCGCGGTCATCATCGGCGGTACGGCCGCAGTCGTCCCCGTCGCCGTGATCGCCGCCGTCGCAGTCCTGCTCTACGTGGTCAAACCTGGTCCCGACTCCTGGTACGTGCCCTCCCCCGGGGCGCTGGAACGGGCCAGGGTGCGCAGGTTGCGCCAGGCGCACCAGCTCGAACTCGAGGAGAAGAAGGCCCGCCGACGCCTCATCCAGGCGGAGATCACCACAGATGCGATGGACCTGGCGCACAGGGCGATAGGCAGGGTCGGCAGGAAACCGGGCGGCGGGCAGGGCCGGTCACGGAAAGGACGTTGACCCGGACACGTCAGTCCAGTCTGCGGAACTGTTCGAGAACCCCGGCGAACAGGCGGACCCCCACAGGGATGCACGCTTCGTCGAAGATGATGTCCGCCTGGTGCAGGTCGGCCTTCTCCCCCTGACCGTTCCACGCACCCAGGCGTGCCATGGCACCGGGGACGTGCTCGAGATACCAGCTGAAGTCCTCACCCCCGGACGACTGCGGTGCCTCCTGCAGTGCATGCGGGTCAACGTCCTTGACCGCCTGTGCCATCAGGGCGGTGCAGGCGTCGTCGTTGGTCACCGGCGGAACGCCCTTGGTGTGGCGGATCTCCGCGGTGGCGCCGGTGGGTGCCAGCAGCTGGTCGACCAGCAGGGGGAACAGTGTGCCGAGCTGACGCCAGACCAGCGGACTCCCGGTCCGCAGGGTACCGAGCAGGGTGACCTCCTGCGGCATCGCGTTGAATGCCGACCCTCCGTTGACCGCGCCGAAGGTCAGCACCGTACCGGTACGGGGGTCCACCCGGCGCGACAGGAGCCCGGGAAGCCCGGTGATCAGCAGCCCGGCGGCGTAGATGACGTCCGAGGTGAGGTGGGGGCGGGCGGTGTGACCCCCCTGGCCTTTCACGACGATCTCCACGACATCGGTGGCAGAGGTGATGGCGCCGACCCTCACCCCGATCTGGCCGGCGCGGAGCTTCGGTTCCGCGTGGACGGCGAAGATGTGGCTGACGCCGTCCAACGCGCCCGCCCGGATAACGTCGGTGGCACCCCCGTCGAGAACCTCCTCGGCGGGCTGGAAGATGCATCTGACACGCTGGTCGAGTCCGTGGTCGCGGTCGTACTCCGCCAGGGCGCAGGCCAGGGCGAGCACCACCGTGGTGTGGATGTCGTGGCCGCAGGCGTGCATGACACCCGGGTTGAGGGAGGAGAACTCCAGACCCGTCTCCTCGGTGACCGGCAGGGCGTCGATGTCCGCGCGGAACGCCACCGCCGGGCCGGAGGCGTCCCCACCGATGTCCACGGTCAGCCCCGTGCCCGGCAGCAGGACCGGTTCCAGGCCCGCCACCCGTAGTTCATCGGCGATGAATGCGGTGGTCCGGACCTCGTCGTGTGACAGTTCCGGATGTGCGTGGAGATGGCGGCGCCAGCCGATGATCTCGTCGTGGTGGTCGACCAACCAGGTGGTGACGGCCGATTCAACGGCGCCGGTGCTACTCACGGATCGCAGGACTCCTCCACGCTAGATGCACGCTCGATGACGGTGCGGGTCGCGACGCCGCACAGTGACCTCTCCACCTTAGTCGTCCGACCGCCCGGCCTCCCATTCCCGGGGCGTCCTATGCTGGTGCCATGACTGTGCCGCACCAGCAGACACCACCGGAAACCCCGCCCGACTCTCCCGCCGGGCTCGCCGCCCGCGCGGCGGCCGCACTCGCGGAGAAGACCGGGCGACCCCGCCACGACGTGGCGGTCGTCCTCGGATCGGGGTGGCGTCCGGCAGCTGACGTCCTGTGCGGGGACGCCGTGGGCACCGTGGAATTCCCTATGTCCGACCTGCCCGGCTTCCTTCCGCCGACGGCCGAGGGCCACGGGGGCACGGTGCGGAGTGCGGAGATCGGGGGGAACCGGGTTCTGGTCCTGCTGGGGCGGATCCACGCCTATGAGGGGCACGAACTGTGGCGTACGACCCACGCGGTACGTACCGCGGCCGCGGCCGGGGTACGTACGGTGGTCCTGACCAATGCCGCGGGTGGACTGACTCCGGGGATGCAGGTCGGTGAACCGGTGCTGATCAGCGACCACCTCAACATGACGATGCGCTCGCCCCTGCGGGGCGCACAGTTCGTCGACATGGTGGACGCCTACTCCCCGCGTCTGCGGGCGCTGGTCGCCGGCCTGCGTCCGGGGATCAGGGAGGCGGTGTACGCGATGATGCCCGGCCCCCAGTACGAGACTCCCGCGGAGATCAGGATGCTCGGCGTCCTCGGCGCGGGTCTGGTGGGTATGTCGACCGTCCACGAGACAATTGCGGCCAGGGCCGCGGGTATGGAGGTGCTGGGGATCTCCCTGGTCACCAACCTGGCCGCGGGAATCACCGGACAGCCGCTCGACCACCGCGAGGTCCTCGCCGCAGGGGCTGAGGCCGCGACCACGATGGGTGGACTGCTCGGCCGGCTCGTCGCCGGCGACGTGGTGGTGGGTGCACGGTGATCACCTTCGGTACCGCAGGTCTGCGGGCCCCGGTCGGCCGGGGCGAGGACCACATGAACGTCTCCACCGTCACGCGCACCACGGCCGGTGTCGCCCGGTGGCTGCACGGGCAGGGCGTCACCACCCCACGGGTGGCCGTCGGTTTCGACTCCCGGTACGGCTCCAATGCGATGGCCCGGGCCACGGCGGAGACCTTCGCCGGGGCCGGGTGCGAGGTGACCCTCCTGCCCCTGCCGACCCCCACCCCTGTCCTGGCATGGCTCGTCCGCGACCGTGGGCTGGATGCCGGGGTGCAGATCACGGCCAGTCACAACCCCCGTGGGGACAACGGCTACAAGCTCTACCTGGCCGGCGGTTCCCAGCTGGTCAGCCCGTCGGACCGGGAGATCGAGGAGGCTGTGGCCCAGACCCCTCCCGCACCGGAGATCCCCCGCTCCCCGGACGTGCATCTCGACGTCCACGCGGTCGACGGGTACCTCACCGCGATCGCCGGCCTGGTGGGTTCCGGTGACGGGGCAGTTCTCACCGCGCGCCGCAACCTCCGGGTTCTGTTCACCCCGCTCCACGGGGTCGGAGGCACCGTCCTCGACGACGTCTTCCGGATGTCGGGTTTCCGCTCTCCTGCCGCAGTCCCCGCCCAGCGGTGGCCCGACCCGGAGTTTCCCACGGTCTCCTTCCCCAATCCGGAGGAGCCCGGCAGCTGTGACATGCTCCTTGAGACCGCAGCCGCCGCCGCGCCGCAGGAGCGGCCGGACCTCCTGATCGCCCTGGATCCGGACGCCGACAGGTGCATGGTGGGCATCCCCGACCCTGAGGCACCCCGCGGCTACCGGATGCTGCGCGGTGACGAGACCGGTCCCCTGCTGGCCCGGCACCTGGTTCCCGTGCACCGGGACGACGCGACCCCGCGACCCGTGGTCGCCACGACGGTGGTCTCCTCGGGACTGCTGCGCAGGATCGCCGACGCCTCCGGCTGGGATTTCCGCGAGACCCTCACCGGTTTCAAGTACCTGGCCCGCGCTGCCGGGGACGCACCGGGAGACCTGGTCTTCGCCTGTGAGGAGGCCATCGGCACCTGCCCTGCCCCGGGCACTGTCGCGGACAAGGACGGGGTGGCCACCGCACTGGTCACCGCGGTGTGGGCCGCAGAACTGAAGGCCCGGGGCCGGACGTTGCGCGATGAACTTGCCGACCTCGACGAGACCTTCGGTGTGGTGCGCACCTCCCAGGTCTCCGTGCGGCTGTCAGGCCGCTCAGCCGCCGCCGCCCTCGTCGCCGGGTGGGCGGCATCTCCCCCTGCCCCTTTCCCTTTTACACACCTAATTGTGATTAAGAAACAGGCCAGCAGCTGGTCGACCAGCAGGGCACCTGGGTGGCGGAGGGTGCGTCCCCCAACCGCCTGGTGGAACTGGGGGAAGGGGACACCCACGCCGGCAGTACCCCTGTCTCTTATCCACACCTAGATGTGTAGAAGAGACGGGCCCTCGTCGCCGGGTGGGCGGCATCTCCCCCTGCCGAGCTCAGCGCGGGGCGTCCTGCCACGGTCGAGCCACTGGACCCCGGGGCCGGAACACAGGCGGGTTTCCGTGTCCGCTGGTCAGCACCGGCAGGTGGCACAGCACCGGGGGACAACGCAGCCGGTACCGCCACCCTGGACTACCGTGTGGTGGTCCGTCCCTCCGGTACCGAGCCCAAGGCCAAGTTCTACCTGCAGGTCGCCGGGCCGGTGCCTGACGGTGGCGCCGACCGGCGGGTGGACGCCGAGGTCGTCGACGAGGCCCTCGCCGGGCTCACCGCGACAGTCCGCAGGCTGACCGCCCGCTGAGGACGCCTCAGATCCCCTGTCCCCCTGTCCCCGACTAGGAGTCCGATGCCGAGAGTCCCCGCCGCCCAGGGACGCCCCGCAGTGACCTGGGCCCCGTTGGCCCTCACACTTGCCGCCACGGTCGCCCTCGGCGTCCTCGACCCTCCCATGAGAGACCTCCAGGCGTCCCTCGCACGCGAATCGGCCAACCGGTCCGGCGTCGGCGTCACCTACTGGTTCGACTGGTTCGGCGGTGTCGCCCCCGGAAGTTACTCCCTCATCGTCCCCGCGCTGACCTCGGTCACCGGTTCCCTGACACTGCTGTGCCTGTGCACCCTCGCCGTCGCGGCCCTCGCCCTCCCGCTGTCCCGGAGTGCGACGCATCCCGCCCTGATGACCTGGTCGGTCTCCCTCGCCGCGGTGTTCAACATGCTCTCCGGGCGGGTGACCTTCGCTGTCGGCGCCACGCTGGCGACGGCCGCCGCGCTCGCCTTCCACTACCGGCGGCCGGTCCCCGGAGCCGTACTGCTCACTGTCTCCGGCCTGGCCAGCCCGCTGGCACCCGCCTTCGCCGGCATGGTCATCCTGCCGTTCCTCTTCTTCCCGGACCACCGGAACCGCATGACCTGGTCCGCCCTGGCCGGAGCTGCCGCAGGCGTGGCGGTCCCGGCTCTCCTGTTCGGAGCCCCCGGGCAACAGCCTTTCCCGTGGACCACCCTCGTGTGGTCACTGGTCATCGGTGCGGGTGCCGCAGTCGCACTCACCGGTGGCCCCGACCGGACAGACGGGGAGGCGCCACCGCCCCCGGTCCGCTGGATCGCCCCCCTGGCGCTGGCCGCAGCCGTGGTGCTTTTCGTGATCCCCACCGGTGTGGGGTCCAACATCAGCAGGTTCTTCTACCTCGTCCTGCCCTGCATCGTGATGTACTGGTCCCTGAAGTCGCCGCGGGTTCTCGCCCTGCTGCTGTCCCCGGCCCTGGTGTACGCCCTGTTCGTCTCACTGTACGACCAGGTCACGGTTGCCGACGGCGGTGACTCAGCTGCCCTCTACACGCCGTTGACCGAACAGCTCGACACCCTGGTGGCCGAAGGTGCGGTCACCAACCACCGTGTGGAACTGGTGGACACGGACACCCACGCCGGCAGTAACCTGCTAACCCGGTCCGTACCCCTCGCCAGGGGCTGGGAGAACCAGTCCGACATGCGCTACAACCCGGTCTTCCATGAGCCTGGGGCGCTGACCGGAAGCTCCTACCGTGACTGGCTGACGGACAATGCCGTGGCCTGGGTCGCTGTCTCGTCCTCCCCGATACGGCAGCAGTCCGGGGAGGCCGAACTCATCCGTTCGGGACTGCCGTACCTCCACGAGGTCTGGGCCAACCGGGACTGGACCCTGTACAAGGTCGCGCAGCCGTCCGTGATCGTCCCCGCGCCGTTGACACTGGAGGAGTCCGGGGCGGCGACGATGGTGGTGGACGTCCCCCGGGACGCCGTGGGCACCGACCATCTGCTCAGAATCCGGCCGAACCGGTACCTCACCGCCACCACCGGTGACAGTGCCGGAACGCGTACCGCCTGCCTGGCCCCCACCGACGACGGCAACTGGACGACAGCCCGCTTCACCGAACCCGGAACCTACACCCTGACGGGACAGTTCTCCGTGACCGCGGCCCTGGAGCCGATGACGGCAACCTGCGGTCCGGAGGAGTCGCCGCGGTGACCTGCAGCAGGACGCCCCGGACCTTCCCCTTCCCGGGTCCGCAGGGACGCGGACACTGACCTGCGGTTCACAGGCCGGTTCACAGGCCGTCGAGGTCGATGTTCCGGGGTCCGTAGAGCCGGTCTCCGGCGTCACCGAGCCCGGGGACGATGTAGGCGTCAGCGTTGAGTTCGGGGTCGACAGTCGCGGTGTAGAGCCGCCCGACAGGCAGGCCTGAATCGCGTACCGCCTCCACCCCGGGCACCGCGGACACCATGCACACCACGGTGATGTCGGCTGCACCACGGTCGGCGAGCAGCCGCAGGGCGTGCAGCAGTGAACCGCCGGTGGCGAGCATCGGATCGACGAGGAACACGGTGCGCCCTGTGAGGTCCTCCGGCAGTGCCTCCAGGTACGGGACAGGCTGGTGGGTCTTCTCGTCGCGCGCCATGCCGATGAATCCGACCTGGGCATCGGGAATCATCGCCAACGCCGGGTCGACCATACCCAGCCCTGCCCGGATGATCGGGACGATGATCGGCGGGTCCGACAGCCGGTGCCCGGTCGCGACGTCGACCGGCGTCCGGACATCGAACTGCTCGACCGGCAGGTTACGGGACGCCTCGTAGATGAGCATCATCCCCAGGTCCGCCAGAGCCGCGCGGAAGGCGGCGTTGTCGGTTCGTGCGT
This sequence comes from Corynebacterium provencense, assembly GCA_900049755.1. Taxonomy (GTDB): domain Bacteria; phylum Actinomycetota; class Actinomycetes; order Mycobacteriales; family Mycobacteriaceae; genus Corynebacterium; species Corynebacterium neomassiliense. The sequence continues at coordinate 609,327 of LT160592.1, forward strand.
CCCGCATGATCGTCAGCCGTGATGCTACGAGCGGATGGTTTACCTCGACAATCTCCATGGGTTCCAAACTACTGGGCGGGGACGGGAACCACTGCACCACTCCCGGAGTCCTACTCAGACATGACAGGAATAGCAGCTGACCTGACTTCGCTCGCACGCACATCCGCCCTCGTCGACGAGGCCGCCGGGCGCCTGACCGCCGCCCCCGGAGGCGGCACCCCCGCGCACTTCCCTGTACCCGGGGCCGCCCGCTTCCTGACCGCCTTCACCACAGCAAGACAACGGCAGCACAGCTGCGCCCTCGGACTGTCCAGGTACTACTCGGACGCAGGTGCCGCGCTCACCGGCCTCAACCGGTCCCTCACCTCTCACGAGGACGCCGCAGCCCGCCGTTTCGACCGGTCCCCCGGTGACGCCGCATGATCCCTGACATCACCGCACTCGTCTCCCCCGTCGCAGGGCTCGTCCCGGCCCCTGTCACCACGGGCGAGAGTCCTCTCGCCCCCCTGCTCGCGGACACCGGCCTCCCCGGTCTTCTGGCCGCCGTTCCCGCCGACGTGGAATCCGCGCTGTCCGGTGATGCCGGTGGTGCAGTCGTCGCCTCACTCTCGGATGCCGCAGGCAGGGCACGGGACCTGCTCGGATTGTCCGGTGACCTCGAGGCACTCGGGGACGGAGCCGTCGAATCGGTCACCCGGGCGGCAGGGGACGTCACCGGTATCGCCTCTGACTGCGTCCGACAGTTGACCGTTCTCCTCGGATCCGGTCCCCCCGGACCGTTGACCGGCATATGTGCGACGGAGACCGCCTGGCACCACCTCGAACGCGCCGCCCGTCGGATGGCCGTTCTCGAGTCGGAGCTCGACGCCCTCGCCGACAGGGTCGCAGTGGTGGATGCCGCGACCCCGCAACCTCCCCGGTCCCCGTCCACCGGTGAGGTACCCTCCACACCGGTGTCAGGGGCAGCACCGGAGGGCGATCCCGTGCCCTCCCCGGGACACACCGGTACCACCGCGACCGGGGAACCGGACCCCGGAGTGGACGGGGACGCTGACGGGGGCCCGGGCGCCCCCTCGCCGGAAGCTGCCGCGGCAGTCGAGGCCGCCAGGTCCGCCCTGGGAACCCCCTATGCCTGGGGCGGTACCACCCCCGGAGTGGGGATGGACTGCAGCGGCCTGACACAGTGGGCCTACGCCCGGGCCGGGGTGGACATCCCCCGCACCGCCTCAGCCCAGGCGGTGGGATCACCGGTGCCCGCAGACCAGATCGCCCCCGGAGACCTCGCCGTGTGGGACGGACATGTGGCCATGGTCACCGGCGACGGGATGATGATCGAGGCGGGGGACCCGGTCCAGCTCTCGCCGGTGCGAACCACGAACTCCGGTATGGCCTTCCACGGCTTCTACCGTCCGACAGCATGACAGGCGGCATGAGCGGCCGCCGGGCCGGCCTGGCCAGGATCATCTCCGTACCGCCGGTCCCGGACTACCACGCCAGGCTCTTCCTCGGTTCCCCTCCTCCCACAGTTCCCCCCGTGCTGGACCGCAGCCTCTTCACACCTGCTTCAGGGGCACGGTCGGGGACAACCCGCCCGGGGCACCGGTAGAATGACCCTCCATGACAGACCGCGGCATCGTACCCCTCGAAATCGAGTCCACCACCGGCACCTACTACACGCTCTGGGCACCGGGGTGGACCGCCCGGGGCGAGCAGTGGCAGGCATTCCTCGGGGACGACACGGGTATCTTCGGTTTCTCCTCCCCCGCAGCACTGCTGGCGTGGATCCGGTCCCACTCCTCAGCAGGCGACCACGACCTCAGCGACCACCCGCGGTGGCGTTCCTTCACCGATAATCCTGCGGCGAAGGTCACCCCGCGCGCGAGCGGGAAGATCAGCCTGATCGAAGTTCCCGACCGTCTGGCCGGCCGGCCCTCATTCGACAATGTCAAGGCAGTGAGCTCAGCGTTCGACGTCCTGCGTTCCATCGGGGAGGTCTGCGGAATCGACCGGATCACCACCTGGTTCAGGTCATACTCGATCCTCGGCAACACCGCCCGTGGTGCCGACCACTACGCCGGTGAAAACGGGCTCGGAGAATGGTCGAACGTCGGCTGGACGGTCCTGTCGAACTGGAAGGAACTGCTCGACCTCGTCGACGAACAGTTCGTCACCCCTGAGGTCGACGACACCGCTGTCTCCACCGCACAGGAGGACATCGACGCGGCGGAGAAGGCCAGGAAGGACGCCGACGCCGCGGCCGCCACCGCCGCCGAGGAGGACAGACGACAGGTCGAGGAGGAGTCCGCTTCCGCGAAGAAGACAGTGGACGAGGACCCGTACGACAGCACCCCATGGTCGGAGGCCGGGATCGATCCCGTCCGGATCACCGTCGACGGCACCACTGTGTACACCCTGCGGTGTTACGTGGGTGACCGCGAGCCGGTCTTCCTCGGCAAGGACGGGATGATCAACACCTTCCCCTCCGGCCGGTCACTGGTGCGGTGGATCATCGATGCCAGGGACCATGATCTCGCGGCGATGGAGACCTGGGGTGATCTGGTGTCACTCGCCAACGCCGGCGAACTCGAGACAACCGTCCACCCCACGAACGACTACGGTTTCACCGGGTTGCGTGAGGACATCGCCGAAGGCACCCGTGCCGTGGACACCGACCAGCTCGGACGTGCCTATGAACTGCTGGCCGACGCCGCCGACTGGGCAGGGGACGACGCCGTGAACAAGGTGCTTCTGGCTTATCCGAGACTGCAGGACTACATCGCCTACATGCTCGGATCCCCGTCCTCCGGCACCCCCACCGCCCCGTTCGACGAAGAGGTCGAGGGCTGGAGCGAGCTGGAGAAGAAGCTCACGGAACGGTTCACTAAGTTCTGATCCCCGCGCCGGCCCCGCAGCTGCGGACGGAGTCCACGGTCCTGCGTCCCGGCAGGAAGAGGTGGTCCGGCCGGTCCTATAGTTGACAGGTGACCAGCCCTACCCCGCCGTCCCGTCCCTGCGAACCGGGAGAGACCCCGCCCCCCGTTCCGGGGTGGTGGGCGATGCTCACGGCCGTGCACAGTCCGGGCCCCACCTGGCCCGGTGCACTGCGCGCGGCCCTGGCGGTGGTGCTGCCCGCCGGGGTGGCGCTCCTGGCCGGCTACGAGACACAGATGCTGCTGATCACCGGCGGGAGTTTCGCCGTGATCTACGGCGAGGGCCACCCCTACCGTTCCAGACTGCGCATCATGGTGACTGCCGGCGTCCTGCTGTCCCTCGGCCAGATGGCGGGGGCATCCGTCGGGTCGTTGGTCTGGCCCCAGATCGACGCCGGTGGCTCACGCTGGTGGCTGCTGTTCATCGCGGTCTTCGCCACTGCCCTGTCAGCGGTGGTCGTGTTCATGCAGAATGCGTTGCGGCTCCCTCCGCCCGGAGGGTTCTTCCTCGTCATGGTCTCCGGCGGTGCGACGATGGTCGCCAGACAGGGGATGAACCCCGTCGAGGTCGGCGCCTGGGCCCTCGTCGGTGCAGCTACCGCCACAGTCATCGGAATGGTGCCGGCACTGTGGGGGTTCCACCGTCCGGAGACTGCCGCGGTGGAACGGCTGGAGAACGCCGTGGCCGTGTACGCTGCTGACGCCGCGCACACCGTCGCCCAGAGCCACCGGGTGGAGTCACTGCTCGTCTCGACATGGGACATGCTCTTCGACGCCGGTCATGCCCGGGGCGGGGAGGTCACCGGTGCGCGCCACACCGACGGCACCGGCACCGCACCCGGAGATGAGCTGGTCCGCAGGACACTGGCGGCCCACATCACCCTGGCCCGCTGCAATCCCGCGGTCGAACGTGACAGCACGACCTCCGACGACCTCTCTGACATGCCGAACTACATCGACCTGTCCCGTCACACCGTCCCCTTGGCCCGGCCTTCGGTCAGGTACAGGATCTACCGTTCCCTCCACCGGTACTCCGGGGCGACCATGGCGTCTGTCAAGGTGACGGTGGCGTGTCTGCTGGCGGGGGTAGCCGGCACGGCGTGCGGCTTCGACAGGCCTGACTGGGCGGTGCTCTCCGCGCTCCTGGTACTGCAGTGGAATCCGGAACGTCGGTCGGGGACCATCCGGGGGCTTCACAGGGTCATCGGTTCCGTGGCGGGGGTCGGAGTGTTCGCGCTGCTGCACCTGCTGCAGGTCCAGGACTGGTCCCTGCTGGTCGCGCTGGCGGTCTGCCAGTTCTTCGCCGAGGTTTTCGTGGTGAGGAACTATGCGCTGACTGTCACGGCTTCCACGTCACTGGCCCTGCTGATGGGCGGTACCGTCGACCTTCCGCTGGGCGAGGTGGTGGCGGCCAGGTGGTCGGAGATCGGGCTGGCGACCGTGTTCTCTCTTGCCGCCCTGTGGCTCTACCCGCGGTCCGCGGCGATCCGGCACGAGGGACGCCTGGTCGACCGGTGCACCGGCGCGATGGGTGCCCTGCTCGGTCAGCTTCTCACCGCGCCTACGGTGAAGGACGCCCTGCCGCAGCGGCGGGACCTCCAGTACGAGTTGCTCAGTGAACGACACTCGGCCCAGACCGTGGCACTGGACTCCCCCGCGTTCGCCGAGGGAAACTGGTACCGGCATCTGGCTGTCCAACGGGTCGGATACCAGCTGCTGGACTTCTGCACCACCGCCGGTGACAGGAGCGTGTCCCCGACCGAGGTCACCCGGCTCGCCGAAAAGGTACGGGACATGGGCGGGGACGCCACGGACACGGACAGCCCGGGCAGAGGACAGGGGTCCGTGCAGCAGTCGACACCGTGACCTCGGACGACAGGGTCGCCGGGCACGGGGCAACCGGATGTCCCGGCCCCGGGGCAGGTACCCGACCCGTACACAGTCAGTCGGTGAGGGCCGCTCAGGGGGCCGGCGACGGGCCCCCGGACTGTCCGTCCTGTCCACCGGGGTTACGCGGACCGGGTGCGGAATCCGGCCAGGTGAACTGTCCGGACGGGCCCGGGATCTGCGGTGGACCCGGCTGCCGGACACCCGGAGCTGGGACTGGAGTGGCGGCCGGAACGGCGGGAACACTCCGGCGCCCGGTCACGGTCGTGAAAACCAGGAGTACTCCGAGCGCGACAAGCAGGAGACCCGCTGCGATGACGATGTACTGGCCCGGACCTTTCGACGTGCTGAGCGCCCGGACCAACTCGTCGACCAGATCCCTTTCGTAGTCGGACAGTCCCTCTGCTGAGCCTGTGACAGCTTCTCTGTCGTCGGTCAGGAGGCCGACCACGGCGCTGGCGATCTCCCCGACACCACCGAGGCACAGCAGGACAGCCCCGGCAACCGGCAGCCGTCGTGACAGAGTGACGACGATTCCCAGGACCACCAGGGTCAGAGGTACGAGAGCGAAGACCAGGTACCTGGTCTCAAGGTCGGTCTCACTGGACCCGGTCAAGTTCTCCCTCAGAGTCAGTTGGCCGAAACCGTTGATCACGGCCTCTATCTGCGGCCCGTACCGGCCCTGTGACAGGTCGAGAGAGACCCGGATCCACCGGGTGAAATAGCCGAACGCAGACACCGCCGCCAGCACCACCGCGGCAGCACCGATGAGAAGAGAAGCACGGACGGGAAACGCTGACTGTGACGGCACACCCGAGGGCGCGGGGCCGAACCCGTCCGCTACCGGCGCGGAGCCGAACCCGTCCGCTACCGGGGTATTCCCGTACCCGGCGGCGTCCTCCCCGAAAGCCTGACGCGACCACCGCCCGGGGCTGGTCCCCGGCTGATTCTCATCCGGCATACAGCAGCCCTACTCCCCTGCAGCTGTTGTCGTACCGAACTGCGCCGGAGCACCCGCCACCGGCCGGGCCTGAGAACCGGCCGCCCCGGAAGGGGCCAGGATACGGCGGGCACTCCAGATAGCCTCCGCGACAGCCAGCCACGCCACCGCGTGGGCGACGGTGAAGAGAAGAGCCTTGAGGATGCTGTAGACGGCGTCCACGTCATCCTCACCCGCGGTGAACAGAATCACCAGCGGGTAGAGCATGCCGAGAGCGATGACTGCGAGGCAGGCGAGATACACCTTCGACTGGCTGCGGGACCGCCCCTCCACAGAGATCTCCGCAGACCCGAACTGCTTCGTCTGCGACACGGGTGCGGCGGCAGGCTGCGGCCCGGAAGCTCCCCCGTAACTGCCGGCGGCGAAGCGGCTGCTGAAATCGGTGGAACTGGAACTGCCCTGCGCGGGCTGACTGAACGGCGTCGCCCCGTAAGACTGGCTCGCATCCGCTGCACCGGCAGAGGAGGAACCGTACGGGGAGGCCGCAGAGGCGGACGAGGAAGCAGAATCAGAGGACACTTCGGAGAAAGACGAAGATGCCGACGAGGTCGGGAAGCTCTCCTGGCCCGATGCCCCGGAGACCGGGTTCCGGGAGGACAGAGACTCCGGGAACGTGGGGGATGACGGGGAAGCAGGGGCAGGATGTGAGGAGGAACCGGAGGGTACAGAGGGTGCGCTGTCAGCGAGACCGTGCAGCCACCTGACGTCGACCACCCCGTCCGGCCCTGCGAGAGCCGCCTCGTAGGTGTCCCGCTTCACTGGGTCGGAGAGGATCGCCCGGGCAGTGGCCAGCTGGTCGACCTCCGGGGAATTCTGCTGGTAACCCTGCCCCAGCAGAGTGTTTATCCTGCTGTCCAGCAACTGGCCGATCTCCGCCGGTGGCATGTCCTTGTCCAACGCCAGCTCGGTGTACAGGTTGTAGTTGGGCATCTGTGTCCGCTCACTTCTTTCGTCGTCTCCGGTTGTCGCCGGGTTTCTCCGGTGCTCAGAGGTAGTGTCCGGTTCCCACCGGTAGTTACCCTCAGTGAACTCTAATACACCCGGCACCGTGCCCGACAGGGGTGTCAGCGAACTGTCAGCACACCGGAATGTTCCGGATGTCGGACTCTGCCGTGGCCGAAGCCAGCAGAAGTGAGTAACGGTCCTTCCCCTCCTGCTGGGGCAGCACCACCCGCGCGGCACCGCTGCCCTGGTCCACAGCCCCGGTCCGGATTGCACAGTCTCCCGACAGCAACGTCGTCAGATCCGCCGCCGAACCGTACTTCTCCCGGTCTCCTGCACTGCCGAAATCGGCGACCACAAGGTTGCGCGACGGTCCCGAGCACAGGATCCGTCCGAATTCACCGGGCCCCGGCGAGGCCTCCGCGCAGGACAGACCCGACCATCCTTTCCGGTTCTGCCGGTCCGGGATGATCCCGGGGAACGCCGAGGCGACCCCCTGTGTGCTACCTGACCAGGCCGGATACCGGACCAGGCCACTGACCGGGTAGGCGACGGCCGGAACCAGGACCGCCACGACAAGAAGCACCGCCGCCGTCCTCCCCCGCCTGTGGCCCCTCCTGAGCCGACCCGGCTCCACATCCCGGGAGGGACCCTGCACCGGAACGCCGACCCGCCTCCCCACCGGATGCGGCAGCGTCTCCGGACGAACTGTCTCCGGACGATCTGAGGGAACCGGGGCGGCACCGCTGCTTCCACCGGCACCGGCCACCGCCCCGACGGAGGCGGACAAGGCGCCGAGCATGGCAGTGGCAGTCGGATACCGGTCGTCAGGACGGTCCGCGAGAGCTCTCTCCAGGACCGCTCCGACCGCAGCCGCCCGGGGCCGGTCCCGGACAGCCAGGGCAGTGGAGGGCAGTCCGGGGTAACGACGGGCGTAGTACCAGGCGTCCTTCCCCGTCAGCTCACGCATGGACCGCAGGGACAGCATCTCGAAGACAATGAGGGAGAGCGCGTACAGGTCGACCGACGCCCCCGCCACCGGGCCCTCGCCGGTGACCTCACGGAACAGCTCCGGGGCAAGATAGGAGTCGGTACCGACGAGAATGCCCTCCGAGGTCACACGGGTGGCGTCCTGGGTCAGGCTGATACCGAAGTCGGTGAGCACTCCGGCCGGCCACAGTGACGGCTGGTCCGGGACAAGAATGTTCGCCGGCTTCACGTCCCGGTGGATCACCTGCGGCTGCATCCGGTGGATCGTGTCCAGGGCGTCCGCCACCGGGGTGAGCAGGTCCACCACCTCAGCCACTGTGAAGGGCCTCTGCGCCTGACGACGCCGTGCGATGCGGGTGCCCAGGTCCTCCCCCGGCACATGGTCCATGATGAAGTAGGCCACGCCGTCCGGCGACGTGGTCGCCGAGTGGACACCGACGACCGCCGGATGCCTCAGCTGCCCGAGAATCCGGCTCTCCTGACGGAAACGGTTGAGAGAGGAAGGGGTGGCGGCGAAACTGGCGAGCACCTTCACCGCCACCCACCTGTCCAGGTCGCCGTCCCAGGCCCGGTACACCCGGCCCATTCCGCCGCGCCCGATCTCGGTCAGCCTGTCCAGTCCGTGACGTTCGCGCAGGTAACCCAGGAAACCTGTCCAGGCCCGGTCGCCGGGTGCCGGCGAGGTGTCGGTGCCGGCACTGGTGCCGGGGTCGGTACCGGTGTCCATCCGTCCCCCTGTCCTAGAACGTTCCACGGCTCTTCAACGACCAGTAGTTCTCCTGCGCGTACCGGGCGAGAGCGAATCTACGGGCCGGTGCATTTCCGGTACGTGCAGTAAACCCGGGGACCCCGTTGGCCTCCAGTGTGCGGCACAGGTAGTCGATCTTCGTGTTGACCTTCTTCTGGGACCAGCCGAGAATCCTCTCGAGGTCGCGGACAGCGGGCACCCTGTCCATACCGGCACCCGGACTGTCCACCAGCGGCTGTGCCAGTGCCCGCAGCAGCAGCCTCTGCTCGGTGTTGGGCGTGAACCGGCCCACGGTGAGGTCGTCGGACGCCACCGGGGCAGGGTCGGGCGGCTGCAGTGTCCGCGCCACCGTGAGGTGCAGTTCGTAGGTGCACAACGACGTCGCGAAGACGACGGAGGACAGTCCCGGCGGAAGCGGGTGGCTGGCACCGGGGCCGACCAGCAGCTGTGCGAAGGAGTTGTGTCCCCGGGGGTGGACTGTCGCACTGATCCGTGACCCGTGGTTGGTGACCGTCCACGTGGGACCGTCCGACCAGAACTGGAGGAACTTCCGGTGCATGAACTCGTCGTCGTCCCCGACAGCGAACTCCGCCGCCCTTCCGGTCGTCAGCTGCTGGCCGGGGTTGAGGACGACACACTGCCCGACCAGGTCGTCGACGACCAGCTGGCCCGGAAGAATCCCACGTCGCACCGTCGCACCTCTCCCTGATCAGGTGATTCTTATCTGTACTGCTGCCTCTGACAGGGTCATCTTAGCTGACCGGTCGGAACCTGCGACTCATCTCTCCAGTTCATGGGCCAGGGTGGACAGTTCGCCGCCCCCGGCCATCTCCAGGGTCAGCTCGTCGAGCGTCACCTCGTCGCGGGTGGCGTCCATCTTTCGGTGTCCGAGGTTCAGCAGGACAAACCGGTCCCCCACCATGTACGCGTGGTGGGGGTTGTGGGTGATGAAGATGACGCCGACGCCCTCATCACGGGCAGCGGCGATGAACCTGAGCACCATGCCCGACTGCTTCACACCCAGAGCCGCGGTAGGTTCGTCGAGAATGATCACCCGGGCGCCGAAGTACACGGCACGGGCAATGGCGACGACCTGACGCTGCCCCCCGGACAGGGAGGAGACCGGGACCGCGACGTCGGGAAGGTCCACACCCATGCGGTGCAGTCTTTCCGCGGTGATCTCCCTCATCTCCGCCTCGCGCAGCATCCCGAAGCGCCCGGTGAGTTCCTGGCCGAGGAAGAAGTTCCTCCACACGGGCATCTCCCCCACCACAGCGAGGTCCTGGTAGACGGTGGCGATACCGTGGTCCAGGGCGTCGCGGGGCGAACCGAAGGTGACCGGGGTGTCGTCGACCAGCATCTCTCCCTCGCTCGGACGGTGGAGCCCGGCGAGGATCTTGATGAGCGTCGACTTTCCCGCCCCGTTGTCACCGAGGACGCATGTCACTGTTCCGGCGTCCACGGTGAGACTGATGTCCGTCAACGCCCGGAAGGCACCGTAGGTTTTCCCGATACCCCGGAGTTCGATGATGTGCCCTGACACCGGCGGTACCGGCGTCACTGGGGTCACTGACGTCATTTGCGTGCCTCCGTGAACTTCGAGAAGGAGTTGTTGGACAGGACGGCGAGGAGCAGGACCGCACCGACGAAGAACTTCAGCCAGTCCGGGTTCCACCCTGCGTAGACGATGCCCTGTGTGGTCATCCCGTAGATCAGGGCGCCGACAGCGGTGCCCACGGCGGTGCCCTTGCCTCCCGTCATCGCCACTCCTCCGACAACTGCGGCGATGATGTAGAAGAACTCGTTGCCGACTCCCTGACCTGCCTGGATGGAGTCGAAGTTGTACAGGTTGTGCTGCCCGACGAACCAGCAGGACGCCGCGACCACCATGAACAGGATGATCTTCACCCGGTCGACAGGCACCCCGACTGCCCTTGCGGCCGACGGATTCCCCCCTACGGCGAACACCCAGTTGCCGAACTTCGTGCGGAACAGGACGACGTGGGCGACCAGGACGAACAGCACCCACCACAGCACGGTGATCTTCACACTGACCCCGAAGACGGAGAAGGAACCGGCGAAGATCCTCCGGCAGATTTCAAATCCCTGCATGTCGGAGATAGTGGGGGTGGCGACCGCGTTGGTGATCATCTTGGTCACCGCAAGGTTCAGCCCCTGGAGCATGAGGAACGTGGCCAGGGTGATCAGGAAGCTCGGTACCCCGGTCTTGGTGACCATCCACCCGTTGAAGAATCCGACCGCCAGGGCCACCGCCAGCGCCAGAAGTGAACCCACCCAGGTCTGGAGGTGCCAGTTGTAGCTCATCATCGACGCTGCAAGTGCGGTCGTGGTCACGGCGACACCCGTGGACAGGTCGAACTCGTCGGCGATCATGAGCAGGCCGACGGCGAGAGCGACGATGCCGAGCGTTGACGCGGTGTACAGGACCGTCGCGAAGGAGTCGAGCGACCGGAAGCTGGGCGCCACGACCATGAACAGGACGAAGACGCCCACCGCGCCGACGATGCTCGCCAGTTCGGGCCGGCGGAGGACCGCGGTCACCCCGTTGCGGGTCCGCGGGACACCGCTGCCGGTGGACAGCTTTTCCGTGGCGTCCCCGGTGCGGTCCACACGGTCTGTCGGGCTCATCGCAGGCCCTCCTGCGCCGCGTCGGCGATGACGTCGACGTTGGTGGCGTCGACGAAACTCGGTCCCGTGTACACCGGACGACCGCCGCCGACCGTGGTGCCGTTGCGCTTCGCCAGCCAGAGTGCGTCGACGGCCATGTATCCCTGAAGGTAGGGCTGCTGGTCGATCGCGAAGTCGACCCTGCCGTCCCGGATGGCCTTGACCAGTTCGGCGTCCGTGTCGAAGGTGGCGATCCTGATGTCCTCTCCCGGTGTACGACCGGCCTCGGTGGCTGCCTGGGCGGCCACGAGCGAGACCGGGGCGACGAGGTTCATGATCCAGTCCACCGAAGGGTCCTGTGCCAGCTTCGCCCTGATGGTGGACTGCACGGAGGTGAGTTCCTGACCGTTGACGTAGAGCGTCTCCGTCTCCCCCGCGGAGCCGAGTCCCTTCTTCACACCGGCGCACCTGTCCTCCTGGGACTGGTTGCCCTGCTCATGGATGACGCACAGGACCTTCTTCGCCTTCTCTGTCCTGAGCCGTTCCCCTGCCTTCTCTCCCGCGACCGACTCCTCCTGGCCGAAGAAGCCGGTGAGCCCGTACTTCGTGTACTGCTCCATTCCGGCGTTGAGACCGACGACAGGAATGCCGGCGTCGACCGCCTTCTCTGCCACCGGGCCGACCGCCGACGGGTTCGGCATGGTCACTGCGATCCCGTCCACCTGGGAGTCGATGGCGGTCTGGACCAGCTGTGCCTGGTTGGGTGCCTGCGGATCGGCACTGTAGCGCAGTTCGATGTTGTCTTTCTGCGCGGCGTCCTCCGCCCCTTTGCGCACCAGGTCCCAGAAGGTGTCCCCGGGGGCACCGTGGCTGACCATGCTCACGACGTAGCGGGGGGTGTCCACGGTTCCACCACCGGACCCGCTGCCGTCGCCGCGTGGTGCCCCGCCGGTGGACGAGCAGGCGGTGAGCGTCGCTGCAAGCAGTGCCGCCGTGGCGACGGCGGCGGTCCTGAAAGTCTTCACGTGAGTCACAGATCGTCAGTCAAGGCTCCCGCGCGCAGCAAGTCAAACCGACTGACCTGCATGTTTACCGATACAGTTGATCGGTACAGTGCTTCCCACCTGCACCGGAGCATGGTCAGCCACCGGAACTGTCCGGAACGGTGTGCGCCCGGCGGTGCGGCCCACGACCTGCCCGGCAGTCCCCCGGTATCCTCGGGCGCATGGAACAGCACGAACCCGTCGACCCGTTGCCGGAACGGATCGACGACTCCCGGCGCAGCGCGCTCAACGACAGGCTCACACTCGCCGTCGGGCAGGGCAGGATCGACCTCGGGGAGTTCTCCGAACTCAGCGACGCCGTGTGGGGGATCACAGATCCTGCACAGTTCGGACGACTCGAGGAGATGATCTCCGGGAGAACCTCCCCGACCGACGGCACCGGCCTGGACAGGCTCGCGGAGAAGGCCGCCACCGCCACGGGACCGGGGAACGTGCACACCGGACAGGTGTCCCCCGGCGCGCCGGCACCCGTGCAGTCACTCTGGTTCGGTGACCTGCACCGCAGGGGAGACATGCAGCTCACCGGGCACCAGGGATACCGGCTGGTGTTCGGCGACCTCGACCTCGACCTCCGGGAAGCCACCTTGACGACCCCCGGCACCGTCATCGAGGTCAACTCCGTGTTCGGGGACATCCGCATCACCGTGCCGCCGGGAGTCGCCGTGGAGAACCGCATGACCCTGATCCTGGGCGACGTGAAACTGGACCAGAACACCCGCAACATGCCCGGAGCACCCACAGTGACAGTCACAGGCAGGTCAGTGTTCGGCGACCTCGAGGTCCGGGTCGCAGATCCCGGCGCGAGACCCGGATTCCTGCAACGGCTCACCGGACTGTGACTCCTGTGCACCACGGAGGAACGTTGCGGCGCAGATCAACGCGGTACAGATCAACGCGGTACAGATCAGCGTGACGCGGTGCCTGTGGACGTCACAGACACCTGCCCGCGACGACAGCCAGATCGGCGACCAGGCGGTCCATCTCGGCGTCATCCAGCTCATGCACGGTCAGCCGCACACAGGTCTCCTCCGCCCCGCCACCGCCGGCACCGGCCACCCCTGCCCCACGGCCGGCCGCGCCCGGAACAGGGCGCCGTCGCGGACTATCCAGCCCGCGGATCTGAGCTCCCGCGTCGCCGCCGTGGAAGGCACTCCAAGGTCCACCCAGATGTTCAGCCCGTCCACGCTGGGCGAACTGAGCCCCGCCTCCGCCGACTTCCCGAGGAACACCCGGTTACGCGACGCATAGTGCGCTGACGCCCGGGAGAGCTGACTTCGGACGGCACCGTCAGAGAGCATGGCGGCAACCGTCCGCTGCAGAAGATGACTGACCCAGGTGGTCCCCCCGTTGATCCGTCGGGACAACCGCTCAGCGGTCTCCGGATCCGATGCTACGAGGGCTGTCCTCAGGTCCGGACCGAGCGACTTCGACATGGACCTCACCAGAGCCCAGCGGGGGTGCCCGGCCGGGATGACGGTCTCATAGCGCGAGCGGGACAGTCCCGCGAACTGGTCGTCCTCGACCACCAGGACGCCCGGATGCTCCTTCAGCACCTCGCGCAGCGCAGACGCACGCCCGGGAGTGAGGCTGACACCGGTCGGATTGTGCGCCCGCGGAGTACACACCACCGCCCTGGCGCCCGCTGCGAGTGCGTCACGCAACGGCTGCACCTGCATGCCCTCACCGTCGACGGGGACGGGAAAGACACGGTACCCCGCCAGTCTGGTCGTCGTCCCGGAGCTGAGGAAGCAGGGGTCCTCCAGTGCCACGGCGTCTCCGGTGACGGTGACCGTGGCGAGCAGACGTTCAATGGCGTCGACGGCGCCGGCGGTGACACTGATGACGGCGTCCTCCGCCCTGTCGGCGAGATCGGGACCGAGCAGGCGCAGTGCGACCCGACCCAGTTCAGGGTGGGTGGCGGAGGTGCCGTACAACGGTGGCGGAGCGGGGCTCAACCTCACGGTGGCGGGGTCCGGGAGGAAAGTGGCGTCCGGATTGCCGTGGCCGATGTCCACCAGTGTTCCCGGTGAGCCGATGCCCGGACCTCTGGCCGCCCCCTCGGTAACCGTCCCGGGCACGCCGGCGACGGTCGTTCCCGCACCCCGCCTGCTCACTGCCACGCCCGCGGTGACCAGTTGACGGTACGCGGACTGGACGGTGTTGCGGTTCACCCCCAGGGTGTCCGCCAGACCCCGGACCGGGGGCAGCCTGTCCCCACCGGTGAGGACGCCCCGGTCAACGAGATCGCGGATACTCTCGACGATTCCCGCGGCGGTGGAGCCGCTGATCGGCAACGGCAGATCCCCGGCACCCGTCGCCGCACGTTCCCCCGTTTCCGGTACAGGTCCCAGAGCTGACTGCGGGGTGGACCGGGAGGGGGACGCTGACACAGTTCCACTATGCCACAGCCCCCGGCCCCTCAGTCACTGCTCGCCGGTCACCGCCCACCGGTCACTTCTCACCGATCAATTCTCGCCTGCCACCTTCTCGAGTGTGGGGCGCAGTTCGTCGAGTGCCCAGGCCCGCAGCAGTGAGCTCGGCTGTGCCAGTCCGAGCACCATCGCGTAGTCTCCCTCGATCATCGTCCCGTTCTTCACCTGGGGCAGGTCAGCGAAGGTCGGGTTCTTCTCCAGTGCGGCGATTCCTTCGGGGGCGTAGATCACCGAGAAGTCGGCGGCGAACTCGTCATACTGTTCCGGACTGACGACGTAGGCACCGCTGGCCGCGTTGGGCTCCTTTCCGAGGATGGTGGACGGCAGGGTCATACCGAGGTCTCCCAGGAAGGAGTTGGACGCCTCGGTCGGGTCGGGAGAGGTCCCGATCTTCCCCTCCCCCTGGTCTCTTCCGATCCACCCGGTCTTCCCCTGCAGACCGGAGAGCTCTTCGCGTGCCCAGGCGAAGAGGTCGGCGTCCCCGTCGATGATCTTCTGGGCGTCGTCACTGCGGTTGTACAGTTCACCGAGCTGGGTGAGACGCTCCTTCCAGGTGGCCTGCGTCGGGTCCTGCGAGGGACCGTTCAGGGTCGGGGCGATGTCTGAGAGACGGTCGTACTCGTCCTGGGAGTCGATCCAGTAGATGTCTCCGATGATGACGTCGGGGTCCGCCGCAGCGATTTTCTCGACGTCGATGTCGCCGTAGGTGGCGACCATGATCTTGTCGACCCCGTCGAGCTTTCCTGCCCTCCACGGCGCGTTCTCGTCCTGTTGGGTCATGACCACAGCGGTGGGGGTGATCCCGAGTGCCAGGACATTGTCCAGGGCACTCGCTGTGACGACGACGCGCTCAGGGGCGACGGGGTAGTCGGCGTCCCCGAAGGCGCTGTGGAGCTTGACGGTGGTGCCAGCCGCACTCCCGGTGCTGGTCGCCGTCTCGGCCCGGTCAGTGTCGGAGCCGCTGTCGGAGCCGCTGTCGGAGCCGCAGGCGGCAATGCCGGCGACAAGTCCGAGGGACAGGGTGACTCCGGCGGCAGTCCGTATGAAATGCCGGGTACCTGATACTGACGGTGCTGACGGTGCTGACGGAACGGACATGTGGGCTCCTTCGACGTTGTGGACGGTGAAGTCCGTGGAGGAGGTGGACCACTTCCTCCACGGATATTCCCGTGAGAGCAGAACAGCGAACACTGTTCTTGATTAGGTTACCGTTGCCGTCCCCGATTGAGAACAGGTGTGACAGTTAACCTCACCACTGAGCCTGCCGGACCGGGACGCCGCGTCACAGCGCAGGCCAGTTCCGTTCCAGGCCGTCGATGATGAAGTCCACCTTCAGGTCGACGAAACCGCGGTCGGCCCAGGAGTCCTCCGGCTGGATCGGATGGGAGGCGTCGGTCCGCTCTTTCGCGCGTTCGAGCCCCGACTCCCCTGACTCGTCGACGGACCGCATCGCCTCCACTCCGAGGCGGCAGGAGAACACCGTGTCCCCGATGAAGTCGAGGGCGAAACCGGCCTGCCCGACCGTCCTTCCGTGGGCTGCGAGAGCGTCAGCGTAGGCTGCGGCGACACTGCCGATCCTGGTGAAGGCCGCCGGATACGAGTAGACGACCTGCACCAGCCCCGGAAACACTCCGCAGATCCGCCAGCATTCATCCGCCCACAGTCGGCAGATCTCCTGCCAACTCATCCCTGGCCGGGGAAGTGCGACCGCGGAAGCCACACGGGACAGGCAGGCGTCGAGGAGGTCGTCACGGGAGTCGAAACGGCGGTAGACGGCGGAGGTGACCACTCCGATCTTCGTCGCCACCTCGGCAAGGGTGAAATCAGCTATCCCGGCGTCCAGCGCCGCATCAATGACATCATCCCTGGTGAATGAGGGTTTCGGTCCCGTCTTCTTTCCTGCTGTTCTGCCGGTTCCCATGGGCACACCCTATCGTGGCTACCGTTCGACCAGTCGCCATCCCCGGGCATCGTGCAGCCGACTCCAGAACCTGGTGTAGGTCCCCCCGGAGGCGAGGAGCTCCTCGTGGGTCCCCTCCGCCTCGATGGTCCCGTCCGCGGAGAGAAGGACGATCTTGTCCGCGCGGGAGATGGTGTCCAGCCGGTGGGCGACGACAAGTACGGTCGCCTCCCTGCGCAGCTGCTCGACCGAGGCGACGATGTGTGCCTCGTTCTCCACGTCGAGGGCCGAGGTGGCCTCGTCGAGCAGAACTGTCGGTGCCTTCTTCAGCAGTGCCCGGGCAATGGCGACGCGCTGCCTCTCACCGCCGGACAGTGCCCTGCCACCCTCACCCACTCTGGTGGACCAGCCGTCGGGAAGCCTTTCTGCAATGTCCGTCACCCCGGCCAGGTCGGCAGCGTGGCGGATCTCCGCGGCCGGGGCGTCCGGACGTCCCACGGCAATATTGGCCTCCAGGGTGTCGTCGAAGAGATAGACGTCCTGGAAGACCATGGACAGTTGTGACATGAGCTGGGTGGTGGTCTGCCGGGTGACGGGGACACCACCGACAAGGACCTCGCCGGCGTCGGTGTCGTAGAACCGTGAAATCAGTTTCTCCACCGTAGTCTTGCCTGACCCTGAAGGACCGACCAGAGCGACCATGGTTCCCGAGGGCACGGTGAACGAGATATCGCGGAGCACCGGGGTGTCCCCGTAGCCGAAAGTGACGTCGCGCAGCTCAATCGAGCCCGGATCGTCCAGCTCGGCCGCCTGTTCAGGCTCAGGCAGAGGTTCGGCGGTGAGAACCTCGTCAATGCTGTCGAGGAGGGGCCGCCTGGTCTCCAGCCCCATGGCACTCTGGGTGATGGAACTGAGCGTGGAGGTGAACTGCAGTGCCAGGCCGATGAACGCGAGCGCGGGAACAGGGTCCAGGGCACCGGAGACTGCGAGCGAGCCTGTGACCGCGATCAGCGCGACGATCACTCCCTGGGTCACGGCTCCGGAGAGCATCATGCCCAGGATCTCGCTCCACATCGAGCGTTTCTTCGATCTGAGAGCGTTGTCCATGGCCTCCGTGAGCGGGACGAAGTTCTCGCTGCGTCCACAGGAACGAAGCGCCCCCTGGCACTGGGCGTACTCCACGATACGGTTCGCGAGAGTCTCCTCGTCCGGTTCGTGCATCCTGTCCCCGTGCCTGGCCAGCGCGGTCGAGCACAAGGTGATGAGGATGAACACGGGAACGGAGAGGGTGAGGACGAGTCCGAGCAGCGGATTCCAGAACCAGGCTGCGACGATGACGACCACCGCGGTGGCGAGTTTCTGTACCAGGGGCCCGATCATGTGCGCGAAGATCTCACCGGTGGTCATCAGCTCCGCCGAGACCATCCGGGACAACCGTCCCGCCAACGGGCGTGCGAACCATCCCAGCGGCTGCCTGGACACCCTGTCCCCGACCAACCGGTGGATACTACGCAGGAAGTCCAGGGCGACCGCGTAGTTCAGCTTGTTCATCAGGAAGTTGCATCCCACGCTGCACAGGGACAGGACGGCGAAGACGATCAGCCAACCGCCCGTGGACAGCCCCCACCATGCTTCGTCCGCGGCGAGCGACGAGATGGCGGGAAGTACTGCAGCCAGTGCCAGACCCTCGATCAGCCCTGCCACGGCGCTGACGCCCAGAGCGGGAATCATGGCCTTCGGTTCGGACACCATCCGGCTCATCCGGGGGACAATGTCAGTCAACGGGAGTTTCATGCGTTCACCTCGGTGTCTGTGATGCGTCCGTCGGCGACGCGGATGATGCGGTCCACCCCGGCGACAGCTTCAGGACGGTGGGCGATGACCAGGACGGTCCGCCCTTCGGCGAGCGCCGACAGTGCCTGCTGGATCTCGTACTGGGACTCAGGGTCGGTCAGCGCGGTAGCTTCGTCGAGGATGAGGACCGGAGCGTCCACCAGCAGGGCCCGGGCGATGGCGATGCGCTGGGCCTGGCCGCCCGACAGGCCCGTGTCCGATCCGTAGATCGTGTCGAAACCGTCGGGAAGCGCCTCGATCTCGTCGAGGACATGGGCCGCGCGGGCTGCCGCCCGGACCTGCTCGTCGGTGGCGTCCGGCCTGCCGAGTGCGATGTTGTCCCGGATACTCACGGACACCAGCTGCGGGTCCTGGAGCACGAAGCCCACCCTGGAGTAAAGGTCGGCGATGTTCCGAACAGGGACTCCCCCGATGCTCACGGTTCCGGAGTCCGGGTCGTCGAACCGGGCCAGGAGAGTGGCGATGGTTGACTTACCCGAACCGGACGCACCGACCAGAGCGGTGACCTTCCCTTCCGGAAGAGTGAAGCTCACGTCATCGACGGCAGGTTCCCGGGAACCGGGATAGGTGTAGGTGACATGGTCGAAGACAACATCTCCCGATGCGGGGACTCTCCTCTCACCCTCCTCCGCATCCTCCAGGACAGGGGTCTCCAGCAGCCCGAGCAGGCGCAGTGCCGCCGCACCGGCGATCTGGCGTGACCAGGTCGCACTCATCATGGTTTCCAGGGAATAGGGGACGAGCAGCGCTATCAGCGTTGTGGCCAGGACATCTGCTGCCCCGACCTGCCCTCCGTGGACGAGCAGCATACCTCCCCCGAGGTTGACGAGAAGGATCAGGGGAATCGCCAGGAAAGACTGGCCCAGTGCAGACACCCGGATCAGCGGTTGACACCAGCGCCAGTAGAAGTCGTAGAACTCGTCCGCCGACCGCTGGTAGGCACTGTGGGCACGACCGACCCTGCCGAACGCCTTGACCACGGAGATCCCGGTGACGAACTCGACCATCCGTGCCGAGACGTCACCGAGCTTCCGGTCCATCTCGACGGTCTTCTCCCCCATCCCCTTCATGGTCACCGACATTGCGCCCATGTACAGGGGAATCACCGCGACCGACAGAAGCCCCAGCCGCCAGTCCACCACGAAGGCGTACACCATCAGCGCGAGAGGCATGACGATCGCACTGGTGCCGTCCACCGGCTGATGTGCGATCAGGTAGTGGACGGTACCGATGTCATCCTGGAGGCCTTTCCTGACCCTGCCGGAGTTCGTGGAGGTGAACCAGCTGAGCGGGACCTTCGAGAACCGCCTGACCATACGGAGCCTGATGTGGTGGCCGAGCGCGATATCCGCGAAATGGGTGATACCCAGGGCCAGGAAGTAGGCGACGAGCCGGCCGGTGAAAGTCCCGACGAGGATGAGAAGCCAGCGGTTCACGGCGTCCTCGTCCACACGGTCACCTTCCCCGCCGGCCTCGATGAGCAGGGCCCCGATCTTCACCAGTGCAACGTAGGGGAACACGGCCAGGACCGCGGAGACCACGGAGAGCAGACGCCCTGCCAACAGCCTTCCGGAGACGGGTCGCAGCAGCTCCTTGAGCGCGGCCGCCCCCGCCTTCTGTTCCTGCCGGTTGTCCTCCACCGTCGGCGCCGCCGGCTCCGGAGCCGGGTCTTCTGTGTGACCGGACATGGTCCTCCTCAAAGGGTTGCGGTACCTAACCGAGAATCCCAGTCACAATAGATCGTCGGTGGCCTCCCCGCAATACCCGAGACCCCTGTCCACCCCTCCGCCGTGCCCTCTGCGGTTCCGGGACGTCGCTACGGCACCACGACCGTCGACGTCCGGCCCCTGAGACCTGCTACCGTCCGGCGTCCGCCCCGCCGTCACTGCCGGCATCCCCGTCAGCATCCCCGTCACCGTCATCGAAACTGAGCCCCAGCTGCTCAAGCTCCGCCCTGAGGTTCTCCATCGACAGCTCGACCTCCTCTGCCCCCACCCCGTGAGAGTGCACATGCTCCCCGTGCAGGGCATCGATCCCCGAGGCCGCGGCCGCGGCCGACCCCTCGTCGACGGCGAGATCCATCGCGTCACCCAACTCGGCGTAACCGGGGTAGATGACCTCCCTCTCCAGAGACTCACGCAAGGGCTGGTCACAGAACGCGTTCTCCAGGGCATTCGTCGTCAGTTCCAGCAGCTGCCAGTACTCCAGGTCGAAGGCCTCGGCGAGCTTGACCATCTCACCACTCATCGTGCACCCGGAGACCAACCGGTTGTCGGTGTTGACAGTGCAGGTGAAACCCAGCTCATAGAGCAGGTTGAACGGGTGGTCCTCCACAGAGTCGCAGACCCCGGTCTGGGTGTTGGAGGTCGGGCAGATCTCGAGTGGGATTCTCCTGTCACGGACGAACCTGGCGACCTTACCGAGCTCCAGGCCGGACATCTCCGCCTCAATGTCCTCGTAGATTCGGACTCCGTGACCGATGCGCACGGCACCCTGCCGGAGCCCGTCCGCGACAGACTCCACACCCGCAGCCTCGCCCGCGTGCACGGTGACCGGGATGAGACTGCTGCGCAGCAGGTCGAAAGCCGCCACATGGTTCGACGGGGGGAAACCGTCCTCCGCGCCGGCGATGTCGAACCCCACGACGTAACCCTCCCCCGGGCTGTGTTCGCCGTAGTTGTCGACGAGCAGCTGGGCGATCTCCAGGGCACGGTCGGCGTGACGCATCGCGCACAGCAGCAGTCTCGCGTGGATCCGGTGACCCGCCTCCGCGGCAGCCCTCTCCCCCTCCTTGGCACCCTGGACCGTCGCCTCGACGACCTCCTGCAGGGTCAGGCCACCTGCGAGATGTTGTTCGGGGGCATAGCGCAGCTCGGCGTAGCACACACCGTCGGCGGCGAGATCCTCGACAGCCTCCCGGGTCACCCTGACCAGGGCGTCCCTCGTCTGCATCACAGCGGTGGTGTGGTCGAAAGTGGTCAGGTAGGTCGGCAGGTCCCCGGAGTTCGCGGCATCGAAGAACCACTTCTCCAGTTCACCGGGGTCAGTGGTCGGCAGACCGTCGTAGCCTGTCTCGGCGGCAAGCTCGACAATGGTCCGGGGACGCAGCCCACCGTCCAGATGATCGTGGAGCACGACCTTCGGCAGGGTGCGGACGATCTCGGGATCGACAGAGGAGTACGAGGGTTCAGTCATGGTCCCCCACGATACCGCCGGTATGCTGATCCCACGATGAACACTCCCCGGCTCCCC
The DNA here is from genome assembly GCA_900049755.1 of Corynebacterium provencense. Lineage (GTDB taxonomy): Bacteria > Actinomycetota > Actinomycetes > Mycobacteriales > Mycobacteriaceae > Corynebacterium > Corynebacterium neomassiliense. The sequence goes on from LT160592.1 coordinate 630,954, forward strand.
CGCCGACACTCCCGCACCGGCCCGACCCCGCTGGCCGTCGGAACGGGGACCGTGCTGGCTTTTCTGTCCCTGGCCGCCGTGCCCGCCGTCATTCCCGGCACTGTGCCGTACCTTGTTCCCGCAGCCGTGGCGGAGACCGGCCTCAACGGGATGCCCAGGGAGGCGTGGCTTCCCCTGACCGTCGACGCAGGGACACCTCTGCCCCGCGACCATGCCCTGTGGACCGACGACTGCCGCTACGACCTCAGACTGCCCAGGGCGTTCGACCGTGACGCCGCCCGGACCGCGGACACACCCCCGGTGGTCACGGTGCAACGTCCCGGACCCGGAGGTCCCGGCATGGAGAGCTGCGGAGCCGTCGCCGCCACCGGGGTGGACGTCCCGGAACGACTGAGTATCGGCAGCTACGTCCTCTACGACGTCGACACCGGTGACGTCCTCGCGTCCAAGGACCCCTACGGCCTGTACCGCCCCGCCTCGGTCATCAAGATCCTGCTGGTCATGGTCGCCCTCGACGAACTCGACCCGGACCAGACCGTGCCGGTCACCGGGGAGATGGCGAACGTGGACGGGTCAAAGGTCGGCGTGGGCCCCGGCGGCAGGTACACCGCACGGCAGCTGCTGCAGGGACTGGTGATGAACTCCGGCAACGATGCCGCACTCGCCCTGGCCGGAGCCCTGGGAGGAGAGGACGCCACCGTCACGAAGATGCAGGCGCTCGCCGATTCCCTGGGCACCCGGGCCACCCGCGTGACCACCGTCAACGGACTGGACACACCCGAGAGCCAGACCACCGCCTACGATCTGGCCCTGGTCTACCGCGCCGCATTTCTCCGGGAAGACGTCCGCACCCTCCTCGGTACACGGCAAGCGACGTTCCCCGGGTTCGGAGAAAACCCCGCCTTCCAGATCTCCAGCGACAACGGACTCCTCCACGACTATCCCGGCACCATCGGCGGCAAGACCGGATTCACCGACAATGCCCGGCACACCTATGCCGCCGCGGTCTCACGGGACGGCCGGACCTACGGGGTGGTGATGCTGAACGCGACACTGGCCGCAGGACGACCGTGGGTACAGGCGGAGGGAATCTTCGACGCCGCCTTCAGCGCCGCAGAGAAAGGCACAGGGTCAGACACAGAGTCAGCCACAGTCGGACAATTGTCCGGTCCGGACAGCGGAGGTTCCCCGCCAGAGGTATCCGCTGCCACCTCGTCAGGCGCAGATCCCACCCCGGGATTTCCGCCGGCCCCGGGCACCTCCGCAGGAGGGTGGGCCGACACCGGGACTGCGGTGGCAGCCGTCGTCGGGGCGGTCCTCGTCACGGGAATGGCGGCAATCACGGGGCTCCGGTGGATGCGGCGGCGACGGATCCGCGCGGACGACTGAACCGGCCGGGGCCCACGCGGGTACGTAAAGCGTGAAGGTCCCGCAGTCAGGCAGCCCCCGGCGTCCTCACTTCCTGCGGGACAGGCCGGCAAGAAAGCGTCCCACCTTCACCACCGTGCCACCGAGAAGGACCCCCGCCACGGCACCGACACCGACCAGTCCGGCCCTGCGGACGGCATCCTCCTCGCCCTGCTGCCGCACCGCACGTGCGCGCACCTCGATCACGGCCGGTTCCGGGGCGTCCGGAACCTCCTCGGCGAGAGCCTCCGGCGTGGTCGCGATCCAGGCGGAGCAGTACAGGGTGATACGCCACAGCAGGTACATCAGGACCATCACCCCGATCACCGGACCGAAAGCAGCACCTGCAGGATTCGACATCGTCGTGTTGAAGAACACCGTGGCGAACTGCTTGAAGATCTCCAAGGCCACAGCACCGATCACCGCCCCGCGCGCCGCCGCCTTCCGCGGGACATGGACCCGGGGGAAGAATGCGAGCATCCAGAACATCACGACCCAGTTGGCGACCAGGGCGATGAGCAAAGCGATGAACCATACGACGACCCTGATACCGGTGACGTGCTCAAGGTTGAGAACCTCGATGATCCGCCAGGTGAACCCGCCGGAACCCACAGCGGTCACTGCGAAAGCGATGACAAGGGCGAGCAGAAGACCGACCAGCCCCACGAGGTCGCTGATCTTGCCTTTCAGGAAATTGTCCGCGTTCAGCGGAGCCTTCCAGACAGAGGAGATCCCGGCACGCAGGTTGCCGATCCAGCCCAGACCGGTCCACAGGGACAGCACGATACCGATACTGAAGAGGCTTCCGCGCTGAGAGATCGCCTGGTTGAGAATGTCGGTGAGAGTGTCCCCCAGACTGCCGGACACCGAATTCCGGATCCGGTCGATGATATCGTCCAGAAGATCACCGTTGCCCGCCAGAACCGTGGCGATCGTGGCGAAAACGACCATGAGCAGCGGGAACAGGGAGAGCACGGAGAAGTAGGTGATACCTGCCGCGTAGTGGTTGCCTCCCTGGTCCCCGTAGCGCTCGTTCATGTGCATCAGGTGGTCGAACCAGGGCCACCTGTCGCGGAGCTTCTCCACCGGGGAAGGACCACTGCCGTTGTCCCCACTGTCTCCTCCCCCGCTGCGGGACACCGTGTTCCGGGAATCGCCCTCACCGGTCTTTCGGTCGTCGGTCTTCGTCGTAGTGGCGGCCATCGGATGTCCTCACGGTCGTCGGGTAGGTTGCTGAAGCGTCACACCCACATTAGGTGCCGGCGCCGCTTTTCGACGGATGTCCCGCATCTCGTCGCGTCGACGTCTTGGTCCGGCACCTGCCTGTACCGGCCCACAACCGTGCCGTCTGCACCTCACGGCCGGCCTCGTATCCCCTTACCGCAGCAGACCCATCCGCTCGTAGACTTTCGCGACCAGCGGCTCGGCGACTGCCTTCGCCTTGTCCGCACCCCGGTCGAGGATGCGCTGCAGCTCCGCGGGGTCAGCCATGTACCCGTCGTACCGGGCTTTCAACGGGGTGGTGAAAGCTTCGAGAGCGTCCGCGGTGTCCGCCTTCAGTGCACCGTATCGCGCCCCTGAAGCCTGGTAACCCTCCACGATCTCGTCGATTGTTCGGCCGGTCAGCGCGGACTGGATGACAAGAAGGTTGGACACACCGGGCTTGGCGTCCCTGTCGTACCTGATCTCGTCGTCATTGTCCGTCACAGCGGACCGGATCCTCTTCGCGGAGGTTTTCGGCGGGTCGAGCAGGTTGACGATGCCTTTCGGGTTCGTCCCCGACTTGCTCATCTTCGCCGTCGGTTCCTGCAGGTCGTAGATCTTCGCGGCACCGGAGGGAATGAATCCCTCGGGCACCACGAAGGTTTCCCCGTACCGGGCGTTGAACCGCTCCGCGAGGTTGCGGGTGAGCTCCAGGTGCTGTCTCTGGTCTTCCCCGACCGGAACCAGCTGGGGGCTGTACAGGAGGATGTCCGCGGCCATGAGCATCGGGTACATGAACAGTCCTGCGGAGGTCCGCTCAGCGCCGCGTCTGGCGGACTTGTCCTTGAACTGGGTCATACGTGACGCCTCGCCGAAGCCGGTGAGACAGGTCAGCACCCATGCCAGTTCCGCATGCTGCGGAACCTGCGACTGCACGAATATGGTCGACTTCTCCGGGTCGATGCCGAGGGCGAGCAACTGGGCGACACCTGCCGTCGTCCTGGCACGCAGAGCCTCCGGGTCCTGGTCGACAGTGATGGCGTGGAGGTTGGGGATGAAGTAGAAGGCGTCGTAGTCGTTCTGCAGTCCGATCCACTGCTTCACCGCCCCCAGGTAGTTCCCGAGGTGGTAGGAGTCTGCGGTGGGCTGGATTCCGGACAGGACACGCTGCACAGCGCCACTGGTGTCCGCGCTGACGACATCATCACTCATGGGCGGCCATTCTACAGGCCGGGAACAGTCGCTCCGCCGACTCCCTCCCGCGCGATGTCGAGCAGGGCTGCGGCGTCCCTGTCAAGGTTGCCGTGACGGGGAAACACCGCCCTGATCAGCCTCCGGAAGGTCACGTCCCGGACCGGCACCCGCACCAGCTCACCCGTCCTGAGTTCCCGGGACACCGCCCGCGCCGCGATCACCGTCGGTTCACCCATCCCGGTCACCGCCGCCCTCTGCGCCGACAGTGACCCGAAGACCCCGGCAGGTTCGGCGACTGTCCCGAGGACGCCCTCGACAACGTCCCGGGAGCCGGAGCCGCGCTCACGCATGATCAGGGGGGTTCGCCGCAGTTCTGCGGCGGTGACACCCACCCCGGTCCGTGCATCCCTGTGCGCCCAGGGATGTGAGGCAGGGACCACGAGAACAAGATCGTCGACGCCGACCACCGCCGAATCCAGGCCGTGGCTCACCGTGGTGCCCTCGACGAATCCCAGGGGGCATTCGCCGTCGGCGACGGCGTCCCCCACCGCCGCCGAGTTACAGGGGTGGAGAAGCACCCTGACCTGGGGGTTCTGTCGGTGGAACCGGGCAGCCCACGAGGGGAAGTACAGTTCGGCGACCGTGTTGGACACGGCGACGGTCAGGGAACGGGCGGCGTCTGGTCTGGCGGCCCCGGCGACCACCCGGGAGAAGGTCCCCGCGGCGTCAAGGTAGCTGTGGGCGGCGTCGAGTACGGTTCGTCCCCTTTCGGTCGGTTCGGAGCCTCCGATTCCCCGCCGGAACACCTTCACCCCGAGGGTCTTCTCCGCGGACGCCACCCGTGCACTGACCGTCTGCTGGCTGAAGCCGAGGGCCCGCGCGGCGGAGGCGATACTGCGGTGCTCGTCTACTGCGATGAGCGTCACCAGTTGGTCGACCGGGGGGACATTGGGGTACATACCGGCATTGTATCCCCGGTCACAAAGCTCTCCTGTACCTCCGACAGCAGATCTCGTTACCCCAGGTCAACGCATATCTGTCCTAGCGTCGAACGCATGTCGTCACGGCACAGACTCACCCCGGCAGGCCCGGCAGACTCCACCACACCGAACTCCGGTCCCACACGGACGCCACGACCGGCCACGGAAACCGCACCACCTCTGCCCGGTCCCGGAGCAGCCTGGGGCGGTGCGGTCATGGGCCTGTCCGTCACCGCATCCCTGCTCGGCGTCCACGTCTCCACCGGTGTCGGTACCGCGGTCACCGCAGTCGCCGCAGTGGTCTTCATATCCCTGGTGACCGGCACAGTCCGAGCGCCGATGTTCGATGACGTACCAGCCTGGTCGATGATGACGATGGGGGTGCTGGCCCTGGGGTCCGCGGCAGACACCAACCTCGGGTGGGCCGGTACGCACGCCGCAACCTGGATCATCGGTTCCGCCGCCGCACTCGTCGTCTTCGCCGTCCAGTGCACCCGTCTGGTCCGCAGGAAGGTCTCCGCAGTTTTTCCGGGAGTCCTGCCGCTGGTCACACCGATGGTCGCGGCGACGAACGCCGCACAACTCGGTCACCCCCTCCCAGGCTCGGTCTTCTTCTTCGCCTCGCTGCTCACCGCCCTGCCCGCCTTCGCCCGGGTCTATAACTCGGCAGGGCGCAGACCTGCCGGCGGCGAACCCGTCCTGGTGGGCGGCGACCTTCCCGGTCGGCACCTGCAGCCTGGGCACCCACACACTGGCCGCCGCCACCGGGGAGGGGTGGATTGACGTGGTCAGTGCCGTCCTTCTCGTCCTGCTGTGCATCCACGTGGTGGCGGCCACCGCAGGTGTCGCCTTTCGTCTGGTACTGCAGTAGGGCACCTCACCCTACCGGTACTCCGCCATCACCGGAGAGTGGTCGCTCCACCGCAGGTCGTAGTCCGGGGCCTTGTCGACCCATGCCCGGACCGCCCGCTCCATCAGTGGTGCGGTGGCCGCCTGGTAGTCGATGCGCCAGCCGGCCCCGGTGTCGAAGGCCTTGCCTCTCCAGGTCCACCACGAGTACGGTCCCTCGGTCTGCTCCGGGTGCAGTCTGCGCAGGACGTCGAACCACCGGGGGTCCCGGGCAGGGCCGGCGGTGAGCCGGGCGCGGGCGACCTCTGACGGGGTGTAGTCCACCGCCCCGGCGAATGCCCCGACCGGGCCCGCCGGATTGCCGGTGCGGCCGGAGTCCGTGGCGTCCCCGATCTGGCTCACGGCATCAGGGTAGGTGCCGAAGACCGAGTCCATGAACGCCCGCTCATCCGGCAGGAATCCCGACTTCTTACGGTTGGGACGCCAATTCTTCAGGTCCGCCCGACGGTGGCAGATGTTCCAGTCGCCGCCGACGACCATCTGGTCGCCCGTGGACGCGCACTCGTCGAGCCAGAGACCCATCACGTCGAGGAAGCGGTACTTCTCGTCCTGTCTGACGGTGTTCTCCGTCCCGGACGGGAGGTACACGCTGGCCACCGTGATGCCCGCGGTCCGCGCCTGGATCCACCTGCCGGAGTCCCGGAATTCCCCGGCACCGGGTACGTCACCGAAACCGATGCGGACGTCGGTGATCCCGTGGCGGGAGAGAACGGCCACCCCCGCGCGTCCCTTCGCCGCGGCCTCCGCCTGGACGAGGTTCCAACCGGACGCCAGGGCCGGCGCCAGGGCCTCCTCCGTCTGGGCTTCGCTGGCGCGGACTTCCTGGAGCAGGACCACGTCGGCCGGAGTCTCCTCCAGCCAGGGCAGCATCCCGTGGTTGTTCTCGTTGCGGTGCTTGACGGCGGCTCGGATGCCGTTGACGTTGACGGTGGCGACAGTGAGGCTCATGGAGCACAACCATAACGCCACCCCGGACGCCGCGGCCGGCACCTCCCAGTGCGGGCTTCCCGCACAGACCTCCGTAAGCAGCCCGTGGTACCGGTTTCACTCCTGGGTACCGGTTTCACTCCTGCGCGGCATGCCGCCGGTAGAGCAGGTGCGCCGGTATGAACACGGCAAGCCCCGCCAGGGCCAGACCGGCACCAGCCAACGCCGGCGCGGAATAGGAGTAGCCGTGGTCGATCACCAGGCCGCCGATGGCGGCACCCGAGGCGTTGGCGATGTTGAAGGCCGACTGGTTCATCGCCGCGGCCAGGTTCTGGGCCCTGCCGGCGACTTCCATGAACCTCGTCTGCATCACGATGACGAGAATTCCGCCACCCACCGACACCAGTCCGAAGAGCAGGATCGCCAGCGGAGCCACGGTGCTGCCGAAGTAGAAGGCCACGAGCATGCACGCCATGACGAGGAAGGCGAAGACGATAGACCGGTCGATGTTACGGTCCGCCAGTCTGCCACCCACCATGTTTCCGACGACCATTCCGATGCCGTACACCATCAGCACGAACCACATCATGTTCTCCGGGTAGCCCGCACGGTCCGTCATCGTCCAGGAGATGTAGGTGTACACGCAGAACATTCCGCCGAATCCGACGGCCCCGGACAGGAGGGTGAGCCAGACCTGGGAGTTGACGAGGGCCCCGGCCTCGGTCGCCGGCCTGGTCACGGGCATGAGTGTCATGTGGGGCATGGACACCCACAGTCCGACGAGGGTGGCCAGGCCGATCAACGCGACGACGCCGTAGGCCGCCGACCAGCCGAGCACGGATCCTGTCCACTGGGCTGCGGGTACCCCGATCACCGTTGCGGTGGCCAGGCCCAGTGATATCCGTGCTATCGCCTGACCCCGGCGTCCCGGTTCCGCCATGGACGCCGCGATGAGATTCGCCACCGCGAAGTAGGCGCCGTGGGGGAAGCCCGCGATGAACCGCGACACCATGAGAAGTCCGTAGGAGTGTGCGAACATGCTGAGTCCGTTGCCGACGGTGAACGCGACCATGAGCAGGATGATGAGCCGGCGGCGCGGTATGTGACCGGTCAGGGTGGTTATCAGCGGCGCGCCGACGACCACCCCCATGGCGTAGGCGGTGACGACGTGGCCGGCCTGGGCCTCGGTGATCCCGAAGTCGTCGGCGATGTAGCTGAGCAGGCCCATGGAGACGAACTCGGTGGTCCCGATCCCGAAGCCGCCGAGGGCCAGGGCGGCCATCGCCACCGGGCGTCTCCTGCGCCCCATTTCGGTCTGCCGGGGCATGGGACGTCGTTGCGGATGAGGTAGACGGAGAGGGGTACGGTGCAGTGAAGCCATCGAATCAAGCATTCTTTCATCACCTTTTTAGGGTGTCGGGCGGGGCGGGGAACCTGGTTCCGGGTTCCTCTCCTCTGTTCGGGGCAGTCCGGTGAAGCACCTATGCGACCACGGACGGCGCCGGACCGCAAACTCTGGAACACCACATGTGACCGGCGTATCACCGCTCGGCCGTCATCGCATTCCGGGCACTGTGACCTGCATGACAGTCCCCTTCGCCTTCCCGGTACTGCCACACCCTCGACACGTGGATGACACTGCTTTGCCGTATCATCGTCCACGTAGATTCCGGCGACACCGCGCGCCGCAGAATGACGAGACGACTACACCGGACGTGCACCGAAGACCGTGTCGGCGACCGTCCACAGCGAGAAGACATAAGGGAGTACCTGCCCATGGCCAGAATCATCTACACACGTACCGACGAGGCACCGCTCCTGGCGACCTATTCTCTACTGCCTGTCATCCAGGCTTTCACCGGCACCGCCGGCGTCGAGGTCGAGACCCGTGACATCTCACTCGCCGCACGCATCCTCGCCGCATTCTCCGATCTCCTCCCGGAGGACCAGCGTGTTCCCGACACTCTCGCGGAACTGGAGCAGATCACCCGGTCCCCCGAGGCCAACATCATCAAGCTCCCGAACATCTCGGCGTCCGTCCCGCAGCTCAAGGCCGCTGTCGCCGAACTGCAGGCCGACGGTTACGCACTCCCCGACTACCCGGACGAGCCGGTCACCGACGAGGAGAAGGACGCCCGGGCCCGCTATGACTCGGTGAAGGGGTCGGCGGTCAATCCGGTCCTGCGCGAAGGCAACTCCGACCGTCGTGCCCCCAGGGCCGTCAAGAACTTCGCCCGCAAGCACCCGCACCACATGGGCGCCTGGAGCAGTGACTCGAAGACGAACGTCGCCACCATGTCCGAGGGTGACTTCCGCCACAACGAGAAATCCGTGATCATCGACGGAGACGACACCCTCCAGATCCGTCTCGTCACCTCCGACGGCAGCGTCACCGTGCTCAAGGAGTCCCTCCCGGTCCTGGACAAGGAGATCGTGGACGCCACGGTGCTGCACGCCGCAGCGCTCGACGGTTTCCTCGCGGCCCAGGTCCAGCGTGCCAGGGAGGAGGGCGTCCTGTTCTCCGCCCACCTCAAGGCCACGATGATGAAGGTCTCTGACCCGATCATCTTCGGCCACGTCGTCCGCGCGTTCTTCGCGGACGTCTTCGACCGCTACGGTGACACGCTCCTGCCCCGCGGCCTCAACGGGGAGAACGGACTCGCCGCGATCCTCTCCGGTCTCGACAACCTGGAGGACAAGGCGCTCGCTGAACAGATCCGTGCCGCCTTCGAGAAGGGCTTCGCCGAAGGACCGGCCATCGCGATGGTCAACTCCGAGAAGGGCATCACCAACCTGCACGTACCCTCCGACGTCATCGTCGACGCCTCGATGCCCGCCATGATCCGCACCTCCGGGCACATGTGGAACAGGGACAACCAGGAGCAGGACACCCTCGCCGTCATCCCGGACTCCTCCTACGCGGGTGTCTACCAGGTCGTCATCGACGACTGCCGCCGCAACGGCGCCTTCGATCCCACGACGATGGGCACCGTCCCCAATGTGGGTCTCATGGCGCAGAAGGCCGAGGAGTACGGCTCCCACGACAAGACCTTCAGGATTCCCGCCGACGGTACCGTCGAGGTCGTCAACAGTGCCGGTGAGGTCCTCATGTCCCACACGGTCGCCACCGGTGACATCTGGCGCGCCTGCCAGGCCAAGGACATCCCCGTCCGCGACTGGGTGAAGCTCGCGGTCACCCGGGCCCGTGCCACCGGTGACCCGGCCGTGTTCTGGCTGGACCCGACCCGCGCCCACGACCGCAACATCCGCAGCAAGGTCGAGGAGTACCTCGGGGACACCGAACTCGTCGGAGACACCGAGGGCCTGGACATCCGGATCCTCTCCCCCGAGGAGGCGTGCCAGCTGTCCGTGGACCGCATCCGCGCCGGGAAGAACACCATCTCGGTCACCGGCAATGTGCTGCGTGACTACCTGACCGACCTCTTCCCGATCATGGAGCTGGGGACCAGCGCGAAGATGCTGTCCATCGTTCCCCTGATCGCAGGTGGTGGACTGTTCGAGACCGGTGCGGGCGGATCCGCCCCCAAGCACGTCCAGCAGCTCATCGAGGAGGACTACCTGCGGTGGGATTCGCTGGGCGAGTTCCTCGCACTGGCTGAGTCGCTGCGCAAGCTCGGCGAGACCGACGACAATCCCCGGACCCCGATCCTCGCCGACGCCCTGGACGCCGCCACCGAGAGGGTCCTCAACGAGGACAAGTCCCCGGCCCGCAGGATCGGTGACATCGACAACCGTGGCAGTCACTACTACCTGGCGTCCTTCTGGGCCAGGAATCTCGCCGACCAGACCACGGACCCGGAGCTGGCCGAGATCTTCACCCCGGTCGCCGAAGCTCTGGAGAGCAACCTGGAGACAATCAAGACCGAGATGCGTGGCTGCCAGGGCCATCCGGTCGACCTGGGAGGCTACTACCTTCCGGACGACGAGAAGACCTCGGCGGTGATGCGTCCGTCAGGCACGTTCAACGACATCATCGACGGTCTGGCCGCCCGCCGCAGGGAGCTCGCCGGCAGCTGAGTCCGACCGGCACACCCGTCGAGGTGACAGCGCGCCCCGGGGTCCGGGACCAGGAGACTGGTCCCGGACCCCGGGGCATTTCCCTGTCCTGCGGCAGGGGCACCGACAACAGGCGTCAACAGTATTCACGGTTTTCCGTAACTACCCTCCATGCGGGGGTGTCAGACGTCCACCGTGGCAGTGGGCGGGGGTAAACGATCGTATGATCAGGGGTGAAGGGCATTCCGCCCGGACAGTACCCACACCACACCCCACCAACTGAAAGCCGGGTGTCCGTCACCATGACCAACTCCCAGACAGACCGCCAGACCAACGCCGCCGAGACCCCGCGGGAAGCCCCTCTCCTCGAGCTCAGAGGCGTCGACATCGCGGCCGTCGCCGACGACGGCGCGGAGACCACCATCTGCCACGACGTCACCCTCACCGTCAACGAGGGTGAGCGTCACATCCTGCTCGGCCCCAACGGTTCCGGGAAGTCCACGCTCCTCGCCGGGATAATCGGGCTCCACCCGTTCCGGATCACCTCGGGCACCGCCACCCTCCGCGGCGAGGACATCACCACCATGGAGCTGGAGGAACGCGCCCGGGCGGGCATCGGCCTCGCCTTCCAGCGTCCGCCCGCACTGGCCGGCGTGTCCGTCGAAAGACTGGCCGCAGCGGTCGGGGCCTCCGACAGGCTGGAGTCCGTGTCCTCGGCTCTGGGCCTCGACCATCTCGACGACCGTGACGTCAACTGCGGTTTCTCCGGAGGGGAGGCGAAACGTTTCGAGGTCATGAAGCTTGCGCTGCAGGGACCTCAGCTGTGCCTCTTCGACGAGCCGGAGTCCGGAGTCGACCTGGAGCAGGTCAACGTCGTCGGTCGGGCGGTCAACGATCTGCTCAGCTCCACCGATGACCGGGGCCGCCGCCGGGCCGGGCTGATCATCACCCACACCGGGTTCATCCTCGACAGTCTCGACGCCACTGAAGCGCATCTCATGGTCGACGGCACGATCGTCAGTTCCGGGGACCCCCGGGAGATGTTCGACCGCATCCGTACCGACGGCTACCACCATGAGCCTCAGTGAGCGTCCCTGAAGGCGCCTCCACCACCTGACAGTCACCGCCCGACAGTCACCGCCTGACAGTCACCACCGGGGCCCGCACCGGGTCCCACCGATCATCCACCGAAAGGACGCGATCGTCATGACCGCCCCCGCCACCACACCCACCACCGCGGACACCGGAACGACCGCCGCCGAATTCTCCGCCACCGTCGGCCCGGATGCCGCGGGCCCTGAACTCCTCGCCCAGGTCGGGTGGGAGGACCCTGCCCGTCGCTCGTCCACCACGGTGGTGCTCGACCACGGATACTCGACCATGGACTCCAGTGACCCGGACGTCATCGTCCTCCCCCTGGCGGAGGCACTGACCACCTATCCGTGGGTCCAGGACCTGATGTGGAGCCTGATCAGTCCCGACGACGACGACACCCTGCGCCGGGCGTTCGAGTCGACCAGGACACCTCTGGGCACGTTCACCTGGGTCAGAGACAATGCGCGGGTCGAACTGCCCCGCCAGTCCTTCACCGTCATGACGGTGCCCCAGGAACGGCAGTTCGTCCACGACATCACCGTGATCGGCCGGAACGCCGAGGTGGACTCGGTGTCCGGTTCCGCTGTCGCCCCGGGACTGACCCGCGGCACCCATGTCTCCGTTGGTGAAACGTTCATCGGGGAGGGAGCGCGCCTGCGCAGCGTGGATGTCGACCGCTGGGGCCCGGAGATGACCGTGTACACCTACGACCGAACCAGGGTCGGCGAGGGCGCGGTGCTGAGTTCGGTGTCTGTCGCCGTCTCCGCCTTGAAGAAGGCCCGGTCCAGTTCCGTGACGGAACTGGGGAAGGACGCCAGGTGCACCTCCCACAGCATCGTGTTCGCGCCTGAGGGTACTGACCGGGGCATGGAGGACCTCACCGTCATGACCGGCCCCGGAGCCCAGGCCGAAATGGTGGCCAGGATGGTCAGTGACGGAGGTCGCATCCGCAATGCGTCCACACTGACGTCGACGGCGCCCGATGTCAGGGGATTCCTGGAGTGTGACGGCCTGCTTCTCCGCGACGGGGGCGGCATCAACTCGGTGCCTTCCCTGGACGCGAGGGTCGCGAGGGCACAGCTGTCGCACGAGGCGTCGGTCGGCATGATCGACGACGAGAAGCTCGACTACCTCAAGGCCCTCGGCATGGACGAGGACGCCGCCAGGGACCTCATCGTGCAGGGCTTCCTCAACCTCGAAGACGACCGTATCCCGGCCTCGGTCCGCGACCGGGTCACGGAGCTCGTTTCCGCCGCCCGCGGTGCAGAGAAGTTGTGACACTGTCCGGCAACTCACGGGTGAACAGCTTGGTCTACCCCCTTCACCACTTCTGACCAGGAATAATACGGAGAACTAGACCGAGCTGTTTGCCATTTTCCCGCACCGTCCACTACTGTTCTGTCCCAGCGAAACATCACGTTCCCGAACCTGATCCTGAAGGGGCAGTACATGACCACCAAGTACGACAACAGCGACGTCTCCAACTGGGGATTCGCCTCCCGCGCCATCCACGCCGGCCAGACCGTGGACTCCGACACCGGTGCCCGTAACCAGCCGATCTACCTCACGGCCTCCTACGTGTTCAACTCCGCCGAGCACGCCAAGCAGCGTTTCGCCCTCGAGGACCTCGGCCCCGTGTACGGACGTCTGACCAACCCCACCCAGGAAGCCCTGGAGAACCGGATCAACTCACTGGAGGGCGGCGTCCACGCCGTGGCCTTCGCCTCCGGACAGGCCGCCGAGACTGCGGCGTTCCTCAACCTCGCTGACGCCGGTGACCACATCGTCACCTCCGCCCGGCTCTACGGCGGCACCGAGACCCTGTTCGCCGTCACCCTCGCCCGTCTCGGCATCGAGGTCAACTTCGTCGAGGACCCGGACAACATCGACGCCTGGCAGGCGGCCGTCCGTCCGAACACCAAGGCCTTCTACGGTGAGACCTTCGCCAACCCGCAGGCCGACGTCCTCGACATCCCCGCTGTCGCCGAGGTCGCGCACAGGAACAACGTCCCCCTGATCGTCGACAACACTCTGGCAACCGCCGCCCTGGTCCGTCCCCTCGAGCTGGGCGCCGACGTTGTCGTGGCGTCCCTGACGAAGTTCTACACCGGCAACAGCTCAGGCCTCGGCGGCATCCTCGTCGACGGCGGCAAGTTCGACTGGACCGTCGAGCGCGACGGCAAGCCGGTCTTCCCGCACTTCGTGACCCCGGACCCCGCCTACCACGGCCTGAAGTACGCTGATCTCGGTGAGCCTGCCTTCGGCCTCAAGGCCCGTGTCGGTCTGCTCCGCGACACCGGCGCAACGCTCTCCCCCTTCAACGCCTGGGCCACCATCCAGGGCCTGGACACCCTGGCGCTGCGCGTCCGCCGTCACAACGAGAACGCCAGGGCGGTCGCGGAGTTCCTCGACGCCAACCCCGCCGTCGCCAAGGTCAACTACGCCGGCCTGCCCTCCTCCCCCTGGTACGCCGTGAAGGAGAAGCTGGGACTGGAGTTCACCGGTTCGGTGCTCTCCTTCGACCTCGCCGTCGACGACGCCTGGTCTGACGAGGCCCAGGACAAGGCCTGGACGTTCATCGACGCCCTCAAGCTGCACTCCGACCTCGCCAACGTCGGTGACGTCCGCTCCCTGGTCGTCCACCCCGCCACCACAACCCACTCCCAGTCTGACCAGCACGGGCTGGAGAGGGCCGGGATCAACCGGGCCACCGTCCGGCTGTCCGTCGGTATCGAGGACGTCGACGACATCATCGCCGACCTCAAGCTCGGCTTCGCCGCACTGGCGTAGGGCGGCACAGTGACCGCCGACCCCGCCCTGCTCCCGGAAGCGTACAGCTCCACGACACTGTCGATCGGAGATTTCACGACCGAGGCCGGCATCGACATTCCGGGAGCACAGCTGAGACTGTTCGCCTTCTACGACCCGGCGGACGCCCCGGCGGACCACACGGGCTCCGACAGTCCCCTGTCCCCGGCCGACGTCGTCGACCGCCCGGTGATCCTCATCGAGCACGCACTCACCGGGGACGGCAACGCCGTCGACTGGTGGCCGGGCATCATCGGTCCGGGCCTTGCCCTGGACACCACCCGGTACCTCGTGCTGTGCGCCAACTGTCTCGGCGGCTGTCAGGGGTCCACCGGCCCGTCCTCCGAACATCCTGACGGAGGACGGTGGGGTTCACGTTTCCCGGCGCTGTCCATCCGCGACCTGGTGGTCGCGGAGAAGCAGCTGCTTGTCGACGTCCTCGGCATTGAACGTCTCCGGGCCGTCATCGGCGCGTCCATGGGTGGTGCGCGGGTGCTCGAATGGTCGCTGATGTACCCGGGCATGGTCGAGGCGGCACTGCCCGTCGCCGTGTCCGCCCGCGCCTCTGCCTGGCAGATCGGTATGCAGTCGGCACAGATCCGGTTCATCACCACCGATCCGGACTGGCAGGGCGGCGACTACCACGGCACCGGTCGTATCCCCGCCCGTGGACTGGGGCAGGCCCGCCGTATCGCACACCTGACGTACCGGGGCGAGCTCGAGTTCGACGAGCGCTTCGGTACCGACCCCCAGGAGGGCGAGAATCCCTACGGTCCGTACTGGTCCCCGGACCAGCGGTTCTCCGTCGAGAGCTACCTTGACCGACAGGCGGAGAAGCTCGTCGGGAGATTCGACGCCGGCAGTTACGTCATCCTCACCGACGCACTCAACCGGCATGATGTCGGACGTGGCAGGGGCGGCATGAACAGGGCCCTGGGTTCCTCGGAGGTTCCGACGATGGTGGCCGGCGTGGACACCGACATCCTCTACCCCTACCACCAGCAGGAGCATCTCTCCCGGAATCTCGGTGACTTCATCGGACTGTCGAAGATCACCTCCCCTACCGGGCATGACGGATTCCTCACGGAGACCCGTCAGATGAGCCTGATCCTCGAGAAGTTCCTGACCAAGGCGGAGCTCCTGGCCCGCCGCTGACACCGTCGCCGGGGGCAGGTTACAGACTTGCCATTCCGGCGGCGGCCGCGGTAGGCTAACCGGGTCTTCAGCGCAGTTCAACGCTGAATGTCCATCCATGTCCGGGTGGCGGAATGGCAGACGCGCTAGCTTGAGGTGCTAGTGTCCTATTAACGGACGTGGGGGTTCAAGTCCCCCTCCGGACACAGTGAGCGGTTCACGAACCGCACCGGCCGGAGGTCACAGACCCGAGAGAGTCTGTGACCTCCGGCTAGGCTCCGTGTCCCAGTTCGGTGGCCCGGGCGTAGAGGTGCGAACCTGCGCTGTCCTCGGACAGTCCGAGGGCGTTGGCGTCCCCCCTGGTGATCTGTGCGGTGAACGGCACACCTGTCACGGCGTCCTTCAGTTCGACCCGCACCTCGAACCCCAGCACGGCGACACGGTCGATGACTGCCTCCCGGACGGCGGTGGCGGGCACTTCATTGCCGGGTACGGCGAGATCCGAGGTCAGGCCGAGCCGGATGTCGTGCGGTCGCACCGTCTGCCCGTCCAGTTCGGTGACGTGGCCGAGGAAGGACTGCACGAACGGTGTCGCCGGCCGGTCGTAGAGTTCGGCGGGTGTCCCGGTCTGTTCGATGTGTCCGGCGGAGAGGACGGCGATGCGGTCCGCGACGTCGAGGGCCTCCTCCTGGTCGTGGGTGACCAGGACCGTGGTCACGGTGAACTCCTCGTGCATGTGACGCAGCCAGGTCCTCAGGTCCTCCCGGACCTTGGCGTCCAACGCACCGAAAGGTTCGTCGAGGAGAAGGACGCCCGGATTCGGCGCCAGAGCCCGGGCCAGGGCCATCCTCTGGCGTTGGCCACCGGACAGTTGGGCGGGATAGCGGGTCTGGTAGCCCGCCAGTCCGACAATCTCGAGGAGCTCGTCGACCCGGGCGGTGATCTCGGCCTTGGGTCGTCTGCGCACCGTCAGGCCGAAGGCGACATTGTCCCGCACCGTCATGTGTTTGAATGCGGCATAGTGCTGGAAGACGAAACCGATACCACGGTCCTGGGGGCTGAGGTGGGTGACGTCACGGCCGTCGATGGTGACGGTCCCGGAATCGGGAGTCTCCAGACCTGCGATGGTGCGCAGCAGGGTGGACTTGCCGGATCCTGACGGGCCGAGGAGGGCGGTGAGGGATCCTTCCGGTATCTCGACGGAGACATCGTCGAGGGCCCTGAAGTCACCGTAGCGTTTCACTGCGTGGGACACGGAGATGGTCATCGGTTCACCTTCTGCTGCTTCTGGAGTGCGGTCATGATGACCAGGACAATGACGGCGACGGCCATGAGGAGGGTGGCGGCCGAATAGGCGCCGTAGACGTTGTGGTCGTCGATGTAGCGGGAGTGGACCAGCAGGGTGAGTGTCTGCCCGCCTCCGGCGAACCCGGAGGCGACCATGATCACGGCACCGAACTCCCCGAGGGACCGGGCGACGGTCAGTGCCACACCGTAGGACAGCCCCCACCGGATCGAGGGAAGGGTGATCCGCCGGAATGTCTGCCACCGGGACGCTCCCAGGGTGGCGGCTGCCTGCTCCTGGTCCGTGCCGATCTCGTGGAGAACCGGCTCGACCTCCCGGACGATGAACGGCAGGGTGACGAAGATGGTCGCCAGGACCATGCCGGGCAGGCCGAAGATGACCTGGAACCCTGTCGACTCGATTCCGCCGAACCAGCCCCCGTGACCCCACAGGAGGATCAGGGACACCCCCACGATCACCGGGGACACGGAGAAGGGCAGGTCGACGACGGCCTGGATGATGTTCCTGCCGGGCAGGTTTCCGCGGACCAGCCCGAGTGAGACGACGATCCCGAAGATCACGTTGAGAGGCACGACGATGATCACGATGAGCAGTGAGGTCTTAAGTGCCGAGATCGCCGCCGGGGTGGTGATCCACGCCCAGAACTGGTCGAGTCCCGGGGACAGGGCGCGCCACAGGATGGTGCCCACCGGGAGGACGACGAGGACGCCTATCCACGCCAGTGCGAGGATCCGGAGGGTGAGGACAGTTCTGCGTGACAGCGTCATATGCGCTGCTCCTTCCGTGATTTCGCTTCACCGGCGAACCGGAGTCCCAGCAGCACCAGGAAGGTGACGGCAAGGAGCACGACGGAGACCGCTGCCGCGGCATGGGGGACGTCGGACTCGATCTGCTCCTGGATGTACTGGGAGGCCACCTGGGTCTCGCCCGGGATGTTGCCTCCGATGAGGACGACCGACCCGAATTCTCCGAGTGCCCGTGCGAAGGCGAGGCCGGTACCGGAGAGGATCGCCGGGACCAGGGCCGGCAGAATGATGCGACGGAAGATGGTGGCGTTGTTCGCGCCGAGTGAGGCCGCAGCCTCCTCGACATCACCGTCGAGTTCCATGAGAACCGGCTGGACCGCACGGACGACGAAGGGGAGGCAGACGAAGGCGAGGGCGATGACCAGTGCCGGTCGGGTCGCGTTGAGTGTGATGTGCAGGGGACTGTCCGGGCCGTAGAGGCTGAGCAGCACCAGGGAGGCGACGATGGTCGGCAGTGCGAAGGGCAGGTCGATCAGGGCGTCGACGACCTTCTTTCCCGGGAAGTCGTCCCGGACCAGGACCCATGCCACCAGGGTTCCGGTGACGGCGCTGATGACGCCGACCACCGCGGAGACGACGATGGTGACCCGCAGGGCGTCCAGGGATCCGGTGGCGGTCACCGCATCCCGGAACCCGGACCATCCCTCACCGAACGCCTGGGTGGTCAGGGCAGCCAACGGGAGGAGGACGATGACGGACAGCCACAGTACCGCTGTGCCCATGCTGAGCTTGGAGGCCTGTGCAGGCCGGCTGAGTACGGTTGTCATGACTGCCCTCCGTATATCCCGGTGACCGCGCCGTCGGTGCCGAAGAGCACGGCGTCGACGAGAGGCCAGCCCTTCTTCGCGTTCTCACCGGTGGCGAGGTCGGGGAAGAGACCGGTGAATTGTTCGGCGAGGTCGTCGATGCTCCACACGTTGCGGGTGGGACGGAAGGCGTCACGCTGGTCGGCGGGCAGCGAGTCGATCACCGGTGTCGTCCCGGAGAAGAGGTCGGGTCCCGGGCGGAAGCCCTGTGACGCCCACCGGGTTTCGGCGTCCGGACTGAACAGGTAGTCGCGGAACGCCGTGGCCGCGGCGTCGTCACCGACCTTGTCCCCGGTGACGACGGCGACCGGGTTCTCGATCCGGAAGGTGTCGGTGGGGTTGAGGTAGGTGATGTCGTCACCGTCGCGGGCGAGCAGGATCGCCTCGTTCTCGTAGGACAGCAGGACGTCGCCCTGACCCTGTTCGAAGGCGCTGGTGGCTTCCCTGCCGGACTTGGGCCGGACATGGATGTGCCCGGTGACCAGTTCCGTGACCTTCTCCAGGGCGGTGGCGTGGGCGGCTGCGGCATCTCCGCGGTTGTCCTCGAGCGCCTGGAAGTACCACCCTGCGTAGGGTGCCAGGAGGTTCCATTTCGCCGACCCTGAGCTCGCGGGGTTGGGGGTGATGATCTCGATTCCCGGGGCGAGGAGATCGTCCCAGTTGGTCAGGTTCTTCGGGTTACCGGCGCGGGTGACGAAGGAGACCACGGAGCCGAAGGGGACCGACCGGCCCGATTCATCGCCGGGGATGTCCTTCTTCCAGTTCTCGTCGACGAGACCGGCCTTCACCAGCCGGGTGATGTCGGGTTCCAGGGAGAAGTTCACCAGGTCGGCGGGCACGTGCCGGGCGACTTTACGGGACTGGTCGCCGGAGGCTCCGTAGGATTCGGCGAATCCGGTGTCCCGACCTTCGTCGGTCTGGCGGTAGCCGGCGATGACCGCTTCGAATCCCGGTTTGGGTACCGAGTAGGCCACCAGGTTGACCCGGTGAGACCCGGAGGAGACGTCGGTGCCGTCCGGGTCGTCCGTGGTTCCGCCGGGCAGCGCGAAGATGACGCCGAGGGCGACGACCCCGAGTCCGGCGAGCACCACCCCCGGACCTGTCCCTGTGTTCATCCGTTCTCCTGCGGGTTGATCGACCGGAAACTCAGACAGACTGCTCTGTCTATAACAGGTTGACACGTTATCCCCGGCCCCGGCGCAGGCCCGGGTATTCGGAAGTACGTGAATGAAATACTTGACACAGGACGCCACGGCACTCACTGAAATGCCGCGGCGCACCTCCCCCGGCCGTGACCGACTGCCCCCTCAGCTCCCCAGTGAGTCGATCGACAGCGCCGTGAAAGCCAACAGGACGCCCACAATCACACAGAACCAGGAGTCGAACTTCCTCGAACGGACGGCGAAAACCCCCAGGATCCGGGAATCGACCCACCACCGGATCAGTCCCAGCCACACCATCCCCGCCCCCACCGCCACCGTCCCCTTACGCCAGTGGTCGGTGAAGATGAGCACGGCCCCGGCCGTCACCACCACCAGGAACAGCACCACCGACAGCATCTGGAGGTTCCGTGTGACCCTCGAGGGCGGAGTCGCGGCGTCATGCGGATTCGCCAGCAGCTCACGACGTTCGGCGTCGCTCAGCGGCACCACGTCAGCCTGGTCGTCCGTCCCGGAGGCCACCTGGTTCTCCCCGCTACGCCAGACCTGCGAGCCGCTCAGCGCGCTCGACAACGTTACGCACCAGGAAAGCCCTCGTCAGAGGACCGACACCCCCCGGATTGGGAGCGACAGCACCGGCGACCTCCCACACGTCGGGGTGCACGTCCCCCGCGAGCCTGCCGTCAACCCTGGACACCCCGACGTCAAGCACCGCCGCCCCCGGCTTCACCATGTCAGCGGTGAGCATGTGCGCCCGGCCCGCGGCGGCGACGATGATGTCGGCGTCACGGGTCTCCCGGGCGAGATCCCTCGTCCCGGTGTGGCACAGAACCGTCGTCGCATTCTCGGTCCGACGGGTCAGCATCAGTCCGATGGGCCTGCCCACCGTCACGCCCCGGCCGATGACCACGGCCTTCGCCCCGTCGATCTGCACCCCGAACCGGCGCAGCAGCGAGATCGCACCGTTGGGGGTGCAGGGCAGCGGCGCGGGTTCATTGAGGACCAGTTTGCCCAGGTTCACCGGGTGCAGACCGTCGGCGTCCTTGGCGGGGTCGATGCGCTCCAGCACCTCGTTCTCGTTGAGGTGACCCGGAAGCGGCAGCTGGACGATGTACCCGGTACAGGCCGGGTCTGCGTTGAGCTCGTCGATGACCCCGAGAAGTTCCTCCCTGGTCACGTCGGCGGGAAGATCCTTCCGGATGCTGTTGACCCCGATCTGCTCGCAGTCACGGTGCTTCATCTTCACGTACGACCGGGAGGCCGGGTCGTCCCCGACCAGCACCGTCGCCAGCCCGGGAGTCACACCCCGTTCCTTCAGCGCGGCCACCCTGGTGGTGAGATCGGCGAAGATCTCGTCCCGGTACAGTTTTCCGTCCAGCTTCATCGCAGTCACGGCGTCCATCCTATCCGCCGCAGACACCGTGGGAAGAGCCGGACCTGCTCACACCGCCCCCGGGAACCCCGCCTGCCGCCACGCCTCGTGGGCGGCGACAGCGGCCGCGTTGGACAGGTTCATGCTGCGCCGCCCCGGCAGCATGGGAATCCGCACCTGCATGGTCACCCGGGGATCCTCGAGTGCGGCGTCCTCCAGGCCCGTCGGCTCCGTCCCGAACATGAGCACATCCCCCGGCTCGTACCTGACATCGGTGTACCAGGTCCGCGCCCGGGTCGTGAACGCGTAGACGTGCCGTGCCCCGTGGCGGAGGAGGTGGCGCAGGGCGGCGTCCCGGTCGTCGTGGAGGGTGACCGACGCCAGATCGTGGTAGTCCAGCCCGGCGCGGCGCACGTGCCGGTCACTGAAGTCGAACCCCAGCGGGCCCGCCAGGTGCAGTGCCGCACCCGTCCCGGCGCACATGCGGATCGCGTTGCCCGTGTTCGGGGGGATCACAGGCTGGTCGAACAGAACCCGGCAGAACGGGGTACCGGGCATCTCACATCCTCCAGAAGGCGCGGAGTGCGTCCGTGAACCAGACAAGGTCCCTCACCCCGGCCATCTCCCGGGCCGAGTGCATCGACAGCAGGGGAATCCCCACGTCAACGGTGGGGATCCCGAGCCGGGTGGCCGTCACAGGTCCGATCGTGGAACCGCAGGGGACGTCATTGCTGGAGGCGAAGACCTGGCACGGCACACCGGCAGCCGCACAGGCCCTACGCCACAGTGCCGCAGTCACCGCGTCCGTCGCATACCTCTGGTCGGCGTTGACCTTGAGCACCGGACCCGAGTTCATCACCGGGTGGTTGAGCGCGTCGTACCGGCCGACATAGTTCGGATGGACGCTGTGTGCCGCATCTGCCGACACACAGACCGAACGTGCGTACATCGCCCGGGTCAGATCAGTCGATGCCCCGAGACCTGCGGCGATGCGGACCAGCACATCCTCCAGGACCGGGCCGGCGGCACCGGACGCCGACGCTGACCCGACCTCCTCGTGGTCGAAGGCCGCGAACACACGGATGTCCGCGCCTCCTGTCCCGCGGTCCTCTCCCCCGCCGCCGGACGCCACGGTCAGTAACTCCGACGACCCCGACAAGCCCGTCGACCCCGGCGACCTCAGGGCTTCCAGACCGGCGAAGACACTGCTGAGGTTGTCCATCCGGCCGGCGGCGATGAAGTCGGACTCCGCACCGAAGATCTCACCGTGCTGGGCGTCGACGGTGATGAGGTCGTGGGAGACGATGTCCTGTGCCGTCACCTCCGTCCGTGTTCCTCCCGCCGTCCCTTCGCCCCGGTCGACAGCGGCCCGGGCGACGACATCGAGGACCGTGGGAGTGTCCGCCCCCACCGCGAGGACCGGCTGCATGTGTCGCTGACGGTCGAGGGTCAGACCGGTGTTGACGCTGCGGTCCAGGTGCACGGCTAGATGCGGGACCCGCAGGACCGGGCCGGTCGCCACGAGCAGTTCCCGTCCGTCGGCCAGGACTATCCTTCCGGCGATACGCAGTTCACGGTCCAGCCAGGACGGCAGTATCGCACCGCCGTAGATCTCCACGGCAGCCTGACGCCACCCCGCAGGACCTGCCAGGTCACCGACCGGCTTGAGCTTCAGCCCGGGAGAGTCCGTGTGCGCCCCCACAATCCGGAAACCGGACGTGGCGGGGTCCGCCCCCACCGGGATCTGCCAGGCCACCACTGCCCCGCCCCGGACGATGAAGTGACCTCCCGGTGCCACCGCACCGGTGCCCCCGTCACCGTTCCACGGCGTCCTCTCGTCTTCACGGGTGAATCCCGTCTGCTCCAGACGTCGGGCCACCTCCGCGGCGGCGTGGTAGCTGGACGGCGACGCGGCGATGAAGTCGGTGAACCGGCGGGCGAAGGCCACGGCGGAATCAGACGGCACAGAGTCGGGCGAGGGAGAGGTCATGTCCTCCAGTTAACCACCGGTGCGGACACGTCGGCCCCGCCCACCTTCCGGACCCGCCCGGTGTACCCTCCCCCCGCTCAGTCGGCCACCCCGTGCCGCCGCAACCACCCGACCATGGCCTCGGCAATGCGCTGACGGTTCACCTCACGGACGAAGACGTGACCCTCGTCCTCCAGTTCCAGGGCCTGTGTAAGAACCCCACGGTCGTCCAGGGCGGCCTTCATCTGCCGGTACTCGCTCGGCGGGACGTTCGTGTCGTGGAGACCGTGGATGAACAGGACCGGCGTCCTCACCTCCCCGCCGTCGAGGACCCGGCGCAGGGGTGAGACCGACCTCAGCAGTTCACCGTCCTGGATCGGGTACCCGTACTTCGGGTACGCGGCGGAGGCGATCCACGGTTCGGTGTTCCGGTAGAAGGTCTCCAGGTCGCTCATCCCGCAGGCACAGACCGCGGCGCGGAACAGGTCCGGAAACCAGGTGACCGCGATGTTGACCAGGTAGCCGCCGTAGGAACGACCGCTGACGGCCAACCGCGCCGGGTCAGCGAAACCGGCGTCCACCAGGAAATTCGCCGAGTCCTCCAGGTCCCTGATCCCGGAGAACCTGCCGTACCGGTTGTCTGCGTGCTGAAAGACCCGGCCGCTGCCGGACGACCCCCGGATGTTCGGGGTGAACACACTGACCCCTGCGGAGATCACCGCGCGCAGCACATCATGGTGCTCGGGTCTGGACTGCCCCTCCGGACCACCGTGGAAGTGCACGAGCGTCGGCTGCGGACCCGCGGCGGTGCCCCCGTCGGCGCCGGCCGCCCGGTACAGCCAGCCGGACAGTTCCACCCCGTCGCGTGCCGTGTAGTGCACCAGCTCCGGTTCACCGGGACGGGACCCGGAACCGCCCTCCCCCGCCACAGCGGTCGAATGACCGGTACGGGTGTCCACCAGGTGCACCGTCGGAGGTGACCCGGGACTCTCCACCGTCAGCGCCAGCACCGACCCGTCGTCGGTGAGTCTCGGCCCGCGGGCGACGAGGCCGGGGAGCGGGACCGCACGCCGGACCAGCACCCGCTGGTCCCGGTCTAGCTGCAGGAGCTCCAGGGAGGACCTGCCGGACCTGTTCCACAGGACCGCGGCGGTCGCCTCGTCCCTGCTGACACAGAACTCGTCGACGTCAGCCTCACGGTGGGCGATGAGGTCCCGGCTGCGCATCACACCGTTTTTCGCGTGGACCCGCAGCACCCGTCGCCGGTCACTGTGGTGGTCACTGCACACCAGCAGCACCGGCTCACCGTCACTGCGGGGAGGGAGGATGCAGCCGGCGTCCGTCGTCGCTCCGGGCTGGGGGGGCAGCAGAGGACGCCACGAGCCGTCCGGCCCGATGAGCAGCAGTTCACGGTTGGCCCGGGGCCCCACCCTCATCAACGCGTGTCCGGCGTTCGCCGCGACGAGCTTCCCGTCCACCCGTCGGTCGATGACCTGCGTGGACCCGTCGTCCGGGGAGACCAGACGCCCCTCGGCCACACCGTCGTCACGGACCGCGTCGACCGCCAGCACACCGGAGTTCCATTCCACCAGGGATGTCTTGGCGTCCGAGATGTCGCGCAGCAGGACCGCGGAATCGTCACCGGGATCGGTGGACACCAGCCAGATCTCGGTGCGTTCGGTCCCGCTCGCAGCGATTTCCACGGCCAGCCAGTGGGCGTGCGGGGAGTACCTCACCGCCACCGCCGGTCCGTCGGTGGGGATCCTCACGGGACGGGCCGGCCCCAGGACCCCGTCGACCAGCGGTGCCTGCATGGCCACGGGGAGACCGTCGGGGACGGCGTCATCCCGGAGAACGAACGCGAGTGCCGAACCGTCCGGGGCGATGTCGACGGCGGTGGTGTGCTTCACGCCCTGCAGGCTACCCGACCGGGGCGGCGCGGCCGACGGCACCGTCGGTGCTGCCGGGGTCGTCGGAGACACCGGAACCCACGGACAGTTCCTCCGGCGAGGACGCCACAATCCAGGTGTCCCGCCCCCCGCCGCCCCGGGAGGAGTTGACGATCAGCGACCCCGCCCGGGCCACCCGGGTGAGCCCCGCCGGCACGGTCGAGGCCCCCGAACCGGTGAGAAGACTGAACATCCGCAGGTCCACGTGCCGACGGGTACCGTCGAGCGCCGGGAGGGTCGACAGTTCCACCCGTTCCTGGGCGATGAACGCCTCAGGTCTGGCGAGGATCTCCGCCCTCCGCTCCGCCAGGCGGGCACCACTGCATTCGGGCCCGATGGTGATACCGGCCCCTCCGTAACCGTCGACAGGTTTGACGACGAGTTCGTCCAGACGGTCCAGAACCTCCATCCGCTGCGAAGGATCCGCGCACAGCCAGGTCGGCACCTGCCCCAGCCGGGGCTCCTCGCCCAGGTAGAAACGCACCATCTCCGGAACCGAGGCGTAGACCGCCTTGTCGTCGGCCAGCCCGTTGCCCGGCGCATTCGCCATGCCCACCGTGCCCGCGGCAAGGGGCCCACCGATCCCCGGCACCCCTTCCGCCAGCCGGTTCTCCTCGACCCGCAGGTAGATCACGTCGACCCGCCTTCCCGAGGCAAGATCGACCACGACCGGCACTCCCCCGTCCTGTTCGACCCGCAGCAGGTCACAGGTCCTGATGTGGAATCCGCCCGCCTCGGCGACCGCCCGCTGCTCCGCCCTCGTCGGGTCGTGGTCACCTTCGGAGACGATGACGACATGGCGGGACGCCGCGTCGGGTCCGGACGGCAGATCCGGATGAGGTGGTGGCGCGGCGTCCTCCACTGTCGCGCAGAACATCTCCAGGGCACCGGTCACGGGCCGCAACCGGTCCCGGACCCCGGCCAGGAGCTCCGGCCAGTGGTCACGGGTCACAGACCTGGCCGCCAGTGCGAAGGTCAGACCGGAGGGCATGCGGACATTGTCCTCCAGCACCGCCCACCTGCCCCGGTCGTCGCAGACCAGGTCCGCACCGGCGACACGGGTGCGCACACGGCCTGCGGGGTAGCTGCGTCCGAGGGGGGTGTACCCCGGTGACCGGGCGATGATTGCGGCGTCCATGCGACCGGCCCGGACGATGGCGGCGTCCTCCGGGGAATCCACGGTGTAGACGTCGTCGAGAAAGCGGTCGAGGGCGCGGGTCCGCTGTTCCACCCCGCGGGCGAGCCGGTCCCACGTCGCTGCTCCGATGACGCGGGGCACGGGTTCGATGTCGAAGACTTCGTGACCGTGCAGTTTCCCGTCGGCGTCCTTGACCCCGAAGGTGACGCCGCGGGCGACGAGGTCGGAGTCTGCGGCGCGGCGACGGGACGCCACGTCCGAGGGGTCCAGGGTGTCGATGATCTCCAGGGGCTCCATCTGCCCAGGGTAGACCGAGGTTCTCCGATCCGCAGCGCAGCCGGGGAACCGGACCGGGGAACCTGACGGGTGTCCGGCAGGGACGGCGGCCGGAACCTCCACCGCGTCCGTCCACCGCGTCCGTCCACCGCGTATAACAGACTCATGCCTGATTTCACCCTCACCCCCGGCGTACTCGCAGGGCTGCGCAGTGCGGCCGACGACCCCGCTCTACGGATCGCCACCAATGCCGTCACCTCGACCGACGTGGACGGTGTCACCCTCAACCGGGCCGCGGTCACCTCGGTCGACCCGACGACCGAGGTGAAACTCGACTCACTTTCGGTGACCGACCAGAAGCAGTCCGGCCGGTGCTGGATGTTCGCCGGCCTCAACGTGTTCCGGCACCGTATCGCCGGGTCACTGGGCACCTCGGACTTCGAGTTCTCCGAGACCCACCTCCAGTTCCACGACAAACTGGAGAAGTCCTACCGGACACTGCGCAGACTTGACGAACTGTTCCGCTCCGGTGTCACCGACCTCGACGACCGGCTCGTCGCCGCTCTGCTGGCCCACCCCGCCGACGACGGCGGCCAGTGGAACTACCTGGTGAACCTGATCGGGAAGTACGGGGTGATGCCGAAGCAGGCCATGGGTGAGACCTACGCCTCCGGCCTGACCCGGCAGCTCGACTCCGCCCTGTCGACCACGGTGAGGGCCACCGCCTGGAAGCTGCGGGAGGCTGCACTCGGCGGGGCCGGGGCATCGTCCACCGAACCCCTGGTCCGTGCGGGAATGCGGGACGTCCACCGGGTCATCTCCGTCCACCTGGGAGTTCCCCCGGCCACCTTCACGTGGAAGTACCGGGACAAGGACGGGGAGTTCCACGACGAGGGCACCCTCACCCCGCTGCAGTTCCGCGACCGGGTCCTGGGAGACGACCTCACCGGAGGTCTGGACAACTACATCAGTGTCGTCAACGACCCCCGCGGGGAGAATCCCTACGGCGCGGCCTACACCGTCGCCGAAGAGACGAACATGTGGGGCACCCCGGACTTCTCCTACGTCAACGCCGACATCTCCGACCTGCGACGGATCGCGACGGCGTCCCTGGACGCCGGGGAACCGGTGTGGTTCGCCTGCGACGTCAACAGGCAGTTCGCCGCGGCCCTGGGAATCTGGGACAGGGACCTGTATGAACGGGACGCCCTGTACGGCACCGACTCTTCCCGGGGAACCGGATCGTCGAAGGCGGAGCAGATGCGCAGCCGGGAGTCCATGCTCACCCACGGTATGGTCCTCACCGGACACGACCCCGCCGCGGGTACCTGGAGGGTGGAGAACTCCTGGGGGACGAAGAGTCACGGTGAGCACGCGAAACTCGCCGGAGCCGGTTCGATGAAGGGCTACGGGACGATGACTGACGCCTGGTTCGACGACAACGTCTTCCAGATCGTCGCACACCGCAGGTTCATCACCACCGCCACCGGCGACGACCTCCCCGGCCTGTCCGCACTGGACCGTGGTGACACCACCGTCCTCCCGGTCTGGGACGCGATGGCATGACCGTGACCACAGACGCGACAGGCAGCAGGAGCACCACAGACACCGGAGACACCGGAGACTCCGGAGACAAGGAGAGCAGCGTGACAGTCACCGACACCGCCGGCACCACCGGCACAGTCACCACCGGCCCGGCCGGCATCAGCCCGGAATTCCTCGACGGGCTCAACAGCTCCGTGGAAGCCGATCCTGCATGGCGGACCGCACGTAACGCTGCGACCGCGACGGACATCAGCAAGATCACCCTCGACCGCAGCATTCTGGCGTCCACTGACCCCACCACCTCGGTCAAGGTCGACACGTGGTCGGTGACCGACCAGATGCGTTCCGGCCGGTGCTGGATTTTCGCGGGCCTGAACTCGCTGCGCGGGAACATCATCGCCGACACCGGGGTGAAGGACCTGGAACTGTCCCAGGCATGGCTGCACTACTGGGACAAGCTGGAGAAGGCCAACTACTTCTTCACCGCGATGGTGGAACTCGCCGACAGGCCGACTGACGACCGTACGGTCCAGCACCTCCTCGACCATCCCGCCGAGGACGGGGGCCAGTGGAACATGTTCGTCGCGCTGGTCGAGAAGTACGGTGTGGTGCCGAAGTACGCCATGCCCGAGACCTGGTCGTCGTCGCACACCGCGAAGATGAACCGTGACATCGCCACAGCCACTCGGACCGGTGCGCTCCGTATCCGCGAGACCGTCAACACCGGAGCCGGGGACGCCGAG
This sequence comes from Corynebacterium provencense, assembly GCA_900049755.1. Classification (GTDB taxonomy): domain Bacteria; phylum Actinomycetota; class Actinomycetes; order Mycobacteriales; family Mycobacteriaceae; genus Corynebacterium; species Corynebacterium neomassiliense. The sequence goes on from LT160592.1 coordinate 659,698, forward strand.
GTCAGCCGTGTCCACCGTGAGGCCCTGGGGTCTGTGCACCGGATCCTCACCGCCCACCTCGGTGTCCCCCCCGAGGAGTTTGTCTGGCAGTACCGCGACTCCGACGGTGAGTTCCACCGGGAGGGCACCGTCACCCCGCTGCAGTTCGCGCGGCGTTACCTGCCGGACGATCTCGGGGAGTACGTGTGTCTCGTCAACGACCCCCGGGACTCGTCTCCCTACGGCGAACTGTTCACGGTGGATTACCTGGGCAATGTTGTCGGAGCTGATCCGGTGACCTACCTCAACGTGCCCCCGGAGGTTCTCCGGACGGTGGCGGTGGACGCCCTGGGAGACGGCAGGCCGGTGTGGTTCGGTTGCGACACGGCCGCCCAGTGTGACCGTGAGCGGGGGGTGTGGGACGCCCGGCTGCACGACTACACCGGTTTCTACGGGGTGGAACTGGGTACGGACGCGATGAACAAGCAGCAGCGTCTGCTCACCGGGGAGTCGCTGATGACCCACGCCATGGTCTTCACCGGTGTCGACCTGGATGAGGCGGGAAACCCGGTGAAATGGAGGGTGGAGAACTCCTGGGGGTCGAAGAACGCCGACAAGGGCTTCTGGACGATGAACGACTCCTGGTTCGGCGAGTACGTCTTCGCGCTCGCCGTCCACCGCGACCGGCTGCCTGAGGAATACCGGTCAGTGCTTGACAGTGGCACTGACGGGGCCCCTGCCCCGCACGTCCTGCCCGCCTGGGACCCCATGGGGGCACTGGCGGACTGACCTCCCGAGAAGACCGGCACAGAAGTACCGGGCTTTCCTCACCCCTGGAGCCGGTGGGAGCTGACGAACGCCCAGACCTCGGTCGTGGCGTCCAGCGAGTAACTGGTGGCCCGGGCGGCGTTGCTCGCCGCCCTTCTGCTGCCTGCCTCTGCACCGCCGGACGTGCCCGTGGCGTCCCCCGGCCAGGTATGTCCGCCGTCGCCGACGCGCAGGTGGACGACGTCACGGTCCCCGTCGCACATGGGCCACTGGACCCTGCGGACGTCATCGGCGAGCGCGGTGGTCACCGGGTCCGGCGCACATCCGTTCCGGTCCGCGACCACCTCGGCGCGCTCCCGGGCCGGCTGGTAGACCGTCCCGTGCCGGCTGCCTCCGTTGTAGCCGATGACCGGGTCCTGTACACCGTGGATCTCGAGGAACGAGGTGGACGGCGTCCTGCAGTCCTTCCCTGTCCCCGGGTAGTAGGCGCCGGCGACCGACGCCACCGCGGCGAAGGTCTCCGGCATCCGGCAGGCCAGCTTGGCCACGAAACCGCCCCCGTTCGACATGCCCGTCGCGTAGATACGCGAAGAGTCCACGTTGTAGGTGCTGTTCAACGCGGCGAGCATGTCACGGGTGAACCTGAGGTCATCACCGTCGGAGGTCTGCGAGTACGGTGCACCCTCCCAGGTGTTGCCCACCCCCTGCATGAACACGACTATCGCCGGCAGGTCGTCGAGGCGGGAGAAGGTTCGCATCTCCGAAGGGGTCTGTCCGTACCCCGGATATGCGAGGAGGACCGGGGTCGGGGTCCCCGGGTGGTAGTCCTCCGGCAGGGCCAGTATCGCCGACCGGGTCACACCCGCACTGTCCACTGTCACCCGTCCGGTCTCCCCGGGGGCGGGGCCGGTGAGTAGCTCACCCTTCCCGAGGTCGGCGGACACGGAAGCGGTGTTGTCGACAGCCGTCCGTGCCACCGTGCCGTGCCGGTAGGCTTCGAGAACCTCCGGTGCCTCACCGACCGCGGCACGGGAGGAGTAGACCGCGACACCGGCTGTCACCGCGAGCGCGACGACAGTGCCGGTGAGACGCAGACGATTCTTCCGGTGTGGGGTGGTCGGGTCAGCGTGTCGCACTCCCCCGTTCTATAGGCTCCAGGGGCGGGGGTCAATGTGGCGTACATCAAAATGTTGATTATGAAGACAATGTTGTTTGGCAAGGTATATCGTCTCGGTCCATGACGTTTCTCCGATTCCGATCTGCCCCGGGTCACACCGGTACCCTCACCCGGGTTCTCGCCCGCCGTCACCCACGCCGGTCGGCACACCTGCACACGCACCGCTCCCCGACCGCTCCGCCGGTCCTGACCACCGCGCTCGCGGTGGCCACCGCACTCGCCGTGACAGTCTCGACCGTCACCCCCGCCACCGCCGGGGACGCCACGGTTCCCGGCGTTCCCCCGTCGCTCACAGCTTCCGACCCGACCATCGCGCTGCCCGCGGACGACCCGTTCTACACTCCGCCGGACCGGATCCCGGCAACCCCCGGATCCCTGATCCGCAGCCAGTTCGCCCCCCAGCTCCTCGACGCCTTCGACACCGGTGACGCCCCCGGCAGGGCGGACCGGATCCTGTACACCTCCACCACCCAGGACGGGGTGAAGGTCGCCACCAGCGGGGTGGTTCTCCAGCCCTCCGGGAAGTGGGACGGTCCCGGCCCGACCCCCACCGTCGTCTTCGCTCCGGGGACCCGCGGTGCAGGAGACCACTGCGCCCCGTCCCGTTCCGGTGCCCTGCTCGCCGGGGTCGGGACGGACAACGGAACCCTGAACCTCAACATCAACTACGAGTACCCTTTCCACGCCCTGGCTTCCGCACTGGGCTACCGGGTCGTCGTCGTCGACCTCATCGGCCTCGGAACCCCCGGTCAGCACACCTACGTCAACCACACCGAGGAAGGTCACGCCGTACTCGACGGTGCACGCGCAGGACTGGAGTTCGCCGGAGCACCGGCGGACTCACCCGTGGCGTTCTTCGGGTATTCCCAGGGCGGCGGTGCCGCGGCAGGGGCAGCCGAACTCGCGGCGTCCTATGCGCCGGAACTGAATGTGCGTGGCACGTTCGCCGGAGCTCCCCCCGGAAGGCTCGACACCGTCGCCGGGGCCGTCGACGGCAATCTCATCGCGGGTGTGCTCGGCTACGCCCTCAACGGCGTGTGGGCCCGACACCCGGAACTGGTCTCCCTGAAGGACGAGTACTTCAACGAGGAGGGCCACCGATACGTCTCCTCCACGGCAGACGAGTGCATCATCACCTCAGTGCTCAACTGGGGTCTGCGGGACTCGCGCACTCTGACCCGGGACGGCAGGTCGTTCCCGGAGATCATCCGGGAGGATCCGCGCCTGCGCGACGTGCTGTCCGACACGAACCTGCGGCTGGGTTCACGCAGGCCCGCCTCCCCGGTTCTCATCGTCAACGGCAGAAACGATGACACGATCCCCTGGAGCCAGGCCCGGGACACTGCCGCCGACTACTGCTCGCTGGGAGCCACCGTGCAGTTCACCACGGAGGAGACCGCCTCGCTTCTCCCCCGCTCGGCGATCAACCATGCTGTGCCGTTGCTCACTCAGGCGGGCACGGCGTTCCGGTACATCAACGACCGGTTCAACAATGTGCCCGCACCCTCCAACTGCGGGGAACTGACGGAGTCTGCCGGGTCCGTGGACTGAGTCCGTGGACTGACGGCCCGGCGGCGGGCCGGGGCTGCAGGGTCGGCGGTGGGCCGGCCTGGCGGACCGGCTTGTCGGACCGGATTGTCGGGGCCCTTTCTCTTATAAACATCGCCGGCCTGGCGGACCGGCTTGTCGGACCGGATTGTCGGGGCCCGCAGGACCTCTGCCCCTGCCCGGGGGGTCTGAGCCTTCCGCCGTCGCGGACGGTACTGTACGGTCGTGCCCATGAACGGGGGAAATGACTGGGGAGAACTGGGACCGGATGATCTGCGGGGGGGCGGTGGAAGCTGCGCCTCCGGGGGGATGGCGTCGTGTCGTGCACCGGCTGTCACGTGGGAGGGTGAATCCCGGCGAATCCTCGCGGCAGGCGGCGGAGCGCGGGCTCCTCGACAGGATCAGGACGCCACTGCGCGGCGACCACAGGATCGCCGTGATGAGCCTGAAAGGTGGTGTGGGCAAGACCACCACCACTGTCACTCTCGGCGGGGTCTTCGCCTCACTGCGCGGTGACCGGGTCGTCGCGGTGGACGCCAACCCGGACCTGGGGACACTTGCACGCAGGGTGGGGGAACCCCCGGACGCCCCGACCGTCAGGGATCTGCTGGCCGTGCCCGACTTCTCCCGTTACCCACAGGTGAAGGCGTGCGCCAGTCAGTCCTCCAGCAGGCTCGAGGTCATCGGGTCGGACCGTGACCCGGCGGTGTCGGAGGCGTTCAGTGAGGACGACTACCGCCGCGCCGTCGACATCCTCCAGCACCACTACAACATCATTCTCACCGACTGCGGCACAGGACTTCTCCACAGTGCGATGGCCGGGGTACTGGACCTGGCGCACACCCTGGTCCTGGTCACCTCCCCCGCCCTCGACGGGGTGCAGTCTGCGGAGGCCACCCTCGACTGGCTGGAAGCCCACGGGCGAGGTGCTCTTGCTGCGAATGCTGTGGTCGTGGTCTCCGGCGCCCGCCCCGGGCAGGCTGCGGTGGATCCGGCGGTGCTTGTCAGTCATTTCGGTTCCCGGACCAGGGCGGTGTGCCCGGTCCCCTTTGACCGCCACCTGTCCGAGGGGGCGGTGGTGGATCTCGCCAGGTTGAGGCCCGCGACCCTGCTGGCGTACCGGGAACTGGCGGCGACCGTGGCGGAGGACTTCACCTCCTGGCACCGCCACGCCGCCGTCTGAGGGCACCCCGTTTCCCGCCACCGGCGCCCTCACCTGTCACCGGAAGTCCCGGGAGCGTCCTGCCAGCACCTCGGCGGTCTCCAGCGCCGACAACTGGTCCGCGCGGACTGTCGCCGCCCCGTTCGCGTTCTCCACGATGCCCCGGACCATCAGCATCCCCGCCCCGGAAGCCACCGCCCTGCGTGCCCGCCACAGTCCCGGGGAGACCATCACGTTGACCAGACCTGTCTCGTCCTCCAGACCGAGGAAAGTCACCCCACCCGCCGTCGCGGGCCGCTGACGGTGGGTCACCACTCCGGCGACGAGGATGCGCCGCCCGTCCTCCACCGACAGCAGGGATTCCGCCGGAACCACCGGAAAGGGTCCGGGCCAGGCGTCGAGTGTCCTGCGCAGCAGTCGGACGGGGTGACCGTCAGTGGTCACCCCTGTTTCGGCGATGTCCGCGGCCGCCAGTTCAAGGGCACTCATGCCGGGCAGCGCCGGTGTGGAGACCACGGAGATGCCGGGGAGCATCCCGGGTCTTTCCGTGGCCGCCTGGCCCGCCGCCCACACCGCCCGGCGACGCGTCAGCCCCAACGAGTCGCAGGCTCCTGCACGTGCCAGCGCCTCAACCTGGTCGACCCCGAGCCCGGCCTCCCTGGACAGGTCCGCCACCGTGCTGAACCGCCCCACCTTTCTCCTCGCCTCCACCATCGCTTCAGCAACCCCGGTACCGATGCCGCGGACGGAGGTGAGCCCCGGGCGGATGCCGCGGACGCGGGCACCGGGCTCCCCCACCTGTCCCCGGCCGTCAGCGTCACGGACCGTCTCGACCGTCGCCCCGACGCCCGAGAAGTTCACGTCGACGGGCAGGACGGGGACACCGTGGCGTCGGGCGTCGGCGATGAGTGACTGAGGGGAGTAGAAGCCCATGGGCTGGGCGCGCAGCAGTGCCACACAGAACTCCGCCGGATAGTGGTACTTGAACCATGCGGAGAAGTACACCAGTGAGGCGAAGGACTGGGCGTGGGACTCCGGGAAACCGTAGGAGGCGAAGGCGACGACTTTCTTCCACAGACTGTCGGCCACCTCCCCGGTCAACCCGTGGAGCCGCTCTGCCCCGGAGAGGAACCGTGAACGCATCCGCTCCATCTTCTGCGGTGAGCGTTTCGACCCCATGGCCCGGCGGAGACTGTCCGCCTCGGCGGCGCTGAATCCGGCGACGACCACCGCGATCTGCATGAGCTGCTCCTGGAACAGGGGGACGCCCAGGGTCCTCCTGAGCACCGGTTCCAGACAGGGGTGGTCGTAGGTGACGGGTTCCTCACCGTTCCTGCGTCGTATGTAGGGGTGCACGGACCCTCCCTGGATCGGCCCCGGACGGATGAGCGACACCTCGACGACCAGGTCGTAGAAGGTCCGTGGCCTCAGCCGGGGAAGTGTCGCGAGCTGGGCACGGGACTCCACCTGGAAGACGCCCACGGCGTCCGCCCTGGCGAGCATGGCGTAGACCTCCGGGTCGGTGGGGGCGAGCTGCCACAGTTCGATCCTCTTGCCGGTGGTCTCCTCCACCAGGTCGACACAGTGGTGCAGTGCCTCGAGCATGCCGAGTCCCAGCAGATCGAACTTCACCAGTCCGACTGCCGCGCAGTCGTCCTTGTCCCACTGCACCACCGAGCGGTCCGCCCGGCGCGCCCACTCCACCGGGACGACATCGGAGACAGGGCGGTCACAGATCACCATTCCACCGGAGTGGATGCCGAGGTGGCGAGGTTGTCCGAGCAGCCGGGAGGCCAGGTCCGTGACCGGCGCCGGCGGGTCCTCCACCCCCCGGGACCAGGCGTCCACCCGTCCAGGGTCGTGTCCCAGGGCGCGCGCGGCATCCCTCAACGCACCTTTACGCCGGTAGGTGATGACATTGGCGACCTGGGCGGCGTAGTCCCTGCCGTACCTGTCGTAGACGTACTGGATCACCTCCTCACGTCGGGTGGACTCGATGTCCAGGTCGATGTCCGGAGGACCGTCCCGCTCCGGGGAGAGGAACCGCTCGAACAGCAGGTCCGCTGCGACGGCGTCGACGTTGGTGATGCCGAGGGCGAAGCAGACGGCGGAGTTGGCCGCCGAACCACGACCCTGGCAGAAGATCCCCGATCTGCGGCAGAAGTCGACGATGTCGTGGACGATGAGGAAATACCCCGGGAAGTCGAGCTGCTCGATGATGGCCAGCTCATGGTCGATGACTTCCCGGGCCCGCGGGTTGGTCTCCTGCGGGCCGTACCGTCGGTCCGCTCCTCTGCGGGTCAGTTCCCTCAGCCACTCCATGTCACTCCAGCCGTCGGGGACGTCGGCGTGGGGCAGGCCGGGAGCGACAAGGTTGAGCGTGAAGGCGCATCCTGCGGCTATCTCCGCACTCCTGACCACGGCGTCCCTCAGCCAGGTGCAGTCACCTGCGGCGTCCAGCATCTCCTCCCCCGACCGCAGCCACGGCCCGCCGAGCGGGTGGGTTACCGGGGATGCGGCGGTGACGTCGGTCCTGCCGTTCAACGCGGCCTTCGCCCCCGCCAGCCGGGAGGACGCCGGGGTCGGGCAGGTCACGGCACCGCTCACCGTCTCCCTGACACCGTGTGCCTGTGCCAGCCCGTGGAGGGCCAGGTTCCGGTCGACGTCCTCCGGGCTCATGGTGAGCTGCAGTTCGATGACACAGCACTCCGCTCCGAAGGCCTCGATGATGTCCGTCACCCCGGCTCCGCTGTCCAGGTGACCGTGGTCGATGAGCACGGTCCAGTGGCCGCCGGCGGCGTCAGCCAGTTCCGACAGTCCCGGGTAGGTGACGGTGGCTTTGTCACGGTGCCCGCCCGAGCCGAGTCTGGCCCGGGTGATCACGTGGGACAGTCTGCGGTACCCCTCCGGTCCCCGGCAGAGCACGGTCAACGGTGCCGACCCCGGACCGTTGACACTGAGCTCCGCTCCGAAGACCGTGGCGGGGCCGCAGCCGGTCCGGGAGATGTACCCGGCGGCCGCGGTGGCGAAACGGGCGGCACCGTACAGGCCGTCCCTGTCGACCAGTGCCAGGGCGGTGAGGCCGAGGGACGCCGCGGTGGCGACCATCTCCTCCGGGTCTCCTGCACCGCGGAGGAAATTGTAGGATCCTGCGGCGTGGAGTTCTGCGAAAGGCACCGGTGCTGCCGCACCGGTGTTCCGGCGGGCAGGGCCGGTCAGGTCGGCGGACACGTCGGAGTTCCAGAGGGTGTCGCGTCCGCTCTCCCCCACACCGACGGCATGCAGTGGTCCGGAGTCCTTCCCCGAGAGCAGTCTCTCCAGACGTGACCAGTTGAGCGGACCACCACGACTGAACATATGTTCGAATATAGCAGATGTGCGGAAGCTTTGGCGCGAACCGCTTCTCCCGGCGCTGCCGGAGATACGGGAACGGGGGACAGGAAAAGAGGAAAGCAACTAGGGTTGCCGGAATGGCACAGCAGCACCGCACCGACCACCTGCTGGACCGTGTGGGACCCCGCCTCCGGGCGACCCGCACCGCCCGCGGGCTCACCCTCGCCGACGTCTCCGAGGGCACCGGGATCTCACGCAGCACCCTGTCCCGGCTCGAATCCGGGAAACGTCGCCCCTCCCTCGACCTTCTCCTCCCCCTCGCCGAACTCTTCCGGGTCTCCCTCGACGACCTCGTCGGCTCACCTGGGACCGGGGACCCGAGGATCGACATCCGGCCACTCACCCGTGGCGGAGTGGTCCACCTCGACCTGGGAGGGGAGGGACCGGTCTCGGCACACAAGACGGTGGTCCCCGGGACCCGTCGCCCGCAGGACCGGGTTCCGGACATGCGGTCCCACCCGGGACGGGAGTGGATCTACGTCCTCGCCGGCACCCTGAGACTGGTCCTCGACGGCCATGAATACACGGTGGAGCCCGGGGAATCCGCGGAGTTCGACTGCACCCTTCCCCACTGGTTCGGCGCCGGCGGCCCGCAGGCCGTGGAATACCTCGGCCTCAGCAGTCGCAGCGGCGAACGGGTGCACCTGAACGCCACCGTGCCGGACCCCTCAGAATCAGCGTGAAAGGAACTCGACTAGACAGAGCGGTCCGTTAAACGGTAGTACTACTACAATCATCCGGACACTTCCGGATCTGACGTCCAGGCACCACCCAGCACAGGAGAATCCATGCATATCCGCCGTACCCCGCTGTTCCGCAAGGCCGCAGCCGTCGCAGTCACCCTCGGTCTCGCCGCCGGCATCACCGCCTGCGCCTCAGACGGATCCGACGACGACGTCATCACCATCGGCTCCACCGAAGCGGACAAGAGCCAGTGGAAGGTCTTCCAGGAGAAGGCCAAGGCAGCAGGTCTCAACGTGGAGATGAAGGGGTTCACGGACTACAACACTCCGAACCAGGCACTCAATGAAGGTGACCTGGACGTCAACCAGTTCCAGCACATCCAGTTCCTCGCCGAGTACAACGTGAAGTCCGGCACCGACCTCAAGGTCCTTGGATCAACGGAGATCTTCCCGATGGGGATCTACGCCAAGGACGCCAAGACAGTCGATGACATCGCAAAAGCCGGCGAAGTGGTCATCCCCAACGACAACACCAACGGTGGACGTGCGATCTTCGTGCTTGAGAAGGCCGGTCTGGTGACCCTGAAGAAAGACAACCTCGTCGCACCGACCCCCGCGGACATCGACACCGACAAGTCCAAGGTCAAGGTCACCGCTGTCGACGCGTCACAGACCGCGGTCGCCTACAACGACGGCAAGGTCGCGGCGATCAACAACAACTTCATGGTCTCCGCCGGCGTCACCCCCGACAACGCCATCGTCAAGGACAACCCGGACGATCCTGCCGCCGCCCCCTACATCAACGTCTGGGCGACCAGGGCAGACCAGGTGAACAACGAAGACTACCTGAAGCTGGTCGAGATCTTCCACGACCCGGAGGTCCAGAAGGCCGTCCAGGAGGACACCTCCGGTTCCGCCGTCGAGGTCAAGAAGTCCCAGGACGAACTCAACAAGATCCTCTCCGACACCGAAGAGCAGTTCCGCAACGAAGGCGCCGGCGAGTAACATGTCGGACCCCGCAGCCCGGACCGGCACATCCGTCGAGTTCCGGCACGTCAACAAGACCTTCCGTCAGGGAAAGAAGCAGATCGTCGCTCTCGACGACGTCTCCATCGACATCCCCGGCGGGTCGATCGTCGGCATCATCGGATACTCCGGTGCCGGAAAATCGACCCTGGTCCGCCAGATCAACGGACTGGACGTCCCCGACAGCGGCGAGATTCTCCTTGACGGGAAGAACATCGTCGGATACTCGGAGCGGCAGCTGCGGGACATCCGCCGCGACATCGGCATGATCTTCCAGCAGTTCAACCTGCTGACCTCCCGCACAGTTGCAGGCAACGTCGCCTACCCGCTGAAACTGCAGGGAATGTCCCGTCAGGACCGGGAGGCACGGGTCACGGAGCTCCTCGAGTTCGTCGGACTGGCGGACAAGGGGAAGTCATGGCCTGAACAGCTCTCCGGCGGGCAGAAGCAGCGCGTGGGCATCGCCCGTGCCCTGGCCACGAACCCCTCCCTGCTCCTGGCGGATGAGGCGACCTCCGCACTCGACCCCTCCACGACCCGCGAGGTTCTGGAACTGCTGCGCAAGGTCAACGAGGAGTTCGGGATCACCATCGTCGTCATCACCCACGAGATGGAGGTCGTGCGCACCATCGCGGACACTGTTGTGGTGATGCAGCAGGGCAAGGTTGTCGAGAAGGGCAGCGTCTACGAGGTCTTCTCTTCACCGAAGACCGACGTCGCCGCCAACTTCGTGGCCACCTCACTGCGCAACACCCCGGACCTCATCGAGGCATCCGACCTCAACACCGGGGTGGGTCGCCTGTTCACCGTCACGATGAAGGAGGGGGCAGGGTTCTTCCACGCCGTGTCCGAAGCTGAGCGTGCCGGCGTGAGCGTCAACATCGTCCACGGCGGTGTGACAACGCTGCAGCAGCACTCCTTCGGCCGTCTCACCGTGCGGATGACCGCCACGGACGACGCCGGAGAACGGGCAGTCGACGAGTTCCACCGCTCCCTGTCCACCACGACCGAGATCGAGGAGATCCGATGACCGGCACAGACACCTCCGGTGTCCTCGACACCCTCATCCTCGCCAAGGACACCGACTGGGACTACCTCAGCCCCATCTTTCGGGACGCCATCGGGCAGACGCTCTACATGGCGATCTGGGGACTGGTCGGCGGTGGCCTGGCCGGTCTCGTCATCGGTCTCCTGCTCTACACGACCCGCAGCGGCGGGGTGCTGGCCAACCGCCCGGTGTTCTGGATCCTCAATCTGCTGGTCAACATCGTCCGTCCGGTCCCCTTCATCATCCTGCTGACCGCCCTGGGACCACTGACGAAGATCGTCGTCGGCACGATCCTCGGGATCAACGCCGCCACGTTCGCCATCATCATCGCAGCAGCCTTCGGCGCCGCCAGGATTGTCGAGCAGAACCTTGTCGGCATCGACCCGGGGGTCATCGAAGCTGCCCGTGCGATGGGCGCGTCACCGCTGCGGATCATCTTCACGGTGATCATCCCTGAAGCGTTGGGCCCACTGATCCTTGGCGCGACATTCATGTTCATCGCCATCGTCGACATGTCCGCGATGGCCGGTTACGTCGGTGCCGGCGGACTGGGCGACTTCGCCATCCAGTACGGTTACCGCGCCTTCGACAACAACGTCACCTACGTCACCCTGGTCGCGATCATCATCATCGTCCAGGTTGCCCAGCTCTTCGGCAACTGGCTGGCCCGGAAGATCATGCGCCGCTAGGTGCGTCAGTCTTCCCCGGAGATGTTCTCCGGGCCGGGGCTTTTCCGGGATTGATCCCGCTCCTGCCCCCCATTCAGAACAGCTCAGACGCCCGGCGGAGTCACCGCCGGGCGTTGTTGTCGTCCACGTCGCCGGCAACTGAGACAGCCACCCAGGACTTCCCTTCCTTCGGCCTGTCACCACAGGAGGAGACGACAGGGTAACACCTCTGTGATTCCAGGGTGACCGACCAGGTGCGTGCCTGCCCGCCACTGTCCGGCACAGCAGGTCTGGTCACGTGCACCACCTTCGTCGCCGCGCGTCCTCCGCTCTTCCCGGCCGAGGACGACTGTGGACTGTCCGGACCCGATTCGACGACCAGTTCACCCGGGGCGGCGGGGCGTCCGGCGTCTCTGAGGACTTCGGCGACAGCGAGCTCCGCGACCTGACCCGGAGCTCCCAGGGTTCCCCGTCCCCGGTTCCCCTCGACCGGCAGTTCACCGGCGAGGACGGTGGCGAACATGTCCACGGCCCGGTCGGCGTCGAGGGTCCCGAAGGAGTAGTTCCACGGCAGAAGGATCATCGACGGAGCGAAGCGGTGTCCTTTCGTGTGTGAGGACTCCCAGACCAACCCGGGGAACTTCCGTGCCAGTGCCGCCGCCGTCGGGCGTCCTTTCACCGCACAGCACCGGTCCCTCCTGCCGTGGGTGCAGACGAGCAGCAGAGGGTCACTGACTTTCTCCGCCCCGGGGGTGTGACCCGGTGTGGAGAGATCAACCTGCGTCAGCTCCTCCGGACCTGCCAGCTCCATCTTCTCCAGCACCGGCACCGCTGTGGAGGCGTCTGCGATGAAGAGTGTGACACTGCCGTGGTCCTTCTGCCCCTCCCGTCCGGGCCTGCGGATGAACTGCAGCTGTGCCCTGTTCGCCTTGAGCCAGCTCTTGACCTGTGCGGAGAGCTCTGCCCCCAGTGCTTCACCGTCGAGGATGTCCCTGCCCCAGCCTCGTGGATGCTCCAGTGCGAGGGTACGGGCCCCGGTTCTGGCTGTCCCCGGCAGGGGTTCCCGGGTCTGGTCGGAGCACAGTGCGGGGATTCCTGACCGCGGGTTTCGCGTTGTGGACATATCTGCACTCTAGTAGCTCGCCTCGATGATCCACTCACTTCCCCGACAGCGCAGAAGATGTGCCGCCGGCTCGTCGGTGGCGACCTGCAGCCGCGCGCACCGGTCCGCCTCCTGCGGGTTCCACCACCGCTCGTCGACAGGCCAGGGACCCGCCCAGCCGGTGACGGCACAGTCCCGGTCCCGGACGCGCAGCACTGCAGGCGGCGAACTCACGGCACCACGCCCGGTGACGACAATGTCCCGGCCGTCCACCCCGAGCAGGCGGACCGGTGTCTCTGCAACAAGTCCCGGCAGAGGGGCGGGAAGCTCCCCCTCCCACCTGCGTGTGGGCAGTGAGCGGATCTCCTCCGGATCCTCCTCCCCGTACGGTACGGTGACCACCCTGCCGACAACCCCGTGACCTCCCCGGAGAACCGGCCGCAGGACCGCCCGGGTGCCGATGAGTGCCTGGGCTCTGGCGGCGGCGGCACGCGCGGACCGGAGACCGTCGTCGGTCCCTCCCCACAACGGCTCGGCGATGCTTCCTGCAGGAACACACTCCACCGGGGTGAGCGTCACCGCACGTACCCCGTAGAGTCCCTCTCCCCCTTCTTCTGCCCCGTCATCTCCGGCAGACAGGATGCCGGGAATCTCTCCTGTGCGGGTACGGCCCCGGGAAAGGCCCCGGGAAAGACCCCGGGTCAGCCAGCCCTCCAGCTGCCACCGCACCCTCTGTGCCGTGTCCTCCTCGGTCAGCGGTTCCCTGCACCGCCAGAGTCTCTCCACCGTGTGTGGCCCGGTCCAGCCTGGAGGCGGGGCGAGGACAGCGGTGACCGCCAGACGCAGGCAGGCAGTTCCGGTGTCCGCGAGCGAGGAATGCAGTCCGGCGGCGGCCCGACGGGCGAGAAAGGCGGCCGTCTCCGTGGAACACACCGGCTCCTCCGGCTCCACCGTCACCCGGGGAGGACCGGAGACGTGCACGGGTGACACGGTCCTTTCCGGCTCCCCTGCGGCGGCACGGTGCCAGGCCGCGGCCACTGCCCCGAATCTTCCGACGACATCCCGTCGGGGAAGGGCCGCGAAATCCGCCAGAGTCCGGATCCCCAGACCGGAGAGGGTCTCCACCATGGCTACGGGCGCCCCGAGCACCGGTTCCGAGACCAGTACACCGAGCGGCAGTCCCGCAAGCCAGGACGCTGACCCTCCCCGAGGGACGTTCACCCCCGCAGCTGCCGCCCATACGGCTGTGACCAGTTCGTCCGCCACCCCGGCGAGACAGTCCGCCCCGGCGCGGGCGGCAGCGTCCACCAGCAGTTCCACGGCCCGGCTCTCCGAACCGTAGTAGCGGGTCAGGGACCGGGCAGAGACCGCGACCAGTCCCGGCCTCAGGGTCTCGACCGAAGCAGTGACCTGCTCCAACCCGGCGAGAACCTCCTCATGCGCCGCCCCTTCGGCACTCCGGTCGACGTCCCCGATGTTCAGCGAGGGGCAGATACCCAGGGCATGACGGGCCTTCATCCCGGTGACCACGCCGCTGCGCCGGGCGGCACCGTTGGCTGCGATGATCCGGTGGTCTTCCACGACCGCAGCCGGCGCGAGCAGGTCCCATCCCCTGGCACACGCGGCCACGTACACCTGCCAGTCCATGAACCGCAGGACAATGGTCCGGTTCCCGGGGCCTGTCACAGAGCCGGGACCGGTACCGCGACCTCTCCCCTGTACGTTCACTGCGCCCTCTCCAGCACTCCGGGTTCCTGCACCCCGGGTTCCTGCACTCCGGACAGTGCCTCATCCTGGACACCGGTCCGCTGTGCCGGGGTACCGACGCACTCCCGGAACGTCACGGGCGGCTGCCCCTGTCCGTGGGCGCTGCCGGACACCGTGACCCCACGGATCCGGCCGGACCCCCGTCCCAGTCCGGTCACCCCGTCGATCCTCCAGTCCAGATGGAGCCTGGCACCCGGCCATCCCCCACAGACCACCAGGGCACACCGGCTTCGCCGCAGCCTCGCCTCCACCGGGCGTGCCGCTGTCGGGGTGACAGGCATTTCCGTGCGGTGCACAACCAGGTCGAGCCCGTCGACGAGGGTTCCCAGCACTGCTCCGGTGTGGGGGGCCGGGTCCGGTACGACCACGGTCCGGTCCAGGTCTCCTCCGGCAGCTGCGACCGCGGCCAGTGCCAGACGGGGCCAGCCGACGACAGCCGCACATCCGCCTGCCGCGGTCACCGCAGAGACCAGTTCCACCAGGGCGGTGGGGCAGGCGGTCACGTCGGTGACAGCACCGCGTGGCAGGCCGCCCCTGACAAGGTGACGGCCCAGCCACTGCGGTACCACCAGTGAATCCTGCTCCTGCAGGGGGGCGACGGCGGGTGCCGGGGCGACCCCCTGCCCTCCCCCGGCGATGAGCGTGATACGACGACGCAGGTCATCGACCACATCAGCGATCGGAGAGGTTCCGTAGTCGGACATTGCACCCACGGAGAAGACCTCCCTTCGTCCCTGTTGAACTGGTGTTTCACGTCCCCTTTTTCTACACCGGGAACCGGAGGGGAGCGTCCCGACTCTCCCCAGTTATCAAACACCTGTTCTATAATATGGTCAAGCTGTCTCCTCCGGCTGTCTGTCGTTCCCCGGCACGGAACCGGAAAGACCCGGCCGGAGACGTCCTGCAGTGCAGAGACGATCCGGCCGGGCCTCACCCCGGACGACGCCGGGAGGCGTCACTCCCACTCGATGGTTCCCGGCGGCTTGCTTGTCACGTCCAGGACGACACGGTTGATCTCAGCGACCTCGTTGGTGATCCGGGTGGAGATACGCTCCAGCGTGTCATAGGGGACGCGGGTCCAGTCGGCGGTCATGGCGTCCTCACTGGTCACCGGCCGCAGCACCACAGGATGCCCGTAGGTACGGCCGTCGCCCTGTACGCCCACGGAACGGACGTCGGCGAGCAGGACGACAGGGCACTGCCAGATCGTGTCGTCCAGCCCCGCAGCTGTGAGCTCCTCACGTGCCACGGCGTCCGCCGCCCGCAGGATCTCCAGCCGCTCAGCGGTGACCTCACCGATGATGCGGATCCCCAGACCCGGGCCGGGGAACGGCTGACGGTTCACGATGACCTCGGGCAACCCCAGCTCACGCCCCACCGCACGGACCTCGTCCTTGAACAGCAGACGCAACGGCTCGACGAGGGTGAACTCGACATCGTCCGGCAGTCCGCCGACATTGTGGTGGCTCTTGATGTTCGCGGTACCGGAGCCACCGCCGGACTCCACGACATCCGGGTACAGGGTCCCCTGCACGAGGAAGTCGACGCTGGAACCCTCGGGGGCGTCGGCGAGCACACCGGCGACAGCACGCTCAAAGGAGCGGATGAACTCCGCGCCGATGGCTTTGCGCTTGGCCTCCGGGTCAGTCACCCCCGCCAGCTTCGACAGGAACGCCTCCCGCTCATCCACGGTGACGAGCCTGGCTCCGGTGGCGGCGACAAAGTCATGCTCGACCTGCTCCCGCTCTCCCTGCCGCAGCAGACCGTGGTCGACGAAGACACAGGTCAGACGGTCTCCGATGGCGCGCTGGACGATGGCGGCGGCGACAGCGGAATCCACCCCGCCGGACAGGCCGCAGATCGCACGGCCGGTCGGACCGACCTGCTCACGGACAGATTCGATGAGCTGCTCGGCGATGTTCCCGGCGGTCCACGTGGGCTCCAGGCCCGCGATGTCATAGAGGAAGCGGGTGAGGACCTCCTGGCCGTGCGGTGAATGCAGCACCTCCGGGTGGTACTGCACCCCCGCCATCTGCTTCGCCACACATTCGAAGGCCGCGACCGGGGCACCCGCGGAATGCGCGGTGACCTCGAAGCCTTCGGGAGCCTCCGAGACCGCGTCCCCGTGGCTCATCCAGACCTTGTGGGTCTTCTCGAAACCGGAGTGCAGTTTTCCGCCGTCGACGGTGACGTCGGTACGGCCGTACTCACGGTCACCTGTACGGGAGACCGTCCCCCCGAGGGCGTGCGTCATGGCCTGGAAGCCGTAGCAGATACCGAAGACGGGGACGCCGAGATCCAGCAGCCCCGGCTGCAGGGCGGGGGCACCGTCGGAGTAGACGGAGGAAGGCCCTCCCGAGAGAATGAGCGCCGCGGGATTCTTCGCGGCGATCTCCTCGGCGGACATGGTGTGCGGGACAACCTCGGAGTAGATCCGGGCTTCACGGACGCGACGGGCGATGAGCTGCGCGTACTGGGCACCGAAGTCCACCACGAGAACCGGACGGGGACTGCCCGGGGAACCGGGATTCTGCGAGTGTGTCACGCCGCTCACCTTACCTGACGCCCGCCCGCCGCCCGCGCGGGCTCCCTCCCGACGGTGGACCGGCCGGTGGACCGGCCGACAACCTGGGCGGCGGACTACCCGACATGGACCCGGGGACGCCGGGATTCGTCCGGCTCCGCCCTGCGAAGGATCTCCCGTGTCACCGCCGCATTCTCACCCCGTCCGACGGCCAGGAAACGCAGCATCTCCCGTACCGGCGAACCTGAACCCCACCCGAAGTAGAGGTCCGGGACAACCCCGGTGAACTCCCGGATGTCCAGGGCGAGCGCCGCGACAGCGTTGGGCACCGCCGTGGCCGCGACCCGCAGCACCGGCACACCGTCGACAGAACTCCCGCTGACCTCCAACGGCCGGGAGAAGGCGCTGGGGTCGCGGACAGTGATCTCCAGGAAGACCAGCGGACGGTCGTCGACCAGCCGGTTGACACTGCGCACCTGCCGGTCGCAGCGACCGTAGCCGCCGTCACCGCCGTCATGGGTCACCGCGTGAGGGACCAGCCGCAGCTCCCCGGAACCGGCGACCGTGGCACGCAGGATATTCTCCGCGGCGCGGTCGTAGCGGACCTCGTTGCCCCGCAGCTCCAGGGACCGGCCCACCCGGGACACCGCGGAGACCAGGAGGATACCGAGGATGAACCACACCGCCACCCGGACGCCGTCCGGACGCTCAAGGACATTGGCCACCAGGGTGTACCCCAGGACCACCGCGACCACGGAGAACAGGCCCCGGAGCCGACGTTGGCCCGCGCGTGAGGCAGACAGGGTCACCGCCACCGCTCCCGAGGTCAGCAGGACCAGGACCCCGGTAGCGTACGCACCCGACTGGGCGTCGACGTCCGCCCGGAAGACCAGAACCAGGACCACCGCCACAGCGCTGAGCACCATCACCATGGGGCGCGACCTGCGGGCCCACTCCGGGGCCATGCCGAACGCAGGAAGATACCTGGGGATGAGTGCGAGCAGCCCCGCCATCGCCGACGCCCCGGCGAACCAGAGGACCGCGATGGTCGCGGTGTCGTAGACATTGCCCACCACGTCTCCGTACTGTTCATGCGCCAGCCAGGCCAGTGCCCTGCCGTTGGCGTCCCCTCCTGCGGCCAACTGGTCACCGGGCACCAGCATCGTCACGCACAAGGACGAGGCGATGAGGAAGGCGCTCATGACAAGGGCGCTGACGAGCACGAGCCGCCGTCCGAGCCGGATCCGGGACTCCCGGGGACGGTCCGGGTCCGTCGGACGGATCAACGGCATCACCGACACACCGGTCTCGAATCCGGACAGTCCCAGCGCAAGCTTCGGGAAGACGATCACGGCGACAGCGATCATCGCCCAGGGGGACGAATGACCCGCCTGCAGTGCACCGGTCCAGTCCGCGACATGGCCGGGTTCAGTGACGATCCGCCACAGCCCGCCGACCAGCACCGCAGCAGTCAGCCCCAGGTAGACGGTCACCAGCACCACGGAGACCCTCACGGCCTCGCGGAAGCCCCTGAGGAACACGGCCGCCAGGGCGGCGACGAGTGCGAGACTCACCGGTATGACCCACGGATCCGAGGAACTGCTCAGCAGATGGGTCGCCGCGTCCGACGCCGACAGTGACACAGTGATCATGAAGTCGCAGGCGGCGAAGCCCAGGAGAACCAGGATGAGCAGTTTCCCCTTCCACCCCGTGACCATGCGCGCCAGCATGCCGATCGAACCGAGTCCGTCCGGCGACTCCCTGGCTATGCGCCGGTAGACCGGGACAGCCCCGCACACCGTGACGACAACCAGGATGACAGTGGCGACCGGGGCGAGCGCGCCGGCGGCCGCGACGGCGATGCCGGGTTGGTAGCCGAGGGTCGAGAAGTAGTCCACACCGGACAGGCAGAGCACCTGCCACCAGGGATGACGACTGTCCCTGGCGGGGGTACGGAGAGGCCCGGGATTCTGCGCCGTGAAGGCGTCGAGGCGCATGGGTGACGCGCCCTGTGCATTCTGCATGAGCGGAAAAAGTACGCCGCTCACGGTCACCGGACAAGATACCGGAGACAGTGAGCGGCATAAACAACCGAAAGGTGGAGGGCACCGCCCTGAAGAACGATCGTGACCTGCAGGAAGAAGGTCAGATCAACGGACGACCAGAGGTGCTTTCTGGAAGCTCTTGAGGTCGGTGTACCCGCACTTGGCCATGGAGCGGCGCAGACCGCCGACAAGATTCTCCTCACCGTAGGGGTTGTCCGTCGGGCCGAAGAGGAGCTTCTCCAGCGGAACGGTCTCACGGGTCAGCGAACCGTAGGCACCGGAGACCGAGTCCACCTCCCCGCGGGGCAGCTGGGGGTGGGCGGCGACAGAAGGCCAGAAGAATCCCTGACCACCCGAATTCTCCGCGGACGCCAGGGGTGCACCGAGCGCGACCGCGTCCGCACCACAGGCGATGGCCTTGGCGATGTCACCGGAGGACATCAGCTGGGAGTCGGCGATGACGTGGACGTACCGCCCGCCCGTCTCGTCGAGGTAGTCCAGCCGGGCAGCCGCGGCGTCCGCCACAGCGGTGGCCATCGGCACATCGATCCCCAGGGTGGTGACGTTCGTCGTCGTGCCCGCACCGACGATGACACCGGCCACACCCGTGCGCATCAGGTGCATGGCGGTGGTGTAGTCCACCACACCGCCGGCGATGACCGGTGCGTCCAGTGAACCGACGAACTCCCGCAGGTCCAGGGGTTCACCGTCAGAGTAGACATGCTGGGCGGAGATCAGTGTGCCCTGGATGACCAGCAGGTCGAGGCCTGCACGGATCAGCGCGGGCGCCAGTTCACGGGCGTTCTGCGGCGAAACCCTCACACCGAAGGTGACCCCGGAGTCCCGGACCCGGGCGATCCGCTCCGCCAGAAGCCCGTTGTCGACGGGGGCGGCATGCAGCTCCTGCAGAACCGCCTGCGCCGCGAAACCCGGCTCCGGCAGACCCAGGGGATCATCTCCCCCGGCGGCGGCACGGACCTTGGCCAGTGCCCCCTCAAGATCCGGCTGACGACCCCACAGGCCTTCGGCGTTGATGACGGGGAGACCACCGAGCCTGCCGAACTCCACGGCGAGCTCCGGGGTGACCACGGCGTCCGAGGGGTGGGTCATCACGGGGATGTCGAAGCGGTAGGCGTCGATCTTCCAGGTGGTGTCGACGTCATGGGACGAGCGGGTGCGACGGGAGGGGACGATGTCGACCTGGTCGAGTCCGAAGACCCGTCGGGCCGACCGACCCATTCCGATACTGACCTGATCCTGCATGTGTGTGTTCCTTCCCGAGCGCTCCGGGGACCGGTCTAGCGCTGGTAGTAGTTCGGTGCCTCGACGGTCATGGTGATGTCGTGCGGATGGGACTCGCGCAGCCCTGCTCCGGTGATCTGCACGAAGTGCGCGTCGTTGAGCTCGTCGATGGTGTGGGAACCGGTGTAGCCCATCGCCGCACGCAGCCCACCGACCATCTGGTAGACGATCCCGTCGACGTTGCCGCGGAAGGGGATCCGTCCCTCGATCCCCTCCGGAACCAGCTTCTCCTCGTTCTTCACGTCGGCCTGGAAGTACCTGTCCTTGGAGTAGGAACGCTGTTCCCCGTGCAGTCCACGGCCCTTCATCGCCCCGAGGGACCCCATACCCCGGTACATCTTGTACTGCTTACCGTTGACCACGGTGATCTCACCCGGGGCTTCCGTGGTCCCGGCGAGAAGTGAGCCCAGCATGACCGACGAGGCACCCGCGGCGAGGGCCTTGGCGATGTCCCCGGAGTACTGCATTCCGCCGTCGGCGATGATCGGGACACCAGCTCTGCGGGCAGGGACGGCCGCCTCCAGGATCGCGGTGATCTGCGGTGCCCCGACGCCGGCGACGACACGGGTCGTGCAGATCGAGCCCGGCCCGATACCGACCTTGATCGCGTCAGCGCCCGCCTCGATCATCGCCTCGGCCGCACCCCGGGTGGCGAGATTGCCGCCGATGACGTCGATCCGGTCACCGAACTCCTTCTTCACCCGCGCGACCATCTCCAGGACGCCGGTGTTGTGGGCGTGTGCGGTGTCCACGACCAGGGCGTCGACCCCGGCGTCCACCAGTGCACCTGCACGCCGCCAGGAATCCTCACCGGTTCCGATGGAGGCGCCGCACAGCAGCCGTCCCGAGCCGTCCTTTGCCGCGTCCGGGAACTTCTCACGCTTCGCGAAGTCCTTCACGGTGATCAGGCCGGTGAGCTTCCCCGCCCCGTTGACGATCGGAAGCTTCTCTACCTTGTTCTCACGCAGCAGGCGCAGGGCGGCGTCGGCGGAGACGCCCTCCTGGGCGACCACGAGCGGCATCGGGGTCATGACATCGGCGACCTTCACGGAGAAATCCTCCTCGAAGCGCATGTCACGGTTGGTGCAGATGCCGACGAGCATGCCGTCACCGTCGACGACCGGAAGCCCGGAGATACGGTACCTGGCGCACAGGGCGTCCACCTCGGCGATGGTCATCGACGGGGTG
Source organism: Corynebacterium provencense (assembly GCA_900049755.1). Classification (GTDB taxonomy): domain Bacteria; phylum Actinomycetota; class Actinomycetes; order Mycobacteriales; family Mycobacteriaceae; genus Corynebacterium; species Corynebacterium neomassiliense. The sequence goes on from LT160592.1 coordinate 681,078, forward strand.
CAGGTCACGGGGTCGGAGACCATGCCGGCCTCACTGCGCTTGACGATCTCGACCTGCTCGGCCTGGTCCTCCACCGAAAGATTGCGGTGGAGGATACCCATTCCCCCCTGCCGTGCCATGGCCACTGCCATCCGACCTTCGGTGACGGTGTCCATCGCCGCTGAAATAATCGGCACGTTCAGCGTGATGTTCCTGGTCAGCCTGGTCTTCGTCACCACATTGGAGGGGATGACGTCAGACGCCGCGGGAAGAAGAAGGACGTCGTCGAAGGTCAGGCCGACAAGTTCCACCTTCCTCGGGTCGTCGCCTCCGGTGGTCACGTACTGAACGTCGCTCATGCCCTTGAGATCCTCCTGCATCCGTGGATACCGCCCTTGTCTGGGTCGTGTGCACCCGATGTCGCGCGCCGGTCCAGCGCGACCGTGTACGGATCAGGATAACCCCCCGCCGCCGGTGGGCCGACATCAGCGCCGACATCCCGGCTGCGGACCTGTACGGTGGAGTACGTGAACTTCGATGACGCCCTGATGCCGCCGGACCCTTTCGCCGGGGACCCGAATGACCCGGCATCGTTCCTCGAACCGGACGACGACGGTCCTGCGGGACCTGTCTCCGAGGAGGAACGCCTCATGCTGCAGGAGGACCTGGCGAATATCCGACGGTTCCGCACCCTGCTGGAGCCCCGGGGGGTACGGGGGATCTCGATGCTCTGCGAGGACTGCGACGAGCTCCACTACTACGACTGGCCGATCATCACGGCGAACATCACCACCATGCTCAACGGGGACACGGTCCCCGTCCACGAGCCCGGCGCCGACCCGGACCCGGACTTCTACGTGTCCTGGGAATACTGCGCCGGCTATGCGGACGCCGTCGACTGGATGAACCGGGGACGCCGGGGACACAACCCGCGGTTCGGGCACTGAGACCTGCGGGCCGGAGGCCCGGTCAGAGGTACGGGATCCGCAGCCCTGCGGCCTGCTGCACGGCAGGTTCCGGCAGTCCCGGTGCACCGTCAGCGCCGGGGACCACCGGCAGCGGCTCGGCCGAAGGATCCGCCGGGCCGGGCAGCGGCTCGGCCGAAGGATCCGCCGGGCCGGCGGGTGCGGTGGTCGGCTGCGGTTCCCCGGTACCGTCCGGGGAGGTCGTCACGGTGGGATCGTCCGTGTCCGTCGGGTCAGTCCCCGGATCCGTCGTGGGCTCCGCGGACGGGGTGGTTTCGGTGGGCTCCGCCTGACCTGACGTCTGCCCGGGGAGCTCTCCCGGGTCCTCCGGAAGTCCGACCGGTGAACCGTCAGCCGCACCGGCGGGCTCCGACACAGGTGCGGTGGTCGTGGTGGTGGCGGACTTCCGCGCCGTAGAGGTTCCCCGGGAGCTGCCGGCGTCGCCGTCGGAGGTGGGTGTGCCGGACGTCTCCTCCGGTCCGGTCACCTCACTGTGCCCGGGGATACCCGGAATCGCACCGTGGTATGCGGCGACTCCGAAACCGCCCACAGCTATCGCTGCAGCGACACCGCCGGCGATCACCATGCCGGTGACGGACAGTCCGCCTGCGGCTGCGGCTCTTCCGGTCAGTCCCAGACCCCGGCGTCCCTGCCGGTGACGTCCGGTCGCCGTGGCGAGCGGGACGACATCTGCCTCCTCTTCGGGGGACACTGCGGCCTCCGGACCCGGGACGCGCGCGGGGACGGGAAAGATTTCGGTGGCGGTGTCGTCACCGGACGCCGTGTCCGGCAGCACCGAGGTGACATCCGGCGGGAGCACGGGGTGGAGCCGGGCGGCGCGGTCAAGCTCACCCCTGGCAGCAGCGAGGAGTCCGAGGAGCCTGTCGCCGTCCTCCGGTACTACGCCGGCGGCGATGTCGTCGATGAGCCGGTCGACTGCGTGAAGGGCCGCGGTGTCCTCGCCGAATCCGGGTTCCGACACCCGGGTCCCCTCCCCCGGTTCGGGCACAGAGGATTCGCCGAACTGGTCCGGGTACCGGTCGCTCATCGCTGTGTCCTCACATCCTCGTGCCCGCTGTCCCGTTCCTCGAGTACCGAGCGCATCTTGGCCAGGGCCCGGAACTGTGCGACGCGCACAGCACCAGCCGTCGAACCGACGATTGCTGCGGTCTCTTCGGCGGAATATCCGCCGAAGACTCTGAGGGTCACGATCCTGCGTGCCTTCTCGCCCAGCACATCGAGGAGTTCGGAGACTTCGTTACACGCACTGCCCTCAATTGTGAGGGATTCCGGAGTGTCGGTAGTCACTTCACTGTCCGGCACGTCGTCAGTGGGAACGGAGAGGTCGCGGCTCTGGGAACGGCGGGCGTCGACGATCTTGTTCGCGGCTATACGGTACACGAACGCCATGAACGGACGACCCTCCTCCCGGTATCCCGGCAGCGCCCGGGCGACGGCGAGGCAGATCTCCTGCGCAAGGTCCTCCGGAGTCGGGTACCGGGTGGGCTGGACCCGGAGCCGGCAGTATCGCAGCACCTGGGGATGGACGACATTGATGACCTGCTGGACCGCAGACCGGTCCCCTGCCACGGCGGCGGGAACCAACCGGGACAGCTGCTCGTCAGTGTCGTCAGTCGTCTTCATCGTCCCGTCTTCGTCAGTTTCCTGCCGGCCTTCTCCGGCGCCTGCCCTGGTACCCGCTCCGGTATATGGATGTGTCGGTCCAGACCTCTCCAGACCGATCCAGACCGATCCAAGTACCGGGCCATTCGGAAATTACCACAGGTCCGACCGCCGTCCCGCACTGATCGAACGGTGTTCGAAATACATTCATGTTGTAGCAGCATCTCTACTTCACCCCCTTACGGGGGTTCTTTTTCCCGGTTCACCCTGCCGTCGGCAACTTTCTCCCCTAATGTCTGTTCCCGGGAGAAATACGGGACGAACAGGGGATCCACGTTCCGGGACACACGGACAGAACATTCGACATCTGCCGCACAAAAGGCTGTTACCTGGCGTTCACGACCGCAGGCGATGCTGTGGTCAACGGATCACAAGACGGTGATCCACTGTCACGAGGAGAACACAGCATGCCGCAGCCGAGCCAGCTTCCGGGTCCGACAGCCGATTTCTGGGAGTGGCAGCTCCACGGCTCATGCCGAGGTGCAGACTCCTCGGTGTTCTTCCATCCCGACGGGGAGCGGGGACGCGCACGTGCCATGCGCGAGCACCGCGCCAAGGCCATCTGCCGGGAGTGCCCGGTACTGGAGAAGTGCCGCGACCACGCCCTGGCCGTCGGTGAGGTCTACGGCATCTGGGGCGGGATGAGCGAGTCCGAGCGGGCCACCGTCGACCGCCGTAACCGTGCCGCCAGAATCAGCCGCACCGCCACCAGGGTCTCCGCGTAGGATCCACAGGACTCCCGCGAAACGGGTCGGTGTCTGCCGTCAGGACACCTGCGCGTCCCCGGACCCGCCGGAACCCCGGCGGCAGACACCGGAACAACACACGAGGGGCCCGGTTCCGTGAACGGAACCGGGCCCCTCGTCGAACAGTCCGGGACAGCTGTCCCCGAGAATCTGCCGGGGAAAACCTGCCCGGGAAAACGGTCAGTGCTGGTGGCCGTGGCCGGCTGCCGACGGAGCGGCCTTCTCCGGCTTCTCCACGACAGCGGTCTCGGTGGTGAGCACCATCCGTGCCACCGAGGTCGCGTTGACCACGGCGGAGTGGGTGACCTTCACCGGGTCGATGATCCCCTGTGCGACGAGGTCGCCGTACTCCCCGGTGGCGGCGTTGAAGCCCTCACCGTTGGGCAGGTCGGAGATCCGCGAGACGACGACGGCACCGTCAAGTCCGGCGTTCTCCGCGATCCAGTACGCCGGACGACGCAGGGCACGGGCCAGGGCCTTGACCCCGAGAGCCTGGTCACCGTCGAAGGAACCGGCGAAGTCCTCGAGTTCCGCGGCGATCTGCACCAGGACGGAACCGCCACCGGCGATGACGCCCTCCTGGGCGGCGGCGCGTGCGGCGTTGATGGCGTCCTCGATGCGCAGCTTGCGCTCGTTGACCTCGGTCTCCGTCGCACCTCCGGCGCGGATGACGGCAACGCCGCCGGACAGCTTCGCGAGACGCTCCTCGAGCTTCTCACGGTCCCAGGTTGAGTCGGTGCGCTCGATGTCGGCACGGATCTGGTTGCGCCGCGCCTCGAGCGCCTCGGCCGTGCCGGCACCGTCGACGATGACGGTCTCGTCCTTGGTGACCGTGATCCGTCGGGCGGTACCCAGCTGGTCGAGGGTCACGTCGGCGAGGTTTCCACCGACCTCCTTGTCGACCACGGTGCCTCCGGTGACGACGGCGAGGTCGTCCATGAAGGCCTTCCTGCGGTCACCGAAGTACGGAGCCTTGACCGCGACAACCTTGATCGACTTCCGGATCGAGTTCACCACCAGCATCTGCAGCGGTTCACCCTCGACGTCCTCGGCGACGATGAACAGCTGCTTGCCGGACTTGGCGACCTGCTCGAGAACCGGAAGGAAGTCCGGCAGCGAGCTGATCTTCTCCCTCACGAGGAGGACGAGGGCGTTCTCCAGGACCGCGTGGCCGGTCTCCTCTTCGGTGACGAAGTAGGGGGACAGGTAGCCCTTGTCGAAGGAGACACCCTCGGTGACGACGAGTTCGTCGGCGACCGACTGCGACTCCTCGACGGTGAGCACGCCGTCCCTGCCGACCTTCTCCATCGCCTCGGCGACCTTCCCACCGATCTCAGCGTCGCGCGAGGAGACGGTGGCGACATTGGCGATCGAGGAGCTGTCCGCCACCGGGGTGGCGCGCTCGCGGAGCAGTTCGAGGACCTTGTCGGCGGCCGCGGAAATGCCCTTGTTGAGCTCCAGCGGGTTACCCCCGGCGGCGACTATCCGCAGTCCTTCGTTGATCAGTGCCCGGGCCAGCAGGGTGGCCGTCGTGGTGCCGTCACCGGCGATGTCGTTCGTCTTGATGGCGACCGACTTCACCAACTGGGCCCCGAGGTTCTCGAAAGGATCCTCGAGATCGATGTCCCGGGCGATGGTGACGCCGTCATTGGTGACGGTCGGGCCACCGAAGGCCTTCTGCAGCACGACGTTCCGGCCCTTGGGGCCGAGGGTGACGCGCACGGAATCCGCCAGCGTGTCGACACCGCGCTGGAGACCTTCCCTGGCCTCCTGGTCAAATGCGATGAGTTTCGACATGGGGCTCCTACTTCTCGATGACGGCGAGGATGTCGCGCTGGCTGAGGAGCAGGTACTCCTCGCCGTCGTACTTCAGCTCGGTACCGCCGTAACGGGAGAAGACGACGGTGTCGCCCTCCTTGACGTCCATCGGAATACGGTCGTCGTCATCGGCCCAGCGGCCCGGACCGACGGCCACGACGGTGGCCTCCTGCGGCTTCTCCTTGGCGGAGTCGGGGATGACCAGACCGGATGCGGTGGTGGTCTCAGCCTCGACGATCTGGACGAGAACCCGGTCCTCGAGCGGCTTGATGTTGACGTTGGCCACGATGAATACCTCCGTGTATTCGGGTCGGATGAAGAGCATGTGCCGGTTGGTGCCTGCACAGCCGTCGTCGCGGGTGAACAACTGTGTGTCAATCAACCAACTGGCACTCTACCCCTCCAAGTGCTAGCCCTCAACCCTTTCGACTGCCAGACTGTCCGCCCGCCCCGGCGCCACGGCGGGCCGCACAAGCGGAACCTCGACATCCAGGGACGGGTCCGTGGCCGCACCCAGGCCGCTGGGGGCCGCACCCGCCCTGATCAGATGGGCGGCCAGCGTCGCCGTCATCACCCCGTTGTCGGTGCACAGGGCAGGTTCAGGCACGTGCAGGGTGATCCCGGCGTCCGCACACCGCTGCGCCGCAAGTTCCCTCAACCTCCGGTTCGCCGACACACCACCACCGAGCAGCAGCACCCGGGCACCGGTGTCACGGCACGCCCGCACGGCCCTGGCGGTGAGCACGTCGACCACCGCCTCCTGGAAGGACGCACACAGATCCTGCACAGGCACGGTCTCCCCGCGACGTCCCGCCTGCTCCACATACCGTGCCACCGCGGTCTTGAGACCGGAGAAGGAGAAGTCGTACTCCTGCCCGGACGTCCGGGACAGTCCCCGCGGGAACCTGACAGCCTCCGGGTCGCCCCCTGAGGCCAGCCTGTCGATGACCGGACCGCCCGGATACCCGAGCCCGAGGAGCCTGGCCACCTTGTCATAGGCCTCCCCCGCCGCATCATCGAGAGTCGAGCCGAGCTCCTTCATCGGCCGGCCCGTTCCCCGGACCTCGAGAATCTGCGTGTGCCCGCCGCTGACCAGCAGTGCCACCGCATGCGGAAGATCACCGGGCACACCGGCGTCCCGTCCGGGGTCACCGGTGTGCAGCGTGTCCACCGCAACATGCCCTCCCAGGTGGTTGACCCCGTAGAAGGGAACCCCCCACGCCGCGGCGCACGCCTTCGCCGCCGCCGCACCGACGAGCAGGGCCCCGGCACGGCGTCCGGCCGGGTCCTCCCTGTCGCAGCCTCCAGGTCCGCCCTCGCAGCCTGCAGGGTCGGGACGAATGCCTCCAGATGCGCCCTCGACGCGATCTCCGGGACCACCCCACCGAACCTCGCATGCTGTTCCATCGACGAGGCGACCCGGTTGCTCACCATCGTGACCGTGCCGTCCGAACCCAGTTCGACAATCCCGACACCCGTCTCGTCACAGGAACTCTCCACACCCAGGACCGTCAGCACGCCCCCGTCCGGGACAACAGGCGCGACGTCATTCCGGAGAGCTGCCGCGTTGCCGTCCACCCCGGAGGACGCCGACCTTCCCGGGACCTCACGGGTCCCGCGGGCCGGACGCCGCATCGTGTACGCGTCCGCTCCCGAGGGCTGGTAATACCCCTTCCTGACGCCCGTGACCTCGAACCCGTAGCGACGGTACAGTCCCACCGCAGGAGCATTGTCGGTACGGACCTCCAGGAAAACCGGGCCGCCGTGGCGGTCAGCCAACTCCATCAGCGGGTCCATGAGCAGCACCGACCAACCGTGGCCGCGGGCAGGAGGGGCGAGCGCGATGGTGTGGATCTCGAACTCCGGGTCAGACAGAGGCCCCGTCATCGCCATTCCCGCGTACCCCAGCAGCTCACCCTCCCGGAACAGTCCGATGTACCTGGTGTGCCCTGCGGTGATCTCCGAGCGGAAGGCATCGGCGGACCAGGGTGAGTCGCCCTCGAAACTGAGCGCCTCGATCCCGGCGCACGCCTCGGCGTCCTCCACCGTCAACGCGGTGACGACCGGGGTGCCGACCGCCTCATCCAGATCCACCCCGCTGAAGTCCAGGGCCTCGGAAACGGGCCTGCGCACCGGCACCACCGCATCCGGACGTCGCAGGTAGAGAGCACGAAGAGGGGTGCCGGGACGCGTCAGCCCGGCTGCGGTGAGACGGTGGAGCGCGGCGGCGACCAGTCCCTCCGGCGTCGGATAAGCGTCACTGTCCACGCAGTTCCAGCCCTCCGGAACCGCGACCTTCCCTCCGGCGACCTCCCGGGTCACTGCAGCGGTCGCCGACGGATGTTCTGCGGTGAGGACGCTGGGTGAAGTGACCGCCGGACCCTCGACCGTCCGCCCGGAACGGGTGTCCACCACCGACCAGTACCACTCCCGGCGACGGGCGTCACTGACGACGAGGACGGTCGGGTCAGACACTCCGACCGCAGCCGGGCCCACCACTCCCCCCGAAGCGACGGCGACATGACTCTCCACTCCGTGCACCGGCACCGAAAGTGCCTCCCCGAAAGCCGCCGCCGTCGCCATCCCCACCCTCAGCCCGGTGAAGGGGCCCGGGCCCGTACCGACCACGACGGCATCCAGGTCGGCCGGAGACAGGCCGGCCTCGGCGAGACACTCGACGATACCGGGGGTGAGAATCTCCATATGCCCCCGAGGACTGTGGACGCAACGCTGCGCAAGGGTGCGCAGCTCCCCCTGACGGCTCCCCGAAACGGCCCCCGTCCCACTCCTGCTCCCGGCCGTGTCCGGGGCCGGGACGTCGACCACTCCGGCGACGACATAGGAGGTGGAGGTGTCTACCGCGAGAACATGCATGGGGACGAAGTCTAGTCTGCGGCGGCGGCGGGATAGAACCGCCGGCCAGCCGCGTCCACTCCCCCGAACCTTGCTGAAGATAAGGCGGAACCCCGCCGCACTCTCCATTTGCGGCGGGGGTCCTGTTGGATACACCCCTCACAGTGATCCGAGGCCCATTATGCACGCCCCCTCCCTGACACGCAACAGTCATCGGAGGAAAACCTGTGTTCTGTAATGTTCAGGGGTGAAACCGGGGGTGGCGAGCACGGGCAGACGCGGCACAGAGCCGGCACGCGCTCAGCTGGACCAGGCCCACCGGAGAATCCGGGGGGGCTCCTCCGCCAGATCCCCCACACCCGGACCCTCCTCTGGGTCGGACCGCAGGATCTCCACGTCGATCACACGGGACGACAGTGCCTCCACCACGCCCCGACCCCATTCCGCGACGAGTACCCGGTCACTGAGATCATCGTCGATGTCCAGGGACTCCAGCATGTCCAGCACAGTCTCACGAGGCAGGTCCGCGCCCTGCGGCCCCACCGCCGTGTCCACGGCGTCACCGAGGAGCCGGTAGGCGTCCATGTGCAGCATGCCGGTCCCCTCCGACCCGTCCGGCCTGATACCCGGCCGGTGCTCCCGGACCACGGTGAAGGTCGGGGAACGGACCTTGCCCGCAGCCCCGAGACCACGGGCGATCCCCTGGGTGAACGTGGTCTTGCCCGCGCCCAACGGGCCGGTCAGCACCACCACACTTCCCGGCTCCAGGACAGAACCGAGGTCCTCCCCCAGACTCCGCATGTCGGCAGCCGACTGCGCCGTCACCTCCCCCGAAGGCCCGGTGAAGTCGGCGCGCAGATCATTCACGGCAGAATCACTCCTGCACCGGAATTGTCCTCCGCGCCACCCTGGGCCCGCGCGGCATGGTGAGAATCTCGTAGTCGATCGTGTCCGCGGCGTCCGCGATCTCCCGGACAGGGCGTCCTCCCTCACCGAAGATCACCGCCCAGTCACCGGGGCGCACCCTGCTGCCCGGGCCGTCGGTGTCCGCAGCGGGGCCCAGGTCGATGACGATCTGGTCCATGCACACCCGGCCGATCTGCGGGAACCACGTGCCGTTGACCGTCACCCCGAACTTCCCGGACAAGGCCCTGGGAAGACCGTCGGCATATCCGAGTGCGACCACTGCCGTCCTGGTGTCCACCGGGGCGGTCCAGTGGTGCCCGTAGCTGACGCCCTCACCTGCTGCGACAAGCCGGGTGGTCACCACCCTCGCGCGTAGTGTCATGGCGGGCCGGAGGTCGACTCCACTGGGGATCGCGCACGGGTCCACCCCGTACATCCCCACGCCAGGACGCACCATCTCATGGCGCAGATCCACCCGGGACAGTGCCGCAGGAGTGTTGGCGATATGGTTCACCGGCACGTCCAGGCCACGGACCCGACACTCCTCGATCCGCGCAGAGAACCGCCGCTCCTGCAGGTCGGTGACCGGTGAGATCGGGTCATCGGCACTGGCAAGGTGAGAAAACAGTCCGGTGACCTCGATCTTTCCCGAATCCACGGCAGCGTCCGCGCGATCGAGGGCAGTCGGCCACTCCGCAGGGCTGATACCGGACCGGGACAGGCCGGTATCCACCATCAGTCCGACCTTCACTGTTCTGCCGGCGGCCGTCGCCGCAGCAACGACCGAATCGAGGTGCGCCACCGAGGGAATCCCGAAGGTGATGTCACGTGCGACAGCGTCACCGAGATCCTCGCCCTCCGCCAACCAGATCCATGCGGTGACCGGTGCTGCGACGCCGGCGTCACGCAGTGCCACAGCTTCGCCGAGGGTCGCGACCCCGAGAGCGGACGCGCCGGCGTCCACGGCAGTACGCGCGATGTCGACCATTCCGTGGTTGTACCCGTCCGCCTTGACGACAGCCATCAGGCCCGCCGGGGCGACATGTGCGGCGAGTGTCCGCACGTTGTGGGCCACCGCCCCGAGATCGACGACAGTTTCTGCGAGAACGTGGGTGTTCGTGGTTCCGTTCCTTACCTATTCGACCGTGACCGATTTGGCCAGGTTACGGGGCTTGTCAATGTCGGTGTTACCACACTGCCGGGCGATCTCGGCGGAGAGGAACTGCAGAGGCACCGTCGACAGCAGCGGCTGCAGCAGAGTTCCGGACGCCGGGATCTCCAGCAGGAAGTTCGCGTAGGGCCGCACAGACTCGTCGCCCTCCTCGGCGATGACGATCGTCCGCGCGCCCCGTGCCCGGATCTCCTGGATGTTCGTCACGATCTTCGAGTGCAGGATCTCCCTGCCCTGCGGCGACGGAACCACGACGACGACCGGGAGGTCCTCCTCGATCAGGGCGATCGGGCCGTGCTTGAGCTCCCCGGCAGGGAAACCCTCCGCGTGGATGTAGGCCAGCTCCTTGAGCTTCAGCGCACCTTCCAGGGCGACCGGATAGCCGACGTGCCTGCCGAGGAAGAGCATCGTCGGAATAGGTCCGAGCTCCTCGGCAAGCTCGTGGATCTGGCCCTTGAGGCCAAGAACCCGCTCGATCTTCGCGGGGATCTCCTCCAGCTGGTCGAAGATCGACTCGATCTCGTCCGGGTACTTCGTGCCGCGGGCCTGGGCGAGCGCGAGACCGACAATGTAATTCGCGGCGATCTGCGCGAGGAAGGCCTTCGTGGACGCCACGCCGATCTCCGGGCCCGCGTGCGTGTAGAGCACGGCGTCCGACTCCCTCGGAATCTGGGAGCCGTTGGTGTTGCACACCGCCAGTACCCGGGCTCCCTGGGTCTTCGCGTGCCGCACAGCTTCGAGAGTGTCGGCGGTCTCACCGGACTGGGAGACCGCGACGACGAGTGTCTGCTTGTCCAGGACCGGATCCCGGTACCGGAACTCGCTGGCGACCTCGATCTCGACAGGTAGTCTCACCCAGTGCTCGATCGCGTACTTCGCCAGCAGGCCGGAATGGTAGGCGGAACCGCAGGCGACGACGAAGACCTTGTCGACCTGCCGGAGGTCGTCGTCAGAGAGACGCTGCTCGTCGAGAATGACCCGGCCGTCGACGAAGTGGCCGGCCAGGGTGTCACGGATGGCTGCGGGCTGCTCGAAGATCTCCTTCATCATGAAGGAGTCGAACCCGCCCTTCTCCGCGGCGGCCAGATCCCAGTCGATGGTGAACGGACGTCCCTCGGCGGGGGTCCCGTCGAAGTCCATCACCCGGTAGGAGTCCCTGGTGATCACGACAACGTTGTCCTGACCGAGCTCGACAGCCTGACGGGTGTGCGCGATGAATGCCGCCACATCGGAGCCGAGGAACATCTCGTCGTCGCCGACACCGATGATCAGCGGGGTGGACCGCCTGCCGGCGATGATCTTCCCCGGCTCATCGACATGGGTAAACAGGAGGGTGAACGCGCCTTCCAGTCGCCTCAGGACCGACAGGGCGGACGCCTCGAAATCACCTGCGGTAGGGCCTGCGTTGTATGCCAGCGCCAGGAGATGGGCGGCAACCTCGGAGTCCGTCTCGCTGGTCAGTTCGATACCGGCGGCCTCAATCTCGGCACGGAGTTCGGCGAAGTTCTCGATGATGCCGTTGTGGACGATCGCGGCCTTGCCGTCGAAAGAGACGTGGGGGTGAGCGTTGACGTCGTTCGGTCGTCCGTGGGTCGCCCATCGGGTGTGACCGATGCAGGTCGACCCGGCGAACCGGGAACTGTCTCCGCCACCGTCGGCGGCTATCTGGTCCAGCAGGTTCGCCAACTTGCCGGCCTTCTTCTCCACCACAAGCTCACCGGGTCGGACGACCGCGATCCCTGCGGAGTCGTATCCCCGGTACTCCATCCGCGCCAGTGCGTCCAGACCGATGTCAAGGGCACTGACGTTGCGTGCCGCGTCTCCGACGTAACCAACGATTCCACACATGCGCACTACCCTACCGAGAGCGACGCCGCGGGGTTACTCCGGTGTGCCCGGAGACGTCCCGACCACAGTGCACCACCGTCACAGAAGGTCGGTGGGCGCTGTCCGGCCCGGGCGGGGGAGGTACGGAGCAGAGAGCGGGGACGCCCGGGGCGGGGGAAGTCGTCGGCGTCGGCCGGGCTGACGCTGAACGAAAGCCGGGGAATACCGCCGCAGGTCGCAGCGATCCCGGGTTGCCGCAGGACCGGCAGGGGCCTGTTCCCCTACTATTGGGAACGTGGCTGTCAAAGTGAAGAATCTCGTCGATCAACTGGGCAGACCGGGCCCCTACGATGTGAAAGTGGGTGACCTGGGTGTGACCGGCTTGCCCGGCAGGATCTACGTGCCGGTGGAGGGTTCCGGTGGCGCAGGCCGTGTCGGACGCCGTGGCCGTATCTCTGTTCCGGGTCTGGTATTCGGACATGACTGGTGCACCGGGGTGGACGCCTACCATGTGACACTTCGTCATCTCGCCAGCTGGGGTATTGCGGTCGCTGCCCCGGACACAGAGACCGGTTTCGTCACCGACCACGCCGGTTTCGCTGCAGACCTTGAGTCCTCACTGCAGGTACTCACCGGGGTGAAGTTCGGGTCGGGCACCACTGTCACAGACCCGGACCGCCTGTACCTGGCCGGACACGGCATGGGGGCCGGGGCTGCTGTGCTCACCGCAGCAGGACGGGCGCCTGCCGGGCAGGACCGGCAGAACAGACCGTCCCTGCGGGGTGTGATCGCGGTGTACCCGTCGGACACCACCCCGAGCTGTTACGGGGCAGCCCGCAGGGTGGAGACACCGGGACTGGTGCTCGACGCCGGACGCCCCGGAACCGTTCCCGCCGGAAACGCCTCCCGTCTTGCTGCGAACTGGCGGGGTCCGGTGGTCTACCGCCGCATCCTCAAGGGTTCCCCCGCCGGTTTCAGCGAACCGATCCTCCGCAAGGCACTCCTGGGTGGAGCCGGCCCGGAGTTCGGAGTGCAGGATCTCCTGAGAGCACTCATGGTCGGATTCATCACCGGTGACGGTGCCCTGGACTCCTCGTTGTCCCGTGACTGCGCCACATTCCACGACCCGGAGACCGCTGTCAAGGGCACGGCCACCGCAACGCGCAGAGAATTGTTCGAGTCTCTGCCGGAATTCGGCGATCCGGTGGACAAACTGCAGCAGGCGCTCCTGAAGCTCTGACCGTCAACGCCGGGAATACGGACACCGTCGATCCGACGTACGTCCACCTGTTGACGTGTAGCCGTCTCCGCAGTCGCCTCCGGATGACGGGTCAGCCCACCAGGCACAGCCCGTTTTCCGGGCACCGGGTCCTATCTTCCTCCCTCGTTGAAGATCTCAGGGCCTGACAACGTTCTGCCACCACGCGGCCGCAGCTGCCCCCGGTTTCCGCTGACATCATGAAGCACAGCCCGCCCGGCCCCCGGCAATTTTTCCTGTTCGTCGACGGCGGTCTCGGCGCTGACCTGCTCCGCCAGTTTCTGCAGTATCTCCGTCTGTGCACGGAACGCGGCGAGGAACTCCTCGCTGAGTGCGTGTACCGACCCCATGTACTTCTCCACGGCGCGACGGTGACTGTCCGTGAGCTCTGCCCCGTGACTCTGCCTCTGTTCACTGCGGTACCACGCCGTCCCACTCACCATTCACCTGCCGTCTCCGGGGCTTCCGCCTGCACCCCGTCAGCGGTGACCCACACATCCGGACTCCAGCTCTCTCCCGCTCCGACGCTGCTGTCCTGCATCGACTCGTCCCTGCCCGGTTCTCCGTTCCCACCGGCCGCGTCGGCTCCCCCGACGCCTCCCCCGTCGCCTCCGGGCTCCACCCCTGCAGAGAGGACAGCCGGAACCTCCTGGGAAGGTGTGCGTCCGGTCTTGTCGAACCCCTCGACGGGGTCCACGCTGCCTGTCCCACCCGTGTCCGGAGACGGTGACCCGCTCTCTGAGGTCCCGGTACCGCCCCGTTCCGACGGCTCCGATTGCTCTGACTGCTCTGGCACCCCGGCATCACCAGGGGTGGGTTGGACCGGTACCTCCGAACAGGTGGCGACCGTGTCATCCTGTTCGTCCCCGCACATCCCGCCTGCACCGTCATTGCCGTCGGTGCCGTCGGTGCCGTCGGTGCACTCTGCGACGGTGGTGCCGCAGATGTCAGCATCACCCTGTTCCCCAGGTTGCGGGCATTTTTCGGGCGCACAGGCCTCGTGCTCCGGAACCGGGCAGACCGCCTCCGCTGCGGAGCTGCAGTCACCCGCCGTAATCTCTACGACAGCCTCAAGACTGCAGTTGCGTTGCTCCAGCAGTCCGGTCACCGTGTCCACGGCACCCCTGGCAAGCTCTCCCGCCAGTTCGCAGGACAGTGGTCCCCCTGCAACCGAACCCGTGCCGGAGACTGCGCCGGACACGGAACCGATCAGCCCGCACACATTGTCCACCAGAACAGCAACGGCATCCGCGCATCCCGTGGTGATCTGTTCCATCGAAGCGCCGCAGCTCGCCAACGAACCGGCAACTCCCTGCCACGCCTGATCGACTGTCGCGAGAACATCGCCGGTCCGGCACAACTGTCGGCAGGGTTCCCCCCCTGCTATCCCCTTCACGGCATCGGCAGCCTCGGTGACGAGCCCGCTGACCCCACAGTCACCGACGGCTCCCGCCTGCAGGGCCAGGTCAACGGTCCCTGACGCACTCCCTGACAGGGTGAGCGTGTCGAGCCCCCTCGTGTACTCGGAAACCTCACACATCCGATGAACCTGGGACTGTGGACACCCCGTGGCCGCCGCTGTAGCAGCCAGACTGCCCAGAGCGGTGTCGATACGCTGCTGCGCTGTGCTCACCGGAGGCCACCTCCACCGCGACCGCTCGCGGCGACGGCAGCGGAGGAGGCGTCATCTGCTGCCGATATCTGGGCCAGGGAACGGTCCACCGATTCCAGCATCCGGCCCAGGAGTGCAAGCAACCTGCGCCTCTCCTCCTGCACTGCTCCGACAGCCGCGAAAACTGTCGCCTGACGCTCTGCAAGACCGGTTCCGAACACCCCCGGGGGAATATCCGGGGAGCGGCCACCCGCTTCCGCCAGCCTCAGCGCCACCGCATCAGCGGCGGCCGCGACAGCTCTCCTCCCTCTGTCCGAATCGACATACATTCTGTCCACGGGTCTCCCTCCTCCAGTCATGTCCCGGCGGCGTCCGGCTCACCCCTGTTAGACTCCGCGGAAGACCTGCGGGTTCCCTCGGCGTCCCCACCCGGATTCCGGAACTCCCGGGAGACCGTGGCCGGTCACCCCTCCGATATCACCACGGCAGCGAGGCCACCTGCCACACGCTTGGCTTCGGCTGCCGTTGTCGCCTCGACCATCACCCGGTAGACCTGCTCCGTTCCACTGGGACGCAGCAGCACCCTTCCCGAGTCCCCCAGTTCCTTCTCCGCCGCGGCGACCGCGTCAGCGACAACCGGGGAGGAGTGAATCTTCTCCTTGTCCTCGACCGGAACATTGACGAGGGTCTGCGGAAGCACGGTCATCACAGACGCCAGTTCTTTCAGGGATTCCCCGGTCTCCGCCATGCGCGCCATGATCGACAGCCCCGTGAGGGTCCCGTCCCCGGTTGTACCGTGGGCCGGGATGACGACGTGACCCGACTGCTCTCCACCGAGAGAAAGGTCGTGGGCATTGAGTTCGGCGAGAACGTAACGATCACCCACCCTTGTCCTCCTCAGTGCGATGCCGTGTTCCTTCATCGCCAGGGCGAGCCCGAGGTTGGACATGACCGTGGCGACAAGGGTGTTCTTCCGAAGCTCCCCCTCCTCTTTCATCGCTACAGCGAGGATCGCCATGATCTGGTCACCGTCGACGACGTTGCCCTCGGAATCGACCGCCAGGCAACGGTCGGCGTCACCGTCATGGGCCAGACCCAGATCCGCATGGTTCTCCAGAACTGCGGTGCGGAGTACGTCGATGTGCGTGGAACCGCAGTTGTCGTTGATGTTGTAGGAGTTCGGATGATTGTGGATCGCGACCACGTCCGCCCCTGCCTGTGCATAGGCCTTCGGAGCAGCATCACTGGCAGCACCGTTGGCACAGTCGACGACCACCCTGATCCCGTCGAGGGGGGCGGGCACAGACGAGGCGAGATGGAACAGGTAGCGCTCCAGACCGTCCCCGGACTCCTCGATGATCCGCCCGATCCCCGCACCTGTCGGACCGGTCTCCGGCAGCTCCAGCATCGCTGCCTCAATCTCGTCCTCGACGGTGTCGTCAAGTTTCAGCCCACCTGCCGCGAAGAACTTGATCCCGTTGTCGGGCATCGGGTTGTGGGAGGCGGAGATCATCACACCCATGTCTGCCCCGTAGTCGTCTGTGAGGAAAGCGACCGCCGGAGTCGGGAGCACGCCGACATCGAGGACGTCCACCCCCTGTGACGCCATACCTGCGGACAGTGCCGACGCCAGCATTTCGCCTGATGCCCGAGGGTCCCTGCCGATCACGGCCACCGGTCGGCGCTGTGAATTCGGGGAGGTCTCGGTGAGTACCCGCGCTGCCGCCGCCCCCAGCCGTAGTGCGAGTGTTGCGGTCAGGGTCCGGTTGGCCAGACCGCGTACCCCGTCAGTTCCGAAGAGTCTGCTCATGGGCAGCAAGTCTAGTGGGTCCGAAGCCGTTGACTGTGTTCCGGGACAGGCCGACAGGACAGGAGTCTCCTCCGGGTGACGGCGTTCACACCCGTGGCGCCGGGCAGTTCCGCCGACCGGAGCCGCCGTACATGGGCAGTGCAGGACCATTGGAAAAAGCAACGCCGTCCCGGTTCCGGACACATGGTCCGGTGCGGGACGGCGTAAGTGCGGTGGCAGTTCCGGAGAACCGGACCACCGCGAACAGCCGGTACGGGGCACAGGCCCCGCCCAGTCAGCGCTTCGAGTACTGGGGAGCGCGACGGGCCTTGTGCAGACCAGCCTTCTTGCGCTCGACGGCACGGGCGTCACGGGTGAGGAAGCCGGCCTTCTTCAGGGCAGCCCGCTCCTCCGGGTTGTACTTGTTCAGGGCACGGGCGATGGCCAGACGCATGGCGCCCGCCTGACCGGAGGGTCCGCCACCCTTGAGGTTGACCTGGAAGTCGAACTGGTTCTCACGGTCCAGGAGGACCAGAGGAGCCTTGATCAGCTGCTGGTGCAGCTTGTTCGGGAAGTAGTCCTCCAGGGTACGGCCGTTGCAGGTGAACTGGCCGGAACCGGCGACCATGCGGACGCGGACGACTGCTTCCTTGCGGCGGCCGACAGTCTGGATCGGGCCTTCGTAGAGGTCGGCGACGACCGGAGCGGCCTCGTCGAACTCCTCGACCTCGGCGACGGAGTCACCGATGGTGGCGACGAACTCCTCGCTCACGGCTTCAGCGGCCTCGTAGTTCTCGTTGTCGCTCACTGGGCCACCTTCTTGATCTCGTAGGTCTCGGGCTGCTGAGCGGCGAACGGGTGCTCTGCACCCGCGTACACGCGCAGCTTCTTCACGGACTGGCGGGAGAGACGGTTGTGCGGCATCATGCCGGTGATCGCCTCTGCCACGACACGCTCCGGGTGCAGCTCCAGGGAGCGACCCAGGGACATGGTCTTCAGTCCGCCCGGGTATCCGGAGTGGCGGTAACGGAACTCACGGTCACGCTTGTTGGCCGAGATGGCGACCTTGTCGGCGTTGATGATGATCACATTGTCGCCGCAGTCGGTGTTCGGGGCGTAGATGGCCTTGCCCTTGCCGCGCAGCAGGTTCGCTGCATGGGTGGCGAGACGACCCAGAACCACGTCAGTGGCGTCGATGACATACCACTTACGGGTGATGTCACCGCTCTTCGGGTGGAAAGTAGTCACATGGACTCCTTGTTCTTCGTGGAGCTGCCGGCCCTGCCCTGACCGGGTGCGCCCCGGTCACGTCCGCGGCGGCCGGTTGGGACCCGCGGACCGGCCACACGAGTGCACGTCATGACGCGCACCGGTGTGACCGCAACCCTGGAAATGGTACCGGAGCTGCCGTTGAGGCCCAAATTCCGGTCAGGCCCAGCTGTTCGCCGCGCTTGTGTTGATCTGACTCATCCGCGAGTTGGCGTCCTCAACTGCCCTCGCCACAGACTGCAGCACCGTGTTGAGTTCCGCGGCCGCGTTGTCCCACCTGCGTTGGGCGTCCTGGTATGCGGCGGAGGATTCCCCCTCCCATTCCGCAGTCATCGGCGCAATATCTGATTTGAGCTGGTCAAGTGTGCTGTTGATGTTGCTGCTCGTGGTGCGGATGTCCACCGACGCCTGAGCGATGGTTGCGAAATTGTACTGGGACTTATTGTTGTCGCAGGTCGCGGTTCCGCCGCAGGTCAGAGTGCCGCGCGGTGGGCGTGTGGGGCGTGCTGAGCGTGCTGGGCGCGACGCCGTGCGGGATATTTGCGGGATGGGAGACGAGAAGAGGCCCCCACCGTCCGGGGACAGTGGGGGCCGTGTGGGGAGCGTCAGGGGGGGGTGCGCCGGTCACAGATCAGGGTCCCGGCGGCGCTCAACCCACGGGATCATCGTAGCGGGAGGGCGGGGTGCGGGGGTGTGACAAACGCCACAAAGAATCTTCACTACTACAGTTGCTGAAGTACCGCACCCCCTGTAGCATATGGGTATCAGCAAGAGAGAGGGAAAGACCCTCCCGAGAAAGGACACCATGGCACACTCCATCCCCACCCCCACTGAGACCGTCGTGCTCGCCGCCTACCGCCTGGTCAATGCCCGACGTGCCCTCGATGAGGCGACCACTGCCGCCGCTGCAGCGAAGGCGGACCCCGCCCTGTCCACTGCCGAGAAGGTGGACGCCGTCCACCGGCGCACCGTCGCCGAGTCCGACTGGGAGGACGCCCACGGCTGCTACTGGCAGGCCACCGCCCGCGAAGACATCGATCCGGACATCCTCGCCGACCTCGACACGGCCGTCCGGAATCCGGAGCGCCCACGACTGCTCACCGCTGCCGCCAAGGCCGCCCGTCAGGCGGTGGCATGATGACCGACCTGCCCCTCGACCTGGACCTCATGCCCGACACCATCGCCGACCGGGACGACATCGAGCCGAAGATCCGCGAAGCACTGGCGGACGCCCCGGCGCACACCACGGTGGACCTGCCCGGGCTGACCCTCACCCTCGACTACTGCTCCTACCCTGACGGCACACCGATCTGGGACAAGCCCCTCAACGGCAAGCTGGGAGGGGTGCGGGCCACCCGCGCCGACGGGGAGGTCCTGGACCTGTCCATCGACGGGCAGACCTGGGACGAGCTTGCCGACGCCCTGGTGACTTTCATGGAGGAGTGGCCGGCCATCCTCGGCTCACGGCTCACCGTCGCACGGGACGCTGCGAGACGCCGGAAGCGGCTCACTGACGAGCTGAATCTCGCCAAGGCTGCGGAGCGTGAGGCGGTCATCGCCGCACACAAAGCAGGTGCGACCGGGTACAGGCTGGCGAAGATCACCGGCATGTCGCAGGCGACCATAGGCACATGGACGCGAAAAAAGGCCCCCCAGTCCGGGGACTAGGGGGCCGACCCCACGCGAGTGGGGAGCAGATCCGTCCTGACAAGGACACCGGATCATCCCCACCAAGGTGGGGACCTAGGGGGCACCCTACCGTGGCCGTCTTGCGGCGTCCACATCAGGGCGGATCAGGTCAGGGATCGGGGGGAGCCACGCCGGCCTGTCGGGTCCCAGGTGCTCGTCCGCCGCATCTTCCCGCTCCGCAATGTGCGACACTGCCACACCGTGGCGCATGTCCAGGTCAGTGATCCGCTCCGCCTGTCGGGTGAGCTGCCGCTCCGACTCGGTGAGCCGCAGCCCCTGGTCATCCACCCGGCGCTGCAGAGATGTGACCGTCTCCCCCTGGGTCTCCATCGCCGATCGCACCACCCCCACCGCCGCCTCCGCCGCCTGCACCGCGGCGCTCCGCTGGTCAGCCTCGGCGGCGATCCGCGGCGGGGACGGGGCCACCATATATGTGTGGGGGGGGGGGGGAGCCAAAAACCGGCCCCTAAGAGACACCCCAGGGCTTTTCTTTTATGCACACCGAGCGTTATATAGCTCCGCTGGTCAGCCTCGGCGGCGATCCGGGCGGCCACCAGCTCCTGCTGCTCCTTACGGATCCGCCACAACCCGCCGATCACGCCGACGACCGCGGTGGCCAATGCAGCAATCAACGCCCCGTCCATGATCACCTCCGGTAGTAGTCGCCAACACTCTGGGAATCCGCAGATGGGTACTCCCCCCGCTCCTCAGCCCGTATCGCCTGCACGACACTGTCGGGGAGAGAGGTCACCACCTCCCGGACCGCGTTGAGAGCATCGACGGACGTGGCGACCTCGGAGGACGTGGCCTTATCGTCGGACCCCTCGTGGGTTTTCGAAGCTGCGAGGAGGGACACAGCGGCGGTGAGGATCTCCGCCCACTGGTCGGCCAGACCGTCAATGTCCCCGGCGTCGATCCAGCCACGGGCGCCGGCGACCACGGCGGCAGCGAACACGACCAGGTAGATGATCTTCCGCCACAACCAGGCCGGAACTTTACTCACCTGCAGCCTCCTTGATCTCAGGGTTGACCTCAGCCGAAGCGTCGATGACCCGCTGAATCGCACGGGCAGCATCGTCACGGTTCATCGTCGATGTGTCGAGAGAGAGGCTCTTGGTCGACAGGGATCCGACGATCCCAGAATCGGAGACCAGGGACCCGCGCCAGCCCTGAGTGCAGTACGCGAGTGAGGTCTGGAAGACACCGGGGACGCTGATCTGAGGCCACGCGGACAGGTGGAAGTACGCGTCCTCGAGGTTCGTGTTCCATGGGTGGACGGATGGGGCGTACTGGGCTGCCGACTGCACGCGGGAGACGAGGACTGTTGGGGCAGACCACACACCGTCGGGCCGGTCGGCGGTCAGTGCGACAGACCCGGCAACGGTGTCAGCGTAGGTCAGGACGATCTTCCCTGCGATGCGCTGGACGTTGAGTTCACCGATGAAGCCCCCGGGGGTGAGAGGCTGGAGGATGGGGGTCGGAGTGATGTTCTTTCCCCATTCCCACCGGTCGCCGGTCCATCCCCAGTACTCCCATTCGGTGTCGGTGAAGCAGTTGTTGTAGTGAGCTCTGCGCAGGTAGACGCCGTCAGCTTCGGTGCCGACACCGGTCTTGCGCCCCTCACGGGAGCCGAAGACGTACAGGTTGTCGTCATTCGGCATCATGAGGAACGAAGCGTTCTGGAAGAACTTCCCGCGAGCATCCCACACGTCCCACTCGTACAAGCGGTTCAGATTGTCGCGGTAGCGGCCGACCTGCCAGGTGTCAGCGTTCGGCTCGTCAGACCAGAACCAGGCGTTGCTGATGGTCCAGCACATTGCCTGAGTCGGGTTGGAGAGCCATTCACGGACCCGGAAACCCATGGCGAAGTACCGGCCGTCCGGGACCTGGATAGCGTCGTTCGGGATGACTGTGAACGCGTCGAAGTTCCCGGAGTTGACCTGGCCGACGTTGGCGCCAACGTGCCGGTAGGGGAAGATCTCTTTCGCCCTTCCGCCAGTGTTCGGCGCTCCTGCGAAGTTGTCCCATACCGCACCACGAGTGAGGAAGTCCCGGTTGGATGTGCGCCCGAGCACCGGTGACCTCCACTGGTCACCACCGGCCGGTGTGGCACCGTGCGGGTCGGGCTTGTTGAACGTGTCGCCGAAGAGTCCACCGACCCAGGCCCCTTTACCGCCGGTGAACAGGTAGCCCAGATCTGTTCCCTTCACCTGGAACTTGTCGGTCGGTTTGGTGTCACCGGATGCGAGGCCACCGTACCCGGCCGACGTGTGGATGAGAGTGCTCAAGTCAACTCCTCGTGAAAGTGGTTCGTACAGCTTTCACTGTCCCTTGCAGTGGGGGGTGCTCGCTCGGTGTGCGACATGCGCCGCTACCTGCACAGTTCTTCTATCATCAGCCCCACAGGTAACACACAGTTCGAGTGCTCCGCTTGAGGAAAATGGACACCCACTATCCCCACCATGGAAGGACACACCATGCGCTTCACCCGCTCCCTAGCCGCATTAGCGGTCACCGTGGCAGCAATCGCCGGCACAGGAACCGCGGCCGCAGAGACTAGACCATCACTGCCCGCCCCAGGAACCCAGGACAGTGAAACAGCGTTCTGGGGGGAACGTCCCGCCGACGCTACTGTGCTGGTCACCCCGTACCGGGATGGGAAACCGCTCCGGTGCCTATCCCGGGCTGACCACACGAGCGACTGCTGGCAACAGCGACCAGACGGGCAGTGGACCTCCCTGCTCAGCCTCGGACCGGTGCTGGTCTACCCGGTGTGGGAGGACCCAGCGTCACTACTGAGCTTCATCCCTCCACTGCCGGATTTCTCCCACCTGCCGTCACTCCTGGGAAGTCGGTAGCTTCTGGAGGATGGCTTTAATGTCGGAGACGTCATGCTTGATCTGCTTGACGTCCTCGACGAGCGTCATTCCATCGAACCACCCGGTGAAGCTTGGCGTCCCGTCTGGCTCTTTCTCGGGGCCGGCAAGCTTGTCGAGGGCGAGCTCGATCCGTCGACTGTCACTGATCTGTGCCACGGGCGCAGATGGTGCGGTGTGGCGAATTCCACTGAACAGGGCTTCGAGGTCGGTCCTGGTCCCGCGGTATGCGTTGATGTCGACGGATTTTCCAGCGACCTGCGCCTGAGACCCGAATTGCAGCAGGTCGGGTTTCCGGTCGCCGAGGGGGTAGGACCATCCGGGGTGATTGTCTCCACCATCACCGGCATACAGGGACTTCGGCGGTCCGACGAGATTTCGCCCGTAGTTGGACACCCACAGGCATCCGAGACCGTCCATGCTGGGCTCCCCGCCGGGCATGCGCTCCCAGTACCATGCTCCGGTGTAGATGCCGGGGACACGGTAGCCGCGTCGGGTGAGCTCGTCGCGGGCTGCGCGCACATCGGCGCCCGTCAGGGTCTTCTCGCCGGTCTCCTTGTTCACTGATTCGACGTCGATCCACACCCCGAGGTCTTTCCTCCCCCCGAGTTGCCGGTCGATCACATCGACCTGCTGGGAGATTGTGGTCCCCTCTGACGGGGCACGGAGGTACCAGTACGTGGCCGCCAGCAGGCCAGCGGTCTCCGCGTCATCGAGATGACTCCGGAACACTGGATCCGCGTAGGTGCCGTCGCACAGGCGGATGATGGCGAACGTCATGCCCTCCGCCTTGGCCTGCGCCAGGCTCATGCCGTCCTGCCACTGGGACACGTCGACGCCGAAGATTGTCATGGAACCTCCCGTAGTAGATGGTTTCTCCCCTGGTGGAGTGGCGCCCGCCAGCCATGCGGCGGGGTCGCGGTGCTGTCCGCCGGTCCTGCCGGGTGGCCCCCACACCTCGAAATGTAGGTGCGGTCCGGTGGTCTGCCCCTCATTGCCGGACACGCCGATTTGCTGTCCTGCGGTCACCCGGTCTCCCGCTCTGACGAGGATCCCGGGGTGGTGGACGTGGCCGTAGATCAGGTCCACGCCTGCTGATTCCTGGCAGTCGATCCAGATCCAGGAGCCGAAGCCGGAGACGCTGCCCTGTGCTCGGTCTTTGCCCTGCACGACTATTCCGTCTGCTGCCGCGTAGATCGGAGTGCCCACCGCGCAGGCGAGGTCCAGGCCGGCGTGGAAGGTCCCCCACCGGGTGCCGTAGCCGCTGGACACGGTGTAGGTGCCGGGTTTCATCGGGTGAGTGACCATGGCGTCATCATCTCCGTCCTGTCATGGTTGCTGCCCGCACTGCGACGTTTTCACCAGCTGCGGAATCGGATCCACGCCCGGCCGGGAGCTCCGTCGCCGCCCTTTTTCGCGCCGAAGAGGAACGCCCCCCGCCCCGGTCCGCCGCCCCCGCCGGGTGGGTTGCCGGCTGCTTCGATGGTCGGTTGCTCACCCCCGCTGGTGAACGTCGTGCTGTCCGGCTGCCCGTAGCCGTACCCCTCGGGGACGGTGAGGGTGGTCGGTCCCGGGGACTTGCCGGCCGCCCCACCGGTGCCGGTTCCGCCGGCCCCGCCGGTACCGGTGGCGACCACTTCACCGTTGACGGCCGCTGTGGTGTCGCCACCGGCCGCCCCCGGTGAGTTGGGGCCACCGGCGCCCCCGACACCGCCCTGTCCGATTGTGACCACGATAGGGGTGCCCGCTGCGATGTCCCGGCCGAGCAGCTGTTTCCACTGCCCGGCGGCGCCACCGTTACCGTGGGCGTTCGCGTTGTTGCCTCCCGACCCGCCACCGCCGGCCCCGAGCATGACGAAGTCGATGTAGGCAGCCCACGCCGGGACGGTGAGGGTGGTGGTGGCAGTGATCTCCTGCCACTCCCGCGCTGCCCGCCATATCTCGTCGGTGCCCAGACACACGGCTGCCGCCGGGGACGTGCCAACCATGATCTGTGAGGGGGCGGTGGTGCCGAGAAACAGGCCCATCAGGACATCACCAGGGTTATCTGGTTGGCAGGTGCGGACGTGGGCCGGGTGGTGGACGTGACCACAGTGAACGCGCCACTGACGTAGTTTCCGTCGACGTACGACTTGCTCACAGCGTCAGTGGCAGTCTGTGGGATGTGCGGTACGGTGACCTGCCCCGAGGTGCCACGGCGTACGATCTTGCCGCCGGTGGCAGGCACCGCGACATCCGACTGCGGGACCAGTGTCGACGTGTCGACGGCCGGGCCTTGATCGCCCTTCGGGCCTTTGATCGACCCCTGCGGTGTCCAAGCCATGATCCCCCCTAGTCCAGCTTGTAGACGGTGCCGGATGTCGTGTCGAGGTACATGTCGCCCGTGATCGCACCGCTCACCGTGCCGGGGGTGCCTGCGCCGGTGAACCACTGCGAACCACGGGCACCGGTATCGCCCTTCTCCCCCGTCGCGCCCTTCTCCCCGGCAGGGCCCCGCTCGCCGGCAGGGCCCTGGAGCCCCTGGATACCCTGCGGCCCCTCGGCGCCGCGAGGACCCTGCGGGCCGCGGAAGTCGACAGCCGGCGCCCACGAATCGCCGGCCCAGACGTGGAGCTTGCCATCATCCTGCGTGATGTACGCCTTACCAGCATCTGCGCTGGTCAGGCCCGTAGGCAGCGCAGCTTCGCTCGCCACAGAGCCGGTGATGCTGATGCCTTTACCGTCGGCGCCGTCCTCGCCGCGCTCGCCCTGCGGTCCCTGCGGNGCCCGTAGCCCCAAGTAAGG
The DNA here is from genome assembly GCA_900049755.1 of Corynebacterium provencense. Classification (GTDB taxonomy): domain Bacteria; phylum Actinomycetota; class Actinomycetes; order Mycobacteriales; family Mycobacteriaceae; genus Corynebacterium; species Corynebacterium neomassiliense. The sequence continues at coordinate 706,303 of LT160592.1, forward strand.
CCCGTGGACCCAGAGCGGATGTAGCTGGCTCTGATACACATCTAAATGTGTATAAGAGACAACCCTGGATGCCCTGCTCGCCCTGGAGCCCCTGCGGCCCCTCCGGGCCGCGCTCACCTGCGGGCCCACGCTCGCCAGGGTCACCCTTCGGCCCCTTAATCGACCCAGTCTGCACCCACGCCATAGTCTTCTCCTACCTGATCATCCTGCCGTCGGCGTCAGCCTCCAGCTCGTAAATTGTCCCTGTCAGCACGTCCAGCCACGTGTCACCAGGCTTCGCACCCTCGATGTACTCAGGCGGTGCCCCCTGCCCGTGCCACTGCACCGGGCCACCAGACACCGGCCCCGGCTCCCCAGGCGGCCCGGCAGGCCCGATCGGGCCCATCGGCCCCGCCGTCGGCACCAGCATCACCTGATCAACCACCAGCGGATCCGCTCTCCTACTCACAGCACCCTCCTCACTACGTGCCCCTCGGTCAACACCGTCCACACGCCACCGGTTTTCACACGGACCACCACCGGCGTCCGGTCAGGGATCCGATCCGTCTCGTCGGCGGGGATCACCAGCTCTGCCCCCTCCGGAGACAGGGCGAACCTCCGGACCTCACCCCCGACCAGGGCCTCCATGCCCTGCACGTCACCACCATGTCGGAGTGAAAGTCTCAGATCCTCGTCGGGGCGGATGACCGGATCCCACCGGTACGGGGACCACTGAAGACCCCGCACGTCACACCTCACTCACCGGGTAGTTCACGTGGAAAGTCCATGTGCCCACCGGGTAGCCGCCCAGGATGTAGGGCACGCCGGTGCCGGGGCCGCCGTTCGGCGTCTGACACACGTAGGGAGCAAGCCGCGTGTCCCCGATCGTCGGGTTCGTCCATAGCATGCCGCGCGTCCAGCCCCTCTTGATCAGCATCTCCGCGTGCCAGTCGTAGGACCCGTCACCGCCGTACCCGGTGGTGTACAGGTGACCCATGCTCCACGTGTCCTCCTGCCATGACGCACACGCCAACGGCAGATCGACGGTCATCTGCCCATCGCCCCAGGTCGCTCCGGTGGACCCGGCGCGGATGTAGACATACCCATCCAGCATCCCGTCCACCACGCGGTACCGGGCGCTCACTTCGGAGCCATTGCCATGACCTGCGACGGTGCCACCGCTGGTCCCGTTCACCGCACTGTTGCCATAGAAGCGCAGAGTCGGCGTCCACATGCGCCACGGATTCGAGTCCGTGCCCACCGCACGCCACGTACCGTCATTATCCAGCCGCTTCGTGTACGTGCCCTGGTCCGTGGAAATCATTGCCCCGGGTCGCAGATCCAGCCACGCCGGGGTATCCAGCGCCGCCTGTGACACACGAATCGGGCCACCATCACCACCCCACATCCGGTAATCGCGGAACACCCCAGCCGCAGAAGTGCCAGCATCACGCCTGACCTGGCAAATCAGCGCGTCGTACATAACCCCGGGGATGCGATTGATCATGGCGGGGTTCGGTGTCCCAGAAGTCTGCAACGAGCTCGAGGCCACATGCACGAGCTGTGCCGTCCCCGCAGACCAGTCCACCCGCAGCAGTACCACACCCCACCTTGAGCCAGAGGACACCGAAGGCACGGACACCGTGTTCGTGCCCGTCAGAGTTACACGTGCCCCAGACACCCACGCCCCACCAGGCTGCACCGTCACAGTGCCCTGGTTGTACGACGGCTGAAGCTCCGTCGGACCACCTACGAGGAAACGCGGCGCAACCGGGGACATCATGTCCGCGAACTGTGACGGACCGATCGTCGTGTTGGCCGTCCCCACCACTGAAATCGCCATTACTCCCTCTCCAGAGCACCAATCCGCCGTGCCATGTCAGCCACCGGCTCCCGAACCGTCGAATCCGGGGTACCCACCGTCGGCGTCACCGTCAGCTCACTCGGGGTGATCTTCACCTCCACCTCCGTGATGACCTCCTCGACTGTTCCGACTAACGGCAGCACCACCGTGGCCAAATCGCCCGGCCGATACCAACCATCACCTTCACCGGCACCAAGCTGCCAATGAGTTCCTGCGTTGATCTTCACTGACACGGACTCCGACGCCGCGGTCTCCGACAGCGCCACCGCCGCCTGAACCTCCAGATTCTCCCGGACGCGAAACGGGTCCACCCCGTTCTCGCCGAGCGGGGCGGGGTCCTGAACCTTGCGATACCCCTCACGGATAGCCCACCACGGCTGACCCTCATCCTCACGACGCTGCTCCAGGTCATACCTGTCCACCACGTCTTCGGCACCATTGCTGGCAACCACCCTGGTCATCGTGGCCCTGGACCGTGACACCTCCCAGCTCGCAATATCCCCACCCTCAGACGACCACACCAGCCCCGGCCGGCGGCGGTAGGGCACGACGTCCACGGCCACGAACGGCCACACCGCTCCGACCTGGTCCGTGATTGGCTGGTCCCCCGGCACCCACGGAGTGACCTCCAGCCGGTAACCAGTGCCCGTGAGCAGGCCACGGACAGCATCCCCCACAGACACCCACGCCCCACGGGCAGTGACCTCCGGGCCACGGCCCTGGTCAGGAGTCACATAGACAGGGTGGCTCACCCGCAAAGTACCGACGGTGACCAGCCTCTTGATCACCGTTTCCAGCGGCCCGGTCACCTCGAACTCGGCCGCGGAGGTGGTCAGCCCGTCAGCCAGGCCCGGGGGGAGCACCTGCCCGTCAAGCAGCGTCCACCCACCAGCCCCGGTCACTTCCAGCATCGCCAGAGTCGGATCATCTCCACTGACCACCTTCGCATCCACCGGAACCGTGAGATGGGTCAGCCCGTTGTAGCGCATCGCGATCAGCGTCCGCCCATCGCAGGGCAGCAGACGTGCTGTCAGTTCAGTGAGGGGCACCCTCAGACTGCTGACATCCGCAGCCCGATCCACGAACGTGAATAGCATCTCCTCGAACGCGCCCACGTGACCCAGAACCCGCCCACCGAAGTCGACCAGCTCCACCGACAACGGCTCCTCGACGGGACCGCCGGCAGTGTTGTACATCGTCGTCATCAGAACGCCCTCGCATACTTGGCGCGACCGGTAGCAGTGATCGACCCGCCGGCGCCGATAGAATCCGCCCGAATCACCACCGGCACCCTGTCACCCACCGGGGCCGCGGCCCAGGTCCCGCTCACCTGCTCGTACAGAGAGGGCCGCGCAATGTCGGCAGTGTCGATCACGCTGCGCATGGTCGGGTCGGTCTCCACCTCGATGATCTGCCCGGAAAGCACGCTGCCCTGATACGCGAGCACCGCGTCTCCAATACCGAACACCGGGTTGACGACCGGTCCTGCGATCGTCCAGCGCAGCCACATCGGCCCTTGACCTCGGTTCGCCACCCACGCGTCACCTGCGGATACACCCGCTGAGATGTACAGCGGCCACCCGGCGCCCGTCGGCCCGTAGAACGGTGTCGACGTGCCACTGACGTCGTCAGCGTCGTAGCGGTAGACCTGCTCCGGCCCCTCCCACCACGGCCCATCGCCGGTGAGCACCCAGGCCTCCACGACGGGCTCCTCGCCCAAGCCGGGGTCGAAGGTGTAGGAAGTGTCCGGACTCTCGGCCAGGCGCAGCCGGCGCGACCGGGTCTCCCCATCGGGGCGGGTGACGGTGAGAGTTCCCAGTTCAAAGGGGGAGTTGGCCTGCGTCCACCACTCGTCGATCAGCCGGTACAGGGCATCACCGGTGAACCAACCGGTCGCCGGGCTGTAGCCGATGCTGATCTTGAGCGGGTGAATGCCGCGAGACAGTCTTGCCGCAGCCCAAACACTGTCACCCCGCAGCCACGTGTGCTCAATCCCGGACCAGTCCAGGCCCTCCTGCCCGAGGTCGAGGATCACCCCCTCGGTACCGCCCGACAGGTCCCAGATCTTCCCCCGCGGGTCAGTCCATGTCACCGTCAGCATCACGCCACCCCCGCCTTGATCCTTGCCCTCAGCTGCATTGACTCCACCTCACGCAACGGCGCTGTCGGATCCGCTGCGACGATCGTGCCGATACTGATCGACGTATCCACCGCAGCCCCACTGCCCGGCCCGCCCGAGCCACCGATGTCAGCCCGGTAGCCGGAGAGATTCCTGCTGGTCGCGGCCATCATCGATGCCGATGCCGCCGCCGCGAGCCCGGCCCGGTCCTCGATACCCTGCGCAAACGCCTCACCGACAGACCTGCCGGAATAGAGCACCCACCCGTGACCAGAGAAAGGACCCTCCTTCGCCGGGGAGAACGGGAAGAACCCGCGCACCTTGTCGACCACACCAGACACCACACTGGTCACCTTCCCGATCATCGACTTGATACCGTCAATGAACCCCTGAATCAGTGCCCTGCCCGAATCGACGAGCAGAGACCCGAGGTTCCCGATCGCAGCGACCGCCTTCCCCGGCAACTCGGCGACGAACGACACCGCCTTCCCCACGCCCTCCGAGAACGCCGACGTGACCCTATTCCACAGGTCACGAACTTTCCCGAGGAACCTGGACACCAGATCCGCGATCTTCCCAATAATGTCGGACACGAACTCCGCGATAGCGCCAATCACCGTCGACACCATGGACACGAACCCTGAAATCACACCGGCGACGAACGAGACGATCATCCCGAGCGCGGACGCCACGAAGCTGATGATCGTCGCCAACAGCTGCAGGAACACGCTCACAACCTTGAGGATGATCTCGATCACCGGCATCACCGCAGTCACGATCGACGCAAAAGTGTTTGACAAAGAAACGATCACCGGCAGGAGGCTCACAATGATCGGCAACAGCGACTCAATCAAGGACGCCGCCAGCTGCACGATGATTGGCAGCAGTGGCATGACCGCCTGCAGAATCGCCATGAAAGCCTGCGCGATTTGCGGGATGAACGGCGCGATCGCCGTCACCGCCTGGAGCAGAAGACCACCCATAGTCGTAGCGATCTCCCCGATGATCGGCGCAAGCTGGACGAACACCTCCGCCAGCATCTGGATCACCGGGGCGAGCGCCTGGATCGCCGTGCCCAGCGCCGCACCCAGAGTCTCCGCCAACTGCTGGGCTACCGGCGCGAGGATCTGGAAGACCTGAGCGATCGCATCCCACCACGGCTGCATGGCGGAAAGAGCCTGCACGAGAACGTCACCGATCACGGACGCGACCGTGGAAATCACCGGCTCGAGTGACTGGAAAACGCTCGCGAACGTGTCGACAAGGGGCGTCAGCGCGCCGATCGCCGGAGTCAGACCGGAGACGACGGACCCGATCATCTGACCGAGGGACCCAGCGATCGGCGCGAGCGCGGTACCGAGCTGTCCGATCACAGCACCGAGTGGCGCCACAGCCGGCGCGATCGCGGCAAGCCCCTGACCGATACCGTCGATCAGGGCAGACAGTCCCGGCGCGACGTTCTGCACAAGATCCGCAATCGCCGGTGCCACGGTCCCACCGATGATCCCAGCCACCTGACCAAGAATCGGGAGGACAGCGCCTACCGCCGAGGACATCGCCGAGAAGAACGACGACAGGGTCGACATGCCCTGCGCCGAGTTCACCCACCGGTCCGTCGCATCTATCGCCTGCCCCAGCACACCGAGCAGCGGCATGCCCGCCGAGGACATCGCCGAGAACACGCCGGAGACGATCGACCCGAGCTGTGACAAGACATCCCACAGTCCCTGCGCCTTAGCCACAGCACCCTCAAAGTAAGTCTGCAGGGAGCCGTCCTGGAAAGCAGCGACCATCTTGCCCGACCACGCCTCGGCAGCACGGCTGATGCCGTCGGTGATGGACTGAAGTACCGGGGTGGCAGCCGCACCAGCGGCGACAATTCCAGGGATCAGATTCCCGACAGCGGACACTAGATTGCCCATTGCAGCGGACCCGCCCTCAGCCAGCGTGGTGAAAGCCTGCAGGCCGGTCCCCGCTGACACGAATGCGACGACGCCGGACGCCGCAGTGCCCATGTCCACCGCCAGGGATGACATCGCCCCCTGGATCGGCGCAATCAGGGACGCGAGATCGCCGATGTTGGAGAAGCTTCCCCAGAAGTCCTCCTGCACGGCATCACCGACTGAGGAGAACTGCTCCTTCAGCCCACGGAGGGCGGTCGCCCCCGCCTGGGCGGCCGGACCCATGTCAGCGATCGCCGCGTTGAAGTCCTCCACGGTTTCCGCGGACAGGGCATCACCGAAGCCGTCGAACGCGGCTTTGAGCGTCCCCACTGCCAGAGCAGCACCCGTGAGAGCTGGCACGGCAAGGGCCGCCCCCAGCGCGGCTATCGGAGCCAGTGCGGACACCGCCGCAGCAGCAAGGGACGCCAGAGGAGCGGCAAGGCCAGCCACTGCCACCGTCGCCGCCCCTGCCGCCCCCGACAGGACGAGAACCTTCGCCGCCGCGGACAGCATCCCCGACCCCATCAGACGAACCCCCGCGGTCGCAGCCATAGCCGCAGCCGCCAGCCCCGCGACGGACGCCGACTTCACGTCCATCTGCACATCGATCTCACCCGCCGCAGCCTGGGCAGTCGCCACCGCACGACGAGCGGACCCCGCCAGGGACGACGCGTCCACGTCCATCTGCACATCGATCTCACTAGCGGCAGCCTGCGCCGCCTCAGCCGCCCGACGAGCAGACGCAGACAGGGATGACACGTCCACATCAGTCTGCACATCGATCTTCCCCGCCGCATCCTGGGCAACCTTCACCGCCTGCGACACAGACCGGGCAAGACCATCAGCATCCGCCACAACCGGAATATCGACCCTGAATGCGTTCTCCACCCGGTCGAGGGTCTTCTTCAACTCCGTGCGGAACTGACGCGTGTCAGGCCAGACGCGGACACTGACCTTGCCTGCCTCCACAGGTGCCTCCCACGATCAGGGGGCGACATCCAGCCTGCCACCCGCTCTGCGAGCAGATCTTCGCAGCCTGTCCAGATTCGCCCGTGTTCGGCGACGTTTCTCAGCCTCGCGACCAGGGCGAGCTTCCCACTCGCGGAAGTCGGTTTTCTTCGCGCCCCGCTTCTTGCCCTCGTCGGACCGCATGACCCGCAGCGCTTCGACCGCGTTCCGCAGGTCCAGGGTGAGCCACAGCATGTCATCCCAGCCAGGACGCTTCTCCCCCATCAAGCGGCCCTGGAAACGAGACGACGCGGGCAGCCCCAGGATCAGCAGCAGCACCTCACGCGGGTCCCACTCCTCCACGACCTCCACCAGACGCAGGTGGTAGTGCTCAGCAAAATCCGGGACCAGGGCCTCACCGAACCACTCAAGCAGATCGTGGAGGGCGATCAGTTTCCCAGGGACTCCGACAGCTTCCCGAACGCGGCCAGAAGAGCACCCTCCCCATTCTCCTGCTCACACAGCCACGCGGTCATCGCCTCGCGGTCCGCGGCGCGATCAAGCACCAGATCCTGCATAGCCTGGAACATCCTGTCCACCTCGGGCAGCTTGTCCAGCACCATATCCTCACTGGCGCCCTTCATCCCCTCCGGCACCATCTTCTCCAATGCCGCGAGCTGCGCCTTCACATGGAACCTGGCTGCCGGCAGCTGTCCTCGCAGCGAGCGGAAAGCCGGCATGGAGGCAGCATCCACACCCTCGTCCACACTCTCCGCGGTCTGCTCCGGGACAAGGCCGGACAGGGCCGGCATCTCATCCACGAGCGCCCCCTCAGGAGGGGTGGACGGATTCACAACCGGCGCTGACGCTTCGGACACTGCATGCTGCGGGGTATGCGCCGATTCGGGGACGGGCATCGGACTGGTCATCTCGGACTCCAATCAGGAAAGTGGGTGTGACCAGTGCAGAATGCACCAGTCACACCCACCACAGTCTGATCTGCGACACTACTCGCCAGACGACGGGGGCGCCGGGGCCACCGGCTTCACCAACGCCCCCTCGATCACCGTCATGCGACGCATCTTCGACTCCGTCCCGTCAGTCACCAGGGTGGTGAGCACCGTCCACTTCACCGGAAGGCCAGCAAACGCCTCGGGGTCCAGCTCGATACCACCCTCAGGAGACGAGCTGACCTTGTAGTACTCGATGCCGAGCACACTGGCACCATCGATGATGACAACCAGCATCGCCACCTCGGTCGCAGAGTAGACCGCCGGGGCGTGGAAATGCCCCTTCTCGTCATCGATGACGCCCGGGCCGAACCGGTGAGTGAGGGGCTTCTCCGACCACTGGATCGGCGTCACAGTGATCGACTCGGTGATGGTCGTCTTCGTGGTCCGCAGCGCGCTATTCTCCCACGCGCCCTTGACCTCACCACCCTCGACATCCGCGTCGATCGACGGCAGCTCATCGGAGGACGTGTAGCCCAGCGGCAGGAACGCGCCAAGCGCACCCACAGCACCAGCATCAACCCACTGCTGCAACTCTGAAGCAGTGGGTGGCAGGGTGCCGACCGGGGCGATCAGCACGCCACCCCGGCCCGGGATGAACACCGCATCATCGCGGTAAATCTCATCAGCCATTTCAGGCTCCTCTCCTCGCAATCAGCGAGAAAGTCTGGGACACCATCTCGGCGCCCGTCGGATTGTGCGGTGACAGTCGGACCGGCTCGCTGTCACACTTCACGCTAGAAAACCGCACTTCACCCGCCCCGGTGAGCGACAACAGGGCATCCCCAACCCGCTCCGCTTCCGTCACAGTGACATCAAAATCAGGGCCCGTCGTCGCCAACACCGCCGTCGCCGACACCGCCCACCGAGCCCCCGGCAGCACCCCCAACTGCCGCGACGACGCCACCGACACCACCGTCATCACCACATCAGGCCTGTACGCCGCGTCACGGTCAGCACGGACCACACTGCCCGGCAATGCCACGGACAGGCCCTCCACCAGGGAGGCCACCACATCGACACGCCCATGAACCGGCTCCAAACCCATCAGCTCATCCCCTTCACTGCCTTGATCAGGTTGAACTGGCCAGGCACCCACTTGCCCAGCGTCCCGTCCCGCTTCTCCGCAAAGTGACCGAGCTCCAAAGCCACAGCCGCCGGATGCGCAGTGAACACCTCACGGTCAGGGCCACCAGCCGGCCCCTCCTTGAACGAGTCAGAGAAGTCACCGGTCCTGTGATGCGTCGCAGCCTGCGCCTGCACTGCCGCCAGCAGTTCCGTCGAAGTCTTCTTCACCTCAGCTCGAACCCCCGCCATCTTCGCGACCTTCTTGTTCGCGTCCGGATACACCTCAGCCATCACGGCCACCTCTCACCACACCGGCCTCCCGCAGACGCACCACATCACGAGCCGTCGCACGACTCCCACGGTGCCGCTTCGGCTCACCGACCACGTTGTACAGCACCCCGTCACCGTCAATGACCTGCGACAAATCATCGCCAGGGAACCGCGGACAGATGAAATTCTTGACCGTCATCACCCCGATCTCCCCCGCCGCAGCCGCCGCGGTGATGTCCTCCGACGACGACTCCTGCAACCGGCCGTACACAGTCACCCGACCAGTCTCCACCGGCACCTGCCTGGCACGGTCACCATCCCGCATCTCACGCAGCACCACAGTGACCGTGTGCGACGACCCGACCCGATTGATCAGGCTCACCATCCACCCCCGTACCACGGGAAACCGAACTCCGACCCGTCCGGCACATACACGGTCGACGGAGCGCACACGTCACCCCGGGTCACCCCGACCGTGCCCAACCCCTTCACACGCTGCACCGCCCGGTACTCACCCAACGTCTTCAGCTCATTCGGCGTGAAGATGTCCGCCTTCGTCACCGACGCGTCCAGGCCATAGGAGTAGTCGCCAGACTGCTCCCGCGTGAACCTATCCGGGTTCGTGTACAGGCGCCGCGCGGCCAGCGCGAGGACAGCCATCGCCCCCGGCGGAACATCCAGCGGATCCGCCCACGGACGCTTCGTGATGTCCAGCGCCGCAGCACTGACCATCTCAATCACCCACACAGCCAGACCCTCGTCCACCGGACCAGCATCAGACGGCAGGGACCGCTCCAAATCAGCAGGGTCAATCAACCGCACCCTGTCAGCCACGAGGGCCTCCTCCCATCAAGGCAGGCCCCCACCCAAGAGAATGAGTGGGAGCATCAGACAGAGCTACTCACCAGAAGCCGGAGGAGTGGCGGGAGGCGTAGCAGGAGCAGCAGCCTTCTCCTCGAAACCGGCCGTGCCAGTCAACTTCACGATGCGCTGAGCATCGAGGACCTGAGCACCAGCGAAGGTGTCGGTGACCGCACGATCCTGCAGATGGTCAGCGTCGTAGTCCTGCAGGTACCGCAGGGTGAAGCCATCAGCACTGGCGGTGCCAGCGAACGCTGCACCACGCGGGGCGACGGTCGTGCGGGTCACCAGGGTCACCGCGTCACGCTGCACCGCGTACGCGGCGAGCGGATCGATGGTGTAGTCCGCCACGATGGTGAAGCCATACAGGGTGCCGATGGTCGCACGACGCAGCTGGTCAGCGCTGCCGGACTCGTTGACCTTCGTCAGCAGATCCTGAGACAGCAGCGCAGCCTCCCACCCGGACCCGACGACGAGAGTCCGGTTGTCCACCGGGACGCCACGCTCGGCGAAAAGCTGGTGCGCAGCACGGATAGCGGGGAGGACACCCGCATTGTCCGCAGCGGTGAGAGAAGCGGCCTTGACGGACACCTTCGCCCCATAGCCGGCGAACTGCACGCCTGCGGCGCGAAGGGCGTTGATGTCCGTGTACGTCTTCCCGTCAACACCGACGATCGCGCCCTTCGCAGCCTTGTCGATCGCGGTGAGCCCGGCAGGGACCGAAGCGAAAGCCTCAGCGACAATCGCGTTGATGTCCTCCGCGACGGACTCAGCCATCGGGGCAACGACCTCACGCTCAATGTCGGTGAGGGTGAAGGTCTGGAAATCGTCCGGCAGCTTCACGGCCTGGTACACCTGATCACTCACGGTAACGTGGGTGTACGGCTGCAGCAGGTTGGAGTAGGTGATGGCGTTCTCGGCAGCACGATCGGCGGCAGTGTACCGTCGCGCCTTCTCGATCATGACAGGTCGCTTCACCGTGACAGTCGCACCACGACCAGCGGTGAACTCCTTGGAGAAGTCCTGGTTCACGATGCGCGCCAGGGTGGACTTGTAACGCAGGGCAGCCAGCATTGATGTGGCAACCTGCCCAGGGGTGTACAGGAGATGCTGCGGAGCAGCCATAGCACTTACCTCTCGAAGATTCGAGCACCGATCTTCCCCAGATCGGTCTCAGTTTCCGGTGTCACCCGGAAATCCCCCTGACGATCACCAGTGGCCGGCGGGGCGCCAGGCACAAAGCTCTTCTTCCCGACCAGTTCCAGCAACTTCTCAGCATCAGCATTCAGCTCCTCCGGAGTGGACCCCTGCAAGCGAGCGGCAAGCTCCAGCGGCAGGCCGGTCTGCTCAGCCGCCTTGTACTTCGCCAACTCCGATTCCGCACTCACAGCACGGTCACGAAGCTTCTTCGCCTCACGGTTCTTCCTCCGCAGTCGCTTCCGCCACGCCTCATCATCCGCGGAATCCACGACATCATCGTCGTCGTCATCCTCATCAGACTCAGCATCAGCCTCATCGGACACATCCTCGGCAGCGTCGACCTCGCCAGTCGGCTGCTCCGGAGCATCCAGCTCCTGGGACTCGTCGGCACTGTCCACCTGCTCCGCCTCCTGGGCTGGGGCCTGCACGTCAGTGTTGTCGTCAGTCAGATTCTCGGGCACTTCTTGTCCTCTTTCGCTCCAGGCGTTGAGATGATCCACAGGCTCCCGGCCTGTCATGCGCTCAGCTTCTCAGCCTCTTTGCGGTACCTCGCGATTCGCGACACCAGGGCCTTGTGCTCCTGTGTCAGGGACATCACAGCAATGTCCTCATCCGACTGACCCCGCGCTTTCAACTCCGCAATCTCCTGCTGCACACCTACTGCACGCTTCTCCAGCTCGTCGGCGTACGCCCGATACCGCTGGGAATCCCAGGCACCGGCCATCGGGTTCTTCTCGGCACTCCTCCGCTCCGACGCTTTCGCCGGTGCCGGCCGCTTCCGCCTCCCCGTCGACTGCCCATGCACCGGCGCCGGCCGCCGAGTCCCATCCAGTGGCCCGTCGTAGTTCTCCGGCAGCGTCCCCGAATTCCGCCACCGCTGCCACGCCAGCCACGGATTCTCCTGCCCAGCAGCAACCTGCGCCCACTCCTCGGCCAGCTGATTCCCATTGCCGGGCAGGTTGATCTTCCCGTCGACCTTGTACACCGGCTCCATCGTGCACTGGCAGTGGTCGTGTACCTTGAACCGGCCGTCGCCGACGAACCTCGCGTTCGAGGCCGTGAACGCGTCCGACCGGTACAGCAGTGTCCCCGCAGCCTCCTCCCCCGCGAAGTACAGGCCACGAGAAGCCAGCATTGCGCAGAACGGGCACGGGTCAGCGTCGACGACCCTGGCGTACCCGACCGGCCCATTCCCCCGCCTGACCTCGGCCTCAATCACCTGCCTGCCACCATCAGCAGCCAGCTTCGTTGCCTTCCCCACCACCGACTGACGTGTCCGCTCCACACCCTCAGACTCCGAATACCCCTTCCGAGAAAGAGACTTCGCCACCCCCCGAGTCGTCGCCAGAATCTCCCTCGCAATCTCCACCTCATCAACTTCCGACGGTTCCTCCACCGGGGCAGGGGCATCCGGAGCCTCCACCGCATGAAAAGCATGCAGGTAGTCCACGCTGAGCATCCGGGACGCCTCCCGGTACCTGGCGATCTCCACAGCCGCCTGCCGCGCGAACTCCTCCGCAGACTCATCAATCCGCGACCAGTCAAACAGCCGGGCAAACAGCTTCACCAGCACCTTCGCCAGCGAATCCCCCACCTTCACCTGCTGACGCCGATGCTCCTCCGTCAGCTTGTCACCGGCATGCGTCCTCGCCATCAGGACACCTCAGACACAGTGCTCTCAACCTGGCGAGAGAATGACGCGGCCAACGGGTCACGCTCGTACGCCTCATCTTTCAGACGGGTCCACTCCTCAATATCAGCGGACTCCACACCCGGCACCATCCGCCACAATCCCTCAGCCGGGATCCCCAGCTGCGTCGCCAGCTTCCCGAGAGCATCCGCGGCCTGAGCCAGCGACCTGATCTCCATGTCCTGCCAGGTCACACGAACCAGCGAGTCCTCCGCCAGATCCGACCAGCCCGCCAGAGTGGCGGCAGCCCGCAGCAGCCGCGAGTACGACGCACTGGCGGACACCTGCCGCTCAAACACCTTCTTCGTCAACGGGGCCCTGGCACTGGCCAGAGCATCTGCGGACAGATTCACCAGCTGCCCTGTCAACGCATGCGCCGGCGTCTGCGACACAGCAGCCAAGGCTTCAATGTCCGACCGCCAACTGTTCACGAACGGGTCCAAAGCGGTCGCATCCAGAGTGCCGAACTGCACATCCGGCTTCTCTGCCACCAGAATGTCATCCTGCGCCAACTTCAACTTCAACTGCTCAGTGGCGGCCGGGTCGAGCTGATCGGTCGGATCGCCGTCCTCGTCCAGCAGTGACGGCAGCTCCAGCCCGGTGACTGTCTTCACCTTCCATGAGTTGTAGTGCTGTGCCAGCAGACGGTCATAGGCGGTCTTGTTGATCCTCGCCGCAGACGGAATGAATGGCGTGACCTCCCCCGTCACCCGCCCATCAAGATCCTCACGATTCGCGAATCGAACCACCGGCACGAAATCCAGACCCGTCGGCGCCGGCTCCCCGACAACCAGCCCGTCCATCACAGAACCAGGAACCGGGACACCCTTCCTGAGCGCGAAAGTCTGCCCCGGCACACTCAACCTGTAGGACCCGACCCTGGCGTCCAGGACTTCAAGAGCAGCCGACGGGTACGGATCCCCCAACGCCTCATACTCGACCGCCATCCTGTTCGGCGACACGAACCGGACCCGCGGCATCGGGTCCTTCGACGCCTGCGCCACACCGTACGCATGACCATAAGCGACCATCGCACGGTGCATGCCAACCTGCGCAGACTGCAGACCATTGCCGTACCACGTCTGCCGCAACCGCTCGTCAGCGCCACTGGTCCCCACGATGTTGTCCACAAACATCGCCTGAACCACATTGTCCACGACGAGCCGGAGCCAGGGGGTGCGAGACAGGTCAGCGAGCGCCCTATGCTCCCACGTCGCCTTCCTCGGCAGCTCGAACCCACGCTCCTGCGGCCACAGCCAAGAATCGATCGCTTCACACTCCTGCTGCTGCCGTGACAGCCGGGACAGCAACCGGTCGAAAAATGCCTTGATCTTCTCAGGGGTCATGCGAATATGGTCACCCACCTGGGAATATGCACAGCAGCTAGCGACATATCACGCCACACGGCCCCTCCGCTTCTTCACCACCGGCTCCATCTCCAGCCCCCGCACCGCCAGAGTCACCGCCCGCAACGGCTCCACCCGAACCTCCCCGAACGCCTGCCACGTCCACGCCGACTTACTGGTCCCCACCAGGCGTCGCCGGGCCGTATGCGCCGCATCATCCAACAGCGGATGCTCACCGTGGAGCACCGACGGGGCAGGGAACCCGTCCTCATCGCGTCGGACAAGCATGTCGTACAAGGTCGCCGTCCCCGACGTGATGTCACGAGTCGACGCCAGCGACACCGGCACACCAGCCTCCGACAACCGCGGCGCCAACGCCGCCGTCCCAGAGAAAGAATCGATGACCACCCCGGCGTACGGCTTGTGCTTCTTCACCACGCGGGCGACCTCGTCCTGGACCCATGCCACCCCAGGCTTCGCAGCGATAATGTCGACCACGACCCGGCCATCGACAAGCTCGGCAGCACCAGCGAGGACCGCCAGATCCCGATCCGGCGTGACCTCCAACGCCAAGGACCGACGCTTCACCTTCGTACCAATGAGCGCCTCCGGCGTGGCAAAACTGCGACCCCACAAGTCCACACCAATCGCGGCGTCGGTGCTGGCATCGGCCCAGATGCCGAGACGCTCACGCTTGTACGACTCCTCATCCATCACCCCCAGCTCAGTCTCACTGATCCACTCCCACGTCTGCAGGTAGCCCAGCGACGGGTTCGACTGCTGCACCGCGTCCACAGACCGCCAATCACCACGAGGATCAGCCGACCACTCGAAATACGCGAGATGCTTGTTGTCCTCCGGGTGCTCCACCGCCTTCTCACGCACATTCAGCAGCGTCTCCGAGTAGTCAAAACCCGTCGAAGACGTGTACCAAACCTGCGGCGACGGCCTAGACGACAGCGTCGGAAGAAGATCCGACACCAGCGTCGCCGACAGTGCGAACGCCTCATCCAGGATCACACAGTCACCCTGCAGGCCACGCCCATTCGACCGCGACGACCGGGCCAGGAAATCCAGCCGCCGCCCGTCCTTCAAGATAATCGCCGTCTCCTTCGAATCCGGCATCTTCTTCACCTTCGCCAGCATCCACGGCGTGGCCTCAATGATCTTCTTGAGCTCCTCGTACTCGTTGTGCGCCGTGCGGAAAAGGTGCGCGGTATGCACCAGGCGCTCCTCACCCAACAGGAACAGTCCTGCGAGCAGGCGCGCCCGGACGATGAAGTTCTTCCCGTTCTGCCGCGGCACCACCAACCCGACCTGGAACGCCTGGAACTTGTCCGTGACCGGGTCCGCGGCCATCGCGTTGTTCAGCACCAACTGCTGCCACGGCAGAAGGTCCATGCCGACCACCGCCGCCAGGTCCGTGATGTCCTCCCCCACGCTGTACGTCCACTCCGGCGCGTGGAAAACCTGCGGAACCTGGTTGCCCACCGGGGAGGTCCGCGGCTCCATCAGCGACCCCGGCACCACCAACCGCGGATCTGCGGCCGACGCAGTCACTCCCCAGCCTCCCGGGCAGCCTTCGCCGCCGCCGCACGCCGCGCAGCGCGCTTCTCCGCCAACTGGTCCTCCACCGACGGGCCATCAGACTTCGCCTCGGCCTGTTTCAGCACACCGATCTTGTTCAGCGCTGTTGCCACCGCCGCCTGCATCTGCCGCGCCTCCCCGATCATGTTGTTCACCACCACCTGGACCTGCACATCCCCGGTGCGCAGCTCCTCCGGCTCCCCCAGCTCGAACCACAACGTCGACTGCACCGACAGCGCGGCCGAGAAGCGTTCCAACCGGTCGCGCATCCGGCACGCCTCCCCGAGGACCACCTTCGCACCCGCGTCCAGGTCGTAGGCGCCCGTGATCTCATCCCACAGAGCACGGCCCTGACGCTTCAAGAACGCCGGACGATCACCCTCCTGGCCCACCGGCGGCCCGTCGACCACCACCGCCGCAGCAGCCTCCTGCCGCTCCCACTTCTTCGCCCGAGACTCACCCCGCGGACGAATCTCACCCGCCCGACGAGCACGCTCATGCTCCCGATGAGCAGCCCGGCACGCCTCACACGTCTGCTCCCCACGCTTGATGTGCTGCCGGTACCCGGCCGTCGTCCCGCACTGCTTCCGGGCCACCGCCGGCTTCTTCTCCGCCATGCGCAGCACGATAGAAGCCCCCGGTGGAACCCCGGTGGAACTCGACGGCCAGTAGAAATCGGCAGGTAGCGGCACCGGACGGGGCGAGACTGCGTCTCGATTCTAGACGGTGTTCGAATAGTTCCACCGGCAGCAGGTTGGAACCGCTGGTAGCTGGCCGGTCGTGGGCGCGGATACCAATACCGGTAGGTGGGGGGCTCTGGGTGGGAGGGGAGGCACCCCCCAGGGCTTCAAGTGTGCAGTCGAACAGGGGCGAACGAGTGTGCGAGTGGTCGAGGGTGTGGCGTGCGGTTCGCATGGTTTTTCCGTTTCGTCGTGGTTGCGTGTGGTGTGCTGGTGGGTGGTGTGGGGTCTGGGGGTCACCAGTCGAGGAGGGTGGTGGCGTGTTTGATTGCGCTGCGTCCGTCACTGCGCTGGCTGTTGCATTGTCTGTGTGCTGGTCGTGCTTCGCCGTGTGCTTCGTCGCCGCCGCGTCCGACTGGTACGACGTGGTCGAGGGAGAAGGCCCGGTCGTGGTCGACGGGGAGGGTCATGTCGATGGGGTCACCGCAGAGCCAGCAGACAGCGAGGGTTGGGTCGTGTTCGAGGCGGCGGCGTTCCCTGGCGACGCGACGCCGCCATGTGGTGGAGCGTTCGCGTTGTGCCATTGTCAGTCGTCCTCGTCATCGTGGGGGGTGGGGAGGCAGTCGAGGGTGAGGGACTGTTGTGCCAGGGCGATCATCCCGGCCTTGATCATCATGGGGACGGGGCGTGTGGCGGATTCGTGGTTGGTCCACACTTCGGTGGTGGCGAGGTCACCGTCCTGGTCGAGGCCGTAGGTGACGGTGTAGGTGGCGATGGGTGCGATGATCTCCGGGTGGTCCATGGCTAGTCCTTGTGGGTGTGGTGGTAGGCCCACTCTGCGAGGAGGGTGAGGGGGAATCCTGCGGCGAGGGTGCCGAGGATGATGAGGGGTCCGTCGAGTTCTCCGAGGAGCATGGTGTGAGCATGACAAAGCCCCCACCGTCACCCGTGAAGGGCGACAGTGGGGGCGAGAGTGGGAGGGGTTAGTCTCCGGCGCAGGCGACTCCGTCGTTGTCTCGGTCGAGGTGATCGCCCCAGCCGTAGTCGCCGGGGTGGATGGGGGCCGCTCCGGCGTTGCGTACGGCGGTGCAGTTCTGGTACTGGAATCCCGAGGTGTCGGCGGGTTGTTCCACGACAGGGGCCGGGTCCGGGGTGTACGCGGGCTCGGGCGCCGGCGCCGGAGTGTAGGCGGGTTCCGGGTCGGGCGTGTACGCGGGCACCGGGTCGGGGATGTGGCGGGGGGCGTCCACGTCGACGTGCGTGTCGTCGTCGTCACCGGGGATGATCACTGCTGCGGCGGGTTCCTCGGTGGTGGGCAGTGGTGCGTCACTGGTGGTGCGCGCAGTCGTGGTGGTGGTCTTGCTGGTCGTCGTCGCTGCACGACTGGTCGAGGTCGCCGTCGTTGTGGTCGAGGTCTCGTTGTCGTCTGACCCGCAGGCGGTGAGGGTCAGTGACAGGGCGGCGGCAGTCGCCAGGATTAGTGCTTTGCGGTGCATGTGGTCTTTTCTCCTCATGGGTGTGACCCGATCTAGTCACTGGGAGAAATGTAGGGCACACTACTCACCTCTTCAACAGGTGGGGGTAAGTGCGGGGTTAGAACCAAATGACTTCGCGCTCATTCCCCCGCCTCCCGCGATGCTCGTGGTCATGTCAGTACCTCCAGGTCTGGTGGGCGGTGTGTCGTGGGTGTCCGGTGAGCCAGCGGGCGATCCGGGCACGCCACGAGCGGGGCCGGCGGATTGGTTGCGGGCGGAACATGGGGCGGGTCATTGTTCGATCACTTCCAGGAGGTGGTCGTCGGTGATGGTCTGGAGTGCGCAGGTGACGGCGTCGTCCCGGTGCAGGCAGCACACGGGAACTTCGAAGCGGACGAGGAAGTCCCGGGGTTCGGGGACGAGGTCGTGGACAGGATCGGTCATCGTGCACCCCCTGCTGCCAGCCAGTCGTCCAGGGCTGATTTCGGCATGGCGCCGATGTTGACCGGGGTATGCGGGCGGGCATGGGCGCGGCACTCGGCGCACAGGGTCGTGTCCGGGTGCCTGGTGCTGGTGTCCTTGCCGCATTTGGTGCAGGTGATGTTCCGGCGGCCACGACGGATACGGGTGGTCATGCGTCCACCTCCTCACGGAGAGCGGTGATGATGTCTGGCTCGCGCAGGGTGGTGAGGGCGGTGATCGCCTCGTCGACGGTGTAGTCGTCGTCTCGGTTGATCTCCCGGAGAAGGTCGAGGACCACCTCGTAGGCGGTGTCCTCGTTCATGATGAGTTCCCGCCCGTCGAGGTCTCCGTACTCGCGGAGTTTGTCAGAGACGAGTGTGTCGATGTGCGATTGGATGCGCTGCGCCCGGGTGAGGTTCGTCCCTCTCACGGGGTGGCTTTTCAGCTCCGGGTCGGTTTTCGATGCTTGGTAGGTGGCTTCGAGGTGCGCTTGGGCTTCTTCCGGGGTGGTGAAGACAGCGTCGCAGGTCATGCAGTGGCCGTAGGGGCCGGGTCGCTGGTCGAATCGGGTAGTGGTCATGGTGGTCTCCTATTCGTAGCGGTCTGGTTGTGGTTCCCCAGTGAGGAGGAACACCAAATCGGAGAGGGTCATGGTGGCCCACTGTTGGGCGGGGTCTGCGACGCCGTGGCGCTTGTGGACGACCAGGCCGACGGCGGCGTCATCGTTGCCCGCTTCGGTGTGCGCTTCTGTGATCCAGCCGGCGAGATTCGGCCGGGCGGTGTTCTTGCATTCGATGACGACGCGGTGGCCCCGGTGGCGGACGCCGGTGATGTCACCCCTGTCTTTCGCCCCGGTTTTGGCCCTGCGGTCGATGCGGTCGTCGACGCGGGTGGCGAGGAAGTCAGCGACTTCCCGCTCGAAGCGGGCCCCGGCGGCTTTCGCGGATTTTCGATTGCGGGTCACTGGAATACCTCCTTGTATGGGACTTCGTCGCTTCTGGTCTCGGCGAGTCCGAAGCCGGAGATGAGGGAGATTCCGCTGTTGGAGAGTGAAAAATGGTCTCCGGTGAGGGCGTTGGGGAATGTGGCCTTGGAGGTTTCAAGCAGATCTGCTTTTATGCAGGCCTGACAGGGGATGCAGGTGCAGTGATCGTTCTTCATAGGGGGATCTCCATTTGTGCTCCTGGGAGGTGATTCCGCCCGGTGGTGGTGAGCGTCCACCGCCAGTAGTCGGGGCAGGCGGTGGATGTGCACACGTGCGGTGGCCGGTCGTGGCAGGCGGGGACGATGAGTCCGGTGTCGGTGAGGTCGCGGGCGAGCCACGGTCTTGTGGTGGTGCCGGTGGTGGCGATCTCCTGGAGGCACGCCCGGTCCATCGGGAGCATCCTCATGCTGCTGCCTGTGTGGCGAGGGATTCCCACAGGTCGCGGAAGGCCCGCTCCCACTTCTTGGACTCGTGGTACCGCCCGGTGAGGAGGTTGTAGAGGTGGCCGGTGCTGATTCCCACGGCGTCAGCGACCTGCTTCTGCGAGCCCATGCGGTCGACGAGGGCTTTTAGCAGGTCTTGGAGGGCGCCTTCGGTGACGGCGGGGTTTTCGTCGGGGTTGTCGATGTCATCCCATGCTGCGGGTGGGAACCATCCGTTGGCGGTGGCTTCGGGTGTGGGGCCGGTGTCTCGGATGCGCCCGCCGGTGTGCTCATCAACCCAGTCGTACAAGCGTACGATTCGGCGGCTGGTGGTGGGGGATTTGATCGCACTGTGTGGGTCGGTGGACCAGGTGGTGACGTCGGAGACGTTGGCCTGGATTTTCTTGGCGATCCACTCGGGCGTGTAGCCCTGGGCTTGGAGTGCTCGGAGGCGTCGTCGGAGTGCCCAGGGCGGTCGGACTAGGTGCATGTCGCGGAGCATTTGGGCGTGCCAGTTGGCTTCGTCCATGGCGCGGTGCCAGGTGGGCCAGTCGGTGGGCCATGATCCGGGTGGGGAGCACACCCACAGGCGGGTCCGATGGTCGTAGTGGACGGTGATTCTCGTGTCCATTAGTGGACTCCTGTGCTGCCGAGTCCGGCGGTCCCCCGGGTGGTGTCCTGGTCGAGGTTGTCGGCTTCGGTGAGGATGACGTGTGGGACTTCTTTGACGACGAGTTGGGCGATGCGGTCGCCTTCCTCCCAGGTCCAGGGCTCGTGCCCGTGGTTGATGAGGATGGCGCGGATCTCACCCCGGTAGCCGGCGTCGATGGTGCCCGGGGTGTTGAGGACGGTCACGCCGTGGTTGGCTGCACCTCCGGAGCGGGGGCGGATTTGTGCTTCCCAGCCTTTGGGGAGGGCGAGGCGGATGCCGGTGGGGATGGGTGCCCATTCGCCGGGTTGGAGGATGCCGGTGGTGGCTGCGCGGAGGTCGATGCCGGCGTCGTCGGGGTGTGCTTTGGTTGGCCGGTGCAGGTGCGCGTAGGCGGGTCTCGTCAGTTGGTAGTTGATTCTCATGGTTCCTCGATTCGAGAGTGTGTTCGTTTTTCGTGTGGTGTGTGGTGTGCGACGAGTGCACGAAACCGGGGTTTTCACGGGTCGAAGAGGGCAAGTTGGACTCCTTGCCCACAGGACAGGATTTCGGCCGCGAGAGCCCCCAGCGGGCGCCGATTTGGCCACACCGGGTGCCGACGCTCGAACTCCAGCCGGGCGTGAGCCTCCAGGATCTCCTCCCACGCCTCCGACCGGACATGCGTGAAAGTCCCCCGCGTCACATGCCACAGCAGGTCCTTCGACAGGCCCGTGCGCCTGGCCAGGCCCCTGATCGACTCCCCCTCCCGGCGCATGTCCGCGACCAGTTCCTGCGCCTGAGCCACCGGATGCTCCCGCACCGTCGGGTCCATCCCCTCCCCGATCGTCCCCTGGGCGAGCTGGCGATTGTGCTCGTCGCACAAGCCCAGGCCCACCTGGTCCGGGTCACTGCGCGGCCGGGGGCAGCCGACTCGCAGACACCGGCGTGGCGGATCAGTCATGCCCATCACCCGGCGGTTCGGTGGTGTCGAGCAGGGCCCGGACACGGGCGTGCTCCTCATCCCGCGCTTTGGCCCTGGCCTTGGCCCGTTCTGCGATTCCGGCGCGGGCTTGCGCCCACCTGGCGGCGGTGTCCTCACCCTGTCTCTTCTACCCATCTAGTTGTGTCTCAGATCCAGGCGCGTCACTTGTGGTTAGGTCCCGGCGCCGGGCGGGGTCGGCCTCCCACTGTGCGACGACCTGGCGGGCTGCGGTGATCAGGTCGTGTGGGGTGGGCGGGTCGGAGTGGGACACGGACCAGGTGATCACGGCGTCACGCCACACGGCGGCGGGGAGCATCATGTGGCCGCGCTCGAGGACCCTTGCCCATGCGGTGGTGATGTCGGGGTCTGGTTTCCGGCCGGTGGGGTAGATCGCCCGGATTTCGGCGAGGACGGCGGCGGCGATCTGCTCGTATGTGAGGGGGTTCATGTGAGCTCCTTGGTGTCGAGGACTTCGCCGTCGACGTAGTCCCACGGCGCTTCGGGCAGCCACTCCTGCGCGGTGTAGCCGTGGCGGTGTGACGGTTGCTGGGAGCGGTTGGCGGTGCCGGTGGTTTCTCCGGCGCGGCGGATCCAGTTGCGCCAGGTGGCGTCCCAGTCCTTTTTCGTGCCGCGCTGTCCGGTCACTCCGGCCCAGTAGTCGGTGAACTTCCTGGTTTCGTAGTCCAGGTCGACGCCGGGGCATTCTGCGGCCATCTGGGAGCGGAGGGCGGCTCCCGGTGACCACCCGTCGGGGATGCGGGTCCCTCGCTTCGGTGGTGGCTTCGGGGTGGGGGTTGGCGCCGTAGGCGCGTCCCCCTCAGGGGGACTACAGGGGGTTACTACTAGGTGGTCGGGACGGGTCGGGTCGGGACGGGTCGGGTCGGGGTGCCGGGACGGACGAAAATGTCCCTGGTCTTGTCCCCCGTCTTGTCCCCCGGGGACATTCTCACGTTTCCCCTGCTCACGGTCTTTTCGCTTGCGCCATTCCCGTTTCTTTTCGCGTTCTCTTTCCCGCGATTCAAGAATCTCTTTTCGGGACGGTTGCATGTCATTCCACCCATGAAACGCATACGATTTAGCACCAGAATCGTCCTCCGATTCGAACCACAATCCGTGCTGAATCAGAGCTCGAGTCTGCGCCGGAGTGCCACCGAGAGCACGAACCTGCCGGGCCGGAATCACCCCATCCGTGAGGTGCTTCGCACACCAGGTACCCGCCGTGATCCACAAGCCCCGGGCCGCCATCGACAGCCCCAGTACCTTCGGATGGTCGTAGAAACCGTCGTCAGCTTTGAACCATGTCATCCCTCCCTGTCCCCTCCTTCCTGTAACTGTGCGAGGATTCTCGCGATTGCTTGCGCCGCGGCGGCGGACAGGAAAAGAGGCCTACCGTGCTGGCAGACCTCGCACCCCATCCATCCGGCCACCCCGCGGGCGGTCATGTCATCAGCGTGACGGTGACTGCCACGACCAGGCCTGACGATCCGGACAGTCATCTAGAACGGCGGTTCTTCCGGGCCCGCATTCCACGGGTCATCCGTGACCCCACCGCCGAATCCGCCCTGCTGCGCCTGTGGCTGCTGCTGGACTCCCCCAGACCACCCGGACAACTGCTGGGACTGTGGCTTCACGGTGACCGCCACATCAGCCACGTAGCAGCAGTAGTTCCGGTACGTGGTCCCGTCCTTGCCCTGACGCTCCGACATGAAAGTTTCACCGGTGACGGTCACTTTCATGCCCTTACTGAGCTGCTGCGCCACGGCCTCAGGCTTGCCGTCCCTCTCCGACCGCTGCGACACCGAGCACTCCGCGAATGTCGTGTCGAACTGCTCCCACTGGTTTGTCTGCTGGTTGAACCTGTTGCGCGAGAACGCGACGGTGAAGTAGCAGACTTTCCGGCCGCTGAACTCCCTGAGCGCCGGGTCCTTCGTGAGGTTTCCGGTGAACATGCTGGTCGCCAGCGCCACGTCAGGCCTCCTCTGCGGTCAGGCCGAGGGCGGTTGCGCGCTGCGCGGCAAGATCCTGCAGGTGATCGAGCTGACCGGCGGTGAGTCCCTGGTTCGCTGCCCAGTTCAGGATCTTGTCCAGGGTCTCAGCATCACCGGCCGCTTCGATCCCCTCAGCGGCCTTGACCTGCGGATCATCCTGCACCGGCTCGGGCTTCTTCTTCGCCCGGTCCAGAGCCGAGCGGCCCTTCCTCGGCCGGTCCACCCGCTCCGCCGTCGCACGGACTGGGAGGGGTTCCAGCTCGAGGTCTTCGGCCGAGTATCGGATGCCGAGGAGGACGTCGGGGGCGATCTTGCGGGACACTTCGGACGCGGCCTTGGCGTACAGCATGCCCTGTGGGTCAGTCGTGTACTTCTTGTTGGACGTGTAGCCGGCCTTCGTGGCGCGGGCAATGTCCCACGTGGCTTCCTCGACCTCACCCCGGGGGCTGGTAGCGCGGACGGTGACCGACTCGTCGGAGGTGTCGACGGTCTCGAAGCGGTAGCCGCGGGCCTTGAGCAGGCCGACCATGGTGCGGGCATAGATGCTGGGCTGCCCGTGGACAACGAAGACCTGCTGTAGTGCCTGCTGGGGCTTCAGCCCCACTTCCGCTCCGTAAAGGATCGCGGCTGCCCCGTCGTCGGGTTTGCCACGGTAGGCCTGCGGGACCATGCCGGTCGAGCAGAGGACTGTGGCGATCTTGTGGGCTGCTCCGAGAGCCTCAGCCTGCTTCTGCAGCAGGGCGAGACCGTCGTCGGTGACGTCTGGGGTGACGATCTCTGCCTCATGGGCCTGGGTGGTGAGTTCTGTGCTGGTCATGCTGGTGTCCTTTCAGAAAGGGGCGATCTGGCTGTTGACGGTGTGGGCAGCTTGCCCGACGAGTTCGAGGGCCTCCTTCTTCCGGCCTGCACGGAGGTGGCCGAGGGCTTGTGCGAGGAGGTGCGAGAGGCTGCGCATCGTGTCGATGTGGTCGTGGTATTCCTCGGAGCTTCGCTTCTGGACCCGGTCTCGCTCTTCCTCCAGGTCGTAGTGCTCCTTGACTCGCACGAGGTCCACGTCGCGCATGGAGTCGAGCTGTGACTCGGCGGTCAGCGCGATGCCGTTGATCGTTTCTAGGAGGCGGGCGTAGTCGCGCCGCGCCTGGAAGTACTTCGCTTTCCAGCCGTAGGGGTCGTTGGTCATGACCAGTAGCTCCTTTTGAATGTGAATGAGGGTGCGGCGGTGGCCGCTTGGTAGAGGTCCGGGTACTCAGCCTTGAGACGTTTCGTGTCGAGGGTGGGTTTCTCGACGGTGCACGCGGCGACGGCCGCTTTCGCCTCGTCCGTGTGCGGTAGGCGGGTCTTCGCGAACCGTCCGGCCGACCGGGTCGCAACCACCGACCCCTCGAACACCGCTTTCCCCGCGTCCCCCATGGCGTGCATGATCCGGTTCTCTATACGCTGGCGGAACGCGGTGGCCCTCTGCTCGTGGCGGACAGCCTGCATCCACTTCCGCATCGTCTCCTCAGACACCTCCATCCGACTCTTCGCGTTCGGGCTGGGATGCATGGTGGCGAGGATGTCCTTGGCGTGCTCGGAGCCGCCCATGTCCGGCGGCGTACCGTCCTGCAGGAGGTCCCAGAAGTGTGTGGCGTCCTCGACGATCGCTTCGTACAGGTCCGGGTCCCATTCGATCTGCTCGATGCGTGCCTCACCCCAGGTGGGCATGAGGATGATCCACGCGTCACGCCACCCGGTGACACCCATCTGGAACATGACCTGGGCTTTCCACTTGTCGTGGACTCCGTCGTCTTTGCGGGGCGCTTTGACCTCCACGATGCCGCGGCGTGAACCGCGTCCGACGCGGATGTCGAGGGTGACCTGGTTCGGGAATGGGAGGTCAGGGTCGGTGTAGGCGACTTCGCCTTCGGTGGCCCACCATTCGGGGTGTTGTCGCTTCCATTTCGCCCTGCCGGAGGGTTCCATGTCGTGTCCGTTGTCGAACATGGCCTGCGTGTCGTCGTCGAGGGCGGGTGGTTCCCATAGCCCTGCCATCTCGTGCCACAGGGTGAACGCATCTTCGTAGCCGAGTCCCAGGTACTCCCCTGATTCCCGGTCTCGAATCATCGCCGGCACTTTCGAGGCGGTGATCATCCTCCGGTGTTCCGCGGATCCGGGGGCAGCCATCTCATGCTTGGCGAGCTGTCTACTCATTCTGTCTCCTTGATGAGGGTGATGCCGGTTTCGGTGGGTGCCCATCCGGGTCGGCGGGGTGCGCCGGTCCAGCGGATGAACCCGGCGGCTTGCAGGAGGCCGGCGGTGGGGTCGATGCGGGTGTGCGCGTCTGATTCGGGGTCGATGTGGTGGCGGACCAGGACCGCAAGATCCCGGCGCGACGTCGGGAGGTTCATCGGGTTTCCTGTCGGATGAATGCGGTGAGGCTGACAGTGGTGATGGCGGCGGTGATTGTGGCTCCGGCCGGGCCTGCCAGGTGTCCTCCGATCACGCCGGCGACGGCGACCAGGGCGATTGCGGCGAAGACGGCGAGGATGAGGCCGACCGCGTCGAACGCGGTGCCCGGCGCGGGCTCACCGTGGGTGGGGCCGAGGCAGTCCACCGGTGTCGGCGGACGACGATGACGACCAGCAGGGTGGTCGACCATGGACTTCATGAGCTGTTCTTCCGGGGTCACGCCGCTGTCTCCGTTTCTCCTCGGACCCACCGGTCGACGGCGGCGCGGGACCAGGTCCAGGTCTCGCGGATGTGCAGGGGGCGGAGGGACAGGGCCCCGGGGTCGCCGGTCTTGGCACCTTTTCGCAGTGTGGTTTCGCTGATGCCGGTGAGAGCTGCTGTTTCGGCGGTGGTGTAGTAGGTGCGGTCGGGCGGTATGGTCTTGGTCATGGCCTTTCCTTTCGTGGTGGGTCAGTGACGCCGCCCCGTGGCTTGCAGGCATCGGGGGCGGCGTTGCCTATGTGGTTTGATTCGTTGCGTGGATACTTCTGATGTGATCTCGTTGGTCGGTGTCGTGGTCGCCGTCGTCGCTGCAGGCGTTGCGGCGTGGCAAGCCTGGGAGGCGAGAAAGGCGCGCACGGAATCACACGACTCTGCGGCAGCCGCAGAAGAGTCAGCGCGGATCGCGGCGGCAGCGCAAACGAAGCTCGCAGAGATCGAAGAGGGGCGAGCGGCGCAACAGCGTCGGCTAGTCGATGTTGACTGGTTGCGAGGAAGCGCCTACATCATCACTAACCGAACCGGGGAAACAGTGACGTCGGTGACCGTTGAAGGCTCTGGCGACCATCCTGCTTCGGTACTCCGGGGTGGGTCTTGGGACAAGATCCGGGACCAGGACAGTGAGAGGTTCATGGGTAGGGCCGGTCAAGTCACGATCAGTTGGACTGACGCCAAGGGGGACAAACAGAATCGTGTCCAACAAATCAGAGCTGGCAACCAGTAGTCAGTGGTGATTGCACCACCAGGCAAACACTGCGCATCCGACACAGAACAGTGCAGCGATGATGGTGATGATCAGGACAATGGTCTGCACTGATATCTCCTTTCGGTTGATTGCGAGTTGGTGTGGAGGCGGCAGCGGCAGTCTCTCCGTGTTCGAAGCGGGTCATGGACTGTGCTTGCGACGGCACCATGAGCGTTGCTCAGTCGTCCCGCCCCCGAGGGGTCATCTGGACCCCGGTACTCATGGCGGGAGTCGAACCCGCATCCACCGTCTTTTGAGGACGGCGGCTCTGCCAGTTGGCCTACATGAGCAAGGGTCTGGATACCCCGGTCAGTCGTTCCCTCCACGCCGCTGCTAAGCACGACACGTGGGTGTGGGTGGGTCATGGCGCGTCTACACACCAGCGCTCGCCACCCGTATCTCCCCGACCGGGTTCCAGGATTCAGTTCTCAAACATCGAGGTCAGCCGGCATTCCGGTGACCGTGCGCACCCGCTCCCCCACGACAGGGATGGCAGACTCATCTGCGGCGGTGCGGCCCCTCCGCTCTTCCCCAGCAGAGGGACAAAAGGGGGTTAGACGGTGGCCATGTCCCGGGCGAGGGGCACACCACGCTTGCGGAGGAGGCGGAGGTGGTACTGCACGGACTGGTAGGTTCTGCCGAGCGCGAGGGCGTCGTCCACGACACGGTCTGTGCTGGTGGCGAGGTACCGGTCCTCCGCCTCGGACCACCGGCCGGACCTGGTCGCGTACTTCCGGGTGATCTCCTGCCGCCGGTCACGGTGGAGGTCCCCGAGCAAGGCTTTTCTCTCGCGGTCGTAGGCGCGTTTTTCTTCCCGGTGAGCCTCGTCGTAGGCGCGGTCGTAGGCGTTCCGTTCTTCCCTGTGAGCCTCGTAGTAGGCGCGCTTCTTGGCGAGCCGTTCTTCCCGGTGCGCCTCCCAGTAGGCGCGGCCGTAGGCGCGTGTGCATTCCTTGCACCACGGGTACAGCCCGTCACGCTTGGACCTGCTCCGGTGGAACCCGGTCGCGCTCTTCGTCTCCCCGCACTTCGTGCAACGCTTCGTGTCGGTCATGCTGCCCACGTCCTCGACGACAAGACCTGGACCACACACGCCCGCACGTACTCCGACAGGGACGCATCCGACTCCGCAGCAGCAGCGCGCAAAGCCTCGTACTCCCCTGCCTGCAAGGTCGTGGCGACGGTACGGGGTGCCCCGGCGGCGGGCCTGGTCTTCGGCTTCGACCGGGTGACGAACGCCGCATCGTGGGCGTCCATGCCCCGATTCCAGGCGAGTTGCAGGGCGGTGACCTCCCGCACCCCGGCGCCGGCGACAGCACGGGCAGCGTCAGCCGGGGTCGCGTCATCCTCGAACATTGCGAAGATCACGACCGCGCGGAGCTCCTTGCTGAGCTTCACGTCGGACAGGCGATCCTCCCAGCACGCCGCGAACGACTCGTACCCGAGTGGCTCCCACGCCCTGGTGGCGATGATCTGACGAATACTGTCCTCCACGGCCAGCAGGTTCTCCCGCAGGCCATCCCACAGGGCCTGTGCCTGTGACTCAGTCAGCGCGCTCATGCCAGCACCTCCCCGAAGTAGGTGGACCAGACCTCATCCATCAGTGGACGATCTGCCTCGGTGTAACCGTTGACGTGCCTCACCTGCCCGTTCGACAAGTTCAGCGGGTACTTCTCCGGCTCCCTACCGTGACGGTCGATGTACGCCTTCTTGAGCCTCTTGCCGAACACCCCGGCCTTCGCCTTACGCTGCCTGTCCGACAGGCCCTTCTCCGCGAGGTAGTCCTGCGCGTACAGCGGGCGGGTCGCAGGCTCCAACTCCGGGGTCTCACCGAGTCCACGGGCCAGGACGATGCGCGCTTTCGCCTCCAGGTGATCTTCGTGGATCAGTCCGCGTGCGGCCTGGCACAGCTCCATCTGCATCTGTGCCTGACGCAGCAGGGCGTTGATCTGGTGCTCATCGGCACGCGGGTTGATCGCACCACCGGAGTGGAAGTACTTGTCGAGAGCATCGGCAGCCTCAGCCTGGTACGCCTCCAGTGCTTCACGGTGCTCCGGGGCGACACGGCCGGCATCAATCGTGGCGAGCCACATCGTCAGAGTGCGGCGATCCACAAGGTGCATCTCGCGCTCCTTGCCGTCATCGGCAACCAGGGTCATCATGACCTCGGTTGCCCACGACTTCGCGTGAAGCTTCCGACGCTGACTCTTCGGATCAATCCCGAGAGACTTGCAGATGTGGGTGACGCTCGCCCACTCCTTGCCGTCCTGCTGGACAGCCATGATCGGGGCGGCACCGGGTACCGAGACTGGGACAAGGTTGGTAGGATTCTTGGCGTTGGCTCCGGGATGCATCCGGGGCCTCCTTTCATGTGTTGGGTGGGGGTCAGGCGGCGGCGGGCTGTTCGGCGGCCGACATGGAGACGAGGAGCCGCTCAGGTCGGGCGCCGATCTTCACCAGCGCCTCCATCACGTCCCAGGACGCCCGACGAGTGCTCGCCGTCTTTGCCCACGTCTTCCGCGTGATGTGGGTCAGGTCCTCCATGGCCGTCCATGAATCGATGCGGTTCATCCGCTTAACCCGGTCGATCTCGTCAAGAGAGAGTAGAAGCATTCCCTTTTTCACCTCCGTTTGCTGGGCTGCTGTCCCGAACACTACTCACTTTCCGGGAAGTTGCAACCCTGTGGTTACACATCGAGGGACCCCTCTTCCCAAAAGTGCACGTAGCTCCCCACTTGCTGAGTAGATAGTTACCCGCTAAGGTGTTCCGCATGGACACCAAGAAGTGGTTCGCAGAGACCTCCCACCGACGCATCACCGACGACGTGATCGCCGAGCTCCTCAACGTCACCCGCAAGACCGCCAACAAGCGCGTCAACGATGGACTGTCGATGGACGACCTGGTGACCATCTCGAGAGGCCTGGACATCAACCCCGTCCAGGCACTCGTAGAGCTCGGGCACCTCGAGTACGACGAGGTCGAGCAGTTCCTCGACTCGGACGGTCAACTGGTGGCAACAGCAACCCCCGGCCAGCTCTCCCTCGAACTCGCGCGACAGCTCAACCCCGCGACATTCGCCCCAGAGCTCGACATGCTCGCTGAGCGCCGGGCGAAGAAATCGCACGACCGGGTGCCCCCACGTCCGGACGGTGAGGACAATGGTCTTCCCCTCGGCTCTGTCGCCTACAGCGGCGAAGACGAGGACGCCCGAAAGGACCAGGAGGAACGTGACTTCGACTAACGCCACCGGGTTCACCACACTCGCGGTGATCGCCGACTTCCTCGGCGTCACCCTCACCCACCACGACGACGGCCCACCCGGCTACTACACCCATCACAGGCGCACCATCAGCACACGTCGTAATCTGAGCGTCGGCATGTACCGCTCAGTCCTCGCACATGAGCTAGGGCACGCCGCCTACCAGGACACCACCACAACCCCCGGAATCTTCACCCTGAAACAGGAACGCCGCGCTGACCGATTCGCATTAAGGCTCCTCTTCACCGATGAAGAGTTCGCCGAAGCTTACACGTGGTGCGGGCCCTGTATCCCAGCACTCGCAGACGAGCTCGAATGCTCACAGCACCACATTCGTCTGTACATGACACTCAAGAAGGACACCCCATGACCGACCAGAACCCCTACGGCCAGCAGCCCCAGCAGCCCGGACAGCCGTACCCCGCACAGTCGTACCAGCAGCCCGAACCCCCCAAGAAGAAGCCCTTCTACAAGCGCGTGTGGTTCATCATCCTGGCGATCATCGTCGTCATCATCATCATCGCCGGAGTAGCCGGCGGCGGTGACGACAAGAAAGACACCGCCTCGGCGAACAGCACAGCCGCCGCCGCACCGGAGGCGCAGCCCGGCACCGAGTCCGGAGACCAGTCGGGAGCACAGCCCGGCACCGAGTCCGACGGCAACGTGATGCAGCTCGTCCTCGAATCCGACGGTGCCCCGATCAACGCTAGCTGGCTGCAGAACGGGAACACCGCCCAGGAGCAGGGTGTGGCATCCGGGTGGACCAAGGACATTCCCGCCGACACGAAGTGGGATGCCCTCATGAACAACGTGACCGGGCAGCTCGACGGGGCGGGCACCCTGACCTGCCGCATCCTGTGGAACGGTGAGGTCATCACCGAATCCACCTCCACGGGCGACTACGCGGTCGTGACCTGCACGCCCGACATGGACAAGATGTGAGGAAACCCCCGGCCGCAGCACCAGCGACCGGGGGCGGACTACCCACAGACAGCGCGGTCCCGACCCCGCGCATCGCCGGGTGAAAGGACAAAGCCCCGGCGACACGTCACACGCTACGAGCACCGGTGCCACCCGCACCGCTCAGCGACAGTGAAAACCCCCACCACCGGGCAGGGTGATGAGGGCCAGAATGTCCGAACGCATCAGACGAAAGAGAGCATACCGTGAGCATCCAGCGACGGCCGAAGAAGGGCGACCCACTCCCCGACGGGTGGAAGAAACCGAAGTGGGTGGTCCGCTACCGGGACCCCTCCGGCAAGGAGCACTCCAAGACCTTCACGACCGAGAAAGCCGCGAAGGACTTCGACAAGGACCAGGGCGTGAAACTTGCCCGCGGCACCTGGATCGACCCCGCCGACGAGAAAACAACCCTCGCGCAGCTGGTCGACGAGTGGGTAGCGCAGGCACGCAACGACGGCACCCGCGGTGTCCGCGAGGGATTCAGGGCGAACCTGGGCGACTTGGCGGACATGCCCGTCGGCCAGATCCGGTCGAGCCACATCAAGAAGTGGGCGACCGACCTGTACCGCGGACGCCCGTGGAAGGGAGGCCGCCCCCTGGCTGATACGACCACGGGACAGCACATTTCCCGGATGAAGGGGATATTCGACCGTGCGGTGGAGGATGGTCTGATCTCGAGGTCCCCGGTGCCGTCGACGCTGAAGTCGTCGATCCTGCAGGACCGTGAGGTCCAGGAGCGTGAGGTGCCGACCTTCGATCAGGTCAAAGCCATGTGCCGGGCAGCGGAGGCAGGCGGGGAGTTCGCGAACGGGCGCGTGAAGAAGGTTGCCGGCCGGTCGAAGCTCCGTCCTGCTCCGTGGCTGGCGATGGCGATACGACTTGGTGTGGACACTGGTCTGCGTGTCGGGGAGCTGTCGGGCCTGCAGTGGCGTGATGTGGATCTGGAGGGGCGCAGGATCCACGTCGAGCGGCAGTGCATCAAGAAGCTGCAGGTCTACAGCGGGCTGAAGACGAAGCGGTCTCGGAGGGTCGTGCCACTGTCGCGGGCGATGGCACGAGAGCTCGAGCAGTGGCGTGTGGGCCGTGGCCCTGAGGATCCGGTGGTGCCGGGGATTGGTGGGCGTGGGACGTCTTCGATCCAGCTGTCTCAGGTGATGCGTGTGCTGGGGGCGGTTGTGGGCCTGGATGACAGGTTGTGGCGGTTCCATGGGCTGAGGCATCTGTACGCCTCGTCGATGCTGCAGTCCGGTGAACCGATCACGACGGTGGCGGCGTTGATTGGTGACAGTGTGCCGACGACGTCGCGGGTGTATGCGCATTGGCTTCGTGGGGCTCAGGATGCGGCGAGGGCGTCGGTGGAATCTCTTGCGGGATCGGTGCGGGATGGGTCGCCTGTGCTGAGGGTGGTTGATGGGGGTCGTGGCAGGTCAGTCGGCTAGTCGTGGTGTTTCTTGGCGAAGTTGTACTGGATCATTGATTGACTCCCCGTGTCTGCTGCTGTTGTTGACGACTTCCGGACGATCTCACCGGAATGCGGCGGTGTTGTCGTCCTCGACCTGCTGGAATGCCCGCGCGTTGGAGCGGATGTTCTCGGAAATGCTCACCAACGCGCTCCTCAGTTCCCGGGCAGAGTCATTCCACCTCACCATGAGGTTCGCGAACGCCGCCTGTGCCTCTCCTTTCCATACTCCCCGGAGAGAGTCGACCACCCCCTGAAGCCGGTTCAGCTCTGCGTGCACCTGCTCATTGACGTTGTCCACCTTGCCTGCAGTGGAGTGCATTACGTCAGTTGTTGTCCTGAAGCTCACGGATTCCCCCTGGATAGTTGTTCCGGATCTGCCGGGGAGGTCACAGTTTCACGACGTCCCTGCCCCGCAGCGGCCCCTGGTCGGGACCGTCCCTGCAGTTAGACTCCGCCGGTGCCCGCCAGGTTCATTCCTGTCCGGTGTCGCCTGCCCCGGGGGCACCCGCCCCGGTGATCAGCTCCTGTTCGTCACTGCACAGACCGGGCAACGCGCGGTAGGAGGTCCGTATATGCTCGCGGGCGAGTTCCGCCGCCTGCTCGCCGTTTCCGGCGGCTACCGCCTCGAGCAGTGACCTGTGCTGTTCCTGGAGCAGATCCCGCAGACCGTCCCAGTCCAGGTGGGCACGGTAGCCTTCCAGCAGAGGCGCTCTCAGGGACTCGCGTATCGCCTGTGTCATGTCTGCGAAAAGCCTGTTCCCTCCTCCTCGCGCCAGTGCGACATGGAAGCGGGTGTCGGCGTCCCCGAACTCCTCCCTGCCGATGTCCTGTCGGTCCATGACGGCCAGCTCCTCCCCCATACGGTGCAGCACTTCCGGATCACCCCGGCGCGCCGCCATTGCGGCACTCTCGACCTCCAGGATCAGTCTGGTCTGGACCACTTCCTCCAGCGCGAAATTGTTGAGCGCCACATGCAGTTTCAGGAAGCGGCTCAGTGCGACAGTCGGTGTGGCGGCGATGAATGTACCGGCCCGGGTCCCGGAACCTACATGGGATTCGAGAACTCCGTGGCTTTCCAGGACCCGGATGGCTTCACGGGCGGCGGCCCTGCTGACCCCGAGTTGTTCGGCGAGCTGGCGTTCAGGTGGCAGTGCGTCTCCGACCCCCAGTTCGCCTGACAGTATGCGGTTCTCGATCGCCTCGACCACCAGCGAATGAGTGCTGGTCCGAGGCGCGGAGCGCTCTGGGTCGGAGTGTTCATTCATGGCTCCGGTTCTACCACCCGATGACCGTTGCTCCGGATCCGACGCGTCCCCCCGTCCTCACCCCACCCTCACGGTGGCCGTGAAACGGTCGCAGACCGCAGTACGGTCTGCGGTGACATCACCGGACGCCGGACGGTACTGACATCCCACTGAGACCTGGTGGCCGTCGATCAGTCTCACCTGCCAGCGGGTCACCGACCGGCTGGTCGACTCCTCGTAGTCGACCGGTGACCGTGAGAGCACGCGAACTCCCGGCACTTTCTCAAGCGCTGTGAGCATCCGGGCGTCCAGCTGGTCCTGGGTACCCACCGGTGCCGGTTTAGCGGCCACGAGGATCCTCATGTCCGGGTCCTCCGACATCCAAATCTCCCGGTTCCTCGTGGCCTCACTGATGGTCCAACCTTCCAGTCCCACGGTGACAGGCACATCTGCGCGGGACACCCGGGGGTCGTCTCCGTGACTGCCGTGCCGGACGGGGTCATTCCATTCCCCGGGCGTGACACTTTCAGCAGACGCAGATGTCGGGGCCAGTCCTTCCCCGTCCCCCCGGGGTTGTTCTCCCACTGTCGTGGAACCGACCGTTCCCGCCGGCGGCCATGTTGATCCTGCCTGTGTCTGCACACCGTCCGGTAGCGCACGGTCACCGCTGGTGGCCTGTCCGCCTGTCGCTGACACCACGCCGAAGACGCAGAGGACCAGGACCACCAGTCCTGTCATCACAGCGGCCACTGTCCGCACACGGTGTCCGGCACTCCCGTCGTCGACGCTGACATCCGGGTCTGACGGTCTGGACAGGTAAGCCGGGCGGACGTGTGCGGTGTCCCGGTCGGCGGACCTGCTGCCGGAGCGCGATCCATCGGAGACGGAGGCCTCGATTTCCTCGAGTTCGGCGCGTGCCATCGCCAGGTCCGCGGCGATTTTCACGGCGTCGGTGGGGTCCACGACCCTGGCGCGCAACCCGACCGATCTCAGGTAGGACGCCGTGACCGCTGCCTCATCTCCGACGACGATGATGTCGGTGTGGGGTTCTCCCACTCCCCAGGGGAACCTGGTCCGTGGGACAAGTGGGTTGGGACTGGTCAACTCGGGGTCGGCGGCGCGGGCCGTGAGAACCTCCGACACCAGTTCCCGCACCGCCTCCAGCCGGGTCAGCGCTATACCGGTTCTCCTCCATTCCGGTGAGTCACGAGGCACAGCACCGGCGCTGACGGCCGTGCCGTCGATGTCACCACTGACGGCCGTGCCGTCGATGTCACCACTGACGGCCGTGCCGTCGATGTCACCACTGACGGTGAATCCGCTGAGCAGGTCAGTCACGGCCGATCCGTTGACCAGGATCCCTGATTCCACCAGTGCCAGTGCCCGGAAGACTGTCCCGGTCTGCGACCCTGTGGCTCCGGACGGACACTGTTCAGACATGCTCGTCCTTCCCTTCTGTTTCCGGTTCCTGTTCCGACCGCCGGTCCGCTGAACTCCGGTCTGCCCCGGGGATGTCGCCCGTTCCGGTGACGGCGATCTGCAGCTCCTCCACCGTGTTCTGTACGAGGAGTCCGCGTCCCGGTGGCCGGGGACACAGGGCCTGTCCTGCGACTGGCCCGTCCTCTCGCGGCGCGGACAACAGGATCCAGGCTGTACTGTCGCGGATGCCCTGGAACAGGGGTGTGTAGGTGCTGCGGCCCAGCACAGCGCTCCGTCTGGCGGTGACCAGATGCAGGCCGATGTCTGCGGCGTACGGGAGCAACGGGACGACTGTTTCCAGCGCCGCGGCCAGCTCCGTGGAGTGGTCCAGGTCGTCGACGACGACAATGTAGTCGGGTCCGGACCACCAGCTCCGGTTTCTCAGGGACTCCGGACTCAGCTCGGTGACGTCGCCGGGAATCCTTGCGGTGAGGACGGCCGTCACCTGCTCCAGTTCAGTGACGAAGCCCACCGGGGACCGGTATCCGGGAAGGCCTAGGAGTCCTCTTCGAACGTCGGTCACCAGCAGCTCAACCTGGTCGGAGCGGTGAAGGTTCCGGGTTGCAAGATCGGTGACCACAGTGCGCAGGGCGGTCGTCGCCCCGGAACCTGATCTCCCCGCCACAGTCAGATGAGGCAGGGTCCGCAGATCCCAGTACACCGGTCCCAGGTCGGCGCCTCCGAGCCCGAGGAGAACCCCGTCCGTACGCCTGTCATCACCGTGTCCGTCTCCCCGTCTCTCCACCGCTTCCGCAGTTTCCACCGCCTCCGAAGCCTCTGCCACCACGGCACGGTAGGTGACTGACGCCGGCAGTACCCGCATGGTTCTGACGGTGTCCCCACGGGCCGCGCTGACGCGGCGGGCGTGTTCCACGGCTTCAGCGTCCGACCACGCCATCTGTACCTGATGTCCGGTCCAGGACACACCCCTGCCCGGGGCATCCGGAAGACTGCGTTGGATGTCCCTGTGGTTGGACTCTCCCGGAGGCAACCGAAGTTCCAGCTGCCCGACGAGCAGGTCACGCAGACTGGGCCGGAAGGTCCACCGCAGTGCGGTGACGACGACATGGACCCCTCTCTCCAGACCCCCTGCGACGAGTGCGGAAAGCCGCCTGTCTGCCTCCCCGAGAGCGTCGACCCCGTCCACCAGCAGTATCCGGTGGGTGACCCCTTCCGGAGGATCCTGCTCAAGCTCATCGAACATTCTGTCGACCAGATCAACCCCGACAACCGCAGCAACTTGCGGCAACCGGGCCAGACCGGCCAGTGAACCACCCGGGTCGAAGACGTAGACGACCACTCCCGGGTTGCCGAGGACGAGACCGACAGTCAACGTCCGCAGCACGGTTGTTTTCCCGGTCCCCGGTGATCCGACGACCGCCCAGTGGCGTCGTCGCAGGTCAACTTCACAGGGTTTCTGCACACCGTCGAAGGGAAGGTCTTCCAGACCGACAGGTACCGGTCGGAGATCCGGGCCCGTACCGTCGGTTCCGGTACCCCAGGTTCGGTTTTCTCCGAGCAGCAGACTGGCCGGCAGGTCGACAGGCAACGGTTCCAGCCAGATCGGGTTGAGGTTGGGCCCCGCGAGACGGTCGATGACCAGTTCCATCACCGTTCCCGTCGATTCCTGCCCGGCCCCCAGCTCTCTGACCGGTCCCCGGTCCGCCGGAGTCTGCGGCCCGGACACATAGGCGGATCTGAAGCGTATCTGACCTGCTCCTCCCGCCGATTCGGCGAGAATCGCCTCCCCCGGGGAGGCGGGAAGCTCATAGGCTGCCGGTGAACCGATGAGAGCCCGTGACTCCGCCGCCGAGAAGGTCCGCAACGCCACCCGGTAGCTCAGGTGCGACTCCAGACCACGTAGCCTGCCTTCCTCCAGGCGTTGGCTGGCGAGGAGGAGGTGGAGGCCGAGGGAGCGTCCCAGTCTGCCGATCGCCGCGAACACCTCGGCGAACTCTGGTCTTGTAATCAGGAGTTCGGAGAATTCGTCGACCACGACCAGCAGCGACGGCATCTCCCCGGGGCTGGTGCCGTTGAAGTCCGTGGCCGTGGTCATTCCCGCCGCCCGGAGCTTCTCCTGCCGCCGGTGCATCTCGCCGAGCAGGGCGTCCTTCATCCGGTCGACGAGCAACGCCTCCTCCGAAAGGTTGGTGATCACCGCTGATGTGTGGGGCAGACGCTCCATTCCGGAGAATGCTGCCCCTCCCTTGAAGTCGACGAGCACGAAGTTCAGTTCGCTCGGCGGATGATGGTGCGCGAAGCTGGTGACCACGGACCGGAGGAACTCGGATTTAAACGAACATGGGTTGTTGGTACCACTTGGGGGGGCAAATCAGCACTGCACGGGGGATCAGGGGGATGTTTTCACTCAAAACGTAGAAATCCGGAAAAACGTATTACTGGGGATGCAACAACTATCAGTGCGATATTGGGCCTCTACCCACTAATGTGTTTTTCCGAAAATTCATAGAGGGGCCGAAAATGGCCCCCGATCCCCCTAACGCCCCCATGCCGCAAGCACCGGCACCGCCTATCAGCACTACCTATTGACGCTGGGCGCTGCATGTTGGTAATGTTGTCGCTAGCACTTCGGTGACGGTATGCGAGTCGCTGGAGCGGGGATAACCCCGAGGGTGGATGGGAGCAATGAGATCTCCTACCACGGTGTAGCACACCGAACGGGTAGCACCGGTAATCCTCCGACGAGAATGAAAACATTGCGTAAGTCCTGGAGCGGCACGCCAGGCAGTGAAAGAGGCCAGGTAGGGAGTTAGCGCTCCTGTAAAGCGATGGCGGGGTCTCCCCCCGCTGGCGAGCTGCGCACGGTTCTTCAGGCCGCCTGGGTGACAAGCCGGGAAAGCACCCCTCTCCG
Organism: Corynebacterium provencense; assembly: GCA_900049755.1. Classification (GTDB taxonomy): domain Bacteria; phylum Actinomycetota; class Actinomycetes; order Mycobacteriales; family Mycobacteriaceae; genus Corynebacterium; species Corynebacterium neomassiliense. The sequence goes on from LT160592.1 coordinate 744,538, forward strand.
GACAGTTCAAGCTGTCTGGAGTTTTTTCATGAGTGCTCCTCTAGTCACTCTTCAAGAAGCCGTAGAAGAAGGTTACGGCGCCTACTCAACACTTCGCATGTGGATTGCCCAGGGCAAACTACCTGCTTATAAAACAGGCTCGCGCATCAAGGTGCGGCGTGAGGACCTCGATGCATTGCTGACCCCCGTTGGCCCGGATGGGCCTTGCCCGCAAATCGTGGACAGGTAACTAAGCTGCCTCAGGTTCCTCAGCAGCAGGTTTGTTGAACAGATTCATTTCGAACTCCACCGGCGGCACATACCCCAGCGACGAGTGCAGCCGTCGTCGGTTGTAGACCACTTCAATCCAGCGGGCCACAGCCTGCCGAGCCTCGGCCCGGGTGTGCCAGGTGTACCGGTCGTAGAACTCGGTCTTCAGCGTCGCCCACACACTCTCGGCCATCGCATTGTCCCAACACACCCCGGTCCGGCCCATTGACTGCAGTGCCTGCAGGTCCTGGCACACCCGGTGCATCTGTTCGCTGGTGAACTGGCACCCACGATCAGCGTGGAACACCACATCAACGGGCAGCTCACCGCGTATCGTGTGGGCCATACGCAGGGCTCGTTCCACCAGGTCAGTGTGCATGTGGGTGTCCATCGCCCAGCCGATGATCCGCCGGGAATGCGCGTCGGTGACCGCCGCCAGATACACCCAGCCTTCACCGGTGCGCAGATAGGTGATATCGGAAATCCAGCACCGGTCGAGCCCGCCTTTGTCCCAGCAACGTCGTGCCCGGTCGGGGATCGCGTGGGTGTTGACACCAGGCAGCGTGGTCACCGGGGAGAACTTCTTGGGACTGATCCCCTCCAAGCCCTGGCGCAGCATCGACTTCGCCACGGTCTTGCGGTCAACGACCGTCCCCTCACGAGCCAGCTGGGCATGCACCCGGGGAGCGCCGTAGACCTCGTCGGACTCGGTGAACACCGTCCGGACCTTCGCGTCGAGGTCGTCGCGCTCACGGCGTCTGGGCGATGGTTCTCTCGCTTGCCTGGCCGCCCAGGCATAGAACCCAGACCGGGACACTCTCAGCAGGCGGGCCATACGGGTGACCTCGTAATTCGCCTTCTCCTGCGCCATCAGTTCGAACCGTTCGTCGGTGGCTGCTTGGCAGCGAAGAAGGCTGCTGCTTTTCCCAGAAACTCATTGTCCTTGTGCAGATCAGCGACCTGGCGGCGCAGTCGTTTGAGTTCGGCGCGTTCATCCAGGTCCAGCTCACCGGTGGGTTCACCGGCGTCTTTAGCGCGTTCGGTGGCGACCCACTTGCCCAAGGTCTGGGCACCGACGCCGAGTTCGCGGGCGACTTCGGCGATGGTGCGTCCGGTGTCGATGACCAGTCGGGCGGCTTCGTGTTTGTATTCCGGGCTGAAGTTTCGCCGTGGTCGCCGGCCAGCGGTGTTGTCGGTCATGGTGACATCCTCTCGTGCGGGACGGATCCCGCTAAATCGGGTGTCCACTCAACGAGGGTAGGGCCAGGATCCCATCGATGTCGCCATTGACGAGCTCGTTTCGGCTGCACCTACCTTGTCGTCCGAGCAACGCTCGCGTCTGGCATCCCTCGTAGGGGGTGCCTAAGACATGACGGAAGAGAAGAACCCCGCCGTTGCTAGCGACGGGGCAAAAGAAGCGGATCTGGGTAATGCTTCTGAAGTTGATGCTACCCACTCCGCTTCCTCCGCGCCAGTCCAATCTGTACTTGACCAGCGACTTTCTGCGGAGCACTTCACCGAGCTTCAGACATCGGCGATCAGCGACGATGTGATCGAGGCGTCCGGTGCGTACACGGCCTGGGAGAGGGATGATTTGCCCGATCCATTGCGATGGGTCGGTGACCGCGACGGTGCGCTGCCCGCTCTGGTGTTCCCACTGACCGAGGCCGGTAAGGGTGAGACCTGGCAGGCCAAGCCACAGCCTGGCTTTGTCACGCTGACCGACGGTCGCTCACCCAAATACATCGGCCCCAGCAAGGACTCCGGCTACCCCACCCCAGCACTCATTGAGCGTCGGGCTGTGGATGATACGACCCGCCGTGTCCTCGTGGTCGAGGGCACGAAGCAGGCACTGGCTGTGATGTCGGCAAGCGATGAGAGCACTGCGGTCTACGGCCTGTCGGGAATCACGTCCTGGATGGGTGGCGATGATGGCCCTAGCTCGGCGTTTCAGCTTGTCGGTGGCTTGCCGGTCTATATCGTCGCCGACGCTGACGCCGCGAGGAACCGCAGGGTCTATGACGGGGCCGCAGGTATCGGCGAGCTCTGTCGACAGTGGGGCGCGAGCCCCGTCCGGTTCGTTCGCTTCCCCGGTAGCGGTAAGCAGGGCATCGACGATGTGCTTGGCGGTATTGATTCCCCCGCGCAGCGGGAGAAGATGCTGGAGCTGTGGGTCAAACAGGCCGAGGATAAGCCTGCCAAGAAGCGGCCCAGCTTGAGCAGCACGATACCTACGAAGGATACTTCGCAGGGGTCTGACGGATCGGCCAAGCCGATTATTAGCACGGACCTGCCCGACGACCAGATCTGGGACGCGGTAGACAACGCGGTATATGAGAAGTTCGCTGGTAAGCGGCTTTTTCGCACCGACCACAAACTCGTGTGTCTCGTGCATCGTGATGGACGCAAACACCTCATTCCGGTGAGTAACGCTCTGGCGGTGGATTTGTCGGCGCAGGCGATTCGGATTGTTCACTCCACGCAGACGAAGTCGAAGGTTCGGGCGCTGTCTGACAAAGACGCGGCTACCGTTTTCAACGGCGCACGTGTCGGACGGTATCCCCGCATCGAGGGCATCGTGGAGACGCCTGTGCTCACCCCGAGCGGCAGGGTCTTGTCCGAGCCCGGCTACGACGAAGAGACCGGCCTGTTACTCGACTTGTCCGATGATCTCGACGGCTTCCACGTGCCGGATGACCCGTCACAGGAAGAGGTCACAGCTGCCCGCGAGCTCCTGGAGGAGGTCTACGCCGACTTCCCGTTCAAGACGGAAGCTGACCGGACCCGTGCTATCGGCATGGTACTCACCCTGCTTGTCCGCCCGTCGTGCGAGACCTCGCCAATGCACGTCATCTCGGCTAACACACCGGGCACAGGCAAGGGCCTGTTGCTGTCTGCCGTGAGCATGATTGCTCACGGCTACGGCGCGCGGGTGCAGAAGATGCCCCATCACGATGAAGAGATGCAGAAGGTACTCACGTCGGCGCTTCTCGCTGGTCAGACGATGCTGATCTTCGATGAGACCGGTGAGGGGATCGGTAGCCTGTCGCTGGCCGCCATGCTGACCTCCACCTACTACGAGGGTCGTATCCTCGGCGAGTCCCGGCACTTGTCGGTGAAGAACTCAGCCTGCGTTTTTGCAGCCGGAAACAACGTCGCGGTGAAAAAGGATCTTGGACGTCGAACAGTGATGGTCGAGATGAAGACGCCGTTGGCGAGCCCAGAAGCTCGCGACGACTTCACACACCCGGACCTGTTGGTGTGGGTCAAAGACAACCGACGGGCCCTGCTGGAAGCCGCGTTCACACTCATCCGGGCCTGGATCGTTGCTGGTGAGCCTGCCCCGGCACCGGGCCAGCCGGTGGGTAGCTTTGAGGACTGGTACCACGTGGTGGGTGGCGTCCTTGAGCACGCTGGTAGGCGTGACCTCATGTTTGGCGTGCGCGAGCAGCGGGCACAGCACAATGAGAGCGAACTTGAGGACCTGGCGCATCTGCACTGGGTGAGCGTGAACTTTGATGAGCCCTTCCGTGCTTATGACGTGGAGTGCAAGATTCGCGAAACGCAGGGTTTTATCCCGCTCCCGTCAGACATCCAGACCCTGGACGAGGTGACCGCGCAGCGGTTGGGTCGGGTGTACACGAAGCTTCAGGACCGTAATCTTGCTGGTTTCGTCGTCAAGATGGCCGGGATGGTCAACCACACGAAGCGCTTTAAGGTGACCTATCTCGGCCCGGACGGGAACGGTGGTGGTCCTGGCGGCCTCAACGACCCGGACGGTGGTAGCCCCACTCCCCCTCCTGCACCTGGCGGTAGTGCTGTCGATGCCGACAACACTGGCGCATCCACGGTGGTATTCGACCTGGAGACCGCTAGCGCCGATGGGTTGCACACGACCGATGACCCTGCGTGGGTTCGCTTGGCGGCGTATCAGGTGGATGGTGGCGAGATCAGGACAACGACGGACATCGCCGGTGAGCTGCTGCCGGTTCTGCGAAACGCGGGCACGATTGTCGGGCACAACATCACACATTTCGATCTCCCTGCGCTGGAGCGCCTATATGGCTTTGCTCCGTCGCCCGAGCAGCGCGTCGAGGACACTCTCGTGCTTGCCCGTCTCGTGGACCCTCCCACGACGGGAAAGAAGTACCACCTCGACGCTGTGGCTACCCGCCTCGGTCTCGGCGGTAAGTTGCTGGCCGATGGTGACACGGCGCTGAAGGCTCTGGCCAGCCAGCACGGTGGTTTCGACCAGATTCCAGTCGATGATCCGCAGTATGTTGCGTACGCCCGACAGGATGTGCGTGCCACGGCAGATGTCCACTGTGCGCTCGTGAAGCGTGTACCGGATGCGGAGTACGTGGCCTATGAGCATGAGGTCGCTCGCGTGCTGGCTGGCGTTGAGTCGCGGGGTATCCGCGTCGATGTCGATCTCGTTGAAGAAACGCTGGCCGACGAAGACACAGTGAAAAACGGCATCCGTGGCTGGCTCGTCAATACCGTCGGCATCCCGGATGAGGGTAAGGCCCCGTGGGCGACGAAGGCCGGTAAAGAAGCTATTCAGTCCTACCTTCAGCGTTACGGGGCCCAGCTACCGTTGACGAAGACGGGTGCGCCGACAACGACAAAAGACGCCTTCAGTGAGCTTGCCGAGCAGCACTCTGACTCGCGTGAGGTCGTCGAAGTCTGCGAGAACATGGTGGCGCTATTGGAGACGCGCAGCCCGGCGAAGACGGTGAAGAAGTACCTGCGCAGTGATCGGGTGTTCCCGTCCATCCAGCCGTCGCAAGCCACGGGTCGGTTGAGTACGACGAAGCCGGGCATGACGATCTTTGGCTCGCGTGGTGAGCGCTTGCTTGCGCAGCGGGCGATGATCCTGCCCGAGCCGGGCGAGCGGTTGCTGTCTGTCGACCTGTCGCAGATTGATGCTCGCTGCATGGCGGCTGCTGCCGGTGATGAGGCCTACGCGGCGCTGTTTGCCGAAGGTCGTGATGCGCACACGGAAATGGCGGTGCGGGTGTTCGGTGATCCCGGTCGTCGCCCGGATGCGAAGGCGCTCGCGCACGCGGCGAACTACGGCATGGGAGCGAGATCCTTTGCCGCGCATGTCGGTTGCAGTGTGGCCGAAGCGGAGCGGATGCTGTCGAGCCTTCATCTCGAATTCCCTCGCCTCGAAAGTTTCAAGGAACAACTGCGCAAAGGCGCGGAGACCTCAGGGTATGTGACGACCGGTTTCGGTCGACGTGTCGCTGTTAATCGGGACAAAGCGTACACCCGAGCGCCTGCCGCTTACGGCCAAGGAACGGCTCGCGACGTATTCCTCCACGGTGTGCTTGCCATGCCCGAGGACGTGCAACGAAGGATCCGCATTTTCGTCCACGACGAGGTTGTTCTGTCGGTGCCAAAGGACCGCGTTGAGGAGGTGCGACAGTGTGTGCTCGATGCCTTCTCAAGTGTCGCCCTTCCCTCCGCCGACGGCGTGCACGTTCCAGTCCTCGCGGACAGTGCGGGGCCGGGTCGGGATTGGAGTGAGTGCAAGTGAGCGTCCAATTTGGCACACGCGGCCCCCCAGTGTTCGTGGCCACGTCCGTTAAGCACACAACCTAAGGAGATAGTGATGAGTTCTCAAGATCACTTCCTCGTCCACCTCGCGGGTGCTATCGCTTCTGCCGATTGGCCTAGTCCGGAGAAGGTGGTTGCGGCCCAACAGGCCATCAAGGAGATGAAGGCAGTCCGGCCTGCCCCCGTCTATGACGATGCGGAATTTCAGGCTGCGTGCGTGGACCTGGATTCCGTGACGCGCGATCTCAACGTGGCGCGGCTCGCGCGCGTGCGGCGAGAACAAGAGGGCAAAGAACAAAAGCGTAAACGTCGACGCGCACAACAGCGTCAGCGCGCACAACAACATCGGCCGGTGCCGTCGCGGTCCTGGTCGGAACAGACAAAGCAATCGGCTCATGATGAGCCAGAAATGGGGTTTTAATCGTGGCAACGAAGAAGCAGCTTGATCGTGCAATTGCTCGGGCCGAGCGTGTCCAGGAGCAGGTGCTGAAACTGCAGGCTGAAGCCGAGGAGGCCGCTCGTGAAGCGGATCGTGTGCTCGGTAGTGCCGTGCGTCAGGCAGTCACCGAGTCACGGTCGAAGTGGGCGAAGTTTGCTCACGTGTCAGTGTCCGAATTCTACCGCCACGTCGTCGACGACGTGGACATCGACGACGTGGCAAATGTAGACGATGCGGCCACGGACGCTGTCCCCGCCGACGGTCACCACTTGCCGCACGACTTTGTCGATAGCGACGGCGGTGGTGGCACCGGCTATGTCGGCGGGAGCCAGGGGTTCTAGGGGGCGGCAGCGCCCTTAGCCAGCTCACCCGGCAGACGAGGCCCCCAGGGCCGAATGTCTGACAAGGGTGATGCTGGCCCCACATCCTGACTGGTCTGCGAGGTGCCAATGCGAAGCGAGGCATACCGATGGCAGAACAGTCAGGATGTGGCAGGTGGGCGTAAGCCCACAGGGCGGGCTGGCGTGAGGAGTGATGAAGCATGAATAACGGACGACGAATGACAGTGCGCCTCGGCGACTCCGAGGACGAGGTGGTGCGCAGCACCGCGTCGGCTCTCGGCGTCACCGATAGCGAGGTTGTACGACTGGCGATCATTGCGATGGCGGATAGGTTGCCTGTCGGTGTAGGTGAGCAAGTGGCGGCTCCTCCGGTGCCGCCTGAAGTGGTGGAGTTGCGCGAAGCGCTCGACCGCTTGGTCGCTGAGGTGTGCCGCGTCGGCGTGAACATCAACCAGATAGTTCGTATCTGTCACGTGAATGGGTGGTCTGACGACGAACTGCCGGGGCTTCTTGGTGTCCCCGGTGTGATCGACGATCTCGTAGGCCACGTGCGGGAGGCAGTGGATCGTGTCTGTTAGCAAGGTTCAGCGCTCGAGGGATGCTGCCGCTGCCGTGATCTACGCCGTCTACGGAACGAAGAAGGCTATGAAGGCTGGCTCGGTGCGTGCTGCTGCTGTCTCCGTTGTCGGTCCACGCGGAAGTAACCCCGTGGTGTGGGTGATGGAAACTCGGTCGCGAGTTCAGGAGTCGGTGCAGCGCCGTAACGAGACGATCAACATCATCCAGTCGTTTAGTCCCGACGAACTAGACCCTGACAACCCCTTGGACGTGGAGAAGGCGCATGCGGCGGGCCTCGCCTTGGCCGCGAAGATGGCTCCTGATTGCGACGTGGTCGTCGCTACTCATACCGATACCGCACATGTTCACAACCACATCATTGTTGCCAACCATGATCGTGGAACTGGGAGGGCCGCGCCGAAGGCGGTAGGCAACGCGTGGCGTGTCCGCGAGACCAACGACGACGTGATGGAGGTCTTCGGTTTGAAGGTGCTTGGTCGTGATCCGGTGTCGTTGTCGCGCGACGAGCGGGTGGCGCAGGCGAAGGGCGTTGACATTGACGGTTCAGACTTGTCGCTGTCGGAGTTGACACGCGAGACCTGGCGTGAGTTTGCCCGTGCTCGCATCGAAGAGTTGTTAGAAGACGACCGCGTAATCGCTGCCCTCGACATCGACGGCGGTGGTGGTGTGGAGCCTGGCTTGGAAGTGATGGAAGAGATCGCCTTCGAGTATCACCTGTCCTTCTCACGCAAGGGGCGGGGCAAGCGCACGCGCAAGAGCGAGCGGTCGTCGTTCGCATTGGTCGGCGACGACGGCAAGGAGCTGCGCTTGACCGATCGCAACGGCAAGGGCAGCTCTAAGGCGGCTACTGCCGGGTCTCGACTCGGCTCTGACTACACGATGGATGGGCTTCGCGCTCGGCTACATGAAATACACGCAGAACGACTGATTGATGGAATGGAGATTGACAACAATGGTGGACAACAAACGACGGCAACGGACGGACAGCACGGAGTTGCTGAACAAGTTGGCCTCGCAGCTGACGGCGCTAACGAAACAAGTCGAGGACGTGAAGGCTCTGCCGGTCGGGATGCCCGAGGACGTGGAGCTGCACTTGGCGAGTTATCAGAAGCAACTGACGGACTTGAACAAGCGCATGGAGTCCTTGCAGCGTTCAACAGTGGGGACGAAGGAATACGAGACGGCGATGGCTCAAGCGACGGCCTCGATGAAGTCGATGGCGGAGATCGCGGCCGCGCTGCCGGTGGCGATTCAGCGCCAGCACGAGGGACTGCAGAAGTCGGTGACCGGGATCGTGGCGCCGCTAACGTCGATGGGCGACTTGCTGAAGACCGTGCTCGAACTCGTCGAAGGGCCGCTGAGTCTCAGCGACGACGCAGTGGAGAGGCTGAGCGTCAGCGTCGAGAAGCGCTTGAGTCCGATGGTCCTCGACCACCTGAAGGCGACTATGGACCGGACTTTTAGTCGCTATGAGCGGTCGTTCAAGAAGATGGTGGACGATGGTGTCGAGGGAGTCGCCCGTGAGCGTAAGCGGTTGGAGACTGCCACCGCTCACACGGTGACGGAGGTGGATCGTCTCGATGAGCGTTTGGAAGATCGCACGGTTAGCGTGGTGTCGATTGTGCTGCTCGTGACTGTGCTGGGTGTCGGTGTGATCGTGGTTGCGGGCGGTCTCTGGATGGGTGCATCACTGCTCGGTATCCCTGCGGCTGTGCCGGAGATGTGGTCACGTGCATGGGCTGCTGACACGTGGTGGTCAGGTGTGGGCTGGGCACTCGGTGCCGTGGTACTCATGTGCGTGACCATCGCAGCCATTGCTGCGGCTGCTGTGTGGATGGGAAGGCGCTGGCCCGTGGAGGACTACAAGGCGTTGTTGAGGCGTAATCGATAGGTGCCATCATCCTATTCTTTGACCTCATGCAGCGCGCGATAGATGGTTTGCCGCGAGACGTTGAAGGTGCGTGCCACCGATGCGACGCTCTCGCCGCTGTCGACCAACTTCGCGGCCTGCTGCTTCTGTTCCATGCTCAACTTCGGCTTCGGTCCTGCCACTCGGCCTTCAGCCCGGGCATGGGCCACACCTTCACGGGTGCGTTGGACGAGAAGGTCCCGCTCCCACTCGGCCAGGCTCGCCATAACGTTGACTACTACCTTGTCGGCTGGTCGGCTGGTGTCGAGTGCAGGCTCCAGGACGCGGACGTTGATGTCCCTCTCAGCGAGGTCAGCGATGGTGTTGACAGTTTCGGCGAGGTTACGGCCCAGGCGATCGAGACGGGTGACCACCAGGGTGTCATCAGAGCGCATGTAGGCCAATGCGTCGTCGAGACCGGGGCGGTTCCAGTTGGTGCCGGAGATAACGTCCTCGTAAATGCGTTTAGGGTCACAGCCCGCGTTAACGAGCGCTTCACGTTGGGTGTCGAGTGACTGGCCCTGGCGGGCTGTTGAGACGCGGGCATATCCAATAAGCATGTTTACTCACCTGTCAGCTCTTCCTCGGTCACCGTGAGGTCAGCAGGCAGCACGCCATCGATGATGTAGGTGCGCAGGAGCTTGTCCAGCATCGCACGAACCTTGAACTTCGACACTGGTGCGCCAGTGACCTCGGTGAAGTAGGCGGTAGCCAAGTCGAGGTCAATGGATGCCTTGAGGTCATCGAAACGCCCGTACTCGTTGATGGTTGCTGCCGTAACACGGCTGTCGAGTATTCGGCGCAATAGTCCCGTATCCAGCCCCAGTCGCTCATGAAGACGTGCCAGCTGCCGGTCACGCTCGGTGATGCGGTACTCGTTGATGTAGTCCTGCACTGTCTTGCCCGGTTGCAGGGCCACGTCGCCTGCCTGGAGATCATGCAGCCAACGGTTAGCGTAGCGCTGGTCGTCTTGGCTTAGGCGGGCGAAACTATCATGTAGCTGCTCCAGCAGATCATCGAGCATGTGCTCTGCCACGCCGTCCTGGAGTGCCTTGAGGTACTTCTCAAACTTGCTGTTGAGGTACTCGGCATCGATGCGGTCGGTGTCGATGTGCGTGATGTGCACGTCAATATCGAAGGGCGCGTCATCTGCCCCACCGGGTGGGTCAGTTGGATCGCCTCCCTCCTTGCCAAGTTCCTTGTAACGGGTGAGCAATGTGGTGAAGACGTCCTCGGTGAGCGTTACCACGATAGGTTCAGGGAGTGCATCGAAGTAGTAGGTGTCCTTCTCCCAGGTAAAGCCCTGCACCTGTGCTGCCTGGAGTTCGCGGTACATCCGATTGAAGGTCTTGGCGAACTCGCCCTGGTCAGCCTCAGAATCGGGCAGCTTCGAGAAGTCCGTCTGGCCGGTCGCCGGGTCAGTGAACAGCACTGTAATGATCTCAAAACATTCATTGATGGCCTTAAGGTGCTCGTCGAGGTGGTCCACGAACAGGCCGAAAGGCTTGTCACCTGAATACAGCTTCACCGCACGGTCGATGTTGTTCTTCATCGTGTGTGGCTTGCGGTAGTAGCGGATGGAACCGAACGGCTTTTCCGGGCCGAAGATGCGGTTGGTGCGTGAAAAGGCCTGGATAATGGACTCGTATTCGATAACCTTGTCCATGTAGAGGGTGCTGAGCCACTTGGAGTCGAAGCCGGTGAGCATCTGGTCCACCACGATGAGTAGGTCAATGTGCTGGCTACGGTCATCGAGGAAGGCCTTGGTGTTGTAGGGCGCCTTGTGGGCCAGGCGCTTGGAAACATCCTTCTTAAACTCATCGTGAGTCGGCATGGTGAAGTGCTGGCCATAGGCAGCGTTGTAGTCGCGGAGAATCTCCAGCAAACCGTCTTCCTTGAACAGCTGACTGTCACCAGTGTTGTCGATATTAGGATCAAACAGCGCCGTGACCTTAATGTGCGGGTACTGCGCCTTGAAGATGCGGTAGTACTCCACTGCTTCAGGGATGCTGGAGGTCGCCAGGATGGCATGGAACATACTGCCCCGACTCAACTGTGCCCAGTGCTCGTTAATGTCGCGGGCAACCGCCTGGCGGTGGTTGTCTTGACGGTACTGAGTGATAGGCAGGTAGTCTTCGATACCCTTGGCGACACGCTTGGTACCACTGTCGGTGTCTGTCTCATAGACGCTGGCCATCGGGACCTGGTCCTTGTCCATAAACTTGTAGTAGACAGCCGCCTTCTTGGGGTCCGCCAGAGCCTCGTCCACGGACGTGGCCTTGGCCTCCTGGAGAGCAACCACAGTGCGCACATCATGCGCCCGGAAGGTTTCCACCATCTCCGGGTCGAAGCCGAGGACGTTACCGTCGCGAATACCGTCGGCAATTGAATAGCGGTGCAGCTCATTGCCAAACAGCGTGGTCGTGGTGGAGTGCTTCTTCTGGTTCTCGTCGTGGATGGGCGTGCCGGTGAACCCAAAGAACAGCGCGTTCGGCAAAGTGCGCTTAATGGTCGCGAGCATGTCACCAAAGGTGGTGCGGTGTGCCTCATCGACGATGAACACCACACGCTTGGAGCGGATGATGTCCAGGTCGGCTTTCTTGACGGAATCAGCATTAACCCTGCTCATCTTGTGCAGGGAGGTCACGATGAGGGTGGAGTGCTTGTTCTTGAGCAACGTTATCAACGTGGCAGCACTGGAGGTATCTTCCACGGCGATGCTGTCGCCACCGTAGCTTTCGTAGTTCTCCAACGACTGCGTGCCCAGCTCCACACGGTCGAGGAGGAACACTACCTTGTCGGCGTTGTGGGAGTCTGCGATAAGCTGCGCGGTCTTGAAGCTGGTAATCGTCTTGCCAGAGCCGGTGGTGTGCCAGATGTAGCCACCGAGTTGGTCACCACTGTCCCAGTCGTGACGGTCCACACGGTCAGCGATACGAGAGGCTGCGTAGTACTGGTAGGAACGCATGGCCAACAGGTTGCCAGAGGCCCGGTCGGCGACAGTGTAGAAACCAATGAGCTGGTGCGCCATCGGAATAGACAGTAGTGCTCGTGCCACATCGTCCCACTGGTTGACCGGCTCGTTGTTGAAATCCGCCCAGTGGAAGAAGTAGTCCGGGTTGAACTTAGCTGACCCTGGGTTGGCGAAGTAGAGTGTTTCCTCCGGGGTCATCGCCACAAAGATTTGCACCAGAGAGAAGATGCCCTGGTAGACGCCCTCGTGGGCGTACTTGGCTACCTGGTTGGCGCCTTGCGAGACAGGCACGCCTGAGCGCTTGAGTTCGATGTGGAAGACCGGCATACCGTTGATGAGCAGCATCAGGTCGCCGCGTCGTTTCGGCAGCAGCTCATCAGCGGTCTTGAAACGAGGCTGGACGGCAATCTGGTAGCGCGACTGGCCACCGGCAATCTCCAGGCGGTCATATATTTTCAGGCTGACTTCCACGCCGAAGTTGTGGGCCTGCGGCGCATCACGGGTGATGGTGACTGTGCGACCGTTGATGAACTCGTTGAGAGCCAACGGCGTGCGCAGCACGTTGATCTGCTCGATGATTTGCGCCATCTCGCCCTCGGTGAGTGGCACATCGCCCAGCAGGTCACGGCCCCGGTTGTTGGCGTAGAGAATGTTGGCCCAGTTGTCGATGAGCTGTTGTTCCGTCGGGTAGCGCAGTAGCTCATCGCTCCAACCGTGGCGGGTGAGCAGGTCGATGAGCGCCGCCTCGAACTCAGCCTCGCAGCGAAATGATGTGGTCATGACAGCTCCTTAGATGAACATCCGTTGCAGCAGCGCCGTCTTGGCTTGCTTGAGGGACTCGATGTACTGAGCCTCAGCGGCAATGAGGGAATCTAGCCGGGTAAACACTGCGCCGATGGCCTGTTGTTCTTCGAGGGTGGGTGGAATGAAGACTTCCAAGTTCTTTACTAAGGCGCCGGACAGATTACCTTGCCCGCCTTGCAGGTACGTGTCAGTGATGTTCTTCTTGTTCATCCTTAGCCATGCCACTAGGTAGGCAGCGTTAAACCCATCACGTGGAATTAGCGCGAGAATCGCCTGGTTAATGGCACCTTCAATCTTAGCTAGGCTTACTTCACCCGCAGTCGCACCATAAAGCGCGTAGAGCACCCACCCTGGCTGAACCATCTTGGCAGAACTGAAATGAAGCCCTGCCTCAGTAAGGGTTAACTCAGTGAATGAGCTAGAAATTTCTGAGGAACGGATAAAGGGGATGTCCCCACCGTAGAACGCGTTTGTGCCAACAGTAGGTGTTCCCCCAGAAAACGAGTCTGCGATTGCTCCTACCTTAACGACATCCCACTCACCGTCGAATCCCTCCAGCCGCAGCTCGGGCACTGTCTGGCCCTCCTGCGGGAACATGCACTGCATGAGCGCCGTCTTGGCCTGCTGCAGCGCCTTGTGCTTGAGCATGTGCTGGTTGATGGCCGCGTCGAGATTGGTGAAGATAGCGCCGATGGCCTGCTGTTCTTCGAGGGTGGGTGCAAGCGTAACGGGAACTTCCAGGAAGTCTTGAGCAGATATGTTGAGCAAGCCGTGGTTTCGCGCGCCTTCAGCGGAATTGGCTTCTACAAACCTATGCCAGCTGGAAGTTTCAAAGAAAGTGACTAGGAAATCTCCATCAATGGGTGGATGTTCCAAGAGTCGAAACACAATGTAGAGAGATGACAGGACGCCACGGTCGTACTTGTCGAGACGTTTTACAGTTCCAACAGGATGTCCGGCTGAAAAGCTTTTGTTATATGCAAATTCACCATTCTCTACGAGCAGATAGTTTCGGAGATTCGCACTGGCCACTCGATTGTTGAAGTAGGTGATCTGATCCACCAGACCGTACTGAGCAGAGATAGTAAGCGGTAGGGTGCTTTGCAGGTCTGTGTTCTTCCGCTGCACCCTTTCAGTGAAGGTGTTCAGAGGCACAGTCTCCCACTCACCATCGAAGCCCTCCAGCCGCAGTGCGGGTACGTTCTGCTTAGGCATCACGACCACCGCCCAGCAGCTCTTGCAGTGCAGTTACAGCCTGCATATCGGCAGTGTTGCCCGTGAGTCCACTGAGCAGGCTAGCCAGCTGCTGCTCCGTCTCGCGAATCTGCACGTCGAGGTCGGTCAGCGCTACCGCGTACTTGTCGTGCAGCGCCTGAACGCGGGCTGCAAGACCTGCAAGCACGTGACCAGGGATGTCCCGCAGGTCATCCATGAGTGCAGTGATCCACTTGGCGGTGAGCACTTCGTCTACCTGCGCGTCGGTGAGCGCTTCGATGGTGGCGTAGGTGTCTGCCTCAAGCTGCTGTTCGGCAACCTTGAGGTCCTTCTTGAGTGTGTCACGCTGCTCGATGAGGGCCTTGGCGCTGAGCATGACAGCCTCGACACTGCCCTCCGGCCAGGTCTGGCCCTTGGGTAGCTTCGGTAGCTCCTTGATGGCCTTCTTCAGTGCAGCAGCAGTGAAAGCATCCTGCTTATCGTTGAGTACCTCGGCCAGGTCGGTCTTGTCATCTTCGCTCAAGCTCTCGATGAGCTGCGTCAGCTCCGATACCGCTGTGTCTAGGTCACGGCTCAGCTGGGTTACTTGGTCCTTGAGCTGCGGCAGGTAGAGTTCCTGCACCAACTCATTGGGGGCGATACGCCCCTCCCAGCCGACCTGGACTTCTTCCTTCTTACCCTTGCGGGTCTTCATCTCCATGACAGGGTCGTTGACCCGCACGGCGTCTAGGCCTTCGGTCTGGATGACCTCTAGGTCAGCAGCAGTGTTGATCCAGCTGTCATGGAGAACCTGGTAGCCCTCGTAGGCATCAACCAGCGGTACAGGGTCGAGCCGGTCGAATAGGCCAGCCTTGAGCTGGTCTTCGGTGGTGTTGAGTGGCACGGTGGCGGCGCTGTCCACAAGCAGCGCATGCAGCTTCTCTGGCAGGTCAGATAGTGCTGCATTGACCTGGTCACGCAGTGCCTGAGCTGCAGGGTGCTGGTCGACAGCCTCACGGAGGTTAGTGGTGTTCAGCTCCGCGTAGCCATTGGCGTTTTCGGTGAACAGAGCCTCACGCAGACCAGGCAGCGCAGTCCAGTAGTGCTCCAGGGCGTCAATCTCCGACACTGGAATACCACCGTGCATGGTGGCGTACAGGTCTACAGCCTCCGGCGGCAGGGTGGCAGACACGTAGCGCGGAATGTTGAGGTTATGGTCGTTCTCGCGAATCTCGTCGCGGGTCACGACCTTAGCGAAGTGTGGCACGTCCTCACGGTTGTGGACAGCATCAACGATCCGCTGGATGTCGCGGGCACGCAGGTGGTTGTACTTACCCTGCTTAACGAAGCCTTGAGAAGCATCGATGAACAGCACGTCATCGCGGTCACGCTCCTGCTTGAGCACCAGGATGATGGTGGCAATGCCCGTGCCGTAGAAGATGTTGGAGGGCAGGCCGATGACGGCATCGATGTGGTTGGCCTCGATGAGATTGCGACGGATGTCAGCCTCAGAGCCACCACGGAACAACACGCCGTGCGGCAAGACGATGGTGAGAATACCGTCGGGCTTGACGTGGAACAGCTCATGCAGCAGGAAGGCGTAGTCAGCCTTGGTCTTGGGCGCCAGACCAAACCGTGAGAAGCGTGGGTCAGCCTCGTTACCTTCCGGCTCCCACTTCTGGGAATATGGCGGGTTGGAGACAACCGCGTCCACGTAGAGCGGCTGGTAGGTCTGCACCGGGTCGGACTCGTCGAACATTGGCCAGTCATGAGCCAGGCTGTCACCGTTGCGAGCGACAATATTGTCAGCCTTCACGCCACGCATGACCAGGTTCATTCGCGTGAGGTTGTACGTGTTCTCGCGCAGTTCCTGGGCAAAATACTTGATGCGGCTTGGGTCGCCCATGCGCTTGGCAACGGCTTGGCCGATATTGAGTAGCAGGGAGCCAGAGCCAGAGGTCGGGTCATAGATTTGAATCTCCTCGCGGCCCTTGAGGTGGTCGGCGACGATGTTGCTCATGATGAGCGAGACTTCGTGTGGGGTGTAGAACTCGCCCGCCTTCTTACCTGCGTTGGCCGCGAACTTCTCGATGAGGTACTCGTAAATGTAGCCGAGCACGTCATAGCCCTGCTTGCCGTCGGTGGGGATGTCGTCGATAAGCTCCAGTAGCTTTTTGATGGCAGCGGTTCGTGCGGTATCGGTAGTGCCGAGCTTGGACAGGCCGGTCTCAAGGGTGTTGAAGATGTCCTCGAAGACATGCTTGCGCTCTGGAGCAATGTTGCGCTTGAACGTGGCTAACCCTTCACGCACGTGCGCGATGGAGAAATCGTTGCCCATGTCCCGCCACGTGGAGTACAGGTTCTCGTAGGTGAGGAAGTATCCCAAGTTGTTGCGCACCAGGGATACAGTGTCGGTGTCCGTCTCAACCAGAGCATCAGGCAGGTCTTCCGGCTCAGCGTCGTTGAGTAGCAGGAACTGCTCGACCTGGTCCGAGAGGAACTTATAGAAGATGAAGCCGAGGATGTAATCCTTATACTCGTTGGCTTCAATTTTGGAGCGCATATTGTTGGCCGATTCCCAGATGCGGTTGGCCAGTTCTTGTTTGTTCACGAGGACCTCACTGTTCATAATCGCTCGATTATGGACACCTCTGGACGGAGAGGGTCGAGACGTGACTCGCAACGCCCGAAAGATGTTCCACAATCGCTGTTCTGGTTCTCCATTGTACCATAACTGACCAATTGACGATTATGGAACATATAGTTTCGCTTGTTGCGGTAACTACCCTGCACGGTGTCCGACCTTGTGCGAAGATTCCTGGCTCTTCTCGATTTAGAGTGCGTTGATCCGGTCCTGCAGCTGGCCGGAGTGGATCAGCGACCGCAAGATGTAGTGGTCGAGGTTCCTGAACCCTAGGGCGATGCCGCGTAGATGCTCCAGCCTGCCGTTGATGGCCTCGACCGGACCGTTGGATGCGCCGATATCGAAGTACGCCAGGATGTCGTGCCGTCGGCGCCACAGGGTCCGGCCGAGTTGCGCCAGCTCCTCCAGCCCCGTCGGTAGGCCCTTGCGCAGGGTGCCGATCACCCTGCCCATCAACTTCTTGCCCCGCGCTCTGTCCGGCTGACCATAGGCACTGACCAGGTCCTGGTAGAACTCCCAGGTCACCTGCAACGCGACGTAGTCATCGTCGGTGTCCCACAGCCGATCCAGGCGCTGGCGCTGCCGGTCGGTGAGGAAATCGGTCCTGGTCAGCAGCGCCCGGCGGTGCTTGTACAGCGGATCGTCTTTCTGCCCCCGACGTCCGGTGGTTTCTCGCTGCAGGCGTTGCCGACACCCGCTGAGCTTCTCTGCAGCCAGGTGGACGACGTGGAACGGGTCCATGACTTTGCGCGCCGCAGGGAGAGAGTGGTCGACGGCGGTGGCGTAGCCGGTGAACCCGTCCATCGTCACGACCTGCACCCCGGCCCGGAAGTCCGGGTCCCGCTCACCCAGCCAGGTTTTCAGGACGTCTGCGGACCGCCCCGGGCGCATGTCGATCAGACGTGCCGGGCCTGCCCCGTCGGTCAGCGGGGTCAGGTCCACCAGCACGGTGACCATCGAAGACGGCTCGCCGGGTCGGCGGGTGTGTTTCCAGACGTGCTCATCGACGCCGAGGACCCGGACCCCAGCCAGGTGGGAGGGGTCAGCGTAGACCATGCTCCGGGCCGCGGTGACGGCGACGGTATTGACCAACTCCCAGCCGATTCCGAGAGCCTTCGCCGTGGCGGCCACGCTCATACGGTCGATGGCGAGGCGTTGGAGGATCCAGCGGGTCACCCGGTGGGTGAGTTTCGCCCCGTCGTCAGCGCAGGCCAGTGAGGTCTGGAAGATCTTCCTGCTGCAGGTGGGGTTGGTGCATGTGAAGCGGGGTACCCGGACGTTCAGGCGGGTGGGGAACCCCACGACCGGTAGGTCGACGAGTCGACGTCGGATGTGGTCCCGCTTCACCCCAGGCATCGCGCAGTCCGGGCAGGTGTCGGCTACGTCCACCGGCTCGGCGTTGATGATGGTGAGGGTGCCGGCGTCGGCGGCATCGGTGATCGTCAGACCGAGTTCTGCGGTGCGGCAGATGGTGTCGGCGACGAGGTTGCCAGTAGGGTGCACGGTAGGGTCCTGGTTCGGTCAGATGGAAGCTTCGCAACTCTCATCTTGTACCGGCCAGGGCCTCTGTATGTTGTACCACCCCGCGTCCCGCCCTTCAGCTATCTACGCACTCCGAACCGCGAAGAGCCAGATTCCTACCGAACGTCGTGGTTGAGACAAAAAGAGTCCCCTCCCCCGAGGGACTCACGAAAGTTGCCCTCCCCCCGAGCAACAGTGGCTCCCACGGCGTTCTCCATACGCTGAAAAAATAAGCCCTACCTGCCATGAGTGGCAGGTAGGGCTTAAGCGCACATGTGTCGATTGCAGAGCTATTTCTATCAGTAATTGCGGAAAATGTAAACGCCGAACTCACCGCTGAAGCGTTCGGAGCCCTCGACCGAGAAGTCGTGCTTAAGGTCGCGCACGAAGCCAGCGTAGTCGAAGTACCTCTGTGCCAGCTCGTCCCATCCGCTCATGTCGATGGTCTGGTCGATGAGGTCATAGGCGAAGTCCTCCCACGTATCCCAGTGGCCGCTGTAGGCCTCCATGAAGTCGGAGACGCAGGGTGTGCCATGACTGTCTTCGGTGTACATCCCGGTCGTCACCCAGGCGCACAGGGCGGGCCACAGGTGTTCAGCGTCCAACTCGATGTAAACCTCACCCCATCGGGTGGCTTCGAGCAGGTCCATCTCCCCGCTTGTGGGCATGTTGTCGATGTCGAAGCACCAGAGTTCCTCGCACTCGGGTGTGCTCAGGTACCCACCGTCGCGGTGGATGCGCTCGACGTCGAAGACGTGCGGGGCGTCGGCGATGTCGGCAGCGTCGTACCAGGCACCGACCAGGCGGCCGGAGTTGTAGCAGTGCAGACACCCAGCCCACACGCGCGGGGCGTGAGTGTGGATGGAGGGGGTGGTCGTGGGCAGGGACATGGGACGGCCTCTCTTGTGAGTGGGTGTAGGTCACTTCTGTCCCCGGATGCGGCTCTGCCGCTTCTGTACGGTGATCTACGACTTCCAGACCACTTTCACGCGCTCCGGCTCGAAAGATTTTGCCCCAGGCGTGCCACGCGTAATGTGGATCGCCATCAGCAGATGAACGAGGCGCCGCTGGTCCTCGATCGAAGCCCCCACCCACCATGCGGGAAAGTCCACAGCGTCGGCGATGTCCGCCAGGATGGGGTCAGCCGTGGTCGGCATCGTCAGTTCCTGGACCTCGACGTCGACAGCCTCGATCTGCTGGCTGAACTTGTTCTCAAGCCTCACGAAGGCAGACGTGTCCATAGCTCCGTCGACGACGTGCTGTTCCAGCTCCTCCCTGCGGGCAAGTAGTGCGGCTCGTCGGGCCACCAGTTCCTGAAGCCTATCGCCGGTCTCGTCGCTGTCGTCCGGACACAAAGCGACACGGAGGACGTCGAAAGCGTCCGGCTTGGCCATGCGGGCAAAGACGACCTTCTCAATGAAGTCGTCTACGTCGTCGGTGACCGACGTGTGGGTGGCTCCGGCGACCTCGCGCTTGCACGCGTAGTAGTGCGCTCGGCCACCTTTCCGCGCCCGTGTGCGGTGATACATCGGCGCTCCGCAAGAGCACTTGAGCACGCCAGAGAGAAACTTGGTGGGAGCGGCCCCGGCGTGAGCGGTACGCCGAGAGGGATCGTTAAGGACAGCGCCTACCTGGGCGAACAACTCATCATCGATGATGGCAGGCCAGGAGCCCCTACCAACAACCTGGCGGTCTTTGACCAGTCGGTAGCCGGTTTCGGGGTCAGTTGGGTTGAAGGTGGACTTGCCGTTGGCGCGGGGATTCAACAGCAGGTCACGCAGGGTGTAGGCGCTCATGGGTGCGCCAAGCGTCGTAGTCAGACCGCGCGAGTTAATCATGCGCGCAGCCTCGCGGAGTGTCTTGCCACTCACGACCATGCGCGCGGCCTCCTGGAGCGCCTCGGCTTCGGCGGGCACGATGGTCACCGCGTCTGCCTCGTAGCCGAACATGCGTCGGCCACCGGTCTTCGGTCGGCCTGTGCGGGCACGGTCCTCGTAGGCTGACCTGATTCGCGCTGCACGGTCGATACTTTCTTGCTCGGCAATGAGCCCAAGGATGACGATGACCAGCCGGGAGGTCGGGTCGGAAGGGTCGATACTGTAGCCGCGCGTGGCTTTCACCTTCACGCCATGGTGCTCGCAGAGCTCGAAGAGTGTGAGCGTATCTTTTGTCCGTCTCGCGAGTCGGTCTAAGGCGTAGACATAGACAGTGTCGATGTCACCAGCCTCGATGGTCTGGAGCAGGCGCTCGTATTCAGGTCGGCGGGAACCGGAGAAGGCGGAGATGTTGTTGTCGACGAACTTGCCGTCGGGGATGATCACAGCCTCGTCGGCTTCAGCGAGCTTGGTGCATAGGTGAACCTGGCGCTTTACGCCCGCCTCCTCTTTCTTGTCCAACGAGATACGTGCGTAGATGGCGGCACGGGGGTGCGGTGAGTCGGTCATACACCCCATCGTACCCACTACCCTGGTTCAAAATTCCCCGACCCGGTGGCGCCGATACACAGTCCGTGGGGGCCGATCCCGCCTTTCGCGGCTTCCCTGATGTCGAGGTAGACCGGGGCACCTCCCGACGTACCGACCGGTGCCCGTAGCTCTCCTCCGGGCAGGTCGAGCAGCGACCTCTCCTGCCGGTGACGGCACCGGGACCTGCACAACGCCGCCAGTTCCACATCGCTGAGACTGTCGGCGACGGCGAAAGGACGCCACCCGTCGACTGTCCATGCAGACAGCACCCCGTCCTCGGCGCGGAGAAGCAGACCCCCGTCGCGGGCAGCGTCCTCGGTCGCCCGGTCGGGGTGGGCTACGACGGCGCACCCCACTTCTCTGCCGGCGGCAGTGTCCTTGTTCTGTCCCACCGGCGTGGCCGGCGGTCCACCGTGCAGGAAGCAGACGGACAACGGACCATGGTGCGGCAACCAGCGGTCGTGCGGACCTGTGACAGTCACAGTGTCCTCGTCCTGCATGACCAGTGCACCCTGCACTGCCCTGACCAGCCCGGACGCGTCCTTACCGGTGACCGCCACCACAGGAAACTCGCGCAGGTCGACGGCGACCGGAGCCTCGACGGTGGCATGGCGGATCGCCAGGTCTCTCAGGGACATCGCGCACACAGGTTCAAGGTCCTCGGGCGGGGTGTCCACAGGAATGTCGAGCGGGTCGTCCGGAGCCTGGACCGCTGTCCCGATGCGCACGACCCCCGGCTCCCGGTCCGTCCCGTTGATCCTCTCGTCGTCCCCTGTGACGAAGGTCCAGAGGGCCCCAGGGTGGGGGTGCCTGGCGAGTGCCTGCTCCACCTGTTCTCTCCTGGAGCGTCGGAGCCCGTCGGAGAGAGCGTCAAGATGACGGTGGTAGCTGCGACGGGTCTCGTCGACATCCTGACCGCCCGGTTGGAACATCATCAACATGCTCCCCACGAGCATCAACGGGAAAAGGAATGTGGTCGGATTCCTCGCCATGCCAGACAGCACCATCGCCGCGACCATGCCCAGCACGGCGACAAGCATCACCGCAGGCATGAGTACGCGGAGGAAAGGCTGCCGGCTCTTCGGCAGGGACGGTGGTGGCTGGGTCTGCACCTGTGTTCCCCCTTGTCACAGATCCCCGTCGCCGGACGGTCCCCTGCACCCCTCGCGCAGCCCCCCGACGAACTTCTGACCGGAACTGTACCGGAAAAACGGCTGTACGGTAAGGGCCGGCTCGCCTACACTCGTCGTCGTACGTCGCGTCACGGGGGCCGCAGCGGATCACCGCAGGGGGTCGGGAGAAGGGGACGCGGAAGTCCGTACCGCGGTACACGTCGCGGACAGTTCAGGGGGAATATCACGGATGATCGCAGTCAGCATCACAGTTGTCACCGACGGAGGGGACGCACGGGGACGGGTCGTGGAGGCCACGGTCTCCGACGTTCTCCCGGTCGCCGAACTACTGCCGCACCTGGTGGACGCACTGCCCGGGGAGCACTGGCGGCTCGTCGGTCCGGGAGGGGTGCTCAGACCGGAGCTCGGTCTGGGGGAGGCGGGGGTCAGACCCGGGGAACGTCTCGAACTGACGCGGGACGCTGTTCCTGCACCTCCACCGGACACGGTGGAACAGCTGAGCACTGTCATTCCTCCCAGCCCCGCGGTACATGTGGCTGCCGTGGCCGCGGCCGGGTTGACGGTAGCCCTGCCACCGCTCTGGGCGGGGACGCCGGCGTGGCACCCTCTGGAGGTCACTGAACGCGCCCGGTCCGTCTTCGACGGTACCGGCGATCCCGGGGGTGTCACTGCCACGGTCTGTACGGTCTTCACCGTCTTTGCCGCGGTGGCGGTGGCGGCGTGCAGTCTGCACGACCGTCGTCTGACCCCCGTCGCTGCACTGCTGGCCTTCGGGAGCGGGCTGCAGGTCAATGTGCTCACCGGGTGTGTTCTCGCGGCATGCGCGGTGTGGCGGTCCGGGCCGGAGCGGGTGTTCACGGTGTGTCTGGCCCTGGCGGCCGCGGTCAACTTCTGGCCGGGGGTGACTGTGTTGGCCGGGATGGTCGTCCTCGTGTTCTCCGGACAGCTCGCCCTGGGCGTGGCAGGGGTTCCCCTGCCACGCATACCGGCGACCGGACTGTTCCACGGGTCAGAACAGGCTGGGTCAGAACAGGCTGGGCCAGTACAGGCTGGGTCAGTGAAGGCTGGGCCCGGAGGCCACGGCGAAGCTGGCCGACACGGGATCCACGACAGATCCGACAGATCCGGCAGATCCGGTGGACGCCACGGCCAGGCCGTGGAAGAGGGTGGACCGGGGAATGACGGACACCCCACCACGGCGTCCGCCCTGACCACCCACGCCGCGCTTGTCCTGGCGGCATGCACCGTGATCTGTGCCGGCGTGTTCCAGTTGATACCGCCGGGCTCGCGTCCGGACTGGCAGACAGTGGCGGGCGGTCTGGCCGTCGCTGCCGCCGGACTGTCCGCGCGTTTACAACTCTAAGTGTGTAAGAGACAGGGCACAGTGTCCCCCTCCCGCATGACCCGGGCACCCCGCACTGCCCCCATCCGCCCGGCCGCGGCCTTTCCCGTGGCCCCCCCCCCACGCGCCCTGCTGTTCTCAGCCTTTGTGGGGGAACCCTTCCCCCGCGGGCGCCCCCGCGCGGTCCCGGCCTTATCTATTATAAAGGTCAAAATGTGTAAAAGGGACAGGTCCACGCCGTGTCCGTGACGCTCACCGCCACGCTGGTGTTCAGCTGGACGTTGATGCACTGCCCGGGTCTGTGGCCGGTGCTGGCGCCACTTCCTGTGGTGCTTCCCCTGATCCGGGTCCGGTCCCCTCTTGTCGGCCGGGTCACCGATGTCGTGGAGACGGTCGCCTTTGCTGTGGCCGTACCCCTGCTCATCTCGACGACCGGAGTCTTCGGTCTGGTCAGGGGGCTCGGATGACCAGGGGCCGGCGGAGCCGCCGATCCTGTGTCTCGGGAGTGCCCCCGGTCGGTGCTGTCGCCCTCGCCCTGACCGTGGTCACCTCTCTGGCAGTGGTGCCGACGGCGAATCCCCAGTCTGTCCGGTGTGCGGTCGCCGCCGAAGGCGGCACTCTGCCGGTGGACGTCCCCCTCCCCCACGACCGGGCCACCGGTGCCGGGGTGGCGGTGGCGGTGGTGGACACCGGGGCGTCCTCCCCGGGGGTGGTGGCCGGTGACGGCCGGGAAGGGTCGGGGGACCTGGACCACTGCGTACTCCACGGCACAGCAGTGGCGGGGGTCATAAGGTCGGTCGCTCCGGACTCGCTCGTTGTGTCGCACCGCCAGCTCACCGACCATGGTGGCGGTACCGTGGCTGGGCTCGTCGACGCACTTGACCGCGCTGTAGCGAATTCCGGAGGTCCCGGTGCACCCGGTTCTCCCCGCGTGCGGGTCGTCAACATGTCGCTGGTTGCCTGTCAGGACACCGCGGAACTGCGTCGGGCGGTCGCCGACGCGGAGAATGCGGGACTTCTGGTTGTCGCCGCAGCGGGGAACTCCGGACAGTGCGGTGCAGACCAGCAACCCTTCCCTGCCTCTCTCCCGGGGGTCCTGGCTGTGGGCGGGGTCGAGATGCGGCACCCGGATCCGGCGACCCTGGATGATCTGGGGAGGGGAC
This sequence comes from Corynebacterium provencense, assembly GCA_900049755.1. Taxonomy (GTDB): domain Bacteria; phylum Actinomycetota; class Actinomycetes; order Mycobacteriales; family Mycobacteriaceae; genus Corynebacterium; species Corynebacterium neomassiliense. The sequence goes on from LT160592.1 coordinate 768,857, forward strand.
GCCGCACCGCGGAGTATTCACTCCCGGGCCCCTGGGTGGAGATCGCTGCGCCCGGCGGTCCCGTTTCCACGGTCCTGGACACCGGCGGCAGGACCGTGACAGTGGTAGGCGACCCTGAACCGTTCATCGGCACGAGTTTCGCCGCTCCGGTGGTGGCCGCCACAGCTGCGCTGGTGTGGCAGGTCCGGCCGGAGCTGACCCCGCAACAGGTCAGAACTCTGCTGGTGGAGTCCGCCAGTCCGGGCCCGGTGCCCGTGGTCGATCCGTCTGCTGCGGTGACCGCAGCATCCGCCGGGGAACCGGTCCGGACAGACGGGGATGCACGACCTGCTCCCGCTGTGCCTGCCACGATGCCGGCGACGACTCCCCCTCACCTGCGTGATCCGCGGGTTCCCACCACGCTCGCACTGCTGGTCTCAGCCATTGTGGTGGGAACCGTCATCCGCCGGCGTCCCCGCGCGGTACCGGACATGCGTACACGGTGAAGTTCAGTCCGTGCCCCGCGCGTGCGGCTGACAGTTCCCCTCCGTCCGGCAGGGCGTCGATGACTCTCCAGGGCACGACCACAGGTAGCTCCCCGTCGCCGAGAACACCGAGAGCGTCCAGTTCTTCCTGCGAAGGCACCGAATACCGGATTCCTGATGCACTGACCAGTGCGAATCCCCGCTCGGTGGCAAGTGCCACGGTGCCGCGGGGCCCGTCGTACAGTCCGGTGCCGGAACCGGTGCCGGCGGAATGCTCCGCACGGGATTCTCCCAGGGACGGTCTCTCCACGAGGCGCACACCTGCACAGACCTCGCCCACCTGCCGGAACACGAGCCCGGCCGGGACATGTTCGAGCGCCCGGGCACCCGGGAGTCTCAGCACCGTACCGAGGTCTGATGCCACCGGAGGCGACGGTGACAGGGCTTCGGCGACCGCCCGGCGCGCCCCGTTGACCTCAGCCATTCCGCCGGCGGTGGCGACAAAGGCACGGTCTCCGGCGGTGACCAGGGTGCCGGGGGCGAACGGGGTATCCTGGGCGGCCGGATCCGCGCCCGCGGGCCCCGCGGGAAGGACAACGTCGGGTCCCCTGTCCAGTACGGCGACGACAGTGTCCGCGGTCTCCACCGGTACTGCGCCGAACGCACGCGCCACGGTGTCCCCCTTGTCAGGGATCAGCATCCGTCGTCCGTCGACGGCCAACCACCACCCGGACGGTGCGACGAGGATCTGGGGTCCGGCATCGACCGAGGCGTCCGTGGCTACGACGGTGTCTGCACAGTAGAACCAGTCTGTGGCGGATCCTCCGGGCACCGGTGACAGGCCCGGTACATCGGGGATACCGACCGGGGGACCGGCCGGCAGATCTGCCAGTTCCGATGCGGTGGCCTTGTCCACGTTCTCCGCGGAACCGAGCAGCAGACGTGCGGAGGCTACGTTGGTGACCGGGTGGAATCTCTCCCCGAGCCGGACATGCAGGGTTCCGGTCTCATCTGTGACCAGGAGAGCGTCTCCGACCGAGGGTGCGGGACGCAGCAGAGCCGTGAGCGCCACACCGCCTGCGACCAGGAGTGCGAGCAGGACTCCGACCCCGGTCGCACGGCGCTGGGTTCGCAGCGGGTCATGCGCCATTCGTGGGTCTCCGGTGACCAGTGCAAGTTCGGTGCGACGCAGGATGAACGAGTATCCGGACACCTGCAGACCTGTTGTTCTCATGTGTGTTCTCCCCCCGGCGGGTCCCCGGTGATCCCCTGACGCACCACCCCCTGACACTGCGGCACATCGTCATGTACATTCTGATCTGAAAGATACATCAGGGGAGGCTTTCAGGGGAGGCCTGCCGGGGACTGCCTCGGGGGAAGGGGTGCAGGGGTGTTGGGTACGGTGACAGCCGTGACAGCTGCGGTCGGTACAGGTGTGCTGGCGGGTCAGGGGTACAGGAGAGTGCAGGACGCCGCAACAACCGCGGAGGCACGTCCGGTGTGGTTCCATGTGCATCCGCCCCATGTGTCGCTGTGGGGGGCGCGCGGACCGGTGAGCATTGACCGGTCGCTTGTCGACAGGTTGTCAGCGGGGATGCGGTCGGAGTCGCGTCCTGTCCTGGCGACGGCTCCTCCTCCCCGGCCGGTGGGGCCGGTGCAGCGGACGTATGCGGGACTGGCGGCGTTGGGACGCCCGTCAACGCGTTGTCTGGTCGGGGTTTCCGGGCCGGGCGGGGCGCTCATGCCGTGGGCGGCGGCGGGATGTGGTCTGCTCGCCAGGGAGATTCCGGTGCTGCCGGCGGCTGCGCAGGTGGTGTCCGGGACCGTCGTCGCTGATCCGCTGCCGGGGTGGATGGTGGGGACCGACGGTGGCGGGATCCCGGTGACCGTCAATCTTCCACCGGGGTCCACGGTTGTGATCTGCGGTGAGGGAGGCCCGGGGCTGGTGGAGACACTTCCCGCCACGGGACGCTGTGAGGGCGGTGACGTGACCGTTGTAGACGGTACCGGGCAGCGTGTCGACGATCTGGTCTCCCGGTGGAGGGACGCCTGGCATCCCCAGTCGTGCAGGGTAGTCCTGGCACCCTCACCGACCGTCCCTGTGGGGGTGTACGCGGACGTCGTTGTCGACGTGGACGTCGGGGAACTGCGTTGCGGGCACCGGGTGACCGGGTTCCGGCCACTTCCGTTGTTCTGAGTGCCTGCTGCAGACACACTCCCTGCCCCATAGACTGTGACCCCATGCTGACCTCCCTGTCGACCACGATGGAGCGCCGTCAGGTCGGCCTGTACCTGACCGCCCTGACTGTCGGCGCTGCAGCAGGGTTGATCTCACCGGGAGTTCCGGAGGCCGCCGGACTCGTCGTGGAGCCGGTACTGGGGCTGCTGCTGTTCACCACTTTTCTTGCTGTACCTTTCGGCAGACTGGGGGCGGCTGTCCGGGATCTGCGGTTCCTGTGTGCGGTCACGGCAGTCAATTTCCTGTGTGTCCCACCGGTGGTGTGGCTCCTGACCCGGCCCCTCTCCTGGACAGAAACGGGCATCGACCATGTCGACCACGTCGACCACGTCGCCCTTGTCGTGGGTGTCCACCTGGTGCTGCTGGCGCCGTGCGTCGACTACGTCATCGTTTTCACGGGACTGGCGGGAGGAGCCGCTGACCGGTTGCTGACCGCCACTCCCCTGCTGATGCTCACACAGATGCTGCTGCTTCCGGTGCTGCTGGGGCTGTTCACCGGTCCAGAGGTGGTGGAAGCGCTGGATCCCGGTCCGTTCATCTCGGCGTTCCTGTGGTTGATAGTGGTGCCGATGACTGCTGCTGCGGCAACCCAGTGGCTGGCTGCGAGGCCGAGTGGTCCGGGCAGGGCAGGTCACTGCATTTCAGAGGCGTGCGGGGTGCTGACTGTGCCGTTGATGATGCTGACCCTGGCGGTGGTTGTGGCGTCCCAGATCGGCGCCGTCCTCGCCCACTGGCGGGAACTGGCGGCGGTCATCCCGGTTTTCGTGGCATTTTCGGCGGTGATGCCCGTCATCGGCGCGATGGTGGGCAGGGTTGCGGGGTTGGGTGTGGCGTCGCGGAGGGCCGTGGTGTTCACGGCGGTGACCCGTAATTCTCTGGTGGTCCTGCCCACGGCGCTGACGTTGCCGCCGGTGTTCTCTGCTGCGCCTCTGGTGGTGGTCACCCAGACCCTGGTCGAACTGGTGGTGATGGTGGTGATGGTCCGCGTGGTCCCGCTGCTGGTCAGGTAGGTTTGCTGGAGGTGTCTACGGTGCGAGGTGGTAGAGGGTGAGACCCCATCCGACGGTGGACTGTCCTACAACGTCCAGGCCTGCCTGACCGAAGAGGACACGGTGTGCCGCATCGGTCCGTGAGCCTCCACCGTAGAGGGTGAAGTCAAGGAGATCCTCCTCATAGTCGTGGTCGTGCGCGAGCCGTTCATCGAGAACTCTGCCGAACAGCAGCACTGTCGCACTGGTGCCGGCCGCCCGACTGAGGATGTGCACTGCATCGGCGTCAGGATATCGGGACAGGCCGCCGGTGATGAGGGTGGCGTCGACCCGGCGGGACGGCGGACTGAGCGGACTTCCCGGCTCGAAGGTGATCCGGTCATCGGCGTCAAGGTCGGGCCTGACGGCGGATGCTGAACTGATCTCGGCCGGTGTTGCGAGCACGACCACCTCCAGTTCCGGATGTCGGCGGGTGAGCGCTCCGGCGACGTCGACGGCTGCCCTGCCGGTGACACGCAGGGTGCGGATGTCCCCGAACACGGGTTCTTCCGCGAGGGGGGAGGTCGACCAGGAACTGTCCTCGGATTCTGCGGTCATCTGCTCGTTGAGCAGTTCCGGGGTGGACTGCAGCAGTTCGTGGAATTCCGTGCCGAACCAACGGGGATAGTCACCGGTTCCGGTTCTGACCGCTGCGGGCAGCGCCAGCAGGCCTGCCTCTCTGCGGGAATGGACTCCCCCGAGTCTGAGCCGGTCGATGAGGGTGTCATCGTCGAGGGCCGCCCCGGCGCGGGTCAGCCGGTAGCTTCTGCCCGCAGGACCGGAAGCGGAAGCGGGGCCGGGGGACGCCGGAGTCTCCGCAGGTTCGTCCGGACCGACAGCCTCCACGAGGTCCAGTGAGCTGAGGTACCTGAGCAGCTTTCCCAGACCGACCGGGTCGGCACCTGTGGCGTCGACGAGTTCCGGCAGAGTCCGGTCCCCGGATGCGAGTGCGGGGCCGAGTCCGAGTGTGGCGGCGACACGGACAGCGATTCCCGGGAAAATCTCGGTGAGTTCGTGGAACTTCTCTGCGGAGTTCTCGGCGGTGTCGTCGACGACCTCTTCCCGCCGTCAGTAGCCGGAAATGTCCACCTGCTCACGCGGCAGACTCTTCTCCCGTCTCAGCCAGCGACGGATAGGCACGAGTGTGAGGGTTTCGGCCGCCACCCAGGCGAAGACTCTGCCGTCCCACCATTCGCAACCGGTGATGGCGTCGTAGAGCGCCGTGGTGGTCCCGGCTTCTGCCCCGTTGCGGGGCAGCCAGGTGACCTCCACCCCGACCGGGTGATCCAGGTCCTGGATGTGGTCGTCCCGGTCCACTTCGATGAACACCTGTCCGCGGGTGTCGGGGGACATCTCCTCGAGCCATCTCCCGATGGCGGGCAGAGCTGTCTCGTCACCGCCGATGAGCAGCCAGTCAGCTCCTTCAGGCTGCAGTGCGCACGCTTTGGGGCCGGCAATCTGGATCCGTTCCCCGGGTTGCACGGTGTACGCCCACCGGGTAGCTGGACCGACACCGTGCCGGACGAAGTCCACGTCGATCTCACCGTGGTCACCGGCATCGGGACGCCACTTCCGGATCGTGTAGCTCCGGTTCACCGCCAGCTCGTCGGTGGGCCAGTTGAGGACGCCGTCTGCCTGTGTGGGGGCTGGTGTCGGGGCGTCCGCGGGAAGGTCGGGGTGTCTGAGAATGAACTTGCAGTGGTCGTCGAATCCGTCGCAGTGGATCTCTTCGACGGGGTACCCGTTGGCTGCGGTGTGTGCCCTGAGCCCGGGGCCGCCGAGGGTGATCCGTCGCATCCCGGGTGTCACGTCGGCGACGCGCAGCACCTCGAGAGTGCGCGTGGTGATCGGGTGGATCGTCATGGGGCGCAGGGAGCGTGGCATGTGTCACTGTCCTTCACTGTCAAGGGCTTCTGCCGGGGCAGCTGTCGCTTTCCGTGAACGCCGTTCCGGCCGCGTCCACGTACCGCCGGTCAACGCCGGGGAGTACGCTCACCGTGGTTTACCAGTAGCTTCACGCCGTTGTTCCGGCACCCGGACTGACAGAGTAGGTTAGTCAGCAGGAACTGTGACGGGTGTGCGTAAAGTGACATCCACTGTTCCCGCCACGTCTGTCGACAATGACCACCACACCTCGACCACAGGATTTCACCGATGCCACTTCCCCGGTCGGCGGACACCGCCGCGGCGCTCGTCCACATTCCCTCCACCGATCTGGCTGAGCGCGTGCACACCGGGGAGCACCTGCTGCTCTGGCAGGTCCGGGGAGAGTCCGACTTCCGTCTCCGGACACCGACGGACAGCACAGCCGAGCACCGGCAGCTCACCGCGGGACATGCGCTCTGGCTGCCTGCCGGCGTCCTTCACTCGGTCCACGTGAACGCGAACTCGACGATGATCCCCACCTTCTACCCGGTCGCGTCGACGGCGACACGGTTGTCCGGACCCGTGGTGGTTCCGGTCGATCCGGTTCTGCAGGTGCTCATCCTCGCCCAGCTGCAGCAGACCACCACCGCCATCAGACCCCGGGCGAACATCAGCCGTCAGGTGCTCTCCCTTCTGGAGGACGCCCCGAAGATCATGGACTCGCTGCCCACGCCAACCAGTTCTCCGGCCCGCACCATCGCCGAGGCGATCAGGTTCAACCCCGGCGACGAACGCACTCTCGCTGAACTCGCAGAGTCTGTACACACTTCCCTGCGCACCGTCCAACGACAGTTCACGGCAGAGACGGGAATCAGCATCCGGCAGTGGCGGACGCGGGTCCGTCTGACGGCCGCAGCCCAGCTGCTCCGCGCCGGGGGCACCCTCGCAGCGGTCGCCAACAGGGTGGGCTACGCGGATGTCTCCTCATTCTGCCGGGCATTCAAGGCCCACCATTCCATGACGACCGGGGAATACCTGCGCAGGTACGGCAGAAACTGACGGTCGGTCCCGGTCAGGCGGACCCGGTCAGGCGGTCCCGGTCAGGCGGGCCCGTCCGGCACCTCACATGGCTGTGCCGCTCACACCACCGGTTCCCGCTTCACCCGGGTCTCCAGGGCCCGCGCCGCGAGCTCCCCGTCCGCGGGGTAGTCCACGGCCACGAGGTTCAGCCCGCACGCCGGAGCCACCGGCACCTGCGGGCTGCGCGAGCGTTGACCCAGCAGTTCACCGGTGAACCCCGCGTCGCGGCGTCCTTCCCCCACCGTCAGCACCGCGCCGACCAGGGAGCGCACCATGGACCAGCAGAAGGCGTCGGCTACGACGGTCGCCTCGAAGGTCTCCGGCTCCGTCCCACTGGACACGTCCCGCCAGGTGAACTCCTGGAGGTCCCGAACCGTCGTCGAGCCTTCCCGGTACCGGCAGAAGGCGGCGAAATCGTGAAGCCCCACCAGGATGTCGGACGCCGTCTGCACTGCCCCGAGGTCGACGGTGTGACGCCACCTGGCGGTGTCCCGTACGCGCAGCGGGGACGGGCCCGTCAGAGACGTGGTGACCCGGTACCGGTAGTGACGTCGCAGCGCCGAGAACCTGGCGTCGAAACCCTTCGGCGCCTCCACAGCCCCGTGCAGCCTCACATCGGCCGGCAGGATTCTCGACAGCCGCCGCACCAGGTCCCCGGGACTCTGCAGCGAACGTTGACCGAACGACGACACCGGGACGTCGACATGTGCGACCTGGCCCTCGGCGTGCACGCCGGCGTCCGTCCTCCCCGCAACCACGAGTTCGACCGGGGTGCGCAGCACCATCGAGAGACTGTCCTCCAGGACAGCCTGGACCGTACGCAGTCCCGCCTGTGGGCCTTTCTGACGGGCCCATCCGTGGAAGTCGGTGCCGTCGTAGGCGATGTCGAGGCGCACCCTCACCGTTCCGCCGGCTGCGCGTTCAACTCGGTTCTCACGATCAACACGATCGACACGATCAACACGATCAACACTGCTGTCCCGTGATGTCAACGTTCGCTCTCCTCCCGCCCGAATCCGTCGAGTGATGCGCTGCTCGGCTGCCCGGCCCTGGCCTCCCTGTGCATCCTCTCCATCTCCACCACCCGGAGCCGTTCCCGGTCGGCGGCCCCGCCCAGACTGAACATGCCGAGCCCGAATACGACGGTCCACAGGGTCAACGTGTCCAGGGCGACCCGTTCGAACGCCCCGGGCATCACGTCGCGTCCGGAGAACACCAGTGTCAGCGCACCGACAATGGACAGGAACTCCATCACCCGCGTGACCGGAACATACGCCCCGTAGATCAGCGGGTGGGCGTCCCCGGTCGTCTCAGCGTGACGGGTCGCCGAATCGACGAGGACCTCCATGGCCCCCCACACCGACAGGAGGTACAGGACCAGGAAGACATCGTGCGCCACCGGGTACCTGTCCACGGTCACGACCCCGGACGCGCAGGTCATCAGTCCGGAAAACGCCAGCAGCCCGGAGGTTCCGTAGACCCCCCGGTCACCGTCCCTGCGGGCCGCGAAAACCATCACCGCTGCGGCGACGAGGACCGCGACACCCGACAGGACAACTGTCAGGGCGGTGAACCCGTGGACCGGATTACAGACGAAACGTGTTCCGTAGGAGTCCCGGAGTACGCCACACGTCGACGCGACCAGGTCAGAGGGTCGGTTGTCCATCAGGGAGAACATTCCGCGCCACCGCAGCATCCCCACAATCTGGCCGACCAGCAGCAGCACGCCGCTGACGACGAGAAGGACGCCGGCAGTTCGGTACGAGACGGGACTGTGCAGTGTTGACCGCGGAGACAGCGGGGACATTGTCCCGATTCTAGCAGCGCACGTGCGAGCGCCCGCCCCCGGTCATCCGGGGACGGGCGCACACGTACACGGAGCCCGGGCCTGAGGTCAGGCCCCGGACCGGGTCACTTCTTCTCTTCGACCTTGTCGTCGTTCTCAGCGGGAGCTTCCGCGGTCTCGGCGGCGTCCTCAGCCTCGACCTCGGCGGCCTCGGCGGCGGCGTCGGCGTCGGTGGACTCCTCAGCCTCAACCTCGGGAGCGTCCTCGACCGGCGCGGTCTTGGCGGCAGCCCTGGTCGCACGCTCTGCCTCGGTGGAGGCGAGCTCCTCGAGGACCAGCGAGATCTGGCTCACCGGGGCGTTGTCGCCACGGCGGTTCTCCAGCTTGATGATCCGGGTGTAGCCACCGGGACGACCTTCGAACTTCGGGGCGAGCTCATTGAACAGGTAGGTGACAACCGGCTTGTTCGGGATGAGCTTGAGCACGTTGCGGCGGTCGGCCACGGTGCCCTTCTTCGCCTTGGTGATGATCTTCTCGACGTACGGGCGCAGCAGCTTGGCCTTGGCGTCCGTGGTCTTGATGGCGCCGTGCTCGATGAGCTGAGCTGCCAGGTTGGCGAGAATCTTCTTCTGGTGGGAAGCAGATCCGCCTAGGCGGGCACCCTTCTTCGGGGTAGGCATAACTTCTCCTCGTGAATTTCTTGTGAGCGCTGTGCGGCGGTCAACCTGCGGGGCCGACCGACGCGGAAAGCTACTTCAGGTTCCGGGGAACCCGGTTCAGCCCTATTCGGCGATGTCCTCGCCCTCGGTGTCCAGGAACTCACCGGACTCCGGGTCGTAGCCCTCGATATCGTTGATGTCGAAGCCCTCCGGCGCGTCCTTGAGACCCAGGCCCAGCTCGGCGAGCTTGACCTTGACCTCGTTGATGGACTTCTGACCGAAGTTCCGGATGTCCAGCAGATCGGACTCGGTACGGCTGGCAAGCTCACCGACCGTGTGAATGTCCTCACGCTTGAGGCAGTTGTACGAGCGGACGGAGAAGTCGAGGTCCTCGATGGGCAGGCTGTAGGCGGCGATGTGCTCCGTCTCCTGCGGGGACGGGCCGATCTCGATACCTTCAGCCTCGGTGTTCAGCTCGCGCGCCAGGCCGAACAGCTCCACCAGGGTTCCGCCGGCGGACGCCATGGCGTCCCGGGCGGTGATGGAGTTCTTCGTCTCGACGTCGATGACCAGCTTGTCGAAGTCCGTGCGCTGTTCGACACGGGTGGCCTCGACCTTGTAGCTGACCTTGAGCACCGGGGAGTAGATCTGGTCGACAGGGATCCTGCCGATCTCCCCCGTCGTCGGGGCGGCCGGGACGTAGCCGCGACCGCGCTCGACGACGAGCTCGATGTCCAGCTTGCCCTGCTCGTTCAGGGTGGCGATGTGCAGGTCCGGGTTGTGGACCTCCACACCGGCGGGAACGACCACGTCAGCACCGGTGACGGTACCGAGGCCCTCCTTACGGATGTACATGGTGACCGGCTCTTCAGAATCCGAGGACAGAACCAGGGACTTGATGTTCAGGATGATGTCGGAGACATCCTCCTTGACACCCGGGATGGTGGTGAACTCGTGGAGCACACCCTCGATCCGGATGGAGGTCACCGCAGCGCCCGGGATGGACGACAGCAGGGTACGGCGCAGCGAGTTGCCGAGGGTGTAGCCGAAGCCGGGCTCCAGAGGTTCGATGACGAACCTGGAACGCGACGGGCTGATGTACTCCTCGGTGAGCTGGGGGCGCTGGGAAATCAGCATCGGGGAACTTCTCCTTCTCGGCGTCCGCTATTTGACGCCGCATGAGGTGAACAGGTGAACCGGACGGTCCCTTTTACTTGGAGTAGAACTCGACGATGAGCTGCTCCTGCAGCGGAACGTCGATCTGGGCGCGCTCGGGCAGCTGGTGCACGAGGATGCGCAGGGTGGACGGCACGACCTGCAGCCAGGCCGGGACGACGGAGTCAAGCAGGTTCTCCTGGGCCTCCTCGAACCACAGCATCGACCGGGAACGGTCCCGGACGTCGATGATGTCGTACTGGGAGACCTGGTAGGAGGGCACGTTGGTCTTCTTGCCGTTCACGGTGAAGTGACCGTGGGAGACAAGCTGGCGGGCCTGGCGACGGGTACGCGCCAGCCCCGCACGGTAGACCACGTTGTCCAGCCGGGACTCCAGCAGGATGACGAGGTTGTCACCGGTCTTGCCGGGACGACGGTTCGCCTCTGCGTAGTAGCGGCGGAACTGCTTCTCCATGACGCCGTAGGTGAAGCGGGCCTTCTGCTTCTCCTGCAGCTGGGTGAGGTACTCGGACTCCTTGATGCGACCGCGGCCGGCCTGTCCGGGCGGGTACGGGCGACGCTCGAAGGAGCGGTCTCCACCGACGAGGTCGACGCGGAGACGGCGGGACTTGCGGGTTGCGGAACCGGTGTAACGGGCCATTTCTCTTCCCTATCCTTTCTACTAGACGCGACGACGCTTCGGCGGACGGCAGCCGTTGTGGGGCTGAGGCGTCACGTCGGAGATCGTTCCGACCTCAAGGCCGGCGGTGGACAGGGAACGGATGGCGGTCTCGCGGCCGGAGCCCGGCCCCTTGACGAAAACGTCGACCTTCTTCATGCCGTGCTCCATCGCCTTGCGGGCGGCGGACTCGGCGGCCATCTGGGCCGCGAACGGGGTGGACTTACGTGAGCCCTTGAACCCGACATGCCCGGAGGACGCCCACGAAATGACGGCGCCCTTCTCGTCCGTGATGGAGACGATAGTGTTGTTGAAGGTGGACTTGATGTACGCGGCGCCGTGCGCCACGTTCTTCTTGACGACGCGGCGGCCGGTACGGCGCGCGCCCGAGCGTGCTTTCGGGGGCATCTCTTACTTCTTCTTTCCTGCGATCGTCTTCTTCGGGCCCTTACGGGTGCGAGCATTGGTCTTGGTCCGCTGGCCACGGACGGGGAGACCGCGACGGTGGCGGAGTCCCTGGTAGCAGCCGATCTCGATCTTGCGGCGGATGTCGGCGGCGACCTCACGGCGGAGGTCACCCTCGACCTTCCAGGAGGACTCGATGACGTCCTTGAGAGCGGAGACCTGCTCGTCGGTCAGGTCCTTTGAGCGCAGGTCCGGGGAGATGCCGGTCTTCTCCAGCAGCTCGGCGGCACGGGCGGGGCCGATGCCGTAGATGTAGGTGAGTGCGATCTCCATACGCTTGTCGCGGGGGAGATCAACACCAGCAAGGCGTGCCATGTGGCAGGTTCCTTCCGGATGATTGGCGGCGGTTTGCTCCGCACACATCCCGACGTCCCACGGTGGGGTCGTCCGGGCTCCGGCCGCCGCGGCCGGAGGTGGGCCCTGTGTCAGCACCGTCGGCGACGGTCACAGGATGGTGGACGGAGGCGAATGTTCTGACTGCCGAACCAACGGCAGGAGAAAGACTGAGGATCCGCTGTCGGTCTACTTGTAGCGGTAGACGATGCGGCCGCGCGTCAGGTCGTAGGGCGACAGCTCCACGACCACACGGTCCTCGGGAAGGATACGGATGTAGTGCTGACGCATCTTGCCGGAGATGTGGGCGAGCACCTTGTGCCCGTTGTCCAGTTCCACGCGGAACATTGCGTTCGGCAGGGGCTCGACAATCTTGCCCTCGACTTCGATGGCGCCTTCCTTCTTAGCCATATCCTCCACTTTTCCAGGTCAGGGCAGCTCACCGACATCTTGCCGGGGCCGGAGCCTCACCACACGTTCTGGTTCGGACGGCGTCCACGCCTGAGAAACCGCGACCGCTGAACGATCAGGGAATCCACGTGTACACCAGAGGAAGAGCTTACGGCATGACGCCCCGGCACGCCAACCCGCCGGGCCGGCGCCGGCAGCGCGTAGGGATGTCAGTGGCGGGCGGTGAGGATGCGGGGCCCCTCCGCCGTCGCTGCCACGGTGTGCTCCCAGTGGGACGCCGGCGAGCCGTCGAGTGTCTTGACGCCCCACTCATCGGGAAGCACGTAGGAGTCCATCGTACCGAGTGCGAGCATCGGCTCGATGGCGAGTGTGGACCCTACCTCGATCAGGGGGCCCTTACCGGGGCGTCCCTCATTGGACAGGTACGGGTCCTCGTGCATCTCGTGCCCGATGCCGTGTCCACCGTAGCCGTCGACGATGAACAGAGGCACACCGAATTTGTCGGACGCCGCGGTTGTCGCGGCCTCCAGTGCCCACGAGATGTCGGTGAGGCGGTTGCCCGGGACCATGGCTCTGATCCCCTCGTAGAGCACGTACTCTGTGGCCTCGTTCAGCCTTCGTGTGTCATCGGCGAGTTCGCCGATACCGAAGGTCCAGGCGGAGTCCCCCACCCAGCCGTCAAGGGTGGCACCGCAGTCGATGGAGACCAGGTCACCGTCCTTCAGGACGGTTTCCCTGTCCGGGATACCGTGGACGATCATGTCATTGACGGAGGAACAGATGCTCCCCGGGAATCCGCCGTAACCCTTGAAGGTCGGCACCGCTCCCGCGTCCCGGATCGTGGCCTCTGCCACCGCATCAAGTTCCAGGGTTGACACTCCCGGCCCGGCGGCGGCTCTGACCGCCTGCAGGGCACGGCCGACGATTTCGCCGGCGGCCTGCATCGCGTCGAGCTCGAGCGGGGTCTTCCCCCGGATGACCTTGTGTGAACGGCGGAAGCCCACGGTGCTCCTAGCGGTCGAGGGCGTCCAGGGTGGCGGAGGAGATGTCCTCCACCGTTCCCTCGGCGTCGATGTTGACGATGATGTCGGAATAGAAGTCGATCAGCGGTGCGGTCTCCTCGCGGTAGACCTTGAGCCGGGTACGGATCGTGTCCTCGTTGTCGTCCTTACGGCCACGGGAGAGCATGCGCTCCACGACGACGTCCTCAGACACCGAGTAGTTGATGACGGCGTCCAGCTTCTCACCGGACTCGTCGAGCATACCGGCGAGGATCTCTGCCTGCTCGACCGTGCGGGGGAACCCGTCGAGGAGAAAACCGTCGGCCGCGTCATCCTGGGCCAGACGGGAGCGCACCATGTCAGCGGTGACGGAGGTGGGCACCAGCTTGCCGGCGTCGATGTAGGACTGTGCCAGCTTGCCGAGCTCGGTCTCCTTGCCGATGTTCTCGCGGAACAGGTCACCGGTGGAGATGTGCGGGACCTTCAGGGCATCCGCGAGGATGGCCGCCTGGGTACCCTTGCCCGCACCGGGCGGGCCGAGGAGAACGAGTCTCATTTGAGGAATCCTTCATAGTTGGCTTGCATGAGCTGGGACTCGATCTGCTTCACTGTCGTCAGCGCGACCGAGACCATGATCAGGATAGCTGTACCGCCGAACGCGCCAAGGCCGCTACCCCCTCCGTTGGAGGTGATACCCGCGGTCAGGGCCAGGTTCGGAATGATGGCGATGACAGCAAGGTAGACGGAACCGACAGCCAGGAGGCGGTTCATCACCCACCCCAGGTACTCGGCGGTGGGACGCCCCGGCCTGATGCCCGGGATGAACCCGCCGTACTTCTTCATGTTGTCGGCCTGGTCGTTCGGGTCGTACTGGATCGACACGTAGAAGAAGGCGAAGAAGATGATCAGCACCGCCATGATGATGATGTAGACCCAGTCCGACGGGTCGGACAGAATCCGCATGACGTCCCGGTTCCACCAGTTGTCCGACTGACCGTCGCCCCCGGACTGGATGATCTGGGTGATGAGGATCGGTACGGTCAGCAGTGATGAGGCGAAGATCACCGGGATGACTCCGGCCTGGTTGACCTTCAGCGGCAGATAGGTCGAGGTCTCCCCGTACTGGCGGCGTCCGACCATTCTCTTGGCATACTGCACGGGGATTCGGCGCTGCCCCTGTTCGACGAAGACCACGAGAACGACGAGGACAAGCATGGCCACGACCACTCCGGCGAAGACGAACCCGCCGGATTCCCGCAGGATACTCATGCCCTGCGCAGGCAGGTGGGTCGCCATGCCCGCGACGATCAGCAGGGACATGCCGTTGCCGATGCCGCGGTCGGTGATCAGCTCACCGATCCACATCACCAGCACCGCACCGGCGGTCATGATGACCACCATCGTGATGATGCCGAACATCCCGGTCCCGTCGCGCAGGACCTGCTGGCCGGAGCCGAGCAGCTGGCGGTTGTTCGCCAGCGCCACGATCCCGGAGGACTGAAGCAGTGCCAGGGCCACGGTGAGATACCGGGTGTACTCGGTCATCTTCGCCTGCCCGGACTGCCCCTCCTTCTTCAACTGCTCGAACCGGGGGATCACCACCGTGAGCAGCTGGACGATGATCGACGCCGTGATGTAGGGCATGATGCCGATCGCGAAGATGGACAGCTGGAGCAACGCCCCTCCGGAGAAGAGGTTGATCAGGCTGTACATGCTGGTCTGGCCGTCCGAAGTCAGGTTACGGACCTGCTCTGTGACTTTCGCATAGTCAACGCCGGGCGTCGGGATCTGAGAGCCGATCCGGTACAGGATGATCATCCCCAGGGTGAAGAGGATCTTCCTGCGCAGATCAGCATCCCGGAACGCCGAGAGTATGGCGGTCACATTTGCCTCCTGGCTCGAGCACGACGCGTTCCGCCGGCGCCGGTGCGTAGCGGGCGCACGCCGTGTCGATGGGTCTACTTGTGTATACGACTCCTGCTGGTCAGCCGGTGACTTCGGCACACCGTCCCAGGTGGACGCACCTGGAAGACATGACCGGACGCACATGGCCGCGGCGGAGAATGGACAACTGTAACAGGATAGCAGGGACGCCCCCGGACGCGGCGACCCGTGGGGTGTGTGGGGGCGGTCCGACAGTTCCGGGCCACACTCTGGGCTTCAGCCCGGCCCTCAACCCGGGCCGGACACGGAAGAACCCCGCCCTCCTGCAGTCGCAGGACGCGGGGTTCATTCCACAGTGGGGATCAGGCTTCGGTGGTCGTGCCGCCGGCTGCCTTGATCTTCTCGACAGCCGACTTCGAGAACTTGTCGGCGGTGACATTCACCGCGACGGAGATCTCACCGTCGCCGAGAACCTTGACCGGCTGCTTCGGCCGGACGAGGCCGGCGGCCACGATGTCGGCCACGGTGACGTCGCCACCGTCGGGGAATGCCTTCCCCAGGTCGGCGACGTTGACGACCTGGAAGACGACCTTCGCAGGGTTGCGGAAGCCCTTGAGCTTCGGCAGCCGCATGTGCAGCGGCATCTGTCCACCCTCGAAGGCGGCAGAGACCTGCTTACGTGCCTTGGTACCCTTGGTACCCCGACCGGCCGTCTTACCCTTGGATGCCTCACCACGACCGACACGGGTCTTTGCGGTGTTCGCACCCTTGGAGGGACGGAGGTCGTGGAGCTTGATGGGTTCGCTCATGATACTACTCCCCTGCAACTTCCTCGACCTCGACCATGTGGCGCACGGTGTTGATCTGACCGCGGACCACCGGAGTGTCCTCGCGGACGACCGAGTGTCCGATACGCTTCAGGCCGAGTGAGCGCAGCGACTCGCGCTGCTTCGGCTTGGTGGCGACTGTGCCCTTACGCTGGGTGATCTTCAGTGCCATGGTTACGCTCCCTGTCCTGCGGCACGGGCACGGAGCATCGCGGCCGGAGCGACCTCTTCGAGGGTCTTACCACGGCGTGCGGCGACCTCTTCGGGCCTGACCAGCTGCTTGAGGGCGTCCACGGTGGCGTGGACGACGTTGATGGCGTTGTCGGAGCCGAGAGACTTCGACAGCACGTCCTGGACACCGGCGCATTCAAGCACCGGACGGGCGGCACCACCGGCGATGACACCGGTACCGGGGGCGGCCGGAGCCATCCACACTACACCGGCGGCCGCTTCACCCTGGACAGGGTGGGTGATGGTCCCGGCGATCATCGGGACGCGGAAGAAGTTCTTGCGGGCTTCCTCGGCACCCTTCTGGATCGCGGCCGGAACTTCCTTGGCCTTTCCGTAGCCGACGCCGACCATGCCCTGGCCGTCGCCGACGATCACGAGAGCGGTGAAGCTGAAGCGCCGACCACCCTTGACGACCTTGGAGACGCGGTTGATGGTGACGACGCGCTCAATGTACTGCGAGCGCTCGTCATCCTGGTTGCGACGGTTGCCGCCACGACGGTCGTCACGACGACCGCGGTTGTTGCTGTCGGCGGTGCGTCCGCCGTTACGATCACGTTCCGACATCACGCAGTCCTTCCGTCGGTGATAACTCTGTCAATGCGCATTAGAACTTCAGACCACCTTCACGGGCTGCCTCGGCCAGGGCCGCGACGCGGCCGTGGTACTGGTAGCCGCCGCGGTCGAAGACCACGGTCTCGATACCGGCGGCCTTGGCGCGCTCGGCGATGAGCTCGCCGACCCGGGCACCACGGGCCTTCTTGTCACCGTCAAGGGCGCGGACAGAGGCTTCCATGGTGGAGGCCGCCGCCAGGGTGTGACCGGCGACATCGTCGATCAGCTGGGCGTGCATGTGACGGGAGGTGCGGTGCACGACGAGACGCGGGGTCTCGGCGGTGCCGGAGATGTGCTTGCGCAGACGTTCGTGACGGCGCTGACGCGCGATACGACGGCGGGTGGAGATGTCCTTGCCGACCGGGAGACGCTTGTTGTCGTTGCTCTGAGACATTACTTACCCGTCTTTCCGACCTTGCGACGGATCTGCTCACCCTCGTAGCGGATGCCCTTACCCTTGTAGGGGTCGTCCTTCCGCAGACGGCGGATGTTGGCGGAGATCTGTCCGACCTGCTGCTTATCGATACCTGCGACAGAGAACTTGGTGTTCCCGTCCACCGCGAAGGTGATACCCTCCGGAGCCTCGATGAGGACCGGGTGGGAGTAGCCGAGGGCGAACTCGAGGTTCTTTCCCTTGGCCTGGACGCGGTAGCCGACCCCGAAGATCTCCATCTTCGTGACGTAGCCCTCGGTGACGCCGATGACCATGTTGTTGATCAGCGAACGTGAGAGACCGTGCAGGGAACGGTTCTTACGGTTGTCGTCAGGACGGGAGACGATGATCTCGTTCCCCTCCTGGGCGGCGGTGATAGGGGCCGGGATCTGCTGGGTCAGGGTCCCCTTGGGTCCCTTGACCTCGATGCTCTGGCCGTCGATGGTGACGGTGACGTTGGCGGGGACGGCCACGGGGGCCTTACCGATACGTGACATGTGGAGTCCTCCTTCTACCAGACGTAGGCGAGGACTTCCCCACCTACGCCCTTCTCGGTCGCCTCACGGTCGGTCAGCAGCCCCTGGGACGTGGAGATGATCGCCACGCCCAGGCCGCCGAGGACCTTCGGGAGGTTGGTGGACTTGGCGTACACACGCAGACCCGGCTTGGAGACGCGGCGGACACCGGCGATGGAACGCTCACGCGAGTTGGAGTACTTGAGCTCCAGCGTGAGCTGCCTGCCGACCTTGGCGTCCTCGACGGTGTAGTCGGCGATGTAGCCCTCCTTCTTGAGGATCTCGGCGATGTTCGCCTTGAGCTTCGAAGAGGGCATGGACACGCTGTCGTGGTACGCGTTGGACGCGTTCCTCACGCGGGACAGCATGTCCGCGATGGGATCAGTCATCGTCATGACGAAATGACCTTGTGCCTTTCTCGTCACGGTTCCCGTTTCCACCCGGGCGTCACCGCGTCCTTGTCGGCAACTTCACGCTCCCCGGACTCAGTAACCCGGATTGCTCGCTACCTGGTGACGACGCGGCCGCATGAGGGCGGAGGGCCTGCGACAAAGTGGTTGAATGCTTCTGTCCGACATGCCTCGACGGCCCCCTCACCGGGAGACCGGACGCGCAACTGGACCTGTCCACGCTAGCAACCTGGCAGAACAGGGTCAAACCGGCCCACGGCGTCCCCACCCCGACTCGGTCTCCGGACGGTCGGCGGCGTAATCTCTGGGAGTCAGTCCGGCCCGAGAACTCGTCCGCGGACGCACACCGTCCACGACGGTACCGTCCGGCGGGAGTCTCCGTCAGTGAGGAAAGCCCCAGAAACCATGTGCGGTATCGTCGGCATGATCGGCAACAGCCCGGTCAACCAGGACATCTACGACGCCCTCCTGCTCCTGCAGCACCGGGGACAGGACTCGACCGGCATGGCCACGGCCGAAGCCAGCGGTCATCTCCACCTTTTCCGCGCCCGGGGCCAGGTGCGGGAGGTGGTGCGCACCCGTGACATGAGGGCGCTGCCGGGCGCGGTCGGCCTCGGTCATGTCCGGTACGCCACCAGGGGTGCGGCGTCCTCGGAGGAGGAGCAGCAGCCGTTCTACGTCAACTCCCCCTACGGCATCACCCTGGTCCACAACGGGAACTTGACGAACACCCGCGAACTCACCGATGAACTGCGCAACCGGGACCGCCGTCACGTCAACTCCAGCAGTGACACCGAACTCCTGCTCAACGTGCTCGCCAGCGAACTCCAGGACACCACCGGCCCCACCGACCTCACCACCGACGGTATCTTCAACGCGGTCGCAGCGACCCACCGCCGCATCGACGGCGCCTACGCGGTGGTCGCGATCATCGCCCACCACGGACTCCTGGCCTTCCGCGACCCCTTCGGGATCCGGCCCCTGGTCCTGGGACGCCGCCGCCCCACCCCGCAACAGCTGGAGGAGCATCCGGACGCCCACGACGAATGGGTCGTGGCGTCCGAATCCCTCGTTCTGGAGAACGGCAACTACGAGCTTGTCCGTGAGGTCGCCCCGGGCGAAGCGGTGTTCATCACCGCGGACGGGAAACTGTACTCACGGCAGTGCGCCGAGCACCCGGTCCTGGAACCCTGCTCCTTCGAGTACGTCTATCTCGCACGACCGGACTCGGTGATGAACGGCATCAGTGTCTACGATTCACGGCTGCGCATGGGGGCCCGGCTCGCCAGGACGATCGCCGAGCACATGCCCGTGGAGGACGTCGACGTGGTCATGCCCATCCCCGACTCCGCCCGACCCGCGGCCATGGAGGTGGCCCGGGTCCTCGACATCGAGTACCGGGAGGGCTTCTTCAAGAACCGCTATGTCGGCCGTACCTTCATCATGCCGGGCCAGGCCGTGCGCAAGAAGTCCGTCCGGCAGAAGCTCAACGCCATGTCCACCGAGTTCAGGGGCAAGCACGTCCTGCTGGTCGATGACTCCATCGTCCGGGGCACCACGAGCTCCCAGATCATTGAGATGGCCCGCGCCGCAGGTGCCAGAAAGGTGACCTTCGCCTCCGCTGCCCCGCCCATCCGGTACCCGCATGTCTACGGGATCAACATCCCCACCGAGTCCGAACTCATCGCCGCCGGCAGGACCATTCCGGAAATCTGTGAACTGCTCGGCGCCGACCACCTCATCTACCAGGAGGTCGAGGATCTGGAGGCGGCGATCCTCGACGGACAGACCGACCAGAAGCTCGACGGCCTCGACCTCAGCTGCTTCACCGGTGAGTACGTCACCGGCACTGTGACCCAGGAGTACCTCGACTGGGTCGCGGAGGCTCAGGAGAGCTGAACCTCCCGGCAACGGCGGCCCGCGGTGGACGGCGGTCCGCGGGAGACCTGACACCTGTCCGGGGGAACTCCGGTGCCGGCCGGCACACACGGTCCTAGGCTGGTCTGCGTGAACCACTCAACGCCACACAGACAGCTGCCCGCCACCGCCGCTCTGCACCACGGAGAGATCACCCCGGGGCGCCCCCTGCTGGTCGTCGCCACCGCAGGGGAGGCCGCCGAACTCACCTCCGGAGACCCCCGGTTCGACGACCTCCCCGTCCTGCTCTCCGGTATCGGCCGGATCAACGCCACCCTCGCGCTGACCGACTGCCTGCACCGCTACCTCGCCGCCGGCGGACTGCCCGCCGCGGTGATCAATCTCGGCACCGCCGGGGCACTGCGTCCGGGACTGACCGGGGTGCACCGGATCAACCGGGTCAGACTGCACGACTTCTCCCATGCCTCGGTTGCCGCGCTGACCGGTGCCGACGAGTACCCGTTGATCGACCTCGACTCCGACCTGCCCGGGGAGCGCGCCGAAATCGACACCCTCGACGGGGTCGACCGGGATGCGGCAGTGACGGTGACCCTGGCCACCGGCGACGTCTTCGTGGAGTCCGCGCCACTGCGGGACCGGCTGGCGCAGGACGCCGACCTCGTCGACATGGAGGGCTACGCGGTGGCACGGGTGGCACGGTGGTTCGGCGTCCCCGTGCAGCTGATCAAGGTCGTCAGCGATGACGCCGGTGACGCGGCGGGAACCACGTGGAGGGATGAACTTCCCCGGATGGCCGTCGAGATCGCGGCCCACGCCCGACAGGCCCTCTCCACGGGCGACGGTGCGGCCTGACCGGCAGCACCACGCTTAGCCTGGCCTCACAGCCGTGATACATTCATCCCTATGAGTGTCTCGACTGCCGGCCGTCGGGCCCGGCCCGCCTTCCCCGCTGCTCTTCTGTCGTCGGTCCTCTCCGCCGTGCTGGCCTTCGGACTGTCCGCCTGCGGCGTCGGCGCCGGCAACAGCGGCGGCGTCGGTGACGCCCGCGAGACCAGCTTCGACACCGCCCTGGACGCACTGCCGAAGGCGGACGCCGTACCCCCTGCCGCGGACGCCCGTGACGTCTCCTTCGCCGGATACGTCGGAGACGTCACTCCTGTCACCACCGACGCCGCCCCTGCACTGCCGGTCAACCTGACCGACGCCGACGGTGAGGACGTCACCGTCACTGACGTCTCCCGGATCGTCCCACTCGACATCTCGGGCACGATCTCCCGCACCCTGGCCGGTCTGGGTCTTCGGGACAACATCGTCGGCAGGTCCGTGTCCTCGATGGAACCGAGCCTGGCGGACCTGCCCGTGGTGACCCACGGGGGTCACTCGATCAGTGCGGAGGCGGTCCTGAACCTCGACCCCACGCTGATCATCCTCAATGACTCGATCGGCCCGGAGGACGCCGTACAGCAGATCCGGGACGCCGGCGTCCCGGTGGTGAAACTGGAGGACCCCGAGTACACGGAGGAATCGGTCAGGGAATCCATCACCACCGTCGCGGACGTCGTCGGGCTGTCCGGGGAAGGCAGGACGCTGGCGGACCGTGCGGCAGACGAGGCCGACCGCGCCCGCAGCGCCATCGGAGACCTGGCCTCTGGCGCCACCGGCGGCACTCCCCTGCCATCGGAGACCTGGCCTCTGGCGCCACCGGCGGCACTCCCCTGCGCGCCGCTTTCCTCTACGCCCGCGGGGACGGAGGGGTGTTCTACATTCTCGGCCCCGACTCCGGCACCAGTGAGCTCATCGAGGGGCTCGGGGCGGTCGACGTGGCCAAGGAGAACGGCATCACGGACATGGCTCCGGCGAACGCGGAGGCACTGGCGAAACTTGACCCCGACATCTTCGTGATGATGTCGGCGGGTCTGGAATCCACGGGCAACATCGACGGGCTGCTCGCCAGACCCGGTATCGCGCAGACGAAGGCCGGGCAGCACCGTCGGATCCTCGCGATCCCCGATTCCCAGGCACTCAGCTTCGGACCCCAGACCGGCGAAATGCTGCTGTCCGCGGCGTCCGCACTGTATGACCCGGACGCCCACCGTGAGGCCACCTCCTCGTGACGGCCCGGGCCGACATAGGCTGAACACCATGAGCGACACAACACCCGCCAAGGGTTCACCGGAAGAGATGCAGTCCGCCCACGCCTGGCTTGAAGAGGTCGCGGACCTGCTGGGGCTCGACCGTCAGGAGTCCCGGTCGTATGTGGGGGACGTCCTGAAGCTCACCTCGGCGGTGGCACACAACCGGTCCCGCCCGGCAGCCCCGGTGACAGCATTTCTCATCGGCCTGGCGGCTGGCAGGTCCGACCTGGACCCCTCCCAGATTCTCGGGGACGTCACCGCCCGCGCCGGGGACACCGGTGCGGCCGGTCGGACGGAGAAGTGAAACACCCGTTCGGCAGAAACTGATGCGTCTGACATGACGCAGGTCACACCTCCGACTACCATCGGCGACATGACGAATGTGCAGGGACTCCCACCGGTCACCGACCAGGTCAATCCGGTGGCCAACCGATTCGACCACCCGCGGGTCAGCGAGAACGAGCATGTCGCCACCGGCATCCCCGCGGTTCTCCACGCCATGCAGTACGCGGTGCCGAACCGCGCCCTGCCCTCACTGCTGACCATGAACAAGCACAAGGGGTTCGACTGCCCCGGCTGCGCGTGGCCGGAACCGGACCAGCACGACCTCAACATCGTCGAATTCTGCGAGAACGGTGCGAAAGCCGTCGCCGAGGAGACCACCCCCGTCACCGCGGGAGCGGACTTCTGGGCCAGGTACACCGTCGAGGAACTCCGCGAGAAGACGGACCACTGGCTGGGCCGACAGGGCCGGATCACCCTCCCCCTGCTCTACGACCGCGACTCCGGAGACGGACACTACAGGCCCGTGAGCTGGGAGGACGCCTTCCGCATCATCGCGGACGAACTGCGTTCCATCGAACCGGACGAGGCGGTCTTCTACACCTCCGGCAAGGCGGTCAACGAATCGGCCTACGCAGTCCAGCTGCTGGCACGACGCCTCGGCACCAACAACCTCCCGGACTGCTCGAACATGTGCCACGAGTCCACCGGCACCGCCCTGTCAGCCACCCTCGGCCTGGGCAAGGGGTCGGTGACCATCGACGACTTCCACACCACCGATCTGCTCATCTCCGTGGGACAGAATCCCGGGACCAACCACCCCCGTGCACTGACCGCATACTCCCGGTGCAAGGAGAACGGCGGCAAGATCGTCGCCGTCAACCCCATGCCCGAGGCCGGTCTCATGGCCTTCCGCGAACCGCAGGCCGTGAAGACCTACCTCGGAGCCAAGCAGAAGCTCGCCGACGACTACCTCCAGGTCCGGCTCGACGGTGACCGCGCCCTGTTCCTGGCCATCAACAAGGAACTGGTCAGACGCGACCGGGCAATCGACCACTGGTTCATCGAGACCTTCACCACCGGCTTCGAGGAACTTCGCGACCACCTCCTCTCCCTGGACGACGACGAACTCGCCGCGGCACACGGAATTCCCCGTGAACAGGTCCTCGCCACCGTCGACCGCATCGAAGCGGCACCCACCACCATCATCACCTGGACCCTCGGTGCCACCCAGCACAAGAACGCGGTCGCGACCATCCGGGAGATGACCAACACCCTCCTGCTCACCGGTCGAATCGGCAAGCCCGGCTGCGGCACCGCCCCACTGCGCGGACACTCCAACGTCCAGGGCGACCGCACCATGGGTGTCTGGGAGAAGATGCCGGAGAGTTTCCTCTCCGCCCTGGAACGTGAGTTCGGGTTCGACGTCCCCCGTGAGCACGGCTATGACACCGTCGCCTCCCTGCAGGCCATGCGGGACGGCAAGGTGAAGTTCTTCCTCTCCCTGGGTGGCAACCTCGTCCGCGTCGCCTCGGACACCTCCGTCCTGGAACGGGGCATGGAGTCCAATGAGCTGACGGTCCACCTGTCGACCAAACCCAACGGTTCCCACGCCTGGCCCGGCCGCCGCTCGCTGATTCTCCCGGTCCGGGCTCGTACCGACCTGGACATGCAGAAGTCGGGCCGGCAGTCCGTCACCGTCGAGGATTCCGCGGGCAAGGTCCACGCCTCCACCGGCAAGCGCCGTGCCCACCGGAACTCCGACCTGAAGAGTGAGGTCGACATCCTCTGCTCCATCGGCAGGGAGACTTTCGGCGATGATTTCTGGCAGCCGATGATCGACGACTACGGCGTCCTGCGCGACCACATCGCCAACACCATTCCCGGCTTCGGGAACTTCAACGAGAAGATCCTGCATCCCGGAGGTTTCTACCTTCCCAACGGGCCCCGCGAACGCCGGTTCACCACCCCCGACGGCAAGGCCCACCTCACCGTCAACGAGATCAGCCCTGTGGAACTCAAGCCGGGCGAGCTCATGATGAACACGGTCCGGACCCACGACCAGTACAACTCGACCATCTACGGCATGGACGACCGCTACCGGGGTATCCGGGGAGGACGCCGAGTTGTGCTCGTCAACCCGGAAGACTGCCGGGAGCTGGGCGTCCGCGACGGGGACATGGTCGACCTCGTCTCTGAATGGTCGGACGGGGAACGACGCGCCCCGGATTTCCGGGTGGTCGAGTACGACCACTCCCGGGGCGGTTGCACCACCTACTTCCCGGAGACCAACGTTCTGATCCCCCTCGACCACTCCGCCGTCGGCTCGAACACACCGGTGTCCAAGTCCATGCCGATCCACCTCGAACCGACGGGCCGGCGCGCCGGGGACATGCCCCCGATGCCGGCAGACGAGAAGTAGGGACCGGGAGTACGCTGCACCCACATGGGCAGGTTGACGGAGAACGCACGGGTCACGAAAGTCCGGCTGCACGCCGGGGAGATCTCGGTGGACACCCGGGCAGACACCCTTGCTGTCGAGGAGCCCCTGCAGATCCGGGTCGACGGTACCGACCTCACCACCACGATGAGGACACCGGGCAATGACATCGAACTGGTCCACGGTCTACTGCACGCCGAGGGCGTGATCACCGGACGGTCGGACATCACGGAGGCGCGCTACTGCGCCGGTGCAGTGGGGCCGATGGGCGAGAACACCTACAACACCCTCGACGTGACGCTGAGTGACGGCGACGGCGTGAGCGTCGCCGACGTAGGTGTCCCGGGATCGGGCGTCTCAGGGTCGGGGACCGCGGACACAGGTGTGCGGGCAGTTCCGGCCGCGGTCGGGGCGTCCTGCCCTTCTCTGCCGGTCGGCGGGGTCACCGTCCCGCGCGGCGGCCGTGTACTGCCCGTCCGCAACCTGGTCACGAACTCCGCGTGCGGGGTGTGCGGCACGACGACCATCGATGACCTCATGAAGGAGAAGCGGTACACGCTCACCCCGGTCCACCCCACCGCCGAGCTCATCGTGGCCATGCCACGGCTGCTGACGTCCGGGCAGAAGACCTTCCGCAGGACAGGTGGGATCCACGCGGCCGGTGCCTTCACGGCGGACGGGCGGCCGCTGGTCATCCGGGAGGATGTCGGACGCCACAACGCCGCCGACAAGGTGATCGGCGCTCTGCTGCTGGAGGACCGTCTGCCCGGTGAGGTGCGGCGACGTGCCGTCAACTCCGGACTCGGCCCGGACGGTGACCCGGACACCCCCGTGTACCTCGTCATGAGTTCGCGGGCGTCCTTCGAACTGGTGCAGAAAGCGGTGCTGGCCGGATTCTCCGGACTGGTCGCAGTCTCCGCGGCGACATCCCTGGCTGTGAGCATGGCCCGGGAGTCCGGGCTGCTGCTCACCGGTTTCACCAGGGACGACCGTTTCAACCTCTACAGCGGTGACCTGTCGTCACCGTCCGGAGCGTGACAGTTCCACCTGCGCCCGCAGGTCTTCTACCTCCTGTTCCAGCTGCCTGATTCGCTGGTCTCTGTCGGTTATGTCCGCCCGGTACAGGTCGATTCTCTCCTCTATCTCCTCGCGGGTCCATCGGGGCAGGATCTGCTTCGCGCAGTTGGAGTCGGAGGCCACAACGTCAACAATGACCGCGCGTTCGACTGCCGAAGAGATGCGGCGGTCCCCCAGATCCCGGAGCCGTTCGACGAGTGCTGCGTCTTCGTCCACGCCTGTGCTGCGCGCACATCCGAACACCTTGACCCGGGACCGGGTGGTGAAATCCACGAAGAGAAGACAGACCCGACCATCCCTGTCCAGGTTTCCCGCAGTGACGAACTGACGGTTGCCGGCGAAGTCCGGGAACAGGATCCTCGACCTTCCCTCCGCTGTCTCAACTTTCACGAAACCGGCAGGCCCTCCCTTGTGCTGGACATAGGGCCAGCCACTGCCGGTCACCGTGCCCATGAAGAATGTCCGGGCCTGTCTGATCAGCTTCGCGTCCCGCGGGTCAAGCTCACACCCGGCTACCCCGGAGACGTCGACCCTGTTCTCCACACCTCTCGCCCTCTGCCTGGCTCTCACGTAGTTGTCGAAGGCGATGTCCGCATAGTTCAGTGTGTTCACCTTTTCTCCTTTTTCGGCGCTGTTCCAGTGTTCTCTTCTCCGGTGCTCTGGGGTGCTACGCCCCCGCGTGATCGCGGACGCCGGCATAGCGCTGTGCGAGCCAGGCT
The DNA here is from genome assembly GCA_900049755.1 of Corynebacterium provencense. Classification (GTDB taxonomy): domain Bacteria; phylum Actinomycetota; class Actinomycetes; order Mycobacteriales; family Mycobacteriaceae; genus Corynebacterium; species Corynebacterium neomassiliense. Next base: position 795,466 of record LT160592.1, read on the forward strand.
TCGATACCTCCGGGGTAACTGACCGCGGTGATACCGCCACCGGCGAGGAGTTCGACGGCACGTGCCGAGCGCACACCGGATGCGCAGTAGACGACGAGAGGACGCCCGGACTCGCGTGCCTCACGGGCAAGTGCGGTGACCTCGTCGCCCGCAGCGGCCGTTCCCGTCCGCAGCACGGACAGGGGGACGTTCACCGCACCGGGGATGTGGACTGCCGTGTACTCGTCAGGTTCCCGGACATCCATGAGCACTGCACCGTCCAGGTCGGGCAGGCCTGCCACACCGGACTGACCGGGCCGGCCGGGCCGGTCCCTGCCGTCGGGTTCCGCACCCTCCGACGGCTCCGCCGCGAACTCCCCGGGGACAGGCGTCGGCGCGTCCTTCACGCGTTGTGCCACCGCAGGGTCCGCGGACACGGGAATGTACTCCCACCTGCCCGACAGCCCGTCGAAGTAGCCGATCTGCCCCGACAGTGGCGTCCCCACCCCCGTCAGGACCTTCACCGCCTCCAGTGCCATGGCTGTGCCGACGACCCCGACGACCGGGCCGAGGACACCTGCAGTCGAGCAGGAAGGTACGGTGCCGGCCGGCGGCGGGGACGGGAAGACGTCCTCGTACACCGGGCCGGCGGTGCCGTCCGCCCCGGGGACGCCGAACACGGAGAGCTGGGCGTCGAAACCGAGGATCGATGCCCAGACGTGGGCGGTCCCGTGGACGGCGCAGGCGTGTGATGCTGCGTACCGTGCCGCGAAATTGTCCGTGCCGTCGACGACGACATCGGCGTCACGGAGCAGTTCCACGGCATTGCCGACGGTGAGCCTGTCCTCGACGACGTCGACCTGCACGCCGGGGTTGCGGGCGAGGATCTCCCGGCGCGCCGAACGGGCCTTGCGGTACCCGACCGCGGCGTCGGTGTGGATGACCTGGCGGTGAAGGTTGCTCAGTTCGACGGTGTCGTCGTCGATGACGGTGAGTGCACCGACACCGGCGGCGGCGAGGTACAGCAGGGCCGGCGAGCCCAGTCCTCCCGCACCGATCACCGCGACCCGTGAGGCGGCGAGTTTCTCCTGGGCTTCCATACCGAACCCTGCGAGAGAGATCTGGCGTCGGAACCTGGGGACGTCCACCGGGGTTCCCGGGGTGCGGTCCTGCATCACAGTCCCACCCATCCGGTGGAGCCGTCGGTGTGTTCCTGTTCCTTCCAGATCGGCACCTGCGATTTCACCCTGGAGGTGAAGGACGCCAGAGCTTCGAAGGCGGGGCCGCGGTGGGCTGCCGCGACGACGACCAGGAAGGCCAGGTCCCCGATGTCCAGTGTCCCGGTACGGTGCTCCGCCCACAGCCGGATCTCGGGGAACTCGTCGACGGTCTCGGCCGCGATGCGTGCGAGCACCTCGGGCGCGGTCGGGTGGTGGGTGTAGTTGAGCCGTGTGACCCCAGAGCCGTTGTCGTGGTCGCGGACTGTTCCCTCGAAGGTGACGACGGCACCCATGGCCGGGGTGCCCGTCACTTCCCTGGCTGAGGCGATACGGTCCTCCAGCGGTGAACCGCAGACGGCGGTGTGGACGACGACACCGGTCTGTTCTGCGACGTAGGCGGGGTCAGGGCCGGTTGTACTGCTGCGGTCACTCATGGTCGCCTTCTCCTTCCAGCTGGTCGATGAGGTGGCTGAGCACCGGGTCGAGCACGGCGACGCCGTCCGCCACACCGCCGGTGGAACCCGGCAGGGTCATGACGAAGGACCGGCCGACTACTCCGGCGACCCCGCCGGACAGCAGGGCGGTGGGGACGCCGGCGTCCTGCCCCCGACGCCAGACTGCGGCCGGGAGTCCGGGAAGCTCGTGGGTGAGGTGGGGCTTCACTGCGGCGACCGTGCGGTCGCCGGGGCTGATGCCCGTACCGCCGGTGGTGAGGATGACCGTGGGTGGGTCACCGGCGAAGAGGTCGCCGAGGAAGCCGGGGATGTCCCGGTCGGCGACGACGACCGGGTCCGGGGTCGTCAGGCCCCGGCCCCGCAGCCACTCGACCAGCACCGGACCGGTGCGGTCGGTGTATTCTCCGGCGGCTGCACGGGTGGAGGCGACGATGACGAGGGCGGTGGTCATGCGCCCTCCCCGTGGGGGCCGCTGACCGGACCGCTGACCGGACCGCCGGTCGGCCCGTCAGCCGGAGCATCACGGACATCCCAGGACCCGGACTTTCCCCCGGACTTCGCCAGCACCCGGACATCGTCGATGACGCCGTGCCTGTCCACGGCCTTGATCATGTCGTAGACGGTGAGTGCGGCTGTGGTCACCGCGGTGAGCGCCTCCATCTCCACTCCGGTGACCCCGCGGGTCTTCACTGACGCCCGGATGCGGACCGCGTCGGCACCGTGGGTGGCGGCGTCCTCCCTCCGGAAGTCGACGGTGATCTTCCCCAGTGGCAGTGGGTGACACAGGGGGATGATCTCCGGGGTCTTCTTCGCACCCATGATCCCGGCGACGCGGGCGACGGGAAGGGCGTCACCTTTGGGCAGTCCTTCACTGCCGTCGGCGAAGACCATGTCGAGGACGTCCGGTCGGGTACGGACCCTGCCGGTGGCCACGGCGGTCCGGCTGGTCTCGTTCTTGCCGGTGACATCCACCATGTGGGCGGAACCGTCCTCACGGACGTGGGTGAGACCACCGGTCCCCCGGTCGTCAGGGGTCGCGGAGACGGTCCGGGGGACGGCCGTGCCGCCGGGCACTCCGGGCCTGCCGGGCTCTCCGGAAGTGACGTCACTGAGGGAAAGGTCTGCCGTCGGGTCTGCCATGTCAGTCGAGACTACGCGGTCGCCACCGGCTCCGGAACACGTGGAGGCGGGTCGACCGGTCCACCCGCCACCCATGCCGGTGAGCTGCACAGGGGCATGATCTGCGGGGTACCGGCCCCACGGAACTCCGGCGTCCCGCCTACACTGGACGACCATGGTTGAGATCCGTTACTTCGCCGCCGCCCGGGCCGCCCGGGGGGTCGCACGGGAGGTACTCGACGGGGCCGCTGTGCCGGCCACACTGGCGGAGCTGCTGGACATCCTCGGGGCAACGCACACCGGTGCGACTGCCGGCGGGATGACGCTCGGACAGATCTTCGAACGGTGCAGTTTCCTCGTCGACGGGCGGACGGTCACCCGTGACGCCGCGGCGTCCGTCGACCTGGGTAAAGTTGCCAGAGTCGATGTCCTTCCACCTTTCGCCGGAGGGTAGGTCCCCGTGTTCGCAGTGATCGTCGCCGGCGGCACCGGTGAACGCCTCCGGGCCTCCGCCCCCGCCCCGGTCCCCGTCAAGCCCCTTCTCGAGGACGCCACGGGCCGCAGGTTGATCGACCGCGTCCTCGACGCCTGCACAAGCTGCCGTGGACGCATCGTCGTCTCCGGGCCCGTACCGCTGCCGGCGGACGTGACCCTGTTGCGTGAGGATCCGCCGTTGGCGGGGCCGGCGGCGGGAATCGCGGCGGGGGGCGCGTGCTCGGGCTCGCGAGTCAGCGGCGGAGCCCATCTCCCCCCCCCCCAGCAACAACTTTCAGCGTACTTTTTGCGAGCCTCTCTGGGCCGGTATGCCCGGTCGGCACGATTGTCGGCTGTCACCGGGCGCGCGGCCGACGACGCCGGGCTGCGGGTCCCCCTCATTGTCCTGCCCGCCGACCTGGCCCGCCCGGAGGCGGTGGTGGCGGGCCTCACCGGGCCCGGGGTGGTGTCGGCGGACGGGCACCTCCAGCCGCTGATCTTCCGGGCACCGGCCGGGCAGTTGAGGGCAGCGTGCTCCGGGAACCTCGTCGATGCCCCTGTCATGCGGATCATCAGGGCACTCGACCTCCCGGTCATCCGGATGTCTGCCGCGACCGTCGCAGATGTCGACACCTGGGAAGACGCCCTGGAGCACGGATTCACGCACCGCCGCACGCGCGGGCACACGCCCGGAAAGGAAGGGTAGGTCGTGACGGAGTCACCGGACAGAATTCTGACCTGGTTCGACGCGCGGGACGCGGTGGTGTCCGCGGTCCTGTCACACGGCCGGCGCGGTACCGCCACGGTCGGGGTGGATGAGGCTGTCGGCAGGACCGTCGCGTCCCCCGTGCTCTCCCCCACTGACGTCCCCCACTACACGTCCTCGGCGATGGACGGGTACGCCGTCCGAGGTGCCGGACCGTGGAGGCTGCTCGCCGCACCGGTGGAGGGGCCCGCGGGGCGGAACATCCACCGCGCCGGCGGAACCCTGGGCCCCGGTGAGGCTCTCCCGGTGCTCACCGGTTCTCTGCTCCCCGACGGGGCGGAGGCGGTGGTCCGTTCCGAGGACGCCGAGGTCACCTGCGACGGCAGGATCCTCCATGCCGCGCAACCGGAACCGGGCCGGGACATCCGGCCCGCCGGTCAGGAACGTTCCGCGGGGTCACTGCTCGTGGAACCGGGCACGAGGCTCACCGCCCGACATGTCGCGATGCTGTGCACCGCCGGTGTCGACACAGTGGAGGTCACACGTGGACCGCAGGTGGTCTGTGCCTTCACCGGTAACGAGGTGGTGCATTCAGGGGTCCCGGGGCCGGGTGAGGTGCGTGACGCCTTCTCCGTGTCATTCCCCGCCCTGCTGCGGTCCTGGGGGTCGGGAGCGGTGACGACCGAGTCCGTCGCCGACGACCCGGTGGCGGTGGAGTACCTGCTGCGCCGTCCGTCGACCCTGGATGCCGACATTGTCGTGGTGACCGGGGGGTCCGGGCATTCCGGCCAGGATTTCGCACGACGTTTCATCACCCGGTCGGTCAGGGACGCGGGGGCGGACGGGCAGATCCTGTCCACCGAGGTCCGGTGCCGGCCGGGGCACCCGACGCTGCTCGCTCGACGGGGCTCCCAGCTGATCGTCGGCGCTCCCGGGAATCCTTTCGCCGCCCATGTGGCCCTGCACTCCTTCGTCGCACCCGCGGTTGCAGCATTCATCGCCGCTGGTACGGAGGGGTTTGAGGAGGGGACTGCGGACGGGACGGGAACAGCTGGTGCGGGGGTCCCGGGCGCCGGCACGCCGGAGGGCCGGGACGCCGTCACCCCGTCCACCCTGTTCGCCCCGGCCGCCCTGTCGACCGGGGTCTGTGCCGTGGAGCTGCCCCCGCTGAACCGGGACCGGATCAGGCTGGTCCCCGCCCGGATCGGAGCCGACGGAGTCTGTTCACCTGTCGCCGGGGCGCACTCGCACATGCTCACCGGGTACGCGACCGGGGATGTCCTGCTCGTCGTCCCGGCGTCCGGGCTTGCAGCCGGTGCCGAGGTGCAGTTCCTCCGGCTGTGAGCACCGGGTGTCCCGGCTCAGTCCCGGTAGAGCCGTGCCCCCTGCGACGAGCCGTGGTTGAGCCACGAGTAGAGTCCGCCGATGATCAGTCCGCCGCCGATGAAGTTGCCCAGCAATGCCATCCCCCAGTTGTCCAGCACATTCGACCAGGTCAACGATGGCAGGACGTCGGCGCCTGAGGCGAAGCCGTCCCCGAGGCAGAACAGGGACAGAGTGAACAGGGAGAAGTTGGCGATGACGTGCTCGAGTCCCAGCACGACGAATGCGCCGATGACGAACTGGATGAAGAGGAACTTCCCGGCGTAGTCCTTCATTGTCAGGCCACCGAGGATGGCCACGTTCACCAGGCAGTTCGCCAGGATCCCCTCTGAGAGGACGCCCCACGGTCCCTTGTGCAGTTTCCCGTCCGAGAGGGTCGCCAGCAGATGGTCCGCCCCCAGCCCGCCCATTTTCCCGGACTGTCCGAGGATCACGGCGACCAGTACGGCGCCGACCAGGTTGAGCACGACCGTCCACATGATGATGCTGACGGCACGCCCCCAGCTCAGGTGCCCGCGGACCGCGCCGAACACCATGAACATCATCGTCCCGGTCGCCAGTTCCGCCCCCACCTGGAGGATCATCGCCAGACCGATGAAGAAACACATCCCGAACACCACGGGGCCGAGTCCCGGTGCCACGTCGTTGACCGCGTCTCCGGCGACGACCGCGAAGGCGGTCCCGAGTGTGAGGTACGCTCCTGCGAGTACCGCCCGGACGCCGTAGCGCAGGGGGTCGTCAGCGAACAGTCCGGATTTCTTCCGGATCGCGGCGTCTGCCGCCGTGTTCATCGCACCGTCCGGGGAGGACGGCTTCTCGGTCTGTGCTGTACCGGTTGAAACGTCATGGTTCACGCCCAGTGACCGTACCCTCACCCCACCGGGGGATGTGAACAGGGGTCGGACGCCACAGCGTCGCCGGTCTCCTCCGCCGCCAGGTCCACGGCGGTGGCGATACCCGGGACCGGCCTGGTGTCCAGCCTGGCTACGGCTGTGCCGAGACGGACCTCGGGGTCGACCAACGGGACCAGGCACAGTCCGTCCCCCTGCCCGTCACCCTCGGGCACGACGGAGAACCACTGCCCCGTCGCGGCACATGACAGCAGTGACCCGACGGAGTCCGCGTCGACCACCGGCGTCACCGTCACCCCACTGTCCTGCACGGCCCGGTCGAACTCCTCACGGGCGAGCATCCGGGGCGACAGCAGAGCGACCGGCAGACGGGAGAGTTCACTGCCGGTGATGCGGGACGGCACCTGCCCGAACTCACGCTGAAACGCGTGTCCGGTGCCCACCACGGAGAATCGCACCGTGCCCAGGGCGGTGACGTGCAGGCCCCGCACCCCTCCGGGGGCTGTGTGGATGATTCCTGCATCCAGCTGGTGGGACCTGAGGTCCTCGATGATCTCCTCACTGCGGACCCCGGACCGGATGTCGAACCGGACACCCGGGTGTCGCCGGCCGAGTCTGGCGAGCACCTCGGCGGCCCACCCCGAGCCGGCCGGGACGACCCCCACCCGCAGAACTGTGACAAGCTGACCGCGGGCCGCTGCCAGATCCTCCTCCAGATGTCGCTGGTCCGCGGTGATCCGGCGGGCGTAGCCGAGGACGAGTTCGCCCTCCTGGGTCAGACCCTGGAACGACGAGCGGCTCCGGTTCACCAGCGGAGTACCGACCTCTGCCTCGAGTTTCCGGACGGCCTCGGACAGTGTCGACGTCGTGACGTAGCAGGACGCCGCCGCCCGGCCGAAATGCCGTTCGCGGGCCAGCGCCTCGAAGTATGCGAGCTGGGTCAGGAGCATGGGCTACACGCTACATTCCGGCCGGGCACACCGGCCCACGCACACCGGCTGGCGGCAGGGTCACAGTCCGAGAACGGTGACCACGTCACCGGGTCGCGGAGGCGGGCCCGCCGGCACGTGCAGGAGACAGTCCGCGGCCACCGACTGTGCCAGCAGGTGGGATCCGGCCCCTCCCACCGGCCGGACCCGCACCACGCCGTCGACGACCGTGCGGACCGCCCTGTGGTAGCAGTCCCGCTCCGGAAGCCCTGACACCGGGGCGTCCAGGACCGCGGTCGCGGCCTCCGGGGCCACCCCGCACACCGGGGCGACGAAGAGGCGGAAACTCACGGCGGTGGAGACCGGGTTGCCCGGCAGACACACCACCGGGGTGCCGTCGAAGGACGCCAGACCCTGCGGGCCTCCCGGCTGCTGGGCGACATGCCCGAACCAGGCGTCCGGCCCGTCGGAGAGCAGCTGCCGCACCACCTCGAACCGCCCGTGACTGATCCCCCCGCTGGTGACGACCAGGTCAGGCCCGTGACGGCGGACCGCCGCCCGCAGCAGGACGCCGAAGGCCACCGGATCATCGGTGGTGCGCACATGTCCGGCGACCGTGATCCGGTGGCGGGCACACAAGGCCTCGAGCATCGGACCGTTGGCGTCCCTGATCATCGCCACGCCGGATCCCGCACCCCCTCCGTCGCCGACCTCGTCACCACCGGTGCAGATGAGGACCCGGGCGGGCCTGCGCACCGGCAGACGGGTGATCCCCTGCGCCGCGCACACCCCGACGGTGCGGGCGTTGACGACATGACCGGCCCGCAGCAGCACCGACCCGGCGGCGATGTCCGATCCGCGGGGCCGGATGAACCTGCCCCCCACCGTCGGCGGTACCGTCACGGTCCCCACGCCGAACTCTCCGGGGACGCAGTCCTCCACCGGCACCACCGCGGCAGTGCCGGCGGGAAGTTTCGCACCGGTCATCACAGGCACCACGGCGTCCTCCACCCCGGCGGGGACGACCAGGCCCGGGTCCGCCCCCGCCGCAACGGTCGGCCCCACACCGAAACTCCCCCCGCCCAGATGCGCCGTCCCGAGGGCGTAGCCGTCCATCTGGGAGTTGTCGAACCGGGGCGAGTCCTCCGTGGCGGGGACGTCCGCGGCGAGCGGCAGTCCGACGGCTGACGCGACAGGCATGTCCACCACCGGCGTCAACCTCGCGGGGTCGAGCAGTGCGCGGACGGCGTCCACATGTTCACGCGTGGTTCTGGTGCAGCCTTTCTCCATGGTCTCAGCGTCTCCGTCCCAGCAGGGTGGTCGTGGCGATCCCGCCGACAACCAGCACATAGATGCCGAGAAGCAGGATGCAGGCGCCCAGGGCCTGGTCCATGTCGTTGGAACTCAGACCGAGTTCGATGAGAAGGGGGATCGTCCTGGTCTCCCCTGCGACGTTACCCGCGAAGGTGAGGGTTGCGCCGTACTCGGACAGGGCCCTGGCGAACCCCAGGACGGTGCCTGCCGCGATCCCCGGGCCCGCCAACGGTACCGTGATCCGGCCGAGGACCTGCCAACGCGAAGCGCCGTCGACACGTGCGGCCTCCTGCACGACAGCGGGAACAGCCCGCAACGAGGTGACCGTGGTGGAGACGAAGAAGGGAAGGGAGACGAAAACCTGCACGACGATGACCGCGAGCGGGGTGAAGGCGACCCGGACGCCGGCGACCGTGTCCAGCCATTCTCCGATCAGACCGTGCCGTCCCCACAGAAACACCAGCGACAGCCCCGACACCACCGGTGACAGGACCAGTGGCGCGTAGACGACCAGGGTCACCGCGTCGCCGAATCGGGGACGCCGGCGGATCAGCTCGACAAGCCACAGACTCAACGGAAGTCCGAGGACGATACACAGGACGGTCGACACCGCCGCAGTCGTCAGCGACAGTCCGAAAGCCTCCACTGCCCCGGCACCGGTGACCAGTTCCACCGCGCGGTCCCACGGAATGTTCAGCAGGAGTGCGACCAGCGGCCCGAGCAGGAACAGGACCGCGACGAACGCCACGACGACGAGAGCCGCGGGCACCGCTGTCGCAGCCCGGGGCCCGTCACCGGAACGGTTGTCCTTCATCGCCGTGACACGGTCCCGTCGCTACGCGGCGCCGAAACCGTAGCCGGCGAGAATGCTGCGGGCGCGGTCGGTCTTCAACCAGTCGAGGAATTCCTGCGCGGTCCGGTTCTGCGCGCCCCCGGTGGTCAGGGCCGCCGGGTAACGGTTGTCCTCGATTCCGGGGATGTCGAAGGTCTCGACCTTCCCCTGGTCCGGACGGAGGTTCTTCTGCATTGCCTGGGCGTCGGTAGAGTAGATGAACCCGGCGTCGACGTCCCCTGCCGAGACTTTCGTGGACACGTCGGAGACATTGGCCTCTTCCGTAGGTGACTCCAGGCTCACCCCGGCGGAGTCGAGGTAGCGGTGCGCCAGCGTGCCGCAGGGCACCCCGTCGGCGCACAGGGCGATGCGCAGCTCACGGTCCGTCTTCAGGTCGTCGAGCGAAGTGAGTGAACCGGGGTTCCCGGGAGCGGTGGCCAGCACCAGCCGGTTGGTGGCGACGACGACCGGGTCGGCGTCCCGGAACTCGTCGAGCTTCCGGGCCTCCGCCATGTTCTCCTCGTCGGCACTGATGAACAGGTCGGCTTCCGCGCCCTGCCCGATCTGCTGCACCAGCTTGGACGATCCGGCGTAGTTCCAGGTGATCCGGGCTCCGGGGTGCCCGTCGGCGACGAAGGCGGCGGCGAGTTCGTCGCCGACGTTCTTCAGTGACGCAGCGGCGAAGACGGTGACGGCGGCGTCCTCCTGACCGTCCTGCGCCGCGGACGCCGGGGTCGTGCCGCTGCTGTCATGCTGCGAGTTCGAACAGCCTGACAGCAGCAGGACGACAGCGGCGCACAGTGCGACGACGACAGCGACGGTTCGCGGCAGGTGAGCGGATCTGAACGTGACGGATCTGAGCATGGGTGGCCCTCCGGATGTCTTCTCGGGAAACTGACTGGAAAATTCGCTCCCGTTGTCGCTTTCGCGGCCGGGGGTTACAGTGGCCTACTGTATCCGCAGAACGGGACGAGTACCTGTCGGACCCGCCGTTCAGACCCTCTGACCAGCGGACGGAGACGCCTGACGACCGTTCGGCGCAACCGGAGACCACGGCCGTGCACCACCGGTGCCCGCCAGAGAAGGGAGAGTGACTTCCCCGTGACCACAGTTCTCCCGACCCCTGTCCCGCCGGCGGCCGGCGCGCCGGCCCGGCAACTGTCCGACCGGTGGGGACGGGTCGCCGACGATCTCCGGATCTCCCTGATCGACAAGTGCAACCTGCGCTGCACCTACTGCATGCCCGCAGAGGGCATGGCCTGGTTGAAGAAGGACGCCCTGCTCACCGCCGACGAGGCCGTGAGGATCGCCGACATCGGCGTCCGGGTGTTCGGCGTCCGCGACGTCCGCTTCACCGGCGGAGAACCGCTGGTCCGCCGCGACCTGGCCGACATCATCGCCGGTTTCCGCTCACTGCACCCCGATGTTCCGGTGTCCCTCACCACCAACGGCATCAACCTCGACAAGCGCGTCGACGAACTCGTCGCCGCCGGACTGACCCGGGTCAACGTCTCCCTCGACACGGTCGACAGGGAGGTCTTCGCCCGGGTGACCCGGCGCGACCGTCTCCCCCAGGTCATCCGGGGTCTGGCGGCGGCCAAGGCTGCGGGCCTCGACCCGGTGAAGGTCAATGCCGTGCTCATGCGGGGGGTCAACGACACCGGCGCCGCCGACCTGCTCGCCTGGTGTCTCGAGCGCGGCTACCAGCTGAGGTTCATCGAACAGATGCCCCTGGACGCGGACCACAACTGGGCCCGCCGCAACCTCGTCTCCGGTGCCGAGGTGCGTGGAAGGCTGTCGGAGCGGTTCGACCTGACCCCCGATCCTGCACCCCGGGGATCGGCACCCGCCCAGCTGTGGGAGGTTCGGGAGAAGACCACCGCCGGGCAGGACACCCCGGTCCTCGGCAAGGTCGGCGTCATCGCCTCGGTAACAGAGTCCTTCTGCGCGTCATGTTCACGTACCCGTGTCACCGCCGACGGCCGGGTGCGCAGCTGCCTGTTCTCCAGACAGGAGACCGACCTGCTGTCGGTCATGCGCTCCGGTGCCTCTGACCGGGAGATCGCCGAGGTGTGGGCGGGCGCCATGCGGCTGAAGCCACGGGCCTACGGATCCGACGGGGTGACGCTGGACGATCCCGGATACGTGCAACCGGAGCGGACGATGAGCGCCATCGGCGGATAGCCGGCGGCGCCCTGCCGGCGCTGCGGTCTGCGTGCCCGTGGGCCTGCTCCGACTGCGGAGAGGAGTGTGTCCCACCGGTTGCACGCCCCCGGGCACCGACGTAAGACTGGGGTGCATGACCACACCGTCTGCCCCACTGCCCCCCCGAACTGCGTGGAATCGTCTCGGACTACATCGACGCGACGACAGCTGCGGCGGACTCGACCACGGACGCCGCGCTCGTGCTCGACGACGACGCCCATCTGATCACCGCACACCTGTCCGGTGACTGGGACGACGAGGACCGTGCCCACCGGGGCCGGGCCCACCAGACGATCATGACCCTCCTCGACACGGCCACGGACCGGGATCTTGCCGCGGTACGGGACGAACTCACCGCCGCCGCGGAACTGCTGCTCACCCGGTGAGACCGGTCAGGCATTCTCCGCGGCGAATCGGGTCCCGGGCCGGTGGTACACCGCCCAGGTGACGCCCGCCATCACCAGGTAGGCCGCGGCGAACACCCAGAACGCGGTGCTGAAACTGCCCGTCGCGTTCTTGGACAGGTTCAGCACCTGCGGGATGACGAAGCCCCCGAAACCACCGACCGCACCGATGTACCCCAGGGCCGCCGCACTCTTGCGTTCATGGCCGACCGGATCGTCGGCGGGTACGGACAGCTCGAAGACTGTGGGGATCATCCGGTAGACGGACCCGTTGGCCAGTCCGGTGAGGGTGAACAGGACCAGGAAGAGCACCAGGTACACGGCGAAGCTGATGCTGTCGAGGGTGAGCACCATCACCGTGGTGACCAGGGCCATGCACAGAAATACGACGATGCTGACCTTCGCCCCGCCCACCCGGTCGGCGAGCCTTCCCCCGTAGGGCCGGGACAGGGATCCGACCAGCGGCCCGAGGAAGGCCAGGGTCAGACTGGCTCCGAGGACCGTGAAGGAGGAGAAGTCGGGGAACTGGTTCTTGATCAGGGTGGGGAACACCGAACCGAAGCCCATGAAGGATCCGAAGGCACCGACGTAGAGGAAGGAGATGATCCACAGGTGCTTCTCCTTCAACGCCGAGAGGGACCCGCGGATGTCGTTCCTGGCGTCGGCGATGTTGTGCATGTACCGGTGGGCACCCCAGGCCGCCACGAGGATCAGTGGAATCCAGATCAGCCCGGCCATCGGAAGGTTGGGGTCGAAGGTCCCGAACGCGAAGACCGAGACAGCGACCGGGATGACGAGCTGCGCGACGGCGACACCGAGATTGCCTCCGGCGGCGTTGATGCCGAGAGCCTGCCCCTTCTCCGACTTCGGGTAGAAGAAGGTGATGTTCGACATGGAGCTGGCGAAGTTACCTCCCCCGAGTCCCGCCGTGGCGGCGATGACGAAAAGCAGCCAGACCGGAGGGTTGCCCGCCGCCAACGCCAGTGTCGTGGACACCGTGGGAATGAGCAGGAGCAGGGCGGAGATGACTGTCCAGTTCCTCCCGCCGAACACCGGGACGGTGAAACTGTAGGGGATCCTGGCGGCCGCGCCGATGAGCGGCGGCAGGGACACCAGCCAGAACTGCTGGGACGATGTCAGGTCGATGCCTGCCCGGGGAAGGAAGATGACGGTGACCGACCACATCTGCCACACCGCGAAACCGAGGAACTCGCAGAACACGGACCAGATGAGGTTCTGTCTGGCGGTGGGACGCCCCGGCCCGTTCCAGAAGTCGGGGTCCTCGGGACGCCAGTCGGTGATCCACCGTCCCCCGGAGACCTCGAGGTCCGGTCGGGACGTGCCTCCGGCACCGGGCCGGATAGTGGCACGGGCAGTGGCACGGGCACTGGCACGGGCACTGGCACGGGTGCTGTCGGCGGTACTGGGCGGGACTCGGGATGACACAGCCACGGGAGACTCCTGTCTGAGAGGGAGATGATGACGGTTTCTGATGACGATTTCCAGGTATAGGCAGTCACCGACACCGCAGGAAACTCGGAAACAGGAACTTCACCGCAGGTAGGACAGTGTTTCCTGGGCTTGACACCCGGGTGCGGCACAGATGTCGACCTCCGCACACCGGCGCCGGTCTCCGGGTGCGGCGCCTCTCGCCGGACACCGTGGGGCAGTGAGATCCTTTTCCCGTCCCGGTAACCCGGACCAGACCGCACCGCAACACCGGCGACTTAGCGTCCGGGTACATGAGCGCAACCAGAACAGTGGACACCGTCTGCGGATACTGCGGGGTCGGCTGCGGACTGACCCTCGACATCGACGCGCACGGCGTCCTCACCTCACGGGGCACACCGGACCATCCCGCCAACCACGGCAGGTTGTGCACCAAGGGAACCACCACCGCGGATCTGCTGCGCGCCGGCGGCAGGCAGACCACGGCCCTCCTGCACGGTCGACCGGTCAGCACCGACGAGGCCGTCTCGGAGATCGCCGCCCGTTTCACCGACATCAGATGCGCCCACGGTGACGACGCCGTGGCCCTCTACGTGTCCGGACAGATGTCCACCGAGGCCCAGTACCTCGCCAACAAGCTGGCCAAAGGTCACTTCCGCACCAACCTCATCGAGTCCAACTCGCGGCTGTGCATGGCCAGCGCCGCCACCGGATACAAACAGTCACTCGGTGCCGACGGGCCTCCCGGCTCCTACGACGACATCGACCACGCCGACGTGTTCCTCGTCGCAGGCGCGAACATGGCGGACTGTCACCCCGTCCTTTTCCTGAGACTCATGGACAGGGTCAGACAGGGGGCGAAACTCATCGTCGTGGACCCCCGCCGTACCGCCACGGCAAAGAAGGCCGACCTCCACCTGGCCGTGCGCCCCGGCACGGACATGGCCCTGCTCAACGGCCTGCTCAGACTGGTCGTGGACGCCGGGGACACCGACCGGGCCTTCATCGACGAGTTCACCGACGGGTGGGAGGACATGGCCGGGATCCTGGCCGACTATCCGGCGGACACCGTCTCGGAGATCACCGGGGTGCCCGTCGAGGATCTGCGGACCGCGGCGTCCTGGATCGGCGGGACCCGGAAGTTCGTGAGCCTGTGGACCATGGGGCTCAACCAGTCCGTCCACGGCACCTGGCACACCACCGCCCTGTGCAACCTCCATCTGGCGACCGGGGCGATCTGCCGTACCGGTGCCGGGCCCTTCTCCCTGACCGGGCAACCCAACGCCATGGGTGGTCGGGAAATGGGGTACATGGGCCCCGGTCTGCCGGGCCAGCGGACAGTCCTCGACCCCGGGGACCGTGCCGAGGTGGAGAGGATCTGGCAGCTGCCGCCGGGCACCCTGCACACCAGGCTGGGGGGCGGGACCGTCGACCTGTTCCGTGCCCTGGACAGTGGCGACGTCAGGGCGGTATGGGTGATCTGCACCAACCCTGCCGCGTCGGTGGCCAACCGCGACCGCGTCACCGCCGCCCTCGACGCCGCCGACTACGTTGTCGTCCAGGACGCCTACGCCGGAACGGAGACGGCCGCACACGCCGATGCGGTCCTGCCCGCGGCGATGTGGTCGGAGACCCCCGGGGTGATGGTCAACTCCGAACGGGGCCTGACCCTGACCCGGCCGGTGGCCGACCCCCCTGGGGAGGCTCTCGCGGACTGGGAGCTGATCTGCCGTGTCGCACGTGAGATGGGGTTCCCCGGTTTCGACTTCTCCTGCGCCGCGGAGGTGTTCGACGAGATCAGGAAGTTCCACAATCCCCGTACCGGGTGGGATCTGCGGGGCGTGGACCACCGCCGCCTGTCCGACGGGCCGGTGCAGTGGCCCGCCGCACCGGGGTGCGGTCCCCGTAATCCGGTGCGTTACCTCAACAACGGTGTCAGCCAGCGCCTCCACGTCACCCCCGACGGCAGGGTCCCCCGGCTGGCCTTCCCCACCCCGGACCGGCGGGCGCGGTTCATCCCCCGTCCCTTCCTTCCCCTGCACGAGGAGCCGGACGCCGACTTCCCCTTCATACTGACCACCGGGCGGCTCCCTCACCAGTGGCACACGATGACCAAGACCGGGAGGGTGTCGAAGCTCATGAAGCTCAACCCCTCCAGTTTTGTGCAGGTCAGCAATGTCGACGCCGTCTCGGCAGGTATCTGCGACGGGGATCTGGTGGAGGTCACCTCTCGCAGGGGGAAGGTGTCCGCCCGGGCGCTGGTCTCCGACGACACCGCCCCGGGGACCCTCTTCATCCCGATGCACTACCGGGACACCCCGGTCAACACGGTGACCAGTGACGCCGTGGACCCGGAGTCCCTCCAGCCGGCGTTCAAGGCCTGCGCCGTGTCGGTGAAGGTCATCGAGACTGCCCCGGCACCGGGCGGGGGCAGGCAGGACGCCACGGAACCCGGTGCCAGGTCCGGGCAGGACGGCGAAGCGGATGACGGAGCTGTGACGGTGGTGTGGGCCTCCCAGACCGGGACCGTCGAGGACCATGTCCCCGCGGTGGTCTCCGCACTGTCCGCGGCGGGGATCCCGGCGCGGGCACGCTGCGCGGAGTCGGTCGGTGTCCGTGACCTCGCCGGAACTGTCCTGTTCATCGTCTCCTCCACCGGTGACGGCGAGGCCCCCGACAACGCCACCGCCCTGTGGGACCTGCTCACCTCCGCTGACCATGACCTGTCGTCCACCCGGTACTCCGTCCTCGGTTTCGGTGACTCCTCCTACGCCGATTTCTGCGGCTTCGCCCGACGCCTCGACACGCGGCTCGCCGAGCTCGGCGCAGAGGCGACAGTGCCGAGGGCGTCCTGCGAACCGGATTTCGAGACCACAGCGTCAGAGTGGGTGGCCCGGGTCATCGGGGCCCTGGGCGGGGACGCCGGGGCGGTGACCTCCACCGGTCCCCGGGCCACCGGTGCGGCCACGCCCGCCGGCACAGGACAGTGGTCCAGGAGGAACCCGCTGACCACCAGGTTGAGCGCGTCAACGAGACTGACCGCAGGGACACTGGAGGAGACCGGGCGGGAGGTCCGCAGGTACACCTTCGACCTGCCACCTGGAACACTCACCTACAGTGTCGGGGACGCCCTCGGGATCTGGCCGCGCAACGACCCTTCCGTCGTCGCGGAGTTCCTCGCCCGTACCGGCATGACCCCGACCCCGGACCTGGTGGAGTCACTCACCGGCGAACTGGACATCACCTCGGTGTCACCACAGGCACTGAGGTTGATCGACAGACACTGTCCCGCTGCCGGGCTGGGGGCTCTGGCCGGTGACGCGCAGGCACTCCGGACGTTCTCCCACGGACGTCAGCTCTGCGACGTCCTGGCGTCCTTCCCCGTCACGGCCGGTGACGCAGAGTGGCTGGAAGCGCTGCCGGCCCTGCGCCCCCGGCTCTACTCCATCTCCTCGTCACCGTTGACGGACCCGGGCAAGGTGGAGGTCACCGTGTCGACCGTCGGGTTCACCTCCACCGGCGGCTACCGCCGCGGCGTGTGCTCCGGGTGGCTTGCCGGACTCTCACCCGGTGACCCGGTCCGTCTGTTCATTTCGCCGAACCGCAGGTTCTGTCCACCGGAGCGTCCCGACGCGCCGATGATCATGATCGGTCCAGGTACCGGTGTCGCCCCGTTCCGCGGCTTCCTCCACGAACGCCGCGGCTCGGGTGCCACCGGGAAGAACTGGCTGTTCTACGGGGAACGCCACGAGGCCACGGACTTCCTCTACCGGGACGAGTTCACCACGATGAACCGTGACGGTACGCTGACCAGGTTGTCGACCGCGTTCTCCCGGGACCAGGCGGAGAAGGTCTACGTCCAGGACAGGATGCGGGACCAGGGCCGTGACCTGTGGGAGTGGATCGACCGCGGCGCCCACGTCTACGTCTGCGGGGACGCCGCGCGGATGGCACGGGACGTCGACAGGACCCTGCGCCGCATCATCGCCGAACAGGGCGGGATGGGCGAGGATGAGGCCGGGGAGTTCGTCGCCCGCATGTCCGCCGAGCACCGCTACGTCCGTGACGTCTACTGACGGTCACGCGTGCCTGCGGCGACGTGTACCCCCCCAGCAAGGTGCACCCAGCAAGGTGCACCCAGCAGGGTGCCCGGAGAGGTGCACCGGACCGGGCCCGACATTTCCGTCCCGGGCACCGTGTTTCGGGGCTGTGTCGGAGTTCCCGCACCCCTCCCCCCGCCGTGAACCGACCGTAAAACACTGCTCTCATCTGTGCCGTTCCTGATCTGAGAAGCCTAGCGTCCCAGACATGACCACAGCTGAGACGACTTCCCCGGTGAACCCGCACACAAACCCCCGGACCGTCATCGTCGGATTCGGGATGGTGGGTCACCGCACCGCCACCGAACTGCTCGACCGGGATCCCACGGCGCACGTCACCGTGATCTCCGGGGAACGGTGCCACGCCTACGACCGGGTGGCGCTGTCCAGCTACGTCGGCAGCTGGGACCGGGAGCTCCTCGAGCTTCCGCCGCTGCCTGACCTGCCGGGACAGGTCGAGGTCCTGCACACCCGCGCCACCGGAATCGACCGCACCTCGCAGACCGTGACCTGTGAAGACTCCCGCACCGTGGAGTACGACAACCTGGTGCTCGCCACCGGTTCCTACGCCTGGGTCCCCCCGGTGCCCGGTCATGAACTCCCCGGGTGCACCGTCTACCGGACCATCGACGACATCGACGACATCCGCCGCATGGTGGAGGACGCCCGGGCCCGGGGACTCTCCCCCCGCGGCGCAGTGATCGGCGGCGGACTGCTCGGACTCGAGGCAGCCAACGCCCTGCGGCTGCTCGGGGCAGAAGCCCACATCATCGAACGTTCGCCCCGGCTCATGCCGTTGCAGGTCGACCCGGACGGCGGCGTCCTGCTGGCGGAGAAGGTCCGGGACCTGGGCGTCCGGGTCCACGTCAACACCGCCACCGACCTCATCTCCGATGAGGGGGGACGCCTCGCCCTGACCCTGTCACCCTCCGCCTCCGCGCAGGATTTCCCCGACGCCGCCCCACCGGTCACCCCGCTCACTGTCGACGTGGTGGTCTTCTCCACCGGAGTCCGCCCCATCGACACCCTCGCCGACGCCGCCGTACCTGAACCCCTGCCCCGGGGACCCCGAGGCGGTTTCCTCGTCGACAGGATGTGCCGCACACCCGACCCTCACATCAGTGCCGTGGGAGAGTGCGCCGCCGTCGACGGCATGTGTTACGGACTTGTCGCCCCCGGCTACTCGACCGCGGAAATCGTCGCAGACCGGCTCACCGGCAGACAACCCGAACCGTTCCGCGACCCCGACATGTCCACCAAACTCAAACTCCTCGGCGTCGACGTCGCGAGCTTCGGCGACGCCCACGCCACCACCGAAGGTGCCCGCCCCCTCACCGTCAATGACCCTGTGGGCGGCATCTACGGCAAGCTTGTCATGGACAGCACAGGGTCGGTGCTGCTCGGTGGCGTCCTGGTCGGTGACTGCTCCTCCTACGCCATGCTGCGTCCCATGGTCGGCTCCCCCCTGTCCGACCCGCTGACCTTCATCACCCCGGCCGGCGACGGGGCCCCCGCCGGGGTGGGGGTGGCGGCTCTCCCGGACGACGCACAGATCTGCTCCTGCAACAACGTCACCAAGCGCGACATCCGCAGTGCGGTCGGCGACGGTGCCTGCTCCGTCGCCGACCTGAAGACCTGCACCCGGGCCGGCACCAGCTGCGGATCCTGCGTAGGACTGCTGTCACAGCTGCTGGACGCCGAAGGCGTGGAACAGTCCAAGGCCCTGTGCGAACACTTCCCCCAGTCGCGGGCCGAACTGTTCGAATGCGCGGCCGCCACCCGGATCAGGGACTTCCCCCGCTTCATCCGGCGTTTCGGTACAGGCCACGGTTGTGAGATCTGCAAGCCGACAATGGCCTCCATCTTCGCCATCCTCGACTCCTCACACCATGTCCTCGACGACGGCCACGCGGCTCTGCAGGACACCAACGACCGCTTCCTCGCCAACATCCAGCGCAACGGTTCCTACTCGGTCGTGCCCCGGATGCCGGGAGGGCAGGTCACCCCGGAGCAGCTCATCGTCATCGGTGAGATCGCCCGCGACTTCGACCTGTACCTCAAGGTCACCGGGGCCCAGCGCCTCGACCTGTTCGGCGCCCGGGTCGAACAGCTGCCCGCGATCTGGCGACGGCTGGTGGACGCCGGCATGGAGTCCGGACAGGCGTACGGCAAATCCCTGCGCGCTGTGAAGAGCTGCGTCGGCACGGACTGGTGCCGCTACGGTCAGCAGGACTCGGTGAGGATGGCCGTCGACCTGGAACTGCGGTACCGGGGCCTGCGCAGTCCACACAAACTGAAGATGGGTGTGTCCGGGTGTGCGCGGGAGTGCGCCGAGGCGAGGGCCAAGGACGTGGGCGTCATCGCCACCGAGCACGGGTGGAACCTCTACGTCGGCGGGAACGGTGGAGCCACCCCACGGCACGCCGAACTCCTGGCCGCCGACCTCGACGAAATCACCCTGGTGCGGTACATCGACCGGTTTCTCGGGTTCTACGTCCGCACCGCCGACAGGCTGCAGCGCACCGCCGCCTGGATCGAGGCGACCGAGGGCGGACTCGACCACATCCGTGACGTGGTCTGCGAGGATTCCCTCGGCATCGCAGCAGACCTCGAGGCGTTCATGGCCAGGCATGTGGCGGACTACACCGACGAATGGAGGGCAGTCCTGGACGACCCGGAGAAGTTGCGTCGATTCGTCTCCTTCGTCAACGCACCGGAGTCCCCTGACCCCACTGTCAGATTCGGTGAGCAGGACGGCCGCAAGGTCCCGCTGCCGCTTCCCGGCCTGCCGCCGCTGGCCCGGAAGTCCGCCTAGGCGCTGTCTCTTATACCCCTCTCGATGAGTCTAAGAGACCTAGGCGCCCCGACGACGCGCCTGCCCGTGACCCCGGATCCACCCCTCCCCGCCCCGCACCAGCCCGGCACGCGACCACAGACCACGACCACAGAGAAGAGCCTCCCCATGACCACTGCACCTGCCACCGACCGTAGCGTCACCGTGTGCCTCCTCGACGACCTGGAGGACAATCTCGGTGCGGCGGTCCTGCTCGACGACGGGACACAGGTCGCACTGTTCCGGATACCTGCCCCGGGACGCCGACGTGCCGGCAGAACCACCGGTGACGACAGTTCCCCCGGCAGCAGCGACCTCCCCACCGTCTACGCGGTGTCCAACATCGACCCGTACACGGGTGCGGCGGTGATCAGCCGGGGTATCGTCGGCGAGCACCACGGGGAGTGCACCGTGGCGTCCCCCCTGCTCAAGCAACGCTTCGTGCTCAGCGACGGACGTTCCCTCGAGGATCCCGACCATCACCTGGAGACATTCACGGTGACTGTCACCGACGGCACCGACAGCCCTCGACGGGTGGTCCTGGTCCGCTGACACTGGCGAGCCCCCGACGGAAATCTCACACCGCCGTCGCCACGGTTGTGCGGAGTCTGTCGCCGTTCCGTAGCGCAGGTGACCGGGCAGTGTAATCCGGGGTCCCTACCGTCGTAGTCGACGACCCACAGCGACTACCCCTCACTGCAGACCGCACTGCGGTTCAACGACCCCGGAGGAACACCGTGACTTTCCTGATGACCGGACTCGACGTCCGGGACAGACTTGTCGTCCTGGTCGGCGGTGGTGACGTCACCGCCCGACGTGCCGAACGTCTCCTCGGCGAGGGGGCGGTCCTGCGCATCATCGCCCCGGAGATCACCGCCCGCACGGCAGCACTCGTCCGGGCCGGGTCCCCCGGGTCCCCTGGGTCCCCCGGAGACCACGGGGCATGCCGCACACTCCGGGGACGCCCTCCCCTTTCACCCGGACGATCCGGGTGCACCGTCACCTGGATTCCCCGCGGCTTCCGGGAGTCCGACCTCGCCGGGGCGTGGCTGGTCCACACCGCAACCGGTGATCCGCAGGTCGACGAGGAGGTGGACCGGGCCTGCCGCGAGCGCCGGATATGGTGCGTGGACGCCGCGAGCGCCCCACGTGGATCTGCCCGTATCGCTGCGACGGTCAGCCGGGACGGGGTGAGCATCGGAACCCTGTCCTCCGGGGAACCCGATCCCCGACGTACAGCCGGCGTCAGTCACCGCATCCGGGACCTGCTGGACAAGGGTCTGCTGCCGACGGCACCGGTGCGTCGGTCGGGCTCCGCCGGGGACCGCTCCGGCAGCACCGAGGTGACACAGGTCGGTCAGGCCGCTAGCGTCCAGGCTGTGAACCCTCACCTCCGTCACCCCGCCGCAGTACCTCCGGCAGTGCCCGGGCCCGGAGGCCCCGCACAACCCCGGGAATCCGCCGAACCCGGGGTGCCCGGGGTGCCCGGGGTGCCCGGGGTGCCCACAGCTCCTGCGCTGCACGCACGCCCGGGTCGGATGCCTGAGGTCCCGGACCTGCTCCGCGTGCCGGATACCCGGGGGGTGGCGGTGTGACCGGCGCCCGCCAGCTCTCCCATGCCCTTGACGGTTGCCGGATCCTGTTGCCGGTCGACCGACGTTCCGGGGAGTTCGCCTCCGCCCTTGAACGGCACGGTGCCGAGACCACGGTGGCACCGTCACTGACCATCACCCCCCATTTCGATGACGCCGAGCTTCTCGACGAGACCCACCGACTTATCGCGGATCCGCCCGACAAGGTCGTTGTGACCACCGGTGTCGGCTTTCGTGGCTGGATGGACGCCGCCGAGCAGGACGGCACACAGGACCAGCTGATCGAGGCCCTGGGCCGCGCGCAGATTCTGGTCAGAGGTCCGAAGGCCCGCGGGGCTGTACAGCAGGTCGGGCTGGACATCGACTGGGTCGCCGAATCCGAGACCTCCGCGGAGATCATCGAGTTCCTGCTGGCCGAGGGCGTCCGGGGGATGCGGGTGGTCATCCAGCACCACGGGGAGGGCGATCCTGCGATGGAGAGAACCCTCGAGGACGCCGGGGCCCGGGTGCGCGGTCTGGTCGTCTACCGCTGGGGGCCGCCGCCGGACCCCGAACTGGTCGCGAGGACCACCGGCATGGTCGCCTCAGGTTCGGTTGACGCGGTCCTGTTCACCTCGGCACCGGGGGCACGGGCCTGGCTCCGGACGGCGGAGAAGATCGGAACTCTTCCCGCGGTCCGTCAGATGGCCGGTGAGCGAACCATGTTCGGTGCGGTGGGTCCGATCACGGCGTCCCCGCTCCGGGCCCGGGGCATGGAGGTTGTCGTCCCCGAGAGATTCCGGCTCGGCGCTCTCGTGCGGGAGACGGTGCAGCAGCTCGCCGGACCTGAGACCGCCACCCCCACTGCCTACGGACCGTTGCATGTGCGTACCGGTGGAGCGCTTCTTGACGGTGCCTTCCACGCCCTGGGAAGGTCCGGTTCCGATGTCCTGAGGATTCTCGCGGCCCGTCCCGGCCGGGTGATGTCACGGTCGGAGATCGCCGAGGAGCTGTCGTCGGGCATCCACGGTGGACGTCCCGAGGGATGGGGCGACGGTCCGACGACTGAGCGGGCGGTGGAGGTCACGGTCGCCAGGGTCCGCAGTGCGGTCGGCGAGCCCGACCTGATCCAGACCGTGTACAAGCGTGGCTACCGTCTGGCCATGGACAGGGACGATCTCGCCGCCGTCCGTCCGCGCGGGGCGTGACCTGCTACTCCCCCGCACGCCCTCGGCTACAGAGAACACCGCCGTCAGCCCCCTGTGAGGGCCGGCGGCGGTGTCATTCAGCGCGTCGCTCAGCGGACTTCCCCTCCCCGCTCCCCCGGTGACCGGGGAAGCTGACCGGGGAAACCGGTCGGGAAGCCGGTGCTAGCGGTTGTAGACCTGCTGGGCGAAGATCTTGCCCATCGCCTCAGAACCGGTGAAGGTCGGGTGGTTCGGCATGGTGCTCACCTGCGTGTCGACGACGCCGACCGTGTAGCGTTCCGCCGGGACAGGGTTACACGGACCGTGACCGATGGTGGCCTGGTACATGTCGACGAAGCCCAGTCCGTTGACGTCGGCGGCGTGCTTGATGTTGTCACGCAGGGACTCCTGGATGTGCTTCGCACCCGGGACCGTGACCTTGGCGGTGATCTCGGGGAAGTCGGGGACCGTGACGCCGGGCAGGTAGCGCTCGATCACGGCGGGGGACACGTTCGCGAAGCAGATGTCGTCGCCGTTGGCGAGTTCCGGGTAGGACAGCAGCGTGACCTTGGCACCGGGCGCGACCGTCTCGACACGCTGCTTGACGTAGGCCATCATCGCGTCGAAGACCGGGGTGGTGGGCTGGGAACCGAAGACCAGTCCGGCGGTGTCGATCCACTGGAAGGTGTCCATCCCGCCGTACATGAGCGCGACGTCCTTGGTGCCGGGGCCGATGTCACCGTAGAAGATGGCGGACTCCAGGTAGGCGACCAGCTGGACCAGCGGCGCCCCGCCCATGCCGTTGCAGGACCAGTCGCCGAGGGTGACGTTGGCCTGACGTGCCGCGACCTTGGGCCAGTTGTCCATGTCGGTGGAGCAGTTGAAGGTCCAGGGCAGCTGGCCCGGCTCTTCGCCCCGGGAACCGTTCTTGCCGGCGATCGCGGTGAAGGAGTCACCGAAGGTGACGAGCTGCTTGGGGCCGCTTCCTTGCAGCGGATTGGTGAAGCTGACCGGAGGAGCGTACCGGCTGATCTGCTCGAGCAGCTGTTCGGGCGTCGTCGGCACCGGAATGTCGGCGGGGGCGGGGGCAGGGGCCGGAGCGGGGTCAGCGACAGCAGGGCCGGAACCGAGACCGAGGCTGAGTGCGGCGGCCGCGGCGACAGCTGCGGCGCTCACAGAGCGGAAGAGCTTCTTCATATCGTTGTTGACCTTAATCCTGAAGCGTCGTTGTCATGGTGAGACAGTCCGGGCAGGTCGCTGGCTCGGCCCGGGTCTGCGGCCGGCAGCGGCGCAGAAGCCTCATCATGTATATCTATCACAGTTGTCGGGCGTTACGTCCAGACCGGAGAAAAATCCCCCCGCCCGCATCTGTGCAGTTGAGAGCGGGTTCAGTACAGTCGCCTCCCGGAGCGGAACGCCTGCTCATGCGCCGGTGGGACGCCCAGACCAACCCGGGACGCAGCTGTACTTCACCTCATGACATGCCGGCGTTCACCACCACGTCACTCCCGTGCACCAGACTCTTCATCACAGCCGGGGACTCCGGACTGTGATGCAGAACTCTCTGGTAACACCAGTCACATTAGCATCATGCTTAACATGTGCAACAGGGATTATCTGAGAGCCCCTTACATCCACCCCTCTTCCGGCATATCCGGCGTCTACCCGTTCCGGCCGGGGACACACGGGCCCCGACGGACGCGGACACACGAAAACCCCGCACCGGGAAACCGGTACGGGGTCAGGGTCCAGGCACTCCGGAGCCGATCGAGCCGGCTCCGCGAGATCCCTGTGCTAGTCGTGGTGCTCCGCGGTCTTGAACGGGAAGCCGAGCTTCCTCAGCAGGGCACGGCCCTCATCATCGTTCGTGGCGGTGGTCACCACAGTGATGTTCATGCCACGCGGTCGGTCGATGGAGTCCACGTCGACCTCGTAGAACATGGACTGCTCGGAGAGACCGAAGGTGTAGTTGCCGTGTCCGTCGAACTGGCGGTCGGACAGACCACGGAAGTCCCGGATTCGGGGCAGAGCCACCGTCAGCAGACGGTCCAGGAATTCCCACATACGGTCGCCACGCAGCGTGACGCGGGCACCGATGGGCATTCCCTCACGCAGCTTGAAGTTCGAGATGGCCTTCTTGGCCACCCTGATCTGCGGCTTCTGACCGGTGATGAGGGTCAGGTCACGGATCGCACCGTTGATCAGCTTGGAGTCACGGGCAGCTTCGCCGACACCCATGTTGACGACGACCTTGGTGACACCGGGGATCTGCATGACGTTGTCGAAGTGGAACTCGGTGCTGAGTTCGTCGCGGATCTCGGACTTGTAGCGGGCCTTGAGGCGCGGAGTGTAGTTCTCGCTCATCAGATATCCTTCCCGTTCCGTCGCGAGATGCGGATCTTCTTGCCGTTCTCGTCGAAACGGTAGCCGACACGGGTCGGGTTCCCGTCGGAGTCGAGGACCATCACGTTGGACACGTGAATGGGAGCCTCCTGGGTCACGATGCCGCCGGACTCGGCACCGCGCTCCGGAGCAGAGTTCACGACATGCTTCTTGATGCGGTTCACACCTTCGACAAGCACCTTGTCACGGGCCGGGTAGGCCTCGATGACGCGGCCCTTGGCACCCTTGTCGGGGCCGGAGATGACGAGGACGTTGTCGCCCTTACGGATCTTCATGGGTCAGAGCACCTCCGGAGCGAGAGAGACGATGCGCATGAAACGCTTGTCGCGCAGCTCGCGGGCCACAGGGCCGAAGATGCGGGTACCGCGCGGGTCGGTGTTGTCGGCGCCCTTGATCAGGACAGCGGCGTTCTCGTCAAAGCGGATGTAGGAGCCGTCCGGACGACGGGTCTCCTTCTTCGCGCGGACGATGACGGCCTTGACGATGTCGCCGGCCTTCACTGCGCCGCCGGGGGCAGCTTCCTTGACGGTTCCGACGACAATGTCACCGATACCGCCGGAACGTCGGGTGGATCCGCCGAGCACGCGGATGACCAGGATTTCCCGGGCACCGGTGTTGTCGGCGACCCGCAGACGTGATTCCTGCTGGATCACTTCGAGTCTCCTTGTAGACCTAGTGGTTCTGTGCGCGTGTGGATTTCCGTCCCGCACGCACCGGTCCGTGCCTTCGACGTGGCTCCTCCACAGCGGAGTCCCGGAGGTCTCCGTTCCGTTACGGCACCCCCCGACGGAGGGACCACCGTCCACGGCACGGACACAACGGGCCGGAGCTGCGGGACCACAGGCAACCGCCCAAGTATGCCACCACCCCACCGTCGGCACCAAAACGTTGCACCGGCCCCCGCACCAGAGTTCCTGCAGGGCCGTAGACTGCAGCGGTGATTGCACCCGTAATCACCGCTACGTAAGGTTAACCTGTCCTGCCGTCGACGAAAGAACCTGCGAACCCATGACAACCGGTACCACCACCGGGGATGTCCCGCCCGGGACGACAGCCCCGGGACCCGGCGGCCTCAGCGCCACCGCGGCTCTGCACCGCCGACGACTAGCCGGTCTGGCCGTACTGACCGTGCTGCTGGTCGTCGGTTTCGTGCTCAGCCTCGCCCTCGGATCGAGAAACATCCCGCTCTCAGACATCTGGGGTCTGCTCAAGCAGGTTCCGGGCACTCTCGGCGCCACCGACATCGAGAACACCGACCTCCAGGTCATCGTCGAGTACCGGTGGCCCCGGACCCTGATCGGCATCATCGTCGGCGCCGCCCTGGGTGTCGCCGGCGCCCTGATACAGGGCCACACACGTAACCCGCTGGCAGACCCCGGAATCCTCGGTATCGCCTCCGGTGCGGCACTTGCCGTCGTCATCTCCTTCGCCGTGTTCAACGTCTCGGGGACCTGGGCGACCTCCCTCTGGGCGTTCGGAGGCTCCTGCCTGGCCACCGTAGCGGTGTTCGCTCTGGCATCTTTCTCCGGAGGCAACGTCAATCCGATGACTCTCATCCTCGGAGGCGCCGCCATGAATGCGGTCCTCCAGGCCATCATCTCGGCGTTCGTCCTCACCGACAGCAACAACCTCGACAGAATGAGGTTCTGGACCGTCGGTTCCATCGCCGGACGGGACATGAGCGTCTTCTGGACCGCCCTTCCCGTGGTCCTCATCGGTCTGCTGCTCGCCTTCATGACCGGTCCCACACTCAACCTGCTCAACCTGGGTGACGACGTAGCCACGGCACTCGGCGTCAACACCGGTCGGGCCCGGGTGCTCGGCATGGTCATCATCGCACTGCTGGCCGCGGCCGCTACCGCAGCCGCAGGCCCGGTGAGCTTCCTCGGTCTGGTGATTCCCCACCTGGTGCGCTCCGTCACCGGCCCGGACTACCGCTGGATTCTCCCCTATTCCGCGCTCGGAGGCGCCGTCCTGCTCATCTACGCCGACGTGCTCGGCCGCATCATCACCCGTCCCGGGGAACTTGAGGTCGGCATCGTCCTCGCCTTCGTCGGCGCACCGATCTTCATCTGGATGATCACGAGGAGAAAGGTGGTGGAACTGTGAGCGACACCCGCACCCGCGGTCTGTACCGCTACGTCTCGGACGCCACTGTCCCCGCCCGACCCGCCTTCCGGATCGGTCCGATCTCCACTGTCTGGAGGCCGCGACAGTTCTTCGCCACCGTCAGCCTCATCATTGTCCTGCTCGTCCTCGGTGCAGTGTCCCTCGGACTGGGTGACTACCCGATCAGTCCCCTGCGCGTGGCCGAGATTGTCGTGACCAACGGTGGAACCCGGATCGAGCACCTCGTCGTCTTCGACTGGCGTATGCCGCGCACTCTCACCGCCGTTCTCGTCGGATCCGCCCTGGGTATCTCGGGGGCACTGACACAGTCCGTGACCCGCAATGCGCTGGCCAGTCCCGATATTCTCGGCATCACCACCGGCGCCTCGGCTGCGGCGGTCGCCGTCATCGTGCTCGGGGGCGGTTCGACCGGGGTCGTCGGATGGCTCTCCGAGATCGGTATTCCCCTGGCCGCGCTGGTCGGCGCCTTCCTCACCGGCGCCGTGATCTGGATGCTCGCCTACCGTCGCGGTATCGACCCGTTCCGTCTCGTCCTCGCCGGTATCGTCATCTCCGCCCTGTTGTCCGCGGTCATCAACTACCTCATGACCCGGGCGGACCTGAACGACGCCACCAGCGCACAGATGTGGCTCGCCGGTTCACTCAACTCCGCCGACTGGTCCCGTGCCCGACCGGTTCTCGCGGTGATCGTGCTGCTCACACCGTTCTTCGTCTGGATCACCTTCCAGCTCTTCGCGAACGTGCTCGGCCCCGACGTCGCCAGAGGTCTCGGCCAGAACGTCACCGTCGTGCAGGCCCTGCTCCTGGTCCTGTCGGTTATTCTCGCGGCGATGGCTGTTGCCGCGGCCGGCCCGATCGGGTTCGTCGCCTTCGTCTCTCCCCAGATCGCCCGGCTCATCTGCGGCCGTGACACGCCGCCGGTGGTGGCGTCCGGACTGTTCGGGGCGTCCCTGCTGCTGGCAGCGGACGTGATCACACAGACCTGGCTGCCCGTCGAACTACCCGTCGGCCTGCTGACCTCCGCCGTCGGCGGCCTCTTCCTCATCTACCTGCTCATCAAGACCAACCGGAAGACGACGACCTCATGACCAACATCCCCCACCCCGACAACTCTTCCTCCACCACGGCCGTCCCGGCGACCGCAGACGCCGCAGACGCCGCAAACGCCGCAGACCCCACCGCCGGTGGGGACCTGCCCGCCCACGCCCACGCCCTGACGGTGTCCTCGCTCAAGGTCGGATATACGCCGGACAACCCGGTCATCACCGATCTGTCCGTCCACATCCCCGGAGGAAGAGTCACCACGGTCATCGGACCCAACGGCTGCGGCAAGTCCACGTTCCTGCGCGCCGTCGGCCGTCTCATCCCCTCCCAGGCCGGCACAGTCACCCTCGGAGCGACGGACATCAGCTCAATGAGGCGCAAGGACATCGCCAGGACCATCGGGGTACTCCCCCAGGCGCCGATCGCCCCTCCCGGGCTCATCGTCTCCGACCTCGTCT
The DNA here is from genome assembly GCA_900049755.1 of Corynebacterium provencense. Classification (GTDB taxonomy): domain Bacteria; phylum Actinomycetota; class Actinomycetes; order Mycobacteriales; family Mycobacteriaceae; genus Corynebacterium; species Corynebacterium neomassiliense. The sequence goes on from LT160592.1 coordinate 824,512, forward strand.
CGCGGGGACGCCACCCCCACCAGTCCTGGATCAGGCAGTGGTCCTCCTCCGACGAGAAGGAGGTCATGGCAGCCCTGGAGATGACGGACGTCGCAGACCTTGCCGACCGGCCCGTGGACTCCCTGTCGGGCGGTCAACGGCAGCGGGTGTGGATCTCCATGGTGCTCGCCCAGCACACCGAGATCCTCTTCCTCGACGAGCCCACGACCTACCTTGACCTCGCACACTCCATCGAGGTCCTGGACCTCGTCAACCGTCTGCGGCGTGAACTCGACCGCACGGTGGTGATGGTGCTTCACGACCTCAACCTGGCAATCCGCTACTCCGACAACCTCGTCGTCATGCGCGACGGAGACCTCATCGCCACCGGTACACCAGAGTCGGTGATCACCCCGGAACTTCTCATGGACGTCTTCGACCTCGACGCCACCGTCATCGAGGACCCGGTCGTCGGCGGTCCCCTCATTGTCCCCAACGACCCGCACGGGCTCAGGAACAGGAGCTGACCGGTGACGACAATCCCATCCTCCGCCGTCGCCGACACCGCCCTGCGCACCCATCCCGGTCGGGATCTCGCCGGCCCCGGGCGGCTGGTACCCGTGTCCGTCACCGCAGTCACCCAGGTGGCACCCTCTCTCAGGAGGGTCACCCTGCAGGGCCCTGGACTTGCCTCACTCGTTCTCACCGGCCCTGACGAATACTTCGGACTGCTCATGCCCGAACCCGGGGCCACGGTCCCTCCGTTGGAGACCGGTGGCATGAACATCCGTGCCGCCGTCGCGGCCCTGCCCGAGGAAAGCCGCCCGGGTCTGCGCTGGTACACGGTCCGCCATTTCCGGCAGGAGGTACACCGGAACGACGGTGGAACCGTCGGTGAGATAGACCTGGATGTCGTCATGCACGACGACCACCCCGGGCCCGGGGCCCGGTGGATCGCCGACGCCACCGTCGGAGACAGTGCAGCCGTCTGGCTGTGCAACGCCATCTGGATCCGTCATGCCGAACGACCCCTGTTCGTCGCAGACGCCTCCGCGGTCCCCGCCCTCCGCGCGATCCTGGAGTTCACCGAGGACCACCATCCTGACGACCTCTCCCTCTACCACGTCAGAGTCGTCGCCCACACCCCTGATGAACTGGAACCCGGACTGGCGGAAGAGTGGGGTGAACGGGTCGGCTCCCTGTCGATCGTCTACGCCTCTCCCGGCATGGAGGCAGAGGCGGTGTGTGCGGCCCTGCGCCGTGACCGCGGGGCAGGGCACCCGGCCGCGTCGCCCGAGTACGTGTGGGCGTCCGGGGAGGCGGGGATGGCCAAGGCAGTGCGGGGAGTCGCCGTCGACGAGTGGGACGTGGACCGTGACTTCGTCGACTGGGTCGCTTACTGGATCGAGGGACGCCCCCGCCCGTAGGCCGTAGGCGTCCGGACTGACCGGGACAACGCCGGTCAGGGTCGGTCGGGGCCGGTCAGGGCCCTCAGTGACCTGCCAACTCCCGCCAGTGGGTGTCCGTCAGCTCGTCGTCGATGACGGTCTGCTTCCCGGCCCGGATCCCGGCGGCACCCATGACCACAGAAATCACCGCCAGTGCGACGAGAATGCCGTCCCACGAACCGACCTGTTCATGGACCACCCCGAGCAGGAACGGGCCCACCCCGGCGATGAAGTACCCCACAGGCTGGACGAACCCGGACAGTCGCGCCGTGACCAACGGCGCCCTCGACCGCGCCGGAATCAGCGCAATGGCGGTGGGGAAGCAGCAGCCCCCGATCCCCAGCAGAACCGACCACAGCAACGGAACCGTCGACGGGGCCACCCACAGCCCCACGTACCCCGCAGCAGTGACCGCGGCAAAGACGGCGGGGAAAGGCCGCAGGTCCCTCACACGCTCAATGACCACGGGCATGAACAGGCCACCGACGATATTCAACGCACCGATGACAGACAGTCCGATACTGGCGGTGGAGGAACTGACGCCGTTGTCCGTGTAGATCTTCGGCAACCACCCCATCTGGATGTAGGCGTTCATGGCCTGGAGTCCGAAGAAGAGCATGAGGAACCGGGCCGTCGGGGAACGCCACAGGGAGGTCTCCTTCAGTTTCGTGGCAGTCTCGGCGTCGGCCACAACCTCGGACGGGCCCGCCCCGGGAACGTCGCGCCCCACCTTCGGAAGCACCACCGCCCAGACCAGTACCTGGACCACCGCGAGCACCGTCCACACCGCCAGGGCCCACCGCCACGCATCTCCACCGGAGAACCACATCGCAGACAGCGGCCCCAGTGCCCCCGAAGCGCCCAGCCCCACGGAATAGAGTGTCATCAGTACCACGGCGTGGCGTCCCCCGTGGCTTTTCACCCACGCCGGAAGCAGGACGTTCCCCAGTGCGATTCCGCCGACCACACATGCGGTGAGCACGAGGAACAGGGAGATGTCACCCACCCAGGGCCGCAGCGCGAGACCCACCACGGTCAGCACCATTCCGCCGAACAGGGCCCGGCTCAGTCCCACCCGGGTGGCCAGGGGCACCGCCGCAAGTCCCATGACCCCGAAGAGGATCCCCGGCATCGCCGTGATCGCCCCCGCCAACGAGCCGGACGCACCGAAGGTGTCGAGAACGGCGTCGAGCACCGGCCCCAGCGAGGCTATTCCGGCACGGAGATTCACCGCGGCGGCGACAACCGCCGTGACAAGAAGAAGGAAAGTGAGGTTCTTACGCACCCGACCAACCTACTCTGAGACGTCGACACCGGTCGCGGCAACCGCTTCCCGGTGACCGGTGTCAGGAAAGACTGTCCGAAAAGACTGTCAGAACCGACTGTCAGGGGCGTCGAGGAGGAGAGAGTGGACCACCGCCCGCTGCGTACCCTCCGGCGGTGCACTGAAGTTGTCGTCTGTGCCCGCATAGAGAACCCGGCGCCCGTCCTGCCCACGGGGACCCCACGCCAGGGCCTCGACATTGCCGACACGACCGGCACCGAAGAGGACGCCCAGGTCGGCGACAGGTCGGCGGACGAGCAACCGGTCACCGCCGGCGTCCGTCTTCCAGTCCGTGCGCCACAGCACGGCGGAGTTCCCCTCACCCGCCGAGTAGCCGCGTTCCAGCACCAGAAGACTGCCCTGCGGTCCGTCAAGAATTTCGGAGATACCCCGCCCCGGCCATTCGAAGACGGTCGGGCCGTCCTGCCCGTGAACGGTGACGACAGGATGACTGCGGCCCGCCGGGGCCGCTTCCGTGGCAGTGACCACCGACACCCCACCGCCCTCCTGCGGGACGACGGCCAGCCCCTCCAGGCCCTGCGCCGGACGGGTCCCCTCCGGAACCGGCAGAGTGTACCGGGCACGACCGGACCTGTCCGCGACCGTGACCGTGGCGGACCTCTCCGCCGACCAGACCATCCCTGAAACAGGGCCGGGGCCGGTACGGAGGAGACGGATGCTCTCCGGTTCAACTGTGCCGGGACGGTAGGGAACGCCCGCGGAGTCGGTGAATACCACCGGGGTGCCCACCGTACCGGTCACCGGATCCAGCGGGTATGCGCGGACCGGTCCGCGGTTTCCCGGATCATCACTGACGGCGAGACAGGTCACCGCCGTGTCCCCGGAAGTGTCACAGTCGAATCCGGACAGTCCGCCGACCGGTACACGCCCGTAGATTCCCTCACGGGTCTTCGGTGACGCGGAGATCTCCACACTGCCCAGGGCAGTCACGTTCCCGGTGACCCCTCCCGGGGCCGGTTGCCGCGGAGTGTCACCCCGCAGCGCCGCGAGCTGGGACACCCCACCGGTGACCGGTACGAGGAGCAGGGACACCACGACCGCCACCGTAGCCACGACGGCGGTGGACACCCCGGTGAGGGAAGGGGCGCCACGTTCACCTGGGGCGCACCCCTGCGAACCTGTCGGCGTCCTCCACCGTCTCCCCTGCATTCCCTGCCACCCTCTTCCTTCCCCTACTGTCCCCTGTTCTCCCCGACCGTTCCCGACCGTTCCGACCGTCACCCCACCCTACGTTCCGCGCGCTCCGGCGTCCTTTTATTTCACTGTGCTCCGATACGTGGCCGACCCGACAGACCGACTGGTCTACTTGTGGACCATGACCACAGATACCCCAGACCAGCACCAGACCAGTCACGGACCGGGCACAGACCTCCCCCGGCGCAGCATCGCCGTCATCGGGGCCGGTCTCGCCGGAGCCGGAGCGGCTCTCGCCCTCACCCGCGCAGGGTTCCGGGTCGACCTCTACTCCGACCGCACCCGGGACGCCCTGCTCAACGACGTCCCGGCCACCGGCACGGCAATCCTCTTCGGAGCATCGAGGCAAGCCGACGCCGAGATCATCGACGATCTCTACGCCGGAGTCCCCACAGCCCACTTCGGCGCCAGCGCCGCCGGACTGGCGAACCCGGACAGCAGCACCGGTGTCGACAGTTTCCCGGCGTCCTACAACTACGAGGCACAGTCCGTCGACGCCAGACTCCGCGCCGATGACCGGATCGCCGAGTTCCAGCGGCTCGCCGACACCGGAGACACCCCCGGCAGCCGCTTCCACGTCGGCACTGTCACACCCGCCGACCTCGACCGGATCGCCGCCGAACACGACCTGACACTCGTCGCCACCGGAAAAGGAGGACTCGGCGACGCCTTCGCCACCGACAACGAACGGACCCCCTACACCGAACCACAGCGCTACCTGCTCACCGTCACCACCACCGGGCTGCCCGCAGACCACGTCTTCACCGGCAGAACCGGTTCCGGCCGGCTCACCGACAGCTCCGGACGCCCCGTCAACAACGCCCTGCTGTCCCTCCACGAGGAGGGGGAGGTCTTCGTCGGACCGTACCTCCACAAGGACCTCGCCCGTTCGACCGACGGGCAGGACGCCTGGGTCCTGCTAGCCTGGGCCAGGCTCGGAACGGACACGGAGGCAGCATTCCGTTCCGCCACCGACTCCGCCTCCGCACTGCGTGTCCTGCAGGAGCTCCACCACCGGGTACTCCCGGACGTCGCCGGAGACCTCGACCGGCTCAGGACCATCCCGTCGGACCCGCACTCCTGGCTGAAGGGTGCCGTCACCCCCCGGGTGAGGCGTCCCGTCGGGTTCACCGACGGCGGCCACCTGCTCGCGGCACTCGGCGACACCGCCGTCGCCGTTGATCCGATCGCCGGCCAGGGGGCGCAGCTCGGCGACCGGCAGGTCGCCGGACTGCCAGGGGGCGCAGCTCGGCGACCGGCAGGTCGCCGGACTGGTGCGCGGGCTCACCGCCGCAGCCTCCGCCGGACGCGACTGGGACGCCGACCTGCTCACCGAACTGTTCGAACAGCACTGGTCGGACCACGCCGCCGCGGGAGTTGCCGTGACCTCCCTGTTCCTCGGAGATCCGCTGTACACCGACGTCGCCGGAGCCTTCTTCGGCGGTGCCGCCACCGACCCCGCCTACGCCACCGCGCTGTTCTCCCTGTTCTCCGAACCGGCCCCCGCACTGACCCTGCGCACCGCACAGGACGTCGCCGACCTGGCCGGAACATTCCGCGTCTCCCCGGCGTCCTCGGAGGTTCCTGCATGACCCGCCGCATCAGGTTCAACGCCTTCGACATGAGCTGTGTCGTCCACCAGTCCCCGGGTCTGTGGCGTCACCCCGAGGACCAGTCCCACCGATACACCGACCTGCGCTACTGGACCGACCTGGCGCAGCTGCTGGAGCGCGGGATCTTCGACGGCATCTTCATCGCCGATGTCCTCGGACTCTACGACATCTACGGCAGTTCCCCCGACCAGGCGCTCCGCTCCGGGGCACAGGTACCGGTCACTGACCCGCTTCCCCTGGTCAGCGCGATGGCTGCGGTCACGGACAACCTGGGGTTCGGACTGACCACCGGCACCGCCTTCGAGCACCCGTTCCCCTTCGCCCGCCGGATCAGCACCCTCGACCACCTCACCGACGGCCGGCTCGGATGGAACGTCGTCACGGGATACCTCCCCTCCGCCGCAGAGAACCTGCAGTCCCGGGGACAGCTCGACACTTTCGACCACGACGCCCGCTACGACCACGCCGACGAGTACCTGGAAGTCCTCTACAAACTCTGGGAAGGCTCCTGGGAAGATGACGCCGTGATCGCCGACCCGTTGACCGGGGTGTACACGGACCCGTCGAAAGTCCACCCGGTCAACCACCACGGGGCCCGGTACACGGTCCCGGGAATCCACGTCACCGAGCCCTCCCCGCAGCGGACGCCGGTGATCTTCCAGGCCGGGGCGTCCTCACGTGGCAGCGCCTTCGCCGCGACCCACGCCGAAGCTGTGTTCGTCGCGGCCCCCACCCGGGAGAAGCTCGCCGCGGTCGTCAACACCCTCACCACGAAGCTGGAGGAGGCCGGAAGATCCCGCTCTGACGTGGTGATCTACGCGTTGCTGACCGTCATCACCGGTGCCACCGAGGAGGAGGCACAGGCCAAGGCCGCAGAGTACCGCAGCTATGTCGACCCGGAGGGTGCGCTGGCACTGATGTCAGGGTGGATGGGCGTCGACTTCTCCCGTTTCGACCTGGACGACCCTGTCGCCGGGATCGAGTCGAACGCGATCCAGTCGGCCGTGGCGGCCTTTCAGCGTTCCGCCGGGGAGGACGGCCGCGAGTGGACGGTCCGAGAACTCGCCGAGTTCGGCGGTATCGGAGGTACCGGTCCGGTGGTCGTCGGTTCCGGCGAATCGGTCGCCGACCAGCTGGAGGAGTGGGTCGACGCCACCGGTGTCGACGGTTTCAACCTCGCCTACGCGGTCACCCCGGGTACTTTCCGCGACATTGTGGAGTACGTCGTCCCGGTTCTCCAGGCCCGGGGCGAATACCCGGAAGAGTACACCCCGGGAACGCTGCGCCGGAAACTCTTCGGCTCAGACCGGGTCCCCGACAACCACCCGGCCGCCGCCTACCGTACCGCCGTCCCCGCCCAGTCAGGAGAAACCCTGTGACCACCGTATCCCCCACCCCGACAGACTCCGATCTCACCGACCGCTTCCGCCCGGTGTTCGAGGGCATCGCCCTGGGCGCCGCCGACCGCGACCGCAACCGTGAACTGCCCCGGGAACAGATCCGGCAGCTGAGGGACGCCGGGTTCACCGCCCTGCGTGTCCCGGTGGAACTGGGGGGTCTCGGGGCGACCGTACGACAGAGCTTCGCCCTCCTCACCGACCTCGCCGCCGCCGACTCCAACCTCACCCAGGCACTGCGCGTGCACTTCTTCACCGTCGAAGGCTTCATCTCCTCCGGTGACGAGGCGGGACTGCGCGGCGTCGCCGGGGGGAAGATCTTCGGCAACGCCATCTCCGAGAAGGGGACAGGGGCGGTGGAGCGCTACCAGACCCGGCTCACCCCGGGACCGGACGGCGGCTACCTGCTCAACGGCACGAAGTTCTACTCCACCGGCACCCTCTACGCTGACGTGGTCAGTGTGGCTGCCGACCTCGACGGACAACGCGCCACGGTGCTGGTCGACGCCGATGCCGAGGGGGTGCACCAGTTCGACGACTGGGACGGGTTCGGGCAACGTCTCACGGGCTCGGGCACCACCGTCTTCGACGACGTGTCCGTACCCGCTTCCGCCGTGACCGTGGGCGGCTACGGGGATGCGGGGCATGTCCCGGACACCGCCTATCTGCAGCTGTTCCATCTCGCCGCACTGGCCGGCATCGCCCGGCGCGCCGCGGACGACGGACGTGACAGGGTGGCCACCCGGGAGCGGACCTACAGTCACGCCTCCGCCGACCTGCCACGCGAGGATCCTCTGGTGCAGGCCGTGCTGGGCCGGGCGTATTCCGCTGCCTCGGTGGCCCGCGCCTCGGTCCTGGCGGTGGCCGACGCGGTGGCTGTGGCTCTGGCGTCACCCGACGACACAGCGGCTGTGGACGCCGCGGAACTCGCCGCAGCGGAGGCCCAGGTCGTGCTGGTCCCGCTGGTGCTCTCAGCGGTCTCGGAGGTGTTCGAGACCGGTGGATCATCGGTGGTCTCCGAGAAGCTGGACCTGGACCGGCACTGGCGTAACGCCAGGACCCTGGGCGTGCACAATCCTGTGGTGTACAAGCAGCGTGCGGTGGGCGAGTTCCATCTCACCGGGGAGGGCCTGCCTTTCGCCTGGAGTGCCGGAGTACGTCGCTGACCCTTCCATTCAGGGGTTTGGCGAACCCTGGCGGCAGTCACAGACCGAGTGGTCTACTCGTGGTCATGACAACGACAACCACACAAACCGCCCGAACCGACAGCACGACCGGCACGACCCTGACCGGTGTAGCTGCGCCGACAGCACCGGAACTCTCCTCCGCCGCCCCGCTCTCCCCCACCGAACTCCGCGCCGCCTGGGCGTCCATCCCCACACCGATCACCACCGTCGCCGCGGTCGTGGACGGCGCTCCGGTCGGGCTCATCGTCGGATCATATGTCGGTCTTTCCCTCGAACCGGCTCTCGTCGCGGTGAGTATCCAGAAGAGTTCACGGTCGTGGCCCCTGATCCGCCGCGCAGAACACATCGGGGTCTCCGTGCTCACCACCGACCACGCGCCGCTGGTCCGGCAGCTCGCCGGCCCGCAGGACGACAGGTTCACCGGGATCGGGTGGGAGGACGACCGCGGGGCGGTCCTGCTCGAGGACGCCGTGGTCCACCTCACCGGACAGATCACCGAGGAACTCGAGACCGGTGACCACGTCACCGCCATACTCCAGGTCGACCGGGTCATCTCCCGTGCCCCGTCCGCCGCGCCGCTGGTCTTCCACGGCTCCCAGGTGTCGAGCGTGGGAGGGATCTGATGTCCACCGCACGCGTCACCGACAGCATCAGCTTCGCCTACTGGGTACCCAACGTCTCCGGCGGTCTGGTCGTCTCGGACATCGAGCAGACCACCGACTGGGGCATCGACTACAACCGGCGTCTCGCGCGCACCGCTGAGCAGGTCGGCTTCGACTACGCACTCACCCAGGTCCGGTATCTCGGCTCCTACGGTGCAGAGTCGCAGCATGAGTCAGTGAGTTTCTCCCTGGCACTGCTGGAGGCCACCGAAAGGCTCAGGGTCATCGCCGCCGTACACCCCGGTCTCTGGCATCCTGCGGTCCTGGCCAACCTGGCGACCACGGCCGGTGAACTCTATGACGGTCGTTTCGCACTCAACGTCGTGTCCGGCTGGCTTCGCGAGGAGTTCCGGAAGTTCGGGGAGCCCTGGCTGGAACACGATGAACGCTACCGCCGTTCGGCGGAGTTCCTCCAGGTTCTCCGAGCAATTTTCTCCGGCGACCATGCGGAGTTCTCCGGTGACTTCTACCGTCTCCACGACTATTCGGTCAGTCCCCGACCGACGACCGCCCCCGAACTGTTCCAGGGGGGAAACTCCAGCGCCGCCCAGGTCAACGGGGGACGCTACGCTGACTGGTACTTCCTCAACGGTGCCCCGGTCGATGAACTTGCCGACCAGATCGCCCAGGTCCGCCGCCATGCCGAGAAGGCCGGCAGGGAGACGAAGATCGGGGTGAACGCCTTCGTCATCCTCGACGACTCCGAGGCCGGAGCCCATGCAAGGCTGCGTGAGATCATCGACCGGGCCGACCGGGACGCAGTCGAAGGCTTCGCGGAATCCGTGCGCCAGGCCGGACAGTCCTCCTCCGACGGCAAGGGAATGTGGGCCAACTCCTCTTTCGAGGATCTTGTGCAGTACAACGACGGTTTCCGCACCGGTCTGATCGGGACGGCGGAACAGATCACCGACAGGATCAGTGAGTTGCGTGAGATCGGGGTGGACCTGGTACTGACCGGGTACCTGAACTTCCAGGAGGAGCTGGAACGCTTCGGCCGGGAGATCATCGCTCCTCTCCGAGCCTCGGAAACCCCCGTCCCCTCCCCGGTCCCGTGACGGTGCGCACAGCGCCGGATCCACGTCATCACCCCAGTGGCACGACCGGCACAAACGGCACAGCCGATCCCGTCGACGGGGCTCGCTCTGTGGCCGAGGTGGTCGACGCAGCCGGTCCCGGTGCTGACCGGGCAGAGGTCGTGGCCGGGGCGGTGAAGGCGTTGAAGACCTCAGGCCTGCTCGCCGCCACGGTACCCCGACGTCTCGGAGGACCCGGCGCGCCACCTTCCCGTATCGCCGAAGCTCTCCGCGTCCTGGCGTCCGCGGACGGCTCTCTGGCACAGATCCCCCAGTCCCACTTCACGTTCAGCCGGTGGCTGTTCGACGGTGAGCATCCGGAGAGTGAACAGTACTGGGCGGACAGGCTGATCTCGGGGACACTGGTCGCCAACGCCCAGGCAGAGCGTGACCCTGTCACCGTCGGCGACACCGTCGACGGGGTGAAGGTGTTCTGCACCGGGTCACCGTACGCCGACGTCCTCGCGGTGACCGGTCGGCCGGCGGCGGAGACCGCCCCGGCGGACGGACAGACGGTTGCGGTCTTCGTCGAAGCTGATGCCCCGGGAGTGACGGTACACCACGACTGGGACGCCCTGGGCCAGCGTTACACAGGCTCCGGCACGGTGTCCTTCCACAGGGTGCCGGTCCCCTCCGGGCGGGCGTACGCATTCGGGCGTGCTCTCGCCCTGCCCGGCTACGGGGCGTTCGCACAGCTCCTCCACGCGGCAATTGACGTCGGTGTGGCCGGGGCCGCACTCGACGCCGCCCTCGCACTCGTCACAGGCAGCCGCACCGGTCCCGGCGCCCGGCCCGTACATCGACAGCCGGGGGCCCTGCAGTCATCCTCCGCTGGACAGGAGGACGCCGACCCCGACGATCTGACCGCCCACCTGGCCGGTGAGCTTGTCGCACGGCGTTTCGCCGCCGAAGCAGTCGTCGAGAAAGCCGGACGTTCCCTCGACGCACTGTGGGCGGCTGACGACCCCTCCCCCGATCTGCGCACCCGGGTCGCCCTGCAGACCGCCGCCGCGAAGGTGACGACCGGCGAACTCACCGTGGATCTGGCGTCCCGGGTCTACGAACTGACCGGAACCCGCGGGGCCGCGGTCCACGGGGAGAACGGACTCGACCGGTACTGGAGGGACCTGCGCACCCACACCCTGCATGAACGGCGGCGGGACAAACTTGCCGTCCTGGGTCGTGAGGCTCTCACGGGCAGGTCCCCCGTGCTCGGCCCCCAGTTGTGACGGCAGCTACGGTGCCGGGGTTCCGGGGCCTCGCGTCCCGGCGGTGTCAGCTGCGGCCGCCCCTCCGGGTCAGGGGAGGCCCGAAGCAGGAAATCCTCAGGTTCCCCTCTCAGTCCTCCCTCTCGTACAAGCGGTTCTCAGCCACTTCTCCGCGCTCCGGCCAGAGGAACAGGCGGACACGCCGGTCCGCACGCTGCTGCCACTCCCCTGCGTCCACTGCCCCGAAGGCCCGCAGTCCGTGGTGTACGCGCACATTGGAGGCGTCCGGTTCAACGATCACCAGCCGGCACAGGGGGTCGGCGTCAACCAGCGCCCGGGTCAGCCCTTGCAGGAACGGCCCGAAGATCCCCCTGCTCGTCAGCGAGGCGTCCCCGACGGCCACATGCCAGCCGAAATCATGCGGGTCAGAGCGGTAGATCTTGCCGATTTCGTCCCGGTGGGGACGGTAGATCTCCATGTATCCGACATCTCTGCCGTTGTAGGAGACGATGACGGGCACAGAGTAGGTGGTCGACAGTTTCGCCCGCCAGTCCGCGGCCCACCGCTCCGGCTCCCAGGGCTGCTCCCAGGCAGCCTCAAGTTCCGGGGTCTTCATCCATCTGCTGACCATCTCGGCGTCACGGTCCGGGTCAGCGGTCCGGAGGGCGAAGTTGTCGTCCAGTCCCTGTCCCAGAGTCTGCGGTACAGGAGGGGGATCCGGGAGGAACTCAGACTCAGGAATATCTGTGCGAAGTCTGTGCAGAATACTGAGATCCACAGTTCCGTTGTCACCGGGGACGAGACCGTCGTCTCCGGATCCGGCCGCACCGGGGCCGGTCACAGGACCCGGAGTTTGATTGTCGGTCACAAGAATTCACTTTCTCTGGACATAAGTAATCCTACCCTTTGATCAGGGTGGTCAGCACAGGGTAGCCTGTCCGTCGTCATCCGCCAAGCCGTCAGGAGTTCGCCCTACCGTGAAGTCACTCGCCATCCTCGGTGCCGGCCCGAAGGCCGTCGCCGTGCAGGCCAAGGCGCACGCACTGCGCCGCCTCGGACTACCTGCCCCCGACATCACCGTCATCGACTACCAGGGAATCGGCGGCAACTGGAGGTCCGGTGGAGGCTGGACCGATGGTCGCCACCAGCTCGGAACCTCCCCCACCAAGGACGTGGGATTCCCCTACCGCACCAGAATCGCCGGCAGGACGGAGGCCGACCCTCTCAACCGTGCCGTCGACCGTGAGCTCATGTCGGTGTCGTGGCCGTCCTTCCTCGTGGCCACCGACCGTTACGCCGCATGGGTCGACCGGGGGCATCCCGCCCCCCGCCACTACCTCTGGGCCGACTACCTGCGCTGGGCGGCCGTGAACACCAGGATGGACCTCGTCAACGGACAGGTCACCAGGATCGGCCTGAGGAACGCCCGACGCACCGGACTGCGCGACGCCGACGGATGGTCACTCTCGGTGGATCTGGCGGACGGGTCAACCACCCGGATCACCGCCGACGCCCTGCTCGTGACCGGACCCGGCCGCTCCGACCGGCGCATCGCACCACTTCCGACCGTGATGTCCGTCTCCGGCTTCTGGTCCGCCGTCGGATCCGGCAGTCTTCCCGCCGCCAGCCGGGTCGCCGTCATCGGCGGAGGGGAGACCGCGGCGTCGGTGACCGACGAGATCATCCGTCACACCGTCGTGGACATCTCCGTGATCTCCCCCACGGCGACCATCTTCTCCCGCGGGGAGGGGGTGTTCGAGAACGAGATCTACACGGACCCGCGCAAGTGGGTCGAGCTCGACGAGGACGCCCGCCGTGACGTGATCGCACGGTGCGACCGTGGAGTGTTCTCCGGCCGGGTCCAGACCAGTCTCATGGCCGAGGACCGGGTCAGTCACCTGCGTGGACGCGTCCTCTCCGTCAATGACCACCACGGCTCGGCGGCAGTCCACGTTGCCCGCAGTCTTCCCGGGGGGCAGGTCGCGGAGCACACCGAGATCTTCGATCTCGTCATCGATGCCCGGGGGAACTCCCCGCTGTGGTTCACCCGCATGATGGACGACAGGGTCGTCGCCTCGCTGATCTCCGCCTGCGGCGGTCCTGTGACCACCGCCGCCGTCGAGGACCGGATCACCCCCGACCTGAGCCTGGGCGGCATGCGGCCCACCCTGTTCCTGCCCTCCCTCGCAGGCTTCCGACAGGGACCCGGTTTCGCGAACCTGAGCTGCCTCGGCGAACTGTCCGACCGTGTCCTCGCCGGTCTCGGCGTCAGCCCGGCACAGTCCCCCGCCGCCGGCCCGGCACAGTCCCCCGCCGCCGGCGGTGTGCCGACGGACCTGTCGACCGGCACCTTCCCCTCCTCCGAAAGGATCACCCAGTGAGCGCCCCCAGTCCCGTCTACACCGGTCGCCGCGACGACCTGCGCTTCGGCCCGGCACACCCGGTCGAACCCGGGACCCTCGACGAACTTCTCGCCCGGACCGCCGCCCGGGTCCCGGAACAGACGGCGGTCGTCGGCGACGGCGGTCCGCTCACCTTCGCGGAGGTCGACCGTCGTGCCACCGCCGTGGCCCGCTATCTGAGGGACCGGGGCATCGGAACCGGTGACAGGGTCGTCGTCGTGGCCAACCGCTGCGGCTGGATGTCCGCCGTCGTCACCGGAATCATCCGCGCGGGCGCGGTGTACGTCCCCGTCGATGCGTCCTACCCTGCGGAGAGGGTCAGCTTCATCTTCTCCGACTGTGAACCGGCCGCCGCATTCGCCCTCGGGGGCGCCTCCCTGCCGGAGGACCTCGCCGAGAGACTGACGAAGTCGGGGGTTGTCACAGCGACCGTCACGGACGATTCCCCCCTGGGCAGGGCCCTCATCGACGGTTCCGCCGACCCCGCATGGTCCACCGTCGGCACTTTCACCCGCGCCGAGCAGTCCCGTCCGCTCACCGGGGAGGACCCCTGCTACATCATCTACACCTCAGGTACCACGGGGACGCCGAAGGGTGCGGTGAACACCCACCGGGGTGTCAGTGCACACATGCAGTGGATGGGACGGGCCCTGACAAGTGTCGGTGACACCACCACCCCCATCCGTATGCTCCAGAAGGCCCCGGTCAGCTTCGACGTGGGCGTCGGGGAACTCATCGGCCCGCTGGCCACCGGTGGTGCCGTCGTCGTCCCGCCACCGGACTGGTGGCCCGGGGACGTCGACGCCCTGGTGAAGATGATCGCCGGATATGACGTCACAGTCATGTCGATGGTCCCCTCGTTGATGCGGGTACTCTTCGACGTCCTCGACGACCTCGGGGTCCCGCTGTCCACCTTCTCCAACATCCGTCACATGATCTTCGGCGGTGAGGCGGTGCCCGCCGACATCGTCCGACGCTCCCTCGACGAGATCGGCTGCCGGGTCTACGGACTCTACGGCCCCACCGAGACCGCCATGGACGTCACCTGGGTGGAGTACACCCACGACCTGGTCGGAGCCTCCGACTTCGACGACACCGCCAGCCTGCTCGGACTTCCCGAGGACAACGTGGCCTGCTACGTGGTGACCGAGGAAGGAACGGAGGTGGCCCCGGATGACGGGGACATCCCCGGCGAGCTCTGTCTGGCCGGACCGCAGGTCGGCCTGGGCTACCTCAACCGGCCGCAGCAGACCGCCGCGGCGTTCGTCCCCTCCCTGCACCCGGAAGTTGACGGTGGGCGGATGTACCGGACCGGCGACATCGTCGCCTGGACGACCGTGGGAGGACGCCGCGTGCTGAAGTTCCTCGGCCGTATCGGCGACCAGGTCAAGATCAGGGGCAACCGCGTGGAGCTCGGTGAGGTCGAAGCGCACCTGCGGGACCTGCCCGGTGTCCGGCAGGCCGCCGCCGTCGCCGTCGACCAGGACGGTTCCCGGGCACTGGTCGCCTTCGTCGTCGCCGAAGAGGACGCCACCCCTGACGTCACCGCACTGGCCGCGCAGCTCGGCGGTACCGTGCCCGAGTACATGGTGCCGTCGCAGATCTCGGTCATCACGGAACTGCCCGTGAACGCCAACGGCAAACTGGACCGGAGAGCGCTCGCAGATCTGGTCCAGAACCCCGGGTGATCCGCGGCACCGTCCGTCGACCTGCCGGCCCGGCCGGTGCCCGCCGGTCTGCCGGGCTCAGTCCCCCAGATCCTCCCCCAGATCCTCCCCCAGATCCTCCAGGAGTTCACGCCAGGCGGACAGTGAACTGTCCTCGGCGAGGTCGGCGAAATCCGCCCGGTACCCCTGTTCGCGGAGGAAGGAGACCACCTCGACCAGCCGGACCGAATCCAGTCCCTGGTCCATGAGCTCCTCCTCCGGGTCGATCTCGGAGACCCCGATGTTCATCAGCCCGGCAACTTTCGCGGTGAGCCGATCCATCACGGCGTCCAGCTCCGCAGGGCCCGCCCCCGGAGTCCCCGCACCGGCCGGAACTGCACCCCCGGCGTCCCCGGTCGTCCCGGTCGTCCCGACTGTCCTGTCGTCCTGTTCAGACATAGTTCCCTTCTCCATCCAGTTCTCTGCGTGCACGCGGACGTACCGCGCGCACTCTACCACCCGGATCAGCTAAGCCTCACCAGACCTGAAAGGTCACCAGACCGTGTCTTCACCCGCACACCTCGAACTCGGAGCCGCCCAGCGCGGCATCTGGAACGCCCAGTTGCTCGACCCCGCATCCCCGTACTACGTCGTCGGTGAGGTCCTGGAACTGGAGGGACTGACCCCCGGAGCAGACGGAAGGTCACCCGTCGACATCCTGGCGGAGTCGGTCCGGCTGACCGTCGACGAATCGGAGACACTGCGACTGCGTTTCACGGACACCCCGGACGGGCCACGCCAGTACGTCGACGACACCCCCGCACCGCTCCCCGAGGTCCGGGACCTGTCAGACGCACCCGACCCGCGACTGCTGGCCTCGGCCGTGATCGACGCGGAGAAGGCGTCCTGCGGGGAACACTGGTGCACGATGACCGGTGGACAACTGCACCGGTACCTCATCCTCGACCTCGGCTGGACCGGAGGTGACCCGGACAGGGGCCGCACCGTGTGGTGCATCCAGCTCTACCACCACATCATCGTCGACGGGTACAGTGCCGCCCTGCTCACCCGTCGTACCGCCGCCCACTACACAGAGCTTGCCGGAGGACGCCCCGCGCGCCGGAACAGGTTCTCCCCGGTCGCCGACATTGTCGCGGCAGACCGCGACTACACCACCGACGAGGGCCCCTCCGGCCGTGACGCCGACCGTGCCTTCTGGCACGACTATCTCACCCCCGCCCCGGACACCACCGGGAGGGAGGACCACGTCCACGGAGCCGGCACGTCATCGACCACCACCACACTCCGGATCACCGCGGCGGAGATGGACGCCCTGCGCACCCGGGCCCAGTCTCAGGGACTGGTCTGGTCCGACCTGGTCATGGCCGCGTACGGGGCGTGGCTGCGCAAACTCGGCCTCATCCCTTCCGTCCCTTCCGTCAGCTCCACCGGTTCTGACGCCGAAGCCCTGCTGGCGATGCCGATGATGGCCCGGACCAGCGGAGTGCTGCGCCGTACCCCGGCGATGCTGGTGAACATGCTTCCGGTCCGCTTCCCCGTCCGAGGTGACGCCACCCTCGACGAGGTCGCCGCCGAGGCCGGGGCCGCGCTCGACACCGTCCGGCCCCACCAGCGTTTCCCCGGCTCTGAGCTGGCCCGGGACCTCGGACACCCTGCCGTCCTGCACGGCATCGGGCTGAATCTCAAGACCTTCGACTTCTCCCTCGACTTCAACGGCACGGTCGGCGTCCTGCGCAACATTGCCGGCGGTCCTCCCGAGGACCTCGTCCTCGTGGTCACCCCCGCCGCCGACGGTGGCACGGACATCGCCTTCGAGACCGATCCACGCAGTGTGGACGCCCCGACGGCACTCCGGCGTCTCCGGGACATCCACGCCCTGCTCTTCGACGTCCCCGGGTCGACCCCTCTGTCACAGATCCGACTCCGGGACGCAGAGACGCGGGCACGGACCGCGGCCGCGCGTGCCGGTGAACCGCTCCCCCGACCGGTTCCCGGACTCGACGGGAGGATCGACTCCCTGGCCTCCCGGGACGGCTGGGAGGATGAGACCCGTCCCCTGCTCGTCTCCGACGACGGGGCCACGGAACTCACCGCGGCGCAGACCGCTGCCCGGGTCGCCGCCCTGGCCCGCACTCTGTCGGCGGACACGCCCCCGGGCTCGGTCATCGCACTGGACCTTCCGAAGTCCCCGGAACTGGCGGTGGCCGTCCTCGCCGTGTGGAGGGCACACCGGGCCTTCGTCATCCTGGACCGGGAGCATCCGCAGGCCCGGCGCGCCAGGATCCTCACCGACTCCGGGGCCGTCGCCGTCCTCGGGGAGTCCGCCGTCCTGCGGCCCACCGGGGTCCGCGCCCCCTCCGCCGACGACGTCGAGGTCCCTGACCTGGCCTATCTCCTGTACACCTCCGGGACGACCGGTACGCCCAAGGGGGTGCAGATCACCAGGTCCGCCGTCGAGGCACTGCTGGCCGGTCATTCGGTGCACCTGTGGAAGGACGCCTGGTCCCGCTCCGTCGACGGCAGGCTCGATGTCGCGCACACGGCGTCCTTCTCCTTCGACGCCGCACTCGACCAGCTGGCATGGATATTCACCGGGGCCACCGTCCACCTCTACGACAGGGACACCGTCGGGGATCCCGCCGCGATGCGGGCCGCACTGCTGCGCGACCGTATCTCGGTGCTCGACGCCACCCCTTCACTGGCCGGGGCGCTCATCGACTCCGGTGCCCTGGGAAGTGCCCTGGAAAGCTCGGACGTGTCGACGGTGATCCTGGGAGGAGAGGCTGTACCGCAGTCACTGTGGGACCGCCTGGTGTCGGTCGGCGGGGACTCCGGCGCACGTCCGGGCCGGTTCGGTGCCTGGAACGTCTACGGTCCCACCGAATCCACCGTCGACGCCCTCATGGCCCGGGTCGCCCCCGGTCCGGTGAACATCGGCCGCGCCGTGCCCGGTACCGTCGCCGAGATCCTCGACGTCGACGGTGAACCCGTCCCTGACAACGAGACCGGTGAACTGTACCTGTCCGGTCCCCAGACCGCTGTGGGCTACCGGGGGATGCCGGAACGGACCGCCGAGGTCTTCGACACCGTCCGTCCTGCCCGACCGGACCCGGACGGCCCTCAGGAGGGGAAGGACGCCACGGGCGGGGTGCGCCGCTACCGTACCGGCGACCTCGTCCGGTGGGTTCCCGGCCGAGGCGGTTCGGAGGACTCCGGGGCGACCCTGTTCCTCGGCCGGGCGGACGACCAGCTGGAGATCCGCGGACACCGGGTGGAACCCGGGGAGGTTGAGGCAGCCCTTCTCGCACTGCCCGAGGTCACCGCGGCGGCGGTGGGAACCTTCGGTGGGCCTGGCGCGCTGCGGCTGGTCGCCCATGTCTGCCTCACCCGGGAGGCGTCCTCCCAGGTGCCCCCGTTCGACGTCCGTTCCGCTGTCGCCGCCACGGTGCCCTCCCACCTGGTCCCGACGAGGGTGCGGGTCCATGACAGGCTTCCCCTCACCGTCGGCGGAAAAGTCGACCGGCGGGCACTGGAGGAGTGGGAGGCCCTGAACGGCAGTGCCGGTGGTGCGGCAGGTGCCGCCGGTACCCCTGCTGCTGACGCCCCCGGCCTCCCCGCCGACCCCGGTCCCGGAGACACCGTGGAACCTGCAGGTGCGGGTCCTGTGCTCGCCGAAGTCCTCGCCCCGCTGCTCGGTCTCTCCGACGCGGCGCAGGTTCCCCTCGACCGCGACTTCATCTCCCTCGGCGGCGACAGCATCGCCGCCCTCACCGCCTCCGGAAGACTACGGATGCGCGGCTACGCGGTGCCCGCCAGGGAGTTCCTCACCGGGACCCTGCTCTCGGACATCGCCACGTCCGCGGAACCTGTCACACCCGCCGGAGCCCTGTCCGCCCCCACCTCCGGTACTGTCTCCGGCACACGCCCGGCCGGAGAGGCCGGCGGCGGTACCGCCGTCGCCACGGGGGCACTGCCGACCGTGCCGCTCCCCGCTGACACCGCCCTGTGCGGCACCCTCCACGGAATCGACCCGGAACTGGGCCTGCCCGGAGGTCGTGCCGGACTCCTCGCCGCGGTGCAGAACATGATGACCACCCACGGGGCACTGCGGGCCGTCTTCGACCCCACCGGCGACGACGGCCCCCGGTTCATTGTCCCGCGGACCCCGCTGACCGTCCCCGACGCTGTCATCTGCGAAGCCCCGGCCGGCCCCGGACAGGACGCCGCGCTCACCGCGGCACTGCAGCCGGAACGTGGACTCGTGTGGCAGATCACCCCACCGGACGCCGAGGGTGAGGTACGGGTCTGCGTCCACCGTGGCGTCCTCGACCCCGGTGCAGCGGACATCTTCCTCGGGGAACTGCACCGGGCGCTCACCGGACTGCCGCTGCAGCCCTCCCCCGGCTCGTGGCGGGCAGCCGCACAACTCCCGGTGCGGGTCGCCCCTGTCACCGGGTCGGCCGCGTCACCGCTGGTCTTCGACCTTCCTGATCCGGAGGCTCTCACCGAACTGCTCCCGGAGCAGTACGGGACGGGTGTCGGGGAAGTTCTCACCGCGCTCGCCTCCCTTGCCACCGGGGCCCCGGTGGGCCTGCGTGACAGGCCGTCCGCTGCCCGGGGCGTCCTCGGTTCCCTGACCCGGACCCGGGTCGTCCCTGCAGCGGCAGGAGCCTCCGACCTGGACGGACGGGAAGGAAAATCAGACAGGGCGAAGTCTGTCCTCCTCGGGGTCAAGGAGGCCTTCAGAACCGGGCGACCGGCTGAGGACACCCCCGCGCTCACAGTGTCGTCCGTCCCGGGAAGCCTGCTGCCCGCCGGGCGGGTACTGCTCACCGCAGGTGCATCCCACCTGCTCGTCAGCACCGGAACCGGGGACGCCCCCGACACGGGGCAGACGACGGTGCTCACCGCCAGGCTCTACCAGGGCTCCCCCGAACTCGTGGAACGACTCACCGGGGCCGCTGTCGCCCTGGCCGTCCTCGCCCGGACAGGTCAGGGGGGCTGCAGTCCCTCCGACCTGGTGCACCTGCCGCCGAACCTCCGGCCGGTCAGCCGGGACCTCATCGACCTCTGGGAGGGTACGCACGGCCCCCTGGCCGATGTCCTCCCCCTGTCCCCCCTGCAGGAGGGACTCCTCTACCACGCGGTCGCGGGAGGGGACGGGTACGTCCTCTCCGCCGGTATCGACCTCGCGGGGGAGGTCGACGTGGACCGTCTCCACGACGCGTTCCGGGCGGTCCTCCGCCGCCACGGTCTGTTGCGCGCCCGCTTCGACTCCGACTCCCTCGACGAACCGGTGCAGCTCATCCCCCGCCGGGTCACACTGCCCTGGCGGACGGTGGACTTCTCCCACCTGCCCGCGGACGCCGCCGCAGGAGCCGTGAAGGACCGGTTGCGGGCCATGGCTGCCCGCAGGATCGATCTCGCCACCGGTCCGCTCGTCGCGGCGGAGCTCATTCTTCTGCCCCGGCAGCCCCTCCCCGACAGCGGGCCCGGAAACAGCGCCGGCCAGACTGCCGGCCCCAGCGCAGGCCCCGGTGCCGGGGCGGCCGGCGCGGCCGGCGCCTCCTCCGCGGTACCGGAGCAGGACCTGCTCACCGCGTCCGCCTGTCTCGTCCTCGGCAACCACCACCTGCTCACCGACGGATGGTCCACCCCGGTCATGGTCCGCGACCTCCTGGCCCTCTACCACGGTGACCCCCTCCCGGAGGCCGCCCCGTACTCCGACTACCTCGACTGGCTCGCGTCCAGGGAAGACTCCGGGGAAACGGCCGCCGACGAGGACGCCTGGCGTGAACGCCTCGCCGGTCTCGACCACGGCACCCTGATCCGCGACATCGCCCCGGCCA
Organism: Corynebacterium provencense; assembly: GCA_900049755.1. Taxonomy (GTDB): domain Bacteria; phylum Actinomycetota; class Actinomycetes; order Mycobacteriales; family Mycobacteriaceae; genus Corynebacterium; species Corynebacterium neomassiliense. The sequence goes on from LT160592.1 coordinate 845,536, forward strand.
CCCCTGACGACCTCGAAAGGGCAGGCAGCGTCACCGGAGAGTCCGTCGACGAACTGACCGTCCCCGACTCCCTCGCGGCCAGGGCACGGCACGCCGGAGTGACCGTGAACACCCTCCTGCAGACGGCCTGGTCCCTGACGCTGTCTGCGTTGACCGGTGCGGACGACATCGTCTCCGGGACCACGGTCTCCGGGCGTCCCACCCAGCTGCCCGGTATCGAGGACACTGTCGGACTGTTCATCAACACACTGCCTGCACGGGTCACCCTCGACCCCTCGCAGACCCTCACCGACACACTCCGCAACGTCGGACGTATCCAGGCCAGGATGACCGCACACGACCAGGTACCGCTCAGCCGGATCGAGCAGCTCGCCGGTGCCGGTGCACTGTTCGACTCCCTCGTCGTCGTCGACAACTTCCCCTCCCTGCCGCCGGTCACCGGAGAACAACTGTCCCGGGGCAGGATCGGGGTCACCGACGTGCAGGTCGACGGCATGACCAGTTTCCCGGTGTCAGTGGTCTCACCGCCGGCGGCCCCGGGTGAACCGGTGCGCGTGGTCCTGGCCCACCGCCCCGATCTGGTGGACTCCCGTTTCGTCGACGCGGCACGGACAGTCCTGACCCGGGTTCTCGGCTACTTCGCGGACGCCGGTGCCGGGAGCGCCGGGAGCGCCGGAGAGGTCACGGAGGCGGCGGAGCCCACCGTCGGCGATGTTCTCGCCGGGCTTCCCCGGTGGACACGGGAGGACGCCACCACCGCACCTGCCCCCGCCCACTCCACGCTTCCCGCGCACACCACAGCCGTCACCTCCCACTCCGGTGGCCGCCCGGCCGCCGACGGTACCGCCGACGTGCCTGACCCGGGCGAAGTCAGCTCGACCGTCGCCCGCGTCATGGCGTCCCTCCTGAAGAAGGACCACGTCGGTGAGCACGACAACTTCTTCGACATCGGCGGCCATTCCCTCCTCGCCATGCGACTGCTGGGCAGACTGCGCCGGGAGGGGCTCGAGGACGTCACCATCCAGGACATCGTGGAGACAGGTTCACCGGCTGCCCTGGCAGCACGACTGAGCGGGGGCGGGAGCAGTCAGATCCTGCCCCTCGGCCCGGGAACCCGGACACCCCTGTTCGCCGTCCATCCCGGCGGAGGTTTCGCCCTGCCTTTCCGTGGCCTCGCCGACCGGCTTTCGGCCGAGGACGTCCCCGTCACCGGCCTGCAGCTCCCCGACCCCCACCCGGAGGTCACCGATCTCTCCGAACTCGCCTCCGGCTACGTCGACTCCGTCATGCAGGTGCAGGACCACGGCCCCTACCGGCTGCTCGGTTACTCTTTCGGCGGTGTCCTCGCCCAGGCGATGACGGCCGAACTTCTCCGCCGGGGTGAACAGGTCTCCTGGCTCGGGATCATGGACGCCTACCCCGCCGGTCACGGTCCCGTCACCCGGAGCACGGCAGACGCGGTGAACGCGGTGAACGCGGCGAACGCGGCAGGCACGGCAGACGCGGCAGGCCGGGGCGGCAACCTCACCGCCGCCCAGATCGCCGCTGTGGCCGGGGTTCCCGACATCGACAACCTCCCCGGGGGCGCGGAGGCCGCCGACGCGGTCACCCTCACCCTGGGCGCGAACCTCGCCTACTGCGACGGTCTGCTTCGCTCGGCATCACCCGTCGACCTCTCGGGATTCACGGGCGTGGTGCAGCTCATCGTCGCCACCCGTGCCGACCCCCGGGTCGCAGGACTCCACGGAGCACCCGGTGTCTGGGATCCGGCCACCGCCTGGGCCGGTGTCCTGGACACTCCTCCCCGCGTCCTCGAACTCGACCTCACCCACGCCGGACTGGCCACCGATGCCGGCTGGGACGCCTCGACCCCCTCGATTCTGAAAGGACTGCAGTGAACCCGAACCCGTCGACTGTTCCCGGGACTGATTCCCCCGCCGACCCCCGTAACGCCCTGGAGGCGGCGACTGATCCCGGCGTCCTCGCCAACGGCGTCCCCGTACAGGACGCCGAACGCTACCGGTCCTGTGGTGCCTGGACCGGGGACACGCACTGGAAACTCTTCCGACGTGCCGTCGACGCGTGGCCCGGACGGCCCGCCGCCGTCGACCGTCACCGCAGCGTGACCTGGGCCGAACTCGACGACGGTGTGTCGCGGGCAGCCGCAGTCCTCGCCGACGCCGGGGTGGGCCGCGGTGACGGCGTCATCATCCAGCTGCCGAACTGCGTCGCCTACCTCGAGGCCGTGTTCGCCCTCTGGCGGATCGGTGCGGTCCCCGTGTTCTCCCTCCCCGCGCACGGCTCCTCCGAAATCCTCCATTTCGCGTCTCACGCGCCGGCCCGCCACTACCTCTCCACAGCCCGGCCCGACCGCCATCTCAGCCGGGTACACGCCACCGTGGCCGCCAGGACGGACATCACCGGCATCTACGTCGACACCTGGGCCGAAGACCCCTGGAACTCCGGTGACCTACACGCCGACGAACTCCCCGTCCCCGCGCCCGCCGAAGTACCCGCCGACGAGCTTGCCTTCCTCCAGCTCTCGGGCGGGACGACCGGGGTACCCAAGCAGATCCCCCGCACCCACGACGACTACCTCTACTCCGTCCGCGCCTCCCTGGAGGTCTGCGACCTCCACCACGGCGACGTGCTTCTCGTCGCACTGCCGGCGTCCCACAACTTCACGATGAGTTCCCCCGGCATCCTCGGCGCAGTGCACGTCGGGGCGACAGTGGTCTTCTCCCCCGACCCCATGCCCACCGAGGTGCTACCCCTCATCGCCGAACACCGGGTCACCCACCTGGCCCTGGTCCCTCCTGCGCTGATCAGCCTGCTGAACTTCCCCGACCGTGACGACCATGACCTCTCCACTGTCCGCACAGTGTGGGTGGGAGGGGCGAAACTGTCTGAGGCGGCGGCACGCCGGGTCACCCCGGAACTGGGATGGAAGCTGCAGCAGGTGTTCGGGATGGCTGAGGGCCTGGTCAACTACACCCCGTTGGACGCCACGGTCGAGGAGACCGTCTCCACACAGGGCCGGCCCATGAGCCCGTGGGACGAGATCCGGGTCGTCGACGACCATGACGAGGACGTCCCCGAGGGTACGCCCGGCAACCTGCTGACCCGCGGACCCTACACCATCCGGAGGTACCACCGCGCCCCCGAGGTCAACGCCAGGTCATTCACCCCCGACGGGTTCTACCGCACCGGGGACATCGTCGTGTTCAAAGACGGTTGCCTCACCGTCGTCGGCAGAGCGAAAGACCAGATCAACCGGGGTGGGGAGAAGATTGCGCCGGAAGCTGTCGAGAATGCGCTGCTGACCCACCCCGCCGTGCACGACGTCTCCGTCGTCGGCGCCCCGGACGAGGTACTCGGGGAAAAGATCCACGCCTTCATCATTCCCCGGCCCGAGTTCCGTGCGGACCCGCACGCCGCGGGCCTGACCGCGACAAAACTGCGGAAGTTCGTCAGGGCCGCCGGCCTCGCCAGCTTCGCCGTGCCTGACATCATCGACATTGTCGACAGTTTCCCGTTGACGGGTGTGGGAAAGGTGTCGAAGAAGCAGCAGCAGACCCGCTGACACGCGCTCAGTGCCCGGACATCCGGCGCCGGTCAACAGCGGGCCGGTACGTGGCGGGGCGGGGTACGGCCCTGCCCACGTCCGCCGGATATGCCGAAGGTCCCCGCCCCGGAACTCTCCCGGGACGGGGACCAGTGACACGGTGCGGGGCCTGCCGGCCACCGCAGAGAACCAGCCGGGCCCTGCCGGGCCGGCTTGTCCTGTACGGCCTACTTGGCCTTCTCGACGATTTCGACGAGACGGAAGTGCTTGTCCTTGGACAGCGGCCGGGTCTCTTCGATGCGGACCAGGTCGCCGATACCGGCGACGTTGTCCTCGTCGTGCGCCTTCACCTTGGTGTTGGTACGCATGATCTTGCCGTAGAGGGCGTGCTTCTTACGGTCCTCGAGCTCGACGACGATGGTCTTGCTCATCTTGTCGGACACGACGTAGCCGGTCCGGACCTTGCGGGCACCCTTGGTGTTCTGGTTGGTCACGTTGGTCTCACTCATGCTGCGTCACCCTCCGGAGCGGTGGACAGGCCCAGCTCGCGCTCACGGAGCACGGTGTAGATCCGGGCGATGTCGCGCTTGACGGTGCCGAGGCGACGGTTGTTGGTCAGCTGACCGGTGGCGTTCTGGAAGCGCAGGTTGAACAGCTCCTCCTTCGCCTCCTTCAGCTTGGTGGTCAGCTCATCGTTGCTGAGGTCACGGAGCTCGTGGGCCGGTGTACCGGTAGCCATCAGAACTGATCCTCCTTCTTCACGATTCGCACCTTGCAGGGGAGCTTGTTGCCCGCACGACGGAGCGCCTCGAGGGCAACTTCCTCACTCGGGTAGCTCATCTCGAACAGGATACGGCCGGGCTTGACGTTCGCGACCCACTTCTCCACGGGGCCCTTACCCGAACCCATACGCACGCCGAGCGGCTTCTGGGTCAGGGGGCGGTCCGGGAAGATGTTGATCCACACCTTGCCACCACGCTTGACGTGGCGGTTGATGGCGATACGGGCAGCCTCGATCTGGCGGTTGGTGATGTACGTCGGCTCCAGGGCCTGCAGGCCGTAGTCGCCGAAGGTCACGCGGTTGCCGCCCTTGGACACACCGGAACGGTGCGGCCGGTGCTGGCGGCGGAACTTGACCCGCTTGGGGATAAGCATGGGTTAACCCTCCTGCTTCTGGTCGGCACGCGGACGCCGAGCTCCTCCGCGACGCGGACGCTCGCGACGGTTGCCGCGGGCACCGCGGTCCTCGCGGGCGTGCGGACGCTCGCGACGGTTGCCGCGGGCACCGCGGTCCTCGCGGGCGTTGAGCAGGGACTCGCGGCGGCCACCGACGACGTCGCCCTTGTAGATCCAGACCTTCACGCCGATGCGGCCGAAGGTGGTGTGGGCTTCGAAAGTACCGTAGTCGATCTCGGCCCGCAGCGTGTGGAGCGGGACGCGACCTTCGTGGTACCGCTCGGTGCGGCCCATCTCGGCACCGCCGAGACGACCCGAGCAGACAACCTTGATGCCCTTGACCTGGGGCTGACGCATGGCGGACTGGATCGCCTTGCGCATTGCCCGGCGGAAGGCCACGCGGTTGCTCAGCTGCTCAGCGATGGACTGGGCCACGAGCTGGGCGTTGGCGTCAATGTTCTTGACTTCGAGGATGTTGAGCTGCACCTGCTTACCGGTGAGCTTCTCCAGACGGCCACGGATCCGGTCCGCCTCGGCGCCGCGGCGTCCGATGACGATGCCCGGGCGGGCGGTGTGGATGTCCACGCGGACCCGGTCGCGGGTGCGCTCGATGACGACGTCGGCGATGCCGGCGCGATCGAGGCCCTTGGACAGGAACTCGCGGATCTTGATGTCCTCGGCGAGGTAGTCAGCGTACTGCTTGTCGGCGTACCAGCGGGAGCGCCACTCGGAAGTGATACCCAGCCGGAGGCCGTGGGGGTGAATCTTCTGGCCCACTACTGAGCACTTCCCTTCTGGCTCTCGACAACCACGGTGATGTGGCTGGTGCGCTTGCGGATCTGGAAGGCCCGACCCTGGGCGCGGGGCTGGAACCGCTTGAGCGTCGGTCCTTCGTCGGCGAAAGCCTCGGAGACGACGAGCGTGCGGGGGTCCAGGCCGAAGTTGTTCTCGGCGTTCGCGGCGGCGGATGCGACAACCTTCGCGACCGGCTCAGAGGCCGACTGCGGGGCGTAGCGCAGGATCGCCAGCGCGTCCTCCACGGACTTGCCGCGGATGGTGTCGATGACGCGACGTGCCTTCATCGGGGTGACCCGGACGAACTTGGCGGTGGCGCGTGCGGAATTGATGGTGTCGGACATGACTATCGCCGACCCTTCTTGTCGTCCTTGATGTGACCCTTGAAGGTCTTGGTCGGGGCGAACTCGCCCAACTTGTGACCGACCATCGAGTCGTCGATGAACACCGGGACATGCTTCCGACCGTCGTGGACGGCGAAAGTGTGGCCGATGAAATCGGGGAGAATGGTCGAACGGCGCGACCAGGTCTTGATGACCTTCTTGGTGCCGGCGTCGTTCTGGGCGTCCACCTTCGCGAGGAGGTGTTCGTCCACGAACGGGCCCTTTTTGAGGCTGCGTGGCATTCTCAACTACCTCCTTTAGCGCTTCTTGTTCTTGTTGGCACGGCGACGGCGGACGATCAGCTTGTCGCTCGGACGGTTGGGCTTGCGGGTGCGGCCCTCCGGCTGGCCCCACGGGGAGACGGGGTGGCGGCCACCTGAGGTCTTGCCCTCACCACCACCGTGCGGGTGGTCGACCGGGTTCATCACGACACCGCGGACGGTCGGGCGGACGCCCTTCCAGCGCATACGACCGGCCTTGCCCCAGCGGATGTTGATCTGGTCGGCGTTACCGACCTCACCGACGGTGGCACGGCAACGGATGTCGACGCGACGGATCTCGGAGGACGGCATACGCAGGATCGCGTACGGGCCTTCCTTACCGAGCAGCTGGATGCTGACACCGGCGGACCGGGCGAGCTTGGCGCCGCCGCCCGGCTTGAGCTCCACGTTGTGGATCGTGGTACCGGTCGGGATGTTGCGCAGGGGAAGGTTGTTCCCCGGCTTGATGTCGGCCTGTGCCCCGGTCTCGACGACAGCGCCCTGCTTCAGACCCTTCGGAGCGATGATGTAACGCTTCTCACCGTCGGCGAAGTGCAGCAGCGCGATGTTCGCGGTGCGGTTCGGGTCGTACTCGATGTGCGCGACCTTGGCGGGCACACCGTCCTTGTCGACACGACGGAAGTCGATGACGCGGTAACGGCGCTTGTGACCGCCACCCTTGTGACGGGTGGTGATGTGACCGTGCACGTTACGGCCACCGGTCTTGGACAGCGGGCGCAGCAGAGACTTCTCCGGGGTCGAACGAGTGATCTCGTCGAACTCGGACACGGAACTCTGGCGGCGACCCGGCGTAGTCGGCTTGTACTTGCGAATAGCCATACTTCTGCTCTCTCTTTACCTGTCGGTGACGACTGCCCTCAGGCGGTCGCACCACCGAAGATGTCGATGGGCTCGCTGCCGGCGACCAGGGTGACCATGGCGCGCTTGGTGGCCTTGCGCCGCCCGAAACCGGTGCGGGAACGCTTACGCTTTCCCGGACGGTTCAGAGTGTTGACGCTGGCGACCTTCACACCGAAGATCTCCTCGACGGCAATCTTGATCTGGGTCTTGTTGGAATCGGGCCTCACCAGGAACGTGTACACGTTCTGCTCCATGAGACCGTAGGACTTCTCGGAGACGACGGGGGCGATGATGATGTCCCGGGGATCGGCGACAGTGCTCACTTTGCCTCCTCCTTCCTGCTGGACTGCTCGACGAAGGTGTTGAGAGCCTCGACAGAGAAGATGACGTCGTCCGCGTTGAGGACGTCGTAGGTGTTCAACTGGTCGGCCGCCAGAGCGTGGACACCGGAGAGGTTGTTCACGGACTTCCAGGCGGTGACGTCGTCACGGCCGAGAACCACGAGGACGGACCTGCGGTCAGTGAGCCGCTCGATGAACGTACGTGCCGACTTCGTTGACGGGGTCTGGCCTGCGACCAGCTCCTCGACGAGGTGGATCCGCTCGTTGCGGACACGGTCGGTGAGGGCTCCGCGCAGCGCGGCGGCCTTCATCTTCTTCGGGGTCCGCTGGTCGTAGTCACGCGGCTGCGGACCGTGGACCGTGCCACCACCGGTGAAGTGGGGGGCGCGGGTGGAACCCTGGCGGGCACGACCGGTGCCCTTCTGACGGAACGGCTTCCTGCCGCCACCGGAGACCATGCCACGCGTCTTGGTGGCGTGGGTACCCTGTCGCTTCGCGGCGAGCTGGGCCACGACGACCTGGTGCATCAGCGGCACGGACGGCTCGACGTCGAAGATCGACGCCGGAAGCTCGACGGTGCCGTTGGTGGATCCGTCAGCGGTGTGGACGTTGAGGGTCAGATTGCTCATGCGTGTGCACCGCCCTTCACTGCGGTCTTGACGGTCACGATGCCGCCGTTGATTCCGGGAATCGCACCCTTGATCAGGAGCAGGTTGGACTCGGCGTCCACCCGGGCGATCCTGAGGTTCTGCAGGGTGACTCGCTCGTTGCCCATCCGGCCGGCCATCCGGGTGCCCTTGAAGACACGACCGGGGGTGGCGCAGGCGCCGATGCCGCCGACACGGCGGTGGGCGGCCTGGTTACCGTGGGAGGCACCCTGGCCGGCGAAGCCGTGGCGCTTCATTGCGCCGGCGTAGCCCTTGCCCTTCGAGGTGCCGGTGACGTCCACGTAGGTGACGTCGGAGAAGAGCTCGGCGGTGATGTCCTGGCCGACCTCGTAGGCGGACGCGTCGTCGACGCGGAACTCCACCATGTGACGGCGCGGGGTGACTCCGGCCTTCTTGTAGTGACCGGCCTGCGGCTTCTTGACCTTGCGAGGGTCAATGTCGCCGAAGGCGATCTGGACGGCTTCGTAGCCGTCAGTGTCCTTGGTGCGCACCTGGGTGACGACACAGGGCCCAGCCTCGACGACGGTGACCGGAACGACCCGGTTGTCCTCGTCGAAGATCTGGGTCATGCCGAGCTTCTTGCCCAGGATGCCCTTGATCTCGTTTTCGCTCATTATTCTGCTCCGCTGCTCAGTTCCGACTCAAGCCCAGGGTTACTGGATGTTCACGTCGACGCTGGCCGGAAGATCGATGCGCATCAGGGCGTCAACGGTCTTCGGCGTCGGGTCGAGAATGTCGATGAGCCGCTTGTGGGTGCGCATCTCGAAGTGCTCGCGAGAATCCTTGTACTTGTGCGGCGAACGGATGACGCAGTACACGTTCTTCTCGGTGGGCAGAGGCACAGGGCCGACCACGCGGGCACCCGTGCGGGTGACCGTCTCGACGATCTTCTTGGCAGAAGCGTCGATTGCCTCGTGGTCATAGGCCTTGAGCCTGATGCGGATCTTCTGTCCCGCCACGCTAGTCCTCTTCCTCGTTCCCCGTTCCATGACGGGTCGGTGTCCTTGTCCCGGCCCGATGGCGTGGGAACTTTCAAGTTTCTTGGTTAACGCTGTCCGGCTGATGAAGCTGGCACAGACGCCAGTGTCTTCATGACCGCACTGGTTCCGACGTCTGGCCCGGTCGACGGAGGGGAGGCAAATCACCGCTGCACCGTCGTGCCGGACGACGGTCGTGAACCGAGTCATCCGAGGAAGAGCCCCATGATCTGGCGTACGGGACCTTCGCTTAACTGCCGCTGTTTATTTGCCATGCCCCACTCCGGCTCCCGCAGGACGACCACCGACGAATCGACGACCGTGACCCTGCGTCGGAACCCGTGGACGGTCGTGGGACCGCCTCCGTGGTTCATGCTCACTTCACCATCACCCCCGTCTTGCCCCCGGAAGCGAGTTCCGGGCACGCAGGAGGCATGTCAAAGCAACGTCGATGATTTAACCACGTCGCCTGCGCACAGGACAAATCCTGCACGCGACCGGTTCCGCGCGGTCCACCCGGTGCCGGATCACCTCCGCGACACCGCCTCCGTACAACAGAGATCCGGGACCCGGACCGCAGCACCGATCACAGGACAGATCACGCGAAGGATCACAGGGGCGATCACAGGTCCTGTCAGGAGACCGGCGGACTCCTGCCCGGGCGTTTTCGGGATCTCCACCGGTGAGAACGTCTACCATGGGTCGGGAACACCCGGGCCCGGACAGGAGAACCTGACGGCCCGTTGCCCCATCCGACCAGCAACCGTCCCGCATCACCGAACCTGGAAAGGACTCGCCCATGACCAGCAACGTCCCCGATAGCACCACGAAGACGGACACCGGGGCGGACGCCACCGGCGGCACCTCCCCCGCTGTCCCGGAGAGCACCGGCTCCGACCTCGTGACCGACCACGGTCGCACCTCCGTCGCCGACGTGGTGGTCTCCAAGATTGCCGGCATGGCCGCCCGGGAGGTCACCGGGGTCCATGATCTCGGTGGCTCCACCGCACGTGCACTGGGAGCACTTCGCGAGCGCATTCCCGGTGGTCGGGTCAATGTCCAGCAGGGCATCTCGGTGGAGGTCGGCGAACGCCAGGCGGCCGTCGACATCTCCATCGTCGCCGAATACGGTGTGGCCATCCACGAACTTGCCGAGGCGATCCGCCGCAACATCATCATCTCCGTCGAAGAGATGACCGGACTCGAGGTGACCGAGGTCAACGTCACTGTCCACGACGTGCACCTGCCCGGTGACGACGAGGAGGACGATCCGGAGCCTGTCGCCGAGAAGAACCCGCGCGTCCAGTAGGGACACACCATGACCCACTCCTCCAGGTCCGCCGGGTCTTCCGGATCATCCGGATCATCCGGATCCTTCCGGGACGATCCCGAGTACCTCCGCGCGCGTCGCCGGATCATCCGGGACAACCACCCCGATGTGGGCGGGTCGGACGAGGCACTCATCGCTGCACTCGCTGACCTTGACGAGCGCTGGAGCCGCCGTGTCCGGCACCGTGCGGAGCTCGGGGACATCCGGCTTCCGGGATTCATCCCGGACGATGTCGCCCGTCAGGCCACGGACCTGGCCGAGCAGTACACCGATGAAGTCCTGAGACGTGCCGGGGAAATGCAGGAGCGTGCACGACGTGTGGTGGAGGCCCAGACTCCCCGGCTCCGGAAGCTCAGACGGGAAGCCGGCAGAACCGCCGGCACTGTCGTCCGCTCGGTCCAGGAGCACCTGCCCCGACGGTTCCCGGGGGCGCGAAGGTACACCTCGACCGGAACCAACAGAACGGAGAAGAAATGAAGTATGCGACAGTTCTCGGCGTGCTCTTCGGTTTCCTGCTTGCAGTGGGGGCACTGTGGGCGGGCGTCACCGGATTCCTCGTCGTCGCCGTCCTGTGCACCGTCGGCGGAGTCGTCGGAGCACATCTCGAAGGCATCATCGACCTGCGGGCCGTCTTCAGCTCAGGGCACCGCGGACGCGGGTGACCGGCCGTGTCTGACTCCCCCGTGACCGTCGACGACCGTGTGGTCCGAGCCTATGCGATGCAGGCGGCGCTGAGCGTCCCCGGCGTCATCGACCACGCGTCCGGGATCAACAGGATCACCGGTCGTCATCTTCCCCGGGCCGACGTGCGGTGGAACGCAGCCAGGACAGGTGTCTGGGTGGACATCCAGATCGCCGTCGTCTGGCCGGCACCGGTGGTGGATGTCGCCGCCACCGTGCGCGCGACCGTGTCCACCTGGATCACCGCGGCCGTCGGAGTGGACGCCGCCGTAGTCAACGTCGACGTCGCCGCGGTCGTCCCCGTTCCGGGACAACGCGTCACCGGCGGGGACCTTGACCGGGTGAAACCCGCACCGCACCTCACACCCGTCACCGCCGTCCCACCTGCCGTCTCGACACCGCAGGTCAACAGGGCCGTCGTCAACCCACTGCGACCTGCAGCACCGGTCCGCCCCCGTCCTGTCCGGGTGCGCGCAGGTCGCCCGGTCCGTCCGGAGCATGTCCCGGTACCTCCGCCTCCGCAACTGCGCCCTGTCGGTACGCCCGTACCACCCACGGTTCTGGGAGTGCCGGTACCTCCACCGCACCTGCCGGTGCCCGTCACTGTCCCCTACCATGGCGCGTTGGCACCGGTGACGGTGAGTCCGCGACCACCGGTACAGATCCCGGAGACCCCGGCCACCCCCCGACCGACGCCCGTCATCACCGTGCACCGACCGCCCCGGTCACCGGAGATTCCCCCGCACGGCCCCGTACTGCACGATATCCCCACTCCCCCGGGGCCGCGGATAGAGAACGTTCCCACCCCCGACGGCCTTCCTGTGTCCAACATACCCACACCGGAAGGACTGCCTGTGACTGTCTTTCCCCAGGTGACACGGCGCGGTCTCACGCCGGTCACGGTCAACCATCCCCCACTCACCCCGGTCACCGTCAACCGCAGGAGTAGGACGGGCAGGAGGGCCGCAGTGGAGGCCGGCGATCGCGGAGACACCCCGGGTCCCGGCGCAGCACAGGCGTCCCAGCAAGGAGATCAACCGTGAGCCGCACCGAGATCACTGACACCGGAACCCGACCGTCGTCCACTGACCGGGCGGTCACGGACAACAGGGACACTCCCCCTTCTGCCGACCCGGCTCCCCGTCCCGCGGCGTCCCCCCGTGCCCGGTGGCTGACCATGCTGCTCGGTCTTCTGCTCGTCGCTGCCGGGGCAGCTGCCGTCCACGATCTGCTCGTCGTCCGCGGATCGCTCTCGGACAGCCAGTGGCTCACCCCGGCGTACACGTGGATCGCCGACCTGCACTACGCACCCTGGATCTTTCCTGCGTCCGTTGTCAGCGCCGTACTGGCGCTGCTGCTGCTGGTCGCTGCCTTTCGGCCACGCACCCGGACCCATCTCTCGTTCGCGGGAGATTCGGCACTCCATGCGCGTCCCGTGGACATCGCCCGCCTCAGTACCGCCGCAGCTGAACGGGCGCGGGGCGTACTGAGGGCCTCGACAGTGGCGACCAGGAAGAAGATCACGGTCACCGTCACGAGTGCGGCCCGGGACACCGCTGACAGGGACGCCGTGACCACCGCCGTCACCCGGGAGGTCGGAAACGTCGCCTCTCTACTCGACCCGACGCCCACCGTCACCGTGAAAATCACCTCACCCACCACCGGAGGAGACAAGAGATGAACAGAGGCAGGGCAGCCTTCGACAGACTGGTCATTTTCATCGTCGCGCTTGTTTTCGCGTTCCTCGCGGTATGGGGTATCGGAACGGCAGCGGGGGCGCCGTTCGCCTCACGCATCTCCGACCACGCCGACAGAGACTTCTGGCGGGAGCTGCCGCTCCGGGACAATTACGACGACATCCTGCGTGTCGCCGCCGTCGTCCTCGTCACCGTCGGACTGCTGCTCCTACTCGTCAACGTCGGACGCCGCAGGCTCGGCCGGATCACCTCCCCATTGTCCGACCCCTCAGGGGAACTACGCCTCCACCCCGCCGACCTGGGGTCCGCCGTCGCCCAGACCTTCGAGAACCGGCCGGACGTCACCTCGGCCACCTTCCGCGCCCTGCGGGACCGTGCCACGGACGTCATCGAGATCCGTGTACGGTCCGCGGCGGAAACAGACATCACCGCACTACGGGACGCCTGTCGCCTGGCCGCGGCCGACATCCGCGCTGCTTTCCCGGACCAGGACATACGGCCGCGTTTCCTGCTTCAGGTCGAACAGGTCCGGCACCGGAACTGACCCCCTCAGCGGGGCCTCCCGGTGAGTCCGACCCCTCCCCTGGCTGCGAAGCTACGGCAAAACCCCCGCCCGTCCCTCTGAAAGGGACGGACGGGGGTTCCCACGTCCTGCATGCCGGTGCTACCGGCGATCACCCGCCGGCAGTCCGGAAACTCCGGACTGTGCAGGTGAAGCAGAAACTAGTCGTTGATCTTGGTCACACGACCGGCACCGACGGTACGTCCACCCTCACGGATGGCGAACCGCAGACCCTCGTCCATGGCGACCGGCTGGATGAGCTCGACGGTCATCTCGACATTGTCGCCCGGCATGACCATGTCAGTGCCCTCGGGCAGCTTGACGACACCGGTCACGTCGGTGGTCCGGAAGTAGAACTGCGGACGGTAGTTGTCGAAGAACGGGGTGTGGCGGCCGCCCTCGTCCTTGGACAGGACGTAGACGGAACCCTCGAAGCTCTTGTGGGGGGTGTAGGCGCCCGGCTTGGCGACGACCTGGCCACGCTCGACATCCTCACGCTTCAGACCACGCAGCAGCAGGGCGGCGTTGTCGCCGGCCTCAGCGGTGTCAAGAAGCTTGTTGAACATCTCGATGGAGGTGACGGTGGTCTTCTGGGCCTTCTCGCGGATACCCAGGATCTCGACCTCCTCGTTGATGTTCAGGACGCCACGCTCCACACGACCGGTGACCACGGTACCGCGGCCGGTGATGGTGAAGATGTCCTCGATCGGCATGAGGAACGGCTTGTCGGTCTCGCGCACCGGATCCGGGATGGAGTCGTCGCAGGCCTGCATGAGGTCGAGGATCGACTGGGTCCACTTGGGATCGCCCTCGAGAGCCTTCAGGGCGGAGATGCGGATGATCGGGGCGTCCTCGTCGTAGTCCTGCTCGGCGAGGAGCTCCCGGACCTCCATCTCGACGAGCTCGATGAGCTCCTCGTCGTCAACCATGTCGCACTTGTTCAGGGCGACGAGGATGTAGGGAACGCCGACCTGGCGGGCCAGGAGCACGTGCTCACGGGTCTGCGGCATCGGGCCGTCGGTGGCGGCGACCACGAGGATGGCACCGTCCATCTGAGCCGCACCGGTGATCATGTTCTTGATGTAGTCGGCGTGACCCGGGGCGTCCACGTGGGCGTAGTGGCGCTTCTCGGTCTGGTACTCCACGTGGGAGATGTTGATCGTGATACCGCGCTCACGCTCCTCCGGCGCCTTGTCGATGGCGTCGAAGGCGAAGGCCTTGTTGAGGTCCGGGTAGGTGTCAGCCAGAACCTTGGTGATGGCGGCGGTCGTGGTGGTCTTGCCGTGGTCGACGTGACCGATCGTGCCGATGTTAACGTGGGGCTTCGTACGCTCGAACTTAGCCTTCGCCACTTTTGTCCTCCTGGACTTCTCGGTGGCCACGACTCTCGCGACCACTTGACTGAAACTCCCGCTACAGGGGTGCACCGCCGGTTGCGGTGATCTGTTCCGGGCCTTACTAGTGCCGGTTACAGCATCTGACAGTGTGCTGTCGGACGGGTTACACCCGGACCTTCCGGCCGAACCGAGGTCGGTCCCACCGGACACACTGCGGCTGGGTAACGGCCAGCACCCAGCATCCTAACGCACTTCCCCCGACGGTGAAAAACGGGGTGGACGTGAGGTATACGGAGTGCAGGCCCCTACCCCCCGCGGACCCGACGGCGGCGGAAATCCGCGCCCGACCGGTCCACGGGAGACAAGGTGACAGGACAACGTGACAGTATGTCAGGCGTTGCCGTTGCGCTCGGCGATGATCTCCTGTGCCACGGAGGAGGGGACCTCTCCGTAGGAGTCGAAGATCATCGTGTAGTTCGCGCGACCCTGGGTCTTCGACCGCAGGTCACCGACATACCCGAACATTTCGGACAGCGGAACCTTGCCCTTGACGATCTTGGCGCCCGAACGGTCCTCCATCGCGGAGATCTGACCGCGACGGGAGTTGATGTCGCCGATGACCTCACCCATGAACTCCTCGGGTGTGGTGACCTCGACAGCCATCAACGGCTCGAGCAGGACCGGCTTCGCCTTGGCGACAGCGGCCTTGAGAGCCTGGGAACCGGCGATCTTGAACGCCATCTCGGAGGAGTCGACCTCGTGGTAGGCGCCGTCGATGAGCGTCGCCTCGATGTCGACCAGCGGGAACCCTGCCAGGTAGCCGTACTGCATGGCGTCCTGGATACCGGCATCCACCGACGGGATGTACTCGCGGGGGATACGGCCACCGGTCACAGCGTTGGTGAACTTGTAGTTCGGGTTCTCACCCTCCTCAAGCTCCTCGGGATCCGGGTTGTACGGGGCGATACCGATGATCACCTTCGCGAACTGGCCGGAACCACCGGTCTGCTTCTTGTGGGTGTACTCGACCTTGTCGACAGCCTTACGGATCGTCTCACGGTAGGCCACCTGGGGGGCGCCGACGTTGGCCTCGACCTTGAACTCACGCTTCATCCGGTCGACGAAAACGTCGAGGTGCAGCTCGCCCATGCCACCGATGATGGTCTGGCCGGTCTCCTCGTCGAGTTCGACGGTGAAGGTCGGATCCTCTTCGGTGAGGCGCTGAATGGCCACACCGAGCTTCTCCTGGTCAGACTTCGTCTTCGGCTCGATGGACACCTTGATCACCGGATCCGGGAAGTCCATGGACTCCAGCTGGATCGGGTTCTGGATGTCGCACAGGGTGTCACCCGTGGTGGTCTCCTTCAGACCGATGAAGGCGTAGATGTTGCCTGCATGGGCCTTGTCGACCGGGTTCTCCTTGTTGGCGTGCATCTGGAAGAGCTTCCCGATGCGCTCCTTCTTGCCCGTGACGGCGTTGAGGACCTGCTCACCGGGCTCGACGCAACCGGAGTAGACACGCACGAAGGTGAGCTTGCCGAAGAACGGGTGGGCGGCGATCTTGAAGGCGAGCGCGGAGAACGGCTCGTCATCAGAGGGCTTCCGGGTGAGGATCTCGTCCTCGTGGCCGGGCTTGTGGCCCTCGATCGCCTCGACGTCCAGCGGGGACGGGAGGAAATCGACGACGGCGTCCAGAACCGGCTGGATACCCTTGTTGTGGTACGCGGTACCACAGAACACCGGGTAGATCTCCGACGCGATGGTCATCTTCCGGATGGCGGCCTTGATCTCCTCGAGGGAGAGCTCCTCACCGGCGAAGTACTTCTCCATGAGCCCTTCATCGGACTCGGCGACCGTCTCGAGCAGCTTCTCGCGGTACTCGGCGGCCCGGTCGGCGAGATCGGCGGGGATCTCCTCGATGGTCGGCTCAGCACCGACCTCGACCTTGCCGCGCCAGGTGATGGCCTTCATCTGAAGGAGGTCGACGACGCCGTCGAAATCATCCTCGGCACCGATAGGCAGCTGCATGACCAGCGGCTTCGCACCCAGCCGGTCGATGATGGTCTGCACGGTGAAGTAGAAGTCCGCACCGAGCTTGTCCATCTTGTTGACGAAGCAGATGCGCGGGACGTCGTACTTGTCCGCCTGGCGCCACACCTGTTCCGACTGGGGCTCCACGCCCTCCTTGCCGTCGAAGACGGCGACAGCGCCGTCAAGGACACGCAGGGAGCGCTCAACCTCGACGGTGAAGTCGACGTGACCGGGAGTGTCGATGATGTTGATCTGGTTGCTGTTCCAGAAACAGGTGACGGCGGCGGAGGTGATGGTGATACCACGCTCCTTCTCCTGCTCCATCCAGTCGGTGGTGGAGGCTCCGTCGTGAGTCTCTCCGACCTTGCGGTTGATACCGGTGTAGAAGAGAATGCGCTCGGTGGTCGTGGTCTTACCGGCATCGATGTGGGCCATGATGCCGATGTTGCGGACCTTGCTGAGATCCTTCTGCACTTCCTGTGCCACTGTGGTTCCTTAAGGTCTGTGTGTTACCAGCGGTAGTGGGCGAAGGCGCGGTTGGCCTCGGCCATCTTGTGGGTGTCCTCACGACGCTTGACGGAGGCACCGAGACCGTTGGACGCGTCCAGGATTTCGTTGGCCAGACGCTCAGTCATGGTGTTCTCGCGACGCTGACGGGTGAAGGTCACCAGCCACCGCAGTGCGAGGGTGGTGGCACGACCCGGGCGGACCTCGACCGGGACCTGGTAGGTGGCACCACCGACGCGACGGGAGCGGACCTCGAGGGCCGGCTTCACGTTGTCGAGTGCCTTCTTGAGGGTGAGGACCGGATCAGTGCCGGTCTTCTCCCGGCAGGTCTCCAGAGCGCCGTAGACGATGCGCTCGGCAGTGGACTTCTTGCCGTCCAGCAGAATCTTGTTGACCAGCTGGGACACGATGACGTCGTCGTACACCGGATCCTTGACGATCGGGCGTGCGGGGGCGGGACCCTTACGAGGCATGCTCTACTTCTCCTTCTTCGCGCCGTAGCGGGAACGGGCCTGCTTGCGGTCCTTGACACCCTGGGTGTCGAGGGAACCGCGGACGATCTTGTAGCGGACACCCGGGAGGTCCTTCACACGACCACCGCGGACAAGCACCATGGAGTGCTCCTGGAGGTTGTGGCCCTCACCGGGGATGTAGGCGGAGACCTCGATACCCGAGGTCAGCCGGACACGCGCGACCTTACGGAGCGCGGAGTTCGGCTTCTTGGGGGTCGTGGTGTACACGCGGGTGCACACACCCCGGCGCTGCGGGGAACCCTTCAGGGCGGCGGTGGCCACCTTCGCCGTCTTGTCGTGGCGGCCCTTACGGACCAGCTGCTGGATTGTAGGCATGAACCGACTTTCTTGTTCTGTTCAGTACTTCGGTCGACGGTGCCGTCGACACTGCCGGCCAACGAGACCTCTCCCCGGAACCTCGGCGCACTTTATTTTAAACGTGCCGAAACCCCTCAGCCGCTCTCGCTGGCCTACGGGGTGAGTTTCATCCTGCTGAATTTTCTCGGCGATCCAGGGATCGCACCGCCTCCCGGCGGCCGGATGGTCCTGATATACGGGGACTGAGTGCCGACACTACCGCATCACACGTACGCAGCCAAATCAGGACTGAACCGTCCCGGCTGCCGGCGTCCCTCTGCCCGAGGAGACGCACTGCTGGCAATGTGACTGTACCGACTGTGCCGACTGTGCAGGGAAACGAAAAGGAGGTGCCCGCACGGTGAGAAGTTCCTCACCGCACGGACACCCCCTCACGGATGACCGGACGACACCGGGAGCGGCCTCAGAGCCCTCACCCCGGTGACACGGGATCAGTTCATGTCGATGTCGTCCAGCGGCACCGCGGCACCGGTGAAGTCACCGAAACCGTCGTCGCCGTAGAAGCCGGAGCCGTAGCTGTCAGGCATCTGGAACGCCGCGGCACGGGCCTCGGCGGTCGGTTCCACGGAGATGTTCCGGTACTTCGCGATACCCGTACCGGCCGGGATCAGCTTACCGATGATCACGTTCTCCTTGAGACCGATGAGCTTGTCGGACCGCTTGTTGATTGCGGCGTCCGTCAGAACCCTCGTCGTCTCCTGGAAGGAGGCGGCCGACAGCCACGAGTCGGTTGCCAGTGAAGCCTTCGTGATACCCATGATCTCCGCGCGCACCTCGACCGGACGCCCGCCCGCCTGCACGGCAGCCTTGGACGCGGCGACCGCGTCGGCGTGATCGACGAGAGAACCGGGCAGGTACTCCGTCGAACCGGAGTCGATGACCGTCACGCGACGGAGCATCTGACGGACGATGATCTCGATGTGCTTGTCGTGGATGGCCACACCCTGGTCGCGGTAGACCTTCTGCACCTCGTTGATGAGGTGCTGCTGCACACCGCGACGACCGAGGACCCGGAGGACCTCATGCGGGTCGGCGGAACCCTTGAGCAGCTGCTGACCGACCGAGACGTGGTCACCCTGCCTGATCTGGCGCTCGAAGTCACCGACCTTGATGACGGCGAGACCCTGACGCTTCGACAGCTTCTCGTACACGACCTCGTCGGAACCGTCGTCGGGGACGATGGTGAGGGTGTAGAAGTTGTCGTCGTCCTCGATACGCACGGTACCGTCCACGGACGCGATCGGCGCCTTTGCCTTCGGCACACGGGCCTCGAACAGTTCCTGCACACGGGGCAGACCACCGGTGATGTCACCGCCGACACCGCCCTGGTGGAAGGTACGCATGGTCAGCTGGGTGCCGGGCTCACCGATGGACTGGGCGGCCACGATACCGACGGCCTCTCCGATGTCGACCTTCTTGCCGGACGCCATGGAACGGCCGTAGCAGGTCGCACAGACACCGGTCGAGGTCTCACAGGTCATGACGGACCGCAGCTTGACTTCACGCACACCGGCCGCGACAAGCCGGTCGATCTCCGGGTCGCCGAGGTCGACACCTGCAGGAATGATGACCTCGCCGGCGTCGTTGACGGCGTCCGCAGCCAGGAACCTGCCCTGTACCGCGGTCTCGACGAACTCCGCCCTGCGGAAGGAGCCAGTCTCTTCACCCTCGGCGTCCAGCACCGGGGCTGCCAGAGGCATGGTGACCCCGCGTCTGGTGCCGCAGTCGTCCTCGCGGACGATCACGTCCTGGGCGACGTCGACGAGACGCCTGGTCAGGTAACCGGAGTCTGCGGTACGCAGGGCGGTGTCGGCCAGGCCCTTACGGGAACCGTGGGAGTTGTTGAAGTACTCGAGCACCGACAGGCCCTCACGGAAGGAGGTCTTGATCGGGCGGGTGATGTAGTCACCCCGCGAGTTCGTGACCATGCCCTTCATACCGGCCAGCGTCCAGATCTGACGCATGTTGCCGGCCGCGCCGGACTTCACGATCATCGGGATCGGGTTGTCGTCCGGGTAGAGCTTCTCCACAGACTCACCGACGAAGTCCGTGGCTTCCTTCCACAGGTCCACGAGGGAGTTGTAGCGCTCGGCGGAGTTGATCTTGCCTCGCGCCATCTTCTTCTCGATGACCCTCGCCCGGGCCTCGTACTTGTCGAGGATCTCCTTCTTGTTCGGCAGGACCAGCACGTCGTGCATGGTGATGGTCACACCGGACCGCGTGGCCCAGTAGAAGCCGGCGTCCTTCAGCTTGTCCACCGTCTGGGCGACAGTGATCATCGGATAGCGGGCAGCCAGGTCGTTGATGATCGCGGCCTGCGGCTTCTTCGCCATCACACCGTCGACGAACGGGTAGTTCCACGGCAGCAGCTCATTGAACAGCACACGTCCCAGAGTGGTGTGCGCGGTCCACGTGTCGCCCTTCTTCCAGCCGTCGGGGAACTGCTCCGCCTCAATCTCCGGGGTCGGACGCAGGTGGCTGATCCGCACCTGGATAGGTGCCTGGAGTCCGAGGACGCCGCGGTCGCGGGCCATGATCGCCTCGGCGAGGGAAGTGTAGACACCCCTGGCCGGACCGTTCTCGTCCGCCGGGGTGTACCTGCCCTGCCCCCCGAGCTCGTCGGGCTTCTTCTCCAGGGTCAGGAAGTACAGACCGGTGACCATGTCCAGACGGGGCATGGCCAGCGGCTTTCCGGACGCCGGGGAGAGGATGTTGTTCGAGGCGAGCATGAGGATGCGCGCCTCGGCCTGCGCTTCGTCGGACAGCGGCAGGTGCACGGCCATCTGGTCACCGTCGAAGTCGGCGTTGAAGGCTTCACAGGCCAGCGGGTGCAGCTGGATCGCCTTGCCCTCGACGAGGATCGGCTCGAACGCCTGGATACCCAGGCGGTGCAGGGTCGGTGCACGGTTGAGCATCACCGGGTGCTCGGAGATGGCGTCCTCGAGGACGTCCCACACCTCCGGACGCTGACGCTCCACCATGCGCTTGGCGGACTTGATGTTCTGCGCGTACTGCTTCTCGACCAGCCGCTTCATCACGAAGGGCTTGAACAGTTCCAGCGCCATCTGCTTCGGCAGACCGCACTGGTGCAGCTTCAGCTGCGGACCCACGATGATCACGGAACGACCGGAGTAGTCGACACGCTTGCCGAGCAGGTTCTGACGGAACCGGCCCTGCTTACCCTTCAGCAGGTCAGACAGCGACTTCAGCGGCCGGTTACCCGGCCCGGTGACCGGGCGGCCACGACGGCCGTTGTCGAACAGGGCGTCAACGGACTCCTGCAGCATGCGCTTCTCGTTGTTCACGATGATCTCGGGGGCACCGAGATCCAGCATGCGCTTGAGGCGGTTGTTGCGGTTGATGACGCGACGGTAGAGGTCGTTGAGGTCCGAGGTCGCGAAACGGCCGCCGTCCAGCTGGACCATCGGACGCAGCTCCGGCGGAATCACCGGGACAGCGTCGAGGACCATGCCGGCAGGATCGTTGCCCGAACGCAGGAACGCGGCGACGACCTTCAGCCGCTTCAGGGCACGGAGCTTCTTCTGTCCCTTGCCGGAGCGGATCGTCTCACGGAGCTTCTCCGCTTCGGCCTCGAGGTCGAAGGACCGGATCAGGGTCTGGATGGCTTCCGCGCCCATACCGCCGGTGAAGTAGTCCTCGTAACGGTCGACAAGTTCGTTGTAGATGCCCTCGTCGACGATCATCTGCTTCGGTGCGAGCTTGACGAAGGTGTTCCAGATCTCGTCGAGGCGGGCGACCTCACGCTCCGCACGCTCACGGATGTGACGCATTTCCCGCTCAGCGGCGGTCTGCACCTTACGCTTGGCGTCGGCCTTGGCGCCGGCGGCCTCGAGCTCTGCCAGGTCGGCCTCGAGCTTCTCGGAACGCTCGGCCAGTTCGGCGTCGCGGTCGTTCTCGACCTCCTTCTTCTCGAGGAGCATCTCAGCCTCGAGGGTGGACTGGTCGTTGTGACGACCTTCCTCGTCCACCGAGGTGATGATGTTCGCCGCGAAGTAGATGATCTTCTCGAGATCCTTCGGAGCCAGGTCCAGAAGGTAGCCGAGGCGCGAAGGCACGCCCTTGAAGTACCAGATGTGGGTGACCGGCGCGGCCAGCTCGATGTGGCCCATACGCTCACGACGGACCTTGGACTTCGTCACCTCGACGCCGCAGCGCTCACAGATGATGCCCTTGTAGCGGACACGCTTGTACTTGCCGCAGGCACACTCCCAGTCCCTGGTCGGGCCGAAGATGCGCTCGCAGAACAGGCCGTCCTTCTCGGGCTTCAGGGTGCGGTAGTTGATCGTCTCGGGCTTCTTGACCTCGCCGTGGGACCAACGACGGATGTCGTCGGCGGTGGCGAGACCGATGCGGAGCTCGTCAAAGAAGTTGACGTCCAGCACGTGGACTCCCTTTCCCCTCCGGTGTACGGAGGGCGGTAGTGCGGTGAAAAGTGGGAAGGTGTCTGGGGGTCCCGTCGGCGGGGCGGCGGGACCGGGGCTGGGAGCTAGATCGCGTCGCTCTCGGCGTCAGGACGCTCGTCCCGGGACAGGTTGATCCCGAGAGCAGCATTCGCGTGGTCGAGTTCGTCGTCGTCGGTCGAGCTCAGCTCCATCGGAGTTCCGTCAGCCGCGAGAACCTCGACGTTGAGGCACAGGGACTGCAGCTCCTTGAGGAGGACCTTGAAAGACTCCGGGATACCCGGATCCGGGATATTCTCGCCCTTCACGATCGCCTCGTACACCTTCACGCGGCCGACGACGTCATCGGACTTGATGGTGAGAAGCTCCTGGAGGGTGTAGGCCGCACCGTACGCCTGCATGGCCCACACCTCCATCTCACCGAACCTCTGGCCACCGAACTGTGCCTTACCACCGAGCGGCTGCTGGGTGATCATGGAGTACGGACCGGTCGAACGGGCGTGGATCTTCTCGTCGACGAGGTGGTGCAGCTTCAGCATGTACATGTAACCGACCGAGATCGGGTACGGGTACGGCTCGCCGGAACGGCCGTCGATGAGCACGGCCTTGCCGAACTCGTCGGTCAGTGCCATGCCGTCGGAGTTGGGACGGACCGAACGCAGCAGACCGGACAGCTCCTCGTTCTCGGCACCGTCGAACACGGGTGTCGCCACGAGGGACTCCGGCGGAACATCGTAAAGCTCCTCCGGAAGGGTCTCCAGCATCGCACGGACCTTCGGGTCCTCGGACTGGGTGTCGACCTTCCAGCCGTTCTTCGCCAGCCAACCGAGGTGGGTCTCCAGGACCTGACCGATGTTCATACGACGCGGCACACCGTGGGTGTTGAGAATGATGTCGATCGGGGTACCGTCCGGCAGGAAGGGCATGTCCTCTGCCGGCAGGATCTTGCCGACGACGCCTTTGTTGCCGTGGCGTCCCGCCATCTTGTCGCCGTCCTGGATCTTGCGCTTCTGGGCGACGTAGACGCGGACCATCTGGTTGACGCCGGGGGCGAGATCGTCGTCGTCCTCGCGGGAGAACACGCGGACGCCGATGACCTTGCCGGTCTCACCGTGGGGAACCTTCATGGAGGTGTCACGGACCTCGCGGGCCTTCTCACCGAAGATAGCGCGCAGCAGCCGCTCCTCCGGGGTCAGCTCGGTCTCACCCTTCGGGGTGACCTTGCCGACCAGGATGTCGCCGTCGCGGACGTCGGCGCCGATGCGGACGATACCCCGGTCGTCGAGGTCCGCGAGCACGTCGTCACCGACATTGGGGATGTCACGGGTGATCTCCTCGGGACCGAGCTTGGTGTCCCGGGCATCGATCTCATGCTCCTCGATGTGGATGGAGGTGAGGAGGTCCTCCTCCACCATCCGCTGGTTGAGGATGATGGCGTCCTCGTAGTTGTGACCCTCCCACGGCATGAAGGCGACGAGGAGGTTGCGTCCGAGGGACATCTCCCCGTTGTGGGTGCCGGGACCGTCGGCGATGGCCTGACCTGCCTCGACTCGCTGACCCTGGTCGACCAGGGGCTTCTGGTTGTAGCAGGTGCCCTGGTTGGTGCGCTCGAACTTGCGCAGCATGTAGGTGTCACGCACGCCGTCATCGTCCATCACGGTGATGTAGTCGGCGGAGACGTACTCGACGACACCGGCCTTCGGGGTGATGACGACATCACCGGCGTCGTAGGCGGAGCGGAGCTCCATACCGGTTCCGACGTACGGGGCCTCGGAGCGGAGCAGCGGCACGGCCTGCTTCTGCATGTTCGCACCCATGAGGGCACGGTTGGCGTCGTCGTGCTCCAGGAAGGGAATCATGGCGGTACCCACGGAGACCATCTGCCGCGGGGAGACGTCCATGTAGTCCACCTCGCCGGCGGGAACGACCTCGACGTCACCGCCGCGCAGACGGACCTCGATCTCGTCGTCGACGAAACGGCCCTCGGAGTCCACCGCGGTCTTCGCCTGCGCGATGATGTGACGGTCCTCCTCGTCAGCGGTGAGGTAGTCCACCTGGTCGGTGATCACACCGTCGACGACCCTGCGGTACGGGGTCTCGATGAATCCGAAGGGGTTGACCCGCGCGTAGGTGGCGAGGTTGCCGATCAGGCCGATGTTCGGCCCCTCAGGGGTCTCGATCGGGCACATACGGCCGTAGTGGGACGCGTGGACGTCACGGACCTCGAGGCCCGCGCGTTCACGGGACAGGCCGCCGGGACCCAGCGCCGACAGACGCCGCTTGTGCGTCAGGCCGGACAGTGAGTTGTTCTGGTCCATGAACTGCGACAGCTGCGAGGTGCCGAAGAACTCACGGATCGCGGCGGAGACCGGGCGGACGTTGATCAGGGAAGTCGGGGTGATCGACTCGGCGTCCTGGGTCGTCATCCGCTCGCGGACGACGCGCTCCATGCGGGACAGTCCCACCCGGATCTGGTTCTGGATCAGCTCGCCGACGGTACGCAGACGCCGGTTGCCGAAGTGGTCGATGTCGTCGACGCCGAGCGGGATCTCCACCCCGTCGGGCGAGGTCATGGACTTCTCGCCGGCGTGCAGGCGCACCAGGTACTCGATGGTGGTGAGGATGTCCTGCTCGGTGAGGGTCATGGCACCGGTGTCGCCGTCGAAGCCGAGCTTCCGGTTCACCTTGTACCGGCCCACCTTGGCCAGGTCGTAGCGCTTGGCCTTGAAGAAGCTGTTCTCGAGCAGGGCCTGGGCGGAGTCACGTGTGGGTGACTCACCCGGGCGCTGCTTACGGTAGATCTCCAGCAGGGCTTCGTCGGTGTTGGCGACGCCGTCCTTCTCGAGGGTGGACATCATGATCTCGGAGAAACCGAAACGCTCGGTGATCTCTTCGGTGGTCAGGCCCAGTGCCTTGAGCAGGACGGTGACGGGCTGACGACGCTTGCGGTCGATACGGACACCGACGGTGTCACGCTTGTCGACGTCGAACTCGAGCCATGCACCACGGGACGGGATGACCTTCACCGCGTGCAGGGGACGCTCCGTGGACGGGTCGATGGACTCGTCGAAGTAGACGCCCGGGGAACGGACGAGCTGCGAGACGACGACACGTTCCGTGCCGTTGATGATGAACGTGCCCTTGTCGGTCATCATCGGGAAATCACCGATGAAGACGGTCTGGCTCTTGATCTCACCGGACAGCGCATTGGTGAACTCCGCGGTCACGTACAGCGGCGCGGAGTAGTTGATGTCCTTGTCCTTGCACTCGTCGATCGTGTTCTTCACGTCGTCGAAGCGGGGCTCGGACAGGGTCAGGGACATGTTCTCGGAGTAGTCCTCGATCGGGGACAGTTCGTCGAGGATGTCCTCGAGACCGCTCGTGACGCGGGTCCCCTCCTCTGCCTCTGCCTGCCGGCGGGCACGCCACTCGGGCGTGCCGACGAGCCAGGCGAAGGACTCTCTCTGAACGTCGAGAAGACCGGGTACCTCGATCGGGGCATCGATCTTCGCGAAGGAGTAACGATGTGAAGCCCCGGGGATTCCGGCCGTGGAACTGGTCTGGCGGGAGACTGCCAAGATGGGTCCTTCCAGCACCTCACGTGTCCGCCGGGACTGACGTCGCGACGGGGCACGGTTGCTTGAGCGTACGGTCTGTGATGGTCTGTGAGGGACTGACGTCCCGTCGGGTCTGCGGGCAGCGGGAGTCAACCCGCAGGCAGAGACAACTGATGGACCTTGTCAAGTGGTGTTTTCACAAGCATCACCCGCCAAGGTCGTCGGTGTTCTCCGCAGAACCGCCGGAAGTCAGTCCAGCGCAAACGTCAACCCTATATCACATGCGCGCGAAAGTCCACCCGCCCCGGTCTGCCCGGTCCCCTCCGGTCAGTCCCCGCTCCCCCGTCCCCGCGGGCCCCCTGCCCGTTCGTCTCTCCGCTGCGGTCGGAGAGCCGCAATTCCTGCAGCGACAGTCACGATAGCACCGATCGCCGCCAGCGCAATACCCCACGCCCCGACGTGTCGCTCCCCGCCCACCGACACCGCCTGTTCCAGCAGCGCCGTCCTCTCGTCCCCGGGCGTCTCACCGTGCATGTCCAGAAGCAGCCCGGTCTCGGTGCCGTCCGCGGCCGCGTAGTAGTCGTGGAGATCCTCCCGCACCGAGACGATGAGACCGCTCGACGGCTCCACGGTGATCTCGCGGGTACCGCTGCGATGGAGGGTGGAGACAGTCGAGGTCGCCGGAGCGGTCTCCCTGCCCTCGGCGTCCCTGCGCGCAGGTGTGACGACAGTGCTGGTCAAGCGCGCATACCCGGGGTGGGCGGTCAGTACCGGTTCCGCCGTCATCTCCTGGCGGTACACGTAGACCCGGTGGCCGTCGACCTCGTCCTCCCTGCTGAAGGACGCCGGGACCGCCCGCCTCAGCAGCGGATCGAAGTAGCGGTAGTCGCGCTTCTCAGGGTCGGCGGGAAACTTCAGCCACTGCCCCTCCACGGTCGCGTCCTGCGCCGGAGACCCCAGTGTCTCCGCGACCTTGGTGTCCCCCTCCCCCACGGCCTCCCCGGTCCGGCGGTCCACACGCATGGTCCAGACCTCGGCGTCCAGCAGCCCGGCCTGGTCCCCGAACGACTTCGCCATGTCGTCACGCAGGGTCGAGACACCCACGGTCGCCGCCGCTTCGTCACCGTCGACCGGCTCGCCGAAGGTCACCGCGAAGTTCCGGGACACTTCCCCGGTGACAGTCTCCGGGTCCCGGTCACCGGCACCCGCCAGATAGGCCCTGCCGATGGTGGCCGCCGGGTCCGTCACCGACAGGGACGTCTCGGCGAGATCCAGCGGCACCGGACCCCTGGCGTCCACGAACCGCGGAAGGAGCAGTCCCACCGCCAGGAGGACACAGCCCAGGCCGAGAACGAGCACTGCGGTGATACGGGACTTCGGGAGCATGCGGACCATCGTATATGCGACAACCCCCGCCTCCGCACTCGTGGTGCGGTGGACGGGGGTCGGAGGGGTACGGCGGAGCCGTTCCCGTGCAGAGCTACTTCAGGGTGACCTTGGCGCCGGCCTCTTCGAGCTTGGTCTTGGCGGCCTCGGCGTCATCCTTGTTGGCGCCCTCGAGGATGGCCTTGGGAGCGGACTCGACGAGCTCCTTGGCCTCCTTCAGACCCAGGCCGGAGACGATCTCGCGGACGACCTTGATGACGCCGATCTTCTTGGCGCCGGCGGCATCATCACCGACTACCCGACCCGGTTGAAGAACATCCTCGACACACGCGGGATCTCCTACCGGTGACACACCGCCTGACGGTGGTGGATGAGGTGGGCGGCAGCGGGGCCGGCGGCGACAGCGACGGCGGCCGGAGCGGCGGCGGTGACGTCGAAGGTGTCCTCGAAGAGCTTGACGAACTCAGAGAGCTCGATGAGGGTCATTTCCTTGAAAGCCTCGAGGAGCTCGTCGTTGGTGAACTTAGCCATGATGGCTTCCTTTCGTTCATGTGACCCGCCGGTCGGCGGGACAGTGGGGTGTGGAACAGGTCTTCTGCCGAAGGACGCCGCTTACGCGGCCTCCTTCTTCTCCTGGAGCGCGGCAGCGAGCCGTGCGACCTGGGAAGCCGGGGCGTTGAACAGCTGCGCGGCCTTGGTGAGGGAGCCCTGCAGGGCGCCCGCCAGCTTGGCCAGGGTGGTCTCGCGGTTGTCCAGCTCGGCGATTGCCTCAACCTGGGCGGCGGACAGCGTGTTGCCGTCCATGTTGCCGCCCTTGATCACGAAGCTCTTGTGCTCGCCACCGAAGGCCTTCATGGCCTTGGCGGCGTCGACAGCCTCGCCACGGACGAACGCGATAGCGGTCGGTCCGGTCAGCTGAGCATCGTCGAGCTCCACGCCGGCCTGCTTCGCGGCCAGCCTGATCATGGTGTTCTTGGCGACGGAGTAGGTCACGTCGGCACCCAGCGCCTTGCGCAGCTCGGTGGTCTCGGCGACCGTCAGTCCGCGGTACTCGGTGAGGATCGCGGCGGACGCGTCCTCGAAACGTGCGGTGAGCTCCGCCACGGACTCGGTGTTCTTCGCGTTTGCCATACTCTCGCCTCCTTCCTGATGTCTGTCAGTGTCGTGACCGCCGGGCCACCGGAACGACGACGCGCCCCGTGCCGCAGAGGCACGGGGCGCGTCGGAGGTCGTCTTCCCCGGGCGTGACCCGGCTGACCGACCTGACGTTCCTCGTGTTTCTCCTGCGCGGGCCGCCATCACTGTCGATGGTCCTTCGCCACTGTCCCCTGGGGGACGGCGGTGACCGACGGTCTTCGGTGAAACTTGAACGTCCGCGGGTGTACCCCGCGGTCAAACTTCGTGCTGAACTCTAGACCCTCCGGGCCGGAAGTCAAAATTGCGGCATCACGCCCCCGACATCCGGTCGTACGGTATGGTGCGGAAAATGAAATCGTCGACCCGGACAACCACCGGCGCACACACCGACGCCGGATCACACAGTTTCCTGCGCGCCTTCCTCCAGTCCCGACGACATCCGGGACTGATGCCCCGGGGGATCAACGACTGGGACACCCCGCTGGACCCCGACGGACCCGGATCAGTCCCGGTCATCCTCATCCACGGCACCTGGATGAACAGCTACTGCACATGGTCCGGACTGGTACCGGAACTGCTCGCCGCCGGCCACCGGGTCTTCGCCCTCGACTACGGGCGTGACCCCTCATGCCTCCTCGGAAGGTCACCGGCCTGTTTCGGCAATGCCGCGCTCCTGGACTCTGCCCCGGAGGTCGCGGAATTCATCGACTCCGTCCTGGAGCGGACCGGTGCCCGCCAGGTCGACCTGGTCGGTCACTCCCAGGGGGTGGCCCAGGCCAGGCTCTACCTCACCGATTTCGGTGGGGCCGGCAGACCCGGCGACGGCGTCGCGCCGAAAGTACGGCGACTCGTCGGATTCGCGGCGTCCCATCACGGCACCACCGCCTCCGGGGTCGGGACCCTGGGAAAGACGCTCCTCGCACGCGGATGGTACGCACCCCTGCGCAGGATCCTGGGACGGTGTGCCGAAGACCAGATGACAGGCTCCGCCACCATGGCCCACATCAACCGCGACGGCGACACCGTCCCCGGTGTCGACTACACCATGATCTGCTCACGTTACGACGAGGTCGTCACCCCGTGGCGGACCCAGCAGATGGACGCCGGAGAGGGAGCGGTGGTTCGCAACATCCTCGTCCAGGACGAGGGCAACGGGCGGGACTTCAGCGAACATCTCGCGCTGCTCTACTCGCCCCGTGCCCTCGACATCGCGCTGGAGGCACTCGACCACGGCCCCGAGGGGGACTACCGCAGACGTCGTCCGACGGTCAGGGGCGCCGTGGTACCGCTGTGGGGGGCGGTCGGGAAACGGAGGAATGCGGCGTCCTCCACCGTCTCCGCCACCGCCCCTGCGGGCACAGGGGCGACTGCCGCCGGAAACTCCCCCGCGGACGCGGAAAGCCCCGCCCTGCGTCAGTGAACGCGGACGGGGCCTGCCGGAGAAGCAGTCAGGTCAGACCGGAGCCTGGCCGGAGCCGGGCCGACCGGGCAGAACTACTCTGCGTACGCCTTGACCACGGTCGGGTCCACGGGAATGCCCGGACCGGAGGTCGTGGAGACGGTGATCTTCTTCAGGTAGATGCCCTTCGACGCGGAGGGCTTCAGGCGGAGAAGCTCGTCGACGAGGGCGCCGTAGTTCTCTGCCAGTGCCTTCTCGGAGAAGGACGCCTTGCCGATGACGGCGTGCAGGTTCGCAGCCTTGTCGACGCGGAAGGAGATCTTGCCGCCCTTGATCTCGGTGACGGCCTTGGCGACGTCGGTGGTGACGGTGCCGGTCTTGGGGTTCGGCATCAGACCACGCGGGCCGAGGACGCGTGCCACACGGCCGACCTTGGCCATCTGGTCCGGGGTCGCGATGGCGGCGTCGAAGTCCGTCCAGCCGCCCTGGATCTTCTCGATCAGCTCAGCGGTTCCGACGGCGTCGGCCCCGGCCTCCTCCGCGGCGGTGGCGTTCGGGCCCTCGGCGAAGACGATGACCCGGACATTCTTGCCGGTGCCGTTGGGGAGGGAGACGGTACCGCGGACCAGCTGGTCAGCCTTGCGGGGATCGACTCCCAGGCGGACAGCGACGTCGACGGTGGCGTCGAAATTGCTGGAGGAGGTCTCCTTGGCCAGCTT
This sequence comes from Corynebacterium provencense, assembly GCA_900049755.1. Lineage (GTDB taxonomy): Bacteria > Actinomycetota > Actinomycetes > Mycobacteriales > Mycobacteriaceae > Corynebacterium > Corynebacterium neomassiliense. Next base: position 876,216 of record LT160592.1, read on the forward strand.
CGCTGCCTCGAGAGGACGGTAGAGACGATCGGAGTCGATCTTCTCGGCGGCGGCCTTGTAGGCCTTCGAGTTCTTGCTCATTTCAGGTTCCAATCAGTGTGGACGGGAATGTGGTGCGGGCCGGAGCGGGCCCTGCCACGGTGACGGTCCTGTGGCCCACCTGCATGGCGGACCACCGGACGTGACCGGAGACGGCCTTACTTGGCCGGGATTCCGGTGACGACGATGCCCATGGAGCGGGCGGTGCCGGCGATGATGCGGGCGCCGTTCTCCAGGTCGTTGGCGTTGATGTCCTCGAACTTGGTCTGGGCGATCTCACGGCACTGCTCCCAGGTGACCTCACCGACCTTGTCGGTGTGGGGGACGCCGGATCCCTTCTGGATGCCGGCTGCCTTGAGGAGCAGCTTGGCGGCCGGAGGAGTCTTCAGCTTGAAGTCGAAGCTACGGTCCTCGTAGACGGTGATCTCCACCGGCACGACGTTGCCGCGCTGCGACTCGGTCGCCGCATTGTAGGCCTTGCAGAACTCCATGATGTTGACGCCGTGCGCACCGAGCGCCGGGCCGACCGGAGGAGCCGGGTTCGCGGCACCTGCCTGGATCTGCAGCTTGATCAGGCCGGTGACCTTCTTCTTCTTCGCCATGTTGCACCTCTTCACGTGGTATCAGACTCAGCGTGTCCGGTCGTGGCGACGACGGGACGGTCTGACCGGATGCCGGATTGTGTACCGGCCACCGGGTGGGAATGTCATGTCATGCCGACTGCACGGTCTCTGAACCGTGCAGGCAACCTGCCAGATCTTAGTTGAGCTTCTCCACCTGATCAAACTCCAGCTCCACGGGGGTCTCGCGACCGAAGATGGACACCAGTGCCTTGAGCTTGCTGTTGGCCGCGTCGATCTCCGAGATGGTCGCCGACACAGAGGCGAACGGTCCGGAGAGCACGGTCACCGACTCCCCCACCTCGTAGTCGACCTCGACCTGGTTGGCGGCCGGGGTCGGTGCCATGGCCACACCCGTGGACGAGACGTCCACACCGGACGCGGAATCGGTCCCGGCGTCCGGGGAGACCGTCGCGGTCTCCGGGGGGAGAAGGAACTTGGCGACCTCGCGGATACGCACCGGGGTCGGTTCACCGGCATTGCCGACGAAGGACGTCACACCCGGGGTGTCACGGATGACGGACCAGGAAGGGTCGTCGAGTTCCACGCGGACCAGCACGTAGCCGGGCAGGAGCTTCTGCTTGACCTGCTTACGCTTGCCGTCCTTGACCTGGGTGACCTCCTCGATCGGTACGACCACCTCGTGGATCTGCTGGTCGACCCCGAGGGTCTGCGCCCTCATCTCGAGGTTCGTCTTCACCTTGTTCTCGTAACCGGAGTAGCACTGGATGATGTACCACTGGCCGGGCAGCTTCTTGAGGGCCCGCATGAACTCCCGGAGCCGGGTCTTGTACGCCTCGAGGGCGGCGTCCTCGGGACTGACCTCGGCCTCTTCTCCCTCCGGTGAGGACTGCAGTTCCGTCACGGACTGCTGGACGTCCTCCTGCGCGGCTGCCGCGAGACCCTCCGCGCTGAGCTTCTCGGCCGAAGCCTCGTTCTGCTCACTCATGGCTTGCTCCTTTCGACATTCTGCGGGGGCGTGTGCGACCACCTGCCGGTCAACGGTCCCGCATGAAAAATCCGCCTCGCCGGAGTGGCGGAGGCGGTCGTGATCTGCGCCGATTCTAGCACGGTCAGAAGCCGAAGATGAACTCCACGCCCTCGTGGGTGAGGAAGTCGACGGAAGCGCACAGCGCGACCATGATGACGAGGAAGATCACCGTGATGATGACCGAGGAGACCATTTCCCGGCCGGTGGGCCAGATGACCTTCTTCATCTCCCTGCCCACCGAACTGACGTAGGCGACCGGTCCGCGGGAGCCGCGGGCGTCTGCGTCATCGGTGGCCCTGGAGGATGCGACCCTGTCGGTCCTCCCCTGCTCTGCACCGGTGATCTGCCGCTTACCGGCAGGCCGCAGACGGGTGTTGGTGGTGTTCTCGTCGGACACGGGCGGTGCTCCTTAACGTAGTAGTCCCCGACCCAGGTTAGCCGATCATGTTCTTCGGCGTCCCCCGGGCCGGGGATCAGTGCAGGGGCGACAGGACTTGAACCTGCAACCTGCGGTTTTGGAGACCGCTGCTCTGCCAATTGAGCCACGCCCCTAGACGGTGCCACTCACTCCTGCCGGGGTGAGCTCCCGGAAAGTGTAGCAGTAGCCCGGGCGGGAGGACAAATGGTCCGGCGCACACGGACTCCTGCCCCGGGCCCGGACAGAGCAAAGCCCCGCGGCCGTCTGTGACGGACGCGGGGCGTTCCCCGGCCAGATCTGGTAGCGATGCGGAGGATCGAACTCCGGACCTCACGATTATGAGTCGTGCGCTCTAACCATCTGAGCTACACCGCCACGGTCATCGCAAAATGACTGGAGCCCCCTGACAGAATCGAACTGTCGACCTTTTCCTTACCATGGAAACGCTCTGCCGACTGAGCTAAGGGGGCATGCTCACAGACACCCGGCATATGCCGCTCGTCTGAAGCCTGGGATAGCATAACCAGCTGCTCCACAGTACACCAAATCCACAGGTCACGGCAGAGAACGGCAGAGAACGACGCGCGAGGAGCCCGGCGCAACTCCGGACAGCCCGGCACAGCCTGACCAGACCCGGCACCGCCTAAGCGACCGCAGACGAAAAACCGCCTCCCGGAAAACTTCCGGAAGGCGGTTGTTCCTGGTGTCTCAACCAGTGCCAGGTAGAGGATTCGAACCTCTGAAGGCAATGCCGGCGGATTTACAGTCCGCTCCCTTTGGCCGCTCGGGCAACCTGGCAAGCACTTGTCGTTGCGCCGGATACGTTACTACGAACCCTGTAGTCCTCCGCAAACCTGCAGGTAACGACCTACAAATCAGAGAATGAGAGGACCCGTCCGGCAGGGACGGCAGGGACTGCCCCGCCCACCCCGGTGTCCCCGCTAACCCAGCCGCTCCAGCGAGAAGTCCATGAGCCTGCGCAGTGCGGTCGTGACGGCCCCCTCAGGCAGCCGGGACAGTTCCGCCTCCCCGCGCCTGCGGTAGTGCTCCACGTCCGCCAGGGAGCGCTCACGGCCCTGCGACGCCCGGATGAGCTCCAGCGCCTCGTCGACGAGAGCGTCCTCCGTCACCGGGCCGGTGAGGATCTCCCGCAGCCGGGCACCTCCCGCACTGTCCTCCTTCAGCGCGTAGAGCACCGGCAGGGTGAACACGCCCTCCCGCAGGTCGGTGCCGGGGGTCTTCCCCGACTCCTCCGGGTCGGACCACACGTCGATGATGTCGTCGACGATCTGGAAGACCTGTCCGAGGTTGCGGCCGAAGTTGAACAGCGCGTCCCGGGTGTCCTCCGTGGCCCCGCCGTGCAGGGCTCCGAGGAACCCGGCCGAGGCGATGAGCACCCCGGTCTTCTCCTGGATCACGGTCATGTAGTGCTCCACCGGATCCTCGTCGGGCGGGCAGCCGACGGTCTCGCGCATCTGACCGGTGACGAGTTCGCCGAACGTCTCGGAGAAGTGCCTGACCGTGTCGGTGCCGAGGTCCGCCATGATCGAGGACGCCACCGCGAAGATGTAGTCGCCTGCGAGAATCGCCACCGAGTTGTCCCACCGTGCGTTCGCGCTCGGTGCGCCCCGTCTGCGGTCCGCCTCGTCCATCACGTCGTCGTGGTACAGGGTGGCGAGGTGGGTCAGTTCGACGACCACGGCGGCGTTGATGACCTGCCCGGGCGCCGGTGCCGGGGCGCCGTCACCCGCAGAACCCGCACTGTCGCCGTAGCGTGACGCCAGCAGCGCGAACATGGGGCGGAACCTCTTGCCGCCGGCGAGAGCCAGATGCCGCACCTTGTCGGTGAGGAAGCTCTCCCCCGTCGACAGGGATGTCTGGAGGGTCGACTCGACACGGGCCATCCCTTCCGTGATGAAGTCGTTGAGGGCGGCGTCCCCCAGATCCAACCCCATCTGTTCACCGGAGTTAGTACGTGCCATGAATTCCGTAGCCTCTGTCCGTCGTCCGTCAGTCACCGTGCCGCCCGCGCACGGTCGCACACTGAGGAACAACCATATCCCAGCGGAGCCCGGTGTTCCTATACCGCGGTGCCTGCCGCATGCGACAATGGTCCGCTGTGAACACCACCCCCCTTCCGTCCGACTGCAGCCTCCTTGTCATCGGCGGGGGCCCCGCCGGATCAGCGGTGGCGGCCTCCGCGGCTCTCGCCGGGATGGACGTCACTGTTGTCGACATGCAGGAGTTCCCCCGGGACAAGACCTGCGGTGACGGCCTGACCCCTCGCGCCGTCCACGCGCTGACCAGGCTGTGGGGAGGTGACCCCGGCGAACCGTCGCCCCGCACCGGCTCTCCGGGGATCCTCTCCGGCCGCCCCGAGATCCGGGGACTGGCTCTGCACGGTTTCGGCGGTTCGGTCCGCACCCCCTGGCCCGACCACCCGTCCTTCCCTCCCCGGGGTTCCGCGGTACCCCGCACCACCCTGGACGCGGCCCTGCTCGACTTCGCGGCCGCATGCGGGGCCCGGGTCGTCACCGGGTGGAAGGCGGTGGACGTCTCACATGTCGGGGCGTCCACCGCCGGAACTGTCGGCTCGGTGACCTTCCGTTCCACGGAACGTGACAGGAAGGAGACCCGCACGGTGCGCTGCGACACCCTCGTGCTCGCCGAAGGGGTGCGCAGCGGTGTCGCCCGGCTGCTGGGTGTGCGGTGGCTCCGGGGTCTGGTCCACGGCGTCGCCGCCCGCTCGTACTGTCCCACCCCGTACGGTGACGAGCCGTGGATCCACTCCCACCTGGAACTGAGGGACGCCGAGGGGGTCGCGCAGCCCGGTTACGGCTGGATCTTCCCCCTGGGACCGGAGGAGGACGGGGAGGGGACGCGTGGAGTCAACCTGGGCTGCGGTGCCCTGTCGACCTCGCGGCGTCCTGCCAAGGTCAACGTGAAGAAACTGCTCGGCGAGTACGCGGACCTGGTCCGCGGGGAGTGGGAGCTCGGTGAGCCGCGGGAGGTCACCTCCGCCCTGCTGCCCATGGGCGGGGCGGTGACCCGGGTGTCCGGGGTGAACTGGGCGGCGGTCGGGGACACCGCGGCCCTGGTCAACCCCCTCAACGGTGAGGGGATCGACTACGCCCTCGAGTCCGCCCAGGATCTTGTCGAACTGCTGCCGGACGCCGCGGCCTCCCCCGACGGGCTGCGTCACATCTGGCCCGCCCACCTGCGCCGGCAGTACGGTGACGCCTTCTCCCTGGCGCGGCGTCTGTCAACCCTGCTGACGATGCCGGGACTGCTGTCTGCCGTGGGTCCTCTGGGGATGCGCGGTCCGCTCTCCGACCGGATGATGGCTGCGGCGACACGGCTCATGGGTAACCTTGTCACCCCTGCCGACCGTGATCTCACCGCCCGGGTGTGGCTGGCCGCCGGCCGGCTGTCCGTCGGCCATGACCGGTACCGTCACCCTGATTCCCGGCCTTTGTTCGGCGTGTGACGCCCGGCAGGGGACGGGTCCGGATCCGGGCGTCAGCCCCGTGTGTCAGACCCGTGTGTCAGACCCTGATGTCAGGACCTGGCGTCAGGACCCAGTCACAGTGAAGTCCCCCGACAGGTCCTCCTCTGCCTCACAGGGGTTTCGTCGCACTGTGCAGCGCGGTGATGCCGAGGGTGAGGTTCTGCCAGCCGCAGTCCTGCCAGCCGTTGTCATTGATGATTTCGGCGAGGGACTCCTGGTCCGGCCAGGCACGGATCGACTCGGCGAGGTAGACGTAGGCCTCGGCGTTCGAGGACACCGCCCTGGCCACCACCGGCAGGGCCCGCATGAGGTACTCCTTGTAGACCGTGGAGAACACGGGGACGACAGGGGTGGAGAACTCGCAGACGGTCAGGCGTCCGCCCGGTCTTGTGACCCGGGCCATCTCCCTGAGACCGGCTGCCGGATCGACGATGTTCCGCAGTCCGAAGCTGATGGTCACCGCGTCGAAGGTGCCGTCGGGGAAGGGCAGCTCCATGGCGTCACCGCACACCTTGGGCACGTCCCGGTCGGCCCCGGCTGCGAGCATCCCCTGCGAGAAGTCACAGGCGACACACCATGCCCCGGACTCGGCAAGCTCGACGGTGGACACCGCGGTACCGGCCGCAAGGTCGAGGACGACATCTCCCGGGGCCAGCCCGAGGCGGCGTCTGGTGCGTCTGCGCCACAACCGGTCCTGCCCGAAGGACAGGACGGTGTTGGTGAGGTCGTAGTTCTTGCCGACGGCGTCGAACATCGTGGCGACGTCGTGCGGGTCTTTCTCCAGGCTGGCTCGCGACATGTCAGCCCACTCTAGTGCCCGGACGGGGCAGACCCCTCTTCCCTGCCCGCTACCCTGCCCTCTTCCCGCAGCCCTGCACTGCCAGCCTCCCGCAGTTCTGCACTTCCCCGCCTGAACGACCGGCCCACACCTGCCAGGAGCGCGCCAGCGACGACGGTGCACACCAGCCAGGTCGAGGCGGCGGGCAGCAGGGACAGTGTCCACCCCCGTCCCGCGACCTTGACGTTGTCCGGGTCGTCGCGCCGGTACTCCACCTTGACCCGGTCACCGGCCTCCAGTCCCCCCGGATACTTCAGTCCGGTCCCCGGTGAGTGGTAGTTCCCCTCCGCGTCGGGGAACCGTACCAGGGTCTTCTTCCCGGTGGAGACCACCTCGGCGGTGGCGGTCCCGCGGTCGGAGGAGATCCTCCAGTCGTCGACAGCTGCGGTGACGACAAGAGAGACACAGATGACGCACGCGATCAGGTAGACGGTGACCAGGATCTGGACGAGACGGCGTCGGACGGTCTCCCCGGTCGGACGGGGCATGTCGAGCAGGACAGCCGGCGGGTTCCTCCACCGGCCCACAGTCCGTCCACGACGGGTCATCCCGGTTCCCCCGCTGTCGTCCTGTCCCTCAGGGTCGCGTGGAGTGCCGCCCGTCCGGACCTCTGTACCACTGCCTCGATGACGAGGAACCCCTCCGTGTATCCCTCGGCGTGTTCGTCCAGCGCCACGGTCAGTTCATCCAGTGACTCCACCCGGCGGTGTGCGACCCCGTGGCCGGCGCACAGTGCCCCGAGGTCGACCCCGGTCGGGGTGCCGAAGACTCTGTCGAAGGCGTCGGTACCGTCGTCGAAGTTGCGCAGTCCGGGGCGTCCCGCCTCCAGTCCCTCGAAGATGGCACCGCCGTTGTCGTTGGGGACCACGACCACGAGGTTGTCGGGGCGGGGTTCGGAGGGGCCCACGGTGAACCCGTTCATGTCGTGGAGGACGGTGAGGTCGCCCATCAGTGCGACGGTGCGCGGGGCGCGGACCAGGTCGGGCTGCTCGGCGGCGTGGGCCAGTGCCACCCCGGAGACATGCCCGGACGAGTTCATCGACCAGTACCGCGGCGACGGTCGTCGAGGAGGCGAGGATTCCCCGGTCTGTACCGGATCGTTCGTCAGTCACCCCCACGACGCTACCCGTCGCCGGATGCCCCGGGGGTTGCCGGGGCAGGTGTCAGTCCCGGTTCCCCCACCGGTCCGCGAGCACCGCATAGGACGCCGCGAGCCGTGAGAACCACCAGTCCCGGCGCGTGGCCGGGGACCCCAGTTCATCGAGCCTGGCCTGTTCCGGCTCCACCCGTGTGACGGTCATGTGACCGTCGATGATCTGCCGTGGCGCGCAGACGTCCACGGCATAGAGTGAGCCGGTCGCCAGGCCGGCCGCCTGGGGGAGCACCTGCATGTCCTCGTCGTCGGTGTGGTCGGGCAGGCTTGCCGCCGCCAGCAGTCCGGCGTACATGCCCACCGCGGACTCCAGTGCCGAGGACACGGTCACGGCCACACCGTAGTGTCCGACCTCCCGGGCGATCTCCCGGACGTGGTCTACCCCGCCGAGCGGGGCGGCCTTGAGCACCGCCACGTCGCATGCCCCTGCCTGGACCACGGCGAGCGGGTCGGACGCCCGGCGTATCAGCTCGTCGGCGGCGATGCGCACCATCATCCCCCGTGATCCGAGCCGTCGCCGGAGTTCGGCGAGTTCCTCCACGGTCGCGCAGGGCTGTTCCATGTAGTCCAGCGGGCCTCCGCCACGCGAGGGGTCTGTCAGGGCGACTGCCGCGTCGAAGGCCTCTTCGACGCTCCACCGTGCGTTGGCGTCCACCCTCACGGCGATGCCGGGCCGGGCCTCGCGGACCGCCCTGACCCGTGCCACGTCGTCGGCCAGAGTCTGGCCGCTCTGTGCCACCTTCACTTTCACGGTGGTGCACCCCGGGTACCTGTCGAGGAGGGCCGGGACAGTCTCGGGGTCCGCGGCGACGTCGACGGCCGGGACGGTGGCGTTGACGGCCACGGTCTGTGCTGTCGGTGCGGGCAGTGAGGGGGAGTTCCATCCGAGAAGGAGTGCCGACCTGAGCCACAGTGAGGACTCCTCCGGCCCGTACTCGGTGAACGGTGACCATTCCACCCACCCGTCGGGGGCGTCGACGAGCATCATCTCCCTTTCGGTGACGCCGCGGAATGGAACCCTCAGCGGGCATGTCACCACGTGGGCGCGGTCGGTGATCTCGGTAAGGGAAGGAAGCTGCATGCCCACAGCCTACGATGGGCCCATGACTGATCAGAACAACCCGTTCAGACCCGAGCTGTGGCGCGAGGTCCCGGGATTCGACTTCGACGACATCACCTACCACCGTCATGTCGGCGAGGGGCGTGCGAACGGTATCGTCCGTATCGCCTTCGACCGGCCTGAGGTGCGCAACGCCTTCCGTCCCCACACCGTCGACGAGCTCTACCGGGCTCTCGACCATGCCCGCCGCTCCCCGGACGTGGGCACGGTTCTTCTCACAGGAAACGGTCCCAGTCCGAAGGACGGTGGGTGGGCTTTCTGTTCCGGCGGTGACCAGCGGATCCGTGGCCGTTCGGGGTACCAGTACGCGAGCACGCACGATTCTGACGTGGAGCATGCGGATGCGTCGTCGGTCGATGAGGCGAGGGCCAGGGTCGAGGGCGGGCGTCTGCACATTCTCGAGGTACAGAGACTGATCCGCACCATGCCGAAGGTGGTGATCTGCCTGGTCAACGGATGGGCAGCCGGGGGCGGTCACAGCCTGCACGTGGTGTGCGACCTGACCCTGGCCTCCCGGGAGCACGGGAAGTTCAAGCAGACGGATGCGGACGTGGGGTCCTTCGACGCCGGGTACGGGTCGGCCTACCTGGCCCGGCAGGTCGGTCAGAAGTACGCACGGGAGATCTTCTTCCTCGGACGGACCTACTCGGCCGAGCGGATGATGGAGATGGGCGCGGTCAACGAGGTGGTGGACCACGCTGATCTGGAGGACACGGCTGTCGAGTGGGCACGGGCGATCAACACGAAGTCCCCGACAGCCCAGCGGATGCTGAAGTTCGCCTTCAATCTCGCCGATGACGGCCTGACGGGCCAGCAGGTCTTCGCCGGTGAGGCGACGAGGCTGGCGTACATGACCGATGAGGCGGTGGAGGGCCGCGACGCCTTCCTCGAGAAGCGCGAGCCGCGGTGGGACGATTTCCCGTACTACTACTGACCCGTTTCTCTTCCCCTGCCTGACCGGTCTACCGGTCGACACAGACCCCGGGACAGGGCGGGGGTCCCCGTCGACCCGCAACCGTCCCTGCCACCAGTCTGCGGGTACTGAGTGAACCTGAGATGAACACGGCGTGGCTTCGGGGGGAATTTTTCCGTGAAAGTGGAAACCGCTGACCTGCGGAAACTTTGTGGGCTACCCCCACTGTCGTAACGACCAGCGGAATAATGCCCGGTTCCCGTGGCCGTGACCTGCAGATACACCGTCAGGTGCCCGTTCCCCGGCAGCAACGTTTCCACACGGTTAACTACGCCACCCCCGACTACCCCCGCTTGCGGGGTGACAATGGAGTTTCCGACTCAGGGGAGGGATTCTTCTTGGGTGACTACTGAAGTACTCATCCTGATCCTCGTGGTCGGCACAGCCCTCGCCTTCGACTTCACCAACGGATTCCATGACACGGCCAACGCGATGGCCACCTCCATCGCGACCGGCGCACTGAAGCCCAAGGTCGCGGTAGCCCTCGCCGGCGGACTCAACCTGGTCGGAGCCTTCCTCTCCGTCGAGGTGGCGAAGACGGTCGCCAAGGGGATCGTCGACCTCGACGCATTCGACCTCGACAATGTCGTCGACGCCGACAAGCTTCTCCTCGTGGTCTTCTCCGGACTGATCGGGGGAATCCTCTGGAACCTCATCACGTGGCTGTTCGGACTGCCGTCAAGCTCCTCGCACGCCCTGTTCGGCGGTCTCATCGGCGCCGCGATCGGAGCTCTGGGTTTCTCCGGTGTCGAGTGGGGCGGAGTTCTCGACAAGATCGTCATCCCCGCTCTCGCCGCCCCGGTCATCGCCGGGCTGGTATCCGCCATCGGAACGTACGGGATCTACCGGTCCACCCGACGTACCCGGGAAACCGAGAGGGACAACCTCTTCCGCCACGGCCAGATCGCCTCGGCGTCACTGGTGGCCCTCGCACACGGCACGTCTGACGCCCAGAAGACCATGGGCGTGATCTTCCTCGCACTCGTGGCCTCCGGTCACCTGGATGCCGCAGCAGACATGCCCTTCTGGGTCACCGCCTGCTGCGCCCTCGCCATCGCCGCCGGCACCTACTCCGGGGGCTGGAGGGTGATCAGGACCCTCGGAAAAGGCCTGGTGGAAATCTCCTCGCCGCAGGGCATGGCGGCCGAGGCGTCCTCCGCAGCCATCATCCTCACCTCCGCACACTTCGGTATGGCCCTGTCCACGACGCACGTGTCCACCGGTTCAATTCTCGGTACCGGCCTCGGCCGTCCCGGCGCGGAGGTGCGCTGGGGGGTCGCCGGTCGCATGGTCATCGCGTGGGTGACCACGATCCCTGTCGCAGCGCTCGTCTCCTACGTCATCTGGCAGGTCTCCCACGGCACCGCGGCCCTGACCAGTACGGCCGGGGGTGCGCTGACCGCCTTCATCATTCTCGTGGCGGCCGTCACGGCGATCTTCGCGAGGGCACGCAGGCAGCCCGTCCACGCGGACAACGTCAACGCAGACTGGGACGAGCACGGGCTCACTCCCCCCGCTGAAGCGCCCGCCTCCCCCGACCTCGCGACCTCTGCGGCGATGACCCTCTCCGGATCCAGCGCCGGGGTCAACGATCCCGCCCACTTCGTCGACACCACTGTCGGCGCTGACAACCACCACCGTAAGGACAGGTAGGTCATGGAACTCCTCAGCGATCTCTTCCAGGTCACCCTGGTCGGTATCATCCTCGGTGCCGGTCTCCCGATTCTCTTCGGACTCGCCATACGGTTCAGCGTGCCCGCCCAGGGACTCGAAGGTCATCCCAGCGAGCACATCCCCGCCTGGCAGCGCGCTCTGGCCGGCCTGCTCTTCCTCATCATCATCGCAGCCGTGGTCCTGGGCCTGCTGTGGATCACCCAGGGGCGGCTCTACGACACCTTCGGCTGGGACATCTTCGGGACCGGCGGCACCAGCGGCCACTGACAGCCGTCGAGGCCGTCGTCGACACGGTCGTCGACACGGTCGTCGAGGCGGGCAACAGAGGTCACACCACAGAGATCACACGGTACCCGGCAGTCACGTACAGTCCGCTACAGTCCGCGTAAACCGGTCCCGGAGCACTTCCACGGGACCGGTTCTCAGCGTTCCAGCACTCGGGAAACGCCGGTGTGCTGGCTTTTTCTGTCTAATGCTTGACGTTTCCCACTATAGGCCCTACCCTCGATAGATCAACATCCACCGATCACGAGCTTTACTGCCGTCAGTGCGGAAGGAGTAGTTCATGTACAACCCGCTGACCAAGTTCCTCGACTGGTACCTGTCCCCGGTCCAGGGGATCTCCGAAACGACAGCACAGACAGGCCTGGGCGTCCTCCCGTCCCGCACGGAACCGACCGACGCCTCCACCGACATCGTCGCCCGGCTCATCGAATCCGGGCACACCCCGGCCACCGGCGAAGATGTCCTGCAGGAGTTCACCGCAGTCCACGACCGTCACCCCTCCCCGTTCGAGGAACTGGCAGTCCTGGACTATGTCGGCAGCTTCGGCCTGCTCGCCAACTGACACGCCCAGATAGACAGCCGCTGAACCGACCGCTGAACCAGCGACGGAGTACCGTCAGGGACCGTGCGTTCCACCGACCAGGTCCCCCTCGAAGCGGTCACCGTCGCCACCACCCGCGCCGGCGTTGACCGGGTACTGCCCGCCTACCGTGGTTTCCTCCGGGGAAGCCGGTCGATCCTCCCCGTCGCCCCCGGGCCCGACGGGCGCAGGCTCTGCACCCTGATGGCTGCCGGGGACGAAGACGCCCCCGTCTCCCCGGGAACCCTCGTGGCGTGCACGTCCGGATCCACAGGGACCCCCAAGGGCGCGATGCTGCAGACACACGGCGTCCTCGCGGCTGTCACAGCCTCCGCGGACTACATCCGCGACCGTACCGGCGCAGACCCCGGCCCCTGGCTGCTCGCCCTGCCCGCCCACCACATCGCCGGCACCATGGTCATCCTGCGGAGCCTGGAGGCAGGTCATGTCCCCGAGGTCATGGACCTCACCCGCGGACACTTCACCTCGGAAGGCTTCGTCGACGCCACCCGTCGACTCGTCTCCCGTCACCCCGACCTCCCTCGGTACACCTCCCTGGTCCCGACCCAGCTGGCACGGCTCGTCGACGCCGTACCCGGCAGTGTTTCCGGCAGTGTTTCCGGCAGTGTTTCCGGCACAACTGCAGGGGACGCCGTCGATGCGCTGCGCAGTTACGCCGCAGTCCTCGTCGGAGGCGGTGCGGCACCAGAGGCGCTCGTCAGACGGTGCCGCAGACTCGGCGTCACCCTCATGCTCACCTACGGCTCCTCGGAAACCGCCGGTGGCGTGGTCTACGACGGGGAGCCGCTTCCGGGGTACAGCGTCCGGATCAGCACAGATGCCGGTGACCGCAGCAGCGGACGCATAGAGTTGACCGGCCCCTCCGTTGCAGAGGGCTACCGTCAGACGTCCTCACTGCCAGCGGAAGCGACCGCCGACGCCTTCCCCCGGCCCGGGACCTTCCGCACCTCCGATCTCGGTTCGCTGACGGGCGGCGTCCTCACCGTCCGCGGGCGGGCGGACGGTGCCGTCAACAGTGCCGGGCTGAAGATCCTCCCGGAAGAGGTCGAGAAGGCCCTCGCCGGTGCCGGATACTCCGCCTGCGCCGGCGGCGTCCCCGACGATGAATGGGGTGAATCCGTCGCCGCCCTGGTACAGGACCCCACCGTCCCCGCCGGAACGGACCTGACCACCGGCGTCCGCGCCACGCTGAAGAACACGGGCACACCTGCCCACCTCATTCCACGTCACAGCTACTCCTTCCCGGACATCCCGGTCACCGGTCCCGGCAAACCTGACCGGGTGGCGGTGACAGAGATACTGCGGGACCTCGCTGCGGGACCGCGCTCCGGGCTGCGGGAACCTTCCGTCCCGACCGTGGATGGCAGCGGGGCTGACAGTGCTGACTACAGTGAGCACCATGGCTGACCGACCCTCCACCGCCACTGACACCGCCACCGCCTCTGACTGGCTCACCGGCGCACGCCCCCACACCTGGGCCAACGCTGTCGCCCCGGTACTCGCCGGCACCGGGGCCGCCGCCTGGGACGACGGGGCGTCCTGGTGGAAGGCCGTTCTCGCCGGCATTGTGGCCATGGCGCTGATCATCGGCGTGAACTACGCCAACGACTACTCCGACGGGATCCGCGGGACCGACGACGACCGCACCGGCCCGCTGCGCCTCACCGGATCAGGCCTGGTCCCCCCGACCAGGGTGAAGAAAGCGGCGTTCCTCTGTTTCGCGGTCGCCGGCGTGGCCGGTGTGATCCTGTCGCTGGTGTCCAGCTGGTGGCTGATCCTCATCGGAGCACTGTGCATCGTGTCCGCCTGGTTCTACACCGGCGGGAAGAACCCCTACGGCTACCGGGGTCTGGGAGAAGTCTCCGTCTTCGTCTTCTTCGGACTCGTCGCCGTCCTCGGCACCGAATTCACCCAGTCCGGGAAAGTGTCCTGGGTGGGGCTCGCCCTGGCGGTGGGAATCGGGTCACTGTCCGCGTCCGTGAACCTGACGAACAATCTGCGGGACATCCCGACCGATTCAGCCGCAGGTAAGACCACCCTCGCCGTGCTTCTCGGCGACAGAGGCACCCGCAAGCTCTACGTGGGGCTGCTCGTTGTCTCCGTGGTGATGACGCTGGTGCTGGCCGGAGCAGGGGTCGCTGCCCTCATCGGACTGATCGCCGTGCCGCTGCTCATCGTCGCAGCACTGCCGGTGGTGCAGGGGGCGACCGGCAGGGACCTCATTCCGGTACTCGGGCTCACCGGTCGGGCGATGCTGGTGTGGTCGGTCGCGATGTTCGTCGCAATGCTGCTGGTCTGACCCGGCTCCACACTGCCGGCACGCTGTCAGGACCCGGAACCGGTCAGTCCAGACGTTCCTCCAGCTGTGCGCGCATCTCCGCCCTGTGCTTCTGACGTCCGGCATCCCAGACGGCGATCTGCGCGTTCACCCGCTGTCTCAGTCCCCTGAACACGAACATCGAGAGCGGGAAGGCGATGATCAGTGCCAGCAGCGCACTGATCGCCAGGGGGAAGGACTGTCCCATACCCAGCAGGATGGCGACGGACTGGATCACCACCGTCAGGACCACGAACAGCAGGAGGCGGGCCAGACCGTAGAGCAGAATGTCCCGCCAAGGCCTCCGCGCCGGAGAGTCGTCTGCCGCTCCGGAACTGCCGGCGGCCGCCTGAACTGTGTCAGAGACGTCGGCAGGGCGGTCACTGCCGGCGGTCGGGGCGGATTCTGCACGGTCTTTCTCATTCACGACTGCCACTGTACGTTCGACGTGGCGTCCTTCCCAATCCCGGTAAGCCCCCCCCCCGCCACTGTTCCCGGTAGGGTGGAGGGTCACATCGACCAGCATTTCAAGGAGGGTCCCCACCGTGGGCCGGCTCATCATCCTCATTCTCGTGATCGTCACCGTGGTCGTTCTGTGGCGGGCTTTCGGCCCCGGATCGGCCGCCCGGGCAGCGAAAGGTCGTGACCGGGTCGGCGGAACAGAACACAGGCAGGTCGCCGGTCCGGAGGACGACCCTGACTTCCTCTGGGAGATCAGGAAGCGGCGGTTCAAGGAGCAGCGGGAGAAGGAACGCCTGGCAGCCGAAGAGCTCCGCAGTGCCGAGGCCCGTGCGAGGGACGCCGAACGACGGGCCGCCGAGGCGGAACAGAAGGCACGGGACGCCGAGAAGAACACCCGTCCCCGGCAGGACGAGACACTGCGGGACAGGCATGACTCTGACGGGGAGTCGTCCGGGGAGACCGGTAGAACCGGGGCCTGACCCCCGGTCAGCCGGTCCGGATTCCGGAGGCTCAGTTCCGGCACTCCGGTTCCGGCGATTCAGCGGTCCTTGCCTCGTCGCAGCAGTCCACGCAGATAGTCCGCGTAGGCGGATCCACCGTGGGCGTCCGCCTGAGAGGCCAGTACGTCATCCCCGATGAACCCCATCCGCCAGCCCACCTCTTCAGGGCATCCGATCTTCAGCCCCTGACGTTCTTCGATGGTGCGGACGAAGTCCCCCGCCGCCATGAGATTGTCGACCGTCCCCGTGTCCAGCCAGGCGGTCCCCCGGGGGAGAATCTCGACCTGCAGTTCTCCCCTTTCGAGGTAGGCCCGGTTGACGTCGGTGATCTCCAGCTCCCCCCGCTCCGAGGGCACCAGCCCACGGGCGATGTCCACGACATCCGGTGCATAGAAGTACAGACCGGGCACCGCGTAGTTCGACCGTGGATGAACAGGCTTTTCCTCGAGAGATGTCGCCGTCCCCGCGGAATTGAAGTCCACGACACCGTAGGCGGTCGGATCAGAGACCCAGTACGCGAAGATCGCCCCGCCGCGCACGTCATGGAAACGGCGCAGCTGGGAGCCCAGGCCGGCACCGTAGAAGATGTTGTCGCCCAACACCAGGGCGACGGACTCGTCGCCGATGAAATCCGCCCCGAGGATGAATGCCTCAGCCAGGCCGTTCGGAGCCTCCTGCACGGCGTACTCCAGTGACACCCCGAACTGGGAACCGTCGCCCAGCAGGCGCCGGAACTGTCCGTTGTCCTGGACCGTGGTGACCACGAGAATCTCACGGATCCCAGCGAGCATGAGGGTCGTCAACGGGTAGTAGATCATCGGCTTGTCGTACACAGGCACAAGCTGCTTGGACACGCCGAAGGTGATGGGACGCAACCTGGAACCGGTACCCCCGGCAAGGATGATTCCTCTCATCACTCGCCCTCCCAGTCCTCTGCCTCCGCATTGGCCAGCTCCCACCCGTGACGCATCTCCTGCTCCCAGCCACGGCACTCGGAGTACAACGGCAGCGTCGCCTCCACCTCGTGCAGGCCCGGCGCGGCACGGTCCTTGTCCGACAGGACGAGAGACTCCGGGTCCAGCCCGGCCACCGACCAGTCGATGCCCAGGCCGGGGTCGGTCGGGCAGACACCGTGCTCGGCCCCGGGATTGTACCCCTCCGAGACCAGGTAGCAGACGGTGGCGGGACCGGCCCCTGCCGGGACCACGAACCCGTGCCCGACCCCCACCGGCAGGAAAAGTCCGCGACGGTTCACGTCGGAGAGCTCTACGACGATGTGGCGTCCGAACGTGGGGGAACCCCGACGGAGGTCCACGATGACGTCGAGGATCCTTCCTGCCACGCAGGTGACGAACTTCGCCTGTCCCGGGGGAACGTCGGCGTAGTGGATGCCCCTGACCACCCCCTCCCGGGAGGTGGAGAGGTTCGCCTGCGGAATGACGAAAGGATATCCGAGGATGTCGGTCATCTCGTCCCCCCGGAACCATTCCAGGAAAGTGCCCCGGTCGTCCGGGAAGATCCGGGGGGTTCGGACCCAGGTGCCGGGAAGAGGAAGGTCCCGGACACCTGGCCCGTCCGGCACAGCGACGACGCTGCCACGCAGGCTGGCAGGAACCGGGTCAGAAGCCGGGTCAGGCAGGGAATCAGGCTGGACGCTCATGGTCACCGAGTCTAGCCGCCCTCCGGACGCCGGACTGTCAGCCCAGGACTTCCTCACGGTCACGGTAGGCGGACTCGGCGTCCTTCCTGCTGGTCTCCCACCAGCCCCGGTGGTCGCGGTACCACCGGACGGTGGCGGCGAGCCCCTCCGGAAAATCGGTGTACCGGGGCGTCCACCCCAGTTCCCGGACCGAAGACGGGTCGACGGCGTAACGCAGATCATGCCCCGGCCGGTCCGTGACGCGTACGAAGTCATCGGCAGGACGCCCGAAGAGGACATTCAACGCGCGGACACAGTCCACATTTGAACGCTCACCGTCAGCCCCGATGAGATAGGTCCCACCGGAGACCCCACGGTCCAGGACCGCCCAGACGGCGTCATTGTGGTCGTCGACATGTATCCAGTCGCGGACGTTCTCACCGCTCCCGTACACCCTCGGGCTCTCCCCCTCGATCAGACCGGTGATCTGCCGCGGCAGGAACTTCTCCGGATGCTGCCTGGGACCGTAGTTGTTGGAACAGTTGGAGATCGTCGCACTCAGTCCGTGACTGCGCACGAAGGCCCTCACCAGATGGTCCGCCGAAGCCTTCGACGCCGAGTACACCGATGACGGCCGGTAGGGTGAGTCCACGGTGAAACGGTCCTCCGCCCCCGGCAGGCCCGAACCCCGCAACGGCAGGTCACCGAAAACCTCGTCCGTGGACACATGGTGGAGGTGAACTCCGTGGCGGACGCACGCCTCCGCCAGCACCGCGGTGCCCTCCGTGTTGGTGTGCACGAAACGCAGGGGGTCCCGTAGGGCGTTGTCGTTGTGGCTCTCCGCGGCGAAATGGACCACCGCCGCTTCACCGCGGTCCGCGGAGGACGCCAGCTCCCGGATCAACCTGTCGACCAGGTCAACGTCACAGACGGAACCCTCGACCACGGTGACCCCGTGGTCCTGCAGTCCGGCCAGGTTGGCGGGATTCGCAGCATAGGTCATCGCATCGAGAACGGTGACCTCCACCTCCGGACGGGTCCCGACGGTGCGGTGGACGAAGTTCGAGCCGATGAAGCCTGCCCCGCCGGTCACCAGTACGCGGGTGATCCGGCGGAGCCGTCGGGGGGACGCCACCATCAGTTCAGGCCGGCGTAGGAGTGCAGACCGGAGACGACGATGTTGATGAAGAAGAGGTTGAAGACCATCGTCGCGAAAGCCAGGACATTGATCCACGCCGCAGGAAGGCCACGCATGCCCGGGGTCGCGCGGGCGTGCAGGTAGGCGGCGTAGAGGATCCAGGTGATCAGGGAGACGGTCTCCTTGGGGTCCCAGCCCCAGAAACGTCCCCAGGCCGCGTGGGCCCAGATCGCACCGAAGACAACCCCCAGCCCGAAGACCGGGAGCGTCCAGATCGCTGACCGGTAGGCCAGGGCGTCCAGCTTGGAGGCGTCCGGGAGCGGCGAGACCATCTTGCCGAGGATACCGTGCTCCTTCCCCTTCGGCTGGGCGCGCCGCAGCACGTAGAGCAGGGACGCCATACCGGAGACCAGCCCGATCGAACCACCGAGGGACACGGTCGTGACGTGGATGTAGTACCAGTTCGACTTCAGGGAGGGAACAACCGGGGCCACGTCAGCGTAGAGCTCGGTGCCGGCGTAGAACAGCAGCATGATGATGGGGGTGAGGATCCAGGGCCACATCACCCTCATGGCCTTGCGCCTCAGGACGACGCAGGCGATGAGGATCGCCATACCGGTGACGATGGTCACGTACTCGAACAGGTTCCCCCAGGGGAAACGCTGGGCCGCGATACCCCGGGTCACGATGAAGAGCACGTGCACCGCCGCGGTCAGCCAGATCAGGGTCTGGGTCATCCCGCCCCACTGGTCGGCCCTGCGGAACTTCGCCTTGATCGCCTCGACCTGGAAGGTCTTCGGCAGATCCGACTCACTCATGGAGCCTGTGGCGATGCCGGAGACGTCGTTCCTCTCGTCCTTCTCGTCGACCGGGCTGTCGACGTCACTGCCACCGGCACCGACACTGACCCTGGTCTTCTGCGCCGAGGTCTTCTCCGCCGAGGCCGCCTTCGCGGCACCGAGGATGCGGGACCGTTCCCGACGGGCCTCCGTCGCCGAACGCAACATGCCGTAGTACATGAGTGAGACAGCGAGGCTGATCAGGTACAGCACGACCGCGGTCTTGAAGGCGAGATCAGAGAACTCTGCCATCCCCTGGTTGACGTACATCCGTCGGTTCCTCCGTTGGGGTCCGTGCCCGTAGCCGCAGTAAGGCGGCCTGAGGCTGTGTCAGTGCTCCACGCTACCGCCGACTGCACCGGACAACCAAGACGGAGGGGCCGGACAGGACACGGGGCCGGCCCGGGGCAAGCCCAGGGCGGGACACAGAGCCGGTCACAGGGCGGGAGCCCCCGCGCTCAGCGGTGGTCAGCGGGAGCCGGTGTCCCCGTCACCGCTCTTTCCGTCGCGGTGGTCGCTGATCTCACCGTCCCGACGTTCCCTGGCCAGCTCCCTGTCGAGCTCGTCCTCCCAGTCCTCCCAGCCTGCGTCCGTCTGGTCGAACTCCTCGTCGAGTTCCTCCTCGTCCAGATGCAGGAGTTCCTCGGAGACACGGTTGAACTCACGACCCCAGCCGGCAGAGTCGGTCCGCGCCAGGCCGGCGATCTCCAGGGTCGAGGTACCGTCGCCGTTGTCGGTGACCCGCACCCAGAAACGGCGACGCTTGATCGTCAGTGACCCGACCAGCCCTGCGAGCATGAGCAGTGCGAAGAAGAGCACCCAGACTTCACTCCGGTCACGACTGACCTGGAGGTTGACGAACTCCTTGGCACCGTCGAAGGAGATCTGTGTGCCGTCGTCGAGGGTCACGGACTCCCCCTGCATGAGGTTCACCCTGTCAAGCTTCTGCAGGGAACCGTTGTGCAGCTGGGTCTGGGAGAGACTGAAGATGTCCTGGCCGGTTCCGGAGTCCAGCCCGGTGTCACCACGGTAGATGTCGATGGCGACCGCAGGGTTCTCCATGGCCGGGAAACTGGAGGACAGCAGGGCGTCATTCTCCCCGGAGAACTGCGCGGTCGGCGCGAAGAGTCCCTGGATGGCCAGCTGGTGCTGACGTCGGTCCAGCAGGTCCGGGTACATTCCCGCGGGCGGATCCATCTTCACCGCTCCGGAGGAGAGGAAGTAGGTGAGATCGTCCGGGCGGAACTGGATCGTCTCCGTCCTTTTCTCCCCGTTGGGCCAGGTCACCGTGAATGTGGGGGCGTAGCCGTGACCCTGCAGGTACACGCGGTCACCGTCGATGGTCAGCGGATGGTTGACCCGCAGCGTGGTGTGGTCCCACTCCTCGGTCGGTTTCAGGGCGTCCTGCCCGGAGGCGTAGTCGATGTCGGAGGAGAAGTCCGTCGCCTGGCCGGAGGGAAGATACTCGGCATTGAAGTTCTTGACGTTGACACAGAAGGGCGTCAACGTGGTGCCGTCGAAGGTCGGACCGTTGCGCAGGGAGTCGAAGTTCGCCACGGCGGTGTTGCAGAACTGGGAGTTGTCCGTCCCCGCGATCACGATGACCTGACCCTCGTAGTAGACCATCCGTCCGACCAGCACGGAAACCAGGATGCCGACCAGGGACAGGTGGAAGACCAGGTTGGAGGCCTCCCGGAGGTAGCCCTTCTCCGCGGAATAGGACCACTTCCCCGCCCTGTCCTCCTCAGGCTCGGTCGCACCACCCTGCCACCTGCTGAAACGGGCGGCGATCTCGGACCGGGCCTGGTCGGCCGGTACGTCGACCGTCCCGGAGACGTAGTTGGGCATCCTGTCGAGGCGCCTCGGCGCCGCCGGAGGACGCTTACGCAGGGCCTTCCAGTGGTCGATCGACCGTGGCAGGATACAGCCGATCAGGGAGATGAACAGGAGGACGTAGATCGCCGCGAACCAGGTTGAGCCGAAGACGTCGAACAGGCCGAGCCTGTCGTAGATCCGGGCGATCCGGCCGTTGGCGGCGAGATACTCCTCGACGTTACCGGCGTTGAGGGAACGTTGCGGGAGCAGCGCCCCGGGGATCGCGCCGAGCGCCAGGAGGAACAGCAGCACCAGTGCCGTCCGCATCTTCGTCAGCCACTGCCACGCCTTCTTCGGCCATCGGAGGATACTGCGGAGCATGGGGACCTTTCGTGGACTGCCGGAGTCACCGGCGGGGACAGTGCGGAAGTCTAGATTCTGAAACTGTGAACGCCCCTCGGGCGTCGGCCGGGAGTCACACCGGCAGGGTCGTGTCGGATATCAGCCACTGGCGGATCCAGTCGACGAACAGTGCCCACTGCCCGGTGACCAGCAGAATTCCGACGAGTACGAGAAGTGCGCCGCCGACGATCTGGATCGTCCGGGAATGACGCCGCAGCCATCCCACGCCACGGAGAGCCTTCGCGGACCCCAGGGCGACAAGGATGAAGGGGACGCCGAGGCCGAGACAGTAGGCGACGATGAGCACGACACCCCTCGCTGCGGTCATGCCCTGGGTACCGGCGGACACGGAGATGATCGCGGCCAGGGTCGGACCCAGGCACGGCGTCCACCCGAGGGCGAAGACCGCGCCGAGCAGCGGGGCTCCGGCCAGCGTTGTCTCTTCTACACATCTCGACCGCACGGTCATGCGGCTGTCTCTAAACCACATCTGATGTTTAAAAGAGACAGGAGCAGCGGGGCTCCGGCCAGCGTCGACCAGCGGCGCGGCGCCATGCGGGTGTCGGTCTGCAGCGGTCGGATGAAGCCCATGAAGATCACCCCCATGAGAATCGTCACCACCCCGCCGACCCTCATCAGCAGCTCCTGGTTGAGCTGGATGGCCCGGATGGCCCCGAAGACCGTCGCCGTGGCCAGGCAGAAGACGACGGTGAAGCCCGCGACGAAGAGCAGTGCCGCACCGCCGGCGCGTCCCCTCCGCTTGGTCACCACGGTGCCCTCAGCGGTGTACTCCGCCTCCGCACCGACGACGCCGGCGAGGTAGGAGACATACCCGGGCACCAGCGGGATCACGCACGGAGAGGCGAAGGAGACCAGTCCCGCCGCGAGCGCGGCGAGCATGCCCAGCAGCAGGGGGCCGGAGGTCACGGCATCGGCGAAAGCTGTCCCGAGGTCACTCATCGTCGTCCGTCCGTTCCACCGTCATCAGCCGAGCAGAGGTTCCACAGCCGACCAGAGGTCGTCCGCGGTGATCTCCCGGAGGAACACCTTGGCCGGACGGTGCTGCCGGTCCAGGACGATCGTGGTGGGGATGACGGACGCGGGGAGTCCGCCGAGCGCGAGGGCGGACTTGAACGGCGGGTCGTAGATGGACGGGTAGGTCAACCCGTTGTCCTCGTGGAAGTCCTGGGCCTTCTCCCTCACCGAATCCCGGACATTGATGCCGAGGATCGTTCCCCGGCCGTCCTTCTCCAGCTTCTCCTGGACGGTCTGCAGGTCGTCCGATTCACTGCGGCAGGGGCCGCACCACTGGCCCCAGGCGTTCAGGACCACGACCTCGTCCTTGAAGTCGTCGAGGCTGATCGTCTTCCCCGGGTCCATGAGGGAATCCCCGCTCAGGTCACCGACAGGCTCACGGTCCGCCTCGTCATAGGTGATCACGGTCTGACCGCCCGGCGAGACGAACTGGAAGGTTCCGCCGACGGCGACGGCGTCCGTCCCCGCGGTGCTGTCCTCACCGCAGGCCACGGCTCCGCAGAGCACACCGGCTGCGACGGTTGCCGCCGTGACGGTCCTCAGGATGCGCATCTCAGATCTCCTGCGCGGGTTCGGAGTAGACCATGTCGGTGAGTTCGTCCCCGTCGAAGACCAGGGAGGTCACCGAAGCGAGTTCGCATCGTCGTGACGCCGGACTGTGCTGCAACGGCAGCCCCCGGACATCCCTCTGGACACAGACCACGGGAAGCTGGTGGGAGACGCAGACCGCCTCGTGCCCTTCGGCGGCGCGCCTGGCACGGTCGACAGCCGACCACATACGGTCGAGGATCCGGCTGTAGGGCTCACCCCAGCTCGGCACCGACGGATCCTTCAGCAGGGGCCAGAGGCGGGGATTCCACAGTGCCGAGCGCGGACCTTTGATGTGGAGCCCTTCCAGCCGGTTCCCCGCCTCGATGAGGTCCTCGTCGGTGACCAGTTCCAGGGGGGCGGTCGTCCTGCCGGCGTTGAGTGCCCCGATCACCGGCTCCACGGTCTCCTGGGCGCGTTGCAGAGGTGAGGCCGCGACATAGGTGATGTCGTGGTCGGCGAGGTCGGCGGCGACCGCCGCCGCCATCTGCCGGCCCCTCACGCTGAGGTGCCAGCCGGGGAGGCGGCCGTAGAGGATCCGGTCCGGATTGTGGACCTCGCCGTGGCGGACGAGGTGGACGATCGTGCTCATGGGTTTTCAGCGTACCTGTCATGGTGCTGACGGCATAAGCGCACGGTCATGCCGTGCCCGGGATCACGCGGCGGCGGACAGGGCGTCCCGGATCATGGGGACGTAGCGGTCGATCGACCACGGCACGGTCAGCGGGTTGATGATCGAGGACGCCGTGACAAAAGAGTTGTCCGTCGGGGCTACCACGGCGCCCTTCCGGATCGCCGGCACGGCACCGTAGGTGGGCACATCCTCCATCTCTGCCCGGTTCGCAGGATCCGAGTAGAAGGTGAAGATCACGTCCACGTCATCGAGGATGTCAGCGTTCTCCAGGGAGAATGTGGCGGAATCGGTGCCCTCTTTCTCCCGGGACTTCATCTGCTCGACCACCGGGGCGACCCGCAGGCCGAGGTTCTCCACCATCGCGGCCCGCTGCTCCGAGGGGAGGAAGACCCCGAGCTCCCCGGCGGGGCCCTGGTTGTAGATGAAGGCGAAGTCGTGTTCGGCGAACTCCGGGTGAGCTGAACGGACCTCGGCGAACCGGCCCTCGATCCCGTCGATGAGCCCGGCTGCCTTCTCCTTCTCCCCCAGGGCTGTGGCAACCGTCGTGATCTGGTCCTTCCAGTCGATCGTCCAGGGCTTCTCCGGGTACGCCACCGTGGGGGCGAGGGCGCTGAGGGCGGCGTACTGTTCTTCGGTGATTCCGGACCAGGGGGCGAGGATGACGTCCGGGTCCAGGGCGGCGACCTCCTCCGGTGAAACTCCGGAGTCACCGGCGTCGATCAGTCGGGGCCATTCGTCCTCGGGTACCTGCTTTTTCTCCAGCTCCTCCCTGATCCACGGGAGCTGGCCGGAGTCGTCGGCGCCCCACTCGTATTCCTCGGTGCCCACCGGGATGACTCCGAGAGCGACCGCTGTCTCTGCCGAACCCTGCCCGAGGGTGACGACGCGTTCGGGTTTCTCGGTGATCTCCGCTGTTCCGAGGGCGTGGGTGACGGTGACAGGTTCGAAGTCGGCTCCTGCGGCGGAGGTGGCGTCCCCGTCCCCGTCAGTTCCGCAGGCCACCAGTCCTGCGGCGAGGACGGTCGCGGTGAGTACTCCGGTTGCGCGTCGCAGGTGCGACCACAGGCTGGCACCGGTCCCGGCGGTCGCGGGGGCGTGGTCCGCGGCAGGGCGGGCTGGTCTCCTGTTGAAGATCGGTTCAGTCATGTTGCCCTACCCTACACAGGACGGCCACCGCCTCGGACGCGTCTACGGTCTGCGGGCCGCGGCGGCAGCCTTCGCAGCAGGGACCAGTGCAGTCTCAATCCGGGCGAAGTCGTCGTCGGTGAGTGCGGTGGAGACGAACCAGGTCTCGAAGACGCTCGGCGGAGCGTACACCCCGGCGTCCAGCAGCGCGTGGAAGAACGGTGCGTAACGGAAGGTGTCCGCGGCCTGCATGTCGTCGAAGTTCCTCCCCCGACCTTCGGCGAAACGGACAGACAGCATCGACTCCGCCCGCTGGATGTGGTGGACCACCCCTTCCGCCGACAGTGCCGCGGAAATCAACGACGACAGCCTGTCCGCGTTCGCGTTCAGGGTCCGGTAGACACCCTCGTCGGCGAGCTGCAGTGACGCCAGCCCCGAAGCCATCGCCACCGGGTTCCCTGACAGGGTACCCGCCTGGTACACCGGCCCGACCGGAGCGAGCATGTCCATGATCTCCGCCCGTCCACCGAAAGCAGCGGCGGGCATCCCGCCGGAGACGACCTTGCCGAAGGTCGTGAGGTCGCCTGCCACCCCGTCAACCCCGAACCATCCCTGACGCGAGGTACGGAAACCGGTCATGACCTCGTCCACGATCAGAAGTGCCCCGTCAGAGTGCGCGATATCCCTCAGAGCTGCGTTGAATCCCGGGTCCGGACGGACCGACCCCATGTTCCCGGCGGACGCCTCGGTGATCACCGCGGCGAACTCGCCGGGATGCTCCGCGAAGGCGGCACGCACGGCGTCGAGGTCGTTGTAGGGCACGGCGACGGTCTCGGCGGCGGCCGCGGCGGTGATACCCGGCGAATCCGGCAGCCCCAGGGTCGCCACCCCGGAACCGGCCGAAACGAGAAGCGAATCGACATGTCCGTGGTAGCACCCGATGAACTTCAGGATCCGGTCACGACCGGTGTAGCCGCGGGCCAGACGGACGGCGGACATGGTCGCCTCGGTACCGGAGTTGACCATCCTGATCTTCTCCACGCTGGTCCTGCCGATGATCTCCTCGGCGAGGGCGATCTCCCCGAGGGTGGGCGCCCCGTAGGAGACACCCTTCGACACGGCCTCCTGCACCGCGTCAACCACGACCGGGTGGGCATGACCGTGGATCATCGGCCCCCAGGAACACACCAGGTCGACGTAGTCGTTGCCGTCGATGTCGGTGAGCCGGGACCCCGACGCCGAGGCAATGAACGGGGCGGTGCCCCCGACCGAGCCGAAGGCACGGACCGGGGAGTTGACACCCCCGGGGATGACCCGACGCGCCTCCTGCATCGCTTCGGTGCTGGCCGCCAGATTCTTCTCGGTGTGTTCACTCATCACGTCGACCAGCATAACGCCGGCCGGTCGGGTTCCGCCCCCCGCAGGGCACCCCGCGGTATTCCGGGGACGCCCGGGGCTGCAGCTCCTGGTTCCGCTGTGTCTGTCCGCTGCAGCAGGCTACTCGGTCTGCCAGGGCAGAAGATTCTCACCTGCCCACGACCGGAACCTGACCCACCGGGGACGCCAGTCCGCGTTGACAGTCGTCCGTGTGGTGTAGTCACGGTGGGTGATACGGGCGGAACGCCACTCGATCAACAGCGAAGACAGCAGCATCGGCACCGTGGCGACGAGGGGGTTGAGCAGTCCGGTGACGCTGAGCAGCAGGGCTGCGATGTTGTAGCCCCAGGACAGCCAGAGGTTCCAGTCGACGGTCGCCCGGACATGCCGGACAAGGTTGATGACCTCCGGGATCGCGGAGATGTCCTCCCTGATGATGACGACGTCACTCTCCGCGTTGTCGATGCGGTCCGCCGACCCCATGAGCATGCCCACGTCGGCGACCCGGAGACAGTCGAGGACGTCCTGGTCACCCACCATCGCCACCTTCGCCCCCTGGGCATGGACGCTGCGGACGGTCGCCGCCTTCCTCCCCGGGGCGATACCGGCGAGCACAGTGGAGATACCGATCATGTCCGCCATGCGCCGGGCCACCGGGTAGGTGTCACGCGCGATCATGGTGGTCTCGATGTCCATCTCCTCGAGAGTCTCCACCGCGGCTGCGGCGTCCCCCTTGACCTGGTCGGACACGTTGATCACGCCCCGTGCCCGGTCCTTCCAGCTGACCACCAGCGGAGTTCCGCCGCTCACCGCGGCGTTGGCGAGAGCAGGGTCGGAGAGTTCCGACAGGTCCCGGGGACGCCACAGTGCGACCGGAAGGTGACGTGTGGCGGTCTCGCCGGTCTTCGGGTCCTTGACCGGAATCTCGACAGTGGAGGTGAACGACCCGAACTCGTCGACGACGACCGGTCCGGTCTCCAGCCAGTGTGGTACCGAGTCTCCCCCGGTGCCCGCGTCGCGTGCCTCCCTGTCAGCCCGGACGATCGCCCGCGACACCGCGTGGTTCGATTCCAGCGACAGTGCCCCGGCAACACGGAGCACCAGCTCAGGGTTCTCCCCCTTCGCCGCGGTGATACCGGTCACGGTCATAGGCCCGTGCGTGAGAGTTCCGTTGCGGTTGAAGATGACCGTGTCGACGTCCGCGAGCTGGTGGATGGTGTTCGCGTTGCGCAGCAGGGTTCCCCCCGCCGCCGCACGCGCCAGGCCGAGGCGCAGGGCCAGCGTCGTGGACACCGCGAGAGCCAGCGGGGCCACAGAGATCAGCACCGCAAGTGCTGCAGCGACGGCCGAGGCCGGGGAGTCGGTGACGAGGAGCCAGACGGCGGCGGCGCCCACGGCGACGACAACCGCCCAGGGGACGAGCAGTGACGCCGACCTGGTGGCGAGCTGGTCGAGGCGGTTCTCGTCACGCTCGGCCGCGGCGATCCACCTGTTGACTGCGGCGAGGCGGGTCCGCGACCCGGTACGTTCCACCCGGATCTTCAGGGTGTCACCGCAGTTACGTGCACCGGCGTACACGGGTGAGTTCACCGTGACCTCGATCCGGCGGTCGCGCCCTCCGAACGGCCCGGCGTCCACCATCGCCCGGCCTCCGACCACCTCTCCGTCTGAGGGGACTATTCCACCCGGGGGGACGAGAATGTCGTCGCCCACCCGGATCTCGCCGACGGTGATGGCCGACTTGACCGGCTTGCCACGGCGGTCGTTGCGGACCACGGTGACGGTGTCCGAACCGGGCAGTCTGAGAGTCCCCAGGGCCAGTGAGGACCTGAGACGTGTCCGCCGGGAGGCCAGTCGTCCGAGCAGGAGCAGGATCGTCACACCGCAGGCGACGTCGAGGAAGACGGACCCGTTACCCGAGTCGTGGTAACCCGCCGTCCAGCCGGGGCTGTTCCGCCATCCCGCGTCCCCTACATCGCTGACCAGCATCGTCACCAGCGAGTAGATGAAGGACACCAGGATCGCCACCGATGACGCCGTGTCCAGGGCGGACATGCCCCGGCGCAGGCCGGCGAGCATGGCGCGGTGGAAGGGCCAGGCGCACCAGGTGACCACGGGAAGCGACAGTGCCAGGCAGAGCCACTGCCAGCGGTCGAACTGCCAGCCCGGCATATGCTG
This sequence comes from Corynebacterium provencense, assembly GCA_900049755.1. Classification (GTDB taxonomy): domain Bacteria; phylum Actinomycetota; class Actinomycetes; order Mycobacteriales; family Mycobacteriaceae; genus Corynebacterium; species Corynebacterium neomassiliense. The sequence goes on from LT160592.1 coordinate 904,485, forward strand.
CAGCACCACGACCGGCAGCCCCAGCACAACAGCCACAATGAGCCGGGGGATGGTGATGAGGTCCCGGGCCGTGTACAGGACCTCCGTCGCCGCAGAAGACTGAGAGCCTCCGGTACCGGCACCGTACCCGCGTCTGCGCAGGCGCTTCTCACGCCGGATGTCGGCGTAGGTGGTGGCGTGGCGCTCCCTCTCCTGAAAACTCCGGGGGCGCTGACGGGAACGCCGGGCGCGCCGCATCCGGCGCCGACGTTCACTGATGTTCAGCCGCTCCGCACGACGGCGCAGGGACGCCGTGGTCAGCCAGGCGTCCACCCCCATACCCGCCATGAGGTCACGCAGCACGTCGGGGGAAAGATCGTCGGGGGCGGTGACCCAGGCCATCGACGTGGAGTACACCACCCGGGCCTGTACCCCGGGCACGGCACAGAGCGCCGCCTCCACCTGTCCTGCCTCCACCGCGGACTCCAGTCCGGACAGATGCCAGGTGAACGACGTCAGGGGGCCGGCGGATTCCGGGGCGTCGTCCGCCCGGTCCTCTGCACCGGAGCCGCTGTGACGGTCGAGCAGGCCAGCCGCCCGGGCCGCGTCACGAGCCTCCTCGATCGCCCGGGAGGCCGCGGAGACCTGACCGGTACCCCGGTGTCCGCCGTGGACCTCCCGGTGCTCGTTGCCGCCGGTCACGACGTCCCCCTCCCCGGTCGGAAGTGGAAACGCACGGCCGGTCGGTACACCGCGAGCACAGCTCCGGCGAGAATGAACGCCAGCAACGGCTGCACCGGTCCACCTATGCCCAACGCCCAGATTCCGAGCGCGGTGAGTGCCGCGACGCCGGCGGCCACCGCGGTGACCGTCCGTCGTCGCGGATCCCCCAGGAGCAGTCCCGGGCTCGCGACACTGAGAACCACCGCTGCCAGGATCTCGATGCCTCCCGTCCACCGCAGGGCGGTCACCACGGCGTCGATGACCCGCCGCTGTTCCGGACCCGGGTCCGTGGGAGGCTCGGCGGTCCACATCAGTATCCCGCTGAGCAGCAGACCGACGGCGCCGAGGACGACGAGGACGAATCCGGTGCGGACCAGACGCGGAGCCTTCCGCCACGGCCCTGCCGCCTGCGAGGCGGGCTGTGTGGTGGACACTGTCAGCGCCCCTTCCTTCCGGAACCGCCGGAGGTGCCGTCACCGTCGTCGCGACGGTCCCGCCGACTGTTCTTCCGCTCTTCCTGGCGCTGTTTCCTCAGGTCAGCCGACCTTCGGTCGAGTGCAGCGGTGAACTCGGCCAGCTCTTTCTCCCCCGGCAGACCGAACCAGTCACGGTTCTCGGGCCGGGACATCAGCCACCAGCCGACGGGCGCGAGAACTCCCGAGACAATGGTCCCCGCCCCGATCAGCACGATGAGTACCACCGACCCTGTCTCCGGTGCTCCGGCGAAAGTCTGCATGAGTGCGGTCATCGCCAGGTAGACCGAACCCAGGCTGAGGAAGAGCCGGGACCGGTAGCCGCCGCGCCCGGCACGCGAGATCAGCCACACGCAGACCACGACGGACAGCAGGGTCAGCAGGAACTGGGCGACCGCGTAGCCGGTCACCAGTTCGCCGACGGTGACTCCCGCGGGAAGTTCCATGTCCCGGGTCTGCAGGGTGACCTGGCGGTTCAGTGCACGCCGGTCGGTGAGGTTCAGTACCAGCTGCAGGATTCCGGTGAGAAGCTGCAGCCCTGAGACGGCGTACCAGATCTTCACGCCGTCACGCACCTGCTCCGGGGCGTCCTTCACTGACGGGGCAAGGCCGTCGGGACGTCCGATCTTCGGCGGTTCGGGCATCCCGCCAGGACCGGGCCGGCCCGCCGGGTAACCGGGGAACCCGGGGGGACCGGCCGGCGGCGGGGGGTCGGTTCGTCGCGGGGAACTGTGGGGTGCGTTCATGTCGGTCTCCAGCCTAGCCGTAGCACGGACGTCCCGCGTCGCCACCGGTGTCTGCACGGCGGACGGTCCCCGGGGACGGTCCTACCCCTTGAGCAGTCGGGCGGCCTCTGTGGCCCAGTAGGTCAGGATGATGTCCGCACCGGCCCGACGGATCCCCGTGAGTGAATCGAGGATCGCCGGTTCACGGGCGATCCACCCGTTGTCGGCCGCCGCGGTGATCATCGCGTACTCGCCGGAGACCTGGTACGCCGCGACAGGGACCGTCGAGTGGTCGGCAACCTGACGCAGTACATCGAGGTACGGCATGGCAGGCTTCACCATCACCATGTCCGCGCCCTCACTGATGTCGAGGTCGACCTCCATGAGCGCTTCACGGGCATTGCGCGGATCCTGCTGGTAGGTCTTCCTGTCGCCCTGCAGCGTCGACTGGACGGCCTCGCGGAAGGGACCGTAGAAAGCTCCGGCGTACTTCGCGGAGTAGGCGAGGATGCTGACGTCGCTGAATCCTTCGGCGTCGAGGGCGGCGCGGACCACCCGGATCTGACCGTCCATCATCCCGGACGGGCTGACGACGTGCGCGCCGGCGCGGGCCTGGCTCACCGCCATGGCCGCGTAGAGCGGAAGCGTGGCGTCATTGTCCACCACCGTGTTGCCGTGGCTGTCGGTGGCCAGGACACCGCAGTGACCGTGGTCGGTGAACTCGTCGAGACAGGTGTCCGCGATGACGAGGAGGTCGTCGCCGAACTCCCGGCGCAGAGCCGCCACACCCCTGTTGAGGATCCCGTCGGACGCCCAGGCCTGCGACCCCGTGGCGTCCTTGTGCCCGGGGGCGGGGACGCCGAAGACGTCCAGAGCCCCGACGCCCGCGGCCACCGCCTCCTCCGCCGCCCTGAGAAGGGACGCCTCGGTGTGCTGGTACACGCCGGGCATGGAACTTATCTCCCGGGGGGAGTCGATACCCTCGGCGATGAACACCGGGAGGACGAACTGGGCCGGGTCGAGGTGCGTCTCAGCGACGAAATCGCGCATCACCCGGCTGGAACGCAGGCGGCGGGGGCGGCGCACCGGTGCAGGTACGCCGTAGGTGTCGGTCGGGGTAGTGCCGGGCAGTGCCCCGAAAACTTCTCCGGGAACGTCTCCGGAGCCGGAACCGGCAACGGACGTGGTCGAGAACTCAGTCATGGTGCCGATGGTACGCCCGGGGTCCGGGTCGGGACTCGGGTCACTGACCGTTGTGCGGCGTGCGCCGGCGACGACGCCGCTTACGCGGGGGCGGCAGCTGATCGGCCGCGCGCAGGGCGCGCGCAGGGCCGCGACGTGCTCGGCCAGGGCATCGACCAGTTCCGGTACTCCGGCGACCTCAGGCATCACGTCGACCCGCAGTCCGTGCTCCTCGGCGGTCCTCGCGGCCACCGGTCCGATGCAGGCGATGATCGTCCTGGTGTGCGGCTTGCCGGCGATACCGACGAGGTTCTTCACCGTCGACGAGGAGGTGAAGCACACCGCGTCGAAACCACCGGACTTGATCATGTCGCGGATCTCCTGACTTGGCGGGGCGGCACGCACCGTGCGGTATGCCACCACGTCCTCGACGGACCAGCCGAGGTCGATGAGACCGTCGACGAGGGTGTCCGTGGCGATGTCCGCGCGGGGAAGCAGGACCCGGTCCACGGGGTCGAGGTCGGCATCGTAGGGAGGGAAGACGTCGACGAGCCCGGCGGCGTTGCGGGCGTTGGCCCTGGGCAGCAGTTCGGGGGTGATCCCGAGGTCGCGGACCGCCTGGGCGGTCTTCTCACCGACCGCGGCGACAGACACCCCTGCCAGGGCCCTGGCGTCCAGGCCGAACTCGCGGAGCTTCTCCCACACGGCCTTCACCGCGTTGACGGAGGTGAAGACGATCCACTGGTAACGTCCGTCGACCAGTCCCTTGACCGCCCGCTCCATCTGGGCCGGACTGCGGGGCGGTTCCATGGAGATCGTCGGGACCTCGATGGGGATCGCACCGTGGGAGGCCAGCCGGGTGCTCATCGGCCCGGCCTGCGCCTTCGCGCGAGGCACCAGGACATTCCACCCGTACAGGGCCCGGTTCTCCCACCACGAGTACTTCGATCTGCCGGATGCAGCGGTCCCGAGGGTGACGACGAGTTCCTCAGGCATCTCCCCCTCCTTGGCCAGCGGTCCGGAGGCGGCGACGACGGACTTGAGGGTGTCGAGGGTGACGTCCCAGGATTTCTGGCGCCGGGTGGTGGCGTGCACCGTGACGGTGGCCGGGGTGGTTCCGGGTACCCCGTGCCCTTTCAGCTCCCGGGCCACGGGGGCCAGGTCGGTGGGGACAACAGTGACGATCAGCGGTTTCGGTGCGGCGGCGACGGCTGCCCAGTCCACTCCCGTGAGACCGCCGCGGAGATCTACGGCGGTGTAGCCGTCACCGGTGGGGATGCCGTTGTACGCGGGCAGGGCGGAGGCTCCGGTCATTCCCGGGATGACCTCGAACTCGGCGCCCAGCGCGGCCACCTCCCTCAGTTCGCGGAGGACGGCCGGGTTGTCGACGGGGTTACCTGCGACGAGCCGCACCACATTCTCCCCGTTGCGCACCCTGGCGACCATGTCCGCCGCCAGGGCGTGCGCACCGACATCCGGGACGGTGAGGTCCGGACCGTTGCAGCCGCTGCGTGAGGCGGGGACGTCCGGAAGCGTGGCGGTCGTCGGTTCTCCGGCGGCGGAGGACGCGACGGCCTGTTCCGGTGCGGGTCCGGTGGCCGACCCGGTGGCCGACCTGATGGGTATTAGAGACAGGGGGCGGGGCGGGGGGCGGCGCAGGGACGGAAACGCGCAGCCCCCCGGCGGGAAGCAGGGGGGGGGGGGGGGGGCACGGGGGCGGGGAGGCCGAGGGCCGGTGCGGGTCCGGTGGCCGACCCGGTGGCCGACCCTGTGCCAGTGCCGGCGCCGGCATCAGGCCCGGTCACCACGCCGGATCCGGGGGCGGTGAGCACGATCTCCGCGGCAGTGAGTGCCGTGGGGCGGGGAGGACGCCGACGACTGCCGGACTCCTTCGCCGCCTCGGCTTCTGCACGCCACTGTTTCTCCGCCCGCTCACGCTTCTCGGCGGACACGGGTTCGGCGGCGGCGATGAGGGTGCGGACGGACTCGGGTACAGCTGGATCGACCCACGCATGCACCGTGTGCTCGAGGATTTCGCGGGCCCGCACGGTCAGGAGTTCAGGGTTGCCCGGACCGGCGCCGACGAAGAGCACTCGTCCGTTTCCGTGGGCATTACCGGCAGAGGTCATCGGGGTCTTTCTCGTTGGAGCTCCCGGACCGGACGGCTGTTCCGGCCGGTGGGAAAGGGAAGATGGGGGTTGCGGGGAGGCGGGTCGTCGGTCGGCGGGGGTCACAACGGCCCGGCTGTGGCGATCACTGAGGCTGCCCCCGCCTCAAGTAGTCGGGTGCCGAGTGTCCTGCCCAGTTCTGCCGCGGCATGCTGCGGGTCAGGGTGAACCACGCCCTCCCCGGCGTCTGTGCCGTCGTCCTCACCGCCACCGTGAGCATCTCCGGGGCCTGCGCCGGTGGCGTCCACCGGGCCGGAGATCGTACGGACCAGGCTGGTGGACCCGTCCAGGGCGAACACTCCGGCCTGCAGGGTCAGGACGCCGTCCTCCAGGGTGGAGAAGGCACCCACCGGGGCGGTGCACCCCGCCTCGAGGGTGGCCAGCACCGCTCTCTCGGCGACGGCCCTGGCGTGGGACACCGGGTCGTCGAGGTGGCGGACCGCCTCAACTGCGGCGGCGTCGTCTGCCCGTACCTCCACGCACAGTGCGCCCTGTGCGGGCGCCGGCATGATGTCGGTGACGGAGACGGTCTCGGCCGCGCGGTCCAGACGCCCGACCCGCTCCAGTCCGGCGCGGGCGAGAACGACGGCCGCGAGATCCTCCGGACCGTCGCCGACCCGGCTCATCCGGGTGTCGATGTTTCCGCGCAGTCCCACGCATTCCACGTCCGGGCGCAGTGCACGGATCTGTGACACCCTCCGGGGTGCCCCGGTGCCTACCCTGGCTCCCCGGGGCAGTTCCCGCAGCGTCAGGTCACCGTTGCTGACGAGAACCTCCCGCGGGTCGACCCGGGGCGGGACGACGGCGATGAAGCGGGGGTCAGGAGCGGTGGGCAGGTCCTTGAACGAGTGGACTGCGACGTCGCACTCTCCCGCCGCCAGCGCGTTACGCAGGGTTTCGGTGAACACACCGACGCCGATGCGGGCGACAGGTGTCTGTGCTTTCTGGGAGGCGTCTCCCGGGGTGTGAACGAAGTGGAGTTCGGCGGGTGTTCCCCGGTCGATCAGGGCGTCCCGCACTGTTCCCGCCTGCGTGGAGGCGAGGGTCGACGCCCGGGTACCGACGAGGAAGGTGCGCCCGGCGGAACGGCCGGGACGGGGCCCGGTCAGGTTGCCGGCGGTCATGAGGCCTCTCCGGTGATCATGTTGCCGATGCGGGCGAGGCCTGCGTCACCGGGTTCCACCGACCGTGACACCGGTGCCGAGGAACCGGCGGGGAGATTGAACAGCACGGCGAGTGCTTCAGCGTAGTTCACACTCCCGCCGGCGCTGCTGAGCTTCTTGACCTGCACGGTCGGGGTGTGGAGGATCTTGTCCACCACGCGGCGGACGGTCCGGGTGACCTCGGCGCGTTCCTGGTCGGTCATTCCGGGGGTCCGGCGCATCAGCTGGCCGAGTTCGTCGTCGATGACGTCGGACGCCCGCTGACGCAGTGCCTTGACCGTGGGGACGACAGACTGTACCCGGACCTGTTCGAGGTATTCGTCCAGTTCCTCGCGGACGACCTGACGTGCGGCGTCCTCGTCCCGGGTACCTTCCCCGGCGAGGGTGGTCAGTTCCTCGATGTTCAGCAGACGGATGTTCACGTCTGCCCTGTCCGCACCGGATCCTTCCTCGCTGACCACGGAATCGTCGATGTCGCGGGGCATCGACAGGTCGACGAGCACCATGTCGTGCGGTCGCACGGTCTGCGCGGCCCGGACATCCTCCCCCGTGATGACGGTGCCGACGGCACCGGTGGCCGAGACCACGAGATCCACGTCCTGCAGAACGCCGGGGATCCCGGACAGCGGTACAGCGGAGGCGGACACGCCGGCCTGCCGGGCGTGGTCGGCCAGATTTTCGGCGCGGCTGAGCGTCCGGTTCGCCACCGTGACGTGTGACACGCCGGCCCTGCCGAGCCAGGTGGACGCCAGGGACGCCATCGCCCCTGCCCCCACGACCAGGGCACGGCGTCCCGTCATGTCGGGGACGCCGAGTTCCTCCACCGCGTGGCCGAGGGCGAAACTCACCATCGATGACCCGGCGACATCCACCTCGGTCTCGGTGTGCACCCTCTTGCCGGTACGCAGGGCCCGCTGGGTGAGCTCGTGCAGGGCACTGCCCACGGTGCCGTTGTCGTCCGCAGTGTGGTACGCGTTCCGCAGCTGGCCGATGACCTGCTGCTCCCCCACGACCATCGAGTCCAGACCGGAGGCCACGGTGAGCATGTGCTCGGCAGCCTTGTCGGCGTACCTCACGTAGAGGTAGGGCTCCAGGTCGGTGGCGGGGATGCCGGCATGGTCGGCGACGGTCTCGACCACATGGTCCAGTGCGGGGTGGAAGGCGGTGGTGGCCACGTAGAACTCCATGCGGTTGCAGGTGGAGAGTACGAGTGCCTCGGTGACACAGTCACCGTCGAGCAGGTCATGCTCCAGCGCGGCCAGGTCCGTGGCGGCGGCGGACGCCTTCTCCAGCACCGGCACGGGTGCAGATCGGAAGGAGAGCCCGACAAGGAGGACCGCTGCGGGCCCGGTCATACCCAGTCCGGCCATGGGCGTTCCGCCTCCTGTGTTCGCGATGCGCGGCTCGAGTGCGTCACCGTCGTCGGCGGGGCCGACGACGGGGACAGGTTGTCAACGGGTATATACGGTATCTGTTGGAAGCCCCCACGTCCAAAGCGCAGGGGTGGGCGATATGACCTGCCGGCCGCACACCCGCCGGTACCCCGGTCAGCTGCCGGTGACTGTACCGGGCACGGTTCCGGATGCACTCCGGGCACGGGTCACCGCCTCCACCAGTTCTTCATCGTCGATCTCCCAGCAGGCGACCTCCTCGTCGTCGACGAGGACGACAGGGACCCGGTCCCCGAACTCGACGGCCAGTGCCGTCTCGGAGTCCACGTCCACGACCTCGAGCAGGACACCGAGCTGTCCGCAGAGCGGGGTGATCTGTCCCCGCACTCTGGCGCAGGATCCGCAGGTGCTCCGCACGAGGAGGGTGACGGTGACATCGGCTTCATTCACACCGCCGAGACTAGTCCGTTCCCGTCGACGACGGTGTTTCCGGTGTCAACGGTGTCCGGCTGCACGCACAGATCCTGCTGACATACAGAGGCGTGGCCCCGGTGCACACCCCGTCTCCTATACACATCTAGATGGGGATAAGAGACACCCCGCGGCGCTCCCCCCCCCTTGCCCGGGTTCCGGCGCCGAACGCGGGGACGGCGCAGCAACTTGCGGGGCTTCTTCTTCGCCATGCGCCTGCCGCGCGTCTTGTCGACCGGACCCACAGGGCCTCCTCGTCCCTGCTTCGGTCACGGACGAC
>LT160592.1:913240-1009075 GCA_900049755.1 Corynebacterium provencense
CGAGGCGGGGGTGGGGCGGAAGGCGCGCGGAAGGGATGGAGAGTGAGGGGGGGGGCGGGCCGCGGGCCGGAGGGGGGGGGGGGGGAGGGGGGGGGAGCAACGGCGCGCCCCCGGGCCCCGGTTATTCCTTTGAACACAAATTGAAAGGAAAAAAGGAGACAAGCCCCACACATCAAGATGTGTATAGGAGACGGGGTGCACACCGGGGCCACGCCTCTGTACTGGTCGGAGAAGGCACCGCCGCAGCGGCGCTCTCCCCTACTTGCCGAGTTTCCGGCGCTGAACGCGGGTACGGCGAAGCATCTTGCGGTGCTTCTTCTTCGACATGCGCTTGCGGCGCTTCTTGATGACAGAACCCATAGGTCCTCCTCGTCAATGCTTCGGTAACGGACAACTTGTGGTCGGTACCCGGCCACCTGTTCACGGACGTTCCCACAGGGGGGACAGCCACAGCCGGCCGGTAGCGGCAAGGACCAATCCGAGACCGAACCGACACGAATGGCTTCCAGTCTATCGTCCCCACGTGCCGCGAAACAAAAGACCCCTTCTTCCACGGGCGTCACAGCCGTTGTGGGGAAGGGGTCCGGTGGCGCGGGAGCGCACGAGGATCAGCAGGGTACCGTCGAGAATTCAGCCGACCTGGTCCGCATTGTAGATCGACGAGCCGAGGTAGTCCTCGACCGCCTGTTCATGCACGCGGAAAGACCGACCCACCCGCACCGCCGGCAGTTCACCGGCGTGAACGAGCCGGTAGACGGTCATCTTCGACACCCGCATCAGGTCTGCGACCTCCGCGACCGTCAGGAATGTGCCGTTGCCGTTACTAGCCATACTGTTCCATCCTCACGACGGCTCCGTGCGCTGCAGGCTTCCCCTCCTGCAGAGCGAAACACACGGAGCGTTGGGACCATACTAGCGTTATCACTGTGACTGGTGCGATACGACGGGATGAATGACACCCGTGGGACACCCGTTCCGGGCATATGCCGGTGACACCCCGATGTCGCGGGGGTGACATCCTCCACCCCTGCCGGTGCGCGCTCCGCCGCCAGGCACGGCAACGCCTGCTCAGTCCTCCTCGACGGCCGGCCTGCCCAGCTCCGCGGAGCGACGTGCACAGGCCTCCGTCGCCCGGTAGAAGGCGGCACGCAGTCCGTTCTCCTCCAGCGCTCGGACCGCTGCGGCGGTGGTGCCGCCGGGACTGGTGACGTTGCCCCTCAGCTCCGCCGCCGAGCTTCCGCCCTCTACGAGCATCGCGGCGGCACCTTCGACGGTGGCGTTCGCGAGCCGGGTGGCGACATCCCTCGTCAGTCCGAGATGGACGCCCGCCTCCACCAGCGCCTCGGACACCAGGAAAATGTAGGCGGGCCCGGAACCCGAGACCGCAGTCACGGCGTCCATGTCCTTCTCTGCCACGATCACCGCGGTTCCCACCGCCCCGAGCAGGTCCCTGACAGCCTCCACCTGCTCCCGGCGGGCGAACCTTCCGCCGGCGACAGCGCTCATACCTTTGCCGACGAGCATCGGGGTGTTCGGCATGACACGGACGACCGGCACCCCGGCCGCCAGGGCGTTCTCCATGGACGCCAGTGTCACTCCTGCCGCCACAGACACCACCACGGTCTCCGAGTCATTGGAGTCCAGGGTCGCGGAGATTTCCTCGAGGACCGTGGACACCGCATAGGGTTTCACCGCGATGACCACGATGTCCGCTTCCGTGACAGCCTCGGTGGCGTCGTCGGTGGTCGCCACCCCGTAGGTGTCGTGGAGATGGTTGAGGCGGGACTCGTGGTGGTCGACGACCGTCACGTCCTGCGGGCTGATGTCCGCCGCGGCTCCGGTCCTGTCCGCGACAAGGCCCGATGCCAGGGCCTCGCCGATGTTCCCGCCGCCGATGATTGCGATTCTGGTCATACCCCCCAGAGTGCCAGGCCCGGCCGTCGTGCAGCCACCCGGGGCGGCTTCTGCATCCGTTCCGGACAGTGTCAGAGCGCGAGAATGAGCCGCGGTCCCACTGTCAGCGCCAGGCCGACGACGAAGGTCAGCACCAGCAGCAGGGTGTCACGGTGCCGGAGGAGGGCATGCACCACTCCGACACAGACGAAGGTGACCACCAGTGCCATCGCGAGCACCAGCGCGGTACCGAGACGGTCCCAAAGCACGGTGAACCCGAAGAAGATCAGGACGCCGACGACGACGGCGAACAGTGCCTGACCGATCATCGCCGGCCAGGAGATCGTGTCGTCCTCGTATTCGACTACCTCGTCCTCGGCCACCGTCACGGGAACCGCCGTGGAATCCGCCGCAGGCTGACCTGCCGACGGATCGGTGTCCTCCTCCGGCCCGGCGGTGTCTGCCACTTCAGCCACCTCAGCGGCCGCGGTGGTGACCGGGGCGTCCGGAATGTCCCCGGTGACCGCCGTGTCCGACTGCGCCGCCGTGGCCGCCGCATCCCCGGCATCTTCCCCGGCATCGGCGTCCTGCGGGGTACCGTCAGCCGGAGCGTCCTCAGAAACCGGCTCCTGAGACTCCTCCGGGGACTCTTCCTGAGACTCTTCCGGGGCCTCGGCCGGGACCTGTGCGGCAGGTGCGGGGCTTTCCAGCAGGGAGTCGGGGACGACAGCCTGGACCACGGTGGGCTGCTGGTCGTACTCGCCGACGCGCTTCACCGGGGCAGAGCCGTCGGACCCCTCGGGAGCGGCGGTCCCTGAACGCGGCACCGGCAGCACCGGGTCCGCCTCGTGTCCCCCGTGGATACGGGTCGCGTCGCCGGAGCTCCCGGATCCCTGCGCCTCGTCACCGTCGACCCTGACGACGGGGATGGACCCGGTCAACTCCGATACGGAGATGCCCCCCTCATCGAGGTTGCGACGTCGACGGGGCCGGTCGGAGGCGTTCTTCCCACCGGCCTTTGCATTGCGGGCCAGAAGCTCCGCGACCGTCAACTTCTCACTCATCCTTGATTCCCATCAGTCTCAGGTCACCTGCGCACCGGTGTGCGTACCCGGTCCAGGCTCGTGTTACAGGTTCATCACTCTACAGACGTCGTCAGTCAACTCACATCACACCGGCCACTGCAGCAGGCACAGCCCCGGTTGCCACAGAGGTCCACACAGGTCCACACAGGTCACTGTACTTCACGACCGATACCTCCGCGGCCGCGGAGACACGGTCACCCGTCGACCATGAAACCGGAGACACCGTCTCCGGCGTCCGCCCGCCGCAGGATCACTCCTTCCCGGAGTGCCCAGGGACACATCTGAAGCTGTTCGATTCCCAGGTGCCGCATCGCAGCCTCGGCGACGAGAGCGCCGGCGACGATCTGGTGCGACCTGTCGGCGCTGACCCCTTCAAGTTCGGCACGGTCCGCCGCGGTCATCCGTGAGATGAACGCCGTCAGCTGGCGTAGGCCGGGTCTGGTCAGAACGCGGCGCACACGGGGACCTGCTGAACTGGGCGCCGCACCTGTCAGTCTCGCCAGCATGCGGAAAGTCTTCGAGGTTCCGACCGCGAGATCCACCGGTCCGGCGTCCCTCAGCTTCTTCGCCGGGGCGTCCAGCGTGTCGTCGATGTACTCCGCGAGTTCCCGGATCTCCCGTCGGCTCGGCGGGTCTGTCTCGAACCAGTCATGGGTGAGCCTGCCGGCACCGAGGTTCACGGACTCGGCCACATCCGGCATTTCATTGACTCCCACGGACATCTCGAGGGACCCGCCACCGATGTCGAGGTCGCAGATGCGGCCGGCCGACCAGCCGTACCACCGACGGACGGCGAGGAAAGTCAGTCTGGCCTCGGACGGTCCGGAGAGGATGTTGAGGCGTACCCCGGTCTCGTTCTCCACGGTGTCCAGGACCTTCTCGGAGTTGCTCGCCGACCGCAGCGCGGACGTCGCGAACGGAAGCAGCTCATCGCAGTGGAACTGTTCGGCCATCTCCCGGGCCAGACCGACTCCCTTGATGAGCTTCTTCGACCCTTTTCCGGTGATGGCACCGTCCTTGTCGAGGTACTCGACCAGGCGCATCGGGGTCTTCCAGTTGCTCATCGGTGTCGGAGGGCCGCCGGGGGCCATGTCCACCACCACGAGGTGGACCGTGTTACTTCCCACATCAAGGACGCCTAATCGCACAGCTTCCAGGATAGCGGGACCGGTGGACCACCGCTGTCATCCGGGTGACACCGACCCCGGCCTAGAGTGGTATCCGTGACTGATCCGGCCCGTCTGCTCGCCACCGGCTACCCTGAGGGCACTCCCGCCGACCTTTCCGTCCGAGACGGACACGAAATGCCGGCGGACCATCCCCGGGAATGGCTCGAGTTCATCGACCCCGCCGACCCGGAACACATCATCCAGGTCGACCTGACCTGGTTGACCTCCACCTACCGTTGCAGGTTCGGCACCGGCACCTGCCGCGGGATCGACACGGCGAACCCGGATGTCGGCTGCTGCGTGCACGGCGCATTCCTCACCGACGAGGACGACCACGGTGCGCTCACGGAGATCGCCCGCCAGCTCACGGACGAGGACTGGCAGCTGCGACGGGAGGTCCTCGCACTCGCCGACAGAGACGCCGACAGAGGCGCCGACACAGACACTGGAGACACTGAAAGGGACGGCGACTCCACGGGCGATCCCGGCCCCGAGCCCTGGCTGGTGTGGGATGAACTCGACGACGAGGAGACCGGGGAGCCCGAACCCGCCCTCAAGACCCGGGTCATCCGCGGCGCCTGTGTCTTCGCCAACCGGGCCGGATTCCCCGGGGGTGCCGGCTGTGCGCTCCACGGGTGGGCGCTACGCCACGGGGTGCCGCTCACCGTGGCCAAGCCTGAGGTGTGCTGGCAGCTGCCGCTTCGCCGACTGGAGGAGCGGGAGACCAGGCCGGACGGGGTGGAGATGGTCAGGACGACAGTGACCGAGTACACCCGGAGGGGCTGGGGCCCCGGCGGTGAGGACTTCGACTGGTACTGCACCTCCGACCCCGCATGCCACAGCGGGTCGACCGGCCTGTGGGAGTCCTGCGCCGAGGAGCTGCGGGAACTCATCGGCCCGGAGGCCTATGAGGTTGTGGCGGAACACTGCCGGGTCCGGCAGTCGCTGATCAGCTCCACGGCAGAGGGGGCCGGGCTGTCGCCGTCGGGACTGCCGCTGCTGACCATCCATCCGGCGACGGTCGCCGCGCACGCCGGAAGGTGAGAATGTGCCGGCGGCGCCACTGTCCGGCGCGTCCTGTACGGAACCATGTCGCCGGCGACGCCGCAGGTCAGGCGAACTTGTAACCCAGGCCCCGGACGGTGAGGAGCTGCACCGGATGGGAGGGGTCCTCCTCGATTTTGCCCCGCAGCCTCTTGACGTGGACGTCGAGGGTCTTCGTGTCCCCGACGTAGTCCGATCCCCACACCCTGTCTATGAGCTGGGCCCGGGTCAGCACCCGACCTGCGTTGCTCAGCAGGTATTCGAGCAGGTCGAACTCTTTCAGCGGCAGTGAGATCTCCTCACCCGCCACTGTCACGGTGTGCCGGTCGACGTCCATGGTGACCCGTCCCGCCCGCAGGACGGTCGAACCGCTGTCGTCGGAGGCACCTTCCCCTCCCCGCCGCAGGACGGCGCGGATTCTGGCGATGAGTTCTCTGGCGGAGTACGGCTTGGTGACGTAGTCGTCGGCTCCGAGTTCCAGTCCCACGACCTTGTCTATTTCACTGTCCCGTGCGGTGACCATGATCACGGGCACCGGGGAGACTGTGCGCAGTTGCCTGCACACCTCTGTGCCGGACATGCCGGGGAGCATCAGGTCAAGCAGGACGATGTCCACCGGCCCGGACGGGTGCCCCGGTCCCGCAGCCGCAGTGTAGACCTCCAGAGCTGTCGGTCCGTCAGCGGCGGTCGTCACCACGAAGCCTTCCCGCTCGAGAAGAAATGCCAGAGGTTCGGACAGTGACTCTTCGTCTTCGACGATGAGTACGTGCGGCGTGCTGTTCACGGTCGTCGAGTCTAGGCGTCGCTCAGGGGGCGTCGCGGCAGGTCGCTGGGGGTTCACCCTGTCTTCTCCGTAACTTCCCGGTAAATTCTCTGTGACTTTGCCCGAACGTCTCCACGAGTTCATCTGCCCGTCACCTCCGGGTCGTCGGGTCGGTCGTCGGGTCGGTCGGCAGGCCGGTCTCCGGTGTTGCTCACGGCGTCTCCGGAAGGTTCCGGGCCCGGGGTGGAGTCCACCGTCCCGTCATCGACGAGATCGGCAGAGGTCAGTTTCTCCGGGGTCGGGACCTCGTCGGGTTCATCTGCCGCCTCACCGTGGTACACGGGGAACTCCAGTGCGAACGTGGAACCGGTACCGGGACGCGACCACAGGGACACATTGCCGCCGTGGTTGATCACCGTGTGCTTGACCAACGACAGTCCCAGCCCCGTACCCCCGGTACTCCGCGACCGTGCCTGGTCCACCCGGTAGAACCGTTCGAAGACCCGCTCCTGGTCACGCGGTGCGATCCCGATGCCGTGGTCGGTGACCCTGATCACCACGGATTCACCTTTGACTGCCCTGGTCACCGAGACCGGGGTCTCCTCCGGGGAGTAGTTCACCGCATTGGTGATGAGGTTCGACACCGCCGACACAAGCAGTGACTCGTCACCGAGCAACCGCGCCCCCGAGGGGGCGTCGGTCTTCAGCTCGATGCCGTGCATCTCCGCGATGGCCCGCGACCGTGCCACCGCGGCGTCGATGACGTCATCCACCTCCACGGGACGGGGATCCGGCAGGGACGCCGCACCCTGGAGCTTCGACAGGGTTATCAGTTCGCTGATCATCGTGGACATCCGGACGGTCTCCTTCTGCAGCTTCTCCGCGAAATAGGAGACGGACGCCGGATCATCCTCTGCCTCGACCAGTGCCTCCACAAGCAGTGAAATCGCCCCGACCGGGGTCTTCAGCTCGTGGGAGACATTGGCGACGAAGTCCCGCCGGGCGGACTCCATCCTCACGTTCTCGGAGTTGTCCCAGGCATAGACCACCACAAAGCGGTCGTCCGCGGAGGTGAGCTGGCGAACCCTGCACAGGACCGAGAACAGTGGACGGTCCCGGGGACCCGTCGACTCGGGACGGTAGACGAGTTCCCGGGGTTCACTGTCGTCGAATACCCGCTCCGCCAGGCGCCACACCTGCGGTGACAGTGCACGGTCCTCCACCACACCGAGTTCCCCGGCAGCACGGTTCGCCAGGACAAGGTCCTGCCGGGTGTCGACCACGGCGACACCGGTGGGGGCGGTGTCGAGGGCGAAGTGCATGACCTGGGCCACCGTGGACAACTGGTTGTGTGCGATCCCCTCGGCGATGCGCCGGGCGTTGTCCTGTCTGGCGTGTTCGCGTGCCCGGTGGCGGGCACGCCGACGGACGAGGGCCACGGCCAGTGCCGCCAGGGCGGTCACGACGATGCCGATCAGGGCACCGACGAGCAGTGCCGATGTCGTCCCCACGTCCCCCCTCCCCGACTACTTTCCGCCCTGGGCGGCGACAGCGGCGGCACCTGCGGCCGCGGCGTCAGGATCCAGGTACTCCCCACCCGGGTTGGTCACCGTCCCGTCCGGGGCGAACCGGTACACCAGCGGGATGCCGGTGGGGATGTTCAGCCCGGCAATGTCCTCGTCGGAAATCTTGTCGAGGTGTTTGACCAGAGCGCGCAGGGAGTTTCCGTGCGCGGCCACCAGTACCGTCTCCCCGGCCTCCAGGCGGGGGAGGATCTCCACCGTGAAGTAGGGAACGAACCGCTTCACCACGTCGAGCAGGCACTCGGTACGCGGCGGGTTCTCCAGACCGGCGTAGCGGGGGTCACCTGCCTGGGAGTACTCCGACTTGTCGTCGAGTTCCGGCGGCGGAGTGTCATAGCTGCGCCGCCACGCCATGAACTGGTCCTCCCCGTACTTCTCCTTGGTCTCCGCCTTGTTGAGTCCCTGGAGTGCACCGTAGTGACGCTCGTTGAGCCTCCAGTCGCGGACCACCGGGATCCACAGCCGGTCGGCGGTGTCGAGTGCGATGTGCGCGGTAGTGATGGCGCGACGCAGCAGAGAGGTGTACAGGACCTGCGGTTCCAGACCTGCATCTGCGATGAGACGTCCGGCGTTGCGGGCCTCCTCCCGGCCCTGGTCCGTCAGATCGACGTCGACCCATCCTGTGAACTGGTTGGAGGCGTTCCACTGACTCTGGCCGTGGCGCAGCAGAATCAGGGTGCCGTTGCTCGAATCACTCATGGGCCCTATTGTGCCACGCCAGACCGCGGGTGCAGAGGCGGGTGCCCACGCGTCCGGGCGGTCGAGTCCGCCGTCTCCCCGACACCAGGGACACAACCGGAGCCCGACCGCTGTCACGGAAAGGGGACCGGACGCCTGTTAGGACGACGGTGGAACCGGCGCTCCCCGGCCGGGAACCGGGACGGAGGCCCCGTCCTCCACCGTGGCGTCCTCCCCCTGCTCCCCCGGCCCCTGCTCCCCCGGCCTCTGCTGCCCCTGCCCGTTCCCGGCACCGTCAGACGGACGCAGCTTCCCGAACGCCTGCAGGTTCCGGGTCGACTCACCACGCTTGAGACGCCACTCCCACTCCCTGCGGATAGAGCTCTCGAACCCTGTCTCGAGGATCCGGTTGAAGTCTCCGTCCGCCAGCTCCAGCACGGTGCCGAGGATCACCTGCACGTCGTCTGGGGTGAGCGCGTCGGTGAACTGGCCCGCCAGGTAGATGTCGGAGTTGTTGTCCAGGGTGTAGTGGACACCGAAGGTCTTCCGGTTGTGCTGCAGAAGCAGCCGGTAGACCTCCGCCTCGTTCTCCTCGACGGCGCGGCAGACGAAAGCCTCCACCCTCACCCCGTTGTCCTGGGGGATGAACAGGGTGTTCGTCTTCAGTCTCCGCTCCCCCGGCAACGCGACCACCGCAATGCCGTTGGAGACCGTGTACCCGGTTCCCCCGCGCTCCGGGTCACCGTCCGGACCTCCGAGCGCGGCATCCAGCAGGTCCGTCAACTGTGCGAGTTCCATACCCCCGAATCTACCCCGGGACCGGGCCCGCCACCGGCGTTCCCCGCAGGACCCCGCGCAGACCCCTGCCTGCCCCTGAGCGGACCCCTGCCGGCCCTGGAGCGGACCCGGATCACAGGGGACCCTGCGGTACCCCGTGGGCGGCACGGAACGGTGAATCCACGACCCCGTCCCCGAGAACCTCCGTGTACACGTCGAGCAGCTTCTCGACCGTCGAGTCCCAGGAATAGGTCAACGCGTGGGCGGGAGCCGCGGCACCCATTGCGATACGCAGCTTGTCGTCGAGGACCAGCTCCTCCAGTGCCTTCGCCCACACTTCCGGGTCATGGCCGTCGACAAGCAGACCGCTCGTCCCCTCAGCCACGGTGAGGGGCAGCCCACCGACCCTGGCGGCGACGACCGGCGTCCCCGACGACTGGGCCTCCAGGGCCACCAGCCCGAAGGATTCGTTGTAGCTGGGGACCGCGATGATGTCCGCCGCCTGGTACACGGTCACGAGTTCCTCGGGAGGACGCGGCGACAGGAAGCGCACGTACCCCGACACCCCCAGTGACGCCGCGAGATCGTGGAGTTCGTCAGGCCTCTCCAGACCCGTTCCCGACGGTCCACCGCAGATGACGACACGGATGTTCTGCTCCGGATGACGACGGATGAGCTCCGCCGCCGCGCGCAGGAGCACATGGGGACCCTTGAGCGCCTGCAGTCGCCCGATGAAGGCGATGACCTTGGCTCGCAGGGGAATGCCGAGTTCGCGGCGGGCACGTTCGGTGGCACGGTCAGATCCCGGAGTGAACCTGCCGACATCCACCCCCGGGGCGATGACCGAGATACGGCGGGGGTCGGCGTCGTAGGCCTCCACAATGGCCGCTGACTCGTCCTCCGTGTTCACGATGATCCTGTCGGCGTTGTCCACGATCTGCTGCTCACAGATGCGCCGGGACTCCGGTTCAGGGGTGTCCCCCGCCGCCAGCCCGAGGTTCTTCACCGCGGCCCAGGTGTGTGCGGTGTGCACCAGCGGCACCCCCCACAGGTCGCGCAGCAGCCAACCGACCTGCCCGGACAGCCAGTAGTGCGAGTGGATGAGATCATAGGCTCCCGCACCCGTACGCCCGCAGGTCGTGCGTTGACCCGCCCCGCCCCCGGCACTGCCCTGCGCCTCGGACCGGACGAACGCGATGACCGATCCGGTGAACGCCGCCAGCTGGGTGGGCAGTGACTCCTTCGGCAGTCCCTCGAAAGGGCCCGAGACACAGTTGATGACCCGGAACCCCGGTTCAACCTCTACTACCTCCCCCTGGGACGCCCTGGTCGCCCTGGTGAACACGTCGACCTGCGCCCCGTGGGAAGCAAGATGGGAGGCGACGTTACGGATGTAGACGTTCATGCCCCCGGCGTCCCCGATCCCGGGCTGTTCCAGGGGTGAGGTGTGCATGGAGATCATCGCGACGCGCATGACCGCCCATGTTACGTCCGGGGAGCTACTCCGGCAGTGTCACACCGACCCACACGGGTTCGGGGACGAGACTCACACCGAAGGCCTCGCGGACCCCGTCACGCACCGCCACCGCAAGAGCGACGATGTCGCTGCAGGACGCCCCGCCCCGGTTCGTCAGCGCGAGAGTGTGTTTCGTCGACAGTCCCGCCCTCCCGGTGCCGCCCTGCGCGGCCGGGACCTGCCACCCTTTCGGGAAACCGGCGTGTTCTATCAGCCAGGCGGCGGAGAACTTGAACGCGGGTGCGGCCTCACCGCCGTCAGTCCCGCCGGCCCCGCCGTCACGGGGACCGGAGGGAACCGTGACCGGGTAACAGGGCATCGACCCGGCCACCGCGGCCCCGCACCGGGCCGTGACCTTCGCTGCCACGGCGTCCCTGGCGTCCTCCCCCTCCACCACAGGATTGGTGAAGAACGACCCCGCCGACCAGGTGTCATGGTCGGCCGGGTCGAGGACCATGCCCTTGCCGCGCCGCAGCTCCAGGACCGCCTCCCTGACATTCCTGACAGGACGCCGCGGAGCAGGCTCCTTCTCGCTGACGCCCAGTCGGCGGGCCAGCTCGCCGAAGCGCAGGGGGGCGGAGAGACCGTCGGTCGTCAGGCGGAACTCCACAGCGGTGACGACACCACGGGCGGTGAACTTCAGGTTCGAGTACCGGTACGCCAGGTCGAGGGAGCCCGGTTCCACCCAGGCCAGTTCACCGGTGGACCTGTCCAGCAGCTGGACACGGTGGAGACAGCGGGAGACCTCGGCACCGTACGCACCGATGTTCTGCACCGGGGCGGCGCCGACGGTGCCGGGGATGCCGGAGAGACACTCCAGGCCGCCGTAACCGGCGTCACCCTGGGCCACGGTCCAGGCCACGAGATCGTCCCATACCGTCCCGGCGGCGGCTCTGACGACAACCTCACCCCCGGCGTCCACTCCGACGACGGACGGTGGCGTGCCGGCCACCGGCACCACAGCGACGAGACCGGAGACATCGTCACCGACGACAAGATTCGAACCACCACCGACGACAAGCAGCGGCACTCCTGCCCGGTCCAGCCCGCGGACCGTCCGGGCCAGAGCGGTGGAGGTCGCACACTCCAGGGTTGCCGCCGGACTCCCGCCGACCCGCAGGGTCGTCATCTCGGAGAATGCCCTGTCTCGCAGGGACACTCCGTCAACGTCACGGGCCAGCGACAGGGCCGGCGACTCGGACGGGGACGGGGACACGGGAAGGGACACGGACGGGGACCGGGCCGGTACACCGGCAGGTGACCCGGGTGAGACGGTCGGGTCTGGCACATCCGGCACCGTGTGACCGTGACCGGTCACCTCCGGTGAGGGGGCGGGACGGGGACTGGGGTCAGCGGAACTCACCCCGCTTACCGTAGTCTGTTCGCATGACTACTCACATCGAAACCTCGGCCACGGTCAATGCACCGGTCGAGAAGGTGTTCGCAGCCCTCAGCGACCGTGCGTACTGGGAGTACGACGCCGCCAATCTCTCCGATGAACCCGGACAGGTCGCCGAGTTCTCTGCGGACGGTGGGGTCGACGTCACCCTCTACGAGGTCCTCCCCACAGACGCCCTGCCCGAGGCGGTCCGGTCCATGGTGTCCCAGAACCTCAAGCTCAAGCGGGTCATCCACTTCGGCGAACTCACCGACGACGTCTCCAACGGCGACATGAGCGCCGAGATCAAGGGCGCCCCCGTGAAGTTCACTGCCGAGCTCACCCTCGTCGGCGAGAACGGTGCGACCACCCTGGAGGCCGAATCCGACGTCGACGTCAAGATCCCCATGATCGGCGCCGTCATCGAGCCCAAGGTCGCTGACGCGGTGAAGTCCATCCTCATCAACGAGGCCGCCCTCATCGAGAAGTGGATCGCGGAGCAGGCCTGACCACTCCCGCACCACTCGCCCGTCACTCCCCCGGAGCCGGCGGAACAGTGCGCACTGCCGGGGTGCTGGCAACCCCGCTGTGGAAATGCAGGGTCCCTGTGGGTCACACTGGTAGGTGTGAGCCATCACCAGAATCAACCCGCCAGCACCCGTCGGCCCGGACGCGCACTGAAAATCACCGTCACGGTGGTCCTCCTGGTCGTCTTCCTGCTCGTGGCAGCAGAAGTCGGCCTGCGCGCGTACATGAAGAGCCAGATAGCCGACAGGGTGGAGAACTCCGCCACCGCCCAGGGCATCCAGCTCACCGGAACGCCGTCGGTGAGCATCGACCGTTCTCCCCTGCTGCTCGGTCTGGTACGGGGGAAAGTCCCCGGCCTCACCGTCGACATCCCCTCCAGTCTCTCCGTGGACTACGAGGACAGTGACCGCTCCCGGCCGGTCATCACCGGCCAGCCGGCGGCGACCGTCACCGCCAGGGACGTCGACGCCACCGGTGACGACCCCCTGGTCGGGGAGTTCACCGTCAGTTCGCTGCTCCCCCCGGAGTACCTCCTCGCGGTGATCCAGAAGTCCGCGGCAGAGTCCGGCACAGCCACCGGAGCGGGGGATGCGGCAGGCCTGATGGGAGGCCTGCTGCAGGTCACCGCGGTGACACCCGACGCGGACTCCGGTGTGCTCGACATCGAGATCAGTGGCGGACTGGCGACGGTGTCGATGAGCCCGACCGTGACCGACGGCGCGCTCAGTTTCGACGTCGCCGACGTCAAGATCTTCGGACTCAGTCTCCCGGAGGAACTCACCGCAGGACTTGCGGACTCACTCCGCCAGTCGGTGACCTCCACCGACCGCCTCTCGATCACGGATGCGGTGGTCGACGCCGGAGGCCTGAACGTCCGCCTGAGCGGCAACGACCTGCGGATCAACGACATCACCTCAGAAGTCGACGGCATCACCGTCGGAGCCGCCACCCCTGGTGGGACCGGGACCGCCGGAACTCCGGCGGCCGTCTGATCCCTCAGCCCCGGTCTGACCCCTCATCCGGTCAACGCCGTCCTGCACCCCTGCCGTCCGGGTCAGTTCAGGGGGGCTCCGGCGAGAACCGCCTCCGGCGCGGACACCCCCAGGCGGGTGGCACCCGCGCCGATCATCGCCACCGCGGTCCCCCAGTCGCGGATACCCCCGGACGCCTTCACCCCGAGCCCCGGACGCCCCGGACGTGCCCCGACCTCGTCGGCCATGATCCTGACCGCCTCCACCGTCGCGCCCCCCGCCGGGTGGAACCCGGTCGAAGTCTTCACGAAATCCGCCCCCGCCGTCGCGGCCGCCCGACATGCCGTCCTGAGCTGTTCCTCGTCAAGAAGTGCAGACTCCACGATCACCTTCAGCACCACCGGAGCCGGGACCGCCTCCCTGACGCAGACGATCTCGGAGACGAGGGCGTTCACGTCGCCCGCCAGGGCGGCGGCCACGTCGATGACCATGTCAACCTCGTCCGCGCCCGCCGACACCGCCAGACGTGCCTCGCTGGCCTTCACCAGCGGATGGTGCTTGCCTGAGGGGAAGCCCGCCACCGTCGCGACCCGCAGCTGCGCTGCATCCGCGCTGAGGAACTCGCGCAGGGGAAGCATCGACGGAGACACGCACACCGCCCCGCAGCCCAGACGTACGGTGTCCTCCACCAGCACGGCAACGTCCCTGCGGGACGCCTCCGGTCGCAGGAGCGTGGCGTCCGTCATCGCCGCGACCTGGGCCCGGGACAGGTCTCCGGACGCCCGGACGCCACTCACTGCGCGTTCCCCAGTACCTCACGGATCGACGGGCGCACGTCCTGCCAGTAGACTCCGACAACCACCGCTCCGATGATCCAGATGAACTGGACGTTCAGGGGGACCAGCAGCACAATTCCTGCGGCCGACCCTGCCAGGGCCAGGATCCAGTTCGTCTTCTTCCGGTCGATGACGTAGAAGGCGTCCTCCCTGGTCATGGCCGCCTGGACGGCACCGACCACGGCCAGCACGACGACAAGGGCCTGTATGACCAGCTCCAGGATCGCGAGAGCCTGGAAGCCGTATATGACGGGATTGTCCATGGTCGCCGAGTCTACCGTCCACACCCCGCAGCCGCGTCCTCAGAGCATCCCGAAGACAAGCTCGGACAAGGTGTAGATCGCCAGGCCGGCCAGAGCCCCGACCACCGTACCGTTGACCCGGATGAACTGGAGATCCTTGCCCACCATCAGTTCGATGCGGTCACTGGCCTCGTCCGCGTCCCAGCGCTCCACAGTCTCGCCGATGATCCCGGTGACCTCCCCCGCATAGTTCTCGGCAAGGTAGGACGCCGCGCCCACGATCCGGCGGTCCAGGTCCTCCCGCAGTTCCCGTTCGGTGCGCACTCTGGTGGCGAACGCCGTCACCCAGGCGACGATCCTGCGTCTCAGCAGCGACTCCGGGTCCCGGGCCATGTCCGTCAACGTTGACCGCAGGCTCTCCCACAGGTTCGCGGGCAGGGCACGGACAGGAGCCGAACCGAGAATGTCGCCCTTGAGGTCCTCGACCCTGCGGATCATCGCCGGATCATCCTGCAGGTCCTGCGACAGCTGCAGCAGGAATCTGCGGATGGCATGCCTGGCCTCGTGGTCAGGGTCCTCCCGGACGTCCCGGGTGAAGGCGACGAGCTCCCGGTGGACCCTGTCTCCGACAAGATCCCGGACGAACTGCGGCGCCCAGGTGGGTGTCCTCTCGTCCAGCAGCCGCGCCACGAGATCGCCACTGCCCGTGGCCTTCTCGTCGAGCCACACCACCACCGCGTCCACGGCCGGTTCCACTTTCCCGTCCTCGATGAGCTGCTGGAGGGCCCTGCCCAGAGGGGGACCCCATTCCGGCTCGGCGGCACGGTCGATGACCAGGGTGCGGATGAGCTGTTCCGCCTCCGCAGCGTCAATGCCGTTGACGACCAGGTCGACGAGGCGTGCCGCCTCGGCTCCTGTGCGTTCCGCACCTCCCCGGTCGAGAACCCACCCGGCGGCACGTTCCGGGATCCGGGCGTCCTCCAGTTTCCTGGCGATGAGGGTCGCGTTGAGGAAGTTCTCCCCGACAAATTCGCTGAGAGACCTTCCGACCTGGTCCTTCTTCTGCTTGATGATGGCCGTGTGCGGGACGGGGATTCCGAGGGGATGGCGGAACAGAGCGGTCACGGCGAACCAGTCCGCCAGCGCACCGACCATCCCTGCCTCCGATGCGGCGCGCAGGTAGCCCGTCCAGGCCCCGTCCCTGCCCGTCGCCTCCGTCCACCTGCAGAACAGGTAGACCAGGGTGGCGAAGACAAGAAGTCCGGTGGCGACGGCCTTGTGGCGGCGGAGATCCCGACGGCGTTCGGCCTCGACTTCAGGCGACGGGCCGGGGACGGGCAGCGGTGCGGTGGGCGTGGTCACCGCTCCAGTATCCCATCCCCGCTGACGGTGCCGTGACAGCAGGACGCCCCGTGCTCCGCGTCAACGGCGGAGAACGGGGCGAACTGCACTGAAACCACTGGAGGAGGTGCCGACCTGCCGGGTGTCCACCCGGCGGCCCGACGTGTGGCTGTCAGATACGGCCGGTGGCTTTCTGGTACCGGTGGTACGGTGTCCGTCCCACGTGGATCAGGTAGGAGCCGAGGGCGAAGAGGAAGACAGCCGCGATGATTCCGACGGTACCGATCACGTTGCCGTGCTCAGCCATCGGCGAGGTCGTGTCCGCCCCTGCGGCGAACCCGTAGACGAAAGTGCCGAAACCGGCGACAGAGGACAGGAGGATTCCCATCCCGATCCAGGTTGCCGCCCGGTGCAGTGACGAGTACGGGGAGTCCCAGCTGGACGGGACGAAGCCGGGGAGGTAACCGAGATCCTTGTCGGTGACATCGACGCTGGTGCCGTGAGCAGACATTGTTTCCTCTTTCATCTGTGTTGACTACTGGTGAGTGTAGAACACTCCCGGTCCCGCCACCGAAGCGGAGAGGAGACACCTGGATCTCCTCCCCCTGCCCGGGTGTGGCAGACAGTCGACGACGACCCGGTGGGCCTAGTCGTCCTTGCCCCGGAGCGCGGCGCGGGCACGTTCCTTGGTGATCGCCGCCACCGCGGTCAGGGGGATGCCGGCGGGGCAGACGTCCGCACACTCGCCGTAGAGGGAGCAGGGGCCGAAGGTCTGCTCGATCTCGTCCACCATGTTGCGGGCACGGCGTCCCCGTTCCATCCGGCCCATCGGGGACAGGGTGAGGTGCACGAGCTTGGCGCCGGTGAACAGGTGGGCCGCACCGTTGGGGCACGCGGCGACACAGGCACCGCAGCCGATGCACGCTGCATGGTCGAGTGCCAGCTCGGCATCGTGGTGGTTGACCAGCAGATGGTCGGCGTCCGGGGCGGTGCCGGCCATGATGGAGACGAATCCGCCCTTCTCCATCACCCGGTCCAGCGCGGAGCGGTCGACGACCATGTCCTTGATCACCGGGTATGCCGCGGAGCGGAGGGGTTCGAGCTTGAGGGTGTCACCGTCGTTGAAGCTGAACAGCCGCTGCTGACAGGCCGGCTTGTTCTTGTCGGGGCCGTGGGGACGGCCGTTGACGAGGAGCCCGCAGGTTCCGCAGATGCCTTCACGGCAGTCGGAGGCGAAGGCGAAGGGTTCCTTGCCCGCCTCCACGTACCCGGAGTTCACGTGGTCGAGAAGCTCCAGGATGGACATGGATTCAACGGCGTCGGGGACGTCCACGGACTCGAAGTGTCCCTGGGAGTTGCGGTCCGCCTGCCGCCAGATTTCAAGATGCAGTTTCATTACTTGTAGTTCCTTGTCATCAGCGGGATGCGGTCGAAGTACAGGGGCTCGGAGTGCCTGATGAACTTCTCCTCACCGGCCGGTTCCCATGCGGACACGAAGCACCAGTTGTCGTCGTCGCGCTTCGCCTCGCCTTCCTCGTCGAGGTGGTCCTCCCGGTAGTGGGCACCACAGGACTCGTCACGGTCCAGGGCGTCCACGCACATCAGTTCACCGAGGTTGAGGTAGTCGGCGACGCGGACGGCGTACTCGAGCTGCTGGTTCATCTCATAGCGGCCACCAGGCACGAAGACGTTCTCCCAGAAGTCCCGGCGTACCGCCCGGATCTCCTCGATACCCTCCTGCATGTCCTTGACATTGCGGGCGACACCACAGCAGCGGTAGAGGATCTCACCGAGCTGACGGTGGTAGTACTCCGCGCCGTGCGGGTTCGGTCCACGGATGTTGAGGATGCGGTCCAGCCGCTCCTCGGCCCTGCGCAGCGCGGCCTTGGCGGCCTCCGACTCCGGATCCGGCACATCGGTACCGAGCAACGGTGCGAGGTAGTTGGGGATGGTGAACGGCAGGGTGAACCAGCCTTCCACCGACGAGGACAGCAGGGAGTTGGCACCGAGCCGGTTGGCGCCGTGGTACATCCAGGAGGACTCACCGGAGCAGAAGAGTCCGGGGATGGAGGTCATCTCGTGGAAGTCGGTCCACAGCCCACCCATGGTGTAGTGGCAGGTCGGGGCGATGCGCATCGGCGTCTTGTAGGCGTCGTCGCCGATGGCCTCCTCGTACATCTGGATGAGGTTGGAGTAACGCTCCCTGATGACGTCCTCGCCGAGGTTCTTGATGGCGTGGGTGAGGTCCAGGTACACGGAGTTGTGCTTCGGTCCGACACCGTATCCGGCGTTGATCTGCTGCGCATTGGCACGGGACGCGATGTCGCGGGGCACCAGGTTGCCGAAGGCCGGGTACCGGCGCTCGAGGAAGTAGTCACGCTCGTCCTCGGGGATCGTCATCGGATCCCGGTCGTCGCCCTTCTTCTTCGGGGTCCAGATCCGACCGTCATTGCGCAGAGACTCCGACATGAGGATGGTCTTCGACTGCCAGTCGGAGTTCACCGGCAGTCCCGTCGGGTGGAACTGCACGAACGACGGGGACGCCATGTAGGCGCCCTGCTCGTAGGCACGCATGATCGCGCTGGCGTTGGAGTTCTTCGCCAGGGTGGACATGTGGTAGACGTTGCCGTACCCGCCGGTGGCGAGAACGGTCACGTGACCGGTGTGCACGCTGAGTTCGCCGGTGATGATGTTGCGGGTGACGATGCCCTTGCAGACCCCGTCCTCGACGATGACGTCCTGGACGTCGGAGTGGGTGAAGATCTCCACGTGTCCGGCGCCGATCTGACGGTACAGTGCCGAGGTCGTCGCCAGCTGCAGCTGCTGTCCGGTCTGGCCGCGGGTGTAGAAGGTGCGGGAGACCTGCACACCACCGAAGGACCTGTTCGCCAGCGTTCCGCCGTACTCACGGGAGAACGGGGCGCCGATGGCGTTCATGTGGTCGATGACCTTCGGGGACTCCATGGCCAGACGCCAGCAGTCATTCTCCCGGCAGCGGTAGTCCCCTCCCTTCACCGTGTCCTTGGTGTGGTTGTAGGTCGAGTCGTTGTCCAGCCGCTTGGCGCGCGAGGAGTTCACGCCACCCTGCGCGGCGATGGAGTGCGCGCGGCGGGGGCTGTCGTGGTACGTGAACACCTTCACGTCGTAGCCGAGTTCACCCAGTGCCGCCGCGGCGGCTCCGCCGGCAAGTCCGGTGCCGACGATGAGGACCCTGAACTTCGCACGGTTCAGGGGGGAGACCAGCTTGAAGTGCTCTTTGTCGTACTGCCACTGCTGCTGCTGTGACACCTCGTGCGGGGCATTGTCACCGATGACCTTGCCGACCTGGACGCCGGGGACCTTCGACTCGGGGGCCTGGAAGGCTTTCAGGGCCTCGGCGTAGTCGAAGTCCTCGGTCTGGTTGTGCGGGTGGGGCTTGCTTGTACCCATAAGTGTTCTCTTCTCCTAGTCCGGATCCGCTAGCTGCCGAAGCCGCACAGGACGGCCACAGGTATCGAGATGTTGCCGATCATGACTACCGCCGGGAGCAGGTACGAGATCCACAGGACGACCTGCCGGGTACGGTGACCGGTGATGCCCAGATCCGACGAGGCCAGCCAGATCCCGTGCGTGGCGTGCAGGAAGAGCACGATCATGCAGAGGATGTAGAAGACGGCGACGAGGGGACGCTCGAAGGAGGCGACCAGGTTGTTGTACGCCGCACCGTGCTCGAAGGAGTCACTGGCGACACCCTTGCCGATGGTGAGGTCGAGAATGTGGAAGATGATGAAGAGCAGCAGGACGGTACCGGTGCCCAGCATCGAACCGGCGGTGAAGGTGTTGAGGTTCTTCACCTTGCCGTAGCGGCGGTTCTCACCCCTGGACTGCTTGGACCGCATCTTCAGCACCACTGCGCAGTAGACGTGCAGTACCAGGCAGACGATGAGGACCACCCGCAGGATCCACAGGATGGTCTCGTGGGGGAAGACCGGCTCCCCCATCCGGCGCAGGAAAGCAGCGTACTCGTCGAAGTGTTCCTCACCGGTGTAAACCTTGAGGTTTCCCACCATGTGGAACAGGACGAAAAGGACGAAGACGATGCCAGTCACGGCCATCGTCAACTTCATCGCCCAGGACGGGAAATCCGGCTTCTCCCGCAGCGGTCTAATGTTCAGCTTCCCGTGCTCCAGTGCGACGGGATCATCGTATTTAACAGTCATGGCACCTCCAGTGTCAGTGACACTGTACGACTGCCAGAGTGGCAAACACTAACCGGACCCCATCCGGGTGAAGAAGATCACATCCATCCGGGGTCCCTGCCGCATCGGACCATGAGTGCGCAGGTCAGGGGCGCATTCGGCACCGTTGCGAGGTGAGGTTCGCCTGCCCTGACCGTGGCATCCTCCCGCAGAACGCCGTACGCCGCAGCAATATAGTTATATCTAAATCACTTATCGACGGTGACGATGTCCTGGACGACATCTGTGGCGATACCGGCCTCCACGAGTCCCTGCTCATCGGCGACGAGGGTGGTCTCACCCTCCACCCGGACAGGGCGGGTGCCGACGACCACCTCCTTTCCCATGACCGTGACGGGACCGACCAGACCTTCCCCACCGTCGACGATCTGCAGCTCCACGGCGTCCTCCTCCACAGTCACCCGGACCTGGTAGCCCTGCAAGGTCACATTGAACTCCAGCGACTCCCAGCCCTCGGGAAGACGGGGGTCGATGCTGAAGTGACCGTAGTCGTCACGGAAACCGCCGAACCCGAAAACCAGGGCACTCCACACACCCCCGCAGGAAGCGATGTGCACTCCGTCGGCACTGTTGCCGTGCAGGTTCTCGAGGTCGAGGAACAGTCCCCGGAGGAAGAAGTCCATCGCTGTCTCCCGGAACCCCAGCTCCGCGGCCACGATCGACTGCACGACTGCCGACAGTGAGGAGTCACCCGTGGTAAGCCGGTCGTAATACGTGTAGTCCCTCTTCTTGATCTCCGCGGGGACGTCGTCACCCTGGAGGAACAGACCGAGCACCACATCGGCCTGCTTGAGCACCTGGTACCGGTAGATCGTCAGCGGATGGTAGTGCAGCAGGAGCGGACGCTTGGGCCCCACCGCCGGATCGTCGAGGTTCCACAGCTGGCGGTTGAGGAACTGGTCGTCCTGCGGGTGGATCTGCATCCCCTCGTCGAAGGGGATGTACATCGCCTTCGCCGCCCTGTCCCACAGGTCCAGTTCGTCGATGGACAGGCCGGAACGGTCGGAGAGTTCCTGGAACGCCTCCGGCCTCTCCCGGCGCATCTGGAGGGCCACGTCCGCCGCGGCACGCAGGTTGTACCGCGCCATGACGTTCGTGTAGAAGTTGTTGTTCACCACGGTGGTGTACTCGTCGGGGCCGGTCACCGAGTGGATCTGGAACTTCTCCCCCGTCGGGTCGAAGAAGCCCAGGGACATGAAGAACCGGGCGGTACCGACGAGGATGTCCACGCCCTCCGACAGGAGGAACTCAGAGTCACCGGTCGCGTAGACGTACTTCATCAGGGCGTAGGCGATGTCCGCGTCGATGTGGTACTGCGCGGTACCTGCGGCGTAGTAGGCACTCGACTCGTGCCCGTTGATCGTGCGCCAGGGGAACAGGACGCCGTCGTGTGAGAGCTCCCGGGCCCGCTCGGTGGCCTGGGGCAGCATGAGGTAGCGGAACCGCAGTGCATTGCGCGAGAACTGCGGGCTCGTGTAGGTCAGGAACGGAAGCGCATAGACCTCCGTGTCCCAGAAGTAGTGGCCCCCGTAGCCGGAACCGGTGAGTCCCTTGGCGGGAATCCCCTGTGTCTCGGCCCGGGCGGACGCCTGGATCAGCTGGAAGAGGTTCCACCGGACAGCCTGCTGCAGTTCCGGGTGGCCGGACACCCGCACGTCCGAACGCCGCCAGAACCGGCCGAGCCACTCCGCCTGATTCGCCATCAGCGTCCGGTACCCCACCTGACGTGCCCGGTTGATGGTCCGCGCACACCGGAAGGCCAGTTCCTCGGCCGACACATGCCGCGAGGAATGGTAGGAGACGAACTTCTCCAGCCGCATCCGCAGACCCCGTGTGCCGTCAACGTGGTACACCACCCGTGCGACATCGTCACGCATCTCGGTGTGGATCTCCACCCCGCCGACCGCGTCCGAGGACGCCGGAACCCCGGAACCGCCTGTGCCCTGCGCCTGAGTCACGTCGAGGACATGGTCCATGCTCACCGCCACGGTCATGCCCGAGTTCGTCACCCGGTACCCCAGGGTGACCCGCTGGTCCTCCGAACTCGCCCGGTAGGTGGGCTGGAAGACCCTCCCCCCGATCTTCTCCGCCTTGCGCGGGTCGGCTCCCCGGTTGACGTCGGCGGCGGCCCGCGCCCGGGCCCGGTCGTCCGCCCCGTGCCGGCCCCGCCGCGTCAGAGCATGTCCGCTCAGAGCATGTCCACGGTGAGCTTCACCGACATCACGACGACCAGGACAAGCAGTGCCACACGGACCAGTCCGGTACCCCGGTCCAGCACCAGTTTCGCCCCCACCTGGGCACCGGCGACATTGCACAGGGCCAGCACCACCCCCAGCACCCACAGGACATGACCACCCGCGGCGAAAACCACCAGGCCACCCACGTTCGTCGCCGTGTTGACGATCTTCGTCGTCGCCAGGGACTGCACAAGGTTCCGCGACAGGACCGCACTGAAGACGATCACCAGGAACATGCCGGTACCAGGCCCGAAGAAACCGTCGTAGCATCCGATCACCGCGATGAGAACCAGTGCTGCCACGGTCCGGCCCCGCCCGGCCGGCCCGGACGCCCCGCGTCCCCCGTCACCGGCCCCGTCGCGGCCGAACCCGGGCCGGAGAACCACGAAAGTGCCCACCGCGAGCATCAGCACGACCACCACCGGCCGGAGGACGTCACTGCTCACCGAGGCTGCGAGGAGTGCACCACCGGCCGAACAGATCCCCGCCAGCGGTGCAGCGGTCCGCAGCAGGTGCAGATCCACCCGCACGGTGCGCAGCATGCGTATGCCTGCACTGGCGGTGCCGAAGACCGCGGAGAACTTGTTGGTCCCCAGTGCCACCTGGGCAGGAAGACCGGGGGCGAAGCTGAGGATGAGAGGGATCAGGACCAGGCCGCCGCCACCGATCACCGCGTCGACGCCACCGGCGACCGCAGCCCCGCACAACAGTACGAACAGTCCCCCGGGGGTCAGCCCGGAGTCAGGTGCGACGAAAGTCAGCAGCTCATTCACGGTTGATGAGCATGTCGGCCACCCTGACCATGTGGTCCCACACTGCCGCGCGTGCGGGGGCGGGGAGGGCCTCGTCGTCGACGGTCGCCAGGGCCTGCGACATGATCGTCAACCAGTGGTCCCGTGCCTCCGGCGTCACCGGGAAGTTCATGTGCCGCATGCGCAGCCGCGGGTGACCACGGCGTTCGTTGAAGGTCTGGGGGCCTCCCCAGTACTGCACGAGGAACCAGCGCAGCCGGTCCTCGGCACCGTCCAGGTCGTCGGCCGGGTACATGGGCCCGAGCACCGGGTCGTCGGGGACCCGGCGGTAGAACTCGTGCACGATCCTCCGGAAAGTCTCTTCCCCGACCATGTCGTAGAGACTCTGCTGCTTCTGCTCCGGCTGCGCCGGTCCGCGGCGCGGCTCACCGGGTACGGGAGAGATGGGGATCGTCATGGTTCCAGCCTAACCGGGGCAGGGGGGCGGCCGGAATCACCGGGCGTCGAAGGCCCGGGCCGCCGCGGCACGTTCGGTACGGGACACGCCTTCAGCGAGGACGCGGCGCAGCCCGGCCGGGGTGGACTCGGCGTCCGCGAGCGCCCTGATGTCGGCGATGACGGTCTCGTCCGACCGGGAGGGGAACAGCCCTTCACAGTTGCGCAGTGCCATTTCCGAGGACAGGGAATTCCACATGTCGACCACCCGGGCGACGTATTCGGTGCCGAAGGGGGCGGTGAGCTCGTCCTGGCCGATGTGGTTGAACCCTGCCATGCGGTAGCGCAGTGCCAGATTCGACTGTTCCGCACCGTGGAGGGTCAGCAGGTCCCATGCCTCACGCTTCACCGTGGGTTCAGGTACTGCGGTGCGTGCCTGCAGGGCGTGCATCGCACCGGAGGAGGACCTGTCGCCCGCCTCCTCGATCCCGATGAGCTCCTCGGCCTCCTCGGCGGTGAGGACGCCCCGGGTGCCGACCAGCGCGGTGATCAGCCTCCACCGCAGGTCCTGGTCGACGGTGAAGCCCGGCAGCAGGTCGTCGGGTGTCCTGTCCTCGACAAGTCCGAGCAGCCCACGCAGCCACACCGTGGAGGCGGGGGTCTGGGCTGCACCGGCGTAGGCGCGGACGAACGCGAGCCTGGCCTGCCCGGTGGTCTTCTCCGCGCCGGTGCGGAAGGTGTCGAGGAGGAGGCGGCGTCCCTCCTCCTTCCAGTCGTCGGCGACGTAGTTCTCCACGGCGGAGACCGCCTGGGCCAGAACCTGTTCGAGGACGCCGAGCTGGTCCTCTCCGACGGCGCCCCGGGCGACGAGGGCGACGAAGTCCCGGGCCCGCATCTGGGCGTTGCGGGTGGACTGCCAGGCGGAGGACCAGATCAGCACCCGGGCCATCGGATCGGCGATGCGTCCGATGTTGGCCACGGCGAAATCGAGGGAGTCCTTGTCGAGGTCGACGAAACCGTAGGTGAGGTCGTCGTCGTTGACGAGCACGAGGTCCGCGGTCTCTTCTCCCACGAGGTCCGGGACTTCCGTCCGTGGGCCTGCGATGTCCAGTTCGACCCGCCGGCGCAGTTCGACGGCAGGGCCGGTGGTGGCGTCCTGCCCGTCCACCAGGTCGTACAGTCCCACGGCGAGGCGGTGGGTCCGGGTTTCTCCGGCACCCGGGACGGCCCCGGTCTGGGTCACCGCGAACGCCGTGTAGACCTCCCCGTTTCTGCCGGTGTCCCCGTCCTGACCCCCGCCGGTGGTGAAGTCGGCTCCGAGGGTGTTGATCCCCGTGGTCTTCAGCCACTGGTCCGCCCAGTCGGACAGGTCGCGGCCCGAGGACTTCTCCAGCGCACCCAGGAGATCGTCGAAGGTCGCGTTGCCGAAGGCGTGGTCGACGAAGTGGGTGCGGATGCCCGCGAAGAAGGGTTCGAGTCCCACGTACGCGGCGAGCTGCTTGAGCACCGAGGCACCCTTGGCGTAGGTGATGCCGTCGAAGTTGGCGTCCACCTCCACAAGGTCCTCCGCCCCGGAGAACACCGGGTGGGTGGACGGCAGCTGGTCCTGGCCGTAGGCCCAGGACTTCTCCTTGGAGTTGAAGGTCACCCACGCGGTGGTGTGTTCGGTGGCGTGGGTCTGGGCCATGGCGGACGACCAGGTGGCGAAGGACTCGTTGAGCCACAGGTCATCCCACCAGCGCATCGTGACCAGGTCGCCGAACCACATGTGGGCGAGTTCGTGGAGGATCGTGTCCGCCCGACGTTCGTACTCGTAGTGGCTGGCCGCGGACCTGAACACGTACTCGTCGCGGATGGTGACGCAGCCGGCGTTCTCCATTGCGCCCATGTTGTACTCGGGGCAGAAGATCTGGTCGTACTTGTGGAAGGGGTAGGCCACACCGAAGTTGGCGGCGTAGTAGTCGAACCCTGCCTTGGTCACCTCGAACAGGGCGTCTGCGTCGAGGTACTCGGCCAGGGAACGACGGACGTAGAGTCCCAGCGGGACGGTGACCTCGTCCTCCGGGACCAGCCGGGTGTCAGTGACGCCCGCGGTCTCCGGTGTGGGGACGGGTCGCCCTGTCCAGGAATCCTCCACGTGGACCCACGGGCCGACGCAGAACGCGATGAGGTAGGTCGACAGCGGGTAGTCGACGACCGCGGTGTGCACGGCGACACCGTCGACCTCTGCGCCGAGTTCGCCGGAGACGCCGACGGTGTTGTTCGTCACGACCGTCCAGTTCTCGGGGGTCCTGACGGACACCTCGTAGGTGGCCTTGATGTCCGGCTGGTCGAAACAGGCGAAGACCCTCTTGGCGTCCGCGGCCTCAAACTGCGTGTACATGTACACTTCGCCGTCTGCCGGGTCGGTGAAACGGTGCAGGCCCTCGCCGGTGGAGGAATAGACGGCGTCCGCGGACACCGTGAGTTCGTGAGGGCCGGCGGTCAGGGAGATCTGCAGACCCCGGTCCTCGTCATAGGTCCCGTCCGACCCCTCCCGGACGGGGACGGCCGAGGAAGTGACGTCGACGCCGTCCAGGATGACGGACCGGACGGAGCTGGCGCGCAGGTCGACGAAGGTGGTGCCGTCGGCGGCGGCGGTGAAGCTGACCGTGGTCGTCGAGGGGAAAGTGCCGGTGCCGGGGTCCGCACCGTCTGTGAGGTCGAGGTCGATGACGTAGTGGACGTCACTGATCAGGGCCGAACGTGCGGCGGCCTCGGAACGGGTGAGATTGGTTGAACTCATGGTGTCCGAGCTTAGCCGCAGGCCCGGACAGCTGCCCGGGTTCGCGGGTACAGTCGGGGCCCATGAACACACCTGTCACCATGTACTTCGATGTAACCTGCCCCTTCGCCTGGGTCACCAGCCGGTGGCTCAAGGAGGTCGAGAAGGTCAGGGACATCGACCTGAGCTATTCACCGATGAGCCTCGCCGTCCTCAACGAGGGCAGGGAGGAACTTCCCGCGTCCTACCGCGGAGCAATGGAAGCCGCATGGGGGCCTGCACTCGTCGCCGCCGCCCTGCAGCTGCAGGAACCCGGGAAGGTGGACGCCTACTACACCGCCGCCGGAACCCGGATCCACGATTCAGGTGCGGGGCACCGCCAGGGCGACGGCGCCTATGACGACGTCATCGCCGAGGCACTGGAGGAAGCCGGTGCGGACCCCTCCTATCTCGGCTACGCCCACCGTCGCGGTGACGTGGAGGGGTCCGTGGAGAAGGAACTCCGCTCCTTCCAGGCGCGGGCCATGGAGAAGGTCGGCAACGACGTCGGCACCCCGGTCGTCGAACTCGGCGGTCAGGCCTTCTTCGGCCCGGTCATCACCCGGGTGCCGAAGGGGGAGGACGCCGGGGCGATCTTCGACGCCGCGGTCACCCTCGGAAGCTACGACCATTTCTTCGAGCTGAAGCGCTCCAGGACCGAGGACCCGGACGCCACGAAATAGTCACTGACCAGCACCGGAAGCGTCGCCAGTGCCCTCGGAAGAGAGGACAGAATCAGCGCTCCGCCCTTGTTCTGCCCTCACCAGATCCAGAACACCAGCCGCAGCGTCCCGGATCCGGGCGTCCGCCTTCGGCCACAGGTGCGTGTAGACGTCCAGCGTCGTCGACGCCTTCGCATGCCCCATCGCCGCCTGCACCTCCGACGCCGGCGACCCCGCGGCGATCAATGCGGACGCGTAGAAGTGGCGTAGGTCGTGCCACCCCACTTCCCGCAGACCGTGCGCGGCGATGACTGCCCGCATCACCGAGCCCAGTGACGCCCGGTCGTGCCACACCCGATCCTCCACCGACCTGCTCGTCCCTCGGTAGGGGAAGATGGGGCCGGACCGGTCCGGCTGCGGGTGCTCCCGCAGCTGCTCCGCGATGACGAGGATCGTCTCCTCTGCCACGGGGATCGTCCGGTGTGACTTCTTCGTCTTCGGCACCGGCACCCACCTGGCACCACCCGGTGCGACCTGACCGTTCACCGTGATGGTGCGGCGCAGTGTGTCCACGTCCTGGACCCGAAGCCCGGCGATCTCAGAAATGCGCAGACCGGAGCCGACGACGACCTGCATCATCCGTGCCGCCTCTGGCCGCTTCGGGGTGTCCTTCGTGTGTGGTTGCCGACGGCCATTCTTCTGCCGCGGTGCGGGTTTTCCGTCACGAGTCGCGGTGATCAGGGCGGCTACCTCAGCGACGGTGAGGAGGTCCTGCCGGGATACGGCGCGCTTCGGCGCGGACTTCGGGATCTTCACGACCGGGACGCGGCCGATCATGCCGTCCTCGTGGGCGCGTTTCAGGAGGCCGCAGACCTGTCCGACCATTGTCGCTGCGGTGGACTCCGAGAGAGGCTTCCCCTGCTTCCACGGCCTGCCGCCGGTGAGCTGGTTCCGCCACGCGGTGATGGTGGACGCCCGGATCTTTCCGACTGGTGTGCGGTCGAGGGGCCCGAGGTTGTCGACCAGGGCCTGACGGTTCCTGACAGTGTTCTCTTTCGTTGCTTCGGCCAGCCACTCGCGGGCAATCACGCCGAGGGGTGTGGCGGCATCCTCGGGGGCGATGTAGGTGCCGTGGCGGACGGCGACGGCCTGCTCCTGCTCGAAGGCGATCGCGGCTTTCTCCGTGTCGAAGGATTTGCCGCGTTGCTCGCCGGAGTCGTCGTAGTAGCGGGCGATCCACCGGACTTTCCCGGTCTTCGGCTTGCCTTTGGCTGGTCTGCGCTGGACCACGGTATGATGCTCCTGTCTGAGTT
The DNA here is from genome assembly GCA_900049755.1 of Corynebacterium provencense. Lineage (GTDB taxonomy): Bacteria > Actinomycetota > Actinomycetes > Mycobacteriales > Mycobacteriaceae > Corynebacterium > Corynebacterium neomassiliense. The sequence goes on from LT160592.1 coordinate 941,485, forward strand.
CGCGTTCGGACGTTTTGGCCCCCATCACCCTCGTCCGGTGGTGGGGGCCGTTTTTGCGTATCTACGGGCTACTTCGCTTCGCTGATGTCCAGGCCGACGTTGACTTTCCCCTCTTGGTCGGTGGACTCCACCGAGCAGGTGTACTCGTGGTGGGTGTATCCGCCGAGGCCATTGGGGTTGTCGACCCAGCCGACAACCTGCCAGCCGTCCTTGATTTCGACGAATGCGGTGTCGGTCGCTCCGGAGAACTTCACGTTGTTCGGGTCACTGCTGCGCTCCTTCGCGGCGGCCTCGCACTGTGTCTGTGCGTCCCACTTCCCGACGCCGCTGCCCGTGTCGGTGGTGCTGTCGTCATTGTCGGGGGAGCATGCGGCCACGAGGATGATGATGACGACGAAGACGCCGATGACGGCGCCGAGTATCTTCAGCAGCTTCTTGTCCGTCTTCCTGTTTTTCTCTGCCTTCTCTGCGGAGGGAGCTGGCTGTTGCGGGTAGGGGTTCTGGTCGGTCATGGTCGGTCCTTCTTGAGTGTCATGTTCCGCCACACTCGGATGAGGTGAACGGTGACGCCGAGTTCCGCTGCGAGCGCGCCGGGGTGTGGCCCGACGGTGAGTTCGGCCTGTTTGTAGGTTTCAGCGTCGATAAGGAATGTAGCCGCCCACTCCCAGGCTCGTCTCTCTTGCCTGGCGTAGGTGTGCCGGTCGGGGGTGGGGGTGTCGCCGTGTACGTGGTGTCCGAGTTCGTGGGCGAGAGTGCAGCGGCGGTTCACGGGGCCGAGGTCGGAGCGGAGGGTGATGGTTCCGTCCTTGAGTCGGCGGCCTTTCTCACCGCCGGTGTGCTTGCCGATGGTGATTTGGTGTTCTTCTGCCCACTTCTCGGGGTCTGGCCTAAGGCCCGTCGTTGTAGTCATCGTCTCCCATCTCCGGCTCAGTGTCCGTGGAGTCTGCAACATAGCCTTCGGGGAGGACGTCGGGGGTGGGGTAGATCCCCCGGCCGTTCGATTTTGCAGCGCGTCGGGCGTCGAGTTCATCGACGGGGGTGTCGAACTCTTCGTGTGTGCCGGGGAGCTTCATGCGGCGGAGCACTTCATCGGCGAGGTCTTCTTCGGAGACCTGGCGGAGGGCGGTGATCGGGTCCACGGTCTCCGCCCACTGCTCGTCGAGGTAGTCGGTGTCGACCAGGGCTCGGACGGGCGACTTGCCGTACCCGGTCGCGATCTTGATGACGTTCTCTGCCGAGAACTTCCCCTTCTCCGTCTGGTTGAGGACGGTGCGGTCGGGGACGCCGCTCTTCTTCGCGATCGTCCTGGCGCTGTCGCCACCGGTGGTTTCTGCCAGCCATTCACTGTGTTCCATGCCAGTGACGATACAGGAGAGCCGACAGGTGCGCAACTTTGGCGATAGCTGTGAACAGGCTAGATAAAAAAACTCGCCACATCGCTTGCCAATCTTGCCGACAGGTGCCATACTTGCCACCAGTACGCCAGACCGGCGCACAATGCGCCAAGACGGCGCGGACCCTTTGCCTGTCATTGGAGGTGACATGACACATGGATTACCGGCTTGACCCCCAGGTCCTCGACCTCGCGAAGAGCGTCACCGGATGCCACGGAGACGAAGAGCTGGGACAGAAGCACCTCGGGAAGACCGGGAGCACCGTCCGCAACTACCGGAGCGGGAAGACCAACCCGCCGATCGGAGTGCTGATGGTTCTGCGGAAGCTCACCGGTCGACCCCTCGACCAGATGTTTCTCCCGGTGGCCACCCCCGCCGCCGCTTAACCCACCACAGACATGAAAGGAGGCCCCGGATGTACCCCGGAGCCAACCACCAGGATCATACCTCAGACGACTACGAGTTCGGCCGTTCGTCCGGCCATTACGATGCTGCGACCCGTGCCGGGGTCATGGCCTCGGAGGCCACCGACCCGGCCGTGAGGGCCGCCCTGTTCGCCCTCCGTGACGAGCTGACCGCCCGGGCTGAGCGGATCACCGCCGATGTCCGCGCCGACGACGAGGTGCTGGCATGAGCACGCTGACGAAAGCGCAGGCTGAGGCCCTGTGGGATGGCCTGCGGGAGAATCTTCTGGCCGTGGAGGATGGGATCCGGCAGATCATCGCCACCCGCGCGTGGGAACCGCTCGGTTACGAGTCGTTCGCGGAGTGCTGGCAGGAGCGCCTGTCGGACGTGAAGCTGTCGAAGGAGCTTCGCGCGGTCGTCGTCTACGCGATGTTCGAGGATGACGCGACCCCCACGGATGCGGCCCGCGCTGTTGCGGGCACCGGCGTGGTGGAGGTCCGGGCACTGCACTCCGCATGGTCGCAGGGCATGGACGCCCACGACGCGGCGTTCGTCACCCGGTCGAAGCCGAAGACAAGGCCCACTGCCGGTGCCCCGCGCACCGTTGCGACGACCTTGCAGGCCCCGGAGTATGAGGCATTGCGCGCTGCTGCCTCCGAGTCTGACGCGTCCCTGTCCGAGTATGTGCGGGCGTGTGTGGTGCAGGCCCTGTCGTCGAGGACGTGGGCGGCATGACCATCACTGTGACAGAGAAGCGCTGCCCGAAGTGCGTGGAGACGAAACCGGTGGACGGTTTCTACCGGAACCGGTCGCGCCGTGACGGGCTGAGCGTGTGGTGCAAGGAATGTTTCCGCGCCTACAAGAAGGCCTACGACGAGGCCCACCGGGAAGAACGCCGAGCCAAGGACCGCGCCTACTACGAGGCCCACCGGGAAGAACGCCTCGCCCACTACCGCGCCTACTACGAGGCCCACCGGGAAGAACGCCTCGCCCACTACCGCGCCAATGCCCGGGACCGGTACGCCCTGCTCGGGGACCCGAGGCGAGAGCGGTGGCAGGAGATCACCGCCAAACACGCCACCCGCCGTGGCCGGTGGTCTGAGGCGGAGGACGCGTACCTCACCGCCTCCACTGACCGGGTCGTGGACGACGCCCTCGCACTCAAACGCACCTACATGTCGGTCGATGCGCGCCTCCGCGACCTCCGTCGTCGTGGTGTGACCCTCGCCCGAGACAGGGTACTGGCCGCCTAGGCCCGCGCACCGGCTAGGCCGCCCCCGCGTCATGGCGGGGAGTGCGCACACGGTCACCGGAATGCCGGCTGACCTCGATGTTTGAGAACTCAATAGTGCATAGCGCCAGGCAGGTACATGCTGTCCGTGGCCCAGCGAGCGTGTCAGGAAAGACGGCAGACCCGTCGAGTAGATCGCCTTTGACCTGGATCCCATGGACAGACGACGGAACCCCCACAGCCCTCGCAAGGTGTGGGGAGGTAGCGACTGGCGCGGATACAAATCAGGCCCCACCGCAGATGAGTCTGCCACCCGCGTCACGGCGGAGTGGGGCACCGGGTCGCCAGATGCGACCCCCGGGGGCGGGACGAACAGAGCTCAGCTCATGGTGCCGTCACAAGTCCGGTCCACGACCCGCTTCGAACACGGAGAGACCGGCACTGCCGCCCCCACACATAGCCAACGCCGCCCGATCCCTGCCAGGACCTACCGGGCGGCGTCACTGACCCACCATGAAAGGAAAGGCCATGACACACACACTACCGCCGATGCTCACCATCCCGGAAGCATCCGCCCTCCTCCGCCGCCCACCGTCCACCATGCACGACCAGATAAAGCACGGGCGTTTCGACCTGCCGTGCTCGGATCATCCGCGCCGGGTGCAGACCCGGGCCGTCCTCGACCTGACGGGCCTGTCGGAGCAGGAGGCACGGGACATCCTCGACGAAGCACTGGGGGCAGCAGCGTGACCCCGGAAGAGCAGTTGATGAAGTCCATGGTCGACCACCCTGCCGGTACTGGTCGTCATCGTCGGCAGCCGACACCGGTGGACTGCCTCGGACCCACCCGCAGTGAGCCCGCGCCGGGCACCGCGTTCGACGCGGTTGGCCTCATCCTCGCCATCTTCGCCGCAATCGCACTGGTCGCCGTCGCCGGCGTGATCGGAGGACACCTTGCCGGCCCGGCCGGCGCGATCATCGCCGCCGCCATCACCACTGTCAGCCTCACCGCATTCATCCGACAGGAAACACGATGAACCTGCCTTCGTCGCGCCGGGATCTTGCGGTCCTGGTCCGCCACCACATCGACCCCGAATCAGACGCGCACACCCGCCTGGACCCCACCGCCGAAGCGCTCGAGTCCGCCGGGTTCATCCGCTGGACCGGCGCACCCCGCCGCCCCGGATGGGCACCCACCGAAACCGGAACCGAACTCATCAAGGAGACATCATGACCATCACGATCAAGCCCCACGGCGTCCGCGCTGACATCACCGTCGACAGCATGGAGGAGGCGCGCACAGTGCTCCGTGAACTCACCCCAAGCTCCGTCGGTGTCTTCGCTCCCGCGACGGTGACTCACAACATTGAGTTCACACCAGACTCGGAGGGCAAACTCCCGGAGTCAGTCACTGTGTGGCCCAACCCGCATATCGAGAATTCCAGTGCCCCAGTCGAAGACATCGACGACATGACGAGCCCGGCCCGCCGCATCAAGTCCTGGACCACGGGCGAGGAGTACATCCTCAAGACGAAGACCCGGGCAGGCCTGAACTGCCGTCAGATCGGTGACATCCTCGGACGGTCTGATTCCTCCGTGCGGAACAAACTCCACGCGCTCGAGGCGGAACGCGCACGCCTGAACCTCACCCCGATCCGGGTGAGCAAGTGACCACCGACCCTCACATCATCGCCGCGCAGATCATCGGCCGCGGCTACTACCACGGGGCAGTCCTCAAGTCTGTTGCGGGGAAGCGCAGCTACGACCTGGACGTGTCCGCCAGGTGCCGCAGGGCGGGCGAGCGGTTCCTCCGTGCTGCCAGGGACGCTGCGAAAGACATGGACCAGACCGCCCTGTGGTCGCACGTGGATTATGCGGCGTCGCGGGGTAACGCGGTGTCGACGAAGAAGCAGGTGGCTGACCTTGTCGCCACGATCACAGACCACCGAAAGGAGCAGGGACGATGAGTTTCACCAGACTCCCGTCAGAGACAGAAGAGGAATGGCTCGAGCAACGCCGCGAATACATCACCGCGACGGAGATCGCCCGGCTGGCAGCCAGCCCCGCGGAGTGGAAGAAGATCCGCGACGAGAAGAAGCACGGCTCAGACTTCCACGGCAACCGGGTGACACGGTGGGGGCATGTGCGCGAACCGGAGATCGGGAAGTTCATCCACATGTTCGAGGACTCCCGACTGGTAGGGAACACCGACCTGTGTGTCCTCGACGGGACGCGGATCGCCGCAACCCCGGACATGCTCCCGGAGGACCTCAGTGAAGAGTGTGAGGTTATCGGGGAGATTAAGACCGCCGGGAAGCAGCTGGTCCCCGACCACATTCCGCAGAAGTACGTCGATCAGGTGCAGGTGCAGCTGATGGTCACCGGCGCTGACGCGTGCGTCTTCGCCTGCGAAGCCCGGGGTGAGGACGAGTTCGGGGAGTTCTTCCCGGACGGTCTGCCGAAGACGACGATCATCCTCCCGGACCTCGACCGGCAGGCATTCCTGCGGGACATCGCTGAGCGGTTCCTCGCCGGCGAAGACCCGACCGGGCCGACACCCGCCGAACTTGAGTCCCTGGCCTTGTCCGTCCTCGACATGCAGGAAGACGTGAAAGACCTGCAGAGGCAGATCAAGGAGGCGAAGGACCGGATCCGGGAAGCAGTGGGGGACGAGCCGGGCACGTTCCCGTGCGGGGTGGCGAACGTGATCGTCACCGCGGACACGAAGTCCACGGGCGTGGACTTGAAAGCGTTGCGCGAGGAGCACCCGGACATCGTGGCCCTGTACCCGAAGATCACTCCGGTGAGGGGTGCCGTGAAGGTACTGCCGGTGAAGCAGGAGGAGCCAGCGGCATGAGCGTCCACGAGACGATGATCGAGGTGGCCCGTGAGGTCACCGGCCTGGCGAAGCGGGATCGCAATGAGGGGCAGCGGTTCATGTTCCGTGGCATCGATGCGGTGATGAACGCGTTCGGCCCGGCGATGCGAACGCATGGCCTAATGGCGTTGCCGACGGTGGAGGACATCACGGTCACTGAGAAGACCTCGAACCGGGGTGCTGTGATGCAGCTGGTCCGGGTGAAGATGCGCCTTACTTTCGTCAATGCGGAGGGTGAGACGGATGACCGGACGGTCGTGTGGGGGGAGGCGATGGACTCCGGGGATAAGGCCACGGCGAAGGCGCACAGTGTGGCGTTGCGGACGGCGTACCTGCAGGCGTTCTGTCTGCCGACTGATGAGCGTGACCCGGACGCTGACTCTTACGAGATCAGCCCGGAGCAGCAGGAGCGGGACCGTGCCGAGTGGTCGGCGCGGATCGCTGCCGCGCAGTCGGTGGAGGACTGCCGGAAGTTGTGGGCGGGTGCTCAGCAGGTCGGTCTGACTGCTGAGATCACGGCCCGTGTCGCGGAGCTGAAGGCAGGTGAGTCCGGTGACTGAGCCGGTGAACCCGGTGCTGATCGAGAACCATATCCGCGAGTTGGTGACCAGGATCGCCAACGGGATCCGGGTGTGTTCGGACCGGTACGCGGCGTTTCAGTCCGCGGACCGGGAGTTCGATCGGGCGTTCGCGTCGGCTTATCTGGCTGCTGAGGGGTCGATCAAGGACAAGGAGGCCACGGCGAAGTTGGAGACGATGTCGGAGCGTGAGGCGCGGGATGTGGCTGAGGCTGCTCACCGGCACGCGGATCGGTTGGCGAAGGCGCTCGAGTTGGAGCTTCGGGCGTGGCAGTCCATCAGTGCATCGTTCCGGGCGATGTATGGGGCGGCGGGTAGTGCTCATGGGTAGTGCGAAGCGTATGCCCCGGGCGGTTGCTGACGCGATCGCGTCGCGGGCAGGGGACTGGTGTGAAGCCATGATCCCGACGGTTTGTGTCGGTCCGCCACAACAGATCCACCACCGCCAGATGCGTTCACAGGGCGGTGAGCACACCATCGAGAACGGGATTTTTCTGTGTCACGCCTGCCACGCCTGGGTTCACGCTCACCCGAAGTGGGCGTACCGGGCTGAACTGCTCGTGCACGGGTGGGAGGAGCCGCGCTTCCCGCCAGTGTTCTACCGGGGCCGCATGACACAACGAGAGGAGTAAGCCAGTGGCGACGATCAAGCAGGGGCCCGCCCCTGAGGACCACTACGCGATGATCCCCAACGCGTTCGCCCGGTCCTCGACCATCCCCTCCAGGGCGAAGACGGTGTACCTGTACATCCGCTCTCACCGCACCGGATGGTCGCTGAGCACCGACCGGATAGCAGATGCTCTGGGGATGAGCCCCACGACCATCAAGGCTGCGATCCGAGACCTTGAGCAGTCCGGGTGGGTCACCCGCACTCAGGTTCACGGCGACGGGGGGATGTTCGGGAACTGCGAGTACACGGTCCATTCGATGCCGGTTGACCGTGGGACAGATTCTGTACCGCGGACCGTGGGACAGAAAACCGCCGGCGGTTTAACCGCCAGCGGTAAATCTGACCCCCATAAGAAAACTATTCCTTCTAAGAAGACCAAGGGAGAAGAAGACCAACCCCCTGTAGTCCCCCAGGGGGACAAGCCGAAGAGACGGAAGCCCCGGCACCCGATCACCGAGGACTGGACGCCACGCCCAGACGTTGTCCAGCAGATGGCCGAAGAATGCCCCGGCGTTGACCAAGCGCATGAGCTCGCTCAGATGCGGGATCACTTCCTTGCCAGTGCGGGTACGTCGACCGATTGGAACCTGAACTACCGGAAGTGGGTTCGCAATGCTGCGAAGTGGGGGCGCGGGGGACAGCAGCAAGGCCGGAAGGCTGATCAGATCATCCAGGCTGTCGTCGGCCTGGACCAAGACCGACAGGAGGGGAGAGAGCTCGCATGGTGAGTGACTTCGCTGTGAGGATCGCGGGCACTGCCCTGGCGAAAGCCGCGGAGCTCAGGCCCGCGTCCGTGCAAAACAACGCCTCAGATCGTCAGGTGATCCTGGCGTGGGCTGAGGCAGTCGAAATGATGAACGCGCCGCAGATCATTGAGGTGTGGGCTGAGGCGGTGACGTGGTGGTCGTTGAACGCGCCGACGACGGAGATGTTCACGCCGTACGCACTGCGGCACGCGGTGCTGCAAACGGTGGAGCGGTGGGAGCGTGATACTGATCGTCGGCATGAACTTGAGCAGTACCGCTACGACCGACTCTGTGAGCGTGTGAGGCGGGGAGAACTGCCCCCGGGCACGGAGGTTGGACATGAGCCCCAACTCGTGCGAGAAGCCCGACCTGACGCGATTTCCGCCCCGCCCGGAGCCGTGAAGCAGATCTCCGGGTGGCGTGACCGGATGCGGGCAGTCAATGAATGACGGAATGCCCCACGCCGCCGACAGCGAACGCGCACTCCTCGGAGCGATGCTCTCATCCAAAGCAGCGGTCGCCGCCGCCGCTGATCGGATCAATGCCGCAGACTTCTACATCCCCGCCCATGCCACGATCTTCACCGCTGTCCTGAACGCGTGGGCAGGAGGAGTGGACGGCGACCCAGTGGCAGTCGGAGGGGAACTCGATGACCACGGGCAGCTCGAACAGGTTGGCGGGCTCATGGCACTGTTTGAACTCGTTCAGCAGGCCGCCCCCGCCGGGTCGATCTCGTGGCATGTCAAGCGAGTCACTGACGCAGCAGTCCTGCGCCGCCTGTATCACGCTGGTACGGAGATCGTGCAACTGGCGAACACTGCCACACCCGCGTCATCTGGGGATGCTGTGCACCGGGCGCAGGAAGCCTTGGCAGAAGTGCCGAACGATTCGTCATCTTCGACCCGCGCAATTGGAGATGTTCTGCCGGAGGTGATGGACGATCTTGATGCTGCTGAGAACGGGGAGTCGGCCGGTAAGGATCCTGTTTCCACCGGTTTCATGGATCTTGACAGGTTGATGAACGGTGGGCTCCGGCCAGGGCAGATGATCATCGTCGGCGCCCGACCGGGCTGCGGTAAGACAACCGTGTGCCTCGACATGATGCGCCACGCTGCGATCCGGGAGGGCAAGACAGCGCTGATGTTCAGCCTGGAGATGTCCACTGCGGAGGTATCGCAGCGGGTCTTGTCCGCAGAGTCTGGGGTTCCGTTCGTTCGGATGCAGCGCAATGAGCTCACCGCGGATGACTGGCGGGCGATGACAGAAACGGTGCAGCGCATCGAACGGGCACCGCTGCTGATCAGTGATGACCCGCAGATGACGATGACGAGCATCCAGGCGAAGGCCCGCCGCCTGTCCCAGCAGCACGACCTCGGTCTGATCGTCGTGGACTACCTGCAGTTGCTCACCGCGGGCGGGAAGACGGAGAGCCGGCAGCAGGAGGTGTCGGGGTTCTCCAGACAGTTGAAGCTGATGGCGAAGGATCTCGGTGTGCCGGTGGTCGCCGCAGCGCAGTTGAACCGTGGTGTGGAAGGCCGTGGTGATGAGGCGAAGCCGCGACTGTCGGACCTTCGGGAGTCGGGATCGTTGGAGCAAGACGCGGACATTGTGATGTTCATCGACCGTCCGGATGCGAAAGACCCGGGTCATGCTCGGGCGGGCGAGGCAGATCTGATCGTGGCGAAGCACCGTGGTGGGAACACCGGGACGGTGACGCTGGCGTCTCGCTTGGCAGTGTGCCAGTTCAGCAATTTCAGTAAGCGGTAGAACCAATCAATCACCCCGGTATTAGGCCGGGGAAGGAAGGAGCCTGACATGCGTGTCGAGCTTGAGAACGTGAAGGTCGCCGTCCCGAAGTCGGGGCCGAACGCCGGACAGCCGGTCGTGATGAAGACCGCGAAGTCGTCCGGCAACCAGTACGCCGAGTTCACCGTGATGGAGTCCTCGTCGAGGAAGGATCAGGCCGGCCAGTGGGAGAACGGGCCGACGATTTTCATCAGGTGTCGGGTCCACGGTTACGCCGCACAGGACGTGTACGCGGCGTTGATGGGTGGTGTGGACCGGGTGGATGTGAAGGGGGATCTGGAGCATTTCCTGTGGCAGTCGCAGCAGGGGCCGAAGGACACGTGGGACATTGGGTTTGCGAGGGTGTCTTTGCCGGTGCCGAGGACGCAGCAGCAGTCGCAGGGCGGGGGTTGGTCTGGTGGGGGATCGCAGCCGGCGCAGCAGGGGGCGTGGGATTCGGCACCGCAGGGCGGTTTCGACGTGCAGGGCTCCGAACCGCCTTTCTGATGGGAAGTGACCGTTAGCGGCTCCCAACCCCCACACCCCTCACAACTCCCCACGTTCACCATGACCGGCCCGCAGCGCAACGCTGGGGCCGTTTTTCACGCCATCCAGAAGGACCACACCATGAGAATCAACTACCAACTCTGCCGACCCGCCTACGCGAGCCTGCACCGGCCGTCGAAAGCACACCCCGACGACGCCGGAATCGACCTCCGCGCAGCCACCACCGGCATCCTCAACCCCGGCGAATGGGCACCCATCCCCACCGGCATCCGCCTCGCACTCCCACGCGGCTGGGAAGCACAGATCCGCCCCCGCTCCGGACTCGCCGCCAACCACGCGGTGACTGTCCTCAACGCCCCGGGCACCGTCGACGCCGGCTTCCGGGGTGAGGTCCGCGCCATCCTCATCAACCACGGGCACGAGCCCTGGTCGTGGGAGGAGGGCGACCGCATCGCCCAACTCGTCGTCAAAGAGGTCCCGCACGTCGTCCTCACCGAAGTAGACGACCTCGACACCACCACCACGCGTGGGAACGCTGGACTCGGCAGCACAGGAGTCCACTGATGGACACACGAATCACCGTCCACTACGACCACCGGACCCGCATGTGGGTGTGCTCCCCACCCGGTTCATGGCCCACCGACTGGCCCACCTGGGACAGGGCCATGGACGAAGCCGCCTGGCACGCATGCATGCTCCGGGACTTCCACCGGCCCCGCAGTCCGCAGGCGCTCCGCCGCCGACTCCGAGCCCTCCAAGCGCAGGGCTACGCCCCCGACTGGATCGCCTCGAGGATCCAGGCCCGTGTCTCTGACGTCATTACCTGGTCCACGGACTCGCGCAGTGTGATCAAATCGCCCACCATCAGCCGCCGAATCGTGCACCTGTACGACTGGGTTGATGAGCACACCGGCGGTCGTATCCGTGACACCGGCCCCACCCCGGAAGCTCTCGCCCGGAACTGGGCCCCGCCCGCCGCATGGGATGACATCGACGACCCGGACGAGCACGCTGTCAGCGGTTTCACCGACAATGCCCGCAACATGGCCCGCCGACGCGTGCCCATTCCCGCTGAGGTCGTCGCCCGGATGGGCGCGGAGATCGCAGCGCACAATCCCCGTGCTGTCGTCCTGGCGGGCAAGCGAGCGAACTACCGGATGGGCGCTGCCACGGTGGCTTCTCGCTTGAAGATGATGATCGAGGCCGTGGAATCTATTGCTGCCGGGCGGATGAAGACGATCGCCGCAGATGACCTGGACCGGCTGATGCTCAAACTCAGCATGACCCCCGAGGCAGCAGCATGATCCCCACGATCGGGTCGATGTTCAGTGGCTATGGGGGCCTGGACATGGCTGTCGAAGCGGTCACCGGCGCCCGACCCGCATGGTTCTGCGAGTGGGATGATGCTCCGTCCCGGATCCTCGCGCACCACTGGCCGCACGTGCCGAACCACCGGGATGTGACTGCCGTGGACTGGGATGCCCTCCCACCAGTCGACATCATCACCGGCGGCTCGCCCTGCCAGGACCTCAGCCTCGCCGGTGCCCGCCGGGGCATGACCGACGGCACCCGCTCCAACCTGTGGGTGTCCATGCGAGAAGCAATCGCTATCATCCGTCCCCGCCTGGTGGTGTGGGAGAACGTGAAAGGGGCACTCAGTGCCGAAGCAATATCGGCGGCCGACGGCGACATGGGACCCGGAACAGGACTTCTGGGTGGAGTCGGAGGACATCTTCGGGCTCTCGGTCGCGTACTCGGAGACCTTGCCACCCTCGGGTATGACGCGAGATGGACAACTCTTCGAGCTTCCGACATCGGAGCCCCGCACCACCGGGAGCGGGTCTTCCTCATTGCTCACCCTGCCGACTCCGACAGCATCCGACGGGAAGCGGAACGACTCGCCGGGGGACCGGCGCCGACGATCCCCGGGGATTACGACAGTGACAACGCATTGGCCTGGCCTGGTGGAGCCACCGACATCATGCGTGACGCCCACAGTAGGTGGGGGGACGCTGCCCCCGCGGTCCTCCGGTGGGCACTGATCCACGGGGAACCACCCCTCCCCACCCGCGACACGGTCACCCACCACGACCCGGACCTGTGGGGCACCCGATTCCCCGAAGCCCGGGCCGAACTCGACCCCGCATGGGCTGAATGGATGATGGGCCTCCCCCCGGGGTGGGTCACCGGGGTGCCCGGCATCACCCGGGCACAACAGCTCAAAGCCATCGGCAACGGCGTCTGCCCCCAACAAGCAGCCGCCGCCCTCCGGCACCTCATCCTCCAGGAGACAGCATGAGTACTTTCCGCGTGTCCGGGGTGCCCGCACCCCAGGGCAGCAAAACCGGGTACATCCGCGGCGGCCGAGTCGTCCTCGTCGAATCATCGAAAAAGGTCAAACCCTGGCGCGTCGCCGTCGCCCAAGCCGCCACCCGAGCACACCTGCACACCGAACCGATCGACGGGCCCGTCGACGTGGGAGTCGAGTTCATCCTCCCCAGGCCCAAGTCCCTGCCGAAGCGGGTCGTGCACATGGTCCGCAAACCGGACCTGGACAAGTTGATCCGCTCCACCCTCGATGCCCTGTCGGGGGTCGCTTACGTCGACGACAACCGGGTCCGTGCGATCACTGCCGTCAAGCGCTACCAGACCCCCGGGGAAACACCCGGGGCCCTCATCACCGTCAAGGAGATTCAATGACCCGCCCCCGTGGCCGCCGGCGCATCACCTGCACCGAATGCGGCAAGGAGACCACCACCCGCCACCCCACGGACACTCGCTGCCTGCCATGCCGGGCAAAGGGCAAGAACCTTGCCGACAGGGTGCCGTTGGCACGCCGGTCGAAGCATGAGCTCGACTCGTGGCTGGCAGCAGGGGGAGCACGATGAACCGGCCGCCGACGGATTGCGGCAAGTGGCGTGTGAACGTGTTCCCGAGCGGGACCATGCAGCTAGATCGAACCGGTAGCTCGCTGTGCTTCCAGATCACAGACGAAGACATTGAAGATCTCCTGTGCGTCCTGAGTGACCTGCAAGCGTTCAGGTGGGCCGAGGAACAGCGCTCGCGGGGTGCACGATGACCGATCCCGTCCACGACATCGTCCCCGAACCCCGCGACTTCCTGGTCCGCTTCGAAGTGCCCGTGTGCTGCCTGCACCGTGACGACGCCGTCACCTGCGCACTCCAGACCATCAACGACGACCACCTGCTGGAAGTGATCGAACAATGACCCGCCCACACTTCCGCCCGCAGCCTGTCCGCCGGCCCCGCTCGTGGCGTGCCCGGATCGCCCGCTGGCTCACCGGACACCCACGACACAGCACGTATCAGACCTGGAGGTACTGACATGACGAACCCCAGCCTCTTCGACCAGCCAGACACCATCACCGTCGGGCACATCGCCGCGCTTTGGCGCAGGCACGGCTGCTTCGCGCAAGACCCCCAGGAGATCATCGACAAGGCGGCGCGGCTCGCTAACATCGACCCGCACGCGGCGGCCGAACTCATTGCAGACCATGACCCGCGTGTCATCACCCACGAGAACATCCCACAGTGCGCCGGCACGTCATCGTCGAAGAGCCGAGAAGACACTGTGCGGTCACTCGAGGAAGCGCTCGAGGATTCCGCAAGCATTCCACGGCTCTACCCGGAGCCAACCCTGGAGGACTGTATCCGCCTGTCGCAGGACCTCGAGAGTGAGGCTGGGAGGAGCTTGGCGTGGCTGCTGAACCGGTGGCCTCATGAGCGTCGAGTGTCGCAGGCTCCCGCGCTCGGCGTCCGTGACCCAGATGCGGCTGGTTCCACCTGCCTGCACATTGGCGCAGGAGTGGTTGACCGGGTGAGCACGATCTCAGTGTGGCCGTGGGCGGAGAAGGAGTCCGTTTCGGTCGGGGGTGTCACTTCGGAGCAGCTGCTAGCGGCTGGCAGGTGGTTCCTCGGGAGGGCATCGGACATGACCATCGCAGCCGCCACCTACGCCGAGGAGCGCACCGATGACCAGTGAGAAGCGACTGCGGGAAATCGTCGCTAGAGAGGCCACTCTCCGCCTGCCAGCCTTCGACATCCTGTGTGACAAGTACCCGGACCTTACGGGCGCTGACTGGGACAGGGTCTACGACCTGCTCCGCACCTATCCGATCCTTGCCTTGCCCGTCCCGGACGAGAAGGGCCGATTCTTCCCGGAACACGACATTAACTACGAATACGTACGCCGTTGTGTGACCGACGATCGGTATATCCGGTTCGACTTAGGGCTTGGCTTTATTATCTTGACCCGTGCCGAGGCTTTGGAGCTCGCCGGGATTCTCACCGCCGCCGCAATGGAGGAAGCATGAGCAACGCAGAGATCGTGATCGTCCTCGCCGTCGGGTTGCTCGCACTCCTCGCCGTCGCGTGGTGTGTGGGAACCGGGCGGAGACTCGACGAGATGGAGACGAAAGAGGACGCGCTCAATACTGCCAGCTTCGAAGCCCGTCGTCTCGAAGAAGCGCTAAACGCGGTCTATAGAAGCATGGAAATTGATCGCAGGATTTACGACGAAGCGCTCGGACTTAAAAGGCCAATAACCGGCCTAATGCCCGCACTTGATCTGCCTGACGTGACACGCGTGTGCGTTGTGACAGAGAAAGAGCGCCGCGTACTCGACCATCGGGACGCCTACCCCAACGGTTGTGAAGTCCACATCCAAGACGAAGGTCGAACCATCAAAATCCTTCCCCGACAGGAGACCACCAATGACTGACATCACCGACCCGCAGGCTAAGTTCCTGACTGCGTTCGCGAGAGGGGTGGCAGCCCGCCCCGGGAGTTACAGCGACGACCTCGTAGAATCCGCTAAGGCCGTTCTCGCCACCGTGGACGACCCGGCCTCCACACTCGTGGGAGAGCTGCGGGGGTGGGAGAGAATCTTCCGCGATGAAGGCAGGTCTGTAGATGCGAGATCGATGCAGGACCTTGCCGTCCTCGCCGAGCAGGTCGAGCAGGAACGGGACGAAGCCCGTGCTGCTGCCAAGACCTGGCAGGAGCAGGACGAGAATGACTGCGAAATGTACTCGGAAGATGTCGCAGATCTCCTCGTCACTCTTGCCGAGACCCGCGCCGAGGTGGAACGGTGGAAGAAGGCAGAGCGTGAAGCGAGCGAAGAACGCGATGACGCCGAAGCTGAGGTGGAGCAGCTGAGAGCAGCCCGCGAACGGCTAAACGCCGAGGTGGAACGACTCACCGCTGAGCAGGCTTACTGGAAGGAGTACGCGCTCGAACGACAGCGCGTGGTAGAACGGCTCGTCGCCGGAGGAAACGCGGCAACTATTGCATCCGAGGCAAATGTTGCCCCTGACCAGCAGGCGAACCCCGACCCTGCCGACGTACCGTCCGGGGAACCGTGGATCGTGGAGGTTGACGGAGAACGGCGGACTGCCGTGAGGGCCGCGCAGTACCACAGGCCTTGGAGCACTTTCAGAGAAGCCGGATCCGTGGTCTTTGAGAAAGACCCCGAAATCACCCTGGTGTCTCGCTTTGTCCCGGCCCCGCGTGTCATCACCGACTCCGAGGAGCTCGAGCAGCTCGCCGCAACCAGCATCATCCGCGATGGCCGCGGCTGGCCCGGAGGAATCACCGACCAGGGTGTGACCATGATCAACGGGGCCTGCCTCAGCGACGAAGAAGTCCTCAGCCACGGCCCCGTCACTGTCCTGTGGGAGGCAGAGTCATGAGAGACTTCCTCACCGCCGACCTGCACATGGGACACGAAGCCGTCGCGAAACTCCGCGGCTTCACCACCTCCGAAGAACACGACCAGACCGTGTGGGACCACATCCGGAACACCGTTCCCCACGATTCTCGACTGTGGGTCCTCGGAGACCTCGTATCCGGGTGGGACACCCCGGAGCGAGAGATCGAAACAATCCGCAGTTTCGCCGAACGCCTCGACGAGTGCGGGATCGAACTTCACGTCATCACCGGGAATCATGACTGCGTCAACCCGTCCCGGTCGAAAGCGGCCCGACACCTATGGAGCTACAGCCGAGTCGTCGACAGTGTCGCATCGACCGGGACGATGAAGATCGCCGGCCACCGGTGCATCCTCTCGCACTACCCGTACGAGGGCGATCACAAAGCCGAGGACCGGGACGTGCAGTGGCGACCCCGGGACCTCGGGGAGCCGATCATCCACGGGCACACACACGCGACCGACCCCGTGTCCTGGTCGTCGACGGGGACACTCCAGCTGTGCGTCAGCCTCGACGCCTGGGACCTCCACCCCGTCCCGAAAGACGCCCTCGCGTACATCATCGGCCGCCACCGCACGGCCCGGGAAGAGACCGAAGAATGAAACGGCCAAGCCCGGACACCATCATGAGCTACCTGACCACCGTCGCCCTGTTGATGTCACTCGCCCAGATCATCAATGGAAGTGAGGACATCGCCCACGGAATCATCTTCGGGGGCATCCTCTTCATCTCCGCAGCTGTCCGTGGAGCACAGGTGGAACGGAACAGTGGGGTCTACGCAAAGTTCATGACAGACATGACGAGGACCAAGGAGGCGGAGGAATGACACACTCGCCAACCACCACAGCCCCGCCACCGTGCGGGGCTTCACTCATTCAGGAGGAAAAATGATCAAGGGACACATCACCAGAATCATGGAAAGCTCAAGCGTCCGAATCAACAGCGCCGTTCCAGTCATCGCCAGCGTGGAACTCACCGTAGATATCAGCGCCGACAACCTCTCCCACATTGACATCAGCCGACCGGTCACCATCACCCAGGAGGCAGACCAGTGATCCCAGGACAGTTCGGTATCAGCCCCGAAGACGAAGCCAGATCAGAACAGCGCGTATTCACCGCCGTGTTCTCCACCGCGGTCGCCGGCTTCTACCACGGTCTCCGGGAGGAGAACATGGACCGGCATGACGCCCTGGACCTCACCGGACGGTTCATCCACACCATGCTCACCAAGGACCAGAAATGACCGAGGACGAATCGCTCATGAGGCTCACCCCCATTGCAATGAGCTTGGCCCGCGTGAGGCAGTCCGCTTCGCGACACATGGTGGCGAGAGCGGCCGACGAAATCGTCCAAGCTGCCCTAAACCCGAGGACATGCCCTGCGGATTGGCCTGAAGACGTGCAGGAATCCGCTCGCCGAGCGCACCACCGTATCTCCAGACGTGCTGAGCGAGCTCTTCTGGGAGGGGCACAGTGAGACCGAAGACCTACATGACCATCACCGAGATCCGAGACGCACTCACCGACATTATCGACGGCATGACCCCAGACGACAGAAGGCGAGAATGCTCACTCATCTGCGGCGGCAGACCGATCAGGGACATCGTCCTGGTGGAGGAATCCATCTGGTCAGGGGACAGCACCGGCGGATCAACCCACGTGGAGGGACGATGACCACTGAGCCCGAAGCCCACGCTTTCCTCACCGACCTGCACCGCCTCGCCCAAGCCCTCGACCAAGCAGTCCTCGACTCCGGCATGCCCGCCCCCTCAGGCGACAACGCCGGATGCGCACCCGTCGGACCGAAATCGAAACTGCCCTGCTCCACCAACCTCATCGACCAGCAGGCGGATCTCACCGCCCGCGTCCAACCGATCTGCGCGAACCTCGCCATGGACCTCACCATCCACGGCCGCCCGTTCGGAGCACCGGACCTCGCCCCATGGGTCGCATGGCTCCGCCGGCACCGTGTCGACCTCATCGCCCGGGACTGGTGGACCGACTCCGAGGACGAACTCCGCCGCGTCCACCGCGAACTCGCAGACCAGTTCGAACCACCAGAACCCGACCGGCCGAAACTGCCCGACTTCGCCACCATCGAAGAGCTCGCCACCGCCACCGGGAAGTCAGTGCAGGCGATGTACAAGTGGTGCCAGCGCA
Source organism: Corynebacterium provencense (assembly GCA_900049755.1). Classification (GTDB taxonomy): domain Bacteria; phylum Actinomycetota; class Actinomycetes; order Mycobacteriales; family Mycobacteriaceae; genus Corynebacterium; species Corynebacterium neomassiliense. The sequence continues at coordinate 959,566 of LT160592.1, forward strand.
ACCGAGTGGAGCACTTCACGATCGGTGGGGTGAAGCACTTCAAGACGAGCACGGTTATCGACCACTAGACCGAATGTCCAAATGTGTGGTAGGCTTACGCCTGAGCGATCCGCGACCCCGGGCGTCTTTCCCCACAAGGGAGGCGCACCGGGGTTTTCGCATGCGCTCATCCCGGCTGGTCTGTCCGGGAGGTGACACGCTCGGGGGCTCGTCGCGTCACCAGTCATGGTGGAACACCCCGGGACAGGGCAGTGGCCATTCACACCCTGCCCCGGGCACACCACACACGGGTCGTGATCCGGCGATCACCGCAGCAGCCCCACCCGGGCACAAGGCACACCCCTCCACACGCCGCCCGCTGCGCAGCCTGGACCAACACCAGGACGACCCACCACGCTCTCGAACACTCGAGGGCACCCTGACCGCACCGCCGACTACTGTCACACCGCCGGGGCAACACCGCCCCGCACAACAGACAGGAGCGCCTATGGCGAAGATCAACAAGAAAGCGATCGAGGATGCGTTCGGAGGAATCGGCGGAGACATCCCACTGGGAAAGACCCCCGAGGAAACCGCGAAGGCGATCGCCGACAACCTGAAGAGCTCAGGTGTGAATCCGGATATGAACGCGATCCGGCAAGTCGCCCGAGACGCGCACAAGCGTAAGTAGTGGCGCCGCAAGCCCCTCCACTCTCACCAGAGTGCGAGGGGCTTCGTCATGCCCAGCTCACCCGACCGCATGGGAGGTGACCAACGATGGCACACCGCACCACCACCCAAGCCGGACTCGGATGGACCCACCAACAAACCAGAGACCGCCTCCTCCGACGCCTCAAACCCGGAGACACCTGCTGGTGGTGCGGACGCCCCATGGACCGAACCCACGCACTCGACGCAGACCATTCCACCAGCCGCTCCCACGGAGGACAACACGCAGACCGCCTCCTCCACGCACGCTGCAACCGCCAACGCGGCACCGGAGACCAAGACAACCGCAGACCAGCCCTCCACACACCCAACACCCTCCCCGCCCTCCCCATACGACTCACCACAGGAGAGGACGACCCCCGATGGCCCCCACCACCCACACCAGGGCCCGACACCACCTTCGACTGGGGAAACGTCAGCGTCTCATAACGTGAGACACCCGCCCCCCGAAAATCCTGGAGGCATGCCATCCTGACCCCGCCGCTTCTGGTGCAGTCAGGATTTTTTTACGCGGGGCCGAAAACCTACGGCAACCAGCGATAGGAGGCCCCTATGAGCGACCCGTTGGAGGAGTGGTTCGCCACCGAAACGTTCGAGGCAGGCGGGCGGGCACTCTTCGACGGCCTGCAGGACGCCCGGGATCCCGCTGATGTGCACGCCCTGGTGGTGGAGGCGTGCCGTGTACAGGACCGGTTGGACCGTCTGCACCGTCTCTCGTCCCGCGATGACGACACGTGGGGGCGGATTCTGCCGACCCCGGACAACCCGGGCGAGTTCGTGCTGAGGCTTGGCCCCCTGCTGCAGGAGCAGCGGCAGACGGAGGTGGTCTTCAAGCAGTTGACCGCGGAGATCTGGCGGAGGAGGTCGGCTTATGACGACGATGACGCTGACGAAGAGGGAGGACTGGCAGACCTCTGAGGACTTCCCGACACTGTCGGGGAAGCAGACACCGCTGAATCTTCGTGAGGCCCCGGGGGATCATGAGCACGGGCGGAAGAACATTGAGTTGTCGCGGCGTTCTGGGGTGAAACCGATGCCGTGGCAGGAGCATGAGATGAATGCGATCAATGCGACGGGCCCGGATGGCCGGTGGGTTCATTCGGATGCGGTGCTGATCTGTCCGCGACAGAACGGGAAGTCGCTGATCGTGGCGCTGGTCGTGATCTACCGCATCTTCGTCCTGGGGCAGAATGTCCTGTTCACTGCGCAGCAGTGGGAGACGGCTAAGGAGCTGTGGGAGCAGACGTGGAAGATCGTGAAGGGGCGGAAGTTCCTCATGAAGCTGCACCTGTCGCACACGTGTTCTCAGGGTCGGGGGACGATCTTCCTGTCCAATGGTGGCCGAGTGGTGTTCACCACCCGGTCGCAGGATGCGGGTCGTGGTCTGACGAAGGTTGACCTGCTGATCTACGACGAGGCGTACAACCTGACGGCCGCGGAGATCGCGGCACTGTCGTTCCTGTCTCAGGCTGCCGAGGATCCGCAGGTCTTCTACATGTCCTCGGCGGTGCACCGGGATTTCCCGCAGCACCAGAAGGGGCAGGAGCTGTCCGCGATGCGCGCCCAGGCTCTCGCCCAGGAGCCCGATGCTGAGGACCCGATCTATCTGTCCGAGTACGCCGCACCGGAGGACATGGACCCGGAGGATGAGTTGACGTGGCGGACCGGGAATCCGAGCTACGGGGTCATCTCGAATGCGAAGAAGATGCGGAAGATCATGCGCCGCATGAACACTGAGATTGGTCGGATGAACTTCGGGGTCGAGGCTCTGGGGTGGGGGTCCTGGTTCGATGAGAACGCGGGGGATGAGCACGAGCCGGTCATCGCCGATGAGGTGATGGACGAGGTGATGTCTGATCGCCCGGTGACCATGTCGCACAATGTGATTGCGGTGGACGCGTCTCCGGACCGGTCAGCAGTGTCGATCGCTGCCGGGGGTCGGACTGCTGACGGGGTGCATGGTCTTGTGGGCTGGCGTGGTGGGATGTCTGCCCCGGAGGTTGTTGCCGCGGTTCTGGGAGCGGTGGGGGAGAAGACCCAGGCAGTGTTGATTGACCCGAAGTCCGCGGCGGGCGTGTTCATTGACCCGCTGGAGCGGGCGGGGTTGGAGGTCACGCGACTGAAGTGGTCGGAGGTGACGGCGGCGTGCGCGGCTTTCCTGCAGGGTGTCGATGATCGCCAGTACTCCCTGTCGGATGATGCGAAGCTTCGCGAGTCGGTGGTGGTGGCGACGTTGCGTGAGGCGAAGGAGGGCGGTGTCGCGTGGGAGCGGTTCTCGGGGGAGATCAGTGACCTGGTGGCGGTGTCCTTGGCGATGTGGGGTGTGCAGCAGTTCGCGCCCCTGCCGAAGAAGGTGAGGCGCGGGGGAATGTCCCTGGAGGTTGAGGCCACAGGGTCCCGGCTCGCGTCGATGAAGTTCTGAGGAGGTGCCTGTGGCTGAGCTTGGTCATGCGGTGTTCGATGCTACGGCTCGGACGGCGGAGACGAACTGGGAGCTGAAGTGGCCGTATTCGCTTCGCCCGTATTCGCGGATGGCCCGGGAGGATTCTCAGGTCCGGTCGGTGTTGAAGGCGGTGAAGCTGCCGATACAGCGGACGACGTGGCGGGTCGATCCTCATGGTGCTGATCCTGAGGTTGTTCAGGCGGTGGCGGAGGATCTGCGGTTGCCGATCATCGGGGATGACGATTTCGATCCTGCTGCCCGTACTGGTGGTCATGCTTCGTGGTCGGAGCACCTGCACTGGTTGTTGAAGGAGCTGGACTTCGGGCATGCGTTTTTCGAGATCGTGTTCCGCTTCGATGAGGTGTCGGGGCGGGATCGGTTGCACAAGATCGCGTACCGGCCGCCGGAGACGATCACGGCGATCAACGTTGCCGATGATGGGGGCCTGGAGTCGATCGAGCAGGCGCCGCCACCGGGGAGCCGGAAGGGTGTTCGGAAGATTGTTCTGCCGGTGTCGAACCTCATCGCGTACATCAACGACCCGGAGGACACGTCGTGGACTGGGTCGAGTGTTCTGCGGGCCGCGTACAAGCACTGGGTGTACAAGGACAGTTTCCTCCGCCTGGAGGCTGACATCCTGGACCGTAACGGTATGGGAATCCCGGTGCTCTACGCATCCTCCGACGTGTCGGATGAGGAGGTGGAGCGGAATCAGCGGATCGCGTCGAACATCCGTGCTGGCAAGACCGCGGGGGTGTCCCTGCGGTTCGGGGCGAAGGCTGAGCTGATGGGTATTTCCGGTCAGACGATCAGTCCTCGCACCGCGATCGAGTACCACGACAGTCAGATAGCACGGTCGGTGCTGGCCCACTTCCTGAACCTTGATGGTGGTGGTGGGTCGTACGCGCTGGCCGACGTGCAGGCGCAGACGTTCACGGACTCGCTGCAGACCATTGCGGAGAACATCGCGGAGACGGCGAACCGGTTCCTTGTCGAGCGGTTGGTGAATCTCGCATTCGACCGGGAGGAAGGCCCCTACCCGCGGATCACGTTCGATCCGATCGGGTCGAAGAAGGAGCTGACGGCGGAGGCTATGGCCCTGCTGGTCAATGCGGGCCTGTTCATCCCTGATGCGGATCTGGAGGCGGAGTGGCGTCGTCGGTATGCGCTGCCGCCGAAGAAGCCCCTGTCTGCTGCGAAGAAGGACAATCCGAATCTTGGCAAGCCTGCTCCGTCGGAGTTGAAGACTCTGGTGGACACCGCGCAGGTGCTTGTGGGGCAGGGCTTCACCCCGGAGCAGGCACTCGGGGCTGTGGGGCTGAATCCGATCACGCCGGAGGGTGAGCCTCCGGAGCAATCACCGGACGGGGAGCCGCCGGGGGAGGAGGTGCAGCGTGAATGAGCTGCTGATCTACGGGGAAATCGGGTGGGACGTCAACGCTGCTGACATTGCCACTCGCCTGGGCGAGCTCGATGGTGGGGATCTGACAATCCGGGTGAACAGTCCGGGCGGGGATGTTCACGGTGGTCTCGCGATCATGAACAGTCTGCGGGGCTACGCGGGGAATGTCACTGCGGTGGTGGAGGGGCTGGCCGCGTCTGCGGCGTCTTTCATCATCGTCGGCGGGGCCGACCGGGTGGTTGTCCGCCCTGGTGCGGAGATCATGGTCCACGATGCGTGGACGTACGCGGACGGGAACGCGGCGGAGATGGAGAAGTCCGCCGCGGACCTGAACCGACTGTCCGGGACCTTGGCTGGCATCTACGCGGCGAAGGCTGGTGGGACTGCCGATGAGTGGCGGGACATCATGCGAGCTGAGACGTGGTTCACGGCGGATGAGGCGGTGGCCGCTGGTCTCGCTGACGCTGTGGAGGATGCCAGGGCTGCGGAGCCTGAGGACCCTGCCGCTGTGGCGGCGAGATCCCGCCGGGCCGGGGTGATGGCCCGGTTCCGTTACGCGGGTCGCCGGGCTGCCCCGGCACCCACAATCAACCGTCCTTCGGGACATGAGCGAAAGGAGGGCGGCATGTCCGCTCTTGCTGACCTGGCCCGAGAGTTCGGGCAGGACGAGAAGAAGATGCGGGCCGCACTGGCCCGGTTCTTCGCGGAGGAAGTCACCGTGACGTCCACCGTCGACATTTCCTACCCGGAGGAGTCCACTGTGGTTCCGACCGGGTCCGTGACGATCTCCCCGACTGGTGAGGTTCCCCCGGGCCTGACCTTCACTGTCGGGGAGGCCCCGGAGGGGTGGACTGCGGAGGTTGAGGAGACCACGGGTGTCCTCACTGTCACTGCCCCGGCGGGTGCCGAGCCGGACGATGAGGTCGAGCTGACCGTCACCGCGACCGGCACGGAGGCCGTGGACCTGACTGTCCCGGTCACTGTGACCGCCGCTGGTGGTGGCGAGCCTGAGGACCCGGCGCCGGCCGCTCCGGCGGACCCGGGCACCCTCACCACCCTGGTGGACAGTGCCCGACTCGCTGAGCTGGAGGAGGCCGCCGCGTACGGTCGCGCCGCGATGGAACGCGACCACGAGGCAAAGGCCCAGGCTTTTGCCGATGCCGCATTCCGCGACAACAAGATCGGTGCATCTGCCCGCAAGCGGTGGGCGGCAGCATGGCTCGCCGACCGGGAGGACGCCGAGACCCGCATGGCGCAGATCCCCGCGGGGACCGTGCACCGTGCCGAAGCCGGGCATGCCCGGACCGACAAGGCGGCCGTCGACCAGGCGACCGCCGAACGCGAGGAGCGGGTCCGCCGCTCCCTGAACCGATAGGAGGCGCACGATGAGCGCTATCAACATCGTCTTTCACCACGGCCCGCAGACCTTCGAGGTTGCGGAGCCTGTCACCGGTGGCCAGGTCCTCGCGCTGAACGCTGAGGGTAGGGCTGTCGTCGCCGCGGAGGATGCGGAGACTGTCATCGGTGTGGCTCACACTGATGCTGCCCCCCGGCAGAAGGAGTACCCCTCCCTGCAGTCCGTGCCGCTCCCAGCTGTCGTCGGCGCCGTGTACGCCCCTGCCGCAGTGTGGCTGGAAACTGCCGGCACCGTGACCGTCGGCGGAAACGTTGGCGTGGCTGCCGCCGGCAAGGTCAAGGCACACGAGCTCGGCACTGTCGTCGGCAAGGTCACCGCCATCAAGGGCACCAGGGCCCTTGTCCGCCTCGCGGTCTAACCACCCCTCACAACAATGAAAGGAGGGTGGCTATGACCACCCCGATCACTGTCGGAGGTTTCTCCGACAATCCGGAAGCCACTGTCGAAGAGATCCTCGGCGCTCCGAAGGTCCTCAACCAGGACATCTACGACTACATCAAGGAATACGATGTGGTCGAGCAGCTGTTCACCGACGCCGGCCCGAACACCGGTTCGGTCGCGTTCACTGAGAACGTCGCCCAGTTTGCCGAGGACGGTCTCGCGGACGTGTCCGAGTTCGCCGAGATCCCGACGACCCGCGTTGTCACGGGCGAGAAGAAGGTCGTCTTCGCGCAGAAGACCGGCCGCGCTCTCGAGATCTCCTACGAGCAGCGGGACGAGAACCGCCTGTACGACGTGCAGAACGCGATCACTCAGGTGAAGAACTCCGTCGTCCGGGACAACTCCCGGTCCCTGCTTCGCAGCCTGCAGGAATCCTCTGTCCGCGACCAGGCTGCCACCGCCGCGTGGGCGGCGACCGGTGCGGATGTTGTCCGTGACGTCGCCACCGCCATCGACTCCTTCGGTGAGCAGCTCACCGTTGAGGACAATGAGGCTGCGCTGATCTTCGAGCCGGACACTCTCATTCTCCCGTTCGGGATGCTCGGTGCTTTCGCCTCCTCGGAGAACGTGTGGAAGCACTACGCCAACGGGCCGCTCGCACCGAATGATGCAGCGGTCACCGGCAAGGTCTACCCGACCTTCATGGGTCTCAACGTCGTCATCCCGAAGTGGTGGCCGATCAAGGACGCTCTCGTCTGCCAGGCGAAGGATCTCGCGTTCTACTCGGATGCTCGCCCACTGACCGTCAACGGCCCGATCGACGTGCCGACCAACGAGTTCTTCCGCACGCAGGTCACGCAGAAGCGCATCGTCGGTGTTCACAACCCGTCTGCCGGCGTGTGGATCAAGGGCGTGAAGGCCTGATGCGGATCGTCCTGACGTCGAAGCTGTTCCAGCGGCGGGACGATCAAGGGCGACTGGTGGGGCACCACCGGGGTGACGTCCTGGACCTGGACGATGAGGAGGCCCTGCGTCTCGTGTCGCTGGACATCGCTGTCGATGAGGCTGACGCTCCGACTATCACGGCTACCCCGGAACCTGTTCCGCAGGTTCCGACTGCGGAACCGGAGGCTACTCCGGTGGCCGATGGTCCTGATCGTCCTTCTCCGGCGATGAACCGTGAGAAGTGGGACGCCTACGCCCGTGCGGTGGGCGTGGACCCGTCGAAGTTCAAGACGAAGCAGGAGCTCATCGCAGCACTGCCGTGAGGAGGCTGTCATGATCGTCCCGATCGAGGACTTCGAGGCCCTGTTCCCCCGGCCGTTGGCAGGTAGCGAGCGGGACCGTGCGGAGGCACTGCTCGGCAGGGCGGAGGCGCGGATCGTCGCGGCGTTCGCTCGGCAGGGGCGTGACTTTCTGGCCGAGGTCGCCGCGTCGCCGTGGTTGTCCGATGAGGCTGAGCAGGTCGTCCTGGAGATGGTGTCCGCGGTGATTCTCACCGGGCCTGATGCTGGTCGCGTGTCGTCGTCGACGACTGCGGGGCTGGTGTCGGAGTCTGGGACGTGGGCGGATCCTTCGGGCACCGCGTGGGGGCAGTTGGTTCTCACGGATGATCAGAAGCGGCGTCTGGGCCTGTCGTTGTTCGGGGTGTCGAGCGGGTGTTTCCCGCCGCCTCCGTCGTGGCCGGAGAGGCGGGCGCGCTGATGTGGCCGACCTCTCTGCGGGTTGTGAAACCGGCCCGGGTTCCGGACCCGGGGTCGCCGAAGTTGGGGAAGATCACCCTGGACCCTGACCAGGGTGCGACAGTGCTGCCCGGAGTGTGGCGTGTGGAGTTCCAGACGATTCTTCTGCAGGAGGAGACGGAGGGTGGCACTCGTGAGTTTGCGCGCACGGGGTGGCGGATCATCACTGAGCGGGGGGTGAACATCCCCGATCTTGAGCACACTGACGGGGTTCTGGTGGATGGGATCACCGGGGTGTTGTCGGTGGTGGGCGAGGTTGGTCGGATCGTGCATTCCCGCATCGGGCATGACGAGTTCACTGTCGAAAGGTGGGTGGGCTGATGCTGGATGCTGACGAGATTTTCGCCTTGGCGATGGATCAGCCTGCGGTGAAGGCTGCGGTGAAGAAGCGTGCGTCGCAGATCGCTGCCCGGGCTCGGAAGGAGTTTGGGCGGGCTGGTCTGGATGCGACGGTGCGGATCCGGGATCATCCTCTGCCGACGGGCCGCACGTCTGTGGATGTGGTCGCGGATTTCGATGATGGTGTGGAGGGCATGGACCGGCGGGTGGGGAAGATTCTTCTCCGTGCTGGCCGTGAGGGGAGGTCTCGTGGCTGATCTTCATGTGGTGTTTCAGGTCATCGGGGTGCTGCAGGAGTGCCTGCCGGACTGCACGGTGTCTGATTCCCTGCCGGAGGGGAAGCTCCTCACGGAGTCTTTGCCGGTGGTGCAGGTCGATCTGCTCGCTGGGGAAGAGAAGCACACCGGGTTCGGTGGTGAGGGGTTCCCTTTGGTCATCGACGGGATCGGTTTGGATGTGGAGGTTTTCGCCACGTCTCGGCTGCAGGGCATGGAGGTGGGGGAGCGGGTGCGGCGTGTGCTGCACCAGTTGCCGCACTTGGAGGAGTGCCCGGTGACGGCGGTGAGTGTGCCCGATTTTTCGACGCGTGAGGATCTGAATCCGCAGGTGCGTGTGGTTGGCACTGTCGTGGATTTGGACACGCGTCCTTAGAGCTTTGCCGGCCCCTGGCGGGGTCGTTTCATTCTTCAATTCTTCTGACCCCCGACCGCAATGGCCGGGGGTTTCGTGTACCCCAAGGAGGACACACTATGTCTGCACAGGAAACACTGCAGGGATTCAATGCGGGGGCGGCTCGGGTCGCTCTGACTGGTGCGGTGCGCACTGCCGCGGTCGGCACTCCGATCGTCGCGATCGACGACAAGTACGACACCGAGGTTCATACGAACCTCGGCTACCTCTCCCCGGACGGTGTGGAGATCAGCTTCGATGAGGAGAAGCAGGAGTACATCCCGTGGCAGGAGGCGTCCGCGATTCGCGTGGACATCACCCAGGCGACTGTGGGTGTGAAGATCACCCTGTGGGAGTCGGGTGTCGGTCAGCTGGCGAACTTCCTGGGCGTGCCCCAGTCGGAGATCGAGGATCTCGCCGGTGGCGGTAAGGGGTTCTGGCAGCAGTCCCTGCCGGAGTTCGAGCATGTTCAGCTGTCCCTGGACATGGTGGACAAGAAGAAGCTGCAGCGGGTGACGTTCCTTGACGCGCAGATTTCTGAGCGTGGTGCCCTGGTCCTGAAGAAGGATGAGATCTTCGGCCTGGAGCTGACCTACACGACGTTCCCCGCGGGCCACGAGTACTCGGGGACTGAGCCGGAGGCTGTGGGCAACACTGCTCGCTGGCAGTTCAACGAGGACTGGACGAAGGCGGGGGAGATTTCCTCGTCGACTGATGGTGTGGAGGCTCTGGCTGTGTCCACTTCCACTCTCCCGCAGGGCACGGTGGGCACCGAGTACTCGGCGACCCTGGCCGCTACGGGCGGTACCGCCCCGTACGCCTGGTCGGTTACTGCGGGTGATCTGCCTGCGGGCCTGGCCCTGGCTGCTGATGGCACTGTGTCGGGCACTCCGACTGCTGCGGGTGAGGCGACTGTCACCGTGCGTGTCACTGACAAGAACGCCCTGTTCGCGTCCAAGGCGCTCACTGTCACTGTCGTAAACCCCTAGCAGGGCGGGTGGGTGGTCCTCTGCCACTCGTCCTTAGTTAGGAGGCAGTGTGACGGTTTCTCGCACTGACAAGGTCATTTGCTACGGGGATTCCCAGACCTCCGGGTTCTCGTGGGGCAATCGTCTTCCGGCACTGTCGGAGACGATCACTGAGGCGATCGGCCGTGGTGTCTCAGGCCAGGAGGCAGGCACTGTCGCGGTGCGTCAGGGCGGCATTGTCCTGACCACCACGGCGGCGTGCACGATCCCCACGACGGGGGAGGCGGTGGACGTTCCGGTGTCCTCGTCGGTGGCCCCGTGCAATATCCGCTTCGGCGCGTCTGACATGCCGGTGGTCCTCTCCGGTGTGCGGGGTGTGCTGACGGTGATTGCCACTGCCGACAGCAACGCGACCACCCTGTGGGATCGGTCCCTGGGGGCCGGTACTTTGCGCTTCACCCCGACCACCGCCCCGGCTTCCGAGGTGGCGGTTCCGTCCGGGACGTCGTTCATCTCCCAGGATGTGGCAGACCACCCTGAGTGGGCCGAGTGCCTGCACATCATCTGGGTGGGTGGTAATGACGCCGCGTTCGCCGGGGAGTCCCGTGTCACCGGTGTGGTGTCTGCTGTCACTGCGATGGTCGACCGGCTGCGGGAGACGGTGGATGAGCCGCGGTTCCTCGTCGCTGGTCGGACGACCGGTACGACGAACGTGGAGGGAACGTCGTCGTGGCAGACGGCGGTGGATCAGCATGCCGCGCTGCTCGCCGCGTTTCCGGATCAGACGATCGACATCTGGCGTCACGTGCGTGACAACGGGCTGTCGATCCTCGGCGTTGAGCCGACGCAGGCTGATCTCGACGCTCTGGCGGGGAAGACGGTGCCCCCGTCGCTGACCAGTGACGGATTGCACTACACGACCGCGACCCGCGAGCAGGTGCTCGCACCGTACATCATCTCTGAGCTTGCTGCCCGGGGATGGACCACACCGAAAGCTGAGGTGATTCCCATGCCCGACTACACGCCGAAGACTGATTGGGTGGCGGGTGCTGAGGTTGATCATGACCATCTGAATGCGCTGGAAGGCGCTCTTGGTGGCGTCATTGAATCTGCCTCGTCCGCTGCCCAGGGTGTCGCTGATCTGCGAGCAGCAACCACTGCTGAGCTTGCTAAAAAAGTGTCTTCAAGCACCGCAAAGAACACCGTGTACGGCATAGGTGCCGATGGGGCAGCATACCAGTACCCCGTAGGAGCTTCGACGAAAGCCGCCGGAAGCCTTGCTATGCGTGGCACGGATGGTGCAACGAGGGTTGGGCCTGCGACTCTCGAAGATCATGCGGTCCCGAAAGCGCAGATGGACACGGCCTTGTCCGCGAAAGCGGACTCGGCCGACGTGCCCACGCTCGCTGATTTCAACGCACTGGTCGCCCGTGTGACCGCTCTCGAAACTCCCCCCTCCGGGGAGTGAGCAGCGGGCCCGGGGAATCTTGGCGGGTCGCCCCGGGCCCACCCTCTCGACCATTGACCCGCCCCACGTTTTCACACCCCCGCACCGTCCGGTGCCGGGGGTTTCCTCATTTGAAAGGACCTGCCACATGTCTGCAATCAATCTTGACGAGATCCTCGCCCAGCGGGCGGAGGCCACCGGCGCTACCGAGGGGCGCGTCCCCTTCGAGTTCAAGGGCGAGACCTTCACCTTCAAGGACCCGATCGCCCTGTCCCAGGAGGAGCAGGACGACATCGATGACGCCGCTGAGACGAATGACGGTGAGATCATCGCCCGGGCCTGGATGGGCGACAAGGAGTACGAGAAGTTCGCCAAGGCCGGTGGCACGGGGATGATGTTCATGCTCGTCATCAAGCGCAACGCGGAGTTGACCGCGGGGGTTGACGCTGACGGTCGCCCTACACGGTCGAATCGCTCCTCGCGTCGTGCGGCGGCGCGGAGGCGCTAGAGGCTGCCCTCGACCGCGCATACCCGGGCTGTGACTACATGGCTCGGTATTGGCGGGGCGAGATCACCCTGCGGAAACTCCGTGTCCTTACCCAGGGGCTCCCGCCCGTGGGACCGCATTCACGCCACACTGCCGAAGGACGTGAGTACAGCCTGACCGACGCACTGCTGTGGTCGGTGCTGTGGGCCCTGCAGTCGAACACGGTGGTCACCGCCCAGGCTGCGGGGGCGAAGAAAGCGAAAATGCCGGCCGATGAGATGCCGGAATACCCCTGGTCACGCCCTGAGAAGAAGGGCCAGTTGGTCGGCGACCTGGGCGATTTCGACCAGGAGGAAGTCCTCGACTTCCTCGACAACCTGTGAGAGGAGACTGCCATGTCCGGTGTGTGGGTGCCCGTGCTCGCCAGCATGAAGGGTTTCATCGCTGAGGTGGAGAAGGGGGCCGGGCAGGCGTCGAAGTCTGCGGGAAAGTCTTTGGAGAAGGGCCTGTCTGATGCTGGTCGGACTGGTGGCCAGTCGGCGGCGGATGAGCTGGCGAAGGCTGTCGGTCAGGCGTCGTCGAAGGTCGCCGCGGCGAGGAAGAAGGAGGCCGGCGCTGCTGCGGACCTGCAGGTCGCGGAGGAGCAGTTGGCACAGGTGCGGTCGAAGTCGGACGCGTCGGCGTCTGAGCTCATGGCCGCGGAGGCGAAGGTTGAGGACGCTCGCCGCCGGCAGGAGGCCCTGTCAGCACGTCTCGGCGCTGCGGAGAAGGATCTGCAGGCTGCCCGCGAGGGTGGTGAGACGCGTGTGCAGGGGATTGTGTCGGCGGAGAACCGTCTCGAGGATGCTCGTCTGGCCGCGCAGACCGCGGCGGAGAAGGTCACGGTCGCTGAGCAGAAGGCCCAGGATGCCCGGGAGGTCGCGTCTGCCGCGGCGTCGAAGGTGGAGGCTGCGGAGCGTCGGCTCGCCCAGGTGAAGTCTGAGGCGGGTGAGGGGTCGAAGGAGGCTGAGCGGGCTGAGCGTGAGCTGGAGTCTGCGAGGAAGGCTGCTGATCGTGCTGCGGTGAATGTGGAGAAGGCTGAGGGCAATATCCGGAAGGAGCGTGCCCAGGCTGCGACGGCGTCGGAGAAGGCTGAGGTTGCGGAGCTGCAGCTGGATGCGGCTCATGACAAGGTCGCCCAGTCGTCGAAGCGTGCATCGTCGGAATCGGAAGGCCTGTCTGGAGCCCTGGACGGGGTGGAGGGTGCAGCGGATCTCGCTGCCGGCGCTATGGGCGCCCTCGGTCTGGCGATGGGCGCCCAGGAGATCATGGACTCCGCGGGCGCGATTTCCCAGGTCAACAACCAGTTGGGGTTGACCGGTGACGCGGCGACCGCTATGGGCGACCAGGTCGGCGATGTGCTCAGGTCCGGCATTGCGGGGTCGACGGAGGAAGCGGCCGGCGCGATCGGGTCACTGAACTCCCAGTTCGGGTGGCTCGGTTTCGAGGGGGAGCAGACTGCCCAGGACCTGGCGGACAACTTCCTGGCGTTCTCGCAGACGTTCGGGACGTCGATCGAGGAGGCCACGCAGACCGCGGGCCAGCTGATCCAGAACGGTCTCGCAACCGACGTGGAGCAGGCGGCGGATCTGATGACCGCGGCGATGCAGCGTGTGCCCGCCGCGATGAGGGATGAACTACCGGAGATCATCAACGAGTACGGCACGAACTTCCGCGCCTTGGGCTTCTCCGGCGAGGAAGCGTTCGGCCTGCTCGTCGCCCAGGCGGACAAGGGCAAGTGGGCGCTCGACAAGACGGGCGACTCCCTCAAGGAATTCACGATCCGCGGGTCTGACATGTCGAAGACCTCGGTGGACGCCTACGGGGCGATCGGTCTGTCTGCGGAGGAGATGTCCAGCAAGATCGCGTCCGGCGGTGAGGGTGCGAAGGATGCTCTGAAGCAGGTGGCGGATGGGATCCTCGGGATCGAGGACCCTGCCACCCGGGCGAATACGGCCATCGCCCTGTTCGGTACGCCGCTGGAGGACCTGTCGGTTGACCAGATCCCCGAGTTCATGGAGTCCCTGTCCCAGGGCGTGGGCGGGATGGAGGGCTTCTCCGGGTCGTCGCAGGCCATGGCTGACCAGATCTCCGACAGTCTCGAGGGCCGGCTGAATGCGCTCAAGGGAACGCTGACAGATGTTGCGACGAACGGGTTCATGGCCGCGTGGGATGCGGTGAAGAAGTTCGTCGACATCCTCGGCCCGTTCGCTCCGGTGCTCGGCGCCGTGGCCGGTGGCGTGGGAGCGATGGTGACCGCTCTGGGTTTGATCGCGGGTGCGATGAAGCTCGCGGCGGTGGCGACGACGATCTGGAACGCTGCCCTGGCACTGAACCCGATGGTGTGGGTTGCCGCTGCGGTGATCGGCGTGGTGACCGCCCTGGCCCTGTTCTTCACGAAGACGGAGGTGGGCAAGCGGGTGTGGCAGGGGCTGATGGATGCCCTGTCCGCGGCGTGGGAGTGGATCAAAGGTGTCTTCGGCCCCGTCTTCTCCTGGCTTGGTGATGTCATCTCGGGAGTGTGGGACGGGGTCAAGCGCGGGTGGGACATCCTGTGGCAGGGGATCCAGACCGCGTGGAACTCGGTGCTGAAGCCCACCTTCGATGTCCTGTGGCAGGTCGTGTCCACGACCCTTGGTGTGATCGGGACGGTTATCCTCGCCCCGCTGATGATCGCGTGGAACATCCTGTCAGCGGCGATTTCCGCGGGGTGGAACAATGTGATCAAGCCGGCGTGGGATGCTCTCTCGTCCGTGGCACAGTGGCTGTGGAACTCGGTTCTCATGCCTGTGTTCGGGTGGATCAAGCAGGGCTGGGAACTCCTCGCCCAGGGGATCCAAACCGTGGTCGACACGATCATCAAGCCCGCCTGGGACGCTGTCGGCAATGCCCTGCGCTGGCTGTGGGACAACGTCGTCTCCCCAGTGATCGACTGGATCAAGAGCAAGTGGGAGGACATGGCCCGCGGATTCCAGATCATCTGGGAGTCCGTGATCAAGCCCGCGTGGGACGCCCTGGGCAATGCACTGCGTGCCCTGTGGGACAACGTGGTGTCCCCGGTCGTGGACTGGATCAAGGGCAAGTGGGACGAGATGGGCAATGCCGTCAACACGGTCGTGGAGACGGTGGCGAAGCCCGCGTTCGAGGCACTGAAGAACGCCCTGCAGCGGGTCCGGGATTTCTTCGGAGACGTGGTCAACGGCATCAAGTCCGTGTGGGACGGGCTACGGTCCGCCCTGGCGAAGCCGATTAACTTCATGATCAACACGGTCTACAACGACGGCATTTTGAAGGCCTGGAACACGATCGCGAAGTTCATTCCCGGGCTGAATGAGGCTGGTGCCTTGTCCGGCATTCCGGAGCATGCGACCGGTGGTGCGATCCGTGGGCCCGGCAACGGCACGTCGGATGACGTGCTCATGTGGGGGTCGAATGGTGAGCACATGATGACCGCGAAGGAGGTGCAGGAGCTCGGCGGGCAGTCGCACGCGTACGCGATGCGGGCGATGATCCGCGCCGGGAAGGCCTTCACCTTCGATGGTAAGGGTGGTCTGATAGCCCTGCCGAATCACACGGACAATCGTGCCGGTGATCTGGCGGGTGCTGCCCCGGGCCTGTTCCTCCCCGCGTTCAAGGACGGTGGCGAGATCCGCCCTGCCTGGGAGAAGCAGCTGGAGAACGGTCACCGTGCCGCGAAGATGCGTGACGGACACCCGTACACCTGGGGTTTTGAGGACTGTTCGGGATACATGTCGATGATCGCTGACGCGATTATCAACGGTGGTGACGGTGTTCGCCGCTGGGCTACCAGCTCGTTCCCCGGTGGTCAGCCGTGGGTCCCCGGACTTGGTGAGGGATTCTCCGTGGGTGTCCACGATGATCCGGGTGGCCCTGGCGGTGGTCACACTGCTGGCACTCTGACTGGTGTTGGACAGTACTCGACGGTGAATGTTGAGTCTGGTGGTGCCCACGGCAATGTGGCCTATGGTGGTCCCGCTGCCGGTGCTGATAGTTCACAGTTCGTGGGAGTTCACCCTGGCCAGTTCCACCTTGCCATTGGCGCTGACGGAGCGTTCGAGTCCGCTGGTGGGCCATCTCCTGCGCAGAAGCAGAGCTTCCTGCGGGACAAGGTCGAGGAGGTGTTCGGCAGCATTCTCGACCCGATCGCCTCCTCGATTGAGGGTGTGATCGGAGCTCCCCCGCCTGAGTGGTTGGGGATTCCCCGCAAGGCGATGGATGCGTCTAAGGACAAGACGATCGACTTCATCTTCAACCGGATTGATGATCTCGGGAACCTGTTGGGCGGCGCCTATGACAAGGCGAAGGACATCGGGTCCGCGATCGGCGATGTGGCGTCCACAGTGTGGAACGGCACGGTCGGGCGGCTTTTCGACACCGGCGGGATTCTCGAGGATGGTGGCGTGGGGGTGAACCGTTCGGGTAAGCCCGAGCGTGTCCTGTCCCCGTCCCAGACCGAAGCATTCGACGAGCTGGTGCGTCTGCTCCCTGCCCTCCTGTCCGGTCAGGATGGGGGTCGTGGTGTGGAGCTTCTGCGCCAGCTGGTGGGGTCGGATTCCCCGTCGGGGAGTGTGGATTCTGCCACGGCCTCCGGGTCGTCGGTGGGGTCTGCGGGTGCGTCTGACAACACCTTGTCGGGCATGGCTGGTGGCACTGCCGGTGGCCTGGTGTCTGAGGCCGTGTCAGGTCAGGTTGCGGATTTCCTCGGCGTGTTCGGTGTCCCTGACACGGTCCCGTCGTGGATGGTGGGCGCTGGCGAGTGGTCGAAGGAGATGCAGGCCGGTGGCCGCAGGTTCTCTGACCACTTGGCAGGTAATGACACTGCGGAGGATGCGACAGTGCAGGCCGCCGCTGGCGTGGAGCCCGCGGTGGTGTCCACAGCATCGACGGAGGTCCAGCCTGCCCCGTCCGCGTATGAGCCTGCCCCCTTGTACCAGGACCTGGATGAGATTGATCCTGACCGTCACAAGGTACCGGAGTGGGGCGAGCCGTTCTTCACTCATGAGATTGCGCGGAATGCGCAGGATCATGGTCTGCCGGCGTCAGGTGCAAAGATTGGTGTGGCGACTGCCCTGGTGGAGTCGGGTGACCCGATGAAGATGTGGGCGAACAATGCGGTTCCGGAGTCCCTAAACTTCCGCCATGATGCGGTGGGCAGTGACTACGACTCGGTTGGCCTGTTCCAGCAGCGTGACAATGGTGCGTGGGGCACGGTCGCCGACCGCATGGACCCCTACCGGTCGGCTGGAATGTTCTTCGACGCGATGCTTCGGAAGTTCCCGAACTGGCAGTCGATGGACCCTGGAGCTGTCGCCCAGGGCGTGCAGGTCAGTGCTTTCCCTGACCGGTACAACACGAAGATGTCCCGTGCTCAGGAGCTCGTCGACAGCACTGGCCTGTACGACCAGGGCGGTGTCCTCGACCACAAGAAGCTCGCGCTGAATCTCTCCGGCAAGCCCGAAGCGATTCTCACGAACGACCAGTGGACGGCCATCGACCAGCTCGGGTCGTCCCTGTCCTCGACCGCCGGGTCCGCTATCTCGGACCTGGTCGAAGGCGGCGTCGGCGCTCTCGGCGGTATCGCCTCCGGTGCCCTGCAGGCCGGCGGTGGTGCGCTCGGTGCGGCAGCGAACGCTTTCGTCCCCGGGTCGGGCGCGATCATCTCCGGCGCAGCGTCTGCTGCTGCTCCCCTGGTGGAGACCGGGGTCAATGCGGCCGGCTGGTACGCGGGGCAGGTCGGTCAGGGGTGGATGGATGCGTGGCTCACTGCTGGCGAGCAGGTGTTCGGCACTGCGTTCGAGCCGGTGAAGGATGTCATCGGGGTGCTGCAGGATCCGGAGAGTTTCGGCGATTCGGAGATTGCGGAGATGGTCCGCTCGGTGGCGGGGGATATTCAGTCCCTGCCTGGGGTGGACATCTCAGATGTGACTGTGGATCAGTCCACGTCTGGTGGGCGTGGGGGTCAGTCGGCTCCGGTGACGATCGTGGTGCAGAACCTTGATCAGGCTTTCGAGGCGAAGAAGCATCAGGAGGCCCGTGAGGCTTGGGGATTCATCAGATGATAGGAGGCTGGAATGTCTGTTCGGGCGCTGCGTAAGGATCTGATCATCCGGTATGTGGGTGTGGACGGGTCGATCTGGCACCTGTCTGATCAGAGGAACCAGGGCGGGGCGGAGGGTGTGTGGCTGGATCAGTCGCAGGCTGGTCTGCTCACGGATGCCCCGGTGTCGACTGTGTGGGATTCGACTGCGAATCAGATCGGTGGCACGTTCCGCGGCGTGAGCTTTGACGCCAGGGATGTGTCGTTCCCGGTGATGATCCTGGACCGCCCTGATGAGCGGTGGGGCAGTATCGACTCCCGGTGGAGGAAAGCCTGGAGCTACCGGGAGGACGGGGAGATCGAGGTGGAGGACCCGTTCGGCGGGGTCCGGCGTCTCAAGGTCCGCCTGTCCGCCACCCCGGAGCAGGATTTCTCCGAGTCGTCGGGGCAGAGGCGTGGTGCGTCGCGGATTCTGATGCACTGTCGTGCGCAGGATCCGTTGTGGTCGGAGACGACGGTTACTGAGCCGTGGCGTTTCGATGGGGTGCACTGGACGGGAAGCGTCACGGTGACGAATCCGACTGATATGGACATGTGGCTCAAGTGGGCTGTAGCAGGGCCGGCGAGCTTCATTCTCCCCGATTTCTCGTTCGAGGAGCGGGAGGGCTGGCCCGGGTACGAGGACCGTGGGCGGCGGGTGATCCTGCCGCATGTGCGGTACCAGGAGGCCGCGGTGGTGGACTCGGATCCGACGGCGGAGCAGCTGATCATCCTGGGCCGCCCGAACGCGTGGATGCTGCTGGAGAAACCACTGCTGTACCCGGTGCCGGCGTACACACCGCCGACCGAGATCCCCATCGCAGTGAACCCCCTGCCCCTACTCCCGGACCTGTGGCACACACTGAACATCCCCTGGGACATGCCAGTCGACTTCCTCGTGAAGGTGGCGGAGACCCTGACCAGTGTCCTGTCCCCCCTGGGCACGGACACGATCTTGTCGTGGACCGCGGATGACATTGCGGTGAAGATCCGTGAGGCGATCGTGTCCGCCGCGGATTGGTGGGGTGACCATTTCGGCGTGGTGGGGGAGTGGGTGGAGACCCTGCTGAATGCCCTGTCGCAGTCGAAGATCGCTGAGCTGATCGCGGATGCGTGGGGTACGGCGTGGGGGTCGGTGGCGAACATGGCCGGCAGTGGTCTGCAGGTGCGGATGGAGCGCCGGTGGACTCGGGCTTATGGGTTGGACTGAGGAGGACACAATGTCTGCACCTGTGCAGGATGCGGTGGAGCTCGCGAACCTGGACGCGTACCTGGATGAGGTGTGGGCTGAGGCGAAGGCTGAGGCTGATGCCCGTGCGGCTCGCCGGCGGGAGCGGCCGCTGATCCGCCTGTGGGACGGTGACTGGAACTTCCGCGGAGTCGTCAGTGGTGAGTACGACTTCCAGTGCGAATGGAAGTACAACGACATCGGGGCGGCGTTCATCACCCTGCCGCCACAGCATCACCTCGCACAGTGGGCGATGGCGCACTGGGACCGTAAGACGAAGAACATCCACGTCACGGTCGACAAGTCCCGTGACGGGCAGGATGCACGGTGGGGTGGCCGGTGCGAGTCGGTGAAGCTGACGGAGAATGAGGACGGCACCTCTTCGGTGGAGCTGCGGTTCCTGCATGATCTGAAGGACCTCGAGGCGATCCTGTGCTGGCCGAACCCGTTCCTCCCCGCAGGCGTCCAGTTCCCGAAGAGCTTCTTCCTCGGCGGTCCGCTGAAGACGGTCCTGAAGACGACACTGCTGTGTAATCTGATGCGCTTGCATGGGAACATGTGGCAGCTCCCTGATGATCCGCTGGATCCGTCGACGTGGGCGGAGGGGCTGAAACCGTGGGATTGGTCGATTGTGGTGGCCCCGGGGTCGATCCTGCTGGACGATTCCCAGTGGGGCGTGATCAACAGCAGGATGAAGACGTTCATGGAGGCCGCGGCACCGGCTCTCGCTGACGCTGGACTGATGATCGACTGTCGACGGTGGCTCACCGGGGATCCGAAGCCGAAGGGCTGGATCGGCCCGATGCGCAACGGACAGCTCGTGGTGGACATCGTGGACAAGTCCGGAGTGTTCGAGCAGTCCGCGTTGGGCGGGACGCTGGCTGGGGGCATGGTCCGGACGGTGACGAAGATGGCGGACAACGTTATCGACGATGTGATCACCGTGGTGGCGAACCCGGTCGTGCCCGTGGAGAACGCCCTGAGCAAGTTGATGGGCACGGCCCCCACGTACCCATGGGTCGTGTTCCGCAACGGCCCGGGTTCCCAGTTGGTGTCCGGGTCGTGGACGTGGACGCCGGCGACGGTAGCGCAGATCACCGCCGGCGGGCAGTCCGCGCCGGGAGTGAACTCTGCGTTTTCGATAGTGACGCAGTTGGTCGGGAACCTGGTCGGGGCGGTGTTCCTGATGCAGGGCGCGGGCAACATTCTGGACACGGCGATCAAGCCCCTGTACGAGGACGTGTTCCTCGCGTTTGGCAGCGTGAAGTCGCCGTTGCGGACGATGGAGGCCGGGTGGAGTTACTACCACGAGGGCTGGGCTGAGGGGTCCGGCACCGCGTGGTCGTTCAGTGGGATGATCGCGATGCGAGAAGCGTTCTGGAAGACCCGGTCCCGCGACTTCGCGGAGATCGACGTCCGGGACGGTACGCCCTACACCTTGGGTGATCTGGGGCGTGGGCACCTGTGGTTGGGGGATCGTGCCGGTGTGCTGCTGGACAACATGCCGGACAAGACGTACCCGGTGTTGCAGTGCACGTCGATCACGTTCGCCGGGTCTCGGGACCAGCCACCGGCGTTGAAGTGCAGTTTCGGTGACCCCAGGATCGACCAGTCACCGATCACTCGTTTGCTGAGCCAGTCGAAGGGGTTCTTCGAGGCTCTGAAAGAGACAGGAGTGTGGGCATGAGGATTCCGATTGATCAGCAGAAGGCGGACATGTCTGATCCGGCGCAGCATTTCGGGTGGGCGTTGTCGTCGATTCCTCCGGCGGAGGGGTCGCCGCCGGGCACTCCGAGCTTGGTGCTGCCGGTGCTGTACTTGCCGGTCATTTCTGGGCACCTGTGGCGGGCGGGGTTTCGGCATCATCCGGAGTTGCAGGTGATTCACCAGGAGGTTGATCCGCGTGCGTCCCTGCGGTCTGCGGGTGTGAGTTGGGTTGATGGTGCTCCGGGGTGGTTGTCGTGACGGCGCCGCAGGGTCAGTTGCCGGAGGGTGCGATCGGGGTTGATGGGCTGCGGGGGTTGCAGTCGATGACTGAGGATTCGGTCAGGTCGTCGATGCGGTCCCCGTTTGATTCTCTGATCTCGGACTTGCAGTCGAAGATGCAGACTGGTCTGGTCGGGGGGATCGCGAAGCTGGTGCAGGGGATTGTGCTGCCCGGGTTCGAGGTGCACCAGGAGTTCGCTGACCACCAGCTCGAGCTGAATGGCAGGGTGGATCTGCTCACTGGTGTGCGCGGCTACGCGCAGGCGTACATGTCCAGGAATCTGGACAGCCGTCTCGGGCTGAACAACTACCGTGACATGGCGTTTGATGCGCCGTACGGTCCCACTCTCGGCGCTCACCTGTACAACGGTGGGATCGTGTTCGAGGAGGCTGGGCTGTGGACTGTCTCTGGGTTGGCGACGGCCCGCCCGACGGCGTACTCGGCGGAGTGGGGGTCGTCGGATGGTGTGGCTGTGACGGTGCAGATTCGTGACAGTGCGTGGAATGTGGTGTCTCAGTTTGTTGTGGATCAGTTCTGTGGTGGGGCGAGGACTGGTGTGGTGTGGTCGTTGCCGGTGGTGATTGCGGAGGCGGGGATGGCTGTGACTGTGCAGTCGTGGACGTCGCGGTGGCGGTGGTGGGACGGGGGGACGCGGTATTCCCGTCTGGCTGTGGTGAAGCACGATAACCGTCCGGTGAATCCGGGGCAGGCGACGGTGCCTGATGAGACGACGTAGGAGGTTGTCATGACGGTGGTGAAGGGGAATTTCCGGGACATTGCAGGGGCGGATGCTCAGGGTTGGGTGATCCTGTCGAGTGTGTTCATGCGCCCGTCTGAGGTGTCGCCTGGGGTGATGGTGACGACGGCCCGGCACAAGATCAAGATGCAGGGCGGATTGTGGACGTCACCGGAGTTGGACCCGGGTCCGATGTTGGTGGAGTTGGATGCTGCTGGTGTGTCGAAGCGGTGGGAGATCACGGTTCCGCTGGATGGTGAGCATGAGTTCGCTGATTTGGTGGATGAGCAGGTGGATTATTCGCCTGAGGTGGTGTCTCGTGCGCAGGCTGCTGCTCGTGCTGCTGCGGCGTCTGCGACTGCGGCGGCGGAGTCTGCTGCTGTGGTGGGTTCGGCTGAGGCGGTGTTGTCGGCGGCTGAGGCGGCTGAGGTGTCGCGTGTTGGTGCGGAGGATGCGCGTGGTGCTGCTGCTGCGTCTGCGACTGCGGCGGCGGTGTCTGCCACTGCTGCGTCCGAGTCTGCGGTCTCTGCTGACTCCTCTGCCACTTCTGCGTCCGAGTCTGCGGCAGCTGCGGAGGCGGCGGAGGAGTCCGCGACTGCTGCGGCCAATGCTGCTGACTCGGCAAACCGCTCCGCGCAGAACTCCTCGGGGCTGGCGACCACGCAGGCCACACTAGCCGCATCATCCCGTGATGAAGCGGCCCAGGCCGCAAATAGTGCCATTGACGGCTATCTCGGTGCCAAGGCGTCCGCCACTGCCGCGTCCGATTCTGCGGCGGCTGCCGCGTCGTCTGCTGCCCTGGCACAGTCTGCGGCGTCGGTCGCTGCGGATGATGTGCGGGATGAACTGTCGGGGCTGGTGTCCACGGCATCTGGTCACGCGTCGGATGCTGCGGATTCTGCTGCTGCGGCGGCCCAGTCCGCGCAGGACGCGGCGAGTGTGGTGTCGGATGGTGTTCCGGACGCGTCCACATCAATGAAGGGGAAGGTGAAGCTTGCCGGTGATTTGGGCGGCACTGCTGATTCTCCGACGGTTCCGGGACTGGCTGGCAAGTCTGATGTGGGGCATTCGCATGCGATTTCGGATGTGACTGATTTGCAGTCCACGTTGGATGGGAAAGTGTCCACGGTGGGCACAACTTCCCGGGTTTATGGTACGAGTTCGACAGGTTTGCAGACCACGTATCTTCTTGGCGGCACTAATGCGGCGTCGGGGACAATAGCGTTCCGCACGACGGGTGGCGCGATTGTGACGGGCGAGCCGACTGCAGATAATCATGCTGCGACGAAAGCGTCAGTGGAGCGTCGCCCTGCCCTATTCTCCGGGCCGGGATACCCTCCCTCGACGCTCACCGGCGCTGTGGTTGGGGATTGGTGGTTGAATACAACCACTATGGAATTGTGGAAGATCACGGGGGTGTGACATGGCGACGTCAATAGAATTCGTCGGAAAACTTGGCGGTGGACTGGCATGGAATAAAGTCTCCGGGGCTCAAAAGACGATCAATTACAGCGATTCGCTGGATGCCCGGGTGCTGGTGAAAACTAACCTAACCGTCGGAAAACTCTACATTCTTGCAGCTCGGTACAATTATATTTCCGGGACTCCTGGTACAAACTCGAAACTGTATATCGGAGAGAATAGGAATGTTGGATCGACGACCACCGAGAACTGGTCGATGACGGGTACCGGCCCTGTTACTCAGGGTAAGCATTTCTACGAGTTCGCTATCGTGCAGAAATTGTCCGGCAATGGTGAAGTATTTGTGCAGTTTTCTCCACAGTACAATTCAGGAACCCATACTCTCTCCGCCGACTTGTATTATTCGGAGTTTGGCGACATTCCAGAATAGAAAGGGGGAATGATGGCTACTGTCATTGATTTCTCTGCCGCTTTTCCGAAAGCGGCTGACATTAAAGCAGCAGGCCACGAGGGTGTAGTGGCGTATGTTTCGCCGCCTCGTGAGCTGTGGATGAAAGCGAAGCCGCTCACCAAGGCCGTGGCGGACGCCTACCGTGCTGCGGGGCTGAAGATAGGTGCGGTCTGGCAGTACGGCGGGGCTGGCAATCCCGACGTGCTCAGGGGTGCCGCCGGGGGTCGTGCTGACGCACTGGCGGCTGACGCTCAGCTGAAAGCAGTGGGCCTCGCCGGTCACCCCGTGTTCTTCGCCGTGGACTTCGACATCACTCTCGCACAGTGGAATGCCACTGCGGTGCAGTACTTCCGGTCTGCGTGCGACGTCCTCGGACGGCAGCGAGTCGGAATCTACGGGCACAGTAGGGCGGTCGCGTGGGCACAGGAGGACGGTGTTGTCGCTGACCTCGGGGGAGGCCGGTGCCTCGGCTGGGTCACCTCGTCATGGTCGCAGGGGGACA
The DNA here is from genome assembly GCA_900049755.1 of Corynebacterium provencense. Taxonomy (GTDB): domain Bacteria; phylum Actinomycetota; class Actinomycetes; order Mycobacteriales; family Mycobacteriaceae; genus Corynebacterium; species Corynebacterium neomassiliense. The sequence continues at coordinate 984,031 of LT160592.1, forward strand.
AGGCGGCCGACTACGCGGTTCTCTACCAGGGGACGCACAATGTGCCCGGCCCGAGTGGCGTGCAGGTCGACATCAACACCGTCTACGCGTCGGAGTGGGGGCACCGGCCTATCCCCACACCTACCGTGGACCTGACCAAGCTCCCCCGAGTGGACCAGACGCTCTGGCTCAACAAGCACTACACGCCCGGGAGGGGCGGGAGGCGGATCAAGTACATTGTCCGCCACCACAACGCCGGCATCCTATCAATCCAGGGCTGCTGGAATGTGTGGCAGACACGCGAAGCCTCCGCCCACTACCAGGTGGAAACCACTGGCCGTGTCGGGCAGCTCGTCAGGGACGAAGACACCGCATGGCACGCCGCCGACCAGACACGCAACCAAGAGTCCATCGGCATCGAACACGCCAACAGCGCCGGGGCCGCACAGGACTGGCCGATCAGTGACGCGACGATCACCGCCGGCGCACACCTCGCCGCCGAACTGTGCATCAAGCACGACCTCGGACGGCCCGAGTTCGGGAAGAACATCAGGGACCACAAGGAGACAGGTGCGACCGCGTGCCCATACCACCTCGCCGCAGGTGGCAAGTACCACGAGAAGTGGATGCGGGCGGCACAGGCGCACTACGACACTCTCACCAAACCAGCGGCGGTAGTCGCACAGGAGGATGACATGTTCACCGATTACGACCGGGAGGCACTGCTCGACGTCAGGGCAATGCTCCAGACATTGTGCGCCCAGGACATGGGCGACCCCGGGGTGACCGGGCCCTACGGCGGCTGGCCGCAGACCGGCGGCAGAACCCGCACCGACATCCTCGCCGCAATCGCAGCGAAGCTCGGCATCACCGGCACCACCGACACGAAGGAGGCCTGACATGGCCGAGAAGAAGACCATCAAGAAGCCGCAGGCCTGGCAGGTCCGGAAGATCATCTACGGGCTGGCCGCCATCCTTGTCGGAGTGCTCGGCTGGGCCGGAGTCCTCTCCGACATCAAAGCCGACCAGATCATGTCCCACGTGGACCAGTGGCTCCCAATCCTCCTGGGCGTCCTCGCCCCTGCACTCGCAGCGTCGAAGACCCATGAGGGGAGTGACAGTACGGCCACGGAGGCTGATGTGGAATCCGCTACCGCCACCGTCGCGGATCGGGTGCAGGACGCCGTGCGTGACGCACTGACCACCGTCGCGAGCATTGACCCCGCGCAGATCGGGCAGGCTGTCGTCACCGCCATCCGGGCCGAAGAGCGCGGAGACCACGACGCCACCAACACCGACTACGTGTACGGGAGGTGACCATGGACCCCGTCACAATCGGAGCAATCATCGGCGGAGCAGGAACCGCCTTAGGCGGGGTCGTCGCAGCCGTCCAAAAATCCAGGTCAGCCGCAGTCGACGCCGCAGAATCCGCCGTCAGCGTCGTCAAATCAGCCATGGACACCCAAGGCGAAACCGTCACATCCCTACAGCGCCGGGTGGATGACCAGGGTGCCAGGCTCACAGACTCTGAGCGGCAGATCACCCGCCAGGCGGAGCGGATCACCGACCTCGACCAACGCCACGGCGTGGCCATTGACCACATTGCCCGCCGTGAGGACGCGGCAGACGAGCACCTGGGCACGGTCCGCCCCGCATGGCTGCCACAAATCCCCGACCTCATCCGCCCCGACGTGGACGCCGCGAGACGACCACGATAGTATCCCCCGTAGCTCCCCACTCCGATGGGGATGATCCGGTGTCCTTGTCAGGACGGATCTGCTCCCCACTCGCGTGGGGCTTGGCCCCCTAGTCTTCGGACTGGGGGGCCTTTTTTCGCGTCCACGTGCCGATGGTCGCCTGTGACATGCCGGTGATCTTCGCCAGCCTGTACGCGGTGGAACCGGCTTTGTGCGCGGCGATGACCGCATCCCGCTCCGCGTGCTTCGCCTGTTTCAGCTCATTGGCGAGCCGCTTCCTGCGTCGCGCTGCGTCCCGTGCGACGGTGAGCCGTGATCCGAGGATGGCCGGCCACTCCTCCATGAAAGTCACCAGGGCGTCGGCAAGCTCGTCCCAGGTCTGCCCGTCGATGGTGAGGTCCAGGACCTCCCCGTCTGCGCGGGTGGCCCGCACCCCTCCTGTCTTCCCATTCAGTGGGGCATCCCAGATCGGTGTGCCGTCAGGATAAGCGCAGAAATCGAGGGTGAGGGTCACGCCGGGGAGGTCCACCGTGGTGTGCGCCGGGGCGTCTGCCAGGGCTGAGCGGATCTTCGGCTCGACATCTGACCGGTCGGCGATGGTGTCGGGCATGAGGTCCAGGTCGAGGGGGAGGTCGGTCATCATGCCACCGCCTGACGGGCGGCCTTGGCAGCGGCGGTGAGCAGCCGGGGGTGCTCCGGGTGCCGGACGGCCGCGTCAAGGTCGGCGAGAATGTCCGCGTCGATGTGCTCGCGGGCGGTGGCCTGCCAGTAGCAGCCGTGGGCGTCGGCCCAGTCGGACTCGGCGACGGTGCGCCAGTGGGTGGCGTCCACTTTCTCGGCAGTGGACAGGTCGGGGTCAGCTTTCGCTGCTGCGGCGGCCGTGGTCGCCTCGTCGAGGGCGCGGCTGGTGTTGACCAGGCGGTAGGCGGCGAGCACGACGGTCTCGGTGGGGGTGGGGATGGAGTGTGCCATGGTGATGATCCTTTCAGGTAGTGGTGCAGTGCGCCTCACGGCCAGTGCAGGGGGGTGGGTGCTAGGCGCGAGCGCGGATCTTAGCGGCTGCGCCCGGGGCCATCGAGTCCGCGCCGTATCCGTGGATGGTGGGGTAGTAGGAGATCTTGAGCCGGTCGATGAGTGCGGACGCCTCGGAGGTGGTGAGGGTGCTGAGGTCGCAGGTCTGGTCAGTGACATTCGCTGCCCAGTCCTCGTCGCGGATCCGCTCGGCTGCTGCGATGATCTCCGGGTCGGCCATGAGTGCTTCGCGGGCGTCTGCGCGTCCGACGCCGGGGTGAGCGGCGCGGTATTCCTTGATCCTCCCGCCGGCGATCTCGAAGGCGATCTGCTCGACGCTCCACTGGTAGTCGTCGCGCATGGTGAGGGTGTCCGTGTTGCGGAGGTCTTCGATGAACTTGGCCTGGGCGGTGGTGGTCATGGTGTCCTTTCTTGGGGGGGCTTTCCCTCTCTGTCTGACACTCATACTACACCATGTGAAGTACTACGCAAGCCTCAGTACGAAGAATCTTTCGTGATGTGCGTCACTCAGACACGACCCCCACTGACACCTGCCGGCGGGGGTCCTTTTTCGTCTCTCCGGCCCCCGCCGCGGGGGAGGGGTTTGCCCTTATTTGCCCTCCGCAGACATTGGACACCCCAGATTCTCCAGACGAGCAAGACATTTCAGAACGCTCTGACCTGCATGGATGCAAAACCCGCTGGTGGCGAGACCCACCCATTTCTTCGAGCTGAAGCGCTCCAGGACCGAGGACCCGGACGCCACGAGGTAACAGCCCGCACCTTTCACCATGCCGGTCACCGGTCGGATAGCATGGCGGTCCGGATGCCGTGCCCTCAGAGCCGGCGCAGTGAAAGGTGAAACTTCCATGCTCGTTGTCGGGTCAGTTCTTGCCGTGCTCGCGGCTCTTCTCCACGTGTTCATCTTCTACCTGGAATCGGCCGGGTGGACGGGTCCCCTGGCTGCGAGGGTTTTCGGCAATACACCTGAACAGGCGGAGTCCACCCGCGAGATGGCCTTCAACCAGGGTTTCTACAACTTCTTCCTCGCGGTGGAGACCGTGGTGGGTGTGATTTTCCTCATCGCGGGTTCCACCGGCATCGGCGCAGCACTGGTCCTCGCGGGTACCGGGTCAATGCTCGCGGCCGCGACTGTTCTGCTGGTGACATCCCCGGACAAGCGGTCCGCCGCGGTGAAGCAGGGGGCGTTCCCCCTGCTTGCTGTGGTGTTCACCGTGGTCGGGCTGCTGGTCTGACCCGGTCGGGGCGGCGGGTTCAGCAATGGTGAACCGGAGGATCCATGTCTCGGCCGGCAACGGTGGACAGGACACCGGCCGGTTGCAGGGCCGGGGGAACAACCACCCCACCGACCGGTTCGCGGTGAAGGGCACTGACCTGGGCTACCTGTTCAGTGGTGGCGGGGGAACCTGGGTCGGGGGACTGTTCGGGGACACCTTCAACAAGCCTGATCCGCGGGGTCCTGTCCCACCGGGCGGTGACCTGTGGCGCAGTCCGGTCATGGGAAGGACGACCAACCGTGACTTCCTCACCCGCGGCATTGTCTGGGACAGTTTCGTGGGAACCGACGAATCCGGGGGAGTGGCCCGCGAGGTCTTCCCGTACCGGCATATCGGTGACCGGGGGCGTCTGCGGTCCGGTTCTGCGGACGCTTTCACCATCATCCCCGACGACGCCGTCGAGCTTCCGGACGGAACCTACCTCGCGTGCGGGTTCAGGGTCCGTGACTGGGCGACCGGGGCGACGCAGGCGATGTGTCGCACGGTGGGCAACATGTGGTTCCGCAGCACAGACAGGGACGCCTCGACCTGGTCGCCGGCCGAGGTGACAGGCAGGGCGGCGGGCAGAGGGGGCATCGCTCTTGAGTGGGGTCCGGAGGACCGCAGGGGCCGCTACTTCCAGAACGCCTCGCTGGTCATGGTCCCGGGAGATGACCACCTCTATGTCTTCGGGTCCCGTGAGGGGCGCAAGACAGGTACAGGGAGAGAGGCGGACGGGGTCTGTCTGAGGCGGGCTCCGTGGCAGAGGTGCCTGGATCCCGGCGCATGGGAGTACCGCGGGTTCTCGAGGGGCCGGTGGCGGTGGGGGCGCCGTGTCCGGCCCACGCCCCTGTTCGGTCCGGTCACCCCGGGCGGACACATCGGCGAACTCAATGTCCGCTACATCGCCGGCCGTCTCGTCCTCAGCTACGTGGATGCGACGCTGGGCGCCGTGTCCCTGACCGCGGAGCACCCGGACGCGCCCTGGTCCGGTCCCACCGTCACGGTGGCGAGGCACAGGTCGCCCGCCCTGTACGCGCCCTCCGTGCACCCCTGGACCACCGACCCGGAGAACACCTACCTGCACCTGTCGTCCTGGCTTTCCGTGCCCGACGTGGAGACCGGGGAGCCGGTGACGGTGAATTACTGCACCGAAGGGTGGGAGGTGTCGGTTGTCTCGGACACCGGCACTCCCGGCACTCCCGGTACTCCCGGTACTCCCGGTCCCGACACCTCCTCCCTGTCCCCGGAGGAGCGTGACCGGACGGTCAGGAGGATTCTGGCGGCGTCCGCCGAGGCGAACCCGGATACGGCGCCGCTGCCGGTGCCGGAACAACCGTGAGCGACCCGCCCGGGGGTGGCTGCCAGGGCCCCGGACCAGCCGGTGAACGGCGTCCGATACACTCACTGACATGCGTATCTACCTCGGCGCCGATCACGCCGGTTTCGACATGAAGAACATCATCGCCGACCATCTCCGTGCGAAGGAGGGCATCGAGGTCGTGGACTGCGGTGCGCACACCTACGACGCCGCAGACGACTACCCCGCGTACTGCATCGAGGCGGCCCGCCGCACCGTCGCTGACGAGGGCTCGCTCGGGATCGTCCTCGGTGGGTCGGGCAACGGGGAACAGATCGCGGCGAACAAGGTGCCCGGTGCCCGGTGTGCGCTCGCCTGGTCGGTGGAGACCGCCAAGCTGGCACGGGAGCACAACAATGCCCAGCTCATCGGGATCGGGGGCAGGATGCACTCCGAGGAGGAGGCTCTGGCGATCGTCGACGCCTTCATCTCCCAGCCGTGGTCGGGGGAGGAGCGCCACCAGCGGCGTATCGACATTCTGTCGGAGTACGAGCGCACCGGGGTGGCACCGGCACTTCCCGCCGAATAGGGCGCGGTACGGCGGTGTGCGGGGTCTGTGCGTGGGATCTGGCGCCCCGCCGGGGCCCTGTACCCCGTCGGGCCCTGCACCCTGCTGACGGTCAGCTGTCCCGGTTGCGCTTCCTGCGCCCGGCAGCCCATTCGGTGACCTCGGTGGAGTCCCACAGTGTCAGTCCGTGCAGTTTCGCCACCGGCTCCGGAGCACGGCCGCGTGTCGCGTAACTGGTGAAGGTACCCCGGGCCGTCCCCGAGAACTCGGCGCACTGCTGGGCGGTCCACAGGTCATGTCCGGTGTCCGCGTCGATGATCGTCGGTCGCATGATTCCTGATCGTACCGCCTGCCGGCACGGCCACCCCCTGTTCCGGTGCCGCTGAGGAGCCGTCGGGCAGCCGTTGAGGCGCCGGTGGCGTCCTTCTGACTGCGTTCTGCCTGCTGTTCCCGGGGTACGGATGCGGTCCGACCTCAACGCGGCTAGGGTCGGGCCCATGGCACGTACCTACGCAGAACAACTCGTCGACGCACTGGAGGCTCAGGGTGTCCGCCGCATCTTCGGTCTCGTCGGTGACAGCCTCAACCCCATCGTCGACGCCGTCAAACGCAGCAGTATCGAATGGTTCCACGTCCGCAATGAGGAGGCGGCGGCCTTCGCCGCCGGCGCCGAGTCTCTCGTCACCGGGCGTCTGTCGGTGTGTGCCGGCTCCTGCGGCCCGGGAAACACCCACCTCGTCCAGGGGCTCTACGACTCCCACCGCAACGGGGCGAAGGTTCTGGCACTGGCGAGTCACATTCCCTCGCAGTTCATCGGATCCCACTACTTCCAGGAGACCCACCCCGAGGCACTGTTCCGCGAGTGCTCCGGCTACTGCGAGATGGTGAACTCCGCAGCCCAGGGTGCGACGATCCTCCACCACGCCATCCAGTCCACGATGGCGGGCAACGGTGTGTCCGTGCTCGTCATCCCCGGGGACATCGCCTCCGACCCTGCCGTGGACTCTCCCCAGCTGGACTCCGAGATCGCAGCGGAGAAACCGGTCATCCACCCTGCGGCCTCCGAGCTCAGGGCTCTGGCGGACGCCGTGAACCGCGCCGGGAAAGTCACCATCTTCGGTGGTGCGGGCTGTGCGGGGGCGCGTGAGGAGGTGTTCGCCCTCGCTGAGAAGGTGAAGGCGCCGGTGGGCCACGCCTACGGTGGCAAGGAGTTCCTGCACTACGACAACCCCTACGACGTCGGCATGTCGGGCCTGCTGGGCTACGGCGCGTGCTCGGACGCCTTCGAGGACGCCGACCTGCTCATCCTGCTGGGCACCGACTTCCCGTACTCCGAGTTCCTCCCACGGCACACGGAGACCGCCCAGGTGGACATCAAGGGCGGGAACATCGGACGACGTACCGCAGTGAAGTACCCGGTCACCGGCGATGTCGCCGCGACAATTCGCGACCTGCTCCCGCTCATCACGGAGAAGACCGACTCCTCCTTCCTCGAGAGAATGCTGAAGAAGCAGGCGTCCAACCTGGAGCACGTGGTGGCCGCGTACACGAAGAACATCGAGCACCACACTCCGATCCACCCCGAGTACCTCACCTACATCCTCGACGAGCTCGCTGACGAGGACGCCGTGTTCACCGCGGACACGGGCATGTGCAATGTGTGGAATGCCCGCTACATCAGCCCGAACGGCAGGCGGAGGCTGTTGGCGTCCTTCCGGCACGGAACGATGGCCAACGCCCTGCCACAGGCCATCGGGGCGTCCGCCGGGACCGACGGGAAACGTCAGGTCATCGCCATGTGCGGCGATGGCGGCCTCGGGATGCTCCTGGGCGAACTACTGACGGTGAAACTGCACGAGCTGCCCCTCAAGGCGATCGTGTACAACAACTCGACCCTGGGCATGGTGAAGCTGGAGATGCTCGTCGAGGGGCTCCCGGACTTCGGTACGGACCACGAGAAGGTCGACTACGCCGCCATCGCCGAGGCCTGCGGCATCAAGTCCTACCGCGTCGAGGATCCCAGGGACATCAGGAGGGTGCTCACCGAGGCCCTCGCCTACGACGGTCCGGTACTCGTCGACGTGGTCACCGATCCGAATGCCCTGTCCATCCCGCCGGAGATCTCCCTGGAGCAGGTCGCCGGTTTCACCAGGGCGGCGACGAAGACGGTGCTCGAAGGTGGAGTCGGCAAGATGCTGGAACTCGCCAGGTCGAACCTGCGCAACATTCCCCGCCCTTCCGGTTTCCGGGGACTGTGACCGTCACCCGCCCTGTCCTGCGGAGTTGCGGTGACGGGGTGGTGTTGGTGTATTGTCATTGGCGGATTCCCGCACAGCGGGGCGCCGCAGGGGAATGTCGTATAGTGGCTAATACCTCAGCCTTCCAAGCTGAAGACGCGGGTTCGATTCCCGTCATTCCCTCCACGTGAAAGATGCCGTTCCTCCCATAAGGGAGGGGCGGCATCTTCTGCATGCAGCACTTGTGTCGGCGGGCCCGGAGGTTCGGGCGGGTGCGGGCGGTGGGGTCCCGGCTGTCGTGTGTCCTCCGTCCGTCTTCCGCACGTCTTCCGTGCGTCTTCCGTGCGTCGGAGGTGTTCAACAAGAAGGTCAGAAGCTAACCCGTATTTCATCCGAGTAGCAGTTGACTCACTTTCACCTGTGTATTGTCACATGTGCTCAGGTTTGAGGTGCGAAAAACTCGATATAACAGTTGCATAACAATTTGCGAAAACTCGACAAGGGCGGGAGTTTTCTCTCTACAGTCGAAGCTGTACATGTTCACCACTCGAGAGGACCTCTCATGGGAATTGAAGACAAGTTCAAGAACTCTGCCGAAGACCTGACCGGCAAGGCGAAGGAAGCTGCCGGCGACGTCACCGACAACGACCAGCTCAAGGGTGAAGGCAAGGCGGACCAGGCCAAGGCCAGCGTCAAAGACGCCGTCGAGAACGCGAAAGACAAGATCTCCGAGGGAATCAACAAGATCACCGGAAACTAGTTCCGACCACGGAAAGGAAGGATCCGCGATGACGACTGCGCGACAAACTGCTGCACCACCGGAAAAGCGCGGATCGGCGGGCATCGTGATCGCCACCGCCGTGATCGTTCTCGCGATTGCGGCACTGGCCATTCTGGTCGCCCAGAACACCGACCAGGTCGATATCGGATTTCTCGGCTGGGAGTTCGCCTTCCCCCTGTCCGTCGGACTACTTGTCGCCGCTGTCGGCGGCGCGGTCCTGGCATTCGGGATTTCGGTCCTGATCGTCGTCCGGCGCAGGTCGCGTAGGTGACCGGACAGTCATTCAAGAACGGAGAACCAATGGACAGCAACACACTGATCCTGGCGGCGGGGTCCGCCCCTGCACTCGGCTTCATCGGATGGGTCATCATCGGCGGCCTCGCCGGATGGATCGGTTCGAAGATCATGAAGACCGATGAGCAGATGGGTCTGATCCTCAACATCGTCGTCGGTGTCATCGGCGGTTTCCTCGGCGGCTGGCTGCTGACCCTGTTCGGGGTCGACGTCGCCGGCGGCGGCTGGATATTCAGCTTCCTCACCTGCCTGCTGGGCGCGGTGATCCTGCTCTGGATCGTCGGGCTCGTCACCAGGAAGAGGTAGCGGGACAGTCCGTCACCGGCCGGCGTCCGCCCTCCGGTGCGCACCGGTGGCGGTCCTGCCCGTCAGACCCTCCTCCGTCCCCGCAGGGGAGCCGGAGGAGGGTTCTTCCGTACCCGGGACACCCCGCCCGGGAGGTCTACCAGATCCCCAACACCGTACGGATGTTCTCCTGGTTCACCCGGGCGAGCAGGGCCGCGCGTCCTGCATAGTCACGGGGAAGATACGCCTCCGGCGACCTGGTCCACTCCTGGCCCGAGAGCTGGTCGTACTCCGAAGGCATCTCAACGTCGGAGAGCGCGAAAGCGTGCAGCCCGTTGACCCTCGAGGTGTAGGTGGACCTCCACAGATGGTCCTGGAACGCGATGACCCCCACCGTCGCCGTCGACACCGCCGCCCCCATCTCCGAGGCGACCTGGGCGGCGACCCCGTCGGTGGACAGGTAGGTGACCGTACCGTCCGGGTTCTTCACCGGATTGATGACGTGGACGCCCTCGAGTCCGTACCGGGTGGTCAGAACCTCGGCGATCTCGAACTGTGCGGAGACGGGGATGTCACGACCGTCGAGCGCCCGGACGACCGACGCCGCGAGCTCTTCGTTGACCGGGCCGGGGGAGACAATGCCCCGGTCAGGATCGTCACCTTCCTCGATTCGCGTGCCGAAACTGTAGGCGACGAGTGTGTCCACCTGCGCGGAGGGACGTGAAGGCGCGGTCACAGGGTTGAAGTCGGTGGCAGGAACGCCCGACGACAGTGCGACTGACGGTGAGGATCCGGCGGTGGCTGCGGGGACGCCGGGGACCGGCTCCGGTGTGGTGGCAGATGCGGTGGTGACGGTCAGGGCGGACACTGCTGCGAGCGAGGCGAGGGCGAGGGTGGTGGGCCGGGCGGCTTTCACGGGGTTTCCTGTCGTTGGAGGATTACGGCGTCCTCCCGGAGGTTCCGGGTGCGCACCACGGTCCGTGTCACCAGGCAGGTCAGAGCGCGGGTCACGGTGCAGGTCAGAGCGCGGGTCACGGTGCAGTGCGCCGGTCGGGAGGGACCGCCGGAACAGGGGTGTCGGCGGGAGGACGAGACAGGTGTACCGACCCGAGATGCACGGAAGATGCCCTGCTGCCGGACGTTGCGTGACATCTCCGTGAACAGGAACCCCACGGCTGGCCGGGGCGGCCGGTATATTCCCTCCCCGTGAACCTCTACCTCCGCCTGATCCTCACCTGGATCCGTGGCCGCGTCCTTCCCCGGCTCGGTCCGTGGGACACCCACGTCAGACCCATGAGGGTTCTGCCCAATGATCTCGACCTGCTGGGCCACATGAACAACGGCCGGTATCCCACCGTGCTCGACCTCGGACGCATCGAGCAGATGTACCGGACCCGGATCGGACGCGAGATGAAGCAGCGGGGGGCCTACTTCGTTGTCGCGGCCCTGACGGTGAGTTTCCGTCGTTCCCTCATGCCGTGGCAGCGCTACGACATTCGGACCCGCTTCCTCGGTGCCACGGCGTCCGGCACCTATGTGGAGCAGACTTTCGTCGGTGTCCCGGCGTCAGACGCCGGGAACAGTACCGGGGAGAAGGTCGGGGAGAAGATCTACGCTCACGCCGTTGTCCGGCTGCGGGCGTTGAAGAAGGACGGTGGAGTCCTGGAGGACAGGGAACTCGCCGAGATCTTCGGGCCGGCGCCTGAGGGTGTGGAGGTTCCCGGGTGGGTCGTGGAGTGGAGCCGTGCCTCCCGTGAGGCGGCGAGGAACCTGCGACCGTGAACAGGCGGTAACGGCACCCCGCCGTTGCCCGCCTCCGAGGAGACCCCGTAACATCACCGGCGGTGAGTACCGGTCTGAGGTGTGTCCGAGGTGTCCGGTGCCACAGTGACCCGGGATATGGCGCAGCTTGGTAGCGCACTCGCTTTGGGAGCGAGGGGTCGTGGGTTCAAATCCCGCTATCCCGACGGACGCCGTCACGATGGTCGCCGCGTGTACGGCTCACACTGCGCGAGACCGTCCCTGACCCTTCGCCGGGCGGGGCCGGAACTCGGGCGGTGACCGACCCCGGCGACCGTCGTCCACGGCCGCACGATAAAATCGGTCGCGACCGATTCCGGTGGCCGCCAACATCCCGGCCACCTCCGACGCCGTACACCTGGTGCAGCCCGGAGGAGGGACGCCGGGACGCCACCGCGTTCCGACGGCCCGCCGGCCGACGAACAACACCAGACAAGAACACACAGGAGTGTGCACCCGTGAAGAGCTCCGTTGAATCGCTGAGCGCCACCCGAGTCAAGCTCACCGTCGAGGTTCCCTTCGACGAACTGAAGCCTGAGTTCGACAACGCGTTCAAGAATCTTGCGCAGCAGGTCTCCCTGCCCGGCTTCCGTAAGGGCAAGGTCCCGGCGAAGATCCTGGAGGCCCGCCTGGGCCGCCCGGCGATCCTCAATGAGGTGCTCAACGACATGCTGCCCAGCCGCTACGGTGAGGCGGTCCAGGAGCACGACCTGAAGGTCCTGGGCCAGCCTGACATCGACATCGCTGAGCTGGAGGACGGCGACCACGTCACCTTCACCGCCGAGGTGGACGTGCGCCCCGAGATCGACGTCCCCGACTTCGCCGACATCTCGGTGGAGATTGACGCCGTCGAGGCCGACGAGGAGGCTGTCGACCATGAGCTCGACCATCTGCGCGCCCGTTTCGGCACGCTGAAGCCTGTCGACCGTCCCGTCGCCGACGGTGACTTCATCTCCGTCGACATGTCCGCGACGATCGACGGTGAGCCGGTGGAGGACGCCGCTACCGAGGGCCTGTCCTACGAGGTCGGCTCCGGTTCGCTGGTCGAGGGCCTCGACGAGGCTGTCACCGGCCTGTCCGAGGGTGAGTCGAAGGAGTTCACCTCCAAGCTTCTCACCGGCGAGCACGCCGACGAGGACGCCCTGGTCACCGTGACCGTCAAGTCTGTCAAGGAGCGTGAGCTCCCTGAGCTCGACGACGACTTCGCCCAGCTCGCCTCCGAGTTCGACACCGTCGACGAGCTGCGGGAGTCCGTCAAGGGCCAGGTCGAGGAGCAGCTCAAGGGTCGCCAGGCCACGGACATCCGTGACAAGGTGCTTGCCGCCGCACTGGAGAAGACCGAGGTTCCGCTGCCGGAGTCCGTGGTCCAGGAGCAGGTGGACGGCCAGATGCAGCAGCTGCTGTCCCAGTTCGGCGGTGACGAGAAGGTCTTCGACCAGATGCTCGCCGCCCAGGACCTGACCCGTGAGAAGTTCGAGGAGGACGCCCGGGAGGCGGCCGAGGACTCGGTGCGGACCCAGCTCTTCCTCGACTCGCTGGCCGACATCGAGAAGCCGGAGGTCTCCCAGCAGGAGCTCACCGACCACATCCTGTTCACCGCGCAGCGCTACGGCATGGACCCGAACCAGTTCGTCATGCAGCTGCAGCAGTCGGGTCAGATCGCGAACCTCTTCGCCGACGTCCGTCGTGGAAAGGCCCTGGCGCTGAACATCTGCAAGGTCACCGTCACCGACTCCAACGGTGGCCAGGTGGACCCGAAGGAGTTCTTCGGTGACGAGACCGGTGAGGACTCCGCAGAGGAGACCGGGGCGGAGACCAGCCCGACTGCGGCTGAGTAGTCTCCTGCGGCAGGTCCGGCGGGCCGTACCGGGCGGACCTCGCCGCGGAGCCGGAGGCCGGACGGTGCCGGATCTGCAACCCCGACTTTCCGGAGGTCACGCAACTGTGGCCGCGGTGGTTCAAGCAGTGACGGGATCACGCCGGACGGTGGGGACATCGCCTGTCCGGTGACAGACCACAGGTGGATGACGGGCGAGGTCGACGGTTCAGGGGGGACTGGTCGCGGTGGCGGCGGGGGTGGTGTATTACCCAAAGGTTGACGCCGTCCGCGTTCTGTCGGCCCTGAAGGCCGTGCACGGGATCCGTGTCAGCTTCTGACCCGCGTGCGCTGTCAGCGAACAGGGTGGTGGGCCCGGGCAACCGTCGCACGCGTTGACTACTCTGGAGCGCAGTTACTCCACAGAATCACACCCCGGTGATCCGGGGGCGGGCGAGGCCCGTTCCCGGGGACCGTGGCCACAACTTGAGCGAGGAGCCTAAGTGAGCATGAACGAAATGTCGACGGGACAGGCGCTGCGTACCGCGCAGATGGCCGCCTCGGCGGGGATGAACCTCAATGACTCGGTTTTCGAGCGACTGCTGCGCGAGCGCATCATTTTCCTGGGCACACAGGTCGACGATGACATCGCCAACAAGTTGTGCGCGCAGATCCTGCTGCTCAGCGCCGAAGACCCCACCCGGGACATCTCGCTGTACATCAACTCTCCGGGTGGTTCTGTCACCGCAGGGATGGCCATCTTCGACACGATGCAGTACGCCCCGTGCGACGTGGCCACCTACGGTATGGGACTCGCCGCCTCGATGGGGCAGTTCCTGCTCTCCGCCGGGGCGAAGGGTAAGCGTTACGCCCTCCCTCACGCGCGGATCATGATGCACCAGCCCTCGGCGGGTGTCGGAGGTACCGCGGCGGACATCGCCATCCAGGCGGAGCAGTTCGCCCAGACGAAGCGGGAGATGGCTGAGCTGATCGCCGAGCACACCGGCCAGCCTCTCGAGCAGATCCAGAAGGACTCCGACCGTGACCGCTGGTTCACCGCCAGCCAGGCACTCGAGTACGGCTTCGTCGACCACGTGATCACGTCGGCGAAGGAGAAGTAGGAACAGATGGGAAACGAGAACATGACAGGTTTCACCCACGCCAGCGAGCTGTCGGCGGCGTCCGTGCTTCGTGAGGGGGCCCACGGTGTGGCCCGTGAGGGGATCCGTGGCGAGGTCTCCGGGGCACAGCTCCCGCAGTCCCGTTACATCCTCCCCTCCTTCGTCGAGCACTCTTCCTGGGGTGCGAAGGAGTCGAACCCCTACAACAAGCTGTTCGAGGAGCGGATCATCTTCCTGGGGACCCAGGTCGACGACGCCTCCGCGAACGACATCATGGCGCAGCTGCTGGTCCTTGAGGGTCTCGACCCCGACCGCGACATCACCATGTACATCAACTCCCCGGGCGGTTCCTTCACCTCCCTCATGGCGATCTACGACACGATGCAGTACGTCCGCCCGGACATCGTGACCGTGTGCCTCGGGCAGGCGGCGTCAGCTGCAGCTGTTCTCCTCGCCGCCGGCACCCCCGGCAAGCGCGCGGCACTGCCGAACTCCCGTGTGCTGATCCACCAGCCGGCCACGCAGGGTACCCAGGGCCAGGTCTCCGACCTGGAGATCCAGGCCAGGGAGATTGAGCGGATGCGGCGCCTCATGGAGGAGACGTTGGCCCGCCACACCGGTCAGACGGCGGAGCAGATCCGCATCGACACGGACCGCGACAAGTTCCTCACCGCCGAGGACGCCAAGGCCTACGGCATCATCGACCAGGTCTTCGAGTACCGGAAGCTGTCCGCCCAGAAGTAGGGGGTCCGCTCGACCGGCCGTACTGCGGCCGGTCAGAACACGATCGTGTGGTTTCCGTTGCGGATCACACGGTCCTGGGCGTGCCAGGTCACCGCCCGTGAGAGTACGGAGCGTTCGACCTCCGCTCCGCGCTGGCGGAGATCTGCCACGGAATCGGCGTGGGTGACCCGCACCGTGTCCTGCTCGATGATCGGGCCCTCATCCAGTTCACCGGTGACGTAGTGCGCTGTCGCGCCGATGAGCTTCACACCACGCTCCCACGCCCTGCGGTAGGGCTCTGCGCCGATGAACGCGGGCAGGAACGAGTGGTGGATGTTGATCACCGGGACGGCCAGCCTGTCCAGGAAGTCGTCCGAGATGATCTGCATGTAGCGGGCGAGGACCACGAAGTCGACGTTGCCTTTCAGCAGCCGCAGTATCTCCGCCTCGGACCTGCTCTTGTCCGGGCCCTTCTGGGAGGGAACGTGGAAGAAGGGGACGCCGAAAGAGCGCACGTCGTCTGCGGTGGTGGTGTGGTTGGAGATGACCATGGAGATGGTCACCGGCAGTTCCCCGCGCCGGTGCCTCCACAGCAGGTCGAGCAGGCAGTGGTCCTCCTTCGACGCGAGTACCGCCATCCGCTTGGGCTGCGAGCGGTCGTTGATCGACCAGGACATGCCGTAGGGGGCGAGGGTTTCGGCGAGGTCGGCCTGGATGTCCTCCATCGCTCCGCCGAGGTTGTCGCGGTGGAAGACGATGCGCTGGAAGAAGTCTCCGCCGTGGGGGTCGGTGGAGTACTGGTCGAGTGCGGTGATGTTGCCCTGGTTCCGGGTGATCACCGCGGAGACGTGGGAGACGATGCCCGGTTGGTCCGGGCCGTGCACGATGAGGCATGCCTGGTCGACGAGGGCGGGGATGGTCAGACCGGACGCGGTCACTGGGTCTCCTTTGCAGGGCGTGTCTGGGATCGGAGATTCAGCGTACTGTCCTGTGGCCGCACCACCGTGACCGGGTCAGGTGAGGGGTCTCTCAGGCGCCGGCCCAGAAGTCACGGAGTACGTCGGCGACCTGACCGGGCAGTTCCACGGGCAGCAGGTGCGCGGCGGGCAGCTCCACGTGGCGGACCGGGTTCCCCACTGCGGCGTTCATCTGCTCCAGTACCGAGGGCGGGCAGGTTCTGTCCCACGTGGCGGCGAGGGTGAGTGTCGGTGCCGTGATGTCGCCGAGCAGGTCCCGCCCGTCGAAGGTGGACAGGGCGTCGCAGCAGGCCGCGTAACCCGAGGGGGTGGTCCTGCTGATCATCTCCTCGACGGACAGCGCGGTGCCGGGCCGGGTCCGGCGGAATTCCCCGGTGAGCCAGCGCTGCACCGTGGTTTCGGCGAGTTCTCTGAGAGTGTCGGTACCCCGGGCGCGCACGGCCGTGGCCCGGGTCGTCCAGTCGGAGGGCTCCCCGAACACCGGTGCGGTGCACATCAGTGTCAGGGTGGTGACCCGGTCACTGTGGCGGGCGGCGAGGTACTGTGCCACGGCGCCTCCGATGGACAGTCCGACGATGTCGGCGTGGTCGATGCCGAGCCCGTCGAGGGTGGTGAGCACGTCACCGGCGAGGTCACTGACGGTGGTGGGGGAGCTGTCACGGTGGCCGGCGGATCTCGGTGGCACCGGTGGCATCGGTGAGGCGCCGTGCCCCCGCAGTTCCAGGGCGGTGAGGCGGGGGAGGTCGGCGTCCCCGGTTCCGCTGAGGGCGTCCTGTAGTGGCGCCCACATGTCTGCGGAGGACCCCAGGGCACCGAGGAGCACGGCGACGCGGTGGCCGGATCCGGTGGTGCGGGAATGCAGCATGGTCATGGTGTCCAGCCTACGGATATGACGGCAGGGGTGCGGGTACAATGGGCCGGAGCTGGCGGGCCGGTGGCCCGGCGGCGTCGACGAGTCAGATCTCACGGGTACGAAGAGATCGAAGAAGAGATCACAGAAGAGATCACAGGAGTGGCCCAACCCCATGGCGACGATGCAGGAAAGCGGAGAGCTGCTCAAGTGCTCCTTCTGCGGTAAGAGCCAGAAGCAGGTCCGGAAGCTCATTGCGGGCCCCGGTGTGTACATCTGCGACGAGTGCATCGAACTGTGCAACGAGATCATCGACGAGGAGCTCGCCGCCGGCGGTCCGGGGGATGTCGAGACCTCCGATCTCCCGCACCCCGCGGAGATCACCCGGTTCCTCGACGAGTACGTCATCGGGCAGGACGCGGCCAAACGCACGCTCGCCGTCGCGGTGTACAACCACTACAAGCGCATCCGGGCGGAGTCAGCGGACGCCGGTGCCCGGCGCAGTGACGACGAGGTCGAACTGTCGAAGTCGAACATTCTCATGCTCGGCCCGACAGGGTCCGGGAAGACCTACCTGGCCCAGTCACTGGCCAGGATGCTGGACGTTCCCTTCGCCATCGCGGACGCCACCAGCCTCACCGAGGCCGGCTACGTCGGTGAAGATGTGGAGAACATTCTCCTGAAGCTGCTTCAGTCGGCGGACTTCGATGTCGCCAAGGCGCAGCAGGGCATCATCTACATCGATGAGGTGGACAAGATTTCCCGGAAGTCGGAGAATCCGTCGATCACGCGGGACGTCTCCGGTGAGGGCGTGCAGCAGGCTCTGCTGAAGATCCTGGAGGGCACGGTCGCCGCGGTGCCGCCGCAGGGTGGTCGCAAGCACCCCAACCAGGAGTTCATCCAGTTCGACACGAAGAATGTCCTGTTCATCGTGTCCGGTGCCTTCTCCGGTCTGGAGAAGGTCATCGCTGACCGTCGTGGTCGCAAGGGTGTCGGTTTCGGGTCGGAGATCCGGGGCAAGGCGGAGGAGGAGAAGGATCCGTTCAGGTTCGTCGAACCGGAGGATCTGGTGAGGTTCGGTCTGATCCCCGAGCTCATCGGCCGTCTCCCCGTCGTCACCCATGTCGGCCATCTGGACGAGGACGCCCTGGTCCGTATCCTCACTGAACCGAAGAACTCCCTGGTACGCCAGTACCAGAGGTTGTTCGAGATGGACGGGGTCCGTCTCACCTTCGAGGACGACGCCCTGCGCGCCGTGGCGGCTAAGGCCCTGGAACGGGAGACAGGGGCACGTGGTCTCCGCTCGATCGTGGAGGATGTCCTCCTGCCGGTGATGTTCTCCATCCCGGACGACAAGGACACCGGTGAGGTGATCATCACCGGTGAGAGCGTGCGGGAGGGGGCTGAGCCCCGGCTGCTCACCCATGAGCAGGTGGCCGAGCGGGAGCGTCGGTCGGCCTGATCCGGACGGGGCGGGTGTGCCGGGTGACTGTGGTGTCAGTCCTCGTAGAGTGACCCGAGGCCGTCGTCGGCGGTGTTCTCGTCGTCGTCCCGGTAGTCGAGGTAGTCGAGGAAACCCGGCTCAGTGCCGACGGCCACCCCGCTCCAGGGGGCGACGGTGGTGGGGTTGCCGGTGACGGGGGTGTCGGCGTCCCCGGCGGTGTCTCCGCTCCGGACGGGGCCGAGGTCACCGTCAAATTCTCCGGTGTGGTCTCCAACGGAACCACCGGGGCCGGGGCGGCCGGCGGAACTGTCACCGTCCCCGGCGGAGTAGAGGGACGCCGAGACAGATGAGGGGGCTGAGGTCGTCGGGGAGGCGTGCGTGTAGGAACTGCCCTGCGACGTCGGCATGGAGGTCGTGAGGAAGGCGAGCACCGCGTCACAGGCGAGCTGTTCCAGCCCTTCGACGGTCGGACCGTAGTCGACGTCGGTGGCGTAGTGGGCGTGGAATGTCGCCCCCTGTGCCGCCGGGAACGTGCACAGTGAGGTGATGAGCACGAAGACGTCTTCCGCGGAGATGCCGGGGCGGAATGCCCCGAAGTCCTGGCCGCGCATGAGGACCCGGTCGATCTGGAGGACCACGGGGGAGGCTTCGAGGATCTCCGGACGGCCTGTGACGTGGGCGTGGCCCTGGATGTTCTCGGTGAGGATCAGACGCACGGCGTCCGGGTGGGCACGGTGGCGCCGGTAGGCGGTGCGCACCAGCACCCGTACGGCCTCGGCCGGCGTGAAGTCCTCCACGTCCATGTCCGAGGGCCGTGGCCACAGCAGGCGGAAGGAGTACCGCAGGGCCTCGTCGTAGAGGACCTCCACGTCGGAGAGCAGGGGGTGGTCGACCGGTACGCCGGCGCCGACGGCGATGTCGCTGACGTTGGCGTCCAGACCTGAGCGGACCAGTTCGGGCAGGGCGGTGTCGAGGATGAGCCGGTATTCGTCGATGGAGCAGCCGTAGCGGCGGAAAGTCTCGGGAAGGACCTCGAGCCGGGCTGCGACGTGGTTCCAGTCGGTCTCGTGGCTGGTGACCGGAGTCACGTGGTGCGACGTCATGCCTGCCTGTCCTTCCGGGGGTGAGAGCGGTGCCGGCGATCGGGGGTGACGGGTGCAGTGGGTTTCACCCCCCGACAGTTGACCCCGCGGTGCTTTCTGATGGAACCCAGACTAGTAGGTCTGTTCCGGTCCCCGTTCACACCCGCACCCGTGTCCACCCGACAGGGGGTGAAACGCGAGCTCACCTACACTGGATCGGGAAAGTTCCGGCCGGGCCGGACACGTCACCGGACATGCCTGTCGGCGACCTGTGCGTGCCACCGGACCGGAACCCGTCCAGGGAGTGCAGGATGTGGCGTCAGTCGGGAACCGTCTGTCGGAAAAACAGTCCGACTGCGCCGCGCACCTGTGCCGCCCGTTGAAGCTCAGCGAAGGAGTCACCGTCATGACCCCGAACGACATTCCCGCCGTCGAACCGGCACCCGTCACCGTCGCAGTCACCGGAGCTGCCGGCCAGATATCCTACTCACTGCTGTTCCGGCTGGCCGCCGGTGAAGTCTACGGCCCGCACACCCGGGTCAACCTCAGGCTGCTCGAGATTCCCGCGGCCACGGACGCCGCCAGGGGGGTGGCCATGGAACTGGAGGACTCCGCCTTCCCCCTCCTGGGGGAGGTGACCGTGACCGCCGACGCGGAGACCGCCTTCGACGGGGTGGACGCCGCGTTCCTCATCGGGGCGAAACCCCGGGGGAAGGGGGCGCAGCGCTCCGACCTGCTGGCCGAAAACGGGGCGATCTTCGGCCCACAGGGCAGGGCCCTGGCGGCGGGAGCGAAAGAGGGGTTGCGCGTCCTCGTCGTCGGTAACCCCGCGAACACGAACGCCGCCATCGCCGCGGCCGCCGGGGCCCTGCAGCCCCACCAGATCACCGCCATGACCCGACTCGACCACAACCGTGCCCTGGCGCAGGTGGCCGCGAAGACCGGCGTTCCGGTCGGTGGTCTGCGCAGGATGACGGTGTGGGGCAACCACTCCTCCACCCAGTTCCCGGACATCACCGAGCTGGTGGACGCCGACGGGAGAGGCCTGGCGGAGGCTCTCGGTGGCGCCGACGGGCAGTGGAGCACGGAGGAGTTCATCCCGAAGGTCGCTGACCGGGGTGCGGAGATCATCAGTGTGCGCGGATCGTCCTCGGCGGCGTCCGCGGCGAGTGCGGCGGTGGACCACATGAGGGACTGGGTGTTCGGTACCCCGGTCGACGACTGGGTGTCCGTCGCCCTGCCCTCCGACGGCTCCTACGGTGTCCCGGAAGGCCTGGTCTGCAGTTTCCCCTGCCGGAGTGTCGACGGTCGCTGGCAGATCGTGCAGGGGCTGGAACTCTCGCCGGCCCAGCGGTCCCGTCTGGACGCCTCGGTCGCGGAGATCGCCGAGGAATGGGACACCGTCAGACGCCTCGGGCTGGTCTGAGCCAGGCAGGGAGCCATCGGTGCCGGTCGGTCAGGTCAGTCGAGATGCTCGAACTTCGACTCCCACGCAGCGGCCACAGGATTGGCGTCGGCGATGAGGTTGTTGAACCGGTCGTTGGAGATCTCCACCACCTCGCTTAGCAGCTGGACACGCTCCTGCGCCGGAGAATTTCCGAGCCGACGCAGCCCCTCCCTGACAATCTGCTCCCGGGAGTCCATCCGGCCCAGGCAGGCGACGAAGGGCATTCCGAACCGTGCGGAGTAGCGGTCGCACAGCTCACGGAGCTGACGCTGCTCCACATCGTCGAAGCTGCCCAGCGCCAGGGAACCTGCGAAACCGGACTCCCGCTCCCCGGAATCCGGGTCGAGGAGCAGGTCCGCCGTCGAAGGATAGGCGCGGATCAGGGCGTCCTGCTGCTCCCGGGGTGCGGTGAGGACGGCGTTCTGGATCGCCTCACGCAGCTCGGGGACGGAGCCGAACGGCGCTGCGGCGTGGGCGCGTTCCAACGGCCAGGTGGCGTCGTTGAACAGGGAGGAGAACGTGGTCACGAACGTGCCCGTGTCCATGGCGTTGACATCGTCGAGGGTGAGCATCCGGCCCGCCCGGTCGCGGGTGACGTCCGGGGAAGTGCGGCGTCCCACATGGAAGAAGAGCAGGTTGAGGATGATCGCGGAGACAGACCCCGTGGTCACACCCGAGGCGAAGAACACCCGCGCCCAGTCGGGGAAGACCTCCGCGATCCCCGGGCGGAACGTCACCAGCATGCCCAGGCCCACCGAGACCGTGAGAATTGTCGCGTTACGGGTGTCGGTCAGGTCGACCTTGGCGAGAGTCTGGATGCCGACCAGTGCGACATTGGCGAACAGGACCATGCTCGCCGCTCCGAGTACCGGGGAGGGGATCGCCGCGACAACGGCCCCGGCCTTGGGTACCAGGCCGATGACGATCATGAGGACGCCCGCAGCCGCCACCACCCACCGTGACCGCACCCGGGTCATGCGCACCAGGCCGACGTTCTGGGCGAAACAGGTGTAGGGGAAGGAGTTCAGTACACCACCGAGCGTGGTGGACAGACCATCCGCGCGCAGGGCCCGGGAGATGTCCTCCTTCGTGGTGCGACGTCCGACGATCTCCCCGGCGGCGAAGACGTCCCCGGTGGACTCCACCATCGTCACGAGCATGACGATGATCATCGACACCGCACCGGTGAACACGAACTCCGGCGTACCGAAGTAGAACGGGGTGGTGAATCCGATCCACGGTGAGGATCCGAGGTCATTGAAACCGGCGTCCCCGGCCATGAACGCCACCGCGGTGCCCGCCACCAGGCCGGCGAGCACGGCGAGAGTTCCGAGGAACCCCCGGAAGAACCGTTGGACGACGATAATGACCGCCAGCGTGAGCCCGGCGTAGGCGAGGTCCTTCGTCGCAGGCACGCCCTCGGCGTGGTTGGTGAAGTCGTTCGCGGCGACGGACAACAGTGTGATACCCATCGTCGTCAGGACGGTTCCGATGACCACCGGGGGGAAGAACCTGATGAACTTCGCGAAGTAGGGGGCCGCGAGGAAGGTGAAGACACCGGCGACAATCACCGAGCCGTAGATCGCCGGCAGTGTGGCCGTACCGCCGCGGTCGTCCACCGCCAGTCCGATGGCGACGATCGGGGCGACCGCGGTGGTCGTGACACCCTGGATGACCGGCAGACGGACACCGACGCGCCAGAAGCCCACCGACTGGATCAGGGTGGCGATACCGCAGGTGAACAGATCGGCGTTGATCAGGTGGATGGTGGTTTCGGCGTCCAGGTTCAGCTGCCCGGCGATGAGGAGGGGGACAACCACGGCCCCCGCGTAGAACGCGAGGAGATGCTGGACACTGAGGACCGCCAGTTTTCCGGCGGGCGGGACCTGGTCGACAGGGTGCACCGGGGTCGTGCCCCGGGGTCTGGTGGACGTGCTCATGCGGACACTTTCAGGGTGGGGCCGGCCGGGGCCGGACGGGCGGCGGTGGTCCGGCCGGCGGCACGTCCTGTGCGGGGTCTCCGCGGCGGACGGTGACCGGACCTGGGTACCGCAACAGCGTAGTCCCGGTGCAGGACGGTCAGGCACGGAGGACCCGGGGATGCCGCGGCCGGCCGGCAGGTCAGGTGCCCGATTCGGTGTCACGGCCGGGCGTACTAGAATCTGCGGGATGTCCGAAACAGAGATTCCGGCGGAGGTGACGGCGTCGGGGACCCCGACGGCGGACCCGGAGGCCCGGTACGTCGAGGTGTGGAACGACCTTGTGTCACCCCGTGACCTGACCTGGTCGATCGTCATCTGTGCCGCCACCACAGCGCTGGCACTGGGCATCGCCACGGTGCTGCATGTGCAGGAGTTCTTCTGGGGGCTCGGGGGAGCGGTACTGGGGTTCGTCGTCAGCGCCGTGGTCTTCACCCCGAAGCGTGAGGTGCGGATCACAGGGCAGGCCGGAACAGGGCAGGCCGCCTGATGGATCCCGCCCTCATGCTGCAGATGCTCCTCGCCGCGGTCGCGGCGGTCCTGCTCTACACCTTCATCGGGTTCATCCCCGGCACCGACGAGACCAGTGTCCTCGTACCGGTGTCACTGGCGCTCGCCCTCGCCGGGGTGGACCCCATGGTGCTGCTCACCTTCTTCATCGCCGCGATCGTCACACTGAACCTCGCCAACGCGATACCCACGGCACTGGTGGGACTGCCGGGTGGCGTCCTGTCCGCCCCGATGATGGAGCATTCGCTCTACCTCCGGCAACAGGGACGCTCAGCCGAGACCATCCGCAAGATGGCGGCGGGCAGTGCCGTCGGTACCGTCATCGCCGTCCCCGTGAGTTTCGCCATCGCCTCGGCGATCGCACCCTTCGCCGACACACTGCGGCAGCACGGCAGTCTCCTCTTCGTCGGTGGTGCGGTCGTGCTCGCACTGCTGGGCCGGAACCGGCTGCTCAACCTCCTGGCGATCATCCCGATGTCCCTGCTGTTCCAGGGTCTGCTCTCGCTGTACCGGGACAGTGGCGTCATCCCGGAGGACGGCAACATCTCCGTCTCCTTCTTCCTCGGCATCACCATCGGACCCTTGCTCGTCTCGGTTCTCGGGATGCTCAACAGGACCGTCAGGGACGCCATGCCCCGCAGGCGCGCGGTGAAGGTCGATCTCGCCACCAGTGGAACCGACCACTCTGCGCTCAATCCGACGAAGATCCTCACCACCGACGAGACTGTCCGTACCGGATTCTGGTCCCTTGTCACCACCCCCCTGTTCTTCCTCAGTCCGGTGGGCCTGACCTTCCTGCTCGGCGAGCTCGCCGCGGGCAGGAAAGGGGACCGCACCACACGGGCGGACCGGGCGATGGCGGCCATGAGCGGTATCGCGCACGCCAGCTATCTCTCGGGTACGATCATTCCGCTGCTGGCGGTCGGCATCCCGTTGTCCCCGGTGGCGATCGGACCGGCACAGGCACTCTTCAACGCTCCGCCGGCATATGACCTGGACAGTAACCTGCACCACACTCTGAGTGCGGCCTCGTTCATGGTCGCGGTTGTTGTCGGAGCGGTCCTGGCACTGGTGCTCACGTACTTCATCGCCGTGCGGTACTCGTACCGGATCACCTACCTTGTGATGAGGTACATCGCGCACGAAGCGGTGTTGGGCCTGTTCATAGCGTTTATTCTCCTGCTCGCCTACCTGGACGCCGGAGTGGCGAATATCTTCGGAGTTCTACTTGTGGGTGTCGCCTGTGGCACCCTGAACAAGCTGGGCGTCGGCTACGGCGTGCAGTTCATGACGTTGTACGCTTCGCCCTGGATAGTCCAGAACCTGCTGTAGAAAGGCTTCCGTGGAACCT
This sequence comes from Corynebacterium provencense, assembly GCA_900049755.1. Lineage (GTDB taxonomy): Bacteria > Actinomycetota > Actinomycetes > Mycobacteriales > Mycobacteriaceae > Corynebacterium > Corynebacterium neomassiliense. The sequence continues at coordinate 1,008,560 of LT160592.1, forward strand.
CATGTCGGAGTCGGCCAGACTGTGGCCAAGATCATCCTGTTCGGGGAGCACTCCGTGGTGTACGGGCATCCCGCCATCGCCATGCCGCTGCCGACACTGCGGATGACGGCCCGGGCCGTGCCCACGGACGGGCCGAGCACACTGACCGGGCTGGGATGGTCAGGCCCGCTGGCGCAGGCACCCGCCCGGTTCGCCAGCATCGCCAGAGCGGCTTCGGTCGCGGCGTCCTTCGCCGGCCACCCGGACGCCGGTCTCAACATCTCCACCGACGCCGAGTTCCCGCCCGAGAGGGGCCTCGGTTCCTCCGCCGCGGCCGCCGGGGCGGTCATCCGCGCCGTCCTCGACGCCTTCGACACCCCCGCCACCCGGGAGGAGATCTTCTCCCTCACCCAGGAGGCCGAGACAGTCGCCCACGGCCGCCCCTCGGGTCTTGACGCGGTGGCGACCTCGGCGGACGCCCCGGTGCACTTCCAGGCGGGCGTCGTCACCGCCCTCGACGTGGTCCCGGACGCCTGG
>LT160592.1:1009894-1200756 GCA_900049755.1 Corynebacterium provencense
GGTCCCGCCGGTGGAGTACGTCACCGGCCAGAGCCGGGCGGCCCTCGCCGCGGTACGAACCGCGCGCCGGGAGGGACTGCCGGCGTGGGCGACGATGGACGCCGGGCCGAATGTGAAGGTGCTCACCAGTGCCGACCGTGCGGGGGAGGTGGATGCCCGGCTGCGTGAACTGCTCGCCCGGGATGTCCCCGGCCTGCGTACGGTGGTGGCACGGTCGGGTCCGGGGCTGGAGATCAGCAGAGTGACGACAGAGGAGGACGCCTGATGGATGCCGTGGCACCGTCGTCGGTGACCGAGGTGAAGGCGCCGGGGAAGCTGTACATCGCCGGCGAGTACGCGGTGGTGGAACCCGGGTATCCGGCGGTCCTCGTCGCCGTCGACCGGTACATCACGGTCAGGGTCACCCCCGCGGTCTCCGACACCGGTCACATCACCACGGACCAGAACGCCGGCAGCCGGCTGGAGTGGTACCGGCAGGGCAGTGACATGCTCATCGAACCTGACCAGGACCAGTTCAGTTTCGTCCTGGCGGCGGTGCGCACCGTCGAGGAGGCGGCGGTGGCGTCCGGGGTGCCGCTGCAGGTGTTCGACCTCGACATCACCAGTGAACTCGACGATGATTCGGGCAGGAAGTTCGGCCTGGGGTCCTCCGCCGCGGTGACCGTGGCGACCGTGCGTGCCCTGTGCGCGCACTACGGGCTGGAGCTGTCCAGGATGGAGCAGCTGAAACTCGCCCTGCTCGCCAGCACCGAGGTGCAGCGTTCCGGGTCGGGCGGTGACGTCGCCGCGAGCATGTTCGGCGGGTGGATCGCCTACACCTCCTTCGACAGGGAATGGACCCGGCAGCAGCGGGGTCGGCGTCCTCTGCTGGAACTGGTGAAGGCGCAGTGGCCGGGACTGTCGGTGCGCCGGGTGTCACCCCCGGAGCACCTCCGGCTGCTGGTCGGATGGACCGGTTCCCCGGCCTCGACGTCGCGACTGGTCGGTGACGTACAGTCCAACAAGGCGGTGGACGCCGCGTGGGACTACTCGACATTCCTCGCGGAATCCCGTGAATGTGTCGGGGACTTCGTCGCCGCACTCGACGCGGACGACACCGCCGGGGTCTTCGCCGGGATCAGGCGTAACCGGGCGCTGCTGCGTTCCCTGGGTGAGCACACCGGGACGACCATCGAGACACCGACACTGCGGCGGCTCATAGAGTCCGCCGAGGCCCACGGCGGGGCGGCGAAGACCTCAGGTGCCGGCGGCGGGGACTGTGGAATTGTGCTGATCAGCAGGGACGCCGACATTGACGGACTGTTGGCGGTGTGGGAGAGGGCGGACATCCGTCTGCTGAGTCTGCACCAGCATCTGCCTGACGGAGAGGATGACTGATGGGAACCGAACACGACCGTGGCCCCGGGCCAGTCCCCGCCGTCGCGGGCCCTGCTGCCGGTGCGGCCAACCGGAAGGACGAGCACGTCCGCCTGGCCGAGGAACTGCGTTCCCGGCCCGGGGCGGCCCCCGGTGACGGTGTGTGGGACGACATCCGTTTCCTGCACCGGTCCTTCCCGTCAGTGGCCTTCGACGAGGTGTCGACGGAGACGACGGTGTGTGGCCGGACCTGGGGAACACCCTTCTACATCAACGCGATGACCGGGGGGTCGGAGAAGACGGCACTGATCAACGCCGACCTCGCCCGGGCTGCGGCGGCCACCGGCGTGGCGATGGCGACGGGGTCGGCCAGCCCGGCACTGAAGGACCCGTCGCTGGCACATTCGTTCCGGGTGGTTCGCGAGAATGCGCCGGACGCCTTCCTCTTCGCCAACGTCAGCCCCGAGATGACGGTGCAGCAGGCCCGCGACGCGGTCGCCCTGCTGGACGCCGACGCCCTTCAGATCCACGTCAACCCGGCGCAGGAACTGGTCATGCCCGAGGGTGACCGGGATTTCCGCGGCTGGCTGGACCGGGTGGAGGAGATCGCCGCCGGTGCCGGTGTACCTGTCGTGGTCAAGGAGGTCGGTTTCGGGCTGGGCACCGAGGCGGTGGAACAGGTCGTGGCGCGGGGAGTCACGACCGTGGACGTCAGCGGCAGGGGAGGCACGAACTTCATCGACATCGAGAACCGGCGTCGGAAGAAGCAGGAGTACGCCTATCTGTCGGGGTGGGGGCAGACGGCGGCGGAGTGTCTGCTGGACCTGAAGGCCTCGGACGTGGCTGCCGGATCACCCGGAGATCCGGTCCGGCTGCTGGCGTCCGGCGGGGTGTCCACGCCGCTGGACGTGGTGAGGGCACTGGCGCTGGGTGCGTCGGCGGTGGGGGTGTCCGGGCATTTCCTCCACGTGCTGGTGAGCTCCGGGCTGGACGCCCTGGTCACCGAGATCGAGGCGTGGAAGTCTCAGGTCCGGACCCTGATGACGCTGCTCGGGGCGGGGACTGTCGCCGATCTCGGGCGTGCCGGTGTGCTGGTGGTGGGGCGGACCGCGGAGTTCGCCCGGTTGCGTGGGGTGGATCTTCAGAGCCTCGCACGCAGGTGACGCCGGTGCCGCTCACCGACGGACCGTGACGGTGTCGGCGAGGCGGTACGGGCGGGTGTCGACGAGCCCGGAGATCTCCTGCCGGATCCGGTGCACCACGGTGCGTACGGCGATCCTGCTGCCCTCGTCCCCGTAGACCTCCAGGGCGAGTTCGCGGGCGCTGAGCCCGTCGGGTCGCCCGGCGAGCGCGGAGATGACGGCGGCACGGCGTCCGGTCAGGGTGTGCGACCAGGTTCCGTCGGGGACCCCCACGAGGACCTCGCACCGGGATCCGCGCAGTGTCACCTCGACCTCGGACCTGCCCGCGGAGCTTCCGGTGCAGGGCACGAGCAGCCATCCTCCGGTGACCGGCACAGGTTCCACCGCACCGACCCGGTCGACGACCAACGGTCCGTTGATCTTCTCCGGCAGTGTGATCCTGTGGGGCAGGGTGAACCCCTTCGCCGCCGCAACCCATCCCCACCGGTCGACGGCGACCCACGCTCCGGAGGTGACGGAACGTGCCGCTGCCGTGGCCGCGAGGTCGGCGAGACTCTGCCGGTGTATCTCGCGCAGTTCCAGTTCGGCCTGCCGGGCCAGGCTGGTGGCTACGACGATGGCACTGGAGTGGGCGTCCGCGGTGCGGTAGGACAGGTCGATGACGCCGATGACACGCCTGCTCCGCGGGTCGGTGACGGGCGCTCCCGCGCAGCTCCAGGGGTGCTGGTTGAGGCAGAAGTGTTCGGGACCGTGCACGTGGACCGGGGTGGACGAGGTCAGGGTGGTGCCGATGCCGTTGGTGCCGACCGTCTTCTCGGACCAGTCACTGCCGGGGGCGAAGTGCAGACTGTCCGCCAGCCGGCGCATGGGCCGGCCGCCTCCCCTCCACACGACGCGGGCGGAGGCGTCCGCCAGCACCAGGAGTGTGTGGTCGTCGGTGAGCAGTGTGTCGAGCTGACGTTGGAGGACCGGTAGCAGGGACATCAGTGTCGCCGCCTCCGCGGTGGGACCGTGGTCGGTGTCCCCGGTCGGGGAGGGCCCGGGGGAGGGAAGCTCATCGATGTCAGGGTGCAGTCCTGACCTCAGGCTCCGCTGCCAGGAATCCTCGATGACGCGGCGGGGACGTGCGACCGGCCGTCGACCCGCGGTGAAGTCGGCGTGGATCGACTCGAGCAACGACAGGTACTCCGGTGAGCTGTCTCCACCGTCGAATGCTGCCTCGAAGGATCGCATGGTCCTGATGTTACCTTCGTCACCGATAGTTACCAGCGGTGGCGGAAGTTCACCTCCGTACAGGGGTGGTTGCACAAGGTTGCAGGAGTACGGACCGTGCAGCGTATGTCCGGTTTTGTGTGTTTGCCGGGGAAAGACACCCCTGTCTGTGGGCGGCGGGTGGCTAGCGTCGGAGGCGAGCCCCCGGGAGAGGTCCGGGTGCGAACCGCAACGCGAAGGGACATCGGACACCATGAGCCCGACCACCAGCGCCCCTAAGGGGCGGAGCAAAGCCAAGAAGCGTGGCACGCTGTCACTGTCAGACGAGGAGCTGCTCGGCGCCTACCGTCGGATGAGTGACATCCGCGCCTTCGAGGAGCGCCTGCACGTCGAGAACGAGACCGGGGACATCCCCGGGTTCATCCACCTCTACGCAGGACAGGAGGCCATCGCGGTCGGAGTCTGTGACGAACTCCGGTCCACCGATTACATCGCCTCCACCCACCGGGGCCACGGCCACTGCCTGGCCAAGGGCTGCGAGATCCGCGAGATGATGTGCGAGATCTTCGGCCGTGCCGAAGGCCTCTGCCACGGCAAGGGCGGATCCATGCACATCGCGAACCTGTCGGTCGGCATGCTCGGCGCAAACGGCATCGTCGGCGGTGGCCCGCCCCTGGCCACCGGTGCCGCACTGACCGCCAAGACACTCGGCAACGGCGGAGTCGCCGTCCCGTTCACCGGCGACGGAGGTTCGAACCAGGGACTGGTCTTCGAGGCCATGAACATGGCGGTCGTCCTCCAGCTTCCCGTGGTCTTCGTCTTCGAGAACAACGGCATGGGTGAGGCGACCGGAGCCGACTTCGCCGTCGGATCCCATGACATCGCCGGGCGTGCGAAGGCTTTCGGCATGCCGGCCGTGAAGGTCGACGGTACCGACTACTTCGCCGTGCGCGAGGCAGCTGCCGAAGCTGTCGGCCGTGCCCGTTCCGGGGGAGGCCCCTCCGTGATCGAGGCGTCCGCGAAACGTTTCTACGGGCATTTCGAGGGAGACCCGGCGCTCTACCGCACCCCGGAACAGCTCAAGGAGTACCGCGCATCCCTTGATCCGCTGCTGAAGTTCAGGGAGAACACCGCCGGGCAGATCGACCCGGCTGAACTGGACGCCATCGACGCCGCGTCCGTCAGGGAGGTCGACGAGGCCGTGGCCTACGCCCGTGCCGCCGCCTGGCCGGACCCCGCCGACGTGGACCGTGACGTCTACCTGTCGTACTGACCGCCCCCCGATCAGAGAACCTGAGGAAGAACAGCGATGAGCAAGAAGAGTTTCCGCGACGCCATCCGTATGGCGATGGCAGACGCGATGCGCGAGGACGACCATGTCGTCCTCATCGGCGAGGATCTGCGGGGTGGCAAGGGCGGTACGAACCCGGACACCACCGTCGAAGCTTTCGGCGGTGTCTTCGGAGTGACAAGAGGACTGTGGACCGAATTCGGTGATGACCGGGTGATCGACACCCCGATCACCGAATCCGCGATCCTCGGCATGGCGGCCGGTGCCGCGACCACCGGGCTGCGCCCGGTCGCCGAGCTGATGTTCATGGACTTCTTCGGCGTGGCCTACGACATGATCTACAACCAGGCCGCCAAGTTCCGCTACATGTTCGGCGGCAAGGCCACGACCCCGCTGGTGGTCAGGGGCATCATCGGTGCGGGCGTCGGCGCAGCGGCCCAGCACTCGAACTCGCCCTACCACCTGTTCACCTCGACCCCCGGTGTGAAGGTCGTCGTGCCCTCCAACGCCTATGACGCCCGGGGACTGCTGCTGCAGTCCATCCGGGACGACGATCCGGTGATCTTCTGTGAGCACAAGGCGATGTACGACCTGAAGACCGAGGTACCGGACGATCCGTACACGATCCCCCTGGGTGTGGCGAACTACACCCGTCAGGGCACGGACGTGACCGTCGTCGCCCTCGGCAACCTCGTCAACACCGCCAACACTGTCGCCGACAAGCTCGCCGGGGAGGGCATCTCCGTCGAGGTGGTCGACCCCCGCACCACCAGCCCGCTGGACGAGGAGGGCATTCTCGAGTCCGTGGCCTCCACCGGCAGGGCCGTCGTCGTCGACGAGTCCGCGGCACGGTGCGGCTTCGGCCACGACGTCACCGCCCTGATCGCGACCCGGGCCTTCGACTCCCTCAAGGCCCCGGTGCAGCTGATCGTCCCGCCGCATTCCCCGGTCCCGTTCTCCACCCCGCTGGAACAGGCCTGGGTCCCCAGCGCCGGACGTATCGAGGATGCCGTGCGCAAAGTCATGGAGGTGTGACATGAGCTCCATCAGACCCATCGAGGTCCCGAAATGGGGCATGACGATGGACGAGGGCACCATCGACGAGTGGTATCTCGCCGAGGGAGACTCCTTCTCCGAGGGCGACCTGCTGTGCAGCATCGAGTCCACGAAGGTCATGAACGACCTTGCGGCGAACTTCGACGGCGTCCTGCGACGCATCGTCGCCCACAGCGGCGACGTCCTGCCGGTCGGCTCCCTCATCGGGGTCGCCGCGGACCCCTCCGTCGACGATTCCGAGATCGACGCGTACATCGCCGAGCGCACCGGAGGTTCCGGGGACGCCGACGGTTCCGCTGACACGGACGGGGAGGACGCCACCTCCACGCCGGCCGCAGAATCGTCTCCGGCAGCACCGGCCGGTACGCCGGCGGCTACCCCGCCTGCAGCACAGGCGGCCGCACAGTCCGTCCCCCGCTTCGGACTCGACCGGCCCGACACCCAGGTCGGATCCGCGGCGTCCCCGGGCACCACCGGCGGAGCAGCTGCGGTCCTGCCGGGCGATGTCGCGAACACTCCCGAGGCCGTGCCGTTCACCGGCATGCGCCGGGCGATCGCCACGAGGCTGCAGCAGTCCGCCCAGACATCACCGCACTTCCGGGTCAACCAGGAGGTGCAGATCGACGAGCTGCTGGCACTGCGCAGGCAGATCAATGCGACAGTGCCGGCGGTGAAGGTCTCCGTCAACGACCTCATCGTCAAGGCCGTCGCCACGACACTGCTGCGTGTCCCCGAGGTCAACGTGCAGTTCGACGAGGCGACGCAGACGGTGCTCAGGTTCCCGTCCGCGGACGTCTCCGTGGCCGTGTCCGTCCCGGACGGGCTGATCACCCCCATCGTCCGGGCAGCGGACCGGAAGACCCTCTCCCAGATCTCCGAGGACATCCGTGACCTCGCGATCCGGGCGAAGGCCGGCAACCTCCTGCCCGACGAGTTCCAGGGGGGCACGTTCACCGTCTCGAACCTGGGCATGTTCGGAGTGTCCTCGTTCGACGCCGTCATCAACCCGCCGCAGGCCGCGATCCTCGCCGTCGGTGCCGGGGTGCGCAGGCCTGTGGTGCTCGACGACGGGTCCGTGGAGCCCCGCACGGTGCTGACCCTGAGCCTGGCGGCCGACCACCGGGTCATCGACGGTGCCCTGGCCGCGACCTTCATCGGCGAGCTCAAGGGCATCCTCGAGCAGCCGGCACAGATGCTGGTCTGAGGGGGAGATGATGGACAGGAGAACTCCTCGTCAGCAGCAGGCCGACCAGTTCGACATCATCGTCGTCGGCGCGGGCCCTGGCGGCTACGTCGCCGCGATCCGCGCAGCACAGCACGGGCTGAAAGTGGCGGTGGTCGAGCGCGGTGACCTCGGTGGTGTGTGCTCGAACTGGGGCTGTATCCCCACCAAGGCCATGCTCCACGGCGCCGACGTGGCCCACGAGATCGCGACGGCAGGGGCACTGGGTTTCAGTGTCGGTGCAGTGTCCTTCGACATCTCCACCCTGGTCGACTACAGCAGACAGGTCGTCGGCCAGCTCACCGGCGGTATCCGCGGACTGCTGGACGCCAACGGTGTGGAGATCGTCGTCGGTGAGGCCACCGTGCCCGACAAGGGGCGCGTCGCCGTCACCACCGGCAACGGTGACCCGCAGGGCCCGTCCCGGGTGCTGCACGCCGACCACATCATCCTCGCCACCGGGGCGCGTCCCCGCTCCATACCGGGGGTCGAACCCGACGGTGACCGGGTGTGGACGTCCACGGACGCACTGCGCCCGGAGGCACTCCCGGCGTCCCTGCTGATCATCGGTTCCGGTGCGATCGGCGCGGAGTTCGCCAGCCTCTACCGTGACCTCGGCACCGAGGTGACCCTGCTGGAGGCACTGCCCGGAATCCTTCCCGCCGAGGACGCCGACGTCTCCGACTTCGTGGCGAAGCAGTTCCGCGCGCGTGGCATCGACGTGCAGACGTCGGTGTCGGTGAAGTCGGTCGGGGCGTCCGCGGATGCGGTGACCACCGTGTACACGGCGTCCGACGGTACGGAGCACACGGCCGTCACCGAGCGGGTGCTGGTCGCCACCGGGGTGACACCGAATTCCGCGGGCCTCGGCCTGGAGGATCTGGGCGCCCGCCTGGACCGCGGGTTCGTGGTCACCGACCAGTGGTGCCGCACAGGTGTCGCCGGGCTGTACGCCATCGGTGACCTTGCCGGTGGACCGTGTCTGGCGCACAAGGCGAGCCATGAGGCGGTACTGTGCGTCGACCACATCGTGGGCGAGTCCGGTGTGAAGCCCCTGGACCGCGACTTCGTGCCGGGCTGCACCTACAGTCGGCCGCAGGTAGCCAGCGTGGGGCTGACGGAGAAGCAGGCCCGGGAACGGGTCGGTGCGGGTGGCGTCCGCGTCGGAAAGTTCAGTCTCGCGGGCAACGGTAAGGCGCTGGCGCTGGGCGAACCGGCCGGTTTCGTCAAGACCGTCTTCGACGCCACGAGCGGCGAGCTGCTCGGAGCCCATCTGGTGGGCCCCGATGTCACGGAGATGGTGCAGGGCTTCGGCATCGCGCATTCGCTGCATGCCACGGCCGAGGACCTGGCGGAGGTGATCTTCCCGCACCCGACGGTGTCCGAGGCGATGCACGAGTCCGTGCTCGATGCGCTGGGCCGTGTGATCCACTGGCCGCCGGCGCGGAAGTAGGTACGTCCGGCGTCCGGCTACGCTGTGCATCATGACCGATCCCTTCTGGACCGTCTCCGACCTGCACCTCGGCCACCGGCTGGTCGCCGGGTTGCGTGGCTTCGCTGACACGGACGACCACGACCGGGTGATTCTCGACAATCTCCGGGAAGTCCCTTCAGGAGCGACCCTCGTCTGCCTGGGGGACATCTCGGTGCGGAAGGACGCCTACGCGCTCGACCGGCTCTCCGCGCTGAAGGCGGAGAAGGACCTCACGCTGTGGCTGGTACCCGGCAACCACGACCGGGTCCACCCGATGTTCGGGTGGGATTCAGTGGCAGAGTGGACGCCGCGCTACCGGAAAGTCTTCGACGTCATCGCCCCGGACCTGCAGGTCCGCATCGGGCGGTGGTCCGTGCTGTTGACGCACATCCCCCGGGCCTCGGGGAAGGACTCGGTGCCCGACCCGCACCAGACCCCGGATCTGGCCCGGTGGGCGGGGCGCGAAGGGTTCGACTGCACTGTCCACGGGCACACGCACTCCCCGGTGCCGGTGACCCGTAAACACGTGAACCTCAGTCTCGAAGCGACGGGGCTGGCCCCGGTGTCCCCGGAGAAACTGGAGGAACTGGTGACGCAGGCGGTGCGGTTCCGGGGGTGACAACAGTCGGGCGATCGACGAGCTGTCATCGGCTGTCCCAGGTGCTGTTCAGGGCGCGGAAGTGCTCTCCTCGGTTTCTGCGCGGGTAGCTTCAGCATCGGCGCGGGTGCCGGGCGATCTGCCGCTTCTTCCTCACCCCGCAGCGGGTCATGCCGAAGGGCCGGACGGTCAGCGTGACAAGGCGGTCGAGACTGACCGGTCCCTCGAACTCGGCGTTCTCCGCGGCGACGGCGGCATGTCGGTGAACTGCAGAGGCACGCCGACCTGCCCGGAAATTGACGTCATCCACCGAGAGATTCGGAAGTGGGGTGTCCGAGAAGAATCCGGTGGGCACCTGCAGAACCGTCCCCAGGTCTACGGCGACGCGGCCAGGAGCGCCGTCCGACACCTACCGCGACCAGGTGCGCGCGGTGATTCCGGGCTGTCGGGAAACTTCGGCTTTCGACAGTCCGCGACGCATCCGGGCGACCTCGATACGATCGCCGCTGAGGCGGAGTGGGGGTATACCCCGGTCACCCGGTGTCGCAGCAGTTTCGTCTCTTCCGAATCCTGACTCACCGCACTGTGCGGTACGGTCGGTCAGAAACAGCGCCGGTTCTCCCGGACACGGCAGGGGCTTGACGTCGGTTGTGACGACCGGCCGCGTCCCCCACGGACATCGCGCCCCCTGTGGGCCTCCCGAAATCGCCCCCTTGCGGAGACCCTGCAGAGCCCTACAGGGACCGGACCCTCACCAGGTGGTCGTTGCAGAACTCGCCGACGCCCCATTCGGCCAGCTCACGACCGTAACCGGAGCGTCCCACACCACCGAAGGGCAGGCCCGCCGCGGTGACGGACGCCTCGTTGACGAAGGACATGCCGACCTCCAGCCGGGCGGCAGTCTGCTCCGCCAGCTCCAGGTCTGTGCCCCACACCGACCCGGACAGTCCGTAGTCGGAGTTGTTGGCTGTCCGCACGGCGTCCTCGACATCGTCGGCACGGTAGACGATGGCGACCGGCCCGAAGATTTCGTTGCAGCCGGCGTCGGCGGAAGGATCGACGTCGGTGAGCAGCGTCGGTTCCATGAACGCGCCGGGTCGGTCCAGGGCATGGCCGCCGACACGCACCGTCGCGGTCCCGTCCGAGGACGCCTTCTCCAGCCGTTCCACGATCTCGTCCCGTGCGCCGACGGAGGACAACGGGCCCACGTCGGCGTCCGGGTCGTCCCAGGCACCGGGTCGCAGCGCACCGATTCGCTGTTCCAGTCCGGACACGACACGGTCGTAGTCGTCGTCGAGGACGATCAACCGCTTCGGCGCATTGCAGGCCTGGCCGGTGTTGTACATCCGCAGGCTCACGTACCGGTCGAGGACACGGTCCATGTCCCTGTCCGACAGTCCGCCCAGGATGATGAACGGGTCATTGCCGCCGAGTTCCAGCAGTGACTTCTTGTAGTTCTCTCCGGCGGTGCTCGCCACCGCTGCTCCGGCCCGTTCCGAACCGGTGAGGGAGACCCCGGCGATGCGGGGGTCGGCGACGAAGGCGTCAACCTGTGAGCCGGAGGCGTAGATGTTCTGGAACACGCCGTCCGGCAGGCCCGCCTCCTTCAGCAGGTCCTGGCAGGCCCGGGAGGACAGTGGACAGATCGAGGCGTGCTTGAGGACCAGGGAATTGCCGAGCAGAAGGTTCGGTGCGGCCCAACGGGCGACCTGGTAGTAGGGGAAGTTCCACGGCATGACGCCGAGCAGCGGGCCGACCGGGTCCTTACGTACATAGGTGTGCAGGGCACCCTGGGCGGGAAGTTCACGGTCGGCGAGAAGTTCATGGGCGTGCTCGGCGTAGTACCGGTAGATGTCGACGACGATGCCGATCTCGGCCTGTGCCCATGCGGTCAGTTTGCCCATCTCGCGTCCGATGTGGGACGCGAGTTCATCGGACTGCTGCTCGTAGAGGTCTGCCGTGCGGGCGAGAACACCCGCGCGTTCGTCAACTGTGGTGGTGCGCCAGTGGTGGTAGGCGTCGGTGGCGCGGTCGAGAATCGCGTCACGGTCGGAGTCGTCGATCCTGGTGAACGTGTCTTCGGAGGATCCGGTGGACGGGTTGTTCAGGCGGAAGGTACTCATGTCTCCTTTGTACGTGACATGTCCGGTCACGTCATCCACGGTCCCGCCGGCTGACCCAGCGACCGGCCCAGCGACCGGCCCTGTGGCAGGCCCCGTGGCAGGCCCTGCCACCTGTCACCTTTCCGCGTCCGTGCCTGCACTAGACTGTCTCACCGTGACTGATCAGAGCTCCTCCGCGAACCGCGCCGACCGCCTGCCGAAGAAATGGAACCCCGCCGACGTCGAAGCTGACCTCTACCAGGGGTGGGTTGACGCCGGCTACTTCCACGCGGACGCCACCAGTGACAGGAAGCCGTTCTCCATCGTGCTGCCGCCGCCCAACGTCACCGGCCAGCTGCACATGGGTCACGCGCTCGACCACACCCTGATGGACGCCATGGCCCGCCGTAAGCGCATGCAGGGCTACGAGGTCCTGTGGCTGCCGGGGTCAGACCATGCCGGCATCGCCACCCAGACCAAGGTGGAGGCGATGCTCAGGGAGACCGAGGGCAGGGACCGTTTCGACTACGGCCGTGAGGAGTTCGTCGACCGGGTCTGGGAGTGGAAGAAGAGGTACGGCGGGGTCATCCAGAACCAGATGCGCGCCATCGGAGACTCGGTGGACTGGGACCGGGAACGGTTCACCCTGGACGACGGCCTGTCCCGTGCGGTCCAGACGATCTTCAAGGAGCTTTTCGACCGCGGTCTGATCTACCGGGCGAAGCGGATGGTCAACTGGTCGCCCGTGCTGCGCACCGCGATCTCCGACATCGAGGTGGTCTACTCCGACGACGACGGTGAACTGGTGACCCTGCGTTACGGTGACGTCACCGGGGAGGGCCCGCACGCCGACGTGGCGACGACCCGTGTCGAGACGATGCTCGGTGACGTCGCCGTCGCCGTCCACCCCGACGACGGGCGGTACAGGGATCTCGTCGGCACCACCCTGCCCCACCCGTTCCTCCCGGACCGTCAGATGGTCGTCATCGCCGACGACTACGTCGACCCGGAGTTCGGTACCGGCATGGTGAAGATCACCCCCGCCCACGACCCGAACGACTTCGCCATGGGCCAGCGGCACAACCTCGACATGCCCGAGGTGATCGACGAGACCGGCCACATCGCGAACACGGGCACCCGCTTCGACGGGATGGACCGGTTCGAGGCCCGCGAACAGATCCGGCTCGCCCTGGAGGAGCAGGGCCGGGTGCTCAAGCGCATCCACCCCTACGTCCACTCTGTCGGTCATTCCGAGCGTTCGAAGGAACCGATCGAACCCCGCCTGTCCGAACAGTGGTGGGTCAAGGTCGACGAACTGGCGAAGATGGCCGGGGACGCCGTGCGTGAGGGTGACACGGTGATCCACCCCGCCAGCCAGGAGCCGCGCTGGTTCGACTGGGTCGACGACATGCACGACTGGTGTATCTCCCGTCAGTTGTGGTGGGGTCACCGTATCCCGATCTGGTACGGGCCGGACGGTGAGATCGTGTGCTGCGGCCCCGACGACCCGAAGCCGACCGGTGAGGGATGGCACCGGGAGGAGGACGTGCTGGACACCTGGTTCAGCTCGGCCCTCTGGCCCTTCTCCACGATGGGCTGGCCGGATGACACACCCGAACTCCGGAAGTTCTACCCGACATCCGTCCTCGTCACCGGCTACGACATCCTCTTCTTCTGGGTGGCACGGATGATGATGTTCGCCACGTTCGCGGACACCATCGCAGGGTCCACTCTGGGAGAAGGAGAGGCCGGCACCACCTCCGGGCAGCGGGACGGTCGTCCGCAGGTTCCGTTCACGGACGTCTTCCTCCACGGCCTCGTCCGCGACGAGCACGGCCGGAAGATGTCGAAGTCCCTGGGCAACGGCATCGACCCGATGGACTGGGTGCGCGACTACGGTGCGGACGCCCTGCGTTTCACCCTCGCCCGCGGCGCCAACCCCGGCACCGACCTGCCCATCGGCGAGGATTCGGCACAGTCCTCCAGGAACTTCGCCACGAAGCTGTTCAACGCCACGAAGTTTGCGCTGATGAACGGTGCCCGCGTCCTCGGTACCGGTGAGGAGGACACGTTCCCCGCCCGGGAAGATCTCACGGACGCCGACCGGTGGATCCTCGACCAGCTGGAGGATCTGCGCGTCCTCGTCGACACCCGCCTCGACCGCTACGAGTTCGCCGTCGCCAACGAGGCCCTCTACCGTTTCGTCTGGAACGAGTTCTGCGACTGGTACCTCGAGATCGCGAAGGTGCAGATCCCACGGGACGCTGACGCCGCCACCGGGGAGGAGAACATCCGCGGGGAGAACACCCGGCTGGTCCTCGGACGGGTGCTGGACACGGTCCTGCGGCTGCTGCACCCGGCAATGCCCTTCGTCACCGAGACCCTGTGGAAGGCACTGACCGGCGGAACTGAGGGCTACCCGGAGAGCCTGGTCGTGGCGTCCTGGCCGACGGCGCAGGACACCAACGGGGGAGCGGCCGCAGACACCGACGCCGCCCGCCGCATCGCCGACGTCGACAAGCTCGTCACCGAGATCCGCAGGTTCCGGGCGGACCAGGGCGTCAAACCGTCCCAGAAGGTCCCGGCACGCTTCGATGCGGCGGCCGTGGACCTCACCGGACTTGAGGACGCCGTGCGTTCCATCGCCAAGGTCACCGTCCCCGACGAGACCTTCACCCCCACCGCCTCAGTGGAACTGCGCCTGTCACAGAGCACCCTGACCGTGGAACTCGACACCTCAGGAACGGTGGACGTCGCCGCTGAGCGCAAACGACTGGAGAAAGACCTGGCGGAAGCGCACAAGGAGCTCGACCGCGCAGACAGGAAACTCGGGAACGACGGCTTCCTCGCCAAGGCGCCCGAGCAGGTCGTCGCCAAGATCCGGGAACGACGGCAGATCGCCGTCGAAGAAGTCGACCGGATCACCGCCCGCCTCGCAGAACTTCCGGAGAAGCAGTGAGCAGGGACGACAGGAGCACCACCGACGGTGCTGACGGTACCGGGACCGGGGACACCGGGCAGGCACGCGGATTCGGCGAGGTGAACATCAGCGAAACCGGACTGGACCTGCCCATCGACCTTAATCAGCCGCAGCAGGACGAGGCACCGGTCACCCGACCGGTCACCCCGGAGGATCTGGAGGCACTCGCCGAAGTCGAGGCCGAACTCAACGACAGGTGGAACGAAACCCACATCGACCCCACCCTCGACCGGATCCGGCAGCTCATGGACCTGCTCGGCAATCCGCAACGGAACTACCAGTCGATCCACGTCGCCGGGACAAACGGGAAAACCTCCACAGTGAGGATGATCGAGTCACTCCTGCGCGCCTTCCACCGCAGAACAGGCCGGACGACCAGCCCGCACCTGCAGATCGCCACCGAAAGAATCGCCGTCGACGGCATGCCCCTGCACCCGGCCGACTACGTACGCATATGGCGGGAGATCGAACCCTACGTCGACATGGTCGACGCCGCCAGCGAGGCCGGGGGAGGACCCCGGATGAGCAAGTTCGAGGTCCTCGTCGCCATGGCCTACGCCGCTTTTGCGGACGCCCCGGTCGACGTCGCCGTCGTCGAAGTGGGGATGGGAGGACGCTGGGACGCCACCAACGTCATTGACGCCGACGTCGCGGTGATCACCCCCGTCGGCCTCGACCACACCGACTACCTCGGCGACACTGTCGCGGAGATCGCCGGCGAGAAAGCCGGGATCATCAAGTCACGCTGGAATGCCGACGACCTGCTCAGCCCACCCGACAATGTCACCATCGTCGCCGAACAGGAACCGGAGGCGATGAAAGTCATCCTCGACAGGGCCGTGTCCGTGGACTCCTCCGTCGCCCGCGAAGGACTGGAGTTCGGCGTCGTCGAATCCGGTGTCGCCGTCGGCGGACAGACCCTGACCATCCGTGGCCTCGGCGGAGTGTACGACAACATCTTCCTGCCCCTCTCCGGTGCCTACCAGGCGCGCAACGCCTCCGTGGCTCTCGCCGCGGTGGAGGCGTTCTTCGGCGCCGGCGCCGGACGCAGTCTCGACATCGACACCGTCAGACGCGGATTCGCACAGGTCACGTCGCCGGGACGCCTCGAAAGGGTCCGTTCCACACCCAGCATCTTCATCGACGCCACCCACAACCCCCACGGTGCGAAGGCACTGGCGGAGGCCGTGGACCGTGACTTCGCCTTCCGTCGGCTCATCGGCGTCCTCGCCGTTCTCGGCGACAAGGACGCCCGGGGTATCCTCGCCGCACTCGAACCGGTCCTCGATGAAGTGGTGGTCACCCACAACAGTTCGCCACGGGCACTCGACGCGGAAACCCTCGCCGAATACGCCCGTGACGCCTTCGGGGAAGAACGCGTCCACGTCGCCGGCTCCCTGCCCGGTGCAGTGGAACTGGCGGTCCAGCTCGCCGAAGACGACGGCGGATTCGACAGCGGAACCGTGTCCGGCGCCGGAGTCCTGGTTACCGGCTCGGTCGTCACCGCAGGAGAGGCACGCACACTGTTCGGAAAGGAGCCCGCATGACAGCCGCAGCACCCGTGAGAAAGGTTGCCCTGTACCTGGGGTCAGCCACCGGCGATTCCCCGGCCTACCGTGAAACCACGGTGCGCACCGTCGAGGTTCTCGCCGACGCCGGCTGCGAACTCGTCTACGGCGGAGGCTCCGTCGGGCTCATGGGTGTCGCCGCCGACACCGCCCTCGCCGCCGGCATGCCGGTCCACGGTGTGATCACCCGCCACCTGATGGACGGGGAGACCGGACACCCCGGGCTCACCGACCTGGAGGTGGTGGACACCATGACCAGGCGCAAAGAGCGGATGGCTGAAATCGCGGACGCCTTCATCGTCCTGCCCGGAGGAATCGGGACCCTCGAAGAATTCTTCGAGGTGTGGGTCGCCCAGGTCCTCGGCATCCACACCAGGCCCGTCGCACTCGTCGACGTCGACAACTACTGGCAGCCGCTGACAGACATGATCGACCACATGGTGTCCCGGGGGTTCCTTTCCGCGGTGCACCGCGACCACCTCATCCGGGTCAACGACCCGGAGATGATCCCGACCGCACTGGATGTGTGGACCCCTGCTGCGGCAAAGTGGAGCTGACATGAGCGACAGGAACAACAACCCCGGAGTCAGCCCGCTGGGCAAAGGGCACAAACCGCAGACCGACCCCTTCAAAGGGCTCAAGGGCATGATGGCCGGCATCATGATCATGGAGGCCCTGGCGGTGATGCTCATCCTGCCCGTCATCGGGAAGATGTGGGACGGAAAATACGCCACCGCCTTCAACCTCGGATACATCGGGATCCTCGCGGTTCTCATGACCGTGGCCGCGTTCCTCCAGTTCCGGCCCTGGGCCGACGGCATGAACATCGTGCTCCAGGTCCTGCTCGTCATCGGAGGGGTGGTGGTGCACCCCGTCGTCTTCATCGTCGCAGTCCTGTTCATCGCAGCCTGGTGGTACACCTACTACCTCCGCGGCCGTCTGAAGAAGAGAATGGACCTGGGGCTCCTCCCCGCCCAGCATTACACGGAGCCGGACAACTCTGACTCCGGACTCTGATCTCCGCGGCCCTGGTCCGGTTTGGGTGGCGCCGCGTGCCGGCCCCGTCATGCCGTCCGGTACCCTGACCGGCATGACTGAACGCACTCTCATTCTCATCAAGCCCGACGGGGTCCAGCGCGGGCTCGTCGGCGAGATCATCTCCCGGATCGAGCGGAAAGGCCTCACCCTGGCCGCCCTTGACCTGCGGCTGACCGACCGGGCCACCGCCGAGAAGCACTACGCCGAGCACGTCGGCAAGCCCTTCTACGAAGGACTCGTCGAATTTGTCACCGCGTCGCCGCTGATCGCCGGCGTCGTCGAAGGCGAGCGTGCCATCGAAGCATGGCGTCAGATCGCCGGCGCGACCGACCCCGTGTCGGCGGCCACCCCCGGCACAATCCGCGGTGATTTTGCTCTCTCCGTCGGTGAGAACGTCGTCCACGGTTCGGACTCCGTGGAATCCGCCGAGCGCGAAATCGCCATCTGGTTCCCCGAGCTCGCGAAGTAGCCGGAACCGGACCTGCCGCGGTGTGCCACGCCACCGCCCGTCACGACCACGGTCAGACGGACGGTGACGTGGCCTTTGTGCAGGCAGTGGACCCTAACTGGACCCAGTCGCCGGTCAGTGGCCGCCGGTCCCGAAGGGCACCGCAGGGCGGTGGCACCGTGGAGGACGCCCCGGGGCGGGCTGCGTCGGAGAGACACCTGCAGGGCCCCGCCGCGTACGCACGGTGACCGGTCCGTCGACGGCTGACGGGGCATTCCCGGCCCGTCATGATGGGCCCACGCCGGAACCCGCACAGTGGCCGTCGGGGACACAGGCGGGCCTCATGTGACACAATAAGCACGGACGTGCTGCACCGGCCGGGTGATGAAACAGAGAACCCGGGCCCGTTGTGCGCATATCTTCGAAGATCTTTCAACAACAGTGAGCGGCACCACGGCCCACAGAGGGCCGGTATCCGGTGAGAGGCAGCGAGATGCGCCCGCCGGCGGTGTGACCGCATCCGAACAAGGAGAACAGTGGCTAAAACCAGCCAGGAACTCGCGGCAGCAGCCGCGGCGACGACAACAGAAGACATGGGGGAGAAGGTCCGCGTACACGCGCTGGCCAGGGCACTCGGCGTCCCCAGCGCCGAAATGGTGCAGATACTCGCCACCCAGGGGATCGAGGGCAAGCGCGCGACCTCCACTCTGCCCAGGGCGCAGGTGACGGAGGTGCTGGAGCGGCTCACAGCGGACGGAGCACCGCCGGAGCCGCAGAAGAAGGCGGAGACGAAGAAGAAGTCTCCGGCAAAGAAGACCACCGCGAAGAAGGCGACCACCGCGAAGAAGGCGGCCGCCAAGAAGACCACCGCCAGGAAGACTGCGGCGTCGAAGGCCGACACGGCACAGTCCACCGGGGATGTCGCCGCGACCACCGACACCTCAGAGACCGCCGGGACTCCCGGGACGACCTCCGGCGACGTCGTGACCGTGGACAAGGTCGCCGACGACCAGCCGGTGGACGGGAAGCTGACGAAGAAGGGTGCGGCCGGGGCGTCCGCGGGAAAGCCGTCCGCCAAGAAGTCACCCACCAGGAAAGCTGCCACCAGAAAAGATCCCTCCGGGAAGTCCGCTGCAGAGCAGGGCACACCTGCCGGCGAGGGGACCACCACGCCGGATGACGCCGCGGAGTCCGTTGACGCCCCGACGACAGACAGTAAGTCCCGACGGGGAAGTGGACGTTCCCGCAGGTCACGGACTGCTTCCGCCGGATCAGCCTCCGCCACTGCGCCGGCCGGGGCGGCACAACCGGCGACGGAACCGACCGCAGGACAGGTCGACGCGGCACCTCAGCAGGGTGACAGCGGCAGTGACGCCACGGTCGACGCACTCATCGACCGGATCGCCGAGTCCGTCCGGGCACCGGAGAAGTCGGCCACCCAGGAACCGGTGACGGAATCCGGGGACGCCGTGACCGGCACACCCCGTAGAGTCCGTCGCAGGATCGTCCGCAGGGTCGGCTCCCGCTCCGCGGCGTCCGACGCCGAACTGCTCAGGGCCAGAAAAGCAGCCCAACGGTCCGACGCTGTCTCCGCAGACGCGGGCAGCACCGGCAGGGCGGAGGCCTCCGCCACCTCGGACGACACGCCCTCCGGCAAAGGAGACGGCCCCGGTGCCGTCAGCGGTCACGTACTCATCTCTGTCTGTATAACAGACCGCCTTCCACCTCAGAACCAGCCGGACGACCAGCCCGCACCCGCACAACACCACCGGAAGACACGCCGGCGCCGCGCGAGAACACCCGAGGGGGAGGGGGAAGTCGGGGTAGGGGAGAGTAAAAGGGAAAGAACGATGAAGAGTCCGGTGGGCTGCGAGCTGCCTTTTTTGCACTGCAAGATGTGTATAAGACGCGGGCCGTAGCCGTCGTCGTGGCCGCCGTGGTCGTGGCCGCGGTCGTGGCGACCAGGACCGCCACGAGGTCAGGGAGAGCAGTGAGAACCGGGAACACCGGGAGAACCAACACCGGGAGAACCGGGAGAGCGCCGGAACCGGCGGTCCACAGGCGTCGGAACACCGCACCGATGTGACGGAGCGCTCCGGCGTCCCCGACGGTCTTCCGGTCCTCACCGAGGGATCGGAGTTCATCGACGAGCCGGTGAAGCTCAAGGGCTCAACCCGCCTCGAATCGAAGCGTCGGTGGCGGCAGGAACAGGGTCACGAGAAGAACAAGATCGTCACCAGGGCGGAGTTCCTCGCCCGCCGGGAGAATGTCGACCGGGCCATGGTCGTCAGGGATTCCGAGCGCAGTGACCACCCGGGCACAACCACCCAGGTCGGCATCACCGAGGACGGGATCCTCGTCGAACATGTCGTCACCAGCGAAACGCAGTCTTCGATCATCGGGAACATCTACCTGGGCAGAGTGCAGAACGTGCTGTCCAGCATGGAGGCGGCGTTCATCGACATCGGAACCGGTCGCAACGCGGTCCTCTACGCCGGCGAAGTTGACTGGCGTTCCAGTCACCTGCACGCCCGCACCCGTCGCATTGAGGCGGCGCTGCGGGCAGGAGACCAGATCCTCGTCCAGGTGATCAAGGACCCGCTCGGGCACAAAGGTGCCCGGCTGACCAACCGACTCAGCTTCGCGGGACGCTACCTGGTCTACATTCCGGGAGGCAGGACCCACGGGATCTCCCGCAAGCTTCCGGAAGCGGAGCGTAAGCGGCTGAAGGGGATCCTCAACCGCGTCGTCCCCGACGACGGCGGCACCATCATCAGGACCGCCGCCGAGGGAGTGTCCGAGGAACTCATCGCCGAGGACGTCCACCGGCTCCACCAGCGTTGGCTGGACATCTGTGAAGCCGAGGAGAAGGCCCGCGGGCGTAAGGGATCACACCCGGTGACCATGTACGAAGAGCCGAATATGCTCGTCAAGGTCATCAGGGACATATTCAACGAGGACTTCAACGAACTCGTGGTCGACGGTGAGAAGTCCTGGGAGATCGTCCGGGACTACGTCCACCGCATGGCGCCGGATCTCGAGTCCCGTCTCGTGCGCTACAGGCCTGAGGACCACGGTGGCCGTGATGTCTTCGAGGACCGTCAGCTCGACGAACAGCTCGCCAAGGCCCTGAGCCGGAAGGTGTGGCTGCCGTCCGGCGGATACCTGATCATCGACCGCACCGAGGCGATGACCGTCATCGACGTGAACACCGGCAGTTTCGTCGGTTCCGGCGGGAACCTCGAGGAGACGGTGACGCTGACGAACCTTGAGGCGGCCGAGGAGATTGTCCGTCAGATGCGTCTGCGGGACATGGGAGGGATGATCGTCGTCGACTTCATCGACATGGTCCTCCCCGAGAACCGTGACCTCATGTTGCGTCGGCTCACCGAATACCTGGGTCGCGACAGGACCAGGCACAAGGTGTCCGAGGTCACCAGTCTGGGCCTGGTGCAGATGACCCGCAAGCGTCTGGGGACCGGTCTGCTGGAGACTTTCTCCACCGAGTGCCCGACCTGCGGGGGACGCGGCGTGATCATCCACGCCGACCCGGTCGAGCACAACCCGGAGGACGAGGACAACCACGGGGACCGACGTGACCACGGGCACCGTTCCGAGAAGCGTCAGGCCCGTGAACTGCAGGAGGTTCGCCGCCGGCACGAGAAGGACCGCGCACAGCAGGCCGACGTCCGGGACACCGTAGATTCCGGTGACTCCGGCGACACCGCTGAAAGCACTGACGGCGACAGGTCCGGAGGGCACGGCAGGGAGAAGCACCCGCAGGAGAAGCACAGGCAGGACAGGTCAGAGCGCAGGCAGTCGCACCCGGAGAAGAAGTCCGGCGGACATCGGAAAGCGGAGAACAACCGTTCCGGGGACGCCGGGACCACCTCCGGGGCACGCGACCACAGTGACAGGGACCGTGACAGGGACAGGGCACGTGAACGTTCCGCTGACTCCGGACGTGACGCTGTCACCGACGGTGCACCGGTCCGGGACGACAGCCCGCGCCGGGGACGCCGCCGCGTGGTGCGTCGTGTGATCCGTGGCGACCGTGATATCCGTGACAGCGCAGCGGTCCGTGACAGCGGTGACGTTCGTGACGGCCGTGGTGGTTCTTCCGACCGTCGGCGCACGGACCGCTCCGGCCAGGACGACCGTCCGCACCGTCGCGGCTCCGGTGCCTCGGCCCGGTCCGATCAGTCGGTGGCGGAAATCGCCGCGCAGGCGGTCGCCCGTGCAGGTGCCGAGGACCCGGACGAACCCAGCGGGGCAGACTACGTGTCTGACCAGGTGACTGGGAAGGTGACTGGGAAGGTCACTGACGCACACGGCACGGAAGACGGTGGACAGCACCACGGTGGTGAGGTTCGCCTCGGCACCGACCGTCGTGGACGCCGTCGCGTCCGTCGCGTGGTCCGTCCGGCTGCCGGACGGAACGTCACGCAGACAGCGACGAGGTCACCGCTCGAGCGGGTTGCCGCAGTCACGGAACCGCAGACGGAGCCGCAGATCACGGCAGCTCCGGCGGCGGAAGGTACGTCCGCCGGCGGTACCCGCACCTATGAGGAGGCCCGGGCGGAGTACGAATCCTCCCCGAGGCGCAGGCGCCGGACCCGGGGACGCTCCCGGTCCGATGTTCCGCCGGTCGAGTCCGACTTCGTCGGGGGCTCTGCCGCACCGGCGGGACCGGCGGACACGGTGACAGAGAACACCGGGGCCGGAACCTCGTCCACGGCCACGGCGACTTCTACGGCGTCGTCCGCCGTGCCTCCTGCAGATGTGGATAAGCGACATGGCCCAGGGCGCAACCCGCCACCAATCGGAGCGGCGGCGGGGGGAGGGACGGGGTGGCGGGGAGGAAGATCGGGGGAGGGGCGTGTCCGCACCGGCAGGCGCTGACCCCCGCCCGGGCGGGGAGGACCGAAAGGATTTTGTCCTTCCCCGTCCGGGCAGGTAGTCTTGAGCGGTCGCTGTTCGAACGTCGTTCATGTGTGCCTTCTGCGGTGCGCATGACCTTCCGGTCCACGGCTCCACCGGTTCCGGTGGACGCTGCACGACATCGGACGCAGTGAAAGCAAGTAAGTCCAGTCAGTCCGTTTCCTCGGAAGCTCCCCGGTCCTGCCGGTGAGGTGGGGGAGCAGCCTGAGCCGAGTAGAGAAACAAAGGGGTAGCCCTTCCATGTACGCGATCGTCAAGACCGGCGGCAAGCAGTACAAGGTTGCCGAAGGTGACCTCGTCAAGGTCGAGAAGATCGAGGGTGAGTCCGGTGCTGCCGTGGCTCTCACCCCGGTTCTCCTCGTCGATGGCGCGGACGTCACCTCCGGTGACGCCCTTGCGGGCAAGACCGTCAACGCCGAGATCGTCGAGCAGACCAAGGGTCCGAAGATCAACGGCATGCACTTCCGGAACAAGACCGGTTACAAGCGCCGGTTCGGTCACCGCCAGCAGCTGACCGTTCTCAAGGTCACGGGCATCAAGTAATTCACCGACCGCTGCGACGACGCCGCGGCGGACAACTTTTCCGAGGAGGGAAAAGACATGGCACACAAGAAGGGTGCTGCTAGCTCCAGCAACGGTCGCGATTCCGAGTCCAAGCGGCTCGGTGTCAAGCGGTTCGGTGGTCAGCAGGTCAAGGCCGGCGAGATCCTGATCCGTCAGCGCGGAACCTCGTTCCACCCGGGTGAGAACGTCGGCCGTGGTGGCGACGACACCCTGTTCGCGCTCAAGGCAGGTGCGGTGAAGTTCAGCACCCGCCGTAACCGTCGACTGGTGAACATCGTCGAGAACACCCCTGCCGACAGCGAGACCGCCGAGGTCTGACCGGGCCCGCCCGGTCACCGCTGCAGCAGACCAGACCCCCGCCGGTTCCGACCGGCGGGGGGTTTGCGCACCCACCCCGAAACGGGTGAGGTAAGCCAATGGTATCTTTCACCCCCATGACCCCCTCGACCCGTCACCGACCTCTGACCAGACGAGCCTTCCTGGGAGGAGCAGTCGGCCTCGCCGCAGCCACCCTCGCGGCCTGCACCAGTTCAGGCTCCGACAACACTACGAGCACCACGGAAACCACCCCCTCCACCGGCCCGTCCGGAGCCCCTGCCACCGGGGACCCGTCCAGGCCGCAACGGGTCGTCGCACTGTCCACCGGACACCTCGACCACCTCCTCGTCCTCGGAATCGTCCCCGTCGGACTCGCCGTGGCAAAGTCCACGGGCACCGATGTCCGGGGCATCCCCGACTACATCACCGAACGGTTCGGTGACAGCCTCGACCTCAGTTCCATCGAGATCGTCGGGGTACGACAGTCCCCGGACCTGGAGAAGATCGCCCAGCTCCACCCCGACCTGATCCTCTCCAACAACAGGTCCGAGAAGGCGCAGCTCGACCAGCTCAGGGGAATCGCCACCGTCGTGACCACCAACGGCGGCGCAGAACAGTGGAAGGACGATCTCGGCATCGTCGGCGACGCTCTGGGACTGCGCGAGAAGTCGGACCAGCTCCTCGCCGACTACGAGGAACAGGCCCGCACCTGGGCGTCCTCCCGGGGCGACAGTCCCAGTGTCTCCCTGGTCAGGGGACGCAACACAGAGTACGTCCTGACAGGTCCCCTCTCCCTGGCCGGAAGTGTCGTCGCTGACGCCGGATTCACCCGTCCCGCAGGCCAGGACTTCACCGACACCGCGAACCACGACCTCTCCCTGGAGAACACCGACCAGCTGGAGGCAGACCACCTCTTCTACGCCTTCGAAGGAGGAGCAGAGCAGGTGGTGGACTCGGCGTCCTGGAAGACACTGTCCGTCGTCAGCCGCGGAGACGCACACCAGGTCGACATCGACCCCTGGTTCCTCAACGCATCACTCGTGGCGGCGGAACGCGTGCTCGACGACCTGAAGCGGATGATCGGGGAGTAGGGCAGCTGACGGTCACGGGGTAGACTCTGCCGGTACGTGATTTCCAACCGGAGGGGACCCCCACCCATGTCTACCCGCTTCGTCGACCGTGTCGTCCTGCATCTGCAGGCCGGCGACGGCGGAAACGGCTGTTCCTCGGTCTACCGCGAGAAATTCATCCCTCTCGGCGGCCCGGACGGCGGAAACGGCGGACACGGGGGCGACATCATCTTCGAGGTCGATCCCCAGGTCCACACCCTTCTCGACTTCCACTTCCATCCCCACCTCAGGGCCGGGCGCGGAACCAACGGCGCCGGTGACCACCGCAACGGTGCCCGGGGCGAAGACCTCGTCCTCAAGGTTCCCGCCGGCACCGTCATCCTCGACGAGGACGGGGAGGTCATCGCCGACATGACCGCCCGCGGTCAACGGGTGATCGTCGCCGCAGGTGGCCACGGCGGACTGGGGAATGCCGCCCTGGTTTCCCGTGCCCGCAAGGCCCCCGGTTTCGCGCTGCTCGGTGAGCCCGGTGAGACGAAAGACATCACCGTCGAACTGAAGTCCATGGCCGACGTCGGTCTGGTCGGATTCCCGTCGGCGGGTAAGTCCTCACTGGTCAGTGTCCTGAGTGCGGCGAAGCCCAAGATCGCCGACTACCCGTTCACCACGCTCCAGCCCAACCTCGGCGTCGTCAATGTCGGTCACCGGGTGTTCACCATCGCCGATGTCCCCGGGCTCATCCCCGGGGCCTCCCAGGGCAAGGGACTGGGACTGGACTTCCTCCGCCACATTGAACGCACCGCCGTGCTGGTCCACGTCGTCGACTGCGCCTCAATGGAATCCGACCGCAACCCCGTCGACGACATCCGTGCCCTCGAAGCGGAACTGGACAACTACCGGTCGGAACTCTCCGAGGACGTCGGACTCGGTGATCTCCGTGACCGGCCACGCGTCATCGTCCTGAACAAGATGGACGTCCCGGACGCCCGGGAAATGGCCGAGATCATCCGCCCCGACCTCGAAAGAGAGTTCGGATGGCCCGTGTTCGAGATTTCCACCGTCGCGCACACCGGGCTTGACCGGCTGACCTACGCTCTCATGGACATCGTCGAGGAGTACCGCCGACAGCACCCTGTCGAGGTTGCCGCTCCGCAGGTCATCGCCCCGAAGAACCAGCGGAGGAAGGGCACCTCGAAGATCACCTTCACCGTCTCCGCAGACCCGGAGGCGGGCCCAGGGGGAGGGGCATGGATCGTCGACAGCAGCGACCTGGAACGGTGGATCCGGCAGACGGACTTCGACAACGACGAAGCCGTCGGCTACCTGGCGGACCGTCTCGCCAAGGCAGGCGTGGAGGAGGCCCTCTACAAGTCCGGCGCCGTCGCAGGAGATGACGTCACCATCGGCTGGGTGACATTCAGCTGGGAACCGCAGACAGCGGCAGGTGTGGACCTGCTGCCGTCCGGGCGTGGCACCGACAAGCGCCTGGAGCGCACGGAGAGGGCGAGCGCCGCCGAGCGCAAGCGGGCCTCCCAGGCACGCCGCGGGCTCATCGACGAATTCGATTTCGGGGACGGTGAGGAGGCCTCCCGCGACCGCTGGGAAGGCTAGCGGTAACATCGGGGGGCATGTCTGACACTTCCGTGCAGCCTGACCCCTCAGACCCCCTTTTCGCCAACCCGGTGTTCGGTAGCGGAAACATCCACCAGCCTGGCCCGGTAGTCCCGGCCACCGCCAAGGAGTTCCCGGAACCTGAGGTCACCCTCGACGACCCGGAGTACGGCCACCGTTCCGAAGCCCGCCGGGCCGTCCGTGACGCCAAGCGGGTGGTCGTGAAGATCGGCTCCTCCAGTCTCACCGACGAGACCGGGCATGTCAGCCCGGACCGTATCGACCTCATCGCGGACGCCCTCGAGGCGCGGATGGACCGGGGGACGGACATCATCGTCGTCTCCTCCGGATCGATCGCCTGCGGTATGGGGCCGCTGGGGCTGACCCAGCGGCCGACCGACCTGGCGACCAAACAGGCGGCCGCGGCAGCCGGGCAGGTTCTGCTCGCCCAGGAATGGGCCCGTAGTTTCGCCAGGTACGGCCGCTCTATCGGGCAGGTGCTCCTCACGGTCTCCGATGCGGCGCGACGGGACCGTGCCCGGAACTCCCAGCGGACCATCGACCGGCTCCGTCAGCTCGGGGTGGTTCCGATCATCAACGAGAACGACACCGTCACCACCGCCGGTGCGACCTTCGGTGACAATGACCGTCTCGCCGCCCTCGTCAGCCACCTCGCCTATGCGGACGCCCTGGTCCTCCTCTCAGACGTTGCCGGACTCTACGACCGTAACCCCGCCGAACCCGGCGCCAGGTTCATCGCCGAGGTCCGTAATCACGGTGACCTGCGCGGTGTCGTCGCCGGTGACGGGGGACGCCTCGGCACAGGGGGAATGGGGGCGAAGGTGTCGGCCGCCAGGTTGGCGTCCCAGGGCGGTGTCCCGGTGCTGCTGACGTCCACGGAGAACATCGGGGCGGCACTCGACCAGGCCATGGTCGGCACCTGCTTCTGGCCGCGGGACGACAGGTTGTCCGCCTGGAAGTTCTGGATCCTCTATGCGGCAGAGTCGGAGGGGGCGGTGCACATCGACGGCGGAGCCGCCCAGGCCATGGAGCACCACAACTCCCTGCTTCCCGTGGGTATCACCAGGATCGTCGGGGACTTCAACTCCCGGGCGGTGGTGGACATCGTCGGGCCGGGCGGGCATCTTGTCGGGCGTGGTGAAGTGAACTACGACGCCGCGACTCTGCAGGGGATGATCGGGAAGTCGACGACGGAGCTTCCGGACTTCGCACAGCGTCCCGCGATCCACGTGGACAATCTGTCGACCTACGCCAACCGTCTGTCGCGGGCGTACGGTGCCACGCGCTGACTTCACCGGCACTGACGGCCCGCACGCACCCCCGGGGAGTTGTTGAACAACACGCCCTCTCCGTCGGACGGCGTCCTGTCCCTCGCGTAGTGTGGACAACCATGACGACCTCCACCACGATCACCCCCGATTCGACCGGACTGACCGCCGAGCGCAGTGCCGAGCGCTCGGAGGTTCTCGCCAAGGCCACCACGGCCAGGGAGATCTCCCGCCGACCACCACTGTCCACGACGGAGAAGAACCGGGTGCTGCTGGCGGCGGCGGATGCCCTGGTGGAACGTACGGCGGAGATCCTCACCGCCAACGACCGGGACATCGTCGCCGGCCGTGAGCGTGGCATGGACGAGGCACTCATCGACAGGCTCCGCCTCACCGCGGACAGGGTGGAGGGCATCGCCGGCGGCCTGCGCCAGGTTGCCGACCTTCCTGACCCTGTCGGGGACGTGGTGCGCGGCTACCGGCGTCCCAACGGGCTTGAGATGCGCCAGGTCAGGGTCCCGCTCGGAGTGATGGGGATGGTCTACGAGGCCCGTCCGAACGTCACCGTCGACGCATTCGGCCTGGCCCTCAAATCCGGCAATGTGCCCCTCCTCCGCGGTTCGAAGTCGGCATTCCACTCCAACACGGCCCTGGTGGGTGTCCTCCAGGACGTCCTCGGGGCACAGGGGCTGCCCCGCGAAACTGTGCAGCTGCTGCCGTGTTCGACCAGGGAATCCGTGCGTGACCTGATCACCGCCCGCGGGCTGGTGGACATCGTCATCCCGCGTGGCGGCGCCGGCCTGATCAACGCCGTCGTCACCGGGGCGACAGTGCCCACCATCGAGACGGGGACGGGTAACTGCCACTTCTACGTGGACGCCTCCGCCGACGTGGAGGAGGCCACGGCCCTGGTGGTCAACGGGAAGACACGGCGCTGCTCGGTGTGCAACGCGACCGAGACGGTCCTGCTGGACTCCGCTCTTCCCGCGGAGGCGAAGAAGAAGGTGCTCACCGCGCTCCAGGACGCCGGGGTCACCCTCCACGCCGACCCGGGGGAGATCGGTGACCTCGGTCTCGGTGATGTTGTCGCGGCCACGGAGGCGGACTGGGCGGAGGAGTACGGGTCCCTCGACATTGCCGTGAAGATCGTCGACGGTGTCGGGGAGGCTGTCCGTCACATCATGAGGTACACCACCGGGCACACCGAGGCGATCGGTGCGACGGATATCCGGGTCACCCGGTACTTCACGGACAACGTGGATGCTGCGGCGGTCATGGTCAACACCTCCACCGCGTGGACTGACGGGGAGATGTTCGGTTTCGGGGCGGAGATCGGCATCTCCACCCAGAAGCTGCATGCCCGCGGCCCTATGGGTCTGCCGGAGCTGACCAGTACCAAGTGGATCGTCACCGGAGAGGGGCAGACCAGACCCTGAGCGGTATCATGTTCAGACGCTGAGAGAAGTTCAGCACATGTGAGCCTTATGTTATGTTAAGGCGGTGCATAAATATATTTCTGTTCTTGTCGGCGCTGCAGTGGCTGTCAGCTCGCTCATCGTCTCCGTTCCGGCGGCCTCCGCCGGCGTCCCCTCAGGTGCCGGGACACCCGGGAACCGGGGCGGTTCATGCCCGGCAACTGTCATCGTCGCTGCCCGCGGCAGCGAGGAGACTTCGACCACCCCTGCCCGCTACGAGGGGACGGACCTTCCCTCCAACGGCTGGGAAGGCGACACGATCCGCAGGTTCATCTCCTACCTGGCCACCGCGCATCCGGAGGCGGTCTCCGGTGGGCGGGTAGCGGCGGCAGGGGTGGATGCCGACCACTATCCGGCCCGACTGCCCGTGCCACGGGAACTCGCCGAGTTCAACGCAGTGACCATCGCACAGGACGTGGCACTGTTCGTGGATTCGGTCGTCAAGGGGGTCCCCGGGGGTCTGGAACAGGTGAAGTCCTGGGAGGAGGAGTCCGGCTGCCGTCCCGACTATGTGACAGTCGGATACTCCCAGGGGGTGCTGCCCGTGATGGCGGTACAGCAGTGGGCGTCCGACCGGGGGCGTCTACGCGGCGTCATCTCCGTGGGCAGTCCCTTCGGCGGGGAACCCGGCACCGTGGGCACGGTGGCCGAAGCCCCCGACGGCGTGCCGTCGATGAACATCTGCGCGACCTACGACGTGATCTGTGCCCATGACATGGAATCTCTCGGCGAAGCACTCGAAGCACCGTATGAACTCGGCGCCCACACGGAGTACTTCAGGCAGGCACTCGCAGGTCGCCCCACAGCCCTGGAGAAGAAGTCGGTCGACACTCTCGCAGAATGGCTGAGCGACTGACCCGGTTCTAGCCGATGTAGAGCAGGATCGGCCCGTTGAACAGTACCGCGGTGAGAATACCCGCCACGGTCACCGCCACGACCAGGGGAACTTCGGCGAGGCCGACCTTCCGGGGCGTCCAGGTCGGCTTCCTGCTGCCGCCGGTCCCGGTGGCCTCCTCCGTCCGTCGGGAGAACACCTCTTGGCGGGGAACTGACCAGGAACGCCACAGTGCCCGGACCATGACAGCTTCAGCGATGAGCCACGGCACCACCGCCAGGTCCCCGGAGAACACCGTGGCCGTGGTGACCGCCAGGGCGACGACGTGGAAGGCGACAGAGCCCCTCCACCACGGACGCGAACCCCGTTCACGGATCATCGTCTTCACGTAGAGCACCGTTCCCACCTGGTAGAGGGCCAGCCAGATCACGGTCACCCACAGTTCCGGGGGCAGGGAGGCGACAACCTCCGAGGAGAAGACGTTGCGGGTCAGGGTGATGCCACCGGTCACGGCGGAGGTGGAGCCGGGTCCGGTGGTGGCCAGGGCCGCGATGACGAGAGCCGAGGTCACGGTCTCCGCGGCCCCCGCGATGAGGGACCGTGGCGTCCCCCGCCAGATCTCGTAGACGGACACCACTGTCAGCGGTGCGAAGACGACCGCCCACCAGAGCAGGTGCGGCTGAAGCAGTACCGCGCACACCACCGCCACCGCCGTGACGGACCCGTAGCAGGCCAGAGGAACGCCGGCCGCCCGGAGTATGCGCCGGTTGCCGGACCGCCTGGCGGGAAGCCACTTACCGACGGTGAAGAAAGTGAGGTAGCCGGCGACCCAGGCGACTGTCACCGCCGCAGTGGTCAGTGACATGCGGAGCATGTCCGCGCCGCCCGGTCCACGGTCGCCTGAGCCGGCGGATCCGATCAGTGAGGTCAACGAGACCGCCCACGCCAGTCCGACCAGCACCGGTGAGAAGATCATCGGCCACGCCCCGTGCTGGTCGGGCTTCCAGTACCGGGAACTGCCTCGTGAGGATCGCGACGCCATACTCACCCAGGTTAGTCGTCACCGGCCGTGGGACGTCTATGATGTGACGTCGTGAACACACCCACTGCACCCGGGGCCAGGTCCGGATGCGCCCGGCGCATCGGCGTGATGGGCGGAACCTTCGACCCGATCCACAACGGCCACCTGGTTGCGGGCAGTGAGGTAGCCGACCTTTTCGACCTGGACATGGTGGTTTTCGTGCCCACCGGCATGCCCTGGCAGAAGAAGGACAGGTACGTCTCGGAGGCGGAGGACCGGTACCTGATGACCGTCATCGCCACGGCGTCGAATCCCCGGTTCACGGTGTCCCGGGTGGACATCGACCGTCCCGGGGCAACCTACACGGTGGACACACTCAAGGACATCCAGGCCCACCACCCGGACGCCGAGCTCTTCTTCATCACCGGCGCGGACGCCCTGGACCGCATCGTCACCTGGCGTGACTGGGAGGCGGTGTTCGAGCTCGCCCACTGTGTGGGGGTGACCCGACCCGGATATGACCTGGCGGACGCCGGGGAACAACTGAGGGCTCAGGTCGACGCCGACCGGTTGTCCCTGGTGAATATCCCCGCCATGGCGATCTCCTCCACCGACATCCGGGAGAGGGCGGCCGACGGGCGTCCGGTCTGGTACCTGGTGCCCGACGGAGTGGTGCAGTACATCGCCAAGACGGGAATGTACTCGGACATCCGTTGCAGGCGTCCCGACGGTCCGCCGGCACCCGGACTGTCGGCGACCGGACCGGCGGGCGGGGGCGGCCCCTTTACCAATCCAGGGGGGGGTTAGAGACAAGCCCCCGGGCCGGCCGGCGCCCCCGAATCTGCGGATGCCTCGGGAGCGCGCAGCGGGCGAGACGGCGACGGCCGGGGCGACGGGGGGGGGGCGGGGGGGGGGACGGGTTGGTGTGGCGGACAGGGGACGACGGGAGCTCCGCCGCCGGGTCCGGTGGTGGTCGCGGCGGTCGCGACGGCAATCCGGACGCCGAACCCGACGTGGACTGGAGGGAACCGAGGTTCCCTCCGGGCTGGTTCTGACCCGCCGGCGTCCGGTTCAGTTCTGTCCACAGGTGTTCTGCAGGTAGAATTACGTGGCGGACATTCATGCGTGCCACCGTGCACTGTCCCGGTCGCCGGGAGCCGCCGTCATCTGCCGGCACCGCCGGTAGCGGCATACCTGCCGACACCTACGCCCATCTGCAGACATTAGCCGACGTCAGCCGGCATTAAGGAACTTACCCACCGTGACAGCCAGCGCCGAAGCCATCAACCACGCGGGCATTGCCGCACGTGCCGCCGCCGAGAAGCTCGGTGAGGACATCAGCGTGCTCGACGTCACCGGGCGTATGCCCCTGGCCGACTGCTTCGTGATCGTCACCGGGGACAATGAGCGCATGGTCGCCTCCATCGTCGACGAGATCGAGGCGGAGCTTGCTGAGAAGGCCGGGGTGAAGCCCCGCATGCGTGAAGGGCACCGGGACGGCCGGTGGGTTCTGCTGGACTACGGCACCATCATCTGTCACGTTCAGCGCCGGGAGGAACGAGAGTTCTACGGTCTGGACAGGCTCTACCGGGACTGCCCCGCAGTGCCGGTGGAAGGCGTCGAACAGCCCGACCGGGGTTCCTGGGCGGAGGGCCTGGACGTCACCGAGCTCGGCGACATCGACCGGCTCGATCCCCTGCAGGCGCAGAGCATCGAGGACCTTCCCCTGGCGGGTCCCGGCCCGGACGCCGACGAAATCTAGGGCGGAGGAAACCCGACATGGCGGAAGTGACGGCAGTGGGCGGTGGTGGGCGTCCGGAGCGGCGGCTCCTCCTGGTCCGTCACGGCCAGACCGAGTACAACCTGGTCGGCAGGATGCAGGGGCAGCTTGACACCCCGCTCAGTGAGGTCGGCCGCGCCCAGGCGGCACAGGTCGCCAGGGGCCTGGCCGACTGGCCCATCGGGACGGTCGTGTCCTCCGACCTGCAACGCGCAGCGGACACCGCCCGGGCCATCGCCGATGCCTCATCCCTGGACGTCACGACGGACCCGAGACTCCGGGAGACTGACCTGGGTGAGTGGTCGGGGAGGGGACATGAGGAGGTCGACGAGGCGTTCCCGGGCGCACGGGCCCACTGGCGTCTCCACCCGCGCTGGGCGCCGCCGGGCGGTGAGAACCGGCTGGAGGTCTCCGCGCGCGCGGGCGCGGTCGTCGACGAACTGATGGCGGGGGACGCCTGGGCGTCCGGCGCAGTGCTGATCGTGGCGCACGGCGGGACGATCTCTGCTCTGACGTGCAGACTTCTGGGTATACCGATTGAGCATTACCCCATGTTCGGGGGCCTGGGGAACACCCGCTGGTGCCAGCTGGTCGCGCGCCCCAGTGACATGTGGACGCCGAACTCCGGAACACCGTGGTGGTCCGGGCCACGGTGGTTCCTCGAAGGCTGGAATGTCGGGGTGACCGCCCCGTCCCCGGTGGCGGTGGTGAACGCGGACGAGGGGACGGACACCGACGGTGAACCGGATCCGGCGGAAGTCTCGGGTGGTGCCGCATGACGGTCCACGTCGTGACAGATTCGACGGCCTGTCTGCCGGCGGCGCTCGCCGCGGAGTACGGGATCACGGTCCTTGACATCCACACCCGGGGGAAGCTCCGTTACCCGGAAGCTGCAGGGTCGGCGTCCCCGGCCTCCTCTCCGGCGACTTCGGTTTCCCCTTCCGTGTCCCCGGTGGACGGCAACGGTACCGTCGACGACACCGACCAGGCGCGCGACCAGCACGGTGCCGGCACCGGCCGGGCTGCGGCGGACAGCAGTGGGTCCGGTGTCGACGGCGAAGCTGGTGAGGATGCGGAACCGACGGACGGACCGGCGGGAGGTGAGCAGGGCGTCCCCGCTGCAACGACGGCGGGTGGAGAGACCGGTGGCAAGGGCGCGGGCGTCGGTGCCTCGGCCGGTGATTCTGCCGGTGCCTCGGCCGCCGGCGGTGGAACTGACAGCCCCTCGGACGGTGCCGGGGAACGCGGGGACGAGGAACCCACCACGGCCGGGCTGGGACCGCTGGAACTCACTGCCGCATACGCCCGACTGCTCGAGCGTGGCGGTGACGACGGTGTGGTGGCCCTGCACCTGTCGCGTGAGCTTTCCTCGACCTGGTCTGCGGCGGTACAGGCAGCTGCCGTCTTCGACGGACTTGTCGAGGTCCTCGACACCCGCTCGGCGGGGATGGTTCTGGGACAGGCCGCAGTCGCCGCCGCCCGTCGCGCCGCCGACGGTGCAGACCTGCAGGAGTGCACGGCGGCCGCCAGGCGAGTACTCGACGGTGCGAATGTCTGGCTCTACGTCCACCGGCTCGACGCCCTGGCACGTGGCGGACGCCTGTCCACCGCCCAGAGGCTGCTGTCGACTGCCCTGGCCATCCGGCCGATCCTGCGCCTGAGTGGCGGAAAGATCGAACTTGCGGCGAAGACCCGGACCCAGGCAAAAGCCATGGCCCGGCTGGTCACCTTCGCCGAGGACGCCTACCGTGAGGCGGCCTCACAGGCAGCGACGGATGCGGCGGAGGTCGCGGACGGCACCGGTCAGTCAACCGGTGAAGGCGGTGCCGACGCTGAGGGTCCCGGTGGTCGGGATTCCGGCAGGCGTGCCGCCGCCGGGGTGGACGACGGGCCTGCCGGTGGACTGCAGGCTTCCGGGAAGGCCGACGGTGGTCGACGGGGCAGTGCGGACGCCGACGCCGGAACCGTTGAAGAGGTCACGGAAACTGACACGGTGTCCGGTCCGGGGGACGGCAGTGCCCCGGAAGATCCCGGAGCCGGCGAAGGGGCCGGCGAGGGGTCAGCCTCGGATGCGGGGAAGGAGTCCGACCCGACGCCGGCAGGTGCAGTGGCAGGGGCGGAACGACCTCGTGTGTTCACCTTCGGTGGTGACCACGAATTCCGCCTGCTCAAGCGGCGTGAGGAACCGGTTCCGCTGCGGAATCTTCCGAAGGTGCCGATGCACCTGGACATCCACCAGGCCGGATACCCGGAGATCGCCGAGGAACTTCGGGACACCCTGCGCAGGAGCCTTCCGGAGTGCGTGGTCATATCCGTGGTCAATCTCTCGCCTGCTCTGCAGGTCCACACCGGTCCGGAAGCCGTCGGAATCACTCTGGTTCACGGCTGAGCGGTCTGGGACTGCCCGGTCTGGGCTGACGGGTCTGGGGCTGCCCGGGAAAGCTGACCCCGGGTTGTCCCCAGGGTGCAGGTTGTCCACAGACACCTCGGCTTCCGGTGTCTCGGACGGCTCCGGCCTTCCCCGTCCGTGGTTTGCTGGCCGCCATGGGCGGAGAAGCAGCAGACGGGGGAAAGCTCCGGAACAGTACCCGACGGGCCGTCGGTTCAGTGAAGGACAGGGTCGAGGCGCTGGCCGGGCCGGTACCCGGACATGAACTCGCCGACATCAGGTTCCACCGCCGCACCACCTTGGGTTCGCGGCCGGCACGTGCACTGCTGACGGTCGTCGCGGTACTGGCGGTCGTAGCGGGAGGGTGGATGCTCATCAGGGATATCGGAGGAGGGGACAGCGGGGATCCCGCGGTTGCGGTGGCAGGACTGTCGCCCACCGGAGTCCAGTTGCCCGCGGCGGGGGTGGCCTCCACCTCATCGGAGCAGGCGCCGGAGGTGGGGGAGGTGCAGGGCGCGTCCGGCTCTCCCGGATCCCCGGGGCAGCAGGAAGGGACGGAGGTGGCGGTTGTCGCAGTACAAGGACTTGTGGACGCGCCAGGGCTGCGGACCGTGGACGCGGGAACGAGGGTCGGTGAGGTTCTTGACCTGGTTGGCGGAGTCCGGGCAGAGGCCAGCCTGGAGGGGATCAACCTTGCAGAGAAAGTGGTCGACGGCATGCAGATCGTCGTCGATCCCGGCGGGTCGCGGGTCAGCTACCCCGGTGGTGGCCCGGTAGGTGGCACAGGTGGAGCTGCACCGGCGGGTGCCGCGGCAGGGGTTGCAGGTCAGGCAGCGGCTCCGGCCCCGGGTGCCGCGGAGTCGGGAACGGCAGGGGCAGGAAAGGTCAACATCAACACCGCGGATGCCGCGGGTTTGACCGCACTGCCGGGAGTGGGGGAGAAGACCGCCCGGTCGATCGTCGCGTGGAGACAGGACAACGGTCCGTTCACCAGCCCTGAGCAGCTCATGGAGGTCAAGGGGATAGGACCGGCGAAGTTCGAGGCGATGAAGGAGATGGTGGGTGTCTGACCGCGCACCGGAGGGCGGTCATCCTGACCCGGATCTCACCCCCGCGCCGGGTTCCGGCCGGGGTTGGACTGTGCCGGACCGTGACCTGCACAGTCCGGCGGTGCTGCGGCGGCGCAGGGGACCGGACCTCCGCCTCGTTCCGGTGGCGTCCGCAACCTGGTGTGCGGTGGCGTTCGTCCTGGTCACCAGGTCCTGGTGGCCGGTTCTCGTCTGTGCTGCGGTCTGTACTGTCGTCGCCGTGACTGCCGCCCGGGGTGGTCGGGGTGGTCGGGACGTCCGCGTCGTGCATGACCTCGACGCCGGGGTCGCTGCCGGTGACGCCTGGTCGACAGTCACGGTGGCCCGGGTGGTGGCGGTGTCATCGGCCTGTGCCTTCGTCTGGGCTGCCCGTGCGGGACTGGCCGTCCGCCGGGTAGACGCCCACCCCTGGTCTGCCGGGGACACTCGGGTATGGCGGGGCGTCCTCGAAATTGCAGGTACGCCACGGCAACTCGCCGACGGTGGGGTGAACCTGCCGGTGGAGGTTCCCGGGTTGGGGCGGCTGCCCCTGTTCGTCTCTGAACCGTATGCGGCAGGTGCCGACTCTGCAGGTGCCGACTCTGCCGGTGGTGACTCTGCGGGTGACGGTCGGCAGGTAGCCGGCGGAGGCTCCGGTGACTCTGTGGCTGCGCTGCTCGACCTGCAACCGGGAACAGCACTGGAGATCTCGGCGACGGTGCAGCCCTCGGACCGTCCCGGACTTGTACCGGTCGTGCTGTCCGCGTCAGATGTGCCCGAGGCCGTCAGAGACCCGGAAGGGTTCCGGGCGGTGACCGGTCACCTCCGTGACGGTCTGGCAGAGGCGGCGTCCCGACTGCCGGAGGGGGCCGCAGAGCTCGTTCCCGGGATGGTCGTCGGTGACGTCAGTGGGCAGGATCCCGTGTTCCGCGGCGAGTTCCTGGCGACCGGGCTCAGTCACCTCAGCGCCGTCAGCGGGGCGAACCTGAGCATCATCAGCGCGACAGTTCTTGTCGTCTGTGGTGTTCTCGGGGCATCCGTGAAGGTCAGGGTGGTTTCTGCGGCGCTGAGTCTGGTCGCTTTCGTCATTGTCGTCGGAACTGAACCCAGTGTGCTGCGCGCGGCGGTGACCGGTCTGGTGGGGTTGGTCGCGGTGCTGAGCTCCCGGCGTACGCACGGTTTCGCCGCGTGCTCTGCCGCTGTCCTGCTGCTGCTGGCCGTTGATCCGGGACTTGCGGTGGACTACTCCTTCATTCTGTCCGTTGTCGCCACGGTGGGAATAGTTGCGCTGGCTCCGCTGGTGTCGAGGCGGTTGATCCAGATGTGGAGCAGTGCCCGTGAACGTCGCGGAGGGTCGAGAATCACCGGTTGGCAGGCCGCGTTGTGCAGGCTCGCAGGGGTGAGTCTGGCGGCGGACGTGGTGACGGTACCCGTGATCGCCCACATGACCGGAGTTGTCTCACCGACTGCGGTGCTGGCCAATGTGCTGGTCGGTCCGGTGGTGCCGGTCGTCACCGTGACCGGGATGCTGGGGGCACTGGTCGCAGGAGTCTCAGTGCCGGCGGGAACGGCGGTGCTGTGGGTGTGCGTACCGTGCGCGGTGTGGATCACCTGGGTGGCACAGACGTTGTCCGGGGTGCCTGTACTGATCATGGCTGCCGGATGGGTGACCGCTGCGGCGACACTACCTGTGGGGGTCGCAACGGTTGTGGCAGTGGTGTCCGGAAGGTGGCGAGGGGTGGCCGTGACAGTTCTGGTCACGGCAGTGGCAGCCGGGTGCGCGGCGGCGCGCGCCGGTGTAGTGGAGGTTGGACCGTATCCCGGGGCAGTCCCGGGGGGAAGATTCGGCGCGTCCTTCGACAGACAGTGGTGGGAGGATCTGGGTGGGCAGGACAGCGGGTACCAAAGAATCCGCGGATGGACGGTGGGGGTGAAACCTGCCGGCTCCGGTGGAGGAGGGCCACCGGAACTCCTGGTGGCCCCGGAACAGCGCCAGGCGGGAAGCCGGGACCCACGGGTTGCCGTCTTCCCGGATGATTCCGGTGTCCTGGTACACGAGAGGTCACTGAGATCGGACACTGCCTCCGGTTCCGGAGGTGCTCCGGCACGACCGTCACCGGAACGACCTGACCTGTACGTGGTCACAGGTTGCGGACGTTCACGGGGTATGCCGAGCAGGACCCCGGAAGGCGTCCCGGTGGCGTACCCGTGCCGGGACGGTACGGTGCTGCTGGCCCCCGACGGACTGCACGCGGGCGGACCAGGGTAGTCAGGGGGTGGTCAGGTCAAGGTGCCCGGTCACAGCTCGCGGAGACGGCGCCGGGAGGTCCTGTCGCCGGTCTAGGATTGTCGGCATGGCAGAACTGGACACGGCGCAGGTCAATCTCATCGTCGGTGGGGATGAGTTCCTCGCAGAGAGGCGCAGACAGGAAGTCGTCGACCGTGTCCGCAGATCCGTCGGGGATCCGGACCTGCCCGTGGAAATCCGAAGAACCAGTGAAATTGATGCCGGTGAACTGGCGGAACTGCTCAGCCCGTCACTGTTCGCCGAGGACCGCATCGTCGTGGTCACCGGGCTGGCGGAGGCATCGAAGGAGACTGTGAAGCTGATCGAAGGGGCCGTCGCGGAGCCCGTGCCCGGGATCGTCCTGATCCTGCAGCACACTGGCAAAGGTCGTCAAAAGTCGCTGGTCAGCAGTCTTCCCGGGAAAGCTCCCAGGGGCGCACTCCGGGTCCTCTCCGCCGAAGAGCTCCGCGGCAGGGAAAGAACGGCGTTCGTCGAATCCGAGTTCCGGGCAGCAGGGGCGAGAGTCAGCCCGGATGTCACCGAGGCACTCATCGAGTCAGTGGGTACAGACCTCCGTGAGCTGGCGGCCGCGGTGAGCCAGCTCGTCTCCGACACCGGTGGTCAGGTCACGGTCGCCGCAGTCCACAGCTACTACCAGGGCACCGCCGAAGTGTCAGGATTCGATGTGGCCGAGTACGCGGTCACCGGCCGGGTCGACCGGGCGGTCGGTTCCGCCCGCCGGGCGCTGCAGCTCGGCGTCCCCCACGTGCTGCTTGCCTCCGCGTTGTCCGGGATGGTGGGAGACATCGCCAAAGTGCACGAGGTCGGTCGGATCAATGCACGGTCCCAGGCCGCGGAGTTCGGGATGCCCCCGTGGAAGCTGGAGAAGACCGTACGACTGGCACGATCCTGGTCCGCCGCGGGGGTGGCGGCGGCTGTCCAGGTCGTTGCGGAGCTGGATGCCGGGGTCAAGGGATGGGCAGCTGATCCCGAGTACGCGGTGGAGGATGCGGTGCGCAGGATCGCGGTTCTCGCCGGAACACAGAACTGACATGCGGGAGCACCCGGCACCGCGGACAGACGGTTGATGCGTTGAGGTGAGCCGGGGTTGAGGTGGCAACGGGGGTGGTAAATCACCCCCGTCGTCCGGACAGTTCCGGCGATGTCCAGTAGCTGTCACCTCGAGATACGTTCACAGTAAAAGTGTTTTGTCACATATATGTACTTATCACGGTGGTCGGGGCCGGGGTGGGCGGTTAGCGTGGGGAGGGTCGTCATAGTTGTGATACGCACCACACGCATATATGTCTGTGATGTAGAGCCCATTACCGTGACGTGCCGATGAAGAACCCTATCCGGGCCCGAGATGTCCGGTGTGCCCCCGCGGCCCGACCGAGAGGAATCTCCTTGTCTGCTCCCACGATCGACCAGTCCACCAGCGGCACCCCAGAAGCCCCAGGAACCCCAGTCACCACAGGAACGGCACCGGAAACTGCGTCCGACCCGACCGTGGCGTCCCTCAACCACCGGGTCCTGGCCTGGTTCAGGAAATTCGCCGAGGCACTGGCGGAACCCGACGTCGAGACTGCTGCCACCGCCACCGCCGACCTATTCGTCGAGGAAGGCTACTGGCGGGACCTGACCACCTTCACCTGGAACCTGCACACCGCCGAACACCGCGATGCCGTCGCGGACCTGGTGCGGGGAACCCACGGCACCGGCAACCTCGTCATCAGCGACATCGCGATCGACCGTGACGCCGTGGTCGAGGACGCCGTGGACGGCTCCGGCACCGACATCTTCGCCTTCGTCACCTTCGAGACCCCCGTGGTGACCTCCCGGGCCCTGATCCGGTTGAAGAACGAAGGAACTCCGGAAGCTCCGGTGGACCGGTGCTGGACCCTCCTCACCTCCGCCCGTGAGCTCAAGGCCCGGCCCGAGAAGAAGGGACGCCACCGTGTCACCGGTGCCGAGCACGGCGTCCACACCGACCGGCGCAACTGGGCGGACAGGCGGGCTGAACGCCGTGAGACCCTCGGCTACACGGAACAGCCCTATGTCCTCATCGTCGGAGGAGGTCAGGGAGGTATCGCGCTGGCATCCCGGCTCAAGCGTCTCGGCGTCCCCACACTTGTCGTCGAGAAGTCCGCCCGGCCGGGTGACCAGTGGCGTGGCCGGTACCACTCCCTGTGCCTGCACGATCCCGTGTGGTACGACCACCTGCCCTACCTGCCGTTCCCCGATGACTGGCCCGTGTTCACCCCCAAAGACAAGATGGGTGACTGGCTGGAGCACTACACCGGCATCATGGATCTCGACTACTGGAACAGCACCACCTGCGAGCGTGCCTCCTACGACGAGGCATCGGGTACCTGGGAGGTCGTCGTCGACCGCGACGGCGAGCAGGTGGTCCTCCGCCCCACCCAGCTGGTCCTGGCCACCGGCATGTCCGGGGTGCCCAACAAGCCGACCTTCCCCGGCCAGGAGAAGTTCCGCGGTGAAATCCGGCACTCCTCGGAGCACCCGGGCGGCGCGGTGGACCGGGGACGCCGGGTGGTTGTCCTCGGAGCGAACAACTCCGCACACGACATCTGCGCCGACCTCTACGAGAACGGTGCCCACCCGGTGATGATCCAACGGTCGTCGACGTACATCGTGAACTCGGACATGTTCATCAGGCATGTCACCAGCCCGCTCTACTCCGAGGACGCCCTGGACGCCGGGATCGACACCGACACCGCGGACCTGATGTTCGCCTCCTGGCCCTACCGACTGCTTCCCCTGGCACAGAAGCCTGGCTCTGACGCGATCAGGAGGGAGGACGCTGCGTTCTACGCCGACCTCGAGAAGGCCGGATTCATGCTCGACTACGGTGACGACGAGACCGGCCTGTTCCTGAAGTACCTGCGCCGCGGTTCCGGCTACTACATCAACGTCGGCGCGTCCCAGCTGGTCATCGACGGTTCCATCGAACTGCACTCCGGTGTGGGGATCGACCACTACACCGAGGACGGTGTCGTCCTTACCGACGGTACCGAGATTGAGGCGGACGTGGTTGTCCTGGCCACCGGGTTCGGATCGATGAACGGGTGGGCGGAGCGACTCATCAGCCCGGAAGTCGCCGACAAGGTCGGCAAGTGCTGGGGGCTGGGGTCCGACACCACCAAGGACCCGGGTCCGTGGGAGGGTGAACTGCGTAACATGTGGAAGCCCACCCGGCAGGAGAACCTGTGGTTCATGGGCGGGAACCTCCACCAGGGCCGGCACTACTCCCGGTACCTTTCCCTTCAGCTCGCCGCACGTCATGAAGGGCTGGACACCCCCGTGTACGCTCCGGCGGAGTCTCACCACAGGAGGTAGCTGTCCGGGGGCGCTCACCGGGTCGCACTCCGGGGCGTTCTCCGATTCGTTTTCCGGTTCGTTTTCCGGGGGGAATACGTAGGCTGGGGTCATGTCTGCACCGAAATCACTTCCTTCCACGTACCGCGAACTGCTGTCGCTGGTCACTGTCCCACTGGAGCGTCGCCCGGACGGCGATGTCGTCGCCTCCCGCCCCGTCCATGACCCGGCGACCGGCGAGGTCATCGGGCTTGCCCCTGTCCACGGCGCCGAGGAGGTCGATGAGGCTGTCGAGGCTGCCCGGGACATTCAGCCGGACTGGGCGTCCTGGAGCTCCGGGGAGCGGGCCGATCTGCTGGAGAAGGCGGCGGACGCCGTCGAACAGGTCGCCGAACCTCTTGCGGAGCTGCTGAGCAGGGAGACCGGCAAGCCGCTGAACGGACCGAACGCCAGGTTCGAGGTCGGGGCGTGCGTCAACTGGCTGCGCACCGCGGCGTCCCTCGATGTCCCGGTGGAGACCGTGGTCGACGACGGTGGCACCCGGGCTACCCTGAGGTGGCGCCCGGTGGGCATTGTCGGCGCGATCGGGCCGTGGAACTGGCCGATGATGATCACCGTGTGGCAGACCGCCTCGGCGCTGCGGATGGGTAATGCGGTGATCGTGAAACCGTCGGAGAACACGACTCTGTCGGTACTTGCCCTGTGCGCTGTTCTCAATGAGGTTCTTCCCCCGGGCGTCCTCACGGTGGTCCCCGGTGAGCGTGAGGTGGGGGCGGTGATCGCCGGGCACCCTGAGATCAGGAAGGTCCTGTTCACCGGGTCCACGTCGACCGGGCGCCGGATTGTCGAGGCCAGTGCGGGCAACCTCAAACGGCTCACCCTGGAACTGGGCGGCAATGACGCGGGAATCGTCCTGGAGGACATTTTCGACGGGGCTGACGCCGACC
Source organism: Corynebacterium provencense (assembly GCA_900049755.1). Classification (GTDB taxonomy): domain Bacteria; phylum Actinomycetota; class Actinomycetes; order Mycobacteriales; family Mycobacteriaceae; genus Corynebacterium; species Corynebacterium neomassiliense. The sequence goes on from LT160592.1 coordinate 1,052,315, forward strand.
GCCGCAGGTCCGTTGTCGAGGACATGTTCTGGGGTGCGTTCATCAACACCGGTCAGACCTGCGCAGCCCTGAAGCGGTTGTATGTCCCGGACTCCGTCTACGACGAGGTCTGCTCCGGACTGGCTGAGGTTGCCCGGCAGGTGCCGATGGGTCGGGGGCTTGAGGAGGGGAACCTGCTGGGGCCGCTGCAGAACCGGAGCCAGTTCGACATCGTCGACGGACTGGTGGAGGAGGCGAGGGCATCGGGTGCGCGGATCCTGTGCGGCGGCAACCCGGTGCGGGACGCGCCGGGATTCTTCTACCCGGCGACCCTGGTCGCCGACATCGCCCCGGATGCCCGGCTGGTGGAGGAGGAGCAGTTCGGTCCGGCTCTGCCGGTGGTCAGGTATTCCGACCTGGAGTGGGCGGTGTCGGAGGCGAACAGGTCGGAGGCGGGGCTGGGGGCTTCGGTGTGGTCTTCCCGTCCAGAGGGGGCGCGGGAGGTGGCGTCCCGGCTGGAGGCGGGGACGGTGTGGATCAACGCCCATGGGGCAGTGGATCCGCGGATCCCGTTCGGCGGGGTGAAGGGGTCCGGGTACGGGCTCGAGTTCGGGGTGGAGGGGCTGAAGGCGGTGTCGGTTCCGCAGGTGATAAATGGCTGACCGGGGAGGCGACGGCTGCCTGTCCTCGGGAAGGCCGGCGGAAAACAGTGAGATTCCCACTAAGTGGGACATTTACACCCCCGAAGTGGGCTATTCTGGGATTCTGCTGGTAGGAGACATATAGTGGACCACGAACTCGACCGCACCCACACTCCGCGGGAGAGCTGAGGCCCTGCTCCCGCACCCTGGGAGTGGGGTCTTTCTGTGGCTGTGATGCGGCTGTCGCGGCTGTGCAGGTGGTTCCGGTTTCAGGCAGGGGGAGGTCGGTACGGGGGCTTGTGTGCGGACGTCGGCCGAGCTATGGTTTTGGAGGCTGAGCTACACAGTTCAGAGGGGAAGGACGCCTTGAGGCGTCGTCCGGGGGAGTGGTTCGAGGGGGTCAGAATATGGCGTCCACCGGTACAGAGCCGGGGCGTGTACGGCAGGCGCACAGGTCGCGGGCGGGTCGGGGAGCGACGGGGGTGCCACTTGTTCCGGTGCTCGTCGCACTGTTGATCACGGCTGTCGGTTGTGCAGGAGGAGGTACGACGGGCGCAGCGGGGGGTGGGGAAGTGGCGTCGCCCGCCGCGGGCAGTTCGTCGGCTGCCGAGGTCGGGACTTCCGGCGGCCCGGGTGCTGTGGGGCGGCCGGAGGTCAGCGACGACGGTCGGATGCTGCAGCCTGCGGGGCATTCCGGACTGTGGTTCGAGACCGAGCCGGAGGATCCGCTGGACCATCTGGTGTGGGAGTCCCAACGCTATGTGGGATCACCGGTCCCGGTGCGGCAGCTGGGGGAGGACGCCGGGTCTCCTGAGGGGGCACACCTGCCGGATGTGTGCGCGCCCGAAGTCGTTCAGCGGATGGTTGACCTGGGTTTGAGACAGGCTGCTTCAAAAGATATTGGCCCGGAGTATGTACAATGCGCGGTCTTTGGAGATGAGAACAGAAAAGATATCAGGGAAATAGAATATATATGGGGTTCGACAAGTGTGGTGGAAACTATTAGAAGGGATGGAGATATTGTAGATTCAGGAATTCAAGGGAGGGAGAACCTGATAAACGGAGGACTGGCTGACGGCTTCGGTTGCGTATCTCTTGAAAGACTCTTCTCTGAGGAGGGTGCTGTTATAGCGCACCCGGGACCATTTATGAAAACTCCCAATTGCGATCTATCTAACAGAATGTTGCAGATTGTCTTGAACTGTCTAGGAGGGGAACTTGTTCAAGTTTGATATCGATTCGTTGGTGACTGTCAGGACAATCATAAGAGAGTCTGGTTTGGGGTTGTCATTTGATAATCAGTCCACTCTTGGCGTCGGGGGTTTCACGAGTTCGCCGGCGCTGGCCACGGTGGCCTCGCAGTACGCGTCCTATCTCACAGGTCACCCGGGATCGCTGGCTACGGCGACGGCATCACTGATGGCGGAAATCGACTTCCTTCATTCCACACTCGGCAGTCTCACCGACGCATTACGGTGCCAGGAGGAGAACTCCGCCGAAGCTTTCGACCGCACGACCCGCGTCACCCAAGGGCCTGCCGAATGCAGAGTCTTCACCATGTCGACAAGAAATGACGTTCCGGTCACAGACCTCGGCTACATTCCCCCGGTGGCAGCTGCAGAAGCAGCAAGCCAGCTCAAAGCGTTGACGGCAATGTTCGTCGGAGACGACAGCAGTATCCTCGCAGCTTCGGGACACTGGATGTCGACAGGCGCCAGAATCACAGCAGCCGTGGAATCACTGCAACGCGCAGCAGCAATCCTCGCGGCAACTACCCGCGGTTCCGCTTTCGAAAATGCCACGGCATCGATCGAATCCACCGTGGCGCGCGGTACCGTCATAGCTGCGAATGCCGTCGCCATGGGCAGAGCCATGGCCGAACTGCCCCCGATCAGGACAGCTGCCCTCACCCGCCTGCTGTCACTCGAGGCTGAGGCAGAGGCACGCACAGCAGCAGTGGCCGCCACTGCAGCACTGGACCCGGCAGCCGCTGTAGCAGGTAAAGCAGCAGCGGAAGCGGCAACCAGAGCCGATGTCGCAGCATTCGTCACCGGATTCCTCCAGCCCGCTCTCGACACCGCACGCCCACCGGTGACGAACCTCGGCACCGAACCCGTCGGACACCACGGCGGTGGAATGCTGGGTACCGGAACCCCGGAAAGCACAAATCTCTCCGCCATGCCCACCACCGTATCCGCCGGAGTGGCTGCCGACGGTCACACCGCTACCGTAATGCCGTACACCCGGGACGTCCCACAGGCCGGTAATCCCGGCACAATGACAGCAGGAGCCCACACCGGAAACCTCGAACCACGGGGAACCACCCCCGTCAACGGCAACGGGACCACAGGAACACCGGGAGGTCATCTCAGCCCGCCAGCAGTTTCCCCGCAAACAACCGGACAGGACGGACGCAGCACAGTCGTACCCTCAGGAACACGTCCGACTACTCCACCCGCCCCGCTGGACCGGACCACGGCCCCCGCCACCACAGTGAACACGGCAACGGCCGGAACCCGGGGCACAGCGGGAACCACCACGACCCCGGTAACGCCTACGACAGGCAGCCCCGGCGGAGCCGGACAGTACAACCCCGGAGTGGTACCAGGCCAACGCGGCAACAGTCCTTCCACCACCGGCACCAACAATGGAATGAACCGTGTCACCCAACCACTCCTGCCCCGGGCACTCGCCGGCGCCGGTCACACAGCGCCAGTAAACGGTGGTACGACGACCACACCAGGAAACGGCAGTGCGCCGCGAAACAATCCCGTCGGAGCAGGCGCACTGTCGACAGCAAGAGGCCCCGTCTCCGGCACACCCGGTACCGCCGTGTCAGCACCGGGCACACCGACACCCGGCACTCCGCCCCACGCTGCAGCCGGACACGGGACTGCCCCTGCCCCCGGAGTTCCCGGGGCACCCGGGACATCCGGCAACCGGCAACCGGGGTCAGCCGGCGGACCGGGTGCCGTCGGAACAGGAACACCGGTGACCGGCACCAGGGCCGGTCGACAGCCCTCCACGTCCCCGTTCACCGCAACGGGGAGAACATCAGGGAGAAAAGGAAGGAACAGAAGAGACCCGGTGAGAACCTACTTCCTGAAGCAGTTCCTCGGCAGGGACACCGGAACAGTCAAGCCGGTTATCCGCTGAATCCCACACAAGTTACGCCCCGGGAGAGGCGGTCACCGAGGCTGACCCCTGCGCGACGTGGGCGGTGCCCCCGTCCAACCGCCTGCCCAGATCCTCCGGCGACAAGGTGGACACCCCGTGGATGATGTCCAGTACCCGGTCATACCTGGGCGATGACCGCTTCAGATAAGACACATGGTCCTCCCCGGTCAACAGGACGAGCTTTGCCCGGCCCCCCTCAGCAGACAACCGGGACACATACCGCCGCGAATCATCCACCGGCACCACACTGTCATCTGTTCCGTGGACAGCAACCACCGGAATACGAGGATTGATGTTCTGGATCGGATCCACCGCGGCATAACGGTCAGGGACCTGCGAGGGAGAACCGCCCAGAACCCTCACCACATTGTCATCACCATGCTCGGCAGACCACCGCATATCCAGGGGGCCGGACAAAGAGACCACCCTGGTCGGCGTGAACCTCGGGTCCGCACCGATCTCACCCTTCTCCAGGTCACCCCGGGTCCCCGCCCAGGCAGCCAACTGTGCACCGGCACTGTGGCCCACGACAGTCTCATCGTCAACAGTGATCTCAGGATGACGCCTGTCCAGCTCAGGAACATAATCCAGGGCGTCAGCGACATCCGAGAACGTCACAGGCCACCCGCCACCCCGGTCCACCGCACGGTACTCGACATTCAGAACCGCAACGCCCCGCGAAGTAAGGTCCCGGGCAATCCTGCGGGCCCCCGTCGCCCCCGAACGCCAGGCACCACCGTGAATGAACACCACAAGAGGAACCGAATCCTCGTCATGCCTTCCCGGGGGAAGATAGAAATCCGCCCAGTTCTGGGAAGGATCAGCCACACCGCCCCGCACCGGATAGACAACATGCTCGGTGAAACCGGAGTCACGGGACTCCCCGGCCGGTAACTCCGTGGACACCACAGCCTCCGAAAACACCTCCGCAGTGGGACGGGGTCCGACCCCCGACGGATCCCCCGGCACGCTAGAACCCGTCGAACCTGCAGCTCCCGCAGACTCAGGAGCGCCTGCGGCCCCTGAAGAGGAACCTGACCCGGAAACGTCACCGTACCCGCAGGAGACCAGGAGGACCGTGGACAACAAGGTGGAGAGCAGCACCGGGAAGCATGTGGAACAACGTGCCATGGGCTGAACAGTACCTGCGTCCGGTGGTCCTGTCCCCGTCCGCTGTGCATATGGTCCTCGGTACAGGCCCTCCGCCGCCCCCGCGCGTGCCGGTCAGGGTACGGGTCGGCCCCGTGTCCCTGCGGACAGGGCACGGGGCCGGGGTACCCACCCCCACCGGGGCGGTCACATCAACCGGTTCACATCAACCGGTTCACGTCAACCGGGTCAGAACGAACCGTCAATGTCCGTGACGACAACGACCTTCTGGTTCACGAACTCCTTGATACCCAGGTCAATCAACTCATGACCGTAACCGGAGTGCTTGACACCACCGAACGGGATATCCGCCTTCACACCCGTGGGCTGGTTGATGTACACCATGCCCGTGTCGATACGACGGGCGACCTTACGCGCCCGCTCAATATCAGTGGAGAACACCGACCCACCCAGACCGAACGGAGTGTCATTGGCGATACGCACCGCATCATCAGTGTCAGCGGCACGGTAGAGCTGGGTCACCGGACCGAAGAACTCCGTCTGCGAGGTCACCGACCCCTCCGCAATGTCGGTGATCAGCACCGGGCGGACGAACGCACCCTGCTCAGGCACCGGCGCACCGATGGTCTCCACCGTCGCACCCTCGGCCCGGGCAGCCTCGATCTGGGCCAGCACATCATCGGCGGCCTTCTGCGACGACAACGGTGCCAGCGTCGTCGCCGGATCCGTCGGATCACCGGCGACCAGGGCGGCGACGTGCTTCTTGTACTCGGCGAGGAACTGGTCGTACACCGCGTCGACGACGATCAGACGCTTCGACGACACGCACACCTGACCGGCGTTCCAGTGCCGGCCGAACGCGGCCCACCGGGCAGCCTTGTCGACCTCGGCGTCGTCGAGGACGACGAACGCGTCGGCACCGCCGAGTTCCAGGGTGGACTTCTTCAGGTACTTCGCCGCGGTGGCGGCCACCGCAGCCCCCGCACCCTCCGACCCGGTCAGGGCCACACCGCGGACCCGCGGGTCCGACAGGATCTGGTCGGTGGCGTCGTGGGCGGCGAAGACGTTGGTCAGAACTCCTTCCGGGGCCCCGGCCTGCCGGAACAGGTCGACCATCCGCAGGGCGGACTGGGGGACGTTGGAGGCGTGCTTGAGGATGACGGTGTTGCCGGCCAGGGTCTGCGGCGCGGAGATGCGCACGACCTGGTAGTAGGGGAAGTTCCAGGGCTCCACCGCGTAGAGCACGCCGAGGGGGTCGTTGACCAGGGCGACGTCCTGGTCGCCGAAGCCTTCGGCCGGCAGGTAGCGGGGGGCGAGGTGGGAGGCGCCGTAGCGGGAGTAGTACTCCAGGATCCCGGCGGACAGTTCGACCTCGGCTTCGGCTTCGCCGATGAGCTTGCCCATTTCCAGGGTCAGGGTTTCGGCGTAGTCGTGCTTGTTGTCGCGCAGGATCTGGGCGGCTTTGGCGAGCACGGCGGCGCGTTGTTCGACCGGGGTCGTCGACCAGGTGTGGAAGGTCGCGTCGGCGGTGGTGATCGCCGCGTCGATGTCCTCGGCGGTGGCGGTGTCGAAGGTCTTGACGACCTCACCGGTGTAGGGATTGGTGGTTGCGTAGGCCACTTCTGCGGTCCTTTCGCTCGGGAGCTCTTGTCACTGTCCGAGGTTAGGTCCACCTGTGGCATTCGTGCCCGGTGATGTTGCACACATACAGGTCAGCCCGCCTTCCCCGGTGTCGGGGGAGGCGGGCCGGGCGGTGGACGCTGTCGCGTTCCGGTGCCGGAAACCTACTTGGCGGCCAGCTTGTTGAAGGTGGCGGCCAGGCCGGACTTCTTGTTCGCGGCGTTGTTCTTGTGGATGACCTTCTTGGTCGCCGCCTTGTCGAAGAGACGCGTGGCGACACGCAGCTGCTTCTCGGCACCTTCGACGTCACCGGCCTCGACGAGAGCGTGGAACTTGCGGGTCTCGGTGTGCAGGCGTGAACGGACTGCCTGGTTACGACGGCGGGCGATCTCGTTGGTGAGGACGCGCTTCTTCTGCTGCTTGATGTTTGCCACGGGGAATACCTCTTCCTGAACGGTGGAAATGCGGAATCGTTCGCCACTTCCGTGCGGGCCAGCCGCAGTCACGGTCTCTGACACCCGGCCCAAGGTCCTGCCGGGTGCGGTGACTGCGCCACGCACGGTCGCGGGTCAACCTGGGAGATCTTACACGTCGGGGACGCCGCTACCTAACCGACCTCACCGACCCAACGGGTCGATCCGGAGAGGACGGGTCTCACGACCACACCCCCGAGCACCCCCGCCGCCAGGAGCCGACCAGGTGGGTGTCGACGATCCCCACCGCCTCCATGAGGGCGAACATTGTCGTCGGTCCCACAAACGTGAATCCGCGTCTCTTGAGCTCCCGGGCGAGCGCGACGGACTCCGGCGAGGAGGTGGGGATCTCCGCCAGTGTCACGGGGGCCGGTGTCGTCGCCGGCCGGAAGGACCAGACCAGGGACGCGAGATCGCTGCCGTCGGCGCTGTCACCGTCCCTCATGGCGACGGTGGCGCGGGCGTTTCCCACCGTGGCGAGGATCTTGCGCCTGTTGCGCACGATCGTGGCGTCCTCCATGAGCCGTTCCACGTCGGCGTCGGTGAACGCGGCGACGCGGTCCGGGGCGAAGTCCGCGAACGCCGCGCGGAACGCCGGGCGTTTGCGCAGTATCGTCGCCCAGCTCAGCCCGGACTGGAACGCTTCGAGGCTCAGCCGCTCGAACATGCCCTGTTCGGAGGTCACGGGCATGCCCCATTCGGTGTCGTAGTAGTCACGCAGCAGCGGGTCCGAGGACGCCCAGGTGGGGCGGGCGCGTCCGTCAGCCCCGGTGACGAGGTCGGAGCCGGGCCCACTGTCAGGCACGGGCCAGTCCCGTCTCCCGCAGCGTGATGTTGAGGCGACCGGTGACACCGCACCCCTGCGGAGCGGTGCCGTCGAACACCTTCGGGACGCCGTGGAAGTTCCACCTGGCAGGACCACCGAAGATGAAGACGTCTCCGGACCGCAGTTCCACATCCGTGTAGGGCCTGGACCGGGAGTCGGCGTTGCCGAAACGGAACCTGCAGGTGTCACCGATCGACAGGGAGACGACCGGGGCAGGAGAAGTTTCGTCTGAGTCCCGGTGCATGCCCATCGTCGCTCCCGGGCCGTAGAGGTTGGCCAGCAGGGTGTCCGGTGTGTACGAGGCGTCGCCGGTGACCTGGCGTCCCACCGTCACGGCCCAGTCCGGGACGGGGAGAACGGGGGCGTTGTTGACGTCGGTGGCCCTCCTGGAGAAACCGCCGCCGGCCCAGTGCCAGCCCAGGGAGAGCATCTCCACACTCATCTGGCCCGACCCGTAGCGGGGACGCCGCGGAGGTACGGGCCCGGAGGCCCACCGACGGTACTGCCCGGCGATCCACTGCTGCTGGTGGACGGTCAGCCACCCGGGCAGCAGGACCGCGCCGGCGGGCAGCTCAACCGGCTGCCTGGGGGGCTCCGGCAGTTCGAACAGGGGTTCCGGGAAGTGGCGTGACGTCACCGGTCAGGACCACCCGTGCCGGTTACGCAGCTCGGCGGCGATCCGGTCGTAACGACGTTCCGGCATGAACACTCCCCGCCGCTGGATCCTGGCTTCGGGGATCTCGACGATCTTGTCGACCCTCACCCAGCACTTGTTGCCCTTCGGGTCCCACAGTCCTGTTCCGATGGGCACCCAGTTGCTCTCCGCACGGTGTTCGGGGTTGGAGCTGATGAGCATGCCGAGCAGGGTGTGGTGCTCATTCCTGCCGACGATGAGACATGCCCTGAGTTCGGGTTCGGCGTCCCTGCCCTTCACCACCCGGAACCACACCACCTCTCCGGGGTCGACCTGGCCGTCCATGTCCGGTGCGTAGATCACCGGACGGTTCATCGAGCTGGTCGGTACGGTCACGGTGATCTGGTTGTCCTCACGGTCCAGAGGTGCGCGGTCGGAAAGCCCCAGGTTGGCGTGGAGTTCGTCTATGCCTTCGTCAAGGTGGCCGCGGTGGTGGAAGTGCCGGTCCAGGAAGCGGCTGAAGAGGCGGACCGGGTTGGTGTAGGTGGTGGAGGACTCCGGCATGGGGTTCATGGTAGTCACACCGTTGCCGTCTGTCCTGCCGTTACCCGGCGGTCGTGGCTGTGGTCTGTGTGGTGCTGTGTGCTGTGGTCTGTGCTGCGCTCGGAGCGGCAGGGATGCGCGCGCATCCGGGGAGGAGCGGTGGGCGGCGGGTTGGTAGGCTCAACCTGATATCCACCCGTCCGGCAGAGCCCGTCGGACGGGACACGCCCCGCCGGTGCGGTCAGAGGCCGGAGCGGGGGCAGCGCATCACCCAGGAGGACCCGCATGGCGCCGAAGCAGCAGAATTACGCACTGGAGACGTTCACCGAGCCGAGCCGTATCCGCAACTTCTGCATCATCGCCCACATCGACCACGGGAAATCGACTCTGGCTGACCGGATTCTGCAGCTCTCCGGGGTGATCGAGGAACGTGACATGCGCGACCAGTACCTCGACAACATGGACATCGAACGTGAACGCGGCATCACCATCAAGGCGCAGAACCTGCGCCTGCCCTGGGTCCCGCGCTCGGGCCCGCACAAGGGCGAGCAGCTGGTGATGCACCTGATCGACACTCCCGGCCATGTGGACTTCACCTACGAGGTCTCCCGCGCCCTCGAGGCGTGTGAAGGTGCGATCCTGCTGGTGGACGCCGCACAGGGCATCGAGGCGCAGACACTGGCGAACCTGTACCTGGCCATGGACAAGGACCTGGAGATCATCCCGGTCCTCAACAAGATCGACCTGCCCGCCGCGGACCCGGACAAGTACTCCCTGGAGATCGCGAACATCATCGGCTGTGAGCCTGAGGATGTGCTGCGGATCTCCGCGAAGACAGGGGAGGGGATCCCGGCGCTGCTGGACAAGGTCTGTGAGCTGGTCCCCGCCCCGGGTGGGGATGAGGACGCCCCGGCCCGGGCACTGATCTTCGATTCCGTGTACGACATCTTCCGTGGAGTGGTGACCTACATCAGGGTCGTGGACGGAAAACTGGAGCCCCGCCAGAAGATCACGATGATGTCCACGGGCTCCACGCACGAGGCACTGGAGATCGGTGTGGTCTCCCCGCAGCCGACGAAGGCGAAGGGTCTTGGAGTGGGGGAGGTGGGCTACATCATCACCGGGGTCAAGGATGTGCGCCAGTCGAAGGTGGGTGACACGGTCACCACGGAGAAGAACGGCGCCACCGAGCCACTGAAGGGCTACGCCGAGCCGACGCCGATGGTGTACTCGGGCCTGTTCCCGGTATCCGCCGACCAGTACCCGGACCTGCGCGAAGCCATCGAGAAACTGCAGCTCAATGACGCCTCGCTCACGTTCGAGCCGGAGACGTCAACTGCCCTGGGGTTCGGGTTCCGCTGTGGTTTCCTGGGACTGTTGCACATGGAGATCACGAGGGACCGTCTGGAGCGGGAGTTCGACCTGGACCTGATCTCGACTGCGCCGAGCGTGGTGTACAAGGTCGTCGCGGAGAACGGCGATGTGCTGCACGTGCAGAACCCGTCGGACTGGCCGGAGGGCAAGATCAAGGAAGTCTACGAGCCGATGGTCAACATGACCATCATCGTGCCGGAGGAGTTCCTGGGCGGGGTGATGACCCTGTGCCAGGAAAAGCGCGGGCAGATGAAGAACATGGACTTCTTGTCCACTGACCGGGTGGAGCTGCGCTACTACATCCCGATGGGGGAGATCATCTTCGACTTCTTCGACATGCTGAAGTCGCGGACGAAGGGCTATGCCTCGCTGAACTACGAGGAGGACGGGGAGCAGCTGGCCGACCTAGTGAAGGTGGACATCCTGCTGCAGGGGGAGCCGGTGGACGCCTTCGCCGCGATTGTGCACCGTGACAATGCGCTGCACTACGGCAACAAGATGACGAAGAAGCTCAAGGAGCTGATCCCCCGCCAGCAGTTCGAGGTGCCGGTGCAGGCGGCCATCGGGTCGAAGATCATCTCGCGTACGAACATCCGCGCGTTGCGTAAGGATGTGCTCTCGAAGTGCTACGGCGGTGATATCTCCCGCAAGAAAAAGCTGCTGGAAAAGCAGAAGGAAGGCAAGAAGCGTATGAAGGCCATCGGGTCGGTGTCAGTGCCGCAGGAGGCTTTTGTGGCTGCTCTGAGTACGGATGAGGGTTAGCCCGGATAGTTCACAGGCTCGCACTCCAACCCACCTGAAAAACTGAAGAAAGCGACCCTGACCTGCTATGATTCTCGGTGCCTAAGCCAGAGTACGAACAAGAACTGGATCACCTTCACAGCGCAAGACTGCCAACACCCGACTCGACGTCACGATCCGCGGCCAGATCTGCTCCAACTCCGGAGTACAGCTACCCGCCGAACTCGCCTCCACCGTCGACACCACCGCAGTCCTCGACGACCACCTCGCCGCCCTGGTCCCCGACACCGTGGAACACTCCGCAGGAACAGTTCTCACCAGTCTCGCCCTGCCACTGATCGGTCACTGATCGCCGGCGGCGACGTGTCTGCGACATCAACCTTATCCGCCCACTGGCGGCGACCGGCATCATCACCACGTTGCCGTCCGGCCCCACCGTCCACCGCAGGATCCACCACCTCGCCGAGCACATCGCCACAGCTGAAACCGGGATCGACCGGGCAATGCGCACCCTAGGCGCCCGACCCCGGACCGCGATGGGCCCACCGAACCCCTGGTCACCGCTACCCCGACAGATCCGCTGCGCATCGACATCGACGCCACCTTGATGACAAGCCACTGTCAGGACAAGCGGAACGCCGAAAAGACGTGGAAGAAGGGCTACGGCTTCCATCCCATGAACGTCTCCGCCGACTTCGGACCCGGACTCGGCGGTGAAGACCTGCTGATCCGTCCCCGACCCAGTGACGCCGGTGTCGGCACTGCCGCCGACCACATCACCGCCGCTCGACGAGCTCCGACCGTACTGCCCGGGGCGGACAAAGGAGGACGGTGGACCCGCCGGATCCTGTTCCGCACCGACACCGGCGGCAAAGCCAAAGGATTCATCAACTACCTGCACACTCACAACGTCGGCTACTCGGTGGGCTTCGCGGTCAACCAGACCATGGGATCACCGGCATCGACTCTTCCCGAGTCCGTCAGACGCGCGGTCATCCTGTCCGACAACGACCGGAAAGCTGCCGTACAGCGCACCGATAACATCGCCGCGGGAAAGATCAACCCCCACGAGTTCGTCGCTGATCTCGATAAGTCCTATCTGGCCGACATCACCGGGCTGATCACCCTGAAAGACCACCACATCAAGCTCGCCGACTACCCCGATGATATGAGGGTCATCGTACGGGTGGAGTATCCCGCCGCCGGCTGCAACCTGCGGGTCACTGACGTCGATGGCCGCCGGGCCACCGCCTTTGCCACCAATCAGCACGGTGACATCGCCACCTCAGATCTACGCCACCGGGCACGGGGGCGGTGTGAGCAGCAGATCCGGGACACCGAGGACACCGGGCTGTCGAAGATGCCGCACCAGAGCTTCGATGCCAACCGAATCTGGTGTGCCACGGTGGTGCTAGGCGACGTGCCTGTCCCGCTGGTCGGGGATGCTCGGTGCCGACCCCGAAGCTCTGCAGGCAGTGAAGGTGGCAGCTTCGCTATGGCGCCGGGAGACCCGCACCCGCGGGCTAACCCTCTGACGGCACTCCGATCCCGGTGTCCCGGTCGTCGGCGAAGCACAGGTGGTGGTTGTGGGAGCCGAAGACGTGGCGGGCGAGGATCGGTTGCGTTGCGGCGCTGGTCACCCGGCATGCCCGGGCATTGACCGTCCGGTTTGATGAGGCGTTGGAGCACACCGCCACGTTGATCGCGGCGAACACCAGGATCAGGGCCTTGAGCTTCCCGTAGCCCACGGACCGGGTGAACTCCCACCCGACTGGCACCGCGCATCTGACATTCCGCCTGTATCTCCCCGCAGTACCGAAAGGTCCCCGGCCCCGACACCGGCACTGGGTCGATCACCAGCCGACCGGTCGAGTGCGCTTTCGGTAGAATCAGGCGCAAGTCAGCAGTGCGGGGGCAGGCTGAAGACCGCTCAGAGTCGACCCGTCAAAAATCCGGGCCGACCGCCGCCGAAAATTGGCGTGCGGGAGCTGTGTGCGCTGATGGCGGGGTCGGCGTTGCGCCTTCATCGCACGCACATCCGCTGGTAGAATTAGCGGTGTACATGGGAGCCGGTCGCACTGTCTTCTTGCGTCAAGACCTGATCGCGTCATTCGCAGTGCCGCGAACGTAGCGGATCGTTCCTGACCGCGCGCGTAGTGGAAGTGAGTATCGATGGCAAAGAGCGAACAGAAGGTCAGAGACCTAGTTGCAAAGATCCGCAATGGCGAGTTGATGCTGCCAGAGATGCAGCGCGGCTATGTGTGGAAGTCAACCGACGTGCGCAACCTGTTCGACTCGCTATACCGGGGCTATCCGTCTGGCGTGATTCTTGCTTGGGAAACCGACGAGCCGGTTGAGACTCGCGGCTTCGCCGTTGAGTCAACAACCGCACCGACCAGGCCGTTACTACTTCTCGATGGCCAACAGAGGCTCACCTCCTTGGCAGCGGTAATGAACGGCGAAGGCGTGAGAGTCAAAGACCGTAAGCGCGAGATCTCTCTACTCTTCAACTTGGAACACCCCGACGAGCTTCCGTTCACCTCAACCGAAGAATCTGAAGATACAAGTGGCGAAGAATCGGAAGTTGACAGGCTCGCTGAAAGCACCAGTCGCCTCGCTTTCGTAGTAAAAACCAACCGCCTCGCGTCCCAGCCACAGTGGGTCGAGGTCTCGGAGATCTTCAAGATGGGTGACAGTGCGATTCTCAAAGCGGCTGGTGTCATCGACCTGGAAGACCCACGGTACGAGAAGTATCAACAGCGTCTGCAAAAGGTCCGCGCGATTGGTGACTACGTCTATCGTATGGACATTCTTGAGCGAACAATGTCCTACGAAGAGGTCACCGAAATCTTCGTACGGGTGAACTCGCTGGGAGTCACCCTTCGTTCTTCCGACTTGGCGCTCGCGCAGATCACAGCGAGATGGCGTGGCTCATTGCAGATCTTTCAGGAGTATCAAGACAGCGTTGTCGCATCGGGACTGTCTATTGACTTGAGCGCGCTACTGCGCACGCTCGTTGCACTGATCACCGGGCAAGCCAAGTTTTCAACGGTGAACTCCCTGACGGTCGAGCAGCTTCAGGCCGGATGGGAACGAACCCAACGCGCATTCGATTTCGCGGTGAACTTCCTCAAATCGAATCTCCACATCGATACCCTGAGCTTGCTCAGCTCGCCCTATTTGCTCACCACCCTCGCTTACTGGGCAGATCACCACGACTACAACATTAGCTCCGAAGATGCTGACGCTTTCCGCCGCTGGTTCCTCAACGCGAACGCGAAGGCGCGCTACGCCGGATCTGCTGAGACGAAACTCAACCAGGACCTCGCGGTGATTCGAAGAGGCAGCGGTGGAGATGAACTGCTCGAACGTCTCAGCAACGACGTGGGTCGTCTCTACTTCACTGCATCCGAACTTCGGGGTAGGAACACCAGCAGTGGTGCTTTCAAAACCTTGTTCATGGCGTTGCGACATGACAGCGCGAAGGACTGGGCTTCAGACCTGGTTGTCGCACCAACCCACAAGGGTAAGACGTCAAAGATCGAGTACCACCACATCTTCCCGAAGGCTTACCTCGAGAAAGTCCGTCCAGACCTCGATAGGCAACAAATCAATCAGATCGGCAACATGGCGTTCATCGGATCTGGAACCAACAAGAAGATCTCAGCGAGTGCTCCAAGTGAGTACCGCACCCGGTTTGCTGAACACCACTTTGATGCTCAGTTGATCGACTTTTCGGACGGTAAGGATCAGCCAGGTAACTACGAGATGTTCATCGACCGGCGGCTCGAACTCATCGCAAAGCGGATCAACAAGTACTTGGGTGTGGAAGCGAGCTAGCCCCTCATGTAAAAGGAGCATTCGTAGCTGTCGGCATCGAGCGGGAGACCTCGAGCCCAAACCGGTGGTGTGGCCATGAGCGCACAGACCGACTCCACGGTCGCTGCGGAGTCATGGGGGGGGGGGGGGTTCGTCGATGCCGGCTTCGTCATGGACGTGCATGACGATCCCATGCCCGGCTTTGTCGAGGGTGTGGAGTGTGTGGGTGAGCAGGTCGCGGGCGATGGCTTTGGCACGATGCCATCCGTCCAGGCCGACCCTCGGGCAAGCCAGATCAGATGTCACCTATCCGTGTAGCAGACCCATATGGACCCATTCTCCTCGTCCACCCCGCCGTCGAGCTGACCCCGGAGGACAATGCGGAGCAGGTGGGCCAGGTGACAGAATCACACTGTCTTTGGTCATCGGAGAACAGGCTTTCTCGTCACCTGCTGCCATGATCGGCCGTGTACTGGACGGGCATTGTCCGGGCACCGGTGCGTGCCCCGGACCGCGATCAGAACCCGGCCTACCTCAGATTCCGGAACCACCCGCACCCAGTGTTCGGGCGAGCTCCCCGAAACCCTCGGCGACGATCTCCCAGTCACTTTCCGCCTCAAGGTCGGTGTCCTGCCGGGGTCCGTGCTCGGTCCGGCGGGGTACGAAGACCGTCCGCAGTCCGCAGGCCCGGGCAGCGGCAAGATCGTCATTGTGCGCGGCGACCATGGCGACCTGGGACGGTTCCAGCCCCAGGATGTCCACGGTGCGCAGGTAGGTCTCCGGTGCCGGCTTGTAGGACTGCACCACCTCGGCGCCGAGGATCGCGTCCCAGGGCAGTCCGGCCCGTTTGGCCATGTCGAGTGCGAGGCGCACGTTGGCGTTGGACAGGGGGGCGATGATGTACCGCTCGCGGAGTGAGTGGAGGCCGGCGATCACATCGGGCCAGGGGTCCAGCCTGTGCCAGACGAGGTTGAGCTCGTCCCGCTCGGCGACGGCGACGGCGTCCGGGTCGGTTCCGAGTCCGGCAAGTACACGGTCGAGATTCTCCCTGTGGAGTTCGTCGAGGCGGACGAACGGGCGTTCGCCGCTGCGGACGCGTTCCATGGCCGGTTGGTATTCGGCGCGCCACCGGTCGGCGAAGTCGTACGGGTCGACGGCGGGGGCGTGGCGGCGGAGGAACTGCGCGGACTGCCGGGCCACACCTCCGCGCCAGTCGACCACTGTTCCGAAGACGTCGAAGACAAGTGCCTTGACAGCGGTCATCTCTTCGGGGAGCACAGCACGGCGGGGGACACCTGGGGCGGCAGTGGATGCCTCGTGGGCTGTTTCGGGGACTGTCTCGTGGGGTGTGTGGCGGGGCATCTGGGTTCCTAACCTGGGTCGTGGGAGTCAGCGGGACCGGGAGCGACGGCGCGCGGCGTGGGCCCGTGCTTTCATGCGGTTGCCGCAGGTGGCCATGGAGCACCACTTTGCCGTTCCTGGACGGGTGTGGTCGATGAGGTAGAGGTTGCATTCTTCGTTCGCGCACGCCCTGAGCCGTCCCGGCAGGCGTTGACTGACCGCCGACCAGGCCTGGATGACCTGCGCGGCAAGTCGGACGTCGTCCGGTGCGGCGAGGCTCCAGCTGAGTCCTCCCGGGGTGACCGTGCCCACCATGTGGACCTCGTCCATGACCTGCTGCAGGGCGCCGAGGGTTTCCGTTCGGCCGCGGATCAGTGACTGGAGTGCGTCGCGGACCCTCCGGAGCTGTTCCAGTTCCTCCGGGGAACCGGTACCTCCGAGAGTCCTGGCCAGGTCCGCACCGCGCTCACCTGTCAGGTGTTCTTCGGGGTGTCCTCCGTTCAGTGGTGCGGTGTTCAGGACGCCCAGCAGCAGTTCTTCCTCGTCGATCATGCATCGACCTCCCATCGGTGCCTATGCTACGGTACGGATAACCAGTAAGCAACGTTTTGGAGGTTAGTGATGTCTGTTGTGCACCACCGCACGGTCACGGTCCACGGGCTCGACATCTTCTACCGGGAAGCCGGACCACAGGACGCCCCGGTCCTGCTCCTGCTGCACGGATATCCCAGCAGTTCCCACATGTTCCGCCACCTGATCCCCGTCCTCGGCGAGGACTACCACGTGATCGCACCAGACCATGTCGGCTTCGGCCGGTCGTCCGCCCCCGCGGTGGAGGAATTCACCTACACCTTCGACGCACTCGCCGACGTCACACGTGGATTCCTCCGGGCTCTGGGGTCAGGAGGTACACCGTGTACGTCCAGGACTACGGCGCTCCCGTCGCCTGGCGTCTCGCACTCGCCGACCCGGCAGCGGTGGAGGGCGTCATCTCCCAGAACGGCAACGCCTATGAGGAAGGGTTCGTCCCGGAGTTCTGGGACCCGATCTGGGCCTACGGCCAGGATCCCACCCCCGCCAACGAACGGGCCCTGCGCCCGGCACTCGGGAGGGAGGCTGTCGAGTGGCAGTACCTGCACGGCGTCCCGGAACCGGACACGGTGGACCCGGACGCGTGGGAGCACGACCTCGCACTGCTCGCCCGGCCCGGAAACGACAGCATCCAGCTCGCACTCTTCGGCGACTACAGCTCCAACCTGCCCCTGTACCCCCGGGTCCACGCATGGCTCCGCACGTCACAGGTTCCTGTTCTCGCCGTGTGGGGCCGAAACGACGAGATCTTCGGCAGTGCAGGAGCTGAAGCGTTCCGCAGGGACGCCCCGCACGCCCGCATCGAACTGCTTGACGGCGGGCACTTCCTCCTGGAATCCCACGGTGACCAGGTTGCGGCGATCATCCGTGAGTGGCTGGCCGGAGTACGGGAGATCACGGCCGGGAAGTGACGATCTGAGGGGATCCTGCGGCTCCCCCCGCTCCACGGACCCAGTGGGTGAACTCGGGCAACCTGTTCTCTCCGGCGGTGGAGGACAACAGCAGAGCCAGGAACTCTGTGACCTCAGGGGTGCGGGGGCGGGTCGAGTCCCGGAGGATACCGACGCGCCGGGTCACCGGCACCGACGTGTCCAGCGGTACCAGCGGGCGGATCGTCACCCCCGCCACCCTGGTCATGGGTACCACGAACCCGGGGACGGCCGAGATGCCCAGGCCGGCGGCGCACAGTCCGGCGACCGCGGAGATTGTCCCGGCGGAGACAGTCCGGGACGGTACGATACCGGCACCGCCGAGGATCCGGTCGGTCATCCTCCGGACGGAACTGGCTCCGGTGAAGGAGACGAAAGGTTGACCGGCGAGATCGGTCCACGAGACCGACTCCTGCGCGGCGAGGGGGTGGGAGGACGGCAGGATACAGACGAATTCGTCCTCGGCGACGGGGGTGAACCGGAAATGGTCCGGGAGCGGGTGGAACAGTTCGGCGTCCTCCGCGGTGACGGCCAGGTCGACGGAACCCTCCCTGCATAGGCCGAGGATGTCGGCCGCCTTGAGGTCGAGGAGGTCGATCGTCGCATGGGGGAACGCGTGGTGGAACCGGTGGATGAACGGCGGCAGCAGGGTGGCGGCGAGGGAGGGGAGGGTCGCTATTCTCAGGTTCCCGTTCGGGCCGTTGAGGTAGCTGACGAAGTTGTTGACCGAACGGTCGTAGGTTCCGACGATGAGTCGGGCGGTCCGGACGAACTCCTCACCGGTGTCGGTGAGGACCACTTTCCGAGTCGTCCGGTCGAACAGGCGGGTGCCGACCGTCCGCTCCACCAGGGCGACAATCCTGCTGAGCGAGGACTGGGACTGCCCGAGAGTGTCGGCAGCCGCGGTGAATCCACCCTGGTCAGCGATGCAGATGACGGTCCGCATGTGATCGACGGTGATCTCATTCATGCGCATGGATCATTAATCTATGCTACATTGTTGTTGGACACAACTAAGTGGCGTGGCTCATACTCAACTCCGTCCACGCGGCGTGTCGTCTGCATCACATCCTGGTGCCCTACGGCCGCCGCAGTACCTATGAGAGGAGAGCCCACGATGCTTGCGTTGTTCGGCTTTCTCACCGTGGGGGTGTTCCTCGCACTCACACTGTTCACGCGCACATCGGTCCTCGTCGGACTCGTCCTGGTACCGGTCGTCTTCGCCGTCCTCGCCGGTGAAGGCCCCGACCTCGGAAGCTACATGGCTGACGGCGTCCTCAAGGTCGCCCCGGTCGCCGTGATGATGACCTTCGCCGTCCTCTACTTCAGCCTGATGATGGAACAGGGACTGTTCGACCCGCTGATCCGCACCATCGTGCGCTGGGCGAAAGGCGACCCGGTCAAAATCACCGTCGGAACAGCACTCGTCACCATGTGCGTCTCCCTCGACGGCGACGGTGCCGCCACCTTCCTGATCACCCTGTCGGCATTCCTTCCGATCTACCGCCGCATCGGTATGCGGCCACTCGTGCTCACCGCCGTCGTCGCACTCGGCGCAGGCCTGATGAACCTGCTGCCCTGGGGCGGGCCGACACTGCGCGCCATGGCCGCCCTGGACCTGCCGTCCTCAGAGATCTTCACACCGATGATCATCCCGATGATCGCCGGGGGAGTGTGGGTACTGGTCGCCAGCTACCTCCTCGGCCGCGGCGAACGGCGAAGGCTCGGCAGAATCACCCTCGACGCCCGCGAAAAAGTCACGGTGGGAGCCGCCACCGGCGACACCGGCAGCAGTGACGCCACCGGCACCGACGCGACGAGCAGTGACGCTGCCGGCACCGCCGGCACCGTCAGCGGAGACCACCCCGACTTCGACCACGCAGCGGCCCACCAGTGGAACGACACCGACGTCCCACGCTGGCGAATGATCACCAATGCCCTGCTCACAGTGGTTCTCATCGTGGTCATGCTCACCCACAGCATCCCGATGGAGATCTGCTTCCTCGTCGCCTTCGTCATCGCCCTGTGCATCAACATCCCCAGCTGGAAGGACCAGCAGGAACTGATGCAGAAACACGGGTCCAGTGTGGTCCTCGTGACCTCCATGGTCTTCGCCGCCGGAGTGTTCACCGGTGTTCTCGGCGGAACAGGCATGATCCAGGAGATGGCGCGGGCACTGGCCGACCTCATCCCCCAGGGAATGGCCGACGCTCTGCCGGTGACACTCTCGGTGATATCCATGCCGCTGAGCCTGGTGTTCACCCCGGACGCCTTCTATTTCGGCGTCCTCCCCGTGTTCGCCGAAACCGCAGGGGCCATGGGAGTGGACCCGGCGATGATCGCCCACGCCGCCATCGCCGGCCAGATGACCACCGGCTTCCCGCTCAGCCCCCTCACCGCCTCCACCTTCATCCTCATCGGCATGGCCAAGGTCGAACTCGGGGACCACCAGAAGTTCACCTTCCTCTGGGCCTGGGGAACAACAGTCGTCATCACACTCACCGCGCTGGTCACCGGCGCACTGAGCATCTGACGCCACCTCCGGACCTCTGACAACAACGAAGGGACACGTCATGAAGACCATCAGAATAGGATCCGGCGCAGGCTTCGCCGGGGACCGCCTCGACCCCGCCGTGAAACTGGCCGAAGAAGGGAACCTGGACTACCTCATCTTCGAATGCCTCGGCGAACGCACCGTCGCTGCAGGCCAGCTGCGACGACTCAACGACCCGGACACCGGATACGACCCCCTGCTGGAGACACGCATGCGGGCGGTGCTGCCGCACACCGTCGCCCACGGAACCACCGTGGTCACCAACTCCGGGGCAGCGAACCCCGAAGCAGCCGCACGCCTCATTGCACGCATCGCCTCCGAGATCCTCCCGGACCGACAGGTGACAGTCGCCGTCCTCACCGGCGACGGTGTGCTCACCCAGGTCACCGACACAGACCCGCAGATATGGGAGACCGGTCGGCCCCTGTCCGCCGACAACGACGGACTCGTCTCCGCCCACGCCTACCTGGGCGTCGAACAGGCCCTCCCCGCCTTCGCCCTGGGTGCCGACGTGATCGTGACCGGACGACTCGCCGACCCCTCCCTCTTCCTCACCCCCATGGTCCACGAATTCGGGTGGCAGCTCGACGACTGGCACAGGCTCGGCGCCGGGACCATGGTCGGCCACCTGCTGGAATGCGCCGGACAGCTCACCGGCGGCTACTTCGCCGACCCTGTCACCAAACCGGTGGAGGGCATGGCGGACCTCGGATTCCCCTTCGCCGACATCAGTGAGGACGGCACCGCGGTCCTCGGAAAACTCGCCGGTACCGGCGGGAAACTCACCCGGCAGACAGTCAGGGAACAACTGCTCTACGAGGTCGCCGACCCCTCCGCCTACCTCACCCCTGACGTCGTCGCCGACTTCACCGGCATCAACATCACCACCCTGGGCCCCGACTCCGTCCGTGTATCGGGGGCGACAGGCCACCCCCGTACCGGAACCCTCAAAGTCACCCTCGGGTTCCGCAGCGGTTGGACGGGAGAAGGGCAGATCACCTATGCGGGCCCCCGGGCCAGGCAACGCGCCGAGCTTGCCTGGTCAGTCGTCTCCGACCGGCTGGTCAGAATCCACGGGGTGGACCCGGCCGCACTCAACGCCGAGTTCATCGGTACCGGCGCCGCCTTCCGGGGGATGGCACCGGTACCCGCGGATCCGCCGGAGGTCCGCCTCCGGGTGGCAGGCAGGGTACCGACAGAGACGCAGGCGGAAGCGATCGGCTGGGAAATGGAGGCACTGTACTGTTCAGGACCCGCAGGAGGTGGAGGGGCGCGCAAGGGCCGTGGTGAGGTCCTCGCCGTCCGGTCGACACTCCTGCCGAGACACCTGGTGGAACCGGCTGTGGCCACCGTGACATCCGCCGGCGCACCCCGGACAATCCCGGGAGAGACTGACCCGGACACACGACCGGAAGGAGAACGGTGATGAAGAGACTTGACGACTACGCCGACGCCAGGACCGGTGACAAGGGGGACACCCTCATCGTCGCGGTGCTGCCCCGGACCACCGGCGACTACCACCACCTGCGCACCCGACTGACAGCGACGGCGGTCGCCCGGCACTTCCGCTGCGACGTGGCGACCGTGACACTGCGGGAGATACCCGCGGTGGAAGCCTTCGTCGCCGAACTGAGGGGAGTGCTCGGAGGAGGGGTGACAGGATCACCGGTGCTCGACGGCCACGGCAAGACCCTGAGCTACCACATGCTCACCCTTCCGTTGGAAGACGCGGAGGACGACAGTCCCTCAGCTGAACCGCCCCACCTCATGCACCCGGTGCCGGCACAGCTGGAGCCGTAACCACTCCTCGACCGGCGGGAAGCGGCGTCCCCGTCGCCACAGGACGTCGACGTTCACCGACCAGTCGGTGAACGGGTACGCCCCCATGTCCAGTTCCACCAGCTCCCCGGACGCGATCTCGTCGAGCACCAGTTGCCGTGGTACGGTCGCCCATCCCACGCCGGCCAGTGCGAGGTGGATCAGCGACTGGTAGGAGTCTGAGAACCAGGTCTGGGTCGACTGCAGGTACTCGGTCGTCGGCAGGGTCTGGGCGTGGGCCGTG
Source organism: Corynebacterium provencense (assembly GCA_900049755.1). Taxonomy (GTDB): domain Bacteria; phylum Actinomycetota; class Actinomycetes; order Mycobacteriales; family Mycobacteriaceae; genus Corynebacterium; species Corynebacterium neomassiliense. Next base: position 1,074,729 of record LT160592.1, read on the forward strand.
TACGCGAGGTGACGGAAGTCCCTCATGTCCTCGAAGGACGGCCGGGGGATTGCGGCGAGGGGGTGCGCTCGGTGGACCACGTGGGCGATGACCAGCCGCCCCATCTGTCGGAACGCGATCTCCTCCGGGTACCGGGGGATGGCGAATGTCACTCCGAGCAGTGCCTCGTCCTGCATGACCAGTGAGGCGACGTCGCCGTTGGCGGGATTCTGGATCGTCAGGTCCACGTGCGGGTACTTTCCGGCGAACCGGGCGAACACGGGCGTCACTTGGCGGTGGGGGACGCCGACCGCCACCGTGATCCTGGTCGGTTGCCCGGAGGCCAGCGCGTCCCCGTGTCGTTCGAACTCGATCCCCCGGTTGTAGAGTGCCTCCGCCTCCTGCAGCAGCGCCGCCCCCGCGGCGGTCAGCCGGGGGAACCGTGACGACCGGTCGAACAGTTCCGTGTCCAGGGCGATCTCCAGGTTGGCGATCGCGGTGCTGACCGTGGACTGGCTGCGACCCATGGACCGCGCCGCGGCGGAGAATGAGCCGTGGCGTGCCGCGAGGACGAAGGCCTCGACCTGTTCCAGAGTCAGTCGCATACCGGCAACGTACATCGTGGCACCGGGGGCCGCAGGCCGTCCGTCGCAGTGGTCATCCATCGGATCGGTCGATGGTTCCTCACTTCCCCTATCGCCGCAGCCGCCATACTGTGCCGGACCATGACGACCGCAACTGACGAGGGTGACTCCCTGCCCACAACCACCGACCTGCGCTTCCTCCGGGAAGCCATAGAACTGTCCGCCGCTTCGAAGGACCGGGGCAGTCACCCGTTCGCCGCGCTTGTCGTGGACCGTGACGGCCAGGTCATCTCCCGGAGGGGGAACAATTCCATGCCTCCGGAAGGTGACCCCACCCAGCATGCGGAGCTCACCGCCGCTGCCGCGGCCGCCAGGTCGCGACCTGCCGAGGACCTCGCGGACGCCACTCTCTACACCAGCGCGGAACCCTGTGCGATGTGCACGGGGGCCGTCTACTGGACGGGCATCGGACGGATCGTCTACGGCCTGTCGGAGAAACGTCTCGCCACCCTGACCGGTGCCGACCCGGAGAACCCCACCATGGATCTGCCGTGCCGGGAGGTCGCCGCCCGCGGACAGCGCCGTATCGAGATCATCGGACCGCTGCTCGAGGACGAGGCCGCTGAACCGCACAGTGGATTCTGGCGATCCTGACGCCCACCCCAGCTGACCAGCCCCCCTGACCAGCCCCTGACCAACCCCCGACCAGCCCCTGCGACCAACGAGAAGAGATCACCGTGAAAAACTTCCGCACCATCACCGCCGTCAGCCTCGCCGCATCCACCGCCGTCAGCCTCGGCGCCTGCAGTGACGGGGACAGTGCAGCACCCGCCTATGACGGGCAGATCGGCGCCACCGACCTGTCCGCGGTGTGCCCGTCGACCGTCACAGTCCAGGCAGACTGGTTCCCGGGTGCTGAGGAGGGCCTGCTCTACGAACTGCTCGACCCGTCGGGGGAGAGCAGCGACGCCATCACCGTCGACACGGACGCCAAGAAAGTCACCGGCCCGCTCGTCGACGGTGACCTCGGCTACACCGGGGTGAACGTCGAGATCCGCTCCGGTGGACCCGCCATCGGCAACCAGGCGGTGACCTCGCTGATGTACCAGGATCCGGACATCATGCTCGGCTACGTCAACATGGACTCCGCTGTGCAGCACTCCGCGGACATGCCCACGACCTCGGTCTTCTCCACCCTGGACATCAGCCCGCTGATGATCATGTGGGATCCGCAGACCTATCCGCAGGTGCATTCCATTGCCGACCTGAAGGACGCCGGGGCCGATGTCCTCTACTTCTCTGACGAGACGTACATGAAATACCTCACCGGTGCCGGAATCCTCGATGAATCGCAGACCGACTCCAGCTACGACGGCTCACCGTCGAACTTCGTCGCCGCGGGTGGGAAGAAGGCGCAGCAGGGCTTCTCCTCCAGTGAGCCCTACCAGTACGAGCACGAGGTCGAGGGATGGGACAGACCGGTGGACTACCAGCTTGTCCACGAGACCGGCTTCCAGACCTACAAGTCCACACTGGCGGTGAAGACCGACCAGCTCGACGAGCAGTCAGCCTGCCTGGAGAAACTGGTACCGGTGATCCAGCGCGCGCAGAAGAACTACATGACTTCACCGGAGGCGACCAACAGCTTCATCGTCGACACCGTCGGGAAGTTCAACGCCGGATGGATCTACAGCTCAGGCATAGCAGACTACGCGGTCACGATGATGCGGGACGAGAAACTCGTCGGCGACGGCACCGACGGCACTCTCGGATCATTCGACTCCGGCCGCTCGTCCCGGCTCATCGACCAGCTCACCCCCGTCTTCGCCGGCCAGGGCACACCCGTGAAGGAAGGACTGACCACGGATGACCTGTACACCAACCGGTTCCTCGACCCGGGCGTGTCACTGTGACCCTCGGTTCCGCGGACGTCCACGAAAGCGCGGTCGGTCATGTCACCGCAACCGCTCTGTACACCGATGACCTGCAGGGACGTCTCCGTGGCGTCCTCCAGGCGTGGCCGGTGACCTCCCCCCACACCCACGCCCGGATACTCGGGATCGACACGGCCGCGGCGTCCTCCATGCCCGGGGTTGTGCTGGTGCTCACCGCCGCCGACGTACCGGGGGTCAACGACGCCGGAACCCGCCACGACCAGCCCCTGTTTCCCGGGGGAGACGTGGAGGTCATGTTCCACAGTCAACCGGTCGCCTGGGTGCTCGCGGAAACCCTCGAACAGGCCAGGATCGCTGCCGCGGCGGTCGAGGTGGACTACCGGCCGTTGCCGTCCCTGGTCAGCATCACCGACGCGGTCGAGGCGGGCAGTTTCCACGGCGTGCAGCCGGTACTGCGCCGCGGAGACGTGGACACAGGGTTCGCCGCCGCGGACCACATCATCGACGGGGAGTTCGAGATCGGCGGACAGGAGCACTTCTACCTGGAGACCCAGACCTGCATCGCCTTGGTCGACGAGAGCGGGCAGGTGTTCATCCACGCCAGCATCCAGCACCCCAGCGAAATGCAGGACATCGTCGCCCATGTCCTCGGCGTCCCCGCCCATGCGGTGACCGTGCAGTGCCTGCGCATGGGAGGCGGTTTCGGCGGCAAGGAAATGCAGCACCACGGGTTCGCGGCCGTCGCGGCGATCGGAGCCGTACGCACCGGACGGCCGGTACGGGTGCGCCTGCCCCGGGCACTCGACATCGTGATGACAGGAAAACGGCACGGCTACCTGTTCACCTGGAAGGCAGGGTTCACCGATGACGGCCGGATCACCGCACTCGACGCGACCATGACCTCCGACGGGGGATGGTGCCTGGATCTGTCGGAGGCGGTGCTGGAACGGTCACTGTGCTCGGTCGACAATGCCTACCACCTGCCCCATGTGCGGGTACACGGCCGCATCACGAAGTGTCACAAAACCTCCCAGACCGCGTTCCGGGGGTTCGGAGCCCCGCAGGGCATGGTGCTCATCGAGGAGATCATGGGTCAGGCGTCCGCAGTACTCGGCCTGGACCCGGGGGTTGTCAGGCAACGGAACTTCTACCGGCCGGGGCAGACCACCCCCTACGGTCAGAAGGTGACCCAGGTGAACCGGCTGCGCGCCGCATGGGACCAGGTGAACAGGGACGCCGACCTGCAACGACGGCAGGCGGAGACCGCCGATTTCAACGCCTCCCATCCGGACCGTCGGCGGGGACTGGCGGTCGTCCCCGTCAAGTACGGCATCTCCTTCACCTACATGCCGTTGAACCAGGCCGGCGCCCTTGTGCTCGTCTACAAGGACGGATCGGTCCTGGTCAACCATGGTGGCACAGAGATGGGACAGGGACTGCACACGAAGATGCTGCAGGTCGCGGCGACTGCGCTCGGTGTCCCGCGGTCACTGGTGCGCATGGCCCCGACCCGGACGGACAAGGTCCCCAACACCTCGGCGACGGCGGCCAGTTCAGGGGCGGACCTCAACGGAGGTGCCGTCAAGGCGGCCTGCGACGAGATCATCGACCGGCTCCGGGGCGTCGCGGCGGACCTGCTGGGTTGCGGCGTCGACGAGGTGCGCTTCGGTGACGGCCGCGTCCGCGCCGACGGCGCGCCGACCGACGCCGCACACACCCTGACCTGGGAGGAGGTCGTGCAGGCCGCGTACCTGCGACGCGTGCAGCTGTCGGCGTCCGGCTTCTTCCGTACCCCCGGGATCAGCTGGGACGCCGGGAGTGTCACCGGGACACCGTTCCGCTACTTCGTCTACGGGGCGGCGGCGGCGGAAGTCGAGATCAGNTCGACGAGGTGCGCTTCGGTGACGGCCGCGTCCGCGCCGACGGCGCGCCGACCGACGCCGCACACACCCTGACCTGGGAGGAGGTCGTGCAGGCCGCGTACCTGCGACGCGTGCAGCTGTCGGCGTCCGGCTTCTTCCGTACCCCCGGGATCAGCTGGGACGCCGGGAGTGTCACCGGGACACCGTTCCGCTACTTCGTCTACGGGGCGGCGGCGGCGGAAGTCGAGATCAGCAGGTTCGACGGCTCCTGCACGGTACGTCGGGTGGACATCGTGCACGATGTCGGACAGTCCCTGGCACCGACTGTCGACCGGGGTCAGATCGAAGGGGGTTTCGTGCAGGGCACAGGCTGGCTCACCCTCGAGGACCTGCGCTGGGACTGCTCGGACGGGCCGGGGAGGGGGAGACTGCTGACCAGCTCCGCGGGAACCTACAAGATCCCGAGCCTGTCGGAGATGCCGGAACAGATCAACGTCCGCTTCCTTGAACAGGAGCCTGACCGGCAGGGTGTCGGAGGGGAGGGGCAGAGCGCTGTCTACGGATCGAAGGCAGTCGGGGAGCCGCCGTTCACACTCGCGCTGGCGGTACGTGAGGCACTGCGCGAGGCAGTGGCAGCCTTCGGGACGCCGATGCCCGGACCCACATGTCCGGCCCCCCGGCGTCCCCGCGTTGCCCTGGCACTTCCCTCCACACCGGAAGAACTGTTCTGGGCGGTGGAGCGTGTACGCGCCGCGGCGCAGAGTACTGCAGAAGCGGGGGACGCCGGTGTGCGGAACCTGGTGTGAACGGTGTCTCTGGCCGGGCTTTTCCGGTACAGATGGAGTACATGTCTCTCCCGTCTGTCACCGCCGACCAGATTCGCGCCAGAGTGTCCGTGAAAGATGCTGTCGAGGCGCTGGACGCAGCCCTGCAGACGGGTTTCGACCCGGCGACGTCGCCGGCCCGCTCAAACGTGCCGTTGACGCACGGTTCACTGCTGCTCATGCCGGCGGAGGCAGGGCGTTTCGTGGGGGTGAAGATCGCCTCTGTCGCCCCGGACAACCCGGCGGCAGGTCTACCGAAGATCCAGGGGACGTACCTGCTGATGTCCGCAGCGACACTGGAGCCTCTGGCTGTCCTGGACGGTGCGGCGCTGACCGAGATCAGGACCCCGGCCCTGTCCGCTCTCGGTGTGAAGTACCTGGCCCGGGAGGACGCCCCGTTGCGGGTCACACTGTTCGGCACCGGGCCACAGGCGTTCGGGCACATGGCCGCAGTCGCGTCGGTGCGTGAGATCGGGCGCGTTGCGGTCGTGGGACGGACGCCGGAGAAGTCTGATGAAATGGCTTCCCGACTGGTAGGAGTTGGTTTTGACGCCTACGCGTCCACCTCTTCCGAGTCTGTTCCTGACGCCGACCTGGTGCTGTGCTGCACCAGCGCCGCCCGGCCGTTGTTCCGGGGAGGGACTGTCCGCGACGACGCCGTGGTCGTCGCCATGGGGTCACACGAGCCCGATGTCAGGGAGGTGGACACGGCCCTGGTCGAGCGCGGTAGCGTGTATGTCGAGGACGTGGACACGGCCCTGCGCGAGGCCGGCGATATCGTCATGGCCCTCGGGGAGGGTGGGGTGACTGCCGATGATCTGCGGACTCTGCGTTCATTGGTGCTCGAGGGTCCGGCGCGCCCGGTTGACGGACGGAGAGCCCGGCCCTCTACAAGACAGTCGGCATGGGCTGGGAGGATCTTGTCGTCGCGGCACTGGCGTACCGGTCCTGAACTGGTCTGGCCTTCGTCCGGCCTGCTGCCGATCATCACCGGCTTTTCGAACAGTCGCTCACTGGTCGGGGGTAACCTGTCCCGCCCCCGGGCTACAGTTCGCATCATGACAATCATCACCCCTGACCTGCACTCTCTCGGCTTCGACGCCACCGACCGGGAGTCCCTAGTCCTCTCAGCGACCGAATTTGTCCGCAGCGCCGGCGCAACCAGTGGCCCCTCCGGGGGTGCGGGGGTCCCGCGTGACGGTGCACGCGACCGTGCATCCGGCGACTCCGGGTCCGTGGCAGTTCCGGCGTCCGGAGTACCCGCGTCATACCGCTGCTACGACGATCCCTCCGGGGCGAGGCTGCTGATGTGGGACAGACCGGCGGAGCCCAGTTCCGCGGGAGGCAGGACCACCGCGACGGTCGTGGGGCTGTACCCCGCCGAGGGTGCCCCGCTGCTGCCCGCCAGGCTGGTCCGTGTCCACGGTGAGGTCACGCACGTTGACCTGTACACCGCTGAGGGTGATGTCGTGGCGCGTTTCTTCGCCAGCTGTGATGACGCCCGCTCGGTCCCGGAGGCGAGGACCGTGGACGGGAGGCTGGACCTCTACGGGGAGATCAGTGTTCCGCAGGCTTCTGTGACCGCCGTGTCGGTGGACACCAACGTTTTCGTGGACGAGGCGTCCTTCCGGGCGGCGGCGCGGGAGGCCGGCGAGGTGCCGGTGGGACTGGTGTGCCCTTCCCTGTTCCGGGTGCACAGCACCGGGGATCCGGAGGACGCCGAACCCTGCGCACTCGTCAGTGGAGAGGTGCTCTCCAGTGAGCGGGTGACCAACAGTCTGACCGGGGTGGACTGGTACCGGACGGTGGTGGACGCCGCGGTTCCTCTCACCCTCGCCCTTCCCGCGGACCTGCCGGTGGCCCCGCTGGCCGGTACCTGGATCGCCGGGTACGTGAAGATGTGCGTCGGCACCGGTAACCGGGTCCGGGGAAAGCTGTAGTGCCTATTCGTCGATGACTGCCGGCACAGGCTCGCTCCGGGTCGGAACGAGGAAGGATCCGCGGTCGCTGTACGCGTAGTCCGGCTCCGGGAAGAGTAAGAGAAGGCCGGTGTAGAGAATGACAGCGCTGACCACCGCGACGACGAGACTGAGGTCCATCCCCCCGCCGAGGTCGGCGAAAGGGCCGACGATGATCGGCGGGAAGCTGGCGAACAGCAGGCCGAGAACGGATGCGAGCAGCCAGGCGCACATTGCCCGCCAGTTGACACCGTCACGGAACCAGTATCTGCCACCCTTCTTCCTCTGGTTGAACACCTGGACGGCATCGGCGTCGATGAAGCCGCGGCGGAACACATAACCCAGGGTCATGATCACGATCCAGGGAGTCGTCGTCACCAGGATCGCCCCGACGAAAGCGTTGACGACCTCGAGGAGGTCGAAGAACAGGCGTCCGGTGACAATGAAGAGGAAGGCCACCGCACCGAGGCCGATGGTGGACTGGACCCTGCTGAATCGGGGGAACACCGAGGAGAAGTCCAGCCCGGTGCCGTAGAGCGCGGTAGTGCCGGTGGACATTCCGCCGATGAAGGCGACGACGATGAGAAGTGCGGCATACCAGCCCGGAGAAACCTGGATGAGCGCGACGACGTAGTCTTCCTCGCCGAAGACGAGGGTTGCCGTAGCGACACCGAAGAGGAAGGGGACGAGTGTGAGCCCCTGGGCCAGGAACGTCGCCCCGATGATCTTTCTCTGCGGGGTGTCTGCAGGGATGTAACGGGACCAGTCGCCGAGAAAGGCGCCGAAAGAGATCGGGTTGCTCATCGCGACAAGGGCGGCGGCGACGAAAGTCGGCCAGAAGGATCCCAGGGCGTAGGCGTCCGGCCCCGGGCTGTAGGAGGGGTCGAAGGATCCCGCGAAAGCGACGAAGGCGAGGAGCATGAGGACGGTGTTCGTGATGACCGCGATCTTGTTCACCATCAGCATGAACTGGTAGCCGTAGGTCACCACGACAATGACGGTGAAGCCGATGGCAGCGTAGATCGCCGTGCGCAGTCCGGTGGAGTCACTGACGTCCGTGATCCGGGTCAGGGCGCCGACGATGGCGTCACCGCCGACCCACACGGATATCGAGTAGAACGCGACGGCGGTGAGGAAGGACAGCAGTGATCCTGCGATGCGTCCTTTAACACCCAGAATCGCCCCAGATGACACTGCGTTGTTGGTGCCGGTCCGTGGACCGTAGAGGCCCATGGGCGCCAGCACTGCGGTGCCGACGGCCACACCCAGGACGACTGCAGCAACCGCCTGCCAGAATGACAGGCCCAGGGATACGGCGACGCTGCCGAACAGGGCGGTGGCGAAGGTGTTGGCACCGCCGAACTGCATCCGCATCAGGTCGAACCATCCGGAAGTGCGGTCCTCGTGGGGGATGGTGGCGATACCGTGGGTCTCAATTTTCGTGGTCTTCGGTGCGGCGTTGAGCACCACACCGGGCTCGGGGGAGGACATGGTGTTCCTTCAGAGGTCGGCGGGGACTCCTGCCCGGTGAAAGGCAGGATCAGGGGTGGTGGGGAAGAGGCGGCCGTCGCCGCATAAGTTGTTCAGGAGACTACTTATGGTGTTCTGCGCGGAACACGAATGATGCTAGACGGTAGGTCCTCCGGCTGACAGACCGAAGACGGAAAGTTAACCGGGAGGAAATGACGGACTTCTCACGGGTTCTGCCGGCGGCCCACCCCGTTCACCTCACCCGCCCCCACCTGCCCGGGGCGTAGCCCGGTCGGTGTGCCCGGTCGGCCCCCCGCCCCCAGTTATACTAGAGCCGGCCGCACCCCCCTTCGCCCCGAGGGCGGGAGGAGAGCGCGGGTCTACCCCCCGAAAAACGGGGGCAAAGAAGAGAAAGGGAGCCGGGCCCCCCGCCGGCCCGGTCGGCCCCCCGCCGGCCACCTCGTCCTCCGGAGCATCTCTGCTCTGACCCCGCCCTGAAGAAGAAAACCCCGGTCGGAACGGGTCAGCGGTCGGTCAGAAGGATCTGCGCGATGAGATTGTCTATCCGCCTGACGTCGACCTGCTTGCCGAGACTGATCTTGATCTTCCCCGCACGGGTCCACAGTTCGAGTTCTGCGGTGAAGTCCAGTGTTCCCGCGTTCTCGGTCGACCACATGTTGATCGCCGAGTACGGAAGTGAGTACATCTCGACTTTCTTCCCACGGATCCCCTGGGCGTCACGCACGATCAGGCGCCGGTCGGTGAAGACGGCGGAATCCCGGAAAGTCTTGTACGCGGCCACGGGCTGCTCCCCGGGTACCAGGAGCGGGCCGATGTCGTCAGGAATAGGAACCTCCGACTGAAAAAGCCAGGAGGTGATTACGTCCAGTTCAGCTGCCATGGGTGCACGCTATCATGCTTCACCGGTCTGCCGGTTCCTCCGTGACGGCCCTGCGGCCGTAGAACACGTCGTGGTCGATCTCGTTGTCGGACCGTGCGACCAGCATCGCCACGAAGGTGTCACCGTTGACGTTGAGGAAAGTCCTCAGGATCCCGGTGAACCAGTCCACCGCGATGAGCAGTCCCACTGCCTCGACCGGAAGGTCGAGTGAGGCGGCGAGGAACATCGCCACGACGGGGAAACCGCCCGGAACGGTGATGGTGCCCATGTTGAGCATGATGGACAGGAATACGCCGAGCACGATCTGTCCTGCACTGAGCTGCACATTTCCCGCCTGGGCCAGGAACATGACAACGATCATGTAGTTGAGCACCGCCCCGTAGGAGCCCATCGTCAGACCGATGGAGAGGGTGAAGTTGGCGACGCGACGGCTCACCCCGACCTTCTCCACCGTGTTCCGCAGCACGGTGGGGAAGGTCACCGCGGAACTTGTCGTCGTCACCGCGATGACCGTCTGCTCGGCGAGCTTGCCGCACAACTTCAGCACGTTGAGACGGGTCCGTGCCCACACGACCAGCAGGAACAGGGCCAGGAGAATGAGGACGCCGAGAGCAGTGACCCCCAGGTAGGACAGAGCGGACGTGACCACCGACAGTCCCTGCTCACCGGTGAGGGACGCCAGTAGACAGAAAACTCCGACCGGTGCGGTGTACATGACGTACCGGATCATCACCAGGACCACGTTCTGGATCCCCTCGAACAGCCCGAGAAGTGTCCTGTTGCCGGTCGCCGACATCCAGGAGTTCAGTGCGATACCGAACAGGAGGGAGAACACGATGACGGGCAGCATGTCCGCGTTCGCCATCGCCTCGACGATGTTGGTGGACACGAAGTTCAGGAGGGTCTCCTGCCAGCCGCCGGCCTGGTCCGCCTCCTGCCTGAGCGAGGGGTCCAGCTCGCCGTCGAAGACCATGCCCTGGCCGGGACGGAAAACCCCTGCCAGCGCCCACGCGAGAACGGCGGCGACCGCGGAGAACCCGAGCATCCAGCCGAAGGTACGCGCAGCGAGTCGCCCGGTCCCGGTGCCTGTCATCGACCCGGTGGCGACAATGACGGACACCATGACCAGGGGAACGATCGACATCTGGATGAGCCTGATGAACATGTCGCCGATGAACTTCAGGTTCGCGGCCCAGTCGCCGAGGACCAGACCGGCGACGACCCCCAGGACCGCGGCCAGGCCGATGAGTACCGCGGGATGTCTGAATGCGAGACGGAGGCGTCCCGGCCCTGTCGTCCCGATACGCTGCGGTACGGGGCGGGAGGTCTCCGGTGGTGCGAGCGGAATCTTTCCGTTGTCATTTTCTGGACTCATGTCCCGGAACCCTAGATTCTCCGGGTTTCACCGTGTTGCAGGTCAGTGTCGCCCCGGTAACGGGATGATCCCGCATGTCACTGTGTACGGCCGCACACCAGCGGAGACCCTGCTGTACTAGAGCGCTGCCGAACTCACTTCGCACCCGACACCGGAAGAGCTGCCCGGTCATATCCCCTGAAAATCGGGGCAATACTGAGCATGGTTAAACCGTCAATACGCTGATAAAACTAAGGCGCCAGTTACACTGCTCGGACGCTCCTGCCGTATGTACTGCGGGCGGGACGGGTTCAGCTCCGGTTCTGACGACCAACCATCATCACTGACCATTCAACCCGCCTCATGCCGGGGATCTCGGAACCTCGAATCATGGGCGAGCGAGGAAACATGAAAGAGCTTCAGAGACACCTCAAATCCGCGACAGTCTTAGCTGCCGCATTGATTGCCTCCCTGTCGTTGTCCGCGTGTGATCCGGTCACAGGATCTCTGGGATCATCCTCGGGCTCCTGGGGCTCATCAGGCTCTTCGGGAGGGGGAGGAGAAAACCCAACCCCCCCGACCGCAGAACCGTCAACCACAGAGAGCCCAGAGACACCGACTGAACCTGATCCCACGGATCCGGAACCCGGGGAAGAGACCCCGCCAGACTATGACCCGACAGCGGACGGAAACCCCGCGACTGATCTCCCTCCGGCCGCGGGCGATCCTGATACGCTGACAGTGAATCCCGAAGCGAGGAAAGGCTCGGAAGAAGAATCGACAGCGATCCTGGACACTCAGGACGCCGAGGACCCCTACGGTACGAAATCAGTTCCAGCGGAGACCGTCTCGGCCTCCTCACTGACACCCGGAACAGTCCTGTCATTCCTGCCCACGGAGGAACTTCCCCATGGGGCTCTCGTGAAAGTGACAGCGGTTGAAGACGACCGGGATCATCCCGGGCACAAGAAGGTCACCACGGAAAAAGCGGAACTGACCGACGTCATCACCGAGACCGCCGGTCTGACGGAGCTTCCCAGTCAAATCACTGTGAACAGTCTGACCCCCGGTGAGGGAGTTGAGGTGACCGACGGAGCCTACGGGGGAGCGGATCCTGATGGTAATAGTCCCAGGATCGTAGCCAGAACTTTCGGACCTCAGATGGAGATCAGTCCGACATTCGTCGATAAGCATTTCACCGCTGACCTGAAAGGAAATCTGCCCGGTGTAGAGGCAGCGAATGTCGGTGGCAGCGTTCGGATCAGTTCACTGATGCGCATCAATGTGTCTGCAGGGTTGACCGGTGTCAAGGTCGAAGAGGCGGGCGCAGAACTCAAAGCAGTGGCGGAAGCACACATGGATTTCGAGGCGATGAAAGCCTTCTCTTCCGGGTTCTCCAAGGACTTGTTCACGATGAACTACAGTCAGACCTTTATGGCTGGTCCGGTTCCCATTGTCTTCGTGGTGGAGGCGAAGCTTCCTTTGGAGGTATTCTTGTCCTCCTCTGGCTCATTCCGTTATCAGCCGAAGATTGAGACAGGAATAAAAGTCGGCCTGTGGCATGACGGTGGGACGACCAAACCCGTTATGGACAGATGGTTCAATTCATCAAATCTCGACCACATGAACTTCAAGGCAGGATTTGATTCCGACGTCGCAGTGTCTCCGCAGTTCAATGCCAGCCTCTACGACAGCATCGGAATCAACGGTGGGGGGAAGCTCTCAGGAAAATTCGAGATGACCACTTCGGAGGATAACCCCACGCAGTGCAGCTTCACCGCCTCATCCTCCCACAATTTCGCCCTGCGAGCGGGCCTCTTCGGATGGGCGAGGACTCTCAGAGGAACCGATGACGAGCTGGGGCGGTGGGACAACCTCTGCGGTGGATCAGACATCAGTGAACCTGACCCGGTGGAGTTCGACCCGGACTCGGTTGTACCGCGGGGAGGTTTCAGGAATTGGTTGAACAGGTACCAGTTCAACCGTGCCAATGACCTGGATCATCCGATTTCGCAGTCAGAGATGGAGCAGGTGTGGGTAATCGATAACCGTTTCGAAGGAGGTGGCGGAGACCTGGATGGTCTGCAGTATGCCAAGAACCTCAGCTATTTACACTGGAACGGTGACAACACTTCCGAGTTTAGAATTCCCGATCTGTCCGGATTGTCAAAACTGACTACTATTCAATTGTTTGGGGAATTTCGAAACATACCGGCAGGTGCAGGGAATTTCCCGGCACTGAAGGACATCCTACTTAATCCTAATACTGAGGTGAATTTGCCGGGAGAACTGTTCGCTGGCGGACGTGTGGAGGTACTGAAGTTGTCCGCCGACAGGATAGAAATACCCGAGAATATCAACAACTCACCCTTGCAGGAGATTGATCTTAGTGCCGTAGATATTTCCGACCTTCCCGAGACGTTCGGTTCCCTGTCATCACTCAGGAAACTCAGTATAAATAGTGATGAATACGGACTGGAGAATCTTCCTGAAAGTTTCGGTAATCTCTACTCTCTTCAAGAGCTGAAGTTGAGTTATGCGGGAATTTCTAGACTGCCGGACAGCTTCGGAAACCTTTATAATCTGCGTGATTTGAATATCAGTAATCTCTGTAATCTCGGAGAGCTTCCGTCGAGCTTCGGGAAGTTGCGAAATCTTGAGTCTCTCAGCATTCTGAATACCGGCATCAAGTCTTTGCCGGAAAACTTCGGAGAACTGAGTAAGCTTCAGGATGTGATAATAAAGAATCATACCGGACTTTCTTTGGATGGTGACTGGTCAGGGCTTACCTCGTTGAGAAATATGGATATCAGCAACAATGTTCTGACGTCTGTCCCTGACTCTATCCAGCATATGCCGGCGCTTGAATCGCTGGATATCAGTAGCAATCCGATTAGAAATCTTCCCTCTTTCCTTGGGGATATGGCAAGGAAGGAGAACGGTAAGCTATATGGTCTCAATCTGAGAAACACTCCGGTTACGGAAGATGATCCTGTGGTCCAAGATCTCCGGGATGCTGGTACAGAGGTATCTTTCTAGTCGGGTGATCCGTGGGAGACTTCACGGGGTGACCCTCTGACCCCGGTAGCCCCATTTGTCGGCTCCCTGGTGCTTACGGCAGGTCACATGCCGGCTCCGTGCATGGGGCAGCCCCGCCCCGGCTGCAGGCCTTCGGCGACGGTGAACCTGTGGCCTTCGCCTGCCGCGGCGACTTTCGCGTAGCGGGGGTCGGAGGAGGTGTCGTGCTGGTAACCCATCCTGGAGATGTCAGGATCGTCGCCCATCCGGCTGAAGTCCCTGACCCAGGTGGAGGAGAGGTTCACCGGTCGGACCGGTTCGGTCAACCGCACGACCGTGGCGACGGCTCTCATGGCCTTGTCGACCAGCACAGGGACCCGGGGTGCGTCGAGATGGTCGCGTGCGCTGACCGGCAGGCCGGCGGTGAGGACCGGGCCCGCGAGGAAGCGGAGCGGTCGGGGGAAGTACTTTTCGAAGCCCCGGATCTGTCCCCGGTAGATCTCGACTCCCTCGCTGCTGCGCGCCCCGTGCTTCTCCTCGAAGGCGAGGATCCAGGGTTCGACCTCCCCGTAGCTGTCCCATATCCCGCGGATGCCCATCCTGGTGCCGATGGCTTTCCAGAGGTGGTAGCGGGCCTGGTGTTCCCGGTCGGTGAAGTAGTCGGGGAGCCCCAGGTCCCTGGCCCACCGTTCGGGCTCGTACATCATCAGCCCGAGGATGTGGAGCTGGAGCTGGTTGCCGACACCGCGGACGTCGTGGTGGATCTGCTGGATCCGGTCGGCGAGTTCCTGGAGTTCCGGACTGTGCGGGCCGTAGCGGTGGAGCAGGCCGAAGAAGGTCATCGTGTCCCTGTCCCTGTTGACGGGGGCGTGGAGGTAGCCGGCGCCCCGGTGTACCGCCCTGGCTTCCGCCGGGTGTGTGGTGCCCCGTGCGAATCCTGAGGTGTAGGCCATGTGGGAGAACAACGGGGGAGTCATCACCTCGAGGGAGATGTGGGTGATCTCGGCGCAGTCCTGCTCCGGGTCCAGGTCGTCGATGAGGCGGCGGGCCTGCCGGACCGTGAGGGTCCGGTTGGCCCAGAGTTCGGGGTGTCTCTGCTGGAACACGGCTTTCTCCATCGTCGGTGGGTGCCGCCGTCGGCGGCTTTCTGTAGCGGTCACTACAGGTTTGACGATGTAGCCTACGTCACATTCCGGGTGCCGTCAAGGTTCGGAAACGAAATAAGGTGGGGACCCGCCTCAGCGTCCGTCCCCGGCGTCCACCCCGATCTCCTCGCTCACCCCCAGCTCACCGAGCAGGCTGCCCCGGAGTTCACTGAAGCCGGGGAGGGAGCGGGACCGTCGGCGTCCGAAAGGAACCCGGTACTCCGCACCGATCCCACCGTCACGCAGGACCAGAATCCGGTCGGCCAGAAGGATCGCCTCATCGACGTCATGTGTGACCAGCAGCACCGACGGATTGTGCCTGCCGTGCAGAGCCGCGACGAGGGACTGGATCTTCAGTCTGGTCAGTGCGTCCAGCGCCCCGAAAGGCTCATCGAGCAGGAGCAGTTCAGGGGACCGGATCAGGGCCCTCGCCAGGGCCACACGCTGAGCCTCGCCACCGGACAGCGATGTCGGCCAGGCGTCCCCGAACCCTTCCAGTCCCACCTCCGAGAGGATGGCGGACGCCTGTCTGCGACGCTCCCGGCGCCCGCCCGGAATGCCGACGGTGATGTTGTCCCACACCTTCCGTCCTCTGACCAGTCGTGGTTCCTGGAACACGATCGTCCTGTTCGGCCTGGTCAGCACAGTGCCGGAGTCCGCGGTCTCCAGCCCGGCGAGGATGCGGAGAATCGTCGACTTCCCGCCGCCGGAACGGCCCAGCAGGGCGACGAACTCGCCCTGCTCCACCGTGAACGAGACTCCGTCGAGAATGCGGCGTCCCCCGAAACTCCGGGTGACCCCGTCAACGATGACGGAGGTGCGCGTCTCCGCCGCCGTCTGTGTCACAGTGCTCATCTGCGTGGCTCCCGGGAGAACTTGTAGGGCATGGTCACACGCTCGAGCACCCGCACCACAGTGTCCGCGAGCAGGCCCGCGGCGGCGTAGATGACGATGCAGGCGACCACGATGTCAGTCTGGAAGTACTGCTGGGCCGATGTCATGAGGAAACCGAGCCCGGTCTGGGTGTTGGACAGTTCCGCGACGACCAGTGCCCCGAGCGCAGCCGTCATGGCGATCCGGAACCCGAGAAGAATCTGCGGCAGCGCCTCGGGGATGACCACCGTCCACACCAGCTGCCGGTGGCCCAGCCCGTAGGCGCGGCCGGCCTCGATGAGGCGGGAGTCCACGTGCCGGACCCCGAGGTGGGTGTTGATGTACGTCGGGATACCGGACGCCAGGGAGATGATGATGATCTTGGGCAGTTCATCGATGCCGAACCAGATGATCAGCAGCGGAGTGATCGCCAGGACAGGGATCGTGCGGACAATCTGCACGGTCGGATCGATGAGCTGGTCACCGAGGCGGAACAGTCCCGAGACGATTCCGAGGACCAGGCCCACTGAGATGCCCGTGACAAGTCCCACCGCGACACGCCTCAACGACACCGACATGTTCTCCCACAGTTCCCCCGTCCGGGCCAGTTCGGCGAATGCATGCCCCACCTCCCAGGGAGCAGGGAACTGCTGGGAGGTGACCGCTCCGCTCGCGGACGCCGCGACCCACAGGATCACGAGCACCACGGGGCCGCTGGCCCGGAGCACCAGGTTCAGCCACCACGGCTGTCTGCGTCTGGTACGTACCGTGGGCGGGACAAGTCCGGTCCCTGTCCTGTCTCCACCGTCAGACGGGGGCAGGGACGTGCCGGCTGCCGTAGTGGCTTCTCCGCCACCGGTGCCGGTGGCGTCCCGGTGCCCCTGCAGTGAGACACTCATGAGTTCACCCATTCATTGACGTCGAAGCCGTTCTTCACGATGCCCTGGTCCAGCAGGAACGCCAGGGAACTCTCCAGGGTGCGCACACCGTCCGGATCGATTCTCTCGTCGCTGTACTGCCAGGTGCTGGAGACCCGGACGGACTCGACGGACACCTTCTGTGCATCTGCGGCCCACGCCACATATTTGTCCAGGTCCTTCCGGATCTCCGCGATGCCCGCCTTCTCGACCTCCCAGTACGCCTCGGTGATCTCCGGGTGGTCCCGGCGGAAGTCGTCGGTGGTCACGGCGACATTGGTGGACAGCAGGTCAGGATCGTCGACCTCCGCCTTCGACGCCACCGTGAAGTCGTTGTTCTCCAGCCAGACGGCCGCCACGTTCGCAGGGACCGCCACAGCGCTGATGCTTCCCTTCTGCAGGGCGGGCAGGGCGTCAGCGAAGAGAAGGTTGACCAGGTTGTTCTCGTCCAGGGCGCCGTGGCGGTCCAGGGCGGCGCGACCGTATCGGTCGAAGTTGGAGCCGAACTGCAGGCCCACCTTCTTCCCCTTCAGCTTGTCGATGCTGTCGAGGGCCGGATCGTTGGTGAGGAACCAGATCCCGGACGCCGGCTTCTTGACCAGCACCGGACTGATCGTCTGCCCGTTGCCGCGGGCCTGGACCGCAGGAACGTCGCCGATGGAACCGACAGTGACGTCCCCGCTCTGCAGTGCCTGGACCACGGGCGGGCCGTTGTTGAACCCGACGTAGCGTTCGAACTCGAAGCCGTGCTTCTCGAGGATCGGTTCGGCCAGTCCCAGGGACTCGGCGTACCCGAAGGGGCCGGTGTCACGGGGTGTGGACCCTGCGCCGCCGTTCCACGGGAAGCCGACGGTGACCGGGGTGAGCCCGGTGCTGTCGTCGTCGGCGTCGGCACCTCCGCAGGCGGTGACGCCTGCGATCAGGGTGAGTCCGGCCAGGACGCCGGTGAGCCGGCGGAAGGTGGTTGAAACAGTTGATCTCACGGGTATCTCTTCTCTCGTCAGAGTGCAGTCGTGTGTGTGGAGGGGCCGGCGGTGGAGCGTGCGGTCGCCTGTGACGTCGAACGTGACGGCGAACGTGACGTGGTCCCGGTGCCCCGGCCCTGCCGGGGCGGTCCGCCGGAGGCGCGGCTCCAACCGACGGCCCTGCGGTGCAGGCCGAGGAAACCCTCACTGCGCAGGTGTTCCAGGTCATCCTCCCCTCCGTCGCCGGGAACCAGCCGGTCAGCGGTGCGCGAAGGGTCGACGAACATGGCGTCCGCGGGGCAGTAGGCCTCGCACTGGAAGCAGGTCTGGCACTGGTCCTTGTCCGCGATGACCGGGAATCCGTCCGGGCGGAGGGTGAACACGTTCATCGGACAGATCTGGGCGCACAGGCCGCAGCTGGTGCAGCGGTCCGGGTCGATGACTTCGATCATGCCGGCACCCCCACCCTGGTCTTACCGGACGGCTGTCGGTGGACCCGGGGCCGGTGCACCCCTGAGACCAGCAGTCTGTAGGTCGCCTCCGGGTCGGTCTGCGGATGGTCGACCCGGAAGTGCATGGCCCGGGACTCCCGCCGCTCCAGGGCGGACAGGGTCGCCCAACGGCCCATCGCGGCCATTCCCGCCACCTCCCGTAGCCGGTACTCGTCGACGGGGGACCGCGGCGAGGCGTCCCGCAGCAGGTCCCAGACACGGTCCAGTTCCCCGAGCATGGACGCCAGACGGTCCTCGGAGCGGAAGACAGCGTTGGTCAGGGGCAACATCTGGGCCCGGATTCTCCCGGTGAGTTCACGCCAGTCCGGCGTCCTGCCGTCATCGTGTCCGACGGACGTGGTGGCGATACTGCCGAGACCGGCCGCGTGCCGGCGGATCCCGCGGGGTGAACTCTGTCTCTTCTACACCTCCTGATGTGTATAAGAGGCAGTCCCAGTACGCCTCGGTGATCTCCGGGTGGTCCCGGCGGGAGTCGTCGGTGGTCACGGCGACATTGGCGGACAGCAGGTCAGGATCCGCGACCTCCGCCTTCGCCGCCACCGCGGAGGCGTTGTTCTCCAGCCAGGCGGCAGCCACGCACGGCCCAGGAGAGGTTCGGGCCGCCGGCCCCGGTGGCGGCGCCGGTGATACGGTCCCGGGCGGCCACATCCCCGGCAGCATAGAGACCGGGGAGACCCACCGCACAGGTGGTGTCGTCGACGCGGACACCGCCGGTGCCCCGGACCGTGCCCTCGTGAACCCAGTCGATGGGGAAACGCTCGGTGAAAGGGTTGATCCCGAGCTTGTCGACGACCGCGAAGAAATTCGGCATGTTCTCCCGCGCGGTCGCACGCTGTGCGGGGGCGAACTGGGAGAACCTGGCGTAGACGGTGCCCTTCACGCTGTGCTCGAGCAGGGGGACCCGCGAATAGTGCAGGTCATCGTAGTGGATCGGGGTGCCGTCCCCGGTCCAGTACTCCGCCTTGATGAAGTAGCCGTTCTTGTCCATCGAGGTACCGAAGGGCACCATGCCCTGGAAGTTCGAGTACTCCATCGCCGCCAGGTCGGCGCCCGCCTCGGCGGCCATGAGCTGACCGTCCCCGGTGTTCGTGTCACCGCCGAGGGAGTGGCTGCGCCATGTCGTTCCACCGGTGGCGAGCACCACCGCGTGGGCGTGCACGGTCCAGTTCCTGCCGGCGCGGACCTGCAGGCCCCTGGCGCCGACCACGGCGTCACGGTTGTCGGTGACGAGCAGTTCCACCGCGGGGCTGTGGTCGAGGACCGTCACGCCGGCCTTCTTCACCTGACCACGGAGAAATCGCAGGTAGTCGGGTGCGGGGCCCCGGAAGTAGGGTGCCCCGGAGGGGTTGTCCGTGGTGAGGTCGAGGCTCGGTTGGCGCCGGTTCCGGTCCACCCGGTCCCAGCCCATCGCGGGGAGGGTGCTGATCTGTGCCCAGGTCTCGTCGAGCACGGCGTCCACCCAGACACGGTCAGACTGTCCACCGCCGGTGGCGTTCTTGATCCGGAAGGTCTCGTCCCGCAGCGGAGAACCGGGGGGAGTCAGCCAGTGACCTACCCCGGACGTCGCCGCGACCCCGCTGGCACCGCAGTATCCCTTGTCGACGAGGGTGACGCCCAGGCCTTCGCCGGCGGAGGTGCGTGCGGCGTTGAGTGCCGCCCAGGTGGCTGCGGGTCCGCCGCCGATGACGAGCACTCCGGTGATGATCTCGAGATGGTCCGCGTCATCGCGGACAACTGTGGGGGACGGTGCCCGGGTGACCGGGGACCGTGGAGAACGTGCGTTCATAAGGATGCTCACTGTAGACAGAGCTGTCTGCGGTGATGAAATGAACGATTCTGTGCGAATGAAAGTGCTCCCCAGGTGACGCTGTCACCCCACCGGGAAGAACGGGGAGGAGGTCACCGCTCGTCCAGCTGCGCCTCCAGCCAGCTGACCGTCTGCATGCCGAACAGGTCGGTGCCCCACCCGTAGAGGTCGGTGACCAGTCGGGTCATGGAACAGTCCGGGGGGTTTCGGGATTTTTCCGGTCACAACTTCACCACGGTGACTGACGGCCTGTCGTCCGGCCCGTCGCCGTCGACCTGTACTCCCCGTGCTCCGGCGGTGTGGGGAAGGATGTACACGAGTTTCCGGCGGCTCTGCCTGCGTCCCCAGGGTTGCCGACGCCAGTGGCCGCGTACCCACCACCGTCGCACGGCAGGGCCGTGACCGGGACCCCCGGAGTACTCCCGCAGCGACGGGGAAAGCCTGTAGACCCTGACCTGGACCTGCTGCCGGGTGGTGGCGGACCGGCGGGGTCGGTGGCGGGACTCTGTCTGCATCGCACGTTCTGCACGTTCTGCCGGTTCTGCTGCGGAGGTGCCGACCGGGACGCGGACGTGGGTGTGGACCGGCTCTCCGGGGGCCAGGACGTCCCTCTGCCGCAGCAGCGCCCAGGTGGCGCCGAGGACGCGGAGCAGGCGGGCGTGAAGGTCGCAGTGCACGGTCAGGGCGGTGGCCTCCAGGGCCTCCGGTCCCGTGGACTTCCGTGACCACCCCAGGCTCCCGGGCGGGACGGACACGGAGCCGTCGGCGTTGACGGTGTCCGACAGACCGACGGTGAGGTTGAGGACGTCGGTGAGTGGTGAAGACAGTTCCTGTTCGGGTGGCACGGTGACGTGCGGGGCGTACCTGTGCAGGGCTCCGGCGAGAGAGTCGTAGAGTGCCGCGTCATGCGGGGTCCGGGCGCCGCGACGCAGTGACAGCGCGTGGACGGTGACCTGCCCGTCGTGGATCTGCCAGCCGACGGCGTCGACGGTGAGTTCGCGGACCCTGCCTCCGTCCGGATCCGGGTAGGTCACCACCTCTTTCTCGAAGGCGATGATGCCGTGGGGTGCCGGTACCAGTTCCTCGGGCGACCATGCCGGTAGACCGGGGGCGGTGGTGTGCAGAAGTGCGCAGACCTCGGCGTCCATCCAGTACAGGGGGCAGTCGGTAATGAGCCCCGTGATCATCGACTCTCTCACCCCCGCCTGGTGGAACGACGGTGGTGGGAGGGTGGGCGTCCTGCCCGCATGTCCGGTGGTGAACGCCTGCTGCATGAGACGGGTGCGTGCTGCGGTGGCCGCTCCGAAGCGGCTGACGAGGTGGGGGAGATCGTGGGGTGTCCAGGCCATCGGGGAACTCCAGATGTAGTCAGATGATTACGTACTGCACTGTCAGATGATTCTTACCCCGTACGTCCGGTGAGTCTGCTTCCGCAGTTGCAGGCACTTAGCATCGGGACCGGAGATCTCGTGGGGGAGGCTGCGGGGGCGTGGTGGTGCCCGGGGGTTGCGGAGACCGCGGCAGAAGGGGTTTTGTGGAGTGACCGTTCCATGATCGTGGGAACGGGTGCCCGGCCGGTACGCGCACGGACTACAGTGACAGTGAGTGTTCTTTGAGGAATGCATCCGGTCAGGCAGGGACCGACAGCACAGAACAGGATGAGGACGCCACCATGAGCGAGACGAACAGCAGCGACGGCACGGGTTCCGGGAACGGACAGCTCACCGACCGTACCGGGGCCCCGGTCGAGGTCCGCCTGCTTCCTGACGGCGAGACCTACGGTCTGTTCTTCCCCGGTGACAGTGAACCCGTCGGCCGGGCGCACTTCCTCGACCGCACCGGTGCCGACGGAGTCGCCGAAAGAGTGTTCCACCACACAGTGGTCGGTGAAGAATTCGGCGGCAGGGGACTTGCCGGTGTCCTCGTCTCCAGAGCCCTCGATGAGGCCCGGGACCGGGGACTCCGGGTGGTGCCGGTCTGCTCCTATGTCGCCGGATGGATCAGAAAGAACAACTGGGACGGTCCCGTCGCACCGGTGACCGACGAGGTCGAGGACTGGGTCGCTGACCAGGCGTAGCAGGGCCGACCGGTGGTGGGCCGACCGGTGGTGGGCAGACCGGTGGTGGGCCAGACTGGTGGCCGCCGGACTGGCCGCTGCCACCGTCACCTCCTGCGGGCAGGCGGACCGGTCTCAGGATTCCGGGACCGGTGGCGCGGTGGTCTCTGACGGGGCCGGTGCACAGTCAGAGGTGGGAAGCATCGCGGATGTCGTCTCTGACGCGGTCTTCTTCGGCGACAGTCTCACCGACGCCGGCACCTCCGGTACCCGGTTCACGACAATGCCGGGACTGGTGTGGTCCCAGATCCTGGCCCGGGACCTGGGGCTGTCCACCGCGCCGGCGGTCGACGGTGGACCCAACTACGCCGAGGGCGGCGCCCGGGTCACCGCGTCCACTGACGGAGGCCCCCTCCCGGTCGCCGGGCAGCTTGACCGGTACCTGTCGGAGCACGGGTCATTCTTCCCGGACCAGCTGGTCACCCTGTTCATCGGCACAAATGACGTCCTCGCCGGAAACACCGCCGGAAACACCGCCGCTGCCGACACGGCCGTTTCCGCCGCAGCGGACGCCGAAGTCGGACAGGTCTCCCGAATTCTCGGGGCGGGGGCGGAACACGTCCTCGTGTTCACGGTGTTCGACCTCGCCTACACGCCGCTGTTCGGTGGTGCCGGCACTGCCGGGCAGGAGAAAGTCAGGGCGCTGGTCTCCGCCTACAACGACAGACTGCTGCACGGGCTGGAGGAACAGTTCCCGGGTGATCCGAGGGTGGGGGTCTTCGACACCCGGGCCCTCGTCGACGGGTTCGTCGGTGCACCGGGGGCCCACGGTTTCGCCCACGGCGGAAGCGTCGACGCCTGCGCGGTACCCGGGGCGTCCTCCTGCGACAGCGGTTCACTGGTCGCACCCCACGCCGACCAGAGCTACATCTTCGCCGGGGGAGTCCATCTGACCACGAGGACCAATGAGCTGCTCGCAGAGCAGGTCACGGCCCGGGTCAGGGATCTGTGGGGGCGGAGGCCGGGCGGGTAACGCCCGGCCCGGTCATTTCGGTCAGACGGCGTAGGGGTCGCGCTGACCGATGTACTGGACGGTCGAGTACTCCTCGATGCCCTCGGCAGCGCCCTCGCGGCCCAGACCGGACTGCTTGACACCGCCGAACGGTGCGGCCGCATTGGAGATGACACCGGAGTTGTATCCCATGAGACCGAACTCGAGGCCGTCCGCCATGCGGTACATCCGGGCGGCGTCGCCGGTGAACACGTAGGACGCCAGACCGTACTCGGTGTCATTGCCCAGGGCGATCGCCTCGGCCTCGTCACTGAAGGTGAACACCGGGGCGATCGGACCGAAGATCTCCTCGCGGAAGACCCGGGCGTCCTTCGGGGCGTCGACAATGACCGTCGGGGCGAAGAAGTGCCCCGCGCCCTCGACTGGAGTGCCGCCCACGATGGCCCGGCCACCCCTGTCCACGGCGTCGGTGACGAGAGACTCGAGGTTGGCCACGGCCTTGGCCTCGACCATCGGTCCCACGTTCACACCGTCGTCGAGACCGTTGCCGATCTTCAGGGCGGCGATCTTCTCCGCGAACTTCGCGGTGAACTCCTCCGCGATGCCCTCCTGCACGAGGATACGGTTGCCGGCGGTGCAGGCCTCTCCACCGTTGCGCATCTTCGCGGCCAGGGCACCCTCGACAGCGACGTCGATGTCAGCGTCGTCGAAGACGATGACCGGGGCATTGCCGCCGAGCTCCATGGAGGTCCGCAGCACATTGTCGGCGGCAGCCTTCAGCAGGGTGACACCGACGGCGGTCGAACCGGTGAAGGAGACCTTGCGCAGACGGTGGTCCGCCATGAGCGGGGTGGAGATCCCGGAGGCGGACTTCGAGGACACGATGTTGAGGACACCTGCGGGCAGGCCGGCGTCCAGCATGGTCTGGGCGAAGTACTGCGCAGTCAGGGGGGTGAGCTTCGCCGGCTTGAGGACCATGGTGCAGCCTGCGGCGACGGCGGGGGCGACCTTGCGGGTCGCCATCGCCAGCGGGAAGTTCCAGGGGGTGATCAGCAGGCAGGGGCCGACCGGCTTGTGGCGGGTGGTCATCTGCAGGGTGCCCTCCGGAACCACGGTGTGGCGTCCGTAGTGGCGGACAGTCTCCTCGGCGAACCAGCGGAGGTACTCCGCACCGTAGGTCACCTCGCCCCGGGCCTCCGCCAGGGGCTTGCCCATCTCCAGGGTCATCAGCGTGGCGAAAGTCTCGGCACGCTCGGTGACCAGTTCGAAGGCCCTGCGCAGGATCTCGGAGCGGAACCTCGGGGAGGTCCGTGCCCACTCCTCCTGGGCGGCGACCGCGGCGTCGAGGGCGGCCACGGCGTCCTCACCTGTGGCGGAGGCGAGGGTGGCGAGCTTCTCCTCGGTGGCGGGGTTCTCGACGTCGAAGGTCGCGCCGTCGGAGGAGTCACGCCACCGGCCGTTGATGAGCAGGCCGGTGGGGACCTTGGCGAGGACGGCGGAGATGTCTGTCATTGCTTGTCCTTATCTGTGAAATCTGTGGGATAGATGGAACTCTGTGAACTGTCCGGACCACCGGAGTCCGGTGTCGTGGAGTCCGGTGTCGTGGAGTGGACCTGAACGGTCTGCTTCCCGGCCTCAACAGTAGGCGCAGCGGCGGCGACGGGGGAGACACCGGGGGCGTCGAAACCGTCCTTCTCCGCCCACCCGATCGTGTCCTCCGGGGACGCTTTGCCGGCCGGTGCCTCGGTGAAAACACCGTCGTTCTCGCCGCGGAAGAAATCCCGGGCGAAGAATATGAGGCACAGCAGGATGCCGGCGACGAATCCCCAGCTGGCACCCTTGGTGGCGAGGACCGCGGCGATCACACCGGCGATCCCCAGCTCGGTGCGGGACCTGGCCTCGAGAAGACCGACCCGGATGGACACGAAGCCCTGGATGAGCAGGGTCAGTGCGAGGGCGACACCGAGGACCGGCTGCATGAGCGAGACGATCGGCAGCAGCCACAGTCCGGTGTTCGTCCCCCAGCGGAAGGATCCGACACCGCTGAAGATCGACTGCATCGACTTCCGGCCCTTCTTGTACCTCTCGACGGTGGTCACGGTCATCGCCGCCCACAACGGGCCGCACATGGCGGTGTCCGGACCGAAGATGCTCATGAAGGTGTTGCGGAAACCGACGATGAGGTGCGAGCGGTTCTCGCTGTACTCGATCTTCTGGTCGGTGCGCACCTCATTGGCCTCGTCGAGGATGGCCCGGGCCTGGATCACCTCGCCGAAGACGACGATGTAGGTCGCCAGGGCGGTCGGAACGGCGGTGAGGAACATGGAGGCGGGCGGGAAGCCCACACCGAAGACGGTGTACTCGCTGTACAGGGTGGCGAAGTCGGGGGTGCTGAAGCCCCATTCGATGCTGGGCCAGGACGCCTCACCGAACAGGGGGGCGACGATCACCGCGGACAGCATCGCCGGGAGAATTCCCAGGTTGCCCACGAACCGGGCCCACCGGTAGTGCAGCTGCCAGCGCTGGAACATCTTCGAGTACAGCAGGAAGAACGCGAAACCGACACAGATGGTGATGGCCCACGGGAACTGCTCGAACCTGCCGCCTTCCGTGAACAGTCCCTGGATCGCCGCAAGTCCGGCTCCGACGACGATGCCGGCACGCATCGCGTTCGGTACGACCCGGACCACCTTCGCGGCCAGTCCGGTGGCACCGAGGAACAGACAGAACACGCCCAGCACTATCTGGAAGGCCACGAGCGCGTGGACACGGTCGTCCATGTCGTAGTCCTGCAGGTAGAGCATCAGCAGGGGGATCGCCGGGGTGATCCAGCCGGGGACGACGGGGTCGCCGAGCAGATGGTGGAGCAGGTAGAGCAGTCCGTTGAGGACGACGATCGACAGGGCTGCCTCGAAAGGCATGCCGAGCAGTTCGGTCATCAGCGGGATGGCGCTGAGGTCGACAGCGCACATGATGAGACCCTGGGTGTAGTCCTGCCACTCGAAGCGGTAGTGGACACCGGGAAGGTTGACGGAGAAGGGCCCGACCTTCCAGGGCCTTGCGAAGTTACGTGACATCGGGGTCCTTAATCGAAGAGGATGACCTGGCGGACGGCCCTGCCGTCAGCGAGTTCGTCCATGGCCTCGTTGATCTGGTCGAGCCGGATGGTCCGGGAGATGAGCTTCTCGATGGGGAGCTTGCCGGAGCGCCACCAGTCGGCGAACTTCGGGATGTCGCGCTGGGGGACGGCAGAGCCCAGGTAGCTGCCGATGATGGTGCGCGCCTCGCCGGTCACGACGGCGGGGGCGATCTCGGCCTTGGCGTCCGGGTGCGGCAGGCCGACGGTGACGGTCCTCCCTCCCGGGCGGGTCGCGGCGAAGGCGGTCTCGAAGGCCCTGGGGTGTCCGGCGCACTCCAGGGTGTGGGTGGTGCGGATGCCCTTCTCTGCGACCTCGGCCGGCGTGTAGGCTGCGGTCGCGCCGAGCGACCGGGCGAGCTCCAGCTTCTCGGGGAGTGCGTCGACGGCGATGACGTCGCCGCCCTGCCCGTCGGCGGATTCCGCGACCGCGGAGATGAGCGCGGAGATACCGACTCCGCCGAGTCCCACGATCATGACGGATTCGCCGGGCTGGCGCTGCACGGCGTTGAGCAGGGCCCCACCGCCGGTGAGGACCGCACACCCGAGCACGGCGGCGATGGCCGGCGGGACGTCGTTGCCGATCTTGACCAGGGAGGCACGGTCGACGACGGCGTAGGTGGCGAAGCCGGAGACTCCGAGGTGGTGCTGGACGGTCTCTCCGTCGCGGGTGAGGTGACGGGTGCCGTGGAGCAGGGTTCCGGCGGTGTTGGACGCCGTGCCCCGCTCGCAGGGCAGACGACCGTCGGTCCGGCACCCGTCGCACTCACCGCAGCGGGGGAGGAAGGCCATCGTGACCCGCTCTCCTTCGGTGAGGTCGGTGACCTCGGAGCCGGTTTCCACGACAAGTCCTGCGGCCTCGTGGCCCAGCAGCATGGGAACCGGGCGGGGCCGGTTGCCGTCGACGACCGAGAGGTCGGAGTGGCACAGCCCTGCCGCCTCGACGCGGACGAGAACCTCCGTGGGTCCTGGTGCGGTGAGGTCGAGCTCGCTCACGGTGATCGGGGTGGTCTCGGCGTAGGGCCGCTGTCGTCCGATCTCCTCGAGCACTGCTCCGGTGATCTTCATGGTTGTCGCCTCTCTGACGTTGACGGATTTTTGTACGCTGAATCACAGTAGGATCACCTTCCTGCTATCGGAAGTGGCAGATTGTCCACCGTTCTGTCAATATCAGTGCATGGGTGACATATCGGAGGAGTGGCTTCTGCTCAGGCTCCAGTCGGCGACAAAGCTGACAGAGCTACGAGACACTGAAACCACACTTCAACTGGTCGTGAGGCACACACGAGGGCTCATGAAGGCGGACATGGCCTACGTCAGCTTCACCAACTTCGACAGCAACGAGACAGTCATACGCAAGACGGACGGAGTGCGGACCGGGGAGTACGCCAGCATCCGGCAGCCCCTCGGCACAGGCGTCCTGGGGCGGGTCGCCATCGGACACGCCCCGTACTGGACCTCCGACTATGTCGTGGACGAGAAACTCCACCACATGGGGCAGATCGACGAGATCGTCCGGGGGGAGGGGGTCCGGGCACTCCTCGGAGCCCCGCTGTCGGTCGCAGGACGTGTCATCGGAGCACTTCTCATCGCCTACCGGACCCGTCGGGATTTCACCGACGCCGACGTCAGGCAGCTCGAGTCCCTCGCAGAACAGTCCGCTGTGGCGATCGACAACGCACAACGGCACGAACAGCTCATGGCCCTGGTCGAACAGTCAGGCGGTGAACAACGCCGCAGTGAATCCGACATCGCCGAACTCTCCCGCGGGCTCGACCTGGACCGCCGGCTCGTCGAGGCGGTCGCCTCCGAACTCACGGCGTCCTCCCTTCTGGCCATCGGGGCACAGGCGCTGGGTTGTGACCTGTGGCTCACGGATCCGTCAGGGCAACGCGCCGTGGCGTCCTCCACCGACGGTCCCGCCCCGGAGCGTTCCTCCGGAACATTCCTCACCGTCACCGCCGCCGGACAGCAGTTCGGCCAGCTGCTCACCGACCGTGCACTGGGGGAGGCGGAACAGACCATGCTCGAACGCGTCAGCCTCCACGTGGCGCTGTGGATGATGCTCACCCGGGCCAGGGAGGCCGTGGAGCTGCGCGACGGGACAGAAGCCGTCACCGCACTCGTCAGCGGAAAGCTCGACGCCAACGGAGTGCGCACAGTGATGGAGGAGTGGTGGCTGCACCACACCGACCGGTGGTGCGTGATCGCACTGGAGACACCCGAACCGGTGGTCGACAGGGTGGTACGTGCCCTGTCAGCCTCCTCGACCTCCCCGGTCCTCGTCGCACCCCACGACGGGCACATCTGCGTGATCAGCGGTGACGGCCGCTGGGTCGAGGGACTGTCCGTGCTGTTCGCCCACCGGGGTTGGCGTCTGCGCGGCGGATTCAGCTGGGTCGACGGGGCCCCTGCGGGACCCGACGGCCTGGCCGCCGCACACCGCAGAGCTCAGCTGGCCCTGTCCTCCCAGGTCCACCTGGACCGGGACGGACTGTCCGACGGCTCCGGGCTCGGCATTCTCGCCGCGGTGTTCCACCTCGCTGCGCGGGGCGAACTTCCCCCCTCCCTCGTCGCCGATCTCACCCCCCTGGTGGAGCATGACGCCGCCCACCGCGGTGACCTCCTGCACACCGCCGACGTGTACTTCGCCGCCGACGGCAGTGTCGCCAGGACAGCGACCCTGCTCGGGGTACACCGCAACACCGTCCGCCAACGCCTCGAACGCATCGCCGAGCTGCTCGGTGAGGACTGGAACCGGATGCCGCGCAAGCTCGACCTCCAGCTCGCCCTGCGGGTCCACGCCCTGTCACGCGACCCCCGTAGCTGAGCCCGGACCCTCACCGCCCGCCGTGCCCACCGCGGCAGTAGATTGTGCCCCATGGCGGATACCCCCGAGAACACCCCTGACCCGCACACCCCTGACCCGCACACCCCTGACCCGCACACGCGTGCCCTGCTGGACATGGTCGAGGACCAACGGAAGATGGGGGAGGAGGCGGACGCCGTCCTGCGCCTCGGAGCCATGCTCATGGCAGCAGGCACCGGCGGATACCGGGTCATCCGGGCGATGAAACGCGCCGCCCGTGCCCTCGGATTCGACCGGGTGGACGCCGTGGTCTCGGTCAACGACATCACCTGCACCTTCCACCGCGCCGGGCGTTTCCGCACCGTCGTCGTCAACCACGACAACCCTGCGGTGGACGCCTCGCGCATCGAGGCTCTGGAGAACCTGAGCCGCACCCTGGACGGCCACCTCACCGCCGCGGAACTCAACACCGAACTCGACCGGGTGGAGCAGCTGGTCGGCAAAAGGTGGCCGGTGTGGGTCCAGGCGCTCGCCGCCGGCCTGGCCTGCGCCGGATTTGCGGTGCTGAACCACTACGCGCCGGCGGAGTGCGTGCTGGTGGCGCTGGCGGCCGCGGTCGGTCAGACGGCGCGGCACTACTGTGCCCGGCACCGGCTAAACCAGCTCGGCACTACCGCCATCGCCGCCGTGACCGCGTGCCTGGTCTACCTGGCGGTGTCGAAACTGCTCATCGCGGTGGGGGCCATCGGGTCACCGGACTTCACCATCGGCTACGTGGCCTCCGTCCTCTTCCTCATACCGGGCTTCCCGCTGTTCTCCTCCCTGCTGGACCTGAGCCGTTTCGACCTCACGGCCGGCCTGTCCCGTCTGGCCTACGCGACCACGGTGATCTTCACCGCCACGATGTCGGTGGCGGTCGTGTCGCTGGTCACCGGACTCCAGCCTCTGCCGCCGGACCCTGCCGTGCCGGATCCGGTGTGGTACCTCGCCGCGGCGGTGGCCACGGCGGCAGGTATCGGAGGTTTCGCCGTACTGTTCAACTCCTCCCGCCGTATGGCGCTGGTCGCGGCGTTGATCGGTACCGTAGGCAATGTCCTCCGACTGGTTTTCGTGGACGCCGGTATGCAGGCCCATCTCGCGGCTTTTCTGGGGGCGCTGGTTGTCGGCCTCCTCGGTGCGGTGCTGACCGGACCGACACGCCTGCCCCGGATCACCTTGACCGTCCCCGCTTCGGTGATCATGGTTCCCGGCCCGTTGATCTACCGGACCGTGTACTACCTCAACAGCGGGGACATCGACAGTGCCCTCGGTACGGCCGCCACCGCCAGTCTCATCATCGTGGCGATCGGCGCCGGGCTGGTGGTCGCCCGGATGCTCACGGACAGGGCATGGACCTTCGGCCGCCATATCGCGTTTCCGCGTCAGGGTGATCAGGGTGGGGGTGGAGCAACCCCGGAGGGAACCGGTACAGACAGAGTGGTCTAGTCTGGGAAACTGCAAGACGTTCCCCGAGGAAGGCACACCATGTCCACACCGCTTTTTCCGCTCCACCGCAACCGCACACACCGCACCGGACACCGTCACAGGGGCCGGGTCGTCACCGCGGCACTGCTCACCGCGGGGCTTCTCGCCGGAGCCACGGCCTGCGCGGATGACCAGAACGGCGGTACCGACGGGCACACCGTACGGGTTGCGGCGTCTCCGGGGCCGTACACCGAACTGTTCCGTGACGGGGTGGCGCCGATCCTCGAGGACGAGGGCTACACCGTGGAGTTCCAGGACTTCAGTGAACTGCAGCAGGCGGACATAGCCCTGCAGGAGGGCAGCGCGGACCTCAATGTCGACCAGCACACCGCATACATGGAGGCGTTCAACAGTGATTCGGGTGCTGACCTGGCTGCCCTGACGAAGATCCCCACTGTGCCGGCAGGGCTGTTCTCCTCCCGGCACACGTCCGTCGACCAGGTCGCCGACGGTCAGACGGTCTCCATCCCGGACGACACCTCCAACACTTCTCGGGCCTACCGCATTCTGGTGCAGGCGGGGTGGCTGACCCTGAAGCCGGGGACGGATGACACGAAGATCACCGCCTCAGATATCGCCGAGAATCCGCACAACCTGAAGATCAGTACGGTGGATTCGTCGATCATCCCCCGCAGTCTCGACGATGTCGACTGGGCGGTCATCCCCGGTGCGCGGTCCTATGCCGCCGGTACGGATCCGAAGCTGCAGGTTCTGCAGGAGCAACTCCTGCCGGCGCTGATTCTTGTGGCGGTGACGACATCGGACAAGGTGGATTCGGACTGGGCGAAGGCGGTTGTCGCCGCGTACAACTCCGACCGTTTCGCCGAGTACATGGCCGGGCACAATGCGGACAACTACTGGTTCGTGCCGGAGCGGGAGGGCGCTGCCGCGGGGCAGTCCGGTCAGGCAGGGGAGACGACGTCGACTGTGGCGTCCGGTGACGCCGCATGACCCTGTTCGACGAGACTCTGGGTCTGCTCCGGACCCTGGTGCGCAACGCCTGCGTCAATGACCTCACCCCTGACTCCGGTGGGGAGGTCCGCAACGCCGACGCCCTGGAGGACTTCTTCGCCGCCGAGATCGCCGCCGGACGCGACTCCGGGGCCGTGACCGTGCAGAGGCTTGAACCCCGCCCCGGCCGCACCAGCATCATCATCACCGTCCGCGGACACGATCCGGACGCTGACCCCCTGACCTTCCTCGGTCACACCGACGTGGTTCCTGTCGACGCGGAGCACTGGACCCGTGACCCTTTCGGTGCCGTGACCGAGGGAACCGGGGAGGACGCCCGGATCTACGGCCGGGGCACCGTCGACATGCTCGGTCTCACCGCCCCGATGGCCGCGGTGACCAGGGAGGTCGCCAGGGAGGCGGTGTCCGGGCGTCCTCCCCGTGGCACGCTGACCTTCGTCGGGGTCGCCGACGAGGAGGCCAGGGGCGGGCTCGGCGCGAAATGGCTGGCACGGGAACATCCTGACGCCCTGGACTGGCGGAACTGTGTGTCCGAGACAGGTGGTTCCCATCTTCCGGTGTCCGACGGCACAGATGCGGTGGTGGTGACTGTGGGGGAGAAGGGAGCGGCGCAGCGCCGGCTGCATGTCACAGCTGAACCGGGGCACGGTTCCCAGCCCTGGGGCAGGGAACTGGCCGTGGCGAAGATCGCGGAGGTGGCGCGACGGATCGTCGAGTTCACCCCGGAGGTTTCCCGGGACCCGCTGTGGTCGGGGTTCGTGAGCGCGTTCCGGTTCTCCCCGGAGATTGAGGCTGCCCTTCTCACCTCCCCGGAGGAGGACGACTACCGTGCTTTCGGCGAGCTGGCCCGCTACGCCCACGCCGTGTCACATCTCACGGTCGCTCCGACGGTGCTCTCGGCGGGTGGGGCGATCAATGTGCTGCCCAGTTCCGCCTACCTGGAACTGGACATCCGTACCCTGCCCGGGCAGACCGACGATGACGTGGACGCCGAGCTGCGGCGTGCTCTCGGTGACCTGGCCGACGAGGTCAGGTTCGAGCGCCTGATCTGCGAGCCTGCGGAGGTCAGTCCCGTCGACTCCGCGTTGTACCGGGCGATCGGGGAGACGGTGGGGGAATTCTTCCCGGACGCCACGGTTGTGCCGGTTCTCTCGGCAGGGGGCACCGACCTGAGGTTCGCCCGGAGGTTGGGCGGGGTGGGCTACGGTTTCGCCCTCAACACCAGGTCCCGCAGTCTCGCCGACGTCAATGCCCAGCTCCATGCCCATGACGAGCACCTTTTCCTGGATGATCTCCGGCTCACCCTGGAGGCGTACCGGTCGTTGGTCCACAGGTTCGTGGGGTAGCCGGGGCACCCGGCAGTGCCGGGACCGTCGGCGATGTCGTGGAGGGGTCGTCTCCCCGCTACCCCCTGAGTGGACTGCGTCACGTGATCACGGGGTGCGCGCGCTAGCATCGACGGGGTGAAGAGACCGCCCACCATTGCTGACGTCGCCGAGGCTGCCGGCGTGTCGAAGGGGACAGTGTCCCTGGCGCTCAACGGCAAGGGCAGGGTGAGCGAGGAGACCCGGGAGCGGGTACGCCGGGTTGCCGCCAGCCTGAACTACCGTCCTAATGTGCGTGCCCGGCGTCTTCGTGGGGGGCGGTCCCATTCTGTGGCGCTGATGACAACTCTCC
Organism: Corynebacterium provencense; assembly: GCA_900049755.1. GTDB lineage: Bacteria > Actinomycetota > Actinomycetes > Mycobacteriales > Mycobacteriaceae > Corynebacterium > Corynebacterium neomassiliense. The sequence continues at coordinate 1,107,979 of LT160592.1, forward strand.
CGGACGCCGTGGTCGGCGGTGACTCCCACCTCAGCTTCCTTCTGGAACTGGCTCTCCCACTGTCCCGGCGTCTGCTGGAACAGGGGTACTCGATGCTGCTGATCCCTCCTCTGGACGCCGATGACCGTCAGCGGGTGCTCGACGACATCGATGTCGACGGGGTGGTTGTCGTCGATCCGCTCCGGGTGGACCCGGTGTGTGAGGCACTGCGTTCCAGGGGGGTTGTCGTGGTCACGGTGGGGGAGGTGCCCGATCTGGAGGTTGACGGGGTGGTGTCCCGGGGTGCTTCCGGTGCGGACGTGGCCCTGGGTCACCTGGTGGACCGTGGCGCACGGAAGATCGCTGTCGTGGTCTCGTCGGAGGAGAACTCGGTGTCGAGCAGTGTCCGGCAGTATGTCGGACGGTGTGTGCGGGAGCCGCTGCTGCCGGACGGTGTCGGGCTGGTTGTCCTGGATGCCCCGGTGGGGGAGGGGGAGTCCGGAGGCCTCAGGGTGGGCCGGGAGCTCTTCCGGTCTGACCGTGAGGTTGACGCGGTCTACGCACCCACGGACGCGGTCGCGGTGGGGGTGCTTCGGGCGGCCCGTGAGGTGGGACGCCGTGTTCCGGAGGATCTGCTGGTGTGCACCAACTTCAACGGGCCGCGGTCACAGAACGCCGAGCCGCCGCTCACCTCCCTGGAACTCGATTTTTCTGCGCTTGCGGACGCTGCGGCGACGATGGTCGTCAGATGTGGGGAATCGTCTGACGGGCACCGGGGCTACATGGAGGTCCGTCCTCCCCGGCTGGTACCCCGGGAATCGACGGGGGAGCTGAACCCCGGCGCGTGACGGGGGACGGTCGGCCGGAGGTCTGACAGGACAGACGGGACAGACGGGGCAGGCGGGACAGGCGGTGACCGGGGCGCATATGTCGGGGATGTTTCGTGGTCCGGGCCGGAGGCGTGCCGGCGGGGGCGGATCGTGTCGCCGGGGTCACCTCTGATTTCCCTGCTGTAAAAAGTTCCGGACCGGAGTGGACAGTGGCGTCCTCAAAGGTGCTAAATCGATTTAGCGATCAATGAACGGTCACCAGGACACGATCCGGTGAATGACCGCTGCACCAACTGTAGGAACACCCGCTGACGGATCCGGAGGATCACCGTGACGAACACAACTCTCACCACACCTGCCCGCAGATGCCTGTCCCGGAGCCCCGGACGCCGCATCCTCGCCGGCGTCCTCGGTCTGACCACCGCGGTGGCCCTGGCGTCCTGCTCCGGCGGAGATGATGAGGGCGCCCCGGACGCCGACAATCCGACCCACGTCGCCCTCCAGTTCGGCTGGACCCCGAACGTCGAGAACATGGCCGCCATCGTCGCGGAGCAGAAGGGCTACTTCCGCGACGAGGGGCTGGACGTCGAGATCCTTCCCGGCGGCCCCGAAGTCGCCGCCGATGCCCAGGTCGTCTCCGGAAACGCCGACATGGCCATTCTCACCAGCGAGTCGCTGGCCAATGCGGTGGCCAACGGTGCCCCGCTGGTGGCCGTCGGAGCCGTCTACCAGAAATCCCCCTCCGTCATTCTCACGACCGACGGATCCGGCATCAACACCCCCAAGGACCTCGAGGGAAAGAAGTTCGGCATCTCGAAGACCGACCACCGGGTCTACGAGCCCTTCTTCACCTCAGAGGGCGTCGACCTGTCGAAGATCGACATGGTTGACACCGGCGCAGACCCGGCGTCCCTGGTGTCGGGAGAGGTGGACGCCATGTCTGCCGTGGCAGCCAACCAGCCGGTCGTCCTACGTCAGCAGGGAGTCGTCACCAAGGAGATCCCCCTGGCGGACTACGGGTTCAACCGGTGGTCCGGAGCACTGACAGTCCGCAGCTCCGACCTGGCCGATGACGCCCAGCGGCAGAAAGTGCTGGCGATGGCCCGCGCCATCGAGAAGGGACTGGAGACCGCGGTGGCCGACCCGGACGACGCGGCGACCGTGGTCTACGACGCCTATGCCAGAGACCTCGGGCTGAGCATTGAATCCCAGAAGGAAGGGGCGAAGATCTGGGCGGACCTCGCAACCTCGGCGAACAACCGGACCACACACATCGCCGAAATCGACGACGCCGGCGTGGCATCCCAGCAGGAGTTCTTCGACAAGACCGGGATCAAAGGGGCCGCCTCGCAGCTCTACGACGTGGCCGCGAGCAGGGAGGCCTTCGGCGATGAATGACACCCGCACCGCGGTGGGGCTGAGTGCGGACCACGTCAGCAGATGGTTCGGCTCCGGCAGGAGCCGGGTCCGTGCGCTCGAGGACGTCACCTTCTCCACCGACGAAGGCTCCTTCACCTCACTGATCGGTCCCTCCGGGTGCGGCAAGTCCACTCTGCTCCGGCAGTTCGCGGACCTCGACGAACCCAGTTCGGGAAGCGTGAGCATCTTCGGACGGAACCCGCAGGAGGTCCGCTCCTCACACAGGATCGGGGTCGCCTTCCAGGACTCCGCACTCCTTCCCTGGCGCTCCGTCGAGGCGAACATCGCCCTGCCCCTCCAGGTCGCCGGCAGGCCGGTGGACCGCAGGGCGATCACGGACCTGATCTCCCTCACCGGATTGACGGGGTTCGAGAAGGCCCGCCCCGCCCAACTGTCCGGCGGCATGCGCCAGCGCGTCGCGATCGCCAGAGCACTTGTCCTGGAACCTGAGGTCCTGCTTCTCGACGAGCCTTTCGGCGCCCTCGACGACATGACCCGCGAACACATGAAGGTCGAGCTGCAGCGGATCTGGTCGGAGCGTCCGACAACCACCCTGCTGGTCACCCACTCCCTGGAGGAGGCGGTGTTCCTCAGCGACCGCGTGCTCGTGCTCGCCGCCCACCCGGGACGCCTCGTCCGGGAGATCGACATCGACCTGCCCCGGCCCCGTCACCCGGACATGCAGCGCACCCCGGAGTTCCACGCCTACCAGGATCTGCTCAGCGAGCAGCTGTTCGCTGCCCGACCGGCCGGACCGGTCGGACCGGTCGGGCAGGACTCTGCACCCCTCACAGGAACGTCATCATGAGCACAACCGGTACCTCAACCACACCGTCAACCACACCGTTGCGCAGTACGGCCGGCGCCGGGTCAGAGACTCCCCCGGACAGCGACGGTTCCGGTCCCCTCCGCTCCGGCACCCGGATCCTCCCACGGGTCCGGCGGTACCGCGCTGCCGCAGCATCGGGACTGGTGGTCCTGGCAGGGGTACTTGTCCTCTGGCTCCTCCTGGCCACCGTCCTCCGGTCCTCCCGGTTGGTGCCCTACCCCTGGGAACTGGTCTCACAGATCATCGGTGACGCCACCCTGCTGACAGACAACGGCGAAGTCACCCTGACCACCGCAGCCAAAGGACTTGTCCTGGGTGTCGGTGCCGTCATCCCGTTGGCGGTCCTCGGCCTGCTGGTCCGCCCGGCGGAGTCGGTGATCATGCGGGTGGCCGTGGTGATCCATGTCGTGCCCACCGTGGCGATCGCCCCGATCCTCGTGGTCTCCCTGTCCAATGACACCGGCCGGGTCGTCATCACGGCCCTGCAGGTCTACTATCCGGCCCTGGTCGGCATTCTCTTCGGTTTGCGGCAGGCGGACCGCAGTGCCCTCGACGTCGTCCACGTGGCCGGCGGCGGTGCCTGGCAGTCCCTGCTGCGTGTGAGAATCGCGTCTGCGGCGCCGGCATTCGTCTCTGCTCTCCAGATCGCCGTACCTGCCTCAGTCCTCGGCTCGTTGATCAGCGAATTCTTCGGAGCCCACCGGGGACTCGGGGTGGTGCTGGTCAATGCCCAGCAGAGTTTCGAGATCAACCGCACCTGGGCTGTCGCCGTGGTGGTGGGGCTCGTCGCCACCCTCGGCTACGCCGTTGTTGCCCTGGCAGGAAAACTGCTGGTCCCGTGGGCGGCCGGCGAATCGACCGTCGGTACGGCCATGGCGGGCGCGGACGACTACAGGCAGTCCGGCCGCACCATGGCTGTCACAGCCGTCATCACGGCGGCGGTGCTGCTGGGCGGCTGGCAGTCGCTGCGCAGCGTCTTCGGTTTCGAGGCGTTCTTCACCAAGAGTCCCGCCGATGTGTGGCAGATGATGACCTCCGGCCACCCGATGACCGGGGCCCCCGCGTCAGCGTTCTGGTCGGAGTTCGGCCGTGCTCTGGGGCAGACACTCGTCGACGCCGGGATCGGCTTCATCGTCGGCTTCGTCGTCGCGGTGGCTGCGGCCGTCGCCCTGGACGCGTTTCCCCGTGTCCGGACAGCGGTCATGCCCCTGGCGGTCATACTCCGTTCAGTTCCTGTCGCTGCCCTGATACCCCTGATGGTCGTCCTGTTCGGACGGGGACTGGTGGGCGTGACGATCATCGTCACACTCGTGACATTCTTCCCCACGCTCGTCACCGTCCTGCAGGGACTGCAGGCGACACCCTCGGGTGCCGTGGACGTCGTCAAGGTCTCGGGCGGCAGCACCTGGCAGGCGATCCTCAGGGTGAAGTCCGTCTACGCGGTCCCGGCGATGGTCACCGCGGCAAAGGTCGCGGTTCCCGGTGCTCTCGCAGGCGCCACCCTGGCCGAGTGGCTGTCCACCGGAAACGGGCTGGGATACATGCTCACCCTGGCTGCCACGAATGCCGACTACAGCCTGCTGTGGACCGCAGGCATTCTTCTCGCGGCCGTGGCTCTCATCCTCAGCGGTGTTCTCGGAGTCATCGACCGAATCCTCATGCGCCGACTCGGCGCCCGGTAACTGGTAACAGAAGGAAGACAATGATTCAGCAACCACAGGAGATCGACACACTCATCCAGAACGCCTATGTCGTCACCTTCGACGACAGGGGAACGGTCATCCCGGACGGCGCACTGGCCGTGCACGGAGGAAAGATCGTCGAGGTGGGGACGACTTCCGATCTGAGGGGGAGGTACAGTCCCGCCGAACGGATCTTCGCCTCCGGCAGGATCGCGATGCCGGGGCTGACGGACGCGCACCTCCATACCGCCCAGACCCTCATGCGCGGACTGCTGCCCACCCTCGGGATGACTCGGCCGTTGCGCTCACCGACCTGGCAGGAGTACCTCGTTCCCTTCGAGAACGGGCTCACCCCCGACGACGTCCGCCTGTCCGGCGAACTCGCCTACAGTGCCATGCTCACCAGCGGCACAACCTCATTCTTCGAGGCAGGGGGACCGCACCCCGACCAGATGGCGGAGGCCGCGGTCACCACCGGGATCCGCGGGGCGGTCTCCCTGTCGACCATGGACGGGGGGAACCGGATTCCCGGTTCCATGACGATGACCACCGACGAGGCGCTGCAGCGCAATGTCGAGCTTGTCGAACGGTGGCCGAAGGATCCGGACGGGTCGACCCGCGTCACCGCCTGCATGTCTCTGCGCCAGATCATCACCTGTACCCCGGAACTGGTGCAGGGCATCCACAGGGAGGCCAGGAGCCACGGGGTGAAGGTCCACACACATCTGGTGGAGGGAACCTACGAGATCGACTACGCCCTGGAGAACTTCGGGAAGAGGCCGGTCGACTACCTCCTCGATCTCGGAGTTTTCGACGACACCCTGCACGGTGCCCACTCGATCCTCGCCGGCGACGAGGACATCACGAAGTATGTGGTCCACGGCGTCTCCGCCTGCCACTGCGCGAAAGGCAACTACGCCATAGGAACCCCGCCGGCGGTACGCATGTGGCGGCGTGGGGTGAACATCGGCCTGGGAACCGACGGGGTCGCCAACGCCGGAACCCTCGATCTCTTCCGGGTCGCCGCCATAGCCAGGGTGGGACAGGAGCATGTCGAGGGGATGACCGTCCACAACCGTGACGGGATCGGCCTGGAGGAACCGTTGCGCATGGGGGTGCTCGGAGGTGCCCGGGCGATGGCCGCAGACAGCTACACCGGCACCCTGGAGAGCGGCAAGCGGGCCGACGTCGTACTGTTACGCACCGACAGTCCGGACGCCTGGGCCTACAGTTCACCGGAGGCGTTCCTGTTCGAGTGCGCCTCGGGCAGGGATGTCGACCGGGTGCTGGTCGACGGTGCCACCGTGGTCAAGGACGGTGAGGTGGTCACCGTCGACACCGGGGAGATCCGGATGAAAGCCGCCGCACGACAGAAGGAACTGGCGAAGAACATCGCCTGAGACGAACACCGCCCGAAAGGAACCCCTGTGACCGTGCCCGTGTACCTGGACTGCGACACCGGAGTCGATGACGCTCTCGCCCTCGGTCACCTGCTGGCGTCCCCACGGGCCGACCTCGTCGGCATCGGTACCGTCCACGGCAACACCGACGCCGCAGGCGCGGCGGAGAACACTCTGCGCCTGCTCACCCTGGCAGGTAGGTCCGATGTCCCGGTCGCCGTCGGTGCGGCGTCACCGTTGGTCGGGGACTTCGCCGGCGGCGCGGTCGCGGTCCACGGGACAGACGGGATCGGAGGTCTGCGCGGTTCCCTTCCACGGCCTGCCTGCGGGCCGGTGGTGGAGGACGCCGCGGACATGCTGCTTCGCCTGTCCCACCGCCACCCCCGGGAACTGCAGATCCTGGCGGTCGGACCGCTGACCAACCTGGCACTGGCCCTGCAGCGGGATCCCTCACTGGTCACCAGGGTGGCGGGTGTGACGGTGATGGGTGGTGCGGCACTGGTGCCCGGCAACGCCACCGCCGTCGCGGAGGCGAACATCGTCCACGATCCGGAGGCCGCGCAGATCACGGTCACGGCGTCCTGGCCGCTGACCCTGGTTCCCCTGGACGCGACGATGCAGCAGACCCTCGACGAAAGCCGACGGCTCCGGCTGTGCGCCTCCGGATCAGCCTTCGCCCGGGCCTGCGGGCAGATGCTCGACACCTACCTCGACTTCTATGAACGGGTGGTGCTGGGTCGCCGTGCCGCGGCACTGCATGATCCGCTGGCGGCGGCGGTGATGCTCGGCGAACACCGGACCGTCACAGCGCCGCGGGTGCCGGTGGAGGTTGACTGCACCCGGGGCCCGTGCCGTGGCCAGACGGTCTGCGACCTGCGCAGTCAACGCCGTGTCCGGGGCGACGTCGAGGGGGCGACGGTGCGGGTGGTGCAGGACACCGCCCCCGGGTACGCCGACCTGCTGGTGGAGATGCTCGACAGGGTGTGAGCAGGCGTGGGACCGGCTCCACCCATCGCAGGATCTTATGTGTCCGGTCCGACGGTGCTGGACGGGTACCCCCGCTCAGGGACACGGGGGCGGGGACGGACATACCATTGGCGGGGAAACTGACACCATCGCTGAAAGGTGAATCCCGTGAAGGCAGCCCGTTACTACGGCAACCACGACATCCGTATCGAGGACATCGACCCCCAGCCCCTGGAACCGGGCACCGTGCGCATCGATGTCGCATGGTGCGGGATCTGCGGCACCGATCTCCACGAGTACCTGGACGGTCCGATTTTCTGCCCCACCGCGGACACCCCTCACCCGATCTCCGGGGAGACCGCCCCGGTCACCCTGGGACACGAGTTCTCCGGTGTCATCTCCGAGGTCGGGGACGGGGTCGACGACCTGGAGGTCGGTGACCACGTGGTGGTCGAGCCGTACATCATCCGTGATGACGTGGACACGTCCGAGAACAACGACACCTACCACCTGTCCGAGGACATGAACTTCATCGGGCTCGCCGGCCGTGGCGGTGGACTGGCCGAGAACATTGTCGTGCGCCGTCGCTGGGTGCACAAGATCGACCCCTCCCTGCCGCTCGACGAGGCCGCGCTCATCGAGCCGCTCTCCGTCGGCTACCACGCCGTGAAGCGCTCCGGCATCACCGAGCACAACGGGGCGGGCAAGGTCGCACTCATCGGCGGCGCCGGCCCGATCGGACTGCTCACCGCCGCAGTGCTCAACGCCATGGGTGTGAAGGTCGTCATGTCGGAGCTGTCCCCGCTGCGCCGTCAGAAGGCCCTGGACTCCGGTGTCGCCGCGGTGGCGCTGAACCCCGCCGAGGTTGACGTCGTCGAAGAGGTGAAGAAGCTCACCGACGGCAGGGGAGCGGACGTCGCCTTCGAGTGCACCTCCGTCCAGGTGGTGCTCGACACCCTCATGGCGGCCGTACGCCCCACCGGGGTGATCGTCGTGGTCTCGATCTGGGGCCACCGGTCGGACTTCAACATGCATGAACTGGTCATGAAGGAGATCGACCTGCGCGGCACCATCGGCTACGTCAACTCCCATCCGGCGACGATCCGGCTGGTCGAGTCCGGGAAGATCGACCTGAAGCCGTTCATCACCGGAAAGATCGGGCTGGAAGGTCTGGTCGACGAAGGATTCGACACGCTGATCAACCGCAATGAGACGGCCGTGAAGATTCTCGTCTCCCCGTCCGGTGACAATCTCAGCTGACCCCGCCGGGCGGCGCAGTCCGTGACACTGTTCCGGGCACGGTCCGTCCGACTAGTATGCGGAAACTGTGTCAACTACCGGTTCAACCCCCGCATCTGCCGCAGCCTCAGCCTCCGCCGGCACGGTGACGGCACTGGTCGGGTTCACCAGTTCATTCGTGGTGATCCTCACCGGCCTCCGCGCCGTCGGCGCCTCTGACGCCCAGGCGGCCAGCGGACTGCTGGTGCTGTGCGTCGTCGTCGGAGCCACCACCCTGTGGCTCGCCCTGCGTCACCGGATCCCGGTGACCACGGCCTGGTCAACCCCCGGTGGTGCGATTCTCGGCACCGCGGGTGCCTCCGCCGACGGCTTCGGAGACGCTGTCGGCGCCTTCATCGTCTGCGCCCTCCTGCTCATACTGTCGGGGCTCTGGCCTGCCCTCGGGCGCGTGGCGTCCTCCATCCCCGCCCCACTGGCCCAGGCGATGCTCGCCGGTGTTCTGATGCCGCTGTGCATGAAGGCGGTGACCGGTCTCGGGGACTCCCCCGTGGCGGTCGCCCCGGTGCTGGTGGTGTGGCTCGTCGGTACCATGCTGCTGCCACGGTGGGCGGTACCACTGACCTTCCTCGCCGCCGGGGTGGTCATCGCTGTCCATGTCCTCACCGACAGTTCCGTGTCGCTGGACACCGCGGAGATGCTGCCGTCACTCGAGTTCACCTCCCCGTCGTTCAGTCCGGGGGCGTTGGCAGGGATCGCACTGCCGCTGTACGTGGTGACCATGGCGTCCCAGAATCTGCCGGGGGTGGCGGTGCTCAAGAGCTACGGCTACCGCACTCCCTGGCGTGACTCCCTGGTGACCACGGGGATCGGCAGTCTGGTCGCCGCCCCTGCCGGGGGATCCCCGGTGAACCTGGCAGCCATCTCCGCCGCCCTGGCCGCCTCACCGGAGACGGGTGTGGACAAGGACCGACGCTGGCGTAACGCCGTCTGGTCGGGGGGAACCTACCTGGTGCTCGCGGTCTCGGCGTCCGCGATCGTGGTGCTGGCCTCCACGGCGCCGCAGGGGCTGCTCGCCGCTGTGGCGGGGGTGGCACTGCTCGGAGCTTTCGGGGGCGCGGTCGAAGGAGCCTGGTCTGACCCCCGCCTCCGCCTTCCGGCCGTGGTCACTTTCCTGGTGGCGGCGTCAGGGACGACGTTCTTCGGCGTCGGCGCGGCTTTCTGGGCTCTGGTGGCCGGGATCGTGACGATGGTGCTGCTGCGGGTCACGGAGGGCAGGGCTGTCCACTGACCCGGTGGCCTGAGAGAGTCCGGGACGCTGTATCCGCAGTCCCCGCCACCGGTTGACCGCGGCGGTGATCTCGTGGACCCTCGGCAGGGCCAACGACCCGGTCACCCGGGGCAGCCTGTCCCAGCCGTCGGTGGTGATCCGGTCGTGTACGCGCCGGGCCCGTGAGCTGAGTGGCCCGGGCTCCGCGGCGATGAGCGGGAGGAGTGCGGCGACCGCCCTGGTCTGGGAGGCGTCGACGAGCTGGGAGCAGGCGGAGAGGTCGATCTCGTCGTCCCCGACCTGTATCGTGTCCAGGTCCCGGGCACGTGGCGGTCGGGAACGCCGTCCCCTGTCACGGTTGCCGCCCTGCGCTGCCGTGGACGCGGGGCCTGCGGCGGGCGTCCTGCCCCCGTCCATATTTAACAAGCAGTCACCCACTTGCCGGGACCATCCGAACCGTCTGCATCATCTGCGACTTGTAAAAACTTGGTTCATCACACTATTGAGTTCTCAAACAACAACCGCACACCACGAACCACTCACCCTTGAGCAGGTGAGGCACGAAGTGGCTGTGAGCGATACTGTACAACACCCGGCACCTCAGAGGCAAACCATGGATGTCCGCCCGGTAAACGCTCTGTTTCCCGACGTTTCGTACTGCGCACACCGTGCCGCTCCTCAGCTGCGGTGACCACCCTCGGGAGAGGACCGCCGACCGTAACGGACGGCACGCTGACCCGGACGAGGGTACCCCGTGCGCCGCCGGGAACGCAACGGTGTTCCCTCCTGCTCCCGACGCTTCTGCCCGCCGGTGTTCCATCCGGGCCGGCGCACCGGCCCCGGCGTCCTCCCCGTCGTCCCGGCCCTCCCCGTTCCACAGTCGCCGAACACCACGTCCCTCACAGGCCCGTCCGGGAAGTCCCTGTTCACGCCCGCTTCTCCGCACGCAGGACCGCTCCTCCACCGTTTCCCCGCATGCTCTCGGCCCATCGTCGCAGCCGCTGCCGTGCGCATCTCCCGTAGCCCTTGGTGCACACTGGACCGTGAACATACTCCAATAACAGTTATCAAGGAACGGTCATCATGCTTGAGCGCACCCTCGTCTTCGTCGACACCTCCTACCTGCTCGCCAGCTTCTACAACTCGTGGGAGACCGGGGCGAGATCGCAGTTGGAGATCGACCTGCCGGAGGTGGTGAGAGAGATCCAACGCATGGCGGTCAACCAGCTCGACCAACCCGTGCACCGGCAGAACTGGTACGACGGTATCCCGGACTCCGGCCCGCACCGGTACCAACGTGCCCTGAGATCTGAACCGGGAGTCCAGCTGCGGGCAGGTCAGCTCATCGAATGGGGCGACCGGCGGACCCAGAAGGCGGTGGACACCCGCCTGGTCGCCGACATGGTCAAGGCGGCGCTGACCGGAATGTGCAGCGACATCATTCTCGTGTCCGGTGACGCCGACATGATCCCCGGTGTCGAGGAGGCGGTCGACGCCGGCGTCCGCGTGCACCTCTACGGCTTCGGATGGGACTCCATGTCCTCCAACCTCCGCTTCGCCTGCGACTCGACGACGATCCTCGACCCCCGCGAGGACTTCCGGGACTGCATGCGCCTGCAGGTCCTCGAGGGGCCCCTGCCCCCGGCGACACCGTGCTCTCCCGGGCACGAGACCCGCGGAACCACCACAGACACCGGCGATACTGTCGGCGCCACAGACACGGCAGGGTCTGCAGGTGCCGGGCACACGGTGGAGCACAGGGTTGAAACCACTGTCGTCGACGTGACGGTAGACCTCGGGGTGGACCGGACACCGGACAACCTGCCCGGGCAGGCCGGTGACGACGTTCCCCCGCAGAACGTTCCCCCGGAGAGCAGGGCCCGCTACAAGCCCATCGGGGACGCCGAACCCGTCGAGGATCTCAGCGGAACCTCGGTCATCCCGGGACTGAGGAAGGGACGCACCAGAACTCCGTCTCCGGCCGGGCAGACCTCCGACCGGGGCACCGCGGGAACAGCAGGAACAGCGGGAACAGCGGGAACAACGGCAGAAGCCCGCACCGGAAACGACGGGAACGGTACAGAGAGCGGCGCCACGGATCGGGGGCGGGACGCCGTCACCGGGCCGGGCTCCGGACAGACCCCTCCTTCCCGGCGCGCCCCCTCCCCCGTGACCCCGGCAGATCTCGCTGCCGGCGTCCTCCCTTCCCCCGGGGCTCCGGTGGAACCGGAACAGGGGTCCCGGGAACGTACCGGTGAACCCGCCGACCCTGCCCCGTTGACGCCCGGTGCCGCACCGGAATCCTCCGACGACGAACCCGCGCGACCGAATCCGTCGATGATGGCGCCACGACGGCGTCCCCGCAGCAGGTACATCCCCCTGCCCACCGAAATCTGGCAGACCGCCGGGGAACAGAGTCCCTTCGACGTCGGCCAGCAGTACGCGGTCTGGTGGTACGAGCACGCAGCCACCGCCGACCAGCGGCAGGACGTCCACATCCTCTCGGGGGGCGGACTGCCTCCGTCCATAGACAGGCCGCTCGTGCAGTTCGCCTGTGAGACACTCCACGAGTTCACCCTCACCGAGAACCAGCGGGTGAGGCTGCGGGACGGCTTCCACTCCGGTATCCGCGGCATCCTGCTCAACCCCCGTAAACGGTGAGTCGGACGCCCGGTGTGAGAAGATTCCGGGCATGACAGACTCCACCACCCGCCCGCCGTCCGGTCTGCTGCCGTTCCTCGGCCGGACGGCGGCGGCAGGTGCGACCGGTGCGCTGCTGACCCTCTGCGCCTGGTACCTGCTCCACCACGCCACCCTCCCCGCCTTCACCACATCCAACGTCCTGCGCGGACTGTCCACCGTCACCACTGTCGTGGTCGTGACCGCCACTGTGGTTCTCCTCCACGTCCTGCGCACCGGGGACGGCACCGCGAGCAGGTCCGCAGACCGCCGGGGACGGGTGTCCGCGGCACTCCGCGAAGTCCTCGCCTGGGCCGCCCCCGCCGGACTGGTCGTCGCGATCCTCGCCGTTCCGCTGGCCTCCACCAGGCTCTACCTCGGCGGCAGTGGAGTGGACCAGGCGTTCCGGACCCAGCTGCTCACCAGGATGACGGACACCCCCGGCTACGGGGACATGACCTACGCCGACATCCCTGGGTTCTACCCGCGCCTGTGGTTCCTCACCGGAGGTTTCTTCGCGAGGATCACCGGTCTTGAAGGGTGGGCCGCCTACCAGCCCTGGGCACTCGCGACGATCGCCGCGGCGGCGGCCGTCCTCGTCCCGGTCTGGCAGAGACTCACCGGATCACTCCTCCAGGGTGTACTCGTGGCGTTCGTGTCCACCGCCGTACTGCTGGCCACCGCTCCTGAGGAACCCTATTCCGCCGTGGTCGCGCTCGGGATGCCCGCCGCTCTCCTGCTCGCGGACCGGGCGGTGCACGGCAGTCGCCTGTCCATGGCAGGACTGGGACTCTTCCTCGGCGTGTCCGCCAACACCTACACCCTGTTCACCGCGGTCAGTGCACTGTCCGTGGTCGTCATCGCACTCGCCGCCGCGTGGCGTGCCCGAGGCCGGAGCGGGGACAGGGGCAGGAGCAGGGGCAGGAGCGGGGACAGGTCCGCGGCGTCCGCCCCGCTGGTCCGTCTGGTCGTCACCGGGGTGACCGCGGTGGCGGTCGCCCTAGTCGGCTGGGCCCCGTACCTCTACCGGGTCCTGACCTCCGACGCAGGGGACGGCCCGGGAGGCGTGGTCCGCGGACGGGCCCAGCACTACCTTCCTGAGGCGGGGACGGAGCTTCCCTTCCCGTTCTTCGAGGTCAGCCTGCTGGGGGTACTCAGTCTCATCTGCCTCGTGTGGCTCGTCGTCCGCCGGCGGCAGCGGACAGCCCTCGCCCTCGGCGCGGGTGTCGTCACCTGCTACCTGTGGATGCTGCTGTCCATGACCGCCCCCCTCGCCGGGACCACGCTGCTGGGATTCCGGGTGGAGTCCCCGCTGGTGCTCATCCTGGCCACGGGCGGCGTCCTGGCCCTGTCCGAGCTGTGGCACAACCTGCCGTCACTGTTCTCCCGCCCCGGCCTGCGCGACCTTCCCGGTCTGACATCCTTCCCCGGGCTGCTGCGCCGCACCGTCCCCGTGGCCCTGGTGCTGTTCGGCGTGGCCACCACCGCCCTGATCGCCCGGGTCCCCTCCGAGTTCCGCGACCACCAGGACCGTGCCCTGTTCGACATCGCGTACACCGACACCGACGGTGACGGGGTGCGGGCCGACGGCCAGGCCCCGGACCGGTCCGCGGAATTCGGCACCGTCGACGAGATCCTGCGCCGGTCCCTCGGCGACGACCGCAGCTCCCACGTGGTGCTCACCGACGAGCCGAACTTCATGTCCTACTACCCGTACCACGGCTACCAGGCGCTCACCGCCCACTACGCCAACCCCCTGGGGATGTTCGACGCCCGTAACGCGGAGATCGAGTCCTGGTCGCGGATCACCGACCCCGACGCCCTCGTCAGGGCCATGGACCGTGCCGAACAGGACCACGGCTGGAAGGCGCCCGACGCCCTTCTCCTCCACGGCACCCTCACCCGGGACGGTGACCGCACCGTCGTCGACGGGTCCCTCGTGTTCCACATGGTCGACGACATCTTCCCGAATGAACCGAACGTCCGCTTCCGGGACGTCGAGTTCCCCGGCAGCGCCTTCTCCCCCACGGGGACCGGTTCAGGATCCGGGTCCGGTTCCGGTTCAGGGACCACCACCTCTCCCTGGGAGCTGACCCAGGTCGGGGACCTCGTCGTCGTGGTCCGTTCCCGGTGACTGCGGCCGACACCCCGTTCCGTCCGCTTCGTCGCCCCTGACTTCCTGCCGTAACATGTCCACCTATGTCACGAGTCGATGAAGTTTCCCCCGACGCGTCCCCCTCACGGTCAGCCACGTCGGGTAACCCGTCCCGGCTGAAGCTCACCGCGATCGTGTCGGGTCTGCTCGGCATGCTGATGTTCTGCCTGCTGCCGGTGCTCCCGGTCCAGCAGGACCAGACCAGCTACTCCTGGCCCCAGGGTGGTGACCTGCGCAGCGTCACCTCACCGCTGATGGCGTACCAGCCGGAGAAGCTGGACATCACCCTCCCGGTGTCCGAGGTCCGTGACCTCAACCCCCGCCAGACCACGGTGCTGTCCACGGTCCCGGAGGACTCCGAGGACCAGACCCTGCGCGGTCTGTTCGTCCGCTCCACCCCGAACGGGCTGGACGTGGTCAACCGCAACTCGGTGCTGCTCACCCTCGACCAGGACACGGTCAACTCCCTGCCGGACGGTTCGGTGCTGCGGGTGTACTCGGACTTCACGAAGTCCCGCGCCTGGATCCCCGCCGAGGGAACCGACCCCGGTGACCCCGACGGCGCAGCCCTCGTCGGCCCCGACGGTGAGGCCCTGGAGGGCGCGGACATCAAGGACATGCGTCCGATGCTCACGGGTATCTACACCGAAATGGCGGACACCCCGGAGAACACGCAGGACGCCGTCAACGCCGGCCTCAAGGTCGACGTGACCGTCGACTCCCGGTTCACCTCCTCGCCGTCCGTCACGAAGTACACGGCGGCACTGCTCGGCCTCATCTTCACCGTCATCTCCCTCGCCGCCCTCCACCGGATGGACTGTCTCGACGGGAAGACGAAGACGCGTCACCGCTTCCTCCCGGAGAACTGGTGGCGTCCCCGCTGGCTGGACGCCGTGGTCGGCGTCGTCCTCCTGGTCTGGTACTTCATCGGCGCCAACACCTCCGACGACGGCTACCTGCTTACCATGGCGAGGGTCAGTGTCGAATCCGGCTACATGGCCAACTACTACCGGTGGTTCGGCGTACCGGAGTCACCGTTCGGGGCGCCCTACTACGACCTGCTGGCGCTGATGACCCACGTCTCCAGCGCATCGATCTGGATCAGGCTGCCGGAACTCATCGCCGGTTTCCTCGTCTGGATGCTGCTGTCCCGGGAGGTGCTGCCCCGGCTCGGGGCGCCGCTGAACCGTCGGAAGGTCGCCCACTGGACCGCCGCCGCAGTGTTCCTCGTGTTCTGGATGACATTCAACAACGGGACCCGGCCCGAGCCGGTCATCGCCCTCGGAGCACTGCTGACCTGGGTGTGCATGGAACGTGCGATCGCCACGAGCAGGCTCCTGCCGGCCGCGTTCGGTGTGATTGTGGCGTCCCTCTCCCTCGCCGCAGGTCCCACCGGTCTGATGGCCGTCGCCGCCCTGCTGGCCGCCCTGTCCGGTCTGATACGGATCGTCATACGTCGGCTGCCCGGACTGGGCGCCCCGAAGGGAGCGTCGAGGTGGCGCATCGCCGGGGCGGTTCTGGCGCAGGTCGCACCGTTCCTCGCCGCCGGCACCGCCGTGCTCATCTGCGTCTTCGGTGACCAGACCCTCCGGACCGTCATCGAGGCGATCCGGGTGCGCAGTGCCGTCGGACCGGCACTGTCCTGGTACGACGAACCGGTCCGCTACACCGAACTGCTGAAACAGACGGTCGACGGCTCCTTCCCCCGCCGGTTCAGCGTGCTGATGATGATCTTCTGCCTGGGCGTGGTCATCGCCTCGATGCTGCGCAACCGCCGGATCCCCGGCACCGCCAACGGTCCCGCCGTCCGCCTCACCCTCGTGGTGATCGGCACCATGTTCTTCATGACCTTCACGCCCACGAAGTGGACGCACCACTTCGGGGTGTACGCCGGACTCGCCGCCGGACTCGCCGCACTCGCAGCGGTGGCGGCGTCCACCCTGGCGATGAGGTCGGCACGTAACCGGATCGTCTTCCTCGGCGCCACTCTCCTGCTGTTCGCCTTCTGCCTCTCCGGAACCAACGGCTGGTGGTACATCTCCAGCTTCGGGGTCCCCTGGTTCGACAAATCGATCCAGATCGGAGGCATCGAGGCGTCCACGGTGATGATGGTGCTGTCGGTGCTGGTCATGTTCTTCGGCGTCCTCGTCGGTTTCCGCTCCGACATCCGTGAGGCGAACGCCACCACGGCGTCGGAACTGGCCGAGGTCGCCGACGAGAACTCCGCGGAGGCCCGCCGGCTGACCAAGGTCGCCGCGGCACCCATCGCCGTCCTGACCTCCGTGGTCGTCCTGTTCAACCTGGCCTCGCTCGGCAAGGGCTTCCTGGCCCAGTGGCCGGCGTACACCGTGGGCAAGGGCAATGTCGAGGCCCTCACCGGAGACACCTGCAACCTCGCCTCCGACGTCCGTGTCGAGTCCGACACGAACAGTTCCTTCCTCACCCCCGCTGACGGCCGGGATCTCAGGGACTCCCTCGTGGACAGCTCCACGCGCGGATTCGACCCCAACAACATTCCCGCCGACCTCGAGGACGACGGGGACGACTCCGGCACCGGGTCACCGGCCACCGCCGCGACGACCAGCGGCACCTTCGGGAGCTCCGACGAGGCCACCAACGGGGACGGGACCTCCGGCGGACTGCAGGCCACCGTGGGCGTCAACGGGTCCTACGCGACCCTGCCCTTCGGGATCGACCGCAGCCGGGTCCCGGTCGTCGGTTCCTACACCGACGGCCTCCAGGAGGTCGCCGGGACCACCACCTCGTGGTACACCCTGCCGGAACGGCGCGCGGACGCTCCACTGCTGGTCATCTCAGCGGCAGGCATCGTCGCCCACAACGACATCAACGGCGTCTACAAGTACGGCCAGGACATCACCGTGGAGTACGGCCGGTCCACCGGCGGCACCGGGGAGAACTCCTTCGAGGTCATGGGAGAGATCGTCCCGATGGACATCGAGACCTCCCCCCAGTGGCGCAACCTGCGGGTCCCCATGGACCAGATACCGGCGGACGCCGACGTCGTCCGGATCGTCGCCGAGGACCGGAACGTCACCCCGAACCAGTGGCTCGCCTTCACCCCGCCACGGGTACCCACCCTGGTGGACATGAACGACATCGTCACCCCCGACGTGCCCGCCCTGATCGACTGGGGTACCCCGCTGCAGTTCCCCTGCCAGCGCCCGTTCGACCACCGTGCCGGCGTCGCCGAGATCGCCCAGTTCCAGATCTCCCCGGACCACACGGCGAAGAAGGAGCACTCGCCCGTCCAGAGCTACTACGGCGGCGGTGCCGGCGGACTGATGCAGATGACCACCAGAGCCGAGGAGATGCCGACGTACCTTCAGGACGACTGGCAGCGGGACTGGGGTGTGCTGTCGAAACTGACGGTCTTCACGTCATCGACCGGTGAAACCCCGAAGACCGCGGAGGTGGACTCCGAGACCGTCAGCCGCAGCGGACTGTGGTTCAACGGGCCGATGAAGTTCGACATGAACTGACCTGACCTACAGTGGTGGCCATGACTGACCCCGTAGCCACCCCTGTCCCCGACAACATCACCGAGGCGCCCCGCCCCACCCCCCGTGCGGCGGACGACCTGTACCGGCACGTCAACGGCCCCTGGCTCTCCTCCCACGAGATTCCCGCCGACCGGGCCGTCGACGGCACCTTCCACGCCCTGCGTGACCGTGCCGAACTGGACGTGAAAGCCGTCGTGGAGGAGGCCTCACCGGACACCCGCATCGGGGCGCTCTTCCACTCCTTCATGGACGAGGACGGCGACAACGGCATCGAACAGGCCGGCCTGGGGGTACTGGACGCCGACCTCGACCCTGTCCGTGACGCGGAGGACCTCGACTCCCTGGTCGCCGCCCTGGCGGACCTGGACCGCAGCGGAGTCGGCGGTGTCGTGGGGTTCTGGACCGAGAAGGACGCCGGAGGTTCCGGTGACGGACCCGGCACCGAGGTCCCCTACCTGGTCCAGAGTGGACTGGGCCTGCCCGACGAGGCCTACTACCGTGAGGACCAGCACGCTGAGACCCGCACCGAGTACCGGGGGTTCGTCGCCCGGTTCCTCGAACTGACCGAGTCCCGGCAACGCCCCGGCAGGTTCGCGGGCACGGGACCCGACGCCGCCGCGGATGCCGCAGACGCACTCATCGCCTTCGAGACTGACCTGGCGAAAGGCCACTGGGACACGGTGGCCAGCCGGGACGCCGAGAAGACCTACAATCCCACCGCCCATGACGCCCTGCCGACCGCATTCCCCTTCGCCGACTGGCTCCGCGGGGTGGGTATCACCCCGGAGAACGCCCCGGTGGTGATCGTCAGCCAGCCCGACTACCTGGAGCATGTGGCGACCATGGTCCCCGACGGTCCCGGCGGCGACGGTTACCGGTCCCACGACCTCGACGAGTGGAAACTGTGGGCCTACTGGAGGGTCGTCACCGCCCGGGCCAGTCTGCTGACGAGGGAGATTTCCGCGGCGTCCTTCGACTTCTACGGTCGCACCCTCTCCGGGGCCACCGAGCAGCGCGACCGGTGGAAGCGGGGCCTGTCCCTGGTCAACGGCACCATCGGTGAAGAAGTGGGCAGGGTGTTCGTGGAGAGGCACTTCCCGCCGGCACACAAGAAGCAGATGGAGGAGCTCGTCGACCATCTCCTCGCCGCATACCGGGAGAGAATCAGCGAACTGCAGTGGATGACCCCGGAGACCCGGGAGAAGGCTCTGGAGAAGCTCACGACCTTCCGCGCCCGGATCGGCTACCCGGACGTGTGGCGGGACTTCTCCGGTGTGGAGTTCAGTCCGGCCGGGGCCGACCTGCTGGCCAACTACCGGACAGTCACCCGGTTCAACCACGAGTTCGAGGTCTCCAAGCTCGGCAGGCCCTCCGATCCTGACCTGTGGTTCACCACGCCACAGACGGTGAACGCCTTCTACAATCCCGTCCGCAACGACATCACCTTCCCTGCGGCGATTCTGCGCCCGCCGTTCTTCGACCCGGACGCCGACATGGCCGGGAATTTCGGTGCGATCGGGGCGGTCATCGGGCACGAGATCGGGCACGGTTTCGATGACCAGGGCTCCAGGTATGACGGGCAGGGAAACCTCAACGACTGGTGGAGTGACGCGGACCGGAAGGCGTTCACCAGCCTGACCGACAGGCTCGTCGCCCAGTACGACGGTCTCGTCCCCACCGGACTCGTCGACCGCGGCCAGACCGCGCACAAGGTCAACGGCCGGTTCACCCTCGGTGAGAACATCGGCGACCTCGGCGGACTGGGCATCGCCGTCGTCGCGCTGAAGAGGTGGCTGGCCGGGCAGGGACTGACCGTGGACACCGCACCGACCGCGACGGTGGAGGGGATCCCGGATGCCGACCCGGACACCCGGTACACCGTGCTGCAGCGTTTCTTCCTGAGGTGGGCGAGGATCTGGCAGACGGCGATCCGGCCACAGATGGCCGCCCAGTACATCGCGACCGACCCGCATTCGCCGGGCGAGTTCCGGTGCAATGTGGTCGCGCGTAATGTCGCGGAATTCTACGAGGCCTTTGACGTCGCCCCCGGCGACGGCATGTGGCTTGACGAGGACAGGCGGGTCACGATCTGGTGACGCCGCCGCCGGGGCGGACAGGACGGAAATCACAGGTCTGTGATCCACCGACGGCGCTGTGATATGCACCCCACCATTCCGGTGTTACTGGTGTGACTCACGGGGAACCTGTGTAGGGTGATGCTCATGCGTTCTCTTCCCTGGCGCCGCCACGCGCGCACCACCACTCCCGCCCGACTCACCGCCACCGTCCTCATGGGATCGGCCGCCGCCGTCGCCGCGCTTGTCGCCACGGATGTCCTCCCCGTCCCCTCGTGGGCCCTCGACGGTATCGACGTCGCCAGCCACCAGCATCCCGGCGGAGCCGCGATCGACTGGGACGCCGTCGCCGCCTCCGGCCAGTCCTTCGCCTTCATCAAGGCAACCGAGGGAACCGGCTACACCAACCCCTACTTCTCCTCGGACTCGGCCAAGGCCGCCGCCGCCGGCATCACCCCCGGCAGCTACCACTACGCCAAGCCCGAGATCGACGCCCGTACCCAGGCCAGGTATTACGCGGCCCAGCTCGCCACCGGCGTCAGCCCGTCCCTGCCCCCCACCCTCGACCTCGAGGAGACCGGCGGCCTCGGCCCCACGGAACTGCAGAACTGGGTCCGTGAGTGGATCGACGAGATCAAGACCCTGACCGGCCGCGACCCGATCATCTACACCTACTACTCCTTCTGGGTCGGTCAGATGGGCAACACGACCGAGTTCTCCGAGTACCCGCTGTGGCTGGCGTACTACAACAGCTCCCTGCCCGACCAGATCCCCGGAGGTTGGGACGAGG
The DNA here is from genome assembly GCA_900049755.1 of Corynebacterium provencense. Taxonomy (GTDB): domain Bacteria; phylum Actinomycetota; class Actinomycetes; order Mycobacteriales; family Mycobacteriaceae; genus Corynebacterium; species Corynebacterium neomassiliense. Next base: position 1,128,810 of record LT160592.1, read on the forward strand.
TCACATTCTGGCAGTACTCGGGCTCGGGGTCGGTCGACGGTGTCATCACCGACGTGGACCTCAACACCTACTACGGCACCGACGAGGAGCTGCAGGCACTGACCGGGACCGCGGAATCCGGGACGACGGTCGGGGACGCCACAGAGGCCCTCAAACCTATCCAGGACGCCGCGGTCGACGAGGCAGAGACCACCAACGCCGTCCAGCACAGCGCGGCGGTCCTCGGACTTCCCGTCCTCAACATCCCCCTGAGCACCGACCTTCTGGTCAACCTGCTCGGACTCGTCGCCGGGGAAGTCTCCCCCGAGGTCGTGCTCCAGACCGCCCTGAACTCAGGGTTCGACTACCAGACCTCACAGACCATCACCGACGCCGGCACCGAGACCCGGGACGCCGACATCACCCTGCCCCAGGGCAGGATCAGCGAACTGGTCTCCACCGTCCTCGGCGACGGCAACGGAACCGTGACCCTGCAGGGGGTGCTCCGGGTCCTCAACGAATTCGGCGCACAGGACTACATCACGAACCTCGCCGGTCACGTCAACGGGTCCGCGTACAGCCCCGCAGGCTAGCCCCGCTCCCGTTTCCGGTCAGTGCCCGGATTTCCGGTGACCGCTCCGCTCCGCGGCGGCCTCACCTGCGGCACGGGCGGCGTCCATGGCGTCCTTCAGCTCTTTCGGCATGTTCTCCGGGTCGAGGATGTCTGGCTCGTGCCAGTCCTCCAGTTTCTCCGGTTCAGGCTCCGGAATCTCACACAGGTTCAGTAACGCGCCCGTCGGATCGACGACGGTGACCAGTCGGCCGAGCTCCGAGTTCCAGGGCTGGCGGACAACCCGTCCCCCGGCACGTTCCACCTTCTTCGCCGCGGCATCGACGTCGGCGCACCCGAGGTAGAGGGTCCACATCGACGGATTCTCGTCGAGGGCCGAGGTGTCCCACATGCCCACCAGTGGAGCGCCGTCATGCTCACCCGTGGCGTACCTGAAACGGTCGTTGTCGGTGTGGACCCGGATGTCCCACCCCGCGAGCTCGTGGTAGAAAGCCGTCGTCTCGTCGAACTGGCCGCCCACCAGGAGCTCGTGCCACACCGGGGTGCCGGGTTCGCCGGCGGCGAAGAACGGCTCGTCACTCCTGGGCTGCTTCAGTCCGACCGTGGCCCCGGACGGGTCGACGAGCACCGCCATGCGGCCACGCTTTCCGACGTCACGCGGGGAGAGGACGGACACCGCACCGGCCCTGACCGCTTCCTCGTGGGCGCGGTCGATGTCCGGGGTGAACAGCAGCATCCCCCACAGGGAGGACTTGTCGTCGGGAACTTCGCCGAGACCGGCGACGGGCATCCCCTGCTTCTTCGCGACGGTGTAGCCGCCGCACGGGTCGTCGTACTCCCAGCCGAGGACCTCGGCGTAGAAGTTCTTCGCGGTCTCCAGGTCCGTGGTCGCCAGGTCTATCCAGATCGGCATGCCGGGTTCGGCGACAAGAGCGGGCATCAGAGGTTCCTCCACTTTTCGGGGTCGAAGTCGTCGTCGGCGGTGGCTTCGTCGAAGTAGTCGTCTCCGCTGCCGGAACCGTCGCCGGTGACTGACGCCGCGACACGTACGGCGACTGCAGGTGCCGCACCAGGGTGCCCGGCGTCATCGGAATCCAGGAGGCCCACCACGTCACCGACGTGGAGGTGACGGCCACGGCGGGTGTCGACCTCACCGTTGACCGTCACCTGTCCTGCAGCGATGACCTCCTTGGCGGTGCCACCGGTCTCCACGAGATTCGCGAGCTTGATGAACTGGCCGAGACGGATGTCCTCACCACGGACAGGGACGTCCTGAATGTGCATGGCGACCATCCTACGACCGGCACCCCCGGTTAACTAACTGACGGCGCATACCGTGACCGCACCGTGACCGGCACTGTGACAGGTGCAGGCCGGCACCGGTCAGACCAGCCGGGACACCCCCTCGACGAGAAGCACCGCAGCGATGCCGAGGAACACCGCACCGGCGACGATGTCGATCCACGCACCGGCGGCCTGCAGACGCCGCGACAGGGCGGGCACACTCACCAGGTAGGCGACGAACATGAACCAGGCCACGCCGGTGACCAGCATCATCGCCAGCACCACCCCACGCGCGGCCCAGGAGGTCTCCGGCGGCACGAACCCGGCGAAGACCGCGCCGAAGAAAACCAGGGCCTTCGGGTTCGACAGGTTCGTCGCCACGCCCAGCCGCCACGCCCGGCCGGTGGTCATCGTCGTGGAGAGCAGGGAGGACGCCGCGTCCGACAGGGCGGCGTCCTTCCTCCGGGCGGCGAGGCCGCCGCGCGGGCGGCGTCCTTCCTCCGGGCGGCGAGGCCGCCGCGCAGCGCGCCCTGTCCCATCCACGCGAGGAAACAGCCGCCCACGAGAAACAGAGCGGTGAGGACGCCGGGGACCGCGTCCACGAGGGCGGACAGGCCCAGCATGGACGCGAGGATCCACAACAGGTTGCCGCTCATGATGCCGAGGGCACAGGCCACACCGTTGCGGCGGACGGCACCGACGCGCAGCAGCTGCACGAGGTCGGGGCCGGGTGAGGCGATGGCGAGGAGCCACGCCACGAGGATGCTGATCAGGGCGCCGGTGGTCACCGGGGGGATTCTAGTGCGACCGGTTCCCCCGGTTACACCCGGCTTCACCGACCGTCACGCCACCGGGAGACCGGGAACTGTCGAATACGCCGTCAACGGAGCGCCGACAGGACCCACCGGCAGCATACGGGCGAATTCACCTGCCGGTGAGCGTGCTGACTCGACATCCGGGGAAACTACGCCCTCAGCGGCATGTCCGTCGGGGCGACCGGGGTCGGCAGGGCGGTCTCGCCCATGAGAGCGCGGTCCACGGCGGCCGCACAGGCCCGCCCCTCCGAGATACCCCACACGATCAGGGACTGGCCACGACCGGCGTCACCGGCGACGAAGACGGGGGCGTCGAATCCGGCGTCCTGTACGGCGGGGGTCTCGAACCAGTGGGCGCGGTAGGAGTCGTCCCGGACGATCCTGCCCCGGCCGTCGATACGCAGTCCGAGTTCCTCGACGATTCCGGTGGAGTCCACTGAGGCGAACCCGACCGCGAGAAGCACGAGGTCGGCGTCCATGGTCATCTCGGTACCGGGAATGTTCACCGTACCTTCGGCCGTGCGTTCGCAGCGGGCTGCACGCAGACCCGTGACATGTCCGTTCTCACCCAGCAGCTCCACGGTGTTGACCTTGAAGTCCCGGTACCCGAGGGGCTCGCCGGGAACCCTGGCGGCCAGGCCGAGTGCGGCGATCTCGTCGGCGGACTCGTTACCGGTGACGGTGTACTCACCCTCCTCGTGGGCGGAGGCGACGCGCCAGATCCGCGGCCACGTCGGCCACGGGGTGTCGTCGGGTCGTTCACGGCCCGGCGCGGAGTGGATGTCGAACTGGTGCACCGAGAGGGCACCCTGCCGCAGGGCGGTCCCGAAGCAGTCTGTGCCGGTGTCACCGCCGCCGATGATGACGACCCTCCTGCCTTTCGCGTCGATGACGGGGGCGTCGCCGAGGTCTCCTTCCCGGGACCGGGTCGGCAACGGCAGGTACTCCATCGCCTGGTGCACCCCGGCGAGTTCCCGTCCGGAAATGTTGACCTCACGTCCGACGGTGGATCCCAGTGCCAGGACGACGGCGTCGAAGCGTGCGAGGTCGGCGGCGGTCGGCGAGGTGTTCGGGCGGAAGGTCGTCCCCTCAGCCTCCATCTGCGCCAGCCGCCGGTCGATCCACTTCTTGTCCAGTTTGTAGTTCGGCACCCCGTACCGCAGCAGTCCTCCGATCCGGGGGTCGCGTTCGTACACGGTGACATCGTGGCCGGCGCGGGTGAGCTGCTGTGCGGCGGCGAGGCCGGCGGGGCCGGAACCGACCACGGCGACCGACTGGCCGGTGGAGAAGGACGCCTTGACCGGGGTGACCCACCCCTTGTCGAAGGCGTGTTCCACGATCTGCAGTTCGACCGACTTGATCGACACCGGGTCGTCGTTGATGCCCAGCACGCACGCTCCCTCACAGGGGGCGGGGCAGACCCGGCCGGTGAACTCGGGGAAGTTGTTCGTGGCGTGGAGCCGGTCGTAGGCCTCCCGCCAGCGTCCCAGACGGACGAGGTCGTTCCACTCCGGGATGATGTTGCCCAGCGGGCATCCTTCATGGCAGAAGGGGACGCCACAGTCCATGCACCGGGCGGCCTGGGTCTGGACCCTTCCGTCAGGCAGTGCTTCGGTGACCTCGTTCCAGTCGAGCAGGCGCAGCGGGACGGGACGGTGGGGCGCCTCTTCGCGGCGGAACTTCAGAAATCCGTGCGGATCAGCCATTGCTACTTCACTTCCTCCATGATCGCGGCGGCGATGCCGTCGTCGTCGAGGCCTGCCGCGCGGGCGGCCTCGATGGTCCGGGTCACCCGACGGTAGTCCCGCGGCATGACCTTGATGAGCGCGGCCGGGTCGACGTTGACCGTCGAACCGGTGAGCCGCCGGTGCCTGTCGATGGTCTCGACCAGCCACTCGATTTCCTCGGGGTCGGTGACGTCCTCGACGTCCACGAGTTCCGGGTTGACTCTGCCGGTGACCTCTCCGCGGTAGCCGGGTTCCCCGGTGTCGAGGAGGTAGGCGATGCCGCCGGACATGCCGGCACCGAAATTCTCCCCCACAGGGCCGAGAACGATGACACGGCCTCCTGTCATGTACTCGCAGCCGTGGTTGCCCACGCCTTCGACGACGGCGGTGAGGCCGGAGTTGCGGACGCAGAAGCGCTCGCCGACACTTCCTGCGATGTACATCTCTCCGGAGACCCCGCCGAATCCGAGGACGTTACCGGCGATGGTCTGGTGCGGTCCGACAGCCCCGTCCCGGGCGTCAGGGCGGATGGCGATAACGCCGCCGGACAGTCCCTTGCCTACATAGTCGTTGGCGTCCCCGACCAGGGTGAGGGTCATGCCCTTCGGTACGAAGGCGCCGAAGGAGTTGCCCGCCGAGCCGGTGAAGGTGAGGTTGACGGTGTTCTCGGGGAGACCGTCCCGGCCGGCGACCCGGCTGACCAGTGATCCGGTCATGGTGCCGACGGAGCGGTCGACGTTGGTGATCGGGTAGGCCAGGTCGATGGTGGTTCCTTCCCCGGCTGCGGCGCGGCGGATGGTCTCCTCGGCGTCGGTCCGGATCCGGTTGTCGAGAGCCTTCTCCAGCCCGTGTTCCTGGTCCCTGGTCCGGTACCGGTCCTGGTGCATGAACGGGCTGTCCGGGATGGCGAAGATCGGTGACAGGTCGAGCTTGCCTGCGGTCCTGTGGGACGGGTCGATCTTCCCGGCGCGGAGGCATTCGGCGTGGCCGACGGCCTCCTGCAGGGTGCGGAAACCCAGTTCGGCGAGGTATTCACGGACTTCCTGGGCGATGAAGGTGAAGAAGTTCACCACGTGGTCGGCCTGCCCTGTGAAGCGCTTGCGCAGCTCCGGGTTCTGGGTGGCGACACCCACCGGGCAGGTGTCGAGGTGGCAGACGCGCATCATGATGCAGCCTTCGACGACGAGGGGCGCGGTGGCGAAACCGAACTCCTCGGCGCCGAGGAGGGCGGCGACGATGACGTCCCGGCCGGTCTTCATCTGGCCGTCGCACTGGACGGTGATGCGGTCGCGCAGGCCGTTCATGAGCAGGGTCTGCTGGGTCTCGGCCAGGCCGAGTTCCCACGGCCCGCCGGCGTGCTTCAGGGAGTTCAGGGGGGACGCCCCGGTCCCTCCGTCGTGTCCGGAGATGAGGACGACGTCCGCGTGGGCCTTGGAGACGCCGGCGGCGACGGTGCCCACCCCCTGTTCCGCGACCAGCTTGACGTGGATCCGGGCGTCCGGGTTCGCGCTCTTGAGGTCGTAGATGAGCTGGGCGAGATCCTCGATGGAGTAGATGTCGTGGTGCGGGGGCGGGGAGATCAGACCGACACCCGGGGTGGTCACCCGCACTTCGGCGATCCACGGGTAGACCTTGTGCGGGGGCAGCTGGCCGCCTTCACCGGGCTTGGCACCCTGGGCCATCTTGATCTGGATGTCGGTGCAGTTGTTGAGGTAGTGGCTGGTCACGCCGAAGCGTCCGGAGGCGACCTGTTTGATCGCCGACCGGCGCCAGGTGCCGTCGGCCTCCGGTTCGAAGCGGGAGGGGTCCTCGCCTCCTTCCCCGGAGTTGGACTTGCCGTGCAGCCGGTTCATGGCGACGGCGAGGGTCTCGTGGGCTTCGGCGGAGATGGAGCCGTAGCTCATCGCGCCGGTGGAGAACCTCTTCACGATCTCGCTGACGGGTTCGACCTCGTCGACCGGGATCGACGGACGGTCACTGTGCAGTTCGAAGAGTCCCCGCAGGGTGGCCAGTTTCTTCGACTGGTTGTCGACTTTCTCGGTGTACTCCTTGAAGATCCGGTATCTGCCGGTTCGGGTGGCGTGCTGGAGCTTGAAGATCGTCTCGGGGTTGAACAGGTGGTACTCGCCCTCGCGGCGCCACTTGTACTCGCCGCCGATCTCGAGTTCACGGTGGGCTGCCTCTTCGGGCCGGGGCAGGAAGGCGAAACGGTGGCGCACGGCGACGTCGGCGGCGATCTCGTCGAGACCGATACCGGAGACGGGGCTGACGGCGCCGGTGAAGTACTCGTCGAGGAAGGTCTGGGACAGTCCGGTGACGTCGGCGAGCTGTGCACCGCGGTAGGACGCCACGGTCGCGATGCCCATCTTCGACATGATCTTCTGCACACTGGCGCAGGAGCCCTCGATGAAGTTGCGGCAGGCGGTCTCCACGTCGAGTCCGCCGAGGCGTCCCGACTTGTGGAGTTCGTCGATGGTCTCCATCGCCATGTAGGGGTTGATCGCGTCGGCGCCGAAGGTGAGCATCATCGCGAAGTGGTGGACTTCGCGGGCGTCACCGGATTCGACGATGAGGGACGCCCTGGTGCGGGTCTTCTCCGCGACGAGGTGCTGGTGGACGGCGGAGACGAGCAGCAGGGACGGGATCGGGGCGAGACGTCCGTTGGATTCCCGGTCGGACAGGATGATCAGGGTCGCACCGTCCTCGATCGCTGCGGAGACTTCCCTGCGCACCCGGTCGATGGCCTGCCGCATGCCACGGCCGCCGTGTGCGACCGGGTAGAGCCCGGAGATGACGGCCGAGCGGAAGGCCCCGAAACCTTCGTGCTCTCCGGCCTCCCTGAGGGTGGCGAGGGTGGAGTTGAGCATCAGCGGCTTGCCCAGCTGGATACGGTGGGCTGCCTCGGGGACCTCGGTGGTGACGTCGACCTGTGCACCAAGCTGTGTCAGCAGACTGGTGACCGACTTCTCCCGGATGGAGTCCAGGGGCGGGTTCGTGACCTGCGCGAATCTCTGTGCGAAGAAGTCGAAGAGCATCCGGGGCCGGTCGGACAGCGCCGCGACGGGGGTGTCGGTGCCCATGGATCCGATGGGTTCGTGTCCGGTGGCCGCCATCGGCCTGATGAACAGGTCCACGTCCTCCTCGGTGAACCCGAAGACCCGCTGCCGCAGCACAACCCGGTCGTGGGTCATCGGTTCATAGTGGACAGGTGGCAGGTCAGAGAAGCGGACGATATTGTCGTCGACCCATCTGCGGTACGGCTTGTCGGCGATACGCTTCTTGATCTCTTCGTCCGGGATGATGCGTCCCTGGGCGGTGTCGACGAGGAACATCTTCCCCGGTTCGACCCTGCGGCGCTCGATGACGTCCTGTGGCGGCACAGGAAGGAGACCGGCCTCGGAACCTCCGATGACCAGGCCGTCCCTGGTGACCCAGATGCGTGCAGGGCGCAGACCGTTGCGGTCGAGGACGGATCCGAGGACCGTGCCGTCGGTGAAGACGAGGGCGGCGGGACCGTCCCAGGCCTCCATCATGGAGGAGTGGTACTCGTAGAACGCCTTGACGTCCGGGTCGATGTGCGGGTTACGTTCCCATGCCTGCGGGACCATCATCATCACGGCGTGGGGGAGGGAACGCCCTGCGAGGTGGAGGAGTTCCAGGGCCTCGTCGAAACGCCCGGTGTCGGATCCAGCCGGGTCGCAGACGGGCAGGACGCGGTCGATGTCACCGAGGATCTCGCTGCGGATCTGGGACTCCCGGGCCCTCATCCAGTTCTCGTTGCCGCGGACGGTGTTGATTTCACCGTTGTGGGCGACGAGACGGAACGGGTGCGCCAGCGGCCAGGAGGGGAAGGTGTTGGTGGAGAACCTGGAGTGGACCACGGCGAGCGCGGACTCCGTCCGCTCGTCCTGCAGGTCGAGGTAGAACTCACGGAGCTGCGGCGTGGTGAGCATGCCCTTGTAGACGATGGTGCGGGCCGACAGGGAGGGGAAGTAGACGGTGTCTGCCCCGCTGCCGGCGCCCGGGCCCTTTGAACCGAGTTCGCGTTCGGCGCGCTTGCGGACGAACCAGGCACGTCGGTCGAGGTCGATGCCTTCGAGGGGGCGGCCCTCGGCGTCCTTCCCGGCGATGAAGAGCTGGTAGATGATCGGTTCGGCGTCGCGGGCCATGGCACCGAGGGAGGAGTCGTCGACGGGGACCTTACGCCAGGCGAGCAGTTCGAGCTTCTCCTCGGAGATGATGTCCTCGACGGCACGCATGGCGTCGAGCGCCGCCATCCGGGAGGCGGGGAGGAAGGCCGTGCCGGTGGCGTAGGAGCCGGCCGGCGGCAGTTCGACGCCCTGGGACGCCATTTCCTCGCGCAGGAACCGGTCCGGGATCTGCAGCAGGATGCCCGCACCGTCGCCGGTGTTCTTCTCCGCTCCGGCGGCGCCACGGTGGTCGAGGTTGACGAGCGCCCGGATGCCCTTGTCGACGATGTCGTGGGAGGCCCGTCCGTGGATGTCGACGACGAAGGCGACACCGCAGGCGTCGTGTTCGTAGCTGGGGTGGTAGAGCCCCCGGGGTGCAGGGTAGTTCGGCGAGGTACCGGTCGCCGCGCCTGCAGCGGGTCCCGCAGAAGGAACTGCAGTGGTGCCTGTCGTGGTGCCTGTCGCTGTGCCTGTCGTGGAGTCGGTCATGGGGTCGTCAGCCTCCGGGGAAGTCGTGGAGCAGTTGTCGGGCTGCTCCGGGTCGGCGACCTGTGTCGACGAGTCACTGTCGGCAGGTCGCGTCGGGGTTGTGGTGGGCAGCTGTGGTCCGGTCCGGCGCGGGGTGTGGTGCGCCGGTCGGGGTCACTGGTGGTCACTGGTGGACCGTCGGGTGTCACCCCATACATACGGTCGCTGTCCGGGTGATCAAAATGAGGTTGTCCTCACTCGGGCAGCTGTTCACATCAGAGTGTGATATATGCCACACAATATGGGTACGTGCGCTGGCGGTCTCCACATGAAGTTGTCTTTGTATCTTAGCCCCGTACACCCCCGCAACCCCACCCAACTGTGAAGTCTCACCAGGTGGACGCGGATCATCCACATAGCGGTCCATTTGTTTCGTGCGTGTTTCTCCGTAGTTTCTCTTCAGTTTCCGGCCGCGGTACCGGACGACCTCCCGGGAGACCGCCTGACGGCACCGGACGTACCATGACCGGGATGAAAGGACGCCCGTGAAAGACCCGTACCGCATCCCCGGCATGCTCGACGCCCTCGGCCACCTCTGGGAGGCCCGTCCCGACCTCACCCTCCCCCGGCTGCTCGGCCTGCTGGAGACCCACGGGGCCGGCTGGAACGCCACCGACGAAGAGACCCTGACGGTCCTGCGCCGGCTCTGCGCCGAGACCCCGGCCCGTCTCCGGGACATTCCCGGCGCCCTGGACGACGACGGCGGCGTGCACGGGAGATACCTCGTGACCACCGAAGACAGCGGCAGCACCGGGCACGCCGGCACCGCCGCCGGCCGGCTGGTGACCCTCGGCCCCGGCAGAGCCGCGGTCCGGACGCTCCCCGCCACCCGCCGCCAGGCACTGCACGAACTGCCCCAGCCCGTCGTCTGGGACCACGCAGGAGTACGCAGCTGCAGCGTCGCACAGCCCCTGGTCATCCTCGACACCTCCGGCGTCCCCCACCATCTCGGCCTCGTCTCCTCGATCCGGACAGTCACGGCACCGGCCTCCGACGGCGAGGTCAGGTCCCTGACGGGACTGCGCCGCGCGACCCTCGACACAGTTCACCTGCTGGAACTCGGCGACGCCGGCGACAGTGGGACAGTACTGGTGGACCGCTCCCTGTGGCTGTTCACTGCCGGTCGACGCGAACTCCACCGCGAGAAGCTCGACTGGTCCCGGCTCGACCGCGCGAGCGTCGGGGAACCCCTGCGGGTACAGCTCACCCACGGCGGCGTGCGGGAACTCGCCGTCGTAGAACGGATCACCCGCCTGGAGTGAGGCGTCCTCCACCCCCGACGGTTACCGGCGGGACTTCCTGAACTGCGGAGACGGCGGGATTTGAACCCGCGGACGATCACTCGTCGCTGGTTTTCAAGACCAGTGCATTCGGCCGCTCTGCCACGTCTCCTCGCGTATCCCACGGCGCTGCCGACCACTGCGGCAGGTCACCGAACCACCCGAAGCCGGGCGGCGGACACAGCGGCACAATTGTAGCGCATACCCCCGGCGGAACAGTGCCCCGGGGACCACGGAACCCCGGTGCGGGAGAGTGACGACGGTTACCCTGGACAGGCATGAAGGCGATCATCCAGAAAGACCCCGACGACCCGACTTCACTGACCTGGTCAGACTCCCCCACACCGGTTCCCGGGGACAACGAGGTGCTGGTGAAGGTCACCGCCGCAGGCGTCAACCGGGCCGACACCCTCCAGGCCCAGGGACACTATCCTCCGCCTCCCGGAGTGACGGACATCATCGGCCTGGAAGTTGCCGGGGTGATCGAGGACGCCAACGGCTGTGTGCGTCCCGACGGTACCCCCTGGGCCTCCGGCGACCGGGTCGGAGCGCTGCTGTCCGGCGGCGGCTACGCCGAGTACGTCACCGTCCCGGCAGGCCAGCTGCTCCCCGTACCCGCCGGATTCAGTCTCACGGACACCGCCAGCATCGTGGAGGTCGCATGCACAGTGTGGTCGAACCTCATGATGACCGCGCACCTGCACAAAGGTGACCTCCTGCTCGTCCACGGCGGCGGAGGCGGGGTCGGGCTGTTCGCCGTCCAGGTCGCCAAAGCGCTCGGAGCACGCGTCGCAGTCACCGCGGGAAGTACCGCGAAACTCGACGTGTGCCGCAGCTACGGGGCGGAACTGCTCATCAACTACCGCGACGAGGACTTCACCTCCGTCATCAGGGAGGCCGGCGGCGCAGACGTCATCCTCGACATCATCGGCGCGAAATACCTCGACCGGAACGTCTCCGCCCTGGCCAGTGACGGCCACCTCGTCATCATTGGAATGCAGGGTGGAGTCAGAGGGGAACTCAACATCGGCAGACTGCTCAACAGACGGGGCACCATCTCGGCGACAGGCCTGCGCTACCGGGACACCGACGACAAGGCCCGGATCGTCCGGGCGACCGTCGACAACGTGTGGCCGATGCTGGCCGACGGCACCGTCCGACACCACGTGGACAGGGTGATTCCCGTCCGGGACGCCGCCGCCGCCCACGCCGCGCTGCTGGCCGGGGAGGTCACCGGAAAGATCGTGCTGTCAGTCTCAGACTGACCGGGAACATTCACCCCGTTCACGGGGTCACACAGGGGACAAGCACAGCGACCGTCAAGGAGAAACCGTGTCCGGTCCCCGAACTCCCCGTCCTCCCCTGCACATCCCGGTGAAGGACGCCTTCCTCAGTGTCCCGCTCCCCGATGAACCGGACATTCCCCCCGCACCACCCGGCCCCGGACGGGAACCCGCCCCCCACCCCTTCAGCGACAGTGCCGGCAACGCACCGATCCTGTACCTCCGACTGCAGACTCCATAGGTTTCAGGAAGACATGAACTTCTTCACCGACTACCTCCACTGAACTTCGCGAATATTTCAGAATATAGCTTGTCCTGTTACTGTGTGAACATATTTCTTTTATAGCCCACTCAGGATTCTCGCCTCGGCAACCGCTCAACCACGGCCCCCAAGTGCGGGGGAGGCTGGCCTGCTTAAGGCGGCCACGCCCTCACTGACCTTGCCGGCACGTTCCGCGACATCAGATCCATGACATCCCGTACCCCCAATGAAATGACCATGACAAACCCTTTCTCACAGGATCCTCAGAACTGGAAGAGCCAGCCGCAGTACCCGCAGCAGCCTTTCGCACAGCAGCCCTACGCACCCCCGCAGCCTGCCCAGGACCCGCAGTACCCCCAGTACCCGGTCGCATACACCCAGCCGCAGATGCCCGCCCAGCAGCAGGCCGTGGCCTTCTCCCCCAAGTCCAAAGCCGCTGCGGCTCTTCTGGCATTCTTCCTGGGCGGTCTCGGCGCCCACAACTTCTACCTAGGATACACCGGAAAGGGCTTCTGTCAGCTGGCCCTGCTGGTTTTCGGGGTGTTCACGAGCCTCTTCGTCATCGGCTTCCTCATGCTGGGAGCGCTGAGCCTCTGGGTGCTGATCGAGTTCATCATGATCCTCACCGGCGGCGGAGCGTACACGCACGATTCCGTGGGCCGTCCGCTGTCCTGACCGCGGGAACGGTCGACACGGTCCCGGCTGCGGCACTGCGTATGCGCCACTCCGCCTACACCATTCCGCCGACAACCCTGACCAGCTGATCGACGTCGTAGCGGGTGTTGTGCGGTGCGAACGCGACACACACGGCACCCCCCATTTCAGCGACACCCATCTGGTCGAAGAGCGCACTGTCCTCCAGGCCCACCACTTCGGCGACGACACCGTTGTCCAGCAGCCGTTCCGCCACAGTCGCGGCAGACAGTCCGGGCACCAGGAAACTCACCCTCGGCACGCGGTCCGTCGGAGACCACAGATCCGTGTACCCCCCGTCGTCCACGGTCCACGATCCGTGACCCCCGCCGTTGTAGGCACCGTGGTCGTCTCCGGTCACCCCGACAACATGAACCACCCCGAAATCGCGGAGCCCGTCGATGAGATGACGGGCCAGTCCGTTCATGTACTCCTCCGCCGCAGGCAGTGAGGTCGCCAGTTTCGAGCGACGGTCACCGGTGGCGTCCTCGTCCAGGCCCGCCAGAAAATCGACCGTAGCCGGGACTGCGCCCAGAAGCCCCGGCGCAAGACCTCCCCGCTCCAGTGCCGCAACCCGCCGCTTCGCCAGCGAATGGAGGTCCGGGGTGGAGTGCCTGCCCGTGCGTACCTCCGCCAGCTTCAGCTGGGCCAGCATCGTCTGGTCCCGGAACACCAGTGCCCCCACCTCGGGGCCCCCGAGCGGGGCCAGGTCGAGCGCCACGACATCGGCACCCCATTCATCTATGTCTATCCTCCGGTACGGCGCGTACGCCGCGGCGTCCACGACCAGCCACCCGTTGGACTTCGCGTGGAGCAGGTCAGCCACCGCCCGGACGTCCGTCACCGTACCGATGTGCGCATTGGCCGCGGCGACGGCGACGACAGAGGTGTACGGCCCGATGAGTTCACTGAACTGCCAGGTGGGCAGGGAACCCGTGGTGAGTTCCGCCTCCGCCCACCGCACCTTGGCACCGTAGAGGTCGGACGCCAGTTCCCACGGGGCGATGTTCACCGGGTCGTCGATGCGGGACAGGACGACCTCCCGGCCTATCCGCAGTTTGGCCGGCAGTGAGGACGCCAGGGTGTTCAGCAGCGCGGCCCGGCTCGGTCCCAGCACCACGCACTCGGCAACCCCTCCGACCAGGTCCGCGACGGCGGCCCTGGCCTCGTCGACGTAGATGTCGCCCCTGGTCCCTGTCCCGGTCGTCCCGGCCTCCCCGCCCACCTGCACGGTGCCGGGGTCCGCCTGCAGTGGGGCGGTCCGGAACGCCCTGGTCACCGCCGAACTCACCTTCTCCGGGACCTGGGCGCGAGTACCCGCGTTGAGGTAGGTCCACCCGTCGGACTGGGAGACATAGAGCCCACGGGCCCTCGCGGAATCGAACACGCCTGAACGCACCTCATTCATGGACATCAAGGACATCACGGACATATCACGGACTTTGCACGGTATCTGCACGGTCAAACAGGTCATCTCGGACGTCACGCTGCCGGGCCTGCCGGTGGCCGTCGTGACCCGATCCTACAGCCCCTGCCGGACAGCTCCACAAGCCCCGGCAGTGAGCCCGCAGCGGGACCGCAGGGACTCCGCAGTCAGCTGTCGGGGAACTGTCCGGAGGGTTGGAGAAAGCTGCGGGAACTGCCGGGAGACAGGCGTGTTTTCTCTTCCTGCGACCACTCCGGGGTACCGTTGACGGGTGTCAGAATCAGAGATCGAGCACCCTAACACCGAAAGGGCAGGCAGCGTCGCGCTCTCCCCGGACTTCGACAGATTCGTCGCCCGGGTGCCGGAGGACGAGGTTCCTGCCTCCACCTCCCAGACATTCGGCGCCGCCTGGGACGACCTCCGCCGGGGCTTCGCCCAACGTGAACTGTGGTTCGCCCTGGGCTGGCAGGACATCAAGCAGCGTTACCGCCGCTCGGTCCTGGGCCCCCTCTGGATCACCATCGCCACCGGCGTGATGTCTGCCGCACTGGGACTCCTCTACTCCCTGCTCTTCAACATCGACGTGAAGACCTTCCTTCCCCACGTCGCACTGGGACTGATCCTCTGGGGGTTCATCGCCGGATGCATCAACGAGGGGTCGCAGGTCTTCATCGCCAACGAAGGCCTGATCAAGCAGCTTCCCAGCGCACTGAGTGTGCACGTGTACCGGCTCGTGTGGCGTCAGTTCCTCTTCCTCCTGCACAACCTCGCAATCTGGCTGATTCTGCTGGCCGTCTTCCGGATGCCGGTGGGGTGGGAGGTCATCCTCGCGGTACCCGGGCTGGCCCTCCTCGTCGCGAACGGCGTGTGGGTCTCCATGTTCTTCGGCATCATCGCCACCCGTTTCCGGGATGTCGCCCCGCTGCTGGAGTCCCTGGTGCAGCTGCTGTTCTACATGACGCCGATCGTGTGGATGGACTCCACATTGAAGGACCGTGTGGGTGACATCGGCAACAAGGCCTACATCGCCGAGCTCAACCCGCTCTACCACTACATGGCGATCGTGCGCGGACCGATGATCGGGGAGCCGGTGGCACTGCGGTCCTGGCTCATCGTCCTGGTACTCACCGTGCTGGGCACACTGTTCGCGATGGTCTTCATGCGCCAGTGGCGCTCCCGCATCAGCTACTGGGTCTAGGAGAGAATCTCACCAATGGTTTCGATCGACACCTACAACGCGTGCGTGGACTTCCCGATCTTCGACGCGAAGTCCCGCTCCCTGAAGAAGGCATTCCTCGGCGCGGCAGGAGGCGCCATCGGACGCAACGCAGACAACACCGTTGTCGTCGAGGCGCTGCGGGACATCAACCTCCATCTGAAGGAGGGAGACCGCATCGGGCTCGTCGGCCACAACGGTGCCGGCAAGTCAACTCTTCTACGGCTGCTCTCGGGGATCTACGAACCCACCCGAGGTTCCGCGGTGGTGTCCGGGAGGGTGGCCCCGGTCTTCGACCTCGGGGTCGGCATGGACCCCGAGATCTCCGGATGGGAGAACATCATCATCCGCGGTCTCTTCCTCGGGGAATCCAAGAGGTCCATGCAGAAGAAGATGGACGAGATAGCCGAGTTCAGTGAGCTCGGCGACTACCTGTCCATGCCGCTGCGCACCTACTCCTCCGGCATGCGCGTCCGACTGGCCCTGGGGGTCGTGACCTCCATCGAACCGGAGATTCTCCTTCTCGACGAAGGTATCGGGGCGGTGGACGCCGCGTTCATGGCCAAAGCCCGGGTGAGGCTCCAGTCACTGGTGGCGAAGTCAGGGATCCTCGTCTTCGCCTCCCACTCCAACGAGTTCCTCGCACAGCTCTGCGACTCCGCCCTGTGGGTCGACCACGGTGAGATCAGGGAATGCGGGCCGGTCGACGAGATCGTCGGCAACTACGAGGGGCCCGAAGCCAGGGACCAGGTCCGCGGCACCCTGAAGAATCTGGGCCGTCTCCGGTAGTCGCGGCGTCCACGTCCCTTCCACTGCCACTCCTGCCACCCCGTCACCCCTGCTCCGGAGGTCATGCCCCGCCTGTGGAGCGGAAAGGCGATCTTCCCGGGAACTTTCCGGGAGTTCCTGTGTCTCATCCCTGACATGCTGCGGTTGACGATCATCCCAGGGAGAGCAGGACATGACGACCACACCACCGTTCGGTAACCCGTACGGACCAGTATCCGGCGGGCCACCCAACCCCTTCAGCGCTCAGGAGGGGATGCCGGCTGCGACGACCGGGACGCCGCTGTTCCCGGAACCCGCAGCCGCCGCACCACCGCCCGCCGCACCGTCAGCGATGCGTCGGCTGGGGGCTCACCGAAATCATCTCACCTTCTTCGTGGTCGAGACCTATCCGAGGAAGAACCCGGACCGATGCACGGAGAACGACTACGTCGCCGGCTCCGCATCGTCAAGGATCCGTCAGGTGGCCCCAGCAACTGCATCGGTCTGTGTCCTCGTCACGTAGCGGAGGTCCAACTGTGGGTCAGCAAATCGGTGGTGGTGTAAGCACATGTCGGACCACTTCACTTTCCGTCGCAGGACCCGTCGTACCCTCCTTCCCATTTCCAACCTGCTGGCCGGCGCGTACCTCTGAGGTCCAGAGACGCCGGCATGCCCGGTGGCGGATGCTCCTCAGTCGGAAGCGTCAACGAACTCGGTGGCACACACGTCGGTTTGACGTCGGCGGGCATCGCGCTGATCAGACAGGAGTCCGCCTCCCTGAAAAGATCTGACGAAAAGTCAACTGACACCGGGCCGATACCACGAAAGACATGGACAATGACATCTACGTCAGATACGGTTGCTCCACCAACAGGGCGTTAAGGGGATTCGCAGACACCTGGCTGGCCAAGGAGAAGGCAGCGAAAGTCAGTTAGTGTTCTTCTTCACCGATGGCATGACCATCGCCCCAGATCCGGGCCCAGCTCCCCGACCCGCTCCGACACTTCGTCGAGTTCCGAGGTCAGCGACAGGAACTCGGGTCCCCAGCTGTCGTCCGCCAGTTCATCCCATCTCTGTTCCGTCACATGGTGGACGGAGGTGAGGTTCTCCATGACGGACAACGTGTCCAGGGCTCCACCAGGCATATTCACTCCGCTTCAGGAAACTGTGATTGTCCACAGAATAACAGCAGCTGCCGGAGCCCGGTGCCCGCGACAGTCCTCCCAGGGAGTCAGCCTCCCGACAGGCGATCCGTCAGCCCGGAATCCGGCCCCGCCACAGGACGGGGTACCGGGGAACACTCCCCAGCGGGCGGGACCGACAGTGGAGCACTATGTAGTATTTTTGTTGCACCGTGTAGTCATCCGACACGCCCTGACTGAGTACCGAGGAGTAGATAACCTGTGAACCGCCTGTACCGACCACTTGCCGCGGTCCTGGCCTCCGCCACCGCCTTTCACCTGGTCGGGTGTACCGGGGAGGAACCGGGAAGTCCGCCCGGGGTCACTTTCACGACCTCACCGTCGTCGACAGTGACGCCCTCGTCAACGGAAACGTCTTCCCCCACGCCCACCGATGATCCATCTGATTCCGCGACACCACCGGTTACCGACGAGAATCCGTCCTTTAACGACGGGGCCTCGGACAACGTCATCGGCAGCGTCACGGTAACAGTCTCAGCGCCCGAGAAAGAGAGGACACGCTTAGACAGATTCGATGTCCTGCAGGTCGGCGAGAACCGCTTCGAGATGGTGGAGGATCTTCAGAGGTTCTCCGAGTACAAGACTCTTCCCGCGGTGAGCTGGGAAACCGGCGTCCGGTCCGGGAAATGCTCCACACGGATCACCTATTCGGACCAGAGCGGAGAACTCATCGCCAGGAAAGACTCCCGACAGTGCGAGTTCATCGCAGCCAAAGACGAGGCAGACAATGACTTCGAGTGGATCGACCGGTCACTGCTTCCGGAGAAGGGTAGCGAGGCACCGGTCATTGTTCGAGTCTCCGTCACCCCTGACGGAGGCTCGGAAGCAACTGGAGAGAAGACAATCGTGATCCGCAACCCAGACACCAGCCGCTGACTGTTCCACACCCTAAGGAGAATCCTGACATGACCATCCGCACACTCCCCCGACGCGCCGCCCTCGTCTCCGCCCTCATGGTACCGGTGACCGCCACCACCCTGATGCTCACCGCCTGCGGAGGCGGTTCCTCAATGAATCAGGCCCAAGCCTGCGACTTCCTCAACGAGTTCTACTTCGACCATCTCGATGATTTTGAGTCTGACGGAGAGACCCCTCTCTCCGACCACCTCTCCAAGGACCTCAACAATGACTACAAGAACGCGGTCAAGACACTGCGGAAGTCGGATGACGAGAATCTCCGCGGAGAAGCTGACAAAATGCCCGCCACCACCAAAGACATCACCGATGACGATTCCAACTACATCATAGAGGGCACCATCGACGCCTGCCCCAGCCTCAGTGACCCGCACTACGGTGACAACAACCGCGACTGACAACACTCTCCCCGCCTCCCCCGTGGCACAATGATCCCCATGCCGGAGCCCGCTCACGATTCCTTCCCCCTCAACACCCTCCTCGACCGAAACGGCACAACTGCCGCGGTGATCGTCACACACAACCGTGTCGAACTGCTGAAAGGGTCGCTGGGCGTGGTCTGTTCCCAGTCCCACCGCGTGGACAAGGTCATCGTGGTCGACAACGGTGCCGATGACGCTGTCAGGGACCTGGTGGACGCCACCGCCGGGGACCGCGGCGTCTACGTGCCCTCGAAGACGAACCTCGGCGGTGCGGGAGGTTTCGCCCTCGGTTTCCTCACCGCCCTCTCCCTCGGCATGGACGCGGTCTGGTGCGCCGACGACGACGGCCGCCCCGCGGACGACAGTGTCCTGGAGACCCTCTATGACGTGGCGGAGAGGAACCGACTGGCCGAGGTGTCGCCGGTGGTGTGCAACATCGACGAGCCCGGGCGGCTCGCCTTCCCCCTGCGCCAGGGGGTGGTGTGGCGACGACGCCTGTCCGAACTGCGGGGAGATTTCCTGCCGGGGATAGCCAGCCTGTTCAACGGGGCCCTCATCAGCGCGGGAACGATGGAGGTCATCGGAGTGCCGGACTACCGCCTGTTCATCAGAGGGGACGAGGTGGAGTACCACCGTCGTCTGGTCCGGTCGGGACTCCCCTTCGGTACCTGTCTGACGACCTCCTACCTGCACCCGGACGGTTCCGACGAGTTCCGTCCGATCCTGGGCGGGAGGATGCACACCCAGTACCCGGACAGTGAGTTCAAACGCTACTTCACCTACCGCAACCGCGGTTTCCTCATGAACCAGCCGGGCATGCGCAGACTGCTGCCCCAGGAGTACGCTCGCTTCGCCTGGTACTTCCTGGTGAAGAAGAAGGACCCGGAGGGTTTCCGGGAATGGCTGAAACTCCTGCGGCAGGGGCAGCAGGAGAAGTTCTACCGGCCCTAGGAGACCGGGACCGGACCGGACAGGGAAGAGCCTGCTGACGCCGCGCCCTCACAGGGCCCGCTCTCACAGGACCCGGAAAATGACCCACCTCTGGATGATGAAGTTCAGCACCGTCGCCGTCCCCTGGGCGATGACGAAGCTCACCGCCCTGGTCCAGAAATCGGAGAAGTCGTGGTCCTCCAGCCAGGGAATGCAGATCTTGTACAGTCCCAGCTGCACCACGTAGGTCACCAGGTACGACAACATCGTCACGACGAACCGTCTGGTCGACGGATCGGCCTGGAAGGTCCACCGGCGGTTGATGAAGTACGCGGTGAGCGTACCCAGCACGAACCCCACCGTCTTCGAGAGGCCGTCGGAGAGCCCGGCCAGGTGCAGAAGGTACGTCGACCCGAAATCGACGACCGCACCGACCACGCCGGTGCACACGAAACGGAAGAGCTGTGTGGCCAGGGTCACACGGACAGTCACGCCCGTGGCGTCCTTCCCAGCCGTCCCGGGCGCCCCGACGCCCCCTGAGCCGCCGGATCCCCCTGTGCCCCCGGAACTCACTGAAAGATCAGCCGACACTGGCCACCCTCACCTCTCCCTTGCCCGGCCGGTGCCGGAAAGTCCACAGTTTGTTGAACAGGAAGTTCGCGGGGATCGCGACGATCACCCCGATGAAGTTGCCCCAGTAGGCACGGGTCCGGACACCACTGGAATCATCCCAGATCTCCCTCGACAGGGCGATCGGGGAATCATCGTTGACCAGGGCGGTCTGCACCACCAAGGTGATGAGCAGACCGAAAACACCCACGAGCATGAAACTGAACATCGGCCTCAGCCACGGGGTCCCGCGGCGGGTCCTGAACGTGAACTTCCGGTTGAGGAAGAAGTTCCAGATGTTCGCGACGATGAAGGCCAGCACGCTGAAGACGTGGTACCAGCGGACGTGGAACGCCGAACCGAAGAGGTTGACGAAGGGACTGTACTGGTCGAATCCCCACACCGCCCTGGTGATCCTGTTGGACAGCACCATCACGCACTGGTTGACCACGAATCCGGAGGCGCCGACGGTACCGAAGGTGAGGAACTGCTTCAGGATGCGGCGCTTACGGCCCCTGGGCCGGGGCGACCTGGGGGGCCTGGGCGGCCGTTCGGTGACGGCATCGGTCACGGGTGGGTCCTCACTGACGACGGGAGACAGGAATCATCCCACCAGGTTACTCAGCATTCACCGGTTTGAAAGAAACGTCAGGCCTGCAGCAGGAACCGGTACATTTCCAGCCGGTCGACAAGACTGCACTTCGGCACCAGCGGAGTCACCTCGGAGGCGGGGCCGTCCCACACGTCCGCCCCGCAGATGGCGAGCAGCCGGCCGGAGGCGGCGGACAGTGCGCGGATCTCCGCGGCGTCCAGGGGGTCGGAGGAGAGTCTTCCCTCCACGGGGGCGAGGCCGGCGTCCGCCCGGGTGAATCCCAGGGCCGCCATGAGCATAGCTGTGACCTCGTCGGAGGTCTCCCGGTCGGACAGGGTCGACAGGGCCACGACCCGCGACCAGGCTGCCGCCCGTCCGACCTGGGACTTCTCAGCGGGAAAGCTCTCCAGGACCCCTCTGGTGGTGTCGGCGACCTGCGCGGGTCTGCCGAGATCAAGGGCCTGAAGCAACGGGGTGAACTCGTAGAGGTCCCCGCCGAGGAGAAGTTCCCGCAACTCAGGTGCCAGTCCGCCGAGGATCTCCGCGACAGTCTCCTCACCTGTCAGTGCGACGTTCACTGCGGCGAGGTCGACGTCGCGGGGCAGTCCGACAGGGTGCTCGAACTCCCCGGGGACGGGCACAGGTGTCGCAGGGGTCTCCGGCAGAGAACCGGACAGGGTTCCCGGGGGGAAGGCGGTGGGGGGGTCGACGACGGTGAGGTCGGAGGAGGGGGTGCCGCTGTCGTCAGGGGCGAAGCCGCCGGCTAGGCAGACGGCGTCGGGGGTGTGTCCGTCGCGGGGCATGGCCCCGGCGGTGGTGACGGTGACCGTGTACCCGTCGACGACCAGGACGCCGGTCCCGTCGCGCCCCAACGCCTCCCGCAACGGTGTACCGATGGAGCCGGCCGTACGCGAGTAGACCCGCAGACGGTCGTCCCTCCGGGCCTGCAGAGACCAGGTGGAGATACGCCTGTCGCCGTTCCTCTCTTTCTCCGGGGTGAGCATCGTGGCTGCTCCCGGCCAGTCCAGGGAGATCAGTACGGAACGGACCGTGTCAGCGACCGACAGTGCACCGTTGAGGCCGAGGGCGCGGGTGAACCACCCGAGACCGGTGACGTGGTGTTCCGCGAGGAGCAGGAGGGTCAGTTCATGGTCGGCCGCCTCCGGGGGCGGTGCGGGCACAGCGTTCACGGCGTCGTGGACCAGTCCCGGCAGTTCGAGGACCGAGGCGAGCCCGTCGGTGCCGCCGTGTGCGCCGAAACCGCGCACGGCGGCTCCCCGACGCTGCGGCAGTTGCTGGGCACTCATGTCGCCCAGCGTAGCGCTGAGTGTGCGCGGTCGCCGGGGACGTCGGGTGCACCCTCCTGGAACCGGCCACGGTCGGCCGGGGACGGCCTGCCGGGGACGGCGCAGGAGCGGTACCGGTTCAGCCACGGGCCGGTCGGGTGCCCGACCGGTCAGTTCAGGACGAGGGGCAGGGCACGCAACGGTCCGCCGTGGTCCTCCCCCAGCCTCTGGACCCGGAGCTTGTCCAGGGCGTTCCACCGTTGTGCCAGTCCACGCAGTCCCCGGGCCGCGGCCATTGTCCTGCGTACCGCCTCCGCCGCATCTGGGTCGAGGACTCCCGGGACCCTGCCGACGACCGGGGTGAACTCGTACCCGTCCCAGGCCGCAGCCCACGCCGGCTGGCGTTTACCGGGGTTGACCTCAGCGAAAACTGCCCTGTTCCTCTCAACCTCGGCCGCGGCCCGTTCCACGGTGGCCGGGACGTCCACGGTCTGCAGTGCGGCGGTGGTGTCCTCCGGGAGACGGAAGGACGCCGCGGCCTCCGGACCGCTGACCGGCATGCCCCCATCCCCCGCGACAAGGACCGGCCGGGCGAGGAGGAGTCGGAGCATCGCCTCGCGGGAACTGCGCTCCGCGATCCACTCCGCGTCCGCGGCGAAACCGCGGACACCGTCCGCATCGACCAGCCAGGCGCCGGAGAAGTCCCCGAGGAGGATCCGGGCGTCCACCTCGACCTGCCACACGGCGGTGACGTCACCGACGGTGGACGCCACGAGCACCGGCGGGTCCTGGGGGCGGGGGGCTGGAAGGGGGGCCGGCGGGCTTTTCTTCACCTCTTGATGGGTATAAGAGAACGGGAACAGCGGGCGGCGAAAGCCGGACCGAAGAGGGGGGGGGAGGGGCTGTAGTGGTGTGCACCTGTGGCCAGCACGCCGGCGGCCACGGCCCTGCGCAGTCGCGGCCCTTTCACCAGGTCGTTGACGAGGTAGTAGCCGACTGTCGTCGCCCCGAGGACGGCGAGATCGGTGGTGCTGTTCCTGTCAGGTACGGCAGACATTGCCACCCTCCGTTTCTCCGGTGTCTCGCTGTTCGCGTACCTTCCCGAGTGTAGTTGACCGGCGGGAGTAGGCTGTTCGCCATGTTCGGCAGGAGAAACAGGGGCGACGACGGCGAAGGCCGGGACCGGCTCAAGGAGCGTATGCGTCGCGACATCGCCGGGGCCGGTGACGGCAGTCCCGCCGGTGAGCGGGGGTCCAGGGCACAGACATCCGTCGTGGGCGGCACCGACCCGGACGCCCACTATGAAGCGGCGCAGCACATCGAGGCCCCGGTGAACGAGTTCATGGCCAGGCTTCTCGCCCAGGAACTCCCGATCCTGGACTCCACCAGCCGCTCCATCGTGAACCACGCCCTGCGGGTCCACAAGGAGGAGGGACGACCGCAGATCACGTGCGTGGCGGAGCTCCCCGAGGAGATCCGCGAGATCATGAACCTCTGATCTGCCCGGGCCGTCACGCCTCAGGCCCTGCGGGCCGCGGCGTCCTCCCGGCAGGCTTCCGCGAGACGCCACCGGCCGCGGTACTCCGCCGCCCCCGCCGCAGCATCGGCGAACGTCGCTGCGGTGGTCGCGTTGCCCAGGTACGCCAGCGCGGCGGCCCCCGCGCGCAGCAGTCTGACCGGGCCGTCGTCGTCCGCACCTGCCTCAGCGGTGCCGCAGACAGGGGTGAGGCCTGCCCCAGCCCAGTTCTCCCCCACCGCTGCCAGCCCCGACCCCGCGACCGAGCAGGCCTCATGGTGCGCCCCTGCCTGGACCAGGGCCTCAGCGAGGTCCGCAAGGTCTGCGACGTGGTCGACCAGTCCCAGGGGGGACGCCGGCGGCGGAGCGGGGAGGGTACGGGCCACGGCGGTGACCGTGGAAATGACCGTGGCGTCCACGATGCCTCTTCCCGGGCGTCCGTACGCCGGATCTGTCACCGATCCGAGCAGCGCCCCGCCTGTCAGCGGCACCGCCCGCGGCAGCAGACGGGTCGCGGCCCACAGCCCCTGGACGGCACACTCGACGGCGTCGCGGGTGGGGAGGGTTCCGGCGAGGAGGATGTCAAGGTCGATGAGGCACCGGACCAGCGGGTGGACCCCCGACCTGCGGGCCACCATGGCGCGGACCCGGGAGGGGGCGTCATGGGCGCTTCCTGCACAGGCACAGTCCCGCACCATGCTGTCGACCTGTTTCAGCAGTCCGACGGACGCCGGCGCGGTCATGCGTGGACAACCTGCACAGTTCGCCCGGGCACCCTCCCGTCCGTCTTCCCGGCCGTCTCCCCTCCCACCCGTGGCCCCGGCAGCCAGGTCCGCCCGACGGACGAACTCTCCGGCGACGTCGAGGACCGCCGTGTCCCCGTCCACCGGGGTGAGACACCTCATCCGGTCGACGACGCGGTCCGCGGCGTCCGTGAGCCCCAGGAGCGTGTACATGACGGTGGCGCAGAGCGACTCGGAGGCGTCGAAGGACTCCGGGTCGACCGGCCCCACCCCGGGCAGCTCGGTCCGGCGGTGAGCCGGGGCGGCAGTCCCTTGCCCGGTCACGGTGCACACGGCGTCCGGGAGGAGCGCGGCCGGGAGTGCGAGGCCCCGCAGTCCGGAGATTCCGGCGAGATCATCCGTGGTGACCGGAGGGACCGGATACTCCTTCATCGCCGGCACGAGTGTGGTCCACATCCTGCGGCCGTCGCGGGCGTCGAATCTCGCGGCGTCGGCCCGCAGTTCGCCGGCGAGACGCTCGGCTGTCTCGTGGACTGTCTCCCCTCCCTCCACCAGGCGACGGTGACCGAGGTCTGACGCAGGGTCCGACGACCACCCTCCGTGGACGACAGCCTGCAGGGCGGGAGCCGCGCCCGCCGGAACTTTCGCCGGATCCACCGTTCTGACCAGCAGCGACAGGGCCACCTCCGGTTGTCCGGCAAGTGCCAGGTACTCGATGACGTGCAGCATGGCGGGAACCATCTCCGGCACACCCGCGGATGCTGCGACGACGGCGGCGACCCGGTCGACGGTCGTCGCAGCGTCCACGACATGGGCGAGGGGTACCAACGACGCCGCGGACACCAGGGTCCATTCGGTGGTGCCCGCCCGTCCGGTGTCCTCGGCGTGTCCCAGCAGCCGCATGAGAGTGTCGAGGTCACCGCGCAGCAGTGCCACCCCGGCACGGGTCACCGCTGTACCGCGGGCCTGCTCCCCTGTCAGGTCCAGAAGTTCCCGGGCCTGTTCGACACGGCCGGTGGCGAGCAGGACCCGGGCCCGGACCGCGGCCACCTCCGAGGTTGATCCGCCGTAGTGGCGGATGACCTCGGCGGTTCGGTCGGTCACGGCGTCGATCTCCGCCAGGGACACCCCGGGGTCCGCGACGGCCGCGACCGCGGCGTCCTGCCAGTGGAGCCGGAACAGGTCCGGCAGACGTCCCCCCTCCCCGTCGAGGGGTGACCCGTCCGTGCCCGGCGCGCCGACGGCGTCAGGGTGAGCAGGGCAGCGCTCCGGGTCGTGCCGGTGGTGGTGCCACAGTTCCGGAAGGTCGCGGACCGGGTGGCCGACGACAGAGTGGCCGGCGACAGGGGCTCCCGGCACCGGCCCCGTCACCCCGGGGATCACCACGGGCCGTGGCGCGAGGGCGACGGTGTGCAGACGGATCCGGTGGCCCAGGTCCGCCGCAGCCAGTCGGGCACGCACCAGTGACGGGTGGGGCGAGGACGCCGCGACACCCGCAAGTTCATCACACATCTGCGTGAGCCGGTCGAGCAGTACCGGGGTGGGCAGTTCTCCGCGCCGGTGTGCCGCACGCAGCGTCTCCCACTCGTGGGAGATCCGAGTAACCCTGCCCTCAGCGCGATTGAGGCCACCGTAACCAAGCATTCCCTTACTATGGCATATCTGTGGTGGTGCCGGTGCACCGACGTGGGTGAAAGATGCGTCACTATCCCCGACCGGCCGACACCGGAAGTCCGTTCCGTGTCCGACCCCGGTTGTAGTGTGGACGCCATGGAATTACAGACGCACACCCGGACACTCACCGGATGGGGCCGCACCGCCCCGACCACGGCGGAGGTTCTGTCCACCCCGGACGTCGACGTCATCGCCGCCGCTGTCGCGCAGGTCGCCGACTCCAACGCGGACAAGCCGGACCACCTCAGGCGTGGAGTGATCGCCCGGGGCATGGGTCGTTCCTACGGTGACCCCGCCATGAACGGTGGCGGTCTGGTCATCGACATGCAGCCGCTGAACACCATCCACTCCATCGACCCGGACACCGCCCTCGTCGACGTGGACGCAGGCGTGACCCTCGACCAGCTCATGAAGGCGGCGCTTCCCTACGGCCTCTGGGTCCCGGTCCTCCCCGGCACCCGCCAGGTCACCATCGGCGGTGCGATCGGACCGGACATCCACGGCAAGAACCACCACTCCGCAGGTTCCTTCGGCAACCACGTGCGCAGCATGGAACTGCTCGTCGCGGACGGACGGGTGCTCCACCTCGAACCCGAGGGCTCCCCTGACGACCCGGACGGCACTCTGTTCTGGGCGACCGTCGGCGGCATGGGACTGACCGGGATCATCCTGCGCGCCACCGTGGAGATGACAAAGACCGAGACCGCCTACTTCATCGCGGACACCGAGAGGACGAACACCCTCGACGAGACCGTCGCCGCCCACTCCGACGGTTCCGAGGTCAACTACACGTACTCCTCTGCCTGGTTCGACTGCATCTCCCCCGAGCCCAGACTGGGCCGGTCCACGATCTCACGCGGGTCGCTGGCCACCCTCGACCAGCTCAAGGAGTTCGCCCCGAAACTGGCCGCTGACCCGCTGAAGTTCAACGCCCCCCAACTCATGACCGTCCCGGACATCTTCCCCTCGTTCACCATGAACAAGCTGACCTTGTCCGCGGTGGGCCTCGCCTACTACGCGATGGGGGCTCCGGCGAAGAACAAGATCAAAAACCTCACGCAGTTCTACCAGCCGCTCGACCTCATCGGAGAGTGGAACCGCGGCTACGGCCCCAAGGGATTCCTGCAGTACCAGTTTGTGGTGCCCACCGAGGCGGTGGAACCGTTCAAGCAGATCATCCGGGACATCCAGGCCTCCGGCCACTACTCCGCCCTCAACGTCTTCAAACTCTTCGGACCGGGCAACCGCGCACCACTGAGCTATCCGATGCCGGGCTGGAACGTCTGTGTGGACTTCCCGATCCGTCCGGGTCTCGGCGCCTTCCTCGATGACCTGGATGAGCGGGTCATGGAATTCGGCGGACGCCTCTACCTGGCGAAGGAATCCCGGACCTCGGCGGAGAACTTCCACCGGATGTACCCGGGTCTCGAGGGCTGGCTCCGCACGCGCCGGGAGATCGACCCGACAGGCGTCTTCGCCTCGGACATGTCCCGTCGTCTCGAACTGAACTAGACCGTTTACCTGCAAGGAGTCCTTTCACATGATCAATGCCGTGGGTAAGCCCCAGTCCATCCTCCTGCTCGGCGGAACCTCAGACCTCGGCCTCGCCGTCGTCGAGGAGTTCCTCTCGCGCGGACCAGCCCGGGTCATCCTGGCCGCCCGCGCAGGCTCCGACCTCAGCGGTCCGGTCGCGCGGTGCGAGGCAGCCGGCGCGTCCGGGGTGGAGACCGTCGACTTTGACGCCACCGCCTTCGACACGCACGACGCCGTCATCAACTCGGTCGAGGGGGACATCGACCTCGCGATCGTCGCCTTCGGCGTCCTCGGCGACAATGAACAGCAGTGGCAGGACCAGAAGCAGGCCGTGCTCGCCGCAGAGGTGAACTACACCGGTGCAGTGTCGGTGGGGGTGCTGCTCGCCGACCGGATGAAGAAACAGGGCCACGGTCAGATCGTGGTGTTCTCCTCCGTCGCCGGCGAGATGGTCCGCCGCTCCAACTTCGTCTACGGGTCGACCAAGGCGGGGGTCGACGGGTTCTACCGCATGCTCGGTGAAGCTCTCCGGGGAACCGGGGTCCACGTTCTCACGGTCCGGCCCGGCCAGGTCAGGACGAAGATGACCGACGGGCTCGACGATGCACCGCTCACCGTGGACAAGTCCGTCGCCGCGAAGGCCGTGGCAGCCGGGGTGGACGCCGGCAGATCCGTCATCTGGGTGCACCCGCTGTTCCGCTGGGTGATGCTCATCCTGAAGAACCTGCCGCAGTTCGTGGTGCGCAAACTCCCGATCTAGGGCGGTACCCGGTCTGGGCGGGGCACCACGCCCCGCCCGCCCCCTCGTCGAATCAGCACCGTCGAATCAGCACCCTCACCAGTCGTCGAACCCCCGGCGAACCCTCGGCGGCTGCCTGTGAGAGTGCTTTTTCTCCTCCAATATCCTTATCCGATCGAATACACGGGAAAGCTGGCGGTGCCGTAGCTCTGTTCAGCTGCCGGTGGGGGTGCTTTCTCGACATGCGCCTCCTCCACATCCCGCAACTCACCCTCACCGGAGCCGAAATCGCTGCTCATCCTGCTGGTGAGGGTGAGTTGCGGACATCAGGCGGAAGGAGGGGAAGAGGCGAAGGGACGGCCCCTGCTCCGCACTACTCCGCGTCCGCCGGGGCGAGCTCGCTCTCGGTGACCCACTTGTGGTTCGTCATCGTCATCCCGTCATCGGTGGTGATGTCCACCATGTAGACGGTCTCCTGCGTCGAGGAGTCGATGGTGGCGGTCGCTCCCCCCATTCCGCTCATATGGTCGGCGGCGAGTGTGACCTCGGTGCCGTCGGCGAGCGGGGCGTCACCGGGGTTCTCCAGCTCCTCCTGGACGACCCAGCGGTGGTCACTCACCGGTGCGCCGCCGTCGGTCGGCGTGTAGCTCACCGCATAGGCCGTGGTCGAGTAGGCGCCGGTCACAGTGCCGGTCGCGCCTTCCATCCCCTCCATGTGATCGGCCAGCACGGTCACCTCGGTACCGACCGGATACATCGGATTCACTGCGTCCTCGATACCGGCCGGCGCCTCACCGCCGTCCATGGCGTGGTCGTGCATGTCACCCATGTCACCGTCGTCAGCGTCCTCGGTGGTCATGCCGGTCATGTCCGCCATGTCGTGACCCTCGTGACCGTCATGTCCACTGTCGGAATCGTCTCCGCAGGCCGCGAGAGTGAGGGCGGACGCCAGAACCAGCGATGCCAGGGCAGGGGTACGTGAAATCTTCATGCCGCCGATGGTATACCCCCGCGGGGTATTGAGACACCCCTCAGAGACTCCCCCTCCCACCCGGGAAAGCCGTCAGAACGAGCAGACGCCGGGAGTGGGATTGTCACTGTTGACGATCAGGCACCAGACGGAATAGTAGAGCGCCGCCAGGGCGAGCGGACCACTCCAGACGATGCTGCCGACGATCGACTGCGCGCTCGGAGGCAGAGCGTCGTACGAGGTCTGGACGGGTTCCGGAAGGCCCTGGGCGGCGGCGGACGGCGCGACGGCGGTCACTCCACCGACTGCGAGCAGTGTGGCAGCCGAGACAGCGGCCACCCTGCGACGCAGGCCGTGTCGTCTGCGGGCGCTCTGCGCGGATCCGGAGCGTGTCGTGCGAACGGCAGATTCAGGTTCGCCGTACATGATGTTCCTCTCGTCTGAAAGATTCAGAAGTCAGGTGCGGAACGCGGCGCCCCGCACGTCCCCAATCAATGCGCGCCACCTCTGCCCGTCGGCACCCCCACTCCTCCCGACGCCCTTGAAATATACCCCCTAGGGGTATATCGTCGGAATTGGACGAACGGCAGGACCACACGGGCCCCGCGCACGCCACACAACACGGAAGGATCACCACCATGGCCACGAAGAACTACACCGTCACCGGCATGAGCTGCGGACACTGCAAGGCGGCCGTCGAGAAGGAGGTCGGCACCATCGAGGGCGTCACCGCTGTCGAGGCCACCCCGGCCACCGGCGCCGTCGTCGTCACCGGCGAAGGCTTCACCGACGAGCAGGTCGCCGCCGCCGTCGACGAAGCCGGCTACGACATCGTCAAGTAACACCCCACAAAGGACTGACCAGCAATGACACAGCAGGTAGGAACCACCCCTCCGGTCGACCCGGTCGGCCCGGTCAACCTTGTGCAGCTCGACCTCGGCGTCACCGGGATGACCTGCACCTCCTGCTCCGCCCGCATCGAGCGCAAGCTCAACAAGCTCGACGGCGTGGACGCCACCGTCAACTTCGCAACCGAGTCCGCCAAGGTGGACTACGACCCGTCGAAGACCGACCCCGATGCGGTCATCCAAGCGGTCCGGAACACCGGCTACGACGCCTTCACCATGGCCGACAGCTCAGCCGATGAGAGCGACACAGATACGGACAACGTAGACGCGGCGTCCTCCCCGAAGAGTGGCCCACAGACCGGCCAGGCCAAGATGGACGCCGCCCGCGACGCCGAGGCCGCCGACCTGCTCCACCGCACGATCCTCTCGGCGATCCTCACCTTCCCCGTCGTGCTGGTCAGCATGGTCCCCGCCCTCCAGTTCGACAACTGGCAGTGGGCGGCGCTGACGATGATCTCCCCGGTCTTCTTCTGGGGCGGAGCACCGTTCCACCGGGCGACACTGGTCAACCTGCGTCACGGCGCCTTCACCATGGACACCCTCGTCTCCCTCGGCACGACCGCCGCCTACCTGTGGAGCCTGTGGGCACTGTTCATAGGCAACGCAGGCATGACCGGGATGACCATGCAGATGCACCTCGTGCCCGCCACCGGCGGCCACGACGGAATGGACGAGATCTACCTCGAATCCGTCGGCGTGGTCATCGTCTTCCTCCTGCTCGGCAGATGGTTCGAGACCCGAGCGAAAGGCCGCTCCTCCGAAGCCCTGCGCGCGCTGCTGGACATGGGCGCCAGAGACGCCTCCGTCATCCGGGACGGCAGAGAGGTCCACATCCCCGTTGAAGACCTCAGGGTCGGCGACATCCTCATGGTCCGCCCCGGTGAGAAGATCGCGGCGGACGGCACCGTCACCGACGGCACCTCCGCCGTCGACGAATCGATGCTCACCGGAGAGTCGCTGCCCGTCGACGTCACCGTCGGCACCACGGTCACCGGGGCGACGGTGAATACCTCCGGCCGACTGCTCGTGCAGGTCACCAGGACCGGGAAAGACACGACCCTGGCGCAGATGGCTCGCCTCGTCGCGGACGCACAGGCCTCGAAAGCACCCGTCCAGCGCCTCGTCGACCGCATCTCCCAGGTCTTCGTCCCGGTCGTGATGGTCATCGCCGTTGTCACCCTCATCGCCCATCTGGCGTCCGGTGCGGAAATCACCGAGGCGTTCACCGCCGCAGTCGCGGTCCTGATCATCGCCTGCCCGTGCGCCCTCGGACTGGCCACCCCCACCGCCCTGCTCGTGGGAACCGGGCGTGGAGCACAGCTCGGCCTGCTCATCAAAGGCCCCGAGGTGCTGGAATCCACCCGACGGGTGGACACCGTCGTCATGGACAAGACCGGCACCGTCACCACCGGGGTCATGGAAGTCACCGACGTCACGGGGACAGACAACCACCCCCAGGGTGCCCTGCTCCAGCTCGCGGCAGCGGTCGAATCCGGTTCCGAACACCCGGTCGCACGGGCGATCGTCCGGGCCGCGGCGGACACCGGAGACTCCACCGGCCTGCAGACCACTGACTTCACCTCCACGGCAGGCCGCGGCGTCACCGCGACGGTCGACGGGCACACCGTCTCGGTGGGACGCCCCGACCCCACCGACACACTGCCTGATGACCTGCGCAGCAACTTCAGCTCAGCAGTGGAGTCCGGCGCCACTCCGGTACTCGTCACCGTCGACGGGACCCCTGCCGGAGTGATCACCGTCCGGGACACGGTCAAACCCGGCTCCGCCGACGCGGTCGCGGACCTGAAGGCCCTCGGAATGACCCCTGTGCTGCTCACCGGGGACAACGCCGGCGCCGCAGCGCGCGTCGCCGCCGAAGTCGGTATCAGCCCGGACAATGTCATCGCAGGAGTCCGCCCCGAACAGAAGGTGGACAGGATAGCCGCCCTCCAGGCTGCCGGCAGAAACGTCGCCATGGTCGGGGACGGTGTCAACGACGCCGCCGCCCTCGCCAGAGCGGATCTCGGACTGTCCATGGGATCAGGGACGGACGTGGCAATCGAGGCCGGTGACATCACCCTGATGAACGACGATCTGCATTCGGCCGTCGACGCCGTCCGACTGTCGAGGAAGACCCTCGGCATCATCCACGGCAACCTCTTCTGGGCCTTCGCCTACAATGTGGTGCTCATCCCGGTCGCCGCCTTCGGCCTGCTCAACCCGATGCTCGCCGGGATCGCGATGGCGTTCTCCTCCGTGTTCGTCGTCTCCAACTCGCTGAGACTGCGGAGGTTCCGGCCGACCACAGCCGGCAACTGAACGGCCCGGGCTACCCGAACTGCCGGGGTTGCCCGAACTGCCGGGTCAGGGACACCCGGGTCCCGGACCGCCCCGCACGCCGCGAAGTGCATCAAGCCTCGTGAGCACCTCCTCGGGAACGGCATTCTCGGCGATCTCGGTCATCAGAGCTACTCCGTCCGGGATGCTGTCATCTCCCCGGAGCGGGTCGCTGATCCAGTAGCCCTTTTCAAGGACGGGGACATCCACGGTTCCGGCGCCCGCCGTGCCGACCTGCATCGATGACGCTCCACGCCGGGAGAAGATCCACTGGTAGTGTTCCGCCACATTGACGACTGGCCCCAGGGTTTCAGCTCCCGAGGTTGCGGCACGCTCATCGATCACCAGTCCGGCGACCCCGGTCCCGGAGAATCCTCGCAGCCAGTCCGAGTAGTAGACCGCCGCATTCTCCGCGTCATCGTCGTTGAACGCCGTGCCGCCGGAACCTCCTTGTGCGGCCCGGTCCGCCAGAACCAACAGTTCGGCCGGGGACGGCAGCTGCAGCAGCACCGGCTCCCGGAGAACAGCACAGGACGCAACAACCAGCCGTACTACGGCGTCCTTCAGCTCCCGGTCAGCGAGAAAGGCCCGCGTGGCGAAGCCCCGGCGGGTCTTCGCCGTCATCGCACGGTGAAGCGAGTCACCCTGCAGTGCTGCCTGTCTGAGTCGCCATCTCATCATGCCGTCGACCGGGAGCAGGACAACTGACGAGTGCAGAAGAGACTGTGCCTGACCGAAGTGCGCGGCTGCAGCGGTACTGTCCGACCAGGGGACGCCGCGCCCCTGCAGGAGCAGTCTGTCTGCGTAGGCTGCGGAATCGATGATGACTGACCGACCTTCACTGTTCCGGTCCCCGCCGAACACGGTGTTCAGGTCCGGGAAACCTGACGGACCGGACGGGGAGCGGACTGCCCCTGATCCAGAATCTGACCTGGTCATTTCACGACCTCCGGATCATGATCGGCGTGCAACGTACTCACCCGTCCTCTCCTCCAGTTCACGGACCCTGTGCTCGAGGGCGTTGATCTTGAGGACGTGCCGGTTGGGGACATTGATCAACGGCAGTTCCTCCAGCCGGCCACTGACCCGTTCCGGTCCGTCATGCCCCCACACCGTGGCAAAGAGCCGGTCGTCATTCTCCTGACCCCAGGATCCGAAGTAGGCCAGGCCTTCCGGAGGTTCCACAGTGGTGAATTCCGAGACGAACTCCGGGTAGGGACGGCCACGGCGAAGGCGGTCGCGCCGCTCGGCATCTCTGAACTTCCCGGTCTCGTCCCTGTCGACGACGAGACTGTCCTCGTCCCAGACCACACGGTAGATCTCGCGGGCCACGTGTTCTGAGATCCGGCCGTCCCGGAGATCCTCCATTACAAGCTCCGGATCACGTTCCAGCACATCACCGTAACCGCCTCCGCACCCCTGGGAGATCATGTAGAGCTCCCCCTCCCGGGCGAGATCGAACTGAAGCCCCATGTGATAGGACGTGTAGTCACCGCCTTCATAGGGTCGCTCGTTCATGACCTTCTCCATCGAGAGATCGAAAGCGGAGTTGTCCTTCTTCGCGAGTTCGAAGATGTTTATGCCTTTCACCCGCGCCAGCGGGTACGTCGGGCAACCGTATCCACCGAACAGTCCGGCCACGGACGAAAACTTGGCTCCGGATGTCACGGTCATGAAACCCCAGTTCGGCGTGTTACGGGCAGCCACAATCATTTCATAGCCCATGCCGCCCCGGTACTTGCCGAACCCCTGGTTGTCACGGACGACGCGCTTACTCACCAGCTGCAGGAAAGGAACCTCCTCCTCCATGATCTCCTGCTCACCGGTGTCCGCCATGGCGCAGAAAAGGGGCGCCACGGCGTCTTCACCGTCCCGGAAGGCTTTGGCTCCACCCCCCATTCCGTTGAGGTCGGCGCACAGGTTCCCCACCTGTTCACCGTGCTGGGTGGTACCGCCCCAGAGGAAATTGTTGATCTGGTTGAACCAGGGCGCGATGACGTTGGCGTACTTCTTCTCCACCGAGAACTGGAGCTTCGCGTATGCACTCTGCAGGGCCGTGAATGCGCGGAAGGAGGCCTGCAGATTCTGTCCGGTAGGGGCGTCGTAGCTGCAGTCGGCCCACGTTCCCTCTTCCGAGATGATCTCGATGGGGGACAGGGCACCCGTAGAGCGGGGAAGATCCGGCCACCAGTAGGACAGAATGGCCTGGGCGAAGAATGCCTTGGTGGAACCGAGGGGAGAGTTGATCGCACGGTTGATGATCTCCGGCCCGGTTCCCCGGAGATCGACGATCAACCGGTCGCCTTTCACCGTGATTCTGCAGGCGAACTTGATGAGGATGTTCTCCTTCAGTGTCGAGTCTACAAACTGGTTGACCGTCACTGTCCCGTCCGGCATGGCCGAGATACGTCGCCTCACCTCCTCTTCGACGTTCTCCACCGTGCTCCGGATCGCAGCCACGAAAGCATCCACACCGTATTCATCGATCATTCTGTCGACAATGTCCATCACCCGCTTCACTGCCCCCATCTTCACCTTGATGTCAGCCAGCATGAGCTTGGGGTCCCTGGTCGAGTGTTGCAGGAAAGTCAGCAGGTCACGGCGGAGTTTCCCCTGTTCCACGATCTTGATCGGCGATGCCCGCAGCCCGTCGTCGAAAGGGGTTTCCGAGCCGGAGGGCATTCCGCCCGGCTCACAGGCTCCGTTCTCCCCTTCATGAATTGTCGCCCCGACCCATGCGATTATTTCTCCGTTCCGCATCACGGGAACAAGCATCGACTGGTCCGTGTTGTGCACCATGCCGAACCTGGCGTCATTGTGGAAGAATCCGTCGCCGGGGTTGATTCCGACCGTCGGCTCGTCTTTCCAGTACTTCATGATGTGCCGGATAGGGTGGTGCAGCACTGCGGAGAATGCTATGACACCTCTGTTCGACATGTAGCTCACATCTCCGGATGCGGTGTACACCGCTGCGGAAAGGTCCGCCCATTTCGCTCCGGGTGCCGCCCCCATGCTCTCACACATCTCGAAAGCCTCGTCCAGAGCACCGGCCAGACGGCGCCGGATACGGTCGGCCCGGAGTGGATCACTTTCTTCGGCGAGAGCTCTCTCCTCCAGCACGGTCCGTCCCGCGATATTGTGATGGCGCATGATCTCCGGGTCCGGTCCGATGAACAACGTCGTATCGTTCATGAAGTCGTCCACCCACTGCTGTTCCTCCGCGGTGAGATGGGTTCCCGGTGTCGGGTGGGAATGCTCGTGGGTCCGGTCGTGCGCAATGGTGTCGTCGGTAGACATTTTTATTCTCCTTTACCGGAAGTGTCGGCATGGTCTTTCAGCAGCCACACTGCCCCCTGTGCCGTAGGCTCGATCCGCCATCCCGGCTCAATGAGGTAGGTCGTGCTTTCAGTGGTGATAACGGCGGGTCCGTACACCACATAGCAGTCCTGCAGCGCCGTGGCGTCATACACGGGGGTGTCCAGTGGTTCTATCTCATTGACGAAGGATACTTTCCGGCGTCCGGCCTCCGCCGGAGTTTTCCGTTGACCTCCCGCGTCGAGATCGTCGAAGTGGACCACTTCCCCGTCAATGTAGGAGGCGACGCGGACGGTCTGCACCCGCACACCCGCTTCCGGGGCCTGGGTGCCTTCGCCGTAGCGTTCTCCGTAGATGTCGGAGAATTTCCTGATGATCCCGAGAACATCGCCGACACCGTTGATCCTGTTGATGTCGAAAGATACGGCGGTGGTGGCAAGCTGGTTTCCGTACCGCATGTCCATTTCCAGACGGTGCCGGACTGTCGAGGTGTCATATCCCTGTCGTTCGAGGTCCTCCCTGCCCCGCTCTTCAAGCTCTTCGACGTAGCTGTTGAAGCGGTCGTACTCGTCGAACAGGGAGCGACCTATCGGCTCATAGAGGACTATGTAGGCACTGCGTTCGTGGATGTGGAGCGGTCTGAGGTTTCCCGCCCCGAGGGCAGAGAAGACAGAGGCGAAGGGAGGGAAAAGAATTCGGGATATGCCGGCATGCTCTGCAATTCCGCAGGCGTGAAGCGGGCCGTTCCCTCCGTAGGCGACCATGGTGTAGTCCTCGACCACACCTCCCCGCGAGCGCAGCTCCATCTCGATCCCGATCGCCATCTGCTCGTCCACCGTGCGTTTGATGACCTTGGCCGCCTCGACAGGATCCAGGTCAAGCTCATCGCAGAGCTCCTCCTCCACCGCGAACAATGCCCGTTTAGGGTTGAGTCTGATGAAACCGTTGGCGTAGTTGTCCGGGTCAAGGTATCCGAGCAGCAGGTCGGCGTCAGTTACCGTGGGAGACATTCCTCCGCGGTCGTAGCAGGCAGGGCCGGGGTCCGACCCTGCTGATTCGGGACCGATCTTCACTGTCCGGTGGATCCGGTCGAAGGATGCGATGGATCCGCCGCCGGCACCGAGGGTGTTGAGGTGAATCATCGGGACGCTCACCAGCCATCGGCCGATGGTCGGCTGGAAGTCGTAGTGCTGGACACCTCCTTCCGGGACCATGCCGATGTCGAACGATGTCCCACCCATGTCCATGGCGACGACTGCCCCCATGCCGGTGCTCTCGGAGAGGTGCTGGGCACCACCGACTCCTGCGATCGGACCGGAGTGAATTGTCTGGAGTGCATCGGTGGAATTGGGTTGGGCCATTCCTCCCGAGTTGTGGATGACCATCATCGGCCTGGTGTACCCGGAGTCCCGCAGGTTCGACGAAAGCTGGTTGAGCGCGTGGAACATGGTCTCGTGCAGGTATGCGTCGATGATCGTGGACTGGGCCCGGACGTACTCACCTTTCCGGCCGGAAACCTGGCTGCTCAGGAGAACCGGGATGGCACCGAGTTCGTGGGCGGGGTACTCATCGAGGATTACCTCGAGAACCTGCTGCTCGTGCTCCGGGTTCTCTGTGGCGTTCGTCAGTGCGACGACGACTGCTTCCGCCCCGTGGTCGACCAGGTCACGCACCTGGGCGCGGATGTCCTCTCTGTCCAGGGGGACCAGGACCTCGCCGACGGAGTCGATCCTCTCTCTGACGGATCTGACGAGGCGACGGGGCACGATCGGCTCCGGTCGTTCCGCGTCGGCCATGTCACCCTGTCTCTGTTCGTCCAGTCCGGCACCGTATCCTTTCGACCGGGAGATGTGAATCGTGTCCTCGAAACCGTGTGTCACGATGGCTCCCACCCGCGGTCCTTTGCCCTCGATCAGGGCGTTGGTGCCCAGCGTTGTCGCGTAGCGGACAGAATCGACCTGGCGCAGGACCTCGTTGCGGTCGAGGCCGGCCCGGGCACAGGCGCTGTCCAATGCCGCATTGAATCCCAGGGCAAGGTTGTGGTGGGTGGTCAGGGACTTCGATTCGACGTAGGTGTCGTCCCACGCGAAAAAGCAGTCGGTGAAGGTCCCTCCGATATCGACGGAGATGCGTCTCATGGTTGTTCTCCTCTTCAGTGGTCGTCGGTGGTCGTCGGTTGGCTCAGTCGGATCCGGGTTCCGGCGAGGACCCTGGGGACGACTTTTCTTCCCGGAACCTGGGTCGCAGATCGGCGACCGCGTTCTCCCCGGGGCCGTAGTTGACGGCTGTCACCGGATCAGCCCCGGAGTTCTGCCACTGCTGCCGGAGAGCGTCGATGTCCCAGATCATGTCGACTGTCGGCGGGTGACCCGGCGGCAGGTACTCGGCTTCGATCTGGGTCCCGCATGTCGGGCAGTAGTACTCGAGGATGCGGCAGTACCCGGGGTCCGGGGAGAACGTGTACTCGTAACGTTCCGGATCGATCAACGGTGGGTGAATCTCCTGGGGATTACGGTCGTAGACCAGGGTTCCTTCCTTGTAGTTTCCCCGGGCGTCTCCGAGATCGTGCCCGCAGATCCGGCACAGCCAACGCTCGCTGTCCAGGTCGATGAACAGGTATTCGGTCATGGGAACCAGCATGATCAGTTGGTCCTTTCCAGTTGCTCGTTCAGTATGAGGTCACCGGCACCCGAGACGGTGAAGGTCCAGCCGGAGGGGACTCTCGCGGTGAAGAACGGACCCTCGACGATCGCCGGCCCTGATCCCGCTGCCCCGGCCGGCTGGTCCTCGAGAACCAGGACGGGGACCGTGTGGGTCTCCTCTTCACGGCGGTCGTTGTCCTCGAAGGTCGTAAGCAGTGTGCGTCTGCCGGCGGGCCGGGCTTCGCAGGTGGATTCAGCCCCGGTCGGCACCACCGTCGGATGGGGCAGGACATGGCGGGCGGTGAGCCGGAGTATGCGGTGGAGGTTCCGGTCACCAGTCGGGGCATCGTCGGGGTCCGCCCGGTGGTGTTCACTGCCGTCCGGGTTCTCGTAGATGACGGTCCAGTCGGTTTCGCAGTCCGGTAGGTCGTGTCCCTCCTGGAACATGTAGCTTCCCGCCTGGTCCAGCAGATTCCGGCGAACTGCGTCGACCTCGGTGTCGGACATCCCGGTGATCTCGGTCTCGAAGTCCTGGGCCACGTCGGAGTAGCTGATCCCGTACGCGGAGAACACGGCCGCCAGTCTCGGGATGATGACGTGCCTGATTCCTGCGATTCCGGCCGCCAGACAGGCGCTCATGGGACCTCCTCCACCGAACACCGCCAGGGTGGTTTCCCCGTCGTCGCGCACCTGGGACCGGAAGGATTCCGCGATCTTGGCGGCGTGGGCCTGCTGCATCCGGCCGAGGGCCTCCGGAAGGGTGATCCCGAGAGGATCTGCCACATTGTGCATCACGGCCTGCGTGGCTCTGTCACGGTCAAGGTGCAGTTCACCGTTGAGGTAGGTTTCGGGGTCGAGGACGCCGAGGAGAAGATTGACGTCGGTGACGGTGGCTTCGGTTCCGCCGAATCCGAAGCAGGCGGGTCCGGGGGCAGCGCCGACGCTGTCGGGTCCGACGGTTATCTGTCCGTTGACGGCGCGGATCACCGAGCTGCCGCCGACCCCCGCGGAGCGGACGTCGCTGAGCTCGATAGATGTCGGGACGCCTTCGACTCTTCCCCGTCGCTCGGAGGATATGCGCAGGTCATCTATCTCACCGACATCGGTGGTCGTTCCGCCGACGTCGATCATGAGCACGTGGGGAAGACCGTAGGTTTCAGCGAGTGCTCTGGCACCTTCGAGTC
The DNA here is from genome assembly GCA_900049755.1 of Corynebacterium provencense. GTDB lineage: Bacteria > Actinomycetota > Actinomycetes > Mycobacteriales > Mycobacteriaceae > Corynebacterium > Corynebacterium neomassiliense. The sequence goes on from LT160592.1 coordinate 1,168,349, forward strand.
CGCCACGGGGACCGGATGAGTAGGTCTTCAGCGCGACTGATTTCGCCACCCGCGACGACGCCCCGTCGTTTCGGTATATGAGCAGCGGCTTCTTGATCTTGTGTGCACGGAGCCGGTGTTCTGCACTGTAGAGGAAGCGCTCCAGGGTCGGATGGAGGAAGCTGTTGAGAACGGCAGACCATACACGGCGTACTTCGGCCCTGTCGTCGGAGAATTCCCGCGAGAACAGGACGGGCACCGAACCGAGCAGGTGCCTGGGGAACGTGGAGAGGTATATCCTCTTTAGTGTCCGTTCACGGTCGGGGTCTGACATGGAGACCACCAGTCGTTCGGATCCCGCGGTGATGAGGGAGTTGATCGCTTTCACGAGTGACGTGTCACCCTCACGACTGTCTCTGCTGTCCGCTTTCCCCAGGACGGCGACACGGGTCCCGATGAGATCATCAAACAGTTCCCGGGTGTTGTCGTCGTGTCGAAGCCTGTCGGGTAGTCCCGGGTCATCGGTGACGAGACCGATTGCTGGACCTTTACGTTCGACGAGCGCGTTGGTCCCTTGCGTGGACGAGTACCGGATCAGGTCCGTCCGCCTGAGAAACTCGGGCAGGTTGTCGTCTCCGGAGATCTCCTCGGCGATCTTCGAGATTCCGGTGAAGAAGCACTCGGAGAGGTCCGCCGGAGTGGTCAGTGTCTTCGTGTAGTAGATGTTGTCGCCGTCTGCTACGCAGATATCGGTGAGGGTTCCGCCGTTGTCGATATTGATCAGGTAGTTCATCGATCTGTGTTCCTCCCTGTCTCACGGTGCGCAGGCTTCGTGCACCGGTCGTTGTGGTCGTCGGTGCCGACCCGGTGGACTGCGGTCAGCACGTACTCCAGAAGCTACGGACGGGTTTGACGGTGAAACAAGGGTTCAGCGGGTGGTCCGGAGCAGGACCACCCCGGGTGGTGGAGACGGGTAGCCAGAGGGTGGGATAGTGATTTATATCTCGAAAGTATGTACAGTGTGACCCAGATCATTCTCTAGAAACATGTCCTGTGCAGGAAGGACACCCCGATGAACCTCATTCCCCCGAGTACCTCCACCAGGTTCCAGGCGCCGACCCCCGTGGGACGATGGGTCGGGCGACCCCGGATAGACAGGCTCCTCGAAGCGGTCACGGAACGCCGGTTGACTCTGATTCACGGTCCCGCCGGTTTCGGGAAGTCGACTCTGGCCGCGCAGTGGAAGACGACCCTGTCCAACCGGGACATCCGTACCGCCTGGCTGTCCCTCGACGAAGACGACAACAGCGCGCTGTGGTTTCTCAGCCACCTGACCGAATGCCTCAGCCACGTCCTTCCCGGCGACACCGTGGACATGCTGCAGATCCTCGAAGACCGTCCGGAAGACGCCGAGCGCTATCTGGTTCCCCTCCTCATCAACTGGGTGCACCGTTCCGAGGGACGGACGATCCTGTTCCTCGACGACTGGCACCTCGTCACCGACGAGCGCACACGACACATTTTGACGAGGATGGTGAACTACTCCGGTGACCAGCTCGGTTTCATTGTGACCAGCCGGACACCGGCCGGTCTCCCCCTTACCAGGCTCCGGGTCCGGGACCAGCTGGTGGAGATCGACGCCCAGATTCTCCGTTTCGACCACCGGGAGACACGGCAGTTCCTCACCGACATCAAGGGGCTCCCTCTCAGCCACGCTGAACTGACCGCCCTCTACAACAGGACCGAAGGCTGGATCGCCGCACTTCAACTCACTTCCCTGTCCCTGACCCGCAATCCAGATCTTCCCGCGTTGCTCGGAGAGCTTCCCACCCGTCAGAACGGTATCGGGGAATACCTGGCAGAGAACGTCCTCGACCTCCTGGATCCCGGACTACTCGACTTCCTGATGCGTACCTCCGTCGTATCCCGGATAAGCCCGGACCTCGCGTCACATCTGACCGGGCGCGACGACGCCGGCACACTGCTCGAGGAGGTGCTGTCCGGAGATCTGTTTCTGCAGCGGCTCGACGACGTCGGGGAGTGGTACCGCTACCACCATCTCTTCGGCACCTATCTGCGCCGTCGTCTCCGGCGGACGCTTCCCGACACGATGACGGACCTCCACTCCCGTGCCGCGCACTGGTTCCACGAGCACTCGATGCTCGCTCCAGCCGTCGACCATGCACTGTTGGCCGGCGAAACGGAGTTCGCTGTCGATGCAGTGGAAAAGGAATCTCTGCTCCTCGTCGAACACTCCCGGATGGCGACGCTGCTGTCTCTCGTCGACAAACTCCCTGATGACTCGGTCACCGATCATCCGTGGCTGCTCCGGTCCGTGGCGTGGGCGTACTGCCTGCTGCACTTTCCCGATGAGGCCAACAACTCTCTGGTCCGTCTGGAACACGCCGTCATGTCAGACCGTCTCCCGGACGACACCGAACGCTTTCTTCTGACCCGCGATGCCCGGGTTATCCGGGAATGCCTGGAAATGTACCGTGACCGGGTATCCGACGACGACCACCTCCAGCCCGAGATACTTGACGTGGCGGACGACCTGGACCCGTGGACAGTCTCCGTCGCCGCGAACGTGCGGACATTCAACGAGATCGACCGCGGCAGGGGAGACAGAGCCACCGAACTCCAGCGGTGGGCGCGGACTTACCACCGCAAGGTCAAGGGGAGCTTCAGCGAGGTGTACGGGGAGTGTTACGCCGGCCTGGCGGCTCTACGCCGACTCGACATCCCGACGACGAGACATCACTGGGAGTGCGCACTCTCGGCCGCCAGCGAGCGCTCGGGCAGGCACTCCCACGCCGCGCGGCTGGCACTGGGCCTCCTGGGAAAACTTCATTACCAGATGGGGAAGCTTGACCTTGCGGAGGAGGAACTCGAGGAATCGTTGCGTATCGGGCAGCGGGCCGGTGTCGTGGACTTCATGGTGCCGGTCTATGAGTCACTGACATTCATCCGCGCCGGACGGGGAGACGCGGACGGCGCGGAACTCCTGTTGGAACAGGGTGAGCAGGCCGGACGTACCCTGTCTCTCGTCCGTTTATGGTCGAGGATGCTGACCGTCCGGGCCCGCCTCGGTCTGGAGGTGACCCGACCGGTACTTCCTCCCGGCGCCTCTGCGCGTGAACGGGCCTTCTTCTCCGAGGAGACGGTCCGCCTGGACCTGGCGTTGGCCATGCACTCCAGACCGGTGCCCGACGAGGAGGACCTGACCCGACGAGCCCGCTCGCTGATCGCCGCGGACGAAGGCCGGGGAAATGACTTCCAGGCGATGCGCGACCGGATTCTGCTCGCCGGAGCTCTGGCTGCCCGCGGGGCTCGGAAGCGGGCGGAAAGCACCCTTCGGGACGTGGTCGAAGACTGCAGGCGCAGCGGTCTCCCCCAGTCACTGGTCGACGGGGGTGGACCCGTGCACCTCGTCCTCACCAGCCTCTCCGCCGAACTCCCGGTCGGACTGCCTGCCGGTGACCAACCGGCGCCGTCTCATCTCGAAAGCTCACCGTCAGCAACCGGTGCCTCCGACGCTCCCTGCGCCCCGGACATACCCGCTTCTACAGCGAAAGAACCACCGGAACGGCGTCCTCTCAACTCCCGGGAGAAGGACATTCTCCGTCTGGTGGACGCCGGCTTCACCAACCGGGAGATCGCTGACCGGCTGTATCTCGGCGTCAACACGGTGAAGTGGTATCTCCGGAATCTCTACCGTGCCCTGGACGTGTCCAGCCGGAAGGCCTGCGTGAGACGCGCCCGCGACCTCGGCGAACTTGTCGAACAGTCGAACACGTCCGGACCGCCCCGCACGCCGCCTTCCCGGGCACTCTCCCCACGCCACACCGTCAACTCTGGCTGAGCCGCTGCGACAGCTGGTGGGCATGGTCCAGGAGCAGAGCACCGAGGTGGCGGCGTCTGCCGGCTGCGAACCGGTGCTCGATCCCGGTGAGGCTCAGCGCCCAGGACGGCTGACCACCGGACGCGAAGACCGCCGCGCCCATGCCCCAGCTTCCCTCCACGATCAGCCCCGGGTTCACCGCATAGCCCGATCTCCTGGTCTCGGCGATCCTCTCACGTATCTGTCCCGGGGAGTGGCTCTCCCCGTAGTCGCGGTGAAGTTCCGCCTGGTCCAGATAACGGTCAACCGCGGCGTCCGGCATGAACGCCAGGATCGCGAGCCCTGCCGAGGCGACGCCGAGAGGGAAGCGGCGTCCTTCGTGAAGGACGAAGGAGCGGACCGGGAAGCTGCCGTCCTCCCGGAGCAGACAGACTGTTTCGTCTCCTCTCCTGGCTGAGAAGAACGCGCTTTCACCGGTTTCCCGGGCGAGTGCGCTGACGTGTTCCCCGGCCAGTCGGGACACGTCGTACCGGTCGGCGGCGACCGTGCCCATCAGGAAGATCTCGGGGCCGAGCATCCACCGTCCCGACCCCGGGTCACGGTCGATGAGCCCCTCGGTGGTCAGGGAGCTGAGGAGGCGGTGCGCCGTAGGGCGGGTCAGTCCGGCCCGTGCGGCGATCTCACCGGTGGCGGCACCCTCCGGCATCATCTGGCTGACGATACGGAGGATACCCGCCACCCTGGCCACGACCTGGGTGCCGCCGGGCCGGCCGGGCCGGCCGGGCCGGCCGGACAGTGATGTCCGTGTAGCTTTCCCACTCTGTGATGTGTCCACATTACGGACACTACCCCATACGTTCTCCACCATGAGAGCAATCACCGCCGATCCAGAAAAATGCGTTGAACTGCCGTACGGCTCCTCATACAGTGCAGATACCGACCGGCGGCAGTCCAGCCGACGGAGAGCATGACGACCATATGATGAACAACTGAGGAGCAGCGGTGGCAAAGACCGTTTCGGGCCCGGCAGAGGCCCTCAAAGATCTCGTCCGGGACGGGATGAGTGTGGCAGTCGGCGGTTTCGGACTCTGCGGCGTCCCCTTCGACCTCGTCACAGCACTGCGTGACACGGGAGTGAAAGACCTGACCATCATCTCCAACAACATGGGCGTGGACGGTCGCGGACTGAGCATCCTCCTCGAGAACAACCAGGTCCGGAAGGTGCTGGGCTCCTATGTCGGAGAATCCCGCATCTTCGCCGAGAAGTACCTCGCCGGCGACGTGGAGGTCGAGTTCGTACCCCAGGGAACGCTCGCCGCCCGGATCCGCGCCGGAGGAGCCGGCATCCCCGCGTTCTACACCCCCACCGGTGTCGGCACCGCCGTCGCCGACGGCAAGGAGGAGGCGGAGTTCGACGGCCAGCGGGTGATCCTGGAACGCGCGATCGTCGCCGACCTGGCACTCGTCCACGCCCACACCGGAGACCGCGAAGGAAACCTCCGGTACCGGCTCACCGCGAAAAACTTCAACCCTCTGGTGGCCACCTGCGGAAGAACCACTGTCGCCGAAGTCGAGGTTCTCAGCGACGGGTTCCTCGACCCGGAACGTATCGACACTCCGGGCGTCTTCGTCGACCGGCTGTACCGGCCGGCCAGGACGGAGAAGTTCATCGAGAAACGCACCGTGAGACCCCGGCCCGGCAGTACGACAGAACCCGCCCCGGCAACTGCAGGTCAGAGAGGATAGATCATGTGGACACGCGACGAGATGGCTGCGATAGCCGCGGCTGAGCTCACCGACGGCCAGTACGTGAACCTGGGCATCGGAATCCCCACGCTGGTGGCCGACAACCTCCCCGACGGTGTCAGCGTCCACCTCCAGAGCGAGAACGGCATCCTCGGGATGGGCCCTCTCCCGTACGACGGTGAGGAGGACGCCGACCTCATCAACGCGGGGAAGGCGACGGTGACACTGGCAGAAGGAGCCTCCGTCTTCGATTCAGGGCTGTCCTTCGACATGATCCGGGGCGGTCACATCCACACCGCCATTCTCGGGGCGATGGAGGTCGCCGCCAACGGTGACCTCGCCAACTGGACGATCCCCGGGAAGATGGTCAAGGGAATGGGAGGTGCCATGGACCTGGTCGCCGGCACACCCCGGGTCATCGTCATCACCGACCATGTCACCAGGGACGGCGGCCCGAAGATCGTCGAGAGGTGCTCACTGCCGCTCACCGGGGTCGGCGTCGTCGACAGGATCATCACCGACCGGGCGGTCTTCGACATCATCGACCACCGGCTGGTTCTCGTCCGGACCGCACCAGGCGTGGACGAGTCCGAGATCCGGCGGCTCACCGGCGCCGACTACGACATCTCACCCACCCTGTCGTCTCCGGACGGCTCGACGATCCGGGAGAACCGATGACCGCGACCGCCTCGATAGTGGGCTACGCCAGGACCCCCTTCGCCCGTTTCAACGGGCAGCTCGCCGGCGTCCCGGCGACCGAGCTGGGCGCCCACGCGGCCGTGGCCGCACTGGCCCGAGCCGGAGTCTCCCCCGACCGGGTGGACATCACGGTCGTCGGACAGGTTCTCCAGGGTGGGGCGGGCCAGAATCCCGCCCGCCAGACCGCCGTGGGTGCGGGTGTCCCGATGACCGTCCCCGCCGTCACTCTCAACGCCGTCTGCCTGTCCGGTGCTGAGGCTGTCGCCCAGGCCGCCCGGCTCATCGCCACCGGCGAGGCGGACATCGTCCTCGCCGTCGGCCAGGAGTCCATGTCACAGGCACCGCACGCGGTCCGGCTGCGCAGCGGGGTACGGTACGGCGACGGCCAGCTGGTCGACACGCTCGACCATGACGCCCTCACCGATGCATTCGAGCACACCGGGATGGGCGTCCTCACCGAGAAGGGGAACGGGAAACTGGGGCTGACCAGGGAGGAGCAGGACGCCTTCGCCGCCGGCTCCCATTCCCGGGCGGCGGCCTCCGGATCCTTCCTCGCCGGGGAGATCGCCCCGTTCACCGTCAACTCACGGAAGGGTTTCACCGTTGTCTCCTCCGATGACGGGGTACGGCCGGACACCACCACCGGGCGTCTCGCTGTCCTCCGGCCGGCCTTCGACCGGGACCGGGGCACCATCACCGCCGGAAACAGCTCGCAGATCTCCGACGGTGCGGCGGCCCTGGTGATCGCCAGCTCCACCGCCGTCCATGAGTTCGGACTGACAGTCATCGCCCGGATCGAGTCCACGGCATTCGTGGCCGGACCGGACGTGCAGCTCCACTCCCAGCCCGCCCACGCCATCTCTGTCGCGCTCGGCAGGCTGTCCGCCTCACCGGAGGATCTCCGGGCGGTGGAGATCAACGAGGCCTTCGCCGCCGTCGCCGTGCACTCGACCCGCGAACTGGGAGTGGACCCTGCGACAGTCAACCGTCACGGTGGTGCGATCGCACTGGGCCACCCACTGGGCGCTTCCGGCGTCCGCATCGTCGGCACGCTCGCCCGACAGCTCGCCGCCGTCGGCAGGGATTCCCTCGGTGCCGCCGGGATCTGTGGGGGCGGAGGTCAGGGCAGTGCCGTGATACTCCGGGCCTGCTGAGCGGACACTCCGGGCCGGCTCATCGATACTCCCGGCCGGCTCAGCGCCGGCTCAGCGGGTACCGGCGGCGTCCAACAGTTTCTGCAGGTCTTCCCGGGTGACCTTGCCGCCGGAGAGCGCGATGAGCCGCTCCAGGGGGACGCCACCGAGCAGATCGGCCAGCCCCACCCCCATCGACCCGGCGTCCGACGCCGTACCCGACCCGGCGTCCGACGCCGTACCCGACCCCTGGTCGACGGGGCTCTCATCGGCGGTCTGCCCGGTCATGCCGCCGAGGGCGCGTCCGATCATCTCCGCCACCGCCGGGTACTCGAGCGCCTCCGCCACCGTGGAATCGAGGGTCAGCGGTACGTCAGGGGCATTGCCCTCCAGCACCACCTCTGCACGTCCTCGCAGGTCACGACTGCTGGCACCGACGTGGAAGACATAACGACCCGACTCCAGCACCCACCGGTGCAGCCTGGTGTCCCGGTACTCGAGGTCACGCGGGTCGACGTGGATCTCCAGTTCAGCACTGTCACCGGGGTCGAGGGTGACGGTGCCGAACCCGACAAGAGCACGGGGCACCCTCTGCACCGCAGAGTCCGGGACTTCGGCGTACACCTGCACGATCTCGCGTCCCCGACGGTGACCGGTGTTGGTCACCGTGACAGTCACCGTGACAGCCCCGCCTGCACCGTCACCGTCCACGTCACCGTCCACGTGGGCGGTGACCCCGTCATAGCCGAAGGTGGTGTAGCTCAGACCGTGCCCGAACGGGACGGCGACGGACAGTTCACGGGCGTCGTACCACCTGTACCCCACGTGCAGCCCCTCCGAATAGCGCACATGACCGTGTTCTCCCGGGAAGTCGAGGTAGGAGGGGGTGTCCCGTAGTCGGAGAGGAGAGGTTGAGGTGGTCTTGCCTGACGGGGAGACACGGCCGGAGAGAATGTCGGCGACCGCTGCCCCGCCCGCCTGACCGGCGAGGTTGGCGTCCAGCACCGCTCCCGCGTGGTCGAGTACCGGACGCAGTGCCAGCTCTCCCCCGTGGGACAGGACCACCACGACCCGGTTCTGGACGGCCGCCACCGCCTCAAGGAGGTGGAGCTGCTCCTCAGGAAGGTCGACACCGGTGCGGTCGAAGCCTTCGGACTCCTGGTCTGCGGCGAGACCGAGGAACACGACCGCGGCGTCCGCCGACGCGGCGTTCTGCACGGCCTCGGCGACGAGTGTGGCGTCCCGGCCGGAACCGTCGACGGTGAACCCGGGGGCGTAGGTCACGGGGACGTCCCAGGTGTCGCGGACGGCGTCCAGCACGGAAACCACCCTGGTCGGGTTGACGTGGGAACTGCCGCCGCCCTGGTAGCGGGGCTGGTCGGCGAAGACGCCGATGACCGCGACGGAGCCGGTCACTCCGGACAGGTCGAGGGGGAGCAGGTGGCGTCCGTCAACTTCCCTGTTGCTGAGCAGGACAACCGAGGACGCCGCGGCCTCCCGTGCCAGCTCATGGTGTGCACCCCAGCCCTGGTCTCCCGGGGTCACCCTGCCTTCTGCGACAGCACTGTCGTGTTCCCGGTGGTAGCGGGCGGCGATGGCCGCGACCCGCGACGCCGCGGTGGTGACCGCGTCCTCGTCGAGGTCCCCGGCCTGTACCGCGGCGACGACCTCTGCGTCGGCGGTGCCGCCGTCGGCGGGCATCTGCAGGTCCAGTCCCGCCCGGACGGATTCGACCCGGCCGCCGACGGCACCCCAGTCGGAGACGACCGCGCCCGTGAACCCCCATTCGGTGCGCAGGATGTCGGTGAGGAGTTCACGGCTGTGCCGCACCGGAACACCGTTGACCGCGTTGTAGGAACACATGACGGTGGCGGGTTCGGCGTCCTCGACGACCCGCCGGAAGGCGCGCAGGTAGACCTCGTGGAGGGGGCGTTCGTCGACGTCGGAGCTGACACGCATCCGGTCGGTCTCCTGGTTGTTCAGGGCGAAGTGTTTGACACTGGCTCCGACCCCGCGACCCTGGAGTCCTGTCACCCAGGCACTGCCGAGGACGCCGGAGAGGTGCGGGTCCTCGGAGTAGTACTCGAAGTTGCGCCCGCCCAGCGGGGACCGTTTGATGTTGATGCCGGGGCCGAGGACCACCTGGACGTCGGCTGCGAGTGCCTCGTCGGCGATCGCCGCGGCAACGCGGGAGACGAGGTCGGGGTCCCAGCTCTGCGACAGACAGGCGGCGGGAGGGAAACATGTCGCCGGTACCGCCCCGGCGATTCCGAGATGGTCGGTGGCCCCGTCCTGCCGGCGCAGGCCGTGGGGCCCGTCAGTCATGGTGATCGAGGGGACACCGGGGGTCGTCGCTGTCGCGGCGATCTCACGGGTGGTCCAGAAGTCCCGGCCGGACCCGAGGGAGGCCCGCTGCTCCAGGGTGAGGCCTGTGACGTCGAAGCCGCCGGTGCCGGTGGCCGGTTCATTGTGGAGGGTGCCGTCGCTCATGTGGTCCTTTGTACGCGAAACCGTGGGGCGGCAGAGCTGTGCCGGGAGACTGTCCGGCCACCGGTCAGGCGCCGGTCAGTACCGTCTGGACAGTCCCAGTCCCACCAGAGACAGTACGACGGTGACCACCGAGAACACCGTCGTCGAACCCACCAGGCCCAGGGGAATGGTGAGGAACCCCGCCAACATCGCGGGCACCGCCAGCGCCAGGTAGCCGACGATGAAGTAGGAGGTCGTCACCGCAGTTCTCTGTCCTGCGGGTACCCGGGAGGTCATCGCCCGCAGCCCCGTCATGAAGGTCAGCCCCTGGCCCACACCACCGCACACCGACGCCACGATCAGCAGGGCCAGACTGTCGACTGCGAGAGCCACGATGACGGTCACCGAGCAGACGGTGATCAGCACCAGTCCGAGCACGGTCAGAGTCCGGTCGGACCAGCCGCGCAACAGGATCTGGGCGCCGGCCGAGGCGAGGAACAGGGCCGCGGTCACCGTCGCCACCGTCGCGGGGGAACTGATTCCCAGGTCGTGGGTCATGAAGGTCGGTGCAAGCGAGGAGAAGACACCGCACACCGTGTAGCCTGCGACCACCCCGGGGACTGCGGCGACGAACAGTCCGCGCACCGGGGCGGGAACGGCCGGCACCCGCGGCCGGGGCAGCCATCCCCCGTACCGGCCGACGTGGACACCGACGTGGACACCGACGTGGCCACCTCCGCCACGTTCCACCCGGTCGCGCACACCGGGCAGCAGCAGCACCGCCACCGCGAGCATGAGGGCGTGGACGACGAACGGCCAGACCAGCGGGCGGTCCACGACAGCGGCGACGCACCCGGCGACGAGGACGCCCAGACCCAGGCCGCCGATGTTCGCTGCGGTGGACACCGCGGCGGCCAGGGTGGCGCGTCCTTCCGGAGCGTTCTCCATGACCGTCACCGTCCCCGTCCCGGTGAATATCCCGGCGGCGAAGCCGGACAGGATCCGGCCGAGGTACATCAGGACCAGTCCTGCGGCGGTCCCGCCCGTGGCCTCCGCCCCGGAACCTGCGGCGGGCAGCCCGGCCACCAGGAACAGCAGTGCGGAGAGCACGGACAGACCGAGGGCGAGGGCGAGGACAGGGCGTCTGCCGAGGGTGTCGGAGAGGCCCCCGAAGATCACGAGTCCGGCGACGACGCCCACGGCGTAGACGGCGAAGAGCACAGTTGTCGCCGCCGACCCGAATCCGAAGGCGGCCGACATCGTCGGATACAGCGGGGTGGGCAGGGTCGTCCCCATCATCACGACGGCGAAGATGTACGCCGCGGCCGTCAGTGACCGCGCGGTGGCGGGCCGGGTGCTGCGGGTGCGGGGGGAGTTCACAGGGAGTCATCCTACGACCGCCCGACCCGTCGTGCCGGGCTGTCGTGCCGGCCTGTCGGGCACCGCTGTCCTGCCGACTGTCTTCGGCATCGAACGCCGCGTATGGTGCTGTCTCATGTCTTCGAAGTTCCCGCCTGTGCATGTTGTTCTCACGGGTGTCTGCGGTACCGGGAAAACCGGTGTCGCCGAATATCTCTCCCGGGTCACGGGAATGCCTGTCGTCAGCGCCGACGACTTCCATCCCGCCACCAACCGACGCAAGCTGGCCACCGGCCAGGATCTCTGCAGTGCCGACTTCACACCGGTCCTGCACCGGATGCGCGACTGGATCGCCGACCGCGCCCTGTCCGGCACTTCCGCGATCGTGACCTGCCCTCCCCTGAGCCGGGAGAACCGGGACCTGCTCCGCGAGGCGGAGAGCCTCTCCGAGCTTTCCGGGGAGGACGCCACCCGCCTTCTCGTCATCGAGCTCAGTGCTCCGCGCGACGTGCTGGTCGAACGTCTGGCCAACCGCCCCGACCACATCGTCCCGGTCTCCGTCCTCGACTCCCAGCTCGCCTCCGTCGAGCCCCTGGACGACGACGAGTTCGGTGCCGTCGTCGACGCCTCCGGTCATCCCGAGGATGTCGCCGACACCGTCCTCGACACCGTCGCCCGTCTGAGGACGGCCGGCGCGGTGGCGGTGGGCAGGGCGAGTCTGGCCGACCGCAGGGCCGAGCAGTCCCGGCACGCCGTGGAACAGTAGGCCGGGGTCGGGGAAGGACGTCGGACCTGCTCCGACGGCGGTGCCTGACACGTCCGGCCCGTCCTCTGTTCCCGTGACCGTCAGGTCGGTATGGTCTGCCTTATGCCCTCGAAACCGACCGACAGTTCACAGCCCGTTCACCTCGTGATCATGGGGGTGAGCGCGAGCGGGAAAACCACCCTCGCTGAGCGTCTTGCCGAGGTCACCGGCTTCCCCTACGCCGAAGCCGATGACTTCCACCCGGAATCCAACAAGCAGAAGATGGCCTCCGGGCATCCCCTCACCGACGAAGACCGCTGGCCCTGGCTGCACAGTCTCGCCGACTGGATGGTCGCCCACGCCGAATCCGGGGAGTCCAGTGTGGTCACCTGCTCCGCACTCAGGCACAGCTACCGGGATGTCCTCCGCGAGGCCGACGGTGTCCACGACGGCAGGGTCCTGTTCGTCGAACTGGACGCGCCCGCACCGGTCCTCCTTGAACGCCTGAACGACCGCAGCGGACATTTCATGCCCGCGTCCCTGCTCGACAGTCAGCTGGACACACTCGAACCGCTGACCGGGGACGAGAACGGCCTCACCCTGGACGCCACGGTCGACCCGGAGACCCTCGTCGCCGAGGTCCTCGCCGCCGCGGGACTGCCCCCGGCAGTCCCCGGCACCGGGGTCTCCGGTGACCTCACCGGCGGAGTTCCGGCATGACCGCGCTCCTGGCGGCGGAGACGGAGGTCGTCACCTCCGCCTCCGATTCCCGCCTCGTGATGTCCGCGGTCATCGGCATCGCGCTGATCATCGTCCTGATCGTCTGGGCGAAGATCCATCCTTTCCTGTCCCTCATGCTCGGCTCAGCGGCGCTCGCCGTCGTCGCCGGTATTCCCCTGGTGGAGACCTTCAGCTCCTTCTCCTCCGGATTCGGTGGCACTGTCGGTGATGTCGGCGTCCTCATCGCCCTCGGCGCGATCATCGGACAGTTCCTCGTCACCTCCGGGGCCGCTGACGCGATCGTGGACGCCTTCCTCGACCACACCTCACCTGCCCTGCGCCCGTGGGTCATCGCCGGGCTGGCGATGCTGCTCGGCATCCCGCTGTTCTTCGAGGTCGGGATCGTCCTGCTCATCCCGGTGGTCATCCTGGCCGCACGGCGGTCCCGGCTGCCCCTGATCCTGCTGGGCATTCCCGCACTCGCCGGACTGTCCGCCCTCCACGCCCTGGTCCCGCCGCACCCCGGTCCCCTCATCGCGGTGGACGCCCTGGGGGCGAACCTCGGCCTGACCCTGGCACTGGGGCTGCTGGTGTCGATCCCCGTGGTGATCGTCTCCGGTCCGTTGTCCGCGAAGATCATGGCGAAGTACGTGCCGATCTCCGCCCCTCCGGCAGCGGCCGGGGACACCGCCGGCACCACCGGTGACGGTACCGACCGGCCCCGGCCCTCCGTCGCCCGCGGGCTGACCGTGGTCCTGCTGCCGGTGGTGATGATGCTCTCGCGCACCGTCGTCGAGTCGACACAGGTGGACGAGAACTCCGTCGTCTACAAGACCTTCGAGTTCCTCGGCGAGCCGATCGTCGCACTGCTGGCCACCGTACTGGTCGGAATGACCCTGCTGGGTCTTCTCCAGGGCCGCACCGCCAAGGAGGTCTCTGACACGGTCGGGGCGTCCTTCGGCCCCATCGCCGGGGTGATCCTGATCGTCGGTGCCGGCGGAGGTTTCAAGCAGACACTGGTGGACACCGGTGTCGCCGACGTGATCGGGGGCTGGGTGCAGGATGCGCCGGTCTCCACCCTGGTCGCCGGTTGGCTGGTCGCGGTGTTCATCCGCCTGGCGACCGGTTCTGCGACCGTCGCGACCGTCACCGCCGCAGGGATCATGGCTCCCCTCGCCGAGGGGATGCCCTCGGTGGAGGTCTCCCTGCTGGTGCTGGCGATCGGCGCCGGGTCAGTGTTCTTCTCCCACGTCAACGACGCCGGTTTCTGGCTGGTCAAGGAGTACTTCGGTATGACGGTGCCCCAGACCCTGAAGACCTGGTCGGTGATGGAGACGGTCCTGTCGGTCTCTGCGCTGCTCGTGGTGCTGCTGCTGAACCTGATCGTCTGACCGGACAGTTCCCGGGACTATCTGGACCAGGTGGTCTCCGGAGGCCTGGCGGGGCGTCCACCGGCTCCGCCGTCGACGTCACCCCGTGAGGTAGATCACGAAAAGTCATTGTCTCCTCCAAACCGTTCACGTACCCTCTTCAAGTATACCGAAGCGCATACCTAAGGATCGCACCGCAGAGCGGCACCCGAAACCGGAGGAGGAACCGTGATTGTTCTCCATGCCTCGATCACCATCGCGTTGATCGTCGCCCTCATCATCTGGACCAAGGTGAATCCGATCATCGCACTGATGATCGGTTCCCTGTATCTGGGCATCGCCGCAGGACTCGGCATGACCGGCACCGTCACGACGATCGCCGACGGATTCGGCGACCTCATGGTCAACGTCGGCCTGCTCATCGGCTTCGGAGTGCTGATCGGGGCGCTGCTCAACGCAATGGGGGCACTGCAGCGCACAGTACAGCTGCTGTTCCGGATTTTCGGCCCCCGCCGACTGCCCTACGCCATGGCCGTCTCGCTCAACCTCTTCTTCCCCTCCATCTACCCCGACGTCCAGATGGTTCTCGCGGCACCGCTGGCCAGATCCTCGGCAGAACGCCTGGGCAGGAACGGGCTCGGTCTCATGGCCGGCGCACTTGTCGTGGGTATACCGGTGGGTGTGGTCTTTGTCGTTCCCGGGCTGGGAGCCGTGTCGATTGCGGGTCTTCTCGATATCCCGCTGAGCACGATGCTGCTGTTCGGTGTGATCGCCGCACCGCTGATCTCGGTCCTCACGCTCACCGTCTACCAGGTGATGCTCCGGCACGGATGGTGGTCCCCGGAACGGGACGAACACGCCAGTGACGCCCTGCTCGCCGAGGAACAGCTGGCCCGCGACGCCGTCGAGCAGTCCGCCGACGTCCTCCCCCCGCTGCGGCTCTCCATCATCCCCGTCCTCATCCCCGTCATCCTCGTCGGCGGTGGCGCCGTGGCGCGCACGTCCGGACTCGAGAACGCCTTCATCGACTTCCTGAGCCAGCCCCTGCTGGCGATGTTCCTCGGCCTGCTCATCGCCTACCTGCTCGCACTCCGGACCGTCGGCCGCACCACCGCGGAATCGGCCATCGAGCGAGGACTCGACACGACCGGCAACATCCTCCTCATCACCGGCCTCGGTGGCTCTCTTGCCGCGGTGATCAGGGCCACAGACCTCAGCGACGTCCTGGAGTCCCTGTTCGTCACGGAGAGCGGGATCGGTGCCATCGCGACCGTGTTCCTCGCCTGGCTCATCGCCGCCGTGCTCCACCTCGCGATCGGCTCGATCAACGTCGCGGCGATCACGGCCGCGGGAATCATCGGCCCCGTCATCGCCGACGCCGGCGTGGACCCGGTCATCGTCGCTCTGGCTATTGCGGCGGGAGCAGTCTTCGCCGTGCACTTCAACAGCAACTTCTTCTGGATGTTCCAGTCCCTGACCGGCGTCAACACCAGTGGCGCCCTCCGGTCGATGACCTTCCTCACCACGCTGGCGTCCCTGATCGGACTGGTCCTCGTCTCCGTGGTCGCACTGGTCGCCGGATGACGGCATCCCCCCCGGCCACAGCCACTGACGCACGAAAGGACACTTCTGATGGCACCCCGCACCATCCTCATCGGATCCCGCACCACCGCCGAACGCGACGGCCGCGGCTCCGGACTCACCGCCTGGCACCCCGCCGACCCCGACTGGGCGGAGTCCGACCGCCTGAAGCTCACGAACCCCTCCTGGATCACCGCACCCGGTCCCGGCCCCGTGTACGTCCTCCACGGCGACGGCGGGACCCTGTCCGTGGTGGAGGTGTCCCCGGAGGGGCACCTGACCAGGTCACAGACAGTCCCGGCGGGAGGACGCAATCCCGTGCACTGCGCCCGCATCGGCGGACACCTGCTGGTCGCGAACTACGCGACCGGCACCGTCGCCGCCCACCCGGTCAGGGCCGACGGCCTGCTGGAGCCGGTCTCCGGCACGGTGTCGCTGGGCGACGGAGTGGGCGGGGACCGGCTATCCCACCCGCACCAGATCATCCCCGACGGCGACACGGGACGGTTCCTCGTCCCGGACAAGGGGCTCGACGCCGTCGTCACCCTCGAGCTCACCGCCGACGGAGACCTGCGGGTCCTCGACCGGGAAGCGACCGCACCCGGCAGTGGCCCGCGGCACGGCGTCATCGTCGGTGAGCAGCTGTTCGTCGTCGGGGAACTGGACTCGTCCCTGATCACACTGACCAGGGATGTCACCGGCATCTTCCGGGTACGGGACGCCACCGGCACCCTGCCGGAGGGCGCAGATGCCACGGAGAGCACAGCAGCCGGCATCGCCCACTTCCCGAACCGGGCGATGCTGGTGGTCTCCAACCGTGGTGCCGACAGCCTCAGCGTCTTCCATACCGGGCCAGCGGCGCCACGACTGGTCCACACCGTGCCCTGCGCAGGGCGGTTCCCCCGGTTCATCGTCCGGTATCCGCAGGACCACCGGGACGGGCTGCTCGTCGCCCATGAGTACGGGGACACCGTCTCGTGGCACAGTGCCGGGGATCTCGCCGACGGACGTGCCGGGTACCGGACCGTGGCCCACACCGGCAGTCCGGTGTGTGTCACTCCCCTGCCCTGACCGTCCACCGACAGACCTTTCATCACCGACCACCACCGACCCACCGGGCACCGACGGTCCACCGGTACGCCGCCACCGTCATGTTGCACCACCGACCTTCTCTGTGTATACAGAGAGGTATACAGAGAGGAAATGAATCATATGGGACTCCACCACCCGTCGACTGACGACACTACCGGCGCTACCGGAACCTCCCGTGTCAATCCGGACACCCTGCGCACCGTGTGCACCGGGATCCTCACCGCGCACGGCGTCCCGGAGAAGGACGCCCACCTGGTCTCAGACAGCCTTGTCCAGGCCGATCTGTGGGGCCACTCGTCCCACGGCGTCCTGCGCCTCCCCTGGTACGTCAACCGCCTGAAGTCCGGCGCCATGACCCCGGTGGCGCAGCCGCAAGTCCTCAACGACCTGGGCGCCCTGCTCGTCCTCGACGGATGCAACGGCATGGGCCAGGTTCTCACCGAGCACGCCCGCGTCGAAGCCGTCGCCCGGGCGAAGAAGCACGGCATCGGCGCCGTCGGCGTGCGCAACTCGAACCACTTCGGCACAGCGATGTACTACACCCGCCGTGCCGCCGCCGACGGGTGCGTGAGCATCCTCACCACCAACGCCTCACCCGCCATGGCCCCCTGGGGCGGCCGGGAGAAGAAGATCGGCACCAACCCCTGGTCCATCGCCGCACCCTACGGGGAGACTGCCGCGGTGGTGGACATCGCCAACACCGCCGTCGCCCGCGGCAAGATCTACAACGCCCGCCAGAACGGCCGGTCCATCCCGGACACCTGGGCGCTGACCTCCGACGGCGATCCGACCACGGACCCGTCCGAGGCCATCGACGGCGTCATCCTGCCGATGGCCGGGCACAAGGGCTACGCCATCAGCTTCATGATGGACGTCCTGTCAGGCGTCCTCACCGGCTCGCAGTCCGGCACCGGCGTCCACGGTCCCTACGAGCCCAACCCGCCCGGCGGCGCCGGCCACCTCTTCATCGCCCTCGACGTGGCGGCCTTCCGGGACACCGCCGACTTCGACGACGCCCTCGGCCACCTGGTCTCCGAGGTCAAGGAGTGTCCGACGGCCACCGGCTTCGACGAGGTCTTCTACCCCGGCGAGATCGAGGACCGCAGCATGGCCTCCCTGCTCACCGAGGGCATCACCCTTCCGGAGACGACCCTCCGGGACCTCGCGGACCTCGCCGCGGCGTCCGACATCCCCACCACCGACCTGCCCTGAGGAAAGAAAGCTGACCATGACTCTGTCGACCACTCCCCTGAAATCCCTCACCGTCGACCTCCGCGTCCGGGAAGGTCACCTCGAGGACTTCCTCCGCGCCATCCGCGAGAACGCCGAGCGCAGTTTCACCGATGAGCCCGGATGCGTCTACTTCGACGTCAGCCAGGATGCCGAGGACGAGCTCCACTTCACCTTCTTCGAGCTCTACACCGATCAGGACGCCGTCGCCGCGCACCGTGCGGCCCCGCACTTCGCGGAATGGCGCAAGGCCGTGGAACTGCACGTCGTGCCCGGCTCCCAGCGGAACGTCCTCGCCGACCGGCTGTTCCACCACCAGTAGGCACCGGCACTCACGGCGGCTCCGCCCCTCACAGTGCCCACTCCTCACAACAGCCGCCCCCTCTCTCCACCTCTCCTCCCGACGGCGAAGGCCGGGCACCCGCACAGGGTGCCCGGCCTTCGACGTCTCCCGGGAAGACATGACACGGAGAGACGTGAACCGGGGAGGCATGACGCGGAAGACGCGACCCGGCCGCGGACGCGGAGAAGCCCCGTCGGTGTCCGGGAACGTCCGGGAAAAAGTCCGGGGACACCGACGGGGCGGAGAAGGTCGACCGCGGCGTGCTCCGTGCACCGCGGTCACCGCGTCACAGGAGCGGGAAGGCGGCCGTGAGTCCGCCCACCAGGAGCATGACCAGGGCGACGACGACCGCCCGCCACAACACCTTCTTGAAATGGTCCCCGATGGAGACGCCGGCGAGTCCCACGAGCAGCAGGAACGAGGGGGCCAGCGGACTGGACTGGTGCAGCGCCTGCCCGACGATGGACGCCCTGGCCATCTCCACCGGTTCAATGCCGTAGTGTCCGCCGGCATCGGAGAGGATGGGCAGAATGCCGAAGTAGAAGGCGTCATTCGTCATGAGGAACGTGAACGGGATACTGAGGACGCCACCGATCGTCGCGAGCACCGGCCCCCACGAGGTGGGGATGAGGTCAACCAGCCACGACGACATCTCCGAGATGATCCCGGTTCCTTCGAGGACGCCGGTCAGCGCCGACGCCGCCATGATCATTCCGACGACCGTGATCACGCTCGGCGCATGTTCCTGGATCTGACCGATCTGATCGCCGGTCTTGCGGAAGTTCAGCACCAGCGCGAGAGAGGCCGCGACCATGAAGATCAACGGTGCAAACAGCACGTCCGCCACCAGGAGCACCAAGATCGGAAGAGCACACGTCTGAACTCCAGTCACCAGATCATCTCGTATGCCGTCTTCTGCTTGAAAAAAAAAATACACCAATCTTCTGCTCACGCAGCTGAAATATCTACACATCCTCCCTCACTTCTAATTCCTAGTGATCGTTTGCTTTACGGGGCGGACGCGGCGGCCGAACGGGGGCTGCTCTCTCAGACCATGCCGGAGGGGACGCGTCGTCCACCTCGTCGCCGGCGCTGTCCGATCGGTGGGAGGCGGGAGTATCCCCGCCGGCGCCCGGCTCCCCGGACGGATCATCGACCAGCTCAAGCTTCCCGATCCTGCGACGTTCGCCGAGTCCGAGGAAGTAGGCGAGAACCAGCACGGACGCCACCCCCGCGAGAATCGCGGGAATCATCGGGACGAAGATGTCCACCGGCGAAACGCCCAGGGCGGCGGACGCACGGGACGTCGACCCTCCCCAGGGGACCGTGTTGAGCACGCCGTTGGAGAGCGCGGCGATGACCGTGAGCACGACCGGCGACATCCCCAGTTTCCGGTAGATCGGAAGGAATGCCGAGGTCACGATAATGAAGGTGGTCGATCCGTCTCCGTCGAGGGAGACGATCGAGGTCAGCAGTGCCGTCCCCATCGTCACCCGCACGGGGTCGCCGTGGGCGAAACGCAGGATCCACCTGATCAGCGGGTCGAAGACGCCCACGTCGATCATCGTGCAGAAGAACAGGATCGCGAAGAACAGGAGGGCGGCGGTCGGGGCGAGCTTGAGGAGGGACTCCTCCACCATGTCCCCGATATCGGTCCGCCCTCCGGCGAAGAGTCCGAAGATCACAGGGACCAGGATGAGCACGGCGATAGGTGTGGCTTTCCGTGCCATGACCAGGTACATGAAGCACGCGATCATGGCGAAGCCGAGGAAGACGAGCATGACGCTCCTTGAGAGCTGGGGGACAGAACGGCGACCGCTGTGACGGCAACCACTAGATTGTGTCACTTAGGTATACAGACGGGTATTCCCAAGTGCAATAGTCTTCGTGGGTTAAAGTGGTCCCCATGGCCGATGACCACCAGCTCAACGATGTCGGAACTTCCCGGGAAACAACCCCGAAACTCCCCCCGGCAGGACGCAAAGCCGATCAGGTGTACCAGCTCGTCCGGCAGGAGATCGAGAACGGGACACTTGCCCCCGGGGAGCGCCTCCCGGAGAACTGGCTGGTCGAACACACCGGAACGTCCCGCACCCCGGTGCGCGACGCGCTGCGCCGTCTGGCCTCCGATGAACTCGTCGTCCTTGAGCCACGTCAGGCGCCGATGGTCTCCCCGCTCTCCCTGAGCCTGGTCCGGGATCTCTTCGCTTTCCGACGGGTGGTCGAGGTCGCCGCGCTCGAGGAGATCGCCCTGCGGTCACAGACCACGGAAGCGGTCCGGACCGCATTCACGGAGCTCGCCGACACCTTCCGCTCGCTGGGGGAGCAGAGCGACAGCACCGGTCAGGATGAATTCTCCGCTTCATTCCGCGCCGCCGCCGCCCGCTTCGACACACTCATCGTCTCGTGGTGCGGGAACAGGTTCCTCCGCAGCAGCATCGAAGGCCTGAGGCCACACACCGCGCGACTCCGGGTCATCGCCCACGCCGATACCGCGAGACTGCGTCAGTCCGTCGAGGAGCACATCGACATGTGCACGGCCACCGCGTCCGGTGATCCCCGACCGGCCGGTGCGGCCTGCAGCCAGCACCTCATCCACGTCGAGCGCAGCATCCTCACCTCTCTGGTCACCGACAACTCCCCCTTCAGTCGGGAGATCGACATCCGGGGCTGAGCCGGGCGGGCACGCGTGCGAGCCCCGGACCCGCCCTCCACCCCGACACAGACCAACCGGCGGGACCGTCATTGCCAACAGGTATACCTGTGGGTACACTCACGAACACGGAGAGGATTCCGCCGAGGATCTTCCCGGACCCTGAACCCCGGAAGGACCTACGATGCCCACCACCATAAACCCCGCCACCGGCGACGTACTCGCCCGGTACACGGACCACACCGCCGCGGAGACGGACACCCGTCTCACCGCCGCCCACGATGCCTTCCTGCAGTGGCGGACCGTCCCGGTCACCGACCGCACCGCCCTGCTCACCGCCATGGCCTCCGCCCTGCGCGCTGACGAGGAGCGCTTCGCACAGCTGATCACCGCCGAGATGGGCAAGCCGGTCACCGAGGCTCGCGCAGAGGTCGCCAAGTCCGCACTCACGCTGGACTACTACGCGGAGAACGCCGCCGACTTCCTCGCTTTCGAGGAGATCGCCTCTGATGCCGCGGTCAGTGGCCTGCAGTACGACCCGCTCGGCGTCGTCCTGGCGATCATGCCCTGGAACTACCCGTTCTGGCAGTTCTTCCGCTTCGCCGCCCCCGCCTTCGCCGCCGGCAACGGTGCCGTCCTCAAGCACGCCTCCAATGTCACCGGATGCGCCCTGGCCATCCAGGAGATCGTGGACACCGCCCTCGCCGAGGTCTCCGCACCCGCCGGCCTGTTCCAGACCCTGGTCATCCCGTCCTCCGAGGTCCACACCGTCATCGAGGACGACCGGATCGCCGCGGTCACCCTCACCGGTTCCACCGAGGTCGGCGCCCTCGTCGCGTCCCAGGCCGGCAAGGCGCTCAAGAAGCAGGTCCTGGAACTCGGCGGCTCCGACCCCTTCGTCGTCCTGGCCGACGCCGACCTGGAGGCCGCCGCGTCCACCGCCGTCGCCTCGCGGTTCAACTCCAACGGCCAGTCCTGCGTCAACGCCAAGCGGTTCATCGTCGACGAGTCCGTGGCCGATGCCTTCACCGAGCTCGTCGTGGCGAAGGCCGGGGCACTCACCGTCGGCGACCCGACCGATGACTCCACCCAGATCGGCCCGATGGCCCGCGCCGATCTCCGGGCCGCCCTCCACGACCAGGTGGAACGCAGCATCGCCCAGGGCTCCACCCTGCTGCTCGGCGGTGAAGTCCCCGACGGCCCCGGCGCCTACTACCCGCCGACCATCCTCGGCGACGTCCGCCCCGGACACGCCGCATTCGACGAGGAGACCTTCGGCCCGGTGGCCACCATCACCCGTGCCGCCGGCGAGGACGAGGCCGTGGCGCTGGCCAACACCACCGAGTACGGCCTCGGCGCCACGGTGTTCTCCGGGGACCCCGCCACCGCACGCCGCGTCGCCGGGGAGATCGAGGCCGGCGCCGTATTCATCAACGGCAAGGTCGCGTCCGACCCCCGCCTGCCGTTCGGCGGAATCAAGCGGTCCGGTTACGGCCGGGAGCTGTCCCACCTGGGCATCCGCGAGTTCACCAACACCAAGACCATCTGGATCGGAAAGTAGAGCACAACCATGACCACCACGCCTTCAGAGTCCCCCGTCTCCTCGTTCCCCAGCCTGGTCCTCCGCCCGGACGAGCTGCCCTCCAAGAACCGTGGTGGCGGAGCCCGCACGGTCCCGCTGGTCACCTACGCCCGGGGTGCCACGACCTTCCTCAACGGCACCACGATCTTCGGCCCCGGTGCACAGATCGGCCACCACAGCCACAATGTCGTCGAATCCGTCATGGTCATCGCCGGTAACGCGGTCGTGGACATCGACGGAGAGCGGACCGAACTCACCACCTTCGACACGACCTTCGTCCCCGCCAATGTCCCGCACCACTTCGAGAACGCCTCCGACACCGAGGAGATGCGGATCCTGTGGACCTATGCGTCAGTCGACGCGACCCGTACCCTGACCGGGTCCGGCGAGTACGGCCGCATCGATGGGGAGGCGGCGGACGCTGCGGACGGAACGGTGCCCGCAGGGGCGCGGACCTCCGTCACCGAGGTCGTCGACCTGCACGTCACACCGGGATCCGAGGAAGCCTTCGAACAGGCGGTGTCGGATGCCGCGGCGCTGTTCCAGCGTGCCACCGGCGCCCGGACCTTCGCGCTGGTCCGCCAGCTCGAGGATGCCTCCCACTACCGGCTGCACATCCGGTGGAGCACTCTCGAGGACCACACGGAGGGGTTCCGGAACTCCCCGGAGTTCGCGGGCTGGCGCGAACTCGTCATGCCTCACCTCGCGACTCCGCCGGAAGCAACGCATTTCACCCACGTCCACACCGCCTTCTGAGCCGGAGCGGCGCTCACGGGCCCTGGCGTCCTGCATCCGACAGGGCGCCGCCCTACTCGGCACGTCGCTTCGCCAGGTTCCGCTTCACCAGCGGCCACAGCACGACCACGACAGCGGTGGCCACGAGACTGGTCCACACCTGGGTCCGGCTGGAATCCTCCATGACCATGACCACGAATATTCCGATGACACCCAGAATGAGCAGAATGTTCATCCACGGGTACAGAGGGGCCTTCATCTCCAGGGAGTTGACCTCCTCCGGAGTCATCTTCCGGCGCATGTTCCAGTGGGTCGCCGCGATGATGACGTACACGAAGAGGGCGACCAGGCCCGAGGAGTTCATGATGAAGTCGAAGATGCCGGTGTTCGGGAACGCGAAGTTCACGATGGTCGCAGCCACGCCGCCGACGGTGGAGGCGATGAGAGCCAGCACCGGGACACCGTGACGGGTCCGCACCGTGACGGCCTTCGGGGCGAATCCCTGGTCACCCATCGCCGCGAGCATGCGGGACGCCGAGTACAGGCCCGAGTTCAGCACCGACAGTACGGCGGTGAAGATGATGAGCTGCATGACCGTCGCCGCGCCGGGCAGGCCGAAGAGCTCGAAGACGTAGGTGAACGGCGCCGAGGCGACGTCAGTCGGCTCAGGCAGTTCGTCCCAGGGGACGATCATGACGATCAGTGCGACTGATCCGACGAAGAACAGCAGGATGCGCCACACCACGGTGTTCGTCGCCCGCTTGACCGACTGGCCCGGGTCCTCGGACTCGGCGGCGGCCATGACCGCGATCTCGGTACCGAAGTAGGCGAAGATCACGATGGCGACACCGGTGAAGGCCTTGCCGATACCGTTGGGGGCGAACCCGCCCTCGTCCCAGAGGTTCTGGACGGAGAAATCGGAGTTCGGCCACAGGCCCAGTGCGAACAGGGTGCCCGCGACGAGGAAGACGACCACGGCGATGACCTTGATCCCGGCCAGCCAGAACTCGATCTCACCGAAACTGCGCGTCGACACCGCGTTGGAGGCGACGAACACGGCCAGCAGTATCAGCGACCACGCCCAGGTCGGCACGGCACCGAACCACCCGTGCATTGTCTCGCCGCCGATGACCGCCTCATAGGCCAGCACGCCGACCCAGAAGTACCAGTACAGCCAGCCGACGAGGTAGGACGCCCCGTCGCCGAGACCTTCGCGGGCGTAGTCCATGAAGGACCCCACCGCGGGACGGTGTGCGGCCATCTCGCCGAGCATCTTCATCGCCAGGTAGACCAGGAGACCACCGAGCAGGTACGAGACGATCGCAGCGGGGCCGGTCGATCGGATGATGTTGCCCGAGCCGATGAAGAGGCTCGAACCGATGATGCCGCCGAGCGCGATGAGGGTGACGTGCCTGTTGCGCAGTTTCGTGGCGTTCTGCGTTCGGGCGAGGCTTTTCTCCGGGTCGCTGCCCGGGTGTGCCCCGGGTTGCTCTCCGGGAACGGTGGAGCTTCCGGCTGAAGAGGCCATGGTGGTTCCTTTGTCTGTTCTGGTGTTGTGGGTGGATCAGTTGAGTGCGATGTACCGGGTCTCGAGGTATTCCCCGATTCCTTCGGCACCTCCCTCACGTCCGAAGCCGGACTGTCCGACGCCGCCGAACGGGGCCGCGGCGTCAGAGATGGCGCCCCGGTTGATCCCGACCATTCCGGCGTCGAGGTTCTCAGCGAAGTACCGGGCCGTCTCCTCGGACGCGGTGAACCCGTAGGCCGCCAGTCCGAACTCGGTGTCGTTCGCTGCGGCGACCCCCTCCTCGAGAGTGGGGAAGGTCGTGACTGTGGCGACGGGACCGAAGATCTCCTCGTGGAGGATCCGGGCGTCAGCGGGGACGTCGGTGAGCACGGTCGCCGGGTAGAAGTTGCCCGGGCCCTCCGGGACGACGCCACCGGTGGTGACCGTCGCACCCCGGGAGACAGCGTCGTCGACGAGGGCGGCGATGCGGTCACGCTGCTTCGCGGTGATGACCGGTCCCAGCGTGGTTCCCTCGTCGAGTCCGTGACCGGTGACGACGGCGTCCATCGCGGCGGTGAGTCGCCCGGTGAACTCCGCGGCCACAGGAGCGGCGACGAGGAAACGGTTCGCGGCGATGCACGCCTCTCCCCCGTTACGCATCTTCGCCTGCATGGCGGCGGTGAGGACGAGATCGAGGTCGGCGTCCTCAGCCACGACGAAGGGGGCGTTGCCGCCGAGCTCCATCGAGGTACGCAGCAGCCTGTCGGCGGACTGCCGGACAAGCAGGCGCCCCACCGGGGAGGACCCGGTGAAGGTCACCTTCCGCAGCCGCTCGTCGGCCATGAGGGTCTTCGAGATGTCGGCATCCCTGGTGGACGGGAGGATCGAGACGAGACCGTCAGGGGCCCCGGCCTCGGTGAACGCCTGCGCGAGAATCTCGCCGAGCAGGAGCATGGTCAGCGGGGTTTCGGCGGCGGGTTTGACGATCACCGGGCATCCGGCGGCGAGCGCCGGGGCGATCTTGCGGGTCGCCATCGCCAGGGGGAAGTTCCACGGGGTGATCGCCAGCACCGGGCCGACCGGGCCGCGGGTCACGAGGATATGACCGTTGCCGTTCGGGGAGGTGGCGAAACGGCCCGGGATGCGGACCGCTTCCCCGGCGAACCAGCGGAAGTAGCTGTTGCCGTAGGTGACCTCCCCGTACGCCTCCGCCAGAGGCTTGCCCATCTCCAGGGTCATGGTGACGGCGAAGTCGTCCGCGCGTTCCCCGATGAGCCCGAAGATTCGGGTCAGCACGTCCGAGCGCGCCTGGGGCGAGAATCCCGCCCACGCCTTCTGCGCCTCGACTGCCCTGGTCAGGGCGGTCAGGGCGTCATCGACGGTGGCGTCGGCGACGGTCGCGATGACCTCACCGGTGGCAGGGTCGCTGACATCGAAGGTGGCGCCGTCAGAGGCGTCGACGGGGGTCAGCCCGGACCAGATCCGGGTGGGAAGGTCGGCGGGCAGCCGGGTGCCGGTGGCTGTCATGGGTCAGATGTTCTTCCGGATCGCCTCGGCGAGCACCGTCAGGCCGTCACGCAGCAGTGCCTCGCCGATGACCAGCGGGGGCAGCAGGCGGATGACATTGCCGTTGAGACCGCAGGTCAGGGTCAGCAGGCCGGCGGCCTGGCAGTCGGCGACGATCTTCTTCACGGTCGCACCGTCGGCGTGGCCGTCGGCGTCGACGAACTCCAGGGCGAGCATGGCGCCACGGCCACGGACCTCGGCGACCCGGCCGCCGGTCTCGGTGACGAGCGGCTCGAGGATCTCGCGGACGACCGTCTCAATTCCGCGGGCCCGGCCGGCGAGGTCGAGCTCCTCCATCTGGCCGAGGGCGGCGAGGGCTGCGGCGCAGGCCACCGGGAGGGCTGCGGCGCAGGCCACCGGGGAGCCGGCGTAGGTGCCTCCGAGGGAACCGGGGCCGGGGGCGTCCATGATCTCTGCGCGGCCGGTGACCGCGGACAGCGGCATACCGCCGGCGATGCCCTTTGCGGTGGTCATGACGTCCGGGATGACGTTCTCGTGGTTGACCGCGAACCAGTCACCGGTGCGGCACATGCCCGCCTGGATCTCGTCGGCGATGAAGACGACACCGTTGGCACGGCACCATTCGGCGATCGCGGGGAGGAAGCCCTCGGCCGGGACGACGAATCCACCCTCACCCTGGATCGGCTCGATGACGACGCAGGCGAGGTTGTCGGCGCCGATCTCCTTCTCCATCTGCCAGATGGTCTGCTCCGCGGCCTCCGGGCCGGTGAGACCGTCGTGCAGCGGGTAGCTCATCGGTGCACGGTAGACCTCGGAGGCGAAGGGGCCGAAGCCGTCCTTGTAGGGGACGTTCTTGGCGGTCATGGCCATCGTGAGGTTCGTACGGCCGTGGTATGCCCGGTCCATCACGACGACCGCGTTGCGGCCGGTGTAGTTCCTGGCGATCTTCACCGCGTTCTCGACTGCCTCGGCGCCGGAGTTCAGCAGCACGGTCCGCTTCTCGTGGTCACCCGGGGTGATCTCGTTGAGCTTCTCGGCGACAGCGGTGTAGGCCTCGTACGGGGAGGTGGTGAAGTTGGTGTGGGTGAAGTGTCCCACCGCCTCACGGACCGCTTCGACAACTGCGGGGTTGGACGCGCCGACGCTGGTCACGGCGATACCGGACGCGAAGTCGATGAAGGAGTTGCCGTCGGCGTCGACGAGGACGCCACCGTCGGCGTCGACGATGTACGCCTTGAGTGCCGGGGCGATGCCACGGGCCACGGAGGCGGAGGTACGGGCGGCCAGGGCGGCGGACGCCGGTCCGGGCAGCTGGTCGGTGACGATCTTCAGTTCCTGCGGGAGGCGGGTGGTCAGATCGGTGAGGTCGGTCATGGAATGCTCCTCATGTTCAGCGGTGTTCAGCGGTGTTGATCGATGGTGATCGATGTGCTGCCGCGGTTTCAGCCGGTGCCCCGGACCGGATTCACCAGGGGGACCGCCGGTGTTCACCGGACGGTCACCGGGATGGATACACCGGTGCGGTACCGCAGATCATGATGGTTGACGGGATGTGTTCCTGCTCATGGCCCGACTGTCGAAGATGTCCTCTGATTTTGTACAGTCAGTCCATGCCCGATGATCTGCCCACCCTCCGGCTGCCCTGGTTGTACGCACAGCACAACCTCGATCTGCGCCCCCTCGTGCCGGCCACCCCCGACCGGGGATTTACCGTGGTCCAGCCCACGGAACTCACCGATCCGGGGGAGTTTCTCGCCCCGCAGGCCGTCGTCCTGACCGTCGGGGTGGC
Organism: Corynebacterium provencense; assembly: GCA_900049755.1. Classification (GTDB taxonomy): domain Bacteria; phylum Actinomycetota; class Actinomycetes; order Mycobacteriales; family Mycobacteriaceae; genus Corynebacterium; species Corynebacterium neomassiliense. The sequence continues at coordinate 1,196,449 of LT160592.1, forward strand.
ACTGTCCCGGGAGCACGGTCCCTTCCCCGCATACATCGACCGGCTGGCCGACGCGGAGGTCACCGCAGTCGGCTTCGGAACCGGACTGTTCTACCCCCGCGTCCCCCCCGAACTGGTCGACGCCGCCCGCCACCGGGGTGTCGCCCTGTTCGAGGTCCCCCGCAGCACCGCCTTCATCTCCATCCTCAACACCGTCCAGGCAGAGAGGACCCGCCGTGCCCGACTAGACCAGGAACACCTGATCAGCACCCAGGAGCAGCTCTCCACCGCCGCCGTACGGGGAGGCGTCACCGCCCTGATCACCGACACCGCCTCCCACCTCGCGGCGGCCGTGGCAGTCACCGACAACGACGGCCGCGTCCAGGGACGGTGCGACCGGACGACCGCCGACGGTGTGCGACTGTGCGCGGTGGACGCCGCGAAGAACGCCGCGCTGAACAACCACAGCAGCGCCGACCACCGGGTGTCCCGCGGCCCGGGGCGTCCTGACCTGTGGCGGATCACCCAGCGCATGACCCTCCAGGGTGAACGGGTGCACTTCATCACCGTGCTCGCCGACCACCCGTTCACCACCCACGACCGTTCCGTGCTCAAACACGCCGCCGGACTGGCTGACATCCTGCTGCAACGGCCCGCCTACCTGCGACGGGAGCGTACCGAACTGAACTCCCTGGCCCTGCGGCTCCACCTGGGTCTCGGAGGGTCCGGAACCTCAGGGGGACAGATCCTCGACCAGGCCGCCGACGGCGACGGACTGGTGCGCCCCACCGTCGTCGCCGCAGACAGGGTCGCCGACCTGGACAAGGCCCGGGCGGAGGCGGACCGCACCACCGCCCGGGGAGGACGCCACCTCGTCACCACCAGGCTGGAGACATCCACCGCAGTTTTCCTCTTCCGCGGCTCACGGGCGGTGGAGGACATCGCCGGCACCTTCGGATCCGCACGCCCACGGGTGCGCATCGCGGTGGGGGAACCGGTGGAATGGGAGAAACTGACACTGGAACGGGTGCGGCGTCTGGAAACCGCCGCCAGGACGCTGACCCCCGGGTCGGTCGTCGGCCCCTACGGTGCGGGCACCGACTGGCTGGACCGGCCGGCGGTGCGCGAGGCCCTGGACCTGCGCGCCTCGGAGACGGTGGACAGGATCACCGCCGCCGGACGCAGCCCGGAGGAGGGGAGGGAGCTGATGCAGACACTGGAGACCTGGCTGCGGTCCGGCGGAAAGGCGGCGGCGACCGCAGAGACCCTGGGAGTGCACCGGCACACGGTGAGGACCAGGCTGAACCGGATCGCCGAAGCCTGCGAGGTCGACCTGGACGATCCTGTGGTGCGGGCGGAGCTGCTGCTGGTGACGGTGACGCGGCGCTGAGGCCGGGCCTGTCCGGGCCTGTCCGGGCCTGTCCGAGCCTGTCCGGTCAGCCCAGAAGCGTGAGGGTACGGGCGACCAGGGCGTCCAACCCCCACTCGAACGGCAGGTCAGCGTAGGGGTTGGGGACGCCGGAGCGCGGCGGAACCGCATCATCCCCTCCGCCCGCGCCGGCGGTGAACGCCTCCGTTTCCCCTCCGGCGGTGAACGCCTCCGTTTCCCCGCCGGCGGTGAACGCCTCCGTTTCCCCGCCGGCGGTGAACGCCTCCACCACCGCGCGGAAGGTCGGGGCGTCGGACTCCTCCGGTGCGGAACTGAAGATCCCGGCCGGGGCGTGCGCGTCCATCGCCGAACCGTAGAGGAAGGACTCGAAGGCGACGATCACCGGAACCACCCGGGCAGAGGAGACGCCTGCGGCGAGCAGTCCGGCCGCCACGGTGTCGTACATCCTGCGGGTCTCCGGCGCACCGGTCACCGGCATCGTGGCTATCAGGGGGACGAGCGAGGGGTAGTCGGCGAACACCTGCCGGTACGACCGGGACCAGTGGCGCAGGGCCTCGGCGAGCCGGACGGCCCTCTCCTCCGGCGCGGCCGCCCCGACGTCCGTGAAACCCTGCGCGTCCACCCGGGACATGACGGCGTCCTGCACCGAGGCGAGCAGTTCAGCCTTGTTGGCGATGTGGTTGTAGAGGGAGGACACCGACACCCCCAGACGGCCGGCGAGTGTCTTCATCGTCAGCCCGTCGATACCGTCCGCCGTGACGATGTCCAGGGCCGCGTCTGCGATGAGTCCCCTGCTGAGAAGAGGTTTCGCCGGACGACCGGCGCGGCGGCGGACACCGGGGTCGGAGGACGGGGAGCGGGGGCGTCGGTTCATGTCACAAGGATTTTACAGAGGAACCCTCCCCATGCGCCTGTCGGAACTGTACAGTCCTCCAACAAACGAATGCCGTTCTTTTTAGAGAGGAAAGTCGTACATGGCCACCACCGCAGCACCAGCCGCAGAAACGGCGACCGACGTCACCGAGATCACCGACGTCGTCGTCATCGGAGCCGGCCCCGCAGGACTCACCGCCGCATACACGCTGGCGAAAGCAGGAAGAAGAGTCACCGTCATCGAAGCCCGGAACCGTGTCGGCGGACGCACCTGGAACGGGACAGTCCTCGACGACCGTGGCCGGGAACACTTCATCGAGATCGGCGGACAGTGGATCTCCCCCGACCAGACCCGCCTCAGCGCACTCGTCGACGAACTGGGACTGGAGACCTTCCCCCGGTACCGCGACGGACAGTCCGTCTACATCTCACCCGACGGCACCCGCCACACCTACACCGGCGACCGGCTCCCCGTCTCCGACCACACCCGGGAGGAGACGGAGAAGCTCATCGCCCTCATGGACGACCTCGCCGAAGAGGTCGGTGCCGAAACCCCGTGGGCGGCGGCCCGCGCCGAGGAACTCGACACAGTCGCCTTCCGCACCTGGCTGCACCGGCACTCCGACGACCGGGAAGCCATCGACAACGTGTCCATCTACGTCGCCTCCGGGATGCTCACCAAACCCTCCTACGCCTTCTCCACCCTGCAGGCGGTGCTCATGGCAGCCTCCGCCGGTTCCTTCTCCAACCTCGTCGACGAGAACTTCATCCTCGACCGACGCGTCATCGGCGGAATGCAGACAGTTTCCGTCCGGCTCGCGGAGAAGATCCGCGAACTGGGAGGGCGCATCCTCCTGGAGACCCCGGCACACCAGATCGACTGGCATGACGTCGACCCGGACACCGCCGACCCTCTCAACGGCATCCCCGCGGACGTACGCGACGGCGTCAGCGGCAACGGCAGCAGCGGTTCAGTCACCGTCCACGCCACCGGGCCCGACGGCGAGGTCACCGTCCACGCCACCGACGCGGTGCTCGCGGTACCCCCGAACCTCTACAACCGGATCCGCTTCGTGCCCCCGCTGCCACGCGAACAGCACATCGCCCACCAGCACATCTCCATGGGACTCGTCATCAAGGTCCACGCCGTCTACGACACCCCCTTCTGGCGGGAGGCGGGCCTGTCCGGCACAGCTTTCGGCGGAGGACGCCTGGTGCAGGAGGTCTACGACAACACGAACTACGGTCCCTACGGTCCGGACGGGACCACCGCCGAGGACCCCTTCGGCACCCTCGTCGGATTCGTCTCCGACGTGAACGCAGAACAGATGTGGGCACTCCCGGAAGAGGAGCGACGTCACCGGATCCTGTCCGCCATGGCCGAGTACCTGGGACCGCAGACCATGGAACCGGTGGCTTTCTACCTGTCCGACATGGCGGCCGAGGAATGGACCCGCGGCGCCTACGCCACCAGCTACGATCTCGGCGGCCTTCACCGGTGGGGCCACCTCCAGAACCGGCCCACCGGACCGGTGCACTACGCCTGCTCCGACATCGCCGCCGAGGGTTACCAGCACGTCGACGGCGCCGTGCGCCAGGGTGAGGCAGCGGCCCTGGCCGTCCTCGCCGCGCAGGATGCCGTACAGCACACCGGGCAGCATGCCGGGCTGCATGCCGGGCAGGGCGACAGGCAGTACTCATGACCGGTCCGTCACAGACCCGCCACCGTGCCCCCGTCGTCGTCGGGTACTCTGCCACCGCCACCGGCAGGGACGCCCTGTCACTGGGAATCGCCGTCGCCCGCCGGCAGAACCTCAACCTCCACCTCGTGCTCGTCGCCCCCGAGGACACCGGCTACTCCCCCGCCCACGGGTACGACCGCAGCTATGACGACATCCTCACCAGCCAGCTCGAACAGTGGCTCACCGACGCCCTGGGCACGGTGCCCTCGGTCCGTGAAATTGAGGCCCTGGCCCGCGAGTTCACTGCGGCAGGGGTGGACGCCATGCTCAGCGTGACTGTCCTGCCACGGACCCCGGGGAGGCCGGCCGACGGTGTGGTCCTAA
>LT160592.1:1200857-1265563 GCA_900049755.1 Corynebacterium provencense
GGTGATGAGGCGGCCGTCCTCGGGGTTGACGGCGAACTGGATGTTGCATCCGCCGGTGTCGACGCCGACGGCGCGGAGGATGGCCAGGCCCTGGTCCCGCATCTTCTGGTACTCGCGGTCGGTGAGCTGATCGGCGTTGTAGCGGTCGGCGGGGCCGCAGTCGCCTTCGACGGTCGTCTGCAGGTCTGTCAGCGTGACTGTCGCCGAATCACCGGACCCGTGCCAGGTGACGTTCCCGCTGAAGTGGATGCAGCCGGACGCCCCGGTGAACGACGACGCACCGAGGGTGAGCCGGGTCGTGGCCTGTTCGGGGGCGTCGAAGTTCTGGTCGCCGACGGAGGTGACCTGCCAGTCCACACCGGTCACCCGGTCCGGCCCGTCGTCGGCCCCGCAGGAGCTGAGCAGAACTGCGGCGGCCGGGAGGACCACCAGGCAGGAGCGGGTGATGCTCACCGGCGCTCCAGTTCACGGAGGAACCTGTGGGCCCAGGCGTGGACGTCATGCCTGCGGACCTCGTCCCACATGGCTGTCATGCGGGCGCGCCGGTCCTCCTCGGGGGATTCGATGGCCTTCATGATCGCCCCGGCCGTGGACTCCACGTCATAGGGGTTGCACAGGTAGGACTCTGTGAGCTGGGTCGCCGCCCCGGTGAACTCGGACAGCACCAGGGCCCCGGAGCCGTCGGAGTGGGCGGCGACGTACTCCTTCGCCACGAGATTCATCCCGTCCTTCAGGGCGGTGACGAGCATGACGTCCGCGGCGGCGTACAGGGCCACGACCTCGGAGAACGGAAGCCCGGCGTGGGTGTAGTGCACCACAGTGTGGCCCAGACTGCCGTGCCGGCCGTTGATACGGGACACGGCGAGCTCCACGTCGTTCCGGGTGCGCTGGTAGGAGTCGATCCGTTCACGCGACGGGGTGGCGACCTGGACCAGGCAGACATCGTCGGCGTCCAGCTGGCCCCGGTCGAGCAGCTGTTCCAGCGCCCTCAGACGCTGGAGGATGCCCTTGGTGTAGTCCAGCCGGTCAACGCCGGCGAGCAGGATACCGGGTGATCCGACACGCCGTCGCAGCGCCGTTGCCGCGGCAATGGTCTCCGGTGACGAGGCGGTACGTGACACTTCCGCGGAATCGATGGAGATCGGGAAGACGCCCACCTTCACGTGGCGCGTCCGACCGTCGGGGCCCTCGACGTGCACGGTCCCGGCCACGGCGTCCCGTCGCGGAAGACGGGCACCACGGATGTAGGAGACCCCCTCCTCGTCGGTGCCGGAAGCCCCGTCATCGGCCCCGCAGGCGTCACCGGCGCCGACCTTGGCGAAGGACACGTCCGCCCCGAGGGCGCGGAGGGTGTAGAGGAAGTTCCAGGCTGAATCAGGGGTGTGGAACCCGATGAGGTCGGAACCGAGGGTGCCGAGCAGGACATCCCACCGCCAGGGCAGCTGGCGGAAAAGCTCGGGAGCGGGGAAGGGGATGTGCAGGAAGAACCCGATACGCAGGTCAGGTCTCATCTCCCGCAGCATCCCGGGGACCAGGTGGAGCTGGTAGTCCTGCACCCACACGGTGGCCCCGGGCGCGGCAGCCTCGGCGGCGGCTTCCGCGAAACGCCGGTTCACCGTCCGGTAGGAGCGCCACCAGGAGCGGTGGAACTCCGGGTGGACGATGACATCGTGGTAGAGGGGCCAGAGGGTGTCGTTGGAGAACCCCTCGTAGTAGGAGGTGAACTCCTCGGTGGAGATGTTCACCGGCAGGAGGGTGATGGCACCCCCGGGCATGTCCTCGGCGACGATCTCCTGGTCGTGGGTGTCCGCGGTGGTGCCGGGCCAGCCGACCCAGCACCCGTGGTCGGCCTCCAGCACCGGGCGCAGTGCGGTCACGAGGCCCCCCGGGCTGGTGGTCCAGACGGTCTCTCCGTTGCGGTCGACGGTCCGGTCCACCGGCAGGCGGTTGGCGACGACGACCATGTCTCGCGGGGTGACGGGCATGCAGGTCAGCTCTCGTCGGAGGTGTTCGACGCGGCGGACTGGTCAGCCGACTTACCTGCCGCTTTCCCGGCGGACTTCTTTGCCGTGGTCTTCTTCGCCGCGGCCTTCTTGGTGGTCTTCTTCGTCGTCTTGCGCCGGGACTTCTTCTCCGGCTCCGGCGGGGCGAACTCGGCGGCGACCTTGCGGTGGATCAGGCCCTCCGGCTCCACGCCCAGCATGCACATCAGGGTTGCGGCGTCAAGGTTGTCGGTCGAATAGGTGGCGACGATACGCCGGGCTGCGGAAGCGGTCTCGCTTTCCACGGTGTGCAGGGATTCTGCGCTGGTGGTCTGACTGTCGGTGACCTTCGGCGGCACTGGTGCTCCCTCTTGAGATAGACATGCGGTTGCAATTGCACCATTCTACCTGCGGCGTCGACGCCTCGCACGATCCGCCCGGACTTTCCAGTGGCGTGGTGCCCGGTGTACCCGGGGACGCCGCAGGCCCAGATCCCGGTGTAGGATCCGGGGCCGTCGCAGACGGCGGGCGACCCACTCCCCAAAGGTCACCCCGGCAGCCAGGGCCGTCGCCGTGGCCAGTGCGATACCGAGACTGGACAGGCCGAGGACAAGCTGGTCGGACAGCAGTGAGTACATGCCCCGGTAGAGCGACAGACCGGGCAGCAGGGGGGTGATGGCAGAGATGGCGGTGATCTGCGGGGGGATGAGGTAGCGGCGCGACAGCAGGCCGCCGGCCAGTCCGATCAGCACAGCCACCGCACCTGCCGCGGACACGGAGTCCAGGCCCACCACCGGCATGGCCAGCTGGTGGACGGTGAATGCCACGAAAGTGGTGAAGGTGGCGACGACGAGGGCCCGTCTGTCGCAGAATTCGGCGACGCAGAAGAACGCCGCCGCACCGACGCCGCCCAGAATCCGCAGGGCCACGCCCCCGACACCGCCGAGGTCAGGCGTCGAGGTATCGATCGGGGGCAGGGTCATGCCGATTCTGCTCATCAGCTGGATACCCACGGCGACTCCGGCGATGATGCCGCCGGTCATGAGGACAGTCTCGAAGAAGCGTGCAGACGCGGTCACGGGGGCGCCGGTGACCCCGTCCTGGAGTGCCTGGACCAGGGTCAGACCGGCCAGCATCGCGACGATACATGCGGCTATCACCAGGGAGGGGGACAGACTGATGTGCAGCATCCGGGCGAAGTTGTAGGTCACCGCAGCGGGGACGGTCGCTATCACCCCGCCGATGACGTTCTGGAAGAACAACGGCAGGCGCCTGCCGCTGAGCCACATGTTCACCGCCATGATGATGGTGGTGGTCACCACCGAGATCACCGCGACGACCGGGCCTCCGCCGAGGAGCAGTGCGACGAACCCGGCGAAAACGCCCCAGGCCGGGGGCACCCACCGCAGCCGGTAGGGCAGGGGACTCCTCTCGATCTCCGTGACGATCGACGCCGCCTGCTCGACAGGTGTGGCACCGCCGACGATCGACCGGATCAGCCGGTCCACCTCGGTGAGGCGGGAAAAATCCGTGTTGAGAGCGTTCACGACCCGGAAAGTGATGACCGGAGGGTCGGCGTGGTCGGTGCTGCGGGTGTAGACCGTGATGGTGTTGAGGGTGATGTCGACATGGCAGCCGTACAGCCCGTAGGCGGAGGTGACGGCGAGGATCTGGGCCTTGGTGTCCGAATTGCCGGTACCCGAGCCCAGCAGGAGATCACCGATGCGCGCGGCGACGTCGGTGACCCTGTGGACGGCCAGGGGATCGGTCAGGTCCACAGGGGCCAGGGGTGACGGCGGGGGAGCCATCCGGATCGTGTCGATCGTCGATCTGTTTCCCCCTGCGAGCAGGTCGACTGCCGCGTTGCGCACGGAACGGGCCCGGGTGCGCATCCGGGTGACGATGCCGGTCATGTGGCCACCCTACGACACAGCCTCCGGGGGCTGACACACGGGAACGGTACCGGGCCTGCTAAAGTCTCCGACGGTGTTCTTTCACCCGCTGGAGTGGCGCAATCGGTAGCGCAACGGTCTTGTAAACCGTAGGTTGCGAGTTCAAGTCTCGTCTCCAGCTCAACTAGCAGGTCATTTACCAGAAGTGAGTGGCGGACTTGATGGGCATGTCCGGTGAGGAGTCCATTAAGTGTCCACCTTTTCCGAGAGGAGACCGGTGATGACCGATTCGAGGAAGCGACGTCGGAGGTCGAGGAAGCCGCCGGAGTTGCCGGACACCGACGAGGGACACCGCACTCGGGTTGAGAGAGCCTTGGAGCGGTGTCGGCTTGTGTTGTCCCTGGAGTTCGCCCAGTCCGAGGGGGCGGTCACTGCCGGGCTTCCAGAGTTCAAAGTTGAAATCGTGCCTGGCGCTGATGGCACTGCGCCGCATGTATCGATGGTCAACCGCACAGACACTCGCGTTACGAGGGCTGTTGTCATGGATACAGCGGGTACAGCCAGGGTTTTTCTCCTGAGTCAGGAAGAAGTGCACTATGAAAAGCTGGTGAAATCCCTGCATAGGTTCGCGAAGACAGAAATTGAATCGGCGGCTGTCACGCAGCTGGAGCATCTTTGGCGCAATTCTCGTTCTAATCGGTATCGAATAGATTTAATTGACCCAAAGGGTACCACTCAGTTTCCCAAGGGGGGAGCGTGGGACGGGGATATCGCAGATAGAGTGGTGTACTCCCAGTTTGCGCATACTGACGATGCGAGCAATATTTTGGATCACGTCGACGACGTCGAGCAGCTGCAGGCAGTGACAACCTTAGCTGGGGATCTCGTGGCGATTGTAGCTTTCCAGGAGGCGGTAATCCTCCAGATATTGCCAGAACTCGGGAGCGAACTGACTCAGTGGCAAGGTGATCCGAACGCCATCCAAAGGCGCTTTGCTTAGCCGGGGTGAGACCCGCACATGACGAAACCCCACCGAGGGTGACGGTCACAGCGGGGGCTCGGTGCCAGCAATACGCCGGCACAGTGTCGGTTCGAATCCGACAGGGGCACGGTGGTGTGCGTGGAAACGTGCTATGACCTCCCCGAACTGGTTGGCGGTCTCGTTTCCGCCCGTGATGTTGATTCGGTACTCCTCCCGATTCGCTCACGGTCTGCTTCCCGGTTTCGGTTGCCCGGTAGTTTTCGGGACTGACCGGGTAACCCCCCGACACGGTGACCGGGTCCGGGTCGAGTGCACAGCTAGTTGCTGCTCCCCGGGGCATTCTGAATCGCGGATACCGGTGCCCATGGTCGGTGTACTTCTCGACCTGGGTTTTCTGGTCTCGTGTTGTGGTTCGTAGACGGGTTGTGCGGGCGCGGTGCGTACCCGTGTGCGCCCCCGAACGGCTCTGCGAGATGATCATTCGATCGGATGTGTGCAGGTCAGAACATGTAGGATGAAGATCATTACGATGACGTGGGAAATTGACTCCTTATGACCGGGATGAATGACCTGATGCGTCGGGTTGCTGGTGAGGCTTCCCCTTCTGCCGTGTACAACCGGGCGAACGTGCAGGACATGGAGGACTACATCCTGCTGACTGAATTGGTGGATTCCCGCGCCGTCCTCCCCGTTGAGTTGAAACGTCGGTTCCTCGCGGTCATGCTCGCCGAGTACAGTGATGGCCCGCCGATCTCCGACGGCGTGGTTGACGGCGTTGAAGACTACGCCGCGATGGATCCCGTGGTGGATCTCGACAGCCTTCATGCGTCTGCCAAGTAACCTCGGACATAGCTGAACTCCACCTCATTGGTGGGGCTTTCTGCTGGTCAACGCACCGCGCAGGCTAGCGTGACCGGTTCATGTTTCCGCAGGGCAGAGGGTTATCCGGCTCTTCGGCTTTCAACGTGCGTTGATTGCTCCGCCAGCCCTCCTGAGTGGATCAGTGACAGCAGAATATTGTGGGTCAGGGTCGAAGAATCCCATGGCGATGCCGCGCCGATTCCCCAACCTCACGTTGATCGCCTCAACCGGCCCGTTGGACGCCCTGGTGTCGAAGTACGCGAGGATGTCAGCCCGCCGGCGTCACAATGTCCACCCCAACGTCGCCAGCGTCGTCAGCCCCTGCGCTACCCCGGTCCGGGTCTGCTTGACCAGCTTGACCATTCTCTTCTTGCCGGCTCGCCGGACTGGTTCGTCGTCGGCGGCGACGATCTCCCGATAGAAGTCCCACGTCACAGCCGCCGCCACATGCTCACCAGCAGTGAGGACCTCATCAAGACATTCGGCACGGGCCGGGGTGACCAGGCTGCGGCGGGTCGGCATCGTTCGCCGGATATGGGTGGCGGTGAGGTTTCCCGTAGTATTACCTCCCTGAAGTTCTTGAAATGCGTCGGGAGATTGTCTGACTACCACTGGACAGTAAAATGCCGGCTGCGATCAGTGGGATATATGTTGTCAGTATACCGTCTCTATTGTTGGCAACGTAGATGAATCCGACAATGAAGGCGACTGCGGATACTGCTAGAATTATTGTCATTACCGTGTTCGACAAGCTTCGCGTTGCGGCGGTCGTCGCAATAGCGATTGTTCCCACAAGTACGCCACAGATGCCAATCGCGAAAGCTTGCGGGGAGCTGCTTATAGAGGGAATTCCGATGATTAGCGATATAAAGCCAACTCCAATGAAGGATAGTTCTAGCATGGGAGATAGGTTCCTTATTTTCATAATTTCCTCCATTACTATGTGACACTTATCTATAGTCCGGTAAGATGAGTTCCGGCAACTGCCTGAAAATATCTACTAGCTGTGTTGATGATCGACTCATGAAAAGTATACCAGGAATTCGTATGCGTTATCTTTCAAACTCTGGTCATATCTGCCCATGGGGTATTGTTGCATCCGCTGTAGCCTCTGTCCTGTGCATCCGCTGTATCCATACAAATCTCGTGATGGGCCCATTCCCTGCTGAAATCGGCACTGTCTCACGGCGCGGGGAACTGATAACTGGTAAGGGCTCTTGGTGCAGTAAGTCGAGGATGTTGGCAACCGTCATCGTCGACTTTGAGAATGAGTGCACAGTCGGCATGACTGAGCTTCCTGTCAAGCTGTACAGGGGGAAGGCGATGTAAGACTTGCGCATCCGGGCGTGGAAGGATGCGGAAAAGGGGCCGGGTAGTCCGTCTGTCGCGCTAGGTGTAGGTCCCCCTGCCTTCATGTCTGTGACCTTTTCAGTTGCTCGGGTGAATGTAGGCGGTGACAGTGGGGTCTGCGGGGTCGACCCAGGGTCCACCAGGGGTGGGGCCGTTCGTGGTGATGTGCTGAAGAGCAGTGGTGGGGCCAGGGGTTAGTCGAGCAGAGACCGTCGAGCCGGCGATGCATGAACCAGCTGTTGACGCGCCCCGGCATCTTCACTGTCGGGAGATTCTCACGGGAAGACGAACGACGGGTCCGTGAAACGGACACGGCCGCCTGTCGGCAGTGGACTTCGCGAGTGGTTGTGCCCCCGGTGCAGCTACTTGTCCGCGTCAGGCAAAGACACTGCGGGAAGACCCTGCGGGACGATGCCGCGGCAACATGCCTCTGGCGTGCACCTCAGGCAGGCCCGACAGTCAGGGACAGGTGGGGGACGGTCGGGGGTGTACCGGGTGTCACTGACTGTGAGAGCCCGTCGGAGGGGAACATGTGCGCTTCCCGCGGTGTCACACCTACGGACCTCGCGCACCGACTCTCGGCGGAGCGTGTTCCACGTCCGGACAGTATGAAAGTACCGTGCGGAAACTGGTTTCCCTCAGAGGAGTATGATGGGCCGAAAGCTGAAAGTTGTCTCTGCGATTCTCACTGTGGCAGTGCTGTCGTCCTGTTCTGACCAGGGTCAGCTGTCTCCGGAACTGTACGCGGTACTGTCTGCCGCAGCGACTGCTGAACCGACTGCTGAACCGACTGCTCAACCAACTGCTGAACCGACTGTTGAGCCGGGTGGCGACCTCCCCACCACCGTCAGCTCCTCCTCCCCGGTCGACGATGACAGAGTTCCCACGTTCGCGGAGCACTTCTCCTCGGACAGGTACCAGGCTGACCTCCTCGGCAGAGCTGTGACCCAGGGCATGCAGGGTGAAGTCCGTGACTACACCGCCTTCCCCCTCACCACTCCCGGAGAGTCCCTCAACGTCATCAAGGCGGACACCGGGAAGCACTCCCTGTGCACTCTCGGTGCCCTCGCCGAGCGCAACGGGCAGCGGGTGCTGGTCACCGCCGGACACTGCGGTGTGGAAGGCTCCGTCTACCGGGACGACACCTCCCTTGGAGACCGGCGTATCGGTACGACGGTCGTCTCCGAGTACCGTGGAGACCCCGTCGGACCCACGTACACCGACGTCAGTGACTTCTCGATTATCAGCACCGCGGACAAGGGCGTCGGCTACGACCCCCGCATCGCCGGAAAGTACTCCGTCACCGGAGTCGCGGACTCCGACACCATCGAACCCGGCACTGAAATCTGCAAGTTCGGAAGCCGTACCGGGGAGACCTGCGGCGAGGTTCTCGCCCTGACGGACACGTACATCAGGGCCGGAACGTACAGCGTCGGCGGTGACTCCGGTTCCCCTGCGTACGTCAAGACCGGTCCGGACACCGCACTGCTGGTCGGGTTCCTCTCCAGCTCCCCGGGTGACTCCGACTATGTCACCGACTTCGCACTCGCGGACGCCATCTTCCTCAGGTACGGTCTGACGGTTCCCTGACCGGACCGCTCGGTGGTGCGGCGCACCCCGGGGACGCCACCGACCGCCCTTCCGCGTTGTAGCCTCTGCTCATGGTGCAGACGGTGCTGGACAGGTTGAGAAGTGAGCTTCCCGCAGGGCAGGCACGCCAGGTTTTCGACGATGTGGTGTCCGGGCGTCCTACCGTGTGGTCTCCGGACCGGTCGGGCGCGGTCGCGGGGGAGACTGTCCCTCCGGATCTGGTGGACGCCGCGGAGGACCGTTTCCGCTGGTTCGCCCCGTTGTTCGAGGAGCTTTTCCCGGAGACCGCGGGCACCGGTGGGATTCTCGAGTCTCCGTTGGTGAAGGTCGGGGCGCTTGCGGAGGCGTTGGACGGTCAGTTCGGTGGGGCGGGGTGGAGGGTGCCCGGGAACCTGTGGGTCAAGAGAGATGATGTCCTGGCGGTGAGCGGGTCGGTGAAGTCCCGGGGTGGGGTCCACGAGGTGCTGGAAACGGCGCTGGGGGCCGCCCGTGAACTGGGCGTGGACCTGGGGCGCGGTCCGGTCGTGTTCCTCGACCCCGAGGTTCGTGAGGTGATGTCGACCAGGCGGATTGTCGTCGGTTCGACCGGCAACCTGGGTATGTCGATCGGGTTGACGGGCGCGGCCCTGGGTTTCAGCGTCACCGTGCACATGTCGAGGGACGCCAGGCAGTGGAAGAAGGAGCGGCTGCGCGGTTCCGGGGTGGAGGTGGTCGAACACGGCACTGACTTCACCGGGGCGGTCCGGGCCGGACGTGCGGCCGCGGCAGCTGACCCGGACGCCCGTTTCATCGACGACGAAAGTTCACTCAGCCTCTTCGCCGGCTACGCGGTGGCGGGTCGCCGACTGGCGGGCCAGCTCGCCGCCCTGTCCGTCACCGTGGACGGGGCACACCCGCTGTACGTGTACCTGCCCTGCGGTGTGGGCGGTGCCCCGGGCGGAATCACCTGTGCACTGTCAAGCGTGTTCGGGGATGCGGTCCGCCCCGTCTTCGTTGAGCCGGTGGCTGCCCCGGCTTTCCTGCTGGGAAGGTTGACCGGCCGTGACGACGGGATCAGTGTCGCGGAGGTGGGGCTCAGCGGCCGGACCCTGGCCGACGGTCTGGCAGTGGGGCGTCCCTCCGGTCTCGTCGGGAAAGCTGTCGGGCATCTCGTGGACGCCTGTGTCACCGTCACGGACGACGATCTGCTGCGCACTCTCGCGCTGGCCCATGATGTCGCCGGGCTGAAGCTCGAGCCGTCCGCGTGCGCGGGACTCAGGGCCGCGGGAGCGGTCGGGCAGGGTCAGGTGCAGACGCAGGGTACCCACGTCGCCTGGTTGACCGGCGGTTCGCTCGTGCCGGAGGACGAGTTCGCCGCCCTGCTCGGGGAGGGGCGCCGGCTGCTTGCCGGCAATCCGCCGACAGGCGGCTGACACCCGTCAGTCGACGGGCCCGACCGGGGTCCCCTGCGTTGCGGGGGTGGTGCCGCGGGAGCGCACGGCGTCCTCCGGGTTGTCTGATTCGGCGACCTCTGTTCCGGCGAGCCGGCCGTTCCACACCTCCAGCACGGCCGGGTCGGTCGGCCTGGTCGCCAGGCTGACGACGATGTAGGTGACCAGGGCGGAGGCGAGTCCGAAGTAGATCGGTTCATTGGCGAGCACGTCGGTGAGCGCCATCGTCACAAGGGTGACCACGGTGCCGACTGCCATGGAGGCCAGTGCGCCGGCTCCGGTCGCACGCTTCCAGAAGAACCCGCCGAGGATGGCGACCAGCAGTCCTCCGACGAGAATGTCATAGGCGACTGTCAGGGCGGCGACCACGTCATCCATGAGCATGGCGATCACCGTGGCGATGACGCCGAGGCACAGGACCCACACCCGGTTCTTCCTGACGTCGCTCTCCGGGTCCACGACGGGCGCGGGGGTGGAGGAACGGTCGGTGAGGCGGCGCAGCAGGGGGACGATGTCGGTACGGCAGACGGTGGAGCAGGCGATGAGCGCGCCGGACGCCGTGGACATCATCGCCGCGACCGCCGCGGCGAGAACCAGGCCGGAGAGTCCGACCGGAAGGACCGTCTCCGCCATCGCGGCATAGACGTCGTCGTTGATCTCCATGCTGGGGAGGATCACCGCGCCGGCGGTGCCGATGAGCGCTCCGGCGACACCGTAGAGGAGGCAGTACACGCCGGCGGCGGTGCCGCCCCACTTGGCGGTGCCCGGGGTGCGTGCGGTGAAGACCCGCTGCCAGATGTCCTGCCCGATGAGCATGCCGAAGGTGTAGACGACGAAGTAGGTGATGATCGTCGCCCCGCCGATGCTCATGATGTCGAAGTGCGCCTCACCGGCGTCCCCGAGCTTCTCGACGATGCCGTCGTGTCCCCCGGCCCTGTGCCATGCGGCGGGCAGCAGCAGGAAGAACACGCCGACGGTCTTGATGATGAACTGGACCATGTCGGTGAGGGTGATCGACCACATCCCGCCGATGGTGGAGTAGATGATGACCGTGGCCGCGCCGATGATGATGGACACCCAGCGGGGGGTGTCGAACAGGACGTTGAAGACGGTGGCGTAGGCGATGGTCGAGGTGACGGTGAGCATCAGGGTGTACAACGCCATGACGATCCCGGAGGCGCCGGTGGCGTTGACGCCGTAGCGCAGCTGGAGCACCTGGGCGACGGTGAACACGCGGAGTTTCTGGATGGGTCCGGCGAAGACGAGGCTGAGGACGATCACGCCGGTGGCGATGGCGATGACGAGCCACATGCCGGAGATCCCGTACCGGTAGCCCAGTCCGACCCCTCCGACGGTGGATGCGCCGCCGAGGACGACGGCGGCGAGGGTGCCGGTGTAGAAGACGGGTCCGAGGCGTCTGCCGGCGACGAGGTAGTCACTGGAGTTACGGGTCCTGCGTTTGCCCCAGAAGCCGAAGGCCAGCATACAGAGCAGGTAGGCGATGATGATGAGGATGTCGAGGGTCATGGTGGTGCACCTAACGGGTGTGGTCCGGGTGGTCAGGAAAGGTGGGTGGGGGCGAACATCTGCAGGGTCGCTCCGAGAACGACGACAGACGGTCCGGGGGTGGCGAGGGCTTCTGCGAGAGTGTCGCGGAGGTGTTCCGGGTCGGTGTGGCGGGCGGGGATTCCGAAGGCTCCGGCGAGGGCGACGAAGTCGGGTCGGGCGAGTTCGGTGGCGGTTGTCCTGTCGAAGGCGTCTGTCATGTACTCGCGGAGGATGCCGTATCCGCCGTCGTCGACGATGAGCCAGGTGACGTCGGCGTCGTGCTGTCTGGCGGCCGCGAGTTCGGCGATGCCGTACATCGCCCCGCCGTCACCGGAGACGGCGAGGGTGTGACGGCCGGAGCCGACGGCGGCCGCGAGGGCGGCCGGGAAGGCGAACCCCAGTCCGCCGGAGCCCTGGGCGGAGTGGAATCCACCTTCGCGGGGGTCCCAGGCCGACCACGCCCAGTAGGCGGCGATGGTCATGTCCCAGAAGGTGTCCGTGTCGGCGGGGGTGGCGGCGCGGATGTCGGCGAGGACACCCTGCTCCGGTGCGAGGTCCTGGTCGGCGAGCCGTTGCCCGACCCGTTGCCTCAGTTCCGCGGCGACGGTGCTGCCGTCCCGGCGTGGTGTGTCGGCGGGCGTCTCGGCGGGGGGGTCGGGGCCGTCCTCTTTTCCCCACTTAGCGTGGTTATAAGAGCGGGCCCCGTCCCGGGACGGGGCGCCCCCCCTCTATGGGTATCCTCCCCCCTGGGTGGGCGGGGGCCCCGGCGGGGACACCTCTGCCCCGTCTGCCTGTCGGCGAGTGCGTCGGCGAGGGCGTTGAGCGCTTCGCCGGCGTCGGCGGGGATCCCGAGCGACGGGTGGTTGGAGGACAGGACCCGGGGTTCGGCGTCGATCTGGATGAGGGTACCGCGCGGGCTGAGGGTGAAGTAGTTGCTGGTCACCTCGCCGAGTGAGGTTCCGACGGCGAGGAGGACGTCGGCATCCTCGAGCAGGTCTGTGGTGTACCGGTCCTCGATCCAGGATGCCGCACTGAGCGGGTGGTCGAAGGGGAACGCGCCTTTGCCTCCGACAGTAGAGACGACGGGGGCGTCGAGAGCTTCGGCGACGTGGCGCAGGCCCCCGCTCCCGGTGGGGGACCGGCGGACTCCTCCGCCGGCGAGGATGACAGGGCGTCGGGAGGACGCCAGCAGCCGCGCAGCTTCGGCGGTGAGCTCGGACCGTGCGGGCCGGGGTGTCGGCCGGGGCCGGATGTCGGTCACCGGGGGAATGTCGGCGGGGCCGAGGAGGACGTCCTCCGGGATCTCGACCCACACCGGTCCGGCGGGCGCGGTGGTCGCCACGGACCAGGCGTCGGTGAGGAGGGTGGGGATGTGGGAGGCGTCGCGGGCGACGGCGGTGTACCGGGTGACGTTCTGCGCGCTCTTCTGCTGGTCGTCGAGCTGGTGGAGGAGCCCGTTGCGGGTGCCTCCGAGACCGCGCCGGGGCACCTGGCTGGAGATGACGAGGACGGGTACGCCGGTGACGTAGGCCTCCTGCAGTGCTCCGAGTGTGGTCAGTGCCCCCGGTCCGGTGGAGACGAGGAGGACGCCCACCCTGCCGGTGGCCCGGGCGTAACCGTCGGCGTTGAAGGCGGAGTTGTTCTCCACCCGGGAGCTGATGAACCGGATGTCGCTGCGTCCCAGGGCGTCGAAGAGTCCGAGGGCGTGCTGTCCGGGTATGCCGAAGACGTCGGTGACGCCGAGACGTGTGAGTGTCTCGACGACGACGTCGCCGCCGGTGCGGGTGTGTTCGTTCATGGTGTGTCCTGGGTGTGTTCGTTCATGGTGCGTTCGTTCATGGTGCGTCCTGGGTGGGCGTCGGGGTTGGGCGTCGGGGACGGGCTGTGGTTCTGTGTGCGTTCCAGGGCGTCCGCGACGGCGCGCGCCGGGGTGGTGACGTAGCTCCGGGCGGTGGCGGAGCTGTAGAACGCGGTGTGCGGGGTGACGGTGACGTCGTCCCGGTGGAGCAGGGGACTGTCCGGGGCCGGTGGTTCGTCCTCGAGGACGTCGAGGAAGGCCCCGGCGGTGTGGCCGCTGTCGAGGGAACGGATCAGCGCCTGCGCGTCGACGAGTTCCCCGCGGGAGACGTTGACGATGTGGGATCCGGCCGGCATGAGGGCCAGCGTGCGGGCGTTGACGGTGTGCCTGGTCTGTTCTGTCAGGGGCACGTGCAGGGTGAGGACGTCGGCACAGCGGAACAGGTCGTCGGGGTCGGTGACCCGGTCGATCCCCTCCGGCCAGGCGTCTGCGGGCAGGTAGGGGTCGTAGGCGGCGACGTGACCGAACAGGGGTCGGGCGTACCGGGCGTAGAGTCCGGCGATTCTGCCCATCCCGTATATCCCGACGGTGAGTCCGCTGATCCGGGGCGGGACGGGGATCCGGGTGAAATCCCATTCCGGTGCGGCTGCCCGGGCCTGCGGCAGTCGTCGCAGGAGGCTGAGGGTGCCGGCGAGCGCGTGGGTGGCGACATCTTCGGCGGACAGCGGGGGAAGCGTGTGGACCTCCACACCGCGTACGGCGGCGGCTCGGGTGTCGATCTGGTCGGCTCCCATGGTGGTCGTGGCGATGACCCGGAGGTGGGGGAGTGCGTCGAGGACGGTGGCGTCGATCCTGGCGAAGCTGACGATGAGCGCTTCGGTGTCCGCGGGTGCTCCGGCCGTGGCGTGGTCTGTGCCGGTGCCGGTGCCGGTGCCGGTGCCGGGCAGGGTCACCGAGTGACCTGCGGCGGTGAGCAGGTCGACGGCGGGCGTGACGTCAAGTCCTCCGGTGTCGGTGACGTGGACGTGTGCCATGGTCTCAGGCCTGCTCTGCGGCGCGTTCTTCGCTGCGCCGCAGCGCCAGCAGGGTGACGAGGTCGTAGGCGACGTGTGAGGCGGCGATACCGGTGATGTCGGCGTGGTCGTAGGCGGGGGAGACTTCGACGACGTCGGCGGCGACGATGTTGAGTCCCCGCAGACCGCGGAGGATCTCGAGGAGTTCCCGGCTGGTGATGCCGCCGGCTTCCGGGGTGCCGGTGCCGGGGGCGTGGGAGGGGTCGAGCACGTCGATGTCGACGGAGATGTAGACGGGGCGGGTTCCGATGCGGTCCCGGAGCTTGGCGATGATCTCGTCGACGCCCTGGCGGAAGACATCCGAGCTGGTGACGATGCCGAAGCCGAAGCGACGGTCGTCCTCGAGGTCACGCTTGCCGTAGAGGGGGCCGCGGGTGCCGACGTGGCAGAGTGCCTCGGTGTCGAGGATGCCCTCCTCGAAGGCCCGGCGGAAGGGGGTGCCGTGGGTGTACTCGGCGCCGAAGTAGGTGTCCCAGGTGTCGAGGTGGGCGTCGAAGTGCAGAAGTGCGACAGGTCCGTGGCGGCGGGCGGCGGCGCGCAGCAGGGGCAGTGCGATGGTGTGGTCACCGCCGAGGGTGATCAGCCGGGTTCCGTCCGAGGTGAGTCCGAAGGCTGCGTCTTCGACGGCGTCGACGGCTTCACGGATGTCGAACGGGTTGACGGGGATGTCTCCGGCGTCGGCGACCTGGACGAGTTCGAAGGGGGAGGCGTCCATGGCGGGGTTGTAGGGGCGCAGCAGGCGGGAGGATTCACGGATGTGGGTCGGCCCGAACCGGGTTCCGGGGCGGAAGGAGACGCCGGTGTCGAAGGGGACGCCGGCGAGCACGATGTCTGCGTGGTCTACCTGGTCCAGGCGTGGCAGTCGGGCGAAACCGTCGCGGCCGCTGTAGCGGGGGACTCTGGAACTGTCGACGGGACCGATGGGAGTGGACAAGGGAACAACCTCCGAAGTTGCCTAACGGGAAACAGATGATGTCTGACAGTAAGCCTGACAGGGGCGAAATTAGTAGAGGTGCATCACACTGTCAAGAGGGAATGTCGTGCGTCACATCATGTGGAAACGACGAATAGACCGGGGGTTTCCCGGCCTCGTGAACTGAAAATAGGCAGGGTTGTTTACCCCGGTGTTCCGGAAATGTGTCCGGGAGGTTAGAGATCGGGAGGTCAGAGCTTGCGTCAGAGCTTCCACAGTGCCGGGACGAGGACCCATATGACCTCGGCGCCCCCGGGGCTGGCGACCGACCAGCTGTGCGGTTCGGTCCCCTTGAATGTGGCGGTGTCGCCGGGGCCGAGGCGCCAGCTGTCCCCCGAGAAGATGGCGTCCACCTCTCCGCTGAGCACGTGCATCAGCTCCACGTCCGCAGACAGGGAGTAGAGCTCGTCGCCGGAGCGTCCCTCCGGGCCGATGGTGGAGCGGATCACCTGCACCCGGGACTCGTGC
The DNA here is from genome assembly GCA_900049755.1 of Corynebacterium provencense. Classification (GTDB taxonomy): domain Bacteria; phylum Actinomycetota; class Actinomycetes; order Mycobacteriales; family Mycobacteriaceae; genus Corynebacterium; species Corynebacterium neomassiliense. The sequence goes on from LT160592.1 coordinate 1,216,805, forward strand.
CGCGGAGAGATCAGCCGCTCCTCGGCCTCGATGCCCCCGAGCTCGAGGTGCGGGCCTTCGCCGGCCCTGACGACCTGGACCTCCAGCGGTTCGAACAGGGAACCGATCTGGATCGAGAGCACGTCACACAGTTCCACGAGGGTGTTGAGACTCGGGGAGACCTGGTCGCGCTCGATCCTGGAGATGAACCCCTTGGTCAGGCCGCTGACCTTGGCGACGTCGTCGATGGTGAGGTAGCGGGCCTTCCGGATGGCGCGGAGCCGGGCACCGATCTCGATACGGCGGTTCTCCGGTTCCAGTGGCAGTGAGCGCATGGGACCATGGTCTCACATCTGCAGCGCAGGACGGTGGAGGTCACTCCCGGGGCCGTCTGCGGTCGAGATCTCCGTGTTCGACGAGTTTTTCGGGGTCTTCGACGTACTCCGCCTCCACCGACTGCATGATGAACGGCTTGCCGTGGTGCTCCTCCACACCCTCGTGCACGGAGTTCTCCAGGACCACCCGAGCCAGGTCGTAGTGGATGACCATGGGGTCGCGGGAGAGGTCCCGCCACAGGCTGACGCACAGCAGGAGCAGCACGAACAGGAAGGGGACGGAGGAGACGATGGTGATGTTCTTCAGTCCGGTGAGGGCGGCGGAGGGGTCGTCTCCTCCGGCGAGCAGCATGGCCGCCGCGACCGCTCCGGTGGCCACACCCCAGAAGATGACCGTCCTGCGGGAGGGGTCCACCGCACCGTTCTCGGACAGTCCGCCCATCACTATGGAGGCGGAGTCGGCGCCGGTGACGAAGAAGATGGCGATGAGGAGCACGGTGATCACCGTGACGACTGTGAGGACGGCCCCGGGCAGGCCGAGCTGCCCGAGCATGTCGAACAGGACGGTGTCGAAGTTGATGTCCCCGCCTTCGGCCTCCTTCGACAGCATCGCCGAGACGTCACCGGCCCGTTCCGCCCGTTCCTGCAGTCCGATCGCCCCGCCGCCGAAGACGGCGAACCAGATGAGGGAGACGACGGAGGGGACGATGAGGATGCCGGCGACGAACTGGCGGATGGTCCGTCCGCGGGAGATCCTGGCGATGAAGATGCCCACGAAGGGGGTCCAGGAGATGAACCAGGCCCAGTAGAACACCGTCCACCCTGACATCCACTCCTTGAGTTCGGGCTGGTCGTCTGAGGGGGTGCGGGACGCCATGTGCGGCAGCTGGTCGATGAAGTTGCCGACCGTCTGCGGGATGATGTTGAGGATGAACAAGGTCGGCCCGCCGATGAAGACGAGGACCGCCAGCAGCAGTGCCAGCACCATGTTGATGTTCGACAGCCACTGGATGCCCCGGGAGATTCCGGAGGCGGCGGAGGCGACGAAGCATGCGGTGAGGATCGCGATGATGAGGATGAGCAGGGAGTTGCCGACGGAGTCGGCGATGCCCGCGGAGACGATTCCGCCTCCGATCTGCAGTGCGCCCAGGCCCAGGGAACAGGCGGACCCGAAGAGGGTGGCGAGGATGGCGAGGATGTTGATCGCCCGTCCTCCGGGGCCGTTGACGACGCCGCGGCCGAACAGCGACTCGAACATCGAGGAGAACAGCTGGGTGCGGCCGAGCCGGAAGGTCCCGTAGGCGATTCCCAGGCCGACGAGCGCGTACATCGCCCAGGGGAACAGTGACCAGTGGAACAGGGCGGTCCCCATGGCTGTGACCCCGGCCTCGGGGGTCTGGGCGGCGACGGTGTCCGGGGGAGGGGACATGTAGAAGAAGAGGGGTTCCCCGACTCCGTAGAACACCAGTCCGATGCCCATGCCGGTGGCGAACATCATCGAGATCCACGACAGGGTCCGGTACTCGGGGGGTTCGCCGTTGCGGCCCAGCGGTATCCGTCCCCGTCGTGACAGTGCGACGACGAGGATGAACAGGGTGATGACTGCGGCTGCGATGACGAAGAGCCAGCCGAGTTTCGACACTGTCCAGTCGAGCATGGAGGAGGCGACGGAGCCGAGGCTGTCGGGGGAGGTGAACCCCCAGATGACGAAGGCTACGGCGAGTACGGCGGCGAAGCCGAAGACCCAGGGGTCCAGTCGGGGTGGAAGTCGGAAAGGGCGTCGTCGTCTGGACCGGCGCAGTTCATCGAGCAGTTCGGCGGTTTCCTGGTGGGACATGGCGGTCTTCTCTCCGTGGGTGTCTCATCGTAAAGCGCAACGGGTTGCACTCTACGCAACTCCGGTAAGGTTTTTCACGTTATGGGACACTCAGCCGGGTCGCACCCCGGGGATGGCCACCCAGGGTAAAAGCCACGTAAAACCTCAGGTGACGACGGTGCTACCTCGCCAACCGCAGGAGCAGGGCGACACCTGCCAGCAGCACCAGCGCGATGCCCAGAATCCCCGCCCTGTCACTGCCGGAAACCCCGGTGAACAGGGCGAAGGCTGCCGGAGCCAGCCAACTCACCGCCCGCCCCGTGGTGGCGTAGAGACCGAACATCTCCCCCTCCCGCCCGGGCGGGCACATCCGCGACAGACACGACCGGGACGCCGACTGTGCCGGTCCGACGAACAGGCAGAGGACGAGCCCGAACACCCAGAACATGGCGGGACCGTCGACGAGGAAGAGCACCAGGGCGTCCGCCACCATCAGCACCAGCGACACCGCGATGACCGGCACCGGTCCCACCCGGTCGTCGACCCGGCCGGCCACCAGTGCGCCCACTGCAGCGACGACATTGGCACCCACACCGAAGAGGAGCACATCAGAGTCGGACAACCCGTAGACGGACACCGCGAGGATCGCACCGAAGGTGAACACGCCGGCCAGACCGTCACGGAAGACCGCTGAGGCGACGAGGAACCACACCGCCCGGCGGTCGGTGCGCCACAGCATCCCGAGGTCACGGAAGAGTGCACGGTAGGAGTCCCGCCACCCGACACCCGCCGCACCACCCACGGTGGCGGGCACCTCGGGGATACGACGGAACAACGGGAGGGACGCCACGAGGAACCACACCGCCGCGAACAGTGCGACAGCGCGCACATTCCACCCGTCCTCGACCGGGAGGCCCAGGAGCCCGCGCGTGTCACCCTCGCCGGCGATGAAACCGACGTAGCACAGGAGCAGGAGGATGATCCCGCCGAAGTAGCCCATCGCCCACCCGAAACCGCTGACCCTGCCGACGGTCCCGGGAACCGAGACCTGGTTGAGCATCGCGAAGTAGCCGACCTCGGCGAACTGGAAGGTCACCGAGGCGACCGCCATGACGGTCACCCCGAACCAGAAGTAGCCGGGCGCGTCGTCACCGACGACGACGAGGACCGCCATGAGGGCCACCGTGACGAGGGTCCAGGTCCGCACCGCCCGTCGTCGCCGGCCCCGGGCGTCAGAACGGCGTCCCACCACCGGTGCGGTCAGAGCGATGACGGCCCCGCCCAGCGCCATGGCCACGCCGTACCAGGTCGAGGCACCGACCGTGCCGGAGACCGAGTCCCCCACCGAATCCGTGAGATACACCGAGAAGATGAAGGTCACCAGGACGGCGTTGAAGGCCGCCGAACCGAAGTCCCAGAAAGCCCATGCGGTGACGGTCCGACGGTCGGTGCGGTGGACGGACGACACTACAGCGTCTGCGGCGGGGGCGGGTGCGCTCATGGTCACGAGAATACGGCGTCCGCCGTGGACATCCCCGCCTCTTCCCCGTGTTCCGTCGGTACCCTGTCCCCCCACCGGCTAGAGTTGAGCCGTGCAATCACGGTGGAGGCTGGAACCCGGGACCCTGTACGACGACCTGGCGGACAGGGTCGCCGCCGGCGTCATGTCCCGCTATTCGACCTCCTTCACCCTCGCCACAAGGCTCCTCGGCCGGCCGGTGCGGCGTGACATCCGCAACCTCTACGCGGTGGTCCGTGTCGCCGACGAGATCGTCGACGGTGCCGCGACCACGGCAGGCGAATCCCCGCAGCGCGTCCGGGAACTGCTCGACGCGTACGCGCAGGCGGTGACATCCGCCCCCGGACGCAGTTTCCACACCGACCCGGTGCTCCACGCCTGGGCGGGGACGGCGCGGCGCTGCCGGCTGGACCCCGCCGACATGGAGGCCTTCTTCACCTCCATGCGAAGTGACCTCGACCCGGTCGTGCACGACAGGCGGTCCCTGGCGTCCTACATCCACGGGTCCGCGGAGGTCATCGGCCTGATGTGCCTGGACATCTTCATCACGCACGGTTCGGTCACGGCTGACCGGGACTGGCTGCGTGAGGGGGCGTCATCGATGGGGTCGGCGTTCCAGAAGATCAACTTCCTGCGTGACATCGGCGCGGACACCTCCGTCCTGCACCGCAGCTACCTGCCCGAACCGTTCACCGGGGACGCCAGGGACCGGCTTCTCGACGAATGCGCCGACGAACTCGACGTCGGATGCACCCGGATCCCCGCCCTGCCCGTCGGCGCGAGGGCGGGCGTCGCCGCGGCCGCGGCACTGTACGCCGCGGCACTGTACCGGGAACTCCTCGACCGCCTGCGTGCCACGCCCGTCGACGATCTCACCGGCCCCCGCGCGGTCCGGGTGAGCGTCCCGGCGCCGGTGAAGGCGCTGGTCACGGCAAAGGCTGCGGGAAGGGCGGTGCTGTCGTGACGGCCCGGGGCAGCGGAGACCCTGTCCGTGTTGTCGTGGTCGGCGGAGGAGTCGCAGGGCTGGCCACCGCGGGACTCCTGTCCCGCCACGGGTACTCCGTGACCCTCCTGGAAAGGAACGACGACCTCGGAGGCCGGGCAGGGTCGCTGACGACACCCTGGGACGGCGGGACCGCGTTCCGGTGGGACACCGGCCCGAGCTGGTACCTGATGCCCGAGGCGTTCGACCGCTTCTACTCCCTCATGGGGACGGACACCGCCCACGAACTCGACCTGGTGGACCTGTCCCCGGGCTACCGGGTGCTGTCGGAGGGACTTCCCCCCGTCGACGTGCCGGTGGGGGAGGACCCTGTCGCCGACCTCTTCGAGTCCCTGGAACCGGGCGCGGGCCACGAGGTCCGCCGCTACCTCAGGGAGGCGGGGGACACCTACCGTACCGCCGTCGACCGTTTCCTCTACACCAGCTACACCTCCCCGGCACCGTTCCTCGCACCCGAGGTGCTGAAACGTTCAGGACGCCTCGCCCGGCTGCTCACCGGGTCCCTGGAGAACCTGGTGGACCGAAGGTTCAACGACCGGCGGCTGCGCCAGATCCTGTCGTACCCGGCGGTGTTCCTCTCGTCCAGGCCCTCGGCGCTGCCCGCCATGTACCAGCTGATGAGCTACACCGACCTGGTCCAGGGGGTGAAGTACCCGGTGGGCGGTTTCGCCGCCGTCGTCGACTCCCTCCACCGCCTGGCCGTCGGCAACGGTGCACAGGTTCGGACCGGGGCGGAGGTGACGTCCGTCAGGACCGACCGGCCCCGGGCCAACCCCCTTCGCCGGGTGCCGGGTCTCGGCCGGATCTGGCCGGCCCGGGCCCGGGCGACGGGCGTGGAACTGGCGGACGGCACCGTGGTGCCCGCCGATGTCGTCGTCAGTGCGGCCGACCTGCACCACACCGAGACCACCCTGGTCCCGGAGGGACTGCGCACCTACCCGGAGAGACACTGGAGGAAGGTGGACGCCGGGGTGGGTGCCGTGGTCGTGATGCTGGGCGTCCGCGGGGCACTGCCGGAACTCGCGCACCACACACTCATCTTCAGCAGGGACTGGGGACCCGACTTCGCCGCCGTGTTCGACGGCGGCGGCACCCCGGCCGGGCAGGGGGTCTCGCAGTCCGTGTACGTGTCCAGGCCGTCTGCCACGGATCCGGCCGTGGCCCCCGACGGGTACGAGAATCTCTTCATCCTGGTCCCCGCAGCCGCGGATCCCTCGCTGGGCCACGGCGACCACGCCGGGGAGGGGTCCGTGGAATCGGCAGGGGTGGCGCGGATCGCGGACCGGGTCACCGAACTGGTGGCCGACCGTGCGGGAATCCCGGACCTGGCGTCCCGGGTGGTGGTCCGCCACACCCTGGGGCCGGCGGACTTCGCCGACAGGTACAACTCCTGGCACGGCTGGGCACTCGGACTGGCGCACACCCTGCGGCAGTCGGCGTTCCTGCGGGGGACGAACCGGTCACGGGCGGTGTCGAACCTGTTCTACGCCGGGTCGACGACCACCCCCGGCGTCGGCGTGCCGATGTGTCTCATCAGCGCCGAAAACGTCCTCGAGAGGCTCGAGACAGGGCGGGGGACACCCGGCCGGGCCCCGTTGCCGGACAGTTCCGGTTCTAGTAGATGAAGACTTCGTCGCCGGGTTCCAGGGCGTCGAAGAAGGCCACCGCATCCGGCCCGGACAGGTGGATGCAGCCGGCCGACTCGACGTCGGGGTCACCCTCGTGGAAGGCGTGCCCGGAGTTGGTGAAGTACACGGAGTACGGCATGGGGGCGTTGTTGAACTCCCGGCTGACCTCGTCGCGGACCTTGTAGGTGACGTGGAAGGTCCCGCGCGGGGTTTCGGTGTCCGCCCCGGGTGCGCCGGAGGAGATGTAGACGGGACCGTAGACGGTGTTCCCGCCGTCCTGCAGCCAGGCCCGCCTGCCGTCGAGGTCGACGCAGGCGTCCGCGGTCACAGGGCACGGGGTCGAGGAGGTGTCGTTCCAGGCGTCCCTGCGGGACTGCTCCGCCGTGGCGGCGTCGGCGCACCTGTCTCGTATGGACAGCTGGAAGTGGATAAGGGACAGGCCTCACGCTGGGCGAGGGCCCCGGGGGCGACGGCGTCGGTCAGGTCGGTGACGCCCTGACCGTAGACGTCACGCACCTCCTGCGGGATCTCGGGGACTGTGTCGAGGGCGTCGAGGGTGTCGAGCGCCGCGAGGGCACTGTCGTGGGCGTTGAGCGCGCCGTCGGTGATCCCGGCACGGAGATCGTCGACGGGGTCAGCGGCCGCGGGCCCGGCACCGAGCCCGGCGAGGGCGGCGGCCGAGGCGCCGGCGAGCGCGATGCTCCGGCGGGTCCGGGTGGTCACAGTCTGCGCAGTGGTCGCGCGGTGGCGTCCGCGGTAGGTGTAGTTGTTCGTCACGGCGACAATTCTACCTGCCGGCCCCGCCGTCCACGGGATTTCCCGACCTACCGGGGAACACGTGGCAGTTCCACAGGTAAAATACAGCGGCATTGCACCTGATTTCCGGACTGCCTCCCCAGACTAGGACCCATGACCGTGCCCCTGACCCACCAGAACCACCAGAATGTCTCCGCCCACGGCACCCGGGTGCTCGTCGTCGACGATGAAGCCAACATCGCCGACCTGATCAAGGCCCGCCTCGAGTTCCAGGACTTCGAGGTCCGCACCGCCAACGACGGTGCCACGGCACTGGGGATAGCCCGTGAGTTCCACCCCGACGCCTACATCCTCGACGTCATGATGCCCGGCATGGACGGGTTCACCCTCCTCAACAGGCTGAGAGAAGCCGGTGACGACGCCCCGGTCCTGTTCCTCACCGCGAAGGACGCCGTCGACGACCGGATCCACGGCCTCACCCTCGGCGCGGACGACTACGTCACCAAGCCTTTCGCCCTCGAGGAGGTCATCACCCGGCTGCGGGTCATCCTGCGCCGCGTACAGCCGGAGGAGAAGGAGGACGAGTCCCTCATCACCTACGCCGACCTGACACTCTCCGACGACATGCACGAGGTGACGAAGGCGGGGAAGGTCGTGGACCTGTCGCCGACGGAGTTCAAGCTCCTGCGCTACCTCATGATCAACGCCGAAGTGGTGGTCTCCAAGGCCAAGATCCTCGACGCGGTGTGGGAGTACGATTTCGGCGGTGACGGCAACGTCGTGGAGTCCTACGTCTCCTACCTGCGACGCAAGATCGACACCCGGGACCCGCGACTGATCCACACCGTCCGTGGTGTGGGCTACGTCCTGCGTCTTCCGCGGAACTGACCCGGCAGACGACAGGACTACCGACGGGAGCTTGACTTTTGGCGAGTACCAGAGCCGGCGGCAGATCCGGTATCCGTTCCGGCATGCGGGAAGGCACCCGGCGGCGGTACCCCGGGGTCTTCCTGTCCCATTTTCCGCTGAGGGTGTCGCTCGTCATCGTGATGACGACCCTCGCCGCCCTCGGTCTCGCCGTCTCCGGTGCCGTCGTGACCGGGATGATGCAGCAGTTCCTCGTCAACCGGGTCGATGAGCAGCTCACCACCGCGACACGCGAGTGGGCCAACCGTCCCACCGACTCCTCCCTCGGCGACTCCGCCACGGGCAGTGACACCCAGCCCGGGCCCTCGCGCCCGCCCAGCCAGTTCTACGTCAGCATCATCGACAGGGGCACCACGGTCTACGTCAACATCCCGGCGTCCTGGACCTCAGCCCCGGACGTGTCCAGTCTCACGGAGGAGACCCCGCCGGTCACGGTCCCCGCCAGGGAAGGCTCCTCGTCGACGACACCGTGGCGCGCCGCCGCGGTGATCAACGAATCCGGGTCCGTGACAGTCGTGGCACTGCCGATGGAGGGCGAGTTCCACATCATGAGCCAGCTGATCGTGGTGCTGGTGACCATCGGGCTGGTGGTACTGGTGCTTCTCGTCGTGGCGAGCCTCTACCTGATACGACGGGCCCTGCAGCCGCTGTACCTGGTGGAACGGACAGCGGGACGGATCGCCAAGGGGCAGCTCGACGAACGTGTCCCCGAATGGTCCCCCAACACCGAGGTCGGCCGGCTGTCGGGGGCACTGAACCGGATGCTCGCCCAGATCCAGGGCGCGTTCATCGCGATGAACAACTCCGAACGCCAGGCGCGTGAGGCCGAGGCGTCGATGCGCAGATTCATCGGGGACGCCTCCCACGAGCTGCGGACCCCGCTGACCAGTGTCCGCGGCTACGCAGACCTCTACAAGTCCGGTGCCACGAAAGACGCCGACATGGTCATCGACCGGATCTCCTCGGAGGCGGGGAGGATGAGCCTGCTGGTCGAGGACCTTCTCACCCTGGTGCGGATGGACGAGGGCCGTCCCATGCGCCGCGACCCGGTCGACCTGCTGGACCTGGGCGTCGCCGCGGTCGAGAATGCGCGCGCCGGTTTCCCGGGCCGGGAGATCACCCTCGTCAACGGGACCGGGTCGATTCCGTTGACCATCGGTGACTCTGACCGTCTGCACCAGGTCATCGGCAACCTGCTGACCAACGCCCTCAGACACGGCGGTGAGGACGCCCGGGTCACACTCACACTCACCAGGTCCCCCGCCGGGACTGAACCGGCGACCGTCGGATTCGACGTGACCGACGACGGGGCGGGCATTCCCGCCGCCGACGTCCCCCACCTCTTCGAACGGTTCTACCGGGCCGACGTGTCACGCTCGAGAGCCTCAGGAGGTTCGGGACTCGGCCTCTCCATCGTGAAGAGCCTGGTGGAGGCTCACGGCGGGACCATCACGGTGGAAAGTGAACTCGGTGAGGGAACCACCTTCCGGGTCCGGCTGCCCGCCGCCGCGGAAATGCTCGACGACAGGGACATTGAAGACCTCGAGGACCTCAGTGACTCCGGGGACCTCGGTGACGCCGGGGACCTCGGGGACACAGGCGGCCGCAGCTAGACCCCGGCACCCTGTCACCCCAGCACCCCGGCGACCAGTTCACCGACCTCCCGGCTGTAGGGCAGGTTCTCGTGGGCGGTCCCCGTGACGGTGAGGACACGTACCGGACCGCGGTGGGCGGGCACCCCGCTGACCGGGTCGTCGGACAGGAAGGCCCGGGCCCGGTCGACCGGGACGATCCGGTCGGCCGTCGACAGGACCTGCACCACCGGCACTGTGGAGCGACGGGTGTAGTCCAGCACAGCGGCGAGCGCGGGCGACCCCACAAGGTTGTCCGACCAGGCGGGAACCGGAAGAGGTAGCCGGGCAGGCAGGAACCGTGGGCGACACACTCCACGGAAATTGCCGGCGATACCGACCACCCTGCCGACCTTCCCACGGAGTTCAGGGGTGCCGGACGCCGCGAGTGCGATGAGTCCGCCCTGGGAATGACCCACCAGGTCGACCCTGCCGGCGTCCGCGACGATCCCGGTGAGCAGGGCGCGGACGCGGGTGAAACTGGTGCGGAGACCGGTGGTGCCGTGGTGGCCGTAGGACACCGAGAGCACGGGGTGACCCGCTGCACGGAGAGCAGGGACCACTCCGGTGAAGTTGCTGCGGGACCCGGCAGCCCCGTGGACCAGCACCACCGGGCGGGTGGAGGGGTCGTCACTGCGCGGGTAGGGGCGCCGGTGAGGCGACTCCTCCCAGGCGTCGTCGGGGAGACGGTCGAGGAGCCGGCCGATCCAGGGAACACGTTCAGGGTCAGTCACGGCACCTACTGTGCCACGCGCGCCCCGACAGTCATCCGAGACCCGCGACCAGGACCTCATGGACGATGCGCTGCACCTCCGGGTCGGAGGGCATCTCATTGTGCAGCACACGCCCGGCCCCCAGGTCCTGCACATAACGGTTCGTCACCTCGGTCTCTCCGCCGCTGTCCCCGGTGAGGAACCCCGACTCCGGGGGGACCACCGTCGTGTCCACCCTCGTCACCAGACAGGTGTAACGCACCCCCGGCCGGGTCTCCGGCGAATACGACAGGTCGTTGAGCAGGGGGGAACCGACCACCTGCTGCATCCCGGCGACCCCCATCATCCGGACCACCGTCGCCTCGGCGACCTTCGCCGCCAGCTCATTGGTGGACAGCAGGGACGTCAGCTGCGCGTTCAACGACGTACCGTGGTGGGGGGCCGACAAGGTGACGAGATGGTGGACCCGGTCGTCGAAGCCCATCTCGTTGATGAGGTAGCGCGACAGAAGCCCACCCTGGGAATGGGCGACAATGTCAACCTTCTCCGCCCCCGTGGCCCGCAGCACCTGGTTGATGTACGCGCCCACGTCGATCGCCGACTGGCGGATCTCACCGGTACCGTGGCGTCCGTAGTCCGGGGCGAAGACCACGAAACCGTCGTCACGCAGTCGGGTGACGAGGTTCTGCCACACCGCCTTCGAGGAAATGGTGCCGTGCACCAGAACGACCGGCCAGGGACGACGGTCGACAGGCCGGGCCCACCAGAGGTCGTCGACGTAGCCGGCGAAACTCTGCCGCGCGCCGATGGGCACGGCGTCCTCACCCGGCGGGGCGGGGGCCAGCTTCACCAGCCGGGAGGTGAAACCCAGGGTGTTGCGCAACCCGTCGGAGAACGAGGCGAGCTGCTCAGACCAGGAATGCTGGCCAGGGTCGGCGGCCTCGGCGGCCGCAGCGGCGGTGAGAGCGTCGATGTAGGAGGTCAGGTCCTCAGGGACCCCGTCACTGTTCCCGTTGTCCTTCACGGTGACAGTCCTATCCCGGGACGTTCTCCACACCACGGGCCCGCAGACCCGCGCGGATCCTCTCCGCGGCGTCATCCATCCTCTGCGGGTCGGTCTCGTCCATGCCCAGGGCCGTGGCGAGGTTGTAGCCGGACATGTCCGCGGCAGGGAAGACATGGATGTGGGTGTGGGGGACCTCGAACCCGGCGATGAGGTAGCCGGCACGCGGGGCGTCGAAGGCGTCGACGATGACCGCGCCGATGCGCTGGGCCACCTCGTTGAGGTGGGCCCACAGAGCGGGGTCGAGGTCGGTCCACCGGTCCACCTCCTCGACCGGGACGACGAGAGTGTGCCCGTAGGCGACGGGTTCGATGGTCAGGAACGCTGCGACGGTGTCGTCGCGGTACACGAAACGGCCGGGAAGTTCACCGGCGATGATCTTGCTGAAGACGGAGGCCATGGGTCCGATCGTAGCGACCCGTTAAGATCGTTGACCATGCGCACACTCGTCATCGGCAACGGAGCCCGTGAACACGCCCTCGCCTACTCGCTCTCGCAGGACCCCCAGGTGACGGAGGTGCACGTGGCCCCCGGCAACCCCGGAATGGCCGCAGTCGCCACCCTGCACCCGGAGACACGGGGGGAGGACGCCGCGGCCGTGGTCGACCTGGCCCGCGCCCTGGCCCCGGACCTGGTGGTCGTCGGCCCGGAGATCCCCCTCGTCGCGGGAGTGGCGGACGCCCTGCGTGAGGCAGGGTTCGCCGTTTTCGGTCCCTCGGGTGCAGCCGCCCGCATCGAGGGCTCCAAAGCCTTCGCCAAGGGCGTCATGGCGTCCGCCGGTGTCCGTACGGCACGGGCCGAAACCGTGGGCACCGGAGCCGGAGACGCCGACATCGAAGCCGCCCTCGACCGGTTCGGCCCCACCTGGGTGGTCAAGGACGACGGCCTGGCCGGGGGTAAGGGGGTGGTCGTCACCACCGACAGGGACGAGGCGCGGGCACACATACGCGCCGTCCACGCAGCAGGCAACCCCGTACTGCTCGAAAGCTTCCTCGACGGGCCCGAGATCTCCCTCTTCTGCCTCGTCGACGGACCGACAGTGGTTCCGCTGCTGCCGGCCCAGGACCACAAACGGGTCGGAGACGGTGACGAGGGGCCCAACACCGGTGGCATGGGAGCCTACACACCCCTGCCGTGGCTGCCCGCCGACGGAGTGCAGCGCATCGTCGACGAGGTGTGCACCCCCGTGGCCAGGCAGATGGTCGAAGAGGGATGCCCGTTCTCCGGACTCCTCTACGCGGGACTGGCCTGGGGCCATGACGGCCCCGCAGTCGTCGAGTTCAACTGCAGGTTCGGGGACCCGGAGACCCAGGCGGTGCTCGAACTGCTGGAGACCCCGCTGGGCGGAGTGCTCTCCGCCGTGGCGGAAGGCCGGCTCGCCGAACTCCCCCCGCTGACATGGAGGGACGGGTACGCGGTGACCGTGGTACTCGCCGCCGGAGGATACCCGGAAGCCCCGGTCACAGGCGTACCCCTCGACGGTGCCGCCGCCGGCGACGAAGCCCGCGGAGTGCGTGCCGCCGGTGTCGCCGCCAATAAGAGACCGGTGCTCAACGTCGTGGGAACCGGGGCGACCCTCGAGGACGCGCGGGACGCCGCCTACCGCGAACTCGCGACAGTGTCCCTGCCCGGCGGACACTACCGGTCGGACATCGGCCTCGCCGCGGTCGAAGGCCGCATACAGGTACCGGAGTAGAACCGAAGTGCCCAGGACGCGCAGAGCCCCCACCGTTCCCGAGATATGCACCGGTCTCCTCACCTGCACCGCCTGCGCCTTCGTCAGCGCCTGCGGCTCCGACAGTGACCGGATGGTGGACACCTCCTCAGTGTCCACGATGCTGATGACCAGGGACGACACGCCACCCGGATACACCTGGAACAGTGTCGCCGAAGTCCTGCGGGACGCCGGTGACGACCTCGGCCAGCAGATCGACGCCGAGGCCGCATCCGTGAAAGTGGAACCGGACTACTGTGCCGCCCTCGTGCCGACCTCCACCTCGATCATCGCCGAACTCCACGACCACGGGGACACCACCGGGGCCGTCGAGTTCCTCCCCGAAGACTCCAACGACCCCGCCGTCGTCGACGCAGTCGTCTCCACCTCCGACGACGGCGACACCGCAAGCCTCGCCTCAGGGAGAGTCAGCGCGGACCGGTGCAGTGACTTCACCAGGACCAGGGACGACGGATCAGTGACACACTTCCGGGCGGACTCGAGCAGAGCATCACTGGCATCCCCGGACGACACAACAGTCATCACCGTCCTCAGCGACTCGGTGACACCCGGGGAAGAACTGGTCACCACCATCACAGGGACCGTCGACGGAGTCCACTTCCGCATCGCCGCATCCGGGGTAACCGACACACAGATCCTCACCGACCTGGCAGAAAAGCAGGTCAGACACATTATCGAGGTCATGGAGGGGCAGGACTAGATGTTCGGTCGGAGAAAAGCCCCGGGCCGGTCACGGCGAACGGTCCGCCAGTGGAGACATGCCCCGGACCCCGGCGAGACAGAGATACTCCCATCGCCACAGGTCGACCCCCACGCCGCCTCCGCAGTGCTCCACCGGGTACTCGCCGAGATCGGAGGTGACCGGCCCGTCACGCAGGTCGGCGGATTCGCGGTCGCCACCACAGTGCGCACGGCCCCGCTCACATTCGCACTCGAAGGGCTGTGGGAAGGACAGAGTGACAGCGACTCCGGGAAGCTGCTCACGCTGGCGGGCACCTGGAACGCCGGGCACACGGTACCGCGGGCGCAGGTCGGCGTCGACCGCTCCGGCCGGGTGACGGTCACAGCGGACAGTGAACTGGTGTGCGGGGTCGGGGTGACCGTGCAGCAGCTCGACGAATGGCTGCGCCGCGCACTGGCAGGATTCAGTGCATTCGGCAGCTTCCTCGCCGAACGTGGACTGCAGACCGTGGCCGGTGGTGACAGGGCCGGTGGTGACAGGGCCGGTGAGTCCGGAGACCGCCAGCCGGACGCGGTGCCGGTGGACGCGGTGCCGGTGGACGCGGTGCTGGTGGACGCGGTGCTGGAGGAGGTCGCCCACGGTGACGTCACGGCTGCCGTCACCCCGGGAAACAGGTTCGGTCTCGTGGGCGGTCGGACTCCGGCAGTTCTGCTCGCGAGGATCGGGACATCACTGGAAGGCAGGACCGAGCACAGGGAACCCGGGGCGTCAGGACGCCGTGGAAACGGCTACCTCAGGTTCGCTGCCGGGGCTGACGTGGCACTTCACGACGGCACTCTGTCCGTGACGGATGGTGTGACGCTGGGCTCGCCGGGATCAGGTGGCCCGGAAAGTGACGATGACACGAACGACGTGGAGGAGTGGCTGAGAGCTTTGTGCAACCGGGTGAACACGCTGCCAGGAGGGGTCGTCGCGGTCTTCGACCGGGGAACTCTCACCTGTGCGGTGCACCGTCCGGTGGGTTCCGGGTTGTCGGACGCCCAACTGGATGACGCTGTCTCCCGCGACCGTCGGGCTGTCGGTGAGATGCTGCGGTTGATGGCGGCCGAGATCTCCGGTGAAGCTGATGCCTGAAGGGCACGTGGTCCACCGGCTCGCCGCAGCACTGGTCAGGACTTTCGGTGGTCGGGTGGTGTCCGTGAGCTCGCCGCAGGGGCGTTTTGCCACGGAGGCGGCGTTGATCGACGGTTCAGTCCTGTCTGACGCCACGGCCTGGGGAAAGCATCTGTTCGTGCATTTCTCCGCGGGGACGGTGCACATCCATCTCGGACTGATCGGCACCATGGGCTTCGGGCCTGCAGCGCCTCCCCATGGTCAGGTGCGGTTGCGGATCAGTGACGGGCACGAGGTCGCCGACCTCCGTGGGCCGCAGAGCTGTGCCCTGGTGGTTCCGGAGGAGGAGGACGCCGTGATCGCGAAACTGGGAGCTGACCCGTTGCTGCCGGTCCACGGTTCGGCGGGGGTCGGCGTACTCAACCGGGGGAAACTGGAGTCGACGGTGCGGCGGACCCTGTGCTCGTCGAGACCGGTCGGCGCACTGTTGATGGACCAGGGTCTTTTTGCCGGGGTGGGCAGCATCTACCGGACGGAGGTGCTGTTCCGGCAGGGTATCTGTCCGCAGCGCCGGGGCAGCGAGCTGCGGTCCGGGGAGTTGACCGCTGTCTGGGATGATCTGGTCCTGCTCATGGAGGCCGGTGAGCGTACCGGTCGTATCGACACGGTCCGGCCCCGGCACACACCGGAGGCGATGGGCAGGGCTCCGCGCAGGGATGACCACGGCGGCGAAGTGTATGTGTACAGGCGCGCCGGTCAGCCCTGTCTGGTGTGTGGCACGCCGGTGCAGACCGGTGTGCTGTCCGGGCGGAAGATCTACTGGTGCCCGGTCTGTCAGCCTGTTCAGTTGACCGGTCCGTCGGGATCGTCACGGTAGAAGTGTGACAGGGGGCCTGCAGCGTAGGTGGTGTGCTCCTCCCCGTTCGGCCCCGTCCAACAGACTGTGTGACCGCCGTCGGGGGAGTTGCATGTCCACAACCGGGTGGTCTTGACTCTGTGGTGTTCGGGACAGAGGTTCTGGACGTTCTCCAGCTCAGTTGCCCCGTCGGACGTGGGATCGGTGTGGGGTGAGTTCTCGATGTGGTCTTTCTCGCATCGGACCGCGGGAACGGTGCATCCGGGGAACCTGCAGTGACCGTCACGGGATTCCGCGGCCATCTGCACCAGCACCGGCCACCGGTACGCCTCCGTGGAGGGAAGTTCGACGCGCCGGGTGGGGAGGACCTGAACCGTCCCGTTCGGGGAGGTGCGTGCGAGATCTTCGAGACGTTCTGCCGCCTCCACGTCGAGCCAGCCGACTTCGGGGGAGTAGGCGGCACCGGTGCCGTGGACGTCGTCGACGGTGGCCCGGAAGAGATTGACCCGTACGGTCAACGTCTCCGGGTCGTCACCGAGCATGCCCATCAGGATCTGGGCCTTGATCTCGTTTCTGGTCGGGAGCGGGGGAAGAGCCCCTGGGTCATCGGCCTCGTCGCGACTGTGCCGCAGGCCGGCGATCATCTGCTTCGCCTTGTCCGTGAGTGCCCTGTCGATGCCGGCGGCGGTCAGTTCGTTGCCGCAGTGAAGTGAGAGTACCCTGCCCCGACGGTGCAGTGTCGCCGAATCTCTCTCTGCTCTGGCGGTCTCGGCGTAGAGTCCGGGGGCCTTGTCCAGGAGGACCGCATCGATGAGATCCCGCAGATCCGCGAGGTTGACGGTGCAGGTTCCCTCGCCGTTCTCCGACAACCAGGAGACCACCGCAGGCTCGACGACATGGTCGAGTCCTGTACGGGTCTCCTCCGTCAGACTGACGGGGACAGTGGACATGTGGCGGTTGATCCTGGACCAGACAAGATCGAGATGGTCCACCGCCAGCCGTCCGGATTCCTGGGCGAGGGTGAACAGTTCGGGCATACGTTCGGCGACGTCTGTTGCGTGACCGAACCGGACCGCATCTGCCCGGGTACGGCCGCGCCATGCCAGGGCGGTGGCGATACGGGCTTCCACAGGGGTGGCGAGCAGCCCGACGACGGTGAGCATGTCCCCCAGGTTGGCCAGTGGAATGATGTTGTCGCGGACGTGTCTGGCGACTTCGGCACCGCCTATGTGCGGTGACTGTACTGCGGTGGTCATGGTGGCGTCCTTCCCCCGGTGGTTCACTGGGGTGAACTGTACAGGAAATTCTGATGTAATGCAACAGTTGTTCTAATGTGGGGTGCCCGTGGATCCCTGCCACAGGCGCAGGGGAAGGCACCGGGCCGGCGAGGGGAGGGCGGTGTGGGATACTGGACGCCGTGGCTGACAAGAAGAAGATCTCCAACGTCCTGGCCGACCGTTACGCTTCCCCGGAGCTGACCCGAATCTGGAGCCCGGAGGACAAGATCCTCGCCGAGCGCCGCCTGTGGATCGCCGTGATGAAGGCCCAGAAGGAGATGGGGGTGGACATCGCCGACGGCGTCATCGAAGACTATGAACGGGTCATCGACGACATTGACACCGTCTCCATCGCCGAGCGCGAGAAGGTCACCCGGCATGACGTCAAGGCCCGCATCGAGGAGTTCAACGCCCTCGCCGGCCACGAGGACATCCACAAGGGGATGACCAGCCGGGACCTCACCGAGAACGTTGAGCAGCTGCAGATCCGCCGCTCCCTGGAGATCGCCCGCGACAAGGCCGTCGCCGTCCTCGCCCGCATCGGCGAGCGGGCCGCCCGGTACAGGACCCTCGTCATGGCCGGCCGCTCCCACAACGTCGCAGCACAGGCGACCACCCTCGGCAAGCGGTTCGCCTCAGCCGCCGATGAACTGATGATCGGCATCGAGCGGATCGAGAACCTGCTGGACCGTTACCCGCTGCGCGGAGTCAAGGGCCCGATGGGCACCAGTCAGGATATGCTCGACCTGCTCGGCGGAGATGTCGGGAAGCTGGAGGCATTCGAACGCAGGATCGCCGATGAGCTCGGATTCACCCGCATCTTCGACTCCGTCGGGCAGGTGTACCCCCGTTCCCTCGACTTCGACGCCCTGTCAGCTCTCGTCGAGACCGGTGCCGCGATGTCTTCCCTGTCGATGACCATCCGGCTGATGGCGGGCAACGAGACCGTGACCGAAGGGTTCAAGGAGGGGCAGGTCGGGTCATCGGCCATGCCGCACAAGATGAACGCAAGGTCCTGTGAACGTGTCGGGGGCATGCAGATCATCCTGCGCGGATATATGACGATGGTGTCTGACCTGGCAGGTTCGCAGTGGAACGAGGGTGACGTCTTCTGCTCGGTGGTGCGGCGGGTCGCCCTGCCGGACGCCTTCTTCACCTTCGACGGCCAGTGCGAGACTTTCCTCACCGTCCTGTCCGAGTTCGGTGTGTTCCCGGCGATGATCGACCGCGAGCTCGAGCGTTACCTGCCGTTCCTCGCCACGACCCGTATTCTCATGGCCGCGGTGCGTGCGGGGGTGGGGCGCGAGACCGCCCACGAGATCATCAAGGAGAACGCGGTTGCCGTCGCACTGAACATGCGTGAGAACGGTGGGGGTCAGGACCTCGTTGAACGGCTTGCCGCCGATGAGCGTTTCCCGCTCGACGAGCAGCAGCTCAGGGAGGCTCTGGCTGACCGTCACGCGTTCATCGGTGCCGCGGAGAACCAGGTGGACCGCGTCCTGGCACGGGTGGACGCCGTGGTCGCGAAGTATCCGGAGGCGGCGGCCTACACTCCGGGTGAGATCCTCTAGGCGTCACCGCCCCAGGCGTCCCCGGGTGTGATTTCCACGCCGGGGACGGCCCCCACCTCACAACAGTGCGTCGAGGAGCATCCAGGTTCCGAAGCCGGTGAGGAAGATTCCGGAGCATACCGTGACTGCCGTCGCCAGGCGTGGCCGGCTGCGCAGCAGGGAGCGGGCCAGTACCGCGACGCCGGAGTAGACCACGAGAATCTCGAGTACGAATATCCCGCCGAGCAGTGCCATCTGTACCCCGGAGTGCCATCCTCCGGGGGTCAGGAACTGCGGCAGCAGTGCGAGGAGGAGCATGAGCCCCTTGGGGTTGATCCCGCTGACGCCCATGCCGCGGAGGAACTGGTGCAGTCCGTCGGAGGGCACGCCTGTGCCGGTCCCTGTGCCGGCGGCAGGGGCCGGAGAGACCAGGGCGGGGACGCCCCGGCGCAGTTCGAGGAGGTTGGTCACGCCGAGCCAGACGATGTAGGTCGCCCCGACCACCGTCAGTACGGTGAGGAGGTCAGGGTGGGAGCTGACGACAGCTCCGACACCCCCGGCGATCACGGTGACCTCGACGATGTACCCGCCGGCGAGTCCGAGGACCGGGGGCACCACGGATCCGGTGCGCAGTCCGGCCGTGATCGCGTAGGCCCAGTCGGCGCCGGGCATGACGGCGAAGATGCCGGCCGTGAGCGCGAACTGGAGCACGAGAGCTGTTTCCACAGCTCACAAGCTTATTTCAGGATGAGGGGAATGTGTTTCGAACTTTGCGTCCGACATCGCCTGTCCGTGCAATAATATTCCGCATGGACGCCGTCGACAGGAAAATCCTTGCACTGCTCCGGGATGACGGGAGAATGAGTGTCACCGACCTCGCCGGCGCAGTCCGTCTCAGCGTGTCCTCCTGCCACCGGCGTCTGAAGGAACTGGAGCGCACCGGCGTCATCCTGGGCTACCACGCCGAGATCGACCGGGCCGCCCTCGGACTGGCCTTTGAGGCGCTCGTTTTCGTCACCATGGGCAGGACCGATCAGGCCACGGTAGCCGCCTTCGAGGACGCCGTGTCCCGCGAACCCGCCGTGGTCTCCGCCGAGCGGGTCTTCGGCGAAACCGACTACATCCTGCGCACCCTGACCCGCGACCTCACCGGCTACCAGGAACTCTATGACTCGGTGCTGGGGACGCTGCCCGGAGTGGAGCGGTTGACCTCGACCATGGTCATGAAGAGGCTCTGACGGCAGGTCCGTCACTCCGCTGCCCGTCACTCCGCTGCCCGTCACTCGACGACGACGAGCAGGTCACCGCCCTCGACTTTCGTCGGCTGGGTCGTCACGACCCGGGTGACCGTCCCGTCGACCGGAGAGGTGATCGTGGCCTCCATCTTCATCGCCTCGATGACGGCCACGGCGTCCCCGGCGGAGACTTCGTCGCCGACCTTCGCGGTGACCGTGACCGCACCGGCGAACGGTGCGGCAACCTGGCCGGGGACTGCAGGATCGGCCTTCTCCGCCGCAGCCGTCACAGATTCCACCGCACGGTCGCGTACCCGGACCGGCCTGATCTGACCGTCGACGGTGGTGACGACCCGTCGGATCCCCTTGTCGTCGGGTTCGCCCACCGCGTCGAGGCGTACCACCATCGCGGTGTTGCCTCTGATCCTCACGGCAGTCTCCTCACCCTCCTTCAGCCCGTAGAGGAACTGCCTGTCACTGAGGACGGAGACGTCACCGAATCGGCGCCGGTGCTCCTCGAATCCCTCCGTCTCCCGGGGGAACAGCAGCCGGTTGAGGGCGCTCCTGCGCGCCCGGGACGGTGCATCGGCCGGACCGCGCAGGTTCTCCTCCTCTCCGGCGGGGACCTCGACCACCCGGGACGCGGTGGACCCCCTGCCCTCCAGGGCCAGCGTGCGCAGGGGCTCCGGCCAGCCTCCGGGAGGTGTCCCCAGCTCACCGCGGAGGAACGCGATGACTGACGCCGGGATGTCGTACCGGCGGGGGTCGGCGGCGAACTCCCCGACAGTGACACCGGCGCCGACGAGATGTAGCGCCAGATCGCCGACGACCTTGGACGAGGGGGTGACCTTCGTGGGGCGTCCGAGCAGGCGGTTCACCCCGGCATAGGCGTCCTCGATGAGTTCGAACCTGTCACCGAGGCCGAGGGCGACAGCCTGGGTGCGCAGGTTGGACAGCTGCCCTCCGGGGATCTCGTGGGTGTACACCCGTCCGGTGGGGCCCGGAAGCCCGGACTCGAAGGGCCGGTACACGGTTCGGACGGCCTCCCAGTACGGTTCCATCGAGTTCACGGCGTCCAGCCCGATGCCGGTGTCCCGGTCGGTGTGCGCGAACGCCGCCACGATCGCCGACAGGGAGGGCTGGGATGTTGTCCCGGCCATCGCGGCGCTGGCCCCGTCGACGGCGTCGGCACCCGCCTGCGCTGCGGCGAGGTAGGTCGCCAACTGCCCGCCCGCGGTGTCGTGGGTGTGGATGTGCACCGGCAGGTCGAAGTTCCTCCGCAGTGCGGTCACCAGGGTGGACACCGCGGCGGGGCGGAGAAGCCCGGCCATGTCCTTGACGGCCAGTACATGTGCCCCCGTCGCGACGATCTGTTCGGCCAGGCGCAGGTAGTAGTCCAGCGTGTAGAGGTCCTCGGCAGGGTCGGAGAGGTCCCCGGAGTACGCCATCGCCACCTCCGCCACCGCCGTCCCGGTCTCCAGGACCGCGTCGACGGCGGTGCGCATCTGGTCGATGTCGTTGAGTGCGTCGAAGATGCGGAAGATGTCCACACCCGACACCGCCGCCTCCGCGACGAAGGAGCGGCACACCACGTCCGGGTACGGTGTGTAGCCGACGGTGTTCCGGCCCCGCAGGAGCATCTGGATGTTCATGTTCGGCATCGCCGTCCGCAGCCTGTCGAGTCTCTCCCACGGATCCTCGTGGAGGAACTGCAGGGCGACGTCGTAGGTCGCACCGCCCCACGCCTCCACGGAGAGCAGTTCCGGGGTCAGCCGTGCGACAGCCTCTGCGGCGTCGACCAGGGCACTGGTCCGTACCCGGGTGGCGAGCAGTGACTGGTGGGCGTCCCGGAAGGTCGTGTCCGTCACCGCGAGGGAGGCCCGGCTCCGGAGCCGACGGGAGAACTCCTCCGGCCCCACCTCACGCAGCAGGTCCCGGGAACCCCGGGGCAGGGGGGAGGCACCGTTGGTGTCACTGCCGTTGCGGGCGTCCTTCTCCCTCACCACCGGCGGAAGTTTGCGCGCCGGGATGACCTCCGCCGGCCGGTCACCGTTGGGCCGGTTGACGGTCACGTCGGCGAGGTAGTCGAGCAGTCGTCCGGCCTCGTCGTCGGCCGGCGGCGCCTGCAGCAGCCACGGGTGGGTGGAGATGAACGACGTGGAGATCCGGCGGTGGAGGAAGTCGTCCTCGCGCAGCAGTGCGCGCAGGAACCCGATATTTGTCGCCACACCCGAGACGGTGAACTCGTTGAGGGCCCGTCGGGCACGGGCGACAGCCTGGGCGAAGTCGGTGCCGCGGCAGGTCAGCTTCACCAGCATGGAGTCGAAGTTGGCCGTGATCTCTCCGCCGAGGCTCACCGCCCCGTCGAGACGGACACCTGCCCCGCCCGGTGAACGGTAGGCGGTGACCGTCCCGGTGTCCGGCCGGAATCCGTTGGCGGGGTCCTCGGTGGTGATCCGGCACTGGAGGGCCGCTCCCCGGGTCACGATGTCCTCCTGCCGCAGTCCCAGCTCATCGAGGGTGGCGCCGGCGGCGAGGTGGATCTGGGCCTTCACGATGTCTACCGAGGTGACCTCCTCGGTGACCGTGTGCTCGACCTGGATACGGGGGTTCATCTCGATGAAGACATGGTTGCCGGCGGCGTCGACGAGGAACTCCACCGTCCCGGCCCCCTGGTACCCGATTGCGCGGCAGAACGTCACGGCGTCCCTGCAGATACGGTCGCGCAGGTCAGGGTCGAGGTTCTGGGCGGGCGCGATCTCCACGACCTTCTGGTGCCGTCGCTGCAGCGAGCAGTCACGCTCGTAGAGGTGGATGACGCCGCCGTCACGGTCACCGAGCACCTGGACCTCGATGTGCCGGGGATCGGTGACGGCCTGTTCGATGTACACCCTGGCGTCGCCGAAGGCCGCCGCAGCTTCCCGGGAGGCCTCCGCCGCCTTCTCGGCCAGCTCTCCGGGGGACGCCACGAACCGCATTCCCCGGCCCCCGCCACCGGCCACGGCCTTGACGAACAGCGGGTAGGCGCGGCCCGCGGCCATGGAGACGATGTCGTCGATGTCCTCGGAGGGTTCCGAGTCGTCGAGGACGGGAAGTCCGGCCCGTCGGGCAGCCCGGACCGCAGCCGCCTTGTCCCCGGTGAGTTCCAGGGTCTCCGGTGACGGCCCGATGAAGGTGATGCCGTTGTCGGCGCAGGCGCGGGCCAGGGCCGCGTTCTCCGACAGGAAGCCGTAGCCGGGGTAGACGGCGTCCGCCCCGGTCTGCTCTGCGGCCCGGATGATCTCGTCGACGTCGAGGTAGGCCTTGACCGGGGAACCGTCCGTCCCGATGCGTACCGCTTCGGTGGCGAAGGAACGGTGGAAGGAGTTGCGGTCCTCCCGCGGGTACACCGCGACAGTGCGGGCGCCGGTCTCGTAGGCGGCACGGAAGGCGCGGACGGCGATCTCGCCACGGTTGGCGACGAGAATCCTGTCGAAGGAGGGGAGTGCCATCTGAGGCCGGTCCTTTCAGGCGGCCGGACGGTCGTTGACCGACCGCTGGGGTTCGCCGTTGTAGGCGGACAGCGGGCGGATCAGCGCATTGTCCGCGTTCTGTTCCGCAATGTGCGCGGTCCAGCCGACGACCCGGGCGATCACGAAGATCGGTGTGAAGAACGGGATGTCGATACCGAGCATGTAGTAGGTCGGTCCTGCGGGGAAGTCGAGGTTCGGCAGGATTCCCGTGCGCTTCTCCATGGCGTCCTGCATCTTCTCGTACATCTCCACCCACTTCGCTCCGTCGTGGTTGGCCGCGGTGCGCCGCATCGCGGCCTCCATCGACGGGACCCGGGAGTCACCGCGCTTGTACACGCGGTGCCCGAAGCCCATGATCTTCTCCTTGCGGTCCGCCTTGTCCAGGACCCAGGCCTCGGCCCGGTCGGGGTCACCGACCTCGAGGAAGTTGTGCATCACGGCCTCGTTCGCGCCACCGTGCAGCGGGCCCTTCAGCGCACCGATCGCCCCGGTGACCGCGGAGTAGGTGTCCGAGGTCGTCGACGCGATGACCCGGCCGGTGAAGGTCGAGGCGTTGAACGAGTGCTCGGCGTAGAGGGTGAGTGACTGGTCGAAGGCCTCGACATCGTCGGGACGGGTCGCCGGGGACCCCTCGCCGTCCCCGAAGGCCATGTACAGGTAGTTCTCGGCGATGGAACGGTCAGGGGAGGGGGCGATGAAGCCCAGTCCCCGGCGTCGGCGCATGTCGTAGGCGACGACGGTGGGAAGTTTCGCCAGGAGGTTGAGGCCGATACGTCGGACCCCGTCGCCCGACCGGTCACCGGCCTGCGGGTCGTGGGCACCGATCCAGGACACGGCGGTGCGGCAGACGTCCATGGGGTGGCAGTCCTGCGGCAGACCGTCGACGAGGTCGACCAGGGCCTGCGGGATCCCGCGCAGGGACCGTTCCGTCCTCTCGAACTCCTCCTTCTGTTCGGGGGTCGGAAGTTCCCCGTTCCACAGCAGGTAGGCGACGTCCTCGAAGGTGCAGTGCTCGACGAGCTCCTGGACCGGGTAGCCCCGGTAGGTCAGGGAGTTGGTCTCCGGGACGACCTTGGAGACGGCGGTGTAGTCGACGATGACGCCGTTGAGACCCTTGCGGACCTCGGTGGCGGTGGAATCTGTGGCGTTCATGGTGGTGGCTCCTCTCACGGAAGTGGTGTGCCGGTCAGGCGGTGGGATCGTAGGTGTCGGGGGAGTAGGTGAAGACGCTGGTGTCGAACTCGTTGTATTCCCGGTAGCGCAGCAGTTCGTAGAGTCGCGACCGGTGCTGCATACGGTCCAGCCAGTCACGCTGGGTTCCGGTGGATGCGATGTCGCCCAGTGCCTGTTCAACCTGGCCCATGGCTATACGCAGGGTGGTCACGGGGAAGATCACGGCGTTGTAGCCGAGGTCCTCCAGGGTCTTTGCGCCGAGCAGCTCAGATTTCCCGAACTCGGTCATGTTCGCCAGCAACGGGACGTCGACCGCGGCCCGGAACTTCTCGAACTCCGCCGGGGTACGGAGGGCTTCGGTGAAGATGAGGTCGGCACCGGCGTCCGCGTAGGCCTTCGCCCGTTCCACGGCACTGTCGATGCCCTCGACCCCGGCGGCGTCGGTCCGGGCGCAGATGACGAACTGGTCGTCCCGGCGTTCCTTCACCGCCGCGCCGATGCGACGCAGCATCACCTCGGTAGGCACGACCTCCTTGCCGTCGAGATGGCCGCAGCGTTTCGGATTGACCTGGTCCTCCAGGTGGCAGCCGGCGATCCCGGCGTCCTCCAGCTCGGACACGGTCCTGGCCGCCGACATGGGTTCGCCGAACCCGGTGTCCGCGTCGACCAGTACGGGCAGGTCGGTGGCTCTGGCGATCTGGCGGGCGCGTCCGGCGACCTCGGTGAGGGTCGTCAGGCCGATGTCCGGAAGTGCCAGGTCAGCGGCGACGACCGCCCCGGAGACGTAGACGCCCTCGAAGCCCTTGTCCTGGACGGCGCGGGCGACGAGCGGGGAGAATGCGCCGGGGAGCCGGGTGATCCGTGTCGAGGTGAGGGAGTCCCTCAGCGCCCGGCGACGGTCGGTGGGAGGGACGGTGCTCGAGTACAGGCCGGACATCACAGGATCCCGTCGGGGATCGCGGGCGCCTTGGCCAGGGTGTCGGCGTCGAAGGTCACGGTGAGCTGGTCGAGCTCGTCAGGGCCCAGGGACGCCGTGTTGCGGGCGGCGTCGAGGAAACGGTCCTGTTCCTTGTCCGGTACCAGTCCCTCGGCCAGGGTGCGGAACTTGTTCTCGTACTGGGCGCGGTCGAAGGGGTGGGCGCCGAGCGGGTGGGCGTTGGCGACGGCGAGCTCGTCCTCGATGACGGTCCCGTCCTCCATGGTGACCACCGCCCGGGCACCGAAGGCCTTCACCGCCGGGTCACTGGAGTGGTACCGGCGGGTCCACTCCGGGTCTTCGACGGTGGAGATCTTCCGCCACAGTCGGACGGTGGACGGGCGGTGGGCGCGTTCGGGGGAGTAGGAGGTGCTGTAGTCCCAGACACCGTCCTCGAGGGCCACGGCGAAGATGTACATCACCGAGTGGTCGAGGGTCTCACGGGAGGCGTCGGGGTCGAACTTCTGCGGGTCATTCGCACCGGTGCCGATGACGTGGTGGGTGTGGTGGCTGGTGTGCAGGACGACCGACCTGATCTTGTCGAGGTCGTCGATCCGGTCGCGGAGGAGGAAGGCCAGGTCGATGGGGGCCTGGGACTGGTACTCCGCCGAGTGTTCCTTGGTGTAGGTGTCGAGGATGGCCCGCTTGCCCTCGCCCGGTGCGGGGAGCGGGACGGTGTACTCGGCGTCCGGCCCGTCGAGCAGCCACGCGATGACGCCGTCCTCACCCTCCCAGATGGGGGCGGGGGCTCCCTCGCCACGCATCGCGCGGTCGACGGCCTCCACCGCCATCTTCCCGGCGAAGGCGGGGGCGAAGGCCTTCCAGGAACTGATGAGTCCCTTACGCGACTGCCGGGTGGCGGTGGTGGTGTGCAGTGCCTGGCCGACCGCCTGGTAGATGGTTTCGGGGTCGAGCCTGAGCAGGGCGCCGAGACCTGCGGCGACGGAGGGCCCGAGGTGCGCCACATGGTCGATCTTGTGGGCGTGCAGGCAGATGCCCTTGACGAGGTCGACCTGGATCTCGTAACCGGTGACGATACCGCGGATGAGGTCTTCACCGGTCAGGCCGCGGGCTGCGGCCTGCCGCTGGGCGACGGCGAGGACCGGGGGGATGTTGTCTCCGGGGTGGGAGTATTCGGCGGCGAGGAAGGTGTCGTGGTAGTCGAGTTCGCGCACGGCGACACCGTTGGCCATGGCCGCCCATTCCGGTGCATAGGTCCCCGGGACGCCGAAGACGGTGGAGCCCGGGCTCATGGGGCGGGCCATGGCCTGGTTACGGGCGGTCGACGGCGGTCGGCGGAGTACCGAGGCGACGGCGACGGAGGCGTTGTCGATGATGCGGTTGACCGCCATGTCCGCTGATTCGGCGGGCACGGCCACCGGATCGGCGGCGACCTGTGCGATCTTCCAGGCGAGGTGTTCGCTTCGGGGGAAGTCTTCGGCGGACGGGTGGACGCGGACGATGTGATTCTCCACGGAACAGATTCTCCTTTGTGACGGGTGACACATGCTGTGATGTGGATCCCACTATGCCACCGCTGTCGAAAGAATTGTCCGGGAAAATAAGCACGGGGGTGAAGTACGCGTCACAGAGGGGCTTTAACAGTGTTGCGCCACACACTTTTGCGGGTGGCTTTCCGGACCGGCCAGCCGCCGGCCGGGCTGTGACCGGGCTGTGGAAGTGTGGTGTCGGGAGTGGTGGAAAAAGGTGGGAGGACGGTGGCACACCGCCGCGTACACCGCCGACCGGGAATTCCAGGTGCCATGTCAGTGCAGGTCAGAGAATGTTCACCCGGGAGATGGAACTGTGGCGGTGCGCTCGGGCTGTGCTCGCGGTGCGGTGGCGGTGCGCTCGCTGTGCGGTGGCGTCCCACCCCTGCGCCCTGACCGGGTGACACCGGCGAGATCGCCGGAGCCGGAATTTCCCCACTTTTCCTGCGCCGGGGGTGGTGGACAATGCAGGTGCTCTGGTAAGTGACGACCGCCGGCCGGCACCCGTTGAGGGCCGGCCGTCCCCCGGTTCAGCCCTGGTACAGCGGCAGGGAACTGCCGGGGATCGAGTCGATGAGGTGACGCGTGTACTCCTGCTCCGGCGTCTCGAACAGGGCGTCCGTCTCCCTTCTCTCCACGATCCTGCCGTTACGCATGACCAGGGTCTCGTCCGCGATCTGTTTGACCACCGCAAGGTCATGGGTGATGAACAGGTAGGTCAGCCCGGTGTCCCGCTGCAGCTCGTTGAGCAGTGCCAGGATCTGCGACTGGACCAGCACGTCCAGTGCACTGACCGCCTCGTCGAGGATCAGCGCCTCCGGGCCCAGGGCCAGCGCCCGCGCGATGGCGACACGCTGCCGCTGCCCGCCGGACAGCTCGCCGGGGTACCGGGACAACATCGACGACGGCATCGCAACCCGGTCAAGCAGCTCACGGACCCGCTTCTCCCGGTCCCGGGCAGACCCCACCCCGTGGACCTTCAAGGGCTCCGCGATGGTGTTGAACACCGAGTACATCGGGTCGACCGAGCCGTACGGGTTCTGGAACACCGGCTGCACCCGACGGCGGAACGCCAGTTCCCCCGCCTTGTCCAGTCCGGTGACGTCGGTACCGTCGAAGGTCACCGTGCCCCGCGTCGGTTCCAGCAGACCGAGCACCATCTGTGCCACGGTCGACTTACCCGACCCGGACTCGCCGACCAGCGCGAGCGTGCGTCCGCGCCGCAGGAAGAAACTGACGTCCTCCGCCGCGGTGAACTGCTTCTTCCGCCACGGGCGGTCCCCGGCGACCTCGTAGATCTTCGTCAGCCCGGACACCTCGATGAGGTTCGGTGTGCTGTCCCCTGACGTGCCCGACGTGCCCGACGTGCCTGACGTGCCTGCCGGGCCTGACGGCGCCACCGGGGCAGCGTCCTTCAGCGGCTCCTCCAGCTTCAGGTCGACGCGGCGGGCCGCCACCGACGGGGCGGACGCCACGAGCTTCTTCGTGTACGGGTGCCGTGGATCCTGCAGGATCTCCAGGGAGGGACCGGTCTCCACGATCCTGCCCTGGCTCATCACGATGATCCGCTGGGCGCGCTCTGCGGCCAGGCCCAGGTCATGGGTGATGAGCAGGACAGCCGTACCCAGCTCCCGGGTGAGCCCCTGAAGATGGTCGAGGATCTGCTGCTGCACCGTCACATCCAGAGCCGAGGTCGGCTCATCGGCGATGAGGAGGCGGGGACGGGCGGCCAGTCCGCAGGCGATGAGGGCACGCTGCCGCTGACCACCGGAGAACTGGTGGGGGTACTGGTTGATCCGGCGTTCCGCATCGGTGAGACCCGCCTCCTCCATGAGCTCGACGGCCCGGGTGTGGGCGGCCGAACCGGTGGCGACGTTGTTCGCCTTCAGAGCCTCCTTGATGTGGTGGCCGATCGACCACACCGGGTTGAGGTTGCTCATGGGGTCCTGGGGGACCAGGCCCACCTCCGAGCCACGGATCTCCGTGAAACCACGCTCACTGAGATGGGTGATGTCACGGCCGTCGAAGGTGATGGTCCCCCCGGTGACCCGCCCGCCGCCCGGCAGCAGCCCCATGATGCTCATGGCGGTCGTCGACTTCCCGGAACCGGACTCGCCCACCACGGCGACGGTCTCCCCGGGCCAGATGTCGAAACTGACGTCGGCGACCGTAGGCAGCGGGTTCTTCGGAGTACCGAAGGCGATGGAGACATCGCGCATCGACAGGAGGGGGAAGTCGCCGGAGGTGCTGTGGTCGTTGACTGTGGCGTCACTCATCGGGTGCGCTCCTTCGGGTCGAGGGCGTCCTTGAGGGTGTCACCGAGCAGGATGAACCCCAGCACGGTGAGGGCCAGGGCGCCGGCCGGGTAGAAGAGGATCTCCGGGGCGATCCGCAGGGTCGACTGGGCGGTGGAGATGTCGTTGCCCCAGGAGACCGTCTCCGGTGGCAGACCGATGCCCAGGTAGGACAGGGTCGCTTCGGCGACGATGTAGATACCCAGGTTGGTCGTCGTCATCACGATGATCGGTGCCAGACAGTTCGGCAGGATGTGACGGACGAGGATGGCGACCCGGGACAGTCCGAGGGCGCGGGACGCCTGGACGTAGTCGTTGTTCTTCGCCTGCATCACCGCCCCACGGACCATGCGCGCCATCTGCGGCCAGCCGAACAGCGACAGCACCAGCACCACCGTCCAGGTGGTGCGGACCTCGAAGGCCTGCATGAGCACGATGCCGGCGAGCAGCAGCGGGATGGCGAAGAAGATGTCGGTGATGCGGGAGAGCAGGGCGTCCACCCAGCCGCCGAGGTACCCGGCCAGGGAACCGACGATGATACCGACGAGGGTCACCGCGAGTGTGGTGAGGACGCCGGTGGTCACCGACGCGCGGGCACCGTAGACCGTGCGGGCGTAGACGTCGTAGCCCTGCTGGGTGAACCCGAAGGGGTGGCCCGGGGCCGCGCCCTCCAACGAATCCTCCAGCCGGGCGGCACGTGGGTCGGTCCCGGAGAACAGTCCGGGGAAGACCGTGACGAGAAGGACGACGGCGATGATGATGACGGAGACCCAGAACATGGGCCGGCGCCGCAGCCTGAGCCACGCCGACCCCCAGAAGCCCCGGGGGGCCTCGTCGGGGAGTCGCTGGTCACGGGTGAGGACGTCGGAGGTCTCGACCTCGGCGACCCATCTGCCCCCACGGGGCAGCGGGTCAGGACGCGTCGTTGCTGTGGAACTTCCGGCACCGGTGGAACTGCCGGGACCGGTACCGGTGGTGGTGCTGTGCGGGTCAGACATAGCGGATCCTGGGGTCTAGGAGGGCGTAGAGCAGGTCGATGAGAAGGTTGGAGAGCACGAAGATGATCACCAGGACGGTGACCACGCTGACCACCGTCGGGGACTCCCCGAGCTTCACGGCCTCGAAGAGAAGTCCGCCGACACCGTGGATGTTGAAGATGCCCTCGGTGACGATGGCGCCGCCCAGCAGGGCCGCGAAGTCCGCGCCGATGAAGGTCACGACCGGGATCAGTGAGTTCCTGAGCACGTGCGCGGTGATCACCTTCGGGCGGGACAGTCCCCGGGCCGAGGCGGTACGGACGTAGTCGGCGCGCAGGTTCTGGGCGACCTCCGACCGGGTGAGCCGGAGAACGTAGGCGAAGGACACCAGCCCCAGCACGAACGCCGGCAACAACAGGCGGGTGAAGGAACCGTGGGAGCCGACGGTCGGCGGGACGATGCCCCACTGGATACCGAAGAGGAACTGTCCGACGAAGCCGAGGACGAACACCGGTACGGCGATGATGACCAGGGAGACGACCAGCAGGGTGGAGTCGAACCAGCCGCCCTTCTTCAGACCGGCGACGACGCCGAAGCCGACGCCGAAGACCGTCTCGATGACCAGTGCCATCACCGCAAGTTTGACGGTGATGGGGAAGGCCTCGGCGAGGACCTCGGTGACCGGTCGGCCCGAGAAGGTCAGTCCGAGGTCACCCTGGAAGATTCCGCCGAGGTAGAGCAGGTACTGGACGATGAACGGCCGGTCCAGATGGTACTGCTCGCGGATGGAGTCGAGCACCGCGGGATCCGCGGCCTTGTCCCCCGCGAGAGCGAGAACCGGGTCACCTGGGGTGAGGAAGACCATCGCGTAGATGAGGAATGTCGCTCCGAGGAAGACCGGAATCAGCTGGAGGAGACGTTTTCCGAGATACCACCACATGTCAGTTCACGTCCTTCGTGATCTCGGTGTAGACGGGCATGCCCAGCCAACCCGACTGCACGTTGTGCAGTTTCGGGCTCCAGGCGGTGGACGCCGCGTAGTACCACAGCGGGATCTGGGGCAGGTCCTTCATGAGGATCGCCTGCGCCCGGTTGTAGACGGGCTGGGCCTGCTGCGCGTCGGGCTGTGCCGCGGCATCCGCCAGGAGGCGGTCGAACTCGGGGTTGGAGTAGTCACCGTCGTTGGAGGAGTCCCCCGTCCGGTAGTTGGACACGAGGAAGGACGCGATCGACGGGTAGTCGGCGTTCCACCCGGACCTGAACGCCGCGTCGACGGTGCGGTTGACCACGTCGTCACGCATGGCCTTGAAGGTCGGGTAGGCCTTGCCGACGGCGTCGATACCGAGGTTCTGCCGGATGCTGTTGGTCACCGCCTCGACCCACTGCTGGTGACCGCCGTCGGCGTTGTAGGCGATCTCGAACTTCTGTCCGCCCCACGGGCTGATCCTGTCGGCCTGCGCCCACAGTTCCTTCGCCTTCTCGGGCTGGTAGGTCAGTACCTCCTTGCCCGGGATGTCGGGGAGTCCGCCGGCGAGTGTGGGGGCGCCGAAATCCTCGGCGATGCGTCGGGTACCGAAGTACACCTTGTCGATGACGAGCTGCCGGTCGATGGACATGGAGATCGCGGCGCGTCGCAGCCTGCCCTCCTCGTCGGGACCGAAACCGGGCAGACTCTCCGGGATGGTGAAGTTCTGGATCGCGGCGTAGGGCTTGTCGTCGTGACTGTCGGGGAAATCCTCGGTGTACGTCGGGTACGCCTCCGGTGACACACTTTCACGCATGTGGTCGAGATCCCCGGACTGCAGGTCCGCGTAGGCGGTGTTCAGTGAGGAGTACATGACGAACGCGATCCCGGGGTTCTTCGCCGGGGTGTCACCGGGGTAGTCCGGGTTGGCGCGCAGGGTGATGGAGACATTGTGCTGCCAGGCGTCATCCCCGTCCATCATGTACGGTCCGTTGCCGACCGGGTGGGCGCCGAAGGCGTCCATGTCCTCGAAGGCGACGGAGGGCAGTGGGGCGAAGGCGGAGAAACCGAGGAGGGAGACGAAGGAGGAGTCCGGGGCGGAGAGGGTGATCGTGAACTCGGTGTCGCTGATCTTCCGCAGGCCGGACATGGTCTCCGCGGTCGGTTCGACGGTCACGTTGCCGTCGGCGTCTGTCTCCCCGGCAACGTCGGTGTAGCCCTTGATCGGTGCGAAGAAGGCCGACTGCAGCTGCGCGTGCTCCGGCTGGACCGCCCAGTTCCAGGCGTTGATGAAGGAGTCGGAGGTGACCCGTTCCCCGTTCGTGAAGGTCCAGTCGTCGCGGAGCCTGACACGGAAGGAGGTCGAGTTGTCGTTGGGGGTGATCGACTCGGCCACGCCCATGCGAACCTCCCCGTCGGGGGTGTATTCGGCCAGGCCGGTGAAGAGGTTCTCGATGACCTGCCCGCCGTTGACCTCGTTCGTGTTGGACGGGACCAGCGGGTTCTGGGGTTCACCGCCGAAGAAACTGATGTACTCGTCGGGGACCCGGTCGGAGTTGTCCGCGCAGGCCGCGGTGGCGAACACGACGGACAGACAGGCGAAAAGTGCCGTGATGAGGCGGGGTATGTGCCCGGGGAGCCGGGTGTGACTCATGGTGTGCCTTTCATGGGTGGGAGAGGTCGGAGGGATCTGGTGAGGGGTTACTGGACTTCCGGTGCAGCGCCGCCGACAGCGGTGAGACGCCGACAGTGGTGAGACGCGGACCACAGCCACCTTAGAGTTACCAGGGAGTCACCGGGGATTCATCCGGGAGAACAAGATGTGACGGCCGCCACGCCACCGGAGAGTGTCCACGTGGAGTTCAGTCCACAGGCGGGCTAGACTTTGCCCCCATGCGACCTGACTTGTCCGAGTACACGCACTTTTCCGCAGGTAAAGTGCGCGAGATCTACGAGATCGACGACACAACTCTGCTGATGGTGGCCACCGACCGGATTTCCGCCTACGACTACGTCCTGGACACCGACATCCCGGACAAGGGGCGGGTCCTCACCGCGATGAGCGACTTCTTCTTCGACGCGCTCGACTTCCCCAACCACCTCGCCGGCGGGGCGGACGACGAACGGATCCCCGAAAAGGTCGTCGGGCGGGCCATGGTCTGCCGGAAACTGGACATGCTCCCCTTCGAATGCGTGGTCCGTGGATACCTCACCGGATCAGGCCTCGCCGAGTACCGGGAGAACGGTGCCGTGTGCGGGGTGGAACTCCCCGAGGGTCTCACCGAGGCCTCCAGGCTCCCCGAACCGATCTTCACTCCGGCGACCAAGGCCGAGATCGGCGACCACGACGAGAACGTGACCTTCGCCAGGGTCGTCTCCGACCTGGGCAGGGAGCGGGCCGAGGAACTGCGCGCCGCGTCGGTGAAGATCTACAGCCAGGCTGCGGCCATCGCCGCCGACCACGGGATCATCCTCGCGGACACGAAGTTCGAGTTCGGGCTGGACGCCGCGGGCAACCTCGTCCTCGGCGACGAAGTCCTCACCCCGGACTCCTCCCGCTACTGGCCGGCCGACACCTACGAGGAGGGGAAGGTCCAGCCGAGCTTCGACAAACAGTACGTCCGCAACTGGCTCACCGGACCGAAGTCCGGCTGGTCACCGAAATCCCAGACACCCCCTCCGGAACTGCCCGGATCCGTCGTCGAGGCCACCCGCGAACGCTATATCGAGGCCTACGAGAGGATCTCGGGGAAGCGCTTCGCCGACTGGATCGGCACCTGCGCAGGATACTGACCGCAGGCCCAGAAAGGGGCCGGGGCGGACTCCGGGGAAGAGGCCGGTGCAGAGGTCGGTGCAGAGTCCGGGGCTACGATCGGGATCCATGGATTCCGAACACCGGCCCGACAGTTCCCCGACACCGTCCCCGGAGCCGCCGGTCGCGGCGAAGGTCCCGTACACCCGCACCTTCCACGGCCGTGACTTCGTCGACAACTACGAATGGCTCCGGGACAAGGGCGACCCCGCGGTACGCGCCTACCTCGACGAGGAGAACGCCTACACCCGGGCCCGCACCAGTCACCTGACTCCCCTGGAGGACGCCGTCTTCACCGAGGTGAAGTCACGTATCCGGGAGACGGACATGTCCCTTCCCGTGCGCTCGGGCCCCTGGTGGTACTTCTCCAGGACCGAGGAAGGGAAGAGCTACGGCACGATGTGCCGCATCCCCGTACGGGACAGCGGGGACGCCGACCCCTGGACACCCCCGGAGATCATCCCCGGGCATGCGGCCCCCGACGAGCAGGTCATCCTGGACAGCAATGACCTGGCGGAGGGACACGAGTTCTTCAGCCTCGGGGCGGCCTCCGTCACACTCGACGGACGCTACCTGGCCTACTCCGTCGACGTGACCGGTGACGAACGGTTCGACCTGCGTGTGAAGGACCTCTCCACCGGGGAACTTCTCGACGACCGGATCGACGGAATCTCCTACGGCGCGACGTGGGTGGGGGACTCGTGGCTTTTCTACCAGCGGGTCGATGAGGCGTGGCGTCCCCACGAGGTGTGGCGTCACAGGATCGGCACCCCGGTCTCCGAGGACGTGAGGATCTTCCACGAAGACGACGAGCACTTCTGGGTCGGGGTGGGGGTGACCCGCTCGGAACGCTACCTTCTGGTGTCCACGGCGTCGAAGACCACCAGCGAGACCTGGTACCTCGACCTCGGAGACTCGGCCGGAGACTCGGCCGGAGACTCGGCCGGGGACTCATCCGGAGACTCGGCCGGGGGCGAACTGACCTGTGTGCGTCCCCGGGAACAGGGGGTGCAGTACGACGTCGACCACGCCGTGGTCGACGGTGAAGACTGGTGGCTGGTGCTCCACGACTCTCTCGCCCACAGGCCCAACGGTGAGCTCGGACGTTGCAGGGTCGGCACGGTAGGGGACCTCGACGCCCTGGAGGTGATGGTCCCCCACCGTGACGACCGGCGTGTGGAGGGGGTCGACGTGTTCTCCGACCACATCGTGCTCGCCACCCGCGACAACGGGGTGGAGAAGCTGTCGCTGATGACACTCGGTGAACACGGTGCGCACTGGGGCACCTTCGAACCCGTGGAATTCGATGAAGAGCTCTACTCGGCGGGCACCACCGGCAACTCGGAGTGGGAGTCCCCGGTACTCCGGATCAGCTACACGAGCTATGTCACACCGGCACAGGTGTGGGAGATCGACCTGTCCACCGGACGACGGGTGCTGCGCAGGCAGCAGGAGGTCCTCGGAGATGTGGACCTCACCCGGTACACGGCGTCCCGCCGGTGGGTCACGGCGTCGGACGGTGCACGGATCCCGGTGTCCCTGGTCCACCGCACCGATGTGCCGCTGGACCGGGTCAACCCCGTGCTGCTGTACGGGTACGGCTCCTACGAGGCGTGCATGGACCCGTACTTCTCCGTGTTCCGCCTGTCGATGCTCGACCGCGGGGTCGTGTACGCGGTGGCCCATGTCCGGGGTGGTGGAGAAATGGGACGTACCTGGTACGAGCAGGGCAGGGGACTGCACAAGAAGAACACTTTCACGGACTTCATCGCTGTGGCCGACGATCTGCTCGACTCCGGAATGACCGCTCCCGACCGCATGGTCGCCGAGGGAGGATCGGCAGGGGGACTGCTGATGGGGGCGGTGGCGAACGCCGCTCCCGACAGGTTCGCGGGGATCGAGGCGGTGGTGCCCTTCGTCGACCCCCTGACGTCGATGCTGCGGCCGGACCTGCCGCTGACCGTGACGGAGTGGGAGGAGTGGGGTGACCCGTTCCACGACCCCGAGGTCTACGACTACATGGCGTCCTATTCCCCCTACGAGAACGTCACCGCGCAGAGGTACCCGGCGATTCTCGCGGTGAGCGGTTTCAACGACACCCGGGTGCTCTACGTGGAGCCCTCGAAGTGGGTCGCGGCGCTGCGGGCCACGGCGTCCCCGGACTCGGGGGAGATCCTGCTGAAGACCGACATGTCCTCCGGGCACGGGGGAGTGTCGGGCAGGTACGCGAAGTGGCGGCAGACCGCCTTCGAGATCGCATGGGAGCTCGACCGCATGGGGGCGACAGAACTTCTGCCCTGAGAAGGACGCCCTCAGCCACCCCCGCCCACCCTTACCCGCGACGGGGGTTCCACGGGATGGGGTATTTGGTCCGCTCTGTGGGATGACCTTGCGTGTGAATACTGTTAACCATGAACAATGTGACGCCGCTTATACCTGAACGGTGGGGGGAGCGGGAGCGGTCGGCGAAAAATCTTTTGGAGCGGGGTCAGATCGGGGGTACCTTTCACCTACTATGAGCCGTCAAGAGTCCTCCGCACAGGACACCACACCTGTCGCCACCGTGCCGAAGAAGAAATCCAACCGGGCCACCCACTGGCTCTACATATCGGTGATCATCGCCGTCGTCGCCGGCGTGATCTTCGGGCTCGTGGCACCGGGGGCGGCAAAGGAAGTCAAGTTCCTCGGCGACATGTTCATCGCGCTGATCAAGATGGTCATCCCCGTGGTCATCTTCTGCACGATCGTCATCGGCATCGGACACGTCCGTGAGGCGACGACCGTCGGCAAGGCCGGTGGTCTGGCCCTGGTGTACTTCATCGTGATGTCCACCTTCGCCCTGGCCATCGGCCTGGTCGTCGGCAACATCATCCAGCCCGGTGGCCACCTCAACATCGGAGCAGACGACAGTGCCGCCCGCGCGCTCATCGGGAACTCGGAGAAGACCCACGATCTTGACGGCGTGGCCGGGTTCGTCATGGACCTCATCCCCACGACCCTGATGTCCTCCCTCACCGGCGGGTCGATCCTGCAGGCGCTCTTCGTCGCCCTGCTCGTCGGATTCGTCCTCCAGACCATGCCGAACCAGGTGGCAGGTCCCTGCCTCTACGCGATCGAGCTTCTGCAGAAGGTCGTCTTCAAGATCATGTCCTGGATCCTCTGGGTGGCCCCGGTCGGCGCATTCGGTGCCATGGCGGCGCTCATCGCCAACTCCGGCGCCAAGGCGATCCTGGACCTGCTCACCCTGATGCTCGCCTTCTGGATCACCTGCATCGTCTTCATCGTGGTGATCCTCGGGACCATGCTCAAGGTGGTCACCGGACTCAACATCTTCAAGGTGCTCAAATACCTCGGTCAGGAGTACCTGCTGATCCTGGGCACCTCCTCCTCCGAGTCCGCGCTTCCTCAGCTCATGCAGAAGATGGAGTTCGCCGGAGTCGACAAGGCCACCGTCGGTATCGTCGTCCCGACCGGGTACTCCTTCAACCTCGACGGAACGGCGATCTACCTGACCATGTCCGCGATCTTCATCTCGGACGCCATGCACATGTCCATGAACATCGGTGAGCAGATCGGACTGCTCGTCTTCATGATCCTGGCGTCCAAGGGTGCCGCCGGGGTCTCGGGGGCCGGACTGGCGACACTGGCCGTCGGTCTGGAGTCCCAGAAGCCGGAACTGCTCGCAGGTGTGAGCTACATCCAGGGCATCGACAAGTTCATGTCCGAGGCCCGGTCACTGACCAACTTCACCGGCAACGCCGTGGCGACCTTCCTCGTCGGCAAGTGGACGAAGTCCCTGGACCTGGGACAGGCCAATGCCGTGCTCGACGGACAGAAGAAATTCGAGTACGTCGACGACGACGATGTCCCCGAGATCGTCGGTGCGAACCCCCAGCCCGCCGTCCAGGAACCGGCGACCGAGGTATGGCGTCCCTGACGCAGCTCCCGACCCCGCCAACCGGGGCCGTCCCGCCGCCACCTGACAGTGTCAGGGGCAGGGGGCGGTCCCGGTTCGCACTGTCCGGACCACCCGGTAAGGTTGTGCCCGTTCAGCTACCCGAACAGCAACCGCTGACGTATTGGAGAGAATCACCGTGGCCCGTGTCGTAGTCAATGTCATGCCGAAGGCGGAGATCCTGGACCCGCAGGGCCAGGCCGTCGTCCGAGCTCTGGGGCGCACCGGCGTCAGCGGGGTGTCCGATGTCCGCCAGGGGAAGCGTTTCGAGCTCGAGGTCGACAGCACAGTCACCGCCGAGGACCTCGAACGCATCGCATCCACCCTCCTGGCCAACACCGTCATCGAGGACTACCGGGTCGTCACCGAGGTGGCAGAGTAATGACCGCCCGAATCGGTGTCATCACCTTCCCCGGCACCCTCGACGACGTCGATGCGGCCCGTGCCGTGACCGTCGCCGGAGCAGAACCCGTCCCCCTCTGGCACGCAGACTCGGACCTGAAGCAGGTGGACGCCGTCATTGTCCCCGGAGGATTCTCCTACGGTGACTATCTCCGCTCAGGCGCTATCGCGGCCCAGGCCCCGGTCATGCGGTCCGTCATCGACCGGGCGGCAGCCGGAATGCCGGTCCTCGGGATCTGCAACGGTTTCCAGATCCTCACCGAGGCGGGACTGCTCCCCGGTGCCCTGACACGCAACAAAGGCCTGCACTTCCACTGCGTCGACACCTGGCTCGAAGTAGTCAACGACAGGACCGTGTGGACCTCCGGCCTGGAGAGCGGACAGAAGATCCTCATCCCCGCCAAGCACGGCGAAGGGCGCTTCCAGGCGTCCCCGGACACCGTCGCGGAACTGGAGGCGGAGGGCCGGGTGGTCTTCCGCTACACAGACAACTTCAACGGGTCAGTGAACGCCATCGCCGGCGTCACCTCCGCCGACGGCCGGACCGTCGGCCTCATGCCGCACCCCGAGCACGCCGTGGAGACCCTCACCGGCCCGTCGCTCGACGGTCTGCAGCTGTTCCTGTCCGCCGTCGGCTCCGTCGCCGCCTAGAACCCGCACCGAGGTAGCACCACAATGACCGACGCACAAGCCGTCACAGTCGTCAACGACACCGTCGCCGATGCCCTGGCCACACCCGATCTCGAGCAGCCCTGGGCGGAACTCGGCCTGAAAGAGGACGAGTACCTCCGCATCCGCGAGATCCTCGGCCGACGCCCGACCGCGGCAGAGCTCGCCATGTACTCCGTGATGTGGTCCGAGCACTGCTCCTAC
The DNA here is from genome assembly GCA_900049755.1 of Corynebacterium provencense. Taxonomy (GTDB): domain Bacteria; phylum Actinomycetota; class Actinomycetes; order Mycobacteriales; family Mycobacteriaceae; genus Corynebacterium; species Corynebacterium neomassiliense. The sequence continues at coordinate 1,256,051 of LT160592.1, forward strand.
AAATCCTCCAAGATCCACCTCCGCTACTTCGGTGAGACCACCACCGAGGAGATGCGGTCCAGGATGCTGGCCGGCATCGGTGAGAACGCCGGCGTCATCGACATCGGGGACGGCAACGCCGTCACCTTCAAGGTCGAGTCCCACAACCACCCGTCCTACGTCGAGCCCTACCAGGGTGCGGCCACGGGTGTCGGCGGCATCGTCCGCGACATCATGGCCATGGGCGCCCGGCCCGTCGCCGTGATGGACCAGCTCCGCTTCGGTCCGGCAGACGCCCCGGACACCCAGCGGGTACTGCCCGGTGTCGTCGCGGGAGTGGGCGGGTACGGCAACTGCCTCGGCCTGCCCAACCTCGGCGGAGAGACCGTCTTCGACCCCTCCTACGCCGGCAATCCCCTCGTCAACGCTCTCTGCGTGGGCACCCTGAAGGTCGAGGACCTGAAACTCGCCTTCGCGTCCGGCACCGGCAACCGGGTGATCCTCTTCGGGTCACGCACCGGACTCGACGGCATCGGCGGAGTATCCGTGCTCGCCTCCGACACTTTCGAGGAAGGCGCCGAACGTAAGCTCCCCGCCGTCCAGGTCGGGGATCCCTTCGCCGAGAAGGTCCTCATCGAATGCTGCCTCGACCTCTACCGGGCCGGTGTGGTCGTGGGTATCCAGGACCTGGGCGGAGCCGGACTGTCGTGCGCGACCGCGGAACTTGCCGCGGCCGGTGACGGTGGCATGCACATCAACCTGGACAACGTGCACCTGCGTGCCGAGAACATGACCGCCGCGGAGATCCTGTCCTCGGAATCCCAGGAACGCATGATGGCGGTGGTCACCCCGGACAACGTCGACGCCTTCATGGAGATCTGCGCCCGGTGGGAGGTCATCGCATCCGACCTGGGCGAGGTCACCGACGGCGAGCACCTCGTCATTGAGCACCTGGGACAGGTCGTCGTCGACGCGGACGCCGCATCGATGGCGGACGAAGGCCCCGTGTACGAACGCCCCTACGCCCGGCCAGAGTCCCAGGACGCCCTCAACAAGGACGTCGACCTGGCGCGCCCGGCCACCGTGGACGAGCTCAGGCGGACGATTCTGGACCTCGCGGCATCACCGGCCCTGTGCTCGCGCGCGTACATCACCGAACAGTACGACCGCTACGTCCGGGGTAACACAGTGCTCGCGAAGGACGCCGACGCCGGCGTCCTGAGGATCGACGAAAAGACCGGCAGGGGCATCGCCGTGGCCACCGACGCCTCCGGCCGCTACACGGAACTTGACCCCAACACGGGGGCACGCCTGGCACTGGCCGAGGCGTACCGCAATGTCTCGGTCACCGGGGCGACCCCGGTCGCACTGTCGAACTGCCTGAACTTCGGGTCCCCGGAGAACCCCGGCGTGATGTGGCAGTTCCGGGAGGCGGTCCACGGGCTCGCCGACGGGGCGGCGGAACTCGGGATCCCCGTCACCGGCGGCAACGTCTCGTTCTACAACCAGACGGGAACGGAACCGATCCTCCCCACCCCGGTCATCGCCGTGCTCGGAACCGTCGACGACGTCGCCACCAGGATCCCGGCCCAGGCCCCCGCAGGCGAGTACGTCCTCCTGCTGGCCGGCGCCGCGACCCTGGACGAGCTCGGAGGGTCAATCTGGCAGCAGGTGGAGCATGACACTCTCGCCGGGCTTCCCCCACGCGTCGACCTCGCCGCCGAGCGGCGTCTCAGTCAGGCACTGTCCCGGCTCCGCGGGACCGTGGCATCCGCCCACGACCTGTCCGAGGGCGGACTGTCCCAGGCTCTCGTCGAGTTCGCCGTGCAGTCGGGTGCAGGGGTGTCGGTCGACCCGACCGCGGTCCTGGCCGGGGAGGCCACCACCGGTGACCCGGTCACCGACGTGTTCACCGCCCTGTTCTCGGAGACCGCGACGAGGGTCCTCCTCACTGTCCGTGACGACCGGGTATCCGGGGCGGAGGAGATCCTCTCCGCCCACGGCGTGCCCGTGTTCCGTGCAGGTGTCGCAGTCGTCACCGGTGACGCCGCCGATGTCGAAGGTCAGGTGATCTCCGTGACCACCGGGGGAGCGGAGTTCACCCTGCCGGTGTCCGAGGCGCGCGCCGCCTGGGAGGGCACCCTGCCCCGGTTGTTCAGCCACGCCGTGGGCGCGAACTCCGTCGTAGAGGAGTGACCCGGCGGTGCCGGAATCCGCCGGGGTGCCGGAGACTCTGCCGAACCTGTACGTGACCTGCCGGTCCGCGGGGAATTCGGTGCAGTTGCGCTGACGGGTGGCCGGGGGCGGGGTACCGGTGTCCGGAGAGAACTCTGTTGGCAGGAACATGCCAGCGGCGTCCCGAGTTTCTCCCACCGTGGTGCGGGACCATCCCGGCTATGACACCTACAGACAACTCCGCCCCGCCGGGCGGACAGCGCTTCCCCGTCGACGGCCATCTTCCGGACCACCGCTGCCCCGATGACATGGCCGACGCGGCAGGGACAGGAGCAGGGAACTCCGCCCGCACCGCCACGGTCGACATCGTCGTCCCGGTCTACAACGAGGAACGCAGCCTGCCCGGCTGTATCGCAGGCCTGACGAGCTTCCTTGAGACAGTCCCGTGGCGTACCTCAGTCACCGTCGCTGACAATGCCTCGACCGACGCGACCCTGCCGACGGCGCGGGCCCTCGCCGTCGCCGACGAAAGACTGAAGGTGGTTCACCTCGACGAGAAGGGGCGCGGCCGCGCCCTGAAGAAAGTGTGGCTGGCCTCCACCGCCGACGTCGTGGTGTACATGGACGTGGATCTGTCGACCGACCTCCACGCCCTCGTCCCGTTGATCGCTCCGCTGGTGGCCGACCATTCAGACGTGGCGATCGGCACCAGACTCGCCCGACAGTCCACCGTGACCCGCGGACCGAGACGAGAGTTCATCTCCCGGACGTACAACCGTCTCCTCCGCACGGTGATGGCGGTGGGATTCTCCGACGCCCAGTGCGGTTTCAAGGCCATGCGTTCAGATGCGGCACAGGCGATACTGCCCCATGTCGAGGACGACAACTGGTTCTTCGACACCGAAATGCTCATACTCGCCGAGCGTGCCGGATACCGGATCCACGAGGTCCCGGTGGACTGGGTGGACGACCCGGATTCCCGGGTGGACGTCCTCGCCACTGCCCGGGAGGACCTCAGAGGCATGTGGCGCGTGGGAACGGCACTGATGACAGGAAAGACGGACGTGGACGCCATGTCCCGGCCCCCCAGGACCGCCGCCGGTCCCGTGCACGGGAACCCGGACCACCACAGTCCGGGCCACGACAGTCCGGGCCACGACAGTCCGGGCCACGGAGAACCCGCCACCCGGGTCGACGGGGACCAGCGTCTGGGCGGCCAGCTCCTCAGGTTCGTGGTGATCGGGGTACTGTCCACCCTCGCCTACGCACTGCTGTACCCGCTGTTCCGGATGTTCATGTGGGCCCAGCTGGCGAACTTCCTGGCCCTGCTGGTGACCGCAATGGTGAACACCGACCTCAACAGGATGTTCACCTTCGGGGTGACGACGAGGAACGGACTGGACCGTGACCGTGCCGGGGGACTTCTCGTGTTTCTCCTGTGCTGGGCCGTCACCTCGGGTTCGCTCGCGGTGCTGCAGGCGTCTGTCCCGGACGCATCAGCCGGTACGGAGCTGCTCATTCTGACCGCAGCGAACCTTGTGGGCACGGTACTCAGGTTCATCCTGTTCCGGGCGATGTTCTCCGGACGAAGGAGGGGACGGCGATGACCGTGACGACGCATACGGCAGGACCGGACAATCGTGGGGACAGCCCGGTGGACCACCCCCACCCGGTCGTGGTGCAGAGACTGACAGTGCGGGGCAGGGCCGGGCTCGCACTTCTGTTGCTGGGCACTGCCGCCGCCTATCTCGTGAACCTTTCCGCGGGTGGCTACGGGAACAGTTTCTACGCCGCAGCAGCACAGGCAGGGGCCCAGAACTGGGAGGCGTTCTTCTTCGGGAGCTCGGATGCGGGTAATTCGGTCACGGTGGACAAGACCCCGCTGTCCCTGTGGCCCTCAGCTCTAGCGGTGAAGCTGTTCGGGCTGTCGAGCTGGAGCATCCTCGTCCCGTATGTCCTGGTCGGGGTTGCCGCGGTGGCACTGCTGTGGTCCGTGGTGAGAAGGTACGCGGGTGTGCCGGCTGCATTCGTCGCCGCTGTGGTGCTTGCCACCACCCCGGTCACCGTGCTCATGTTCAGGTACAACAACCCGGACGTTCTCCTGGTGCTGCTGATGATCGCGGCGTTGTGGGCCGTGCTGCGGTGCTGTGAGGACGGGCGGTGGCGTTGGGCGGTGGCGGCGGGGGTCTTCATCGGTCTCGGGTTCCTGGCCAAGCAGCTGCAGGTGGTGCTGGTGGTGCCGGGGCTGGTACTGGCGTTCATCGTCGCATGCCCCCGGTCGTGGAAGGTCCGGGCAGGTCAGCTGCTGGCCGCCCTCGGTGCGGCCGTGGTGTCCGCCGGCTGGTACCTGGCGGTGGTGGAACTCTGGCCGGAGGACTCCCGTCCGTACATCGGCGGAAGTCAGAACAACTCCATCATCGAGCTCACCCTCGGCTACAACGGTCTCGGAAGGATCAACGGTGACGAGACCGGAGCGGTGACAGGAGGCGGCGGCCGGGGGGCGGGGATGCCCGGCGGCGCAGAGGCCGGAGGCGGGTTCGGTGCTGCCGGAGGGCCGACAGGGATGTGGGGGGAAACCGGGATTCTCCGCATGTTTGAACCGGCCCAGGGCGGTCAGATCGCGTGGCTGATCCCTGCGGCACTGATCCTGGCTGTGGCGGTTCTCGTTGTCGTGCGCAGGCGTCCGCGGACCGATCTTCTGCGTGCCTCTGTTCTGGCATGGAGTGGCTGGCTCATTGTCACCGGCATCGTCTTCAGTTTCATGCAGGGCATCTTCCACCAGTACTACACGGTGGCGTTGTCACCTGCTGTCGCGGCGCTGGTGGGAACCGGCACGGTGACCCTGTGGAAGCACAGGAAGGAGAGCAGGTGGACGCCGTGGGTCCTGGCGATCGTCGTCGCGGTGACGACGGTCTGGTCGTACATTCTGCTGGACCGCACCCCTGACTTCGTGCCCTGGCTGAAGTTCGTCGTGGTGGTCTGCGGCCTGGTGTCAACGGTCGCGCTTGCAGCGGTCGCGCTCGGGGTCACCGGGAAAGCTGTGGCTGCCGTCGCTGTCATCGCCGGTGGAACCGCAGGTCTGGCGGGACCGGTCGCCTACTCGGTGGACACGCTGGCCACTGCGCATTCCGGGGCCATCGTCACGGCGGGACCCGAGGTGTCGTCGGGTTTCGGTCCCGGTGGACGTCCGGGGGGAGCAGGTGGCCCCGGGAGGATGCAGGACGGGATGGCCGGGGGAATGGGCGGCGAGGTCCCCTCCGCGGGACGGGACGACGGTTCCGGTCAACTGCCTGCCCCAGGTGGGGGCGGTCAGGCAGGCGGACTGCCGGGTGGTCAGGCAGGCGGACTGCCGGGTGGTCAGGCAGGCGGACTGCCGGGTGGTCAGGCAGGCGGACCCGGCGGTCTCAACGGGGCGTCCGCGGACGCTGAGGTGGTGGATCTGCTGGAGCAGGACTCAGGGAGTTATGTGTGGGCTGCGGCCGCGGTCGGATCGCAGACGGCGGCCGAGTACCAGCTGGCCACCGGAGAACCGGTGATGTCCGTCGGCGGGTACAACGGCTCAGATCCCACGCCCACCCTGGAACAGTTCAAGGACTACGTCCGGGAGGGAAAGATCCACTACTTCCTGGGATCCGGGACCGGAGGTCGCGGCCAGCAGATGGGAGGGAGCACCGTGAGCACGGAAATCTCGGAGTGGGTGGCGGACAACTTCGCTGCCGTGGAGAAAGGGGGCATGACGGTCTACGACCTCTCGGTCACCTCGGACTGACCGTCCGACGGTGTTCCGGGAGGACGCCGGGGTCAGTTCACCGGGTACTGCGGCTCCTCGCGCAGTGGCCGGAACAAGGGCTCAGGTGAGTACTTGGTCCTCAGTTCCCTGAGCGCCTGGGCGTGCTGTTCCAGGCGCCTGTCCTCCGGGGACACCGGGGTGAAGTGCCTGGCGTTGAGCGGGTTGCCGTCGATGTCCACACCCACGTAGGTCATGGACGCGTGGATGGCGACCGGGAGGTTGCCGGTGCCCTCCCGCGGGTCTCCGGCGCGAAGGTGCACGGTCACGGCCATCGACCGGGTGTCCGTCCTGATCAGGCGGGCCTCCACCTCGACGAGGTCGCCGATGTGCACCGGCCGGTAGAAGCGGATGCCGCCGGCGTACACGGCCACGGTCTTCTCACCGGACCAGGCCATGGTGCATGCGGTAGCGGCTTCGTCGATCCACTCCATAGCCGTCCCGCCGTGTACGTTGCCGCCCCAGTTGACGTCGGTGGGTTTGGCCATGAACCGGTGGACCATACTCGGTGCGGTACCGGAGTCGGTGTAGCTCTGTTTGAGCATCTCCTCCTCGATCGCCTTACGCAGGCGCACCCGGGACAGTGCAGCTTCGGCGACGCGCCGCTCCTCGTCGTTGCGCGGTTCGAAGTGCGGTACCGGGGTGGAGTGCCGGTTCTCGTCCATGGCGACGAAGATCACCAGGCAGTCGCAGGCCCGGGTGAAGATGAGTTCCCGCGGATCGGCGGAGAGAACCTCGTTGACGATGTGCATGGAGGATCTGCCCGTGTAGGCGATCCGGGAGCGGACCTCCACCACATGCCCGGAGGGGATGGGTCTGGTGAAGTGGATGTGCCCGACGTACGCGGTGACGCAGTAGGCTCCCGACCAGCCCACCGCGCATGCGTAGGCGCCCTTGTCGATCCATTCCAGCACTCTTCCGCCGTGCACCCCGTTGGCGCCCTGCATGAGCACGTCTGTCGGTGCGGCCATGAACCGGAGGGTGACCTCGGGATCCGGGGATCTTTCCACGCCGTTCACAGTCTCCGTCACAGCCTCATGCCTCCGTAGCTCCGGGTCGCGTCAGTCACCCTGCCATCCTATGTCCCGAGGGGGGAACTGTGTGGCGGTGTCACGGAAGTCACGTCCCCTGCCCGTTGACCTTCACCGGTCACCTTCACCGGTCATCTTCGGACCGTGGTGCCGTCCGTCTACAATCGGGGTATGGCGCAGAGGACGCGGACCGATCCCGCGGAGGTGCGGGCGGCTCTGGTGGCGGTACGGGAGTGGATCACCGCGGACGAGGAGGACGTGGCGTCCGGGGCGGTTCCCCGACCGTCGCGGGCGGCCGTGGCCGCGGCGTGCCGGTTGAGTACGGCACTGCTGGGGGAGGACGCCCCGGGCCACAGTGTCGGTGGGCTGCCGCCCAGGGGGGCTCTGCGGCGCCGCGGGCGCTCGTGCTTCTGCCTATTATCCCCGCCGGGTTGTGTAAGAGGGCGGGCGTGGGGGAGGACGCCCCGGGCCACAGTGTCGAGGTCCGGGTCCCGCCGTTCGCGGCGGTGCAGTGCGTCGCGGGGTCGGTACACCGTCGGGGCACTCCGCCGAACGTGGTGCAGTGCGACCCCCGGACGTGGCTGAGGCTGGCGACCGGGCTGCTCACACTGGAAGAGGCTGCGGCGGCCGGTGCGGAAGTGTCAGGGGCTCACGCGGCCGATGTCGCGCACTGGCTGCCGGTGGTGGACCTGAACCGCTGAACAGGTAGGGTGGGTACGTTAAACTCCTGATTTCTCCCGAAGGCGTAGGACTGTGACAGACGAAACCTCCATCTCCGACAACCCCGACCAGGACGGTGCCAGCTACGCTGCTGCCGGGGTCGACATCGAGGCCGGTGACCGGGCGGTGGAGCTTTTCGCACCGCTGGCGGGAAAGGCCACCAGGCCGGAGGTGCGCGGAGGGCTCGGCGGGTTCGCCGGTCTCTTCGCCCTCGGGGAATATGACAAGCCGCTGCTGGCCGCAGGTTCCGACGGGGTCGGGACCAAGGTGGCCGTAGCCCAGGCGATGGACCGGCATGACACGATCGGCCGCGACCTTGTCGCTATGGTCGTCGATGACCTGGTGGTGTGCGGTGCAGAACCGCTGTTCCTCCAGGACTACATCGCGATCGGGAAAGTGGTGCCCGAGCACGTGGCGTCGATCGTCTCGGGTATCGCGGCGGGGTGCATCGATGCGGGGTGTGCACTGCTCGGCGGTGAGACCGCGGAGCATCCCGGCCTCATGGAGCCCGGTGAATACGACATCTCCGCCACTGCGGTGGGCGTGGTGGAGGAGGACGAGCTGCTGGGCCCGGACAGGGTGCGAAACGGTGACGTCGTCATCGCCATGGCAAGCTCGGGCCTGCACTCCAACGGTTACAGTCTGGCCCGGCATGTTCTGCTGGAGCAGGCCGGTCTGCCCCTGGACGGTTACGTCGCGGACTTCGGCCGTACCCTCGGTGAAGAGCTCCTGGAACCGACCCGCATCTACGCGAAGGACTGCCTGGCCCTTGCCACAGAGTGTGAGGTCCACACCTATGCGCATGTCACCGGTGGTGGGCTGGCGTCGAATCTCGCCCGCGTGATCCCTGAGGGACTCACCGCCGAACTGGACCGCGGAACCTGGAGCCCGGCGCAGGTCTTCCGCACGATCGCCCGCCTCGGCAAGGTCGCCCCCGAGGAGATGGAGAAGACCTTCAACATGGGTGTCGGGATGGTCGCCGTGGTGGCGGAGGAGGACGCCGAGCGTGCCCTCGCCATCCTCACTGCCCGCCACATCGAGTGCTGGAACCTCGGGCGGGTGCGGTTGGCCAGGGACAGTGACGCCGCCCGTGCGGTGCTTGTCGGCGGTCACAGGGGTTAAGCGCCGGCGGGCGGTCGACCTGCCCGGTCCGGCATGAACAGGTCCGGAGCGCATGAACCCCGCACCCTGTCCTCACGGACAGGGTGCGGGGTTCATCTGCTTCGGTGGATCAGCAGTGGGGTATCACCGACCGGAGTTGTCCGGACCCCACTCCTCCCACCGGGTGTAGTCGTCCTCGGACACCGCATCGTGCCGGTGTTCCCCTGAGAGTTCACGCTGGAGACTGTCCAGGTCCATCTCAGGAGAATTGTACTTGAGCTGACGGGCAACTTTCGTCTGCTTCGCCTTGGCGCGGCCGCGACCCATGGCCTACCCCCTCGGGTGTACTTGCGTAGCGGCCCAGGGATTCAACCGCCGACGCTGATGTCTTGTATCTGTTCCTGGCACCACCATAGCGGGTGGCGCCGGATTTTTCAGAACCGCCCCCGTCGAAGCCCCGTCAGCCCTTTCCCCGCAGCCTGTCCACAGCGAGGCGCCCCGGCTTCTCCGAACGCCGGAACTGCAGGTCATCGGGGTCGATCGCGGCGTCCACCCCGTCCGCCTGCAGCGGGGGTGCGGTCCCGGCCGCCGCCGCCTCCACGACCGCCCGCTTCACCAGGGCGAGGACCACCGGCCCGTAGTCGGCGTCGTGGACCGGGGCACCTGTCCTGCCCACGGTGCGGCCCCCGGCGGTGACAGACGACCCGACTTCAGGAAGGG
>LT160592.1:1265649-1419882 GCA_900049755.1 Corynebacterium provencense
CGCCGCCACGCAGGCGATCGACGACTGCACCGACCACACGGAGACGGAGTACTCCACCTCCGGACGCTTCGACTGACCTGCCCCGACCGGGGCCGCGCGCCCACCCCCTGTGCCTTATACGAGTCTAGCTGTCGATAAGAGACAGCGCTTCACCAGGGCGAGGACCACCGGCCCGTAGTCGGCGTCGTGGACCGGGGCACCTGTCCTGCCCACGGTGCGGCCCCCGGCGGTGACAGACGACCCGACTTCAGGAAGGGTCCCGGTGGAACCGTCGAGCTGCAGCAGGACCAGCAGCCGTGGCGGCTGTCCGAGGTTGTGCACCCGGCTGACCGTCTCCTGGCCCCGGTAGCACCCCTTGTTCAGGTGAACACTCGACGAAGTCGGACCGTCCTGGGCGTCGGCGAGCCGTGTCGCCTCCCCGGATTCGGGCCCGATGAAGGCGGGAACCTCGTGGGGAATCACCCGCTCGTCCGTGTCAACCCCGAGGACCGGCACCCGGTCGCGCAGCCGCCAGGCATCCACGGCCGTTCCCCCGGTCGGTACGGCACCCGCCGAGACGAGGTCGTCCCACACACCGGTGATCCTCTCCCGGGGCACCCACAGGTCGGTGACCGGGATACCGGAGGTCTGACGGGTCCGCCAGAAAACGGCCAGGGGATGCGGTGCCCCGGAAGTACCGGCGGCACCTGTGCCGGGGAACCCGTCGGGGCGCAGCACACTGAGCCGGGCCAGTGCCGGACGGTCGATCTCCACCCCGGACCAGAACACCATTCTGCGCAGGAAGCCCTCGAGGTCGTCCGCACGGTCCGCTGCGACATCGAGCACGACCACGGGGTCACCGTCCCCCGCACCGCTGTGCTCCGCGTCGACGTTGTCAGGGGTCACCACGCTGATACCGAACGCCTGCTCGATCCGGCCACGGGCGTCGAGCAGCAGCCCGTCCGTCGCCGTGCCCGGAGCAGCTGCGTCGATCTTCTGGGAGATGAAGTCGTTGAGCCACCCCCTGGCCGCGGCACCTGTGACTGTCAGCGCCACCCTGTCCCACCCGTCGACCAGACCGGTGGCACCCTCGTCCACGCGGGACTGCTCGACCAGCGGAGCCCCGTAATGACGTGCGGTGACCGACTCGACCCCCGTACCGTCCCGGGTGCTCGCCGCTGCAACATGGGCCACGATCGGTGATACTTCCGGGACACTCACACCGTCCACTGTAACCCACCGGCGGACAGGGGCGGCGGCCACAGACCTAGGATGTCCACATGACCGAAGAGAACCAGAGCGCCCGGCGTCACCGGAAACCCGCTCCCGCCACCTCCGGGGCCGACCTCAGGGTCGTCGTCGACGTACACCCCGCAGGGGACGCCGACCCCGCAGTCCTCGACGCCGCAGCCCCCGTCCTGTACATCGACGACCTCGCGGCGGTGCGCGGTGACGGTGTCTTCGAGACCCTGATGGTCAGGGGAGGGGCAGTACGGAACCTGGACCGGCACACCGCCCGGTTCCGGAACAGTTCCCGGATGCTCGACCTGCCCGACCCGGACACCGCCCGCTGGCACGCGGCCACAGACCTCGCACTGAAACGGTGGGCGGCCCTCGGTGGGCAGGACGGTTCCCTGCGGTGGATGTACTCCCGTGGCCGGGAGACCACCGGAATACCCACGGGCTGGGTCTCCGTCGCCCCTGAATCTCCCGCGGTCGCCCGCGACCGTGACCGCGGCGTCCGCGTGATGACGGCCCACCGGGGCTACAGCCTGCACATCGGGCACGACGCCGCGCCCTGGGCGCTCGTCGGCGCCAAGACCCTGTCCTATGCGGCGAACATGGCGGCCCTGCGTTACGCCCGGGCCCACGGCCTCGACGACGTGATCTTCACCGGCGAGGGCGTGGGCACCGCAGCAGGGGACGACCGGGTGCTGGAGGGGCCCACCTCCTCGGTGATCGCCGTGCGGGACAGGCGCGGCGACGGCGGCGACAGTGTCCGGGAGATCCTCACCCCCCTCCACGAGGTCGGCGTCCTGCCCGGCACCACCCAGGCGGCGATGTTCCGACTGGCGGGTGCGTCCGGGTGGGAGTGCCGCGAGGAGCCCCTGACCGTCGCCGACCTGCTGGACGCAGACGGGGTGTGGCTCCTGTCATCGGTGCGCAGGTACGCCCGGGTGACCGAACTCGACGGCACCCCGCTGCCCCGACCGACCTGCGCGGACGAGATCGAGGAACTTGCGACGGGGGCGGCGGAGGGGCGCTGAACCTCAGCCCATCACACGGGTGAGTTCCGCGGACATCCACGGGGTGAGGGCGGGGGCGTCTGCGCCGGCGTCCCCACCGGCACCGGATCCTTCCCCCGTCCCGCCCACCGGTCGCGCGAGACGTTCATCCACCCATCCGAGGTGGTTGTTCGGCATGAGCCCGTAGAGTCGCCGGCCCGGGCCCAGGGAAGCCGGCCCGGTCTCGGTGACCATCGTCGACGCACTTTCCATCTGCCAGGAACGCTCGGTGAGCGGGCGACCGTACATGATCTCCACGGCACCGTCACTGTGCGCGGTGACGAACTCGATGTTGTCTTTCAGGTCGATCCGCAGAAAGCCGGTCTCCCGCCTGTCCTGGCCGACTGCCTGCCCCTTGTCGTCGAGGCGCCAGATCCGGGAGGAGAAGCTGATGTAGTTCTCCCCGTCGTGGGCGAAGACGAGCTGCTGGCCGAAAGCGTAGGGTTCGGAGCCGTCCGTGGGAGCGGCGTTTCCCTCGCCGCGCCACACGCCGATGAGCGGGAGCAGTGCGAGGAGGCCCTCGTGAAGGTCCGGGCCCTGGCGGAGGTTGGCGGTGTCCTCGGCCACAGGGAGGCCGCCGAGGGTCGGAATGTTACGGGACGCCGTGGTCCGGGCCTGTTCTGCGGCGCGGGCGACAGCCTCGTTGCCGTCGACGGTGGTCGAGCCGGTGGGAGAGTCGGCGGTGGAGCCGGTGGGAGAGTCAGTCATGGTGTCCAGCATACGTACCGGGTTCCGCCGGTATCCCGGTCACTCACAGTCCGGCGCGGTCGTCCTCCGCCAGCGGAGCGGACACGGGCGCCAGGTCCGAGAGACTGACCCTGGTGAAGTTCTGCTCCGTCTCGATGTAGAGCGCTCCACCGTTGACGTACACCCGTCCGGGGCGGGAGTGCATGGGAAGTGACTCTCCCGGAAGCTCGAGGGTGAACGCCTCCATGATCTGGTCACGGGTCTGCGGGTCCGGCGCCCGTGAACCACCGTCGCCACGGGACCTGTCCCCGTCGACGGAGACGATCTTTGTCGGGAGGATGCGTACGTCGCCCTCCCAGACCCTCAGGCGCATGTCGACTTTCACCGGTCCGGTGACGCCGGGGATGTCACCGGGGGTTGCGGTGAACTGGGCCTCGGTCTCCCACCCTCCGGCGGGGGAGATGTCCTCGACGCCCTGGATGTGCAGGTCGTCCATCCCGCTGCGGCCGTCGTCGGCGGCGAGCAGCTCTCCGAGGGCGACGGCGTCGAGCTGGAGGCGGGTGAACACCTTTCTCGCCGGTGCGTCGGTGAAACTGCCGGACAGAATCTCTTCCCTGGTCAGGGTGACTTTCTGGGCCGAGGAGGTGACTGAGACCCGGGCGAAACCCGGTACTTCGACATCTCTGGCGTCCACCGACACTGACGGCAGGACATGGGTGAGCAGAGAGGAGACGAAGGGCATTCCCGAGACCTGCACGGACGGTGGCGTGGCGAGGTTGGACTCCTTCCAGAGCCTCTGGGAGACCGACCTCTCCACTTTCGCCGCAACGATGCTGTCTGAGACGACGGCGACGGTCAGCAGGGTCAGGACGGTCACCAGAGCGGTGACGAGGATGCGGCGGAGCCGACGAGGCTGTCTCTTCTACACATCGGGAGGAGTAGAAGACACAGGTAACCCGCCGGCGGACATAGGCGGGGTCCACAGCCCTAAGAAGAACACATGGCAGCAGAGATCCAGACCGCCGGGCATCCTGTATCTAGTGAGAAGGGAGAGGGGGATAAGGGACAGGTCCGCGCCAGTACGCGTCCGCCGCGGCGACGGCTGCGACCTGGTCCGGGTCCGTGGCGAGGATCCCGGTGACCGCGTTGATCTCCGGTGCGGTGGCGGCGATGCGGGCAAGGGATTCGGCGACCACTTCGGAGGGGAGCCGGCGTCCTGCCGCAAAGTCCGCCAGGAGTTCTGTCGCCGAGGCGGTTGACGAGGCCACGGCAGGATTCAGGCCGGCAGGATTCAGGCCGGCAGGGTTTGATGTGTGGACAGTGTCTGTCACAGGAGATTCTCCTCAGGGTCGGAAAGATCAGACTTCGGCGGGAACATGACCGCCGGCGCCGGGGCTGACGTCGGTCGGGGCCGGGACGGAGGCACGTCGGGTGGGCATGTCCGGGAACCTGGGACGCTCTGCCCTGCCGGTGGCCAGGGAGACGGCAACCATGACGACGAGGTTGGCGACAAGGCCGGTGACACCGTTGTTCACACCCCAGAGGTTGGTACCGGCGATGGTGTAGGCGATGACGATCACCTCACCGACGACGAGGCCTGCGATGAGGCCCCTGGCGTTGATGAGCGTGGACCGGGTACAGGACAGGATGTTCGCCGGAGCGAGCTGGGCCAGCCCTGCGTAGGTCAGCAGGTAGAGGTTGGCCATGAGATCCGGCCGGGTCAGCGAGAGCCACAGGGAAGCGAGCAGGATGACACCTGCAGAGATCTTGCCGACCATGAGGCGTCGTCCGTCGGTCGTTCCGGCCGGGGTGAGGTTCGAGGAAACGAGGGTGGCGATCGAGAGGACACAGTGTGCCGCGGGAACGATCGCACAGGAGATACCGGCGATGAGGACGGCTCCCATCATCCAACCGGGCAGGGAATCCTGGGCGATGGTGAGGATGGCGGAGTTTTCCTCCCCCTTGCCGACCTCCAGGTGGGTGGCGGCGTAGAAGCCGATGATGATCGGCACGAATGTGGCCAGGGTGTACAGGGGCAGCATGACATGGTTCTTGGACACGGCACGGGAGCCGTTGGCGGACAGCACCGCCGGCCAGCTCTCCGGCAGTGTCATACCGCCGAGGCCGATACCGCTGACGATGACACTGGTGACGAACCAGATGATTCCGTAGGTCTGGGAGCCCGGGTCCACCGTGAGCATGTCACCGGCCTCGGACATGACGCCGTCGAGGCCCCATTCGCCCGAGTACCTGACGAGCACTCCGAACAGGATGACCAGGAGTGCCACGACCATGGCCACGTCCTTGAAGTACGCCGCGGAGGCGACACCGCGCAGGCCTGCGTAGCCGACGAAGAGGAGGATGAGGACGGTGGCGACGATCATGGAGGCGTTACCGGCGGACTTCTGTCCGGTGGCGAAGGACACCATGGTTCCGAGGCCCACGATCTGGACCTGGACGATCGGGACGAAGAAGATGACGGAGACCAGGGCGACAAGTTTGCCGAGCAGTGGGCTGCGGAACTGGTGTCCGACCATGTCTGCGTTGGTGTGGTAGCTGAAGACCTTCCCCAGTTTCCAGACGACGGGGCCGATGAGGAACATGCCGATGTACCCGAGGACCAGGTAGGCGGGCATGTATGTCGCGGAGACTCCGCCGAGAACGGTGAGGCCCGACATCCCCAGGAAGGTGAAGCTGGTGAAGATGGCGCCCGCCTGGAGGAAGAACGTGGTCAGGCTGCTCATGCCCCGGTTACCGATGGACCATCCGGTGTGGGTGTCCAGGGACTGCCGCCGTCCCATGGCGGCGAGGACGGTGACGAGGAGGATACCGATGACAGCTGCGACGATCATGCTGCGACCTCCCCGCGGGAGCGACCGGTCACTGCGGCGTCTGCGTCGTCAGCAGCGTCATCAGCGGGGTCGGCGAGTTCGGGTTCGTGCCGGTAGAGAAGTGCGAGGATGAGGGTGGTGGCGACACCCCAGCCGGCGACCCAGAGCATCATCACCGGGAGGCCGAGGACGACGGCCCCGGAGTTGACGAAGGGGTAGAGCGGGGTTCCCACCAGTGCGATGACGGGAATGAGAAGTAGTGAGTGCCAGGGGGTCAGGTGCACGGGATATCAGGTCCTCTCGGAGTCGGGGTGTTGTGGTCAGACGTCGGATCCGGCGAACGGCTCGCCGGGGGTTGTCCCGTCCAGGGCGCCGGTGACCAGGCGTCGGACGATCTGGGTGAATGCGGTGACGCCGGCGACCATGTCGGCGTCGGTGGAGAACTCACGTTCGCAGTGGGAGACACCGTCGACGGAGGGGATGAAGACCATCACGGACGGGGCGATGCGGTTGACAGCCACGGAATCGTGACCTGCCATGGTTTCGATGCGCATGCAGCTGACCCCGGCGTCCGCGGCCGCCTTCTCGGTCAGTTCCACCCCGTCGACCGGGTAGTGCTGGATATCCCGGATGTCGTAGTCCTCCACGTCGATCCGGATGCCGCGTTCGACGGCAAGGTCGGCGATCTGTCTGCGGAGGATGTCGCGGGCGTCGAGGACGTCCTGTTTCTTCGAGGCCCGCAGGTCTATGACCAGGTCCACTTCACGGGGAACGACGATCGGCGAGTTCGGGTGGACGGTGAACTGGCCGACGGAGGTGACGATCTTCTCGGGTTCGAAGTTCTCGACGACGTCCTCGGTGAACAGGACGATCCTGGACGCGGCGACGAGGGCGTCGTGCCGGTCGGACATGATCGTCGCCCCGGTGTGGGACTGTTCGCCTCTCACTGCGACAAGCAGTTTCTGGGTGTACCAGCTCTGGGTGACCGCCCCGACCGTGGTCTGTTCCCGTTCGAGGATGCGCCCCTGCTCAATGTGGATCTCGGCGTAGGCCGCGATCTCCGGCGCGGGGTCGGTGCCGAGACAGTCGATGGATTCCAGGGCCTCTTTCACGGTCACACCTGCCGGGTCGGTGGTGGCGAGCGCCTTCTCCCTGTCCAGCAGGCCTACCATCACGGAGCTGCCCATGATCGAGGGGGCGAAGCGTGCACCTTCCTCGTTGAACCAGTCGACGACGGTGAGATTGTGTGTCGGGGTCAGGCGTCCGGCCCGGACCTCGTCGTTGACGCGTGCTGCGGCGTGAAGTGCGGCGATGACGCCGTAGGTTCCGTCGAAGCGGCCGCCGAGCGGCTGACTGTCGAGATGTGAACCGATGAGGACGCCGGGTTCGTCGTCGATCCAGGTGAAGGTGGCGTACTGGTTGCCGATACCGTCGACGGTGACGGTCATGCCGAGAGCGGCCGCACGTTCCCGGAACCATGCACGCACGGCACCGTGTTCGGGGGTACCGGCCTGGCGGTCGATGCCACCGGCCTCTGTGGCCCCGTAGACGGTGGTGTGGTGGAAGTCGGCGAGGAAGTCTTCGTCGGTGACGTCGGCGGTACGGGTCGACGGCGCGAACTGCACTGCAGTAGTCATGGGCAGGTCTTCTTTCTCGGGGAGTGAGATTCTTTACCTGTTCAGACTGGACGCCCACCCGGTGGTCACAGAGGTGCATTTCGCTCCGAAAGGCCGGCTCTGCCGGACGGTCTGTCCATTTGTTACCCGGGCGTTGTGGGAGGGTTTCGGGCGGGATTCACGGCAGGTCCGATGTGAAGACCTGCACTTTCAACGGAGATCGGCGTCACTGCCCGACAGCCGGGTTCCCCGTGAACGTAGTGCGAGACCGATCCTGAACAGACTGTCGCCGTCTGCGAGATCAGCTCCGAGCAGCCGTTCGAGGGTCGCCAGACGGTTGTAGAAGGAGGTGCGGGACAGGTGCACCGCCTTGGCTGCCCTGGCACGCGACTGCGGGTACTGCACGACGGTGCGCAGGACGTCGAGGAGATCGGTGCCGTTGCGTGCGTCGTACCGGAGCACCGGTCCGAGTGTCTCTTCGGCGAAAGCCTGGACGCGCACGTCGTCGGCGAGGACCCCCAGGACCGGGGCCAGGGAATCCGCCTCGACATGGACCAGCTCGGGCACGCCGGGGTCCCTGCTGACCGTCCACCACCAGTGGGGTGTTTCGGCGGCATAGGCCTGTGCCCTCCTGATCGACGACAGCAGTGAGGGCAGGTCCTGCGCCGACGGCCCCCGGATGATCCGTAGGCGGACCGGATCACCGGTGGGGCCTGTACCGACGGCGAAGGGTGCGAGTGCGTCGCGCAGTTCCCCGTCGAGGACGTCGGTGCCGGTACCGGAGGCTGCGGACACAGCGGCGGTCACACCCGTACCGGTGTCGGAGCGGGCGGCGAGAACCCTCGCACCGGTGACTCCTCCCCGGATCGCGTCGGCGACCGCCGCGGCATCGGGCACTTTCCCGCCGATCTCGATCTCGAGTCCGGTCAGTTGACGTCCTTCCACCGGGAAGCCGCTGGCAGTGAGCGCTGCCCGGGTGTCTTCCGTGGTCGACGAGGGCAGGTTGAGCAGGCGGGCCATGGCGGCCGTGCGGACCAGATCCGACCATCCGGAGGTCTCGGCGGAACTGAGCCTGTCGATGGCGAGCGCGACAGCGGCCTGTCCGAGGACACGGGCAACTCCCGCGGGGTGCCCCGAACTTCCGTAGGCAAGCAGTCTGCCCCAGTTGCGTCCCCGGACGTGGACCGGCGCGACGGTCCAGAACTCCCCGTCACGGACGGTACAGGTGTACGAGCGGTCATCCCGGGCCCCCGGGGGACGGACGATCTCGGCGGAGCGCCCGGACCAGCCGTCGAGCAGTTCACCGAGGCCGAGACCCGCCTCCTCCGCGACGACAACACGGTGGCCGACATCTTCCAGGACCACCGGACAACCGAGGAGCCGGGACGCCGCGGTGACGAGTTGCCCGGTCGCGGCCCCGTTGTGGATCATGCGGGTGAAGGTGTCGGCGACCTCGGCTGTCGCCTCAACTGCGGTGAGATGGTCCCTGACAATGGTCTCATGGACCTCCCGGGTGAGACGGGCGAACCGGATCTCGGTGGTGAACACGATCAACGGCAGGCCGTACCGCCTGGACGCGTCGATGACGTCACCGGGAACCCGGTCCCACGTTCCTCCCAGTTCCACCGCGAGTCCCACAGCCCCGCTGGCCGCACAGTTCGCCACGAACCTGCTGCGTTCCCGGGCACCCGCCGGCCACCCGACACCTGTGGTGAGCAGCAGTTCTCCTCCGTCGAGGAGTCGCGCGGAAGAGGCCTGTTCTGCGACGTGGATCCACCGGACCGGTCTGCTGAGCAGAGCTTCACCGGTGAGCACCCTGGGAGCTCCCGATGCTGCCTCAGGCAGGGCGAGAATATCGGCGATGGTCAGAGGAGAGATGGTCGGGGCGTTCATCCGGCCCATCCTGCCGGAGGATTGTTGCGAAACAGTGACAGACTGTCCAGCTGCAGCGCCGGCCTCCCGTCCCCCGGAGCGCCCCACTAATTCGGGGGTGGAATCCGAGGTCTGTACGAACACGTTCGAACACGGTCATTGCCTGATCACACCAGACGGAACTGTGGACCGCGTCACGTTCTGTAGACAGTGAATACGCGCGATCTATGTTCGAGGGTAAAACAGCCAAATCAGGAAGACCTGGCGCTTCACAGGCCGTAGCGGCCGGCCCTGCCCTGGAATACAGTTGCCGACCGCAGAATGCCGACGACAGCGGGTGTTCGCTATGAATCGCGATGGGCGATCCCCATGAGCGTCACCCAATCCCACCGTGCGAAACATCAGAGTGAACAATCCCTGAGATACAACGGGCTCAGGCGCCTATCCATAAGAACGAACCTAAGGAAGCTGTAACACTATTCTTCGTTTTCTCGCCCGTCTCGCACTACCCCCATTTTCGAATGTTCGTTCATGGTGTCCAGTAACTGTCGCGAGCGTCACCTAACATGCCTTCCTGTACAGCACATGTGAAGGAGCAACATGTCGAACACCCGCCACGCGGCAACGATCAGTGAGCGCATCGCCGCACGTGAAGGCGCTGGCACCCATAGGGAACGGTTGCAGGCCGCGGACATGATCCTCTGGGAGGCACTCCGCAAGGTTCAAGAGAGCACGCCCGAAGACAGGGCGGTGCTCTTCACCGATCTGGGACTGGAGACAGCGGACTACACCTATCTCACCGACATCCTCGCCACGGCGCTCCGCGGAATCACAGCGCGCCAGGAGCAGGCGACCCAGGTCTTCGATAGCTATCCCCTCATCACCCTGAGCACCCTCGTCGGCACTGCGCTACTGTCTCGCGGGGACAGTTTCTGGGAGTCCTACGCCACTCGGCTCCACTTCGCCGAAGGGGAAGATGCCGGAGGCCTCCTACGCCCGATCATCCCTAATCTTCTGAGCAAGCTGAACCTCAGCAACTTCGTTGACGCTGACCTGGGAAGTCAACAGTACGTTGGCACGATCACCCTGCATGCGGGGATCCCGAACCAGGACCTGGCAGACCTCCTCGAGCACCTCGAGTGCATTCACCTGGCAGGCGCTACCGGTGGTGATGCAGAGGCCGTCGGTCGGCAGATGCAGCGTGAATTAGTGAATGGCACCGCGGCCAAGATCTCACTGATCTCTCTCGCCCGAGTTCTGCCGGAACGCGCCGCAGACATCTTCGCCCGAATCTATGAACTGCAGCAGTACTCCGCCGAATACGGTGGATGGCCCGCTGACGAGGGCACCTTCGAGGGAACGAACGGTCTGCCCGAGCCAACCTTTTCCCGGCTGGTATCACTTTTTTCCGGCGAGGACGTCTCCGAGGGTGCCGATGACACAGTCGCGCCTGAGACAGCCGCGCTGCCTGTGCCCTATCTCCAACTCAACCAGGAAGACCTGCAGTTTGAGCTGGTCTTCCCCGAACATCGCTGGTCAGGACGCACCTGCCAGTGGACCGTGCAGAGCCCTGAGGGATCGGCAGCTGTCGCCCAGGCTCCGAATGTATCCTACGGTGGTTTCGAGGAGCGCCGTGTCCCTCTGACCTCGATTTTCACCACATTGCAGGTGACTGGCCCGGATGGACACACCCATGAGCTGGGTGTCAGCAACAAGCGTCCGATTATTCTCCTGCGTCCCAACGGTCACCTGCGCCGTGACCAGGAGAGCTTCAAAGGCACCGAAGTCCTAGCCGCCGTTCATGACGGGGTTACGACCAACGTTACCGATCATAAGAAGGGCGCCATCGTCGGATGGCCTAGCTGGAGTCTGCGCTGTTTCTATGTGGCGGACGCGAAATCTGTCGATGTGCGGAAGGGTTCCTTCTTCCAGCGCTACAAGGCCAACCGAGAGTCCAGTCCGATATGGGATGACGGCGAGGGCGTTCTGAGGAACCTCGTGGGCCCGGACAACCGGCCAGTCTTTACCTCGTCCCCACTTATCACGCTACCGATGGACACCGCGGCCTGGACGCTGACCTGGACACGAACTAATGCGGACGGCAGCTTGCTGGAGTTCGATGTGGACGCTGACATCATCAAAGGTGAACCGATGGAGCTTTTTCCCACGATTCCCGGGGACCCGTGGGTTGGCCACTACACCGTCGAACTATGCAAAAACGGTAGAGCACGTGACAGGCGCACATTTAACATGGCCGAGGGCCTATCCGCGAAGATCAGCTTCGGCAGCACACATAGCCGGGGAGAATTCCAGTTCCTGCGGTTGGAGAAGGATAGGAACGTCCTCTCCCCTGCCTTTATCGAGTTCAGTGCACCCGCACACTCACATCTGAGCTACCCGCAAGAGGTGCGCCGGCACCAGAGCGCTAGCAGCTACACCATCAGCAGCACAACAGATCCTGATGCCATACTCGCGGTCACACCCCAGGTGCCGCAGCTCCAGTACCTGCTGCCCAAGGCCGGCGAAATGCCGCAGTGGGTGGGTGCGTACCAGCAGATTGACGCCGACGAGCTCAGCGATACAGAGCTGTTCCGGCTCCGCTTCCCGGTGCCGGTGTATGAGGTCACGCTCATGGTCGTGCCCGTCGATGAACAGAAGAAGAGCGCCGCCGGCCTGCTGCAGACCATCACTCCGGAATCCGCCAAGAACGGGCGGGAATGGTCCTGCCCTGCGCTGGAGCTGACCTCCGCCATGACGACAGACGCGGACTATCGCATCCTGGTGGCGTGGCAGCCTCAGACCGTCAAGCAGTTCGTCGATGCTGCGAAGGATAACCCCCGACTTCGCCGCGAGTTCTACAGCAAGAAGAAGGGCTTCCAGGATCCGCGCCCCGCCGCCCCACTGTCCCAGATCTTTCGGGTGACGAAGAACCCGCTGCTCACGGATGCCACCATCACCGGGACGCGTCTGAAGCTCACCCTGGGCCGGCACATTGATGATGATCTGGTGGTCCGCGCATGGCAGGTGACCGCACCGCTGGCGGACGCCATCGAGATCCCGATGAATGGGACCACTGGCACGCTCCCCGATGCTCTGGTGGATGCCGGCCCGCTGATCATCGAAGCCCGGGAGAACAACATGGACATGCTGTTCAACGGGTGGGCCGGTGATCTTCCCACGCCGAAGGCCATCGTTGTTGACCAGGCTGAGTACCAGGCGCCCGATGCACCGCGAAACCCCCAGCGGTGGATGTTCGATACCGCCGACGACCGGATTCTACTGAGCAATGAGCTGCAGGATGTCTGGACAGCACGTGATCGCTTCAACGCCGTTCTGGATGCTGCACCCCCGCACATCAACAGACGGCTGGGTGACTTCGACATTGCCACGCGCACTTACCTGAACCACGATCCGCGGACTTCCCTGACCGAACTCAATGAGTCCGGAGTTCCCGCCGATCGCCAGGTTGAGGCTTTCGTGCGCTCCCGTCTGACGCTGGCGTCCTTCGGCACAGTAATTACCGCCGGAGATATCCACCGTGAGCCATGGATAGGCCTTATCCAGGAGATGAATGATGTCTTCTCGCTGGACCTCGCCAACCGGGTAGTTGGTTACGAGGACGATGACGAGATCAATGAATCCCGCGACTATTTGAAGACCACGGGTGGTCATGACCTCTGGTTGCAGTTCAATGGCATCGGTCACGGATGTTCCACTACCCGCGATGCAGCGTTGAAACGTCCTGCACTTCAGCTCCTTCGGAACAACGGCACTGAACAGTTCCTTTCCATGATCGCACGGGGAGATGATCCCAACGGCCTCTCATCCGGGTTCATTAGCATAGACTCTCGAGCCGCCGCACAGGCTGAACTAGTCCGGCACCGCAGTGCCGTCAACACAATCTGGGAACTTCCCGAGATGTACCGACGCGCAGAACAATGGGCCGATCTTCTCTTCAAGACCTTCGAGGATCCGGAGTTGCGGCAGACCATCGCTGCGCTCAGTGAACTTCCGAATAGCGAGATCCATCACGCCGATGACGAATGGCTCCGTGCGCCACTGGTGTCCTTCGTCTTCAGTTTCCTCGCCCGCGGCATCGCCCAGGGCATCGTGCGTCCCATCCCGGAGTTCACCACACTCACTCCCAGTTGGGCACTGCTGGCCCGTCATCTTCCCACCCTCACCGCTTTTGACCTGGTCACCGCAGAAGCTGCAGCCCTGGCCGCCACTACCGCTACTTACCGAAAGGCCTCCCATGTCTGACGACCGCACCAACGACCTCACCCTGGATTCCCCGGACTTCTCGGACTTCGAGGACTTCTTCGGTCCTGCGTCCTCCACCGCTCCTGTTGCTGCACCGAATAGTGCCGACCAGCTACAGCAGGACGCGCGGTCGGCCGGACGCCGTACCGTGGACCCCATCGCTGCCGCCGAGCACATCAGCCAGGACTACCGGCGGTATCTGAAGACGATGCTACGGCCGTCCAACTCCCTGATCTCGGAGGCTTTCTTTACCGCGGTGGATACGGCGGAGAGCCTGACGACGGGACCGATTCTCCAGCTCACCCCGCCGTATGCTCCGGGCAACAGCCCGCAGACGCTGATTGACCAGGGTGTGCTGCAGGAGTCCTTCACCCAGTTGGACTCGGCCATCCCGTTGGATCGACCGCTCTACCAGCATCAGGAACAGGCTCTGCATAAGGTGGCGTCCGGACGGAACCTCATTGTCTCTACCGGTACGGGCTCGGGTAAGACAGAGAGCTTCCTCATTCCAGTGCTCAATGAACTGTTCCGGCAGAAGGAGGCCGGCGAGCTGGGGCCGGGTGTTCGGGCGCTGCTGCTGTACCCGATGAATGCCCTGGCTAATGACCAGGTCAAGCGGCTGCGACAGTTGCTGGTGAACACCCCCGAGATCACCTTTGGCCGCTACACCGGTGAAACAAAGCAGACGCAAAAGGACGCACTCACCCTCTACCGGGAAGTTAACGGGCAGAAGGCTCGTCCACTGCCCAATGAGCTCATCAGTCGAGAGCAGATGCAGCAGACGCCTCCGAACATCCTGCTAACGAACTACGCAATGCTGGAGTACCTGTTGCTGCGGCCAACCGACACCACGCTCTTTGACGGTGATCAGGCTGATAGCTGGCGCTTCATCATCATGGATGAGGCCCACGTCTACGCCGGTGCCCAGGGCACCGAGATCGGTATGCTGCTGCGTCGACTCAAGGACCGTGTGGTGCGTGAGCAGCCGCTGCAGTGCATCGCCACGTCCGCGTCCCTGGAGGGCACCGAGCAGCAGATCATGGACTTCGGCTCCGATATCTTCGGTGAGCCGTTCGAGTTCGTGACGGATGATCCGTCCCGTCAGGACCTCGTCCGCGCCACCAAGGAGGAGCGTCCGCACGAGCCCACCTGGGCGTTAAACCCGACCTTGTTCGATGGCGCCGGGGACGCCGGCGTCCAGGTCCTTACAGACGCGCTCACCGAGGAGGTGCACCGCCGTGGTGGGAGCAGCACGGACCGCCAGCAGCGTTATGGCGTGCTGTCCGAGGAGCAGCACATCGTTGCGCTGCGTGAGGAGCTCGCCGAGCACAGCACTTCCATTGCCGATGCCGGTGCCGCGCTGTGGCCGGAGCTTGATCAGGACGCCGCGATGCACCGCGTCCACCAGTTGGTGCAGATCGGCAGTGTGGAGACCTCGGCAAGTGGCGTCCCCGTGCTTGCGGCACGCTACCACTTCTTCGTGCGGTCCACAGAAGGCGCCTTCCTCGGCTTCCGCGAGGGAATGACGCCGGTGATCTCTTTGGACCGGCAGACGCATATTCCGGGCTCCGATCCGGAACGCCCGATGTATGAGCTCGGTACCTGCACCAAGTGTGGCGCGGTGCACCTCGGTGGTGCGGTCGAAGATTGGACCTTCCTCCCCATCGAGAAGGCCGCGGATGCCGAACGTGCCCAGCGCTGGGTTGTGCTCACCGACCAGGACAAGGACGCCGTCCTCGATGAGGATGAGGACGAGACGAACCAGGGCGAGGAGAAAAGCAACGGGAAGCCGGTACTCACTGCACTGTGCATGGGATGCGGTGAGCTGAACTCAGATGTCACGGCAGACTCCTGTGTGCACTGCGGTAGTCATGATCTACTGACCGTGCGTGTCCTCGAGTACATGGCAAAGAACAAGCAGCAAACCTGCGCGGTCTGCGGTGGCCGGAGTGTGCACCTCATCCGTCGCCTGATGACGGACGTTAACGCTGCGCCGGCGGTGCTGACGACCTCGCTGTATCAGCTGCTGCCGCCCTCCGATAAGCCCGAGGAACTGGATCTTGTCGGTGGTGGACGCAAGCTGCTCACCTTCTCGGACTCGCGTCAGGCTGCGGCGTTCGCGGCACCATATCTGGAGTCCTCCTACGGTGGACTGCTGGAACGGCGCATCCTCGTCGAAGCACTGACAGATGAAGAGTTCGCAGCCGGAGGTCCGATTCGTCAGTGGGTCAAGCGGGCCGGTGAAGTTGCCCAGCGCAATGGTGTGTTGGCGAAGACTGCCAGTCCCCGGCAGCTGCGGGAAACCGCGGGTCCCTGGGTGTTCTACGATATGGCGTCCACCACGCGTCGACTGGCTACCGAAGGGCTGGGCTTGGCGAAGATCGAGGTGCGTCCCGAAGCGCTGGACCGGATGGAGATCGTCCCTCAGCTGAAGAAGTTCCTGGGCAGTGCCGATGAACAGACCGCGCGAGACTTCCTCAATCTGCTGGTGCAGGATGTTCGGCACAAGGGTGCGATCATGCCGCCCAAGGACATTCCGGTGAACTTCAACGATGAACGTTTCGCGCCGCGGACCGGCCAGCAGACCATCACCTATGACGGAGGACGCAACCAGCTGACGAAGACCTTCTCCTGGAAGGCGAAGGGCAATCGGACGAACAACCGACAGGGCTTCTTCACCAAGGTGATCAGCCAGGCGGGACAAAACATCAGCCGTCCAGATCAGTTCATTGAACAGCTCATGAAACTGGTGTGGGAGCGGCTCCAGACCGCGGAGATTCTCCGTGTTGAGAACACCAACCATATGGACCGATTCGCCGTGGATGCTCAGCAGCTCATCGTCCGGCCTGGCGAGACCGCATCCTGGTACCGCTGCGACACTTGCCAGACGCTGACCGCTTTCAACGTGATGGAGCTCTGCCCGAACGGCTGGTGCCCCGGGCACCTGGACGCGGTGGATCCGCAGGATCCGCTCGTGGCGAAGAACCACTACCGCGTCCTCGCCCACGATATGGAGCTGCTGCCACTGACGGCGAAGGAGCACACGGCACAGTGGACGCCGGTGGCGGCCGGCGATATCCAGCGGGAGTTCGTCGATGGACGCATCAACGTCTTGAGCTGTTCGACAACCTTCGAACTCGGCGTGGACGTTGGTGACCTGCAGTCCGTGGTGCTGCGTAATGTTCCGCCGCGGACGGCGAACTATGTACAGCGGGCTGGACGCGCCGGCCGGCGGACCGGTTCCGCGGCCTTCGTCCTCACGTTCGCCAAGCGTGCGGCGCACGATATGTCCGTGTACCAGAACCCGGTCTCCATGATCGACGGTGAGATGGCGGCACCGTTCATTCACATCGAGAACGACCGCATCGATACCCGGCACGCTTACTCGGTCGCCTTTGCGGACTTCCTGCGCCGACAGAATGATGCTGGTCGTACCTGGAGAACCGTCGGCGAGTTCTTCCGCGAAAGCAATGGGAACCTCCCCGGCTACCCGGCTCTCGTGGAGTACCTCACGGATGTTCCGAAGAACGTTATGGCGGCCCTGCACCGGATCCTCCCGCCCGCGATGCATGAACTGGTCGGGTTGGATGATGGCAGGTGGGCACAGAACTACACTGAATTGCTCGAGAAGGTTGCGGCAACTGTCAGTGATGATTTTGCGCTGCTGGAGGAACAGGAATCAGAGGCTTCGAAAAAGAAGCACTTCAGTCGGGCAGCACAGATCCAGCGCACGATGAAGACACTTGAGACCGAGCAGTTGCTGAGCTTTCTCGCCAAACACAATCTCTTGCCGAAGTACGGGTTCCCGGTGGACACGGTGGATCTGAGCACATCGCTCTCCCCGGAGGGCAAGAAGATTCAGCTCCAGCGTGACCTGCTCATGGCCATCACTGATTACGCCCCGGGAGCCCAGGTCGTCGCGGGTGGCCAGCTCTGGGAATCTGCCGGGCTCCGCGTAGTCCCAGGCAAGGATCTGCAGACGTCGTACTGGATCTTGTGCCCCCACTGCGATCATGTGGAGACTAGCAAGGTGGAGTTTGGTGAGATGGTGACCTGCTCCCGCTGTGCTGAGCCCCTGGACTCGGCCAAGGCCCAGCAGTTCGTGATCCCGCAGTTCGGGTTCGTGGCGAAGCAAAAGTCGTCCCGGGTGGGAACGACGCCCCCGGAGAGGGTGTGGAGCCGGACCGAATTTGTCCAGGAGTTCGGTGAGGAGATGCAGACCACGGTCTATCCGCCGAATGCTACGGACGATGACGCGACCAGTGAGTCCACACCGACAGTGCAGGTCTCTGCCTGGGCCCGGACGACGATGGGTGCGCTGAACTCCGGAAGCACATATCTGGGCTACACGTACTGCTCGGCATGTGGCTTCGCCTCGGATCAACGGCAGTTCCCGAAGAGCCACATCAATCCGCGCACGGGCAACGAATGCACCATGCACCACCTGGAACGCCGGTCGCTGGCGCACACCTATGAGACGGATATCGCCACGATCGCGGCTCCGTTGTTCCCGAGCGGTGACCGGAACCAGTGGCGCAGTGCCCTGTACGCCGTGTTGGAGGCAGCCTCGGAGACGCTGCAGATCGATCGGGACGACCTGGGTGGCACCCTGGCGATGTACGACGGCCGACCAACGATGGTCCTGTTCGATGCGGTCCCTGGTGGCGCAGGCATCACTACGAAGATCCAGGAGAACTTCCCCGAGGTGCTGAGAGCTGCATTGCACCGAGTCTCATACTGCGGATGTGGGGAGGACACGTCCTGCTACGCCTGCCTGCGCTCATACAGTAACCAGCGGTTCCATGAGTCCCTGCGACGCGACGCGGCGAAGGAGCTTCTGGAGCACATGCTGAATGTGGTCAACGCAGTCTCTGTGTAGCCGGTCAACTGAGTGGTGACTTCAGATCGAAGGCTCTCCGTAGGCTGTTCGATTGTCACGAGACCTTGTCCGGATGGACCGCTATGGTGCGAGAGTGACTACTCCCATCCCTTCCCTCAGGAGAACACCATGGACTTGACCGTCGAAGACCGCGCTGAATGGATCGACGATGCTAAAGACGCAATCCGCGGACGGATGCTACTCCGCATGCTGAGCGTCGAAGAGGCGTACACCGCGCTCTCCAACGAACACGTGTGGCGAAACGAACTGCCCAGTGCCGTCCTCCAGGAAGCCTACAAACAAATGACCACCGGGGAAGCGCGTTAATCGTCGAACTTAGGCTGGCTCAATCACCCGCATCCACCAGGTACCCGAACAGTCCTGGCTCCACGACATGGTCAAGATCGAGCTTCATATTGACTACGGGGACGTCCTTTCCCTTGTCATCCACGATGTGAGTGTCATGGGCGTCTCTAGCAGTGGCCTCACCGAGGTAGAAGAAGTCACCGCCGTCCACATCACTCTTCTTCACAAAGACGTGTAATGGGAACAAGTTGTTGGCTATGTCGTTCTCACGTTTGCTCTTCAGCGAGGTCCGGCTCTTGGTGAACCAGTTGATCGTTGCCTCGCTTTCAAAGCTGTCTTCGTACTGGGTCGTCGCCGAGATGTCTGCTGCTTTGTCGTGCGTGATAAAGATGGGACACGTTCCGGAAAAGGAATCCGCCTTGTAGCCGTACAGAGTGCTGTACTGGTTGGACTCAAAGTTCAGCAGCCGGCACACGTCCTTACGTGTGTACTGATGGCCGACGACGAGCGTCCCTGACCAGGATTCGTCATGTCTGGCCAAGAAGAGCGCTGTGTCAATGGAATCTTTGACATGCGTCGTGAAATTTCCTCCCCGGTCGAAGAGCTGAGCGAAAACGTCGTCCAGAATATACTGTTCGCCTTCGATTCGCATCACTGGATGTGGACCGTACTTCTTCATCTCCGACTCAACGAAGAACCTTAGTGTCAAAATCCTCTCCACGGACGCCACCGTCGCCTCATCTGAGGAACACTCGTCGTCCTGGAGTAAACCAATAAAGTCAGTCCGGGACAGTGAACGCTGCTCTAACAGGGCCTTCAGCAACAGCATCTCGTGCGGGCGCTTACCGTTGAGCAATTCACTGTCGAGCAGCGAGATGTATGCCGCCTCCTCAGCAGTCGGCGCAACTTCGACCATGCCGAAATGGTGCAGCAGGTTCCAATAGCTCTTTTTCTTCGCCGCGATGACAACCGGATCCACAGTATGGAAACGGGCGAAATCAATAAGCATCGGAATATGTCCGAGCCTATACTCCAGATCACGGATGGATTTCTTGAGATTCGGCACGGAATCCAGCTTCGCTCTTTGCAAAGAGTGCAGCACTCGATCCCGAGATACCTTGTCGAAACTCACGCTGGAAACTCCAGCAATGACGCCAGTCGTCTGCGCACGGATGAGCTTCTCCTTTATGGTGTCCGGGTTGAGGCTACTGTCGCCGAACAGTGCAATGGGGATAAGGAAGTTGTTCTTGTAGTTGCCAATGAAGTCAATGACTCGCAGGTGATCCTTACCCGGCGCCTTGCGCAGCCCACGTCCCAGTTGCTGGGTAAAAATGATGCTGGATTCCGTGTTCCTCAGCATCACTACCTGGTTAACTGTAGGGATGTCGATACCCTCGTTAAAGATGTCCCTGGTAATGATGTAGTCCAGGTTCCCCATCTCTAGTTCCCGAATCGCTGTATCTCTCTGCTCTGCGGTCGACTCACCGGTGAGAGCCACCGTGCGCAACTTCCTTCCGTTGATCTCCTGTTCATTGAACAACCGGGAGAGCTCATGTGCTTCATCCTTACCCGAGCAGAACATCAGACCCTTGACGCCTCGAGGGAAGCCGTACGTCCGTAACATCTCCAGGATATACTGCACCCGCTTCGGGGCAACGAGTTTCGATAGGTCAGCTGTGGTGTCCTTCGTTTCGCCTTCGTCAGTCAAATACTCCCTCACCCCGTAGTAGTCGAAGGGAGCCAGCATGTCTGCTTCCAGCGCAGCCTGCAGACGAATTTCGTAGGGGACGTTATAATCGAAGAGTTCGAAGATATTGAAGGCGTCGGTGCGCTCCGGCGTCGCGGTCAGTCCCAGGAGAAAACCCGGTTCAAAGTGGTCGATGATGCGACCGTAGCCGTCCGCACCCGCTCGGTGGACCTCATCAATGATGATGAGGTCGAAGGCGTCTCGCGGGATGGACGCCAAGGTCTCAGGCTGAGACAGCGTCTGCTCCATGGCAAAGATATAACGACGGTCGATCTGTCGCTCAGCGCCGACAAGACGACCGAATTCTACTTCCTCCCCACCCAGGACCAGCTGAAACTGTGACATCGCCTTGGTGAGGATCTGCTCGCGGTGAACAATGAAAAGCATGCGTGCGGGATCAATCTCGCGAGCGGCAAGGGCTGCGAGAATAGTTTTTCCCGTTCCGGTCGCAGAGATCACCAATGCGCGTCTCTCACCCGATTCGCGTACTTTACGGATCTCATCGAGAGCTTCAGTCTGCATCGTGTTCGGCACCACATGGTCGACAAAAACTTCATTGTTGTTATCCGCGGCGATAGTTTCCGGAGACACGCGAGGCAGTCTAGTTTTCTCGTACTCGTCGATCCACGTCGGCGTCAGCCGTGTACTCTCGTCTCGCTGTCGCTGAATGGCATCCCTTAGCTGGTAGGTAATGTCTCCCTCAGGAAGTGCGGAGAAGCGGAGGTTCCACTCCTTGTTCGTTGTCAGCGCATAGCGAGTGAGGTTAGAGCTCCCCACTATCGCCGAGAGACCTTCTTTCTGGCTGAAGACATAGCCCTTGGCGTGGAAACCTCCCGCGCCACCAGGGTGGATGAGGACTTCGATATTGTCCAAAGTGAGCAGTTCACGGAACATATCCGGCTCATTGAAATCCAGGTAGGTGGACGTGATGATCGTTGCCTGCCCCTGGAAGTCAAGTAGGTCTTGCTTCAGCAGCCCCAGTGCACTGGGAGCGATGAAAGCGACGGAGAAATATGCGCGCTCGGAACGCCTCAGTTCATCCTTAATCGCGCGCACCATGGTGTTTCCGTCGTCGTTGACGATGAGTTTCGGATTATAGAGCTGTTCCGAGGGCACTGTGTGGTCGAGGAAGCCAAAGGCGGTTCCTGCACCGACCGGGCTGTCGAAACTCATGCAGCGAAGTGTGCGACAACGAGGTCAACAGCAGGGACATCCGCGGGAGCCCAGGGGAGATTGGCTAGTTCTGCCGCCTCCACCCAGCGCACTTCAGCATGCTCAGTGAGCGTGGGCTCCTGGTCCACGATTGTGCCGAAGAACGTGGTGAGAATGACTGTGCCGAAGTCATAGTCGTACTCGGTGGTGGTGACTTTCTCACCGATTTCCGCGGTGCAGAGCAGCTCCTCCTGCAGCTCTCGGCGCAGAGCCTGCTGCGGGGTTTCCCCGGGCTCAATCTTGCCGCCGGGGAACTCCCAGAAGCCAGCGAGGGACATGGCTTCACCCCGCTGTGCTGCAAGAACCTTAGTTCCCTCTGTAAGGACTGCTCCGACGACGTTGATCCGCTTTGCCATGTCTGTCAGCCTAACAACTGGACGGACGCCGCCGGCTACCGTGACGGCTCATGTTGCTGAGCTCCGAACGTCTTAAGGCGTCATATCTGCTTTTCATTGCCGCTGTCCCAGCCTCGGTGACGGAAGCTGCGGTGGTCCTGTTGGTTGGCGCGACGTTCAGGCTCATCCCGCAAGTCAGCCTGGTCCTCGTCAACCTCAGGTTCACTCTTCGCCACCCTGGAGATCAGAGAGTCTTTCTCCCGACTGACAGCTGCCGTCACTGGGACATGCACCATGGTCCTCCGCTGGTTCTGACCCACCCTCCGCCCGGAACCACCCCTCCACCGTAAACTCGGGCATTAGTGCGCATCACCGGAGCCACATCACACAACGCGGCCAGAACCCCGAGGAGCCCCACCATGATCGTGACCACCACTGCCACCGTGGACGGACGCCCTGTCCGCGAGTATGTCCGCATCGTCGCCGGAGAGACTGTCGTGGGCATCAACATGTTCAAGGACATCGGCGCAGGCTTCCGCAACCTCGTCGGAGGGCGTTCCGCCGGCTATGAGACCGAGATCGTCAACGCCCGTGAGCAGGCTCTCGGTGAGATGGTGCAGCGCGCCATCGAACTCGGTGCTGAGGGCGTCATCGGTGTGAAGATCGACTACGAGTCCCTCGGCCAGGGCGGGATGGTCATGGTCACGGCGTCCGGAACCGCTGTCAGGTTCTGAACCCCGGACCCGACCCGACCCCGGACCTGGACCAGGCGTCCCGGCACCCCTGGAAATGGCCTAGAAGTGACCGCCGACGTGCGCTTCCTCGCGCATCCGGGTGACCATGTGCGGGTAGTGCAGCTCGAAGGCGGGCCGCTCGGAACGGATCTTCGGCAGGGAGTCGAAGTTGTGCCGCGGGGGCGGGCAGGAGGTCGCCCACTCCAGGGTGTTGCCGTAACCCCAGGGGTCGTCGACGGTGACGATCTCACCGTAACGCCAGGAGCTGAACACGTTCCAGATGAACGGCAGGACCGAGACACCCAGGATCAGTGCGCCGATGGTCGAGACCTGGTTCAGGGTGGTGAAGCCGTCCGAGTCCAGGTAGTCGGCGTAGCGCCGGGGCATGCCCATGTTGCCGAGCCAGTGCTGCACCAGGAATGTGGTGTGGAAGCCGATGAACGTCAGCCAGAAGTGGATCTTGCCCAGCTTCTCGTTCATCATGCGGCCGGTCATCTTCGGGAACCAGTAGTAGACGCCGGCGTAGGAGGCGAAGACCACCGTCCCGAACAGGGTGTAGTGGAAGTGCGCGACCACGAAGTACGTGTCCGACAGGTGGAAATCCAGTGCCGGGGAGGCCAGCATGACGCCGGTGAGACCGCCGAAGAGGAAGGTCGCGAAGAACCCGAGTGCGAAGATCATCGGAGTCTCGAAGGTGATCCGGCCCTTCCACATCGTGCCCAGCCAGTTGAAGAATTTCAGGCCGGTCGGCACGGCGATGAGGAAGGTCATGAAGGAGAAGAACGGCAGCAGCACCGCACCGGTGACGAACATGTGGTGCGCCCACACGCTCAGCGACAGTGCGGCGACACTGAGGCTGGCGAAGATCAGCCCGATGTACCCGAACATCGGCTTACGGCTGAACACCGGGAAGATCTCCGAGACGATTCCCCAGAACGGCAGTGCCAGGACGTAGACCTCGGGGTGGCCGAAGAACCAGAACAGGTGCTGCCACAGGACGCCGCCGCCGTTGGCGGGGTCGAAGATGTGGCCCCCGAACAACCGGTCGTACAGGACGCCGAGAGCTGCCGCGGTGAGCAGCGGGAAGATCAGCAGGGACAGCAGGGAGGTGACCAGGATCTCCCAGGTGAAGATCGGCATCCGGAACATGGTCATACCCGGGGCGCGCAGGCACAGGATCGTGGTCATCATGTTGATGGCCGAGGCGATGGTGCCCACACCTGTCATCCCCACGCCGACGATCCACAGGTTCGACCCGACCCCGGGGCTGTGGATGGCGTCCGCCAGGGGCATGTACATCGTCCAGCCGAAGTCGGCGGCGCCGCCGGGGGTGAGGAACCCGGAGAGCATGATGATGCCTCCGAAGGCGGTGATCCACAGGCCGAAGGCGTTGAGACGGGGGAAGGCGACGTCAGGGGCGCCGATCTGCAACGGGATCATGTAGTTGCCGAATCCCCACACGACCGGGGTTCCGTAGAGCAGCAGCATCACCGTGCCGTGCATGGTGAACAGCTGGTTGAACTGCTCGTTGGACAGGTACTGCATGCCCGGGTGGAACAGTTCCAGCCGGATCAGCAGGGCCATCAGGCCCCCTGCGAAGAAGAAGCAGAAGGACATGATGATGTACATGATCCCGAGCTGCTTGTGGTCGGTGGTCGTCAGGATCGTCAGGGCGTGGTTGCCTTTCAGCGACCTGCCGCCCTGGGGCTCGGGCCTGGCGGGAGCTGCGGACGGCCGTCCGGCCGTATCCTCCCGCGGTGCTACCGCTGTCATTGTCGTACCTCCTGGTGCGAGCGGTGAGCGTCAGCGCCCCGGTTGTGGAAACGGGGACAGTTCACCGCAAGTGTCTGACACTGACGTTAGGAGCGTCCTATCCCCCCAGGTAGGGGGGCTTTCGTTATGGGGCTAGTGGTTGCGGTTATGTGAGCCGGTCCCCGCCGCCCACTGGGGAATCGTCTGCGCGGGGTCTTTTCCCTGGTCAGCGGTCTGCGGTGCGGCCAGCCGCTGCGACAGTCCCTCGAGGTACACGGCGTCCTGCGAACCCGGGTCCCAGATCATCTCGTTGAACATTTCGGCGCAGGTGCCGTCGTCGCGGATGATTCTGCGCACCGGAGTTCCGGGGGCCACGTTGCGTTCCGGGAGCACCACCGACCCCATCCCACGTCCCACCCAGCTGAACAGGGTGGAGCAGTTCGCCACCTCGATCTCCGCCTGGTTGAGCTGCAGTCCTGCCTCGTCCATGAGTGCTGTGACGGTGCGGGTGATTCCGCAGCCGTTACGGGAGAGGATGAGTTCCTTCTCCGCCAGTTCCCGCACGGTGACCGGTTCCAGCTCCCCGGGGGCGTGCCCGTGCGGGGCATCCGGGTCGACGAGCACCAGGTAGTCGGAGTTGATGAGCCGGTGACTGTACGAGGGGAGGAGCCCCAGCGCAGGGACGAGGATCATGTCGAGGACGCCCATCTGCAGATACTCCTCGAGCTGGTCGAGCTCGGATTCCAGGAGGGTGGCGTCCCGCGCCGGAGAGCCGGAGTCCGGTCCGTACGCCTCCGGGCCGTAGATGATGCCCCGCAGTTTCGCGACGAGCGCCTTCTCGATCTGCGGTGACGTTCCGATGCGGATGGTGCCGTGCCCCTGGCTGGCGAAAGCCTCAGCCTCGTTCTCCACCCTCTCCAGGTCGATGATGACCTGGCGGATCCGTGGCAGGACGGCCCGTCCGAAAGCTGTGGGTGAGGTGCCCCGCGGATTGCGGAGGAACAGGCGACCTCCGAGGTAATCCTCGAGTTTCGCGATGCTGGACGAGAGCGCGGGCTGGGTGACTCCGAACCTGCGCGCCGCGGAGCTGAAGGATCCTGCGTCAGCGACAGCGTCGGCGTAGCGCAGCGATTCCAGGGACAGACGACCGTTCATAATTCTTCCAACCTAGGTTGCTGTGCCGGGACCCGCGAGAATACCGGTAGATGACCGTGACTGCCATAAGCATCACTGGGGAACAGACGGGAAGTGTCGGTGCACTGTCCCCCGCGGAACCGGAACCCGGATGCGACGCGGGGCAGTCCGGGAGCTGCCGAAGAAGAAGCGGGTGACCAGTTCTCTGCATGAAAGGTTCCTGCAGATTCTCCGATCATCATGATGTTATGATGCGGCCATGCGCACCACCATTGATCTCGACCCCACCGTCCTGAGTGCCGCCAGGGCCAAAGCGGCGGCCGAGCACATCTCCCTGGGCAGAGCGGTGTCTGAACTCGCCCTCGCCGGGCTACGCCCCGTCCGGGCGGTGCACAGTACCCGGTCAGGATTCCCCGTTCTCCACGGCGACCCCGCCCACCCGGTGACCGATGATCTCGTGGCCACGTTCCGGGACCAGGATCCGGAACCGGAAGACCAACCGGAAGACCACCTCTGATGCTCCTGGACGTCAACGTGCTTCTCGCCCTTACCTGGGACCAGCACATCCACCACGAGATCGCCCACGCTCGCTTCAGCGGGCTTTCAAGCTGGAGCACCTGTCCGGTCACCGAGGCCGGCCTCGTCCGGCTCCTGCTGACGGAGAAGGTCGTCGGACGGCGGGTACCCGGCAGGGAGGCCCTCGGCCAGCTGCAGGCGATCCGGCAGGTGCCCGGCTGGTCGTTCATTCCCGACGACAGGTCCCTGTCCGACCCCGTGATCGACACCCGCGTCCTCATGGGGCGGCGCCAGGTCACTGACCTCCAGCTCGTGAACATCGCGGCAGCGCACAACACCCGCCTTGCAACGTTCGACGCCGCGGTGAGGGACTCACTGGTTCCCGCGGACCGCAGGTTCGTCGAGGTCTGGAGCTGACCTGCGCGCTAGTGCGAGAAGCTGATGTCCGGCAGGATTCGGCGCAGCCATGCGGGGCACCACCACGCCGCCTCCCCCGCCAGGAGCATCAGCGCCGGCAGCAGCACCAGGCGGACCAGGAGCGCATCCAGCAGCACCGCAACTCCGAGGATCACCCCCATCTCCTTCGGCGGCAGCGGTTCAGCGAGTGCGAAGGTGAAGAACACGGCGACCATCACCGCTGCGGCGGCGAAGATGATACGTCCGGAGTGTGCCATGCCCTCGGTCACGGCGGTGGTGGCGTCCCCGGTACGTTCCCTGTGCTCTTTCACCGTGGCCAGCAGGAACACCGTGTAGTCCATGGCCACGGCGAAGATCATGGCGAAGAAGAACACCGGTCCCCATCCGTCGAGGAAGCCCTGGGGTTCGAATCCCAGCAGCCCGGACAGGTGCCCGTCCTGGAAGATCAGCCGGGCGACACCGAAGGCGGCACCGGTGGACAGGAGGCTGACGACCGTTCCCACCAGGGCGGTCAGCGGGGCCCTCAGGGCGATGAGCAGCAGGAGGAATCCGAGGACGAGGATGATCCCGACGATCACGGGGAACCAGCGGTCGAGGGCGTCCTGCAGGTCGATGTTCTCCGCCGGGGCACCACCGACCAGCGCCGATTCCGGAAGGTGCTCCCGCAGGTCGGCGAGGATCCCGTTCATCACACTGTCCGAGGGGTCGACCTCGGGGACGGCCTGGAACATCGTCAGCCCGGAGTCGTCGGAGGCGGGCGCCGCGGGGGTCACCGCGCCGATGCCCGCGGTCTGCGCCGCGGTCCGTCACTGCGCAGGGTACACACCCGGTCAGTCTGCGGCCTCATCTTCGTCTGCGCCGCGGTCCGTGACGCCTCGGCGGCGTCCCCGTCACCGACGATGATCTGCAGCATGCCCGGCGCGCCTTCACCCATGGCGTCCTGCACGAGGTGATAGCCCTGCCGGACCGGGGCGTCCTCGGGGACGACCGCGATCGAGGGCATCGCCACCTTCAGCCCGAACACCGGCAGGCAGGCGAGCACCAGCAGCGCTCCGGACCCGGCGACGGCCAGTACCGGACGTCTGCGCAGGATGCCCGCCCACCGGGCGAACAGCGGTGACCGGTGCTCCTGCTTCTTCGCATAGGGCAGGGAGACCGCGTTGACCCTGGTGCCGAGGGCCCCGAGAACGGCCGGCAGGAGGGTGAAGGACGCCGCGAGCACGAAGACCACGGCGAGCATGATCCCCACGGCCATGGTGCGCACCGCCGGGGCGGGGACCAGCAGCACGGCGGACAGGCTGACCAGCACGGTCAGACCGGACAGCAGGACGGCCTTGCCAGCGGTCCCGTAGGTTTCACCGACGGCGGCCGCCGCGTCCGGAGCGTCCGGCCGGGAACGTAGGGCGTCGCGGAATCGTGCGACGAGGAAGAGCGCGTAGTCGATACCGAGGGCGAGAGCGAACATCAGCGCGAAGTTCATGGCCCACACGGAGATCGGGGTGACACTGTTGAGCAGGACCAGGGCTCCAGCGGATGCGACGAGGCCGGCGATGGTCAGCATCAGCGGCAGTCCCGCGGCCACGAGACTGCCGAAGGCGATGACGAGGATGAGCAGTGTCACGGGCCAGGACATCATCTCGGCCTTCATCATGGCGTCGTGGTTGGCGTGGTTGAAGTCGCTCCACAGCATCGACTGACCGGTGGGGAAAACTTCCGTGCCTTCTGTCGCCAGCGCGGTGATGCTGTCGGAGAGTTCGTCGGCGAGTCGGACCATGTCGTCGGTGTCGGCGGCGGCGCCGGCGACGAGGATGCCGGTCTTCCCGTCCTGGCTGACGGTGACGCCGGGGGTCGGGGGCATGATTTCCGCGATGCAGTCGTCTGCGGCGAGCAGTTCGGTGGCCCGGTCGATGATGCCGGTGGTGGTGGCGTCCCCGACGGTCCCGTCCTCGGTGTGGATGACGACCTGGACGGCGGAGGAGGTGTTGCCGCCGAAGTGTTCCTGGGCGAGGTCACGCACGGCGACGGATTCGGAACCGTCGGCCTGCCATCCGGCTCCTGCCAGGGAGCTGAACACGGAGGGGGCGGCGGCACCGAGTCCGACGAGGATGAGCAGCCAGACGCCGAGGACCGGCCTGATGTGGCGGGCCGCCCAGGTTCCCCAGCGGGCGAGGGCACCGGGGGCGTCGGGTGGGGTGGTCGTGGTGTGCGGTGGTGTGTCTGTCTGTTGTGCGGTCACTGGTCTCCTCCGATGGTCGGTATACCCCAGGGGGTATGCGTGCGGCACGACGATACCCGGAGGGGTATAAGCTCGCAACCATGAAACTCAACGACGACACGACCTCAGCAGCACTCGCCCGGATGAAGCGGGCCCGCGGTCAGCTCAACGGGGTCATCGACATGCTCGAACAGGGACGCGACTGCCGGGAGGTGGTCACCCAGCTCGCCGCTGTGTCCCGGGCACTGGACAGGGCGGGGGTCAAGATCATCTCCGGCGGAATGCGCGAGTGCATCCGCTCCGCCGAACGCGGGGAACGCCCCGAACTGTCCGAGGAACAGCTGGAGAAGATGTTCCTCTCCCTGTCCTGACCGCCCTGTCCTGACCGACAGCACTCCGCCGCCCTCCTGTCACCGCTGTCACCGTGCCGGCCGTCTGTCACATCTGTCACCCCGGCCAGGCCCGAAAACACGGCGACCTGCAGGTATAATCGGAAACTGCACCCCCTGAGCCGGTTCACCACCCCCGCCAGGAACTTCCGACCCGAACGCTCCGACCAGTGGAGTACAGACGTCAGCAGACGCACCTGCGTCCCCGACTGCACCACAACTGAAACCACACCTGAGACCGCAACCGAGACCACACCTGAGTTCACTGTCCGACCCGCAGCTGATTCACTGACTGACCCCGCTGACGTCCCACCCGGCGCCCCACCCGGCGCTTTCCCGACTCTCTGACCGGAGCACAACACATGGATGTCGTAGACATTTCACGGTGGCAGTTCGGCATCACCACCGTCTATCACTTCATCTTCGTCCCACTCACCATCGGCCTGGCACCCATGGTCGCCGCCATGCAGACCTTCTGGCAGGTCACGAAGAACCCCGCCTGGTACCGCGCCACACGGTTCTTCGGAACCGTCCTGCTCATCAACTTCGCCATGGGAGTGGCGACCGGCATCGTGCAGGAGTTCCAGTTCGGGATGAACTGGTCCGACTACTCCCGCATGGTCGGTGACGTCTTCGGCGGGCCGCTCGCCCTCGAGGGCCTCATCGCCTTCTTCCTCGAATCCACCTTCCTCGGACTGTGGATCTTCGGGGCCGGGAAGATTCCCGGGTGGATGCACACCGCATCCATCTGGATCGTCGCGGTGGCGGTGAACCTCTCCGCCTACTTCATCATCGTCGCGAACTCCTTCATGCAGCACCCTGTCGGTGCCGAGTACAACCCCGACACCGGCCGGGCGGAACTCACCGACATCGTCGCCCTGCTGACCAACCCCACCGCACTGGCCGCGTTCCCGCACGCCGTGGCAGGTTCACTCCTCACCGCCGGCACCTTCGTCCTCGGCATCACCGGCTGGTGGATGGTCCGTGACCACCGCTCCCGCAAAGCACTCCTGGACAGCGGCGAGATCACCGACAACGACCGTGACGGCGGTCATGACAGCGGTCGTGACAGCAGTCGTGAGGAGGACCGCCACGACATGCACCGCCCCGCCCACCGGCTGGCCTGGTGGACCACCCTCGTCTCAGCGATAGCCCTGTTCCTCACCGGTGACACGCAGGCGAAACTCATGTTCGTCCAGCAGCCGATGAAGATGGCGTCCGCGGAGTCCCTCTGCCACACCGAGACCGACCCCATGTTCTCCGTGCTCACGATCGGAACCCACAACAACTGTGAGTCCGTCATCCACCTCATCGAGGTTCCCTGGGTTCTGCCGTTCCTCGCCGAAGGGAAGTTCAACGGCGTCACCCTGCAGGGTGTGGAGGACCTGCAGCGCGAATCCGAGATGCTCTACGGCGCAGGCAACTACTCCCC
Source organism: Corynebacterium provencense (assembly GCA_900049755.1). GTDB lineage: Bacteria > Actinomycetota > Actinomycetes > Mycobacteriales > Mycobacteriaceae > Corynebacterium > Corynebacterium neomassiliense. The sequence continues at coordinate 1,296,251 of LT160592.1, forward strand.
CAACCTTTTCGTGACCTACTGGGCGTTCCGTGCGATGATCGGCCTCCTCGCCGGCTCCGTCGCGCTCCTCGCCGCCAGCTGGTGGTTCACCCGCAGAGGCCGGGTCCCCGAGGGCCGCGCCGGCACCCTGTTCAGCTGGATCTGCCTCATCGCAATCCCCACCCCCTTCCTCGCGAACTCCGCCGGGTGGATCTTCACCGAGATGGGACGCCAACCCTGGGTGGTCCATCCCAACCCCGACTCCGTCGGCGATTCCCGCACCGAGATGATCCGGCTGACGGTGGACATGGGTGTCTCCGACCACGCACCCTGGACCGTGATCGTCACCCTTGTCGGATTCACCCTGCTCTACGCGGCACTGGCAGTGATCTGGTTCTGGCTGATCCGCCGTGTCATCCTCGCCGGCCCTCCCCCGGAGGACGGGCCGAACCCGGCCGCCACCGTCGGCGCCGGATTCGGGCTCACCGGGAAGGACGCCACGACCGGTTCCGGGGACGGTCCGGAACCCGTCCGCTTCAGCGCCACCGGCTCCGGAAAGGAGTTCTGACATGTCCGCCCTCGACCTCCCCGTCCTCTGGTTCATCCTCGTCACCGTGCTTTTCGCCGGTTACTTCCTGCTCGAAGGTTTCGACTTCGGCGTCGGAATGCTCCTGCCGTTCACCTCACGCCGCACCGACTCCCCCGCCGCCGCGGACGCCGCGCGCACCGGCGCCGTCCGCACCATCGGGCCGGTGTGGGACGGCAACGAAGTCTGGCTGATCACCGCCGGCGGTGCCCTGTTCGCCGCCTTCCCAGGCTGGTACGCCGCCCTGTTCTCCGGCTTCTACCTGCCCCTGTTCCTCATCCTCGTCGCACTGATCCTCCGGGCCGTGGCCCTGGAATGGAGAGGAAAGGTCGACACCCTGCGTTGGAGGCGGCGCTGCGACCTGACCGTCACCGTCTCCTCCTGGCTCCCGCCGGTCCTGTGGGGTGTGGCCTTCTCCAACCTCGTCCGCGGCGTCCCCCTGGACGCCGACCAGAACATGGACAGCGGACTGTCCACCCTCATCGGGCTGCTCAACCCCTATGCACTGCTGGGCGGCGCCGCCTTCACCTGTGTCTTCCTCATGCACGGTCTGAGCTTCCTGCGTCTGCGCACCGCCGGTGACCTCCGGCAGCGGACCACCCGGGCCGTCGTCCCCGTCACCGTCCTCGCCGCGGTCACCGGTGGAGCGTTCATCCTGTGGACCCAGCTCGCCCACGGGAAGAACTGGACCTGGGCGGTCACCGTCCTCGCCGTCGCCGGCGTGCTCCTCGGGGTCCTCGCGATGCTCCGAGACCGTGACGCGACAGCCTTCATCTCCACCGCCGTCACCGTGATCTCCACTGTCGTCCTGCTCTTCGGCTCCCTGTACCCGTGGCTGATGCCCACCACCCTGGCGGACGGGGTGGGCCTGGACATCCGCAACGCCTCCTCCGCCGACTACACGCTGACCGTGATGACCTGGTCGGCCCTGTTCATGGTCCCGCTCGTCCTCGCCTACCAGGGATGGACCTACTGGGTGTTCCGCAGGCGCGTCACCTCGGCGCCGGTCACCGGAACACCACAGTCATGAGCAGAGGCCCGGTCGACCCCCGACTGCTGCAGCTGTCCGGCCCGACCCGGAGGTGGACCGCCGTCCTCGCCGTGGTGACGGCCCTGCGGACGGTCGCGCTGGTGATCTCCGGCATCATCGTCGGGCGGACCTCAGCCTCCGTCATCACCGACGGTACGGGTCTCGCCGACCACCGGGCGGCGCTCGGCGTCCTCGCTCTCCTCGTCGTCGCCCGCACCGCACTCGCCTGGGTGGAACAGCGCTACAGTCACCGTGCCGCGGCGCAGGCCACCGAAGACCTCCGGGTCCGGGCACTGACGGTGCTGGCCCACCGCGATCCCCGGACCGTGGACCGGGCGGAATGGCGCACCCTCCTCACCGAAGGAACGGAGGGCCTGGGCCCCTACCTCACCGGCTACCTGCCGGCCCTGATGTCCACCGCCCTGGCGACCCCCGCGGTCCTGCTGGTGGTGTGGTTCCTGGACGCCGGGTCCGCGATAGTCGCCGTGGTCACCCTGCCGCTGATACCGGTGTTCATGTGGCTTGTCGGCACTCTCACCGCCGGGCGCACGGAAAAGAAGCTCATGACCCTCGGCGTCCTGTCCGACCAGCTGCTCGACCTGGTCACCGGCCTGCCGACCCTGCGCGCACTGGGGCGTCTCTCCGCCCCCGTCGCCGAGGTCCGGCGACTGTCCGACCGACACCGTCGTTCCACCGTGGAGGTGCTGCGTATCGCATTCCTGTCCTCGATGGTCCTGGAGTTCCTCGCGACACTGTCGATCGCCCTCGTCGCCGTGGGGATCGGATTCCGACTTCTCGACGGGTCCATGACCCTGGCCGCCGGGCTGACAGTGCTGATCATCATCCCCGAGGTGTACAACCCTGTCCGCCAGGTCGGAACCCGGTTCCATGACGCCCGCGACGGGATCGTCGCGGTGGACCGGATCCTCACCCTCCTCGCCGCCCGTTCCGACGGGGACACCACGGCACACCCCGGCACGACCGGGGGAGCCGGGGAAGCCGGGGGACGCGATGCACAGGACGGGCAGGGCGGGCAGGGCCTGACCGTCACCTTCGACCACCTCTCCGCCACCGGACGTGACGGCCCCCGACCCCGCGACGTCACCGGCACCGCACGCCCCGGACAGCTCACCGTCCTGACCGGCCCGAACGGTGCCGGGAAGACCACCACCCTGCTGGCACTGCTCGGTATCGCGACCGACGGGGTCACCGGCACCGCCCGGGTCACCGCAGGGCCGGGGACCGGACCACGCCTCACCGGCACCGAACTCTGGGACCGGACCTCCTACCTGCCGCAACGACCTGTCCTCGACACGGCGGACGCCACGGCCGTCGGCGACACCTCCGGACTGTCCCTGGGGCAACGGCAACGGGCGGCGGTCCACGCCGAACTCGACCGCAGTCGCACGACCGGTCGTGACCTGCTGCTCCTCGACGAACCGACAGCCCACCTGGACACCCCCAACGCCAGGACCATGGTCGAGGCCCTGCGCCGGCGGGCTGCGGAAGGCGCGACGGTGCTCATCGCCTCCCACGACCCCCTGGTCACCGCCGCAGCAGACCACCACATCGAGGTGAGACCGTGAACGTGACACGTACCCTGGCCGCCGCCCGCCCCCTCACCGGACTGAGGACCCGTGACCTCGTGGCACCGGTGGCTTCGGGAACGGCGACACTCCTGGCGTCGCTCACCCTGACCGTCGTCTCCGCCTGGCTGATCACCCGGGCCTGGCAGATGCCGCCGGTGATGGACCTGACCGTGGCCGTCACCGCTGTGCGAGCACTCGGCATCTCCCGTGCCGCGTTCCGCTACACCGACCGGCTCAGCGCCCACGGGCTCGCCCTGCGCTGCGCCGCCACCGCCAGGGTGAACGCCTACCGCACCGGTCCGGAGCCCCCTGGGGACCGGGCCGGCGGCACGTCAGATACAGAGGGCACGTCCGGGAGCGCCGCCGCCACGGTCGGCGACACCCCGCACCTGCAGGCGGTCGGCCTGGCATACGGCCGGGACCATGTCCTGGGCATCACGGACCTCGACCTGCCGTTCGGTACGGTCCACACGGTCACCGCGGCGTCCGGCACGGGCAAGACCACTCTGCTGCTCACCCTCGCCGGGCTGCTCCCACCCCTGCACGGAACGGTGACCCTCGACGGGGTCCTGCTCACGGACCTCGACCCGGAACTGCTGCACCGGACCGTCTCCTACCTGCCCGAGGACGCCCACGTCTTCGCCACGACCGTGCGGGACAATCTCGCCGTCGGGGCACCGGACGCCCCGGACGACCTGATGCGCGCCACCCTCACGGCCGTGGGGCTCAGGGACTGGGTGGACGCGCTCCCGCACGGACTGTCCACGGTGCTGGCGGACGGTCCCGACAGTCTGTCCGGTGGGCAACGCCGCCGGCTCCTGCTCGCCCGGATGCTGCTCACCGACGCCCCGGTGCTGCTGCTCGACGAACCTTTCGAGCACCTTGACGCCGACGGCGCCACGGAACTGGAGGGACTGTTCACCGCACCCCGACTGCCCGGGGCCAGGACCCGCCGCACGGTGGTCATTGTCCGGCACCCCCGGTGAGACTGTCCCAGAGCCGGACGTCGAACCGGAGTCCCGCCGCGGCGGCGGCCGACATGTGCCGCACCGCATTGTCGAGCTTCGACCCCCACGTCCACACCGCCACCGGGGCATTGCCGTTGACCAGGGCACTCATGATCTGACGGTCGTCGGCGACGATGCGGGCCACCACGGGACCGTAGTTGAGCTGAAGCACCGAGATGAACATCTGCAGGCGCAGGGTCAGGGAATGGAAGGTGCGCGCGGACTGGCGGAGACCGGCCGCCTCCGCCAGTTCCTGCTGGAAGTACAGGTCGGCCTGGTCGACGCGCACGGCGTCCCCCCGTTCTGCGGCGGCCTCCAGCATCCGCAGTGCCGTCTGTGCGCCGAGCAGCCGGTGGCGGGGCACTGCCGCACAGGCACGCAGGAGGACGGTGCCGACCTGCAGACGCGCGGCGTAGAGGTCGATGATGTCCGCGCCGGTGACGAGGGGCAGGGAGAACACACCGTCCCGGGATTCCAGCAGGCCGTCGTCGGCGAGACGTCGCATCGCCGCGCGCACCACGGACTGCCGTATGCCCATGTGGGACGCCAGGACACCACCGGTGACACGGTCGCCGGCGGAGAAGCCGGAGTCGGTGATCTCCTTGCGCAGGGCGACGGCGACCTGTTCAGCCGGTGAGAGTTCCCCTCCCGCCGTCCCCTGCCACCCTGGTCCGGGAACCTGCCACCCTGTGCTGAATGAGTCAGAAACCGGTTCACTGTCTCGCTCACCGGACATGCCGCCGTAACGGTCTGCGTGGCCTGCACGCAGGCCTGTGCCTGAACCTGTACCCGGAGCTGTGCCCGGGTCGGACCGTCTCCACCTCACCCCGTGCAGGCCCTGCCCGACCCGGACGGACAGTGCGGAGAGCAGATCCCCGGGCACCGCGTCCACGCTGCGTCCGCAGGCCTCCAGAAGGCCTGCCGTCTGGGACAGGAACGCCTCCCAGGTCTGCTGTCCCGGCTCCCAGAACACCCGTACCGTGTCCGCCCCCAGACTGTCCCCGTCCACCGGGGGCCCGGCCGCTCCGTCCCCGGGCTCACGCCGGGTGGTCGGCCAGGCGTCCGCCCCGGAGATCCGCAGCGCCGCCATGACCGCGGTCGCCCGCCTGTCGAAGGCCTGCAGTTCCCCCGGCATGTCGGCGCCTCCTGTACTGAATTCCACACTGATCCGCGGAAAACTCACCGTGAAGGCGGAGAACCGCAGGCTGCGGTGACCGTGTTCCACCCGGAGCAGGTCACCTCCCCGCCGTATCCGGCGCATCGCACGGCTGACCAGNAACTCGGAGGGGAACCGGGCCCTCAAACTCACCGTCGCTGTTTTCCGGGGGCTGAGAGGTCTGCCGGGAACGAACCCCCCGTTCTCTTAGACCCATCTGGATGTGTATAAGAGCCGGGCGTCCGCCTGTTCCTGGATCCGGGGTCGCCCTCTCGCCGCGGCACCCGCCTGAGCTCCTGTGGCCATGGCCGCATTCTCGCACCCGCCTTTCTGACTCACAACCCCCCGGAGACCGGAACTGCCGCTTCACACCGGAAGGACCTGCGCCGCACACTGCACTCCCGACCCCGGGAAGTCCCCCACGGAAGAGCCCCCACAGAAAACCCCACCGAAGAAAGGCCCGGCACCACCATGACCGACCCGAACACCACCCCGACCACCGGGCTGACCCGCCTGGCAGACGCCGCCACCGGGAAAGTCCGGGCCTGGCTCACCGCCGCCCGTCCGGAAGGCCGGGGAACAGCCGCAGGCACCGGTGCCGCCCGACGCCTCGCCGCCGTCCTCTCCGACCCTCAGGGCCTCGACTTCGCCGTCGGGTTCGTCGACCGCGTGGTACGCACCGAGGACCCGGACGCTGCGGCAAGAGCCCTCGCCGACCTCGGGGAAATCACCCCGAAGACCCTCTCCCTCCTCGACCGTGCCCAGATCAGGGCAGGTGCGGCACTGGCCACCACCCTGCCCCGGGTGGTGGTCCCGGTGGCGAAGTCCCGCATCCGTTCCATGGTCGGGCACATGGTCGTCGACGCCGACGACCGGCCGCTGGGCAGGGCCGTCGCCACCCTCACCGCCGGCGGACACCGGCTGAACATCAACCTGCTCGGGGAGGCGGTCCTCGGCGAGGACGAGGCCGACCACCACCTCGCGGAGACCCGCCGACTGCTCGCCCGGGACGACATCGACTACGTCTCGGTCAAGGCGTCCTCCGTCGCCTCCCAGATCAACATGTGGGGCTACCGCGACACCGTCGACTATGTCGTCGACCGGCTCACCCCTCTCTACCTCGAGGCGGCGAAAGCACCCGCCGGGTCGAAGTTCATCAACCTCGACATGGAGGAGTACCGGGACCTCAAACTCACCGTCGCTGTGTTCCGGAGGCTGATGAGTCTGCCGGAGACGAAACACCTCGAGGCCGGCATCGTTCTCCAGGCCTACCTGCCCGACGCCCTCGCCGCGATGGAGGAACTGGCCGCCTTCGGCGCCCGACGGGTGGACGCCGGGGGTGCGGGGATCAAGGTCCGACTCGTCAAGGGTGCGAACCTGGCGATGGAGACGGTGCACGCCGAGATGCAGGGGTGGCCGCTGGTCACCTGCCCGTCCAAGGAGGCCACCGACGCCAACTACAAGCTTGTCCTGCACCGGACCCTGACCAGGGACAGTCTCCGCGGGCTGCGGTTGGGCGTGGCCGGACACAACCTCTTCGACATCGCCTTCGCGCATCTCCTGTCCGTCGAACGCGGCGTCTCCGACAAGGTCGAGTTCGAGATGCTGCAGGGCATGGCCGGTGACCAGGCCGGTGCGGTGAGCAGGGACGTGGGCCAGCTGCTGCTCTACGTGCCGGCGGTGCGCCCCAGCGAGTTCGACGTCGCGGTGTCCTACCTCGTCCGGCGCCTGGAGGAGAACTCCGCCCCCACCAACTTCATGTCCGGGATCTTCAGGATCGCCCCGGACAACGACGTCTTCCGCCGGGAGGAACGCCGGTTCCGGTCCTCCCTGGCGGACCTGGCGGTACTGCTGCAGGAACAGGGCGGCACACCTCCGGCCCCCAACCGCCGGCAGGACCGTTCCTCCGAGGTCCTTCCGGAGACCAGCTACCTTGACACTCCGCTGCCCGGGTTCCGGAGTGAACCGGACACCGACCCCTCCCTCACCGCCAACCAGGACTGGGCCGCCGCAGCTGTCGCCCGGTCCGCGGAACCCGGGTTCCTCGACCAGCTGTCCTCTCCGGAGTCCGTGACGGAGGCGGACATCGACCCTCTCGTCGCCTCGGTCACCGCCGCCGCCGGACGGTGGGCCGCCCGGCCCGCCCATGAGCGCGCGGCAGTCCTCTACCGTGCCGCGGACATCCTCGCCTCCCGCCGCGGTCACCTGGTCTCGGTCGCGGCCGCCGAGGTCGGAAAATCTGTGGCCCAGTCCGACACGGAGATTTCCGAGGCAGTCGACTTCGCCCGCTACTACGCGCACAGTGCGGAGGATCTGGACAGGGTCCGTCACGCCAGGTTCACCCCGGACAANGCACCCCCGGGGCCGGGGACGCCCGCAGTCCCCCAGACGGGCCCACAAGGTCCACCCTCGTCCCCCCGGTCTCTTATCCGCATATAGTGGTTTAAAAGAGACAGGTCCTCTCCCGTGCCGCGGACACCCTCGCCTCCCGCCGCGGTCACCTGGTCTCGGTCGCGGCCGCCGAGGTCGGAAAATCTGTGGCCCAGTCCGACACGGAGATTTCCGAGGCAGTCGACTTCGCCCGCTACTACGCGCACAGTGCGGAGGATCTGGACAGGGTCCGTCACGCCAGGTTCACCCCGGACAAGGTGGTGCTGGTGACCCCGCCGTGGAACTTCCCGCTGGCCATCCCCGCCGGAGGTACCTTCGCCGCCCTCGCCGCCGGTGCCGGTGTCATCCACAAACCCTCGAAGCCCAGTCCCCACTGCTCGATGGCGGTACTGGAGGCACTGTGGGACGCCGGTGTCCCCCGTGACCTGCTGCGCGGGGTGTACCCGGCCGAGCGGGCCACCGGCCGGACACTGGTCAGCCACCCCGGTATCTCCCGGGTGATCCTCACGGGTTCCTCGGACACCGCCGCGATGTTCTCGTCCTGGCGTCCCGGGCTGCGCATCAACGGGGAGACCTCCGGCAAGAACGCGATCATAGTCACCCCTTCCGCCGACCGTGACCTGGCGGTCGCCGACCTGGTGTCCTCGGCGTTCGGCCATGCGGGGCAGAAGTGTTCGGCGGCGTCCCTCGGTATTCTCGTCGGGTCCGTCGCCGACTCGGAACGTTTCCTGCGCCAGCTCGTGGACGCCACCTCTTCGTTGACCGTGGACTGGCCGACGAATCTGCGTGCGACGACGGGACCGCTGACCGAACTGCCCTCCGACAAACTGACCCGCGCGCTGACGACCCTCGAGGACGGTGAGGAATGGCTGGTCACCCCACGTCAGCTGGACGGGACGGGACGCCTGTGGTCGCCGGGGATCCGGACGAACGTGCAGCCCGGCTCTTTCTTCCACCTCACCGAAGTTTTCGGCCCGGTGCTCGGGCTGATGAGGGCCGAAACCCTGGAGGACGCCCTGGACCTGCAGAACGCCACCGAGTTCGGGCTCACCGGAGGTATCCACAGCCTGGACGTCGCCGAGGTCCGCAGGTGGCTGGATAAGGTGCGCGTGGGAAACGCCTACGTCAACCGGGGCATCACCGGGGCGATCGTGCGGCGCCAGCCCTTCGGCGGGTGGAAGAAGTCCTCGGTGGGGCTGGGGTCGAAGGCCGGCGGCCCGAACTATGTGATGCTCATGGGCACCTGGTCCGATGACGCCGGGGCGCCTGATCCTGGTACAGGGCCGGGTGACGGTACCGGGGTGACCGGGGACGCGTCAGGGGCGGTGGACGCCTTCCTCACCGCCCTGGGCCGGTCCGCGTCCGTCGACGACGCCGACCTCGCCTGGCTCACCACCGCCGCACTCGACGACAGGGACACCTGGAACACGGAGTTCGGGACACCGCGCGACGTCACCGGCCTGCACAGTGAGGCGAACATCTTCCGCTACCTGCCCACGGAGGTTGTGCTGCGGGTCAGCGCGGACGCCACGGCCGTGGAGGTGGCACGCACCCTCGCCGCCGCCCGGCGCGCCGCAGCACCGGTCCAGGTTCTCGCCGATCCTGCCGTGGACCCCCGGGTGACTGAGGTGCTGGCGACGGCGACGGACACCCTGGGCACTCCCCCCGCCCGCACCGTCGACGACGCCACCTTCACCTCACTGCTGCTCTTCGACGCCCTCGGCGACGAGCCTGCCAGGGTCCGTTTCGTCGGACGTGTCGCCCACACCACACTGGAAGAGCTGGCGGGGCGCCCTGACGTCACCGTCCTCGACGACGCCGTCACCGCCTCCGGCCGGGTCGAACTGCGCTACTGGCTGAAGGAGCAGTCGTTGGCGGTCACCCTGCACCGTTTCGGCAACCCCTCCCCGGACTTCCACGCCCTGGCGGAGGAACTGACAGGTCAGGGACGTCTCAGATCCTGAGGTTCTGGTCGACGGGCCGGATCATCACCGTGTCCACGTCCATGTGCGCCGGGCGGTCCGCCACCCAGCGGACGGTCTCGGCGATGTCCCCCGCCTGCAGGTTGAGGACATCGGCGTAGACCGCTCCGGCACGTCCGGCGTCCCCCTTGAACCGGTTCAGGCTGAAGTCGGTGGCCACCCTGCCCGGGTCGATCTGGCAGACGCGCACTCCCTCGTCGGCGAACTCGATGCGCATCACGTCGGTCAGCGCCGTCTCACCGAATTTCGCGGCGTTGTACCCCGCCCCACCCCGGTAGCCCCACCGTCCCGCGACGGAGACGATGTTGATGACCTGGGGTGCGGCGGTCTTCTTCAGCTCGCTGAACAGGGCCCGGGTGACCTGGAGTGTCCCGATGACGTTCGCCTCGTACATCCAGCGCCAGTCCCCGATGTCGGCGTCGAGGACGCTGTCGAGGCCGCGCGCACCGCCGGCATTGTTGACCAGCAGGTCCACGCCGCCGAGCCCGGCGACGCGGGTGGCCAGGGCGTCCACGGATCCGGGGTCGGTGACGTCGAGGGTGATGACGTGGGTGGTGGCGTCCGGGGTCTCCGCGGCGATCCGGGACGCCACCTGCCTGAGTTTCTCCTCCCGTCTCTTCTGCACCTCTAGATGCGTATAATCGACAGGACTCCGACTCGGAACGTTTCCTGCGCCAGCCCGTGTACGCCATCTCTTCGTTGACCGTGGACTGGTCGACGAATCCGCGTGCCGCGACGGGACCGCGTGCGCGGGGCAGGCCGGGGAGGCTGGGCAGACTGGGCGGGTTGGGCCGTCCCGGGAGACTGGCCCGGGAACGCAGGATCCTCACCGAGCTCACGGCCCCGCACCTGGCCGGAAGCCGGACCGGTGGCGCAGTGCCGCACACGGTCCCGGGAGCAGGGACGGGTGCGGGTACGGGAGCAGGTACAACCGGGAGACGTCCTCTGCCTGCCCGGATCCTCACCCTGTTCAGCGGGCACGGTGTGGGGCACGGCATCGGGTACGGTGTGGGGCACGGTGTGGGGGCTGAAGCGGGGCACGGGTTGTTCCGCGGCGTCCGGCACGTCGACGACGGTCGCCTCGTCGCCGCACTCGCCCGCACCGCCGCCGGCTACGGTGCCCGGGTGCTGACGTACTGCGGGGCCACCGGAATCCACACCGACGGCACCGTCGCCCGCGTCACCCTGACAGACACCCTGCCCCCCTGCACCGACCCGGCACCGGATTCAGGACCGGGTTCGGGACCTGCCACGGACCTGCTGAGGGAGGAACTGAGGCGCCCCCTCCCCGAGGTCTTCCAGGTCGAGGCCGGGGTGATCATCGACACGACCGGTGACGCGACCGGCTCCCGGATACCGGACCCGGGCAGGACGATCCCCGGAGCGAACTTCCCCGGCACTGTCACGGCCCCGGAGGTCGGACACTCCGGATACCGGCTCGTCGCCGAGAGAGCCGTCGACGCCGCGGCCCGGTTCCTCGCCGGATCCGGGGTGACCGCCGGTCCGTGCGTCACGGCGTCCACCCCGGTCGTCGGCGCACCGACCGCGGAATCCTCCGCCGGGGTCGACCCAGCGGACCTCGACGGCCTTCCCACGTCGATGGTCGGCAGGTTCGGCTGTGAAGCCCCCGAGGTCCTCCGGGACGCCACAGTGGACAATCCCCTCGACACCGTCGGCCACAGCACCCACGACATCGACGTCGTCCGGGCGGAACTGGAGTTCCACGTCACCCACGAATGCGCTCTGACGGTCAGTGACCTGCTCGACCGGCGCACCCGCATCGGACTCGTCCCCGCCGACCGGGCAGCGTGCGAGGAAACGGCGCGTGAGATCCTCCGGGAGGTGCTTCCCACGCTGGTGTGAACACCTGCGGCATACTGGGGGCATGATCATCTGCCCGGGCTTCACCGACCTTCCCGCACCTCCGGTACCGCACGGAACCCCGGCGCACCGCCACTGAACATCGGAGGCACACCATGACCGAACCCGCTACCGGCCCCGTCTCCCCCGGAGATTTCATCGCACAGGTTGTTTTCCGGCACAACCCCACCACCAGTCCGCAGTGGTCCTACTACGGGATCAACGCCCCCCTGGCGGGATCCGCCGCGAAACTCTCCGAGGCGAAGTTCGCCGCGAACAGGGACCTGCAGTTCCTCTCGGGCGATCCCTCCCCTGAGTTCCGCAGTTACGCGGAATGGGCGGTGGACCAGGAGACCCGCCCCGAGGAGTTCCTCCACCCGACGGCCCCCGTGTTCGTACGCACCCTCCAGGACGAGGACACGAACCTGCGACTGCACCGGCAGAATCTGGCACAGGCGTACCTGGAGGGGATCCGGTCGGCACCGGAGCTGCGTGTCTCACTGCCTGAGGTGGTGGGTGCCGTCGCCCCCGGTGACGGGGACGCCGACAGTTCCGCCGACGGGCCCACAGAGGTCATCCTCGTCACCCTCTTCCCCGACGACCTGCTCGGGGACGCCCTGCTCAACCTCACCGCGCAGGATTCCGTGGTCTTCTGCCTGCCCGACGGGGACTCCCTGAGTTTCCTGCCCGTCCACGGGGCCGACGTGTGGCCTGAGGAGGGTCCCGGAATGCTGGAGCAGATGGGGCTCGACGAATTCGCCACCGTCCGCGACCTCATGGAGGTCAGCGACGACGACTCCTGACGGGCTGCCGGGGGATTCCCGCCAGGGGAGTCCCGCCCGCTCCGGCGTCAGTATCCGTATCCGTAGCCGTACGGGTTGCCGTAGTAGTTGCCGTAGTACGCCGGGTCCGCCACCCCGCCGGGGATCACCGCACCGGTGTAGTCGTCGTACCCGTCGTAGTCGTTGTCCACGACCCCGCCGGTTCCACCCGTGTCCGGCACCGGTGCAGGCTCAGGGGCAGGTGCGGGGGCAGGCTCCGGTGCTGCCGGCGGACGTGTCGGAGACTGCGACGCCGGGCGCGACGGTGCTGTCGATCTGCCCGCACCGGAATCCTCCTCCAGCAGGGAGGGGTCAGCTTCGGTGTAGCCGGGTTCCAGCGGCTTCGGCACCCGGCGCACGTCCTTCGGCGCAGGACCGTCGGTGGTGTCCCCTCCTCCGGTGGCTGAAGGGCCCCGGGTGGCGGACGCCGAACCGCTGATCGACCCGCCGTCGTACATCTGGCGGTAGATCTCCGGTGCCAGCATCGCCGCGAAAAGGTTCGTCAGGTGCTGGGCGTCGCGGTAGACCAGCACATTGCCGACCACTCCCGGGCAGCGGGTGTCCGTGCACAGGGCGTCCGTGACATCCAGTTCGGTGATGTCCAGACCACGGTAGGCGCTGACCGCCGGGTTCACCGCGCTGACCGCCTCTTCCCGGTCGATGCCGCAGTCTTTCGTGGCGTCCCCCGCGGTGTACCGGCCCTCGGCGACGCACACCCGCACATTGCCCTGGACGCCGGGGCTGCTCATCACCCAGGGGGTGTCACGCATTCCCCAGGTGTGGATCCCGGCGTCCGACAGCTTCCTCACCATGTCCACGTACTCGGCGGGGACCTGGTCTGGACCGTCGCCCTGGATGGTCGTGGGACGGGTGACGGTCATGAAGACCCCGTCGGTCGGCGGATTGTCGAGGATGTACTGCTGGGCCTTCCTGTCCCACTCCGCGCACTCCGGATACTCGGAACCGTCCCACTTCGGCAGGTCACCCATTCCGAGCACACAGCCCAGTTTGATGACGGGCACGATCTTCACGTGCCGTTCCCTGGCGATGAGGTCCAGTGCCGGCAGGAAATGCTCCGAATGCGACCCACCGGCCAGGTACATGGTGCGCGATGATTCCGTGTCACCGTACTCGCACGGCTCGTCGGTGGTGTTCGTCATCTTCGTGAACACCAGGTCAGTGGTGTCGAACAGTGCGACGCAGCCGTCCTTGAGAGTGTCCGCCATCATCGGGTCGGCGTTGATCGGATCCGGGAGAACCTCCCCGACCTGAGGAACCGGGGCGTCGTCGAGCAGGGCCGCCGGCCCCGGGTACAGGGACTGGTCCACGTCGGCGACGGTGAGGGCCTTCGTCCTGCTCTCGTTGGCCGCCCGCACCCACGGGCTGAAACCCATGACGCCACCGGTGACCACCGCGAGAAGTACCGCGGCGACCGCCTTCGCCCGGCCCTTCCCCGTCCGTAACGGCCCGGCCAGGTACCCCCGCCGGAACAGCACCCACGACCGTTGAGGCTTGCGCTGCTGCTGCAGCGGACGTTCCACGAAACGGTAGGTGAGCTGGGCGAGCAGGAGGGACAGGGCTATGACGCCGAGACCGACCAGTGTCCCCCGGGTGCCACCGAGGGAGGCGGTGATGCCGTGGAGTCCACCTGACGCCACCTCCGTGGTGGAGTCCGGGGAGCACAGGTACGTCGCCAGGACCAGCAGCGGCCAGTGCCACAGGTACAGGCTGTAGGAGATCCTGCCCAGGAACTGGAAGGGGCGGGTGACCAGCAGGGCCGGGACGCCGACAGGGGCGGTGGTACCGGCCCTTTCGGCACTGTCGGCCCTGTCGGCACTGTCGGCGTTGCCCGCCAGGATCACCAGGGCCGCGCCCGCCAACGGGATGAGGGTCAACGGTCCCGGGAACTGCGCGGCACCGTCGAGGAAAAGGCCGGTACCGATGATCAGCACCACGCCGACCACCCCCGCCGGCACCCGGACCTTGCGGGGAAAAGGACGGTTGAGCAGGTACAGGCCGAAAATCCCGCCGAGACCGATCTCCCAGAACCGGGTCAGGGGCGAGTAGTAGTTCAGGCCCTGGTCCGTGGCATGCAGGTAGGCGGCGTAGATGAAACTTGCCGCTGTCACGACGATGAGGAGGCCACGGGCCGGTGATCCACCCGCCCGCTTCCTCCGCAGCGTGGAGACCACCCCCACCACGAGAGTGATGACCAGCAGGCTTCCCGCGTACACCTGCATCTGTGCGGACATGGACCAGATGTGCTGGTACAGGCTGACGTCGGAACCGATGGCGGAGTAGTCCTCCCCCTCGGACGCCAGATGCAGGTTCTGGTGGTACAGCAGGGACGCCACGGCGTCCCCGGCAGTGTGCTCCCACCGCACCCGGGCGAACACCGCCACCGCCACCGCCAGGGTGACCCCCACCACCACGACGAGAGCCGGGTAGAGGCGACGGAAAATGCGGAGGAACGCCTGGACCACGGTGAGTCCCGCCGGGTTCAGGGCGTTGCGGATCTGCGGACCGAAGAAGAACACTCCCCCGACAAGGAGGAAGACGTCGACACCGGAGGAGACCCTGCCGACGAAGACATGGAAGACGACCACCAGGGCGATCGCCAGTCCACGCAGGCCGTCAATGTCCCTGCGGTGCAGGAGACTGCGTCGGCGGGGCTCCCCCGGCCTGTCGAAAGTACTGATCATGGCGGTGACTGAGCCTACCGCGCGGAGCCGTCAACAGTGGACTGCTGTGCCGGCGGGCTCCCCTGTGAGGTGGTGGCGGCGGTGGCGGAAGTGGTGGCGGTGCCGTCATCCTCTGCGGCGGTACCGGCGTCATAGCCTTCCACGTAGCCTTCCACGTAGCCTTCCTCGTAGCCTTCCTCGCCCGGCTTCGGCATGCGGCGCACATCCTTCGGCAGCAATTCGCCCGACACACCGGACGTCCCGCCGTTGTCGGCGACCGCCTTCTCCTGTGCGCTCTTCATCGCGGCGACCGCATCCGGGTCGAACATCTGACGCTCCAGCTCCGGGCCGAGCATCTGGGAGAAGACGTCAGTGAAATGCTGCCCGTCACGGTAGACCAGGACATTGCCGACGACCGCCGGGCACCGGCCGTCGCGGCACATCGAATCCGTCAGGTCAACCTCGGTCACATCGAGACCGTCCAACGCCACCAGCGCCGGATTCACCTCGGCCATAGCCAGGTTCAGGTCGGTCCCGCAGTCCTGGCCCGGGCCGTCACCGAGCAGTCCCTCCGCCACACACAGGCGTCCGTTCCCCTGCTCACCCGGGGCCTGCATGTTCCACGGGGTGTCGCGGACGCCCCAGGTGTGGATCCCGGCGTCCGACAGCTTCCTCACCATGTCCACGTACTCCGTGGGCGTCTGGTCCGGGCCGTCGCCCTCGATGGTCGTCGGACGGGTGACCGTCATGAACACCCCGTCAGTCGGCGGATTGTCGAAAATGTACTGCTGGGCCCTGGCGTCCCACTCCGCACACTCCGGGTACTCGTCACCACCCAGCCGCGGCAGAGGCATACCCAGCACACACCCCATCTTGAGGATCGGGACAATGCGGATGTGCTGCGACTTCGCCACCACGTCCAACGCCGGCAGGTAATGCTCCGAATGCGAACCACCTGCCAGATAGATCGTTCGACGCGAATTCACGTCACCGTAGACACACGGTTCCGAGGAATCGTTGAAATCGTGGGTCAGCACGATGTCCGTGTCACTGAACCGGGCGTAACACCCGTCATCCTGCGTCGGAGGCAGCATATGCTTCTCACTGCTCAGATCGGGACGCACCGGGACGTCGGAAGGAACCGGGGCGTCCTCCAGGAAGGCCCGCGGGCCCGGGTACTGCGCCGGGTCAAGGTCCTCGGCGTCCATCGCCGACAGGCGGGCATTCTCCCGGTACTCCATCACCGGCCCCGTGGACACCACCGCGGCACTGACCACCACCGCCGTACCCACCACAGCGACCGCAGGCCTGCTCCGCAACGCCTCCCGTGACGCCGGCCACCACGACCGCGTCGGCTTACGCGCCTCACGCAGCGGAGTCTCGATGTAGCGCTGGGTCAGCCACGCCAGTGCCAGGGACAGGACGATGACCGCCACACCGACCGCGACGCCCCTCCGGGGGCCCAGGGTCGCGGTGATGCCCTGCACCCCGGCGGTGCGCGTCGGCCCCGTCACCGTGGAGAAATGGAACGTGGCCAGGACCAGCAACGGCCAGTGCCACAGGTACAGGCTGTAGGAGACCCGGCCCAGAAACTGGAAAGGGCGGGTCACCAGCACAGCAGAGACACCCACCAGTTCACCGGACCGGTCGGCACGGTCGGACCGGTCAGACCGGTCGGCGACAGGATTACCCGCCAGAATCACCAGCGTCGCACCCGTCAGGGGGATCAGGGTCAACGGGCCGGGGAACTGGGCCGCGCCGTCGAGGAACAGTCCCGTCGCAATGATGAGGACAACCCCCACGATCCCGGCGGGGACACGGAACCTCGCCACACCCGCAGGCAGTTCCCGGTTGACCAGCCAGATACCCAGCAGACCGCCGAGACCGATCTCCCAGAAACGACTCACCGGCGAGTAGTAGTTCCACCCCTGGTCGACACTGTGCAGGTACACCGCGTAGACGAAACTCGCCGCCGTCGCGACGACGAGCAGCAGATGAAGGACAGTCACCGCGCTCACCGCACGCACCCCGGAACCGTCCCGACGCCACCTGCGGACAAGCCACGCGACAACGACGATGACCACCAGTGACGCCAGGTAGATCTGCAGCTGCGCAGACATCGACCAGATGTGCTGGTACAGGCTCACGTCACGACCGACCGCGGCATAGTCCTGCCCCTGGGACGCCAGGTGGAAGTTCTGACGGTAGAGGAGGGACGCCGCGGCGTCCTGCGCCGTCTGCACCCACCTCGGCCGGGAATACACCACCAGCCCCGCTACCATGGTCACCGTCACCACCGTGAGGAGAGCAGGATAGAGACGCCGCAACAGCCGCACCACCGACTGGACCAGAGTCTGCCCGGTGGGACTGAGGGCATTGCGGATCTGCGGCCCGAAGAAGAAGATGCCGCCGACGAGCAGGAAGACGTCCACGCCGGAAGACACCCGTCCCACGAAGACGTGGAAGATGACCACGAGAGCTATCGCCAACCCTCGAAGGCCATCGACGTCCCGACGGTAGGAGCGGGGAGCGGTCGAATTCATAACGCCCATACACTACAGATGTGCGTGCCCGGACCGAAGTCAGATGACGAACACCGATGTCAGCGGGGCCGTGACGGTCAGGGGTGATGCAGGGTGGCGCCGAAGTTGTGGCAGAGTGACCGCACGGTGGCTGCACGGTGGCTGCAGAGTGGTCACTGGTGGCGTCCCCCCTGCTTCTCTCTCCGGCCCACCGTCTCACCCCAGCGCCACCGCCACCCTCCGGCGCAGAGCGGCTACAGCCCTGACGTCCCGGAGATCCCCGGCCGTGACCCGCAGCACCCGGCCACCGTCACGCTGCAGGACCGCCAGGACCCTCGAATCATGGTCACGCTGCGCCCGGCGCAGATGGTGCACACCGTCATAGAACAGGTGCAGACCCCTGTCCTCCCACGCGAGATCGGAGGTGGTCAGCAGGGTACCGTCGTCGCGGAAAACCGGGACCTGGCTGTGCAGTCCCGGGGCCAGATCCCCCACCGCCAGTCGCAGCACCGTCTCCGGAGGCGACTCCGCCCCGACATCCGTGTAGCCCAGGACACGGGCCGCGTCCGTGGCATCCACCCCTCCCGGCAGCCCGAGCGCTGCCGGACTGCCCACCACCGTCGCCCCCAGAGCCTGATGGAAAGCATCACTGACCTGCACGCACCTCAGAAACTCCCGGGTGAATCCCGGACGCACCGTCGACAGGTCAGGCACCTGCCAGCAGCGGTCACGGGTGGCGTCCGGCACCGACACCCTGCGCAGCATCCGCGACAGGGTGGTCCGGGGATCCGTACGCAGCAGGTCCGGACGGTCGTCGAGCACCGGCGACGCAGCCGCGCGGTGACGCTCGATGTACCTGGTGGGGTACAGGATCACGTGCGGTGGGCATGCCGACCGGCGGGTGCCTTTCGGCGTAAGGAACTCGAGCTGCTCACCATCGACGAAGTACCTCATGCCGTAGAACACCGCAGCCGCGAAAGAGGTCGCGATGCGACGCGGATGCCGGATGAGGTGAGCCAGCACCAAGGTCGCCGGGTGGATCCGACGCCCGTACACGGTAGAAGATGACGTCTCAGGGAACTGCTGTTCATCGCGGATGAACATGCCGTAGTCGACGCTCACCCACCGGTCCCGGAGGGTCGCCCTGGACACTCCGAGACGCGTGAGTTCGGCACGGGTGAAGGGCCGGCAGTCGGGAACGGGAGAAGGAAAGTTGGACCGGCGCCAGGGGATCCTCCTGATGTACCAGTCCGTCGGTGTGCACTCGCGGTGAAGCGGGAGGAGAGCACCGGGAGTGACCGGGCCCGGTGACTGTGGTGGCTGTAGTGGCTGTGGTGACTGTGGTGGCTGTGGTGGCGTGCTGTGTGCAGTGCGTTCGCGGAACCCCTGCCGCGATTCTCCCCCGGAGTTCATGGACGCCAAGTCAACTGCACTCCCGACGTCCTGTCACACCCTGTGTCCACAGGCTCGCCGACCCTGCGCCCACCTTGTGGACGCTCTGTGGATTCCCTACAGAAAAACCTCAGTCAGGTCTCTTCAGATACTCTTCGGACGTTCATGCCGTTCCCGCGGACTCTCTACGCGCACTGCAGGTATGCAGGGGATCTGACAACGTGGCGTCCGCAGGTTGTGTCAGAAGTCCGCGGGTTGTGTCGCTTCTCGCCCAGAACCGACACAACCCGCGGACTCAGAGCACAACCCGCGGACGCCACGCCCGAAACACGCCACGCCACGCCAGAAACACGCCACGCCCGAACCACGCCACGCCACATCACTGCATCACACGGCACCGAACCTTCACCGAACGGCAGGTCAGAAGTTGGCGGACACCGCATCCAGGGCTTCGACCTCGTCATCGTCAAGGACGAGCGATGCCCCGGCGAGCAGCGGACCGACCTGCTCCACCGTCCGGGCAGAGGCGATCGGAGCCGTGACACCCTTCGCCCGCAGCCAGGCGAGGGCGATCGTCGCGGGCTCCTGCCCGCGACCCTCAGCCACGCTGAGGAGAGTCGAGACAACGGCGAAGGGGTCAGCCCCACCTGCCAGGTATCCGGAGACCATTCCCTCACGAGACGTTCCGGCGATGTCCCCGGCAGAACGGTACTTGCCCGTGAGCAGGCCGGACGCCAGTGAGAAGTAGGAGAACACGGCGACGTCATGCCCGGCAGCAGCCTGCTCGGTGACCACAGGTGCGTAGTCCTTCTCATAACCGGACCTGGCCAGCAGACTGTACTGGGGCTGGATCGCGACCGGGGCGGCGGGCGAACCTGCGGCGATGCGGAAGAACTCGCGCATCCGGTCCGGCGTGTAGTTCGACAGCCCGATGTGCTTCACCCTGCCGGATTCGACCAGCGCAGCGGCGGTGGCGACCTGGTCTTCGACAGACACGGATTCGTCGTCGTAGTGGTAGTAGTACAGGTCCACGACGTCGGTCTGGAGCCGCTTCAGGGAGTCGTCGAGGTTCCGGTCGACCACGCCGCGCTCCAGACCCGGCGCCGACTGGATCGCGCCGACCTTGGTGGCGAGCACCACGTCAGAGCGCTTTCCGGACGCCGCGAACCACTGCCCGAGCACCCTTTCCGACTCCCCGCCGGACAGTCCCTCACCCCACTGGGAGTACATGTCGGCAGTGTCGATGAGCGATCCACCGCCGGATACGAAAGCATCCAGGACAGCTTGAGATTCCTCGGCGTCCGAGGTCCAGCCGAAGGTATTGCCGCCGAGAACGACGGGCAGGGCGTCTGAGAACAGGGAGGTGGTGTCAGTCATGGCCCCAGGCTACGCCGGTGACCCGGAGTGCTTCAGAACTTCGCTGTACTCCGACCGACTCCGACCGGCCCCTCCGACCGGGCCCCGGGCCCGGCACCGCATCGACAACCCCTCACGCGCCCTCACGCGTCGATGAGAAGCCACTCTCCGATGGACATGAACAACACGACAGGGAACAGTGCCACGAGAACACCTGCAAGAAACAGTTTCCATATGTCTCGGAACCTCCCCACCGCAGGGCTCCGCACCGCCCAGGCAACCCAGGCCACGACATAGCCGACGAGCGGGACCGAACACAGGAGTAGCAGCAGCATTCCTTCACCCGTCAGCGGATTCCTTGATACCTTGACGTCTCGCCGATCAACCATACCAAAAACGCCCTCAAGAAAAATGCGATAGCGGTCACTCAATAGATCAGATGCCCACCAGCCAATTGCCAGTCCGGTGCCGACAAGGACAACCGCCAAAACTGTCCACAGTGAGACCCGTGCATCGCGACGCCTGTCCGGGTCATCAAGATTGCAGAACCTCACCGTCCCTAGACTGCCCTAAAACCGGTCACAGGGGCACTCTCTCCCTGGACCTCAAATGGTTTAGCAATTCCAAGTCTCATACCCTCGTACGCAACATTCACCATGTTCTCCTGCCACGCCCCCCACCGAGTATCGTGGTAGGCAAAATCATAGTGATCGAAGTAATAGACAACCTGCTCAAACTGAACATAGGTGACGCCATTGGGGTACGGCCGTGCAATAACCGTTGTCAATGTCGAAGAACTATGACGCCCAAGAGAATGCACATAGTCGCCACTGATCCCGGCAGTCAATCTCCATCTGGAAGAGTACGTATATTTCAGCGATGCCCCCCGACCCTTCGCAATCTGCACCGCTCGATTTATCGCATATTCCCTGTCCATGAGAACCAGTGGCCCCGGTGGATCCACGAATTCTCCGAGGCCACCCCTGCCGTAGTCCGTATTCATCTCTACCATCCACTGGTCAACAACTGCACTCGATAACACGAAGAGTTCGCCAGTATTGCCGTAATAATGATCCCACAAGCCGACAGCATTGTATTCATGCAGTCCGCGCTCCAAGAACTGAATGCCAGCTGCTGCCGCTAGGAAATTTGCCTCCTTGACGTTGTTTCCTTCTCCGGAACGGACTCCGTATTCAGAAAGGTCCGGCGGCCAGTACGCTGGATGGATTCCGTTGTCGTAAGTCCGAATCTGCAGATCTTCCCAGTCGAGAACTTCAACTGCTTCTCCGGAGTGATCCTGCCCATCAGCCGCCCGCAGACCCCTCACCAGACCACCGTCACCAGAGGACAATTGCCCGTCGGCGACCAGTTCGACCTTTCCACGCAACAGGACCGGTACATTCCAGCCGTCCAACGGTTCCCACTCATCACGCGCAGCCATCCAGCCACTCCTGTCACCCTCGAAAAGGCTTGTTTACCTAACCTTACATACCCGTCATGTGAGGGGCAACGACGTGAAACTACGAGCGGGGAGAAGTCATTCCCCCACCCAGGTACATGACTTCTCCCCGCAGTCGTTCCGGCCGGACTGCACCGACTATCAGCGGAACCGCTTCGGCAGTTCCGGCTCGCCCAGGGACAGCATCAGACGGTTCGCCCAGTTGAAGAAGGACGCCGCGTTGATGACGTCGATGATCTCGGCGTCCTCCAGTCCGGCGTCCCGCAGGGAGGCGACGTGGGAGGTGCCGAAGCGCACCGGGAAGGCGGCCAGTGCGACCGAGGCGTCCCGGACCGCATTCCACAGGTCCGAGCCCAGGTCGGCGGTCACCCCCTCGTCGCAGAGGCGTTGGACGGCGTCCGCTTTCGCACGGGCGTCACCGTCGGAGGCGGATTCTGCGATGGTCCGTCCGGTGTGCACTGACGCGCAGTACACGCAGCCGTTGAAGCGGCTCGTCACCGCGGCGGAGAGTTCACGTTCAGCTCGCCCGACTCCGTCGGTGACGTTGAAGAAGATGTCCCGGTCGGTCAGTGTGCGCGCCTCGAGGGAGTCAGGGTCGCGGGCGAGCAGCCGGAAGTAGGCGGACTTCGCGCGCAGCGGGTCGACGAGAGCCTCTTTCTGCCTGTCGGTGAGGTCGGCCTCCTCCACCGGCGGGACCCACGGCACCCAGCCGAGTGAGTGGGTGACGAACCTTGCGGGTCGCACCAGGTCAGGGTAAGTGATGACCTCGAAACCGGCGTCAACCCCGGTCCCCGGCGCGGGGTCGGCGTGCAGCGGGCGGTGGGGGGTGTCCGCCTGGCGTGCGCCGACTGTCATGCCCGGCTGCCGGATGTCACCCTGGGGGACGAACTTTGTGGCGAGGACGCCGAGACCGTGTGCGGTGCGGATCTGGAAGGTGAGGAAGGACACGAGCTGGGCGAGGCGCACGACCTCGGTCGGGGACCATCCCACCGCCGCGAGCGGTCTGAGGCGTTCCGCCCGGGAGTCGCGCGGGTGCAGGACGAGCACATGACTGAACTCGAGTGCCGCGGACAGTCGTGGGCCGAAGGTGTCCCGCTGGCGGTCGAGGAGGCGGAACTCGGGGCCGGGGGCCGATTCGGCGGCGAGATCCGGTTCACGGTACACGCCGTAGGGTGCGGTGACCCCTGAACCGTGGACGTGAGCGCGTGCATCGGAGACGACGGCTGCCAGGGTGGTGAGGAACTCGTCGGCCTGTTCCGGGGTGGCGTCCCCGTCCAGTTCGTCGACGAGAAGGTCGGTGTAGAAGCTCGCGGCCCGGGCGCCGGCGGTGGCACCTCCGTGCAGACCTGAGACGAATGCTGCCACGGCATATCGTTCGGCGAGGGTGAAGTCTCCCGGGGTCTCCGGTTCGAACAGGGCGTGGAACGACTGCTGTGCATTGTCGCGGGCCTGGGCACGGTTGTGGCGGAGGCGGGCGACCTGCCCGGAGATCTCCGAGTCCGGGTCGAGGCCGGCCAGGAAGTCGATGATGTCCGCGGAGGCGGTGGTTTCGGTCATAGGCCCAGACTAAGCCCGTCGGGGCGGAAACGGCGTCCGGGAATGGCGGCGAGCAGGTCCCGGGTGAACTGTGTGCGGGGACTGCTGAAGATCTCCCCGGTCGGCCCGGTCTCCATCTGACGTCCGTGGCTCATCACCGACACCGTGTCGGCGATCTGGCGGACCACGGACAGGTCGTGCGAGATGAAGATGTACGTCAGTCCGAGGTCCTGCTGCAGTTCGTCGAGAAGGCGGAGGATCTGGGCCTGCACCGTCACGTCGAGGGCGGAGACCGCCTCGTCGAAGACGACCAGCTCGGGGTCGAGGATCAGTGCCCTCGCCACGGCGACGCGCTGCCTCTGACCACCGGAGAGTTCGGAGGGACGCCGTTGCGCGATGCCCCCCGCCCCGGTTCCCGCCCCGGTTCCTGTACCGGTTCCTGTGCCCAGTGCCACACGTCCGAGGATGTCCGTGACCTTCTCGCGGATCGCGTCGGACGACAGGTCGGTCAGGTTCTTCAGAGGTTCGGCGAGGATCCTGCCGACGGTCTGTCGTGGGTCGAGTGAACTGTAGGGGTTCTGGTACACCATCTGGACGCGCCGTCGCAGTGCGCGGCGTCCTGCCCTGTCGAGAGTGTCGATCCGCAGGTCACCCTGTTCGCCGTGGAGGGTCACGGAACCGGAGTCGGGGTGCTCGAACGCGGTGACGATCCTGCCGAGGGTGGATTTCCCCGACCCGGATTCACCGACGACGGCGTGGGTGGTCCCCCTGGCGACGGTGAAGGAGACCTCGTCGACGGCGGTGGTGGAGCCGAAGGTCCTGCCCACAGAGTCCACGGTGAGCAGGGTGCCCGACTGCGGTGTGCCGGACTCCGGTGTACCCGAGTGCGGTGTGCCGGGTTCGGCACCCGGGCGGTGACGCCGTGACCCGCGCTTGACCGTCGCCCCGGCAAGGGACGGGGCGTCGGACAGCAGCTGCCTGGTGTAGGGGTCGCGGGGGTGGGTGAGAACTTCTGCGGTCGGACCGGATTCCCGGACCTCCCCGGCCTGCATGACGACGAGGTTGTCGGAGCGGTCCCCGGCCACGGCGAGGTCGTGGGTGATGAACAGGATGCCGAGGTCGAGCTCCTCCTTCATCCGGTCGAGCAGGTCGAGGACGGCCCGCTGGACGGTGACGTCGAGTGCACTGGTCGGTTCGTCTGCGATGATGAGGTCGGGTTCGGTGGCCACTGCGGCTGCGATGAGGGCGCGCTGCTTCATCCCGCCGGAGAGCTGGTGGGGGTACTGGCTGTACCGCAGTGCCGGATCGTCGATGCCGACCTGGCCCAGCAGGTCGAGGACCTTCCTCCTCCTGTCGGCCGCGGACAGCCGTACGGCGCGGGGGGCGATGCGCAGGCCCTCACCCACGGATTCGCCGACGGTCTTGACCGGGTTGAGGGAGTTGTTCGGGTCCTGCGGGATCAGTCCGATGCGCCTGCCCCTGATCCTGCGCCATTCCCGTTCCGTCAGTCCGGTGAGTGACTGTCCGTCGAGCCGGACGGTTCCTGTGACCTCGGAGTTGCCGGGCAGCAGGCCGAGGACCGCCATGGCGGAGGTGGTCTTCCCGGAGCCGGATTCACCGACGATGGCGGTGACCCTGCCTTTCCCCACGGTCAGGGAGACGTTCTTCACCGCCGGGACGGTGCCGCCCCGGGTGCGGTAACTGACCGCGAGGTCGTTGATCTCGAGCAGGGGACTGTCCCCGGGCGTGCCGGGCGTGCCGGGGGTGTGGGAGGTATGGGGTGCACGGTCTGTGCCGGTCATCGGAGGACCTTCCCGTCGATGCGCCGGAGCGCCTGACTGAGGTGGTTGGTGGCCAGGACGACCAGGACGATCGCCAGGCCGGGCAGGACGGTCAGCCACCAGGAGGTGGCGATGAAGTCACGTCCCTCGGAGATGATGAGTCCCCATTCCGGGGTGGGCGGCGGGGCACCGTAGCCGAGGAAGCCGAGGGTGGACAGCTGCAGGATCGCACTGCCGAACTGCAGGGCGGCGAGCGCGAGGACCGGGGTGAGGGAGTTCGGCAGGATATGACGCCACAGCACCGACCAGGCGGTGCCGCCGGAACCGTAGGCCGCTTCCACGAAATCGGAGGACGCCACTCCCAGGACCTCTGACCTGGCGAGCCTGGCGAACATCGCGACGTTGGTGACTCCCACGGCCACGGCGGCGTTCACGGTGCCGTAGCCGAGCAGGATGATCACCGAGAGGCTGAGCAGCAGGGCGGGGATCGAGAGGAGGACATCGACGACGCGCATGATCACCGCGTCGACCCGGCCACGGAAGGACCCCGCGAGCAGTCCGAGGAGGGTACCGACGACCATGCCGACGGCGACGGCGACGAGGGCGCCGGACAGGGAGTGCCTGGCACCCCACACGACCCTGGTGTAAAGGTCTCGGCCGACGGGGTCCGTACCGAACCAGTGCTCGCCGGAGGGGGCGAGCAGGGGGGCCGTGGTGCCGGATTCCGTGGGGTCCCCGGAGGCGAACAGGCCGGGGACGACCGCCCAGGCCACTGCGACGAGGACGACGATGCCGGAGAGCCAGACCCCGGGGCGGATGTGTGCGAGTTTTCTCATGCGCGTGCCTTCTTCGTGCGCAGTCGGGCGTCCAGTACCGGGTACAGGAGGTCCACGACCAGGTTGATGACGACGTAGACGGCGGCGGCGAGGACCACCACCGCCATGAGGACGGGAGTGTCCCTGTTGGAGACGGCGTCCACGGTCATCGCCCCGATACCGGCACGGGAGAACACGGCCTCGGTCACGACGGCGCCGCCGACAAGTTCGCCGAAGGTCAGTCCGGCGACGGTCATGGCGGGCAGCACGGCGTTGCGCAGGACGTTGCGCCACAGCACCCAGGCGGGCCCGGCACCGCGGGCCCTGACCACGGTGACGAAGGGCATGGCGGTGACATCGTCGATGCTGCGCAGCAGGACCTGCGCCAGCGGTGCCGACAGGGGCAGTGCCAGCGCCACCGACGGCAGGATGAGCTGCTGGACGGTGGTGGCGTGGATGACGGGCACCCATTCGAGGGAGAAGCTGAACACCTGGATGAGGATGATGCCGAGCCAGAATGCGGGCAGTGAGATGAACAGCGGGGGCACGGACCGGATCAGACCCGACAGCCGGCGGCAGAACGGGTTGTCCGGCAGCGAGGTCGCGGTGACCGCCACGACCACGGCGATGACCACGGCGAGCAGGAAGCCGGTGAGGGCCAGGGCGAGGGTGCCGGGCAGGGCGTCGAGGAGGGAGTCGGTGACGTCGGCCCCGGTGTGCAGTGAGTTGCCGAAGTCCAGGTGCAGCACCCCGGTCAGGGAGTTCCAGTACCTGGTCAGGACGGGTTCATCGGAGCCGTAGGCGTCCCTCATCTCGGCGATCTCCTCGGGGGAGAGACCGAGTTCCGGGTCCGCGTAGCGGGTGGAGACGGCGTCACCGGGAAGGGCGGTGAGCAGGATGAAGGCGAGGGTGAAGCTCGCCCACAGGACGAGGACCGCGGCACCGGCGCGCCGGAGGACTGCTGTGAAGGTCATCTCTACTTCTCCCCGTTCCCTTCCGTTGTGTCTGCTGCCGCGGCCTGCCCGGCGTCGACGCTGGTCAGGTAGAACCACGGTCGGCCGATGGCCTCGGCCCGGAAGCCGTGCACATAGGGCTGCACCCCGTAGACCTGGGGTTCCTCGAACATCGGGAGGATGTACGCCTGCTCGGTGAGGTAGTCCTGGACATCACCGGAGGCGTCGGCACGGGCCTGCTCCGTCGGCGAGGACGAGACCCTGCGCAGCAGTTCCTCGAGATGCTCGTCCCCGATCGATCCGTCCGGGTGCATGTTGAGCAGCTGGTTCCGGTCGTCGGAGTAGTACTGCGACTTGATGACGTCGTAGTCCGCCCGCCCGACCATCGTCACGTTGAGCTGGATCGTCGATTCGTCGGTCTGGGCGGCCTTCTGTGCGGCGACGTCGCCCGGGTAGAGCTGGACGTCGATGCCGATCTTCCTGAGCTGTTCCTGCACCATGGTCACCACTTCCCTGGTGCGCGGCTGGGCGGCGGCGTCATTGGCGGTGAGGGTGAGCCGTCGGCCGTCCCTGACCCGGATGCCGTCGGCACCGGGGACCCACCCCGCGGCGTCGAGCAGTTGTTCCGCCCGTGCGGGGTCGTAGATGTAGGCGTCCTTCTGTTCCCGGTAGCCCTTGGCGGTCGCCGCGAGGGCTGAGGTGGCCAACGGGTAGGACGCCGAGAACAGGGAGGACAGGATGCGTTTCCTGTCGACTCCGGCGATGATTGCCTGCCGGACCCGGATGTCGGACAGCAGCGGGTGACGGAAACGGAAGTCGATCTGGTTGTTCACCCCGGCGGTCGGTGCGGAGAGGATGCCGATCCCGGCCTCTTCCAGGTGCTTCTCCTCGGGGGCCTCGATCTGCCGGGCGACGTCGCCCTGCCCGGAGCGGATCCCGCCGACGCGGACACTGTCCTCCTTGGCGACGACGATGTGGACCGTGTCAAGGTCGGGACGCCCCGTGTTCAGGCCGCGGCGTCCCAGCTCCGGGGGTGCCCAGTTGTAGTCCTCCCGGGCGGAGAGGGTGAGTTCGGTGTCCCGTTCCTCCCCGGTGATGACGAAGGGACCGGAGCCGATGACGTTGCGGGCGTTGCCCGGGGCGAAGCCCTCGTCGGTGAGCTTCAGGGTGGCGTCCGCCAGCAGTCCGGCGTTGAAGGAGCTGGTCGCCTGGGGGAAGCCCGGTTCGGGGTCGGTGAAGTGGAAGCGGACGGTGTGATCGTCGAGGACCTCACCGTGGTCGTAGGTGCTGATCTGTTCGGAGGAGGTCAGTTTGCGGCTCTTGTCGCCCTTGCCGAAGAGGTCGAAGTTCGCCACGACATTCTCCGCGGTGAGGGGGGTGCCGTCGGAGTAGGTGACGTCGTCCCGCAGGTGGAAGGTGAACTCGGTGGCGTCTCCGTTGACCTCCGGGAGATCGGTGGCGATCCACGGGTAGAGCTCGCGGGTGTCGGGATCCTGCCAGAGGAGACGGTCGGTGATGTTGTTGACCACGCCGCCGTTCGGGTAGTAGCCCGCTGTCGGCGGGTACAGGGTCTGGAACGGCAGCGACTCGAGGTAGGTGAGTTCGTGGGGGGTGGGGCCTTCGTCGGTACCGCAGGCGGTGAGGCCGACGGTGGTGGCGAGGGCGGTGATGACCGCGAGGATCTTCGCGGGGAACCTTCTGTGGCCCGGGGTGTGTGTCAATGGTCTTCCCAAGATGGTCATTCTGTCCCGGCCGTTCAGGCCGGTGGAGTCGGTCCGGTGCTCCGGGGTGTCCCGGAGAATTCCGGGCGAACAGGACGGACAGACCTGTCTGTTTCGATTCAGCCTGTCATCGTATCACCGTGCGGCGTCCCCGCGCGCCCCGAGCCGCCCGTGAAGCCTGTCACAGGTCTCACGGGCGGGGGCAACTAGCATGGACCTTCATGAGCACCATTGCGGTAATCGGGGGAGGACCCCGCGGCATCTCCGTTCTCGAACGCATCGCGGCCCAGCTGGAAGCCCGGTCCGGGACGCGACCGGAGGGACAGGTCACCGTCCATGTCGTGGACGACACCGAACCCGGGGCCGGGAGGGTGTGGCGCACCGACCAGACACGCACCCTGTGCATGAACACCCTGGCGGACGCCGTGACCCTGTTCACCGAACCCGGGTCCAGTGTCACCGCCCCGGTGCTCGAAGGTCCGACGATGTACGAATGGGCGGAGCTGCTCCGGGGCGACACCCTCCCGACCGACGCCGACCCCGACGGCGCCAAGACCGCCCTCTACCGTTCCCACCCGGCAATGGTGCGCGGAGAGTTCCACAGTGAGATCGCCGGGATGAAGCCGGAGTCCCACCCGTCGCGCGCCCTGTACGGCGAGTACCTGCGGTGGGTGTTCTCCGTGGTGCTCAGCCGCCTCCCCCGGCAGCTCGAGGTGAAGGTCCACCAGGCCCGCGCCACCGCAATCACTCCTGTGACCTGCCCCGACGGTGTGGTCCGCGACGAGATCACCCTGACAGGACAGACCAGCGGGGACGCCACCGGCCCCGGAGGGACGACAGTCCTCGCCGACGCGACGGTCCTGGCCCCGGGCTGGACAGCCAATGAACCTGATGCCCTGGAGGGGTTCACGGCGACATCGGTGCAGATGCACCCGGAGCTCACCTGGGTGCGCCCCGCCAATCCCGCTGACCAGGAGGTCGCCGACCTGCCTGCCGGGGAGGATGTCCTGGTCCGCGGCCTCGGGATGGGGTTCTTCGACCTCATGGCGATGGCCACCGTCGACCGGGGCGGCAGGTTCATCCCCGACCCCTCGACCCGGTCCGGACTGACCTACCATCCTTCCGGACGGGAGCCGCGCCTCGTCGTGGCGTCCCACCACGGATACCCCTACCAGCCGAAACCTGTTCTCCACGCTCTTCCCTCCCCGGCTCCGGTGCCCCGTTTCCGGGCCGCGCTGGCCCGGCTCCCCGAGGACGCCCCGGCCGACTCCGTCGATTTCGGCGCGGAGCTGTGGCCGTCGATACTCCGGGACGCGCAGGCGGCCTACTACTCCACCCTCTTCGGCGGCACCTGCCCCGGACACGACGCCGACCCGGAGAGACTGGCGGCGGTCACCTCTCTCATCGACGATCCTGCCGTGGACCCGTGGCGTCTCCATGAGCTACCCGAGCTGGCAGCTCTCGTCCCTGACCCGGCGGACCGGTTCAACCTGGTGTTCTACGCGGATCCGGTGGCCGCCTACGACAGGGACGCCGGTGACTTCACCGCGTGGATCGCCGACCGGCTCAGCGAGGACCTCCACGAGGCCCGGCTGGGTACGAGGTCGGCGGTGAAGGCGGGACTGAAGGTCATCGGCGCGGTCCGCAAGGCCGCCGCGGTCGCCGACGAACCCGGTCGGTTCACCCTGCGGTCCCGCCGCGCGGAGTACGCCGAGCTGCGCAGGGTGGGCCAGATGGTCGGGTCGGGCCCGCCGGCGTTCCGCACCGCAGAACTGCTCTGCCTGGTGGATTCCGGTCACGTGAGGTTCCTCGGCGCCCACCCGACGGTGGTCGTCGACCCGGAGAAGCCCGCTTTCGCGATGAGTTCCCCCACGACCGGGGACGAGGTCGTCCACGCACGGACGCTGGTGGACGCCTGGCTGCACAAGCCCGATGTCCGGACCTCGGCAGATCCACTGACCCGTCAGCTGCGCCTGGAGGGTCGTCTGCGTCCCTTCGCACTGACGGACGCCGCCGGTGGTCCGGTGACCTCCTCACCCGAGGTCGACCTCGCCTCCGGCAGGCTGGTTCATCCGGACGGTTCCCTCGACGCCAGGGTTCACCTGCTGGGCATCCCGCTGCTGGACTTCCGGGCGGACATGACCATCTCACCGATGCCGCACACTGATCCGCTGATGCTGCAGGAGACGGATGCCGCGGCGGTGTCGGCGCTGCGGATCGCCCTGGGGTAGTCACGGTGGCGACGTACCCGGATCTCACGGCGTCCCCCGAGGTCGTCGCACCCCTGCTGCTCGGTGCGGTGCTGCGCCGGGTGTCCCCCGACGGACGTGCCGTGGCCGTGCAGCTCACGGAGGTGGAGGCGTATCCGGGGGCCGGGGACGCGGCGTCCCACACGGCCAACGGGTGGACGCCGCGGTGTGCGACAATGTTCGGCCCGCCCGGACACCTCTACGTCTACGCGAGCTACGGCATCCACCGGGCGGGGAACATCGTGTGCCGCGAGGCCGGAACGGGCGCAGGGGTGCTGATGCGGGCGGGGCGTGTGGTCGAGGGGCCGGAGGTCGCCCGGGCACGGAGGACCAGAATGAAGGACGGTGTTCCCGTGGTCCCTGACGATGACGCCCTGGCCCGGGGGCCGGGGAACCTCGGCGCGGTGCTCGGGCTGGACCTGGACCTCGACGGAGCGACGCTGGCGGTGGTCGCCGGTGAGGTCGGCGCCGGTGGGGTCGGCGATCATGCCGCGGAATTCACCCTCACTCCCCCGGCGTCCCCGGTGGAGTATGTCAGCGGTCCACGGATCGGCATCTCGAAAAACGTCGATGCTCCGTTGCGCTTCTGGATCCCCGGCGACCGCTCGGTGACCTCACCGCGGGGGCGTCCGAAAGGTGTGTGAGCCCCTGCCTGTCTCTACTTGAAGGCCTACTTGAAGGGTTACTTGAAGGCCCGGATGACAAGTGAACACAAGCTCTGACCTGGGGATACGAGGCTACGCGTCGCCAGATGAAGGCCTACTTGAAGGGTTACTTGATAGATCTATCAAGTAGAAGTCGGTAGAGTTCCGTTCCATGGACACGCCAGTGTGGAACTGCACCACCGTGATCAGCGCACCCGAAGACCAGTGGTTCGACCGGAAAAGCTACCGGATCAGCGCCAAGGATCTGGCGAAAACCATCATCGCCTTCGCCAACTCGGACGGAGGAACGATCGCCGTCGGTGTCCACGGCGGCCAGTTAGAGGGAGCCCCGACCGCAGATCAGATGAGCAGGCTCAGACAGGTGGGAATTGAGCACGTCAGCCCGACGGTCCGCTACGGATTCTTCGTACTCGACTGCACCGACTCATCAGGCGCTCCGGCACAGGTGTGCCTGATCGACGTCCCCGCCAGCGAACGGGTCCACGAAAGTACTGACGGCAACTGCTACCTGCGGGTAGGCGATCAGTCCATGAAGCTCTCTTTCGACGACAGGCTGGAGCTCCAGTACAGCAAGGGAGAGCGTCAGTTCGACTCCCAGCCGGTGCGTGGCGCCGAAGTGTCTGATCTCTCCGACCAGGCCCTCGCTACCTATGCGTCCAGCATCGGCGCCAGCAGCGCCGAAACTGCCCTTTCCGGACGCCACCTTCTCACGAGGAGCGGCGACGTCACAGTCGCCGCCGAGCTTCTTTTCGGAACAGACCCACAGGAGTTCTTTCCGAACGCCGCTATCCGCGTCCTGAAGTTCGACAGCCCCCGGCGCGAAACCGGTCAACGACAGAACCTCGTCGAAGACGTTCGGATCGAGGGGAATCTTCCCACGATGATCCGCGATGCCGTCACCGCTATCCGGCGACTTCTACCGCGTCGACGACACCTCGATACCGGAGGCGCGTTCACCTGGGAACCGGTTCTCCCCGAAGATGCCTGGTTGGAGGGGATAGTCAATGCCGTGCTGCACCGTTCCTACAGCCTGGCCGGGGACCATATCCGCGTCGAGTTGTTTCCGGACCGCATCGAGATCACCAGCCCGGGAAGGTTCCCCGGGCTCGCCGACCCACGGCATCCGCTGAGTATCGCGAGATTCGCCCGTAACCCTCTCATCGCCCGGGTCGCCATCGACCTCGGGATCGGACAGGAACTTGGCGAGGGAATCCGACGCATCTACGAGGAAATGCAGGCCGGCGGCTTCACCGAGCCGGAGTACCGACAGACCAGCGGTACCGTCACACTGATTCTCCGCGTCGAACAAGCCGTAGACCCTGCGGTCATGGACCGCCTCCCCAAGCATGCCGACGAGGTTCTCGGCGTACTCCGCGAAACCCGGGCACCGATGGGCACAGGAGACATCGTCAACAGTCTGTCCATCAATCGCCCTGCAGTTCAACAGGCACTGAAAGCACTACGGGACGAGGGACTGGTGACCTGGGACGGCCGGTCGCCCCGGGACCCGCGGGCCACCTGGTCTACCCCTGACCCGTTGCACTGAGCCCCTCCAGTACCCCGGAATCGACTCCTTACCAGCGTGTAAAGGCCTACTTGAAGGGTTACTTGAAGGCCCGGATGACAAGTGAACACAAGCTCTGACCTGGGGATACGAGGCTACGCGTCGCCAGATGAAGGCCTACTTGAAGGGTTACTTGATAGATCTATCAAGTAGATCGACAGGATCGAGGTCACTGCACCACCGCATCACCGCATCAGGTGAGGTATCCCACACTTAGGCTCGCCTGCCTTCATATCAGTTATTATGAGCATAATCATCCTCATAAATAGCCGGCCGGTGCGGTCGGCGTCCCCCACGGAGGTCCCCTGTGCCAGACACCCTGCCCATGCCGGAACGCCCCGTCGAAGACCTGCCCGGCCACTGGCTGCTCGCCCGCCTCGGCAAGCGCGTTCTACGCCCCGGCGGCCGTGAACTCACCGAACGGCTCATCCACGCGGCACAGCCCGCCGGGGCAGACGTCGTCGAACTTGCCCCCGGCCTGGGGAAGACCGCCCGCCTGCTGCTTGACGCACACCCGGCGTCCTACCGTGGCGTCGACGAAGACCCCGAGGCGGTCGTGCTGACCCGGCAGGTCGTCGGCTCCGCCGGAGAAGTCTCCGAGGGCGAGGCCTCCTGCACCGGCCTCCCCGACAGTTCCGCCGACCTCGTCATCGGCGAAGCCATGCTCACCATGCAGGGGGCCAGAGGCAAGGACGCCATCGTCGCCGAGGCCCACCGGGTGCTCCGCGACGGCGGCCGGTACGCCATCCACGAACTCTGTCTGGAACCCGACACTCTCGACGACGACGCCAAGACCGAGATCCGCAGAGCCCTCGCCCGGTCCATCAAGGTCAACGCCCGCCCTCTGACCACGCAGGAGTGGACCGGTCTGCTCACCTCCCACGGTTTCGAGGTCACCTCCGTCGACCACAACGGCATGGAACTGCTGAAACCGCGCCGCAACCTCGCCGACGAGGGAGTGAAGGGGGTGGCCACCATACTGTTCAACCTGCTGCGTCACCCGGGCGCCCGCAGGCGTGTCCTCGCCATGCGGAAGGTCTTCAACACCTACAGCGACAGTCTGGCAGCCGTCGCCGTCGTCGCCACGAAAGTTCCCGCCGGTGATTCCCGGGGGTGAGACCGGCAGCGGGTGGACCCTCCTCGACGGTCTGCAGGACGCCCATCCCGGCACCGTCCCACTGGCCGGCGACCTGCCCCACCACCGCAGTGACCGGGCGACGCCGTCAGTGAAGAAGGTCGGACAGCCCGACGGCTTCTCAGTGGTCCGCATCGCCTTCCGGGACGGTGACGTCATGGCCGACCACCAGACGGCACGACCGGTGCTCGTCATGGGGCAGACCGGGCAGGTCGAGGTCACGGTGGCCGGAGGACCGGCCGGCGGCAGAGAAGGCGGAGGAGACGGAGGAGGAGGCCGGGGCTGCGACGCCACCGTCACCCTGGGTCCCGGTCAGGCCCTGGGCATCAGCGCGGGGCGGGTGCACAGCCTCCGGGCCACCGGCCCGGCCACGGTCACACTGCTCATACCGGGCGGGCCGGTTTCCGACGACGGCCGGACAGGGGGCACTATCATGACATGAGTTCCGCCACTGAACCGTCACCCCGGGGCAGGGTCCTCACCGCCGTCGAGGAGCACAACACCCGGACCGGAGGGTCCGTCACCGCCGCAGAACTGGCCGGCCGGCTGGGACTGCACCCCTCGACCGTCCGGTTCCATCTGAGAAAACTGGTCGAATCCGGACAGATCGTCGAAGAGTCCGGAACCTCACCCACGTCATCGGCCGGTACAGGTGCCGACTCCGGCGACGGCCGGGGGCGTCCCCGCAAGCAGTACCTCCCCGCCCCCTGCACCCCGAAGGATTCCCTGCTGGCGGCCCTGGTCGAAGCACTGGCCGACTCGGATTCCGAACGCGAGGATCGTGCCGCGCAGGCCGGCCGGATCTGGGCGTCCACCGTCACCGGCCAGCCCACCGCCCCACGGGACAGCGACGAGCCGGACGACCCTCTGGACGCCGCGACCCGGGTCCTCACCGCCCTGGGTTTCGAGGTCCGCGAGACGGGCAGCATGCTCGGCACCCGTGAGATCCGGGTGTGCTCCTGTCCGCTGCGGATCCTCGGCCAGCACCGTCCCGAGGTCGCGCGGGGTATCCAACGCGGAATCGTGGAACAGGCGCTCGCCGCGTACTCCGGACGGCCCACCGACTGGAAGGTGACCTCCCGACCCGACCCCCGCTACGGCGACTGCGAAGTGGCCCTGCGGTTCAACCCCGCCACACCCGCCGGATCCTCTCCACCCGCCACACCCTGACACCCCGGGCCCCGGTCCGGGAGAACGGAAACAGACACCATGCCCGGACCAGACCCCTCCCGCCGTTCCTTCGACCGGACGACAGTCCTGCTCTCCGTCGTCGGGGCGGTGCTCGCCAGTGTCCTCATCATCACCTGCGGCGTCCTCGCCCTGCGGCACGCCGGCGGAGGCGGACAGACCGTCGTCCTCGGCGCGGACGGCCGGGTCACAGAGTCGCCGTCGGCGTCCCGGGGAACCTCCTCCACCGCACGCACCTCCGCCTCCCCGACCTCGTCGACGTCGCCGACCTCCCCGACGACCTCCTCCGGCGTCCCGGCAGCCGGCGTCCCGGCAGCCGGCGTTTCAGCCGGCCCGGCGTCAGCCCCGGGACCCGGCTCAGCTGACGGGGCGTCGGCGGCGGGAGACAACGGACCCTCCGGCACCGAAGGCGGAGCAGACACAGACGGCGCCACAGACGGTGTCCCGACCCCGACAGCCGCCGAGCTCACCGACATCGTGCACCTGCTCACCGCCACCGACGCACCTGACGAAGAGAAGCAGCGTCACCTGGAAAGCCCGGACGCCGTCATCGTCCCGCAGACCGTCTACCGGGCGGGACTGTTCCGCGCGCCCCGCGGCGGTTCGGAGGTCACCGGACCGGTGGAGCGCGACGGAGACACCGCCACCGCCGAACTCCACGCATGGTCCCAGGGCATCCCTGGCGTGACCCTCCCGGTCACCTTCGTCTACCGCGACGGGACGTGGCGGCTGTCCAGTGCCTCGGTCTGCACCGGGGTCCGGACTGTCGGACTTCCCGTCTACTGCAACGCCTGAAAGGTCGCCGTGATCACCGCCACCGATCTGACCTGTACTTTCCGGAACCTGTCCGGCAGACATCCGGTCACGCCGCTGCGGGGTGTCAGCCACACCTTCCCCGACTCGCACGTGACCTACGTCCTGGGGCTCAACGGCACGGGGAAGTCCACCCTGCTCCGGCTGCTGTGCGGGGTACGGCGTCCGACCTCCGGGCGCGTCCTCGTCGACGGTCCTGCACCGGGCGCACCGGACTCCCCGGATGCGCCGGGACGGGTGACCGGCATGTTCCTCGACACCACCGCCGTACACCCCGGGCACACGGGCCGGCGACATCTCAGGTGGCTCGCCGCCGCCTCGGGTCTGGACGCCGCGGAGGCTGACCGACGTCTCACCCAGGTCGGCCTCGACGCGGTCGCCACGGACACAGTGTCCGGCTACTCCCTGGGCATGCTCCAGCGTCTGGGCATCGCCGGCGCCCTGCTGGGTGGCCCACGCAACGTGGTCCTCGACGAACCCCTCAACGGCCTCGACATCGCCGGTGTGCTGTGGCTCCGCCGGCTGCTCCGCGACCTGGCCGACAGCGGGCGGTGCGTCATCGTGGCCAGCCACCACCTCGCCGAGGTGGAGAAGACCGCAGATTCGGTGCTGCTGCTGGAGGCGGGCAGGGTTGCGGCGTCCGGGACAGTCGCCGAGGTCCGCGGGGAACATGCCTCACTGGAGGACGCCGTGGTCACCCTGGTTCCCCGTTCCGCCGGATCAGCGGAGGTGCGTAGATGACTGCCTTAGGACGCAGTGCCGCGGCCGAACTGGTTCGTCTGGGAGGACGCCGCGGTCCCCTTCTCCTGGCGTCCCTCCCCCTGGGCCTGCTCCTGCCGTTGCTGGTCAGCCTCGCCGTGGCGGCGGTCGCGGAGACCCTGCACGGTGATTCCGGTGACGGGTCGGCGGGCATCGGCGAGGCGTTGATCCGGGTGCGTGAGGTCGGTACGACCAACTCCCTGTTCTGGGTCATCTCGCTGGGCGTCACCGTCCATGCGGTGGTGGCTGCGTACGCCCAGTCCACCTCGACCCGGGGCGCGGCCGGGGAACTGCGCCGGCACGTACTGCCGCGGACAGGTGCGGACCTGTGCGGACGGTGGCTGGTCACCGGGATCGTCGCCGGATGCTGTTCCCTGGCGGCGACCGTGATTCTGCTGCTGGTCCTGCCGCGGGTCTTCCCGGGGGTCTACGGGACCGTGGACGTGGCCTCGGCCGAGGGGCTCAGATTCCTGTGGGCGGTGCC
Source organism: Corynebacterium provencense (assembly GCA_900049755.1). GTDB lineage: Bacteria > Actinomycetota > Actinomycetes > Mycobacteriales > Mycobacteriaceae > Corynebacterium > Corynebacterium neomassiliense. Next base: position 1,333,725 of record LT160592.1, read on the forward strand.
GGCCTACGCGGTGGCGGCGTCAGGGATCGGGGTAGGGGTCGGCGCCCTGGTGCGGGTGCCTGCGGCGTCGGTGGCGGTGCTGACCCTGTGGTCGCTGCTGGTCGAGAGTGCGGTGACCTACATCCCCGGTGGGGCGGAGGCACTGGGCTGGATGCCCTTCCTCAACGGCCAGTACGCGACCGGGCAGGAGATAGCACTGGCCCCCGCGTGGGGGCCGGACGGTGCCCTGCTCTATGTGTTTGTCGTGGCAACGGTCCTGGTGGGACTGGGTGCGGTGCGACTGAGGGCGGGGCAGAAGATTGAACTGTAGATACAACTGTGTGGATATATCCACTGACCGATTCCAGCAATACCCCGGTTGATTCATCTTCAAAACCACCCCTGTTCACCCCCACGGTCCAACGACGCGCCTCCGCATCACCCTCCGGTGGCCGCCTCCCCGGAGCACCCCCGCCACCAGTGTCTTTCCTGTCGCGCCGGAGCGGACACCCGGTCGACGGACAGTCCCCACGGGCCGGAGACGGACACGCATTCCGGGGAGTCTCCGGAAAGTCATGGCTGTCACACCGGGGCTGCTGTTAGCGTGCAGGACACACCACCCACCCCGACCGGAAGGACAACCCCGTGACCGAGACTTTCACCGGAGCCGTCGTCGAAGAGTTCGGCGCCCCTCTCGTCATCGAAGATGTCGCACTGCCCACCCCTGACCGCCACCAGGCACTCGTGAAACTCATCGCCTCAGGCGTCTGCCACACCGATCTCCACGCCGCCCACGGCGACTGGCCGGTCAAGCCTGAACCGCCCTTCGTGCCCGGTCACGAAGGTGTCGGGGAAGTCGTCGCCCTGGGGCCGGGGTCGCATTCCGTCGCCGTCGGTGACCTTGTCGGCAACGTCTGGCTCTGGTCGGCCTGCGGTGAATGCGAGCAGTGCCGCACCGGCTGGGAGACCCTCTGCCCCGACGCCGAGTACGGCGGATACACCGTCGACGGTTCCTTCGGGACATACATGCTGGTCGACACCCGCTACTGTGCCCGCATCCCCGCCGGTTCGGATCCGCTGGAGGTCGCACCGATCCTCTGCGCCGGCGTCACCGTCTACAAGGGACTGAAGGTCTCGGAGACGAAGCCCGGACAGTTCGTGGTCATCTCCGGGGTCGGCGGTCTCGGCCACATCGCCGTGCAGTACGCCAAGGCGATGGGCATGCGTGTCATCGCGGTGGACATCGCCGACGACAAGCTGGAGCTGGCGAAGAAGCACGGGGCAGAGTTCACCGTCAACGCCGGCGAGGTCGACCCTGCCGCCGCGGTCCAGGAGTACACGAACGGTGGCGCGCACGGCATCCTCGTCACAGCGGTCCACCCTGCCGCGTTCGGCCAGGCCATCGGCATGGCCCGCAAGGGCGGCACCATCGTCTTCAACGGACTGCCCCCGGGAGACTTCCCCGCCCCCATCTTCGACATCGTCTTCAACGGACTCACCGTCCGGGGCTCACTGGTGGGTACCCGCCAGGACCTCGAGGAAGCCCTGGACTTCTACGCACGCGGGCTCATCCACCCCACAGTGCACGAGTGCCGTCTCGAGGACGTCAACGAGGTCTTCGAGAAGATGGTGAAGGGACAGATCGACGGACGCATGGCGATCCGTTACTGAGATCCGTCACCGGCCGGTCCCCCGACCGGACCAGAGGCCGTCCCGTTGTGCGGGGCGGCCTTTTTCTGCGTCCACGCAGGCAGTGTTGTCCCCCTCCCAGGACTGATGTACAAATGTCCATGTACATATGTACGTGTACGTCTGTACATCAGCAGAGGGAGACCATGACACATCCTGAACAGACCCCGTCCCCCACACCCGGACGCCGGGACCCGGAAGGACGACGCGCCGCCATTCTCCGCGCCGCCGCGGAACTGATCTGCGAATCCGGCGTCCACGGACTGACCCACCGCGCGGTCGCAGCACGGGCAGGCGTCGCGGTAGGGTCCACCACCAGGTACTTCACCACGATCAACGACCTGCGTGCCGAAGCCCTCCGCACCCTCGCCGACGACAACGAGCGGGATCTCGCAGGCATCGCCGACCTCATCCGGGACGCCGACCTCACCGACATCTCCTCCCCCGCCACCCGGCAGGCCATCGCCGACTGCGCCGACGTGCTGCACGGCTTCCTGTCCAACACCAGACAGGTGCACGCGACCCTGGTGATGCTGGGCACAGCGACCACCGACGCCCCTCTCCGGACAATCGCACTGCAGTGGTCTGACCAGCTCAGTGACCTGCTCGCCGCACAGGTGGGCACGGTACGCGCCACCGCGGCCGTCGCCTACATCGACGGAGTGACGGTCCATGCCGCCCTCCACGACACCCCGGTCAGCCGACCCGCCCTCGCCGCCGCCCTCACCGCCATCATCGGAATGCCCCCCACACAGGAGGACCAGTGACCACGCCCCGGACCGACTCCCGGCCACACCCGTCAGCACACCTCTCTCGCACCGCCAGGTGGGCCGCCACCGGCGTCCTCACCGCCAGCCTGCTCGTCATCACGATGGACATGACGATCCTCACGATCGCGCTTCCTTCGATGGCCGCCGAGATACAGCCGACCTCCACACAGCAGCTGTGGATCATGGACGTCTACTCCCTCGTCCTCGCCGGACTGCTCGTCCCCTGGTCAGCGGTGGCAGACCGGTGGGGCCGCAAGAAGATGCTCATGCTGGGCTACAGCTTCTTCATCCTCGCCTCCCTGCTCGTCGTCGTCGCAGACAGTGCCGCAGAGGTCATCGCCATCAGGGCCTTCCTCGGCGTCGGAGGGGCGATGATCATGCCCCAGACCCTGTCGATGATCCGGGTTCTGTTCACCGACCTCAGAGAACGCGCCACAGCCCTGAGCATCTGGGCGGCCATCTCCGGCCTGGGATCGGCCCTCGGCCCCCTGGTCGGAGGCATCCTCCTGGAACACTTCAGCTGGCATGCGGCGTTCCTCATCAACGTTCCGCTGATGGGGGCGGCGATCATCGCCGGGTACTTCCTCCTGCCCGAATCCACGGTCGGTTCCCCCGGCCGATGGGACTGGGTGGCCGCAGTCCAGTCGATGGTCGGCATGGTCCTCCTGGTCTGGTCCGTCAAAGAGTTCGGCAAGGAGGCGTCCCTCGCCGTGCCGGAGGCACTGGCCGCCTTCGCGGCCGCCGTCGCGGTACTCGCCTGGTTCACCCTGCGGTGCCTGCGGAGCGACTCCCCCCTGCTGGAACTGCGCCTGTTCCGCAGCCGCCCGTTCACCGCAGGGATCATCGCCGCACTGGGGTCGACGTTCGCCATGATCGCAGCACTGCTTCTCCTCGCACAGTGGCTGCAGCTCGTCGACGGAGCGGGCCCGGTCGAGACCGGCGTGAAACTCATCCCGGTGGCGGTCGCCGCTGCTCTCGCCTCGGTGGCGGCACCGGTGCTCAGCCGCAGAATCGGATCGCGCGGAGTTGTCGCGGGCGGGATCATCCTCGCCGGTGCCGGAATGCTGTACATGGGTCTCTCCCCGTCCGGAGTGAGTTACCCCGTGATCCTCGTCGCCATGCTCCTCGTCGGCGCGGGAGTGGGGTCACTGGCCGTCGCCTCCGCCATGATCATGGGCGGTTCACCCGAGGACAAGGCGGGCAACGCCGGAGCCCTCGAGGAGGCGTCCTACGAGATCGGGGGCGTCCTCGGCGTCGCCGTACTCGGCAGCATCTCCGCGCTGGTGTTCCGTGACCACCTCACTTCTCTCGCCGGGGGACTGGGACTGCCGGAGGAGCTCACAGACCCGGCCGGTGAATCCCTCGGCGCGGCGATGCACATCGCCGGGGAGGCCGGACTTCCCGATCTGGCGTCATCGGCCGCGGAAGCGTTCACGGACTCGCTCCAGACCGCCGGAATCGCCGGCGGCCTGCTGATGCTCGCCGTGGGTGTGGCCGTCTTCTTCATCACCCCGAAGGGAACACAGGCGGCGCACTGAGCTGTGGATCAGGCGCCGGTACGCTCACGGTGCCGGCACCCCGGCCAGCAGCACGGACGCCGCTTCCCCTCCTCCAGCTCCTCGCAGGTCCGGCGGATACGTCGGGCCCGTGTCTTCGCCTGCTTCGCATCCTCGACCCAGCAGATGAATTCGTTGCGTGCCAGCGGCGTGATGTCCTCCCACAGTTCAATGACAGGCCGGGCCACCGCCGACGCGCCGTCGTCGCCGGGTCCACGGTCACCGCCGAGGATCGCGTCCCGCAGGTCATCGGGCAGTTCGTGGACGACGCCACCGGAGACGTTCACTTCATTCATGGGCACGACGCTACCTGGAACGGCGGAAAGGGACATGGAAAGGGACACGGAAAAGGACACGGAACGCGCAGGATCGGCCCGCACGTATTCACACACATTCACACATCACTGCACGCGAAGGCCCGGCGTGCGATCATCCGCACACTGCGCCACCCGGGAACCGGGCCGCCGGTCACACCCGGAAGTGCTGCACCGCGGCCCAGGCCGGATCAACGTCGTCGACCAGAGAGGCTTCCCCGAGCTCCCACGTCGAGACTGTCGCCCGCAGGGTGTTGAGGACATGGTCCGGGTCCGCGCCCGGGGACCCGAGATAGTAGTGCAGGACCACGACGTCATCCGTGCCCTCACCTGCTGCCGCAGTGATGCTCCCGTCCCCCGACCGCCCCTCACCCGACCGGTGCACCACCGCGACCGGCAGCCCCGCCCTGTTCTCCCGCACCGTCGCGGTCAGGGCGTCCTCCAGAGCGAGAACCGTGGACCGCACCTGCGCCCCGGTGAGGTCGGACGCCGAGACCGGGTCGACATGCAGGGACACCACGACATGCCTGTCGTGACCGGGCGCGACCGACGGGGCGAGGGGCACCAGGGTACGGACCACGGCCGGCGCCCCGTCGAGATGCATACGGAGTTCAGTCCACTCCGGATCCCCGTCCGGGTCGACGGCGTCCGACGCCATGCGCTCGACCATGGCATGTAACCCGCCCATCGTGACCGCGTGCGCGGGACTGTGGTCGGTGACCTCGACCGTGCCGATCCAGGTTTCGGCGACGACACTGCCGAGGGCGGCGTCCAGCAGCTCCCGCGCCACAGAGACATCCGGGGCCACGGTCGTCCCGGCGCTCCCGAAAAGGCCGGACCGCAGTGCCGCGGTCTTCGCCGAGCCCCAGTTGGGGTGCCACAGGGTGACGTGGAGGAGGGTGTGCCCCGAGCGGACACCGATGCGGCAGTCCGCCGGGTCGTAGACCAGACCGTCAGGGCCGGTCAAAGGGCCGGTCACAGGGCCGGTCCCCGTCACAGTGAATCCAGCGCCTGTGCCAGGTCAGCCAGAAGATCGTCGATGTCCTCGATGCCCACGGAGATCCGCACCAGATCATTCGGCACCTCGAGGGCGGAACCGGCCGCGGACTGGTGGGTCATCTTCGCCGGATGTTCCAGGAGTGACTCCACACCTCCGAGGGACTCTGCCAGGCAGATGAGCCTGGTCGACTCGCAGAACCGGAGCGCGGCGTCCTCTCCTCCGGCGAAGCGGACCGAGACCATCGCCCCGAATCCGGTCATCTGACGTGCCGCGACCTCGTGCCCCGGATGCGAGGGCAGTCCCGGGTACAGCACGGTCGAGATCTCCGGACGGGACTGCAGGAAACCGGCGACAGCGGCAGCGTTGGAACAGTGCCGGTCCATACGCACACCCAGGGTCTTGATGCCCCGGTAGGTCAGGTAGGCGTCGAAAGGACCGGGCACCGCACCCACCCCTCCCTGCAGGAAGAGCAGTTCACTGTCGAGATCCTCGTCGTCGGTGACGATGACGCCGCCGACGACGTCGGAATGGCCTCCGAGATACTTCGTGGTCGAGTGCATCACCACGTCGGCACCGAGGCCGAGGGGCTTCTGCAGATAGGGGCTGGCGAAGGTGTTGTCCACCACCAGCTTCGCCCCGTGCCCGGCGTCCTTCAGCGCTGCGGCGGTCGCCGCAATGTCGGTGATGCCCAGCATGGGGTTGGTCGGGGTCTCCAGCCAGACCAGCCGGGTGTTGTCCTGCAGCGCCGCGGTCACCTCTGCAGTGTCGGCGGTGTCAACGATCGAGCAGGTCACCCCCCATTCCCGGTAGGTGGTGTCGATGAGCCGGAAAGTTCCCCCGTAGGCGTCACTGCCGAGAATGAGATGGTCCCCGGGGCGCAGCAGTGCGCGCAGCAGAGTGTCGGTCGCCGCCATACCGGAGCCGAAGGCCCGCCCGAAACGGCCGCCCTCCAGGGCGGCGACGGCCTGCTCGACCGCGGTGACCGTCGGATTGCCGCACCGCGAATACTCGAAACCGCCACGCAGCCGCGCCACCCCGTCCTGGGCGTACGTCGTGGACGCGTACACGGGGACGTTGACCGCACCGGTCTGACTGTCCGGGGCATAGCCGGCGTGGATCGCGTTCGTGTTGAAGCCGAAGGGACGCCCCGACGCATCGGCGAGCCGGGACGCGGTGGCGTGGGATGCCTCGCGACGGGCGGCGGTACCTGCGTCCGCCCGGTTGTCGTGCTCGGTGTGCAGGGAGGGGTCAGCGCTGTTCATGCAGGGTTCTCCTGGGGACGGTGTCGGGGGCGGCGGACTGCGGTTCCACGTCCGGCCATCCTAGTCCGGCAATCCTATCGAACCGTCCGGACCGCCCGGACCGCCCCTGCCGCGGACCGTCCCCGCCGTACCGGATGCTGAGAAAAAGTACGGGGGTGTTCCGCGGGGGTTAAGGTAACACTTCCCTGGGAAGAGGGTTAGTACCCGTGCCATCACCGTGACGGTACTGACGAAAGGTTCTTCCCATGGCCCCTGTCTCCGGTTCCACCGGCTCCACCACCTCACCCGGATCCCCCCGCTCCGACAGCACCCCCACCGGCCGCGAATCCGCCGGTCGCCACCGCCGGGCACAGGCACCCCGGACCCCACGCCGGAAGGCGTGGCTCGCCGGCGCTCTCGGCCTCGGTACCGCTCTCACACTCGGCGCCGGGACGCTGGCGATCCCGACCGCCGCCGCCCAACGCTCCCTCGCCGACAGCTTCAACCCCGCCCAGCTCGATGAACTGCTGACCAACGACCTCATCCTCGACTACCTCGAGGTGTGCCGCTCCACCCCGGCCACCGAGGACCCCGCCGGCGATGCCGCCNACCCCACGCCGGAAGGCGTGGCTCGCCGGCGCTCTCGGCCTCGGTACCGCTCTCACACTCGGCGCCGGGACGCTGGCGATCCCGACCGCCGCCGCCCAACGCTCCCTCGCCGACAGCTTCAACCCCGCCCAGCTCGATGAACTGCTGACCAACGACCTCATCCTCGACTACCTCGAGGTGTGCCGCTCCACCCCGGCCACCGAGGACCCCGCCGGCGATGCCGCCGACCCTGCAGCCACGCCCGCCGACACAGCCCCAGACACAGCCCCAGACACAGCCGCCGGCACCACCACGGACCCCGGTCCGGTGGCCGTCGCAGACTGCAGCGGCTCCGACGGCAACGGAACCGCCGTGGTCCTGCCGGACAACATCGAACTCGGCAGTGCCGCGGAGAAACTCACCGTGGACCTCGGCGACGACATCAACATTCTCGGTAAGAAGTACGAGCTCGGTGAGCGCAATCTCTTCGAGATTCTCAGCGCGGCTGCTCTCGGCAGTGACACGGTCAAGGACATCATCAACGCCATACCTATCGGCAACGGACAGCACCTGCCCCGGATCGACCCGTCGAAACTCGGGGAGTACAGCTCGTATGAACAGGTCAGGTCCGATGCGGCACTCCCGGTGGACGAGAAGACCGAACGGTACTGCGACGGCTTCGAGCTCTTCGGGAGGTGCATCGGAAGCTGGAAGGAGAGGACCTATGACGCCAACCTCAAAAAGCGGCAGGAGGCCCTGAAGATCGCCGAATACCTCACCGGACACACCTATGACGCCTCCGCCCCGGTCATGCTGCCGGAACTCGGGGCGACCTCCCCCCAGGGCTCGGCGACCGTCTCCGGCGACGGCGTCCAGGTCGCCGCTGCGATGCGGAACGGTTCGGCAGTGGCGGAGGCGAGGAAGTTCTTCGGACTCCCCGCCGTCGCACTGGCCGGCGCAGACAAGGGGCGCAGCTCCATCGCCCATTCCGACCTGGGCATCAGCACCGCCCTGAACATGGACACCGACGAAATCGGACTGACCTGGTTCGGCCAGCCGATCAACTTCGACCGGCTGAAGGAGTCCGGCATCACCGACCTCGCCGGCGACGAGGCCTCCGGCCTGCTGGACACGGCGGAGAACCTCAGCCTTCCCGCACTCAAGGAAGTCTCCTGCTTCGGACTGTCCGCCACCGCCACGGCGGAGGGACTCGGCTCGTGCACCAACATCCTCGGAACCTTCGACACCTACGAGGATCTCCGGGACCCGGTTGTCGGGGAGTCGCGGCAGTCCCAGGTCGGGATCACCGACCTTTCGTCACTCGTCCTGGGCAATGACGCCCTGGTCAAGCAGCTCACCGGCAAGTCGGAGACCACCCCGTTCCTCGACGACCTGGCGGAGAACCTCACCAGTGAGGAAGGCCGGCTGAAGTTCGCCAAGGACTTCGTCCGGTTCACCCGCGACGTCCGCACCGAAGAAGTTGACGTGCCTGTGCTCGACGAGGACGGGCAGCCTGTCCTCGACGAGGAGGGGAATCCGAAGACGGAGAAGTCCACCCGCGAAACCACCGCGGCATGGCTGACCTCCGACTACGGACTGCGTGAGCCCGTGACCGTGGAGTGGCTCGGCCACCGGGTCGTCTTCTTCCCCGCGGTGGAGGTCAACGGCACCGAGCGTCCGAACATCCTCGGCACCCCGGAGATCGAGAAGATCACCGAGGACGCCGATGCGGGTCTGCTCCCGAAGATCAGCCTTGTGACCTGGGACAATGCTTTCGGTCTCGGCACGGTGACCCTCGATGACCTCTCCCGGCCCGACCGGATCTTCACGAACTGGGCGGAAAGCGTCACACTTCCGGACGATCTGAAGTGGATCGCGGAACTGGCCGCCGGCGACGACAACGCCGAGGACGAGACCACCGGAACCACTGAACCTTCTGAGGCCGCTGAGACCACTGAAACCACCACGACGGGTACCGAATCCCCCACCCCGGCGTCCTCCACCTCCGCCACCCCGGCCGAGGCAGTCCAGTCCGGGACGGCCGGATCCGTCAGCTCCGAACCGGTCGAGGAGTCCGGGGCAACCCGTTCCGCAGCACCGTCGGAGGCACCGTCAGCGGCACCGTCGGCAGCTCCTTCGAGCACCGGGGCGTCCGACCCGGAGGAGACAGCCGGGGAAACCTCCTCGCCTGTCCCGGCGGAATCTGCACAGTCCACGGCCTCTGACGTGACGGCCCCGTCGTCCACCACGGCCGCAGCGGCCACCGCCACCGACGAATAGGCTTCCTGCGGTCATCTCCGGGAAAGGGTAGACACGGTGGGGAATCGGCACGCACGCCGTGCCGGGCATTCTGACCACCACCACCTCCCAGGGAGACCACCATGTCAGGAACTTACGGACAACTCGTCCTCGACGCCCACACCGCGCTGTTCGACCGCGGTGACACCGGCGTCCTGGACACCGCCTTCTCCGAGAACTTCATCGAGCATTCACCACTTGTCGCCGGCGACCGTGACGGGCTCCGGACCATGGTCGAGGGAGCCGGGGACGCTGTCGGGTACACCAACGCGAGAGTTCTCGCCGACGGTGACCTCGTCGCCCTCCACGGCCGCTTCACCGGCCTCGACGAGACTGACCTGGTCGGTTTCGACATCTACCGGGTCGCCGACGGAAAACTGGTCGAACACTGGGATTCACTGGTCCCTGTCGCCGCGCCGAACCCCAGCGGGCGTACGCAGCTTGACGGACCGGTCAAGGTCGACAGCTCCGTCGATTCGGAGGCCAGCCGTGCCACGGTGACGGAGTTCTTCACCCGCACACTCATAGGCCGGGACTACGACGGTTTCCGCCGGTACACCCGCGACGGGGTGTTCCTGCAGCACAGTCCGGACATCGCCGACGGGGTGGACGCCGTGATCGGCTACCTCGAGGACCTGAAGGCGAAGGGGCAGGGTCTGGTCTACGACAGGATCCACCGCACTGTCGCGGACGGGCAGTTCGTCCTCACGCACTCGGAAGGGTCAGTGGCCGGGGTGCGTCATTCCTATGCGGAGCTCTGGCATCTCAGTGACGGTGTGCTCACCGAGATGTGGGACGCCGTCACCGAGGTACCCGCCGATGCTGAGGCCCTGCACGACCACGGCATCTTCTGACCTGGTTTCCTGACCCCGCTCCCCGTGCCCCTGTGGGTTATTTTTTTACGGAGTAGAGGCGTTTGTTGACGAACTCGTCGATACCCAACGGGCCGAGTTCACGACCGTACCCGGAGCGTTTCACCCCGCCGAACGGCATCCCCTCAGTCTCCGGGGCGGACTGGTTGACCCCGGTCATCCCGGCGTCGAGTCCCTCGGCGAACGCCTCGGCCCGGCCCGGTTCCACCGCGAACACCGTCGACCCCAGCCCGTACTGGGTGTTGTTGGCCAGGGCCAGGGCCTCGGCGTCCGAACCTGCCCGGTACACGGTGACCACCGGGCCGAAGAACTCCTCGTAGTAGATCTGCGAACCCACCGGAATCCCGGTGACCACCGCCGGGGAGACGTAGAACCCGTCGGCGAACGCGCCGCCGACCCGGGTGCCGCCGACATGCACCGTCGCCCCGGCGGCGACGGCCCGGTCAAGCTGGTCGAGCCAGGTCGGCGATGCGGGCGGCCACGGCGGCGCGGTGGGTGACGGGGGTGGCCCGCCAGGTTGCTGCGGCTGCCGCGGCGGTGTCGAGGATGCCGGCCAGTTCGGTGTCGGTGAGGTGGGGGTAGGTGGCGGTGGTGGTGCCGGTGGCGGGGTTGACGGACCGGTACACCGGCCCAGACGACGCAGAGGCAGCAGAGGTGGTGGAGGTCTCAGACATGGTGTTCTCCTGGTGGTGACGGTGACGGATGGTCGTGTCCGCGAGGATAGTCAGTCCCGGCCACAGGCGTCGCAGCCCCGACCGCACGGGGTGCGGTCGGGCCCCACGGCGGGTATTCGGATCACAGTGCACGGATCCCTGCACCACCCGAAAACTCAAGTGTATCCATGTGTATACACTTACCAACTCGCCCGCAGGAGGCACGGAAGATGCACTTCACCACATATGACGCCCCACAAGTGGCCGCCGACTACACCACGATCGCCGAGAAATCCCCTTTCGTGTACGGACTCACCAACTACATCGCCGCCAACCTCAGCGCCAACGTCGTCCTGGCTGCAGGCGCAGGACCCGCCATCGGAGCAGGCGCCGACTGGACCAGTACTTTTCCCGCCACCGCCCAGGGGGTGTGGATCAACACTGCGACGGTCATCAGCAACAGTGAATCCGAGATAAGGACCGCCGCGCAGACGGCACACCGAGCGGGGACGCCGTGGGTTCTCGATCCTGTCGCCGCCGGGTCCGCCCCGGAGTACGACTCCCTGGTGAAGTCACTGCTGGCCTACCGTCCGACCGTCATCCGGGGAAACGCCAGTGAGCTCGTTGCCCTGGCAGGAGGGGAGGGACAGGGCAGAGGAGTCGAGACGACTCTGAACTCTGACCAGGCAGTGGGGCATATCGAACAGCTGGCCCGCGATACCGGCGCCGTCGTGGCTGTCAGCGGGCCCACCGACTACATCACGGACGGCACCGCCACGGTGGCGGTCACCGGTGGAGACAGACGCCTCACCCAGGTCACCGGGGCCGGGTGCAGTCTCGGCGCCCTGACGGCCGCAGCCGTGGCAGCGGTGGAGGATCCCCTGCGCGCAACGGTCGCCTCACACGCCGCCTTTGCCCGCGCTGCGGAGATCGCGGCGCAGACAGTGGGACCGCACGGAGGGACCGGATCATTCGCCGTCGCCCTGGTGGACGGCCTCCACACACTCGCGAACGCAGACAACTGAAGCTGAGGAGTAACCGAAATGCAGTTGGCAGCCTTTCTCAATGCAGGAGCACAGGGAACTGTCGGGTGGCGGCATCCGAATGCACCCACCAGTTTCCTCTCTGCCTCCCACTACGCCACCATGGCCAGAATCCTCGAAGATGCCGGCTTCGACGTAGCTTTTGTACCCGATTCACTGACAGTGCCACGCAGTCTCGGCGACTCGTTCGAGCCTGCCGTGAAGTGGGGGACGGGGACCCCCCGTATGGACCCGGTCCCCGTTGTCAGTGTCATGGCGGCAGTCACCACCCACCTCGGCATCGCCGCGACAGCTTCCACCAGCTACAACCAGCCGTACTCGATCGCCCGGACTTTCGCCACACTCGACCACCTCAGTGGGGGCAGGGCAGGGTGGAACGTGGTGACGAGTTTCCAGGACGCCGAGGCCCAGAACTTCGGCTCACGGAGCCTTGACGCCAAGAAGGACAGGTACGGACGAGCCGAGGAGTTTCTCCGGGTGGTCACCCGGCTCTGGGACAGCTGGGACGATGACGCCGTACTGCTCGACAAGGACAACGGAGTTTTCGCCCGCCCCGATCTGGTCGATGAGGTATCCCACCAGGGGAGGTACTACTCGGTGAGGGGTCCGTTGGGCGTTCCCCGGCCACCACAGGGTTATCCCGTCCTGTTCCAGGCAGGAGCGTCCGACGCCGGCAGAGACCTGGCGTCGAGGTGGGCCGACGTCGTCTTCTGCAGTCATGAATCAATGGAATCCGCACAGGACTACTACCGGGACATCAAGGAACGCGCCAGGAAATGGGGCAGAGACCCCGAACAGGTGAAAATTCTCCCGGCCGCGACCGTGGTGGTCGGCGAGGACGACAGCGACGCCCGGGCGAAGCATGAGGCTTTCGCCCGTCTGGTGACACCGGAGGCAGGTCTTTCACGGATGGCCTACCACGTCAACGTCGACCTCACCCGGTACGATCTCGACGGGCCACTCCCCTCACTCGAAGAGGTGGGTGTCGAGGGCCACTACAAGGAGATCATGGAGTTCTCGCGTCGGGAGAATCTCACCATCCGACAGATCGGAGCGTGGTACGGGGCACGCACTGAAGGCGGAATGGTGGGTTCTCCGGTCCATATCGCGGATACCATGCAGAAATGGCTGGACAACAAGGCCGCGGACGGATTCATGATACAGCCGACCCATGTCCCCGGTTCGTTCCGAGAATTCTCCGACAAGGTCATACCCGAGCTCAGGAAGCGGGGTCTGGTCCGTACAGAGTATTCGGGAACAACTCTGCGCGACAACCTGGGACTGCCACGGCCTGCAAGGAACGAATGGATCCACCGGGCGGCCGTGAAAACTGAGGGACAGTGAGCACGATGCAGAGTTCTGTTCAGGGCACCATTGGAGCTGCACCGCAGTCTCCCCTGGTTTCCGTGGAATGGCTGGCCCGGCAGACAGGAGACCTTCCGGGATCCGTAGATCGCGCACCCGACCGACCTGATGTCCCGGTCATCATTGACGCTTCCGTTCACCGCGACCACTCCCTCAAGGGCACGGACCGGCACTACTCCAGCGGGTGGAGCGACTACCTCTCGGAGCACATCCCGGGGGCACTCTTCGCCGACCTGCTCCTGGATTTCTCCGATTCAGGTTCCGGTTTCCTCTTCACCCGCCCGACAGAACGACAGTTCATCAGCGCCCTGAAGAGATCCGGGTTCCCTGTCTCCGACACGAATACCGTCCGGAACGACGGCCAGGCAGTGCATCCGGCGGCACTTCCCCCGGAATCTGAACCGGAATCTGACCCGGAATCTGACAAGGGGAGCGCGTCACCCGGGGACGTCACCCTGGTCATCTACGATCAGCTGAACGGAGCATGGGCGGCCCGGCTGTGGTGGCTCTTCCGCTCCTTCGGAGTGTCCGGGGTGAAAGTCCTGGACGGAGGCCTGGCCAGGTGGAAGAGCTCCGGCTACCGGGTGCGCTCAGGAGAGGAGCCCAGTCAGCGGCGGTACCTTCCGACCATCAGACTACGGGAGGAGGAACCCGCCCACATGTTCACTGAACTGGAACAGGTCGGGCACCTGAGTGACGGCCTGAGCTCCGGTGACGCCACGCCACACCGGGCCGGCACGACACGCACGGAGCTGGTGTGCGCCCTACGTCACGAACAGTTCGTGAAGCGCGACGGAGATCCTTCCACCGGTCATATACCAGGATCTGTCAACTTCCCCTATGCCGACACATTGAATCCTGACGGTACCGTCTCCGACGAGAGGACACTCGCTGTCGCCCGCTCTCTCGGACTTCGACCGGAGAATTCACCGTCTGAGAACCTGATACTGTACTGCGGAGGCGGGATAAATGCTGCGGGACTTGCTCTGGCATTGACGGCCAACGGATTCACCAACTTGAGTGTTTTCGACGGGTCCATGACTGAGTGGCGCGCCGACCCGGGCCGCCCGGTAGCCTGAAGGTATACCGGTGCTCCCCTTTCACCGGGTGCGTATTAACGGTCACGCATAATAAGGAGCGTATTCTGAACACCAGGGATTCAATATATCGGCAGATTCGGAGTTCGCTCGTCAGTGGAGAGTTCAGTCAGAATGACCTCCTGATACCTTCTGCACTCGGAGAGCAGTTCAATGCGTCCCGGACCCCGGTCAGGGAAGCTCTGGCGCTACTGGAACACGACGGGCTCCTGACCAGGGAGACCCGGGGGTACCGCCCCCGTATCCTGACGGTTGAAGAGCTGCTGGAGGTTTTCGAGGTGCGGGCTGTCGTGGAGTCCTCGGCGGCAGCCGCTGCTGCCAGGAAGTACGGCGACGTTGACCTTGCGCACTTCGAAAGATATCTCAGGGGCGCGGGACCGGCCGGTGACCCCTCGCCCGTACCCGGCGAGCCCGTGGGCGAAGAGAGATCAGAGGAGCTGACCCGCGCCGACCTGAACAGCTGGCACGAGGTTGTGAGGAATGCCGCACACAACCGGACCCTGGTGGACGTTCTCGCCCGGCTCGACGCACAGATAAGGGTCTCAGCTCCCTGGACCCTGCTGTCCGGCACCGGCGATGCCCGGCCGTTGGCCTCCCGGGTGAATGAGCACATGGACATCACGCGAGCCATCATGGACCGTGACGCGAGCTCCGCACGCGCGTTGATGCAGCAGCATCTCGACCGTGACCAGGAGGCGAGGATCGGTCAGCTGGTCGGGGCGGGCCGGCGCGCGCATCCGGTTATCTGAAAGATTCCCGAACCCGGTTACCGTGGTCGCCCCTGCCCCTACTGTTCACGGCAGGTTCACTTCTCCGCCTCTCGTGGCGTACCCACGGTTCACCAGGGGATCGTAAGGTCCGCCCCCGTGACCAACTCAAGAAGAAGAAGAGCCCTCGCCTCTGTCGCCACAGTCAGCGCCGCCACCCTCCTCCTCACCACCGCCTGCAGCAGCGGTGACGAGGACAGCAGCGCCAGCAGTGCAGAAGCCACCCACGCCGAGGCAACCCCCGCGGCGTCCTCGGGCGAACTTGCCGACCGTGCCGCCGAAGGCGACATCACCACACCAGGTGGTGCCCGCCGTCTCGACGGTGACCAGACCGATTTCATCCGGGGAGCCATGAAGGACGCCGGCGCCAAGAATGTCATCCTGCTCATCGGTGACGGCATGGGTGACTCCGAGATCACCGCCGCCCGCAACTACGCCGAAGGCGCGGCCGGCCAGTTCAAGGGCCTAGACGCACTCCCGGTGTCCGGCCAGTACACCCACTACTCGCTGAACAAGGACGGCTCACCGGACTACGTCACCGATTCTGCGGCATCAGGTACCGCCTGGGCCACCGGAACGAAGACCTACAACGGTGCGATCGGCGTGGACATCCACGGCGCACCCCACGAGAACCTCATCGAGAAGGCCAAGGCCGCCGGCCTGGCCACCGGTAACGTGACCACGTCGGAGATCCAGGACGCCACCCCCGCTGTCCAGGCCGCGCACGTCGCGCAGCGCAAGTGCTACGGCCCGGAGGACGCCGAGGCCTGCGGTGACGACCTGCTCGACAAGGGCGGCAAGGGTTCCATCTCCGAGCAGCTCCTCGAAACCCGGGCGGATGTCACCCTCGGCGGTGGTTCGGAGAGCTTCGACCAGACCGCCGTCGCCGGCGAGTACAAGGGAAAGACCCTCATCGACCAGGCCAAGGAGCGCGGCTACCAGCTCCCGAAGAACGCCGACGAGCTCGCCGGCATCACCTCCGCCGACCAGGACGCCCCGGTTCTCGGCCTCTTCAGCGAGGGCAACATGCCGGTCCGCTGGGAGGGCAAGAAAGCGGAGAAGGAGGGCTACCTGCAGCCTGCCGAGAAGTGCACGGACAATCCCGAGCGCACCGCCGAGATCCCGAAGCTGGCGGACATGACCTCCAAGGCCATTGACCTGCTCAGCGCCAATCCCGCGGGCAAGGACAAGGGCTTCTTCCTCCAGGTCGAGGGCGCGTCCATCGACAAGCAGGACCACGCCGCCAACCCCTGCGGCCAGATCGGTGAGACCGTCGACCTCGATGAGGCTGTGCAGAAGGCTCTGGAGTTCGCGCAGAAGGACGGGGACACCCTCGTCATCGTCACCGCCGACCACGCGCACACCAGCCAGATCGTCGCCCCGGTCACGGAAGAGGATGTCGCCGACATGGCGAAGGAAGCCGGTGTCAGCGTGGACGAGGCCCGCGCCACCGTCTACCCCGGCCTGTCCCGGAACCTGACGACGAAGGACGGTTCGGAGATGACCGTCGCCTACGCCACCTCGGACAACCAGGATGTCACCGACCAGGGTCACACCGGCACCCAGCTGCGCATCGCCGCCTACGGTCCGGGTGCCGCCAACGTCACCGGCCTGACCGACCAGACCGACCTGCACTTCACCGTCGCTGACGCGCTGGGACTGAAGTAGCCGGGAACCCGCCGCGCAGCTCTCCCACTACTCCCCGACCCCGGGGGGAGCGCTCACCGGCAGCCCTGCCGGCAGATTGATTCACGGAGTTTCGGCGTCCTAAGGTCTCCACCATGACGTCAAGGAAACTCCGCGGCAACCTGCTGTTCAGGATCATCATCGCCATCATTCTCGGTATCCTGTGCAGTCTTTTCTTTCCGGACTGGCTGGGGCGGGGGTTCGTGACGTTCAACGGACTGTTCAGCAATTTCCTGGGACTGTTCATCCCGGTCCTGATCTTCGCCCTGATCACCCCGTCCATCGCCGGTATCGGCCAGGGTGCCGGAAAATGGCTCGGCATCACCACCGGCATCGCCTACGCTTCAACGATCATCTCCGGGCTCATCGCCTTCGGCGTCGCCACCGTCACCTATGACAGGCTTCTCGGCGACAGCAGGCCCGACACTCTCGGAGACATCGACGAAGGTGCCCTGACCGCGTACTTCGACATCGAGATGCCGGCCCCGTTCGACATCATGACCGCCCTGATCCTCGCTTTCTGCATCGGTCTGGCGATGACCGGCGTGAAGTCCGAGGTCATCTACGCCGGGGTCCGGGAACTCGAGGGCGTCGTCATGAAGGTCATCAAGGTCTTCGTGATTCCGCTGCTCCCGGTCTTCGTCTTCGGCACCTTCCTCGGAATGGGCATGAACGGAACTCTTCTGGACGTCATCGGCTCACTGGTCAAGGTCCTGCTGCTTGCCGTGGTGATGACGGTCCTGCTGGTCATCGGCCAGTACCTTGTCGCCGGTGCAGTCACGAAGACCAACCCGTTCCGGGCGTTGTGGAACATGATGCCCGCCTACGCGACCGCGCTGGGGACTTCCTCGTCTGCGGCGACCATTCCCGTGACTCTCGAATGCACGAAGAAGAACGGGGTGACCGAGAACGTCGCCGGTTTTGCCGTCCCCCTGTGCGCGACGATCCACCTCGCCGGTTCGATGATGAAGATCACCCTGTTCGCTCTGGCGTTGATCCACATGTTCGACATGGACATCAGCACCGGGAAGATCATCGGTTTCCTGTTCCTGCTCGGCATCATGATGATCGCCGCACCCGGTGTTCCCGGAGGCGCGATCATGGCGGCTGTCGGCGTCCTGTCCGACCAGCTCGGATTCACGCAGGACCAGATCGCCGTCATGATCGCCGCTTACATCGCCATCGACTCCTTCGGCACCGCGGCGAACGTCACCGGTGACGGCGCCATTGTCCTGATCGTCAACAAGCTCTCGGGGGGAAGCCTCGGGTCCGGTTCCGGCGTCGACTCCCGCGAGGCGGAGATCAACGAGACAGTCGCCGGGGAGATCACCAGGGCAAGAAACTAGGCGGGGAAACGGCAGGGGCACGAGTGTCCCGGCCGGGAAGAAGCGGCCGTCAGTCCACTGTTCCGATCCTGCTGACCGGCCACACCTTGAACCGGGCCTTGCCGATGACATTGTCGACGGGTACGGAACCTTTGTCCGGGTCATTCAGGTGGTAGCGCGAGTCCCTGGAATTGGTCCGGTTGTCCCCCATCACCCACAGCGCGTTGTCGGGGACGGTCACCGGCCCGAAGTACTCCCCCTGGCAGGCGTCGGAACCGGTCATCGGATCCACCGGGTACGCCCTCGGAGACAGAGTGTAGGAATCGTCGACCTTCTTCCCGTCGACCATGATCCCCGGGTCCCCCTGCCTGCACTGCACAGTCTGTCCACCGGTAGCCACGACCCTCTTGACCAGTGTGTACTCGTCAGGAGGGAGTATCCCGACGGTGGAGAGGACCTCCTGTCCGAAACGGATCACCGGGTTGCCGGAACGTCCGGACGTCCAGCCGTCCTCCCAGCCGGCAGGGGCGGAGAAGACCACCACGTCACCGGCGGCAGGTTCACTGAAACGGTAGGTCAGCTTGTCGACGACGATCCGGTCCCCGGTACAGCCGTCACAACCGACCAGAGTGGGCTCCATGGACTCCGAGGGAATCTGGTACAACCGTCCGACGAAGGTGTTGACCAGGCCGAGGACCAGCAGCGCCACCACCACGGTGACGAGGTACTCGAGCCACGCGGGGCGCTGTGGTTTACCGGGGTCTGACTGTGCCGCCTCTGCCTGTGTGCCGTCCGCCTGTGCGTCCGGGGTTCCGCCGGCCTGAGCACCGCTGCGTCCACTGTCTTCACTCACCTGTGCGAGCCTAGTCGCCGCCCGGCCCCGGGCCTTCACTGAAGGCGAACCAGCGGCCCCGGACCCGTTGCAGAGACACCTCGATACCGTAGAGTCTGCCGAGATTTCCTGCGGTGAGCACCTCATCGACCGGTCCGCTGGCGAGCACTCCACCGTCCCTGACCATGAGGACGTCCGTGGTGGACGCCGCGATCTCCTCCACATGGTGCGTGATCAGGACAGTGGTCAGGTCAGGCAGGGCTGCCCGCAGGTCATCGATGACCCGCAGCAGGATCTCCCGTCCGGGAAGATCAAGCCCCGTGGACGGTTCGTCGAGCAGCAGCATCTGCGGTTCTGTGACCAGGGCGCGGGCGGTCAACGTGCGGGCCTTCTCCCCCTGACTCATCTCGTGCCACCGACGGTCGGCCCTGTCACCCATGCCCACCAGGTCGAGCAGTTCCTCGGTTCGTGCACGGTCACCGGCGGTGTAGCCGAAGCGTCGGAGAAGGCCGTTGGACGCCGAGACCCCGGACAGCACCAGTTCCCGGGCCTCGAGATCATCGAACCTCTGGCGGGGATCGACGTACCCGATGATCCTGTGCAGTTCACGGACATCGGTGCGTCCCACGGTGCGGCCGAGGATACGGACTGAACCTGTGGTCGGGTAGAGGCGTCCTCCCGCCAGCTTCAGCATCGTGGACTTCCCTGCACCGTTGGGCCCCAGAACCGCCCAGTGGGTCCCGGTGGGGATGGTGACGCTGAAGTGTCCGACAAGGGTGTGGGGTCCCCGGCGGACCGTGACATCGTCAATGTCGACTGCCGTGGAGACGGTGTTCTCGGTCATGCGGGGCAGGGTACTACGCAGAAACCGGCAGCACGGGACGGAGGCTCCGGTCCGTGATTCCGCCAGTTCAGAGGGGCACGGTGATCTTTCTTCCGCGAGTTTCCCGAAAGTGGTTGTTGACGGCGAATGAGTATCGTATCGTGAACAACACAATCTGGAACGTGTGCTACAGATCACATCTGTAGCCCCGGAGGGCGCACACCACCTTCCGATCGACACCACCCCCCCCGGAGGAGAACCATGACCACGACAGAATCCCGGCGGACCGCCGACGGCGGAGACGCCGCCGGCGACCCCGCCGGAACCAACGGACACCAGCTCACCGCCGAAGAACAGAAGTGGATCGACAAGAAGAAGTACGCCTGGGTCTTCAGCCTCTTCCCCGCCGCCATCCCCCTGATCCTCTTGGGTGGCGTCGAATGGATGAAAGCAGTGGACGCCCCGGAATTCTTCGTCCACGCCACCTGGTTCCTCGGCCCCGTCGCCGTCTTCATCCTCATCCCGATCGGCGACTTCGTCCTCGGCAGGGACGGCGAGAACGCCCCCGAGGAGTTCGTCCCCCAGCTGGAGGAGACGAAGTACTACCGCATCATCTCCTACCTCTACTTCCCGATCATGCTCGCCAGCATCGTCCTGTGCTGCTGGCAGTGGACCTACGGTGGACTGACCTGGTACGACAAGCTCGGACTCGCCTGGTCCATGGGCATGACCTCAGGCATCGGCATCGTCGCCGCCCACGAGCTCGGCCACAAGAAAGGCAGCTTCGAACGCTGGCTCGGCAAGATCGTCCTGGCGATCCCCGCCTACGGCCACTTCTACGTCGAACACAACAAGGGCCACCACGTGAAAGTCGCGACCCCTGAGGACCCGGTGAGCTCCAGGATGGGCGAGAACGTCTACTCCTACCTGGTGCGCTCGATCCCCCGTCAGATACCGCGGGCCTGGAACGTGGAGAAGAAGAGACTCGCCAGAGCCGGTAAGAGCCAGTTCAACCTCGACAACGACGTCCTCAACGCCTGGCTGATCACCGTCCTGATCTGGGGCGTCCTCCTCGTCACCTTCGGTGTCGGCGTCCTCCCCTACATGATCATCCAGGCGGTCATCGGCATCGCACTGCTGGAGTTCGTCAACTACCTGGAGCACTACGGTCTGCTCCGCCGCAAGCTCGAGGACGGCCGCTACGAGCGGTGCTCCCCCGAGCACTCCTGGAACTCCGACAACCTCACCACCAACATCTTCCTCTACCAGCTGCAGAGGCACTCCGACCACCACGCCAACCCCACCCGCCGCTACCAGTCGCTGAGATCGGATGTCTTCGCCCCGGAACTCCCCGCCGGCTACGCCACCATGATCGCCACCGCGGCCATCCCGCCGCTGTGGACCCGGGTCATGGACAGACGACTGATGCAGTACTACAACTACGACATCGAACGGGCCAACCTGCACCCGGCGAAAGCCGCCAGACTCCGCAGGAAGTGGAACCGCATCGCCGACACACGCCACAGCGCAGAGGCGGTGTGACATGTCTCCCCGTACCCCGTCCACCACCCGCCCGGCGGCACAGGAAACCGACCTGGATGCCCTGCGTGCCCGGGGAGGCGGCGACATCCCGGTCACCGCAGCACCCCCGCAGAAGAAGACCGACCCCACCCTGCACTACACACTGTGCGCGGCACTGACGGTCGCCGGGGCGGCAGTCATCGTCCTCGGCGTCCTCGGTGTCCTCGGGGCCACCGGGGTCACCGGACACTCCGGGTTCCCCGGTTCTGCCCTGCTCGCGGAGATCCACCCCTGGTTCCTGCTGATCTCCCTGTTCTTCCTCCTCCCCGGGGTCGTGGGTCTCTACCGCGGCCCAGGTGAAACTTCGACCCATGTCATTCCACGGCCGAAGAACCGCAGACCTGTGGATCCGACCGCCGGTGCCGGCGGCGCGGCCGGACCGGCCCCCACCGCCTGACCCCGACCACCACTTCCACCCCGACCATCCTGCCGACGACACGAGGAGAAGAGACCATGGCCGTGTACGTATGTCCCGGATGTGACTACCGGATCGACACAGCGACAGGGGACGCCTCAGAGGGCTTCAGCCCCGGATTCGACTGGGACAGAGATGTCCCCGACGACTGGTTCTGCCCGGACTGCGGCGTCCGCGACAAGGTCGACTTCGACCGCGAGTCCTGACACCGACACACCGCCCGCCACACCACCCGCCACCACACCACTCGCCCGATCACACCACCCACACCGCCGAGAAAGGGACAACTGCCGTGAGCACCTCCACCATGACCGACTACAAGATCTGGGAATGCGCCCAGTGCGGCTACATCTACGACGAATCCAAGGGAGACCCTGAAGAGGGCTTCCCGCCCGGCACCCGCTGGGAGGACATCCCCGACGACTGGGAGTGCCCGGACTGCGGGGCCGCGAAAGCCGACTTCGACATGGTCCAGATCGGCTGAACGGGGTACCGCATGACACGCGTCGCGATCGTCGGAGGCGGCGTCGCCGCCCACACCCTCGTCTCCGCGCTGGTCACCGCGCACAGCAACCGGCCTTCCGGGGAGGACGCCCTGACCGTGGACGTCTTCAGCTCCGAACCCCACCTGCCGTACCGACGGCCCGAGGTCAACAAGGGGATACTGCTGTCCGGGAAAACTCCCGCGGACATCGCCCTGGCCGGCGGGATCTTCGACACCCCCGGCATCACGTTCCACCCCTCCACCACAGTCACCTCGGTCGACCCCGCCACCGGGACCCTCACCGCGGGAAACACCACCCACCACTTCGATGAGCTGGTCTTCGCCACCGGCGCCGGCCCGCGGCTCCTCGACCCCGGTGACCCCTCCAACGCCCACCTGCACGGGCGCGACATCCACCACATCCGGACCCCGGAGCACTCCCGCGCGCTGCGCGACAGGCTCACCGGACTGGGAGACGGAGACACCGTGGTCGTCATCGGTGGTGGGGTCCTCGGACTCGAGGCAGCGGCCGCGGCGTCCTCCCTCAGCGCAGCTCAGGTGCATGTCCTCGAGATCGCCGACGAAGTGTGCACCAGGATTCTGCCTCCCACCGCCGCGCGGTGGCTGCGTGACAGGCACCGCGACCACGGCGTCACCGTGACCTGCGGCCTCCCCCCGGATGAGCTTGCCGGGGAAGTGACCCGCCTCGACCCCGCCCTCGTCATCGTCTCCGTCGGCGCCGTGCGGGACACCATGCTCGCCGAGGACGCCGGGATCGCCGTGGGGGAAGGCCTCGGCGGCGGCATCTGCGTCGACGAGTTCGGGCGGACCGCCGTACCCGGGATCTATGCCGCGGGCGACTGCGCGGAGATCCACACCGCGGACGGGAGAGTCATCCGCCCGGAGGACGACGGGTCCGCGCGGCTTCTCGCCGGGATCGTCGCCGCACAACTCAACGGCGGCCGTGCGGGTACCGCCTTCACCGACTCCCCCAGGAAAGGCTGGACGAGGCAGTTCGGCCACATGCTCAACACCGTGGGAACGACCGGACTCACCGCCGCACCAGCGGGAGGGGCCACGGGACGAGCATCCGGAGAGCTCACCGAAGAGGTCGTCCTCGACACGCCGGAGGAACTCATCGTGCTCACCCGCGACGGTGACACCGTCGTCGGGGTGACCACGGTGGGGCGCAGTGCGGAGGTCCGGGCAGCGAAAGCGTCGCTGGGGACCGTCAGCCCACTGAGCAGCTGACCCGGGCCTGCTGCGCGATGAGGCAGACGGACTCGTTGGTGAGCACCCACCGCCCGTCACGGGCCACGTAGTAGAGATCGGCCGGCGGCTTGGATCCCAGCCCGATCATGCTCATCTGGATCGTGGCCGTCATCTGGTCCCCGTTCACGACGACCGGGTCGACCATCTCGTATCGGAAGATCGGGTAGTTGCGCATCTGGGTTCCGGCGTCCCTGATGGTCTGGACACCGGCCGGATCCTCCAGGTTGGACGCGATGTAGTCGTCCGAGGCGTCCGCGGCGAGGATCGAGTCAAGCTGGCTCTTCAGCTCCGCGTTGGACGGCTGGGGCGGGATGTCCGACGCCCCGTCATCGAAGACCCCGGCCTCGGCACCGGCGGCATCTGCGGTGTCCGCACTTCCGTCACCGGAACCGGTGTCGTCGACAGGTGCAGGCACCCCTCCACCGTTGATCCGGGCCGGTTCACCACCGGTGGAACCGGAGGACGCTCCAGTTCCACCGGCGGAGCCCGCCGCACCCGCTGCGCGGCTCGTGGTAGCCGCTGCCGAAGTGGTCCGCTTCGCGGTGGTGGAGTTCGCGCCCTTCTTCGAGGTGACTCCCGCGGCATTCGCCGCGTCCCCGGAGATCACGGTCACCTGACCGTTGTCCGCGTTGGCGAACATGACGGCAGCGCCGACCCCGATGACCACCGCGGACGCCAGTGACGACAGTCCCACGGACAGTGCGACGGTCGCCCACCGGGTGGATTTCTCGCTGCGTCCGGTCCTGTCCTCCTGCGGGTCTTCCTTCTGTGACGTGCCGGGGTCCGTGTAGTCGGCCATGTGACTCTCCCTGTTGTACGGCCGCTGTCGCCGTATGGTCCTGGTTATCGGTTCGCATGCCTCCGGACAGACGGATAATTCCAGGTGAGACCGGGGAACAAGCTTGTCGATGCACATAGTAGTATAGGCTGTCCAAATGTCATACAGGTTCAGGTCATCTTTGATCCGTGGGAACCGCAGGACCACGAGCGATATGCTGAGCTGATGTGTGACGAGCTACCCAACCGCATCTCCACCGGTGTCTCCGCCCACGACCCCTGGACAGTCGAAACGACCACGGGGGCCGTCAGAGGCCACCAGATCACCGGCGCCGTCGCCTTCCGTGGTGTCCCCTATGCCCGGCCTCCCGTGGGTGAACTCCGCTTCCGGCGGGCCCGGCCCCGGGACCCGTGGCGAGGTGTCCTCCTCGCCGACCGTCCCGGCGACTACTGCGCCCAGTGGCGCAACCGCACCGTCGGATGGACAGGTTCGGAGAACTGCCTGTGGCTCAATGTGGTGGTCCCCCGACCCGACGGCAGGTCGCCGGTGATCGACACCGGCGCGAACAGACCGGTCGTGGTCTATCTCCACGGAGGATCGAACATCCACGGTTCCGCCGCCGAACCTCTGCTGTCCGGGGAGCACTTCGCCGCCGCCACCGACGCCGTGTACGTGGCAGTGAACTACCGGGTCGGGATCTTCGGACAACTTGCCCTCGGTTTCGCCGACGACCTCGACCCCGGCCGCTTCGACTCGAACACCGGACTGTCCGACATCATCACCGCGGTGGAGTGGGTCCACGACAACGCGGAGGCGTTCGGCGGCGACCCGCACCGCATCACCGTCATGGGTGAATCCAGCGGCGGAGCGATGGTCACCGCCCTGTCGGCGGTACCGCGGATGAAGAACCTCGTGCACGGGTTCATCGCCCAGTCACCCGCCGCTGCGATGGTGCACACCCCCGACGGTGCCCGGCGTGCCGCGGACATGGCACTGGAGATCCTGCGCTCCGACGACGACGGAAAGAAGCCCCGCCCCGAAGGAACCGGGAAAGACCTGCTCACAGCCTCCCCCGAGGGTCTGGCCTGGCTGACGGAACGCACCAATGACGCGGCCTGGGGCCGGTGCGGCATCGCCGGGGGATTCGCCCCCGTCATCGACGACCTTCTCCCCGCCCACCCGCTGACTCCGGGCGCCCAGCTCGACATTCCCCTGCTCATCGGCACGAATCTCGACGAGTACGTTCTGATGCGCTGGGCCTACCCGTCAGCCCGGGCGTTCGCCACGGAGGCCCGGGACTTCGCCGAGAGCATCGACCCCGACCGGGCCCCCCGTGTGCTCGCGGAACTCTACGGTGACGGACGTCGGCGCGCCGACGCCGGACGTTTCCTCGGCGACGCCCTGTTCACCGCACCGGCCGTCAGAATGGCCTCCCAGCACCCCACCGGGAGGACGTGGATGTACCGGCTGGACCTGTCCACCCCCGCCTACGATCTCGCCGGAATCGGGGCGACACACGCTCTGGACCTGCCGGTACTGTTCGGCCGCTACGACTCAGGCCGGGGACCCGGCGCGCTGGCGCTCGGCGGCAGGCAGCGCATGGCCGCCACGACCGCGGTGATGCAGGACCGGTGGAAGAGGTTCATCCACGACGCCGACCCCGGGTGGGAGCGCTACCCCGTCGGTCTCGCCACGCAGCTCTTCGACGCCGGCGAGCGCACGGTCACCGACCCGGACCCTCAGCTGAGAGAGGCCTGGGCCCCGGTGAACCTCACCGGGTTCCCGCGGTAGCAGACACACCGTCACCGGTTCCGCGGTCCGGGGTGGTGGCACGCCCGGCGTCCCCCACCTCTGAAGCCCTGTCGGTGTCGGCGTCGGCGTCAGCGTCGGTGTCGGCGTCGGCGTCAAGGTCGAGACCGTGGTCGCCCGCGGCGTCCCACACATCCCTGTCCCAGATACCCGCGCGCCTGGCCACCACCGTGGCGACCAGTGCCTGGCCGGTCACGTTCACGGCGGTGCGCCCCATGTCGATGATCGGTTCGATCGCCAGGAGCAGCCCCACACCCGCCAGCGGCAGGCCCAGGGTCGACAGGGTCAGGGTGAGCATGACCGTCGCGCCCGTCGTTCCGGCGGTGGCCGCCGAGCCGATCACCGAGACGAAGATGATAAGAAGGTAGTCGGTGAAACTGAGGTCGAGTCCGTAGAACTGGGCGACGAACAGGGCCGCGACCGCCGGGTAGACCGAGGCGCAGCCGTCCATCTTCGTCGTCGCGCCCAGCGGGACAGCGAAGGACGCGTAGGCCCGCGGCACGCCCATCGCCTCCTCTGCCACGCGCTGGGTCACCGGCATGACACCCATCGACGACCTGGTGACGAACCCCAGGGAGGTCACCGGCCAGACCCGACGATAGAAGCCGACCACAGGCAGACCGTTGAACTTCAGCACCGCCGGGTAGATGACCAGCAGGACGATCGCCAGTCCGACATAGATCGCCAGCACGAACCTGCCGAGGGAACCCAGGGCGTCCCAGCCGTAGTCAGCGACCGCGTGGCCGATCAGGGCACCGGTTCCGACCGGGGCGAGACGGATGATCCACCACAGCACCTTCTGCACCACGGTGAGCAGTGACTCGGTGACATGCAGGAACGGTTCGGCGGACTTCCCCGCCTTCACCGCGGCGACGCCGAGGGCCAGGGAGATGATGAGCAGCTGGAGCACGTTGAAGCTCACCGAAATCTCCCCGTCGGAGGACGCCGAGGCCCCGAGACCCAGGAAGTTCCCGGGTACCACCGAGTCGATGAAGCCCATCCAGGATCCGGTGTGGGAGGGCTCTGCTGCGGTGGCGGCGTCAACGGAGGTGCCCGAGCCCGGCTTCATGACGAGTCCGACCAGGATCCCGGCCAGGACGGAGAAGAAAGCCGTGATGACGAACCATGCGAGGGTGCTCGCCGCCAGCCGGGCCGCGTTGGCGACCTTGCGCAGGTTGGCCACGGAGGTGATCACCGCGGTGATGATCAGGGGCGGGACCATGGTCTTGAGGAGGTCGACGTAGATCGACCCGGTCCGGTCCAGGAAGGTGGCGAGCCAGGGGTCGGCGCCGTCACCACCGGCGCCCTGGGCCCGGGCGACGAACCCGAGCGCCAGCCCGACGAGCAGGCCGAGGATGATCTGGGGGCCGAATCCGGTGAGCCACGAGGGCAGGTTCCGGTCCCGGCCTGCCGGGGATGTACGGGTTTCCTTCGGAGTACCGGGGGATGACCCGGTAAGGGATGACCCGGTAAGAGATGACTCGGTGAGAGGCAAGGTGTTCTCCTGACGTTCAGTCGGGCTCAGACCCGTTCCGGTTGTGAACAGATCTGTCTATTTCGGACCGCCACTCTACGCCTCCCCGCCGCCGCACGGTACCGTCTCCGCCGGGTTTCTGTGAGTTGCCTGGAAGATTCGTCCCGGCTCCATGCCAGAACCGCAGGTGAACCCCCCACAACTCGCCACCGACATGCGGACGGCACTAGCGTGAACAGGCAATGACTCTCTTACCGCGCACCTCACCTGCCACTTCACCGGCAGCCGCCGCCACAGCACACCGGACTCTCCCCGGCCTGCCGAAGATCCGGGTGCGGGACGCCGTCGACGTCACCGCCGTCGTCACCGGTCTCGTCGCCATCAACCTCACCGCCCACTTCACCTCGCTGAGCTCGGCGATGGCCACCGTCCCCGTCGGGGTCGCCTGCCTCGTCGTCATGGCGAAAGCCCGCGGTATGACGCTCGCCGACCTCGGTCTCGGACGGGGCACCCGGCGCAGGGGTCT
Source organism: Corynebacterium provencense (assembly GCA_900049755.1). Lineage (GTDB taxonomy): Bacteria > Actinomycetota > Actinomycetes > Mycobacteriales > Mycobacteriaceae > Corynebacterium > Corynebacterium neomassiliense. The sequence continues at coordinate 1,361,962 of LT160592.1, forward strand.
CTACTACGGGCTCGGTGCGGCCGCCCTGGTCCTCGTGGTCGTCGCCGCCGCAGTCGCGCTGCCCGCGACCCGCGGCTTCTTCTTCAACGAGTCCTATGCGTCACTGCGTACCGCCCTCATCGCGGCACTCGTGATCATCCCCCTGCAGACCGTCCTCCCGGAGGAACTGGCCTTCCGCGGTGTCCTCCACGGGACACTGGCCCGCCTGGGCGGGACAAAAGCAGTGTTCATCGGAGGTTCACTGCTGTTCGGGCTGTGGCACGTCGCCAGCTCACTGAGCCTCACCGCGACGAACGTCGGACTGACCGCGCTTCTCGGGTCCGGTTCCGCCGCCCAGTGGGCGGGTGTGGGACTCGCCGTCGCAGCCACCGCCGGGGCCGGTGCCGGCCTGACCTGGCTGCGTCACCGGACCGGCAGCGTCCTCGCCCCCATCGGACTGCACTGGGCACTCAACGCCGTCGGGGCACTGGCCGCCGCCGCTGCCTGGCACTTCCTGTGAGCTTCTACTCGCAGGCCGTACCGTCGTCGTCACCGTCCATGCCGGAACGGTAGCCCGGCTCACCCCGGTGCAGCGGGGCGGCTCCCGCAGCCCGGGCCGCCGCACAGTTCGCGTAGTACACCCCGGCAGGATCTACCGGAACACTTTCCGGGGAAGGAGCTGCCGGTGCCGGAGGAACTTCCGCGACGTCGCCGACCGGTGCGCCACCCGTTCCCGTGACATCACCGGTGCCGGTGGTCGTGCCGCCGACCGTGCCTGTCCCGGTGCCACCGCATGCCGAGAGGACCCGCACCATGGCGTCCTTCTCCGCCGGGGTGACCCACAGCGCGTAGGTCGCCTTCACCCCGATCTGCTTCGACACATAGGTACAGCGGAATGCCTTGTTCGCAGGTAACCAGGTCGCGGCGTCCCCGTCACTCTTCTGCTGGTTAGCGGGACCGTCCACGGCAAGCAGATTCGCGGGATCATTCGCGAACTGTTCACGGCGTTCCGGGGTGAGCTGCTGCGCCCCTTTCTGCCACGCGTCCGAAAGAGCGACGACGTGGTCGATCTGCACGGCACTGCTCGTGTCCTGTCCACGGACGAAGCCGATCGCCCGGCCGGTGTACGGGTCATCCAACGTCCCGGACAGTACCCGGCAGCTCCCCTCCTTGAGCGTGACACCGGTGAGGTCACGGGCGAGGATGTCGTTGCGGGTGTCGCAGCCGTTGCGGTCGACATCAGCCCACTCCTGGCCGAACTGTTCACGGCTGTACCCGGTCTTCGGCGCGCGGCCCTTGACCGGCAGAGTGTCCAGGGTGGCGAGCGCAGCGGCGACATCCCCGGAATCTCCCGCACCGGCCGGCGGTGCGGCCCCGTCAGCTGCCGTGCCGGTCGCCGGATCAGTCGCCGGGTCAGGGGACGTTACGGAGGCGGGGGCCGGCGCCGGGAATCTCACTGTGGGGGAGACCGCCACGTCCCCGGGAACGGAGGTCGACGCCGACGAAGCGTCCCCGCCCGCCGAACACGCCGACGCCGTCACAACGGCGGCCAGAAGGGCACCTGCCACCGCCACCTTCCGCAGAGGACGCCGAGAACCACCGGGTATGCCGGACGCAGCCGGGGTCACTCCCGTCGTAGAGCTGTTCACCTTGCGCTCTCCACCTGTACGCCCGCCCGGTCGGTCACTTTCGACGTCGCCGGGCGTGCGGGCACGGGACGGGCCCTCCACGCCGAGACGCACAGCAGTGCCAGGCAGACGATGCCCGCCAGGCCCTGCATGTTGCCGTAGAGGTACTCCACCACCCCGAAGTCCGACAACGACCACGGGCCACTCTCGGAGAAGACCTGGTAGTGGTGGTTCGGGGTGCTCTGGTAGTCGACGTCGTCGAGTCTGCCGAAGGAGAGGTTCGCTGCGACGAGAAGTAGTGTGCCGACAGCGGTGGGCCAGTCCCACAGCTCCCTGCGGCCCGCCACCAGGACGGTCGCCTGGAACGCGAGCAGGGTCACGGCCACGATCACCCCGGTCCAGTGATGGGTCACCGCGATGGGAGAGGAGACGCTCACCGCCAGGACCAGGACCAGCAGCACGCTGACCGGACGCCCCGCCGCGGACAACCGGTACACGGCCCAGCCGGCGACCGCGGCGATGAGCAGCAGCCCGGGAACCATGACGGTCTGCGCGGTGTCCGGATCCATACCTGCACGGGTCAGCAGACCGGTGAGCGCCTGGTTCGGCGGGTAGCCCGGCCCGCCGCCACGCTCACTGTTGAAGAACTCCTCGGTCCAGAAGAACAGCGAGTCCGACGACCGGAAAACCCATCCGGCGACCACGGTGACAAGGAAGGCCGCGAAGGAACGGGCCAGGTCACCCCACCGTTTCGTCACGAGGAACACCAGTGCGTAGGCGGCAGGCGTGATCTTGATCCCCGCCGCCACACCGACACCGGCACCCCGCAGCTGTCGCGGGGTGTACCCCAGCAGGTCCACGGTCACCAGCAGCACGAGGAAGACGTTGATCTGCCCGTACATGAGATGGACCTGCAGGGGTTCGAAGAGCAGGGCGAAACCCAGTGCCGCCAGGCCCGCCACCGGCGCGGCCCTGCGGCAGCGCACGGCCGTGACATCCTGACCCGGCAGCAGGACGGTGGTGAGACGGTGAACCGCCATGGTGAGCACCAGCCAGGCTGCGATGAGGGACGCCCAGGTCCACACCATCTCCATGACCTGTTCATCCATCCAGGTCAGGGGGACGAACAGGACAGCGGCCACCGGCGGATAGATGAAGGCGAAGCCGGACCGGGACGGGAATCCCTCACCGTAGAGCGGAGCATGGTCCAGTATCGCCCGGCCGGCGTCCGCGAAGACGCCGACGTCCAGGAGGTAGGCGTCCCGCGTGTGCGCGAGCACTCCCCTGGTCTGCCAGATGAGACACACCAGCCCCAGGATCATGAACACTGCCCCGAAGACCTGCACGGCGGCGCGCCTGCGGGGGGTTAGCCCCGGGACAGTGTTGACACGGTTGTCAGCGTTGTCAGGGGCCTGGTTCGGTCCCCTGTCCGGATCCGGTGCAGGGGAGGTTGCGGGAGTCGAGGTCTTCATCGCCGGACGAGTTTACCCCGCGGAGCAGGGGCCACCCCCGCTGCTCCGTGCCCCGGCCGTGCCCCGCGTGTGCCCCAGCCGTGCCCCAGCCGCGGTGGAACCGGTCCGGGACTACTCTCCGTCCGGAAGGTTGCCCTCGCCGTTCTCCAGGTGTGCGCGGATGAACCACTGGAACTGCTCCATGGCACGGATCTGGCCGATGAACATGTCCTCGGTCACCGGATCGAGTTCGGCGAGAGCGGAATCCGCCTCACGGGAATCGGTGATGACCTTGTCGTAGACCTCGTTGAGGGCCAGGAGGTGCTGGGTGACCGTGCCCTTGTTCACCGGGTACTGCAGGGGCTCCCTGCCCGGCGCGTGGGAGTCCGGGGTGCCGATCGGCTCCCCTCCCAGGGCGGCGATACGCTCGGCGACTTCGTCGGCGTTCGCGCGGATAGCGTCAACCTCCGGGTCGATCATCTCGTGGACACCGATGAAGGTCGGCCCCACGACATTCCAGTGGGCGTGCTTGAGGATCAGATGAAGGTCGTTGTACGCGGTGAGACGTTCCTGCAGGATGTCGATGACCTGCTTGGCATTCCCCTCGGAAAGACCGGGGGCGGTGAAGTTACTCATGGTGTGTATCGCTCCTTCAGCGGGCATGTGGTGGACTGCCTTGTCCGTCTGTGTCGACGGACCCACTTCCGAGGGTATCGCGGGACGTGGCCGCACGGTCGGCTTTTCACCCCCGGATGTGGCACCGGGAAGGTAACGTGAGCAGAACTATGTCCCGATCTGCGCCGTTCACAGTGCCCCGTGCCCTCCGCCGTCCCCTGAAGAGGTTCGAGAGGACCGTCGCCACGAGGGTCTTCTCCTCTCCCCGCTCCTTCGAACGGGGGCTGGCCCTGTGGCCGCCGTTGGCCGGTGACGGGGTGAAGGTCCGCAATATCGCAGACGACTGGTCCTATGGCGAGGTCGTGCTGCATCTCAGCCCGCTGACGCAGAACATGCACGGGGCGGCGTTCGGGGGAACCCTGTTCTCCATGACGGACTTCCTGTTCGGCACCCTCGTGATGAAGCGCCTGGGAAGGGACTACGAGGCGTGGACCCGCACCGGACAGTTCCAGTTCCTTTCCCCGGGACGCAACGGTGCCCGGATGACCGCCGAGGTCTCCGACGAACTGTGCCGGAGAATCCTCGACGACATCGCCGCCGACGGTTTCTCCAATGTCGCCTTCACCAGCGTGATCACCAACCCGGACGGGACGGTGGCCGGGGTGGGCCAGCAGGATCTCCACGTCCGTCCACGCAAGGGCAGGGAGGCCGCGAGGACGCCGGGGGCACCACGTGGGGTCGACCCCACGATGAAGGCCAGGGAACCCGAGGGCATGACCCTCGAACACCTGGTCACCGCCGCAGCATGGCGTGCCTGGGGCCCGGCGGGCACCGGTGAGCACGGCCTGCTGACCTCGGTCCTCTCCGCCGCCCGCCGGATCCCCTCCCCCGAGGACCAGGCCCGTCACGTGTGCGGGGAGATCCTGTCACGCGGGGCACTGACCCGCGGGCAGCTGCGGGAACTGTGCATCCCTGACCGGCTGCTGGGCTGAGCCGGCCTCACCGGGATACGGGCCCCGGTGTCAGGGGCGCGAGCCGGGTAGGACCACGGCGAGGATCTCCGGCAGGGTGACCGTCCGCATGCCGGTGCCCCCGCTCCCTGTGTCCCCGCTCCCTGGGACGCCCACGATCTGCTCGCCCTCGTCGCGCATCCTGCGCAGGGTCTCGTGCACCGGCATGTCCGCCGGGAGCACCAGCAGAGGCCGGACGAGACCGTCGACCTCGTCGACACCGGTGCCACGCGGGAGGGTGAGGGTGTCACGGACATGGACGAAACGACCCCGGCAGTTCACGGTGCCTGCACCGTCAGTTTCCGCCGCAGTGCCGGAGGTACCGACGAGGATGCGCATCTGCCCGCTGGCGCGTGCGGCGTCCTGAACCTGGCCGACGGTCGCCCCGGAGGGAAGCGAAGGGACGTCGTCGCCCGGGAGTTCGCCGAGAGCACGTCGGGTGAGGTCCAGCGCGCCCAGCACGCGGTCCCGGTCCCCGGAGTCGAGGGAACCGGCGCGGGCCGAATGCTCCACCAGCTGCCGCAGGGACTCGGCGTCATGCCCGCTCGCCGCCGCCCGGTCGACCGGTTCGACACCCGCCCAACGGACCAGCCTGTTGGCCAGCCGGTTCATCCACAGCAGCAGGGGCCGCAGGATCCAGGCCAGGGCACGGGCCGGAACAGCGACGAGACGTGCCGCCCGGTCCGGGAAGGCGATCGCCCACGACTTCGGGGCCATCTCCCCCACCACCAGGTGGAGAAAGGTGACCAGGAACAGCGCGAGGAGGAAGGAGACCACGTAGGCGGCCGAGTCCGGCAGCCCCACCGCCTCGATCAGGGGCAGGATCCAGGAGGACACCGCCGGTTTGGTCACCGCACCGAGAGCGAAGGTGACCAGGGTGATGCCCAGCTGGGCGGCGGCGAGCATCACGGTCAGCTCGTCCATGCCCCGCAGTGCCGCCCGTGCGGTGACACTGGTGGCCGCCTGCTCCTCGAGCCTGCGTCGGCGGGCCCCCAGAAGGGCGAACTCGATCATGACGAAGAAGGCGCTGGCCACCAGGAGCGCCAGGGTGACGACAACCACTGTCACGGTGTTCACCGGTCATCTCCTTTCTCCGGCACCGGCCGGGGTGTCTCTTCTGCCGTACCTGAGCCGTCGACGGTGACGGTCACCCGCACCAGCGAGGGCACGTGCCGTTCAACGGCGAGGACCCTGAGGACGAGGGCCCGGGTCGGGGCGTCCTCCAGGACTTCGCGGGGATCCTCCGGCAGTTCCACCCGGACGACCTCCCCGACCTGGGGAAGCGTTCCCGCATACTCGATCACCAGGCCGGCGAGAGTCTCGGCACCGGACTCCGGCAGCAGGACGCCCAGGCCACGCGCCACCTCGTCAAGGTGCTCCTCACCGGGAAGGACCTCGCCGGTGGTCTCCGAGGCGCCGGAATCCGGGTCATCCCGGGTGAGGACCGCCACATCGTGCTCGTCGGTGAGCTCACCGACGACTTCTTCGGCGAGGTCCTCGACCGTGAGCACACCGGACATGCCCCCGTATTCGTCGATGACACAGGCCAGCCGGTCACTGTCCGAGGTCAGGGCGGAGAGTGCGTCCGGCAGCCGCATCGCCTCGGGGAGGATCACGGCCTCACGGACCAGTCCCAGGACCGGGGTGTCAGGGTCCAGGTCAGGGTCCAGGACGTCCTCGAGGTGGAGGACGCCGTGGATGACCTCGGTTTCACCGTTGCCGGACACCACAGGGTAGCGGGTGTGCTCGACGGACATGCGTCCGCGGGCGTCACGCACGGTCGTGTCCGCGGTGAGTTCACCGGTGCGTGACCTCGGGACCATGGCGTGGCCGACGGTGCGTTCCGGGAAGTCGAGGATGCGCTCGACCAGTCCCGACACTTCCCCGGGGAGGTCGCCGGACTCCCTGGCGTCGCTGACTATTCTCTCCAGGTCACGCGGGGTCGCGGTCGCGTCGACGTCCTCGACCGGGGTCACGCCGACGGCACGCAGCAGCGCGGTCGACGAACGGTCGAAGAAGGCGATCAGCGGACCGAAGACCTTCATGTAGACGGAGGTGGAGGTCGCCAACGCCTTTGCCAGGGGTTCCGGCGAGGCGATGGCGAGGTTCTTGGGGAAGAGTTCGGCGCCGACCATCTGTACGACGGTCGCCACGAGCAGGACGATCACGGCGACGGTCGCGGCAGGGCTGCCCGTCAGTTCACTGACGGCGTCCCCGATGAGGGGTTCCGCCAGTTCACCGACGAGAAGTCCGGTGACGGTGATGCCGAGCTGGGCCCCGGAGAGCATGAAGCTTGTCCGACGGGTAACGCCGAGTGCGCGGGCGGCTTTCCGGTCCCCCCGGTCGGCTGCCGCGGCCAATCTGGCACGGTCGACGGACATGTACGCGAACTCCTGGGCGACGAACCAGGCGTTCAGTGCTATGAGCACGAGAACAGCAGTAATTCCGGCGGTGAGCGTCACCGCCGCTGCAACGGTGGCGCTCATCGATGTTCACCATCGTCCATGGTGGACGATCAACTCCTTCGGTAGATGGCAGTGAACGAAGTTTACACAAATCACCGGGACCATGTGCAAGGTAGCCTCGGTCACCATGAGTGACGACGCCTCCCCCACACCTCCCACCGGCCCCACCTACCCTGACGTCTACCGTGCCTCCGGCACCCGTTACACCGGGACCGACAGCTCTCCCGCCATGCCCTACCGCCGCAGCGGCACCTCCGGGCTCAGGCTCCCCGCGATCACCCTCGGTCTGTGGCACAACTTCGGTTCCGACCGGCCCCTGGAGAACCAGCGGCAGATCCTGCGCCGGGCATTCGACCGTGGCGTGACGCACTTCGACCTGGCGAACAACTACGGACCGGTCCCGGGTGCGGCGGAGGAGAACTTCGGCAGGATCATGGCCTCAGATTTCCGGCCCTACCGTGACGAGATTCTGGTCAGTTCGAAGGCCGGCTGGTACATGCAGGACGGCCCCTACGGTTTCGGCGGCTCCCGGAAGTACCTGGTGGCCAGCTGTGACGCCTCACTGCGCAGGACCGGGCTGGACTACTTCGACATCTTCTACCACCACCGGCCCGACCCTGAAACCCCGGTGGAGGAGACCGTGGCCGCCCTCGACCACCTCGTCCGGTCGGGCCGGGCACTGTATGTCGGTGTCAGTTCATACTCCCCCACCCTGACACGTCGCGCCCAGGAGGTGGCCCGCGACCTGGGCACACCGCTGCTGATCCACCAGCCGAGCTACTCCATGTTCAACCGGTGGGTCGAGGACGGGCTCCTGGAGACCTGCGCCGGGGAGGGCATGGGCGTCATCGCGTTCTCCGCACTGGCCCAGGGGCTGCTCACCGACCGCTACCTCGACGAGATCCCGGAGGACTCCCGCCTGGGCAGGAACCGTATGGACGCCGGTTTCCTCACCGACGACACCCTCCTGGCCGTCCGCGCGCTCAACGACATCGCAGCGGGACGGGGCCAGTCGCTGGCACAGATGGCGATCGCATGGGTGCTGCGGCGCCCGGAGGTCACCAGTGCGCTGATCGGGGCGTCCTCGGTGGATCAGCTCGACGATTCCCTCGGTGCCCTGGACAATCTCACCTTCACCGACGCCGAGCTCGCGGAGATCGACCGTTACGCGGTGGACCGGGGTGTCAACCAGTGGGCGAAGGCCACGGAGTCGACTGACTGACAGGCCGGCCCGGGGGGTCAGCGTCCGAAGACCTCCACCACGGCGGCGTTGAACGCGTCCACGTCCGTCCTGGTGCGTGAGGTGACCAGCGGCCCTGTGGTGGCGCCGTCGGTCACCCCGGTCCCGTCGTCGATGTGGACCTCCTCGTCGACCCAGGTCGCGCCGGCGTTCACCAGGTCGGTGCGCAGCGTCGGCGAGGAGGTGAGGGTGCGCCCACGGACCACGTCGGCGTCGGTGAGGATCCATGCACCGTGACAGATCGCGGCGACCGGCTTGCCTGCCCGCATCATCCCGCGGACCAGGTTCACCGCATCCGCGTCGAGACGGAGCTGGTCGGCGTTGCTGACACCTCCGGGCAGGACAAGCGCTGAGAAGGACGCCGCGTCCACGTCAGCGGTGACCATGTCGGGGGCGTAGGACGTCCCCCGCCGGCCGGTGATGAGACCGTCCCGGGGAGCGACGAACACGACCCTGCCACCGGCCTGTTCGACAGCATGCTTGACCTGGCTGACCTCCGCGTCCTCGAAGCCGGTGGTGGCCAGGACAGCGATCGTCTTCCTGCTGAGATCACTCATGCCACCACAGGCTACTCCGGGTCATCAGAAGAAACCGTCCGCGGTCTCCTTGTACGACCACAGCAGGTTCTTCGTCTGCTGGTAGTGGTCGAGCATCATCAGGTGGGTCTCCCTGCCGATACCGGACTTCTTGTAGCCTCCGAAGGCCGCGTGGGCGGGGTAGGAGTGGTAGTTGTTCACCCACACCCGTCCGGCCTGGATGGCGCGGCCGGCACGGTAGGCGGTGTTGGCGTTGCGTGACCAGACTCCGGAGCCGAGACCGTACTCGGTGTCGTTGGCGATGGTCATGGCCTCGTCAAAGTCCCTGAAAGTGGTGACCGCCACGACCGGACCGAAGATCTCCTCCCGGAAGCACCGCATGGAGTTCTCGCCCTTGAGGATGGTCGGTTCAATGTAGTAGCCGCCCTCGAGACCCTCCACGGTGCGGACGTGGCCGCCGGCGAGCACCTCGGCACCTTCGGCCGGACCGGACGTGAGGTACCCGGAGATCTTGTCCATCTGTTCCTGGGACGCCTGGGCGCCGATCATTGTCTCGGTGTCCAGGGGGTTTCCCGCTCTGATGGCCTTGACACGTTCCACGACAAGGGAGAGGAACTCGTCGGCGATGTCCTCCTGGATCAGGGCACGGGACGGGCAGGTGCAGACTTCGCCCTGGTTGAGGGCGAACATGGTGAAGCCTTCGACGGCCTTGTCGCGGAAGTCGTCGTCGGCGTCCATGATGTCGGAGAAGAAGACGTTGGGGGACTTGCCGCCGAGTTCAAGGGTGACGGGGATGAGTTTGTCCGCGGCCGCCTTGTTGATGAGCTTGCCGACCTCTGTGGAGCCGGTGAAGGCGATCTTCGCGATCCTGTCCGAACCCGACAGTGCGACACCGGCCTCCTCCCCCAGTCCGTTGACGATGTTGAGGACCCCGGCGGGGAGCAGGTCGCCGATGAGGTCGATGACGTAGAGGATGGACGCCGGTGTCTGTTCGGCCGGCTTCAGCACGATGGTGTCCCCGGCGGCGAGGGCGGGGCAGATCTTCCACGCGGCCATGAGGACGGGGAAGTTCCAGGGGATGATCTGGCCGACAACGCCGAGCGGCTCGTGGAAGTGGTAGGCGACGGTGTTCTCGTCGATCTGGGAGAGGTGCCCCTCCTGGGCACGCAGGGCCCCCGCGTAGTAGCGGAAGTGGTCGACCGCCAGGGGAATGTCGGCGGCGAGGGTCTCCCGGACGGGTTTGCCGTTGTCCCAGGTCTCTGCGACGGCGACGGCCTCGAGGTTCTCTTCGATCCGGTCGGCGATCTTCAGCAGGATGTTGGAGCGTTCCTGGACACTGGTCCTTCCCCACGCGTCCGCGGCGGCGTGGGCGGCGTCGAGGGCGAGGTCGATGTCCGCGGCTTTTCCGCGGGCGACACGGGTGAAAACCCTGCCGTCGACGGGGCTGATGTTGTCGAGGTATTCGCCGTCCACCGGAGGCACCCACCGGCCTCCGATGTAGTTGTCGTAGGTGTCGCGGTAGGAGACGAGGGAACCTTCTGTGCCGGGGGCTGCGTAGACGGTCATGTGGTGGTGGTCCTCCGTTCGGGTCCGGACCGGACCCTCGAGTGCTGGTCGGATTGCTGCCGACCAACCTAACCGCAGTAAAGTGTGATGGCGACCACTATATGTTCATAATCTAACTGGCATCACACTCTTCGAGGTGTCCGCGCAGGTACCCGGCACTTAACAGTTAAGTGACAGAACAGAAACAACCCCCGTCCACGACAGAACGGGGGTGGTTACCAGGGGTGGCAGCTCCGGACAGTCCGGAGTCGGACGCCCCCGGAAATCAGGCCGCGCGCCGGCGGGCGAGAATGAGATGGTCCAGACTGAACCTCCCGCCACCGACGGCGGCGACGAGGGCCGTGCCCGCAGCCAGCGCCAGGACCAGCTCATAGCCGCCGCCGTCGACGAAGATGGTGCCCGCGTCGGCATGGACGAACCACCATGCGCCGAGCATGTCGAGGACAACCAGGACCCCGACCACCGGAGTGGCCAGCCCGAGAATGAGAAGGGCCCCGCCGACGAGCTCGACGGTGGCGGCGAAGATCGCCGCCGCGGTGGCCGCGGGGATACCCATCGACTCAAAGAAGGCGGAGGTGCCGTCGATGGTGTTCGTGAAGAACTTCTGCCAGCCGTGGGCGATGAGGATGACGCCGAGTGCGACGCGTGCGATGAGAATGACAATGTCTGAAGTCGTACGGGAGGCTCCGGTGGAGAGCATGACGCCCTTTCTGGAAGTAAGTAACGGACACCTCCACCATAGCGGATCTAGTTGACATGTCAACAAGCGGTGGTGCGGCTCACGGCGTCCCCGTCCGGCACAGCCGGATCACTCCCACCGGACGCGGGGTCAGTTCCACCGGACGCTCCGGGTCAGTTCAACCGGCCGACCCGGACGGTCACCGGCCAGGAGACCTGCCGTGGACGCCCGTTGTCCCCCCAGATCCTCACCACATCGGCACAGAAGTCACGGAACAGGTCCGCCCGCCCCGCCTCCTCCGCCCGGCGGACCGCCGACCACGTACCGATGTAACCGAGGAAAGCCTCAGGATCCAGGTCACGGTCGATACTCAGTTCAGGGGCCTCCAGTTCCTCGAAAGGGAAGTCAAGGGTGCGGTAGCCTTCGTCGACGAAATGGCGTCCCGGATCCCAGAACCGGCCGATCCCGTCGTAGTAGAACCGGCCGAAGAGCTCCTGCAGGTCAGCATCCGAAATCCGCAGCACACCGTAGGTGACCAGCGCGATCACACCACCCGGCGCGGCAATGCGCCGGGCCTCGGAATAGAACTGCGGAAGATTGAACCAGTGCGCCGACTGTGCAGCGGTGACAAGGTCCACCGTGGCGTCCCGGACAGGAAGTCTCTCGGCCGGGGCGACCGCGTAGGTGACATTCGGGCACGGTGTGGCCGCGGCGATCTGCGACTCACTAGGATCAAACGCCAGCACCCTGTCGAAATAGTCCGCGAGCTGTGTGGACAACTGCCCGGTACCGCAACCGACGTCGACGGCGAGAGCGGTGGACGGCGCGAGATCCGCCAGGAACGACGACACCTGCCTCGGGTAACTGGGACGGTAGGTGGCGTACTCGGCACCTCCGGTGGACCAGTTGCTGGGTACGTCAACGGGACCGGTACCGGTGGCAGGTGAGTCAGTCATGTCCCCAGCGTACCGGCGGTCCCACAGAGTGGACAGCGAACACCTGACACTGAACAGAATCCCGCCGTACCCCTGCAGTGCAGGACCTCCCCCGTCTCACAGTTCCAGGCGCGTACCCGTCCACCGTCGCCTCAGCCACCGGTCGTGCGAGGCTACGACGACAGCCCCCGGATACCCCGGGATCGCCTCCTCCAGTGCCGTGACCAGCGACAGCGAAAGATGATTGTCCGGCTCGTCGAGGAGGAGAACCTCGGGCGGGTCGGCGAGCAGCACTGCGAGCGCGACCCTGCGCTGCTGGCCCGTGCTCAGCTGCGCCAGGGGCCGGTCGACGTCCCGCTGACGGACCAGACCGAAGGTCGACAGGGGTACGGCGTCCGCCAGCTCCTCGCCGACGAGATCCCGGTAGGTGCGTTCGACGGTGCGTCCCGCCCCGCGGTCGTGCGGGTCCGGCAGGGTGACCTCCTGGGTGAGGTACCCGGTGCGGACCCCCGTGACGGTGAGCGAGCCGGAGTCCGGCACCAGCACCCCGGCGAGCACGGAGAGCAGCGTGGACTTCCCTGACCCGTTCGGACCTGTGACCAGCAGCTTCTCAGTGCCGTTGAGGGTCAGGGACGTCTCGGCGAGACGCCCTGCCACGGTGATCCCGGACGCCACCACCACCGGGTCCCCGGACGCGCTCCGCGGTCCGCGGACACTGTCCGCCGCCGCGGTGAGCCCGGCGAAAGTCAGTGGCGCGGGCGGTCTGCGAACCTGCTCCTCCTCGAGTTTCTCCAGGCGAGAGCGGGAGTCACTGACCCGCCGTGAGACGACCTTCGCGTTGCGGTCACCGTAGAACTTCTTCGCGATCCTCGACTCGGTCCGCGGTGCGGCACCCGCATGCCCGACCCGGTGACTGTCACGGACCCCGGCACGCATGCGTTTCAGCTCGGCCTGCTCGTCACGGTACCGCCTCTCCCACCGCACCCGCACGTCCCGACGGGCGGCGAGGTAGTCGGAGTAGTTACCGGTGTAACGGGTCACTCCCCCCTCGGCGCCGACCTGCGTCGGAGCGGGGTCAAGGTCGACCAGGGAGGACGCCGTGGCGTCGAGGAAGGCACGGTCGTGACTGGCGAAGAGCACCGGCCCCTTCCACGCGGCGAGGACGCTGACCAGGTAGGCCGTCGCGGCGTCATCCAGGTGGTTCGTCGGCTCGTCGAGCAGGAGGATGTCCGGCCTGTTGAGCAGCAGCCAGGCCAGCGACAGTCGCGCCCGCTGGCCGCCGGAGAGCTCCCCGGTCGGCCGGTCGCCGGGGACGTGTGCCAGGCCGAGTCCGGCGAGGGTGGCGGAGATCCGGGCGTCCGTCTCCCACACGTCGAGCTGTTCAGCCAGGTCAAGGGCTGCTGCGTAGGCGTCCGCGTCATAGGGGTCGGAGGCCTTGTCGAGTGCAGCGAGTGCCTGCCTTTCCGCGGCGACGGCGGACTCCAGGGCCTGCCCGATGGTGTCGGTCGGAGCGAAGGGCGCCTGCTGGTGGAGCAGTCCGACGCGTGCCCGGCGACTCCCGGTGCCGGTGTCGACGTGCCCGGCGGTGTTCGCACCCGGCGGCAGGGAACCGTGGACGGCGTGCAGCAGCGTGGACTTGCCCGAGCCGTTCTCCCCGATCAGGCCGGTCCGCTGTCCTGCAGGGACGGTGAAGGAAATGTCGGTGAGGATGCGGGCGCCGGCAATCTGGACGGACAGGCCGTCAATACGCAGGACAGCGTCCGGGGTGGAGGTGTGCGTGGAGGACTGGGGCAACATGGCGGAACTTCCTGAACGGAGAAAAGGTGTGCCCCGCCGGGCTGTGCCGACCGGTGGCCCGGAGCGTGATGCTCGACGGTGCGTCTGCCGGTGGCGCCTCAGGCGCGGGACGGTTCAGGGGGTTACTTCCGCATGACGCCCCACGCTAGCAGCGGATGAGCGCGTCACGCAACGGCGGGGTCACGACGGGTCCGTCCCCGGGTCCACCGCCGCCATCACTTCGTTGAAGGGTACGAACGTCACTGGTCCGGCCCGGAGTTCCCGGGCGAGTTCGGCTCCGTCAATGTCAGCATGGTCGCGTCCAGGAGAATCCGGTTCACGCTCCGCCGAGGGGCGGGGTCGGCATCATGTCCAGCACTCTGCGGAGGGTCGTCGTTCCCCGCAGATCGAAGAATCTCTCGACCCCGGTCGTCAGCCCCCGCCCACTCCGCTCATCCTTCGATGATCCGCCGGATGGCGTAGAGCGTCTCGGTGATGCCGTAGGTCGCGGCGTCCTTCCGGTCAGCCTCCTGGGCGGCGGCATCCTCCCCGTACTTCTGCGCGAAGAACGCCTCACCCTCGTCGGTGAAGCGGGTGAACTCGGTGATGACGGTGGCGTCGTCCCGACGGTTCACCGGCTCCAGCCGGTAGCCCCACACGGTGCCGGACGAGGTGACCTTCCAGGAGAATTCACGGCCGGGTTCCCAGGTCACGACCTCGGACACCGTCGACCACTCGCGCTCCGGGGTGCGGTTGTGGCCGGTGAACGTGGCACCGACGGTCCGAGCCGCGGGATCGGTCGCCGCAGCGCCGTTCCACTCCGCCCGGTAGCACTGGGGGCTCCACTCGCCGGTGCGGGTGACGTCTCTGACCAGCGCGAAAACCTCGGCGGGGGATGCAGCGACAGTGATGGAGTCACTGAGTTCGTAAGCCATGGAGTCGAGGGTAGTCGGGCGGGACGCCACAGTACTTGCCTTCGAGCGCGCTCGAATCTCTACGGTCAGCTCCATGACCGAACACAGCACCACTGCCCGCACCGCACATCACCCCAGAACCTGGCTCATCACCGGCGCCAGTTCCGGCATCGGACGCGCCCTCACCGTCGCCGCACTGGACGCCGGAGAATTCGTCATCGGGACTGCCCGGCGTCCCGAACGGTTCAACGATCTGGTGCACCGGTACGGAGACAGGTTCACCGCCCTCGCCCACGACGTCCGGGACACCGACCGCGCCCCGGAGATCATCCGACAGGCTTTCGACCTGACCGGACGCATCGACGTCCTCGTCAACAACGCCGGCGGTGGCCAGGTCGGCACCGCCGAAGAGATCGGGGACGCGGACCTCCGCGACATGCTCGACCAGCACCTCTTCGGCCCCGCAGCCCTCGTCCGCGCCGTCCTGCCTCACATGCGCGCGGCTCATTCCGGCACCATCGTGCAGATGAGCAGCCAGGGCGGACGCCTGTCCTTTCCGGCTGTCGGCAGCTACTCCGCCGGAAAGTTCGCCCTCGAGGGATGGTCCGAGGCTCTCGCCGGGGAGGTCAGGCCTTTCGGCATCCAGGTACTCATCGTGGAACCCAGCAGGTTCCGTACCGGGTTCAACGCTCCCGGCGTCCTGAAGACGGCGTCCGTGAACCCGAACTATGAGCAGGTCCCAGGCGCGATCCGTGCCGACATGGCGGACGCCGACGGCCTCCAGGAAGGTGATCCCGCCCGTGCCGCGCTGGCCATCCGCCGCGTCCTCGACATGGAGGACGCGCCTCTGCGCCTCCCCCTCGGAGCGGAGGCGGTCGGCAATCTCACCCGCGCGTACCGGACAGCTCTCACGGACGTGGAACGCCTGGCAGAACTGTCGGCGTCCGCCGACTTCCCGGGGACGACCGCCCCGGTACGTGCCTTCCAGCGCAGCGTCAACGACGCGACCACAGCCGTAGACTGACGCCATGACCACCCGTGACCTCGTGGAACAGCTCCTGGCCCGCACCGCCGATGCGCCGGGGGAGGACACCGTCGACATCCTCCGTGACCTGCTCGATGACGCCACCGTCGATCCTTCCGATCCGCCGCTGGGCATCTCGGAGGCCGCCGCACTGGTCGGGCTGAGCACCCACACTCTGCGCTATTACGAGGACCAGGGTCTGGTCGGCCCGTCGCGGGACTCCACCGGATACCGTCTCTACCATCCCGCTGACCTGCGTCGACTCGTGTTCCTCACCCGGATGCGCCTCTCCGGGATGGGGATGGCGGAACTGAAGCGCTACGTAGCCCTGGTTGAGCAGGGAGAGGCCACGTTCCCGGAACGTCGCGCGATCATGGTGGCGCAGCGAGACCGGATCCGGCGGCAGCTGAGGGAACTTACACTGGCGCTGGAGACCACCGAGTACAAGATCCGGGTGTACACACCGGAGGGGTGAGCTGGCTACCGTGGGGCCATGTGCACCTCACCGCGTACCCGCCGACCGCTCACCTCGGCGGCACTGACTGTCAGTCTCGCCGGCGCGCTGGCGCTGACCACGGCCGGAACCGCCGTGGCCGCCGAACTCCCGTACAGTTCCGGGGTGCAGTCCCAGGTCAGCGGGGCGGTCGCGGACTCCGTCGAGTACGGCGGCTACGTCGCCGGCAGTGTGCAGGCGTTCTTCCGGCTGCCCGTCGACCAGGCGGTCTTCGGCAGTGCGGCCGCCGGGGCGCTCGCCCTGTGTCTGATCCTCCCGACCCGCGACGGCACCTGCGTCATCTGAACTGTCCGAGGAGTCCGAGGAGAGCGAGGAGACACCGGGAGGACGCACCATGTACGTCAAGATGATGAACGAGTACTCCGTCAACTGGCCGTTCTGGAACCCGGCGGGCAGTAATCCGGATACTGACCTGCCCTATCTGCCTGAGGAGATGGAGAACCCCCTCCCCCACCTGCCCGAGGAACTCGCGGACCGGGTCAGGGCCTGGACCAGGCAGTTCGCGGAGAACTATGAACGGAACTTCCAGTGGCCGTCCCGACAGATGGACCGGGGCCACCAGGAGGAGGGACGACGCCTCCACGCAGAGGTCGCTGCAGCTCTCCCTGATGACACGGTGGTGCTCCACTACTGGGAGACCGGTTACGCCGATGATCCCGAGGCCGCAGACGGGTGATCTGGCGGGGCATGGCCACCCGGTCGGGTCTCACCTGGCGGCCCTACTCCGCGTCGCTCACCCCACCGGCGGCGAACTGGCTGCGGTACAGGTCCGCGTAAGCTCCGTCGGCGGCAAGCAGTTCCGCGTGGGAACCCTGTTCCACGATCGAACCGTCGACCATGACGAGGATCCGGTCGGCGTCCCGGATCGTGGAGAGCCGGTGCGCGATGACGAACGAGGTCCGGTCCGCCCGGATCGCGTTCATCGCCTTCTGCACCAGCACCTCGGTACGGGTGTCCACCGACGATGTCGCCTCATCGAGGATCAGCAGTTCCGGGTTGCGTAGAAAGGCGCGGGCAATGGTGATGAGCTGGCGCTCACCGGCGGAGACTGAGCCCCCGTCCTGGGAGATCTCTGTGTCGTAGCCCTGCGGCAGGGCGTGGACGAACCGGTCGACGTACGCCGCTTTCGCCGCGGCGACGACCTCACTGTCGGTGGCGTCAAGACGCCCGTAGCGGATGTTGTCCATGACAGAGCCTTCGAAGACCACGGCGTCCTGCAGCACCATCCCGGTGCGTGAGCGCAGGTCCGCCCGGGTCATGTGGCGGGTGTCCACCCCGTCGAGCAGGATCTGTCCACCGGTGACCTCGTAGAACCGCATGATGAGGTTGACCAGTGTGGTCTTTCCGGCGCCCGTCGGTCCGACGATGGCCACGGTCTGACCAGGCTCCACGGTGAGGTCCAGGTGCTCGATGAGAAGGTCGGAGCCCTCTCCGCCGTAGCCGAAGGAGACATCACGGAACTCGACCCTCCCCGGCCTCTGCCCTGATCCGGTGCGGGGGGACTGTGCATCGGCCGGGTCCGGATCCTCCTCCTCGGCGTCGAGGAGCTCGAAGACCCGCTCGGTGGAGGCGAGCCCTGACTGCAGCATCGTCATCATGCCGGCGACCTCGCTGAGAGGCTGGTTGAATTCGCGGGAGTACTGGATGAACGCCGTCGCCGCGCCCAGGGTCATGGATCCTCCTGCCACCCGCAGACCGCCCACCACTGCGATGACCACGTAAGACAGGTAGGAAAGGAACTGCATCAGCGGCATCATCGACCCGGACAGGAACTGTGCCTTCGCACTGGCCCGGTACATCGCCTCATTGCGCCCGGTGAACTCCGCGGCCATCTGCTCCTGCCGGCCGTAGGCGACCACCAGTTCGTGACCGGTGAACGCTTCCTCGACATGGCCGTTGACCCGGCCGGTCTCGGTCCACTGGGAGACGTACTGGTGCTGTGCCCGGGTGCCGACCACACCGACGACAACCGCCGTCAACGGCAGTATCAGCAGTGCCAGCAGGGTCAGCTGCCAGGAGACGGTGAACATCATCACGACGACTCCGATGATCATCATCAGCGAGTAGACCAGCTGGCTGATGGCCTGCTGCAGGGCCTGCTGGACGTTGTCGACGTCATTGGTGGTGCGCGAGAGAATGTCCCCGCGCTGCCGGGTGTCGTAGTAGCTCAGGGGCAGCCTGTGGATCTTCCGCTCCACATCGGCCCGAAGGTCCACGACGACTGCCACCACCACCTTGTTGAGCACGTACCCCTGCAACCAGTTGAACACGCCGGCGACCAGGTACATGGCCAGTACGACCATGATCAGTTCACCCAGCCTGCCGTAGTCGATACCGGCACCCGGGTCACCGCGCCACATAGCCAGGACCCCGTCATAGATGACGTCAATGGCGTGACCGAGGATCTTCGGCGCCCACACCGTGAGTACGACGCACACGGTGAGCAGGACGAATACCCATGCCATCGCGGCTTTCCTGGCCCCGAGAAGCCCGGTCATCCTTTTCGCCGCCGATCCGATGTTCCGGATCTTCTGCGGCTGCTGCGTCTCGTCCATCAGTTCCCCTCCCCTGTCCCGGCACCGGTGAGCTGTGACTCCACGATCTCGCGGTAGGTGTCGCTGCTTTCGGTGAGCTCGTCGTGGGTGCCCCGGGCGACTATGCGTCCGGCGTCCAGAACGAGGATCTGGTCGGCGTCACGGACGGTGGAGACCCGTTGTGCGACGGTGACCACTGCGGCGTCGACCGTCCTGGGCTGGAGTGCCCGGCGCAGGCGGGCGTCTGTCGTGACGTCGAGGGCGGAGAAGGCGTCGTCGAAGACGTACACCCTGGGTTCCGCGACGAGTGCCCGGGCGATGCACAGGCGTTGACGCTGGCCTCCCGAGACATCTGTCCCGCCCTGGGCTATAGAGGAGGCGAGACCGGACGCCGGGGCTCCGCCGCCCTCACCGCCGCCGGTTGTCCGTTCCGCGACGAAGTCTGCGGCCTGGGCGATGCGCAGGGCGTCCCACAGCTGTTCATCGGTGGCGTCCGACGCTCCGAAGCGGAGGTTGGACGCCACGGTCCCGGAGAACAGGAACGCCTTCTGCGGTACCAGGCCGACCCTGGCGACAATGTCCGCCCGGGCCATCCTGGACAGGGGTACCCCGTCGAGCAGGATCTCCCCTGACGTCGGTTCGAGAAGCCGGGGGATCAGGTTGACCAGGGTGGTCTTCCCCGACCCGGTGGCCCCGATCACCGCGGTGGTCTGACCCGGCCGGACGGTGAAGGACACTCCGGACAGCACCGGCTGGTCCGCGCCTGGGTAGGTGAAGGAGACGTCCCGGAACTCCAGCTCACCGGCCAGGCGCCCGGGCCGGACCGGGTTCTCCGGCTCGGCGACGGTGATCGTGTGGTGGAGCACCTTGTCGATACGCCCTGCACAGACGATTGCCCTGGGGAGCATCATCGCCATGAACGACCCCATCATCACGGCGACGAGGATCTGCAGCAGGTACTGCATGAAGGCGGTGAGCGACCCGACCTCCATCTGACCGTCACCGACCCGGTGACCGCCGAACCACAGCACTGCGGCGGTGGCGATGTGCAGCACCATCATGATCACGGGTCCCATGAGCGCGAACACCCGGCCGACCCGTTCCGACACGAATCCCACGGCCAGGTTCGCGTCACGGAACCGGGAGGACTCGTGCCCCTCCCTCACGAAGGCACGCACCACCCGGATGCCGGCGATCTGTTCCCGCAGGACGCCGTTGATCGCGTCCACCCTGTCCTGCATCATGTTGAACAGGGGGACCAGCTGGGCGATCATCAGCCCGACGACGATGAGCAGCGCCGGCACGGAGACCCACAGCAGCCAGGACAGGCCGGCATCCTCCCTGAGCGCCATGACGATCCCGCCGATGCACATGATCGGCATGGTGACCATGAAGCTCAGTGCCATGGTCGTGACCATCTGGACCTGCTGGACATCGTTGGTCCCCCTGGTGATGAGGGTGGGGACGCCGAACTCCCCCATGTCCCGGGCCGAGAACCTGTCGACTGTCCGGTACACGTCCCGGCGGATGTCCCTGCCTATACCCATTGCGGCGCGGGCAGCGCACCACGTCGCAGCCACCGCGGTGATGACCTGCCCGAAGGCGACGGCCACCATGACACCGCCGGTGGACCAGATGTAGCCGATGTCACCGGTGGACACCCCCCGGTCGATGATGTCTGCGTTGAGTCCGGGCAGGTAGAGGGTCGCGAGAGAGGAGACTGTCTGGAGGACGAGAACTGCGGCGAGCAGCCCTGTGTAGGGGCGCGAATAGGAGCGCAGGAGTCGGAGCAGGTGCACGCGGTCGAACATACAGGCAGCACCGGACAGATAGGACACGGTAAGTTGCCGGGGGCAGGACGCCACCTGCGGAACCGCGGCCGGGCAACGGTACAGCGGGGGCAGGACAGGCGACTGTACGGGTGGGGTACCGCGGAGGGGTGGGCCACCTGCGTCGCTTTAATGTCTGTGAGAGGACGACTAGATTTGTCACTTCAGTCACACCACTCCCTACGGAAGTCTTCGCTCGACAGATGGCCCAGAAAACACCCCTCGTGATCATCCTGCCTGTACCGGCAGGAGCACCTCCGGCGCCCCGGTGGACGCCTCCGCCGACCCCTGTCGGGGACAGTGCGGCAGATGAGGCACAGGACGCTGCAGGAGAGGACGGCTCACGGACAGACGGCGCCGGAAGCGAAGACACCGCGCCCGCCCCTGCGGTGAAGGGCACTGGTGAGGTCCTCATGCTCGCCGCGCCCACCGGGCCCCCTCCGGCACCGGGAACCGCACGCATCACGCGGGATCCTGACCGGGACGACGTCGACGGTGCCGCAGCGAAGGCACCGGGCACCCGGGAACAGCAGGACCAGCCGGCCCAGGCAGCCCAGGCGGCCCAGGCAGCCCAGGCTGTGGCGTCCCCCGGGGATCCTGCCGCAGATGCCACGCACCCGCCGTCAGACAGCTGGCCTGTCCGGACCACGGCAGCTGTCCCGGCGCCCGCCGTCACCGGCACCGGGTTCGGCGCCGACGACGAGTTCGCCTCCCAGGCGGTCCCCACCCGGGAACTCCCCACCCCGGAACCGCTGAAGCCCGGACGTATCCGCCGCGTACCCGGCCTCGACGGACTCCGCGGCATCGCGGTCGTCGCCGTCGTCGTGTACCACTTCTTCGGTGACCTCCTGCCCGGGGGATTCCTCGGCGTCGACATCTTCTTCGTCCTCTCCGGGTTCCTCATCACCGCCCTGCTGGTCCGCGAGACCGGCGCGACCGGCACCGTCAGCCTGAGAGAATTCTGGCGTCGTCGTGCCCGCAGGATCCTCCCTGCGGCCGTCACTGTTCTGGTGGCGGCCACCGCTGTCGCCGGTTTCATCGGCGGTGACGTGCAGGTCGCACTGGTTCCCCAGTTCGTGGGTTCACTGTTCTTCGCGAACAACTGGGTGCAGATCGCCCAGTCCCACAGCTACTTCGCGGACGCCACACCCCAGATCTTCATGCACTACTGGTCCCTGGCGATCGAGGAGCAGTTCTACGTCATCTGGCCGCTGGTGTTCCTCGGACTGCTGTGGACGGGACGCCGTTTCGGGCGCAACGGCCGCTCCGGCGACCGGCGGTTCCGACTCCCCGCCCTGGTCGCCACGGTGGGCGGACTGGCGTCGCTGGTGCTCATGGCGGTCCTGTACAACCCGGACGAAGACCCCAGCCGCGTCTACTTCGGCACGGACACCCACGCATTCGGCCTGCTCGCTGGCGTGGTCCTCGCGCTGCTGCTGACCACGGCGTCCCCCGGCTCCAGGGATTCATGGCCACTGCTGGATCCCGCCGGAGCCTCCGGACCCGGCACCGCCCCGGGCACCCGGACCGTGGGGGGTGTCCGGCTCAGCAGGATCACCGGGGTGTGTGCGTGGACCCTCGGTACAGCTGCATTCGTGGGCCTGCTCGCCATGCTGGTCCTGCTGCCGGACACCTCGCCGGTGACCTACCGTGGCGGGCTGTTCCTGGCGACACTCCTCACCGTCGCGGTGGTGGCGACCGTCCTGCGGGACGCCGGTCCGGTGGCCGCACTGCTGCGGCTGCGCCCGTTGCGCTACTTCGGTGAGAGGTCCTTCAGCCTCTACCTGTGGCACTGGCCGGTGGTGGTGTTCCTCAGGTACCTGCTGCAGCCGCCCGGATCGCACACCTCCGATGTACTGGTCGGTGTGGCCGCCGTGGTGGTCAGCCTGCTGCTGTCGGAGGCGTCCTACCGGTGGGTGGAGAATCCGTTGCGTCGGCGCGGCTACCGCAGGGTGGTCCAGGCAATGGGTTCGACGAAGCTGATGGTGGTACCGGTGTGCATCCTGGTCGTCACCCTGTTCGCGGGATCCGCCCTGGGAGGAAGCCCGGAGAAGTCCGAACTGGAGCGGCAGCTCGACGCGCTCGCCGAGATGCAGAACGCCACTCCTCCGCCACCTCCGCCGGGGGCCGTACCCCCGGCCGGGATCCCCGACGGTTCAGAGATCACGGGGATCGGCGATTCGGTGATGCTCGCCTCGAGCCTGGCCCTGCAGTCCCGCTTCCCGGGGATGACGATCGATGCGGCAGTGTCCCGCCACTACTCGGGCGGGGAGGGAACTATCCAGGCGATGGTCGACAACGGAACCATGGGCAAGTACGTGGTGCTCGGCTTCGGTACGAACGGACAGGCCTTCGAGGGTGAGCTGGACAGGATCCGGGAGATGCTGGGGCCGGACCGGGTCATGATCCTCGTCGTCCCCTTCGGCTACGTCGACGGTGTCCAGGAGGCCGCCGACCAGGTCGTCGCCTATGCGGCGGCAACTCCCGGGGTCTATGCGGCACCGTGGTGCCAGCTGGCTCTGGCACACCCCGAGGACCTCATCGGCGACGGCGTCCACCCTGACGAGCAGGGCCAGCAGCTCTACGCCGACGCGGTGGAGTCCGGCCTGAAGCAGGCCGTGTCCGGGCAGAAGGACAGTTCGGTCAGCTGCCCCATGTGACCGCCTGCGACCTCATGCCACTTCCTGCGACCGCAGGACGCGCCCATGATCTGCCCCTGAACTGGCCCCGACCTGGACCGGTCGGGGTCACAGGTCAGCGGGCGAGATTCTCCCGGACGACCTTGAATCCCTCCGCCCAGGCGAGCAGGTCGGTGAGCAGGGCGGGGAAAGTTCCGGTGGAGACGTCCTGGGGAGCGAACCGACCGTCGGCGAAGTCGGTGAACAGCGAGAATGACGCCGTGGACCGGACGGTGGCGGCGCGGAAGTTGGCGAACACCAGCCGCCATGCCTCGACGGCGCGCACTCCCTTGTCCCCGCCGTAGGAGGCGAAGGCGACGGGCTTGTTGGCGAACTCGGAGCCGATGAAGTCGATGGCGTTCTTCAGCGGGCCGGGCACGGAGTGGTTGTACTCCGGAGTGACGACGATGTACCCGTCGAAGGGCTCGACGGCGGCTCCCCAGGCCCTGGTGTGCTCGTTGGCGTACCGGTGTGCGCCGCCGGGGATCTCCTCGTCAAGGATGGGGAGGTTGTAGTCGTTGTAGTCGATGACGGCGTTGTCCACGCCGGCGGAGTCGAGCTGCTCCTTCACCCAGGCGACGACCTGGGGGTTGAGGGCGCCGGGTCGGTTGGATCCGGCGATGATGCCGATGCGGGTCATGTGAACTCCAATCACGGAAGACTCAAAAGTAGTTGACTGTTCAACTTGATTCCGGGCCCACTGTAATACGGTCGGGCCCGCAGTGTGACCCCGGGCCCCCGTCCGGTCAGTCGGCGACGGCCTCCAGTGGTGGTGTACGGGAGGCCTTCGCCGCAGGCCACACCGCTGCCAGGACACCGATCACCGCGGAGGCGACGATCATTCCGCCGAGCTGCCCCCACGGCACTTCGATAGTGTCGAGTCCCTCCCCTGACAGCACCCTGAGGAAGGCCCAGCCCAGTGCCAGGCCGACGACGACACCGACGACCGCTCCGTACAGGGCGATCTGCACCGCCTCCAGGGTGATCATGCGGCGCACCTGGCCCCGGGTCACCCCGACCGCCCGCATCATCCCGATCTCCCGGCGTCTCTCGATCACGTTGAGGGCCAGGGTGTTGACGATCCCCAGCACCGCGACGATCACGGCGAGTGCGAGCAGGGCGTAGAGGATGTTGAGCATCTGGTCGACGAAGACCGCCTGCTGGCCGGCGAACTCGGCAGGGGTGAGAACCTGGACCACGATGAACGGATCCACGGCGTCCTCCAGGGCCTGCCGCAGGTCCTCCCCGTTGCCGTCACCGTCGACGAATGCGGCGTAGAGCATGGGGCTGGCGAAGGTCCCGGTACCGAATGCCCCCTCGTCGACGTACGGGGACAGTGCGGACCAGGAGACGACCAGGTCTCCGAGCAGGCTGTTGGGCTGATAGGTGCCGAGCAGCTCGACCGTACCGAGCTCACGCTCCGGGGTGCCGGGGACGGTCGCACTCAACGGCACCTGCCCGCCCACGGTCCAGCCGTGGTCCGCGGCCGTGGCAGCCGAGGCGATGAAACCCGGACGGTCGAGGGTGACGTCCCCGGTGACGGGGGTGACATTCCCGGTGACGGTCGGATCGCCGTCGAAGAAGCCGGTTCCGCCGCCGTTTCCCACGGTGGCGGCGTCCCCGGTCCCGGCGACGGAGACCGGGGCGATGCCGAAGCCTGAGACCGCGGTGACGCCGCGGGTGTCTCTGGCGGCGTCCAGCGCCTGCCGGGGGATGGGGAATGACCCGTCGGACGGCCCGTAGAGCACCAGGTCGGACTTCACCGTCTCACCGACGAACCCGGTGATCGAGGCTTTCATCGACGCCCCCAGCATCCCGAATACCGCGACCAGCGCCACCCCGAGGGTCAGGGCGAATGCCGTGGTGGCCGTGCGACGTGGATTGCGGGAGGAACTGGTGGAGGCGAGTCTCCCGACCGTACCGAACGGCGCTCCGATGACCCTGCCGACCACGGGGACCACCAGCCGAGACAGTGCCGGGGAGACCAGGAAGACACCGGTGAGCACGCACAGTGCCCCGACCCCCACGAGGGAGGCCCTGATTCCGGTGCCGGCCCCGTCGGACAGGACGCCGCCGAGACAGGCGAGCACTCCGGCGGCCAGAAGCCCCACGCCGGTGACCGTCCGTCCCCGCAGGGAGGACGCCGTGGACTGGTCACCGGACCGCATGGCCTCGACCGGCCGCACCGCCCCGGCACGACGGGCGGCCGCACCGCCCCGGCACGACGGGCCGGCGCCCAGGCGGAGACCACGGTGACGAAGACGCCCAGGACCAGGGGGAGCACCACCGATCCGACGGTGACCTGCAGTCCGGTGTCCGGGAGTCCGGCGCCGGTGGAACCGATGACGGCGTAGATCGCCTTCGTCAGCCCGGCACCGGCGGCGACTCCCAGGAGGGACCCGAGGATCCCCACCACGACCGCTTCGGTGACCACGGAGCCGGTGAGCTGTCCGGAGGAGACGCCCAGGCTCCGCAGTAACGCGAACTCGCGGGTGCGCTGGGCGACAATCATGGAGAAGGTGTTGGCGATGATGAAGGTGCCGACAACCAGGGCGACGAGGCCGAAGGCCACGAGGAAGTAGTTGACGAAACTCAGGGCGTCGTTGACGGAGGCCGCCTGTTCCTCGGCGACCTGGCCTCCGGTCTTCACCTGCGCCGCGGAACCGGACCCTGCGCCTGTGTCTGCGCCTGCGCCTGTGTCAGTGCCTGTCCGCAGGGCAGCGGAGACTTCGCCGGCAAGCTGTTCCTGGCTGACACCCGGCTGCGCGGACAGGGAGAATCCGGAGGCGGTGCGCCCGTCGGTGAAGGTGGTGACGTACGCGGGTTCCTCCATCATCAGACCGAGGAATCCGCCGCCGTCGATGTCGATGTCGTAGATGCCGGAGACCGTGAGGTCGTGGACCCCGCCGACGTCGATCACGGTCAGGCGGTCACCGACAGTGATCCCGTGGTCGCGCGCGGCGCTGGAGTTGACCACCACCTCCCCGTCCCCGCGGGGTTCCGTGCCCTCCACGACGGTGGCTGAGGGGCCCACCTGCCGGTCCGGCGGGTACCAGGCCATGGCGAAGGAGGGGGCGCCACCTGTCTGCAGGGTTGAACCGTCCCGGGAGACCACCACGGTGGTTTCGGTGGAGATGTTGACCCGTGCGACCCCGTCCACACCCGCGAGGGTGTTCCCGAGGTCGAGGGGCAGACCGCCGCCGGAGTTGTCGGCGGGTGCCACGACCACGTCGATGCCCCTGGTCGTGGATTCGGTGAGGGTGCCGAAGGTTTTCTGGAGTGAGGCGGTGAACATCAGCGCCCCGGAGATGAAGGCGGTGCCGAGGACGACGGCCAGGACCGTGAGGACGAGCCGGACCTTGTGGCCGGCGAGGCTCCTCAGGGACACCCGGCGCATGGTCGATGACGCGGACACCGTCTACATCTCCTCGATGCGTGACATCACCGACAGGACCGCTTCGACGGTGGGGTCGCGCAGCTCTTCGACGATGCGGCCGTCAGCGAGGAAGAGCACACGGTCCGCGTAGGACGCTGCGCGGGCGTCATGGGTGACGATGACGACCGTCTGGCCGTCGTCGTCGACGGAGGTTCGCAGGATGTCGAGGACCTCGGCGGATGAGTTCGAGTCGAGGTTGCCCGTCGGTTCGTCGCCGACGATGATCTCCGGGCGGGAGACGAGGGCGCGTGCACAGGCGACACGCTGCTGCTGACCACCGGAGAGTTCGGAGGGTCGGTGGGTCAGCCGGTCGGTGAGCCCGAGGCGGGTCGTGATCCGGTCGAACCAGGCTCTGTCGACCTTCCTGCCCGCGATGTCGGTGGGCAGGGTGATGTTCTCTGCCGCGGTGAGCGTGGGGACGAGGTTGAAGGACTGGAAGATGAATCCCAGCCGGTCTCTGCGTACCGCGGTGAGCGCGCGGTCGTTGAGGGTCGCCAGGTCAGTTCCGCCGAGGTACGCGGACCCGGAGGTGGGGGTGTCCAGCCCCGCCATGCAGTGCATGAGCGTCGACTTCCCGGATCCGGAGGGGCCCATGATGGCGGTGAATTCTCCTCGGGTGAAGGAGACGCTCACGTGGTCGAGCGCGGTGACCTGCGTGTCGCCTGCCCCGTAGATCTTGGTCAGGGACTCGGCTCTGGCGGCGGTGTCTGCGTCGGAAATGGTCGCTGGCATGGGAGACCTTTCGGTGGATCTGGGGCGGGAGACCCGGGTGCTCCGGGTTAGTTGCCGGGTCAGTTCTCGGGTTCGTCTTCGGGCCCGACTTCGGACTCGTCTACCGAGGGTAGTGTGCCGGCAGGTGTCCCCGCCTCAGGGAAGTCCCCCATTCCCAGTCTCCCGCACCCTGGTTCTGGCTCCCGCACCGCCTCCGGTCCCGCCGTTCCCTCCCCTGGGGTGGCGCCGCTGACCTAGAATGTGCGGGACGGATACATGTAACGATCACTACATTTCACGATCTGACCCACTGGAGGTCCCCATGACCAGTCCGTTCACGGGCGATGACAGTGCCGGGGTACCGGACGGGTCCCGCCCCGGCGACGCAACGTCCCGCACCGGGGTGACCGAGTGTGACGCCGAGGTCGCCGGCACCGTCCCCGCCGTGGTGGCCCGGGCACGCGCCGCCTTCCGCGCCGGGGTAAACACCGGGCCCGGCCCGGGCACGCGCCGCCTTCCGCGCCGGGGTAAACACCGGGCCCGACGCCCGGCGACGTAACCTGCAGGCCCTGCGCCGCATGCTCCGGGAGAACCGGAGCAGTTTCGAGGCCGCACTGCACAATGACCTGCACAAAGGCAGGCTCGAAGCGGGACTGACCGAGATCGACGCCGTCCTCGGGGAAATCACCCACGCCCTGCGGCATCTGTCGTCCTGGCTACGCCCCCGCCGTGCCAGAACTCCGCTGCTGCTCGCCCCGGGCTCCGCGAAGCTCGTACCGGAGCCGCTGGGTGTCGTCCTGGTGATGTCGCCCTGGAACTACCCGGTGAACCTCACCCTGTCGCCCCTGGTGGGAATCCTGGCGGCCGGAAACACGGCGGTGATCAAGCCGAGCCCCGATTCGCCGGACACCTCCGACCTCATCGCTTCTCTGGTGCCCACCTACTTCCCCGACCACTGTGTCCAGGTCGTCCGCGGGGAGCTCGAGACCTCCCGCGCGGTACTGCGGGAAAGGTTCGACCACATCATGTTCACCGGGTCGGGACAGGTCGGCAGGATCGTGATGGAAGCTGCGGCGCAGCACCTCACGCCCGTGACTCTCGAGCTCGGGGGGAAGTCCCCCGCCTGGTTCGACGAGGACGCCCACCTCGACACCGCAGCGAGGCGTCTCGCCTGGGCGAAGTTCGTCAACGCCGGCCAGACGTGTGTCGCCCCGGACTATGTCATGACCACCCCGGACCGGGTCCCCGCCCTCGTCGCCGCACTGGAGAGGGCGGTGGAGGAACTGTGGGGAACCGACCCCTCGCACAGCGGCGATTACGGCCGGATCATCAACACCCGGCACTTCGACCGGTTGTCCGGCTGCCTGGACGAGATCGACGGGGAGGGGGCCGGGGAGGGTGCCGGGGCGTCCGGCACCGGACCGGAGGTGGCGTTCGGCGGGGTGCGTGACCGCGACAGTCTCTACATGTCGCCGACGGTGGTGACCTTCCCCACCGCCCGGTTTTCCGACGGGGACGCCGGGAGCAC
This sequence comes from Corynebacterium provencense, assembly GCA_900049755.1. Lineage (GTDB taxonomy): Bacteria > Actinomycetota > Actinomycetes > Mycobacteriales > Mycobacteriaceae > Corynebacterium > Corynebacterium neomassiliense. The sequence continues at coordinate 1,391,010 of LT160592.1, forward strand.
CCCCGCAGTCGGCACAGGTGCAGGGTGGGCCCTGTTGCGGGAGGAGATCTTCGGCCCGGTGCTTCCGGTCGTCCCGGTGGAGTCACGGGAACAGGCCGTGCAGCTGGTCAACAGCTGGGACAAGCCGTTGGCGCTCTACGTGTTCAGTGACGACCCCGACACCCACCGTTACTTCGACGAGGAGACCTCCTCCGGCGCGGTCGTGCACAATGCCGGCCTGATCCAGGTCGGCATCTGTTCGCTGCCGTTCGGTGGCGTCGGCGCCAGCGGAACCGGGGCGTACCACGGCGAGGATTCCTTCCGGACCTTCTCGCACATGAAGCCGGTGCTCACCAAGCCCCTTGTGCCCGACACATTTCCCCTGCTCTACCCGGGGACCCGTGAGCCTGTGCGGCGTCTCCTGGGGCTGATGCAGCGCAGGGGCTAGATCAGGGTTCGGGACAGGGTTAGGGGCAGGGCTCGGGACCGACGCCGGGATCCCTTTCGTCTGCAGTGTTGACGTGGAGGCCACTGACCTGTAGATTTGAACCCGGTTACAGTTTCTGAGTTGTTTTTCCCTTCCGGTGTCCGATCCGGTTTCGGAAGGAATCAAGTTCGCGGGAGTTGTCTACAGACACGAACTGATTCCCTACGGAACATTCGGTCAACCCGGTGAGCGGCAGTCGCCGCCCACTGACTTCAAAGAAGGAAAACGCATGATCAGCGGTACTGTCAAGTGGTTCAACGCCGAAAAGGGCTTCGGCTTCATCTCCCCGGACGACGGCTCGAGCGACGTCTTCGTCCACTACTCGGAGATCCAGGGCAACGGCTTCCGTAGCCTGGAAGAGAACCAGAAGGTCTCCTTCGAGACCGAAGCAGGGAACAAGGGACCGGCCGCCGTGTCCGTCACCGTCCTCTAAGAGGCTCCCTGACTGAGTGGAAACCCCGCCCCCGGAGAACATCCGGCGGCGGGGTTTCCCATGTCTCAGGTCAGGCCGGTACCGGCCCGTATCCGTGACCCGGTGCCGGCGGTCCGGTCAACCGCTCTCACTGCAGGTCAACGGAACCCGTTCTCGTCGCGCAACCTGGGCTCCACCCTCGCCTCCGGGGTGAAACCCGACTTGTCCCGGTAGAACTCCCGGATCCGGTCCATGTCCGACCCGACATCACCGGTGAGCGGGATCGTCGGCCCCAGACCTGTGGTCATCGTGTCGCGGTCGACGTAGCCGAGGGTGAGCGGCAGTCCCGTCTCGCGTGCGATCCGGTAGAACCCGGACTTCCAGTACTCGTGCGGTCCCCGGGTCCCGTCCGGCGTGATCACCAGACCGAACACCTCCCCCGAGCGCACCCTGGAAACCAGGTTGTCCACCAGACCGCCGGGGGATTCACGGTCCACCGGTATGCCTCCCAGCGCCCGCATGACCGGTCCCCGCCAGCCGCGGAAGAGACTGTCCTTGCCCAGCCAGAGGATCCGGAGACCCAGCTTCCACGCGATGCCGAGCATCAGGATGAAGTCCCAGTTGGAGGTGTGCGGGGCACCTATGAAGACGGAGGGACGCCCCGGCGCCGGTTCCGTGTCAAGTTTCCACCTGCTGAGCGTCCAGAATGCGGTGGCAATGCGGCGTCGTAGCATTCTTCGATGCTACATGCGTCCCTGTGCCCGGCATCCCCGTGCCCGGCGTCCCTGTGCCCGGCGTCCTGTCTCCGTATCCGGCGCCGGTCACCTGCCGCCCGCAGTCCGTTGGCGATCACCACCACTTCCGCGATCTCGTGGACCAGAACGACCGCGGCGAGTCCCAGCACCCCGGCCAGGGCGAGCGGGAACAGGATCACGATGATCGCCAGCGCCAGCACGATATTCCCGGTCATGATCCGCCGTCCCCGGCGGGCGTGCTCCAGTGCCTGCGGGAGCAGCCGGAGGTCACTGCCGGTGAAGGCGATGTCGGCAGATTCGATCGCGGCCGCGGAGCCGCCCGCTCCCATGGCGATGCCGACTGTGGCTCCGGCCAGAGCCGGCGCGTCGTTGATTCCGTCACCGACCATGGCGGTCGGCGCCTCTGCGGACAGTTCGGCCACGGCGTCCGCCTTGTCCTGCGGCAGCTGTCCGGCGTGCACCTCGGTGATCCCCGCTTCGTCTGCCAGGGCCCTGGCTGTCTGTTCGTTGTCTCCGGTGAGCATCACAGTGCGTACTCCGCGGGCGTGCAGCAGTCGGACAGTTTCGGCCGCCTCCGGCCGAAGCTCGTCGCGGACCCCGACAAGTCCCGTGACCCGCCCGTCGAGCTCGACCACGACCACGGTCATGCCGGCCCCTGCCATCGCCTCGGCGTCCCCGGCCATCTCACCCGAACCGAGCCAGCGCCCGTTTCCGACCCTCACCCGGGAGCCCCCGACCCTGCCCGTCAGGCCGAGCCCGGCGTTCTCGACGATGTCACCGGCGACCGGGATGTCCGGCCCTGCCGCGGCGGTGACCGCCGGGGCGAGCGGGTGGGTACTGTCGGCTTCCACCGCGGCGGCGAGACTGAGGACCTCCGCCGGGGAGAATCCTTCGACCGTACGGACATCGACGACCACGGGCCTGTTCCGCGTGAGGGTTCCGGTCTTGTCCAGCGCCACGGTCCGGACGGTACCGAACCTCTCGAAAGCCTCCCCGGAGGTGATGACCACCCCGAAGGTGGACGCCGCACCGACGGCACTGATCACCGTCACCGGCACGGCGATGGCCAGTGCACAGGGGGACGCCGCGACCAGGACCACCAGTGCTCTCTCGATCCAGATTCCGGGATCTCCGACCAGGGACCCCACCACCGCGACCAGAGCGGCGACGACCAGGACGAGCGGGACCAGAGGACGGGCGACGGTGTCCGCCAGGCGTGCCCTGCGACCTTTCCTGGCGTGGGCCTGCTGCACGAGATCCACGATCCTGGTCAGTGAATTGTCCCGGCCGTCCGCCGTCGCGCGGATCCGCAGGGTCGCCGGCCCGTTGACCACGCCGGCGGTGACCTCGTCACCGGGTCCGACACCCACCGGGACGGACTCCCCCGTCACCGCGGAGGTGTCGACGGCGGACCTTCCCGCGACCACGACACCGTCGGTGGCCACGCGGTCGCCCGCCGCGACGACGAGCACATCGTCGACGCGGACGTCCGCGGCCGGTACGGTCACCACGGTCCGCCCTCTGACGACACGGACCGTGTCCGGGACCAGTGCGAGCAGGGCCCGCAGTTTCTCCTTCGCACCACCCATCGCCCGGTCCTCGAGCGCCTCTGACAGGGAGAACAGGAAGGCCAGTGCTGCTGCTTCACCGACGTGCCCGAGGGCCACGGCACCTGCCGCGGCAATTGTCATCAGCAGTCCCACACCCAGGTGACCGTGCACCAGTCGGCGCAGTGCCCCGGGAACGAAGGTGGACGCCCCCGCCAGCAGGGCGATCCACTGCAGTACCTGGGACGCCACGGTGAGGTCCGTGTGGCCGAGAAGGTACCCGCAGACCAGCGCAACGGCACTGACCGCGGACGGCGCCAGGTCGGGGTCCCTCCACCACGCGGGCCGGTTGCCGTCAGGGGCAGGCGCCCCGGCGGTACCGGTGACGCCGGCAGTACCGGCACTACCGGCAGGGCCTCCGGTGTCCTTCTCTCCACCGCAGTCGTCTGCCCCGCAGCATTCCGCGCTCATGCCGGGGCCCCGTCCGAGGGGGTGCAGTCGGCGCAGCAGCCGGGCACGTCACACTCGTCGCTGAGGCATGCGGGCTCACCGTCGTCGACGGCGAGGACGACGTCGACGAGTGCGTTGAGGGCGGAGCTCAGGTGGGGATCAGCGATCTCGTACCGGGTCCGCCGTCCTTCCGGGACGGCGACGATGATCCCGCAACCGCGCAGGCAGGCGAGGTGGTTCGAGACATTGGTCCGCGTCAGGTCGAGGTCCCGTGAGAGCTGGGCCGGGTATCCGGGCTGTTCCAGCAGGCTCAGCAGGATCCGTGACCGCGTGGGGTCAGCCATGGCCCGTCCCAGACGGTTCATCACGTCCAGACGGGAAGAAATAGTCAGCATGCGCTGACTATACAGCGCATGCTGACCAATTGGCAACGGTCACTCCGGGCCCGGAGACGTGGGGTCCGGAAGACGGACCGGGACGGCGGCCCCGCGGCGTCCTCCCCCGGTCTGCTGCCCGCACACGGCAGCGGCCTCTTCCTCCCCCGCCCCGTAGGTGTCACGGATATCCTGCGAGATCCGCATGGAGCAGAATTTCGGCCCGCACATCGAGCAGAAGCGGGCGTTCTTCGCAGGCTCCGCCGGAAGGGTCTCGTCATGGAACTCCCTGGCCGTGACCGGGTCCAGACCCAGCGCAAACTGGTCGTTCCAACGGAACTCGAACCGCGCCTTCGACAGGGCGTCATCGCGCACCCGCGCACCGGGGTGACCTTTGGCGATGTCCGCCGCGTGGGCGGCGATACGGTAGGTGATCACCCCGGTCTTCACGTCATCCCTGTCCGGCAGTCCCAGATGCTCCTTCGGGGTGACGTAGCAGAGCATGGCGGTGCCGTACCTGGCGATCTCCGTCGCACCGATCGCCGAGGTGATGTGGTCGTAGCCCGGCGCGATGTCGGTGACCAGCGGCCCGAGAGTGTAGAACGGGGCGCCCTGGCACAGTCGCTGCTGCCGTTCGACATTCTCACGGACCATGTGGAGCGGGACATGACCGGGACCCTCCACCATCACCTGGACATCGTGGTCCCGGGCGCGCCCGGTGAGCTCGGCGAGAGTGTCAAGTTCGGCGAACTGGGCGGCGTCGTTGGCGTCCGCGGTAGACCCCGGGCGCAGCCCGTCGCCGAGGGAGAAGGTGACGTCGTAGGCGGCGAAGATCTCGCACAGTTCGTCGAAGTGCGTGTACAGGAAGTTCTCCCGTCGGTGGGCCAGACACCACCCCGCCATCACGGAACCTCCCCGGGAGACGATCCCGGTGACCCTGCCCGCGGTCAACGGCACGTACCGCGCCAGCACCCCGGCGTGGACGGTCATGTAGTCCACCCCCTGCTCGCACTGCTCGATGACCGTGTCCCGGTAGATTTCCCAGCTCAGTGCGGTGGCGTCCCCGCCGACCTTCTCCAACGCCTGGTACACCGGCACTGTACCCACCGGGATCGGGGAATTGCGCAGGATCCACTCCCTGGTGGTGTGGATGTCGTCACCGGTGGACAGGTCCATGAGCGTGTCCGCACCCCACCGGGCGGCCCACTCCAGCTTGGCGACCTCGTCACGGATCGAACTGGTCACCGCCGAGTTTCCGATGTTCGCGTTGACCTTCACCAGGAACGCGCGGCCGATGATCATCGGCTCCGACTCCGGATGGTTGACGTTGGCGGGGAGAACGGCCCGGCCGGCCGCCAGTTCGGAGCGGACCAGTTCGACGTCGCAGTTCTCGCGCAGCGCGACGAACCGCATCTCCGGGGTGATGATCCCCTGCCTGGCGTAGTGCATCTGCGTGACGGTGCGGCCCGGCCGCGCCCGGCGCGGCTCCGGGACCCGCCCCTTCCACTCTCTCTCTTATTCACACCCTGATGCGGATAAAGGACAGGGGGTGACCGTGTGTGACGGCGAGGCCAGATCGGGAGGGCTGCGGGGTGGGAAAGGTGGTGGGTGACCCCCCCCGCCTCCAGTGTGTTGGCCCCGGGGCACATTGATTTAACCACATCTAGATGGGTATAAGAGACCGCCCCTTCCACTGCTGCGACGGAGAGCCCCGCCGCACCGCCGAACGCCCGTCGTCGCTGAGGCGGTGTCCCCGGCATTCATAGGTCTCCGTGTCCTGCCGCGCGCTGATCCATCCGGAACGCCACGGGTCGAGACCCTCCTCGGGTACGCTGCCGGGGCCCATGGTCCGGTAGACGCGGACGGGTTCATTCGGGGTGCCGTCCGGTGACGGGTCCAGGTGGATCTCCGTCACCGGGACGCGGATGCCGTGGTCGGCGTCCTCCACCAGTCCGGGACGGTGGGAGGGGTGCTGTTCCCTGCAGGGCACGTACCCGGTCTCCGCTCTCTCCCCCGGGTCCGTCGACTGCGGCGTGCCCGCCGGATCAGCGGCAGTGCCCTGCCTGTGGACATATGTGTCAGCCATGGCTGAGTTCCTCACTTCCTACGCCGGTGTCAACCGGATCAGGTTCTACGGTCCCGGACACGTCAGTCCGGTCTCAGCCCCTTTCCCGGGGCACCCGTGTGGTCACACAACGTGTAGCACGCAGGACTGTTGGAGAGCAAAATCACATCACCCCGGAAAGGGTTTTCCCGCTGATCAGATACCTGGACCGTGCAGGTGGGAGGGCACTACCATGGCCCCATGACAGAACGCCCCAGCAAAAAACACCCCCGTTCCCTGTCTTTCGAGACGCAGAGCGTGCACGCCGGCAACTCGGTCGACCCCGGTACCGGGGCGATCCGTACACCACTGGTCCTGGCGAACTCCTACGCTCTGCCGGAGGACCCCTCGGAGGTGTCCTGGTCCGGTACCGAAGTCCCGCTGTACACCCGCAACTCCGGTGTCAACCAGATCGCCCTGCAGAAGAAGCTCGCGGTACTCGAGGGCGGGGAGGACGCCGTCGTCCTCGCCTCCGGTGTGGCGGCCCTGCACTCGGTGTTCTTCACCTTCCTGCGCTCCGGCGACCACATCGTCGTCGCCGACGTGACCTATGAGGCCACCTGGCGGTTGTTCGCCGAGATCCTGCCACAGAAGTACGGGATCAGAGCCACGTTCGTCGACGCCTCCGACCTTTCCGCGGTGGAGGCGGCGGTCACCCCGGAGACAAAGCTCATCCATGTCGAGACGATCGGCAACCCGACCACGAAAGTCACCGACATCCGGGCGGTCGCGGACATCGCCCACCGCTCCGGTGCCCTGCTGAGCGTGGACTCCACCTTCACCCCGCCACCGTTGTACCGGCCGTTGGCCGACGGCGCGGACCTGGTGGTCCACTCGCTGACGAAGTACATCAACGGGCACGGGGACGCCATGGGCGGCGCCGTCATCGGTGCCCGGGAGCTGATCGACCGGATCAAGGCCGATGCGATGGTCGACGTCGGCGGCGTGATCTCGCCCACCAATGCGTGGCTGATCATGCGGGGTTCGGTCACCCTGCCGCTGCGGATCAGGCAGCATGTGGCCTCTGCCGCCCGGATCGCCGAGTTCCTGGAGGCCGATCCCCGCATCGCCTATGTCGCCTACCCGGGACTGGAGTCCCATCCACAGCATGAGCTGGCGGAACGGCAGTTCGGGGGACGCGGTTACGGCGCCGTGCTGGCGTTCGCCCTCGACGGTGACCCGGACCTGCAGAACAGGTTCGTGGCGAACCTCGAGGTCATCACCAGTGCGGTCTCGTTGGGCCATGACGAGTCCCTCATCGTGCACGTCGGTACGTCAGGCCCGAGAGTGGCCGCGTACCCGGAGGGCTTCCGGACCCTCGGCCATCTCCGGCTCTCGGTGGGCCTGGAGAACGTCGATGATCTGCTGGCCGACATCGCAGCCGCCCTCGACGCCGTCCTTCCCCGGGCGTAGTTTTCCGGCGAAAGGCTCCCCGGCCGCATCCGGGTCCCGGCCCCTCCCCTGCGGCCCGGTGCCGCCCCTGCGTCCCGGTGCCGCCCCTTGCCCCCCGTCACCGTCAGGCTTAGTATCTGCGTATGCATGAAGATACTGAGAAGTGCACGCTCAACGCCGACAGCCAGTACGCGGACTTCGCCGCCGAAGTGTTCTCCCTGCTGGCGGACGCCACCCGCGTACGGATCATCCTCGCCCTGCGTGCCGGCGAAAAGTCTGTCGGCGAACTCGCCGAAGCAGTCGGAAAATCCCCGACGGCGGTCTCCCAGCACCTGGCGAAACTGCGCTGGGGCAGAATCGTCGAGCCCCGCCAGGACGGAAACCGCGTCTACTACCGTCTCATCGACGAACACGCCCGCGAGCTGGTGACACACGCGGTGTTCCAGGCCGAACACGTCGTCAACGGCGTACCCCGCCACCACCGGACCGGGGAAGGCACCTACACCACCGACACCGGCGCTGCCACCGGACAGCAGGACGACTGATGTCCACCACCGCGGACGCCGGGACAGGGCGTCCTCCCGAGGTGCAGCGGCCCCTGTGGCAGAGAATCGACCGTACCGACCTGGCCCGGACAGTCTTCCTCGCCGCCTGCTCCGTCGCAGTCGCACTCGGAGCGACCTGGCCCTGGGACCGCCTCCCCGTGATCGCCGTCGTCGGACTCGTCGCCGGATGCTGGCCGATCCTCACCGAAGCCGTCCGGGACGCGGTCAACCGGCGCATGAGCATGGAACTGTCCATGCTCATCGCGATCATCGCCGCGGCCGCCATCGGCGAATGGACCACAGCACTGGTCATCACCACATTCGTCCTCGCCGCGGAGATCCTCGAAGACCTTTCGATGGACCGCGGCCGCGGTGCCCTGACAGACCTGATGACATTCCTGCCGGACACCGTCCGGGTCCGTGGCGCCGGCGCGACAGTCACGACCGTCCCCCGCGACCAGGTGAGACCCGGACAGACAGTCGTGGTGCCGCCGGGAGGACGCATCCCCGTGGACGGCACCGTCACCGCCGGCCACTCCACCGTCGACCAGTCCCGGATCACCGGAGAATCCCTGCCCGTCGACGTCACCGTGGACGACACCGTCTTCGCCGGCTCCGTCAACCAGGTCGGAGCCGTGGAGATCCGTGCCGACCGGGTGGGGGCGGACTCCTCCTACGGACGGATCATGGAGGCCGTCCGACTGGCGCAGTCCAGCGAACCACCCGTACAACGGCTGGCCGACAGGCTTGCGGCATGGCTCGTCTACCTCGCTCTGGGCGGAGCCCTCGTCACCTACCTGCTCACCCGGGATCTCACGGCGACGATCTCGGTCATCGTCGTCGCCGGCGCATGCGGTATCGCCGCAGGAACCCCCCTGGCGGTGCTGGCCGCCATCGCACGCATCGCCCGCGCCGGAGCATTCGTCAAGGACGGGGCCCACCTTGAGGCACTGTCGACCGTGGACACGGTCGTCTTCGACAAGACGGGAACCCTCACCACCGGACGCCCGACCGTCACACGTGTCATCACCGTCCCCGGAGGCCCCGACGAGGACGCCCTGCTCTCCTACGCCGCGGCAGCAGAAAACTACTCCGAGCACCCCCTGGGCCGGGCCGTCGTCGCCCACGCACAGACACTCGGCCTACCGGTGGAGGCGTCGCAGAACTTCACCTACTCACCCGGACTGGGAGTGTCCGCGGAAGTCGGAGGACGGCAGGTCACCGCTGGGAACACGGCATTCGTCCCCGGGGCCCCGGCGTCCTTCCCCGACGAGGTCGCCACCGCGGTACACATCGGCGTCGACGGCAGGTACGCCGGTTCTGTACTGCTCGCCGACGAAATCAGGCCGACCTCCTCCCGGGCTGTCGCCGACCTGCACGACGAGGGCGTGCGCACCATCATGATCACCGGCGACTCCGCCGGGACGGCCCTCGCTGTCGGCAGGGCGGTGGGCGTCACCGACGTTCGCGCCGACCTGCTCCCCGAGGACAAGACCACTGTGATCGACCGCGAACGGGCCGCAGGCCACCGGCTGGTGATGGTCGGCGACGGGGTCAATGACGCCCCGGCGCTGGCGAAAGCTGACGTGGGAATCGCCATGGGAGGGGGAACAGACATCGCCCGGGAAAGCTCCGACGTCATTCTCGTCAGCTCCGACCCCCGCGATCTGGTCACCACCCTGCGCACGGCCCGGCGGGCACGCCGGATCGTGACGTTCAACTTCATCGGGACCGTGACTGTCGACCTGGCAGGAATCGTACTGGCGGCATCCGGACTGCTCAGTCCGGTGGTCGCCGCCTTCGTCCATGTCGGGTCGGAGACGGCGTTCATCCTCAACTCTGCGCGGCTGATACCCGGGCGGCAGCGTCGAACTCCTCCGCGGTGAGGGGCAGTCCCTCCAGCTCCGGTTCCCGGAACTTCCCGTCAGTCAGGAGATCTTCGTAGAGTCTCCGGTACAGGGCGGGCCGGAAGTCGGTCGCTCCGTCGATCAGCGGGTTCGGTTCGAACTTCTCCCGCGTGGCCAGGCTGAGGTCGATCACAGCGCTGTACATCCTGTTCTCGATCGCCCGGGGATCGGTGAACGGCAGGCCGGTGTAGTACTCGGTGTCCCAGAACCGGGTAGTGGGCCCTATGATGCTCGACCCGCCCCAGAAGACGTTGCGGAGGTCGGTGCCGGCCAGATTCGCGGAGACGATGTAGATCTGGTTGGTGATCACCCCCGCCTCCAGTGTGGTGGACCCGAGGGCTGTTCCGTGGCATTTCGCCAGGGCAGTGCAGTTGACGTACAGGCGGCACCCTTTCGCTGCGTAGTAGCGCATCAGCTCCGGGAAACAGTAGGAGTCGTAGCAGATTCCCAGACCGACCGGACCCCACGGAGTGTCGAACATGAAGGGTGAGTCCCCCCTGGTGGCCCAGTTCGGTTCAGGTGAGGGCAGATGTATCTTGCGGTAGGAACCGATGATCCCCTCCGGGCCGCAGACGCAGGCGGAATTGTAGATCGTGTCGGGTTCCCCGGCGTCTCTCTCCGGCAACCCGAATGCGACGAACACCCCCAGCTCCGCGCTCTTCTCCGCGATCACCCGGGAACTGGGCCCGGGGACTGTCTCAGCGAGGAGAGTCTGCATCTTCCCGGCTTTCGGTTTGTCCGCTTCATCGTCGTATCCGGTGAGCGCCATCTCCGGGAAGACGACCAGACCGGACCCCTCAGCCGCGGCGGCCTCAATGTATCCGAGCATGCGGTTCAGATTGCGTTCCTTGTCCCCCCACTTCGCGTTGAACGACACTGTCGACACTCTCATGATGTCCTTGTCCATGGCTGCTTCCTCCGGACCTGCCCGGCATCGGGAACGGTACTGTCCTGATGGTCGGTCCGCCGCGTTGCCGTGCAGGGTCGTCGACGTCACCGGACGGTAAAACCTCTCTGCGCGGCCCTGCCCCGGGGCAGGGGGCAAGAAGTTGCCGTCGGTGTTTCCGCCGCATCGGCGCCGACTGTCACCCGTCTGCGTCATCTGACCCGTCGGGGGCACCGGGGACACCGCCGAGGACGCCGAGAACCCCGGGGAAGGTCCTGAACCCGTCGGAGGAGAGAAAATGCCCGCCGCCGGGCACCACCCGGGCACGGACACCGAGCTGTACGGCCAAACGGTCCGTCAACGCAGGGGGCACCAGGGGATCGTCATCCGACCGGAGCACCACCGTACGGTCGATGTGGTCGGCAAGACCGGTGACGTCCTCCCCCACCCCGATGAAGTCATCCAGTTCCGGTAACGCGGGCAGCCGGTCAATGAATCCTGCGACGAGTACCAGCGAACCCAGCCTCCAGGAACCGGACCGTCCCTTCAGTTCCTCCGTTTCCTCCAGCGTCTTCAGATGCCGCAGGGTTGCCAGGCAGCCGAGACTGTGGGCGACAACCGCGGTGCCGGCATCGGGAACACCGACCGTCCGGCGCAGGGCGTCCTTCCAGGCACCGGGGTCAGGGTTGCGCGGGTCCGGCAGGGCAGGAACCTCACAGGGGACGCCGGTAGATTCCAGCTGGTCGGAGAGCCAACGGAACCAGTGGTCGTCCGGCGAGGCGGAGTACCCGTGGATGACGGCCACTCGGCGGGGCACAGTAGGTGATGAACGGGTCGAATGCACTTCCACGGGACCGGATGATAGAGGTTGACGCCGACGTGAAGGTCAAGCCGAACCACAGTGAGGGAGTTGACGATGCTGATCAGGGAACTGGCGGAGCGAACCGGGGTCAGTCCGCGGGCGCTGCGCCACTACGAGGACACCGGCCTGCTGACTCCCGGGAGAAGCTCCGGCGGCTACCGCCTGTTCACCGAAGACGACGTGGTGAGGGTCCGCCAGATCCGGAGGATGATCGACGCAGGTATGGGAACAACGCAGATCCGCCGCTACATCGACTGCGCCCGGAACGGGGACCACGGCTTCCAGCTGGACATGTGCCCGGACCTGCGGGCGGAACTCGATGAACTCGCAGTGCGGTTGTCTGAGGCCCGGCAGGCGATCCAGGCGAAACAGCAGAACCTCCGGGCGCTGACGGCGTCATCACCTGAACGGCTCCCCGGCAGTCCCTGCTGAACGGGCAGCGAGGCAGTACCGCCCGGCTGTCAGCGGTTCTCTTCGTCGCGAAGGTGTCCCCGGCCGAACGGGGTTCCTTCTGCCCGGATGGCCCCGGGGTCCGCTTCCGTCCCGGGCGGGCGGAGGAACTCGGCGTCAGCGACAACTCGCTCGGCGGTGTGCTCGCCTGGTACTCACTCATCCACACCGGCCCGATGCTCGAGACCTTCGATCATGCGGTCACCACGGCCTGGTACTGGCCGGTGGACATGCTCCGGGGGAAGGTCGAGGCAGCCGGGTTCGCTGTCACGCACGTGGAGAGCCGGTCGGAACCCGGATCGCGTGCACACGGGGCGATCACGGCAGTGCTGTCCTGACGTGATTTCCTGGGTGCTGTTGCAAAGTGGAGCGGGCGGTGCCCGGACGCTGATCGAGAAGGCGGTCCACAACCCTGTAGCCCTGATCTCTCAGGCGCCTGTGAAGGCCTTGGCGACGATCACCGCATCCGGGTTCGGACACCCGAAGGCGAACACCCTGCCCTGGCCTTTGCGTAGCGCGTGCATCGCCTCCATACCCTGCAGTGTCCTGTACGCCGACACCGGATTCTTGAACCCGCCACCTTTGGGACCCAGGATCCGCTTGAGCCGGCCGTGATGTCCCTCGATCACATTGTTGAGGTGTTTCACCTGCCGGTGAACTACTGTCCTCGACAGCTTATGCTCGTCGATCAGTTCCTTGATCGCTGCAGCGTAGGTGGGTGCTTTGTCGGTGCAGATGACCCGAGGACCACTGGGGTCCTCACCGTTGCGGACACGGTGACCAGTGCTACGCAGCGCTTTTCCCAAAAATCGCGTTGCTGCTGTCGTGTTGCGTCGGGTGGACATGTAAAAGTCCAGAGTCCGGCCGTCGTTGGTGACGGCCCGGTAGAGGTAGCACCACCTTCCACCTACCCGGATGTAGGTTTCATCCACTCGCCAGGAGTCGGCGAAGGCTACAGATCCTTTGCGGTACCAGCGGGTCCGTTTATCCAGTTCGGGACCGTAGTTCTGCACCCACCGGTAGATGGTGGTGTGATCCACTGGTGCACCACGTTCAGTGAGCATCTCTTCCAGGTCGCGGTAGGACACCCCGTAGCGGCAATACCAGCGCACTGCCCACAGGATGACGTCTTGAGGGTAGTGCCGACCGGAGAAAATGCCCATGACCGCTGATCCTGCCGACGGCAACCCAACTTTGCAACAGCACCCCCGGTCACAAGAACCTAGTGTTCGTCAGGTCGTTTACCAGCATCTTCACCCGCGCGTCTATGTCATCTCGGATCAGCCGCATACGCTGGGCTCCCTCGATCCCTCGGTCGGACGGCTCGTCAGTTAACCACCGTTGCAGAATCCCGACAGCGTCAGCGGGAAGTATCAGCTGAGCCTGTGCCCCGACGATGATGACCCGGTCAGCCCGTCGCAGCAATGCTGGATCCACACCCTTGGGACGATCAGCGCTCATGTCGGCTCCGACCTCAGCGATAGTTGACACGGACTGCTCATTGAGCCTATTTCCGGGATGTGTACCAGCCGAATGCACCTCAATGGCGTCACCGGCATGGTGGCGGGCCAGGGCAGCGGCCATCTGAGATTTACCGGCGTTGCTGACACAAACGAACAAGACACAGGGGTGAGTGGTCATGAGGCAGTACGGTCCTTTCGATCCGTGGCAGACCGAATACCGGCCGCCGGGGTGTGCGGCAGGCTCGGGTCCCCGGCGAACAACACCGGCCCCAGTCGCAGCATCACATACACCAGGCCGACCAGCACTGGAACCTCGATCAACGGGCCGATCGTGCCCGCCAACGCCTGGCCGGAAGCGGCCCCGAAGGTGCCGATGGCCACTGCGATGGCCAACTCGAAATTGTTGCCCGCCGCGGTGAAGGACACTGACGCTGACCTGGCGTAGTTCAGGCCCGCCATCTTCGCGGTAGTCAGCGCGAGGGCGAACATCCCGAGGAAGTAGACCACCAGGGGCACGGCCAGCCGTGCCACCGCCCACGGATTCGCCGCGATCTGGTCTCCCTGCAGTGAGAACAGCAGAACGATCGTGTACAGCAGTCCGATCAGTGCGAGCGGTGAGATTCGCGGCAGGTAGGTATTTTCATACCAGTCACGTCCTTTGAGCCTCTCGCCCAGCAGCCGGGAGCCCATTCCGGCCAGCAGGGGGATGCCCAGGAACACCAGCACCGAGGTGACAATCGTCCAGAAGGAGAACTCGGCCGAGGTTGTCTCCATCCCCAGCCAGGAGGGCAGGGCCTGCAGGTAGAACCAGCCCAGCACGGCGAACATGAGAACTTGGAACACCGAGTTAATCGCCACCAGCACGGCGGTGGCCCCACGGTCGGCGCACGATAGATCTGACCAGACCAGTACCATCGCGATGCAGCGGGCCAGCCCGACGATGATCAGCCCGGTGCGTAGCTCAGGTTGGTCCGGCAGGAAGATCCAGGCCAGGACGAACATGAACAGCGGACCGACAACCCAGTTCAACGTCAGTGACACGCCCATCAGCCGGGCATCACCGGCGATCTCGCCGACCTTGTCGTAGCGGACTTTGGCCAGCGGTGGGTACATCATTACCAGCAGGCCTACGGCGATGGGGATGGAGATTCCTCCGACCTCGACCGCGCCCAGGGCGTCACCGATGCCGGGAGCGGTCCGGCTGATGATCAGCCCGGTAGCCATGGCCAGGACAATCCAGACGGGGAGGAAGCGGTCCAGGAATGACATCCGGGCGGGTCCGGCAGTCGGGGCCGAGGTTGGGGACATGGCGTCCATCCTGCTCTATATCGACAGTGGTCGATACTAGAAGATAGTTCCGATATTGACGTCTGTCAATGTATCGTAGTGGTCATGAGTGCCACCCACCCCCTCCCCGATGCCGACGTTCTGGACAACCAACAGTGCTGCTCCCTGGGCTCCGGACCGCTGACCCAGGATGAGTCGGTGCACTACGCCGGACTGTTCAAGGTATTGGCAGAGCCCGCGCGGCTACAGATGCTGTCACAGTTGGCTGCCGCCGGGTGCAGACCGGTCAGTGTTGGTGAGCTCACCGAGATGATGGAGCTGAGCCAGCCAACGATCTCGCACCACCTCAAGGTGATGACCGAGGCCGGGTTGTTGGACCGTCGAAGGGACGGGCGCTGTGTGATCCACCAGGTTCGCCCCGAGGTGTTCACACAGCTGCGCACCGTGCTGCAAATCGGCTGACCACGCGTCTCTCGGAGGGAAACCGGGGAAGCGACAGAGGATCGACAGCAGTAGCCAGGATGGCAAAGCCAGTGCGGATCCGCCTTCAACGCGGGCACATACCGAGTGGCCTCATCTTGAGGCGGTGGTCATCCAGTGCCGGACAGGCAGGCCAGTCAATCGCCATCTATCTGCTTCAGGTCGGGGCTGACACTTCGGTCCTCGCCAATCAACCCCCACCGGGTGGCGCATGGTGACATGAGCGGGATGGCCGCCACTGTAGTGAGTCTCCACCGCGGGGTTCTCGAGTCTCTCCGACATGAATATGCCTGCCGGGCACCCCAGACACGTCAGTGGTCTTGCAGTCTCAGTAGGCTGCGGATCACCCCTCAAAGGCGTGAATGCATAGCTTCTTCGTAGAGTCGACCGAGCGGCGCTCATCGGAGAGGAAGTGCGATTAGAACTTCCAGCGGACACGTCAGGAAGCATAGAAGCATGGCGCATCGATGAGCCTTCCAGAAGGAGAGCGGAAGGGATCACTCTTATGCGGATGATTTGCGACGATCGTTATGAACGATTTCAACAGCTCACCATTGACATGCTGTCGGAGTAGAATTAGTGATAGTGCTCCGATAAGTGGCCGGAATGATTACGAATTGGTGCTAGTCTGTGGCCCGCCGATCAGTAACAGGCGTTCAGTCTGACACCTTAGATGGCCGTGCCGAAAAGAAGACCCACCCCATAGGTCACCGCTAAACCAGCGGCCCCGCCAGTGACGAGGCGCACAACCGAACGGAGTCTATCAGTGCCGGCAATCGTCGCGGAAATAGCTCCAGTCGCACCAAGAGCTACCAACGTTACTGCAGTGATCACCGCAGGCTCTGCTACATCCGGAGATAGAATGATTGCCAACATTGGCAGCACGGCACCAACAAGAAACGACAATGCAGATGCCAATGCGGCATTCCAGGGACTGACTAGATCATTATGGTCCAGACCTAGTTCCAACTTGAGGTGGACTCGCAACGGATCCGATTTCCCGATCTCACCAGCAGCTGCCTCGGCTGTCTCGGAGGAAATACCGTAGCCGCGCAGGATACCAACTAGTTCTCCGTGCTCCTCGACTGGCATGTCGCGCAGTTCCCCGCGCTCCTTATCGATGAGCATCCTCTCAGTGTCTCGCTGAGCCGATACGGACACATACTCGCCGAGCGCCATCGACATCGCTCCCGCTATGGTGGATGCTATGCCAGCGGTGACGACGACCGAGTCTTCAGCCCCTGCACCCACCATCCCGAGAAGCATGGCGGAGACTGAAACAATTCCATCGTTTGCTCCTAGGACACCGGCCCGTAATCTGTTTAACATATTATTCTCACCCTGGTTGTGATGTTCTCCTGGGTGGTTCTTTGAGATCATCGTTAAACAATAGGTTAGAATGAAGATATTCGTCTACCATGGTTAGCCAATGCAATATCTGACGACTCACGCCGCCTCGTCTAAGCACTGTGGTGTGGTCCTGGCTGGAGCGAATCATCTTGAACTGAAGTACATCGCGACCTCCTATTGGCGCGCCCGGTCGCGAAGCGGTGACTTCCTGCAGAGTTCACTGTCAATATCCTAGCTAGATCCTGTCGGTGTTGGACATGACACTGCGGAAGTGGGCCGAGTGGCGGGAATCTGACGGATTATGGCACATATCATGCCTCTGAAATGTACTTTGGCTTCCCTTTATTGAGTTTAATCGTCGAATATTTGAAGTAAGTAAAAGATGTCAGTTTCCCAGTGAGGATACCGAACCCAAATGATGAAGATTGAATCTTGTCCGGTAAGTTGCCGTCTATGTTTACATCGTTCGCTGGACTGCCACTCCACCCGTTTATCATTCACCTGGTGCTGTTGCAAAGTTGGGTTGCCGTCGGCAGGATCAGCGGTCATGGGCATTTTCTCCGGTCGGCACTACCCTCAAGACGTCATCCTGTGGGCAGTGCGCTGGTATTGCCGCTACGGGGTGTCCTACCGCGACCTGGAAGAGATGCTCACTGAACGTGGTGCACCAGTGGATCACACCACCATCTACCGGTGGGTGCAGAACTACGGTCCCGAACTGGATAAACGGACCCGCTGGTACCGCAAAGGATCTGTAGCCTTCGCCGACTCCTGGCGAGTGGATGAAACCTACATCCGGGTAGGTGGAAGGTGGTGCTACCTCTACCGGGCCGTCACCAAGGACGGCCGGACTCTGGACTTTTACATGTCCACCCGACGCAACACGACAGCAGCAACGCGATTTTTGGGAAAAGCGCTGCGTAGCACTGGTCACCGTGTCCGCAACGGTGAGGACCCCAGTGGTCCTCGGGTCATCTGCACCGACAAAGCACCCACCTACGCTGCAGCGATCAAGGAACTGATCGACGAGCATAAGCTGTCGAGGACAGTAGTTCACCGGCAGGTGAAACACCTCAACAATGTGATCGAGGGACATCACGGCCGGCTCAAGCGGATCCTGGGTCCCAAAGGTGGCGGGTTCAAGAATCCGGTGTCGGCGTACAGGACACTGCAGGGTATGGAGGCGATGCACGCGCTACGCAAAGGCCAGGGCAGGGTGTTCGCCTTCGGGTGTCCGAACCCGGATGCGGTGATCGTCGCCAAGGCCTTCACAGGCGCCTGAGAGATCAGGGCTACAGGGTTGTGGACCGCCTTCTCGATCAGCGTCCGGGCACCGCCCGCTCCACTTTGCAACAGCACCCTACCCGCTCGTGAGCGAGCTCGCTGCTGCAGGGATCCCTGTGACGGTGACGTGTCGGGTGCTCAAGCTCTCCCGCCAGCCCTGCTACCGGTGACTGGCTGACCCCGTCACTGCGAGCGAGGTGGTGGAGGCGTATCGCGCGAAGGCGCTGTTCGACGCGCATCGTGATGACCGAAGAGTTCGGGCACCGACTACTTGGACGACGAAGCCCGTCAGGCCGGTGAGCCGATGGTCGATCGAACCGCGTGGCGGATCACATCGAGCAACAGCTGGTGGTCTGTGTTCGCCGAAGAAACGGGGCAAGAACGGGAAGAAGCCCGGCCCGCCCGTTCATGATGATCGTTGTGCTGCTGTTGATGAACACGGCCGTACCAGGCATGTGTTCGCCGCGACGCGGGGGAATGAGCTCTGGCTCGTGGACATCACGGAGCACAGGACTGCGGAGAGTAAGCTCTACGCGTGTGCGATCAACAACGCCTTCTCCGGGCGCGTCGTCGGGTACTCGATCGACTCACGGATGACGTCCCGCCTGGCTGTCCAAGCCCTCGAGAACGCCGTGGCGATGCGCGGTGACGTCGCCGGTTGCGTGGTCCATTCGGACAGGGGATCTCAATGTCGAAGCAGGAAGCTCCTACGCGCTCTGGCCCGTCACCGCATGGTCGGATCGATGGGCAGAGTCGGGTCCAGCGGCGACAATGCCGCCATGGAATCGTTCTTCTCTCTCCTGCAGAAGAACGCCCTTGATCGGCGTTCCTGGACCACGCGTGAACAACTGAGGATCGCGATCGTGACCTGGATTGAGAGGACCTATCACCGCCGACGACGGCAGGCCTGTCTGGGACGTTTGACCCCGATCGAGTTCGAGGCCATCATGACCAAGGACGTCGCCCTCGCGGCGTGACTAACAACTGTCACCTAAACGTGCAGCAGACCCGCCGAGCACCAGCGCACCGTCATCGACTGGTGGCTGCACCTGCATACGCAGGTCCCCGGCGACCCTGTCAGGATCGCCGGGGAACAGAGATGGGGGCAGGCCGCACTCGCCAAAGCACAAGGCCTGCTCGCAGCTGAAGACCAGTCACCGTCTGACGACGGTCGGCCAGCCTTCCACGACACCGCGATTGACTCCACCTACCAACACTCTATGGGAGTGCAGACAGGCTGGCTCGGCCGATGACACGCCGGTGAAAGACACACATTTTGTCGTATGACCCCATTTTGTCGTCTAACCCTGGAACTCTCACCGAGCGAACACCCGGACAACGAAAAACCGGAGGTCACAAACCCTTTCGGGTTTGTGACCTCCGGTCCGTGCGGTCCGTGAACCGCTCACTGTGGGCGAAGGGGGACTTGAACCCCCACGTCCCGAAGGACACTGGCACCTGAAGCCAGCGCGTCTGCCATTCCGCCACTCGCCCGTGGCATCGGCCATCATGGTCGACAAGGTTGCGCCTGCAACGGGTAGTAAGGTTATCACCGGGGCAGTGACCACACAAAGTCGCAGGTACTCAACCATTTTCGCCGCTCCCGGCGCGGACCTTTCCCCCGTTGCGTCCTGTCCACCCTATATAATGGACCATACTGTTCACCCGACCAGAACTGCAGCGTGCCCCGGTCGCGGACTTCGTCAACGGCAGGGCACAAGGAAGGCAGGACCCCGGTTCATGGATCTCTTCGGACGATTCCGCAAGCTCGACAGTTCACTTCAACGTGGGCTGGACAACGGCTTCGCGCGCGTGTTCGGCGGTGAGGTCGTCCCCGCCGAGATTGACGAACTGCTCAAGCAGGAGGCGGAGGACACTCTCATGGAGGACCGGTCAGGTGCCCTCCACGCTCCTTCAGCCTACGAGGTCCACGTCGCCGCCCACGACCATGAGACCCTGCTGTCCAAGCGCCCTGACCTGGACCGGGAACTGCGGGACCGCCTCAACCGCTTCATCCGGAACGAGGGCTGGTCCACAGCCGCACCGGTGACGGTCGATCTCGTGAAGGATGACACCATGCACACCGGCCAGCTGAAGTGCCGGTCCAGTTTCACCTCCACCCACCAGCGGGAGGTCGGTCCGCGTGAGATGAAGCCGGCGGACCACGGGGAGGACGCCGCAGCCCCGCAGTGGCCCCGCTCCGAACCGGACTCCGGCCGTAATCCGGTGGCGCGCCCCTACGACGCCGACAGTTCCTCCGACGGTGCAGACAACTCAGGTAGCCCCGGCGGCGCGACCGGTGCCCCGGACGCGGCCGGAGCCGCAGGAGCCGTAGGAGCCGCCGAACGCCCCCACCGAGGTCGTCCCCGGCCCCTCCGCCGACCCGGTCAACGGCGTCGACGGCCTCCAGTCCACCGGTTCCGGCGGATACCAGGCGGCGGTGCAACGCACCGTCACCCTGCACCTCATGGACGGTTCCGACCGCACCTACGAACTGAAACAGGGCAGCAACACCGTCGGTCGCGGCAACCAGGTCGACTTCCGTCTCCCGGACACCGGCGTCTCACGTCGTCACGCCGACATCACCTGGGACGGCTTTGACGCCGTCCTCACCGACCTTGACTCCACCAACGGCACCACCGTCAACGAGATCCCGGTCGAGAACTGGCTCCTCGCCGACGGTGACGTCATCTCCGTCGGCCACAGTGACATCGAGGTCCGCTTCAGCTGACAGTCGTTCAGCCGGGGGCTCTGCCGTAGAGTGGTCACCGCCGGTCCCCGGTCTTAACCCGTGTTCCCGTCGTCCCCGAGGAGTTGACCCTTCATGCAGTCCACCCTGGTTCTGCTCGTCAAGGTCGTCCTGTTGGTCGTCCTGTGGCTGTTCATCTGGGTCACCGTCCGTGCGATGAACCGGGACGTCGCCAGGGCGACGTCCGGTGCCGCCCCCGTAGGCCCCGGCACCGGTCACGCCCCCTCGGCACACTCCGCACGAGGTCTCGCATTCTCACGCTCAGCCGCCCCCCGGTCCCTGATCCTCACCTCCGGTCCCCTCGCCGGCACCACCCTGGCGCTCAGCGGATACGACGAGATCACCGTCGGACGGTCATCCGGATGCACCCTCGTGCTCGAGGACGACTTCGCCTCCGGGACACACGCCCGCCTCATACGACGGGGACCTGACTGGTTCCTCGAGGACCTCGACTCACGCAACGGGACCTTCCTCGACGGTCAACGGATCGACCAACCGGAACCGCTCCACGTCGGCAGTGAATTCCGGGTGGGCCAGACCAGCGTGAGGATGGACGCATGACACTCGCACTCGACTACGCCGCACGGTCAGACCGGGGCCTGGTGCGCGGCAACAACGAAGATTCCGCCGTCGCGGCGTCCCACCTGCTCGCACTCGCCGACGGCATGGGCGGCCACGCCGCCGGCGAAGTCGCCTCCCAGCTGATGATCGAGGCACTCTTCCCCCTGAACACCATGTTCGGCGGAGATCCCGTCCCCGCCGACCGGCTGCCCGCCATGCTCGTCGAGGCGATGGAGGACGGCAACCGGGCGATCGCCGCCCACGTCGACGAGAACCCCACCCTCGAAGGGATGGGCTGCACGCTCAGCGCCCTGCTGTTCAACGACGGCAGACTGGGGGTCTGCCACGTCGGCGACTCCCGCGGCTACCTGCTGCGCGACGGCGTCCTCACCCAGATCACCAAAGACGACACCTACGTCCAGTCACTTGTCGACGAAGGGAAACTGGACCCCGCCGACGTGTCCAGCCACCCCCAGCGCTCCCTCATCCTCAAGGCACTGACCGGTCGCGCCGTCGAACCGACCCTGCAGCTGCGTGACGCCCTGCCGGGCGACCGGTACATGCTCTGCTCCGACGGACTGTCCGACCCCGTCAGCGCGGACACGATTCGCGACGTCCTCGCCGAAGGGACCCCCACCGAAGCCGCGGAGCAGCTGATCAACCTCGCACTCCGCGGCGGAGGACCGGACAATGTCACGGTCGTCGTCGCCGATGTCGTCGACGTCACCGACCGGGACGACAGCGCACCCGAGCTGCCCACCGAAGTTGCCCTGGCCGGGGCCATCGACTCGGAGGCCACCGAACTTCCCCGCCCCGACACCGCCGCAGGCCGGGCCATGGCGGTCAACATCGTCAACCGCAGTGCGCCGTCCCCCTCCACCGGCGGAACCACCCCCGCTGCCCGTGGAAACAACGGACGGAATCCCCGCCGGACCAGCCGGACCGTACCCGCCGCCGACGACGGGGCAGCAGAGGACGCCCCCTCCGACGGGGACGGCCGTTCCCGTCGGACACGGCGTCGCGTCCTGGTCGCACTGACCGTCCTCGTACTCCTCGTCGCCGTGGTCGGCGTCGGCGGATTCATCGCCAAACGCAGCCTCAACGACTCCTACTACGTGGCGGTCGCCGCCGAATCCGATCTTCCCACCCCCTCAGCCGTACCGACCAGCACCACAACCGCACCCGGCCCCTCCACGTCCCCTGCCCCCGCAGACCCTGCAGACCCCACAGACCCTGGGGCACCGGCAGCCCCCGGGGAAGCAGGCGGGCAGGACGACGCCGGACAGTCCGACCGGAACCGTCCCTCCGCCGCGCAGACCACCGCCCCCGCCACCGGACAGACCCCGGCCACCACGACCCGCGCCACCCCCGCCACCTCCCGCAGTGCAGGCGCTGCGACGGAGGGCACCCCGATCATCATCTACCAGGGAGCCCCGGGCAGTTTCCTCGGCATTTCCCTGCACTCCGCATACCAGGAGATCTGCCTCGACAGGGACGCCTCGGTCCGGCTGCTGCCCGCAGGGTC
This sequence comes from Corynebacterium provencense, assembly GCA_900049755.1. Classification (GTDB taxonomy): domain Bacteria; phylum Actinomycetota; class Actinomycetes; order Mycobacteriales; family Mycobacteriaceae; genus Corynebacterium; species Corynebacterium neomassiliense. Next base: position 1,413,859 of record LT160592.1, read on the forward strand.
CACGGACTCCTGCCACCGCTTCAGCACCGCCGATCTCACCCCGGCAGCCAGGGGAACCCTGGACACCCTCCCCCGTGACTCCTACCAGTCGATCCAGGACCAGCTGCGCCGACTGTCCGCCCAGACCCTGCCGGTCTGCGTCACCCGGAACTCCGACGAGTCCGACGGAGACCCCGCAGACCTGACAACCCCTGGTGTCTCCTGCCGGGAGGTGAACTGACGTGCCCCGCCGCGGAAAGACCACCGCCGACGCGACCGCACCGGCCGGCAAGACCGGACGGTTCGCCCACCTGCGCCCCCTCGAGTTCGGACTGCTGATCTTCTCGGCACTGATCCTCGGTACCGCCGTCGTCGCACTGCAGCTGTCACAGTCCGATGCCGCCACCCGTGCCGGGGGGGACGCGACCGGCCTGACCTCCGAGGTCTTCCCCGTCATCGGCGGATACATCGCCGTGTTCGGGGTCGCCCACGTCGTGATGTGCCTGAAGGCCCCGGACGCCGACCAGCTCATGCTCCCCATCGCCGCCCTGCTCAACGCCCTCGGACTGGTGATGATCTACCGGATCGACCTGGCGGCGGAAACGTCCCGGGCCAATTCCCAGATCATGTGGACGGTCGTGGGGGTGGCGATATTCTGCGCCGTCATCGTCTTCATGCGCTCCCACCACAACCTGCAGAACTACGCCTACCTGCTGGGCCTGGGAGGACTGTTCCTCTCCGCCCTCCCGATCGTGTGGCCCACCTCGATCAACGCGGACGCCCGGGTGTGGATCAGTGTCGGACCGTTCTCCATCCAGCCCGGAGAGTTCGCGAAGATCATGCTGCTCATCTTCTTCGCCGCACTCCTGGTCAACAAGCGCACCCTGTTCACCGTCGCCGGGCGCAGGGTGCTGGGGCTGCAGTTCCCCCGGCTCCGCGACCTGGGCCCGATCCTCCTCGTCTGGGGTCTCGCCATCCTCATCTGCGTGTTCCAGAACGACTTCGGCCCCGCCCTGCTGCTCTTCGGCACCGTCCTCGGCATGCTCTACATCGCCACCGGCCGGTCCTCCTGGCTGGTTCTCGGACTGGGCCTGGCGGTCATCGGCGGATGGGGTGTCTTCCAGATCTCGGACAAGATCCGTGACCGCTTCACGAACTTCCTCGACCCCCTCGCCACCTACGACGACGGAACGGGCTACCAGCTGTCCCAGGCACTGTTCGGACTCAGCTTCGGCGGGATCACCGGCACCGGTATCGGCCAGGGCTACCCGCAGCTCGTCCCCGTGGCATACGCCGATTTCATCCTCTCCTCGATCGGCGAGGAACTCGGCTTCATCGGACTCGCCGCCGTCCTCGTCCTCTTCGCGGTCCTGGTCACCCGTGGCATGGTCACCGCGCTGAGGGCACCGGACTCCTTCGGCAAACTGGTCGCCGCAGGCCTCGCCCTGACCATGGCGATCCAGGTCTTCGTGGTCACCGGCGGTGTCTCCAAACTCCTGCCGATGACCGGCCTGACCACACCTTTCATGTCCCACGGCGGGTCCAGCCTTCTGGCGAACTACCTGCTGCTGGCTATCCTTCTGAAAATCTCCCACGATTCCCGGACCCGGGAGAAGGCGGCGCCTGCCACCTCTCCCGCCGACAGTGATCCGGCGAACCCGTCGACCAGTACAGGAGTGGCACAGTGAACAGGGCCATCCGCAATGTCGCAGTCTTCGTCTTCGTCCTCATCGGTGTCCTGCTGGTCAACCTGACCTGGATCCAGGGATTCCAGACGGACACCTACGCGGAGAATCCGCGCAACGCCCGCCAGTACTTCGAGACCAAGTCTGTCCCCCGCGGCCAGATCACCGCCGGCGGACAGGTTCTCGCCCAGTCCACCCCCGACGAGGACGGCTACTACCGACGCACGTACCCGACAACCCCCGCCGCCTACGGTGCCGTCATCGGCTACCTGTCCGACCGTTACGGCGCGGCGGGGATCGAACAGTCACAGAACTCCATCCTCGACGGCACCGACGAGTCCCTCCTGTCCAGCCAGGTGTGGGACACTCTCACCGGCAAGGAGAAGAGGGGCGCGAACATCGAGCTCACCCTCAGCCCCGGCGTCCAGCAGACCGCCTACAACGCCCTGTCGAACGCCGGCTACTCCGGGTCAGTTGTCGCGATCCGTCCCTCCACCGGGGAGATCCTGGGCATGGCGTCCACCCCCACCTTCAATCCCTCGGACATCGCCTCCGACGACACAGACGCCGCAGACGCCGCATTCCAGGCACTGCAGAACGACCCGGACTCACCCCTGCTCAACCGCGCGGTCCAGCAGACCCAGCCCCCGGGGTCGACCTTCAAGCTGATCACCACGGCCACGGCCCTCCAGGCCGGCGACAACGCCGACACCTCCGTCACCGGGGCCCCGCAGATCACCCTGCCTGACGGCACGACCACCCTGGAGAACTACGGCGGCTCCTCCTGCGGTGCAGCCACCGTCACCCTGCGCACCGCCTTCGAGAAGTCCTGTAACACCGCCTTTGTCGACCTCTCGCAACGTCACGGCACCGACGCGTTCAAGAACACCGCCGCCGCCTTCGGTGTCGGCGACGAGGAGGCCGACAGCCACCTCGGGCTGCCGGTGCAGTCCTCCTCTGTCGGGGAGATCCCGGACGCCTCCGCCCTGGCACAGTCCGCCATCGGGCAGCGTGACGTGGCCCTGACACCACTGCAGAACGCGGTCATCGCCGCGACCATCGCCAACGGCGGCACCCGCATGGAACCGCACCTGATCAAGCAGGTCACCGGTGCCGACCTCAGCCCGCTGGAGACGACGAAGCCGAAGGAGGTCACCCGTGCGATCTCCTCGGACATCGCCTCACAGCTCACCGACCTGATGAAGGACGCCGAAGTGTACGCCGGCGGCACCGGCGGCCTCGCATCGAAGACAGGTACCGCCGAGCACGGGGTGGATTCCCGGAACTCCAGCCCCCACGCCTGGTATGTCGCCTTCGCACCGCAGGGTGATGTCGCCGTCGCAGTCCTCGTCGAGAACGGCGGCGACCGTGGACAGGCCGCCACCGGTGGTTCTGTGGCGGCACCGATCGGGCGCGCCGTCATCCAGGCGGCCCTCCAGGAGGCGCAGTGATGAGCGACGACACCGCAGTTTTCCCCGCCGGCGGCGGCCCCGACCCCGTCAGGGAGGACGCCCGCCGTATGCAGCGCGTCCTCGACACCCACTACGGCCACCGCTACCGGGTCGACCGCATCATCGGCAGGGGCGGCATGTCCACCGTCTGGCTCGCCGCCGACGGGCCTGACCACGATGTCGCCGTCAAGGTCCTCAAACCGGAACTGACCGACGACGCCGAGTTCCGTGCCCGCTTCCGTGCGGAAGCGGAGGCGGCCGAGACCGTGCACTCTCCCCATGTCGTCGAAACCTACGACTACGGGGAGGTACCCGATGTCGACGGCACCGGGGTGACCTACTGCTTCATCGTCATGGAGTACGTCCAGGGCGAGTCCCTCGCCGACATCCTCTCCCGGGAGAAGACTCTGCCGGAGATCATGGCCCTGGACCTCATCGCCCAGGCCGCGACGGGGCTCCAGGCGATCCACGACCGTGGGCTGGTCCACCGTGACATCAAACCCGGCAACCTCATGATCACCGCCGACGGTGTCGTGAAAGTCACCGACTTCGGGATCGCGAAGGCCGCCTCCGCGGTGCCGCTGACCCGTACCGGCATGGTCGTGGGAACGGCGCAGTACGTCTCCCCCGAGCAGGCCCAGGGTCACAACGTGGGCCCCAGCAGTGACGTGTACTCCCTGGGGGTCGTCGGCTACGAGATCCTCGCCGGCCGCCGGCCCTTCTCCGGGGACTCCACCGTCTCGGTCGCACTGAAGCACATCAGCACTCCCGCGCCGGAGATCCCCGGAGAGGTGTCCCCGGCAGTTCGTCAGCTCATCGGTATCTGCCTGCGCAAGGACCCCACGGCGCGCTACGCCGACGGTGGGGAACTCGCCGCGGCCACCCTCCGTGTCCGCGCGGGGAACATGCCCCCCGCTCCTGCCGCACTGGCCCGGACACAGGTCGTCCCTGCACCGGGCCCGGGTGGACCGGATGCTGTTGCTGACGCCGCGCACACCCGTCTCGCCCGGGTCACCGACCCGACGAACATGGGCCCGGCACCCCGCTCAGGAGGTCCCGCCCCTGCCCGGCCCACCGGCCGGAAGAACCCTCCCCCCGGAGCCGCCGTGCGTGCACCGGGGCGGAGCACAGGTCGACCGGCCCGGAAGAAGTCCGGGGCAGGGTGGATCTGGTTCGCTGTCCTCGCCGGCGTCGCCGCCGTCGGGGTGCTCGTCTGGGCATTCACCTCAGGTCTGGGAGGCTCAGGCGGGAAAGCGCCCTCGACCACCACGGTTCTTCCTCCGGCTCCGGTGGAGACCTATGACAGCGGGACGGAGCAGACACCGGAGGTCATCCCGGAGGACACCCCCGGTGAGACGGTCGTCCCGGTCCCGCCGGATGACGGCGGCACGACCGGGACGCCTATCGAGACGGATGTGACCCCGCCGACGGAAACCGGGACCCCCGGTGGTGACGGGGGCGACGGAGGGACCACCGGAGGTGGTGAACCCGGCGGTGAGACCGGCGGAGGCACCGGAGGAAACGAACCCGGCGGGGACACCGGAGGCGGCCAGACCGGCGGCACCGGTGGAGGTACCGGCGGACAGACAGGTGGCCAGACCGGAGGAGGCACCGGTGGCGGCGCCGGTGGAGGTACCGGCGGGCAGACAGGCGGAGGCACCGGAGGAGGCACCGGAGGCAACAGTGCTCTGCCGGTACCGGGGACGACCTCGACGACAGGGGAGTCGGCGACTGTCACCGGCGCCGCCTGACCGTGGCGCGGACCGGGAGGGATCCCGGCTCCGGGGACAGCCCCGGTGGGGTACTGTCCCGGTGGCCGGGTTCCACCGGTGGACAGCCGACCAGCAGTGGGAAGCAGGACTGAGCAGTAGGACCTTGTGCCGGACCCCGGTAAGGTCTCATCGTGGAAAACCCTGACCGGGCAGAACCGACAGGAGAAGGGAGACGGATCGTGGACCTGACCAACGCCGTACTCGGCGGCAGGTACCGTCTCGGTGCCGTCATCGGCACCGGCGGTATGTCGGACGTCTACGCCGCCACCGATGAACTCCTCGGTCGCGACGTCGCCGTGAAAATGATGCGGGCGGATCTCGCCCGGGACGACACCTTCCTCGAGCGCTTCCGGCGCGAGGCGAAGAATGCCGCGAAACTGAACCACCATGCGATCGTGGCGGTGTACGACACGGGCCAGACCGATCCCGGTTCCGGGTCCGTCCCCTACATCGTCATGGAGCGTGTGCACGGTTCGACCCTGCGGGAGATTCTGCGGGACTCGGGCCCGCTCCCCCTGCCGGAGGCGGGCCGGATCATGGCCGAGGTCTGCCGTGCCCTGTCCTTCTCCCACGAGGCCGGGATCATCCACCGGGATGTGAAACCGGCGAACATCATGATCACGAACACGGGCGCCGTGAAGGTGATGGACTTCGGTATTGCCCGGGCACTGTCCGATTCCACGTCGGCGATGACGCAGACTTCGGCGGTCATCGGCACCGCCCAGTACCTTTCCCCGGAGCAGGCGCGGGGCCGTTCCGCGGACGCCCGCTCAGACCTCTACGCCGCGGGCTGCGTCCTCTACGAGATCACCACCGGGCGTCCCCCGTTCTCCGGGGAATCCCCGTTCTCGGTGGCGTTCCAGCATGTGCAGGACGCCCCGACTCCCCCCTCTTCACTGCCCGGTATGCATCTCGACGCCAGGCAGTCACTGGCACTCGACTCGGTCACGCTGACCGCCATGGCGAAGGACCCCTCGGACCGTTACGATTCCGCCGCGGAGATGGCCGACGATCTGCAGGCCCTGGCGGAGAACCGTATGCCCCTGGCCGCCGTGAACTACGAGGACGCCGAGGTGTCCGGTGACGGAACCGGCCCTGGTGGTGCACGGGCCGCGGGGGCGGGGGCCGCCGCGGCCG
>LT160593.1:0-31452 GCA_900049755.1 Corynebacterium provencense
GGTTCGTGGTGTGCGGTTGTTGTTTGAGAACTCAATAGTGTGATGAACCAAGTTTTTACAAGTCGCAGATGATGCAGACGGTTCGGATGGTCCCGGCAAGTGGGTGACTGCTTGTTAAATATGGATCTTTTGTTTTCTGTCTGTTGGTTTTTGTGACCTGCGTGCGGTCCCGGTCCCCCGACCGGGGTTGTGCGTGGATGTCCGGTTTTTGTGCCGGATGTCAGCAGTTCAGTTTTTTGTTGTGCCGGTGACGGCTCTTTGTAGGGTTTGTTGCTTTTATGGAGAGTTTGATCCTGGCTCAGGACGAACGCTGGCGGCGTGCTTAACACATGCAAGTCGAACGGAAAGGCCCTGCTTGCAGGGTACTCGAGTGGCGAACGGGTGAGTAACACGTGGGTGATCTGCCCTGCACTTCGGGATAAGCCTGGGAAACTGGGTCTAATACCGGATAGGACCATCGTTTAGTGTCGGTGGTGGAAAGTTTTTTCGGTGTGGGATGAGCTCGCGGCCTATCAGCTTGTTGGTGGGGTAATGGCCTACCAAGGCGTCGACGGGTAGCCGGCCTGAGAGGGTGGACGGCCACATTGGGACTGAGACACGGCCCAGACTCCTACGGGAGGCAGCAGTGGGGAATATTGCACAATGGGCGCAAGCCTGATGCAGCGACGCCGCGTGGGGGATGACGGCCTTCGGGTTGTAAACTCCTTTCAACCATGACGAAGCTTTCGGGTGACGGTAGTGGTAGAAGAAGCACCGGCTAACTACGTGCCAGCAGCCGCGGTAATACGTAGGGTGCGAGCGTTGTCCGGAATTACTGGGCGTAAAGAGCTCGTAGGTGGTTTGTCGCGTCGTCTGTGAAATTCCGGGGCTTAACTCCGGGCGTGCAGGCGATACGGGCATAACTTGAGTGCTGTAGGGGAGACTGGAATTCCTGGTGTAGCGGTGAAATGCGCAGATATCAGGAGGAACACCGATGGCGAAGGCAGGTCTCTGGGCAGTAACTGACGCTGAGGAGCGAAAGCATGGGTAGCGAACAGGATTAGATACCCTGGTAGTCCATGCCGTAAACGGTGGGCGCTAGGTGTGGGGGTCTTCCACGACTTCTGTGCCGTAGCTAACGCATTAAGCGCCCCGCCTGGGGAGTACGGCCGCAAGGCTAAAACTCAAAGGAATTGACGGGGGCCCGCACAAGCGGCGGAGCATGTGGATTAATTCGATGCAACGCGAAGAACCTTACCTGGGCTTGACATACGCCGGATCGCCGCAGAGATGTGGTTTCCCTTGTGGCCGGTGTACAGGTGGTGCATGGTTGTCGTCAGCTCGTGTCGTGAGATGTTGGGTTAAGTCCCGCAACGAGCGCAACCCTTGTCTTGTGTTGCCAGCACGTTATGGTGGGGACTCGCGAGAGACTGCCGGGGTTAACTCGGAGGAAGGTGGGGATGACGTCAAATCATCATGCCCCTTATGTCCAGGGCTTCACACATGCTACAATGGTCGGTACAGTGGGTTGCGATGCCGTGAGGTGGAGCTAATCCCTTAAAGCCGGTCTCAGTTCGGATTGGAGTCTGCAACTCGACTCCATGAAGTCGGAGTCGCTAGTAATCGCAGATCAGCAACGCTGCGGTGAATACGTTCCCGGGCCTTGTACACACCGCCCGTCACGTCATGAAAGTTGGTAACACCCGAAGCCGGTGGCCCAAACTCGTTAGGGAGCCGTCGAAGGTGGGATCGGCGATTGGGACGAAGTCGTAACAAGGTAGCCGTACCGGAAGGTGCGGCTGGATCACCTCCTTTCTAAGGAGTTTTTTGGTTTGTTTCCGCGTGTCCGGTTGTCGGGTGCGTGTGAGTGTTTTTTCCGGGTGGATGATTGTCCGGTGTGTGTCGTGTGTGGCTTGTGGGTTGCCGTTGGTGGTGGCCGGGTTTGGTTTGTCATGGTGTTGGGTGTCTGGGACAGCGACGTTGTCGTGTGTTCTTGGTGCGGGTGTCTTGTGTGCTGGTCGTGGTGTTGTGCTGCGGGTGGTGTGTGGGGTGCCTGGTGTTGTTTGAGAACTGTATAGTGGACGCGAGTATCTTCTTTTGATGCAATTTTGCGTGTGTCGTTTTGTGCGGCGCAGTTGTGTGTGAAGTGTGTGAAGGGCGTACGGTGGATGCCTTGGTACAGTGGGCCGATGAAGGACGTGGGAGACTGCGATATGCCTCGGGGAGTTGTCAACTGAGCGTTGATCCGAGGGTGTCCGAATGGGGAAACCCGGCCGTGGTTGTGTGCGGTCACCTGCCGGTGAATGTATAGCCGGTGTGGAGGTTACGCGGGGAAGTGAAACATCTCAGTACCCGTAGGAGAAGAAAACAATAGTGATTCCGTGAGTAGTGGCGAGCGAAAGCGGATGGTGGCTAAACCGGTGTGCGTGTGATACCTGTCAGGGGTTGCGTGTGCTGGGGTTGTGGGGTCTTGTGTGACTGGTCTGACAGCTGGTCGCCCGGGTTGCGTGTGCTAGCGGAAGTGGTTTGGAATGGCCTGCCGTAGACGGTGAGAGTCCGGTACGTGAAAGCATGTGTGGTCGGGTTGCGAGTGTCCCCGAGTAGCAGCGGGCTCGTGGAATCTGCTGTGAATCTGCCGGGACCACCCGGTAAGCCTGAATACCCGTTGTGACCGATAGCGGATAGTACCGTGAGGGAATGGTGAAAAGTACCCCGGGAGGGGAGTGAAATAGTACCTGAAACCGTGCGCCTACAATCCGTCAGAGCCTTTCGGGGTGATGGCGTGCCTTTTGAAGAATGAGCCTGCGAGTCAGCGGCACGTCGCGAGGTTAACCCGTGTGGGGTAGTCGTAGCGAAAGCGAATACTAACGAGTGTGTTGTAGTGGCGTGTCCTGGACCCGAAGCGGGGTGATCTACCCATGGCCAGTGTGAAGCGACGGTAAGACGTCGTGGAGGCGCGAACCCACTTAGGTTGAAAACTGAGGGGATGAGTTGTGGGTAGGGGTGAAAGGCCAATCAAACTCCGTGATAGCTGGTTCTCCCCGAAATGCATTTAGGTGCAGCGTCGTGTGTTTCTTGCCGGAGGTAGAGCTACTGGTTGGTTTAGCGGGACTATCATCTTAGCGACATCAGCCAAACTCCGAATGCCGGTAAGTGAGAGCGCGGCAGTGAGACTGCGGGGGATAAGCTTCGTGGTCGAGAGGGAAACAGCCCAGATCGCCGGCTAAGGCCCCTAAGGGTGTACTAAGTGGAAAAGGATGTGGGATCGCGAAGACAGCCAGGAGGTTGGCTTAGAAGCAGCCATCCTTGAAAGAGTGCGTAATAGCTCACTGGTCGAGTGGTCCTGCGCCGACAATGTAGTGGGGCTCAAGTACACCGCCGAAGCCGCGGAACTCTGCACGTGTGTGTGGGGTTGGTAGGGGAGCGTCGTGTGGCCGGTGAAGGTGCGGGGTGACCCAGTGCTGGAGGCTATGCGAGTGAGAATGCAGGCATGAGTAGCGAATGATGAGTGGGAAACTCATCCGCCGGATGACCAAGGGTTCCTGGGTCAAGTTGATCTTCCCAGGGTGAGTCGGGGCCTAAGGCGAGGCCGACAGGCGTAGTCGATGGATAACGGGTTGATATTCCCGTACCCGTGTGTGTGCGATCATGGTGAATCGGTGATACTAACTGCCCTGAAGCTGTCAGGTCACGTCTTTGGCGTGGTGTGGTGGTGGATGCGTGGGACCTGAGCCGGTAGTAGTCAAGTGATGGGGTGACGCAGGAAGGTAGCCGAGCCACTTAGTGGATTGTGGTGTAAGCGTGTGGCCCGAGTCCCAGGTAAATCCGGGGCTTGTGTGGGTGAGGCGTGATGCGTACCCGTTTGCGGGGATGTCGGTGATCCTATGCTGTCGAGAAAAGCCTCTAGCGAGTGCATGTACGGCCCGTACCCCAAACCGACACAGGTGGTCAGGTAGAGAATACTAAGGCGATCGGGTGAACTGTGGTTAAGGAACTCGGCAAAATGCCCCCGTAACTTCGGGAGAAGGGGGGCCCGTGCTGGTGGCAGGACCTAGCGTTCTGGAGCTGGTGTGGGTCGCAGAGAATAGAGGGAAGCGACTGTTTACTAAAAACACAGGTCCGTGCGAAGACGGTAAGTCGATGTATACGGACTGACGCCTGCCCGGTGCTGGAAGGTTAAGAGGACCTGTTAGGGCTTTTGTCCGAAGCGGAGAATTTAAGCCCCAGTAAACGGCGGTGGTAACTATAACCATCCTAAGGTAGCGAAATTCCTTGTCGGGTAAGTTCCGACCTGCACGAATGGCGTAACGACTTCCCTGCTGTCTCAACCACAGGCCCGGCGAAATTGCAGTACGAGTAAAGATGCTCGTTACGCGCGGCAGGACGAAAAGACCCCGGGACCTTCACTATAGCTTGGTATTGGTGTTCGGTTCGGTTTGTGTAGGATAGGTGGGAGACTGTGAAGTGGCCACGCCAGTGGTTGTGGAGTCGTTGTTGAAATACCACTCTGATCGTATTGGATGTCTGAACCTCGGCCCATGATCTGGGTTAGGGACAGTGCCTGGTGGGTAGTTTAACTGGGGCGGTTGCCTCCCAAAGTGTAACGGAGGCGCCCAAAGGTTCCCTCAGCCTGGTTGGCAATCAGGTGTTGAGTGTAAGTGCACAAGGGAGCTTGACTGTGAGACTGACAGGTCGAGCAGGGACGAAAGTCGGGACTAGTGATCCGGCACCGGCTTGTGGAAGCGGTGTCGCTCAACGGATAAAAGGTACCCCGGGGATAACAGGCTGATCTTCCCCAAGAGTCCATATCGACGGGATGGTTTGGCACCTCGATGTCGGCTCGTCGCATCCTGGGGCTGGAGTTGGTCCCAAGGGTTGGGCTGTTCGCCCATTAAAGCGGCACGCGAGCTGGGTTTAGAACGTCGTGAGACAGTTCGGTCTCTATCCGCCGCGCGCGTTGAAACTTGAGAAAGGCTGACCCTAGTACGAGAGGACCGGGTTGGACATACCTCTGGTGGGCCAGTTGTCACGCCCGTGGCATGGCTGGTTGGCTACGTATGGGAGGGATAACCGCTGAAAGCATCTAAGCGGGAAGCCTGTTTCGAGATGAGGTTTCGTGTGAGGTTCCCTGTAGACGACGGGGTTGATAGGCCGGATCTGGACAGTGTGTGAGCGCTGGAGGTGACCGGTACTAATTGGCCGAGTGCTTCACTTCTGATTGTGTGCGTGTATTGTGTTGTTGTGAGGGTTTTTGCGTCCACTGTGCAGTGTCTGGAACGGCACCGTGTGCCCGGCCCCCTGGTGTTGTGGGGGGTGTGTGGCGTGTGTTGTTTCGTTGTGTTTGTCGGTGGTTTCAGCGGTGGGGTCACGCCCGGTCCCTTTCCGAACCCGGAAGCTAAGCCTGCCTGCGCCGATGGTACTGCACCTGGGAGGGTGTGGGAGAGTAGGTCACTGCCGGCATCATTCTTTTGTTGTTGAGGGTGTGTGGGTGCGGGGTCTGGTTGACTGTCCTGTGTGGATGGTTGGTCGGTTCCTGTGCCTGCGCACTCTCTTTTTTTTGCGTGTGGTGTTCACCCACAATTCACCCGACAATCCACCCCACCGGGGTGGAAACATCACGGAGATCCGTTGATCAGTTCCCGTAGGAGGAGATGAACCGTCTGGATTCGCCGGTGTAGGGATCGGTGAAGGCCAGTTCCCGGGCAGTCAGCCCCATCGGCCGGTCGAAGTCCTCCTCGTCCACGGAGGGAACGTATGGGAGCTCAGCGTCCGGATTGTAGAGCGCGTCATCGGAGACCACCGAGTAGATGGGGTCGTTGACGATAGGAGCGTCAAACAACCGCATATTGACCCGCAGCTGATGGGTCTTGCCCGTTGCGGGTTTCAGCGTCCACACGAGCCGGTCACCCGATGAGCTGAACCGCACCCCGGTGACCCTGGTGAGAGAGTTCGGCGTCCCCGGTTGAATGTATGTGGCCAGACGCCCCCGCTCCTTGACCAGGAGATGACTGAGCTCCCAGGGATGCTCCTCTCCGGGAACATCCAGCACCTGCTCCGGACTGGCGAAGTGCAGTGCTCCTGCGGGGACTGTCAGACTACCTCCCGGCAACGAGAAGTCGGTGCCCTGCCAACCGGTGGGCACCGGAGTCACAGCCTCATAGGTTTTCGACACCATCCTCCTCTCGAACAGCTGCTGGTATGCAGCCCGGGCGCCGCGGTGGACCGTGAATAGAAGGACACCCCTCGTCAGCCTGTCGAGACGGTGCACCGGGGAGAGGTCGTCGATGCCGAACTGGCGACGGGCCCGGACCACCGCAGTCTGGGTGATGTGCTGCCCGCGGGGCAGGGTGGACATGAACGGCGGCTTGTCGGCGACGAGGATGTGCTCGTCCCTGTACAACAGACGGAGTGTTCCCGGAACCGCTCTCTCCGGTGCCGGTAGCCGGTAGAACCAGATGAACTTCCCACCAGGGACGACATCGGTGGGCTGGAGAACCGTTCCGTCGTCGAGCCGGACCTCTCGACGTCGGAACCGTTCGAAGAGGGCGTCCTCGTCATCGCCGGGTGCACGCCGCCGCTGCGTGACGATGAGATGGCGTACCGCTGCGACGGCGGTCGTGGCAGTGGCCACCCTGACCCTCGAAGGATTGAGACCGTCTACAACCGGAAGTGGTGGGTTCTGCAGGGTGTTCTCCTTCTTCCGTTCGTCCCGGACCGTTGTGAAGCGCTCCGGCTGCCCGGGCGGCTGCGGGCTGGTGGATCTGATTCTCTCACGGACGTGTGCCGTCCCTGATCTGCGCCGCCGCGAGAACCGGCGGTAATTGCGACGCCGGGTGAACCGGCGGCGGTTGCGGTGCAGGAGAAGAGACGGGCGTCGGGGCGGGGCAGCGGACCTTTTTTACTCTGCAAAAGTACTGGTCAACACGGTGGTCACAGTACAGCGGTTGACAGGTACCCATTTCGGGGGTGTACTTCGATGCCGTTCGGACGTTTCAAGGGGGATAATGGGGGGTGGAAGGGATCGGACCCGGGAGTCGCCCCTCAGGGACTCACCCCCAAGAGAGAAGGATGGACCAGATGTCGGACACCAAGATCATCGCTGACAATGCGATCGTCGTCGCAGTTGACGGCTCGGAGGCCAGCGCCACGGCCGTCGCCTGGGCAGCCAACGCAGCGACCAAGCGCAGTGCACCTCTGAAGCTCGTGACCGCGTACACCATGCCGCAGTTCATGTACGCCGACGGCATGGTGCCGCCGCAGGAGCTCTACGACGAGCTGGAGAAGGAGGCGCTCGAGAAGATTGACGCCGCCCGTGAGCAGGTCCTGGCTTTCAACCCCGATCTAGCGGTCAGCCACATCGTGGTGGAGGGAACACCGATCGACATGCTCCTCGAACTGTCGGAGACCGCGGACATCATCGTCATGGGCTCTCGTGGCCTCGGTGGACTCTCCGGCCTGGTACTCGGTTCGGTGTCCTCGGCTGTCGTCTCCCATGCGTCCTGCCCAGTGGTCGTGGTACGTAAAGACAACAATGTCACCGAGGAGAACAAGTACGGACCCGTGGTCGTCGGTGTCGACGGTTCGGAAATTTCCCGCAAGGCTATGGAGTACGCGTTCCGGGAAGCTGACGCACGCAAGGCCACCCTGCGCGCCGTCCACAGCTGGGCGGACCAGGAGCTGCAGACCAGTCTGGTCGGTCTGAGCGCCATGCAGAGTCAGATCGATGCCGTGGCCGCCCAGGAGCGGGAGCTCCTCGACAAGGAGCTCGCAGCTTTCCGTGAGCGCTACCCCGACGTGAAGGTCGAGGAAGTCATCTCCAGGGACCGTCCGATCCAGGTTCTCAAGGAGGCTGCGGAGGACGCCCAGCTGCTCGTCCTCGGCTCCCACGGGCGCGGCGGCTTCAAGGGCATGCTGCTCGGATCCACCTCGCGGGCACTCCTCCAGTACTCGCCCTGCCCGATGATGGTCGTCCGTCCGACCGCGCGCTGACACCGTGTGGGGGCGTCATGTCCCGTAATGTAGAATAGTGAGGTCACGCAGGGGTCCCATGTGGATTCCGACCATGCTTGCCGACCCAGGAGAGATGAGATGACAGACGCCGTTTCGGGCACGTCGACCCGGAAGTCATCCACCAGGACCGCGGGAAAGCAGGCGTCGGGGCAGGAGCCCAGGTCCAGGAGTACCGGGGGGTCCAAGCGACGCAGCCGGCCCGGCCCCCGGCAGCGTCTGCTGGAAAGTGCGACGCGGCTGTTCACCACGGAGGGAATCCGGGTGATCGGTATTGACCGGATCCTGAGGGACGCCGACGTCGCCAAAGCCAGCCTCTACTCCCTGTTCGGCTCCAAGGACAACCTGGTGGTCGCCTGTATCGAGGAACTGGACAAGGACTGGCGTCGACGGTGGGAGGAGATGTGCGCCGACCGACCCAAACCCGAGGACCGGATCCTCGCCTTCTTCGACATGGCCATCGCCGACGAACCCAAGGAGAACTTCCGGGGGTCACATTTCCAGAACGCCGCCAGTGAGTATCCGCGGCCGGACACGGACAGTGAGCACCGCATCCGCCAGGCCGCCCTCGAACACCGCAGGTGGTGTCGAGACACCATGGCGGACCTGCTCACCGAAAAGTTCGGGTACGCGTCCCGGACACTGGCGGACCAGCTCATAGTCTTTCTGGACGGGGGAATCGCGGGATCGAAGATGAGCAGGACGGTGTCCCCGTTGGAGACCGCCCGGGAACTCGCGAAACAGCTGCTCTACACAGCACCAATGATGTACACCATCTGACAGGATAAGCCCCTGACCTGCAAAACAGTGCCTAGAGTGCCCTTGTTTGGCAACATTATGGCAGATTAATAAACCACCCCCTGTATGGTGTAGATCGTTACTCAACCGATACGGATAACCGGCGTCCGAGTGCGTAAGCTCAGGTGTGTGCCCCGAAGACCGACCCACCCCAAGAAGGAGTTCGAAGCACTCCTCAAGCAAGCCGAGGCTCAAGGATGGGAAGTTTCGAAGCGCAAAAAGTACTACAAGATGAAGTGCCCGTGCGGCACTCACATGAGAACCATCCACCTGACACCGTCAGACCCTAACTACCTGCGGAACACACGTGGATGGCTTCGCAGGGAAACCTGTTGGAAGGAGGAATCATGATCTACTCGTTCGAGATTTCACAGACATTTGCTCGACCCGCCAAGGGAAGTGAACCCTTCGATGAGTTCCTGGACCGAGTGCTGGATGAAGCAGATAAGATTGACCTTGAGCTCGACTACGGCGCTGACCTAGACGCGCTTCGTGCAACGTGGCATGTCACCGTGGAAGACGACAGTAGCTTCGGTGCTCTGATCTCGGCAGTATCCAGCCTTCGAACTGCCCTCCACGCGGCGCATTGTGCCACTCCGGACTGGGTGACCCGCAAGGAGCTAGAGTCCGTAAACCCGGTCAATAGCGGCGACCTCGCAGTCGCCTGATCGCGGAGTCTCTGCGTGATCCGAGGTTAGACCCCGGTGGTTGAGCATCTCCCCCCACGCTCCCACCGGGGTCGAACTACGTCCGGGTGCCCGTGGGGAGGACCTCCAGAGGGCCAGCGAGTATCACGCCATCGGGGAGGCGAACATCGGGGCCTTGCGCGGATCATCCTGCAAAAGGCTCTCCTCCCAGCCAATCGCCCTCCAAAACCCTTCGGCCTCCTCTTTGGCCAGTGCCACAACTCGGCGGTCAGGGTAGTGCGAGTCAACCCAGTGAGCCACCCATCGGCCCACACCATGACCTCGAAAACTAGACCTGACGTCGAGAAACACGATCTGAACAGTGTGACTATCGGGGACCCCGGGGTCGTAACCTGCATGTGAGAGCGTCGGAGCCTCATCGAGCTCAAGCCGTGCAACCTCCTTGCCGTCACGGTCGGTGAAGAGCCAGTACGACTCATCGTTGGACACGCTGTACAACCGCCATATGCCGGGGAATTGGTAGCCCTCCACCTCAGCGAAATACTCACACGGCTCAACAGACGGGTCCGCGCTAACCTCTACCCAGTTCAGTTCCATGAGCACAGCGTAGTGGCCGGCATCCTCAGTACGGATGACCGGCTCGACTACACACGTCGCCCTATCCCGCCCAGCGACAGATCACCTCCACATCGCTGCACTGACGCGCCCCGTCGAACCAGCTCAGGCACCGATCCTCACCACCAACTCCGGCGGCCGGGATCGCCATCTCCACCACAACGAAACCACCCTCCCCACTTCGCACGTCGAGGACCACCCCGACCACCTCACCAATACGGGCGATGACCGGAGCCCCCACCCGTCGCAGGTACTCATCCAGCCGGTCCACGCTCACCCGCACCGGCGACCACGGGACGCACACCCTCCCGCGCATGCAGTCGGAGATCCAGCGTCGAGCCTCGATCAGATCCTCGGTGCTGCTCACAGCCACCACCTACCTTCCGGGATCCAAGTCCCCTGTTGATCTCTCACCACCCGCACTCCGGGAGACGAGGACGGGATGCTCACCCGTCGCCGGCAGTGGAACACACACCCCCGGTTGTTGGGATCCGGGGCCCGCATCACCACAGGTGACCGTAGGTTTTGTACCCCGTGTAAAAAAATCCTGACTGCACCAGAAGCGGCGGGGTCAGGAGGGCATGCCTCCAGGATTTCCGGGGGGGTGGGGTGTCCCGTACCGCATGACGATGCCCCGTCACCGGCCGGGGTGGTCAGTGGCGGGGCGGGGTGTGGTCCCGGGGGTCATCGGACCCAGGTCGGGTTGTCTCCCTTGGCGTGAGCGTCGATGGACTGGGCGTGGCCGATCTCTTCCCGGTGGACGGTGCCGGCGGGGATCGCACCGAACAGGTCGCGGGCGGCCTGCATGTCCCGGTGGGCCATGGCGACAGCGCGGGCACGGGTGGCGTGGCCGATACGGTTTTCCTGGATCCACCGGTCGACTTCGTCTTCACGGGCTTTGGCTTCACGCTCGGCGCGGATCTGGATGCCTTCGCGGGACGCGGAGATCAGTTCGGCGTAGGTCGTGCGGTCGAGCAGGACACGGCGGGAGCGTGCCAGTGGGGTGCCACTGGTGTCGGTGGCCGGGTCATCGGTGCTGAGCTTGTCGACGGTGGCGGCGAGCAGGTCGAGGGCCTGGTCGATGGTGCTGTCGGGTTCAAGGTCGAGCAGTTGGCAGAACTTCGTCCACTGTTCGTCGGTGAAAGCTGGTGCGGTGGTGTGCTCGGGTGTGGTCGTGTCGGGTCCCACGGGGTTCTCCTTCAGATCGGGTGTTGGTGCTTGTGCACGGGATCGGTACTTGTAGTGCGCCATGATCGGGGTGCGGGCTACCTGTGCGGCGGGGCGGGCGTCGAGGACGTCGTCGGCCAGGCCGGAGGCGACAGCCTCGTCGGCACTGAACCATGTCTCCTCGGCCATGTACTCGTTCCACTGGGCTTCAGTGCCGCCGGCTTTGGTCGCGTAGGTGCGGGCCAGGGTGGTGCCGAGGCGTTCAAGGTCTCCGGCGGCTTTCACCAGTGCGGGCCCGTCGCCTTCGAGTGCGGTCCATGGGCGGTGCACCATGATCTCGGCGCCGGGGCGCATGGTCACTTTCTCGGCCGCGCCGGCGATGAGATACGACGCGGCGGAGGCGGCGAGGCCTTCGACGATGGCGGTGACCGGGCCGGGGTGTGCGCGCAGGATGTTGACCATGGTGATGGCCTCGTAGACGTCACCACCACCGGAGTTGACCCGCAGGGTCACCGGCTCGTCGGGGGCGGGGAGCTGGCTTCGAAGCCAGTTGGCACCGCACCCGGTGGGGCTGATGTCCCCGCTGAGGTTGATGTCCACGGTTGATCGTCTCCTATCGCAGGGCGATGTAGCAGTCGGTGCCCGCGGCGGCGGTGTCCACGGTGATGCCCACCGGTGTGCCGTCGGTGAGTGCGACAGCCTGGCCGTTGGTACCGACCTGCACGGTGGTGCCGGCGGGCAGTGCTTCACCGGCGGTGACGGTGATGATCCGGTGGCCGCGGGCGATGCCGACTAGATCACCGGTGGCCGCGTCGTACTTGGCGACACCGAGGGCAGTGGTACCGGGGGTGGCGGTGGCGACCTGGAAAAGGCCGCGCGTGGGGGCACCGGAGATCGTGACGAACGTCTTGCCGGCTACTGGTGCACTGGCTGCGGCGGTCAGGTCGGTACCGGGGTTGAACAGGTCTTTCGCCTGGTTCGTGTAATGCATTGCTGGTTCCTTTCCGGGGTTAGAGGTTCGTGCCGATGACGACACCGAGGGCGGCGGGCAGGGTGATGCCCATCGTCGGCAGGCAGTAGCCCTGCACCCAGGTGGTGCGGGTCGCCTCGTCACGCCAGGTGGTGACGGTGAGGGGACGTTCGTAGCGCACGAAGCCGAGCTGTTTCGGGTCGACGAGGAATGCCCGGTCGGCGGGCACGGAGTTGGAGACGAGCAGGTCGATACCGAAGTCGTCGAGCATGGCTTTCAGGCCGGTGCCGTAGGCGATGCGCAGGTCACGGTGACCGTCGGGGCTGACGAGCAGGCGCGTGTATTCGATACCGATGTCGAGCTTCTCCGCGGCAGCGGTCAGGGTTGCCAGATCCGCGGAGGGGCGCAGTGCCGGGGCGGTGATCGTGTCGGGTACCCCGTCGAGGATGACCTTGTCCCACCCACTGGTCCGTGAGTAGACGTTGGCCTTGGAGATCGCGGCGGTGAGGGTGGCGATGACCCTCTGGTTAACCTTCCGGGTGATGGTGTTCGCCAGGCGGGTCGTCGCATTGTCGAGTTCGACAGTGTCGTTGCGGTCGCGGGCCTCGTCGGTGATAGCGAACTTGCCGCCGAAGTCCTGGACCCGGGCGACCCGGGGTTCACGGTCGGTGCTGTTGACGATGATGTACTCGTCACCGGGTGCACGGTCAGCGACATCAGTGTCGGTGTAGAGGTCCTTCTCGTCGATTTCGGAGTAGATCACCGCGCCGCCTTCAACGGGGCCGCCTTCGGTGAACACGCTGTCGACGAGGAGGTCACGCTCGGCGATGTCCGCGACCCGCTGCTCAATGTGGGTCGGGTTGCGCAGTGCCATGTCGACGGTGAGGAGATTGCCGGTGACACCGGCGCTTCCGGGGTAGAAGGTCATGGGTCAGTTCTCCTTGTCGTCGGTGAGGACCTGGTGGTCGATGAAGCCGCGGACGTAGGCGGCGAGGATCTCCGGGCTAGTGAAGATCGGGGCGTCGGCCACGTGGATGCCGAGGGCTTCCGGGGTGGCGAGGGTGTAGCCGGTGCCGGTGTCCGGCAGGGCGTGGGCGAGACCGTGATCGGTGGGCATGTGGCCCATCAGATCCGGGACGGTCAGTCCGATGAGTTTCATCAGAGTGTTCTCCGTTCAAAAGGTAGCGGTGATCAAAGTCGAGCCGGTCGGGTCAGTGCCAGTCACGGTAGGTTTCGACATCATCCCGGCTGAACCACCACACTCCGGCGTTTTTCACCCCGGGGAGTCGTCCCCGTGAGGCCAACTGTGTGACGTAGCGGGGTGTGCATCCGAGGATTTTCGCCGCGGTAGCTGAACTGACCTGCTCGTATTCAGTGTCAGGGGTGGGTTGGTCGGTGGGTTCCGATGTTCCGGGTGCGGAACGGATCTGGGCTGCGAGGGCGAGGACATCGGGGTTGAGGCGGGCACCGTGTCGGGCGGCGAGTGCCTGGGCCTGCAGGGTGGCTGTGACGAGCAGGTCGGCCTCGGTGGTGGTCAGGACAATGCCGGTGATGTGTTTCACGGTGCCTCCCGGGTGAGGTGGTCGAGGTCGAGCACCCCGTCAGGGGTGTAGGCCTGCGCTTCGATGAGGGCTTCGAGCTCGACTACGGCTGTGAGCAGTGATGCCCGTGCCCGTTTGGTCTGTGTTTTCAGATCCGGTCGGGCGTGCCTGGGGTGGATGGACCGGTAGATCTGCCAGAGCGTCCGGATGTCGTCGGCACGATTGTCAGGCATTTCCGGTCTCCTCGTAGGCGTCGACCAGGGCGTCAGCGAGTCTGACGGCGTGTCCTTTGCGCAGCTCGAGAACGAAGTCACCGACAGTGACTTTCACGACCCGGCGGGTGGCTCGTGCCGTGGGGACGGGGGTGACGCTCAGCGGGACGCGGGTCCATTTTTCTCCTGGGCCGTGGGCGGGAACGGTGAACACGGGGTCGGTGGACAAGGTCATGATGATGCTCCTGTTGTGGTGGTGCGGATGTAACGGCCGCGGGCGTCGACGGTGACGAGTCCGGCGGTGGCGAGGGCTCGCAGACGGGCTAGGGCAGCGTCCCGGGTGAGGCCGGGAACGGACCCTGCGACGGTTTCCGGGGACAGTCCGTACTCGGTGTCGAGGCTGTCGAGAATGTCAGCATCGGATGGTGCGGTGAGGTCGGGAACTGCGGCGAGATGGTGCCGCACCCCTCCTGTTGCGACAGCCGTTGAGCGTGTCTCAACTGATGATTTTCCCCCAGTTGCGACATCGCGTTTCCCCTGGTCAGCCCCAGTTGCGACAGTTGGGACACCCCTCAACGGCACGGGGGCTGTTGCGACACTCGTGTCCCGACCGGGGAGAGACCAGTGCGCGACCCGCGGGAACCCCTTATGCTCGGCCACCCCTCCCAACTTCTTGAAGGCGCGTTCCAGCGTCCGGGTGACCGTCAGGCCTGCCTTCTGAGCGTCGGCGATTACGTCCTTCTTCGGTCGCTCACACCCCTTCAGATAGTCCTCCAACCAGACCTCGGCATCAGTCCGATTGTCCGACTCACCCCGCTCGGCGTCCGGGACGAGAAGGGCGGAACCGTCCTCGTCGCACTCACCGATCCAGTTGATACGACCCTTATCAGTTCGCCGGCCGTCGTCGGTGACAACCTCGGCGGAGACGATCTGCGCCTCCATCGTGCGGATGCGGGAAGCCAGATTCGCCTTCGAGTTCCAGACCTTGACCGTGCCGTTTTCCTTGTCTTCGGCGACGGCGACGACGGAGCGGGCGACCTGCTGCCACGCCGATGAACCCATGATCAGGTTCCCGGTGTCCGCACTGCCCTTCTTCGCGGAGAAGTGCACGAGACAGACGAACGTACAGCCGGTGTCATGGGCGACCCGGTGCATAGGCTCCAGAAACCGGCGGATGTCCAGATCGTCGTTGCCCTTCAGCTTGCTCGACATGACCGACTTCGCTGCGTCGAGGACAACGAGGCCGATCCCCTGGTCCCGGATGAAGCGTTGGAGGATCGGGTAGTCCCCGGGCAGGTCGAGGGAGGACTCGTAGGTGGTGGCAGGGTCGTCGGGGTCAGGGACCGTGGCGGTGAGGAACATCACCCGGGCGAGGTCAGCGCCGGCTGCCTGAAGTCGGGGAACGACGGTGTCCTCGATGGAATCCTCCGTGACGACGTAGGCGACGTTCATCGGAGTGCCGGTGAGATTCCCGCGGGTGGCCTGGGCTGCCCAGTCCACCGCGATCGTGGACTTGCCGATCCCCTCACGGCCTCCCAGGAGGGTGACAGAACCGCGGGGGACCCAACAGTCCAGGAGCCAGTCCACGGCCCGTGTGCGGACATCGGAGGCGCGGGTGAAGGCTACGGCCCGGCGGGGAACGTCACCGGTGGTGGTCGTGGTCTCCGGGTGCTCGGCCTCAGCCTGGGCTAGTGCTGTCTGCCATGGCAGGCCCTGGTTGGCCATGAGTTCGGCGGCGCGATTCTCCACGGCGGTGGATCGACGCCGTTGATCGTGTGACATGGTGATGTTCGCTTTCCGTAGTGCAGTGGGGTTTCGGGTGGGCGGGCCCTTTGGTGACGGAACGTGCCGGTACGCCTCTCGGCCAGCGGCAGTGTTCGTGGGTCAGGAGGCGGTGAGGCCAGCTGCCTTCGCTTCGACGTACCTGCGCCAGGCCGCGGGATCACCCAGTGACCGTCCCGCGGTCCAAGCACCCCTCAGCACGTCGAGCTGCTGTTCACGGCGGTCGCGCTGCACCTGGTTTTTTCGCTCTTGTCGGGCACGTCCCCGGGCGATCGACAGGCGGGCAGCGGATGGCAGGTCCTCGGCGTCGAAGTCCGGCAACGGTATCCGCGTCCTCATCGTCGCTCCGCTCTGTCGGAGATCATCGCGACGACAGGAAACAGGGCCAGCGGCCCAAACATGGCGACGGTGAGAATCAGGATCTCGACCACGCTCACCACTGCTCCTCGGTCAGCGCCTGGGCAGCCTTCAACGCATCGATCAGCGGCTGCACCTCCCAGGGGTGCAAACTGATCTTCGCCAACCGCTCATGACGAGGCCGGGATTTGCCCTCCCGGACGGTACGGGTAAGGATCATCCGTACTCGTGGGTACTTGTCCGCGGCGTGCTGCAGGACACCGACGTTGACCTGTGCGGGGAGAGTACGGCGGTCACTGGTCAGACCGTCGTGGATCTCAGCTGGAACATCCACCAGGCGGGACACTGCCCAGCCGTTGTTCGTCACTTCTTCGGCCCAGTCGGGCATGCCTGCGAGGTCAGCACCCCAGGTCTGTTCAACCACGTCCGGGGCGGGGACGATTCCGTCAGTGGCGTACTTATTCCACACGGTGACTTCGGGGCGGCTAGACTGTTCAGCGAGATTCCCTGCAAGGTTCTCGGTTCCCTGGCCGGTGTTGGTAGCACTGACCGGGGCTTTTTCGTTGGGTGTCATAGTTCAGGCAGCCTCTTCCTCGTTGAAGTTCTTCATCCACGCATCGAAAGCGAAGTCACGGTAGAGCTCCCTGGCGTGCTCGTGGGTATCGGTGCCCATGCGGGCGGCGAGGACGGGAGCGATTCCGCGGATGACGTTGACCATCAGCAGTCCCACGGTCTCTGGATCCTGGGCGAGGGTGAGGATGTCTCCGATCCACTCTTCGACGAGATCGTCGTCGTGGAGTCGGCAGAGCAGGTCCATGCCTTCGCGCATGGCGAGCATCTGAGCTTCCCCGAGGTCGGGGAGGGTGAGGAATCCTCCCGGCAGGCCGTCGGGGGTGTGGGACATCAGGGAGTGCTTGTGGGGGTCGAAGGGGTCGGTGGCGAGTCTTGCGGCGCGTGCGGCGCGGATCGTTTCGTAGCTTGGGGCGCTCATTCGGTGGTCTCCTGGTCTTCGGTCTGGGGCTTGGGCTTCGGTGCTGGTTTGGGGTGTGGCTGGTAAAAGGTCTCGTCGAGCGGGAAGCCCATCATCAGGCAACTTCCGGGGACTGTTCGGTGAGTGGCGGGAGCCCCAGAAGCTTCCGGAGTGGAGCAGTGGGGACGGTGTAGCGTCCTCCGATCCGGATGACTGGGACGGGGAAGGTGCCGTTCTTCGCGGCGGCGTAAGCACTGGACTGGCCGATGCCCAGGGCTTTGCCGGCATCCGGCAGGGAAACAGCGAGCGCGTTGAGTTCAACCATGCTCTCTATCCTTTCAGAGTGATCGCAGGATCTTCATGTTTGATCCTGACTGCGCTCGATCTTACAGTGATTCCAGGTAGTGTCAAGTTGTGCGATGTACCTGCATCCTTGATCGGGTACGGTCGTCTGCATGGCAGGTAAGAAGACATTGACCGGGCCGACGGGCCACGCCGTCCGGTCCAACATCAGCAGGCTCAGGGACGACCAGAACCTCACATTCGCGGAACTGTCGCGGAAGCTTGGCGAGATCGGGAACCCGATTCCGCCGCTCGGGCTCCGGCGGATCGAGAATGATGAACGAGCCGTAAGCGTTGATGACCTCACTGCAATCGCTTACGTCCTCGGGGTGTCGCCTGCATACCTTCTACAACCGGACACGGAAGATCCCGCTGAAGTAGTCACTGGCCCCGGCGGGCAGGAAGTGACTGCCAGGGAACTATGGCGGTGGATCCGTGACGGCGGGAGTGTTTCGGCAGAAGACCGGGTAGACCTGACCGCCCTTCTTCGCAGTCTTCCCACGTGGGCAGTCGAGGACGGTCCGGAAGTGGAGCACTTGCTAGAAACTCACCGCCGGTGGGCCAGGAATCGCCGCGCACACCAAGGGGACGATGATGACCCGCGGTAGACCGACGACCCCGGTCGGTACGTTCGGGGAGATCGGCACCACGCAACTCGACTCGGGGAAGTGGCTGGCGAACGTGACCGTCCGACTCCCGTCCGGGAAGGGCAAGCGCATTCGACGCACCGGGAAGAGTGAAGCGGAAGCGAAACGGCGAGTGAAGGCCGCGGCCGTCGACGCCACCGGCACGGAAGACACCGATCTGCTGAAAGGGTCGAGTACCGTGAACCAGCTCATTGACGTGTGGCTGAACCAGTACGACGGTGCAGCGTCCTCCATCGACCAGTACCGTTCCACCGCCCGCGTGCACATCACACCCGCTATCGGTTCCCTACGCCTCGTCGAGGTCACCACACCGAAACTCGAACGTTTCTTCCGCAGCCTCACCCGCTCCCGGTGGCAAGCCTCACGAACCCTGCTGTCCAACGCGTTCAAGTACGCCGTACGCATGGGCGTGGTCGACCACAACCCCGTGACCGACACATCACCGGCACCGGCGTCAGACTTCACCGCCAGGGCATTGACCCCGGTGGAACTGGTGACCGTGCGGCGCATGGTCCGCCACTACGCCGACCAGGGGCGGAGTTTCGGCGTGCAGCTCCCGGAGCTCATCGAAGTGTTGGCGGGCACGGGGGCCCGGATCTCGGACGTGTGTGTTCTGCGGTGGGAGGACGTGGACGGGGACCGGGCGACGATCACGGACGTGAAGGGTGGGGGTCGGCGGCGCACGGTCATGCTCCCACCGTCGACGGTGGCGGCACTGGAACGGCAGCGGTCACGCACGTTCGGCTGGGATCCGTACGTGTTCACCCATGGGTCGGCGGAACCGGTACGGCGACAGCAACCACAGCAGTGGCTCCGGTGGGCGCGGAAGGTTTGGGCGGATCGTGGGCAGGTGTTCGGGCCCGTTGAGCCGGATGTGTCATGGGTGACGTTCCATACCTTCCGCCGTTCTGTGGCTACGTGGTTGGCGGGGGAGGTGTCCGTCGAGACAGCGACACTACAACTCGGGCACTTGCAGGCGGCGACGACGGAGGGACACTACGTGGACCGTTCTGGCATGGTCCCGGACGCCACCGCGGTGCTCGGGAAGATCCTCGGGAATGGCACAGAAATGGCAGAATAGTCGTCGGAAACAGTCGGAGGGAACATTGTGATTCATCATCACGCGGGGCTGTGAAAAGGGTTTTTGCGTAGCAGTCACGACTGTTCAACTGTGTTCAGACCGGTTCAGACGATGTACACCATCTGATCCTTGCCGTGCTCTCTTCTCCGGGGTGCCCCGGACAGGCTACGGTAACCTCATGAAACCAGCGAGCGTCCCCGCAGGGGGGACGGGACCGGGAGCCTTCCGTGATTCCGTGGTGATCCGGGGATCACTGGCCGTCGCCACCGGTACCCTGCTGGCAGTCGCCGTGTGGGTGGCCCTGAGACGTGACGACGGTTCATCAACCCTTGTCGTCCTCCTGGCGGTACCTTTCGCCGTGGTAGCTGCGACTGTCTTCGCAAGACCCTTCCCGTCGAACTCCCCCCACCGCTACGGGTGGCTGACTGTGCTGACGCTGCTGTGGATCGCACTGGCGTCGGAGGAGGCGACGGCGACTTATCTGGCACTGGTCCTGTTTGTCCTCTACCTCCTGCTCCTGCCGTCCCCCTGGGGTGCGGTGGTGACCGGTGTCGTCACGGCGCTGGCAGTGGTGCTGTCGGCGGCGGTAGCCGGTCCCAGTACAGGTGCGATACTCGGCCCGGTGTTGTCCGGTGTGGCCGCCATCGCCATCGCCGCGGTGGTCCAGAGTCTCTCCGCCGTCAGCGAGAGTCGCCGTCAGCTCATCGACGAACTTGTCCGGACACGGGGTCTGCTCGCCGAATCTGAGCGTCAGGCGGGCATCATCACGGAGAGGGAGAGGCTGGCCCACGAGATCCATGACACGGTCGCGCAGGGACTGTCGAGCATCCAGCTCCTGCTCCATGCCGCAGAGCGGGAGATCCCGGAGGATTCCCCCGCTCTGCCCAGGATGATCCTGGCCCGCGACACCGCCGCCCAGAGTCTCCGTGAGACCCGGGCGATCATCGCTGCACTGCAGCCGGACGACCTGCAGGGGAGTTCGTTTCCGGAGGCGTTGCGGAGACTGGCGGCGTCCGCCAGCGGGGACGGCCTGGAGGTGACGGTGGATATCGAGGACGCCGCGGACGACAGCTGCCCGGAACTGCCGATGAAGGTTGAGGCCGGTCTGCTGAGGATCGCGCAGTCCGCGGTCTCCAACGTGAGGCAGCATTCGGGTGCCGCGAGGGCGCGGATCACCCTCACCGTCGAGCCGGCTTCCGTCAGGCTGGACATCGTCGATGACGGCTCCGGTTTCGACCCCGCAGAGGTTGAGGGTCGTAGCGTTGAGAGAGCCGGGGAAGGTCACATCGGGATGTCCGCGATGCGTCACCGCGCCCGGAGCATCGGCGGGACACTGGAAGTTGAGTCTTCGCCGGGGCAGGGCACGGCCGTGGTCGTCAGTGTGCCTCGTGGAGCCAAGCCCGACAGGACAGGAGACAGGCAGTGATCGGTGTACTTCTGGCAGATGACCATGCGATCGTCCGTATGGGGCTCAGAGCGGTCCTGGACAGTGCGGATGACATCACCATCGTCGGCGAGGCAGAGACTGCTGACGAGGCGGTCCGGGCCGTGGAGAACCGGAACCGGGTCCGGTCTGAACGGTCGGGCAGTTCCGCCGGGCCGGCCGCATTCCCGGACGTCGGGATTGACGTGGTTCTGATGGACCTGCGGTTCGGTCCGGGGCCCAGTGGGCGGGAACTGGAGACGGGAGCTAAGGCGACTGCACGGATCAGGGCGCTTCCGGACCCTCCGAATGTTCTCGTCGTGACCAACTATGACACCGACGTCGATATTCTCGGGGCTATTGAGGCAGGTGCCGTGGGTTATCTGCTGAAAGACGCCCCACCGGCGGAACTTGTCGCCGCTGTCCGTGCTGCGGCGACGGGGACGACCGCGATGTCTGGTTCGGTGGCGTCCCGTCTTATGCACCGGGAAGAGGATCCGGGTAACTCTCTCACATCACGGGAACTTGAGGTTCTCCAGCTGGTCGCGCAGGGTCGGAGCAACCGTGAGATAGGTGCGGCTCTGTTTCTTTCCGAGGCGACGGTCAAATCGCATCTCGTGCACATTAACGCGAAACTCGGGGTCCGCTCCCGCACGTCGGCGGTGGCGGTTGCCCGTGAATCCGGAATGCTCTGAGTCGGACACTAGAGTCGGGCACTGGAGCTGGGCTCTGAGTCGGGCACTGGAGCTGGGCTCTGAGTCGGACACTGAACGATGCGCTGTCGAACTCGCTGATCGCGGCACGGGTGGTAGGGCGACCAGGTTCCGGCAACTCCGCGGTACACAGCAGTCCGCCCCCGGAAATGGGGGCAGACAATGTTGTCAGCGGTCGGTGGGATTTGCCTCTTCGTATGCGGCGATGATCTCGTGGGAGATCTGGCCGCGTGCCGAGACATTGTGCCCGTTGTTACGGGCCCATTCGCGGATGCGACGGTTTCGGCCCGGGTCGGACTTCTGGGCGCCGGTCGACGTGGAACGGCCACGCGGTGCACGCTGCTTGGTGACCTTGGTCGCGACCTTCAGGTAGGGCTCCAGATCAGAGGCGAACTTGAGGGCATTCTCCTCGGAAAGGTCCAGGGTGTAGTCGGAACCCGCGTAGGAGAACTCGACGACGTTGACTTCGTCGGAGCTGAGTGCGGTTCCGTCGAGATCGTCGAAGAACTGGGTGATTTCACGGCGTGCCATGATGTATTCCTTTGCAGAGTAGGAAGATGGATGACAGTGAGTAACTGTGTGCCTCTCGTCTGCAGAGTATAGCGGATATGACGGCTTCTGGGGGAAAGAGTCCCTGTCAATTCTCTGAATGGGGAGGGGTTTGAAATTATTCGTCGGGATCTACCCCCTGTCAACCTCAGCGAGTTGCCTGTCCAGCTGATCAAGTTCAGTGGTCACGGCATCGGCCGTTTTCTGGGCGTCATTCCCCGTTTCCCGTGCGTACACCGAATCCAGGGTTGATTCCAGAGACGACAGCTTCGCCGAGATCTTCTTCCGCACCGCATCCGGGACATTGCGCGCTCCGATCCTGTTGCGCAGGTCGGCGATGCGGGCACGCTGCACGGCACCCGGACCCGTGGGATCGGTCCCCGCGGCCCCGAGGCCGTCCGTCGTGGCACCGGAGAGCGGGCCGGCACCGTTGCTGCCGGATCGCTGCACCAGTGTCGTCAGGGCCCGGTAGGCCAGTGGAGCGGCGACGGGGACCAGTACACGTGCGGCTCCGACCCACCCGAGAATCTTCCCCGGGGTGACGGTCCTCGACTTCGCCCGGGCCACCAGAGCTTTCGCAGTTTCCAGGTCCCTGCGGTCCTGCCTTTTCGCGGACCTGGCCTCCAGGGTCCTGATTTTCCCCGCTGTTCTGCGCAGGTACTTCTCCCGGGCCCTGTCCTGCTTCGCGGTCGCCCGTGCAGTCTCCCTGGCCTGCACTTTCGCGGCCTTGAATGCAGCTTTCTTTTCCAGGCGTCGCCGCCGCAGCGTACCGAAAACTCCCATGTGCACCGTCTCCTCTGCCGTTACGGGGCTGATGCTGCCCCGGTTCTCCGGTTTCTGGTGGACCACTCTAGCCAATAGGATGACAGCTATTGTGACGAACCACCTCCCGGCCGACTCCGCGGCAATTCCGGTGACCCCTCTCGACCTCACCGGGTGTCGGCGTCGCAGTGTGCTGCTGCGCGCCGCGGCGTCCGGCCGCATCCGTCCCGAACTGTCTGCGTCCGCGCTGGCGGAAAGGTACTCGCACCGGCAGCGGGCACAGCTGCGGCGGGAGGCGGTGTGGAATGCGCTGCCGGTCAGGGAACGGTTGGGGGACCGGGTGCGCCTCAGCCGGGTGGACGTCGTCGACGACGGTACCGCCGAAGAGCAGACTCTCGAGGCACTGGCGGCCGGCGTCCGCCTGATCACCGGTGCCCGCCTGTCGGACGGCGCCCTGGCCTGCGACGTTGACCTGCTGGTGCGGACAGACACCGGGGCGGGCCTGGGCGAGGCGACCGCGTACATGCCGGTCACCGTCACGGCACACACCGTGGCAGCCAGGTTGAAGACGGGGTCGGCGACGGTGCCCGGGGCGTCCGGCGGAAACGGTACGGCGGGGAGTCCGGACAACGGCGTCCGTGTGGTGGATGTCGTCGCGCTGGGGCTGGGCGCGCCGGCCCGGGCCCCGCTGAGGCACCGCAGCAACGCCGGTGACTCGTACAAGGTCGCTGTCGCGCACGTCCTGCTGGACCGGCTGGGCCTGGCGTCCGGTGACGTCGGTTTCATCGGCGGGGGTACCGCCGGGTACAGCAGGTGCGTCGTGATCCCCGCCGACCGGGTGCTCCCAGGTCTGGAACGGGCACTGGAGGCTCCGGTCCCGGACCGGCCGGTACGCGTGCGCGAATGCGAGGGCTGCGAGTTCCACAACCACTGCCGGAGTGAACTGGTGGAACGCAGGGACATCAGTCTCATGCTGCCCGGTGACCGGGGAAGCCACTGGAGGGACGCCGGGATCGAGACCCTCCCCCAGCTCGCGGCACTGGCTGAGCGCCCGCATGAGGTGGTGGACGCCGTCCCGGTGACCGCCGTGGACCGGGAGTCCCCGGCACTCGCGGCCGCCTGGCTGGCAGGGGTCGGGTATCTGCGGCGTCCGCTGAAACGGTGGATCACCAGGCCGGAACTGTGGTGCGGGCACAGTTTCCGCATGCCGGACCACCTCGGCGACGGGGAACTGCCCATGGCCCGGGAAATCGGGGACGCCGTGGAGATCGACGTGGACATGGAGGCGCACCCGACGCGGGGGACGTTCCTCTGGGGCACCTTCGACGGCACCGGGTACCGCCCTTTCACCGACTTCAGCCGTGACGGGGACGGCGGTGAGCATGTCGCCCGGTACTGGTGCTGGCTCATGGCCCGCCGGCAGGCGGCCCGGAACTCCGGCCGGGTGTTCCGCGCGTACTGCTACTCGCAGCAGGGTGAGAACCACTGGATGCGTTCCTACGCCTCCCGCTACGGGGGCCGGGAGTACACCCCGGGGATCGTCATGCCGACCCTTGCCGAAGTCAACGCCTTCCTCGCTTCACCGGAGTGGGTGGATGTCTTCGCGCTGGTGAGGAATGCGCTGGCAGCTAATGCGTCGCTGGGGCTGAAGGCGGTTGCCGCGCTGGCGGGGTTCACCTTCAGTCAGAAGGACGTCGACGGAAGGGCCGCGGTGGACCTCTTCGAGATCGCCGTCGGCGGCAGTGACGGGGACGGCGGCAGTGACGGGGACGGGGCGCCCCGGTCGCGTGCCCGGCGTACCCTCGAGCGGTACAACGCGGACGACTGTTACGCTCCCGCGGCTGTACGCCGGTGGCTCAGACTCGGAGCCCCGGGCGTCCCCCCGCTGGAGTACCGGGAAAAAGAGAGGACGGTAAGGACGCCATGGATTTCCTGCAGCGGATCCTGACCATGAACGCCGCGATGAACTCACAGGGCCCTGTCCGGGTGGAACGCCCCGACAGCTCCACCGCGCTCAAGGGTGGACCACACCCGGTGCTGCCCCACCCGAAACCGCACGCGGTGCTCGGAACGCCGGTCACCGGACCGTGGAAGGAGGGGCAGGACCACATCATCCTCGGACTGGGCTGCTTCTGGGGGGCGGAGAAGCTGATGTGGCAGATCGACGGGGTGGAGTCGACCTCGGTGGGGTACGCGGGCGGGTACACGCAGAATCCCACCTACCGCGAGGTCTGCACCGGACGAACCGGCCACGCCGAAGTGGTCGACGTGGTGTTCGACCCGGCGAAAGTGGAGCTCCGGGAGATCCTGGAGATCGCCATGGAGAACCACGACCCGACCCAGGGTGACCGCCAGGGCAATGACGTGGGCTCACAGTACCGGTCGGTGATCTACCCCGTCGGGGACAATGCCGCCGAACAGGCCGCGGTGGCGGAGGAGGTGGTGGGCGCCTACGCCGCCCGACTCAGGGACGCCGGATACGGGGACGTCACCACGGAGATCCTGCCGTTGGCGGAGACCCCGGCCGGAAGGTACTTCCTCGCCGAGGACGAGCACCAGCAGTACCTCGCGAAGAATCCCGACGGCTACTGCCCGGTGCACGCCACCGGAGTCACCTGCCGGTGAGTCCGCGGCCCGGATCCTGTCCGGCGCCCCGGCGCGGTAATGTCAGCGGCCGGGATTTCAGTGGGTGGGATCTCTGTGGCCGGGATTTCAGTGGCGGGGATCGGGGCGTCCCACGTCGGCGACGGTGGCGTCGAGCAGGCTGACCAGGTCACCGGGGGCGAGTTCCACGTCAAATCCGCGGCGTCCCCCCGAAACCAGGATGCTCGGCTCCTGCGTCACCGACGCATCCACCACAGTGGGGAGACGTTTCTTCTGGCCGAGGGGACTGATTCCCCCCAAGACGTAGCCCGTGGACCGTTCAGCGGCGCCGGGATCCGCCATCGTTGCCTTCTTCGCGGCGAACGCGGAAGCCACGGACTTGAGGTCGAGCATCGCGGTCACCGGGACCACGACAACTCCCATGTGCCCGCCACGGGATCCGCCCTCGAGCTCGACGAGCAGGGTCTTGCAGATCCGCTGTGAAGGAAAGTCCAGCGCCGCCGCCGCCTCGTCACCGTAACTGGCGACGCCGGGGTCGTGGTGGAAGGTGCGTACCGTGAACTCCACCCCCGCCTTCTCCAGGGTGGTTACGGCGGGAGTCGCACCGTTGCGGTGTGACTGGTGCGGATTCTTCGTTTTCCTGCTCACGGCCACCAGCCTAGCGGTGGCGGCGGACCCGCCGCCGACACAGAAGCGGACGCCGCAGGTCCTCTTCCCCGGTGACCGGAGGGGAAACCTGTGACGCCCGCGTGTGGGGCCGGAGAAACTACCGGGCTAGCTGGCCTTGGCGGCAGCGTAGCGCTCGGCGACGTCCTCCCAGTTGAAGACGTTCCAGACAGCCTTCACGTAATCGGCCTTCACGTTCTTGTACTGGAGGTAGAAGGCGTGCTCCCACATGTCCAGCATCAGCAGGGGGGTGAGGTTGATCGAGGTGTTGCCCTGCTGGTCGGTCAGCTCCTGGACGACCAGGCGACCAGCGATGTGGTCGTAGCCGAGGACGGCCCAGCCGGAGCCCTGGAGGCCCAGAGCGGCACCGTTGAAGTTGGCCTGGAACTTCTCGAAGGAGCCGAAGTCGCGGTCGATGGCCTCCGCCAGCTCTCCGGTGGGCTTGCCGCCACCGTTCGGGGAGAGGTTCTTCCAGAAGATGGAGTGGTTGGTGTGGCCACCGAGGTTGAAGGCGAGATTCTTGGAGAGAGCCCGGATCGTGTCCGGGTTGCCACCTTCCTCCCGCGCCTTCTCCAGCGCCTCGAGAGCGGCGTTAGCACCGGCGACGTAGGTCGCGTGGTGCTTGTCGTGGTGCAGACGCATGATCTCACCGGAAATGTGCGGCTCCAGTGCATCGTAGTCGTAGGGGAGATCAGGCAGCTCGTAGACAGCCATGTGTTGTGGTCCTTTCGTCAATTGGTGTGGTACGGGCTCCAGTGTGGACCGAAATTCCCGGGCGTGCAATGGTTGCTTAATTGAAGAATAAAGTTCAAGCAATTGAACATCGCGGAAAAGGGAATGTGACATCGACGTACAGATTCCCCCGGTCGCCCGCAGCTCCGCTCCCGCCCGTCCACCGGACCACAGCAGGTGGGCGTCCCGGGGTTCCGGACCGGTCAGTGCAGGTTCAGGAACCGGCGGATGAGCGGCATTTCCTCACGCGCCTGGGCCAGGCCGGCCTCATAGGTTTCGGCGAGCTCGTTGAGCTTGCGTGTGCCGTTGCCCAGGGGCATCCGGTGGGGCGCGAAAATGTACGCGCGGCCGAGCCGCTCCTGCTCGAAGATCCAGTCCCGGGTCCGGTTGTAGCGCACGTGACGGTCGTGCATCGACTCGATCAGGGCCGGGTACTGGGGAAACATCCTTTTGACAGCCCAGGTGAACCGGGACGGGCCCTTACGGTACGAGCGGGTACGGGTCATGATGACCAGAAAGCGCTCGAACCCCTCCTTCTCGCGTGCCGCATCCACCGGTATGCCTCCGGTGGGGCCGAACGCCCCGTCGAAATAGGCGTCCCCGCCGATACGGGTCGGTGGCATGAGCACCGGCAGTGACGCCGACGCCCGGGCGTGCAGCAGGAAATCGTCGAGGCCGTGCATGTCCTCGCGCGACCAGTGGACGGTTTCACCGGTCTGCCCGTTGAAACCCGATATCCGGAAATCTCCGGGATTTGACCTGATCGCGTTCCAGTCCGGCACCATCCGTCGGTCCTCGACCCTGGCGTCCGGTCCGAAAATATACTTCGCGTTGAAGAAACCGTCACCGTGGAGGAAAGGGCGAATTCCCCCGAACAGTGGATCGCCCGGGAAAACAGTGAAGTAGTCCCTGGCAAGTTCCGGCTCACGGGAAAGATAGGTGGACACATGGACCGCAGACGCCGAGTTCCCGTACGTCCAGTCGAAAGAGATCCCCTCTTCCAGCAGTGCCTGCACCATCGCCGAGGAGAATGCGGAACGCATCGCCCCGCCCTCGAAGACAAGGGCGGTGTCACTCACTGACGGGAGTGGGTCGTGGAAGCGTCGGCGGGATGCGGAAGAATCTGCCACGCCACCGAGACTACCGTAGGGGCCGTGAAGATCATTGCCCACCGCGGTGCCAGCGGCCACCACCCCGAAATGACCAGGGACGCCTTCGAGACAGCCTTCGCCCAGCATGCCGACGGCATCGAGTGCGACATACAGCTCAGCGCAGACGGTGTTCCCGTGTGCCTCCATGACCCGACAGTCGACCGAACCTCGGACGGCAGCGGTCCTGTGAACCGGAAAACTCTCGCCGAACTACGGGAACTGAACTTCGGCACCCACGGACGACCGCAGCAGATACTGACTCTGGCAGAACTCCTCGACCTCCTCCGTGACGCCGGAAACCCCGCCGGGGATCCGGGCTACCGTCCCGAGATCTTCGTGGAGACCAAGAGGCTGGGCACTTTCGGCGAGCGACGGGGACAGCTCGAGAACGCCCTCCAGTCCGTGCTCGTCAGGGCGGGCATGGCCGACGGGGACGACAGCGCCCGGGTCCACCTCATCTCCTTCGACCCCGGTTCCCTGGCACGGTTCCGCCGGATCAACCCGGACATCCACCGCATCTTCCTGCACCGGGACTACCGGGGCGAGCGGGTGCTGCACCGTCTGGAGGACGCGGTCGTCTCAGCCCAGTCCCCCGGCTACTCGGTGACCAGGATGCGCACCGATCCTCAGTCGGTGACGGGGGAGCCGGCGAACACCTACCTGTTCACCCTCAACCGGGAGGATGACGTGAAATGGGCCTGCCGTCACGGCGTGCACTGGATCGCCACCGACTACCCCGACCGTGCCCGGGACTGGGCCGGTGGCGCCACCAGGTTCTCCCGCTGACCAGGTTCTCCCGCTGACCCGGGACGCTGACCGGCCCCCGGCCCCGGGGCAGCCACCGCTGACATAGACTGACCGGGTGGCCAAGAAGAACAAGAAGAACGAAGAAGTCCTGCCGGCGGGAATGAGCCGGCGCCAGGCGAAACTCGCTCGTCGTGCCGCTGAACGTGCGGCGCTGGAACGCGACCCCCGTCCCTACGACGGTTTCGCCGTGGAGGCTGACCTCGTCGCGATGCAGGAGTTCGTCCCCTCCGCGCACTTCCTCGCCGAAACCGTGGAGGACGCCGGGTTCCCCCGGCCTGTCCGTGTCGTCACCGTTCTGCCGGGCGCTGTCGCGGCTCTCGTCCGCCCCGAGGAAGAGGGTGGTGAGGCACTGGTAGCCCTGCAGACCTCCCAGCGGGGCAACAACCCCAACCGTGACCTCGCCTACGCGCTGAACTGGGTGAAGGACGCCGCCCCCGGGGCGAGCCTGGAGACCGGTGTCGCCGACGGCACGGAACCTGCCCTGTCGGACCTCCTGGTCCGGGACCAGACGCCGCTCATCGAGGTCGCGGAGGACTTCAACTGGTGGCTCACCGAGGACCAGCAGAACAACCCGCAGGTGCAGCAGACCCTGCAGCAGGCCAATGAGTCTGTCCTGCCGTCCGAGAAGGTCGATGTCGCGGTCACCGGATCCGCCTGGTGGATTGACCCGGGTGAGAAGGCGCACATCCGCTGGATCCGGCCCGAGGCGGAGGAGGCGCTGCTGCCTGCCCTCGCCCGAGTCCACGCCGCAGGCGACCTCAACCTCGGGGAAGGCACCCGGTTCGCCGGGGTCTTCCGTACCCACGGACTGCTCGTCCCCGTGTTCGACCTCGACAACACGGTCCCCGCCGTCGAGTTCGCGGCGCCCCTGGAGAAGCTGGACGCGAAGATCGCCGCAGCGCTCGAGGAACTGTCCACCGACGGGGCGCAGCTCACCGCGGAGGAGCAGAAGTCGAAGCAGACGATCATCGCCCGCGAGGTCACGATCCGTTAGAGGCTTTCCCCGCCGGCGTGCGCCGGCTCGGTTCAGCTCGCTGCGTCCCAGTCCGGCGGCGCCCCGGAGTTTCCGTGTAGAAACGGGGGTATGGCTGATACCGCATTTTCCGGAACCCCCGCCCACACTGTCGGTGATCTTCCCGCCGTCGGCGACAAGGCACCCGCTTTCACCACGGTCGACACCGACCTCAATGACGTCTCACTCAGCGACTTCGCCGGCAGGCGGGTCATCCTCAACATCTTCCCCTCCGTGGACACCGGCGTCTGCGCTGCATCGGAGCGTGAGTTCAACAAGCGGGCCACCGGCCTGGACAACACCGTGGTCGTCTCGGTGTCGAAGGACCTGCCTTTCGCGCTGGGTCGCTTCTGCGCTGCCGAGGGTATCGACAAGGTGATCCCGACGTCCGCCTTCCGCTCGTCGTTCAGCGAGGACTACGGGGTCCGTCTCCTCGATTCCCCGCTGGCAGGGGTCCTGGCCCGCGCCGTTGTCGTCATCGACACCGACGGTACGGTGCTCTACAGCAGTCTGGTGCCCGAGATCACCACCGAGCCCGACTACGACGCGGCGCTCGCCGTTCTCTGACCCCGTACGGGTCTCTCCTGCTCTCCGTGACGTGGCCGTCCCCACCGGGGCCGTTTCCACCGGGGGTGGACACGCCCGGTAGGCGCCCGTCGGACCCACCGTCCGGCGGATCAGCGCATCTTCCGGAACAGGTCCTCGGCGGCACCGTCGTCCCACAGCACCACCGACCCGGCGTCGGTGTCGGCGAACCCGCTGACCGGCACCGTCTGCTGGTCGGAGCCGCGCAGCAGTCCCAGGCCCAGGGACGCCAGGTGCCACACGTGGTCCCGGGTGTCCACGGTGACAGCGTCCGTCAGCGAATTTACCAGCGGCAGCGACCGGAACGGGTTGATGATCGTCGAGAATGATCCTGCCTGGCGGATCACGGCGGAGAGGAACTCCCGCTGTCTCTCCACCCGGTCCAGGTCACCGTTGTCCGAGGTGTAGCGCGTCCTCACGTATCCCAGGGCGGTCGGGCCGTCCATCTTCTGGCAGCCGGCCTGGACGTCAAGTCCAGCCATCGGGTCAGAGATCGGCTCCTTCGGGCAGAGTGTGACGCCGCCTACGGCGTCCACTATCCCGGCGAACCCTCCGAACCCGATCTCCATGTAGTGGTCGATACGCATCCCCGTGTTCTGCTCGATCGTCTGCTGCAGCAGCTGCGGGCCACCGTAGGAGAAGGCGGCGTTGATCTTGTCCATGCCGTAGCCGGGGACCTCCACGTAGGAGTCCCGTGGGATGGACACCATCGTCGGCCGCCCGCCCAGCGCCGGCACGTGGACGACAATGATCGTGTCCGTACGTTGGCCGCCCTCGGAAAGGTCTCCGGCAGCGTACCTTTCGCCGTCCTCCTCGGACAGGCCGGCGCGCGAGTCCGACCCGACGAGCAGCCAGTTTGTCCCGCTCGTGTTCCCTGGGCGGCCGTCGTAGGAGGTCAGTGCCTCGATCCGGTTGAGGTGGGAATCGACCCACCAGGCGGTGCCCACTCCGAGTACGACCACCACGGCGAGGATGACGCCGAGGATCCGACGCAGCCGGGGTCGGCGGCGTCGGCGTTTCCGGCCGGGGGCGGAGCCCGGCCACTGCACGGGCGGAGGGCCGGACGGCCGGTCCTGCCGGCGGGGAGGAGCTTCGACAGGTCTCCGGTTCTCCACCGGTGACATGTGGTCGGGGCGGTACGCCTGCCGCGGGGCGTCCTGCGGCGGGGGCTGGGGCCGCGCCCCGCCGTGCCGGGGGTGTCCTCTTTAACCATCCTGCGGTGTATAAAATAAAAGACAGTGGACGTCCGGGGGGGCCAGGACGACAAAGCACAACGAGAACAACGTGCTGGCGGACAGTGAGCCGAGCCGGCGCAAGCTCGTACGCCCTGCGG
>LT160593.1:32243-190749 GCA_900049755.1 Corynebacterium provencense
CGCTCGTGGCGTCCCCGTGGCTGCTGCTCGCCGGAACCGGCTGCGGGTTCGTCGGCGCGCACGTCGGGCCGGCGCATGACAGGTTTGCCGAACCGGTCGCGCAGGACCCGGCCCCGGTGGTCCCGGGCGTACAGGTCGGCTCCGTCATCAGGGCGGGGTGGCTGATCCATGGGGACAGCTTAGTGAACCGACGGACGCGCAGACGCATCCTGTGGCGACGGGGAGCACCGGGGCGAGACCGCCGGGGAGAGGTCGGGGCGGCCCGTCCCGGGGGCGTGGCCCGGCGGGGGAGGACGGAGGTGGCTCCCGGTTCGGTCGCCCGGGTGAACGCCGATACCCTGGGAACCATGAGTGATGAGACCATGGGACTGGTCGCCGGAGGTCTGGCCGTCGTCGCGGCCCTGATCGTGTTCTCCATGCTGCGCGCGGCGGCGAGGGGACACCTGGACAGGAACAGCGGCTTCGGCCTGGTGACGCCGGCGGTGAAGAAGTCTGACGCCACCTGGACCGCCGGGCACCTCGCGGCACTGCCCGTGGCACGCAGGACAGTCCTTGCGACAGTGGTGGTCTGGGTGGCGGCACTCGTCGTCGGCCTGGTCGTCGGAGAGAAGTGGGCGGGATACCTCGGACTGGTGCCGTACCTGGCTGTGATTCTCGGATTCGTGCCGATGGTCCGCACTGCCAACGCCGCGGCGGTGGAGGCGACAAAGAAGACCAGGCAGACCAGGAAGTCGAAGCCGACCAAGCAGACCAGGCAGAACAAGCAGACCAAGCAGATGCAGAAGAAGGGGAAGAGCGGCAACGGGAGACGGAAACACTGACCGGTGGCGTCGGCGGCCGCTACAGCCCCGGCACCCCGCCGAGGACCTGGTAGCCGACGAACGCCACCGTGTCGATCAGCCCGTGGGCGATGATCAACGGCCACACACGCCCGGTCCGGTAGAAGAAGTAGACGAACACCAGTCCCATGAGCACATTCCCCAACCCCGCGGAGTAGCCCTGGTAGAGGTGGTAGCTTCCACGCAGGACAGCTGAGGCGGCGAATACCCACGCCCACGGCACCTGCAGCTGACGCAACCGTGACACCAGCCAGGCGACGACGATGACCTCCTCCGCCACGCCGTTCGCCCAGGCGTTGACGACCAGCAGTGCCAGATCACCTGCCGAGGAGTCCAGCCCGGACGCCACGACCTGCCTGGACAGGTTGAGCTTGACCGCGGCGACGTAGAACAGCAGGCCCGGCAGTCCGATCAGCGCCGCGAGTCCCGCACCGGGAAGCACGTCCCGCAGACGGGGGCGGGGAAGCCCCGGACGGTCGGGGTCGGTCAGTCCGGCGAGACGGACAGGAACATGGCGCAGCAGCAGGAGGACCGCCAGACCGCCCCAGGCCAGCAGCACGCCCGAACTGATGAGCTGGAACACCGGGTCAAGCCAGGCCAGGGTGGATACCGGGGCGTTGAGGGTGGTGGTCTGCTCGTTGAGCCTGGTCGGGGTGGTCGCCGCCTCGAGAAGCCGGAGCGCCGCCCGGACGCCGGAGGTGCCGAAAGTGACCGCGAGGACCAGGAAGATCTCCCAGCGCAGTGCGGTGCGCCCGGTAGCGGTGGCGGGCGGGACGGGGCTCACCGGGGAGGGGGAGTGCAGCCACCGGCGGAGACTGCGGAGATCAACGGTCACGGGCGTCCTCCGTCTGTGAGTGGCCGGGTGCCTGAGCGTGACCATGACCGTGACCGTGACCGTGACCGTGCGGGTGTGCGTGCAGACGCCCCGACCGGACAGGCCGGAACCCCAGCGCCTCGACATCCCCCGGTCCCGGGCAGGTGAAAGCCTCGGCCGCGGCGTCATCACCTGCCACCAGATCCGCGACCGCGGCCTGAAGGTGGGCCCCCAGGGCCAGCAGGGTCGCGGCGTCCACCCTGTCACCGACGGCACCCAGATGCACCGACACCGGCCACCTGCCCGGAGCGGCAGGCACCAGCGGCACCGACAGTGCGGCCCACCCGG
Source organism: Corynebacterium provencense (assembly GCA_900049755.1). Classification (GTDB taxonomy): domain Bacteria; phylum Actinomycetota; class Actinomycetes; order Mycobacteriales; family Mycobacteriaceae; genus Corynebacterium; species Corynebacterium neomassiliense. The sequence goes on from LT160593.1 coordinate 34,245, forward strand.
TGAGATTCCACAGGGTCGCCCACGGCGTCCACGCCGTCTGGGCCAGGAAGTCCAGCCCCGGAGACCCCGCCGACGACAGTGCCGAGAATGCGCCGACCGGAGGAGGGGCGCAGGCCAGCATCGGGGTGACCACCACGTCCACCCTCGGCCACGCCTGCATGACCTCGTCGGGGAGCCGACTGACAGCTGACGCGGCGGCGGCCGTGTCAGACGCCGTGAGCTGCGCGCCACGGTTCCTGAGCCAGCGCGGCATCGGTCCCAGCGGATCCGGGAGGGAGGCGCACCTGGCGGCCATGAGCTCCGCGAAGAGTGCGAAACGCGCGGGAGGGTACGGCGCGGGGACCGGGGAGACCCCGGCGACCCGGGGATGGGTGACCAGCAGGGCCGCTGCCGCCGTCGTCGCCGCGGTGATCCTGGGGTCCACGGACGTCGGCCCCGCCTGACCGGGGTCACCGTGGAACGGGACCGTGGTCATGCCCAGCCGCAACGGCACCGCGGAAGCAGGGTCCGGGTGCGGTGCGGTGCACAGGCCCTCGCCGGTGATCCCGTAGGCGCGGGCGGTCAACGCGATGTCAGCGGCGATGAAGCCCTGCGCCGTCGGATCCGGCAGGGGACCGCCGGCCACACGGTGGGCGGGCTTGAAGCCGGGCAAACCGACCGCGGCAGCCGGAACCCGGATCGACCCGCCCCCGTCGCTGGCGTGGGCGATGTCGACGATCCCCCGCGCCACAGCCACCGCCGCCCCCGACGAGGATCCGCCGGAGGTCATCAGGGGATCCACCGGATTCACCGGGCCGGCACCACCGCCGACCAGTGCCGGTTCCGTGTAGACGGTCGCGCCGAACTGGGAGCTCACCGACGCCCCCACCAGTGACGCCCCCGTCGACAGGAGGTGCCGGACGACGGCGTCGTCGGCGGCGGCCGTACAGGCGTGGGCCGGACTGCCGAAGCCCGTGGTCTCCCCCTCCACCTGCTGGAGGTCCTTGACGAGGATCTCGGTACCGGACAGTGGACCGGTGGCGGCTGAGGCGTCCACGTGCGGTGCCGCGTACATTCTCGCGACCCCGAGTTCCTCCTCCGACAGTCCGGTGGACTCACGGACGGACCGCAGTCGCGCGGCGGTGGAGGTGGCGGGGGTCCGGGGTGGTGCCATGGTGACCCAGCGTAGCCTCCGCCAGGTAGGTTGAAGGACATGACCACCGTCGCTTTCCTCGGCCCGCGGGGCACCTTCACCGAGCAGGCCGTCACCGACTTCACGGCCGCAGGTCATCTCCCCGGGGATGCCGACCACATTCCCGTCTCATCACCCCGCGAGGCCCTGGACATGGTGCGCGCCGGGGACGCGGATGTCGCCTGCGTGGCGTTGGAGTCCAGTGTGGACGGCCCTGTCACCCAGACCTTCGACTGCTTCACCACCGGTGATGAACTCCAGATCATCCGGGAGCACGACGTCCCCGTCACCTTCTCGGTCCTCGTGCGACCCGGCACCCGTCCGGAGGACGTGAAGACCCTGACCTGTCACCCGGTCGCCTACAACCAGATCAGCGGGTGGCTGGGGAGGAATCTCCCCGGGGTGGAGTTCGTCGCGGCGTCCTCCAACGGTGCCGGGGCGGGGGCCGTGGCCGCCGGCACGGCCTGTCTCTCACCCGCAGCTAGATGTGTATCAGAGCCAAGCCGCACCGGCGCGGGCGGGGCTGATCCACGGGCTCGAACCCCTCGCCGAGGACGTCGCCGACATTCAGGACGCCCGGACCAGGTTCGTCCTCATCACCCGACCCCGGACCCCACCGGCCCCCACCGGACACGACCGGACCAGTTTCGTCCTGCGCGTCCCCAACCGGCCCTCGTCGCTGGTCCAGGCTCTCATGGAACTGTCCATGCGGGGGGTGGACATGTCACGGATCGAATCCCGGCCCACCCGGGAACACGCCGGGACCTACGACTTCCACCTCGAGATCGTGGGGCACATCGAGGACGCCGCCGTCGCCGAAGCGCTGGCAGGGCTGTACCGGTACTGCGAGAAAGTCCGGTACCTGGGGTCGTGGCCGCAGGAGGGCTGGGTCGGTGGCGTCAGCGGGCCGTCCGGGTCTGTGCCCCCCGACTACTCCGACTCGCGTCGGTGGATCCGTGACCTGCGGCGGGGCCGTCTGAGGCGGGGAGGTCACCTGGACCCGGAGGCGGGGTCGGAAAGGAACCGGACAGTATGACCCGCCTGCTGCTGATCCGGCACGGGCAGACGACCTCCAACGTCATCCGGGCCCTGGACACCGCCCTGCCGGGGGCGTCACTGACCGCTCTCGGGTGGGACCAGGCCCGGGCCGCGGGTGAGAGGATCGCCGTGGAGACAGGGGGCACCGCGCCGGGAATGTACCTTGTCTCCTCGCTGGCGCTGCGGGCCCGGCAGACGGCGGCGGGGATCGTGGCGGGTGCGGCGTCCTACGGGGTGGACCTGAACACGACCTCGCCGGGCAGTCCTTTCGCAGGATCGCTGACCGGTGTTCCGGTGGTCGCCGGCTACGGGGGACTGTCCCGCCGGAACGCCGGGGCGGACCTGCCGGAGCCTGTGCTCACGGGTGACGTGGGGATACCGTCGGACGGTATGCCGTCAGAGGAACCGACTCCGGAGTGGACGCCGGCAGCGGTACAGGATGTTCCCCGCCTGTCCGGGTCCCCGCAGCGGCAGCTTCCCTTGATCCCGCCGGAGGCGGTGCCCGGGGCGGTCCCGGGGATCTCGGAGATACCCGCAGGACGCCTGGAGATGCGCACCGACCCTGAGGCCCACCTGGTCTACCACCGCACTTTCGCCGACTGGCTCGGCGGAGCCCTGGACCTCCGGGTCCCCGGGGCGTTGAACGGCCGGGAGGTCGTCGGACGGTACCTTTCCTCCCTGCTGCCGATGCTGGCGGCGGTCAGGTCCGTCGGATCGGATCTGGCCGTGGTGAGTCACGGAGCCGTCATCCGGCTTGTGGCGGGATACCTGGGGAGGGTCGATCCCGGGTACGCGGTCCGGACGGACCTGGCGAACACCGCCCGGGTGGAGCTGGAGGTCCCGGACTCGTTGACGGTGCCGGAACTGCCGACGGTGGACGCGCCCATGCTGTGGACCGGGGACTACCTTCCCGAAATTGTGCGGGAACCCTGGAAGGTCACTGACTGGGCGGGTCTCGGAGAGCCACCGTCACTGGCGTGACCTGGTCTGATGTGACCGTGGTCCGGGTGCGGTGCCGGCATGTGGGAGGGGTCGCGGCGGGGACCGTGACCCCGGTTTCCTGAGGCTCCGGCGTAGTTTCCCCGACATTTTCCGGTACGGTCGATCAAGTTCGACTATCGGAAGGAATCATTGTGGCTAACAATGCACCCTCCACGGCGCCGATCCAGGCGAGCGACATACACGTCGTGGACCAGATGAAAATGAAGAAGGCGCTGCGCGCCACCCTGCTGGGGAACTTCATGGAGTGGTTCGACATCGGGGTCTTCTCCTATGTCATGGTCTACATCACCCTCCACTTCTTCCCCCTGCCCGAACCGTGGGACGGCCTGGCCACCTTCGCCACCCTCGCGGTCACCTTCCTTGTCCGGCCACTGGGCGGACTGGTCCTGGGACCGCTCGGTGACCGGATCGGGAGGAAGAGGATCCTCGCGTTCACGATCATCATGATGTCGGTGGGGACATTCCTCATCGGTTGTCTCCCGACCTACCAGCAGATCGGTGTGGCCGCCCCGGTCCTGCTGATCCTGCTGAAGTTCGTCCAGGGATTCTCCACCGGTGGAGAGTACGCGGGAGCGGCGACCTTCATCGCCGAGTACGCCTCGGACCGGCGTCGGGGATTCTGGGGTTCATTCCTCGATCTCGGGTCCTATCTCGGTTTCGCGGCCGCCGCGGCGCTGGTCACGGTGCTGGAACTGTCCACCTCGGACGCCCAGATGGAGTCCTGGGGTTGGCGTGTCGCCTTCTGGGTGGCCCTGCCGCTGGGACTCGTGGGACTGTACATGCGCTCCCACATCGAGGAATCCCACGCCTTCGAGGCCGTGCAGGAGAGCCGCGGCGGAGATTCCGCCGGCACCACCGGGAGCGGGGACGCCGCGGTCAGCGCGGACACCGCCACCTCCGGCAGCTCAGACACCAGTTTCCGGGGTCAGATCAGCTACCTGTTCAGGAACTTCTGGCCGCAGATCCTCACCGGGTCCGCCCTGGTGATGTGCGCCCAGGTTGTCGGTTACGCACTCACGACCTTCATGCCGACCTACCTCACCGAGACCCTGGGCTACGACACCGTCCACGGCAACGCCCTGCTGGTGCCCGTGCTCATCATCGTCTCTGTCGGGCTGCCGCTGTTCGGCGCCCTGTCCGACCGTGTCGGCCGCCGACCCGTGATGATCACCGGCTGTGCCGTCGGTGTCGTCTTCGCGATCCCCGCCTTCTCCCTGATGATGATGGACCGGGTGTGGTCCACACTCGCCGGACTGATGATCATCGGACTGATCATGATGTTCCAGGTGTCGATCCAGGCGTCCGCCCTCCCGTCACTGTTCCCGACGGCGAGCCGGTACACGGCGATGGGTCTGATGTTCAACATTGCCGTCGCCCTGTTCGGAGGCACCACGGGCTTCGTCATCACCGCACTGCAGAGCATTCTCGGGACCGACTACGCCGGCGCGTACTACATCATGTTCGCCTGCCTGGTGGGAGGTGTCGGCGTGTACTGCATGCGGGAGTCGGCCGGCCGCAACCTGCTGGGCTCCATGCCGGTCGTCGACCACGACCACGAGGTCGAGGGTGTGCTCGAGGGTTTCGCGGACAACGAGAAATACGATGTCTCGACCATGCCCGTCAGGGACACCGACGACAACCGGTCAGACGACCGGTCAGACGACCGGGCCGGGCAGTAGGAGAGACCGGCGCAGCACACGGGGCCGGCGCAGGTCGCGCCGGGCCCGGGAAGTCAGCCCCAACCCAGCTCGTGGAGCCGGGCGTCCGAGATCCCGAAATGGTGGCCGATCTCGTGTACCACGGTCACCGCCACCTGCTCCGCGAGTTCGTCGCGGGTCCGGCACCAGCGGCACAGGGCGTCCTTGTAGATGCTGATCTTGTCCGGAAAATAGGTCGGCCACTCCACGGAGCGTTCGGTGAGCGCTACTCCGTGGTAGAGGCCCAGCAGGTCCGGGTCCTCCTCGTTGCGGTCCTCGACAACTATCGCCACATTGTCCAGGTTGTCGAGCAGTCTCCGGGGGATCATCCCGAGCCCGCGGTCGACCAGTTCGCCGAACTCCTCGTCGGTCACCTCGACCACACCGGTCACCTCCTCGGATTCCGCGCAGGCTGGGGTTCAGGCGCCTGACCGTCCAGGGTGAACGCGCCGCGGACGTCTCCGACGATCTCGGCGAAGGACTGCCCCTCCGGTCCTGCACTGTCCTTGGTGAGTGCACAGTTGACGGTACGGGACCCGGCATCCCAGGAATCCTCTGTCATCGTGGTCCAGAACGGGACGAGTGTGGACTGGTAGAGGGCCTCATCTCCGGCGTCACCGCCGCCGAGGTAGTCCACGGCGGCGGTCTGACAGACCCCGGACAGCCACCGGTTCTGCTCGTCGACCGTGGGCCACGCCCCGGTGAAGTTGTCCGCGAGGTTCACCACCTTCGTCACCTGCCACGAATGGGGCTGGTCACAGGGCACTTCGGAGGCGGTGTCGCCGACGGCGCGGACACAGGTGTCCACCGCGGAGAACCTCGACTGGTCCGAGCCTGCGGCCACGCCGGTGACCTCCAGGGCGGTGCCGTCGGCGTCAGTGACCATCACCCCGCACAACATGGTGCGGTCCCCGGCCGCCCACCCCTCCGCGGGGGGGAGAATCGGGGAGATCGTGTACCTGCCCGTCGGGTCGAGCTTCCCCCCGAGATAGTCCGTTGTCGGGGCGGTGCACAGTTCCTCGGTGAGCTGCTGCTGGCGCTGCAGGTCCGGTTGGGGGGCGTCCGGGCCGAATTCACTGGTGGGGTACTGGGAGAGATCCTCACGCGTCGCCACCTCGAAACGGTGGGGCTGTGCACAGTCGACAGTCACGATATCCCTGGTCACCGGCCCGTCCTGGGTCCAGTTCAGGCAGCTTCCCGCCTGCGCGTCGGTGAAGGACACAGGGGCGGCGACAGTGCTTCCGGTGGGGCCGGGCGGGGTGGGGTTGACCGGGCTCGAACCGTCAGGGCTCAGTGCCGCGTAGGTGGCGGCGCCTGTCCCGCCGCACAGGGACGCGACGAGCAGTACCGTCAGAGTGCGTCGACGTCGACGTCGACGGACAGGCGAAAGCGCTTCGGAGGACATGCCGTCCATTGTGTCACGGCACTGCCGCTAAGCTGGAGGCCATGATTGATCTGAAGTTCCTCCGGGAGAACCCTGACGTCGTCCGCGAATCCCAGCGTACCCGTGGCGAGGACCCGTCCCTGGTCGACCGGCTTCTGGAGGCCGATCAGCGGCGACGTGACCTCATCGCCGCCGCGGACAGCGCCCGCGCAGAGGCCAGGGCCTTCTCGAAGGCGATGGGCGGGAAGATGAAGGACGCCACCCCCGCGGAACGTGACGACCTCAAGTCGAAGGGAAGAGAACTCTCGGAGGGGGTGAAGAAGATCGAGGCGGACGAGGCCGCCGCCGAGCAGGAGGTCCATGACCTCCAGTACCAGATCTCCAACATCGTCACCGGTGCCCCCGCCGGCGGTGAGGACGACTTCGTCGTCCTCGAACACATCGGCACCCCGCGCGAATTCAACTTCACGCCCCGGGACCACCTTGAACTGGGCGAGTCACTCGGACTGATCGACATGGAACGCGGTGCGAAGGTCTCCGGCGCCCGTTTCTACTTCCTCACCGGTGACGGTGCCCTGCTGCAGCTGGCGATGCTGCAGCTCGCTGCGCGCAAGGCGGTGGAACACGGCTTCAAGCTGATGATCCCGCCGGTGCTGGTGCGCCCCGAGATCATGGCGGGCACCGGCTTCCTCGGAGCCCACGCGGACGAGATCTACCACCTGGACACCGACGACCTCTTCCTCGTCGGGACCTCCGAGGTCGCCCTCGCCGGATACCACTCCGACGAGATCATCGACCTGTCTGACGGGCCCCTGAAGTACGCCGGATGGTCCTCCTGCTTCCGCAGGGAGGCCGGGTCCTACGGCAAGGACACCCGCGGTATCCTGCGCGTCCACCAGTTCGACAAGGTCGAGATGTTCGTCTACGCCAGGCCCGAGGAGGCGGAGGACGTCCACCAGCAGCTGCTGGCCATGGAGAAGGACATGCTCGCCGCCGTCGAGGTCCCCTACCGTGTCATCGACGTCGCCGGAGGTGACCTCGGGTCCTCGGCGTCCCGCAAGTTCGACACGGAGGCCTGGATCCCCACCCAGAACACCTACCGTGAGCTCACCTCCACCTCGAACTGCACCACTTTCCAGGCGCGGCGTCTCAGGACCCGCTACCGTGACGGGAACGGTAAGGCACAGATCTGCGCCACCCTCAACGGCACCCTCGCCACCACCCGCTGGCTGGTGGCGATCCTGGAGAACAACCAGCAGGCCGACGGGTCCGTCGTCGTGCCGGAGGCCCTGCGCCCGTTCATCGGCAAGGACGTTCTGACACCGGCGACGAGGTGACTGCCTGACTGCCGCCGACAACGCCCTGATCCGCTGACGACCACACCGAAGAGGTAGAGACTCCCATGGTTCTCAAGCTCCCCCGTGACCACTTCTGGCTCCCGAAGGGGTTCACGGTCATTCCCGAGGTGCCGGACACGCCTCCGCACCCCGAGTCGCGGGAACTGTTCTACGGCAGGATCATCATCCCCTTCGCGAAACTGTGGATGCGTCGGATGCAGCACCTCACCGTGGAGATCCGCCATCCTGAGCGGATCCCCGCCACCGGAGGGGCGGTGCTCGCGGTGAACCACACCGGGTACTGGGACTTCGTGTTCGGGGGCATCCCCGCCGCATACCAGGGGGGCCGGCTGGTCCGCTTCATGGCGAAGAAGGAGATCTGGGACAATCCTATCGCCGGCGCGGCCATGACCGGATGCCGTCACATCCCCGTGGACCGGGCGGACGGCGCCGCCTCAGTCCGTGAGGCGACGCAACGGGCCGCCGCCGGGGAGCTCATCGGTATTTTCCCGGAGGCGACCATCTCCCGCTCCTTCGAGATCAAGGAGGTCAAGGACGGGGCCGCGCGTATAGCCCGGGACGCCGGTGTCCCGCTGATCCCGGTGATCCTCTGGGGTTCACAGCGGATATGGACGAAGGGCCGCAAGCCGGTGTGGCGTCCACGGAACGCCTGCCTGGTCGTTGACGTCGGAGAGCCGGTGGAGCTCACCGGGGACGCCCGGGAGGACACCCGCCGTCTCCGCGAAGCGATGACCTCCCGGCTCGACCGGGTCCGCGCCAGGTACACGGAGCTCTACGGGCCGTTCCCTCCCGGGGAGTTCTGGATGCCCGCGTCTCTCGGCGGTTCCGCCCCCACACTGGAGGACGCCACCGTCAGGGACCGGGAGGACGCCCGACGCAGGCGTGAGGAACGCGCCGCCCGCGAGGCCGAACTGAGGGCCCACCCGGAGAGGATGGGGAAGAAGCCGTTGTGGAAGAAACTGCTGAGGCGTTGACCGCGGGCCCGGGAGTGTCCCCGGTCGCAGCACCGGTCCAGTCCCCGGTCGCGGCACCGCGCCCGACGCTGGTCGTCAGTGACCTGGACGGTACGCTGCTCACCTCGGCGGACCGGGTTTCACCGCGGACACGGGAGGTCATCGGCCGGCTCGTCGCTGACGGGGTGCGGTTCATTCCCGCGTCGGGGCGTCCTGCCCGCTGGATTCTCCCGGTCGTCGAGCAGCTCGGCCTGTCACCGGTGTGTGTCTGCGCCAATGGTGCGGTCGTCTACGATTCAGCCACCGACAGGGTCACCTACGCGGCGGAACTCTCCCCGTCGGTGCTGCGGAGGGTGGCGTCGGACATTGTCGACGCCACCGGCCCGGTCCTCGCCCGTCGGGGACTGGGCCCGGTGAGCTTCGCGGTGGAACGCACCGGCACGAGCGCGTTCGACCGTGCCGACGAACTGTTCGCCGTAGAACCGGCCTTCCCCCACGCCTGGGACTCTGAGGAGCACGCCGTGGAGACCCGGGACCGCCTGTTGTCCAGTCCGGCGGTGAAACTGCTGGTCCGTCACGAGGGCCTGGGTTCGGCGGACATGTTCGACCTGGTGGAACCTGTCGTCGACCCGGATGACGCCCATGTGACCTGGTCTTTCGACGGCGGGCTGCTGGAGGTGAATGTCCCCGGGGTGACGAAACTCTCCGGACTGGCGCACGCCCTGGGTGACGCCTCCGGTGGGGATGTCGGCGCGGACGCGGTGCCGGGGATCGACCCTGCCCGGGTCGTCGCGTTCGGGGACATGCCCAATGATCTGGCGATGCTGAGGTGGGCGGGGTTCGGGGTGGCGATGGGCAACGCCGTACCTGAGGTGAGGGACGCCACGGTCCACCACACCGTGTCCAACGACGATGACGGTGTGGCGGAAGTGCTCGAACGCTGGTTCTGATGCGGCGCGGCCCCTCGGCCCGTACCTTGACCTCCATGGCATCGAGCTCCATGGCATCAGCAGACTCCCCGGTACCGTCGCGCACCCGTCTCCACCTCAGTCCCGTGCGTCCCCGTGATCCGGGCGAGCGGCACCGCGCCGCGAGTACCCTTGAGCTTTTCTTCGACCTGGTTTTCGTCATCGCAGTGTCGTTGGCGAGTACGAACCTCCACGAATCTCTTGTGGAGGGGCATGTCCGGCACGGAATTTCCTCGTACCTGATGATCTTCTTCGCGGTCTGGTGGGCGTGGATGAACTTCACCTGGTTCGCCACCAGTTTCGACAATGACGACTGGCTGTACCGGGTCATGACCTTCGTCCAGATGGCCGGGGTCCTTGTCCTGGCGGCCGGTATCCCCCCGGCTTTCTCCGACGGAGACTTCCGGCTGGTGGTCGTCGGCTATGTCGTCATGCGTCTGGCAATGGTCAGCCAGTGGCTCCGGGCCTCACGGGCCGGAGGTGCTGCGGGTCGGGCGGCACGGGTGTACGCCGGGGGGATCGCCGCAGTACAGGTGCTCTGGGTGGCCTGGTTGTTCCTCCCCGGCCAGGCGCAGGCCGTGGTTTTCCTTGTCCTGGTGGCGGCGGAGCTTACCGTCCCGGTCGTCGCCGAACGGCGGGGCCGTACACCCTGGCATGCCCGTCACATCACCGAGCGCTACGGCCTGTTCACCCTCATTCTCATGGGTGAGAGTCTTCTGGGGTCCGCGAACGCGATCATCGAGGCGCTCCATGAGGGGGAGTACCTCGGGGAGCTGGTGCCGTTGGCGGTGCTCGCGTTCACGGTCACGGCGTGCCTGTGGTGGATATATTTCTGGGCGCCGCACCACGGGAGGATCTCCGACATGGCGCATTCGCTGGTGTACGGCTACGGCCACTACTTCATCTTTGCTGCGGCGGGTGCCCTGTCGGCGGGAATCGAGTCTGAGATCAGCAGCATCACCGGGCACAGTGAACTGGGGGAGATCGCGACGAGTTTCACGGTCACTCTCCCTGTCGCGGTGTTCATGGCAGGTGTCTGGCTGCTGGTGATACGACCTGTCGGCAGCAGGCTGGTCAATCTGGTGGTTCCGCTGGCAGCCCTGCTCGTCTTCCTGGATCCCCTGATCCCGGTGCCCACCGCGTGGAGCGCCGTCGTTCTCGTCCTGGTGGTGGCTGTGCTGGTGGCGGGTCCTGACGGGGCGGATCAGCAGGAATGACGCCGCGTTCTCCCGTGGCGTCCTCCCTGCTGCGGTGGGCTCCTCCTAGCTGTTGTCGTGCGGAGCGCCGTCCGGGGAGGTCATGCTGTCGGCGAGGGCGGCGGCGGTGTCGCGGTGTGCCCCGGATATCTCTTCCGGCAGGTCGGCGAATGCGGACAGGTGTACGCTCCGGGCCTGCATCTCCTGCCCCCAGCGGACAGGGTCGATGCTGAGCAGCCGGGTCAGGTCGTCGGCCGGGATGTCGAGGCCGGTGAGGTCGAGTTCACCGGCGGCGGGGACGACACCGACGGGGGTGGGGATGCCGGTGACCGTGCCTTCGCGGTACGCGAGCAGCCACAGCAGGACCCGCAGGTTGTCCCGGAATCCGGACCACAGGTAGTGACCGTCGTCGGGGTCGCGCTGGAACCAGTTGACGTGGGCGAAGGTCGGGGGTTCGGTCAGCCGTCCGAGGATGTCCAGCCAGTGTCGTGCGTAGTCGCCTTCGGGGTAGGAGAGGAAGGGGCGCATGGACATCGGGTCGTAGCGCAGCTGTCCGTCGAGACCTTCGGCGGCGAAGGTGGCCTCTGCGCCGAGGGTGAGACCGTCGTAGACTCCGGCGGCGTTGCCCTCGACGACCCGGGCGAGGGGTTCCCGGTCCCTGGTGCGGCCGCCGAAGATGATGAGGTCGACCGGGACTCCGGCGGGGTCGGTGGCGTCGGGTGCCAGTGTGGTGACGTTGCTGAGGGCGGTGGTGAACCTGCTGTTGGGGTGGGCCCACGGGGCATCGCGGTCGGAGGGGTCCCGGTCGTCGATGAGGGTGCCGGTCCAGTCCCTCCAGCCTGTGGTGTCCTCCGGTGTGTCGGGTGTCTTTCCCTCCCACCAGACGTCGCCGGTGAGTTCGTTGTAGGCGACGTTGGTGAAGATGGTGCCGGTGCCGGGGCGGACGGCCTCCATTGCCGCGGGGTTGGTGCGGCTGTTGGTGTCCCGGGCGACGCCGAACACGCCGTTCTCCGGGTTCATGGCGTAGAGCCGGCCGTCGTCTCCGACCCACATCCAGGCGATGTCGTCCCCGTAGAAGGTGACACGGTACCGGTCGCCCAGGGCGTCGGGGGGCAGGGTCATCGCCAGGTTGGTCTTCCCGGAGGCGCTGGGGAAACCTCCCGCGACGTGCCAGGTCTTCCCGGTGAGCGTGTCGGTGACGCCGAGGAGCATGAACTGTTCGGCGAGGAAGTCCCCGGTGCGGCGGCCGTCGTAGGAGGCCAGGCGGAGTGCGTGGGCGATCTTGCCGAGCAGGGCGTTTCCACCGTAGGCGGACCCGTAGTGGATGATCGTCCGTTCATCGGCGAGGGTGGCGAACAGGCGTTGGTCGTCGTCGGTTCCCTGACCGAGGCTCTCGGGGTCGCCGGAAACCTGGACGCCGCGGACGAAGTAGCCGGGGTCGGAGGATTCGGCGAGTTCCTCGAGGAAGCGGGTGCTGACCCGTGCCATCCTGATCATCTGGAGGACGACAGTGCGGTCGTCGGTGAGTTCGACACCGAGCGCGTGGCGGGCGAGAGGGCCACCGGGAACGGCCATGAGGTAGGGGACGACGTACATGGTCCGACCCGCTGACGCACCCTGCAGTCGGGAGGTGAGTTCGGCCTTCACCTCTTCTGCGGGACGCCAGTTGTTGTACACGCCGGCGTCGGAGGGGTCGGAGGTGGCTACGACGGTCCTCTCCTCGGAGCGTGCGGTGTCCCTGGGGTGGGAGCGGGAGTAGTAGCGTCCGTCACCTGCCGGGTGGAGTTCGCCGGCGGCGAGGGCTTCCTCCAGCAGGGAGGCGTCGTCGGAGGCGTCGACGACGACGACACGGTCGGGGCGGGTGATCTCCGCCCAGTGTGCGATGAAGTCCCGTACCGGGCCTTCGGGCACGCTGTCGGGGATCTGTGGTGCCCGGGTGTTCTGCAGTGTCACGGTAATCCTTCTTCTGTTCCTGTGAATCTGTGTACTTCTGGTCTGTGGTCCTGAAGTCCTGAGGTCTTGAGGTCTTGAGGTCTTTCAGGGGGCCGGGGTGGTTGTCCCGGACGGCGGGTGGGGTCGGGTCACTCCGGGCGAGGTCACGCCGGGCGGGGGAGTCAGAGCATGCAGCTCACGCACCCCTCCACCTCAGTGCCCGTCAACGCCGTCTGCCGCAACCGGATGTAATACAACGTCTTGATCCCCTTCCGCCACGCATAAATCTGCGCACGGTTAATATCACGCGTCGTCGCATCATCCGTGAAAAACAACGTCAACGACAGACCCTGATCAACATACTTCGTCGCCACAGCATACGTGTCAATAATCTTCTCATACCCGATCTCATACGCATCCTGGAAAAACTCCAGATTATCATTGTCCATATGAGGCGCCGGATAATACACCCGCCCGATCTTCCCCTCCTTCCTGATCTCAATCTTCGACGCAATAGGATGAATCGACGACGTCGAATTATTAATGTACGAAATCGACCCCGTCGGCGGCACCGCCTGCAGATACCGGTTGTACAGACCGAACTCCATCACCGACGCCCGCAACTCCGCCCAGTCCCCCACCGACGGAATATGAATCGACGACCCCTCAAAAATCTCCCGCACCCGCGCCGTCACCGGAGCAAACTCCTCCGGATCATACCGGTCAAAAAACGCACCCGACGCATACTCCGACGACTCAAACCCACCGAACCGCACACCCCGCTCACGAGCCAGCACATTCGACGCCCGCAGACACTCGAACATCACCGCCGCAAAATACGCGTTCGTGAAATCCAGAGCCTCCTCCGACCCGTAGAAAATATGCTCCCTCCCCAGGAAACCATGCAGATTCATCTGACCCAGACCAATCGCATGAGAACGCTCGTTACCCTGACGAATCGACGGCACAGAATCAATCGACGTCTGGTCGGACACCGCCGTCAACCCACGAATCGCCGTCTCAATCGTCAACGAAAAATCAGGGGAATCCACGGCCGCAGCAATATTCAACGACCCCAGATTACACGAAATATCATCCCCCACCCGAGCATACGACAAATCATCATTGAACTCCGACGGCGTCGACACCTGCAAAATCTCGGAACACAGGTTCGAATGCGTCACACGACCCTCGATCGGATTCGCACGATTCACCGTATCCTCGAACATGATGTACGGATACCCCGACTCGAACTGAATCTCCGCCAACGTCTGGAAAAACTGCCGGGCATTGATCTTCGACTTCCGGATCCGCGGATCCTCCACCATCTCATCATAATGCTCAGACACCGACACATCCGCAAACGGACGACCGTACACCCGCTCCACATCATACGGAGAAAACAGGTACATGTCATCATTACGACGCGCCAACTCAAACGTCACATCCGGAATCACCACACCCAACGACAACGTCTTGATCCGGATCTTCTCGTCCGCATTCTCCCGCTTCGTGTCAAGAAAACGCATGATATCCGGATGATGCGCATGCAGATACACCGCACCCGCACCCTGCCGCGCCCCCAGCTGATTCGCATAAGAAAACGAATCCTCCAGCAACTTCATCACCGGAATCACACCCGACGACTGATTCTCAATATGCTTGATCGGCGCACCGACCTCACGGATGTTACTCAACAGCAACGCCACCCCACCCCCACGCTTCGACAACTGCAACGCCGAATTGATCGACCTGCCGATCGACTCCATGTTGTCCTCGATACGCAACAGGAAACAACTCACCGGCTCACCCCGCTGAGCCTTACCCACATTCAGAAACGTCGGCGTCGCCGGCTGGAACCGACCCTCGATAATCTCGTCGACCAACCGCGACGCCAACCCCTCGTCACCGTCAGCCAACCCCAACGCCACGATGCACACCCGGTCCTCGTACCGCTCCAGGTACCGACTGCCGTCAAACGTCTTCAACGTGTACGACGTGTAGTACTTGAACGCCCCCAGAAACGTCCGGAACCGGAACTTGTGCGCATACGCCTGCTTGAACAACCCCTTGACAAACCCCGGATCATACCGGTCCAGCACCGCAGCATCGTAGTAGTCGTTGTCGACCAGATACCCCAGCTTCTCCTCCAGATCATGGAAATACACCGTGTTCCGGTTCACATGCTGCAGGAAAAACTGGTTCGCCGCCTCCCGGTCCTTGTCGAACTGGATACGGCCCTGACCGTCATACAGGTTCAGCATCGCATTCAACGCGTGGTAGTCCAGCTGGTCAGCCCGGTCCACCGGCTCCGCGACAGTCTTACCGAGATCAGTCGTCATCATGTCCCATCCTGAAATTCTGGAGCACCGGATCTCCCTGGGACCCGGCGTCGGTTCTGGTGTAGGTCCTGTTGCGGTAGACGGCGGGCTCCCGGGGGTCCAGCGGAATCCAGGTGACCTGGACGGTGCCGATGAACAGGGCGCTGTCGGCGACGGGGAGAACGCGGTCGACACGGATGAGCATCCGCCCGCAGCAGTCTTCGACAGCGGGGAGGCCTCCCGGTCCGTGGGAGTCCTCGACTGTGCTGAAGCGGTCGATGCCCGGGGCGGCGAAGTGCCGGGCGGTGTCTTCTCCGTCCACGGAGACCACCTGGGCGAGGATGCGCGGTGACTCGGCGAACACGGGAAGGACGGATGAGGTGCTGTGCAGCGCGAAGGTGACGGTGGGCGGGTCTGAGGAGACCGAAGTCAGTGACGTCACTGTGACACCGAAGGGCACGCCGTCGCTGTCTCGTGTGGTGAGGACCCACACGGCCTGGGGCGTCTGCCGGAACAGGTTGCGGAAGCCTTCTGCCGTGGCTGTCACTCGGCTGCACCGCCGGCGACGGCGTCTGTCGGCCGTAGTCCTGTTCGGTCGGGCGGGACCGCCGACGGTGGACCGGCTGTGGTTGTCGTCGTTGTCGGCGCATCGGTGATGCAGGGCATTCGGTACTCCTCTGGGGGTGCTGCTCGTGTTCTGCGGCGTCCCCCGGCGTCTCCGGTGCCGGGGTGCCGGGATGACGACGAGAGTAGCACGGAATCCAAGGAGTGGTACATTAAAGTTCATGGTATTGAACTCTGGGGGGCGGAACAGCCCCTTCCTCGTGTACTTCTCCTCGGCTTCGGAGAACACCAGACGTTTCATCGAGGCGGTCGGACTCCCGGCCGCCCGGATACCACTGCGGAGGAAGGATGATCCCCTCTCTGTCCGACGGCCGTACATCCTGCTCACCCCCACCTACGGGGGCGGGGACGAGGGGAAGGCGGTGCCCCGGCAGGTCATCCGTTTCCTCAACGACCCGGACAACAGACGCTGGATCCGCGGCGTCATCACCAGCGGGAACATCAATTTCGGAGAAGCCTACTGCGCCGCAGGGAGAATCATCTCCGCGAAGTGCAGGGTGCCTGAGCTGTACCGGTTCGAACTCCTCGGCACCCGGCGCGACGTTGAGACCGTCCGCGAGGGGGTCACGGAGTTCTGGCGTTCGGGGAAAGCTGACACAGACGTGCCGGACAGGGACAGACCCCACAGGGAAACACCCCACAGGGGCAGCCCGGAAGAAGACCGGCCTGACCGGACCGCAGTTCACGACCACAGCACAGAAGACAGGGAGACCGCATGACCTACACCGACCATTCCCAGACACCGCCCCAGTGGCGTCCGGGTTCCACCGTCCCGTTGCGTCCGGTGAACTGGAACCGGATCGAGGACCCCAAGGATCTTGAGGTGTGGCAACGACTGACCGGCAACTTCTGGCTCCCCGAGAAGGTCCCGCTGTCCAATGACCTCCCGGACTGGCGTGCTCTCAGTGACGCCGAACGAACCCTCACCACCCGTGTCTTCACCGGTCTGACCCTGCTGGACACGGTGCAGGCCACAGTCGGTGAGATCAGCCAGATCCCGGACGCCCGCACAGAACACGAACAGGCCGTGTACGCGAACATCGCCTTCATGCAGGCTGTCCACGCCCGCAGTTACAGCTCGGTGTTCTCCACCATGTGCAGTTCCGGGGAGATCGAGGACGCCTACACCTGGGCCGTGGAGAACCGACGGCTGCAGCCCCGCGCCACTGCGGTGATGCGCCACTACGTCGGAACGGATCCGTTGAAGCGGAAGGTGGCGTCCACTCTGCTGTCGTCACTGCTGCTCTACGCCGGTTTCTATCTGCCGCTGTGGTACTCCAGCCGTGGGGTGATGATGAACACCGCCGACATGATCCGGCTGATCCTGCGCGACAAGGCCGTGCACGGCTACTACTCCGGGTACAAGTACCAGCGTGGTCTGGAGGCACACCCTGACCGGGTGGCGGAGATGGAGGACTTCACCTACCGCTTCACCGCGGAGCTCCTCGACCTGGAGAAAAACTACTCGGAGGACCTGTATTCCCTGGTCACGGACCAGCCGGATGCTCCCCTGACCTATGCGGGTGTGGACGCGTTCGTCCACTACAACGCGGACAAGGCGCTGATGAACCTCGGTTACACGCCGCAGTATGAGCAGCGGTCGGCAAAGGTGGGGCCGGAGATCATCGCCGCGCTCACCCCGGACTCCTCGGAGACACACGACTTCTTCAGTGGTTCAGGGTCGAGCTACGTCATGGGGCGGGCCGAGGTGACGGTGGAGGACGACTGGGACTTCTGATCCGCCTGCCGGAGATCCTGTCGCATCCACTGTCACCCCTGACGGGCACCCCCGTTGCGTGTGGATGCAGCTGGCACCGGCGGCCGGTCGGACTGTGCCCGACCAGGATCAGGCAGGATCAGGTCAGGTCACGCCAGGTCACGCCAGGTCAGGCGAGATCAGGTCCGAAGGCGGCACAAATGTGGGCAGGGCCACGCTGACAAGTGGAAAGTGAGTGCCGAAACGGGGCTACTCTGGGGCGCTGTGGACCGGCAGAATCTGTCGGACGCCGACAATTCAGAAGAAACTTCGGAAGGAACAGTCATGGGTGAACCCCGTGTAGCACTCGTCACCGGCGCAGGCCAGGGCATCGGCCGTGGTATCGCGTTGAAGCTCGCCGCCGACGGATTCGACATCGCCGTCGCCGACCTGCCTTTCCAGGAGGAGAAGGGTAAGGGCGTGGTCGCGGAGATCGAGGCGCTCGGCCGTCGTGCGATCTTCGTCGCAGCTGACGTCTCGAAGAAAGACGACATCGTCGCCGCCGTCGACGCCGCGGCCGACCATCTCGGCAGCTTCGACGTGATCGTCAACAACGCCGGTATCGCGCAGGTCAAGCCGGTTCTCGAGATCACCGGTGAGGATCTCGACAAGATCTTCTCCATCAACGTCAACAGTGTCGTCTTCGGCATCCAGGCAGCGGCCGCGAAGTTCGAGGAGCTCGGCAAGAAGGGCCGCATCATTTCCGCTGCCTCCATCGCCGCGATCCAGGGATTCCCGATCCTCGGCGCCTACTCCGCGTCGAAGTTCGCTGTCCGTGGCATCACCCAGGTCGCCGCCCAGGAACTCGCGCCCAAGGGCATCACGGTCAACGCCTACGCCCCCGGCATCGTCGGCACCGGCATGTGGGACCTCATCGACGAGCGTCTCTCCGAGATCAACGGCAAGCCCCGCGGCCAGAACCTCAAGGAGAACGTCGATTCGATCAGCCTCGGCCGTATCGAGACGCCTGAGGATGTCGCCGGTGTGGTGTCGTTCTTCGCCGGCCCGAACGCTGACTACGTCACCGGCCAGGTGCTGCTCGTCGACGGCGGCATGCTCTACAACTGACGGCTGCGATCACACCCGCACCACGATCTTGCCGGTGACGTGACCGGCCTCAAGATCGCGGTGGGCGCCTGCGAGGGTGGCTGCGTCCATCCCCTCCCGGACCTCCCCGGTGGTCGGGACGATGCGCCCGGTGTCCACCAGGTCGGCAATGCGGTCCAGGATCCTCCCCTGGGACGCCGGGTCGACCGTGGCGTCCGCGTCGGTACCGGAACCGTAGATCACCTTCGTGAACATCGACTCCCAGTGCAGGGAGACAGACTTGCGCTTGAACGCACCCAGGTCGAAGGACTCCGGGTCGTCGATGAGGCACAGGTGGGAGGCCGGTGCCATCAGCGCGGCGAGGTCACCGGAGCGTCCGGAGGACTGCGAGGAGAACACGAACCTCACCGGTGGCAGATCATGTCCGCCGGACGCCACCGGCTTCTGCAGCGCGGCGATCTGCTCTGCAAGCCCTTTCCGGTGGTCGATCACATGGTGCGCGCCCATGCGCGCCATCCAGCTCCTTGACCTGTCCCGACCGGCCGTGGCGATGACCGTCAGCCCGGTCAGTGCCCGGGCGAGCTGCACCATGATGCTCGGCACCCCACCGGCACCGCCGACGACCAGCAGGGATGCCGGACTACCCGGGTCGGGGGCCACCCCGCTGTCCAGCCCTGCCCCCAGTCGCTCGAACAGTGCCTCCCAGGCTGTCAGCGAGGTCAGGGGCAGGGAGGCGGCGTCCTCCGGCGGCAGTGACGTGGGGGCATGTCCGACAAGGCGCTCGTCCACCGCGTGAAACCGGGAGTTCGTCCCGGGGCGCAGCTGTGACCCGGCGTAGAACACGGCGTCCCCCACCGCGAAACGGGTGACACCGGTGCCGGCCGCGACGACAGTGCCGGCGGCGTCATAGCCGAGGACTGGCTGCTCACCGGCGGCGACGGCTGCGGCGGCCCGGCGACGCATCTTCGTGTCGATCGGGTTGACCGACACTGCAGCGACCTTGACGAGAAGGTCGTGCGGTCCGGGCGCGGGAACCCCGGTGACGACATCGGTGAGGCAGCGGGGGTCGGTGGCGGGGTAGGCTTCCGTCACCGCGACAGCGTGCATGGTGGCGGGCAGGGGCGCAGCCGGTGCGGAGGGGCGGGCGGAAGCTTCCGGGGAGGGCATGTCAGTCATGCCGCCGATGGTAGGCGACCTGTAACGTTGACGGTCATGAGTGAGAACAGCAAGTACGACCTGATCGTCGTCGGCAGCGGATTTTTCGGACTGACCGTCGCCGAGCGTGCCGCCAGCCAGCTGAACAAGAAGGTGCTCGTCATCGAGCGTCGCAGCCACATCGGCGGCAACGCCTACTCTGAGGCGGAGCCTTCCACCGGTATCGAGATCCACAAGTACGGCGCCCACCTGTTCCACACCTCCAACAAAAGGGTCTGGGACTACGTGAAGCAGTTCACCGAGTTCACGGACTACCAGCACCGTGTGTTCGCCATGCATGACGGCACCGCCTACCAGTTCCCCATGGGACTCGGCCTGATCAACCAGTTCTTCGGCCGCTACTACAGCCCGGACGAGGCGAAGGCCCTGATCAGAGAACAGACTGACGGCCTGAACCCGGAGGACGCCCGGAACCTGGAGGAAAAGGGAATCTCCCTGATCGGCCGTCCCCTCTACGAGGCATTCGTGCGTGACTACACCGCGAAGCAGTGGCAGACCGATCCGAAGGAACTCCCGGCGTCCAACATCTCCCGCCTGCCGGTCCGGTACACCTTCAACAACCGCTACTTCAACGACACCTACGAGGGACTGCCCGTCGACGGCTACACCGCGTGGCTGGAGAACATGGCGGCCGACGACAACATCGAGGTGCGCCTCGACACCGACTGGTTCGACGTCCGTGACAGTGTCCGCGCAGCCAACCCGGACGCCCCGGTCGTCTACACCGGGCCGCTCGACCTCTACTTCGGTTACTCGGAGGGACGCCTCGGGTGGCGCACCCTCGACTTCGAGACCGAGGTGCTGGACACCGGGGACTTCCAGGGGACCCCGGTGATGAACTACAACGACGCCGATGTCCCGTGGACCCGGATCCACGAGTTCCGGCACTTCCACCCGGAGAGGAAGAACTACCCGACGGACAAGACCGTCATCATGAAGGAGTTCAGCCGCTTCGCCGAAGGTGACGATGAACCGTACTACCCCATCAACACCCCCGAGGACCGGGAGAAGCTGCTGCGCTACCGCGAACTCGCAGAGGCGGAGACCGGGGACAACAGGGTCTTCTTCGGTGGCAGACTCGGCACCTACCAGTACCTCGACATGCACATGGCCATCGGATCTGCGCTGACCATGTTCGAGAACAAGATCTCGCCGCTGCTGGGCTGACGTCCGGCACAGTCCGGCACAGTCCGGTGAAGCCCGGCCGGACTGCTCCTGTCGCCGGGGGATCGCCGGACATTCCTCCCCGCACCCCCGCAGCGTAGTCTGAAAGACCATGAGCGAGAACACGGCGTCCACCCCGAACACCCCGTCCACCACCTGGAAAGAGCACCCCTGGTGGGATGTCTACCCCGAATGGACGAGGCCTGAACTCGACTACGACGCCGAGAACGAACGCACCCTCGCCGAGATCTTCGACCATGCGGTGAAGACCTGGCCCGAACGGCCGGCGATGACCTTCTTCGGGACCACCGTGTCCTACCGGGAGTACGGACGCCAGGTCAGTGTCTGCGCCGCGATGCTGCACAACCGTGGCGTCCGCAAGGGCGACAGGGTCGCTGTCGCCCTGCCGAACTGCCCGCAGGCGCTCATCACCTTCTACGCCGTCCTGTCCCTGGGCGCCACCGTCACCCTGCACAATCCGCTGTACACCGCCAGGGAACTCACGGTCGCCTTCCGCGACCACGGGGCGAAGGTGGGCGTGTTCTGGGACAAGGCGGTCGATGTCGCACGGGAACTGCGGACGGTCTCTCCGCTGGAACAGATCATCCCGGTGACCATCACCCGGGCGATGCCCTGGTACCTCCAGGCCGCGCTGAAGATCCCGGTCAAACCGCTGAAGGCCCTGCGCGGTGAACTGGCCGGCTCCACCGAGGGGCTCACCGAGTGGGCGGACCTGATGAAGGACGCCTCGGAGTCGGAGGGACGCGCCCTCATCGAGACCGCCGACGTCCGCCCCGAGGACATCGCCCTGGTGCTCTACACCTCCGGCACGACGGGATCGCCGAAAGGCGCGGGCCTGTCCCACGCCAACCTGTGCGCCAACATCATCCAGGGCCGTGACTGGGTCCCGGGGCTCGGCAGTGACGAGGAACCTGAGCGGATGCTCGCAGCTCTCCCGATCTTCCACGCCTACGGTCTGACGATGAACATCACCCTCGGCCCGTTGATCGGGGGGACGGTACTGCTGCTGCCGGCGCCGAAGCGGCCACTGCTCGCCGGTGCCATGAAGAAGCAGAAGCCGACGTGGATCCCCGGTGTCCCCGCCCTCTACCAGACGATCATGGACCTCGCGGAGAAGCAGAACATCGACATCTCCGGGGTGAAGGCGTCGTTCTCAGGGGCGTCCGGACTGCCGGTGGAGGTGGTCAGACGCTGGGAGAATCTGACCGGTGGCCTGCTGGTCGAAGGGTACGGTCTCACCGAAACGTCGCCGATCGTGCTCGGTAACCCCATGAGTCCCGACCGTCGGCCCGGCTATGTCGGTGTCCCCTTCCCCGACACGCAGGTCCGGGTGGTCTCGCAGGATGACCCCACCGTGGTGCTGCCCGACGGTGAGGCCGGTGAGCTCGTGGTCCGCGGTCCCCAGGTCTTCGGCGGCTACCTCAACCGGCCGGACGCCGACGCGGAGGTGTTCGTCCCCGGAGAGGACGGCCTGGGTGACTGGTTCCGTACCGGTGACATGGCTGTGATGGAGTCCGACGGTTTCGTGAAGATCGTCTCCCGGATCAAGGAGATGATCGTCACCGGCGGTTTCAACGTGTACCCGCAGGAGGTTGAGGAGGTGCTCACCGAGCACCCGTCGGTCGCGCAGGCGAGCGTGGTGGGCCTGCCCCGGGTCGACGGCTCCGAGACTGTTGCCGCGGCGATCGTCCTCGCCGACGGTGCCCGCCTGGACGAGGAGATCCTCAAGGAACACTGCCGTGCGGGCCTGGCCCGGTACAAGGTGCCCCGCGTGTTCAAGGTGTTCACCGAGCTTCCCGCCGACCAGCTGGGGAAGGTGCGCCGGGTCGAGGTGCGCAAGGAGATGACGGAGGAGTAGACGCCGCCCACAGTCGGGCGTATCGCCCCTTCGCGGCGATCAGCGTCCCGTGCGTGCCGGACTCCACGATCCGTCCCCCGTCCAACACCACGACGAGGTCCGCCCGGGCCGCCTGACTCAGCCGGTGGGCGACGATGACCGAGGTCCTGTCGCGGGTGACGGCGTCGACCGCGGCGTCCAGCCTGTCGTCGGTGCCCGCGTGGGCGGTCGCCTCGTCGAGAACCACCACCGGCGGGTCCGCGAGCAGGACCCGGGCCAGCGCCAGCTGCTGCACCTGCGCTTCGTCGAGCACGTCCGTGGAATCCAGGCCCAGGATGCGTACCCATCCGGCACCCACCGCGTCCGTCGCAGCGAGGAGTTCCGCGTCCGTGGCAGTCGGCGCGACCAGCCGCAGATTGTCCGCCACCGACCCCGAGAACCGGTGGATCTCCTGGGTCACCAGCAGGACGGCAGGGCTCCCGGGTGGCAGGGAGGACGCCGCCTCCTGCGCCGGGACCCCGCCGACGAGCACCTCACCGGACGTGGGACGCAGGGCACCGGCGATGAGCCGGGCCACCGTCGACTTGCCTGAACCGGACGCCCCGACGAGTACGACGCGCGCCCCGTCCGGGACTGTCAGCGTCACCCTGTCGAGAACTGTGCGGCCTGCTGCCCCGGATGCCGGAGAAGACACCGGGGCAGGTACAGCAGGGGACTCAGAGGCGGAGAGGGAAAGGGAGGGGGGAAGGGACGGGTAGGCGAACGAGACCTCCCGGAGCTGCACACCGGCACCTGCCACCGGCGTCGCAGGTGCCGCCTCCACCGGGACCTGCAGCACCCCGACCAGTCGGGCCAGGCCCACCTCAGCGCGCTGCAGGTCGTCGACACCGGCGAGAAGGTCGCTGACCGGGGCGAAGAACCGCTGGAAGAACAGGGCACCCGTGGTCGCCGCCCCCACAGTGAGAACTCCCGCCTCCACCTGCCGGAACCCCACGGCGAGAACAGCGGCGAGACCGAGGAACTCCGCGGTGTTCAGACCGGCGTTGAAGCCGTTGCGGACCTTCGTCGCCGCCCGGCCGATCTCCACGGCGGCCAGACTGCGCGACGCGATCAGAGCCAGACGGGCAGGCTCCACGGCATGGGCCCGCACGGTCGCGGCACCCGTGACAGACTCGATGAGCGCCTGACCGCGCTCGGCCTCCGTCCTCTGCTGACGTACATACAGGGGCCGTGACCTGCGCAGGAAACGGCGTCCTGCGAGAAGCTGCACAGGGAGGACAGTCAGGGCGGCCAACCCTGTCAGCGGGTCCAGCACGGCGAAGCCCGCGGCAGTGACCAGCAGTGTCACCACGGCCTGCGTGCTACGTGGCAGCACCTCCGTCACTGCACCGGTGACGGACTCGACGTCCCCGGTGACCCGGGAGACGATGTCACCGCTGCCGGCGGACTCCACCAGACCGGCATCCAGGCGGACCGCGGCGTCCACCACCTGTTCCCGCAGGTCCGCCAGGGCTGACTGCAGGGCGCGGACCAGTATCCGACCGCCCCACAGCACCAGCAGGGCTGCGCACACCCCGGTCACGAGCACCAGAGCGACCGTCACCGCCAGCCTTCCGGGACCGTTCCCGGCGATGACGTCGTCGACGATGCGGCCCTGCAGTGCCGGGACGCCGAGACCGGCGGTGGCACCGGCGGCGAGGAGCACCGCCGAGCACCGCCGCACCGGACAGTGGCCGCAGGTACGGGCGCAGCAGGGCCCGGGCCGCCCGGGCGGTGTCCGGTACCGACGCCTCGGGAAGCCTGGCGGCGACGTTCACGCTCACGCCGTCACCCCCGCGTCCACGACCACGGGGCAGGCGTCCAGGAGCTGCCGGTCGGAGGTGACGACCACGACCGCCCGGTCACCGGCGGCGACCAGGTCAGCCATCCTCGCTGCCACGTTGCCGCAGGTCACCGGGTCCAGTGCTGTGAGTGGTTCGTCAAGGACCAGGACCGGCCCGGACGTGTGCAGTGCCCTGGCGAGCACGACCCTCTGACGTTGCCCACCGGACAGGCGGTGCCCGCCCTCACCCAGCTGGGCGTCGGCGGAGCCCAGGTGGGCGATGACATCGTCGAGTGCGGTGGCGGTGACGACCGCCTCATCGAGCGCCCCGGGACCGAGGGTCACATTCTCCCGCAGGGTACCGGTGAACACCGAGGCCGAGTGCGGTGGGGCGGTGACACGGCGACGCCACGCGTCCGGTCCGACGGACAGGGCGTCCTCCCCGGAGAACGTGAGCTCGCCGGGGGAGGGGAGGGTCCGGTATCCCAGCCGGTCGGCGACGCGCCGGGCGGTTCCGGCGTCCGGCACGCTGATGCCGGTGAGCGCGGGGGGGGGGGGCCCGTCGGAGATGCGCCCCTAACCGGGCGGGCCCTGGCTTGTCTCTTATACATACACAGATGGGTGTGTGTGACGGGCGTGGACGCGGACCCCGCCGGTCACCCAGGTCAGCACACCGTCTCCGTCACAGTTGCCGTTTCCTCTGTGGTTACCTCTGCCGTTTCCTCTGCCGGCACCGTCGGCGGTGGCCGTGGCGTCCTTCCCCTCCGGCAGTCCGTAGTCTTCGGCGAGAAGGTCTCTCAGCCGCGCGGCGGAGGCCCGCTTGTACGCCCAGTTCGCGCCGAAGGTGCCGATGTGGGCCAGGGACCCCTTGAGGAACTGTGCCAGTCCGATGACCGTGACCAGCTGGCCGGGGGTCACCGAACCGTTGACGGTCAACCACCCGGCGGCGAAGGTGAGAACAGCCAGGTAGAGCAGTGACACGACCTCACTGACGGCGTCATAGGAACGCAGGGAGACCGCGGAGGCCACCGCCGTGTCGCGGGAATGCCTGCTGGCGGCACGGTAACGGCGGCTGATCTCGTCCCGTGCCCCGAGACCGCGGATGATGCGCAGCCCTGCCATCGCGTCCGCGGCGACCTCGGAGGCACCGGCGACGGCGCTCTGCTCCTCACGGCCGCGGGCGAACATGGGGCGGGACAGGCGTTGCATGAGCAGGAGCACCACCACGGCGCCGAGGAACACCCCGACGCCCAGGGGTACGGAGATGAGCAGCAGTGCGACCGTGGCGGCGAGCAGACCGGCCACCGTCGCGCCCTGCTGTACGACCGACCAGGCGACCCCGGCGACCTGGAAGGTGTCGTTCGAGGCGACGGAGAGGACCTCCCCGGTGGTGCGCCGTCGACCGGCGGTGCCCCGGGGGTGCAGCACCCGGCCCACGGCGAGCTGCCGCAGGTCGTGTTCACCGTGGCCGTAGACCCGCACCATGCCGAGCATGGCCCACTGGTATGCCGAGGACATGACCACGAAGGACGCCCCGAGCACGCCGAGCCAGAACACCAGTGCGGTGGCGTCGCCCGGGATCACGGCCCGGTCGATCACCGTTCCGATGAGCAGGGGAACGGAGGCCTCACCGAGACTGTGGACCACCAGGCCGAGAGTGCAGGCGATGAGTCGCCGCGAACGGCCGTCGCGGGTGAGCGCGGTGCGCAGCATGTCCGACGTGGTGACGGTGGAAGGGGCGGCGGTGGAAGGCGCGGCGGGCGGAGGTGGCGCGGGCATGGTCCTGACGCTAGTTCTTTTAAAAATCTATGTGTGGTAAAAAGAAAATCACCGGCGGTTCCTTTTCCCGGCCCCGCCGCGGGGGGCGAGGGCGGCTCACTGGTCCGGGAGGGCGCGGGGTGGGGGAGAGGGGCGCGGGCATGGTCCTGACGCTAGGGGCCGGCGGACGCGCCTGGAGGACGACCGTTGCCGTGCGGCGGACAGTGTCCGCACGGGTGCTCCGGACGCTCCGGATGTCGCGGGCGCTCCGGACGCTCCGGATGTCGCGGATGTCCGCGGGGACGGAGAAAGTGTCCTCCCGGGGAAGGTGAGGCTGACTAGCGTTCTGCAGGTAACAGCATGCGACGGAAGGAAAACACTGTGTCAGACACCCCGGTACCTGTGATGACGGCAGGAGGACCCGGTCTCCGGTTCCCCGGGAGGATCAGGGCGCTCCTGGCGGTAATTGTCGCGGTCACTGTCGCGGCAGCCGGAGCCCTCACCGCCTGCTCCTCCTCCGACGGTGACAGTGCGCCGGACGACAGGCGGGTCTTCGCCGACGCCGAAGAGGGAGCATTCCCGGTCACCGTCGACCATGCCTACGGAAGCACCACCGTCGAGGCCCAGCCGCAGCGGGTGGTGGTCGTCGGGTGGGCGGGCTCCGACCTCGCCGTGCAGCTCGGGACGGTACCGGTGGCGCAGGGGACCGCGGGTGGCGACGGAGAGAGTGCGGAATACTACCCGTGGTTCCGCGAAGCCGTCGACGCACTGGGCGCTCCACTGCCCGCGACCGATCCGTCACTGGAACGTGGTGACGTGAACACTGAATTCGTCCTGGAGCAGAACCCCGACCTCATTCTCGCGGTGAACTCCGGGATCACGGAGGATGAGTACAGGAAGCTGTCAGACATCGCACCGACCGTGGCCTTCCCCGACGAACCCTGGGCTACCTCGGCAGAAGATCATCTGGACATGGTCGCCAGGGCACTGGGGCGTCCTTCACAGGCAGAGAAGATCACGGGGGACCTGGACGCGAAAATCGCGGAGACCGCTGACAGTCACAGGGAACTCGACGGGAAGACCTTCCTCTACGGATTCCTTCCCGAGGACGGCCAGACCGTGATCTTCTCCGACCAGGATGCCCGGGTGAAGACACTCCAGAAACTCGGCCTGGTCGATTCCCCGGACCTCGGCAGGCTCGCCGCCGAGGCGGACGGTGCCTCCAGTTTCAACGTCTCGGTCGAGAAGCTGGTCGGCACGACCGCCGACCTGTACGTCACCGGTACCGACCGGGAGTCGTGGGACGAGACGCTCCGATCCAACCGTGCCTTCGCATCCTGGGGGCCGGTCGGAGCAGGTCACACCGCGCTGATCACTGACAAGGACGTGAGCCTGGCGTTGTCGGTCTCCACACCGTTGAGTCTGGCGTGGGCGATCGACGACATCGCCGACGTGTTGTCCGGGGCCGTCGGTTAGCCGGAAAGCGGGCGGCCATGGTCCGTCCGCGGATGAAAAGTGCACGCCAGACCGGGGTGAGCCTACCTGGGCTCTCCTGAAACAGAGATCCTGAAACAGAGATCCTCCGACCGAGAGAGAATGTCATGAACCTCCGTCAACTCACGACGGTCCGCGCCCGCCGTGTCCGCCGCACTGTAATGACTCTGGCAGCCACCATCGGCGTCCTCGCGGCGTCGGCCTGCAGTTCCGGTGGCAACAATGCCGGAGGTGACACAGCCACGCGCACCGTTGCCAGTGCATACGGTGACATCGAGGTGCCGGAGGATCCGGAGCGGGTGGTTGCGGTCACCTATGACACTCCGCTGCAGCTCAGGTCTCTCGGAATCACCCCGGTCGCCACCCTTGACTATTCAATGTCGGGAGACGGGCTCACTGAGGAGCAGCAGAGGTATCTTGCTGCACCGGATTCGGTCGGGAGTGCCGGATCACTGGATTTCGAGGCTGTGGCGAAAGCCGAACCGGATCTCATCGTGGGCGACGCCATGGCTCTCGGGGACGGGGACTACGAGCGGCTCGCGGCCATTGCGCCGACAGTTCTGGTCCGCACAGGAAACTGGGGAGACTGGCAGGGTGTCACGGCCGGAATCGCAGAGGCCGTAGGGAGAACGGGAGAGCTTTCCGAAGGGAAGAAGCGATACGAACAGCATCTTGCCGAGCTCGGCGAGAAGTACCGTGACGTGCTGGAGGACACGACTTTCGCGTCTGTCGCGCCGATGGATGAGAACAGTTTTGCCGTGCACTATCCCACTGGTCCGGCAGGTGCTGTCTACCGGGAGATCGGTATGCGGACGGCATCGTCGATTCCGTCCGGAGACTTTCCCAACGGATGGGAGAAATACTCGGATGAGAGGATCACTGACGTGCTGGGAGAGGCTGACGTCGTCATTGTTCCCGCGGGACCCGACGGCAGTGTCCTTACGGATGTTGCATCGTTGACGGACAATGTCCAGTTCCAGAACCTCAGGGCAGCGAAAGAAGAGAAGGTGTTCGGGGTATTCGTACAGATCACGGATTATTCGACGGCAGAGAGTTTCTTGAGCGCTGTCGAGAAATCCGTGCTCAGACCCCTGCAGGAGTGACAGCTTCCGTTCCCCGGCCGAACTGGTGGTCCCCGACCACCTCCTCTCCGCCGGTGAGCTGACGCGGAGGTGCCGGCAGGAGTCCCTCTGACAAAGATGGCGAATGTGATGGACGCCTCGGCCCGGATGGCTTTCCGTACCTGCGGCAACTGTGGATCGGTCAGTGTCTCCGGATGCATGTGCCGTGCCCGCCACGCCGCCGCACCTGTCCGCTGCGCGAAGATTCCGCCGGGTAGGGTTGCCTCACTGAACATGGCGTAGACGGCCCGGGGAATACGGTGCCGTGACACCTCCGCCACATGACGAGAGGCTGACAGAAGCACATGACCAGCAGTGATGAAAAGTACCCTGCCGACTATGTTCCCCGTGTCCACCGTGCAGGGGTTCTGGCCGTGACCAGGGTGGGGACCGCGATGGTGCGTGTCACCCTCGGCGGAACGGACATGGCGGACTATCCGACGACCGGTGTCGGTGACGAGTGGATCCGGATCTTCTTCCCTGACTCGCCGGCAGAGCCTGTCCGTCTTCCGGAACTGCAGGGCCGGGGCTGGGTGTACGACGAGGGGGTGGAGCCGTCTGAGATGCGCACCTACACGGTCAGGGCCTGGCGGGCAGGGGAGATTGACGTGGACTTCGTCGTCCACGGCGACGGTGTCGCCACCACCTGGGCCACGACCGTGGAAACAGGTGGCGAGGTCGGCCTCACCCCACCGGTCGGCGTCTACGACCGTCCTCCTGAGGCCACCCGCCAGGTGCTCTTCTGCGACGAACCAGGTCTTCCCGCGGCACTCCGGATCATCGAGACCGCTCCGGCCACAGTGTCCTCGGTACTGGTGTGCGAAGTCCGTGCCGAAGGCTACGGGATAGTCCCGTCCAGAGATGACGTCGAGTGCATCTGGCTCCCCGGTTCCGGCAACGGTGTCGCGGAAAGCAGGATCCCTGACGTCCTCTCCGACATGGAGATCACCGGTCAGGACGCCGTGTGGGCGGCGACGGAGACCCGAACCTCGCGCGCGGTCCGGAAGATCCTGCGCCGGGACAAGGGCCTGGCCAGGGGAGCTGCAACGACGATGGGCTACTGGATCCACGACTCCGAACAGTGGCGTGCGACCTGGGACGCCCTCGGTCCCGACTTCGCCGACAAGGTCCGGGACATCTTCGACAGTGACCTCGATGACGACGAGAAGACCGCGGTCGTCGACGAACTCTACGGGAGCAGGGGACTGTGACCGCCGCAGTGACCGGTGCCTCCTTCCGGGGCGCCGGGGACGCCGGGGGCACCGGGGACGCCGGAGGTGCCGGGAGTTCAGGCGATGCGAGGGATGCGCTCATTCCGGGTGACTACCTGTTCACCCTGCGGGAACTGCGCTACCCCAGTCCCCTGGAACCTGAACTGTGCACCGGCCGGACCCACCGTCACGACAACCATCATGTGGTGTTCTTCTCGGTACGCGGTACCGCGCACGTGGACATCCGGGGCAACCGCCACCATCTTCCCCCCGGACTCGGACTGTTCGTACCGGCTTCAGTGGAGCATGTCTCGGACACTTCGGAGGACAGCACCCTCACCGCCGTGTACGTCCGGCCGTCAGCCTGGCAGGGCCCGGCCGGTGCTGTCCGGGATGTCACGGTCAACACGGCGACACGGGAACTGCTCCTGCACCTGGCCTACCGGGGAATGTCACGGCAACAGCGGTTCCGTGCCCAACGCCTGTGCCTGGAGTTCATGGCCGAGCCCGGGGCTCCGGGACTGGAACTGCCGTTGCCACGCAGTCCGCTGATCCAGCCGATCACCCGTCAGCTGCTCGAACACCCGGAGGACGCCCGTTCCCTCGATGACTGGGCGTGGCTGCTCGCCACGTCCGGTCGGACCATCGCCCGCGCCTTCCGGTCCGACACCGGGATGACGTTCAGTGAATGGCGGACTGTGGCCCGTATGTCCGCCGCCGTGCGGTTGCTGGGTGAGGGAACACCGGTCGGCACGGTGTCCCGCAGGGTCGGCTACACCAGTCCGAGTGCCTTCGCCACAGCGTTGAAGAGGATCACCGGCCGTGGCCCACAGGACTTCCGGACCCGGTGACAGGCGTGACGGCGGTCCCGTCAGACTCCGTGACGCACTGTCCGCTGAGCGAAGAATCCTGTCGTCCACCAGTGTGGACGCACTTCTACTGTCGACCAAGGTGACCCTGGCCTGACATGGCGGGGGCTTTCAGCAGAGGAGTGGACATGGCAACAGTGAAACTGCGACGCACGGCGTCCATGTGGCGTACGGCCGCGGCGGGAGTTCTCGCGGCGGTGACCCTGGGCGCGGCAGTGGCGTGCTCGTCCGGCGACGACGGGGACAGTGCCGCCGGTACATCCGGGGAGTCCGGCGACGGGAACTTCCCCGTCACCGTGGGGCACGTCTACGGTGAGACGGAGATTCCGGAGAAGCCGGAGCGGGTCGTGACGATCGGGTGGATCACCCACGACATCGTCGCCGCGCTCGGTACGGCTCCGGTAGGGGTCGACGAAACCTGGGGCGGGGACGACGAGGGCTTCACCCCGTGGTTCCGCCACCAGGTCCAGGATGTCCTCGGCGCGGACATGCCGGAGACGACGAACAGGGACGACGGCACGACAGACATCGAGAAGATCGCCACCCTGAAACCCGATCTCATCCTCGCCCCTCATTCGGGCGTCACCGCCGACGACTACAGCAAGCTCAGCAGCATCGCGCCCACGGTCGCCTACCAGGAGAAACCGTGGCAGTCGGGGAACTGGCAGGACCTCACCCGTACGGTGGCGAAGGCACTGGGGGAGGACGCCAGGGCCACCGAACTGATCTCCGAGACCGGGGACGCCATGGCCGCGGAGGCGGCGAAGCATCCGCAGCTGGCGGGTAAGAACTTCCTCTACGGGCTCACCCTGCCCCCGGAGGGCTCCTCGAGCATCGGCATCTACGTGTCCGGGGATCCTCGGGTGGCGTTCCTACGGGAGTTCGGGCTGGTGGACAGCCCCAGCCTGAAGACAGATCTCAATGTGGAGGACGCGGACTCCTTCTACGGGGACATCAGTCTCGAGAACCTGCAGCGGGTGAAGACTGACCTCTTTGTCGGATGGTCCGGCGGGCACGACGAGACCGAGGACACGCTCGACAATCCCGCGGTGGCCAGGTGGGAGCCGATCAAGAGCGGTCACTACTACCTGATCGAGGACGAGACCCTGGCGTCGGCGACCAACGCGCCCAGTCCCCTGAGTATCCGATGGTCGCTCGACCAGGGATTCCTTGATGATCTGGCCTCGGCCGTCGACGGGGGTGCGGTGGTCCGCCCAGCCCGGTGACCTCGACCCCTGCGGGGCGGACCGCGGTGTGTGGAGCACCCGACCGACGCCGGAACAGGTCAAGAATCCGTCACTTCCGGACAACTGAATGTTCGGAGGAGAGGCTAGGCTACGAAGCCGGTAAGAATGCCCTGAATCACCACCTGCTCCACCACCTGCTCCACCACCTGCTCCACCGTCGGCGACAACCACCTGTGAACAGCGCCGGCGACAACCGTACCGAGACTGACGACAGACAGAGATGACACATCTGACCACCGACGCCCCACCGGACCCCGGCCCGGACGAGAACTCCGGCGGCACATCCGCTACCACCGGTACTGACCCTGATACCGGCGGCGGAGGTCGCCGGGACAGAGGCATCAACGCCCGGCGTGCCCTGGGGCTGATCGTGCTTGTCGTGGCACTGGCACTGGCCTTCCTCGCCAGTCTCGCCCATGGTGCCAACCCGATCCCCTACGCCGATGTCTGGGACGCCATCTGGCACCGCGGTGAGAACGAGGCGTCCTGGATCGTCTGGGACCAGCGCCTGCCGCGCACCGTCATCGGCATCCTCACCGGAGCAGCTTTCGCGCTGGCAGGTGCACTGATCCAGGCACTGACCAGGAATCCGTTGGCGGACGCCGGGATCCTCGGCGTGAACGCCGGCGCCGGACTGGCGGTGACCGTCGGCGTGGGCGTCCTCGGGATCTCGGGGATCACCCAGTACATCTGGTTCGCCTTCCTCGGGGCCGCGGGGACGACAGTGCTCGTCTATGTCATCGGCGTCGCCGGAGGCGGCAGAGGAGCCAACCCGGCCACCCTGGTGCTCGCCGGTGTCGCCCTCGGTGCCGTGTTCGGAGGAGTCACCAGCTTCCTCACCCTCATCGACCCCGACACTTTCGAGTCGATCCGTAACTGGAACCTCGGTTCGGTGGCTCGGACCTCGCTGGAGGACGCGCGTTTCGTCATCCCGTTCCTGCTGCTCGGGTTCGTTCTCGCCGTGCTGGTGGCCACCGACCTGAACTCGATCGCCCTGGGTGACGACCTGGCCGCCTCCCTGGGAACCAGGGTGGTCAGGGCCCGTGTGGTCACCGTCGTAGCGGTCACAGTGCTCGCCGGCGGAGCGACCGCCCTGACCGGGGGCATCGGATTCGTGGGCCTGATGGTGCCCCATGTGGTGCGCTGGATCGTGGGCCCCGACCAGAGATGGATCTTCTTCTACTGTCTGCTGGGCGGACCCGTGATGGTCCTGCTGGCAGACACGCTCGGACGCGTCATCGCCCGTCCCGGTGAGATCGAGGTCGGCATCCTCACCGCCGTCATCGGTGCACCCGTCCTCATCGCGCTGGTCCGCCGGAAGAATGCGAGTGGTCTGTGAGTATCAGAGAGAGAATCAGGAACCACACCGGAGAATCCGGGATCGACTTCGGCTACCGCACCGTCGTTGTCCGTACCCCCCGGACCAGTGGCAGGGTCCATGTCCGTCTCGTGGTCGTCGCCGTGTCCTTCCTCGTCGCCGCCGCCGTACTCGCGGTCGTGGCCATCGGCATCGGCGACTACCCGCTGAATCCCTGGCAGATCACCCGTGCGATCTTCGGCGACCCGGAGACCCGCTTCCACCGCATCGTCGTCGTGGAGTGGAGGATGCCCGTCGCCATCTCGGCGGTTGTCTTCGGGGCGCTGCTCGGCATCGGCGGGGCGGTATTCCAGTCGATGACGCGGAACCCGCTGGGCTCCCCGGACATCATCGGGTTCGACGCCGGCTCCTACACCGCCGTCACCCTGTGCATGCTCGCGTTCGGGGCGACCGCCTACTGGGACGTCGCCTTCGCCGCCATCATCGGGGGAATCATCACGGCGGGCATCGTCTTCCTCCTGGCGCGGAAGAACCGGAAGGTCGAGAGTTTCCGCCTCATCATCGTCGGTATCGGCGTCTCGGCCACGCTCGGCTCCCTGAACAGTTACCTGATCACCCGCGCCGATGTCGAGGACGCCATGATGGTCGGCTTCTGGTCCGCCGGTTCAATCAACCGGGTGACCTGGAACTCCCTGGTTCCGGTGCTCGTGCTCGCCGTTGTCGTCCTCGCCGGTGTGGCACTGCTCGCACCGTCACTGCGGCAGATGGAACTCGGGGATGACGCCGCCACCACCCAGGGAATCAACGTGGAACGGACACGACTGCTGCTCATGGTCTTCGGCGTCGCCACGACAGCGCTCGTCACCGCCGCAGCCGGACCCATCAGCTTCATCGCGCTGGTCGCCCCGCAACTGGCACGGCGCATCGCGGGGACCCCGGGGGTGACGGTGCTCGGTGCCGCGGCGGTGGGGGCGGCCCTGCTCACGTTCGCCCACTTCCTGTCCCTGGTGATCGCACAGTTCTACCGGTCCATCCCCGTCGGACTGCTGACAGTGTCCGTCGGCGGTATCTACATGATCTGGCTGCTGATCCGCGAGGCACGGGTCCAGTACGGGACGCCGAAATGAGACGGGACACCGACATGAGGAGTGACAACACCGTGAACACAGATACCGTCGAGGCGCGGCTGCAGATCCGCGACGCCACCATCGGCTACGACCAGCGGATCATCTCGACCGACCTCACCGTCGACATCCCGCACCGTTCCTTCACTGCCATCATCGGCCCCAACGGGTGCGGAAAATCCACCCTGCTCCGGGCCGTGGCCAGAGTGCTCACCCCGGTGAAGGGCCAGGTCCTCCTCGACGGCCGGGCGATCGAGACCTACGGGTCAAAGGAGGTGGCCCGGCAGCTCGGTCTGCTGCCGCAGACCTCCCTCGCCCCCGAAGGCATCCGGGTCGCCGACCTGGTCGCACGTGGCCGTGCACCGTACCAGTCCCTCATCCGCCAGTGGAGCCCGGAGGACGAGAAAGCGGTGAAGGACGCCCTCGTGGCGACCCGGACCGACAGTCTCGCCTCCCGTCCCGTCGCCGAACTGTCCGGTGGACAACGTCAGCGGGTGTGGGTCGCGATGCTGCTGGCCCAGCAGACACCGGTGATGCTGCTCGACGAACCGACGACATTCCTGGACATCGCCCACCAGTACGAGCTGATGGAACTGCTGCGCACCTTCCACGACGACGGCAAGACCGTCGTCACCGTTCTCCACGACCTCAACCAGGCCTGCCGTTACGCAGGACATCTCATCGTCATGAGGGACGGTCAGGTGGTGACCACGGGCAGCCCGCAGGAGATCATGACCCCGGACCTCGTGGAGCAGGTCTTCGGTCTGCGGTCCCTCGTCGTCCCCGACCCGGTCACCGGCACCCCGACGGTGGTCCCGCTGGACCCGAGGTCCGCCGAAGGGGGACTCGCCCCCGTCACACCCGTCGTCGACGAAGCCTGACAGTCCGCGGCGACGACGCCTACGATGCACACCATGCGCACCGCGAAGACCACGGCCGTCACTGTCGCTGTCGCCGCGACCACCGTCCTGGTGTCGGCGTCCTGCTCCGACGGGACGGAGCGGGATCCCGGCCGGCAGCAGACCGCCACAGAGGCGGCCACCGGGTCATCCGGGCCGGGATCACCCGGCCCCGCTTCATCGGGCCCGGGCGCAGACGTGGAGGCTTTCCTCGCTGTAGCCCGCGCCGCCGGCTGGAACTGCATCCCGGGTGCGGACCCGTACACCGAACACCCGGGAGCGACCTGCAGTCCCGGGGCGGGAAAGGAACTCACCGGTGCGGTGTTCGCCGTCTTCGACCGGTCGGACGTCCCCGACGGGGCGGCGGCGGTCACCCTCGCACAGGACGCCGCAGGTGATGCCGCCGTGCAGGGGCAGTTTCTCCCGCTCGACTCGGACACCGTCTCCGGCTACTGCGTCAACACCCTGGGCACCTGCGCAGACAGCAGGTTCGACACCCTCGGACTGACCCTGGGATGACCGGTCTCACAGGGAACTCCCGGTAAAATCCGCCACCTGTCCGCGTGCCGGACTACACTCCCGGGTCCCCGATAGGGGATAATCGTCGGCGAACAACTGTCTACCGGAAGCCGGCGTAGGAATACATGAGCGCAACCAGCGACAACAGCGTCAACAGCAGCACCTCCGACACCTTCGACCCGCGGCGTCTCGCCCGGGTGATTCTGCCGAAGCGTGGCGAGCCGCGGGACGTCCGGTCCCTCTACATCGTCGAGGACGAGTCGGCCCCCGGTCGCGTGACCGCACTGTCGCGCACCTCGGCCAGCATCCCTGCCGGCACCGAGGTGAGCTTCGAGACCTACTTCAACGCATTCCCGGCGTCCTACTGGCGCCGCTGGAGCCAGCTCGGTGAAGTCCAGCTGCGCATCGAGCTCACCGGGGACGCCAGGATCGACATCTACAGGTCCAAGATCGACGGTTCGCGCATCGCGGTGACCGGTGGCGTCGTCGAGACAGACGACTCCGGCCGCGGCACCGCGGAGTTCACCGTCTCCCTCGCCCCCTTCGAGGACGGCGGGTGGATCTGGTTCGACCTCACCTGCGAGTCCGAGACCACGGTCCACGCGGCGGGATGGTACGCCACCGCCGACGCCGGGGAACAGACCCTCGTCGCTGACGCCGTCGTCACCGACCCCGGTACCGGCGAGAAGACCACGCTGCACGCCGGGGACACCCTCCCCGCCCGGGAGCCGCGCATCACCATCGGTATCCCGACCTTCAACCGGCCGGCGGACGCCGTCGCCGCCCTGGAGGCACTGTCCTCCGACCCGGTCGTCGATTCCGTGGTGGACGCACTCATCATGCCTGACCAGGGTACGAAGCATCCCGCTGACGAGCCCGGGTTCGCAGCGGTCGAGGCCTTCTACGGGGAGCGTCTGCGCATGCCGGTGCAGGGCAACCTGGGCGGCTCCGGCGGCTACTCCCGCATCATGTACGAGGCCCGCCACCCGGAGCGCGGCACCGACAGCCCCTTCATCCTGTACATGGACGACGACATCGCCATTGAGCCGGACAGCGTGCTCCGTGCCCTCGCGGCGGCCCGGTACGCCTCCTCGCCCATGCTCATCGGCGGTCAGATGCTGAACCTCCAGGAGAGGTCCCACCTGCACACCATGGGGGAGATCATCGACCGGGGCAGCTTCATGTGGACCGGCGCCCCCCACACCCACTACGACCACGACTTCTACCGGCATCCGCTGAGCGACCGCGGCGAGTACGGTGTGACCCCGTCCGGTGAGAGGATCGACTCCAAGGACCTGCACCGCCGCATCGATGCGGACTACAACGGCTGGTGGATGTGCATGATTCCGCGCGTCGTCGCCGACACCATCGGCCAGCCGCTCCCCCTGTTCATCAAGTGGGACGACGGTGAGTACGGGCTCAGGGCCCGCGACCACGGCTTCCCCACCGCTTCGTGGCCCGGTATCGCCATCTGGCACATGGCCTGGTCCGACAAGGACGACGCCATTGACTGGCAGGCCTACTTCCACCTGCGTAACCGGCTCATCGTCGCCGCACTTCAGCATGAGGGAAGCCCCAACGGCATCATCGCCTCGATGGCCAAGGCGACGACCAAGCACCTCATGTGCCTGGAGTACTCCACCGTGGCCATCCAGAACGAGGCGATGAAGGACTTCCTCGCCGGCCCCGACCACCTCTTCGAGATCCTGGGCACCGCCCTCCCGCGGATCAGCGCCCTGAGAAAGAACTTCCCCGACGCCGTGGTCGTCCCGAGTGCATCGCAGCTGCCCCCCGCGGACGGCGGCCCCGCCCGCCTGACGGAGATCCCGCTGACACCGCTGAAGAAGATCACGACCCTGGTGAAGGTGCTGCGCAACAACCTCCGCCCCGCTGACCCGCACCATCACGAGGTTCCGCAGGTCAATCTGCCCCCGATCGAGGCACGGTGGTTCTCCATGGGCCGGGTCGACGGAGCCACCGTCACCACCGCCGACGGCAGGGGAGTGGTCTTCCGCAAGCGGGACCGGGACAAGGCGAAGGAACTTGCGACGGAGTCCGTCCGACTGCAGAAGGAAGTGCTCACCCGTTTCGACGAGATGCGTCAGCGTTACCGTGTCGCACTTCCTGAACTCACCAGCACGGAGGCATGGGGCCGGATCTTCGAACCGGAGAGTGTCGGTGAGTAGTCGCGAGGACGACCTGCTGGCAGCCTTCCAGGACGCCGTGGTCCGGACTCCCGCCGGGCCTGCCGTCCGGACTGTGGCCCGCGGGCTCAGCTACTTCGGGGAGCACTCCCTGGGCTGGTGCGCGCTGGCTGCCGTCGGAGCGTTCTCCGCCCGTGACAGCCGGGACCGCCGGACGGGCAGGGACGCGTGGATCGCTCTCGGCGCCGCCGCCTTCACCGCGCACGCGACGTCGGTGGTCCTCAAACGTGTCGTCCGTCGCAGGCGCCCCCACGATCCCCGGATCACGGTGGGTGTCGGTACCCCGAGCAGTCTGAGCTTCCCTTCCTCGCACGTGACCTCGACGACGGCGGCACTTGCCGCGCTGTCCCGGATCACGGGCTCGGCCGTGCCCCTGGCGGGTGTTCCCGTGATGATGGCGTCCAGGTTGGCCCTCGGCGTCCACTATCCCACGGACGTGGCTGCGGGGGCTGTGCTCGGGGCGTTGACGGAGCAGGCCGTGCACCGGTTCATGACAGACCGGGCGGGGTCCCGCAGGGCCGGAACTGACAGGGCAGAGAGTAAGGAGAACGGTCGATGAATCCCGACAGGCAGAATCCCGACGGTGGACTTATCGGGTCCGAGCCGCACACCTCCGGACTCGACGAGGACACGGCCGTGTGGACGGAGGGGCACACCGAGACCTCCCCGGACGGTACAGGGAGGACGCCACGGGCGCCGAGGAACCTGCCCGACGCGATGGTCAAGGCCCTGCGTCCGAAGCAGTGGGTGAAGAACGTCCTGGTCGTGGCGGCACCGGCCGCAGCCGGCGGCGACATGCTCTTCCACGCCGATGTCATCCTGGACATTGTCATCGCCTTCGTGGTCTTCTGCCTCGGGGCGTCCTCGATCTACCTCATCAACGACGCCCGTGACGTCGAGGCCGACCGCGCCCACCCGACGAAACGGTACCGTCCCATCGCGGCGGGGGTTCTTCCCGTGCCGCTGGCCTACATCATGGCGGTTGTCCTCATCGCACTGTCGGTGGGGCTGAGCTTCCTGGCGTCCTCCGGACCGGAACTGGCGATCGTCATCGCCGTCTACATCGCACTGCAGCTGGGCTACTGCTTCGGCTGGAAGCACCAGCCGGTCATCGACATCGCACTGGTCTCCTCCGGTTTCATGCTGCGCACGATGGCCGGAGGCGTGGCGGCGGACATCGACCTGTCCCAGTGG
This sequence comes from Corynebacterium provencense, assembly GCA_900049755.1. Classification (GTDB taxonomy): domain Bacteria; phylum Actinomycetota; class Actinomycetes; order Mycobacteriales; family Mycobacteriaceae; genus Corynebacterium; species Corynebacterium neomassiliense. The sequence goes on from LT160593.1 coordinate 73,709, forward strand.
TTCCTGCTCATCGCGGCCTTCGGGTCCCTGTTCATGGCAGCCGGCAAGAGGTACGCGGAACTGAAGCTGGCGATGCGCTCAGGTGCGAAGATCCGGCGTTCCCTGGAGAGCTACACCCCGACCTACCTCCGGTTCGTGTGGACGATGGCCGCCACTGTGGTGGTCGTCTTCTATGCCCTGTGGGGGTTCGACATGAGCCAGCAGCATCCGGGGCATGCCTCGGTCTGGTACCAGCTGTCGATGGTGCCGTTCACTGTCGCGATCCTGCGGTACGCGGCCGATGTCGACCGGGGGGAGGGCGGTGCGCCCGACGAGATCGCGTTGAAGGACCGGACACTGCAGGCTCTCGCGCTCGCGTGGGTCGTGGTCATCGCCGTCGCCGTGTATGTCATTCCTGAGCTGAACTGAGAAAATACAGCTTCCTCTGATCCTTACAGTGCTCTCACCAGGTACTTTTGTAGACCATAGTCACTGTTTGGTAACGTTCCCGTCCTGTGGCGCGATAGGTTCCGTGACCGAAGACGGTTCCTGACCGGAATCACAGCAGGAAGAGGGAATGATGACGACGAGCACCGGAAAGCACAGGTCCGCGGGACGGAGCCTGGGGCGCAAGGTCGCTGCACTGATCGTGGCCGTGGCCGCCGCCCTGGGCGTGGCCTCCGTCGCCGCTCCGACGGCGTCGGCCGGCGGGGACAAGCGCGCGGAACTGGGGCCCCGCTGCAGCTGGAGCCCCTACAACTACTGGGTGCAGAACTGCTGGTTCTGGTCCGACGCGATGGGCCAGGACATCCAGGTCCAGATCAAGCGCTCCAACTCCGATTCGGCGATCTACATGCTCGACGGACTTCGCGCCCGGGACGACTGGAACGCCTGGACCTACCTTGGTCACGGGGCGGACCTGTTCGCCGACGATGACGTGAACGTGGTGATGCCGGTCGGAGGGGCGTCACAGTTCTACACGGACTGGTCCGGCAACTTCAACGGGATCACCACCCCGAAGAAGCCCCGCTGGGAGACCTTCCTGACCAGGGAACTGCCGGCCCAGCTGCAGCAGGGTTTCGGGATCTCGTCGCAGAAGAACGCGATCGTCGGCCTGTCGATGGGTGGGACGGCCGCACTCAACCTCGCCGCCTACCACCGTGACCAGTTCAAACAGGTGACCTCACTGTCCGGCTACCTCAACACCACCGCCCCGGGCATGTACTCGGCCCTGCAGGTCGCCATGACCTCGGGTTCTCCGGGGGCGTCCGTGTGGGACATGTGGGGTGCCCCCTGGGATCCGGCGCGGAGCCGAAATGACCCGATGGCGAATGTGGGCCGTCTCAGCGGTATGCCCGTCTACCTTGCGGCGGCGTCCGGGATCCCCAACCCCCTGGTGGACGCCGGGAACTTCTTCAGTGACCCGATCGGTGGCGTCACAGGCATTGCCCTGGAGCTGCTTGCGAAGACCCTCACCATGCCCTATGAGGCGGCGGCGCGGGTGGCCGGAGTTCAGGTCACCTCGAGCTACCCGATGATCGGGGTGCACAACTGGACGCTGTGGACCCCTGAGCTCGCCAAGGCCCGCCCGCAGATCCTGGACTCGCTCGGAGTCTGCTACCGCGGCGGTCAGTGGACCTGCGCCTAGGCCCACCACGGGACGGGCGGGGCTGAGAGGTGTACCGCTCCCCCCCGTGTGCGGTGGGAAGTGGACTTCTTCCCCGGGAGTCAGTTCTCCGGTGATAGTCTGAGCACCAACCTTCAACTGATACTTGAGACTTTTGGAGTGTCGGCGGACAGTGTCGGCGACCGACTGGCATAATGGTGCCCGCCTGGTTGACACCGCCTGCCGGACAGGAGGGGAACCTGTCCGACGGCGGCTGACGGTCGTGCAGGTCGATGCTCCACCGTGGCGTCCGGCGGAAGGTCGGACCGCCACCACGGACAGAACTTACGAGACTAAAGAGGAATAACGAGACATGAAGACACCTTCCGCCCGGAAATCCCCGCGCGCGGCCCGGACGCGTCGTCTGGCCGCCTCGGTGCTCGCACTGCCTCTGTCGGTGGCCGTCGCCCTGCCGCTGGCAGGTACCGCCGTCGCCCAGGAGAACGCCCCCGAGCCCAACCCCTCCGTGCTGGGCGGCTACCTCGACCCGCAGAATGTTCCTGAGCGGGTGCCTCAGGCGGTGCAGCAGCAGGCCCTGTCCGGGCTTCCGTCCGGGGTCTCCGTGGAGAAGGTGGAGTGGCTCACCGACCGGTGGGTCAACCTGTACATCAACTCTGCCGCCATGCCTGGCCAGCCGGTCAAGGTCCAGATCCTCCTCGCCCGAGACTGGTACAGCCAGCCGAACAAGACCTTCCCCGCGGTCTGGGCACTGGACGGCATGCGCGCCCGTGACGACGAGTCCGGGTGGACGCTGTCGACCAACATCGCCCAGTTCTACGCCGACAAGAACGTCAACGTGATCATGCCCGTCGGCGGTGCAGGCTCCTTCTACACCGACTGGGACCAGCCGGACGGTGAGGTGAACTACAAGTGGGAGTCCTTCCTCATCAATGAACTGCCCGCTGTCCTCCGGGAAGGCTGGAGGACCAGTGAACAGCGCGCGATCACCGGCCTCTCCATGTCCGGCACCGCGGCGGTCAACCTTGCCGAGCACCACCCGGAGATGTTCCAGTTCGTCGGCTCGTTCTCCGGTTACCTCGACACCACCTCCTTCGGCATGCCGATGGCGATCGACTACGCCATCCACGAGACCAGCGGCCTGTCCGCCGTGAACATGTGGGGCCCCTACGGGTCCGCCCGGTGGAACGAGAACGACCCGAAGCAGCACGTGGAGAAGCTCAAGGGCATCACCGTCTACGCCTCCTCCGGAAACGGCAACGCCGGCGCCTACGACACGCAGGGACCGATCCCCGGATACCCGGAGAACCCGGCCGCCTGGGGTCTCGAGGCCATGGCCATGCTGACCACCCGCACCTTCGTCGCCGCGGCGGACGCCGCCGGTGTCGACGTCATCCAGCAGTTCCGTCCCTCCGGCACGCACGACTGGCCGTACTGGCAGTACGAGATGACGCAGGCCTGGCCCTACATCGCCAAGACCTTCGGCCTGGAAGCCGGGGACACCTCGACCAGCTGCGCGCCGGTCGGTGCCATTGCCCCGGTCGCGAACACGTACTCCACCGAACTCGGAACCTGCCTGTCCAACGAGTACGACGCGAAGGACGGGGGCAAGGTCCAGGACTTCCGCAACGGCCGTGTCTGGTGGAACCCCGCCACCGGTGCTCACGCGACCTGGGGACGGATCAGCGCCCGCTACTCCGAGATGGGTGGGCCGGACTCCTTCCTCGGCTACCCGACCTCGGAGGAGCACACCATCGCTGACGGACGCGGTCGCTTCGTGACCTTCGAGCACGGGGCCATCTACTGGACCCCGGAGACCGGCGCCGTCGCCGTGAAGCAGGACATCATCGACGCATGGGGTCGCAACAACTGGGAGAGAGGCCCCCTGGGCTTCCCGACCGAAGCTGAGACCGGCATCGACGGCGGAGCCTGGCAGAAGTTCGAGAACGGTGTGATCGTCCGTGACCCCGACGGGCAGGTGAGGTACGTCGAGGGCGTCATCGCCCAGAAGTACATCGCCGACGGAGGCCCGTCGAAGTCCGGTCTCGGTTTCCCGAACACCGACGAGATCAAGATCAACGGTGGCGCCTTCAGCGAGTTCGACAACGGCAACATCTACTGGTCCGCCGCCACCGGGGCGCACAAGCTCTCCCGTGGAAAGATCTTCGAGGAATGGGGTCGTCAGGGCTACGAGCAGGGACGCCTCGGTTTCCCGGTGTCTGACGAGGTGGTCGACAACGGAGTGAAGAAGGTCACCTTCCAGCACGGTGAACTCCGCGAAGACCAGATCTGACGGTGCCCCTCATACCGCCCCTGATGCAGCCCCATAGGACAGGAAACCTGATGACAAAGCTGACCGACCGGGCACACGCCGGCGGCCGCCCCGTTTCTCTCGGCATTCTCGCCCTGGTCACCGCAGGTGCACTGGCAGGTCTCACCGCCTGCGGCGACGATTCCTCGACAGCTGAAGGTACAGGAACAGCGGCGGTCGCCCCGTCGACCGTTGTACCGGCCAACCCGACGTCCACGGACGGCACCGTCGCGACGACCACGCCGAACCCCCATTCCGGCAACGATGGTTCCGGAGCCGGTGAGGAGGGGTCCGGCTCCACCGCAGACGGCGGAGTCACGGAGATCACCGAGCTGCCCCCCGCCTCCTCCGTCCGCTCCGAGGCCGACGACGCCTTCCTCGGTGAACTCAGGGCCAACGGCATCGACATCACCGACCAGGTCACCCAGGACCAGGTCATCGCCGCAGGGCACGAGCAGTGCCAGGCGAACTCGGAGGGGCGCGAAAGTTTCTCCGTCCCCGCCATCGCAGGCCAGCTCGGCACACTCGGGGTGACCGACAAGGCTCCGGAGGAATCTGCCTCGGTGATCCGTTCTGCGGCAGAAGCCCACTTCTGCTCCTGATCTCCGCGGAGAGCGCCGGGTCTCTCCCCTGCGCTCCGGAGAACTCCCACGGGGCTTCGCCGACTCCCAGCGTCCTGTCAGTCTGAGGGGGTAGCGTCGGCAGGATGAAGAAGATCCTCACTGTGCTCGGAGTCCTCGTGCTCGCGGTCATTCTCGTCGTGGGCGTCGGCACCTGGCTGGGCGGCCGTGGCAACGAGAACACCCCGCCCACCGGCCCTGTACCGGCCCCGGGGGAGACCACCGGAGCCGAACAGCCGGCGTCCTGTCCGGCGTTCGAGGTCATCGCCGCCCCCGGTACCTGGGAGTCCCGGGCGGACGACGACCCTGTGAATCCCACAGCGAACCCGAACTCACTGCTCCTCAACGTCACCCGACCGCTGCAGGAGGCCTACGGCGGGCAGGCCACCGCAGCCGGCGCTGACGGCGGGGTGAAGGTCTGGACCCTGCCCTACGCCGCCCAGTTCCGGAACATCAACGCCCTCACCGAGATGACCTACGACGACTCCCGCAACCAGGGCTACAGCCGGGTCAGTGACGAACTGGCCGCCACCCACGGCGCATGCCCGGGGACGAAGTTCCTCCTCGTCGGATTCAGCCAGGGGGCGGTGCTCACCGGCGACCTGGCCACCGACATCGGCAACGGCAACGGTCCGGTGCCCGCCGACACCGTCGCCGGAGTGTCCCTCATCGCCGACGGTCGCAGGGAAGACGGCAAGGGCACACTCGTCGGGAGTCCGGCAGTGCAGGGCATCGGTGCGGAGATCGCGCTGAGTTCCGTCAACCTCCTGGTCCAGCCCATCGTCCCGGGGGCGACCATGCGCGGACCGCGTCCCACCGACTTCGGGGCGCTCAACGACAGGGTCAACCAGTTCTGCGATCCCGCCGACCTTGTCTGCAGTGCACCCCGTGACATCGGTAACGCCATCCAGCGGGCCAACGATCTCGTGGCAGCGAACGGGATACATGCCCGCTACTCGACCAACGGCAACGTCGTCCCCGGTCAGACAGTTCCCCAGTGGGTGGTGTCCTGGGCGCGGGGCATCATCGACGGGGGCAGGTGAGCGTGCCCGGGACGGCCGTCCCGGGACACGCGGGTACCCCGAACGGGGACCTCTGACAGGAGAAACCGTTAAGGTTCCAAAGAGAAAACCACGCGACGGGCATTACCGTGTGCGCCGCGGGGTGCCATCCGCAGGACAGACCCCACAGAGGAGATTTCATGGACATCAGTGCCGCGATGCAGCAGTTCTACGACGACAAGGGGAACATCAGCATCCCTGACCAGCTGACCCTCTCGGGTATGAACGAAATGCTCTTCGCCATGGCGCAGATGCAGGGCACCCAGGATTCCCTCCTCTTCCGCTTCCACGACTACTCCGCCTCCCGCGGGGGAGAGGTCGTCACCTGGACCCGTGCACAGGTCAACACGAAGATCAAGGCCGTGAGCGTCCGGCTGCGGCAGGTCACCACCCCCGGTGACCGGGTAGCGGTCCTGGCCAACAACAGTCCCGAGTACCTCATCGGGTTCATCGGCGCCCTCTACGCCGGCACGGTGCCCGTGCCCCTCTACGATCCCACCGAGCCCGGTCACGGCGCCCACCTCACCGCAGTCCTGGAGTCCTCGACTCCGACCGTGGTCCTGACCAACAGGCATTCCGCGGCGGCGGTACGCGGCCACTTCTCCGACCGGCCCGCAGGGCAGCGTCCCAGGATCCTCACCGTCGACGCGCTCCCGGATTCCCTGGCCGAGGACTGGGTCAACCCCATGGCCGCCCTGATGGAGCACCCGGAGCTGGCACCGAAGGCCGGTGACCCCGCTTTCCTGCAGTACACTTCCGGGTCCACCCGCACACCCGCCGGTGTGGTCCTGACCCACAGGTCGATCGTCACCAACGTCCTCCAGGTGTTCCAGGCCGGCCAGCTGCAGATGCCGATGCGTCTGGTGAACTGGCTTCCGCTGCACCACGACATGGGCATCATCCTGGCGTCCTTCTGCCTCATCCTCGGGATCCCGCAGGACATCATGGGGCCGAGGGACTTCATCCAGGACCCCGGCCGGTGGATCCGCCAGCTCGACGAGAAAGGGACAGTGGGGGAGGACGCCGTCAACGTGTACGCGGCGGTTCCCAACTTCGCCCTGGAGCTCGCCGCCCGCTACGCCGACCCGGCGGAGCGGGAGGATCTCGCCGACGTGGATCTCAGCCATGTCGAGGGGATCATCAACGGGGCAGAGGCGGTGTCCCTGCAGTCCGTGGACCGGTTCCAGGAGGTGTTCGGCCCCTACGGGTTCCGGCGTACCGCGATGAGGCCCTCCTACGGTCTCGCCGAGGCGACGGTGTTCGTCACCACCCCGCAGACCGAGGACCGGCCCCGGCTGCGGGTCTTCGACCGCGAGAAGCTCTCGGAGGGCACCGCCGTCGAGGTTCCCGCGGACTCCGGCACCGCCGTGCCGATCATGTCCGTCGGTGAGCCGGGGCCGAACGAGTACATCGTGATCGTCGACCCCGCCACCGGCACTGAGCTCCCCTCCGGGTCTGTCGGGGAAGTGTGGATCCACGGTGACAACGTTGCCGCGGGATACCTGGGCCGTGAGGAGGAGACCGTAGAGACGTTCCGCAACGTGCTGCCTGTCGGCAGCCGCCTCAACGGTGGAGGGGAAGGCAGTGCCGCCGCCGGCGCCCCGGAGGACAACTGGCTGCGTACCGGGGACCTGGCCGTGACCGTCGACGGTGAGCTGTACATCACCGGCCGGATCAAGGACCTTGTCGTCATCGCCGGCCGTAACCACTACCCGCAGGACATTGAGGCCACCGCCCAGGAGGCCACGGACCAGATCCTCCCCGGTGTCCTTGCCGCGTTCGCCGCCACCCCCGGGGAAGGGGAGGGCGTGGAGCAGCTCATCATCGTCGCCGAGCGTGACCCGGAGGCTGATCCTGCCCTCGACGGTGACGCTGCCGCAGCGGTCCGGGCGGCGGTCACCTCCGTCCACGGTGTCAGCCCCGCCGAGGTCCTCATCGTCGACCGTGGTTCCGTGCCGCGTTCCTCCGCCAACAAGATCGCGCGCCGGGTCGCCGCGAAGGCGTGGGCGGAAGGCGCGTTCGCCTGAGCCCCGTGACCCGTCACAGGGGCACCCGGTAGAGTTGTCCCTCTGTGCCGGCGGTGCCCTGACCGGCGGCCTGTAGCAGTCGGGCGGCCTGTGCCGTTGGAGTACCGACGGAGGCCGCTGTTCCGCTGTCGTCGTACGCGACCGCCGTAACCCCTCAGACAGCAGTACGACAGCATCACGCCAGCAGAACCACAGTGCAGTACCCGGGAGACACCCGGGCGACAACCTCAGGAAGGCGAATCTCCACGACCATGTCGACCACGCCAGCAAGTGCCCCCACCACCGTCCCCGAGATGCGTGCCTGGTTGCACGACTGGGTGGCCAGGACCACGGACACCGACCCCGCGGACATCGCAGATGACCGTCCCCTGGAGGAGTCCGGCCTGTCCAGCCGGGATGTGGTGGTCCTGTCCGGTGACCTGGAACGCCTGCTCGGCGTGACACTCGACGCCACCGTCGCCTACGAGTACAACACCGTCGATTCCCTGGCGTCCTATGTCATGGCCCGGGTCTCCGGGACGTCGGGGTCCGACCGTGTCCCCGGCCCGCAGGCGGCCTCCGCCGCCGGTGCGTGGCAGGACCCCTCCGACCGGCAGGTCGCCGTGGTCGGTATGGCCGCCCGGTACCCGGGTGCGGAGTCCGTCAGCCAGATGTGGAAGCTCTTCGAACAGGGGCGCAGCGGCGTCGGCGACCTGCCCGAAGGCCGCTGGAGCGAGTACGACGGTGACCCTGAGATGGTCCGTCGGATGTCCGCCGCCCAGCTCACGGGAGGCTACCTCGACGACATCGCCTCCTTCGACGCGGAATTCTTCGGGCTGTCCCCGGTCGAGGCGGCGAACATGGACCCCCAGCAGCGGATACTGCTCCAGCTGACCTGGGAGGCCCTGGAGGACGCGCACATTCCGGCCAACACGCTGCGCGGCACCCGCACCGGTGTGTTCATCGGTACCACGAACAACGACTACGGCATGCTGATCAGCGCCGACCCCACTGCGGCGCACCCGTACGCTCTGACGGGGAACTCCACGGCCGTGGTCGCCAACCGGATCTCCTACGCCTTCGACTTCCGCGGCCCCTCGGTCGCCATGGACACCGCATGCTCGTCCTCCCTCGTCGCCGTCCATGACGCGGTCGCAGCGCTGCGCACCGGGGAAGCGACCCTGGCAGTGGCCGGTGGCGTGAATATTCTCGCGAACCCGTTCGGGACCGTCGCCTTCTCTGAGCTGGGCGTCCTCAGTCCCACCGGTGGCATCCGGGCGTTCTCGGAGGACGCCGACGGCATCGTCCGGTCCGACGGCGCCGGGGTGCTGGTGCTCAAGCGGCTGTCTGACGCGCGCCGGGACGGTGACGACATCCTCGCCGTGATCGCCGGTACCGCGGTCAACCAGGACGGCCGGTCAAACGGCCTGACCGCCCCGAATCCGGAGGCCCAGGTCGCTGTCCTGCAGCAGGCCTACGGGGACGCCGGGATCGACCCGCGGACCGTCGACTATGTCGAGGCACACGGTACCGGCACGATCCTCGGCGACCCGATTGAGGCGGGTGCTCTCGGACGTGTCCTCGGTGAGGGCCGTGACAACTCCAGTCCACTGCTCCTCGGGTCGGCGAAGACGAACTTCGGGCACACCGAGGCCGCCGCCGGCGTGGCAGGGGTGATCAAGGTCGTCGAGTCGATGCGTCACGGCGTCCTTCCCCGGTCACTGAACTTCACCGGGCCCAACCCGTACATCGACTTCGACCGTGACCACCTGGAGGTCGTGGAGGATCCGCGGGAGTGGCCCGCCTACTCCGGCCACCCGGTCGCCGGGGTCTCCGGTTTCGGGTTCGGTGGAACGAACGCGCATGTCGTGGTCGTCGCCCCCGAGGGGGCTGCGCCGGATCCGGACCCGGAGGCACGGGAGGACCGGCCCGCCCTGTTCGACCGCAGTGCCACCCAGACAGTGGACGACGGTGACGGCGGGAAGTCCGAACTGGGAATTCCGCAGCTTCTGCCGGTGTCCGGTCTGCTGCCGTCTCGGCGCCGCACCGCGGCCTCGGACCTCGCCGACTGGCTGGGCGGCCATGACGGGAATGACGGTCACAATGCCGGGGCGGGACAGTCGCTGCTCACGGACACTGCCCGGACACTGGGACGCCGCAGTCACGGACGGTCCCGTGGGGTGGTCCTCGCGCACGGGCTCGACGAGGCGTCCGCCGGTGTCGCCCGCCTTGCTGCGGGGAAGAAAGGTGCCGGGGTGGCTGCGGCGGACAGTCCCGACCGGATGGGTGCGGTGTGGGTGTACTCCGGTTTCGGTTCCCAGCACCGCAAGATGGGCAAGGAACTGTTCACCCTGTCCCCCCTGTTCGCGGCACGTGTCCGGGAGATCGCGGAGGTTGTCGCCGCCGAGTCCGGATGGGATCTGGTGGAACTGGTCACCGATGACGCCCGGGACTACGACCTGGAGACGGCACAGGTGGGTATCACGGCGATCCAGATAGCGCTGACCGACCTGATGACCGCGGCGGGTGCACGCCCGTCCGCCGTGGTCGGGCAGTCCATGGGTGAGATCGCGGCGGCGTACGCTGTCGGCGGACTGTCGATGCAGGACGCTGTGCGGGTCGCCTGTCACCGGGCCCGTCTGATGGGTGAGGGTGAGCGTCTGCTGCCCGAGGACAAGCTCGGTGCGATGGCGGTCATCGACCTGGGGGTGGATGAGCTGGCGTCCTTCCAGCAGGAGCACCCGGAGTTCTCCGCCGTGGAGCCCGCGGTGTACGCCGCGCCGGGTATGACGACGGTGGGCGGACCTGCCCGGCAGGTCGCCGATCTTGTGGCTTTCGTCGACGGTGAGGGGCGCTTCGCCCGTCAGCTGCAGGTCAAGGGGGCCGGGCACACGAGCATGCTGGACCCGGTGCTCGGTGAGCTGCACGCGGAGATCTGTGACATCACCGCCCGTCCGATCACCGTGCCCCTGTACAGCACCGTGGACAGGGGTGTGGTCTACCGGCCGGGGGACACTCCCCATGACGCCGACTACTTCGTGCGGTGCACGCGTCAGCCGGTGTGGTTCTCGGACGCGACGGGCAGCCAGTTCGACGCCGGTTTCCGCACGTTCGTGGAGTTCTCGCCGAACCCGGTGGCACTGATGCCGTTGATGAACACCGCTTTCGCCCGTGACGCCGGGGACGCCTCCCTGATGTTCCTGCTCAAGCGGAAGCATCCCGCCGCCGACACCTTCCTCACCACGGTCGCGGAACTGTACGTCCGTGGTGCGGACATCGACTTCACCGCGCTGGCGGGGCCGGGTGGTTGGGCTGACCTGCCGGGGATGCACTGGAATCTGCAGCGTCACTGGACCGACGCCCGCCCGGGCGGGGGTGCGGTCCGCGGCATGCCCGGGGCGAGGGTCGCGCTGCCGGACGGTCGTACCGCGTTCAGTGCGGCGCTGTCCGATGTGACGAGCGTGTCCGCGGTGGCGGAGGCGGCGGTGCACGCCGTCGACGGTGACGCGGTCGTCTCCGCTGTGGAGAGCTACGGTGCCCTGGCGGGTGCCCCGGGGGACGACGTGACCACCGTTGTGCAGCGCAGTCTCGGCGGGCTGACGGTGCATGTGCACCACATCGCCGCCGACGGTTCCGCCCGGCTGGTCGGCGAAGCGTTCGCCACCGCCTCCGGGTCGGCCGCGACACCGCAGGGCGGGGGAGCTGCTGCTCCGGCGGTTTCTGCAGGTGCTGCAGGCGGGGTGGCCCCGGTCTCTGACAGGTCGGCCACCGGGAAGGGGGCGGTCAACGCCCTACCCGCTGTCGACACGTCATCGGAGAGGTGGGACCCGGAGTCCGGTGAGTCGGTGGCTGACCGGCTGCGTGCCATTGTCTCCGAGTCGATGGGTTATGACGCCGACGACCTTCCCGGGGAGCTGCCGCTGATCGACCTGGGGCTGGACTCTCTGATGGGTATGCGTATCAAGAACCGTGTCGAGTACGATTTCGGGCTTCCTCCGCTGAATGTCCAGGAGCTCAGGGACGGTTCCGTGGATTCGGTCATCGCGATGGTCGAGTCTCTGGTGGCCGACGGCGGGAACACCGGGGAAAGTACCGGTGAGGACGCCGGTGAGGACGCCGGTGAGGATGCCCGTGAGGACGCAGCCGTCACCGCCGCCTCCGACACTTCAGCCGGCACGACGGACGCCTCCGGCACGACGGACGCCTCCGCGGCACAGGCACAGGCCCGTCCTCTATACACATCTAGAGCCTCCGGCACGACGGACGCCTCCGCGGCACAGGCACAGGCCCCGACCGGGGTCGGTGTCGCCCCCCGCGATGCCGCCGAGCGCATGGTGTTCGGAACCTGGGCCTCCGTCACCGGTGCCGCTCCGGCCGGTGTCACCAGCCCGCTGCCGCCCGTCGACTCCGCCACAGCGGAGACGATCGCCGCCAGGATCAACGAACGGTCCGGATCCTCGATCACCGCGCAGCAGGTGATGGAGGCCGGCACCGTCGAACCCCTGTCCGACATCGCCCGGGAGTTCCTCGAGACAGAGGTGGAGGGCAATATCCGTGTCCTGCGGGAGCGTCCCTCCGGCTCGCGGCGTCCTGCCGTGTTCATGTTCCACCCGGCGGGCGGTTCCTCGGTGGTCTACGAACCGCTGACGCGGCGCCTCCCCGACGACGTCCCGGTGTACGGGGTGGAAAGGCTCGAAGGCAGTCTCGACGAGCGTGCCCGAGCATACGTCGAGGACATCACCGCGCTCGCCGACGGCCTGCCGGTGGTTCTCGGCGGCTGGAGTTTCGGCGGTGCCCTGGCCTACGAGGTCGCCCACCGTCTGGAGAACTCCGAGGTCACCGTCGGTCATCTGGAGCTTCTCGACCTGGTGCAGCCCCTCCACCCGGCCCCTGACACGAAGGAGGAGATGCACGCCCGCTGGGACAGGTACTCCGCCTTTGCGTCGAAGACCTACGGGATCGACCTGCCGGTGCCGCACGACCTGCTCGACGAGCAGGGTGAGGAGGCGCTCATCGGCCTGATGACCACCTTCCTGCGCACCTCGGACTCTTCCGGGCACGGCCTTGCCGCCGGTGTCCTGGAACACCAGCGCGCCAGTTTCGTCGACACCCGCATCCTCAACTCCCTCGACTTCCACCGCTGGGCCGACGTCACTGCCCCGGTGACCCTGTACAAGTCCGAGGGCATGCACGAGGGCGCGATCGAGCTGGAACCCAGCTTCGCCGAGATAGCACCGGACGGCGGATGGGGCGGTATCGTCGACGACCTTGAGATCGTCCACCTGCCCGGAGACCATCTCGGTGTCCCCGACGAGCCGGCCATCGGCATCGTCGGAGCCCGCATCACCGAACACCTTGACACCCTCAGCTAGCGTGGGAGGAGTGAGCACCATGAGCGAGAGCACAGACGACCGTTACGGGCCCGGTTCCGGCCGGTCCACCGCGGAGAAGCTCGCCGACCTGCGGCGGCGCACGGAGGAGTCCCTGGACCCGGGCAGTGAACGCGCGCGGGCGAAGAGGGACGCCGCCGGACGGACGACCCCGAGGCAGCGCATCGACGCCCTGCTGGACCCCGGAACCTTCACCGAGATCGGTGCCCTGGCCCAGACCCCGGGCGACGACACCGCCCCCTACGGTGACGGCGTGGTCACCGGGTACGGGCGGGTGAACGGGCGCCCCGTGGCCGTGTACGCCCACGACAAGACCGTGTTCGGCGGTTCCGTGGGCGAGACCTTCGGCAACAAGGTGTGCGAGGTGATGGACTTCGCGACCCGTATCGGATGCCCCGTCGTCGGTATCAACGACTCCGGTGGTGCCAGGATCCAGGACGCCGTGATGTCCCTGGCGATGTACTCGGAGATCTCCCGCCGCCAGCTCCCGTTGTCCGGCCAGTCCCCACAGATCTCGATCCTGCTGGGCAACTGTGCCGGAGGTGCGGTGTACGCACCGGCGACGACGGACTTCCTCATCGGCGTGGAAGAGCAGACCACCATGTTCGTCACCGGTCCGGCGATCATCGAGTCCGTCACCGGCGAGAAGATCAGCATGCAGGAACTCGGTGGCGCCCGGATCCAGGCGGAGCGCGGCAATCTCAGCTATGTCGCCCCTGATGAGGCGGACGCCTTCGACTACGCCCGCGAACTGCTCGACCATCTCCCGTCGTCGGCGTTCGAGACGACGCCGGAGTTCTGGGCGCCCGGTGACGAACAGTCGGGGACGGACACCGAACTGCTCGACATTGTCCCGGACGACCCCAACGCCGGCTACGACATGACCGACGTGCTCACCCGCATCTTCGACGACGACCACTTCCTCGAGGTCCTGCCAGACTTCGGACCGAACGTGATCACCGGTTTCGCCCGCGTGGACGGGCATTCGGTGGGTGTGGTCGCCAACCAGCCGATGCAGTTGGCCGGGTGCCTGGACGCGGACGCCGCGGACAAGGCGGCGAGGTTCATCAGGATCTGTGACGCCTACAACATCCCCCTCGTCTTCGTGGTGGACACTCCGGGCTACCTGCCCGGTGCCGACCAGGAGAAGGCGGGCCTGATCCACCGTGGGGCCAAGCTAGGTTTCGCCATGGTCGAGGCGAGTGTGCCGAAGGTGACCGTGGTCATCCGCAAGGCCTTCGGCGGCGGCTATGCGGTGATGGGGTCGAAGAACCTCGGTGCGGACATGAACTTCGCCTGGCCGACCGCCCAGATCGCCGTGATGGGTGCGGAGGGTGCCGCGGTGATGCTGCAGGGGAGACAGCTTGCGGCACTTCCTGAGGAGGAGCGTCCGGCGGCGAAGAAGATGTTCATGGACTTCTACAACGCCAACATGACGAGCCCCTATGTGGCGGCGGAACGCGGGTACATCGACGCCGTGATCGATCCTGCGGAGACCCGGCTGAGGATCCGGCAGTCACTGCGGATCCTGAAGGACAAGAGAGTGCCCGAGGTGCCCAAGAAGCACACGATCATGCCGCTGTAGCGCCACTGTCGCGCCACAGTAGCGCCACTGTAGCGCCACTGTAGCGCCACTGATCCAGGGGCAGCGGGGGTGGCCGACCGGGCCGTGACGGGGGTGGCCGGGTGGTCGTGGTGCCGGCGGTGGGGGTGTTCTCCGGGGAAATTACCGTCCCGGTGAATTCACCTCTGGCGGAGAGGCTCCGGAGAGGGTTTAGTGGTCAACGGGTCCCGGTCGTCAGTGGCGGGGACCGTGAACTTCACGAACCGACGATTCCGCAAGGACGGTAATCCTGTGTCTCTCCATTCCCTCCCTTCCTCCCTATCCGCTTCCACGCTCCGCTCTTCCCGTCGTTCATCGCGGCTGTCGGCCCGTCTGTCGTCGCGGGTCGGTGTGGCGGCACTGACCACGGTCACCGCCGCGGCGCTTCTGGTGCCGGTCAGCTCCGCTGATCCGACAGTGCCGGGCTCGTCGGCCGACAGTACTGTCGCCCAGACGTCTGTGGCCCCGACGTCTGAGTCTCCGGCACCTGCGCCAGGTGAGGACGCCGAGTCCACCGACGCGCCGGAGGCGACCGGGTCCCTCGAGGACGGCCGGCTCGTCGGCTCCCTGGCTACCACGGACTGGGGCCGGGTCGCGCGTGTCGCCGGGGCACTGGCGACGGGCACCGTCAACCTGACGACTGTCATCGACATTCTCTCACTCATCGCGAACTCGCCGCTGACATGGGATGATGTCGTCGGTTCGGTGGAAGGTTCCGTCTCAGGCAGCTCCGGCTCCACGGGCGGGAGCAGTACCACGGAAAGTACGCCGGCAGAGAGCAGTGCCGCGGAGTCCAGCACCGGGCAGAGCACCGCGCCCGAGGCGGAGGAGCCGGCCGTGGCGTCCTCCGGTTCCGGTGTGGGGGACCCGGCCGAGTAGGTCAATCCCGCCGGCCCCCCGCCGGCCCCCCTGCCGGCCCCCTGCCGGCCCCCTGTCTGCCCCTGTCAGCTCTGCCAGGGGCCGATGTCGTTGGTCGGGGCTTCGAGCACATCCGAGGTGACCAGGTAGGTCTCCATCGTGCCGTTGAGGATGTCGGTCTGACCGGACAGGAAGTCCGGCAGCCCGAGACCGAGTTTCGACAGTTCCCGGACGATGTTGTCCGGCAGGTCCTCGGCGTCGAGGGTGAGCGGCAGGCCGGTGTCCACCCCCGCCACCTCGGCGGTGATGGTCATCTTCCTGACGAAGATGTGGAAGTTCCCGGACAGGGTCGTCACCGCCCCGAGCGTGTCCTGGCCCAGGTCCTGCAGTCCGGGGACGCCGTTGGGGAACTGGACCCGCAGGTTGGTCAGCACGGTGCGGTCGGAGTCGATGCGGAATGCCTTCTTCGGCCCCTGCAGGGTGTCGACGGTGACCACCGAGAGTTTCATCCCCGGCGTCATTGCGGTCCGGTCGGACTTGATGGTGAAGGTGTTGCCGGTGATCGGCAGCAGACCCTGCACCGGTGCCGGAGGTTCGACGTTGAGCCCGGGGACCGTGACGCCGAGGGCGTCGAGGCCACCGTCGATGTTCTGCTGCAGTGCGGTACCGTCCGGCAGGGTCGGCTCGGGCAGCCGGAGTTCCGGCAGGCCCGGCAGCTGCAGTGAGGGTGCCGCCGGTGTGGTGGAGGGGGCCGTGGTCGTGGCGTCTCCTCCTGTGGCACCGGTGCCGGACGGGGCTGCCGGTTCTACCTGCTGTCCGGCCTGACCGTCCTGGCCGGGCAGTGTCGGAAGCCGGAGTTCGGGCAGGCCCGGAATCTGGGCGGAGGCCTGGGGCGTGTGTGCCCCGAGTCCGACGGTGAGGGCGGCGAGGGCTGCGACCGCGGCGACGGCGGTGGTGGAACCGCCCTTACCCGGTTTCTGCTCCTTCGACCTCACCTTCTCCTCTCTCCGGTTCTTCTTCTCTGCCCGGGCCTCGTCACGTGACTGGGGTGTCCAGGCCAGGGCCATGGCCCCGCCGACCAGGGAGAGGACGGTGCCGATGATGAATCCGCCGAAGTTGGACTGGGGCAGGGCGACGATCGCCAGGACCATCGCAGCGACCCCGGTGAGGATCCGGCCTTCACCCCGGAACCATGTCATCAGTCCGCAGACGATGAGGAGGATGCCGATGACGAGGGTGGAGACTCCCGCCAGGGTGGAGATCTGGATCTGGATGTTGGAGATCTCCAGGCTGAGGTAGGCGGGGGTCAGGATGACCGCTCCGCCGAGGATCATCAGCAGGCCGGCGCCGAAGGCGCGCTGTCGGCGCCAGGTGGTGAACCTGCGGTTGCTCTTCTCGAGCTTCTCGCTGGTGGTTTCGGCACCTGGTCCGGCGTCGGGGGTCACCTCCGCGGCACCGTCCAGAGGTTGTGTCACATCTCCCGGGGTGTCGGGGGTGGGGGTGCCGGTCATCAGCATTCGGCCTTGTCGGCGTCGACGACGGACACCTGCGAACCCGCGGCGGTGAGCTGGTCGGCGGAGATGGAGGTGGCCTTGATCTTCTGGTCGAATGCCTGGATGGCGTCCGCGGCGATTCCCCACTGGCCGGCAGAGGCACCGTCGTCGAGCTGGGAGGCGTCCACACCGATCTGAGGCTTGATCAGGGTCATCCCGCCGTTGAGGCCGGGGGCGCCGATGACGAGGTTCTCGGCGCTGAAGTTCTTGCCGGGCACCTTCATCTGGAACTTCTTCTCCCCCAGGCCGGGGATCTCGAGGGGGGCGGCCATGCACAGGTCGGTGATCTCGGCTTTGGTGAACTTCAGTTTCGCCACTGCGACGTCACCGCCGCTGAGCTTGTCGTTGCCGACGAAGATCGCCACCCCCTGGCCGTCGAGGCCGTGGACGGTCTGGGAGAAAATGGTGTTCGACAGTGACAGGTTGGCGGAGATGCCGCCCTGTGCCATGGCGACGCCCATGCCGCCGGTGGCGACGAGCCCGACGGCGAGGATGCCGACGAAGCGCTTGCCCTTGATGTGTCCCATTGTTCTCTTCCTCCGTCAACGACGCCCGTGGCGTCCGTCAGATACGTGGGCGGGGTTCCGCCTCCTGTTGTCCGGGTTATCCTATCGCCGTCCAACGTGTTTCCATGCACAATACGGATATTTTTGCCGACCGAATCTGGTGAACGGCGGACACCTTCACGGCGTGTCAGTGGCCCGCCGCAGAACTGGTCGCCTTCTGTCCTCGCCGGCGCTCTCCACGGCGTCCTCCCTGTCTTCTTTCCCGTCTTCCTTCCCGTCGGTCGGAGTACAGGGTCAGGGCGAGCGAGACCAGCTGCACCCCCGCCAGTGAGATCACCAGTGGCGTCCACCCCAGGTCGAAGACGTGCCCCAGTGCCCAGCCGAGGATCGAGGAGCCGAGGTAGTAGCTCATGACATAGGTCGAGGACGCCTCGGCCCGGTCACCGTCGGCCCGCGCACCCACCAACGCGGATGCCGTGGAGTGGGCGGCGAAGAAGCTGGCGGTGAACATCAGTGCTCCGAGGACCGTCGTCCACAGTGCAGGGACGAGCATGACCAGCAGGCCGGCGACGGAGATCGCCGACGACGCCGTGAGAACCTTCCCGGGACCGTAGCGGGCGGACAGTGCACCCGCCCTGGCCGACGACCATGTCCCCGACAGGTACAGCAGGAAGACCATCCCGGCCCAGATCTCACTGAGGCCGAACTGTCGGGTGAGCTGGAAGCCCAGGTAGTTGTACAGCGAGACGAAGGACCCCATGAGCATGAAGGGCAGCAGGAACAGGGGGACGAGCCTCGGATTGTGCCAGTGTCTGCGGAAGGCGGAGACCTCGTGGCGCAGGGTGATCTTCTTCGGTGTGAAGTTGCGCTGTGGCGGCAGGGCCCAGGCGCACACCAGTCCGAGGAGGAAGGCGACGGATGCTCCGGCCAGGGCGGCCCCGCGCCAGTCGGTGATCTCGAGGAACCACGAGGGGATGAGGCGTCCCATCAGTCCGCCGATGGAGGTGCCGGCGATGTAGAGGCCCATCACCCTGCCCAGGTGGGAGGGGCGGATCTCTTCGGCGAGGAAGGTCATCGTCACGGCCGGGACCCCGGCCACCGCTATGCCCTGGAGGGCGCGCAGTCCGATCAGTGAGCTGATGCCGGGGGCGAGGCAGAGCAGCAGGCTGAGGACGGTGGCGGCGAGGACGGAGGCGCGCAGGACGGTGCGGCGTCCGATGCGTTCGGAGATGATGCTCACCGGGACGACGGTGACGGCGAGAAGTCCGGTGGTCGCCGAGACGGTGAGGGCGGCGGTGGTGGGGGAGACCCGGAGGCTGTCGCTGATGGAGGGAAGCAGGGCCTGGGTCAGGTACATGGCGTTGAAGGACGCCAGTCCCGCGGTCGCGGCGGCGACCATGACCCGACGGTATCCGGGGTCTCCGGGGGCGAGTCCGGTGGTTCGGCGGGCTGTGGTGCCCGCGCCCGGGGGAGTGGCGGGGGCGTTGCCGGGTGGCGTCATGGTTCCCATCGTGCGCGTCGGGGCGTCCTCCGCAAAATGCAACAGGCAGGCTGTACAGTCCCGTTATGCGCATCGATGACCTGGGGTGGTTCCTCGATCTCGTGGACACCTGCAACATGGCGGACACCGCCGCGGCCACCGGCCTGAGCCAGTCCTCTCTCTCCCGCCGCCTGGCGGGCCTGGAGGCGGAGGTGGGCACCACCCTGTTCGACCGGCGCGGACGCAACCTCGTGCTCAACCACCGCGGTGAACTTCTCGCCGACACCGCCCGGAAAACACGCGACACCTGGGCAGACGGGGTGGAGGCGGTGCGGCGGCTCGTCGACCCTGCGCGCGGTACCGTCCGACTGTGCTTCATGCACTCCCTGGGCACGTGGATGGTCCCTGATCTGCTGCGGACCTGGCGGGCCGCCCACCCGACCGTGGAGTTCGAACTGGTGCAGGGGGCGGCGCGGCAACTGGTCGACCGGGTCGTCGACGGCCGTTCAGACCTGGCCTTCGTGGGGCCGGAACCTGTCGCACAGATCCGTGCCGGGCAGGTCCACTGGTGTGAGCTGGCCCAGCAGCGCCTCGGCCTGGCGGTCCCGGAAGGTCACCGGCTGGCCACCGGTCCGGACGGTTCCCCACGCACCTCGGTGGACCTGCGCGAGGCGCGCGAGGAGCCTTTCGTCGCCATGCTGGAAGGTTTCGGCACGAGGATGATCCTGGACCAGCTCAGTGAGGACGCCGGATTCCGGCCCCGCCTGGTCTTCGAGTCCATGGAGCTGACCACGGTCGCCGGACTGGTCACGGCGGGGCTCGGTGTGGCGATGCTGCCGCTGGACGACCCCAACCTGCGCCTGCCCGGGATGCAGGTCATACCGCTGAGGACCCGCCGGCGACGGGAACTGGGGGTGGTGTGGTCGGCGTCCGGAACGCAGGCACCTCCGGTGGCGGCGTTCCGGGACTTCGTCGTCAGCGACGGGAGGTCAGCCGTGACGCCACGACACGCCACCCGATCAGCAGAACCACCAGCATGACCGCGGCGACGATCATGAAGGACCAGTGCGGGACCTCACCGTGCCGCAACCCCCAGAACACCATGCCCGTGACCCACGTGACCGCACAGATCAGCAGTCCGCTGCCCGGGGCGGAACGCAGACGGTCGGCGGCGATGAGACCCCAGACCAGCACTGTGCCGATGAGGAAAGGCCAGGTGGTGTCCAGCCATCCGAGGAATGACAGGGGGAGATCCTCGGAATTGTGCGCGATCCGCGCCAGAAGGGCGAAGATGAGCACCGCGACGACGTCGGCGATGACGGCGTTCCGGATGCCGAGGCCCGCTGTCGCGGAGGTGGGTCCGGTCGGCTCCGGGGCGGGGGGACGCCCGTGGTGGGCGGGCCACCGGTCTCTTATACCCTCCGAGTGTGGTATAGGGGCCGCCCGCCGGTGCGGGGGGACGGTCGATCCCCGCCGTCCCGTGCACCGGCACCGTGCGGGTGGTCGTGGGCGCCGTGGGTACCGTGCACGGCAACCCCCGTGGCGATCTGCCGGAAGGTCGGCGGACGGTCGGGGTCCACCGTGTCGCGGACGAAGGTCCACAGGAAGACCAGCCAGCCGATGATCGCCAGTCCGATGAAGCTGATCATCCGGAAGACGATGACCGCGGCGATGGCTTTGGCCGAGGCCATCTCCGCGACGCCGACTAGCATGCCGACGAGCGTGGCGTCCACCGGGCCGAGACCACCCGGGGTGATCTGCGCCTGCCCCACGAGTTTGGCGGTGATGAATGCGAGGACGACGCCGGAGACCGGGGGTGTGGCGCCGACGGCGTGGACGGCGAAGAGGAGGCAGAAGATCTCCGCGATCCAGTTCAGCATCGACAGGGACACCGCCCAGAGAAGCTTTCCCGGTGAGATCCGGACGGCGCTGAGCTGGTCGGCGAACCCGGAGAGTCTGTCGTTCCACCGGTCTTCGGGGGCGTGGCGTCGGCGGTTGTACCACCGCAGTACCCGCAGCAGACCGGCCTCCACGGTGTCCGGGTGTTTCGCGGTCCAGTTCATCCCCCACGCCAGCAGACACAGGGCCAGGATGGTCAGACCCATCGAGTAGGGGTGGACCTCCGCACTGAGCAGGAACATCGCCCCGAACCCGAGGACAGCCATCCCCGCCCCGGACAACGCCCCCGACAGGACCATGTACCAGCTGGCGACGACGGGGGTCGCACCCCACTTCAACTGCTCCCGGAAGATCATGGCCGCGGATATCGCAGGGCCTCCGGGGAAGGTCGACGACCACGCGTTCGCCGCCAGGCCGAGGGCGTTGGCCGTGGAACGTTTCACCTGCACGCCGGCGGACCGGATGAGGACGACCATGACCTCGGCCTGTGCGACCATGGCCAGCATCATCGCCACCGACGCCGCGACGACGTACCAGTTGTTCGCCTGTTTGATGGCCTGCCATCCCTCGGAGAACAGGTGGTAGTGACCGCGTGCGGCGAAGGCGACGATCACGAGTATCAGCAGGGTCAGCAGGGCGCGGACCCTGGGGTCGCGCATGAAGACTTTGATGCGTCGGTGCCGACTGTAGGGCACAGGCGTCCCGTGGTCCGATCGCATGTCCGGTCGCTTGTCCGGCGGTTCCGAGGGAACTGGGGAATTGTGGTCCACTGATCAGGTCCGCTCGCCGTGCCCGTGGTCCCGGCTGTGGTTGCTGTCCCGGCCTGTGTCCCGGCCTGAGTCACTGCCGTCACCGGCAGCGGCGTTGTCCCTCGCGGCGACCCGGGCCATCAGCTCGGCGAAGGGGATCGGCCGGTCACTGTCGCCGGCTCGGTCAGACAGTCCGGAACCGGCGGGGGAGGACGCCACCCCCTCCAGCCTCTCGTTGTGCCCGATCTTCTGCGACAACCGGGTCACCCACCGCGGCGCCCACCAGCAGTCCTCGCGCAGCAGGGCCATCAGTGCAGGCACGAGGAACATGCGTATGACCGTGGCGTCGATGAGCAGTGCGGCGATCATGCCGAAGGCGATGTACTTCATCATCACGATCGAGGAGAACCCGAAGGCGCCGCACACGACGATCATGATCGCCGCAGCCGCGGTGATGATCCCCCCGGTCGTCGCCGTGCCGAAACGTATGGCTTCCCTGGTCGTGGCACCGTGGGCACGTGCCTCGACCATGCGGGAGACGAGGAAGACCTCGTAGTCCGTCGACAGTCCGTAGATGATCGCCACGATCAGCACCAGGACAGGGCTCATCAACGGTCCGGGTGAGAAGTTGAACAGGTCTGCTCCGACCCCGTCGACGAACAGCAGGGTGAGGATCCCGAGTGTGGCACCGGTGCCGAGGAGGTTCATGATCACCGCCTTCGCCGGCAGGATCACCGAGCCGAAGACGAGGGACAGGAGAATGAACGTGGCGACGATGATGTACAGGAGCATCCACGGCAGTTTCGAGAACAGGGCGTCGATGGACTCCACCTCCATCGCCGGGGTACCGGCGACGAGCACGGTCGCCCCGTCGACGTCGATGTCGCGCAGTGCCTTGACGATCCGGTCGTTGTCGTCCCTGTCGGCGATGCCGGCGGACAGGACGGTGACCCCGTCCTCGGTGGGCTGCGAGACCTGGAACGGGGCGGTGAGGCCTTCGACGGAGTTGGCCTGCCGGTAGACTTCGCCGACCGCGGTACTGCCGCCGTCATCCTGTTTGACCAGCAGTTTCACCGGGTCAGTGCGCAGGGTCGGGAATGCTGTGTCGAAGTCGGCCTGTGCGGTACGGGTCGGGTCGTCCGGGGGGAGGAAGGTCTCGTTGATGCCGCCGAACTTCACTCCCGCCAACGGCAGGGTCAGGGCCAGAAGAACGCCGACGAGGCCCACCGTGAGGATCTTGGCGTGCTTCATGGCGAACTCGGGTATCCGCCCCCACCAGGAGTGCAGGGTCTGGTCGCGGGTCCTGCCCCGGTGGAACAGGGTCAGCCGGTCGATGTTTCGACCCAGCAGGGAGAACACGCTGGGGAGGACGACCACGCTCAGCAGTGCGGCCAGTCCGACCGCGGAGATGGCACCGTAGGCCACGGACTTCAGGAACGCCTGCGGGAACAGCAGGAGACTCGACAGTGCCACCGCCACCATCAGTGCCGAGAAGACGACCGTCTTACCTGCGGACGCCGTGGTGTTGCGCACCGCGGCCGGGATGTCGCGTCCTTCCGCAAGTTCCTCACGGAACCGGGAGACCATGAACAGGCCGTAGTCGATCGCCAGTCCCAGTCCCAGCAGGGTCACGACCGACTGGGCGAAGGTGTTGACCATGGTGATCTCGGCGATCAGGGAGAGAATCCCCATGGAACCGAGGATCGACAGGACGCCGACGAGCAGCGGCATGAACGCCGCGACCACCGATCCGAAGACCAGGATGAGCAGCAGTGCCACCGCCGGCAGGCCGATGACCTCCGCCCGGGCGATGTCGTCGCTCATGCCGGTGTCCAGTGCCCCGGAGACGGCGGTGGCTCCCGCGATCTCTACCGTGGCCCCGGGGACGGTGATGCTGTGGAGCTGGTCCTCGATGACCCGGTAGTTTGCCAGCACTTCGTCGGCGACGCCCTGGAGACTGACGGAGGCGAACGCCGATGACCCGTCCGCGGTGATCATCTGCGACTGGCGGGTGTCCCAGTAGCTGTGGATCCTGCTGATCTGGTCGGGGTGGGTCGCGGCGATGGCGTTGAGCTGCTGCGACATTTCGGTGTGCACGGCGTCCGAGGTGAGGTCGGTCCCGGGGGAGTCCCGGGTGACGAGCACGATGACGTCGCCGGAGGCGTC
This sequence comes from Corynebacterium provencense, assembly GCA_900049755.1. Taxonomy (GTDB): domain Bacteria; phylum Actinomycetota; class Actinomycetes; order Mycobacteriales; family Mycobacteriaceae; genus Corynebacterium; species Corynebacterium neomassiliense. Next base: position 97,514 of record LT160593.1, read on the forward strand.
CCTCCCGAAGACGTCCTGTTCGATCTGTGCGGCCCTGGTCGATTCACTGGAGGGGTCGTCCCATCCCTCGGAGCTCATGCGGTCGCCGAGTCTGGTTCCCACGAGCAGGTAGAGCAGTGCGATCAGTGCGATGACGACGACCGGGATCACCCGCCGGAATCGGTAGGCGATGTCTCCCCATCTGGTGAACAACGCAGGATCCTTTCGTCAGGTCGGGTGGGTGGCGCCGGCTGGGTGGTGCCGGTCAGCCAGGTCGGTTCATTCGGTCAGTTCGGGTCAGGCTGCCGGGCCGGTCAGGTGACCTGCGTGACTGTCACCACCCTCACTTCCTGCGCCACAGGTACTCGCGGATGACGTGGGCCCGGTCCAGCCCCTTGCCCTCGAACTTCGTGATCACCTTGCGGTCGGTCAGGACCGGGACGGTCTCGTCCCGGTCCTCCGGCCAACCGAGGTACTCGAGGTCGTCTTCGACGTCGACCAGGTCGTCGATCCATTCGGCGTAGTCCGCGTGGTCGGTGGCGACGTGCAGGATCCCTCCCGGCCTGAGGCGGGAGGCGATGAGGTGCAGGGTGCCGGACTGGATGATCCGTCGTTTGTGGTGGCGTGCCTTGGGCCAGGGGTCGGGGAAGAAGATACGCACACCGTCGAGGGTTCCCGGGGCGAACATGCGGGTCAGGACCTCGACACCGTCACCTTTGACCATGCGGACGTTGGTGATTCCGCCACGGACGACAGCCCCCAGCAGTTTCGCGAGTCCGGGCCGGTAGATCTCCACGGCCACGATGTTGCGGTCGGACTCCGAGGGGGCCATGGCCGCGGTGGAGGTTCCTGTGCCCGAGCCGATCTCCACGATGGTCCCGTGACCGGTCCTGCCGAACCAGGCGTCCAGGTCGATGACCTGGTTGTCGGCGGTGTCCGGGTCGTCCCCGAGTTCCCGTCCCAGGGTGGGCCAGTACTTCTGCCAGGTGGCTTCCTGGTTGTCGGTGAGGGTTCCGCGGCGGAAACTGAAGCTGCCCAGTCGCGGATAGTCGCGACCGTCGTTAAACTCGGTCTGCAACGGTCGCCCGCGGTGGGACCGGTGAGGGGAATCAGGGGATTCCGGGGAAGTATCGGTAGTAGACATCCATGCCATTGTGGCAGAACAGGCGCGCCGGTGAAACAGCGCCGGCGCGGTGACAGTCAAGGGGGGACAGCACAGTGAGTGCAGTGCAGGCGAGGGAAGCGGGAACTCCCGGGGGTGTTCAGACCGGTGCCGGTGGACGTGCCGGGGCGGCGGACAGGCGTCGTGGGGGGACGGGCCGGACGGTGGTCTCGGTGATCGGGCCGGACCGTGCGCAGGCTGAGACGGTGGCGGAGGAGCTGCGACGACGGGTGCCGCACCGACAGTTCGTGGTCGGTGCGGGCCCGGACATCGCTGACGGGGTGGTTGCGGTGACCGGTGGGGACGGAGGCACCGGTGCGGAGCGGGACGCCGCGGTGGTGCGGGCGGTCAGGGACGCCACCGGTGGATGTGTCCTGTACACGGGCAGTTCCCGGCCGTGCTGCAACGGTCCGGGGGTGACGGTGGTACGGTGGGGTCGGTCCCGGCCCGGGCAGGTGGACGGACCCGACGGACCCGGCGGACCCGCCAGACCCGGCCGGGACGGTGTCTCGGATCCTGTGGCGCTCGATGAACTGGCGGAGACCGTCAGTTCCCTGTGGGTCGATGTCCCCCGCTGGCTCCGTGACGCGCGCCGGGCTGACGTGGACCGGGAGGAGCGGGTGAAGGTGGCGGTGAGACTGTCCGCGGAGAGGATCATCTCAGACCTGCTCGACCCCTCGTCCGGGGGTCCCGATCCGGCCGACCCGGTCGGCGCGGACGCGCTCGGAGAGCTCTTCCTGGCACGGTTGCGCTGCACCGTCCTGGAACAGGGGGTGGAGTGGCCCCGGGTGCGCGGGGACGAGAGTGCGTACTCCGGCGCAGGCGGTGACGGTGTCGGCGAGGGACCCGGTGACGTCGGTGACGGTGGTTCCCGTGACCCGTACGGCGGAGAGGAACCTGGCGGGGACCACAACCGGATGCTTCTGGTGCTGGTGGCGTCCGCGTATTACCATCTAGATGGGTGTAAGAGACAGGGCTCGGTGGTGCCGCCGGTCGCCGGGGTGGTGGTGGCCCTGGTGCTGGCGGTGCTGAGGTGGCGGACGGTCACCGCGGAGCGCCGGGCGCGGCGACGGGCACGGACGCGTACACGTCTGCGGAGACGGTGGGGTGTGGTGGTGGCTGAGGTTGTCAGCAGGTTGAGGACGCCCCGGGCAGCCGAAGCACTGGTCCTGGAACTGAGCGGGGGTGGACTGCGGTGAACGGGTTCTTCAACGGGGACTTCACGGGGGACTTCACGGGGGATGCCACGGACGGTCTGCCGGACATGTTCGACGACGGGACCAGCGGTGACGGGACCGGCGGTGGAGCAGGCGTGTTCGACGGTCTCGTGCCCGTGGACGGGGACAGCGGCGGAGGCAACCTCGTGCTGGACATCGACGGGGTACGTTACGGGCTTCCGCCGTCCCACGATCTCGGGGAAGGCGCGCTCGAGGAGGCGGTGACCCTCACCGGTGACCTGGGACTGGTGGTCTGCGCCGACACGGACGGTGACGGCCTGGTGGACCGGCTGTCAGTCGTGGGGTTCGACGGGTCCTGGTCGTCCTGGCAGAGGTGCACCGGGGAACCGTCGGGTGAGGCGTCCTCCCCCGGTACACCCCCCGTCACCCCCACAGGTTCCACACATAACTGGACGGTAGGCGGATGGGAGTGTGTGGATCGGGGGGGATGGGGTTAGGGTGGGAGGGTCAGTGTCGGGTAGTCCCGGCACAGTGCGCGACAACTCTCGATTTCACCACCCTTGTCAGGAGAATTCATGACCATCCCCGGGCTCGTCGGACAGGCACCCACCACCAACGAGGAACTGCTGCAGTGGATCACCGACTCGGTGGCGCTCTTCCAACCTGACCGGGTGGTGTTCGTGGACGGCTCCGAGGAGGAGCGGGACCGGCTTTCTCAGGAGCTGGTGGACGCGGGCACGCTCGTCAAGCTGAACGAGGAGAAGCGGCCGAACAGTTTCCTCGCGCGGTCCAACCCTGCCGATGTGGCCAGGGTCGAGTCCCGCACCTTCATCTGCTCGGAGGACGAGGAAGGCGCGGGCCCCACGAACAACTGGGCCCCGCCGGAGGCGATGAAGGCGGAGATGCGGGAGCACTTCTCCGGTGCGATGAAGGGCCGCACCATGTACGTCGTGCCGTTCTGCATGGGCCCCATCAACGATCCGGAGCCGAAGCTCGGCGTGCAGCTGACGGACTCCGCCTACGTTGTCCTGTCGATGGGCATCATGACCAGGATGGGTCAGGCCGCGCTCGACAAGATCGGCCCTGACGGGGACTTCGTCCACTGCCTGCACTCCGTCGGCGCCCCGCTGGAGCCGGGTGAGGAGGACGTCCCCTGGCCGTGCAACGACACCAAGTACATCACCCAGTTCCCGGAGACCAAGGAGATCTGGTCCTACGGTTCGGGCTACGGCGGAAACGCCATCCTCGCCAAGAAGTGCTACGCGCTGCGTATCGCCTCGGTCATGGCCAGGGAAGAGGGCTGGCTGGCAGAGCACATGCTCATCCTCAAGCTGATCAGCCCGGAGGGTAAGGCGTACCACATCCTCGGTGCGTTCCCGTCCGCCTGCGGCAAGACCAACCTCGCGATGATCACCCCCACCATCCCCGGGTGGAAGGCGGAGGTCGTCGGTGACGACATTGCCTGGATGAAGTTCGGGGAGGACGGTCACCTCTACGCCGTGAACCCGGAGAACGGTTTCTTCGGTGTCGCGCCGGGAACCAGCAGGCAGTCCAACCCCATCGCCATGGAGACCATGGACGCCGGCAACACCCTGTTCACCAATGTGGCGCTCACCGACGACGGTGACGTCTGGTGGGAGGGGATGGGTGACGCCCCGTCCCACCTCATCGACTGGAAGGGTGAGGACTGGACCCCGGAGTCCTCCGAGAAGGCCGCGCACCCGAACTCCCGGTACTGCGTGCCGATCGCGCAGTGCCCGACCGCCGCCCCCGAGTTCAACGACTGGAAGGGTGTCAAGGTTGACGCCATTCTCTTCGGAGGACGTCGTGCCGACACGGTTCCGCTGGTCACCGAGACCTACGACTGGGACCACGCCACGATGGTCGGTGCCCTGCTCGCGTCCGGGCAGACTGCCGCCGCCGCCGAGGCCACGGTCGGTTCCCTGCGCCACGATCCGATGGCGATGCTGCCCTTCATCGGCTACAACGCCGGCGAGTACCTGCAGCACTGGATCGACATGGGCAAGCGTGGCGGGGACAAGATGCCGGCCGTGTTCCTGGTCAACTGGTTCCGTCGTGGTGAGGACGGCCGGTTCCTGTGGCCGGGATTCGGCGAGAACTCCCGCGTGCTGAAGTGGATCGTCGACCGTATCGAGGGTCGTGTCGGTGCCGAGGAGACCGTCGTGGGCCACACCGCCCGCTACGAGGACCTGTACCTCGACGGTGTCACCGAGCCGGAGGAGGATATCCGTGAGGCTCTCACCGCTCCTCCCGCACAGTGGTCCAACGACATCGAGGACAACGACGAGTACCTCACCTTCCTCGGCCCCAAGGTTCCGCAGGAGATCCACGAGCAGTTCGCGTTGCTGAAGAAGCGCGTCACTGCCGCGGTCGCCGACGAGAAGGCCGGCGTCTAAGCTCCGGAGCCTACAGTGGCGCAGGTGGAGCATCCGCACGAATCCTGCAGCCCTGACCCGGTCCGCGATCTCGTCGTCACCGGACTGGTCGACCCGGTCGCGCATGATGCTGTGGCGCGCACCGGGTCTCCCCGTACCGTCGCGGGGCGGCCGTCGCGCACGGTCTCGCCGGTCATCGACGTCACCCCGTTCACCCTGCCCACCGAGGTCATCGCCCGGTCGGAGCAGGTCCCGGTCGTGGTCCTCCTCGGTTCGCCGGTGGACCCCGGCATGTCCGCCCTGCGCCGCAGTCTGGTGGGCAGGGTTTCCCCGGCACGTCTGCGCTGGATTCTCGCCACAGTGGACGCCGACCGTTTTCCCCGTGTCGTGGCGTCCTTCCGTCCCCGGTCCCTGCCCACGGTCACTGTTGTCGCAGGGGGGACAGGGGTGGCCTCCTGGACTCCGGAGGACGCCCTGGGCGACCGTGGCGTGGACTGCCCGGACTGGGTGGAGGCCACCGTCTCCACGGTGGCGACGCGCCTGTCCGGGCTTCCGGAGGACACTGTGGTCGGGTCCCAGTCGCAGGCCGGGGACGGTGCCGGTGGTGCTGACACGGGCAATGAACCGGACCCACGACTGCGCCGGGCCGCCGATCTGGTCGGTGAGGGGAGGCCGGAGGCGGCGGTCGACCTCTACGACCGGATGCTGGAGGACCGGCCCGGACCGGATGAGAGACGGACCCTGAGTCGGGCGCGGGCGGCGGTGGGTGTGCTGGTCAGGACGAAGAACCTTGACCGTGCCGCTGTGTTCACCGCGCTGGCGGTGGCAGAGCAGGAGCTGCGCCAGGGCCCGGGGCAGGGGAGCCGGAGGGCGGATCACGGTGACCTGTCCACGCTGCTGCGTGCAGCCGATGTGCTCGTCCTCGCCGACAGACCCGATGATGCGGTCGATCTACTTTCGGCATCACTGACCGGGTCACCGGCCGGGTCACTGTCTGGGGCAGAGGCGGGCACAGGGGCAGGTTCAACTTCGGGGCGGTCGGCAGGGTGGTCGGCGGTGGAGCTCGGGCGGCTCAGGAGCCGTCTCCTTGACCTCGTCCTGCTCCTGGACGAGGCCGCGCCGGCGACGGTGCGGGCCCGGACGCGGTTGGCCTCGTCCGTTTTCTGAGCCCGGGTCCGTCTCTGTGCCGTCTCTGGGGGGGTGGGGCGGGGTCACCGGGCGAGCCGGTAGTCTCCGGTGTCGGGGACCATGGCGTCCTCCAGTTTCTCCAGTAGCGCGGCACTGTCGAAGCGCACCCCGATGAGCACCACCTCATTGCCGGGGGTGAGCCCGGTGGACTCCCAGCGGGCGGCGGGGCGGATCGACAGGTCGGGTCCGGCCTGGTGCCACACCTGGGCGAGTTCGGGGCGGTCGGCGATCCAGCAGTATCCCTTGGAGCGAACCAGACCGGTGGTGGAACGCAGGGTCTCAAGCAGTTTTCCCCGGTCGAGCGGGCGTTTCCCGCGGAAAACCACGGAACTGATGCCGTACTCCTCGGTTTCCGGCGTGTGGGGGTTCTCCAGCTCCTCGGTGTAACCCTCGTAGGTGCGTGCAGTGGCTTCGCTGTACAGTCTGGCGCCGAGAATCTGGTCGACGACGCTGGCACCGTGGTTCAGGCCCTCGACCATGATGTCCACTGCCGCCCGCGGGTTCATCCGGCGTACCAGTGTCATGGTCGCTGCGAGCCGGTCTGCAGAGACCAGGTCGGCCTTGGTGACGTAGATGCGGTCGGCGAACTCGACCTGGTCGACGAGGAGATCGGCGACGGTGCGTTCGTCGTCGGGGGTCGCACCCCGGTCCGCGTCCGCCAGACGGAGGTGTTCGCCGATCTGGTTGAGGAACTGCACGGCGTCAACCAGTGTGACCATCGTGTCGATGGGGGCGACGTCGGACAACCGGGTGCCGTCCTCCCACTGCCATCCGAAGGTCGCGGCGACCGGCATCGGTTCGGAGATGCCGGTGGACTCGATGAGGATGTGGTCGTAGCGTCCGCTGAGGGCCAGTCCGCCGACCGATTCCACGAGGTCCTCGCGCAGGGTGCAGCATATGCAGCCGTCGGTGAGTTCGACGAAACGGTCCTCGCCACGGGTGAGGTGGCCTTCCCCGGCGATGAGGGCGGCGTCGATGTTGATTTCGGAGAAGTCGTTGACGATGACCGCTATGCGGCGTCCGCCACGGTCGGCGAGGACGGCGTTGAGCAGGGTGGTCTTGCCTGATCCGAGGAAGCCGGACAGGACGGTGACGGGGGTGGGGCGGTGGTTCATGCCGGGACTCTTCCGTGGTCGAGGGTGATGACCCGGTCTGCTCCGGCGGCCTGGACGGGGTCGTGGGTGGCGATGATGACGGTGGTTCCGGCGTCCTTCTCCTCGGCGACGGCGCGGGTGACGAGTTCGGCGGTGGCGGCGTCCACGGCGGAGAGGGGTTCGTCGAGCAGGAGCAGCGGGGCCTGTTGGGCGAGGCCCTGGGCGATGAGGGTGCGTTGCCGCTGGCCTCCGGACAGGTCGGCGAGGGTGCGGCCGGCGAACCCGGTCACGCCGGTGCGTTCCATCGCCAGGTCGACGAGGTGACGGTCGTGGCGGGTGAGGGGGCGCAGCAGGCCCCGGTCGCGCCATCTGCCCATGGCGACGGTGTCGCGGACGGTCACGGGGAAGAGTTCGGGGGCTGCGCTGTGCTGGGGGACGAGGGCGACTGCGTCGGGCAGTCCGGTGATGTGACCGTGGGAGGGGTGCAGTGTTCCGGCGAGGACGCCGAGGAGGGTGGATTTTCCGGAGCCGTTGGCGCCGACGAGTGCGGTGACTGATCCGGCGGGGAAGTCGACGGTGACATGGTCGAGGGAGGGGGTGGTGCGGCGGTCGCCGGCGTAGCTGTGGGTGACGTCGGTGAGGCGGAGTGGTTCGCGCATCACCTAACGGTAATGATAATCATTACGTTATGGCAACTCTCGTCGACCCTTTCCAGATCTCCTTCGTGTCCCGGGCGCTGCTCGCGGGCAGCCTGACCGCCGTGCTGTGCGCGTGCATCGGAACCTGGGTGGTGCTGCGTGGTCTGGCCTTCTTCGGCGACGCCATGAGTCACGGCATGCTGCCCGGGGTGGCTGTGGCGTCCGTCCTCGGGACGAACCTCATGCTCGGCGCCGCGGTCAGTGCCGTGGTCATGTCCTTCGGTGTTGTCGTGGTCAGCGGGGTGTCCGGACTGTCCCGGGACGTGAGTATCGGCCTGCAGTTCATCGTGATGCTTTCACTGGGGGTGGTGATCGTGTCCCACTCCGGCTCCTTCGCGGTCGATCTCACCTCCTTCCTGTTCGGGGACGTACTCGGGGTGGGTGCCGTGGATGTGGCGGTGATCGCGGCGGCCACGGCAGCGGGGGTGGTGGCGTGTCTGGTGCTGCACCGGCCGTTCACGGCGTTGACCTTCGATCCGCGTACGGCGCACACCCTGGGGATGCGGCCGAAGCTGGCCCACGCCGCCATGCTCCTGCTCGTCGCCCTGGCGACGGTGGTGTCCTTCCGGGTGGTCGGCACGCTGCTTGTCTTCGGTCTGCTCATCGGTCCTCCGGCGACGGCGGTGCTGCTGGTGCGCGGAATCGGCCGGATCATGGTCGTCGCGTCGGTGCTCGGGGTGGTGCAGGTGTATGTGGGACTGCTGGTCAGCTGGTATGCGGAGACCGCTGCGGGGGCGACGGTCACCCTCGTCGGAGGGCTCATCTTCCTCTGTGTGTTGGCAGGGCGCTCGGTGATGTGTAAGGTTCACCCGCGTATCCGTAATGACAATCGTTTCTAGTAAGGGGAGAGATGAGACGACAGTACGCGGCAGTTCTGCTCTGCACGCCGGTGCTGGCACTGAGCACCGCAGCCTGCGGCACAGACGGTGACGACGGGACCGTGGCGTCCCCCACCAGCGGCGGGACCGTGGCGTCCGCCACCCCGCACGGGTACGTCGAAGGGGCCGAGGAGGCGAAAGAGCCGCAACTGCGGCTCGCGGTGTCCGGCGATGACACACTCACCCTCGTTGACCTGCTCACCGGGGACACAGTCACCAGGATGGACGCCCCGTCGCTCACCGGTGCCGACAACCGCTACCTCTTCACCTCCGACGACGCCGGCACCACCGCCATCGACAGCGGGGTGTGGACGGTCGACCACGGCGACCATTTCCACTACTACCGCTCCGACCCGGCCGTCGTGGGCACCGCCACCGGGGAGAAGCCCGGCCATGTGGTGTCCGCAGGGTCCCGGGTCAGCATGTTCTCCGACGGCAACGGTGAGGTGGAGACCTACGACCGATCCGCGCTGGAGGACGCCGCAAAGAGCGGGGAAGGGACCATGCCGGACCCGGCCACGGAGTTCGAGGTCGGCGCCCACCACGGCGTGGCCGTCCCCTTCGACGACCACGTGGTCAGCACCCTCGCCCCCGGTGACGCCGATGAACTCCCGGACACCCTCGGGGCCTTCGACGAGTCCGGGAAGAAGACAGGGCTCGCCGGTGAGACCTCGTGTCCGGACATCCACGGGGCGGTGGGGACAGATGACGCCGCCCTGTTCGCCTGCGCGGACGGCGTCCTCGTCATCACAGACGGCGGGGACGGCGCACTCACCGGCCGGCTCATCGCCTACCCCGGTGGGGCGCAGGGCCGGGCATGGTCCCTCACCTCCGGACGGTCCCTCGTCGCAGCCGCGTTCGAGGACGGAGGGCTCGGCCTGCTCGACCCGGAGGAAGGCTCGTGGACCACCGCCGCCACGGACGCCCCGGTGACTTCCGTCGCCGTGTCGCCCGACAACAAGGTGGTCTTCGCCCTCGACGAGGACGGCACCGGATACGCCGTCGACCCGGCCACCGGCGAGGTCACCGCTCAGAAGAAACTCGTCGCGCCCGCCGCTGCCACCGGCGACGGCGACACCCACCGCTCGGAAGAAACCCGCCGCGCCCGCCGCTGCCACCGGCGACGGCGACACCGGCGACGGGGACGCTGCCCCGGCCCTCGCCCTGAGTTCCGAGCGCGGTTACGTCTCCGACCCGGAGGTGGGCAAGGTCACCGAATTCGACGTCCGTGACGGGCTGCGGGAGACCCGCTCCTTCGGGCTCGGGGGCCACCCGTCCGCGATCGCCGTGGTCGGAGGTAGATGATGCGACGTCTTCTTGCCACGGTGGTCGTCGCAGCGTCCGTCACAGCTGTCGTGTCGGCCTGTGGTGGCCAGGATGAACGCCCGGACATCGTCGTCACCACCAATATCCTCGGCGACGTGGTCACCGGCCTCGTCGGCGACACCGCCGACGTGAAGGTGCTGATGAAGCCGAACGCCGACCCGCACTCCTTCGGCATCTCCGCGAAGGAGGCCGGGGACGTCGAACAGGCGGACCTGGTCGTCGCCAACGGTCTCGGTCTGGAGGAGGGACTCCAGTCCGTCCTCGACAGTGCCCGCGAACGGGGAGTGGACGTGCTCAGCGTCGGAGAGGAGATCGACCCGCTCGACTACGCGACCACCGGAGCGACCACCGGATCCGGGATGAAGGACCCCCACTTCTGGACCGATCCGGCCCGGATGGTCACCGCCACGGAGATCATCGAGGACCGCCTGACCGACGGCCTCGACGACGAGGACGCCGCGAAAATCCGTGACGCCGCCGCGGACTACCGCAGCCGGCTCAGGGACCTCGACCGGCAGGTCGCCGAGAAACTCGGGTCCGTCCCCGTGGACCGTCGGAAACTGGTGACCAACCACCACGTCTTCGGCTACCTCGCCGACAGGTTCGGATACCAGGTCATCGGCGCGATCATCCCCGGCGGTTCCACACTGGCCGCCCCGTCGGCGGCGGATCTGAGGGACCTGTCGCAGGTCATCCGGGACAGTGGCGTGCCCGCGATTTTCGCGGACTCCTCACAGCCCCGGCGGCTCGCCGACGTCCTCGCCGACGAGGCCGGGGTGCATGTCGAGGTTGTCGCGTTGTTCTCGGAGTCCCTCACCGAACCGGACGGCGAGGCCGGGAACTACATCGACATGCAACGCATCAACGCCGAACGCATCGCCGGGGCCCTCACGCCCGGCTGACCGTGCACCACCCGCATTCTCCCCTTTCACTGACTCTTCACCGACCGTTCCCGAGGAGGGACAACCCCATGAACCTTTCCACCCGTCACCGCCGCTACTCCGTGGCCGTGCCCGCCGCGCTCACCGCCGCCCTGCTCCTGGCCAGCTGCGGAAGCGACGGCGATGACGCCGGCCAGATCTCCGCCACGGCGTCCTCACCTGCTTCTGAAGCCGGCTCCGAATCCGCCGCTGGACACGACCACGGTGCCTCCGACGCTGAGGAGATCGAGGCTCCCAGCCCCCGCCTCGTCACCACCTACGACGGAGGCATCCTCACCCTCGACGCCGGAACCCTCGAGGTGATCTCCGACGAGAAGATCGACGGCTTCAACCGCGTCAACCCGGTCGGGGACGGCCGTCATGTGATGGTCTCCACGTCGGCGGGATTCCAGCTCCTCGACGCGGGCGTCTGGACCGAACCCCACGGTGACCACACCCACAGCTACGCCACCGACCCGGAGCTGACCGACAAAGTCTACCCGGCGGACAAGCCTGGCCATGTCGTCCGTCACGACGGCAAGCTCATCCTGTTCAGCGACGGTGACGGCAGGATCCAGATCTTCAACTCCGAGGACTTCCGCGACATCTCCGGGGACTCCGGTGCCCCGGAACCGACCGTGAAGACCGCTGACAGTCCGCACCACGGTGTCGCCATCGAACTGGCGGACGGCACCCTGGTCCACACCGAAGGCACCGAAGAGGAACGCGACACCGTTGTCGCGCTCGACGCCGACGACAGGGAGATCGCTTCGAGCAGCGACTGCCCCGGCGTCCACGGTGAGGCAGCGGCGAAGGGGGAGGCCGCCGCCTTCGGCTGCGAGGACGGGCTCCTGGTCTACAAGGACGGGAAGTTCACCAAGATCCAGGCCACGGAGGACTACGCCCGCACCGGCAACCAGGCAGGCTCGGAGGAGTCCACCGTCGTGCTGGGTGACTACAAGGTCGACGAGGACGCCGAGCTCGAGCGCCCCACCCGCATAACCCTCACCGACACGGTGGCGAACACCACCAGGGTCGTCGACATCCACACCTCCTACAGCTTCCGGTCCCTGGGCCGTGGCCCCGCCGGTGAGGCACTCGTGCTCGGCACCGACGGAAAGCTCCACGTCCTTGACCCTGCCACCGGCGAAGAGACCGCCGCATGGCCCGTTGTCGGGCAGTGGGAGGAGCCGCTGGAGTGGCAGGAGCCGCGTCCGACCCTGTTCGTGCAGGGTGACCGTGCCTACGTCAGTGAGCCGGCCACGAAGGAACTGCACGTCGTGGACCTGTCCACCGGGAAGATTCTCCGCAGTGCCGAACTTCCGCAGGTCCCCAACGAGCTCACCGGTGTGACCGGCTAGACGCCCGACCGTGCCTGCTGTCCCTGTTGGTCCCTGTTAGCGCCCGGTAGCGCCGGCTGGTGCCCGGTAGTGCCGATGCGCCGGCTGTGTCCCCGGGCACTCTGACAGGAGAAGCGCCGGTCCGGCGTCTACGCTGGACCCATGAACGACAGTCCCGTAACCCGGCACACGATCTTTCAGAACTCCCTCATGTCCGCACTGCTCGACGGCATCTACGACGGTGAAATGACCGTCGGAGAGCTGCTCGGCAAGGGCAACTTCGGCCTCGGCACCTTCGATGCGCTCGACGGGGAGATGGTCATCATCGACGGTGTCTGCTACCAGCTGCGCCATGACGGCACCGCCACCCGAGCGGACCTGGAGCAGCGCTCCCCCTACTCGGTGTGCACGAACTTCGTGCCCCGCATCAGTCGGACGGCCCCGCAGAACATCCGGCGCAGTGAGCTCTCCGCCTTCATCGACGAGATGACCCCCTCAGCGAACTACATGTACGCCGTGCGCATCACCGGGACATTCTCGGATGTGACGACCCGTACCGTGGTCAGGCAGAACAAGCCGTACCCTCCGATGACCGAGGCCGTCGGTGATGACGCCGAACAGCATTTCACCGATGTCTCCGGGATCATCGCAGGTTTCCGGACGCCGATCTACGAGAAGAACATCTCCGTCCCCGGCTGCCACGTCCACTTCATCGACGATGACCGTACCTCCGGCGGGCATGTCCTCGACTTCACCCTCGTCGAAGGCAGGATCGAACTCTGCCCCGGCACGGACCTCAATCTCCGTCTACCCCTGACCTCGGCATTCTCGAATGCGAACCTGGATCCGGAGGACCTGGACGCTCAGATCCACGCCACCGAGGTCAAAGGTGGTGCGTCGGAACCCGACCAGGCACCCGACCAGTCACCCGACCAGGCACCGGGGAACTGACCTGCCCGGTGCACGGCCGGGGCGCGGGGTCTGCCGCTCCCGCGCCGGGGCGGGGCGGGGTCATGCACAACTAGGATGATCCCCATGAGCGGAGCAGCAGAGCACACCGTGCCAGAACAGACCGCGCCCGGAGACGTGCTGGCGGGGGTGGGGCCCGTGGACGTGGCACAGGGGGAGGCGGCACAGAGGGAAGTGGCACAGGGGGAACCGTCGCCACAGCGGCCCAGGAAGGCCCGGACCCGCCGTGCAGACGGGGAACGCTCCCGCCGGAAGATCCTCCGGGCGGCCTCCGAGATCGCCGTGGAACGCGGATACGACGGCACCTCCATCGCCGAGATATCCCGACGGTGCGGCCTGCCCGCCAGTTCCATCTACTGGCATTTCAGGGACAAGGACGATCTCATGGCCACCGTCATCGAGGACAGTTTCGAGGCCTGGAACCGGTCCTGGGACATCGACTCGGACGGCAGCATCCTCCCGGAGCTGGTCGCCATCGCCGACAGGCTCGTCGACGCCCTGCAGAACCACCCCCAGTTCCTTCACATCGGACTGCCGCTGGCCCTGCAGAAGAGGTCGGACAATCCCCGGCCGCGGCGCATGTACCTGCAGATGCGGGGCAATCTGGCCGAACGGTTCGAGAAGATCGGGCGGACCCACTTCCCTGACGTGCCGGCCCACCGCCGTACCGCGGTGATCACCTATCTCATCGCCGGTGCGGAAGGCCTCATCATCTCCCATGAACTCGACCGTTCGCAGGACGCGCCCTCCATCGGGGAACTGCTGAAGCTCCACGCCAACAGTGTCATCCGGATGATCACCCAGGAAGCCTCGGAATGGCCGACCGCCGACCCCGCCACCGGACAGGAGTCCGCATGACCACGACAGCACACGGACCTGACAGCACAGCGGGCACAGGCGTCATCGGTGTCATCGGAGTCGGTGAGATCGCCGAAGCACTCGTCACCGGACTGCTGCTGCCGGACACCGGCAGTGTCGTCGTGGATTCGGTGGTGCTGTCCCCGCGCAGTGCCGCACGGTCGGCCAGACTGGCCGCCGGAGACCCGCGGGTCACCGTCGCCGCAGACAATGCGCAGGTCGCTGACAGTGCGGACACCGTCATTGTCTCGGTGAAGCCCGACCAGCTCGCCGAAGCTCTGGAGGGTGTCACCTTCCGTCCGGGTCAGCTGGTGGTCAGCACCCTGGCCGGGGTGGACCTCGCGACGCTGCGCAGGCACACCGGTCCCGGCCCGGAGATCGTGAGGTCGGTGCCGCTGCCCCCGGTGGCGCGACGGGCGGGGGTGACCCCGCTGATTCCCGCCGAACCTCGGGTGGTGGCGATGTTCGACCTCCTCGGCGGTCACCTGGCCGTGCCCGACGAGGAGAGGATGGCGGCGGTCACCGTGATCACCGGGGCCCAGACCGCCGTGCTGCAGTATGTCTCGGTGCTGTGCGACTGGGCCGCGGCCAACGGCCTGGACCCGGCGTCCTCGGAGATGTTCGTCCGTCAGTCGGTGGCGGGTCTCGAGCCCGGGCTGAAGGACGCGTCGAAGCAGGTCAGTGAGCTCATCGACCGTTTCGAGACCCCGGGTGGCCTCAATCTCCAGCTGCGCACCGGTTTCTTCGACGAGACCGTCACCGGCGCACTGCTCAGCCAGTTGGACGCCCTCCACGACCGCGTCAGAGGCAGCGACCGGGGGTGACGGCCGGGCGTCACTCCTCCGGACGGGGGCCGGCAGATGCGGCCCGGGCCATCGCCTCGGCCTTCCTCTTCCGGTCCCGGTACACGAGGTAGACGATGAACCCGACCAGGATCAGCGCACAGACGGCGTAGATGAGGGTGGAGAAGCTGTCGATGGTGTCCGAGACCCGGTGGTAGTTCGCTCCGAGGAGGACGCCCAGCCAGATCAGCACCGCATTCCAGACAGAGGACCCGATGAGGGTGAGGACCGTGAACTTCACCAGGTTCATCCGGTGGACACCCGCGGGGATGGAGATCAGACTGCGGATGCCGGGGATGACCCGGCCGATGAGGATCGCGGCGTCCCCGAAACGGTCGAACCAGTGCAGTGCACGGTCGACGTCACGGCCCTCGGTGAGCCACATTCTCTCGGCGATCGCACGCAGGCGGTCCGCCCCGATGGCCGCGCCCAGCCAGTACAGCAGCCACGCTCCCGTCAGGGAGCCTGCGGTCGCCCAGATGAAGGCGGCCCAGGCGCTCATGTGCCCCTCGGTCGAGGCGAAGCCGGAGAGGGGGAGGACCACCTCGCTGGGGATCGGCGGGAAGACGGTCTCGATGAGGATCGCCAGTCCGACGCCCGGGGCGCCGATCGTCTCCATGAGGGAGACGATCCAGTCGACGACAGAGGTGATCACTACGGGGCCTTTCCGGGGCAGCGGGGGAGCGGGCGGGGAGCGGGCAGGGACGAAAGTTCCCCCCATGGTAAATGAGGGTCACGACGGACTGCCACCGGGCCGAGCTCAGGGGAGCCGCCGGATCCTTACCCCAGCAGGGACTCCACCGGGGCGAACCGGTCCCCGTAGGTGGCGGCGAGTTCCCGGGCCCTGGCCACGAACCCTGCCGTGCCCGTGGTCGGGTAGTCGTCACCGGCGTCCTGAGGCAGGGGAGCCGCGGCGGGACGGGCGTAGTTGGTGATGAACTGGCGGGTGCCGCCGGTCCAGGCCGGGTACCCGATGCCGAGCAGTGAACCGATGTTGGCGTCCGCGTCGGAGGTCAGCACGCCCTCGTCGACACACTTCTGGGTCTCCAGTGCCTCGATGAACAGCATGCGTTCGATGAGGTCGTTGAGGCTGGGTCCGTCCTGTCCGGCGGAGACCGTGGAATCCAGCCCGTGCCCTGAGGTGGCGTCCTCACCGTCGGGGACGGTGACGGGGGTGACGCCCAGTTTCTCCCTCAGCTCGGTGCGCAGGCCCTCCCACAGGCCGGTGCGCCGACCGTTGTCGTCGTAGCTGTAGAAGCCTCGCCCCTCCAGCTTCCCGGGCCGGTCGAAGACGTCGAGCATGGCGTCGACGAGAGCGGTGACACCACCGTCGTCGGTGGTGACGCCGGCGGCGTCGTTGGCGGCCTTCGTCTCTGCGCCGATCTTGCGGGCGAGCTTGAGGTTGAGTTCGTCCTGCAGCTGGAGCTGCGGGGCAGGGTAGCCGGCCTGGCGTCCCGCAGCTTCGATGACGGCCGGGTCCACGCCTTCGACGAGCATGCGCATCGCCTCGTTGAGGACGGTGGAGATGACCCGGGACGTGTAGAAACCCCGGGAGTCGTTGACGACGATGGGGGTCTTGCGGATCTGGCGGGCGAAGTCGAGGGCCTTGGCGAGGGTCGCCGGGGAGGTCTTCTCGCCGGAGATGATCTCGATCAGGGGCATCTTGTCCACCGGGGAGAAGAAGTGGAGGCCGATGAAGTCACCGTCGCGGTCCACGCCCTCGGCCAGGCCGGTGATGGGAAGGGTCGAGGTGTTCGATCCGAGGACACAGGTGTCGGGCACGGCAGCCTCGATCTCGGCGAAGACCTTGTGCTTGAGCTCCGTGTTCTCGAAGACGGCCTCGATGACGAGGTCGACGTCGGCGAGGTCGGCGTAGTCGGCGGTGGGGTGGATGCGGTCGAGCAGTGCGGCGGACTTCTCCGGGGTGGTCCGGCCCCGTTCGAGGGCCTTCGCCTCCAGTTTCTCCGAGTAGGCCTTTCCCTTGGCGGCGTTTTCGGCGGAGATGTCCTTGAGGACGACCTCGAGTCCGGACCTCGCGGCGACGTAGGCGATCCCGGCGCCCATCATCCCGGCTCCGATGACGCCGACCCTGGTGAACTGTGTGGCCGGGTAGGGGGTGCCGTCGGCCTGGACCGGGCGGGAACCGCCGCCGTTGCAGTGGTTGAGGTCGAAGAAGAAGGCCTGCATCATGTTCGTGGAGGTCGGTCCGGTGACCAGCTCGACGAAGTAGCGGGTCTCCACGGCGGTGGCGTCCTCGATACGCTTGAGCTGCGCGCCTTCCACGGCTGCGGCGAGGATCGCACGGGGGGCGGGCATGGGGGCGCCCTTGACCTGCTTGGTGACGTTGGCGGGGAAGCTGGGCAGCATCGCTGCGAGAGCCGGGGTGGACGGGGTTCCGCCGGGGATGCGGTATCCCTTCCGGTCCCAGGGCTGGGACGCTTCCGGGTTGTCGGCGATCCAGGCGCGGGCGGCGTCGATGAGGCGGTCGGCGGGGACGATCTCGTCGATGAGGCCGAGTTCGAGGGCGTCGGCGGCGTTGAACTGCTTCCCGGTGGTGAGGACGCGGGTCAGTGCGGTGGCCAGGCCGAGCATCCGGGTGACACGGGTGACTCCGCCACCGCCGGGCAGCAGTCCGAGGGTGACCTCGGGGAGGCCGACCTTCAGTCCGCGGGCGTCGGAGGCGATGCGGTGGTGGGTCGCGAGGGCGAGTTCGAGGCCGCCGCCGAGGGCGGTGCCGTTGACGGCGGCGACGACAGGGACGCCGAGGGTTTCCAGGGTGCGGAAGTCGGCCTTCATACCGTCGCACATTTCCCGGGTCGCTTCAGCGTCCGCGGGAGTGGTGGTGATCATGGCCTTGATGTCGCCGCCGGCGAAGAAGGTCTTCTTCGCGGAGGTGACGATGACGCCCCTGATCTCACCGGCGTCGACACCGGACTTCAGTTTCTCCACGGTCTCCGTGAGGGAGGCGCGGAAGGCGTCGTTCATGGTGTTGACGGGTGCGGAGGGGTCGTCGATGGTCAGGGTGACCACACCGTCGGGGTCGGCTTCCCAACCGAAGATGTTCTCGCTCATTGTGGTCTCCTTAGACTCGCTCGATGATGGTGGCGACGCCCATGCCGGCGGCGACGCAGAGGGTGACGAGGGCGTATCGTCCGCCTGAGCGGTGCAGTTCGTCGACTGCGGTGCCGGTGATGATTCCACCGGTGGCGCCCAGGGGGTGGCCCATGGCGATCGCGCCACCGTTGATGTTCAGTTTCTCGTCGGGGATGTCGAGTTCACGCTGGGCGCGCAGGACGACGGAGGAGAAGGCCTCGTTGATCTCCCAGACGTCGATGTCTTCTGCGGTGAGTCCTGCCTTGGCGAGGGCGGCGCGTGCCGCCGGGGCCGGGGCGGTGAGCATGATCGTCGGTTCGACGCCGGTCGTGGCCGCGGTGACGATGCGGGCGCGGGGGGTCAGACCGTAGCGTTTTCCGGCGGTTTCGTTGCCGATGAGCAGGAGGGACGCCCCGTCGACGATGCCGGAGGAGTTGCCGCCGTGGTGGACGTGGTTGATTTTCTCGACCTGGGGGTACTTGGTCAGGGCGACGGCGTCGAAACCGCCCTGGTCGCCGACTGTGGCGAAGGCGGGGCGGAGTCCGGCGAGTTTCTCGGGTGTGGTGCCGGGGCGGATGGTCTCGTCACGGTCGAGGAGGGTCAGGCCGTTGGCGTCCCTGACGGGGACGACGGAACCGTCGAAGCGTCCTTCGTCCCAGGCTGTGGTGGCGCGGGCGTGGGAGCGCGAGGCGTAGGCGTCGAGTTCCTCGCGGGAGACCCCGTCGAGGGTGGCGATGAGGTCCGCGGAGATTCCCTGGGGGATGAAGTCGTTGTGGAAGGAGGTGGTCGGGTCCATTGCCAGGGCGCCACCGTCCGAGCCCATGGGCACGCGTGACATTGATTCGACACCGCCGGCGAGGACGAGGTCGTCGAAACCGGAGCGGATCTTCATCGCGCCGAAGTTCAGGGCGGTGAGGCCGGAGGCGCAGTAGCGGTTGAGCTGGACACCGGTGGCGGTGTACGGCAGGCCTGCGTTGAGTGCCGCGGTGCGGGCGATGTCCATGCCCTGGTCACCGAGGGGGGTGACGACGCCGGCGATGACGTCAGCTACGGCGGCCGGGTCGAGGTCGGGGTTGCGGTCGAGGATCTCCGTGATGAGGCCGGAGAGGAGGTCGACGGGTTTGACGGTGTGCAGGGAGCCGCCCGGCTTCCCCTTGCCGCGCGGTGTGCGGACGGCCTCGTAGATGAAGGCTTCGGGGATTCCCGGAGCGGTTGCGTCGGTCATAGTGGTCCTCACGTGAAGTGTCGTCGTCCCGGTGTGCGGTTCTGCCGGCCCTGCCGGACCAGGTTCCGCCCGGTCGGTCAGGTGGCGGTGTGCGTCACAGGGACAACATACGGGTGCAACATGTGTCGCCGATCACTATAGTCGCTGCCGGGTGGGCGAGGGTGCGGTTTCCGTGTCTCGGGGGTGGTTTCTTTTAAGCCCCCTGCCTGCGGTTTTGTCTGGTGAACCTATATTCGGAGGTGGCTGCGGGACGCTACCGCCTGCGCAGGACGAGCACCAGGTTCGAGACACCCACCTCGCGCAGTCCGGGCACCTCTGTCATCCACCACGCCCACGACGGGTGGTACCGGGGGAAGGCCGCCACGGGCTCGGCGGGGTACGGGTGGTCGGTGCCGGTGACGGCCTCCGCGTACCGCAGCCCGTCGGCGCAGGAGACCTCGAACAAGGACTCACCCCACCGGTTCTTCGGCGCATGCCCGTGCCGCCGTTCGTAGCGCCGGGCGGCGAACTCCCCGCCGATGTAGTGCTGCCACAGTCCGGTCTCGTGACCGCCGAACGGGCCCAGCCAGCAGGTGTAGGAGAAGACCATGAGCCCGCCGGGCCTCGTGACGCGCAGCATCTCGTCCGCCATGCGCCACGGGTCGGGGACGTGCTCGGCGACATTGGAGGAGTAGGTGAGGTCGAACGCGGCGTCCGCGAACGGCAGGTCCATGCCGGAACCCCGGACGGACGCCGAGACCCGGATTCCCGCGGCGGACATCTCGCCGGCGTCCGGCTCGCAGGTCACGTAGTTGTCCACACCTGCGGAGGCGAAGGCGCGGGCGAAGTAACCGGGGCCGCCGCCGACGTCGAGGATCCGCGTACCGGCCAGGGAACCGGTGTCTCCGGCGTCAGCCCACACGGCGGAGAGGACGCCGACCGTGTCCGCGGCGAGGTGCCCGTAGAAACGGTCGGGATCGGCCTGCTCGTACCGGAAGTCGGCGAGGAGGCCGAGTGAGCGGCGCAGTGTCGCGCGGCGGCGGAGGGTGGGGAGGGTGTTCCCGTGCATGTCGACATGGTCGCACACCGCGGAAGGCGGTTCTGACACGGTCACCGGGAAGTGGTGAATGGAAACCTGGTCAGGACAGCGGGGCAGGTGTACGCTGCGGCGACCATGAGCACTCCCGGTATTTCTGGCAGTCCGGTCATTCCTCCGTTGTCCGCGCAGGATTCGCACCCGCCGCGGGGTATCCGGACGCTGTGGTGGTTCCCTCCCGTGGTCAACGACCGTGCGGCCCGGACGACGGCGATGCTGGTCGTCGCTCTGTCTGTGGTGGTCCTCGTGTTTTCGCGGACCGGTTTCGCCACTGTGGCGCTGGTCCTCAATGTCCTGCTTTTCGCGGGTTTTGTGCTGCGTGTGCTCGCCGGTCCCCGGTTTGACCCGTTCGGCCAGTTGTCGGTGCGTTGGTTGGCGGGTGCGGTGTTCGGTGGGCCGGTGATGACGGCGGGGCCTCCGAAGCGTTTCGCGCAGGGGATCGGGGTGGTTTTTTCCGGGGGGTCGTTGATTCTGCGTGCGGTGGGTTGGGATGTCGCGGCGGATGTGGTGCTGCTGTTGCTGGTGGTGGCGGCGTCTCTGGAGGGCTTCGTCGGACTCTGCCTGGGGTGCCGGATCTTCGCCTGGCTGCAGGACCGTGGGGTGATTGGGGCGGATGTCCGGGCGGACTGCGCAGTCCGGTGACTGTCAGCCCGCGGTGACTGCGGTGACTGCGGCTACTGCCGCTGGTTCACTGCCGCGGCGAGGAGTGCACCGATGACCCCTACTGCCGCGAAGAGCAGGAACGCTGCGGTTCCTCCGCCGGTGGCGGAGACGATCGCCCCGGTCACCGACGGACCGACGATGCCGCCGATCCGTCCGATACCCAGGGACCAGCCAACGCCGGTGGTCCGGGCTGTGGCGGGGTAGGAGCGGGTCACCCACCCGTTGATGAGGGTCTGGGTGGCGACCGCCCCGTAGCCGGCGAAGGCGGCGAGGGTGAGCAGCAGTGCCGTGGAGTCCGCTCCCGCGAAGCAGAGCACGGCGGCGGCTCCGACGAGGAAGGACGCCGTGACCACGATCTTCGATCCCCACCTGTCGGCGGCCACTCCGGCTGCGACTCCGCCGACGATTGCGCCGAGGTTGAAGCAGAGGAGGAAGTTCAGCGAACTGGAGAATCCGCGCCCGGCGTCCTGCATGAGGGTGGGCAGCCAGGTGTTCGCGCCGTAGACGAACAGGAGTGAGCAGAAGCTCATCGCCCAGAACAGTACGGTGGTGGCGCGGAATGTGGGGGAGAAGATGATCCGCAGGCCGTCGCGGGCAGCGTGGCGTCGGTGTTCTGCGGGTGTGCCGGCGGGAACCTCCTGTGACTCCGGCAGCCATCGGCGTGCCGCGGGGAGGACGGTCACCAGCGGGAGGGCGGCGATGAGGTACATCCAGTGCCAGGAGAATGCGGGCACGACCCATTTGGCCAGCAGCGCAGCCGCGACGCCGCCGACCGGGTAGCCGGACTGCATGATGACGTAGGCGACGGCACGTCGACGGACCGGGGAGAATTCGGTGGTCAGTGCGGCCGCCAGGGGCATCACCCCGCCGAGACCGATGCCGGCGAGGAACCGCACGACGGCGAACACCTCGGGGCCGGGGGCGGCGGCGCAGAGGATCATCAGCACGCTGAACCAGGTGACGCAGCCGAGGAAGGCTCTGCGGCGGCCCCACCGGGCGGCGAAGGTGCCGACGAGGATGGCGCCGACGAACATGCCGACCAGGGCCGAGGATCCGACGAGGCCGGCGGTTCCCGAGGACAGTCCCCATTCTTCGCGGAGTTTCGACAGGGTGGTGCCGTAGACGACGATGTCATAGCCGTCGAAGGCGATGGCGGTGCCGCAGACAGCCATGACGCCGTAGGGCAGCCGGTCGGTGGCGGTGCCGGTCGGGGTTGTCACGTCGGTGACGCCGACGGTGGAGGGGGAGCTCACGGTTCTTCTTTCACACTGGGGCCCGGCCGGTGTGCCGGGCAGTAGACGGACAGAATGGGTAGCCTACCCTGTCTGTGGTCCGTTTGGTCGTGGGTGGGCGGGTTCGGTGGGCGCCGGCTCCTTACTGCAGGCTGCGGGTCTGTGTGACACTGTGCGGCCAGATACTGCGGTTCGTGCAGGGATAAGGTGGTATGTCTGTGGGCCAGACCCCCGTGTGATGGACACCCCTGGTTCCGGCAATGGACAGGGGAAGGAAGATTGCGTTCGCCCATTCTCCTGAATACCGACTCGGAGCAGTTCAAGCTTGACGCCGTCGCCTTGTGCGAGCCCGCCCAGGACACGCCACTGGAGTCCGTGGTTGCCGAACTCGGCAACAACCGCAGCACCCTCGAGGCCTGGGACGGCCGCTTCTCATCGAACCCGTGTGCCGGCAGTACCGACCGCTCGGAAGCTGGTGTCACCGGACCGTGCAACAGACCTCCCGGTTAGCCCCAAGCGGTGTCCCCGCGGGTGTTACCGTGGTTCACATCATGAAGGTTCTTCTGCTGTGCTGGCGAGATTCAGGTCACCCCGAAGGAGGTGGCAGCGAGGTGTACCTGGAACGCGTCGCAGAGCACCTGGCGTCCCCCGGGGGAGGAGGACACGACGTCACCTTCCGCACCGCCCGCTACCCGGGATCCGCACCGGTGGAGCACCGTGACGGTGTGACCTACGTCCGTGGCGGCGGTCAACTGTCCGTGTACCCGCGGGCCTGGTGGTACATGTGCAGGAACCGGTTCGACGTCGTCGTCGACACCCAGAACGGGGTCCCGTTCTTCGCCCGCATCTTCGCGGCGGGGCGTCCTCCCGTCGTCCTGCTGACACACCACTGCCACCGCGAACAGTGGCCCGTGGCAGGACCGCTGCTGTCCCGCATCGGATGGTTCACCGAGTCACGCCTCTCGCCCCTCGTCCACCGGCACACCCCCTATGTCACCGTCTCCGAACCCAGCGCCGGCGACCTGGTCGACCTGGGGGTCGACAGGGACAGGATCACCGTGATCCGCAACGGGGTCGACAGTCCCGCCCCAGAAAACACGAACCCGGACAACACGACTCCGGACGTCACCGGCAGAACCCACCTGGTCACCCTGTCCCGCCTGGTGCCCCACAAGCAGATCGAGCACGCCGTCCACGCCCTGTCCGCGGTACTCCCGGACCACCCGGGAACTGTGCTGGACGTCATCGGTGACGGCTGGTGGTCAGAGAACCTGCGCCGGTGCGCCGCCGACCTGGGGGTCGCCGGCAGTGTCATCTTCCACGGACACGTCACCGAGGCGATGAAGCACCGCATCCTCGCCCGCGCGGACGTCCACCTTCTGCCCAGCAGGAAAGAGGGGTGGGGCCTGGCGGTCATCGAAGCCGGACTCCACGGCGTCCCCACCCTCGGCTACTCCTCCTCGGCAGGACTGCGTGACAGTGTGGTCGACGGCCGGACCGGCATCCTCGTCGACTCCGAAGGGGACCTCATCACCGCTCTGGGCGGGCTCCTCGACAACCCGGCCCGGCGGCGGGAACTGGGGGACGCCGCCCGCGCCCGCGCCCTGAGTTTCTCGTGGGACGCGACCGGGAAAGCATGGCAGAAACTGCTTGCAGACCTTGTCCGGGAATCGCGACATTCCACCAGGTAGGCGGGTGAATTGGAGGTTACTTACGACTTCTGCGACCTGCGAATTTAAGGTTACTTTCAGTCACTCGAATCGTGGTCGTGAAAAGAATTTCGGTACAGTGGATCCGGTGATCTTCACGGTTCTGATGACGGGAACCGTACGACGACTGCTGGAGGATGATGCCGTGTGACTGCCGTGCGCGCCCGTGACCTGTACAAGGTATTCGGGAAAAAGCCTGGTGAAGTGGTACGTAGACTGAAAGAGGGGGCAGACCGCAGCGAGCTGACAGGCCTGGGGACGGCCGCTGTGATCGACGTGAATTTCGATGTCGAAGAGGGGGAGATTTTCGTTGTCATGGGCCTGTCCGGGTCGGGGAAATCGACTCTGATCCGCATGATCAACGGACTCTGGAAACCCACTGCGGGAACAGTGGAGGTCATGGGGGAGAACATCGCGGAACTCGACGGAAAAGCGCTGCGTGACCTGCGCGCCCGACATGTGTCGATGGTCTTCCAGCACTTCGCCCTCCTCCCGCACCGCACAGTGAGGGACAACGCCGCCTACGCCCTGGAGATCCGCGGCGTCCCCAAGGAGGAACGCCTCGCAAGCGCCGACAGGTGGCTGGAGAAGGTAGGACTCCAGGGCTGGGGCGACAGCCTCCCCGGCCAGCTGTCCGGAGGAATGCAGCAGCGCGTCGGACTGGCCCGCGCCCTGGCCGCCGAAACCGACATCCTGCTCATGGACGAAGCCTTCTCCGCCCTCGACCCCCTCATCCGGTCGGAGATGCAGGACCAGCTGCTCCAACTGCAGCATGACCTGCACAAGACCATCATCTTCATCAGCCACGACCTCAACGAGGCGATGAAACTCGGGGACCGCATCGCGATCATGCGGGACGGTCGGATCGCCCAGATCGGCACCGCCCACGAGATCCTCACCAACCCCGCCGACGCCTACGTCGCCGAGTTCATCGCCGACGTCGACCGCTCCCGCGTCCTCACCGCCGCAGAGATCATGACCCCCATCGAAGAGTTCGACGCCGAAGAACGCGAAGACACCGGCAGCTTCCCGAAGGTCGAGGCCACCGACATGGTCTCCGAACTGTTCGAACAGTCCGCCGCCGCCGACGGTCCCCTGGCCGTGACCGACAACGGCAGCGTGGTCGGCACCGTCGGCGCCGAAGACCTCGTCTCTGCGATGGCCCCGCCCGCTGAACCCGCTCAGCCCACCCAACCCGCAGAGCCCGCAGCCCCCGCTGAGCCAGCGGAGCCCGCCGAGCCCGCCCCGGACAGCACAACCGACCCCCGGAAGGAGGCGTAGGCCGTGGGAACCATCGCCAACCCCGACGTCCCCCTCGGAGACTGGATCTCCGACTTCATCGACTGGTTCACCGGCGCCTTCGGATGGCTCCTCGACTTCATCGGAACCGTCCTCGACGGACTCTACGACGCCTTCTACTGGGTACTCGGTTCCCCCACCTACCCGTGGCTGGTCGTCATCTTCGGCCTCATCGCCTGGGCCAGCGTCAGCTGGAAGGCCGGCATCCTCACCGCGGCAGGCTTCTACCTGGTCCGGGCCGTCGACGAATGGGTCCAGGCCATGGAAACCCTCTCCCAGGTGCTCGTGGCCGTGCTCATCGCCGTCGCACTGTCCGTACCCCTGGGCATCTGGGCGGCGAAGTCACGCACCGTATCCGGGGTGGTCAAACCCGTCCTCGACTTCATGCAGGCCATGCCCGCACTGGCCTACCTGGTGCCCATCATCGTCATCTTCGGCATCGGCGTCACCCCGGGAATGATCGCCACCCTCATCTTCTGCATGCCCCCCGGGGTCCGGTTCACCGAACTGGCGATCCGCCAGGTCGACCAGGAGACCGTCGAAGCCGGCAGGGCGTTCGGCGCCTCGAACACCCACATCCTGTTCCGCATCCAGCTGCCGCTGGCACTGCCCACCATCATGGCCGGAATCAACCAGGTCATCATGCTGGCACTGTCGATGGTGGTGCTCGCCGGAATGGCCGGCGCGCCCGGCCTCGGAGCGGACATCACCAGTGCGATCAGCAGTCTCAACGTCCCGCTGGGAGTGAACGCCGGCATCGCCGTCGTCATCCTCGCCGTCTTCCTCGACAGGGTGACCGCGGGTCTCGGCAACCGGACTCCGCTGGCCAGGGCACAGCGCAACGCGTAGGAGGAGAACAACCATGACCAGCACACCATCCGGCACCCGGAAGCCCGGCCACAGCGCCCGCACCGTCTGCGCCGCACTCGCCGCAGGCGTCCTCACCCTCTCCCTGGGCGCGTGCGGTGCGAAGAACTCCAACGACGAAGTCACCGGAGCGGGGGAGGAGGGCGGGTCCTACGCCGCCAGGTTCGCCGACTGCGTCCCCGGCGAGGACTCCGCCGACCTCACCACCACGGACGTGGACGCCGACAAGTCGATCACCGTCGCCGCCTTCAACGGCTGGGACGAATCCTTCGCCGCCTCCCACCTGCTGCGCTACGTCCTCGAAGACGAGGGGTACACCGTCGACATCCAGTCCCTGGACGCCGGCCCCGGCTACACCGGCGTGTCCCGGGGCGACATCGACCTCATCATGGACTCCTGGCTGCCCGTGACCCACGAAAGCTACCTCGAGCAGTACCGGGACACCATCGAACCCCTCGGCTGCTGGTACGACAACGCCAGACTCACCATCGCCGTCAACGAAGACTCACCGGCGCAGTCCATCGCCGACCTCAGAGACGACGCCTCCGACTACGGCAGCCGGCTCGTCGGCATCGAACCCGGCGCCGGGCTGACCGAACAGGCCAAGAAGGCCGTCCGGGCGTACGGCCTGGACGACTGGAACTTCCAGATCTCGTCGACCCCGGCGATGCTCGCCGAACTGAAGAAGACGACAGACGCCGACGAGAACATCGCCGTGACCCTGTGGCGCCCCCACTGGGCCTACGACGCCTTCCCCGTCCGCGACCTGGAGGACCCCGAAGGGGCCATGGGAGGGGCGGAGAACATCCTCAACTTCTCCCGCAGCGGATTCTCCGGTGACAACCCCTACGTCGCCCAACTGCTCAAGAACCTCGTCATCGATGACGAGCACCTCTCATCCCTGGAGAACGTCATGTTCTCCGACGAGAACTACGGGGGAGAGAACCTCGACGCCGCAGTGGCGGAATGGGCGGAGAAGAACCCCGACTTCATCGACGCGTGGAAGGCCGGCACGCTGGGGAAGTGACGCGCACCGGACTGCGTCGAACCGGCCTACCCCACGTCTACAGTGGGCATGATGATCAACGACACTGTCGCGACCGCTCCGGACACCGCGTCTGTGGTATCCGCGGTGTCCGGGGTGGCGTCCTCGGTGTCGTCCGCGGTGTCCGGCGTCATTTCCGACCTGCAGCACCAGGTGGACGCCCTTCCCCCGGTCCTGCAGTTTGTCGCCGTGTTCGTCCTCGCGGTCGTCCCCGTGATCGAAGGTGACATCGCCGCCGGTATCGGCATGGTCGCCGGCGTGGACTGGGAGTTCACTTTCGTCGCCGCAGCCGGTGGCACCGCACTCGCCGCCTGGGCCGGCGCCCTGTGGGGCTCCCGGATCACGGAGCGGCGGCGTAGCCGCACGCTCCCCCGCGATGACGCTGGGGCTGCAGCGGACACGGAGGACGCCGTCGATGTGGTCCCTTCACGCCGCCGCGCCGCGGCCGACCGGATCCTCGCCAGGGTCGACCGCTACGGCCTGGGACCCGCGATGGTGCTGTGCGGTTTCGTTTCCCCGGTGGGGCTGAACACCTTCGTGCTCGCGATGGCAGGGTTTGACCGGCGACGCCTGGTGGTCTGGGGCGTGGTCAGCGCCGTGCTCAACGTCGGGATTGTCGTGGCCGGGACCACCGGAGTGCTGCACCTGCTGCTGCACTGACCCCGGTGCCGTGGTCGCCCGGTGATCAGCGTGTTCCGTTCCTGGATCGTGGCGTGGTCAGATGCATACGGCGCGCCGGGTCATACTCTGTTCTCATGCCCGATTTCCTTCGTTCCGTTCCGCTGGTCGGAACCCAGGCCACGGTGGTCTTCCTCATTGTTGGTCTGATCTGCCTGCTCGCACTGTCCCGACAGATGCTGTGGCGCCCCGGAACAACCCGTCGACGGAGGTTGACAGTGCTCTGCACTGTCGCCGCTGTGACCGTCATTGTGTGTGCGGCCCTGTTGGTCTACGTCGTCGTGGGCATTGACGTGGGGCTGTCAGAGATCCCTCCGGCAGCACTGGCCGGTGGTGTTCTCACGGTCGTTGCGGTCGTAACCGTGGTTACCGGGTTTGTCGGCTGGATGAGGCAGGACCGAGGCACGCGGGGGACCCTGCGGCCCGTTCGTTCGTCTGTCCTGGTCGGCGGTGTGCTGCTCACCTCGGTCCTCCTGCTCAACGTTGCGTTCAATCTGTACCCGGAGGTGGGATCATTGCGGCCAGGTAAGGCCTATGAGGAGACTGATGCCTCGGATCTCCCGCGGGCAGTCGGTTCCGACGGCACAGTGTCTGTCACGGACTGGCAGGACCAGGATGAACACACCTACCAGGGGGGAACGCAGCCGAAATACGGGTCCGTCGTCACTATGCCGGTGCCCACGCCGGCATCAGGATTCGCGGCACGGGACGCGCAGGTGTACCTGCCACCTGCCTGGTTCTCTGAGCCCCGTCCCGCACTGCCTGTCCTGGTGCTCATGGCGGGGATCCCCGGTGCTCCGTCCCAGTGGTTCGGCAGTGGACGTGTCGGTGATGTCGCCCACCGCTACCAGCGGACCCACGGTGGATTGTCTCCTGTGGTCGCCGTGGTCGACGCAACAGGATCTACCTGGGGAAATCCTGTGTGCACAGACTCGCCGACGGCGAAGGTCCAGACCTTCCTCAGCAAAGATGTTCCGTCCTGGCTTGTCGGCCGTTTCGACGCTGACCCCGACCAGTCCCACTGGGCGATCGGCGGCCTGTCCTACGGAGGAACGTGTGCGTTGCAGGTGGTGGCGAATGCCCCCGAGGCCTACGGGATGTTCCTCGACTTCTCCGGAGAGCGGCGTCCGACAGCCGCAGACGGCAGCCACGAGACGACTGTCCGGGAATTCTACGGCGGGTCACAGGTGGCGTTCGCTGCCGCCAATCCGGAGGATCTGTTCCACGCACATGCCTCTGACGGCAGGTATGCGGACGTGGTCGGATGGTTCATCGCAGGTAAGCGGGACAGTTCTGTGCGTAACGATCTCAGTGCCCTGGCGGACGCCGCACAAGCGGCAGGCGTCGATGTCACCGTCCAGACGGTGCCCGGGGCCCATGACTTCGGTACGTGGCGTGAGGCCATACGCCGAGCCTTCCCTGCCGTGGCCGAGCATGCAGGACTGGCAGGATGACAGGCTCCCGATTCGCCGCTGTGATATTGATGAGAGCATGAGTTTGGCCCGCTACCGGATCTCGCTGACCGTGGTCCTCGACCAGTTTTTCTTCATCTTCGCTGCCGGGGCGGCGCTGTGGCTGGCTTGGCTGCTGTTCACCGAGGCCTTCGATGTCGGCTGGGCGGGGACGGTGTATCTGGTCGCCTTCTGGGCGTTGCTCGCTTATTTTGTGCTGCCCCGTGTGCACCGCATCTTCGCTGCAATCTACTTACCCGGTTACTTCATCGGTCGTACCCGTACCAGCGACGGTCTCCTCGGTGACCCGGTGAATGTGGCTGTGCTGGGTGACCAGTCTCAGATTGAGACGGTGATGGCGGCTGCCGGGTGGACCCGGGCGGATCCGGTGGATCTGTGGTCGTCGATGCGGATCGTGGCCTCGGTGATCATGCGGAGAAGTTACCCGACCGCACCGGTGAGCCCGCTCTTTCTCTTCGGCAGGCTGCAGGATCTGGCGTTCCAACAGGAAGTCGCGGGAAACCCGGCGAAGCGACATCACATCCGGCTCTGGCGCACACCGGACGAGTGGCTGCTACCCGGTGGTACCCGGGTGGACTGGCTCGGCGCGGCCACTTTTGACCGTGCAGTGGGGTTATCCCTGTTTACCCTGCAGATCACCCATAAGATCGATGCTGACATCGATGTCGAGCGTGACTACGTCACCGCGTCAGTCATGGACACCGGCATCGGCGCAGAACTGGAAGTCATGACTGACTTCGCTACCGGCTACCATGCCCGCAACGGCGGAGGAGACTCAGTGCGTACCGACGGGAGTCTGCCGGTCATCGACCTCAGGAAAATCCACCGTGATGACTGAGCGGCGCCGTCACCGGGAGAAGCGTCCCGCCGGAGAGTTTCTCGCCGCCCTAGGTGACTCGGGCGTCCCTGAAGTTGATCCCGGGCGTAGACCGGCTGGGGTCTCACTCGGTATCGCTTTCCTCCTGCTCCGCGCGCTGAGCGGCGTGCTCTGGTTGATTGATCTGGTGACCAACTGGGACACGGTGGTTTCGACGGATCCGAACGGCAAGTGGGGCGCGCTGGCTTTCGCCGTGCTGCACATCGGCTGGACAGTGCTGCTACTGGCTCTCATCCGTTCCCTGTGGCGGGGATCGGATGTGACCCGGCTCGTGGTGCTGTCCTGGACGACAGTGAACATCATTATTTTCGCGGTCGGCTACTTTGCCCGTGGTCAGCAGATCGTCCTGAGTACTTCTCTGCTGGCACTTCCGCTGGACATCCTCGTCCTCCTGGCCTTGTCCGGCAGAGATGCCCGCGCCTGGACCCGGGCCAGGACTGAGCTGAGGCACCGGGCCAGAGAGAAGCGCCGGGCTACTTTGTCATAGGGAAGGCGAGCACGTCGCGGATCCCGCCGCCGACGATGAGCATGACCAGCCGGTCCACTCCGATACCCATGCCACCGGTGGGGGGCATGCCGAACTCGAGTGCCCGGAGGAAGTCCTCGTCGACCTCCATGGCTTCCCGATCACCACCGGCTGCGAGCAGGGACTGGGCCTCCAGCCGTTCGCGCTGCAGGAGCGGATCGGTGAGCTCGGAGTAGGCGGTGCCCAGTTCCGTACCCCAGGCGACGAGGTCCCAGCGCTCCACGACACCGTCGATCGACCGGTGGGGCCGGGTCAGCGGCGAGGTTGACGCAGGAAAGTCGACGTAGAACGTCGGCAGGGTCGTCCGGCTCTCCACGAAGTCGCCGTAGAGCTCCTCGAAGAGGTGGCCGTGGTCCCAGTCCGCGCGCCACGGATAGTCGATGGCGTCCGCCACACGATGCAGTTCCTCCACAGGGGTACCCGGAGTGACTGCCCATCCTGGCTCCGGGGTCCGGCCGCGGGCGGTCAGTTCTTCGGTGAGGGCGGCGGTGACTGCCTCATAGACACTCACCACAGGCCACTGCCCGGAAATGTCGACGAGTGCGCCGTCAGGGCCGGTCACTGCGGGTCGACCGTGGACGGCGATCGCTGCGGCACAGATCAGTCGGCGGGTGAGGTCCATCATGTCGTGGTAGTCGGAGTGGGTGCGGTACGCCTCCAGCACAGTGAACTCCGGGTTGTGGGTGGCGTCTGCACCTTCGTTGCGGAAGTCTCGGCCGAGCTCGTAGACCCGGTCCATCCCGCCGCAGAGGAGCCGTTTGAGGTAGAGCTCCGGAGCTATACGCAGGTAAAGGTCGATGGAGTAGGCGTTCGAGTGGGTCATGAACGGTCGGGCGGATGCGCCACCGTGTGTCTGCTGGAGTACGGGGGTCTCCACTTCAAGGTATGCGTCAGCGTCGAGGACGCCACGCAGCGCCTTGAGGACCGCCGCGCGAGCCCTCAACCGGAAACCTACCTGTGGGTTGACAGTCATGTCGAGGTGCCGGTTGCGCAGCCGCGTCTCCGGGTCGGTGAGACCTGAGCGGGTGTCCGGCAGGGGGTGCAGGGCCTTGGCCTCAATCCGCAGACTGTCGGCCAGTACCGACACCGTGCCGTTCCTGGACGCGCCGACCGTACCGGTGACCTGCACGAGGTCGGCCAGGTCGAGGTCGTGGATTCGTGTTGTCGCGGCCGGACGAGAGGCTTCAACGAGGATCTGACAGCGGCCTGTGGAATCCTGCACATCGAGGAATGTCACTCCACCGAACCGGCGGCGCGCCATGATGCGCCCGGAGACGGTCACCGGTGTGTCGGCATCCAGTTTGGTGACGTCCCCGCAGCCGACGGTGGGCTTCACGGCGACGGGCCACGGGTCTACTCCGGCTTCACGTAGTCGAGCCGCGGTGGACATGCGGACCCTGACCTGCTCAGGAATCCGACGGTGCGGTCGAACCGGGTTGGCGACCTCGTCGCGCCAGGTGGGAACGCGGGCGAGCGCCGCCTCCGCAGCAGGGCCGTGCACAGGTTCCGGAGATGTCGAGCGGCGGGCCAGGATCCGGGCGCCGGGCAGCGACGAGAGGTCGGGGATGAAGCCCTCGGCCATGCCGGAGGCGACACCGACGCGCACGACGGAGGTGCTCTCGCCGTAACAGAGGTAACGCGGCACCCACTGCGGGTTGTACTTCTCGTTGGAACGGTACAGGGCCTCCATCTGCCACCACCGGGAGAAGAACACGAGGACGCGGCGGTTGAGCCTGGTCAGCGGGTCGGTGCCGATGTCACTCTCGGTGGCGAAGATCCGGCGGAAGACCGCGAAATTCAGTGACACGCGGCGTGGTTCAGGCACACTTCCTGAGTTTTCCGCCTGCCCGAGGCACAGGTCGACGACCATCTTCTCGACCGTGCCGTTGGGCGCGGCGGGGCTGCGCCGCATAAGGTCGAGGGACAAGCCGTCGGGACCCCACGGCACGAGGGAAAGCTCGGCGACAACCTCGCCGTCCACGAGTGCCTCGACGAGTACGCAGTCTCCGTCGCCGGGGTCTCCGATGCGGCCCAGCGCCATGGAGAATCCACGCTCGTCAGTGGTATCGCGCCAGGCCTCCGCCCGTTCGTCGACCCGGTGAAGTTCCTCGGCGGTGAGTTCGTGGTGTCGTCGGGTGCGGACGGTGACACCGGAGCGGCGGGCCCGGGACACGGACTGCCGCAGAGAGCGGAACTCCGGGGAGGACAGGTGCAGGTCGGCGGAGTGGAGCACGGCCTCGTCACCCAGCCGCACTGCACTGAGACCGTGACGTGCGTAAGCGCGGGCTCCGGTGTCGGAGGCGCCCATGACTGCCGGCGTCCATCCGTAGGACGCTGCCATCGCGGTCCAGGCACCGATCGCCGAATCCCAGGCCGCCGGGTCGCCCAACGGATCGGCGGCGGCGAGGCAGACACCGTTTTCCACGCGGTACGTTATCGCCGCGCGGCCGTCGGGGGCGTAGAAAACGGATTTGTCGTGACGGAAGGAGAAGTAGGCCAGGGAATCGGAGCCGTTGAACCGGGCGACCATGGTCCGCAGAATTTCCTCGTCGGTGTCGGACAGGGCGTTGCGGTCTCCGCTGGACCGCAGCAGGACCATGACACCGGCGATGACGGAGAACGCGGAGAGCACTGAGACAGTGAAGCGGATGAGGGCGGTGGGCGATCCACCGAGTACACCATGCTCGGCGATATTCACGCCGACCGCGTGCTCGAGAACCCACCACC
Source organism: Corynebacterium provencense (assembly GCA_900049755.1). Taxonomy (GTDB): domain Bacteria; phylum Actinomycetota; class Actinomycetes; order Mycobacteriales; family Mycobacteriaceae; genus Corynebacterium; species Corynebacterium neomassiliense. The sequence continues at coordinate 130,830 of LT160593.1, forward strand.
ACCGGTCGGAACCGGACAGGCTTCCGGGCCAGAGCGAGACAAGGACGGCGCCGACAACGGCGGTCGCTGTCACACCGGTCAGCCAGCAGCCCAGACCACGCCACACTGATCCGCTGCGGGTGCGGGCACGGAAACTCCGGTAGCCGAGGAGCAGACCCACGAGAATGACAAGCTGGATCATGCAGCCGATGATGAACAGAGGCCAGGGTCCGTCATAGATAGTCTTCAGGCTCGCCTCGACGATGATGGGCAGGTCTGGGTCACTGAGTAACGAGTCATCTCCGGGTCCACCGTTGGAGACGATGACGATGAAGGCGACGAGATTGAAGATGTTGAGCGCCGCGAACAGGATCGTCCAGATGAGCCAGCCGAGCCGCTTGCCAGCGAGGAGAGCGCCGCCGAGGAAGAACAGTGCCACACACCAGGCGAAGGAGGGCGGCAGCGGGAAGAACAGCAGATCCAGGGCAGCCCGCACGGAGCGCACGTTCCTGTCGATGTAGGTCAGCAGGACGATGAAGGCACCGAGCAGGGCGTAGCCGGTGAAGAGAACCCCGAAGAATCGTGGGAGCCGGCGGTCGGGGGCCTTCGCAGGTTGGTGCTGTGCAACCGATATCGGAGCGGTTGCGATCAAGGTCGGGGACGAAGTAGTCACGGAAACTCCCGGGGATGAGGGCGCCAGCTGCTGCGGTGGGTACGAGCTGTGAACGACTGAAGGTGGTGGTGCTCCAGAGACTGATGAGCCCACCGGACAGTGACTGTACGCTGACGGAATATAGTGGAACCGCAGACCGGTGCCATGGCATTTTCCGGCGGAAAGGTGGCGTGCCGATTTCAGAATTTCTCCGGAGACTCTGTCGCCGGGGTGTCGGGGTCGTTCTCCCGGCACCCCGTCCCGCCGCTTGTCCGGCCCGTCGAGTTTGCATACTCACCCCACGCGGTAGAGCGTCCACCTGTCGTCCGACCAGACCAGTTCATGGGGGGACGCCGGGTCGGTGAGTACCGCGGGGACGTCGACACCGGCGTCACGGGCAGCGTCCACCTCGACGAGGACGAGGTCGACACCCGCCTCCGCCAGGCCGTCCGCCCCGTCTGCGGTTCCGGGCGCGGCCCCGGGGGTGAACCCGTCCCCGGAAGCACCCCCGGACGCCAGTTCGGAGAGCAGTTGCACCGTCGTCGGATCACCGTCGACGACTCGTCCGTCGACGATGAGGTAGCCGGGGTCCACAGGTGAGCCGGGCAGCATCTTCAGCAGCGGGTCCAGCACCGGACGTCCGTCGATGAGCCGGTAGTTCCCCGGAGGCCACAGCAGGGTGTGCGGGTCGCTGAGGTCGGCATTCTCCGCGGCGTCCTCCACCGCGTCCACGGCATCGGCATACCCGCCGTCCAACGCCACCGGACGCAACTGTGCCAGATCGGCGGGAAGCAACGGGACCTGCAGGAACGCCAGTGCTCCCGCCAGCAGGACCGGGACAGGCGAAGTAACCCGCGGCACCAGCACATCGACCCGCGACACCAGCATCACCAGTGCCGGCAGCGCGAGCACCACGAATTTCTGGATGTCGCGCAGCAGCCCCGCCCCGGGCACGGTCTCCAGCACCTCACCGAATAGTGTCAGCCCCGGCCCAGTCGCCAGCAGAGCCGGCACCACCACGGCCACCCCACCCAGCGCCGACAACCGTCGCAGGCCACCGGTCCACCCACTCCGCCGCCACAGCACCACCGCCACCGTCACAGCGGCCACGGCGAGCAGTACGCCGGCGGGCGGCACACATCCCGATGTGTACAAGACACAGCCCTGTGGCCGCAGGTGGGCGCAGTGGGGCGCGGCGAGGCCGGTGACGACACGGATGCCGCNCCCGCGACACCAGCATCACCAGTGCCGGCAGCGCGAGCACCACGAATTTCTGGATGTCGCGCAGCAGCCCCGCCCCGGGCACGGTCTCCAGCACCTCACCGAATAGTGTCAGCCCCGGCCCAGTCGCCAGCAGAGCCGGCACCACCACGGCCACCCCACCCAGCGCCGACAACCGTCGCAGGCCACCGGTCCACCCACTCCGCCGCCACAGCACCACCGCCACCGTCACAGCGGCCACGGCGAGCAGTACGCCGGCGGGCGGCAGCCGGTGGTCGGGCACGGCGTCCGCGTTCCAGATTCCTCCGAGTCCGGCGAGTGCACCGGGTGTGCCGACCCACGGTTCCGCCCGTGCGGCGAACAGTGACGCTCCGGCGGCGTCCGTGAGCGTGCCCGCGGCGTCCCCCAGTGAGGGGAGCACCCACGGCAGTGACAGCACCGCACCCGCGACCAGCGGCAGCACAGTGAACCGCCGCCGGCCGGACGCCACGACCGCGGTCACTACGCCGAGGATCAGCCCGGTCGGCGTCAGCGCGCACACGGTCAGTGCCACCACGAGTCCCACCGCCGACCGTGCCTGGCGTCCCTCCACCGCCAGCCACGCCACCAGCGGAAGCAGCATTCCGGCCGCGACCACCGACCAGTGCCCCTGCAGCAGCCGCTCCGCAAGGTACGGGTTCCACAGCACAAGGAACGCCGCGAGTGCCTGGCCCACGCACCCCGCACCGAACTGCCGCGCCAGCAGGGATGCCCCCCACGCACCCGCCACCCCGCAACTGCACATCAGCAGGCCGACGACCACCGGTGGCGGGACCAGCGGGGACAGGACCGCGAGAACGGCGTCCTGCGGGACGGCCCTGGCCACACCGTCCGCCCCGGTGGCAAGGTCGTTGAGCGCCATGGACCCGGGCACCGACATGTCGCGCAGCAGCAGTGCATTCCTACGGTCCCACCCTGTGACGACCGCGACGACGAACGGACACAGCACCACGGTCGTCATAATGACGCACCACGACAGACGCCACCGGTTCCCCGTGGGGGACCCGGTGGCGGTGGATGTGGCGGAAGACACGGATGCAGCGTACCCGCTGTCGGGGTGCCTATCCCCGACGGGAACCGCGGTAGACCACGAACCCGACGACCAGCAGGAGCACTCCGACAAGACCGGCACCCCACGGAATGTACTGTCCGATCAGGTCCATGCGGGCGATACCGTCCTTCGCCCGCTGCATCTGGGCGTCAACCGTCGCCTGGTTGAACTCGCCGGGGAAGTACAGGGCGGTCCGGGTCGGATCGGCGAGCTCCTTCTCCCGGTTCTCGGGGCTGGCCATCTCCCGGGCCTCGGCGTCACTGCGCGCGTAGTACATCCACACTTCCTCGGACCCCTTCACGATCACCCCGGTGTCGGGCTGGACGTGGAGGGTCCGCTTGACCGTGTAGTACCGGGACATCTGCACTTCGGGGCCGGTCTCGTCGTCAGCAGCCCACCCTCTGACGTCGTTGCGGTCGAGACCCCACACCGAGGCGGGGAACTTCAGGCGCAGGGACGCCAGGGACGCCTTGTCCGCGGCGGACAGTTCCCCGTCGGCGTTGAGCCGGGCCTCGACATTGGGGTACAGCTCTGTCGGCTCGATGACCTGCTCGAAACGGTAGACGGTCTCGCCGGCGATCTTCTCCTTGTCGACATAGTCGATGTCCTGGCTCTTGAGCACCTGGCCGTCGAAGTAGGGGTACGCCTTCTTCTCGGTGCCGAACGGGAACTGGTACTGCAGGCCGTCGCGGACGAACTCGGGGGTGTCCTCCTCGGCGGTGCCGCCGCCGACAGCCGGTGCGGTCATGTCGAAGGTGGAGACGGGACGGTCGACGGGGAAGGCGGTCTTGCGTGTCAGGGTGACCCGGTCGACCGTGGCGGAGATCAGGTTCCGCGGTTCGGCGAGGTCCGTCCTGAACACGGTGTTGCCGGCCTCGAGGGTCAGTTCCTTGTCCGTGGTGGGTTCCTGGGCGATGATGTGCCGCTGGTTCTGCAGGGGAACGTCACGCCAGATGAAGCAGGACACCGTGCGGGTCTCTCCACGGCACTCGGGCCGGGACGCGTTGTCGCCGACGGGCCTGCCGGCGGCCAGGGCTGCCGCGTCGAGGAGGCGTCCCTCGACCTCATTGGTGACGGTGTAGGACTCGATGTCCTTCGGCAGCACCTTCCCTTTCGGCAGGACGTAGACCGGCAGAGCCAGGGCGACAGCGATGAGCGCTGCGCCGACGACGATCAGCGCGTGGGAGAGAACCTTTTTCATGGTCGCTAGTTTAACGGTAGAAACCTGGGCCACGGGGGTGGAACGGGCCAACGGTAGTGTCAGAGGGATCATGTCGACGACCACACCACCCCAGAAAACCGGCCAGCCGACCGGCCGGACGACCGGACGACGTCCGTTCCTGCCCGCCCTGGAGGGCCTGCGTGCCGTCGCCGCGTTGGGCATCATCGTCACCCACACCGCCTTCCAGACCGGCAACGACACCGGGGCGGTGGTCAACCGGATCATGGCGCGCACCGACTTCTTCGTTCCCGTGTTCTTCGCTCTGTCCGGATTCCTGCTGTGGCGTCGGCATTTCGCCGACCGGGGGGACTGGAGGGGCTACTACGTCAGACGGTTCGGCCGGATCATGCCCGCCTACCTGGTCGTCGTCGTGGTGGTCCTCGTGCTCTTCCCCGTCGCAGGGGACCCGGGACCGCTGCAGGTCACGGCCACCCTCCTGCTCCTGCAGAACTACGTCCCCGACGGTCTGGTCGGAGGTCTGACCCACCTGTGGTCACTGTGCGTGGAAATGTTCTTCTATCTGGTCATGCCCCTGCTGGCACTGGCCGTGGGCCGTCGCAGCCGCCGTACCCGGGTCGTGGTGATCGTGGGGGTGGCCGTCCTCGCGGCGTTGTGGCCCTTCCTCGCCGGGCCCCGTACCGGCGGGATCAACCCGCACATCATGCCCTGGGCGTTCTCGGGCTCCTTCTGCGTGGGCCTGCTCGCCGCGGAGGCCGAGGGCCGGATGCTGGACGCCGGGGGCGGCGGATCCTCCCGGTCGGTGGAGTCGGTGCGCCGGTGGGCGGGACGTCGGTGGTTGTGGGCCGGACTGGCGGCGGTGATCCTCGTCGCGGCGTCCTTCGACGGCCCGGAGGGACTCACCGCGGCCAGTCCCGCGGAGTTTTTCCGCCGGACCACGTGCGGGGTGCTCTTCGCCGCGGCGCTCGTCGTCCCGGTGGCCCTGCAGCCCCGGTCACGTTTCCTGGAGAGTCCGGTGATGCAGGCCCTGGGCAGGTGGTCGTACTCGGTGTTCCTGTGGCACATGGCACTGCTGTCCCTGGTGTTCCCGCTGACGGGTGTCGGGCTGTTCAGCGGCGGGTACCTGGCGTTGCTGGTGGTCACCGTGGTGACCGTGGCACTGACTGTCCCGGTCGCGGCGCTGAGCTACTCGCTGGTGGAGGAGCCTGCACGACGGGCGGTGTCCCGGTGGTGGTCGTCGCGCCGGGCAGACGGTAACGGCAGTACCACGGCGGTGAGGCAGGCCACGAACAGCAGCTGCACGGTCAGTGACGCTCCGGCGTAGTCGCCGCTGAGCCCGCCGCCGCCCCACGGTCCACGGGTGAACAGGGCGGTGGCCGCCGCACCGGTGACAAGGAGAATGTGGCGGGGACGGATGCCGGCGAGCAGCTTCACCGGGGCAGGGACTTTCCGGTGGCCGGTCGGGCGGCGGTACCGGAGGGCGGACACGAGGACGCCGAGGGCGACCGCGGCGACGGCGGTGCCGGCCGGCCCTGCGAGGATCCACGCCACCGCACCCCAGGCCGGCACTGCTGCGCCCACCCGGATGCGCCGACGCAGAATGCTTCCGGCCTGTCCGTGCGCGAGGTGCTCCTGCGTGCCGTCTTCCGCGTACCCCGCTGTGCGGTCCGGGATGGACCCCGCTGTGATGCCCGGGGTGTGGTCGGGTGTGTGGTCCGTTGCGGCGGCGGGCGCGGTCCTCCGCGACGACCGCAGGAGGAGCGCCCCGGCGGCGAGCAGGGCCAGTGCGGCGCCGAGACCGACGGCGAGCCACGCCCGGTAGACCGGGGTGGCGGTGAACTCCGTGCGGACGGCGGCGGCGAGGTCGGAATCTGACAGTGATTCCAGCGACGGCAGGGTCGCCGACAGGGACGCCGGCACGCTCCACCCCTGCTGCCACCCGTTGACCGTCACCGGGTCGAGGGTGACCGACTGCCCGTCGAGTTCGAGGACGGCTGAGCGGCCGGGATTGACGGAGGTGGGGGTGAGCACGATCCTGTCGTCCGGCCCGGACGTGCCGGACGTGTCGGATGTGGCGGCCGGACCGGCCTCCGGCTCCCCGGACGTGCCGGCGGGGCTCTCCCCGGAGTCCAGGGTCACCCACCGGGCCGTGGACCGTACCTCATGGTCCCCCGGGGACAGGGGCACCGTGTCACCGCAGGCCAGCTCAGAGCCGTCCACCGTGGTGACCGCAGAACAGTCGGAGGAGGTCATCCGCACGCGCACACCCTCACCGGTGCCGGGGAGATTCCCGGGAAGACTCCCGGCCCGGTCGTCGGTCCGGTTCTCGGGCACAGTGACGGTGCGGCGCATCGTCCCCTCGGGGATCTCCTGGCCCAGGACCCAACGCACCGGCCGCAGGTCACCGTCGACCTGCGGGTCGGGCACGACGATGTCCCTGCGGGGGGTGATGTCCTCCCCGTCGGGTCCGTGAAGGGAGAGTTCGCTGACTCCGGCACCGCCCCATGCCCCGGTGATGCGCAGTTCCACCCTGTCGGCGTCCCCCGGTGGCAGGGACACCGTCTCCTGACGCCTCACCGGGATGCGCACCGTGGAGGACGCCACGGTCGAGTCCCCGAGGAAGGTGGTGACCTGGACGCGCAACGCCGAGCCCTGGGCCCGGGCTGTCAGCCTCATCTGGTGGACGGCACTGTCGAGGGCCACGGTCAGCGACTGGTTCACCGGTGAACCCGGTGTCGGGTACCAGGCGGTCGTCTCGTCCCCGTCGACGGCTGCGGAGACCGACGAGAGCGTGTCCGCCCCTCCGAGGGAGGTCGGGTCGTCGGCCGATGAGCTGGCGTGAATGTGCCCTCCCGATTCGCGGACCCGGGTCATCCCTGACCCGTCCTGCCTGCCCGAGGGGTAGTCGTGCACCGGGTTGAGGCCGCGCCAGGGGTCGTCCCCGGCCCGGATCGCCGAATCCGGGGATGTCACGGTGCCGTAACTGTGCTCGCGCAGGGCAGGGGTGTCGGTCACGGTCAGTGCTGTCCCGGTCGCGCCACGTGCGACCAGGGCGTCCACACCCTCATCGCCGAGCAGCAGCCGGTCCCGGGGCGTCCCGCCCCCACCGGAGTCGCTCCCGCCGGTGGCACTGTCGGCGGCGGCGAGGCGCGGCAGGACCTCCGCACCGCCGGAGACCACATCAAGGTCCCTGACATGCACCGTCCGGGGGGAGGTCGTGGAGGAACTGACCTGGAAGATCCTCACCTCCCCGTCGCCGAAAGAAGCCACCTCCGTGAAACCCGGTGAACTCTGCAGGGTCCGCAGCACGGTGCGGGACCCCGGAGTATCGGCCGACGCCACCAGGTCCGACCTCACCAGCAGATACCCCACCCCCTGCTGGACCAGTGCACCGGCCAGAGTGGGGGCCGGTGACCCCGGGTCGAACTCCCGCTGCACCCCGTCGAGACCACGGATCGCCTCGGGAGGAACCAACGGCACGGCGTCCCGCACCACCCAGGGCACGTCGAGGAGTGCCTGTGCCGGCTCATCACGGGTGTTCCCCCAGCTCTGGCGGGCCGTGGCAGCGCGGGGAAGGATCATCGTCCGGGTCGACGACGCCCCGTGCGCAGGATCGTTGAGCCAGTCAGCGGCCTCGGTCCAGTAGGACGGCACCTCACGGTAACCGTCGACCGGTGCCAGCCGGGCGGACCACGCCGGGGCGGTCACCACGGCGAGTAGCAGCACCACCGCAGTACACGTCACCACACGACGGTCCCGCTCCGGGTGTGCCAGCGCGGCAGGGGAGGGCAGCCGGACCGGTGCAAGCAGGTGCGCCACCCCCACGACCAGCGGAAGGTGGACGAGAGGGTCGAACTTGTGGAGGTTGCGCAACGGGGCACCTGCACCGTCGAGGAAGGCCCGGGCCGCCTCATGCACCGGGGAGAACGGTCCGGCGACCCCGAAGACCAGCAGACCGGCCGTCAGCATCAGCAGCCACACCGTCCGGTGCGGCACCGCGCCCCGGCCACGACGGGCCAGTCCCGCCAGCCCGAGCAGGCGGCGACGGGACGGTACGGTGCCCGGCGGGGCAGCCGCCGGTGCGGGGAGCAGCCGGACGACCGGGAGCATGATCCACGGCACCAGCGCCACCGTCCACGCTTCCGAGGAGATCGCCCCGAGGGTGGTCAGTATGCGGGGGGACAGGGCGTAGAGCACCGCCGCGGTCACCCGGGACGCCCGCGACCCGGTGCCCATCGCCTCCAGCAGCCTGACAGTCCCGGCGAATGCGAGACCCAGCAGCAGCGCCCACCACAGTCGCTGGGTCAGCCAGTCCGGCAGGGGGGACAGGAGCGCGAAGAACAGTCCGTGGGGGAAGAGGTACCCGTACGCCTGGTTCTGCAGCTGGCCCAGGGGGAAGATGTCCGTCCACGGGGACAGTGCCTGGCCGAGGAAACCCCACGGGTCGGCCACGAGATCGTGCTTGGTGTCTGCGACGGTCAGGCCGGGGGACTGCACGAGGCAGAGCAGCAGCCAGGCGCAGGCGGCAGTGAACCAGCCGCGCCGGGTCAGCGTGGACGTCACCGGATACCGGCGGGTGTGCGGGGTCGTCAGCGACGCTCGCCGTACTGGACGGAACCCAGGATGGCGTTGTTGGCGTCGATGTTGTTCGACGGCAGGTCGGAGCTGTCGGCGACCATGCCGACGCCGAAGGTGACGGCGCCACCGATGACGATGCCGATGACGGCGGAGGCGATGGCGGGGCCGACGCTGCGGCGCGGCGTGGAGTCGGTCTCGAAGGGCATCGGTTTCAGGTCCTGTCTCGGATCAGGGTTGATCAGGGTTGATCGGGGAGGATCGGGGGGCAGTCAGCGGCAGGGTCCGTCGGTGGAGTGACACCGGAGGACCCGGTGCCGCGGATGCTGTGGAGTCTACCCGGGCCGGCCGGACTATTCGGCCTGTTCGGGCTGTTCGTCCAGCGGAGGCACGACAAGCACCGGGCACTGGGCGTGCTTGACGAGGTTGTCGGCCACGCTGGACTGCAGCAGTGACCGCCAGCCGGTCAGGGCACGGGTGCCGGCGACGATGAGGTCGACACCGAGCTCCTGTGACGCCTCGACAATGGCACTCCACACGGCAGTCGTCGACTCTACCAGGTAGGGTTCTGTCTCAAAACCAAGTTCCGCCGCCAGGGCCACACCCTCGTGGCTGATCTGGGTGGCGTCGATGTAGGCGGGGTCCGAGGTGACGTCGTCCGGGTCCTCGAAAATCCCCTGGCGACGGGGCAGGACGCCGCGACCGGGTGCGCAGTCAACCCGGCCAACCCGGCCCCGTCAGACACCGCGGCGGTGCGCCGCGCCGCGGCCGCGACCCTCGCCGTCGGCGTCACCGGTTACGATGCGGCCGCCGCAGCAGTCGACAACGGCGTCCGCCACCTCTTCATCGGCTCCTCCACGGACCGGTCACTGCTGGACGGACAGGGGGATCCGGCACGGTCCCTGGCGTCCCTGCGCCAGCGCGTCGAGGAGCTCGACGGACCTGACGGCCCGGGCCTCACCGTCTCCGTCGACGAAGAGGGTGGCAGGGTGCAGAGGCTCGCAGACCTGACCGGTACCCTCCCCTCCGCCCGGGACATGGCAGCGACCATGACCCCGGAACAGGTCACCGCACTGTTCACCGACCACGCAAGGAAACTGCGTGACCTGGGCATCACCATGGACTTCGCCCCGGACACCGACCTCGGCAGTGCCACCGGATCCGCCGCCGACGCCATCGGTGACCGGGCCTTCTCCACCGATCCGCAGGTCGTCGTCACCTACGGGCGGGCGGTCGTCGACGGCCTGTTGGCAGGTGGCGTCACCCCGGTCATCAAACACTTCCCCGGTCACGGGCACGCGACCGGGGACTCCCACACCGGCGCGGTGACCACCCCCCCGCTCGATCGGATGGGACCGGACTTGCAGCCGTTCCGGGAACTGTCGCAGATCCCCGGGGTCGCCGTGATGGTCGGCCACATGCAGGTGCCCGGCCTCGACTCCGGCCTCGACTCCGGACAGGGTGCCGGACAGACGCCCGGTGGAGGAGAAACGGCGGTCACCGGTGCGGACACCCCCGCCTCACTGAACCCGGCGGCGTACGCACTGCTGAGGGAGGGGGATGCCGGGGCGCCGGGGTTCACCGGGGTGGTGTTCACCGACGACCTGACGGGCATGCAGGCGGTCACAGACCGGTACTCCGCCGGAGAGGCCGTGGTCGGGGCGTTGCGGGCAGGCGCTGATGCTCCCCTGGTCTCCTCCGGGGTGGATGCCGCACAGGTCCCCGGGATCCTGGATTCGGTGGTCTCGGCGGTCTCCGGGGGGACTCTCGGGGCCGACGTTCTCGCCGCTGCGGCGGACCGGATCTGTGCGTCAACTGTGCCGGGGCGGCGGTGAACGGTTCCGTGAGAGGTTAAGGTATGTGTCGTGACCAGCAGAACGTACAGCTCCCGGGACGCCGGGCACCCACACGCCCGTAAGCGGCGGCGCAGTCTGTGGTGGCTGTGGACCCTCCTCGGCCTCGTCGGGATCGGGGGAGTGCTCTACGCCACCGACCTCGTCATGTCGGAGGGGACGGTGCCGCGGGGAGTGACCGTCGGCGGGGTGGACATCGGGTCGATGTCCCCGGAGCAGGCGGAGGTGCGGCTGCGCAACCAGCTCGACGCACAGGTCAAGACACCCGTTACCGTCACCGCCGGCGACATGGAGACCACGGTCGACCCGGTGACCTCCGGACTGACCGTGGACTGGGACGCCACGGTCGACCAGGCCGGACAGCAGCCGATGAACCCGATCGTGCGCATCACGAGCTTCTGGCAGACCCGCGAGGTGGGCACGGTCAGCCATTTCAACGAGCAGCTCCTCGGCGGCACCGTCAGTCGTGTGACCTCGGACCTCAGTCGTGAGGCGGAGAACGCCGCCCTGTCGATCGACGACCAGGGCAGACCCGAGGTCACCGACGACATCGACGGCCAGAGCGTCGACCGAAACGCCGTGGACGACGGTATCCGCCGCCACTGGCTCAACGCCGACCACCGTATCGCCGTGGACGCCGACAGCACTGACGCCGACGTCGACCGGGAGGACGCCGAGGTGGCGGTCCGCGACGTGGTCGACAAGGTCACCGCCGGTGACGTGGTCTTCACCGGCCGGGACAATGTCAACGGGGTGCTCCGTCCGGCAGACATGGGCAGGATCGTGACCTTCACCCCGGACAACGGCAGTTTCCGCACGGACTGGAACGTCGACGCCGCCCGCGAGATCCTCAGCGGAACCCTCTCCGCGACCGAGGTGGAGTTCCGCAACGCCAACTTCGAGGTCAACGGCAGTGACCTTGTGGTCGTGCCCTCACAGGACGGGGTGGAGATCGACTGGGACAAGACCCTTGACCCGCTGGCCGACAAACTCCTCGACACCACGAACCGGCGCCACGAGGTCAGCTACGAGGACCACAAGGCGACCTACACCACCGAGATGGCGCAGAAGGCGAACTTCGACGACGTGATGGGGTCCTTCACCACCGGAGGTTTCGCCGGGGACTCCGGCGTCAACATCCGCCGGGTCGCCGAAGAGGTCGACGGTGCGATCGTGCTGCCGGGACAGACGTTCAGTCTCAACGGGTACACCGGCCCCCGCGGCGAGGCCCAGGGGTACGTGGAGGCCGGGGTGATCGAGAACGGTCACGCCGACCGTGCCGTCGGCGGCGGTATCAGCCAGTTCGCCACCACCCTGTACAACGCCTCCTACTTCGCCGGCATGGAGGATGTCGCCCACACCCCGCACTCCTACTACATCAGCCGGTACCCGGCCGGGCGTGAGGCGACCGTCTTCGAGGGGGCGATCGACCTCCAGTTCAAGAACACCTTCGACACTCCGGTGCTGATCCGGACCAGTGCGGACAGTTCCTCGGTCACCGTGGAACTGCGTGGGGTGCGGCACGTGGACGTGGAGTCCATCCCGGGGCCGAAGACGGACTACACGGATCCCGAGCGCATCGAACTCGACGGTGACACCTGCTCCCCGTCCTCCGGGTCGAGAGGGTTCACCACCAGCGACACGAGGGTCATCCGGGACCTCGACGGCCGGGAACTGTCGCGGACGACCACGACGACGAAGTACGATCCCTCACCTATCGTGACCTGCCGCTGAGACGGGGTAGTCCGTGTAACCGGACGCCCCGCCGAAGTAGAAGGTCGACCTGTCCGGGGTGTTCTCCTGCGGCGTGGCCGCCGCGTCGACGGCGGTCCACCGTGCGACAAGGTCAGGGTTGGCCAGGGCCGGACGGCCCACGGCAGCGGCGTCGTAGCCGAGCGCCAGAATGTCCAGGGCGTCCTGCCTGGTACTGACCTGACGGAGCCCGGTGTTCCGGTTGGCGAAGACCGGGCCGTTGAACCTGTCACGCAGGCCGGTGGCCAGTTCGCCGCCGAGGTCCGGCTGCTCCAGGTTGAGGTAGGCGATGCCCTGCCCGCCGCCGAGTGAGTTCAGCCCGTCGACGAGATGCCCGTAGGTTTCCGCGGCGACGGAGTCGTCGTCCTCGACAACACCCTGGATCGTCATGCCGGGGCTGATCCTGATTCCCGTCCGGTCGGCTCCGATGCGCTCCGCGACGGCTGCGGCGACCTCTGTGACGAACCTGGCCCGGTTCTCCGGGGACCCGCCGTAGGAGTCGGTCCGGATATTGGACCCGGGGCCGAGGAAGGAGTGCAGCAGGTAGCCGTTGGCGGAGTGCAGTTCCACCCCGTCCAGGCCGGCGGTGACGGCACGTTCGGCGGCGTCGGCGAAGCCCCTGCGGACCCGCTCCAGGCCGGCGTCGTCGAGGGCGACGGGGGTTTCGTAGGGGATCCGGTTGCCCCGGGCGTCATGGGACCATCCGTCGTGGTCGACGGCACTGGCGGATTCCACGGGCAGTCCGGTGACCTGGCTGTGGGTGTTCCATCCGGCGTGCATGAGCTGGACGACGATGTGCCCGCCGGCGGCATGGACCGCGTCGGCGACGGCACGCCAACCGGGGATCTGGTCGTCGGACCAGAGGCCGGGCTGGGTGTAGGAGACGCGTCCCTCACGGGTCGGCGATGTTCCGTCGGTGACGATGAGTCCCATGCCGGCACGCTGGCTGAAGTGGCGTGCCATGAGCTCGCCGGGGCGTCCTTCCGTGTCCGCCCGCAACCGTCCCATCGGTGCCTGGACGATGCGGTTGGACAGTGTGAGACGGCCGGCCTGCAGGGGCCGGAGGATCGCGGCGGCGGGTGACGTCGGTGAGGGGGCGACCCCGGAAACTGGTGAATCCTGGTTCATGGGACCGGAGTCTACGTGAACCGGCACAGGCGCGCCGACCCCTGCCGCACCACCGGCGGGCGGGCCCGGGAGGACCCGGGGGAGGCTGTAGACCCCGGTAACGTCCCAGGTCGTGTTCAGGTCCGATACAGTTGCGGGAATGAGCAGTACCGCAACCCGCACCCGCTCCGGCGGCGGACGGCACCGTAAGGTCCCCGACCGGTCACCCCGCCGCGTTGTCGGGTGGAGCCTCGGCGTCTCCGCGGTCTCCACCGTCATGATGACGCTCGACATCACCATCGTCCTCGTCGCCCTCCCCGCGATCCGCGAGGACCTGGGCCTGACCCTGTCCGGGTCACAGTGGGTCATCAACGCCTACTCACTGACCTTCGCCTCCCTGATGCTCGCCGCGGCGAGTCTCTCCGACATCGTCGGGCGCCGGACCATCTTCCTCATCGGCCACGTGATCTTCCTCGCCGCCTCGGTGGGATGTGTCCTCACCGGTACCGAGGCAGGTCTGATCGCCTTCCGTGCCGTCCAGGGTGCCGGCGGGGCACTGGTGTTCGGTACAGCCACACCGCTGCTCGCCGACGCCTTCGAGGAGAAGGACGCCGCGAAACGGACCAGAGCCGTCGCCGCCATGATGGGCATCGGCGGTGCCGCCAGCGCCTTCGGACCACTGATCGGCGGGGCCCTGGTGGAGACCGGTGAATGGAGGTGGATCTTCGCGATCAACATCCCCATCGGGGTGCTCGTCATCCTGGCGACCCTGGTCTTCGTCCCCGACCTGTACCGGGAGTCCCGCAGCCGGGCCGGTGCCGCACCTGCCCCACAGGGCGTCCCGCAGGGCACCCCACAAGGCACCCCACCGGACGTTCCGGTGACCCCGCAGCGCCGTGCCCCGAAGGTCTCCGTCTTCGCGATGCTGCTGACCGTCGGTGCCCTCGCACTGCTGAACTACGGGATCATCGACGGCGAGGACCGGGGGTGGACCAGTCAGGTCATCGTGGCGTCCCTGGGGGCGGGTGTCCTGCTCTTCGCGGCCCTGGTGCTGTGGGAACTGCACAAACGCGACGGGGCGATGATCGACTTCCGGCTGTTCCGGATCCCCTCCTTCGCCACCGTTACCTTCAACGCCTTCGCCTCACGCATGTTCAGCTTCGGTATGCTGCCCTTCCTCGTCCTGTGGATGTCCGGGCAGCTCGGACTGTCCGCCCTGGAGATCGGGTACGTGGCCAGCGGACTGGCCGTACCGATGATCCTGTTCTCCGCCGTCGGTATCCGGGCGGTGGCGTGGATCCCGGTCGGCTGGGTGCAGGCCGTCGGCATGGTCATCGTCGCCGGCGGACTGATGCTCGGCCTGCGGCTGGACACGGACTCCGACTGGCACACCCTCCTGCCCATGCTCATCGTGATGGGGGCCGGGACCGGACTGATGCTCCCGCACGTCATGAGTCTGGCGGTGGAGGTCGTCCCCGCGTCACGCACCGGAATGGCCAGCGGGCTGGCGAACACCGCCCTGCCGCTGGGAACCGCCACCGGTGTGGCGGTGTACGGCGCCTACCTCGCCAACAAGGTCAACGGCGGGCTGGACACCCTGCCGATCCCGGAACAGTTCCGCGGGATCGCACAGGACGCTGCGGAGGCCGGCCAGTTCAGGCTCATCGCGCAACGGTCGGAACCGCTCGCGCAGCAGGCCCTGCAGTTTTTCCTCGACGGGCTGCACGGCATCTTCATCATCGCCGCGATCCTCGCGCTCATCGGCGCCGTCGCCAGCGTGGTGTTCATCAGGAAGCCGCGGGAACGGGCCTGAGCTTTCCGTACCTGTTCCTCAGCCGGCGAGGACCACGTCGAGGGTCCTGGGCCCGTGGACGCCCTGGACACGGACCAGTTCGATGTCCACGGAGGCGCTCGGACCCGCGACCATGGTCACCGGTGTGGTGTGCAGTCCGGCACCGGTGAGACGGGTGACCGCCTCAGGGAGCAGCTCGACGATGTCGCTGACCCTGACCACCACCACATGGTGATCGGGGACCAGGGTGGTGGCGCGGCGTCCTGAATTCTCCCCGGCGAGCAGGACTGTCCCGGATTCCGCGACCGCGCAGAACGATGCGGTCACCACCGCATCGACCGCGTCAAGGTCCGCGACTGAGACGGGGGAGGACGCCGAATCCGGGAGTACCTCGCCACCCTGCGCCCGGAACCTGGCGAGCCAGCCCCCGCGGAGCGTGGCCGGTGCCACGATCCTGCTGCCTCTGCCGCCGTGCCCGCGGTCGGTGAGGAAGGACGCCACGGCGTCACCCACCGCGCTGTCGTTGTCGGCGACACGGCGGACGGTGGCGTCGTAGTCCTCCAGTCTGTCGGTGAGCAGGCTGACCAGTTCCTCCCCGGCCAGGGTGCCGGCGCGCCGGTACCTGCGGGGCACGGGTACGGTCTCGCCGGGGGGCAGGGAGCTGCCGGCGTCGCCCGTGATGCCCAGGGAGGACCGTATCCGGGCGAGAACCTCAGAGCGGGCGTCGCCCTGCGAACCGGTCTGTGAACCGCCCTGTGAATAAGTCACTGTCCGTCCCTTTCTTCCGGGTGCTGTTCATGCCGCCGGTTCTCCCTCTCCCGGAACCAGCTGCGGAAGGACTGCCCCGGTGGCCGGGGGATGTCACGGGAGGAGGTCCACCGGCCGGCCACACCGGGCAGGTCGTACACGCCGCCGCGGGGGGAGAGCCGGTTGACCACGGGCAGACCCTTCTCGACCAGGGCCATGCGCCGTCCGTCGCTCATCATCCACTTCGCCCCGTCGAGGGCCGCGTCCAGCTGCGTGTGCGGCAGGCGGGAACCGTGGTTGACCTCCTGGTCCTGGGCGCGCAGCCTGGTCAGCATCTCGGGGATGTTGATCTTCACCGGGCAGGCGTCGAAACAGGCCCCGCACAGGGAGGAGGCGTACGGCAGTGACCCGTTGGCGGATTCGTCGACCCCGGTGAGCAGTGGGGTGAGGATAGCGCCGATCGGCCCCGGATACACCGAACCGTAGGCGTGGCCGCCCGCCCGCTCGTAGACAGGGCAGACGTTCATGCACGCCGAGCAGCGGATGCAGCGCAGGGCCGTACGCCCGTGCCGGTCCGCCAGGGCCCGGGTCCGTCCGTTGTCCAGCAGGACGACGTGGACGTTCTGCGGTCCGTCACCGGGGGTCACCCCGGTCCAGAAAGACGTGTAGGGGTTCATCCGTTCCCCGGTGGAGGACCGGGGGAGCAGTTCCATGAACACTTCGAGATCCTGGAACGTCGGAAGCAGCTTCTCGATGCCCATCACGGTGATGAGCGTCTCCGGCAGGGTCACACACATCCGGCCGTTGCCCTCGGACTCGACGACGGACAGGGCCCCTGTCTCCGCGATGCCGAAGTTCGCCCCGGACACGGCGACCCTGGTCTCGAGGAACTTCCGGCGCAGGTGCCTGCGGGACGCCTCCGCCAGGTGCTCCGGTTCGGAGTCCAGGTCGGGGTCCACGTCATCCATGCCGTTGAGGAAGATCTGACGGATCTCCTCACGGTTGCGGTGGATGGCGGGCACCAGGATGTGGGACGGCTTGTCGCCCCCGAGCTGCACGATCAGTTCGGCGAGGTCCGTCTCATAGGCGTCGATGCCCGCCGGGGCCAGGGCCTCGTTGAGGCCGATCTCCTGGGTGGCCATGGACTTGACCTTGATGACGTCCCGGCGTCCTTTCTCGTTGAGCGGGGCGTTCTGCTCGATGAGGGTGCGGACGATCGTGTTGGCCTCGTCGGCGTCACGGGCCCAGTGGACGTGGCCCCCGGCGGCGGTGAAGGCGTCCTCGAACTGGATGAGGAGTTCGGGGAGACGGGCGATGACGTCGTCCTTCGTGGCTGCGGCGGCGTCGCGCAGGTCCTCCCAGTCCGGCATCTCGGACACCCTGAGGGCGCGTTTGCCGCGGATCGTCCCGGTCGCCTTGCGCAGGTTGGTGCGCATCTGGATGTTGCCGAGCTCGTGTTCGGCGACTTCGGGGAAGGGGTGGAGTTCATTGAGGTTGCCGTGGCCGGGGACGGTGGGCATGCCCAGGACCGTGCGGCTGCCGTTGTCGGTGACGCTCATCGCAGGGCACCTCCTGTCACGGTCGCGCCTTCCTCGGGCAGGAGCAGGGGATGCTCCTTCGTCGAGGCGAGGATCCTGGCGAGGTGCACGGCGGCGGGGATGTGCCCCTCTCCGGGGACCAGGCGACCGGTCCGGGACAGGCCGCCGCCGATGTGCATCAGGCAGGAGGCGTCACCGCCGGTGCAGGTGGACGCCCCGGTCGACAGTATCGCCTCGACCTTGTCACCGAGCATCGCGCCGGAGACCTGCGGGTTCTTCACCGAGAAGGTGCCCCCGAATCCGCAGCAGGCGTCCTCGTTGCTGATGGTGCGCAGTTCCAGGCCTTCCACGGAGGCGAGAAGGTCGCGTTGCCGGTCGCCGAGCCGCAGCAGGCGCATCCCGTGGCAGGAGGGGTGGTAGGCGACGGTGTGGGGGAAATAGGAGCCGAGTTCCTCCGCCGCGTCGGTCACCCCGAGGACGTCGGTGAGGAACTGGCAGAGTTCGTAGGTTCGTCCGGCGATCTCCGAGGCCCTGGTGGCGAGGCCCGGGTCGCCGTTGTACTCGGCGATCATCGGGTGCTGGTGCCCCAGGGAGGCGACACAGGAGCCGCTGGGGGCGACGGCGTAGTCCCAGTTCTCCTCTTCGAACGCCCGGACGTGGTTGCGGACGACCGGGTAGGCGTCCCTGAACTTGCCGGAGTTGATGTGCATCTGTCCGCAGCATGCCTGGCGTTCCGGGAAGATGACGCGGTGGCCGAGACGTTCGAGGACGCTCACGGTCGCCTGCGCGACCTCCGGGTACATTGCATCGACGATGCAGGTGGCGAATAGTGCGATCTTCATGGGGAGTCACCCCTCAGGTTGTGGTTCGTCAGTTCTGGTTCGGGTGTCGGTCTTCTGTCGGCCGACCGGGCCGGTCGTCGGAGGGGCAGGCGGGGGAGGGCAGGTCAGTGTCCTCCTGTGGACCGGTCAAGGCCCGTCGTCTGCCCCGGGGGCGCAGTCACCCTCCACCCTATACCGGAACAGTTCCTTTGGTCTGACCACAGGGTGAAATGCTGTGGGCTGCGGTGCCGGGGGAGGGCGGACGCAGAAACACCACCGGGTCAGGCGCCGGAGGAGGTAGATCCGGGCTGACTGCCACTGCGGGGGGAGAGAGGTCGGCTGAGGCGACCTGCGGAGGGGTGCATCCGGCAGTGGGCCGGTGGTGTTGTGCGGGGAGATGACCCAGAGAAGAGAGATTCTGCCTGGTGGGGCCGGTCTTCCCTGCGGTGTGCACTGACGATAGGCAGGCCGGCCGGACACGTGCAACGGGCCTGCCGGGGACCCGGGGGTGGCCAGGTGGATACCCCAGGGGGTACCCGGTCGGGTACTTCCGTATCGAAGTCGCAGGTGGATGAAGAGCAGGAAACAATCGCGGAAGCGGCAGAACCGTTACCAGGGTCCCGCAACGGGGGTGGCAGGGGGGAACGGGGCCGGAAGACAGACAGGGAAGGACGCCCGGACCCGACTGACGGGTCAGCAGGAACGTGCCGCGAGGGCCTTCACCCACCCGGCGGTCTGGTACACACCCTGGCGCACATGCTCGCCGACGGACCTCGGGGACGCCGGCCTGTTCACGGCCAGCTCACCGTCCCAGCACCTGCTGAAGTACAGACGGACCCGCCCCACATGCTCGCGACTCGTCCCGGTGACATAGGCGGACCGCCAGCCGTTGGCGTCCGCCAGGGCGGCGAACCCCCGTGCCTCACCCCGGGTGGTGGACGGGTCCGGGGCGAAACAGTGGACCCGGACACCAGGAAGCTCCCCGCAGTACCGGTCCTCAATGACCTGTCCCACCGGGTTCGACAGCACCAGGTCCGGAACTCCGAGCTGCTGTGCCAGGTCCCGCGCAGCCTGGTAGTCCCCGGGCGGGACGCCACCGAGCTGCACGATCACGTCGACGTCGTCCGGCACCGGGTCCATCCGGGGGAAGTAGATCTCCTTCACCGCGAACCAGGACCACCCGACAGTGAGGGCCAGGACGAAGACGACGGTGACGAGCACGGTGCGGCGCAGCCGCCCGCCGCGGATCCGTCGCCGGCCGCGTGACCGTGGTCCCACCCGGTGCGTCATCGTCAGCGCCCGTAGGTCAGCAGGGCGGACAGTTCCGCGACGTCGTTGTCGATCGCCTCAAGTACCCGGGTGTACTCCTTCGCCGAGCTGAAACCGACCGGATCCTCGACATCCCCGTCCACCCTGGGCAGCCCGTGCCGGAGTTCCGGGAGGGCGGTCAGGGAGGGGAGCAGACCACTGCGGTGCCACTGCGCCAGCTGCGGCAGACGGAACGTCTTCGACATCGCGCCGGGGTGGGTGATGAGACAGGAGTCCACCTGACGCTGCTCGAAGCAGACCACCAGGTCCTGGGCTTCCAGGATCCGACGGCTGACACGCCGTGCGGAGAAGCCGTTCCCGTCGATGCCCCTGCCCTTCAGGTAGTCGACGGACCTGGAGTCCATGGGGTGACCGGACAGACCGGCGACACCGGCACTCGACATGGCAATGCCCGGGTGGTCACCGCCGAGGTAGTCGCGGAGAAGGTACTCGGCGGCAGGGGAGCGGCAGATGTTCCCGGTGCACACGAACAGGACCCGCAGGGGTGCGGGGGTCTGGGGGGGAGCGGATGACTGCTGTTCGGACGACATGGCTGACGACATGGCTTCGGTCTCCTGTGAGGTGGAGGGACGGAGTGGTGGAGAGCTGGACTGTGGAGAGCTGGACGGAAACGGTCAGGACCGGCCGGACGGGACGGGGTCAGGCGGGGCTCGTGGTCCGGGCCAGTCGACGGAGATCGTCGACCATTTCCCGGTGCCGCTCCTGCAGCACCGGAACACTGGAGCGTACACGCGAATCGTAGCGCGACTGATCCTCCGGATCCTCACGCAACCCGACCACCTGCGACACCACCTGGTCGACATCGAAACTGTTGACGTTGTGCACCCACTCCCCGAGTCCGAGGTCGGCGAACGCGGAGAACCCCTTCCTCTCGTAGGCGAGGTGGATGACCCGGTGCCCGGCGCGGACCGCCAGCAGTGCCGCGTGGAGGCGTACGGCGACCACCACCCTGGGCGGGTCCTGGTGGTGGACGCCACGGCGCAGATACTCGTCCTCGTCGACAGTGTTACCCGGGGTGACCTGCTCCTGGGCGGCTCCGTCGTCGTTGCCGCCGACGGTGCTCTGGACGTAGCCGACGACCGGGACTCCGGCGTCCCGCAGTCTCCCGGTGAGCGACACCACCAGTGGAGGCAGTTTCCCGTGGACCTGACGGACGCTGAGGACGGTGGACGGGGACCCGGGGTGCCCTCCGGGACGGTCTGCGTCCCCGGGCCCCGTCGTCTCCGGGGCACCGTCGAACCGTGAGGTGAAGTCAGGGGACGCGATCGCGAGGTCCGGCATGCGCACCGCGTTGTTCGGCCCGACGTCCAGGCCGAGCTCCTTCATCGACCGGTCGTCACGCACCATGACCAGGGACAGTCGCCGCAGCAGTGGTGCGTAGAGTGCCCGGGTGCCGCCGCGGAGAGGGCCGATGCTCTGCGGAAGATAGACGGTGGGCGAGGAGGTGAGGGCGGCGGCGACCAGCTGCGGACCCATGACCAGGGCACACTTCAGCGCTTCCGTGACCCGCCCTGCCCGCAGGTATCCCCCACCGACCCCGACGACCAGGTCATACCTGTCGAGCTGACGCAGCACCCGCAGATAGTCACGCCGCCAGCCGCGGGCAGAGGGGCGGGAACTGTGGAGGGTCACCGGAAGATGACGGAAGCTCTCCGGGTCGGAGGCGCACAGGGTGATGTCCGTGTCCCCGCCGAGGGCTTCCCTGAGAAGTGCCACGGTCTCCTCGACGAGAAGACCGTCACCCCGGTTTCTCGAGCTGTATCCGTGCAGGATCAGCGCCTTGCTTTCCATGTGGACTTCCTTTCGCGGGACGGTGAGGGGGTGTGGGGGACGGTGTCCGCCGGGGGAAGGAGGACAAGGGGGACAAATGCCGCTGCACTGACAAGCTGCGCCACCGCGATGGCGGTGAGCAGTGGACCGTCCGACAGGGTGAGCAGGGAGACACCGAGGATCGTGGGCCGGATCACCGACCAGACGAGGCACAGCGAATCTCTGCCGGTGATGTAGGGGACCTTCGTCACCAGCGACGTCACCAGGGAACCGAGAGTGAACACGCCCAGGCAGAGGAGGGTCCGGGCCGTGACATCCGGGCCGTCTGCCGCGAAGACCACGGCAGCGACGACGACGACCGCGGAGAAGAACGCCAGGACGACACTGGACCAGAGGCCCCGGAGAGTCCATCTGCGGACAGTCCCCGGGTCTCCCCGGCGTACGGCGTCCGAGATCTTCATCTCGAAGCCCGGTGCGACGACCTGCTGCGCGAGGCCTGAGAATCCGCCGGTCAGTCGCAGCGCCACCGCCCACATCTCCTGGTATGCGCCGAGGAAGGGGGTGGCGAAGGCCTGGATCTGGAAGGCGAGGTCGGTGAGCAGCTGTGCACCGGTGGCACGCAGTGACAGTGCCAGGTACCTCCGGTGCCCCCTGTCGAAGAGACTGGTGACGTCCCGGACGAAGGCGGGGATGATCCGGTCTGTGGTGCCGGCGAGCATGACGGTCGCGCCGACCAGGGTGATTGTCCCGGCGACCACGACAAGACCCTCCCGGAACGGAACCAGGAACACGACGATGAGCGTCCCGGTGATGTTGATGACGCCGTAGACGATCCGCGCCCGGGCATAGACGTCGATCCGGCGTTCCCGGGTCACGACCGCCACGGCCGCGAAGTACATCCCGTGGGTGAAGGTGAGCAGTGCGCCCCAGGCCACCACACCGGCCCAGTAGTCGGAGGGTCCGCTGAGCGCGGCCGCGGCGACCAGCAGTACAGCGGTGCCGGTCAACAGCCCGGCGAAGGCGGTCGAGGACGCCGTCCTCACGAGACTGTCCGGGACGGCGAGGTAACGTCCGGGGTAGGCGAAGGTCACCGCCCTGCAGAGGAGGCCGGACAATGCCAACGGAACGACCAGGTAGGTCAGCTGGTCCATCTGGCGTCCGAGGATGGGTATCAGCATCGCCACGAAGTTCATCGCCTGGGCGATCCCGGAGAGCCCGTAGCTCCGGAACTTCCTGACCAGCCCGATGACCGGGTGTACGCCGTTGCTCACTTCTTCACCTTCTCGCCCAGCATGATCCGGCCGATCTGGACCGGCCCGATCCTCACGTGCCTCAGGACGATGACGCCGAAGATCGAGGCGAAGATGCCTCCCACCGACAGGATGATGAACCGCGGGAGGTCAGCGTCCAGTCCGACGGCACCGGTGACGGCGCGGAACGCCCCCACCGCGAAAGAGTGGAGGAGGTAGATCCCCGACGAGTATCCGCCGATCCAGGCCAGGACCCGGGATTTCAGGGACCATCCCAGGAAGGCGACGGGGAAGACCACGCCCAGGGCAATGCCCACCAGACTGTGGCGGGTCTCGAACCGTTCGAGGTGACCGGTGAGCGACAGCTGCACCAGCACCACCAGTACCAGCAGCACGAGGGTGACCGGCACAGCGGTCATGGTCCGCTGCGGGATGAGGCGGAACCTGAACGCCCCGACACCCGCGAGGAAGAACGGAAGGAAGGACAGCGCGGTCCCGAGCTGGAGGGTCTCCACCGTCTCGGGCCTGGTGAGCAGTGAGATCAGCACGGACGCCGCGAACAGTCCCCCGAAAGCCCACGGTGAACGCAGAAGACCCCGGGAATCGAGCAACGCCACCAGGGCGAAGAGCCAGAAGGTGGACAGCAGGAACCAGTAGGGGCTCAGGGAGTTGATCCACCACAGCAGGGGGTCCGGGTCCACGGTGCCGTTGACACCGGGTGCGTACATCTGGGTGAGCCCGAGCACCGGGATGAAGATCACGTAGGGAACGAGAAGTCGCCGGACCTTCTTGCCCATGAACTTCGGGTACGCCCGGATGTCCGACAGAGGACGCCACGCGTAGACGAGTCCGGAGAGGAAGGTGAACAACGGCATGCGGAGGTACTGGACCGAGTCACAGTAGTAGCGGAAGGCACTGTCGTCGGCGACATGGATGCCCGCTGCGGACGTGTCCCCGATGACATGGAAGGTGACCAGCAGTATGCACGCCAGTCCGCGGAGAGTGTCGACGGGAATGTTCCGGCCGGAGGCGGCACGGTGCCTGCCCCCGTCGGCGGAACCGGCCGACGGGGGCGTGGAGGAGCGGATCGTCTGATCGGACGTCATGGCAGTTCGTCCTGTAGAGGTGAGGGAGCAGATACGGGTCAGGGAGGGGGTGAATCTGGTGAGGCGGGGACGGGGTGGACGGAGGGAGAGGGAGGGGCCGGCCGGCTCCGTCCGTCGAATTCAGCGGTCGGGGTCGGGGCGGGAGGTACCGCCGGGTACCTCGACGCTGACGGAGTCCTGTGTACCCGTGGAGGTGGTGCGTCCGGCGTCCTCCCCGGATTCTGGCCCGGTTTCTGGCCCGGGTTCTGTCCCGTCCGTGGCTGCGTCCGGGAGGTCCGGGGTGGCTGCGGTACCGGCGGTGGCTGCGGTGGACCCGTAACCGTACGCGCCGTAGCCGTTGTACCTGCCGTACCTTCCCTTCGGCGCCGGAGTCTGGGTGAAGACGGTACCCAGGATCCGGGAGTTCACGGCGGTGAGGTTGTCGGCCGCCGCGGTGAGCTGGTCGGTGGTGGTGCCGTTGTACCGCACCGTGATCAGCACCCCGTCCGCGGAAGAGGCGACCAGCGCACCGTCGGTGACGGGCAGCACCGGGGACGCGTCGAGGATGACATGGTCGAAACGGGCGGCGAGCTGGGCGAGGATCTCCCCGAAGCGCCTGGACCCGAGCAGTTCTGCAGGGTTCGGCGGAATCGGACCGGAGGCGACCACACTCAGCCCCTCCGTGGCGGTCGACTGGATGACGTCGCCGATGTCCGCCCGGCCTGACAGGGCCGTGGACAGGCCCACCGCACTCTGGAGATTGTTGCCCACATAGTTCGTGACACTCGGGTCACGCAGGTCGGCGTCGACCAGGCAGACGCTCTCACCGTCATCGGCCAGGGCGAGGGCCAGGTTCACCGCCAGGGTGGACTTGCCGTCACCGGGCATCGCCGAGGTGACGGCCAGCACTGTGGGGGCATTGTCGACGTCGAGGAACCTGAGGTTCGTGCGCAGCTCCCGCAACTGCTCGGCGGCCGGGGTGGGGGCACCGGAGAAATCGAGGGTGTGGTGCTCGACGAGGACGTCGGCGGTACCGACGCTGCCGATGACCGGGGCTTCGACGATCTCCTGGATGGCCGCGGGATCGGTGATCCTGCGGTCGAACAGGCCCCGGCACACGGCGGCGACAGCGCCCACCACAAGGCCCACCACAAGTCCGAGGGCGATGTTCAGGGACATGTTCGGGGACGAGGGAGACGTCGGCGTGACCGCCTGGTTGAGCAGTGCGAGCTGCGGGGCGCCGCCGGCACCGGGAGCTGAGGTCTGCTCGTTGAGCTCACGGACCATCTGCTGCAGCTGGGTCGCCGCAGAATTCGCCACATCCCGTGAGAGCACGGGATCCCCGGAGACGGCCGTGAGATCGAGGATGACGGTGTCCTTGTGGGCTCCGGCGTCGAGCATCGCCATGACCTCGTCGGGCGTGCGGTCGAGGCCGAGCTGGTCGACGACGCGCTGGCTCAGTGCCCGGCCGTTGGCCACCTCCGCGTAGGAGCCGACCTGCTTCTGGCTGAGCAGGACGCCCTGGTAGGCGTCACTGGAACCGCCGGTGGACGCCGTGCCCACGTACACCTGGGCGGTCGCCGTGTACTCCTTGGTCATGAGAGCGGTGGCACCCCAGCCGGCGAGGGCGCCCACGAGCGCGCCGACGACGAGCATCCACCAGGACCTGCGCAGATGACCCAGGTAGTCGACGAGCACGTTGCGGGCGGAGAACGTTCCACCGGCCGAAGATGCGGTGGAGGCTGGTGAAGTCCGGGAGATCATGGTGGTCCTTAGTCGTCGGGAAGATGGCGGGCAGTGGATCGGGTGTCCGGTACCTGTCTCACCGGGAGGGTCGTCGCCGGGGTCCGGCACGGTGTCCTGCGCAGCCTGGCGGCTGGCCAGCGCCACTGCGCCGACGATGAGCGGAAGGATCGGGGTGGTGTGCCGCAGGGCGGAACCCCAGTCAGGTTCGAACAGGCCCTGGACAACGAGAAAAGCCAGGGGAAGTGCGGTGAACCGGGCGAGCGGCGGGTTCCCCCTGCCCGCCGTGCCGGCGGCCCGGACCGCGCTGGTCCAGATGAGTGCGAAAAGTACGCCGATCACCAGGTAGTACGGCGAGAACTTCGCCAGCATCGGCAGGGGGACGATGAAGAACAGTGAGGTCAGGGTGGAGTTCAGGATGCCGCCGAGCGGTTCCGGGGCATTGACGAACCGGGTGATCAACGAGCCGGTGTTCGCCTGCCTTTCGGCGGTGTCGTTGGCGTCTGTACGGAAACTGTCCGCAGGTACGCCCATCACGGTCCACACCGCCAGGCCGGTGACCACCGCAACTCCCACGATCATCCACACCACCTGTGCGGTGCTGCGGGTCCCAGGACCGGCCGGACGTCGGCTGAGCAGTACCCGGAAGACCACGTAGAGGCCCATGACGATGAACCAGTAGGTGCGGAACTCCGCCCCCAGCAGTGCCATGGACGCGACAACGAGGATCTCTCCGAGGAGGTTGACCGGCATCAGCACGATGACCAGCATCGCCAGGGAGATGACCACCTCCTTGGTGTAGGCCGCCTGGTACACGCCGACGGCCAGGGGGGTGACCAGTGCGAGCACCAGGGCGAGGGTGCTCAGGTGGACACTGTCCACACGTACCAGCACGGCCCCGAGGACGGCTGCACCGATGACGACGCCGAGGACGGCGGCGGCTGTCGGCGCCTCCACCATGCCGATGCGGGTGTAGAACGCGGCGATGGCACTGTACGAGCCGGCGCCGAGGTCCGCCGCGTCAAAGGGGGAGGACATGATCCAGCGGATGGTGGCGGCGTCATTGCCGAATCCGCCGAACAGTCCGGTGAGCCTGGGACGGACGAGCAGACCCACCGCCAGTGCGACCGCACCGAGGCACACCCCGAGGACCAGGGGCGACGAGGCCGGCCCCCGGGTGTGACTGCTGTCGGTCCGTGCGGTCACAGCACTGCCTTCCGGTCGGAGGTTCTCCCCACCGCCAGATCATAAACCGAGGTGAGCCGGTCCCGCTGGGTCTGCGGGGAGTGCGCACGGTCAAGTGACGTCCAGTCCGCAGGGTCCCTTCCCGCGGTGAGGATCCGGACTGCCCTGCGCGCGGCGTCCTCCGGTGTGCCGAACCTCGCCTCGGCCGGGCACTCCTGCAGGGCCGGGATGTCCCGGACGAGGAGGGGGACGCCGATCCTGCGGACCTCGAGGACCGACATGGGGAACCCGTCCCACCTTGCGGTGTGGACCACCACTGACAGTTCTGCGATGCGCCGGTGAAGCTCATCCCCGTTGAGCCAGCCGGTGACCTCGACCCCGGCGTCCTCGAGAACGGGAATGAGGGAGGTGTCTTTGCCGTCCCCGTCCCCGATCCACACGAAGCGGGTCTCCGGCAGTTCCCCGCGGATCAGCCGGGCGGTGGCGGCGAAGAAGGCCGGGTCGCGTTGCGGGGTCACCCGGGAGACCACGCCCACCGTCTGCGGGAGGGTGGGTGACCAGCTGTCCACGGGGGCGGGGTGGTCCTCGGCGAGCACGTTCGGGACCACGGTGACAGGCACTGTCCACGGCAGGCCGTGTCCGAGACCGCACATGAGTTCACCCTCCCAGACCGCGCAGGGTGCCCCCACGGTGGTCAACGGGTAGAGCATCTTCTCCAGCAGTCGGAAGGCCCGGCGTTGCGCGGCGGGGATGTCGGCCCGTTCGAAGGCGAAACTGTGCGGGGTGTACACCACCGGGACGGTGTCGCGGCCGGGTGTCATGCGGTCGAGTGCTGCGGCGAGGCGGACGTAGACCCCGGCGAAACTGGAGTGGGCGTGGACGACGTCCGGGCGCAGTTCGGCGACGGCGTCGCGGACCGCGCGCACCGCGGCGAGGGGGGACGNCATCTTCTCCAGCAGTCGGAAGGCCCGGCGTTGCGCGGCGGGGATGTCGGCCCGTTCGAAGGCGAAACTGTGCGGGGTGTACACCACCGGGACGGTGTCGCGGCCGGGTGTCATGCGGTCGAGTGCTGCGGCGAGGCGGACGTAGACCCCGGCGAAACTGGAGTGGGCGTGGACGACGTCCGGGCGCAGTTCGGCGACGGCGTCGCGGACCGCGCGCACCGCGGCGAGGGGGGACGCCGGGAGTTCCCGGTCCACGGTGAAGATACCGGGGCTGCGCGGGACGGGCGGGGCGGAGCTGCGGGCGTTGTTGGACAGCAGCAGGTGGCTGTGGTCGGGCAGAAGCCGGGCGTACTGCTCGACGGCGGTGGCGACCCCACCGTGGTAGCAGTCGGTGACGTGCAGGATCTTCATGGTCGTTCCGACTGCCCCCGGCTCAGTAGGCGCCACGTGACAGGGCCACGGCGCGGAACGTGCGCGCGATGGTCTTGATGTCCAGGGCGAGCGACCAGTTGTCCACGTAGTACAGGTCGAGCCGTTCAGCCTGTTCGGGGGTCAGGTCGGAGCGGCCGGAGACCTGCCACAGTCCGGTGATGCCGGGGCGGACCTCCATACGCATCCTCATGTCGGAGCCGAAGGCGTCGACCTCGTGCTTGAGGTGGGGGCGCGGACCGACGACGCTCATGCTGCCCATGAGGGAGTTGAAGAACTGGGGTAGCTCGTCGATGCTCGTCTTGCGGATGAAGCGTCCGACCCTGGTGACCCTGGGATCGTTCTTCATCTTGAACAGTCCTTCCGCGCCGACCTGCTCGCGCAGCTTCTGGAGGCGGGCGTCGGCGTCCGTGTGCATGCTGCGGAACTTGAAGATGCGGAACGGCTGGCCGTGCAGGCCGATACGGGTGCTCACGTAGAAGACCGGGCCCCGGTCCTCGAGCTTGATCGCCAGTGCGGTGAGCAGCATGACCGGTGAGACGAGGATGAGGGCGACCGCCGAGACGGTGATGTCGAAGACCCTCTTGATCAGCCCGTTGGCGGCGCTGAACCGGGGACGGTCGACGAACAGTGCGTGGCGGGGGCCGAAGGGCACGACGTCCAGCCGGGTGCCGCTGATGCCCTCGAGCATGGGGTCGAGGTACAGGCGCATGTTGAGCTTGTCCAGCTGCCAGGACAGCCTGCGGAGATTACGGTGGCCGAACTCTCCGATGGACGCCACCCACACGGCGTCACACTCGTAGCCCGCGGCGGCCTTGGCGAACTCCTCGGTGGTGAGGATGCTCATGCAGATTCCGTCGACGGGAATGCCGTGGACGTCGAGGAGCTCGTCCCGGTTCTCCGGGTCGGTGAGGAGGATGCCGTGGATGAGGTCGCCGACGTCCTCCCTGTCATGGAAGGACAGGATCATGCGGTTGATGTCCCTGACCTGTCCGATCGCCAGGAAGCTGTGCCTGAGGTCGGTGCGGAAACGGTCGGTGACCCGCAGGTTCACCATCCGGGAGACCATGAGCAGGAACAGTCCGACGGGCAGGCCGAACAGGGCGAAGTGCCGGAACACCGAGTAGGAGGAGATGGCGTCGACCATGGCGAGGCCGGAGGCGAAGACCAGGCTGCCCTTGATGACGTTCTCGCGGCCGATGCGGTGGAAGGTGCGGGCCTGGTGACTGTAGCCGTGGGTGAGGCCGATGCAGGCGAGCCAGAAGACCGAGACCGCTGCGCTGAGCAGGAGGTTCCGGGCGGTGAAGAAGTGGTCGGTGATGACGCCGAAGTCTGGTGCCCAGGTGTAGATCGAGAGCAGGTCGGCGATGAGGACCGCGGTGACGACGGCGAGGGCGTCACTGAGGACGTAGAACACCGTGCGTTGGGAGTGCCGGAACCGGCGGGTGTCCGCGGTCTTGGCGAGGTGAGGGAGGGAGGGGCGGGTGATGACGTCAGGGAAGGGGTTTCCTGTTGACCGGGAGGTCGACGGTGGAGTGCGGAGAACCATGGGAGAGTCGTTTCTGTGTGCCGGCAGGTGAGGGGGCTTGACTGGAGAGGTACGGGGGTAACAGTAATGCTTTCCCCGCCGTTACACGACGGTCCTGTCTGTACGGAGGCGGTCAACATCTGGTCTGACCAGGAGTTTCCTGGTAGTAGCCGCAAAAGGAGAGGGGCACTGACCAGGCGTTACACAAAAAACAGTGATGTTGGTCACGTAAGTTAAGCCAACGTTACGTACTGCTTGCGGGGGCGTGTCACCTGCGGTTTTACGTTCACGGTGAGTTGAATCCGGAGTCAGCGTGCGTCGGTGTCCGGCGGTCCCGGAGGCGCTCCGTGGGGCACGGGGGTGGCCGTGTAACGGAGTCGGATGTGACGGAGACCGGACGCGGTCCGGGGTGCAGATACGCAACGACCCGGCAGAGCTGGCGGCAGCTGTACCGGGTCGTGATCGTTCCGAGCCCCCTGACAGAATCGAACTGTCGACCTTTTCCTTACCATGGAAACGCTCTGCCGACTGAGCTAAGGGGGCGGGCGGCGGTCCCGCACACGGAGCCTGACGTGCAGTGCACGCGGGCAGGTCCGGGAGGAGAACCGCTGCTGAGCCGATGACGGGAATCGAACCCGCGCCACCTGCTTGGGAAGCAGGAGTTCTACCATTGAACTACATCGGCAGTGCCCGGCAGCAATGCTGCAGTCTTCGACCAGGTTTCTCTACCAGGGTCTCCGACCGGGCAACGCTAAGTACTGTAACACACCCCGGCGCAGTCCCGGAGCCAGCCCCACGTGTTGACTGCGCTACGCTGTTCACGTGCTTCTTTCCGACCGAGACATCCGCACCGCCATCGCCGACGGGGCACTGTCCCTCGACCCCTTCGACCCGTCGATGGTCCAGCCGTCCAGCATCGACGTGCGCCTGGACCGCTACTTCCGGGTCTTCAACAACTCGAAGTACACCCACATCGACCCACGGCTGCCCCAGGAGGAACTCACCACCCTCGTCGAGGTCGGTGACGGACTGGGGGAGGACGGCACCGCCATCGCCGACGGCGGCATCGCCGGGGAGGCCTTCATCCTCCACCCCGGGGAATTCGTCCTCGGTTCGGTGCTGGAGTACATCACCGTGCCCGACCACCTCGCCGCACGGTTGGAGGGGAAGTCCTCTCTCGGACGCCTCGGTCTGCTCACGCACTCGACCGCAGGGTTCATCGACCCGGGTTTCACCGGCCACGTGACCCTCGAACTGTCGAACACCGCCAATCTGCCGATCGCGCTGTACCCCGGCATGAAGATCGGTCAGCTGGCCATCTTCACCCTCTCCAGTCCGGCGGAGAACCCCTACGGCTCCGGTGCCCTGGGGTCGAAGTACCAGGGGCAGCGGGGGCCGACACCGTCCAAGGCCTACCTCAACTTCCTGTAGAGGACGCCGAGTTCCGGGCTCCGGGGCGGGAGACTCCGACCCCCCGCTGTGCCCGGTGCCTGCCGCCGGACACAGGTCACCCCCGGCAGTGTCGCCACTGACCGGGGGTTTCCTGCTGACGTTTCAAGAGGAGAATGCTCAGCTGCCGTATACGGATCCTTTCTGTCTGCCGATGAGATTCAATCTACGAGCGGCTTCTTGGAGGACCCTGGCAATCGACTGACGCCTCGGTGCGATCTCGGTGCAGGTTGTCCGGACGCTCTTCCGGGCCCCTTCAGACCCGCGACGATGCGAAGGCGACGGCGTCCTCGAGACCGTCGGTCCACCCGGCGTGGCCCGCGGGATCCTCGTCGACCCGGTAGGTGACGTCCATGCCGTTGGCCTCGGCCTCCGCCACCAGGCGGGCGGTGAACGGGGCAGGACTGACCATGTCGTATGCCTGCTGGTAGATGAAGACCGGGGCGTCGTACCCGTCGACCGGGACGGCGAGGTGCTCCCGCACCGCGGGCAGGAGGTCACCGGTGGCCAGAGGCCTGGTCACCAGGTCACCGACGGGAATGTCGGCCACGGCGTCCGACATCTCGAAGTAGTTCGCGGTCTCCGCCAGATCGACGATCCGCCGGCCCGTGTCGGTGAGGTAGTCGTCGAGGGGGAAGTCAGGTCGCGCCGCGCGGAATCCGGCGAGCACGAAAGCCAGGTAAGTCTCCAGGTCAGGCTGGCTGAACTGCAGGACCGGGGTGACCACGGCAAGCTCGTCGGCGATACCGGCGGGGACGCCGCCGGCGGTGACTGCGGCGAGGTGGAGCTCCGGGGCGTACTCCGCGGCCATTTCCGCCGCCGCCATCGAAGCGTGGCCGCCCTGCGAGTAACCGTTGGTGACCCATGTGGTGGACAGGTCGTCGCTGAGCGACCGGGACGCCCGGACGATGTCGATCATCGCGGCACCCTCACTGTGGGTGTTGAGGTAGGGGTGGACCCCGTCGGTGCCGAGACCGACGTACTCGGGTGCGGCGACGGCGAAGCCGGCGTCCAGCCAGTGGGCCAGGTACTGGTCGCCGGTGTTGTCCTCCCCGACCCAGCCTGTCCAGGAGACGTTGGCGTCCCCCAGGCCCTGGGTGCCGTGGCCGTAGACCAGTACCGGCCATCCGCCCTCGGGCGCCTGCCCCTGTGGCAGATAGAGGGTGCCGAGACTGGAGGCCTTCTCTCCGTGGGGGCCGTCCGTCTCGTACTCGAAGTGCCAGCCACCGCTGGAACGGGTGAGCACCAGGTCGTCCGGGAGGACAGAGGAGGAGATGACGGTGCCCCGTGTAGGGGCGGAGGCCATGGCCGCTGTTGTGGCGGTGGTCGTGGCGGTGGTGCCGCTTTTTTACAAACAAATTGGTATAAGAGAGAAACCTGGTGGTAAACGGCAAAAGAAAGGGGGGGGGGCGACGCGGGTGACACAAAAAAAAGAAGGTGGGTGCGGACAGTAAGAAAACGCTTACTAACGATTGCGGGGGGGGGTGGGCCTAGGGGTTTACGTTACTGGGAGGTGAATTCNGGTCGTCCGGGAGGACAGAGGAGGAGATGACGGTGCCCCGTGTAGGGGCGGAGGCCATGGCCGCTGTTGTGGCGGTGGTCGTGGCGGTGGTGCCGGTGGTGGCGGGGACGTGGGCTGCCGCGGAGGGGACGAAGGAGACGGCCGCTGCGGTGACGGTGGCGAGCGCGGCGACCGTGGAGCGGCGGACAGCAGCTGCCGCGGTCCTGCGTGCCGTGTCCAGGGGGCGGGGGGTCGTACGCGGGCGGGGCGTGGCGTGGGAACGGGGGAAACGTCGCATGTCGGAAAGGTTATCCTTACCGGGGGTGATCGGGAAGTTCCGGCGGCAGATCGGAAAAAAGTTTCGCAGATCGGACATTAGCTGTGGATCTGGCTGCGGGGGCCGGTCACACAGTCCCACCGACCACGCCACCCGCCCGCCCGCAGCCCCGCGGGCCCGGGGAATCCGCAGGTACTGCTGCCGGACCCTACTGGTCCTCGGGGTGGAACCCGGCCTCGACCGCCAGGACAGCCAGCTGCACCCGCGAATCGGTACCGAACTTGGTGAGCAGAGAGGACACCGTCTTCTTCACCGCGCTGGCTGAACGCCCCGTTCTGCGGGCGATCTCCGCATTCGACAACCCCGCGCACACCAGTGACAGGACCTTCTCCTCAGAGGGGGAGAGCCTGTCCAGCCGGTCCGCGTCCTCCGCCGACAGTCCCCCACCGGCAGGGAGATGCCTCATCAGACGGGTGGCAGGCTGCGGGCTGACGACGGTACCGCCGGCGAGTGCCTGATGGACCGTCTCGATGATGAACTCCGGGCGGGAGCTCTTCAGGATGTACCCCGCGCCGCCGAGCGAGAGAACCGACAGCATCGTCGCGTCCTCGTCCAACGCGGTCATCGCGATGAACACCGGGGGGCGTTCCAGCTCGCGGACATGACGCAGCAGCTCCACCCCGTCCATGGTCGGCATGTGGATGTCGGCCATGAGGACGTCAGTGTCGATCCTGCCGAGAAGGTCGAGTGCACCGGCACCGTCGCACGCCTCCCCGACCACCTCGATGTCCGAGGCGGCGGGAGTGCTGAAGTACAGGCGCAGCGAGGACAGGACCAACGGGTCATCGTCGACCAGCAGGAGCCGGATCGTGCCGGAGGGAGAGGGGACGGAAGCGGCCCCGGAGGAGGAGCCGGGAGAGGGAGAGAACGTCACGGGTGACGTCAGCAGTAGAAGTGGTTGTGCTTCTTGCAGGAGAAGATCGAACCGAGGGACGCCTTGTAGTTGACGGAGCCGGTGTCGGCTGAGGCGGTACCGACACACAGGCCGGAGGCGAGGACCACGGTCACGGCACCGGCGGAAAGACGGCGCAGCAGGGACTTCGGGCGGGAACTGGACAAGATTTTCTCCTCTGTAAGAGAGTCACGGAGACGTGGGGGGCGATACGTCGCCTCCAACAATAGGCAGCGTGACGGCCGTGCGCCAGAGCTGGGGACCACCGGATCCGTGATCTCTGTTGACCGGACCGGCGACCAGCTCCCCTCCCGCCGTATGGGCCCTGGCGACCATCGACCCCATCCCCAGGTCACTGGTCAGCGCAGGATCTGCCCCGGCGCTGTCGGAAACCGGGTTCACCATCGACACCGTCACCGAGTTACCCGCATTCACCCTGCAGCTCAACCACACCTCAGCGTGGTCGGGGGAGTGCTTCGCGGCGTTGGCGGTCATCTCGGTGAGAATCCGGGACAGGGCCTGCAGATCCACCACAGGTTCCCGGGATGCGCGCGGAAGACTGACATGGGACCGCACCCGCAGACCGTGGGCGCGAAGTTCGCGGGTCGACGTCTCCAGCGAGTCCCGCAACGACGGTGGCGGCCCCGCACTGTCGGCACCGGTGTCCGCACTGTCCGAACTGAGCAGGCGCAGCATCGTCCGCAACTGTTCCAGCGCCTGACGTGAACTGCGGGAGATGTCCCTGAGCCCCTCGACCACCTCAGGGTCCGCGCGGTCACCCACCGTCAGCTCGAGGGCCTGGGACCTCATGACGACACCGGTCAGGGAGGTGGCCACCGAATCATGGAGCTCACGGGCCAGACCGATGCGCTGCAGCCGTTGACTGTCCGCCAGCGACCGCCGCAGTGCCGCATTGTTGAGCGCCTGCGCCAGCCGGTTACGGCCGACGAAATAACCGGTGCTGAGCAGGACCAGTGTCACGGTCACGACCACCGGGTCACTGTCGACCGTCATCGTCGCGAAATCCACCATGACCAGGGCGGTGTGGACCAGTGCCAGGGCCAGTCCCACGGCGGCGAGACCGCTGGCGGTGACCACCTCGATGATGATGAGCACGAAGAAGACGGCGTAGGTCGCGGCGTCCGCGGCAACGTAGGACGAGGCGGCGACGAACGGGAGGGTGAGGACCGCGGACGCCAGGGGCCACCGGGGTGCGGTGAGGACCAGGGCGACACCGGCGACAGCGCAGAGAATCGACGCGAGAGTCACTGGTTCACTGACCAGCACAAACTCGATGACCAGGAGCAGCAGTGCCAGCACGGCCTCCGGCAGGCCGAAAGGGATCCGGTGACGGGCCCGGAAACCCGTCAGCGCGTTACCCGCCAGAATCCGCACGCCGCACCCCGGTCACTGCTTGTAACTGGCCAGGAAGTTGCCGAGCCGTTCAATCGCCTCCGCCAGGTCCCTGGCCCACGGCAGGGTGACCACACGGAAGTGGTCGGGTGTCGGCCAGTTCATCCCGGTGCCCTGGACCAGGTGGATCTTCTCGGCCCGCAGCAGGTCGAACATGAACTGCTCGTCGTCGTGGATCTCGTGGACGTTCGGGTCGAGCTTCGGGAACGCGTACAGTGCCCCCATCGGTTTGACGCAGCTGACGCCCGGGATCTCGTTGAGCTTCTCCCAGGCCACGTTGCGCTGTTCGAGCAGTCGTCCGCCCGGCAGGACCAGATCCTCGATGGACTGGCGTCCCGACAGTGCGACCTGGATGCCGTACTGGGCGGGGACATTGGCGCACAGCCGGGTGGAGCACAGCAGTTCAATGCCCTCGATGAAGCCCTTCGCGTGCTCCTTCGGCCCGGTCAGGACCATCCACCCGGACCGGAAACCGGCCGCACGGTAGGCCTTCGACAATCCGTTGAAGGTGATGCACAGCAGGTCAGGGCACAGGGACGCCGTGTTCACGTGCACGGCGTCATCGTAGAGGATCTTGTCGTAGATCTCGTCGGAGAGCACCAGCAGAGAATGCTCCCGGGCGATGTCGACGATCCGTTCCAGCACCTCGCGGCTGTACACCGCACCTGTGGGGTTGTTCGGGTTGATGATGACGATCGCCTTCGTCCGCGGCGTCACCTTCGACTCGATGTCCTCGACGGAGGGGAACCAGTCGTTCTCCTCGTCGCAGAGGTAGTGGACGGCCTTGCCCCCGGCCAGTGTGGTCGCGGCAGTCCACAGCGGGTAGTCCGGCGAGGGGATGAGGACCTCGTCACCGTCGTTGAGCATGGCCTGGGTGACCATGGTGATCAGCTCGGAGACCCCGTTGCCCAGGTAGACGTCA
This sequence comes from Corynebacterium provencense, assembly GCA_900049755.1. Lineage (GTDB taxonomy): Bacteria > Actinomycetota > Actinomycetes > Mycobacteriales > Mycobacteriaceae > Corynebacterium > Corynebacterium neomassiliense. The sequence goes on from LT160593.1 coordinate 166,914, forward strand.
TTGGTGGTGAAGGGGGGGAAGTCCGGGATGACTTCGTAACGGGCGACAACGGCCCGCCGGGCAGAGGGGATTCCCTTGGACTGGGAGTAGCCGGCGGCGTAGGGCAGTCCGGCGATCATGTCCTGGACGATGGTGTCCGGGGCGTCGAAACCGAAGGCCGCGGGGTTGCCGGTGTTGAGCTTGAGGATCCGGTGACCGTCGGCCTCCATGCGCTCTGCCTCGGCGTTCACCGGGCCACGGATTTCGTAGAGGACGTTCTGGAGTTTCGTCGACTGGTCCAGGGGACGAAGCTCCACAGGGTGCTTCGGTGTGGTGCTCATTTTTCCCATCATGCCAGTACGGGGGTGGTGCCGTGCCTTCTGCCCCGTTATTCGGTGGTGGTGGAGTCCCCGTCACCGGTACCGGGGGTCGTGCCGCCACCGGTACCCGGCGTTTCTCCGGTGCCCGGGTTTCCGCCTGTTCCCGGTGTGCCCCCGGTACCCGGGTTTCCTCCGGTGCCCGGCGTGCCCCCGGTGCCCGGGTCGGTGCCGGGTGAGGTACCGGTGCCGGGGTCGGTGCCCGGGTCGGTGCCGGGTGAGGTACCGGTGCCGGGGTCGGTGCCCGGCGTCCCCGGTGTGGTGCCGCCGCCGGTGCCGGGGGTACCGGTTCCACCGGGGGTCTCCTGTCCGGTGCCCGGGGCGCCGGTTGAGGGGGTGCCCGTCGGACCGGAGGTGTCAGGCTCCTCGGTGGTGTCGGTCCAGTCGCTGCCGTCGTTCCAGCTGTCGTCCCCGGACTGGTCCCCGTAGCCGTAGCCGTAGCCGTCGTAGCCCAGGCCTGCGCTGTTGTCCGGGATCTTCGTCGTGGTCGGTGTCGTGGAGTTCCACGCGGTCGGACGTCCGTAGCTCGGAACGACGCTCGTCAGCGGTGAGGAGTCCGAGACGCTGTTGTGCCTCATGAGGCTGGCGGCGAAGAGTCCGACGAGAACGGCGAGGACGACGCCGATGACCAGGATCCACGCCCAGGGCGGCACGCTGCGGAAACTGAAGGATCTGCCGTCGCCGCCGTCGTCGCCGCCGTCACTTCCGTCGCCGCCTGAACCGCCCGCGGGGACGCCCTCCGGGGACGTCTGGCCGGACGGGGACGCCGCGACCGGAGGTACCGCACCCACGGCCGTCTCCTCTGCTGCGGCGGACCCGGCGGCGGCGGAGCCGGCAGTACCGGGTCCGGTGCCGGGGCGTTCACTGTCGTCCCGGACCGCGGGAATGATGCCGGTCATCTCCGGGTCGGTGGTCGACCCCAGCACGGGCGGCCGGGACGCGGTGGAGCGGCCGTGGTCACCGGCAGGTCCGGTCTCGTCGACGATCTCTGCGTCGATGACGGTCCCGTCGTCGGGGACGTCGGGGTGGTCACTCTCCACCACATCGGCGAGGTAGCCCTGGCGGGAGGTCGGCGGCGTTGACGCAGCTTTTCCGAAAGAGAACTCCGTGTCCTCGAACGCCGCGGTCTCGCGGGGCCGGTCTCCGCCTTTCGGGCGTTGGGGATCTGAGGGTTCGTTCATCTGATCTCTTCGTTCCGTCGGAGCACATGTTCGCCCGGCGTGCGGTATGGACTGTTCCATACTAGTCCGGGAAGGAGCGTCGACTAATCGGGGAGCCCTGCGCTCCGGTCATTGTACCGGTCGTCGGGACCGGCCTACGGGACCGGCCTACGGCACCGGTCTTCGGTCGTGGCCGGGCAGGTCAGCTGCTCAGCCACCGGATGACCTCCTCCCGGGCGGCCTTCCCCTCCGGGGTGGGGGTGAGCGGGTGGACGTGGACGGCGCCGTCGCAGGTGTGCACGTCCACCGTGGCACCGGTGCGGTGCATCCGCGCGCCCAGGGCCAGGGCGTCGGCGTGGAGGATGTCACGTGTGCCGGTCCACACCGCCGTCGGCGGTAGGGCGGCCAGGTCGGTGTCCGGTGCCGCCAGGGGGCTGACCAGCGGATCGTGGATGTCCACTCCGCGTGCGGTGTCCGCTCCCGCCCAGGCGAGGCCTGCCACGCGGAGACCGTCGGGGTGCAGCCAGGGATCGTCGTCGACGAGGGCGTCGAGGCCCTCGGTGGTGCAGGACACGTCGAGCCACGGGGACACCAGTGCGATCCGCTCCACCGGGTCGCGGGCATCGTGGCGTCCTGTGGTGAGCATCCAGCCGAGGGCGAGTCCGCCGCCTGCGGAGTCCCCGGCCAGGCACAGCCGGTGGCCGCTGTCCCGGGCCTCGTCCGCGGCGTCCCCGATGACCCTGTCGAGCAGGGTACGGGCGGAGGACGCCGTGTGCTCCGGGGCCAGGCCGTAGTCCGGGACGATGACTTTCATTCCCGCGCCGGCGATGTCGCTGACGAACTTCCAGTGCCTGTCGTCGAGGCCGTTGACGTAGCCGCCGCCGTGGAGGTAGACGCAGATGTCGAGGGGGGTGTCGCGGGGGGTGTCGGTGGCGGGGACGAGGGAGTGGACGGTGAAGGTGCCGTCGTCGGTGGTCACTTCGTGGCCGGTGACATGGTTGACCTGGTAGAGCTCGTGGGGGATCGCGGCGGAGTGGCGGGGCCGGGACATGATCTCCCTCACCCTGTCCGCGGACGCCCATGTGCTGTGGCGGGTCCGCTTCACGTAGGCGGCGAACAGCTTCATCGGCAGGCTCATGGGGTCTGATGGTAGGTGCAGGCGGCGTCCCGAAAAAAAGTTGAGTGCATCGGGAACAACTTCGGGGTGTGCGCCGTTGTACCGGATGTCATGAAGTTGAGCGAGTGGAACTCAACTCAGGTTGACTCCTCCGGATCGCGGAGGCAGACTTGAGCCCGGCTCACTTAACAAACCTCGATCATCAACGATCAAACACATCAGGAGGACGTCACTATGGGACGCGCAGTGGGAATTGACCTCGGTACCACCAACTCGGTGGTAGCAGTTCTGGAGGGCGGCGAACCCGTCGTCATCGCCAACTCCGAGGGCTCCCGCACCACCCCGTCGATCGTCGCCTTCGCCAAGAACGGTGAGGTGCTCGTCGGTCAGTCGGCCAAGAACCAGGCGGTGACCAACGTCGACCGCACCATCCGCTCCGTCAAGCGCCACATCGGCGACGACGGCTGGACCACCCCCGAGATCGACGGCAAGAAGTACACCGCCCAGGAGATCTCCGCCCGGACCCTCATGAAGCTGAAGAGGGACGCGGAATCCTACCTCGGCGAAGACGTCACCGACGCCGTCATCACCGTCCCGGCCTACTTCAACGACGCCCAGCGTCAGGCCACCAAGGACGCCGGACAGATCGCAGGCCTCAACGTCCTCCGGATCGTCAACGAGCCGACCGCGGCCGCCCTGGCCTACGGACTTGAGAAGGGCGACAAGGAACAGACCATCCTCGTCTTCGACCTCGGTGGCGGTACCTTCGACGTCTCCCTGCTGGAGATCGGCGACGGTGTCGTCGAGGTTCGCGCCACCTCCGGCGACAACAAGCTCGGCGGTGACGACTGGGACCAGCGCATCGTCGACTGGCTGGTCGACAAGTTCAAGAGCGCCCACGGAGTGGACCTGTCCAAGGACAAGATGGCACTGCAGCGTCTGCGTGAGGCCGCGGAGAAGGCGAAGATCGAACTCTCCTCCTCCCAGCAGGCCAGCATCAACCTGCCGTACATCACCGTCGACGAGGACAAGAACCCCCTCTTCCTCGACGAGACCCTGTCCCGCACCGAGTTCCAGCGCATCACCCAGGACCTGCTCGACCGGACGAAGAAGCCCTTCGCCGCGGTGCTGAAGGACGCCGACGTCTCCGTCAACGACATCGACCACGTCGTGCTGGTCGGCGGTTCCACCCGTATGCCCGCCGTCACCGACCTGGTGAAGGAACTGACCGGCGGCAAGGAACCGAACAAGGGCGTCAACCCCGACGAGGTCGTCGCCGTGGGTGCCGCACTGCAGGCCGGTGTGCTCCGTGGCGAGGTCAAGGACGTGCTGCTGCTCGACGTCACCCCGCTGTCCCTCGGTATCGAGACCAAGGGTGGCGTGATGACCAAGCTCATCGAGCGCAACACCACCATCCCGACCAAGCGTTCGGAGACCTTCACCACGGCCGAGGACAACCAGCCCTCGGTGCAGATCCAGGTCTTCCAGGGCGAGCGTGAGATGGCCCAGCAGAACAAGCTGCTCGGTTCCTTCGAGCTCGGTGGTATCGCACCGGCACCCCGTGGCGTCCCCCAGATCGAGGTCACCTTCGACATCGACGCCAACGGCATCGTCCACGTCACCGCGAAGGACAAGGGCACCGGCAAGGAGTCCACGATCACCATCCAGGACGGTTCCGGCCTCTCGCAGGACGAGATCGACCAGATGATCAAGGACGCCGAGGCCCACGCCGAGGAGGACAAGAAGCGCCGCGAGGAGCAGGAGGTCCGCAACTCCGCGGAGTCCATGGCCTACCAGACCCGCAAGTTCCTCTCCGAGAACGAGGACAAGGTCTCCGAGGACACGAAGAAGAAGGTCGAGGACGCCGCGACCGCCGTCGACGAAGCCCTGAAGGGTGACGACGTCGAGGCCATCAAGGACGCCGTCGAGAAGCTCTCCGCCGAGAGCCAGGAGATGGGCAAGGCCATCTACGAGGCTGAGGCTGCAAAGGGCGGCGCCGAGGGTGGTTCGGCCACCTCCTCCGACGGTTCCACCAACGGCCCAGCGGACGACGACGTCGTCGTCGACGCCGAGGTCGTCGACGAGGATGATGCGAAGTGACCACCCCCAACCCCGCCGACCCCGGCTCACCGTCGGAGACCGACGAGGAGTACACCGAGACCCCGATGCCCGGGACCACCCCTGAGGAGGACGCCGTGAACGCAGCCGGCACCGATGCCGCTGACACCGTCGACGCCCTCGCCGGGGATGTCGAGGACGTGGTCGCAGAGACCGCGGACGCCGACATCGACGACTCGGGAGAGCTCTCCGACGCTGAGGAGCAGCTCGCCGAGCGGACCGCAGACCTGCAGCGGATCACCGCGGAGTACGCCAACTACCGGCGGCGTACCGAGCGTGACCGGGTCTCCATCCGCGAGGCCGCAAAGGCCGATGTGGCTGTCAGGCTGCTGCCGCTGCGGGACGACCTGGATCTCGCCGAGAAGCACGGCGACCTCACCGGACCGCTGAAGGCCGTGGCTGACAAGCTGACGTCCGTGTTCAACGAACTGGACATCGAGGCCTTCGGTACAGAAGGGGACACCTTCGACCCGGCCCTCCACGAGGCGGTGCAGGACACCTCCTCCGGAGACGAGAAGGTGATCGGCACAGTGCTGCGCCGGGGCTTCCGGATCGGTGACCGTACCCTGCGCACCGCCATGGTGGTCATCTCCGACCCGCGGTAACGCCGGTCGGAGCGGTCCGGGGGGACCGGTGCACCGTGGGTGCCACCGGATGCCGGTGAGAGCTCAGGGGGGCACCGGGGGGTATGAGGGGGTCAGGGGATACGGGAGTTTCAGTATCCCCCGTCAGGGTCGGGGAAACCCGGGAGTCCGGGACCTGCGGACCCTCCGGGAGGCCGGCCCTCGTTGATCCGGTCCATGAGGTAGTCGTCCGGGTAGACCTGGATGACCCGCTGGCCGTCACCGTTGTCGGTGATGTCCGTGAAGGGGAGGACCTCCGCACCGTCACGGAACAGGTGCAGCTTCGGGGTGACCGGTCCCGGACTCTCGGTGAACTGGACCACGGCGACGGAGCTGACGGTGTTGATGCCGGTGAGCAGGTCGTTGCCGGTGGTGACGGCACGCAGCAGAAGCAGGTGACGGTGGGGGACCGCCACCATCACGCCGTCCGAGGTGTCCAGGTCGGGAATCCAGCGGGGCAGCAGGTCCTCGAGGAACAGGACCGCGGAGGCGAGGAAGAACGAGGAGGACTCGACCACCCAGAAGTTCGCTCCCGGGTCGTCGCCGTGGATCTCGTTGACGTCGACCTCGGCGTCCACCAGCTCCTGCCAGAGGTTGCGGTGGCCGGCGTGCCAGAGGTCCCCGAGGTCCGCGTCGGTGTCGAGGTGCCGGGCGGCGAGAGTCCTGTCGGCGACGGTCATGACGGTGGTGGGGGTGTCGATGACGAGCGAGGTGACGAGCTCGTCGGTCCATGCGCGGGTGGTACGGCTGAACTGCTGGCCGTTTTCCGCGGTGACGGAGCTGAGCATCTCCCGGTTGACCACCCGGACCTTCAGCATCCGGAGGAACTCCGCCTCGGTCAGGGTCTCCGGGTCGATCCGGTGTGAGACGGCGTCGAGCATCCTGCGTACCCGTTCGGCGATCTCCCTGCGTCCCGGCTCCTCGCCGAGTTCGGTCTCCTGGGCGACCTGGAGGGACAGGTTGTCGAGGCCGACGAGTTCCGTGGTGTCACCCCGGGTGGCGGAGATGTAGCCGTCAGGACGCCAGGAGGTGCGGTATCCGAGCCTGTGGAGTTCGCGCAGTGCCTCGTCCCGCAGGATGTCCGCGCTGCGCCGGGGCAGGTGGGGGAACATGGTGTCGGGGGTGGAGTCCTGCATCTCCCGGCGGTGTCGGAGGCCTCTGAAGAACATGTGACCGACCCTACCGCCCGGGAATGTCGGCCGCTGCCGGCGCGTTGCAGGAGATAGACCTTAGCGTGTTAGACTCAAGTTTCAATCACAGGCGTCAAGCCGGGAAGGGAGAGCACGACTGTGGCACAGAAGGAGTGGATCGACAAGGACTACTACGGTGTCCTGGGTGTCCCGTCCTCGGCCGGTGCTGACGAAATCAAGAAGGCGTACCGGAAGATCGCCCGGGACAACCACCCGGACTCCCATCCCGGGGACGCCGCAGCCGAAGAACGCTTCAAGGCGGCCTCGGAGGCGTACTCCGTCATCGGCGACAAGGACAAGCGCGCCGAATACGACGAACTGAAGGCCATGGCGGCCAGCGGAACGGGCGGATTCGGCGGCAGTTTCGGTGACTACGGCGGATACCGGGGCAGCTCCCGGGGCTTCAGCGGGTTCACCGGCGACGGTGAGAGCTTCGACATCGGCGACCTTTTCGGAGGCATGTTCGGCTCCGGCGGGGGGCAGGGAACCCGGACAACCCGGCGTTCCCGTGGCGCTGACGTGGAGACAGAGATCACCCTGGACTTCCGCGAGGCGACGAAAGGCGTCACCGTCCCGATCCGGCTGACCAGCCCGGCCCCGTGCACCGTGTGCCACGGCTCCGGTGCCCGACCCGGCACATCCGTCACCCGGTGCACCACCTGCGGAGGTGACGGGATCATCTCGGAGAACCGTGGCGCCTTCGGGTTCTCCCGCCCCTGCCCCGACTGCAACGGCACGGGCACCCGGATCGAGGACCCCTGCACCGCCTGCGGCGGCTCCGGCCGGGTGACCCGCACCCGGACCATCACCGTCCGGGTTCCCGCCGGTGTGGTCGACGGCCAGAAGGTCCGCCTCGCCGGCCAGGGTGAGGCGGGGGAGCGGGGGCGCGCCGCCGGTGACCTCTTCGTCACCGTGCACGTGCGCCCGGACAAGCTGTTCACCCGGTCCGGCGACGACCTGAAGGTCACGGTCCCCGTCAGTTTCACCGAACTCGCACTCGGGGACACGATCACCGTGCCGACTCTGGACTCCAAGGTCAGGGTGCGGGTTCCCGCCGGTACCGCCGACGGCACCACCCTGAGGGTGCGCGGTCGTGGGGTCACCAAGCGCAACGGCAACTCCGGCGACCTCCTCGTCACCGTGCGGGTCACCGTGCCCAGGCACCTTGACGAAGGTGCGGCCAGCGCACTGCGCCGGTACGCCGAGGAGGAGAAACGCTCCGGATTCGACCCCAGGGCGAACTGGGCCGGGAACTGAGGTGACCGGTCATGGCGGACAAAGGTGACAAAGAGGTCTTCGTGATCTCCGTTGCCGCGGAGATCACCGGCATGCACGCCCAGACCCTGCGTACCTACGACAGGTTGGGGCTGGTCACCCCCGAACGGACCAGTGGCGGAGGACGCCGCTACTCGCGCGACGACATCCGGCAGCTCATGGAGATCCAGAGACTCAGCCACGACGAGGGTGTGAACCTCGCCGGCATCCGCGCCATCATCGACCTCCAGCGGCGGGTCAGCGAACTCGAGGACGAGAACGCGGGCCTGCGGCGCCGGGTCGCGGAGGCGGAGAGGTCGGCGTCCTCAGCGGTGGGACGGCACGGGGAGATCGTCCACGTTCCCCGGTCGACGGCCGTGGTGCTGTGGGAGCAGCGCCGGCGGCGCCGCAACGACGGCAGAAACGGTGACGGCAGGGGCGACCGGGACTGAACCCGGCGTCCCCGCACCGCCGCACACGGCAGCACATCACAGGGTGGCGAAACCCAGCACGGCGCTGACTGCGGTGAGCAGTCCCAGCGACAGGGCGGCCTGTCCTCTGACGGCCAGTTCCCCCCGCCGGACATGGGTCGTCACCGCACCCACCATCACGACGAAAAGGCAGGTGGCCGCCACCGGCGTGAGCACCGGCAGGATGTCGAGGGCACGGGGGAGGATCAGGCCCAGGGCGCCGAGGAACTCGACCGCCCCGATGAGTTTGACGGTGTTCTCACTGAAACCGTCCGCCCACTCCTGACCTGACTCCACGAGACTCTCCCGGGCACGTCCGATCTTCATCAGCCCGGAGCCCACGAAAGACACGGCCAGGATGATGTTGACTACCCAGAGAACAACTGACATGTCGCCTCCGCCGGAGGTTTCGGGGGTGGGTGTTCCCCAGAGTGTAGCCGACACGGCAGGTCGGGCGGGCCGGAGCCGGAACAGGGCCGCCGGTGTTTCTACGCCGGTGTTTCTACGCCGGTGTTTCTAGTCCAGGGTGACCGAACCATCGGCGATGAGCACGACAGCGGTGACCGCGGCAACGGCCACCACCACGGCGATGACCCACTCGAAGGCGTTGAAGACACGACGTCCCTCCCGCAGCTGCGTCACCACGTAGGTGACCGCCCCGGGAACCACGAGAACCATGCCCAGCAGCACGAACTTCGGGTCGGCGGCGTAGAACAGCCACACCGAGTAGATGAACGCGACCAGGGAGACCACCAGATGCAGACGGTTGGTCCGCACCGGAACCTCAGGCCCGTCGAGGTTGACCGAACGTCCCTCCTCAGGGTGGCGGATGCCGTGGCCCCGGGTCGAGAGGAACACCAGGTACAGCGAACCGAACAGGTACGGGATGAGGTAGAGGGACGTCGCCAGCTGGACCATCGTGGTGTACGCGGACTCGTTGAGGAAGAACACGACGATGAACAGCTGGATGACGACCGCCGACAGCAGCTGGGCGGCGACCGGTGCGCCGGTCGGGTTGATGTGGCCGAGCCTCACCGGAAGCAGCCTGTCCCGGGCCATCATCGTCAACGGTTCGGCACAGAGCATCTGCCAGGACACGTACGCACCGAGCACGGAGATGCACAGTCCCGCCGAGATCAGTGCCCCGCCCCAGTCGCCGACGACGAGCCTGAGCACCTCGGCCATGGAGTTGTCGCCCATCGCGGCGAGCTCCTCGCGGGACGCCACCCCGTACGACAGGAAGTTCACCAGCAGGAGCAGCACGAACACGGCGAGGAAGCCGAGGAGGGTGGCCAGGGACACGTCCCGTCTCGTCTTCGCCCGGCGTGAGTAGGCCGAAGCACCCTCAACCCCGATGAACGCCCACACCGTGAACAGCATCATCCCCTTGACCTGTGTGGACAGGCTGGCCGCCTGATCACCGTCCTCCCCGAAAGTGAGTGCACGCCCCCAGAAGTCCGCGGTGAAGATCTCGGTGTGGAAACCGAGGAACGTCACCAGGATGAGGAAGGCGGCGATGGGGAGGAGCTTCGCCACCGTCGTGACGATGTTCATCACCGCAGCCTGGCGGACGCCACGGGCCAGCACCGCGAAGATCACCCAGTTCAGCACCGACACGCACACCGCGTTGACGAGCGGGTGGCGTCCGTCGAACACCGGCAGGAAGTAGGACATCGAACTGAAGAACAGGGTCGCGTACCCCACCTGGGCGATGATGCTCGCCAGCCAGTAGCCCCAGCCCGAGATGAACCCGACAAAATCCCCCAGACCGGCACGCACGTAGCTGTACACCCCGGAATCCAGGTGGGGTTTGCGCAGTGCCAGGGCCTGGAAGACGAAAGCGATGCACAGCATCCCCACACCGGTGACCGACCATCCGATCACCGCAGCACCCGGGGACGCCACATTAGCCACGTTCTGGGGCAGCGCGAAGATCCCCGACCCGACGCAGGCGCCGAGGATCAGGGAGATCAGGGTGGGGAGGCGGACGGTGTCCCGGGAGCTGTTCACGGAGTGTCAGGGTACCCACCGCCGTATCAGTGATCGAGAGCCAGCTCCCGCAGTGTGCGGAACAGGCCCGCACCGTCGACGCCGAGCCCGTTGTGCTCCCAGCGGTTCGTCACATGGGGGCGGAGTCCGCTGATGTGGGAGGCGGTCTCCATCGACAGCTCGAAGGGCACGAACATGTCGTCCAGGTACACCGCAGCAGCCGTACGGACACCCTGCTCAGCGGTACGGGACAGGACGTCGGCGTTGTAGAGCGGCGTCCAGTCGTCCTTCCCGGCGAGGAGGTCGGCGACCTCCCTCCACGGGCGCAGTGCGGGATCCTCGTCGAACAACCAGGGCCGGATGTGCTCACCGGTGAGGTAGACCGGGGCGTCCCGGTCACCGGCGTCGGTCTCGTCGGTGAAACCGGGGAGGGTCTCCCCCACCCGGGCCGCCGACCATGCCGTCGCCCCGCCCATGGCGTAGATCGACTCGTGGAGCACGGCGTAGAGCGGGGCGTCGGCGAAACGGACCCTGTCGCACACACCCAGCAGGAACGGGGTCCGCAGCCGCTTCTCCCCGTGGACGCTGACGAAGGGGTCCTCCAGCAGGTAGGCCAGACTGTCGAAGCCGCCGGTGCGTCCGAGGTCCATGCCGACCATACGGAACCGGCGCGAGGTCAGACGTTCACCGGTGGGCAGGCGCTCGTCGGCACCGTCGAGATGACGGCAGATGTCCCTGACCGTCCGCTCCACGCCGGGGAACTGCGCGTGGAAACGTTCATTGCGCACCGCGGTCTTGGCGTACGTGGCGCGGTAGATGTCGTCGGCACGGGTGCGGGGGTCGTGGGCGTAGCCGGGCAGACCACCGGTGAAGAACGCCTCCCGGACCCCCTCCGGATGCCGTGAAAGGTACGTTGTGATGCAGAAACCGCCGAAAGACTGGCCGAGCAGTGACCAGGGGCCGGAGCCGAGCGCGGAGCGCAGCAGTTCGGCGTCCTCGACGATACTGTCCGCGCGCAGGTGGGTGAGGTACTCCGCGCGGGCGGCCGGGGTGGGGCCGAGAGCGTCAGGGGAGGCGGCGTCCACCGGAGTGGAACGGCCGGTGCCACGCTGGTCGAGGAGGATGACGCGGTAGTGGCGGAGAGCCTCGCCGAGCCAGCCGCCGATCTCCCGGGTCGGGGCAGTCGGGCGCAGTGCTCCGTGGCCGGGGCCACCCTGCAGGAACAGGAGCCGGGGCAGGTCCTCGCCGCCGTCGGGCACGTACTCGCGGGCGAAGATGTCGATCGTACGGCCGGCAGGGTCTGTGCCGGGATGCACCAGCGGAGCGGTGAGCAGGTAACTGTGGACGGTGTGCCCGTGCCGGCGCGTGGTGGTGGACGTGAGGTTCGGGGTGACGGTCATGGCACCGGTTGTACCTGGTGCCTCCACCAGGCGTACCGGCGGGTGGGGAGAAGCCGGACCGGTGGTTCGTGCCCGGCCGTGGGGCTCGGCGTGGGGCTCGGCGTGGGCTCAGAGCGTCCCCGTGCGGGTCAGAGAAGATCAGAGGCGGGCTGTGCCGGGCAGGACACAGTGGTAGCGGCGCCTCCCCGGCCACCGGGGATCCTCCGGGGCTGCGGTGACGGTGAAGCCGAGACGGCGGTAGAAGTCCACCGCGTCATCGTCGGTCCGCGCACTGACGTCACGACCGGGGAGCTGTTCGCGCACCGCCCTGACCAGAGCAGTTCCGGTGCCCCTGCCCTGTGCCGCAGACGCGACCGCGATGTACTCGAGGCTGCCGGAGTCCGGTTCGAACGCCGCTGCCCCGGTAAGGGTCCCGTCGGTACGGTGGCCCAGGACCGACATCCCGGGCAGTTCGGTGGCGATGACCCTGTCCAGGGCGTCATCGTCGAAGTCGCCGGCAAGTCGGAGCAGTTCCCGGAAATCGCGGTGGCGGAAATCTGTGCCGTCCAGAATCGTGATCACCAGGTGAGAGGATAGCCGGGCGGTCAGCCGCGGCCCGAGAGGTCCCCCGCCGTCGGTCAGTCCACCGGGTAGCCGGTGACCGGTCCCTCCGTGTTGGACTTCCAGCCGAGGGCCGGGGCGACATGCTCGGCGAAGTTCTCGAGGATGCGCAGGTTGGCGTCCACGCCGAGCTGGCTCGGGATGGTGAGCATCAGGGTGTCCGCCGCGGCGAGCGCGGGGTCCTTCTTCAGCTGTTCGACGAGCTTGTCGGGCTCGTCGACGTAGGACCGGCCGAACGTGGCCTGTCCGTCGTCGATCCAGCCGATTCCGCCGCTGTCACCGCCGAGTCCGAACATTCTCCTGTCCTGGTCGGAGGTCACAGGGATGATGGACCGGGAGACGGAGACCCGCGGCGTCCACGGGTGTCCGGCCTTCTTCCAGGCCTCACGGTACAGGTGGATCTGCTCTGCCTGGAGGTTCTCGAACTGGTCCCCGTTGGCCTCGGTGAGCAGTGTGGAGCTCATGAGGTTGACGCCCTGTTCGGCGGCGTGGACGGCGGTGTTGCGCGACCCCGCGCCCCACCAGACGTGCTTGCGCAGGGACATGGAGTGCGGCATCACCGGGATCTTCACGTTCGGCTGGTACATCCGCGGGTACTGCTCCTCGAGGGGCAGTGAGGTGGCCATGCCTTCACCGTCGACTGCGGCGAGGAAACGGGCGAACTTCTCGCGGGCCATTGCCGCGCCTTTGGGGTCGTCGTCGGCCGCGTGGTAGCCGAAGGCCTCGTAGCCGCGGTCGACGGGCTCGGGGGCGCCACGGGAGATGCCGAGGGCCAGCCGGCCGTCGCTGAGGAGGTCCAGCTGGGCCGCCTCTTCGGCGAGGTGGAGAGGGTTCTCGTAGCGGATGTCGATGACGCCGGTGCCGACCTCGATGCGGCTGGTGCGTGCTGCCGCGGCGGAGAGCAGCGGCATGGGGGAGGCGTGCTGCGGTGCGAAGTGGTGGACGCGGTAGTACGCCCCGTTGACGCCGATTTCATCCGCGCCGACGGCGATCTCCACCGCATTCTTGAGATTCTCCTTGGCGCCGGGCATGCGGCGTCCCGGGCCGGACCGCTCGGAGGCGGCGAGGTCGTAGTGTCCGAAACTGAGGAAGCCGAAGGCTTTCACGTGGTGCTCCTTGTGGATGTCGGTATTGGTTCAGAGTTGATCAGCGGCCCGGCATGCCGGGCAAGTAGTTGACGTTTCAACTATATGTCCGTGGGGGGGATACACGCAAGGACCGGGCCCTGCGGGGACAGGCGGAAGCGGCCCTGCAGGGGCAGGGCAACGCGTTGTCCCTGACCTCGCGTCCCTACCTCGCCTCCCCGGCCTCCCCGGCCTCCCCGGCACCGAGCTCCGGGCCGGTTGAGGTGTCAGGGCTGTGAGTCCAGTAACCGCGCTGCAGCCCGCCCCGCCAGTCTCCCGGCACGGTTCGCCCCTACCGTCGACGCCGTGGACCCGTATCCGACGAGCAGGACGCGCGGATCCTCGGCCACCCTGACCTCGTCGGCCATCCTGATACCGCCACCGGGCTCCCGCAGGTGCAGAGGGGCGAGATGGTCGAGAGCGGGGCGGAAACCGGTGTTCCAGAAAATGGCGTCGACGTCCTCGGAATGACCGGGGGGAAAGGGCTTCCAGCTGTCCGGTCGGGCGAGTGGGCTGGACCCGTCCGGTAGGGGAGCGGCATCCTTCAGGGCACTGTCGGAGGGTGCGCCCCACGTGGCGGCGTGGGCGGTGATTCTGCTGAACATGCCGTGGGACACCAGGATCCCCGTATCCACCGCATCCAGGTAGTCAGGGCGTGGGGGATGCCGGTGTTGCGGACGACGGAGGCGGGCCGGCGCCCGTTGAAAGTCGCTTCGCGTACCCGCTGTTCGACGCCGTAGCCCCACCGTTGATCAAAGTCGGTACGCGTGAAGTTCGGGGGCCTGCGGGTGGCCCACACCGTCTCCCGGGCGGAACCGGGCCTGTTGAGTTCGAGGAGGAACTGGACGGCACTCAGCCCGCCGCCGACGACCAGTACCTTCTGTCCGGCGAAATCCTCGCTGCGCACATAGTCCACCGTGTGGAGCTGGCGTCCGGTGAAGTCCGCGATGCCCGGTACATAGGGGATGTAGGGGTGGGTCCATGTTCCGGTGGCGTTGACCAGGATGCGGGTGCGAAGTGTGCCGCAGATTCCTCCCGCCTCATTCCCACTGTCCCCACTGTCCCCGTTGCCCCCGCACAGCACGGTCAGTTCGAGCTCTCCGGAGTGACTGTCTCCGTCGGCGCCGCCGGTGTCTCCGGTGTCGTGGACGGAGATGACCCGCACCGGTCGGACCACCCGGAGGGAGAAGGTCTCCTCGTACCGCCTGTAGTAGTCGGCCACGAGCCGGGACGCCGGGATCTGCGGGTCCGGTCGTTCCATCTTCAGACCGGGAAGATCAGCTATCCCGTGTGCTCTGCCGAGGGTCAGGGAGTCCCAGCGGTGTTGCCAGGCCCCACCTGGGCCGGTGTCGGCGTCGAGGATGAGGAAATCGGTCCCGGGTACGAGTCCCCGGTGCACGAGTTCATGTGCGGCGGCCAGACCTGCCTGCCCGGCGCCGACGACGACAACGGGAATCCGGCTGGGCAGGTGGCCGGGAACCCGGGCGGGAGGCTGTGGCATGACGACGAGGGTAGTTCGGCGACGGAGTGACTGCGTACCGGCGGGCTGCCCGCCGGAGCCTCACTGTCCCCGCAGCGCCCCGAGCACCCTCTCGTCACCGCGGTAGCTCCCGTGTTCGTCCCCGACATCCAGGTCGGTCAACCCCCACAGGTTCATGGCGGTTTCCCACCACTGCCGGTCGGCCGGGGCCTGCCCCGGTGGCACGCCGTTGACCGAGTCCGCACCCCAGTCAGGGTCCGCAGGATCGTCGCCGTGGATACGGGGAATGTCGGCGACGAGACCGATGACGTCGCCGGGGGTCTTGTGGACGTGGACCTCGGCATGACCGTCCGTGGCCCGGAGGTTGAGGTCCCCTGCCGTCGGTGCGGTCATCCCGGGACTGCCCATCAGATGGATCTCGTCGGCGTCGAGGGCGAAGATGTCGTCCCCTGCGGCCTCGTCGATGACCCGGGTGCCGTAACTGTGCCCGACAACGCTGAGACGGGCCTGCGGACTGTGCTCCCGCAGGGTCGACTGCAGTCCCCGCAGTGAGATGCCCCCGGAACGGGCACTGCCGGACAGTGCCGCCTCGGGCAGAGACCCGGGTGCGGCGTAGCCGTGCCAGGCAACCGTCGCGTGCCCCGGCGCCGAGATACGTCCCGCCAGTGCGGCGGAGTCCCGCAGACCACCGAGGTCGCTCGACCCGGTACCGGAGACCAGGGTGGTGATCCTGTCGGCGGTGGTGATGTCACCGACCACCACCCCCGGGGCCCCGCCGACCGTGGTCACCTCCACCCCGGTCTGCCCCGGGTCCAGACCCCGCAGAACAAGCTCCTGCGCCGCTGCTGTCGCGACCTCGAGAAGTTCCTCCTGCACCTCCGGTGTGACCGACCCGGTGAGACGGGGATCTACCCGAACCCCCTCCGGTACCCCGTCCGTCACCCCGTCCGGGGACAGCGCCCACGACGCGGCCGTGCCCGGGGCCACCGGGACTCTGTCCCTACACGACGCTCTTCCGATCTCAACAGCGGTCTCTTATACACATCGAGATGTGTATAGGAGACCGGGGCCACCGGGACAGGCGCCGGGGCAGGATCCGGACCGGGCTCCACCGAGGTGACCGCGTGCACCTGTAACGCGAAAGCGGTGTCGAGGCACGACACCGTCGTCATCGCCGCCCTGAGAACTGCCGTGAGTGCAGACTCTGCTGAGCGCACCGCCCCGGACGCGGCCGGGACATGGGAGAGTACCGCGGCGACTGTTCCTGCCGCACCTGCCCTGCCCGCGGTGACCCTGCCGTCGTCGTGGACGGTCATCCCGGCTGCTTCCGCCGTCCGGACTGTCGCCACCACCGCGAGTTGGACGGCGGTGAGGACCCCGCAGTGCAGTTCCAGCAGATCCCCGGCGGCCCCTGCCGCGAGCGAGGCCGAACGTAGCCTGCCCGACGACGCCGAGATCCTGTGCCTCATCCCGTCTGAGGCGGTTCCCGACCAGCCCGGGAACTCCGCGAGCGAGTCCAGTCCCTCCGCCCCGGCCCCCAGCTCCTCTCCTGCGGCGGACCAGACACGGGCGGAAAGGTTCGCCCTGGCTATGCGGGCGTCAGTGATGTCCCTGACCTTCACCGCCGCCGTCCCCCCAGCCGTTCCGCCGACCCCGACTCCGCCCCTGTGACCGCGTCGACGAAGATGCGCAGTTCGGACGCCGCGGATCCGGTGGACGATCCTTCAGCCGCCGCCAGTTTTCCGACCCGGTCGGCGGCGATCTCCAGATACTCGGCCGCCAGACCCCCGGGGAGACAGTCGCGGGGAGGGGCTCCACCACCAGACAGTGACTTCCCTGTCTCACGCAACGCCGATCCGTGCCCGTCGAGTTCGGACGACGCCCGGATGACCTCGTCCGGAGTGATCCCGAAGACCTCTTCCGCCCCGAATGTACCCATGTCCCCTCCAAAGGTGTCCACGGAACCGCCGGAAGTGGCGGTACCTGGTGTGAGGGGACGATAGGGCGGTGGTGGAACCTGCGGCAACGACCCGGTGTGCCGCTGTGGACAACACCTGACCACTGCCCTGCCGTGCCTGTGGAGTCCTGCCTGTGGAGTCCTGCCTGTGGAGTCCGGCCTGTGTGCTCCCGTCTCAGCCGGTGACCGTCACGGCCACACGCAGTGCGGTCAGCGCCACACCGATGCCGAGCAGTACCACCCCCGTCAACCTCAGCCGGTCGTCCCACGGTGCCGCGGCATTGCGCGAGCGGAGTATGAACAGTGCGGCGACCAGAAGGAAGGCCACGGAGATGAGGATCATGGCGTCCCAGCCTAGGGGGTGTCCCCGGACGGTGCAGCAACGGCTGCGCCGGCCACCGCCCGACCCGGGACCACTACAGTTCCACCACCAGATTCCGTGACGTGTGCCGGCCCAGCGAATACGCGGACTGCAGTCCGAACGTCGACCATCTGGTCCGTTGAGCCCACGCCAACGCCTCCGGACCGACCGCGTGCCGGAAGTTGACCGTCAACCTGTCCCCGTACACGCGGAGGTGCATCGCACCGGTCGGCCAGTTCTTCGCCGAGGCCGTCTCCAGGTACACCGGCGGCCTGCGGCCCGACGCAGGGTCCGCAGTGTTGCGCCGCACCCGGTGGGTGTGCCCGCCGAGCACGAGCCGCACCCCGGGGGCCGCGGCGAACACCGCCTGCAGACGCTGTGCGTCCGCGTCCGCCAGGGTGAAGTCCGGTCCGCCGATGTTGGTCCACTGCGCGTCGCGGGTCATCGGATGGTGCAGCATCACCACCGTCGGCCGCAGGGGATCCTCCTGCAGGATCTCCTCGATCTGCGTGAACTGCTCCCCGTTGATGACCCCGCCCGACCGGTCCCGGTGAGTCGAATCTATGCCCAGCACCCGGATCCCCCCGGGACCGTCCTCGACCCAGGCCTGCTGACGGGGCTCGAACACGGCCCCGAAACTGTCCCGGTAGTCCGTCCCTGCTTCCCCCTGATCCGGCCCCCGGTACGGCGGGGCCGCGAGGTACACCGGATCAACGGCGGCGTCATGGGGCCGGTCATGGTTGCCCCGGGTGACCCGCCACCTGCCGTTGAAGGTGTCCAGGATGCGTTTCGCCGTCTCAACTTCGACCGGGCGCGCCTCCGCCGTCAGGTCACCGTTGACGAACAGGTGCGAGGCCCCTGCCGCATGCGCCCCGGCGATCACCGACTCCAGCATGATCTCCCCGTAAGGGCGGGCTCCCCGCGCCTGGGTCACAGGCGGCGGAAAGTCACCGAAGATGATCCCGTCCCGGTCCTCGCCGATATGGGTGTCATTCGTGGTGACGACGGTGCCGGCCAACGGGCCGACCGGGGCGTCCAACGTGGTCACCGTGTCCAGCGGGCCCTCGTAGATGTTCAGCACCGGTGCCGGGGTGACACCACCGGAGGACGCCGCGAAGCGGTAGCGGGTCCCCGGCCGCAGACCGGTGACGGTGAGCACGTGGAATGACGTGGCCCCGGGTGAGTGCACCTCCCGGACTCCGGAGGGATCGTCGTCAGGCCATACCCGCAGGACCCCGTCGGTGGGGGGTTCCGGTGGGGCGCCCGTCGTCGAGCCTCTCCGTCGACCAGGTGCACCATGTCACGGTCAGTTCACTTTCGGTGACAGTGACAACCTGGAGGTCACCTGCGATGAACCCTCCGTCGGAGGACCGGCCGTAGGAGCCCACGGCCCCCGACAGTGAAGGGTACGGGGACGGGGACAGACTCTGTGCCCGGGCGGACGGCAGCGGGGACAGCCCTGTCGCCGAGAGAAGACCGGCGGCACCTGCCCCGCAGGGAGCGAACAACTGCAGGGCCCGGCGTCGTGAGACGGCCGGGGCGGGGAAAGGGGAACCTGGAGTGGCGGGGTGACCGCCGGAGGTGGAGGAACCGTGGTGAGGGTGATCGGAGGTCATGGCCGGTCACGGTAGGCGTCCCCGGTGTCGTCCGTTCCAACCCCGTCTGACCGTCCGGTGAAGTTCTCCGGACATGCCCGGTACCGCGCTACCCGGCCCCTCCGAGTTTCCCTTCGAGCCGGTCGATGTACCCGGCACTCACGGCGTCCAACCCGGTGAAGGTGACGGTGCTCCCGTGTCCGGCGTACCGCTCCCGGACCGCCTGCAGGGCGGCGACGGTGGAGGAGTCCCACACGGTCGCCGTCGAGAAGTCGACCGTGACCTCGGGCGGGTCGCCGGCGTAGTCGAACTGGTACACGAGGTCGTTGGAGGAGGCGAAGAACAGCTGGCCCTCCACCCGGTAGGTTCCCGGCCCGGTGGGGACGATGCGGGTGAAGTGCGCCACGCGCCGGGCGAACGCCACCATGGCCGTGAGGACGCCGAGGACCACACCCACGGCGAGGTTGTCGGTCACCACCGTGGACACCACCGTGACCAGCAGGACGACAGTCTCCGACAGGGGCATCACCCGCAGCGTCCGCAGAGAGTTCCAGTCGAAGGTGGTCACCGCGACTGCCGTCATCACCGCGACCAGGGCTGCCATGGGGATCTCACCGACGATGTCGGCCAGGGTGACGGACATGATGATGAGGAAGACACCGGCGAGCAGGGAACTGATCCGGGTGCGGGCCCCGGCCTGCTTCACGTTGATCATGGTCTGACCGATCATCGCGCATCCGCCCATGCCGCCGAAGAAGCCGGTGACGATGTTCGCGGCTCCCTGGCCGAGCGCCTCCCTGGTCTTGTTCGAACTGGTGTCGGTCAGGTCGTCGACGAGTTTGGCGGTCAGCAGTGACTCCATCAGACCGACCAGGGCCAGTGCCGCCGCGTACGGGGCGATGACGCCGAGAGTGTGGAGGGACACGGGCACGTCCGGGACGCCGAAGACCGGGAAGGACTCCGGGAGCGCACCCTGGTCCCCGACGGTGGGGACGTCCACGGACAGGACGACGACAGCGAGCGTGACCAGCAGGATCGACGCCAGTGGTGCAGGGACTCCCGTGGTGATCCGGGGGAACAGGACAATGACCAGAAGTCCTGCGGCGACGAGCGGATAGACCTGCCACGGGACGTCGATGAGATTGTCGAGCTGGGCGGTGAAGATGAGGATCGCGAGGGCGTCCACGAACCCTGTCATCACCGACCGGGGAATGAACCGCATCAGTTTCGCCACGCCGAGTGACCCCATGACGACCTGCAGGACCCCGCCCAGAATGACGGTGGCGAAGAGATACTCCACCCCGTGGTCCCTCGCGACGGGGAACACCACCAGTGCCGTGGACCCCGCCGCCCCAGAGACCATGCCGGGGCGTCCTCCGAGCAGTGCGGTGACGCACGCCATGGTGAACGCCGCGTACAGACCTGTCTTCGGATCGAGGCCCGCGACAATCGCGAAACTCAGGGACTCGGGTATGAGGGCGAAGGCCGTGACGAGACCGCCGAGGACTTCCACGGTGAGCATGCGGGGACTGCGGAGGGCGGCCAGGACTCCCTCAGGCCCGGGTCGTTCCGGCCCCGCCGACCCCGGGGAAAGGGATACCGTGCCGGAGGGATCCGGGCGGCGCCGGGAGGGGCCGGAGGAGGTGTCGTTCACGCAGGGGATGGTATACCGCCGCTGTCAACGCCGCGCGACAGGTGCGGAAAGGGCCGGTCATGGAGGATAATGGTCCTTTTCCGGACCTGTACCCGACCGAGAATCAGGAGACCACGTTGCCGTACAGCGAAATGTCGCCCGGGGATACGTCCGGCCGTCACGGTCGCCCCCGGTCACCTGCAGGCACCGTCTTCGCCGTCGGGGCACTGCTGTGCGCGGCACTGCTGGCCGTCGTCGCACTGGTCGCAGGGTCCGGGCGGACACAACTGGGACTGCTGGTGATCGCCGGCGGTGTGACCGCGCCGGCGGTGTGGTGGTTCATCGCCGGGGCGATGGCCCCCGGCAACCCCTACCGGCGTGCACTCTGGGTGCCGGTCGCACTGTTCGGGGCAGGGCTTGTCGTGGTGGGGGCGGTGGCCTGCCTCCGTGACCCGGAGACCAACAGGGGAGGCGACGGCCCCGCGACCTCATCGACGGCACCTGCCGCACCGGCCCGCACCTCCGCCCCGTCATCGCCTGCACCGACGTCGACGTCCCCGTCCCGGACGCCCACCCCGGAAGCGACACCCCGGTCTCCGTCCTCCGGCTCCTACGGCGGCGGGCAGTCCCCGGTGCCGCAGGCTCCGGCACCGGATCCCGTGCAGACCCCCGCCCCCGCTCCCGCCCCGGCTCCGGTACCGCAGCTTCCACAGCTGCCCCAGCTTCCGGCACTGCCGGAGCTTCCGCCGCTGCCTCAGTTACCTCAGCTGCAGATTCCCGGGATCGAGATACCCGGCCTGACCGGCTGACCCCGCCGGGTCGATCCGGTCGTGCAGGTCAATCCTGGTCTGCCGGACCGGTGTCGGACAGGCCACGGACAGACCACGGACGGGCCTCAGACGCCGGGGTAGTCACGTACCCTGGGACGCATGCGCATCGCAGCGATCCAGATGAGTTCCGCGCCGGATGTGGCGGCGAACCTGGTCTCCATCCGAACCTACATTTCCGAGGCAGCGCGCCTGGGGGCGGACCTCGTGGTCTTCCCCGAGGCCGCGATGTTCCCTTTCGACGCGGGACGTCTCGACGTTGTGGCACAGCCGTTGTCAGGTCCTTTCGCCACAGCGGTGACCCGGGCAGCCGAGGACAACAACGTCACAGTCGTCGTCGGCATGTTCACCCCGGCGGACACCGTCTACCGCCATCCCAGCGGGGAACTGTCGACGGAACCCATCGCCGGGGCGGGCGAGGCCAACCGGTTCCGCAGGGTCAACAACACTCTTCTCGTCACCGGGCCGCAGGGCACGGACCACTACGACAAGATCCACACCTTCGACGCCTTCGGTTACCGGGAGTCCGACACTGTCCGTCCCGGGTCGCGCCGGGTGGTCTATGACATTGACGGGGTGACTGTCGGTCTCGCCACCTGCTACGACATTCGGTTCCCCGGGCACTTCTACGCCCTGGCCGAGGCGGGTGCCACGGTGATGGTCGTGCCGACATCGTGGACCGACGGCCCGGGCAAACTCGACCAGTGGCACACGCTGACCTCGGCGCGGGCCCTGGACACCACCAGCTACCTTGTAGCCGCAGGCCAGGCCAGGCCCGGGTCCCCGGACCGCTACGGCATCAACGACGGGCCGACCGGGATCGGGCACTCGGTGGTCGTCGGACCCGACGGCGCCAGGCTCGCGGAGACCGGTTACGTGTCCCAGGTCCTGCTCGTCGACATTGACCCGAACCGTGTGGACAAGGTCCGGCGGGGCCTGCCCGTTCTCGCCGGACATGCCCGGGACCTGGAGATCAGTGGGGTGGACGTGCACTCCGGCAGTGTCCGCGCCCTGGGGGAGCGGGGCTGAGGCGGAATCCCGGCCGGGTCCACCGTCACGCCCGGCGTCACCCCTGCCCCGGGTGTGTCGCCCCTGCGACTGTCACAGCGGCTCCGCGGTGACGAGTGCCGGGTCCGCACCGGCGTCGGTGAGCACACGCACTGCCTCACGGACCTCAGCGGCACCCCCCGGGTTGGAAGGGTCACCGGCGACGAGGAACCTCACCCCGCCGATGCCGCCGATGCCGCCGATGCCGCCGGGCCCTGAGGTGCCCTGCCCGTCCGGGTGACCGGTGAGATCCTCCACGGCGACCCCGGCAGCGGTACCACGGCGCAGGGGGCGGCCGGCGGCGGCGAGTTCCGGACCGGGACCGGAGAAGGTGAGGAACCGTCCACGGTCGCCGTCGGCGAACCAGGCCGCGTCATCGTCGGCGGTGGCGTCCTCCCCGTCGGTGACCACGGGTGTGAAGGTCAGACGGTCGAACGCCCGGGCCAGGCCGAGCAGACCGGTGTACTCGTGCAGGTCGGAGCGGTGGTTGACCTGCCAGTACAGGTGCACCGGCGGGGCGGTGTCGCGGTCAGGGGTGGCGAGGATGAGCGAACGCAGCGGCGAGAGTCCGGCGCCCAGTGCCAGCATGACCACCGGGGTGCCACCCTGCCGGGGCATGTCCAGGGCACCCGTCGGATTCGCGACCACCCAGTGCTCTCCCACGGTGGCGGAAAGAGGCTCCCCGGCGGGGTGGAAGACCGCGAACTCGAGCAGCCCTGAGGGGTCCGGTGCCACCGAGGGGGCGGCTGACCACCACTTCCCGGGATCGGAAGGGGTACGGACCTGGAGGAACTGACCTGCCCACCAGGTCGGGGCGGGTGTGGCCTGGAGCCGGACCACGGTGACCCGGGGTGACCGTCGCTGGACTTCGAGGACCTCCGCGTCCGAGGCTGCGGGGATCCCGGCGTCCTCGTCCTCGACGGCTCCGAGGGCGGTGATCCTGACCCCGAGGTCAAGGGTCTGCAACAGCTCGGTGAGCCCCTCCGGCAGTCCGGCGGCCTCCGCCGCCTTGTACGTCAGGTCGGCACCGGGGTAGGGCAGCCCGTTGATCTGGCAGAGGGCCCGTCCCAGAGCTTCGGCGGCAGCGGCGTAGTGGTCGACGGTGACGCCGTCCTTGCGCAGGTCACGGCCGAGGTCGGCGAGGAAGTCCGTGTGTTCCCGGTCGAATGTGGCGGTCCCGGAGGCGGTGAAGGTGAGACCGTCGGCGGCGACGAGGGCGGCCCGGAGCAGCCATCGGCTGTCGGGGAGGTGGGGTGGGCCGGCGGTACCGTCCGCGGTGACGGGCTGCGGTACGTCCGCCACCGGCGGGGTGAGACGCCGCCAGTGCTCCAGGGTGGCCTCGACGAGCTCGTCGAGGCGGGCGTAGGGGGGTGTCTCTTATATACATTTAGATGTGGATAAAAGACAGGAGTTGGGCAGGGCACGGACAGAACACGGGCGGGGCTCAGACACCGGGGGAGGCACGGACCCCGGGGCGCATGGGCCTCGCCACGATCCAGATGAGTTCCGCGCCGGGTGGGGGGGCGAAACCGGGG
>LT160593.1:190945-221622 GCA_900049755.1 Corynebacterium provencense
GGGCGCGGGGACGGGGATCGTGCGGGACAACCGCGCCCGTGCGACCGGACGGCATCGCCGGCACGGCGGCACGCCGTGCGGAGCTTTCGTGGCGGCCAACATGGCCCTGCCCTCGCTCGCCGCCGACGGACTCGTGTAGATGTGTAGGGTGGGTCTGTGCACGTGCCCGGTCGTGTGGACCGGAATCCGGCAGGTCCGTGGTCATGTGACCATTCTGACACAGGGGAATCGGTGCACGGGGAAAGAAAGGGTGACGTGCCGGGGCGGGCCGGTCCTAGGCTGGTGGCACCGCACCAGAGCAGACCGAGCTGTCTGTCCGGATCGCTGCCGGAACTGGTCGTCAGTACCGGGCACCAGAACCGGGCGGAGCAGTTGCGGCAGCGTGAACCCGACCCCACCCTGAAAGGCGTGCCCATGCCCGGAAACCGGAAGACCGGAGACCAGAAGACCGGAGATCTCACGGCAGGAGACCGCAAGGTCCATCTCGCCGCACACTTCCCGGGAGTCAACAACACCACCGTGTGGGCGGACCCGACCTCCGGGTCCCACATCGACTTCTCCAGTTTCGACCACCTCGCCAGGACCGCCGAAGAAGGACTCTTCGACTTCCTGTTCCTGGCCGAAGGACTGAGACTGCGCGAACACAAGGGGAAGATCTTCGACCTTGACGTGGTGGGACGCCCCGAAACGGCCACGGTCCTCGCCGCCGTCGCCGCCGTCACCAGGCATCTCGGAGTGGTCGGCACATTCAACTCCACCTTCAACGAACCCTATGACCTGGCCCGTACCCTGGCCACCCTCGACAGGGTCTCCGGGGGACGCGCCGCGTGGAACGTCGTCACCACCCACAACGCGTTCACCGGGGAGAACTTCCGCCGCGGCGGTTACCTCGACGGGGCGGACCGCTACCGTCGGGCCGAGGAGTTCGTCACCCTCGCCCGCCGACTGTGGGAGTCCGGGGGAGAACCGGTCGACTGGACGCCGGGGGCAGGGGACTCCGGGACCCCGGTCACCTCCCCGGTCCACGGCACATTCCCGGTCCCCCGGACCCCGCAGGTCGACCCGGTGATCTTCCAGGCCGGCGACTCCCCCGAAGGCAGGGACTTCGCCGCGCGCAACGCCGAAGTCATCTTCACCCGGCACGGTACCCCGGAAGAGGGACGGGCCTTCCGCCGTGACCTCGACTCCCGCCTCGCCCGGTTCGGCCGCACGCCGGACAGTCTCAGGATCTTCCCGGCGGTCACCGTCGTACTGGGCGACACCACCGCTGAGGCGCAGGAGCGGGCCCGGGAGATCAGCCTGCAGCAGGTCTCCGGACCAGGTGCGATCGCCTTCCTCGAACAGGTGTGGGGCCGTGACCTCACCTCCTACGACCCCGACGGACCGTTGCCCGACATCGACCCGGTCGCGGAGAACGTCGACATCACCCGTGGCCGCGTCCGCCACCACCGCGACCCGGCGGCGGTCGCGGGGCAGTGGCGGGAACTGGCCGCGGCGAAGAACCTGTCGATCAGGGAACTGGTCATCGAGGTGTCGGCGCGTCAGTCCTTCGTGGGCACTGCGGTGGATGTCGCCGAGGAGCTCATCCGCCGCACCCGGGACCGGGTCGCCGACGGCTTCATCCTCGTTCCCCACCTCACACCGCACGGGATCGACGACGTGGTCCGGAAGGTGGTGCCGGTCCTGCAGGACCGCGGCGCCTACCGCACCAGCTACGAAGGGGAGACACTGCGTGAGAATCTCGGGCTGCCTCCGCTGCGACCCCTCACAGGACAGGACGCCACCCCCGCAACCGCACACGACCAGGAGATCCCCGCATGACCACCGTGAGAATCAGTCCCGCCGCCGCACTCGACATCCCGGCCCTGAAAGACGCCGTCACCGCCCTCGACGCCGACCCGACGGTGGAACGGGTCATCCTCGGTGACGACCACGTCACCGGCCAGTCGGCGGTCGTCCTCGCAGCATGGCTGGCGCCACAGACCACCCGGATCGCACTGGTGCCCGAGGTCCCCGTCACCAACACCGAACCCTTCCACGCCGCGACGACCACCGCCACACTGGACCATCTCACCGCGTTCACCGGCCCGGCCCGGGCCGGGTGGGCACCTACCGTGCAGACCGGGGAGGTGGGACGCCGGGACGCCGCACTTGTTGGCCTGCGTCCGCCGGCGGAACCGGCCTCAGCCTGGGAACACGCGGTCGACGTCGACACCGCCGTCAGCGCACTGTGGGGGTCGTGGGACCCCGACGCGGAGATCCGCGACACCGTCACCGCCAGGTTCATCGACCGGGACAAGGTCCGTTACACCGAAACCACCGGCACGGACGCCGCCGGGGAGACCTTCACCGTCAAAGGCCCGTCGATCGTCCCCCGCTCACCCCAGGGTGATCTGACCACCGTCATCACAGTCGACGGTCAGGAGTCACTGTCCGCGGCGTCCCGGATCGCCGATGTGGTGGTCCTTCGCCGGGGCGACGGGTCCGTCACCGTCGGCGAGGTTCTGGAGAAACTGGGGACACCGGACAGGAGTGACTCTGCCTCACCGGACAGGTATGTCCCTGTCCTTCTCGAGGTCGACGCGTCCGGCATCGTGAACTCCGGGGTCCCGGAGCTGCCGGAGGGGGTGTCCGGACTGGCGGTGGAGGTCGACGACCTGTCGACCGTTCGCCCGCTGCTCGACGCCCTGGCATCCTCCACCACGGGGGACACCGTCGCAGGACACCACCGGTGAGCAGCCTCGTCATCGTCGGTGGTGGCCCGCGGGCCACAGGGGTACTGCTCGCCCTGGCCGCGGCCCTGCGTGACCGGCCCACCCGGCTGGACATCCACGTCATCGACCCGTACCCGGTCGGTGGCGGCAGGATCTGGCGGGCGAACCAGGACAGGCTGCTCTGGATGAACTCCACCGCCGCCGAGATCACCGTCTACGCCCCGGCGGACCTCTCCGCCACCGCCGCCGCCCCCGCCACCGCCGCCGACAACGTGAACGACAGCCCACCGGCCGGACCCGTACCCGTGACGGGCCCGGACCTGGCGTCCTGGATCCGCACCGTCACCGACCGCGACACCGGACGTGACACCTTCATCCCCCGCCGCGACCTGTCCGCCTACCTGTCCGACGCCGTGGAACGGGCCCGCGCCGTCCTCGACGGTGTCCCCGGCGTGAGGATGACCGTCCACCAGGCGACCGCCACACAGCTCCGCACCCGGACCACCCCTGACGGGGAAGGACGCCGCGACGTCGTCCTCGACGACGGCAGCGTACTCGGCGCCGACGTCGTACTGCTGGCGCAGGGACACCTCGATGTCGAATCCCCGGCCGCAGGACCGGGGCATCAACCTCCCGGGTTCACCGCGGACACGGACTGGTCGACCCTGCCCGCCGGAGAGGACGTCCTGGTCCGCGGAATGGGACTGGCGTTCATCGACCTCATGATGCTGGTCACCGAGGGACGCGGCGGCAGGTTCCTGACACCGGCGGGCAGCCCGCCCGGCACGGTCCCGGTCTACGTCCCCTCGGGCGAGGAACCGGTGCTGTGGGTCGGATCGGGCCGTGGAGTCCCCTACCGGTCGAAACTCACAGAAGGGCCCCTGCCCGTCCACCTCCGGTACCTTCCCGCCGCATCCCGGTTCGCCGGAGCAGACGGAACCGTCGACGGCCGGACCCTCGGGATCCTGCTGGAGGCCGACCTCGCCGTGGCGTGGTACTCGGCCCTGGAGGAGCACCATCCCGGGAGAACCGCACTGCACCGGGACACCCTCCACCGTCTCGTCGACGCTGCAGTGGAATCCGGCCGCTCCCCGACCGGGGACCTTGAGGAGACCGTGCGCCGGCTCGTCCCCGACCCGGCGGACCAGTTCCGGCCCCGGTTACTGGACAGTCCGCTCACCGGGCAGGTCTTCGCCGGCAGGGCCGACCTGGAGGACACGGTAGCGGGGATCGTGCGGGACAACCTCACCCGTGCGACCGGACGGGATCACCGGCAGGACGGTGCCCTCTACGGGGCTTTCGTCGCCGCCTACATGACCCTGCTCTCGCTCGCCGCGGACGGACTCGTGTCGGACGCCGACCGTCACAGCTTCCTCGGCGACTCGGTGGCGTCCTCGTTCTCCTACACCTGTTCCGGGCCGCCGCCCCAGCGGCTCGCGAACCTGCTCGCCCTGCATGACGCCGGGATCGTGCGGTTCCTCGGCCCCGGAGTGACCGTGACGGCCGGTACCGGGGGGCCCTTATACACATCTCGATGTGGATAGGTACCGGGGGCGCCGGCGGATTCACCGCCTCCTCGCCCGCGGTGCCCGGCCGGGTACACGCCCGCCGACTCGTCGACGCCCGGCTCGCCCGGTTCGACGCAGCCAGGGTCACCGACCCGCTGCTGCGTGGCCTGACGGACAGGGGAGAGGTCACCGCCACCCGTGACGGCTTCCTCGTCGACACCCTCCACCGCGCCATGGCATCCGACGGCACCCCGGACAACGGCCTGTTCATCGTGGGGCCGGCGGCGTCGCTGAACACCCCGGAGGCGTTCGGGCGTCCGGGTGGGCCGACCAGGGTGTTCGAGGCCAGTGCCCGACTGGCCGCCTCACTGCTCGACGCCCTCGGTCCGGGATTCTCCCGGCGACGAGCCCCGGAGATCAGGCAGGCAGCCGGCACAGCCGTCGGTTGAGCCGGGGGGTCTGAGCCGGGGGGTCACTGTCCGGCAGCTGTCGGACTGTCGCCCGGAATCGGGGGACGGCCACCTGGCGTGCCGGATATTCGGCTGGTGTCAGATGCTGCGGTCGGCGGCGGCGAGCGCGGCCCTGAGCTCGTCCTCGGTCGCGGCACGACCGGGCCCCATGTCGAACAGGGACGTCGGAGTGGCGTCCGGGGAGATGTACGGCCTGCCGTAGGCGGGCTCACCGTTGTCGAAACGCCACCCCTCCGAGAGCACTCCCGCGTCTACCGTGCCGTAGCCGATCGAGTCGAGGAACCGGCTGACCTCGGCCTTGGCGTCATCGTCGTCCCCGGCGATGATCAGGGAGGTACGGTCGGCGGCGCCGTGCGGCCGGGCCAGTTCACCCAGGTGGGCGAAGTTGATGTTGTTGAAGGCCTTCACCACGTGTGCCTCGGGTGCACGGTCCTGGAGAATCTGCGAGGTGGTGATCTCCCTCGCGTCCAGAACATCGATGTGGCCGTCACGCTGCCAGTAGTAGTTGCTGGTGTCGATGACGGTCTTGCCGGCGAGCTGCTCCACCGGCACACTGTCCAGGGCGCCGAGCGGAACAGTGACGACGACGATGTCACCGGCCTCCGCCGCCTCGGCAGGGGTGGCGGCACGGGCGCGGCCGCCCAGTGCGGCGACGATGGGGAGAAGGGTCTTCGGGTCGCGGGAATTGCTCAGGACGACGTCGTGGCCTGCCTGAACCGACAGTCGCGCCACGGTTGCCCCGATGAGGCCCGCGCCGATGAATCCGATGGTGCTCACAGTGTAGATCTCCCGGTCTGGTAGTTCGGTCTGGTTGTTCAGTCTGGATGACTGACGGGTCACGGGTACCAACCAGGCCCACCGGCGGCATATTCCCTGCAGGTCCGGGACAGTCAGACTGTGGTGCCCTGGTCGGCGAGGAACGGGGTGGCGGCAGCCGGGCGGACCCGGCCGGCGTCATGGTTGCGCACCGGCACACCCAACCTGAGCAGCTCCGGCACCACACCCTCACCCACGTGGTACGCCTCCTCCAGATGCGGGTAACCGGAGAAGATGAAATGCGTCAGACCGATCTCCCGGTACTCCGCGACAGCCTGCGCAACCTGCCGGTACGATCCCACCAGGGCAGTACCCGCACCACCACGCACCAGGCCCACCCCGGCCCACAGACCCGGTGCGATCTCCAGGTCCCGGGCGTCCCCGCCGGCCACGAACGACCGGCCACGGTCATGCAGTTCACTCATCCGCCGCTGCCCCTCAGACTGCGACCGGGCCAGACCCTGCTGGATCCGCCCGACCTCCTCCGGGTCCAGCTGGTCGTAGAGACGCTGCGCCTCAGCCCAGGCCTCCTCCTCAGTCTCCCGGGCGATCACGTGCAGCCGGATACCGTAGTCCAGGCTCCGGTTGTTCCGTGCGGCCTCCTGACGCACCCGGTCCAGTTTCCCGGCGACCGCCTCCCTGGTCTCCCCCCATGTCAGGTACACGTCAGCGCGTCGGGCGGCGACCTCGACCCCCAGCTGTGAGGAACCGCCGAAGAACACCGGCGGCACCTGCCCGGGGGTTTCCTTGAGCACCGCGTTTTCGATTCTCAGGTGCTCGCCGGTGAACGTCACCGGTTCCGGGTCCGTCCACAACCTCGTGATCACCTCGAGCGCCTCATCGGCCTGGTGGTAGCGCTGTTCCTTCGTCGAGAAGTCCGCGAAAGCACGCTGCTCATGGTCCTCCCCGCCGACGACGACGTTGACCAGCAGCCGGTTGCCGGAGAACTTCTGGAACGCCGCACCCTGCTGGGCGATGATCGTCGGACTGACCTGGCCGGGGCGGATCGCCACCAGGAACTTCAGCCGGGTGGTCCGTGACAGCAGGGCTGAGGTGGTGACCCAGGCGTCCTCGCACCACAGTCCGGTGGGGGTGAGCACGGACTCGAAACCGTTCTCCTCGGCGGCCAGTGCGATCTGCGTGAGATAGTTCAGGTCCCCGGAACGACTGCCGAAATGGAAGCCGGAACCGTGACCTCCGGCGGTGATGTTCCGGGAGTCACCGTAGGTCGGAAGGAACCAGTGCAGGGAAACAGGAGTGGAATCAGTCATGACGTCCAGTGGAACCCGACGCAGGTCCGGTCGGCAATGAAAAAGACCACCGGGAATATTTCACCCGGAGTGCCTGACCACTGCTGCCTCACTGTTTTGTGGCGTCCACCAGGAGGTTGAGCCGCGAGTCCGCTCCGAGGCCGACACCGGACACGCTGTCCGAGACCCCGAGGACCGTGGTCAGTTCGTGGACCGGGATGAACCACCGGGATTCGGCGATCTTCGTCTGGAGGGTGCCGAGCAGGTCCTCGCGTGCGGCAGGGTCGCCGGTTTCCAGCTGTCGTTTCAGCAGGTCCTGGATCTCCTCGTCCGGGATCGGCCAGTTGCGGGTGGAACCGGTGTCCCCGAAGTCGGTGCGCAGGATGTCACCGTCGGCCCCCGACAGATTCCGCCAGGCGATGTCGTAGTCCCCGGAGGTCAGACTGTTCTGGAACTCCGGAACCGTTCCGGTCTGCTGGGTCGAACCGACCCCGATCTTCTCCAGCTGCTGCTGGAGCAGCGCAATGCTGTCCGGATTGGGGCCGAAGTTGTTGATGTAGGTGATCCGGAGGGTCAGCTTCCTGCCGTCCTTCTCCCGGATCCCGTCCGCCCCGGCCCGCCAGCCGGCCTCGTCGAGCAGTCTGGCCGCCTCATCAGGCCGGTTGACGTCGATGTCGGACGAGACGTCACGGTGACCACCGGTGGTCGAGGCCAGGGGGCTGTCAGCGACGGCGAAACTGTCGTTGAGGGCACCGTCGCGGATCTCGGTCGGGTTGACCGCCTCGGAGATCGCCTGCCTCACCTTCGGGTCCGAGAACAGGTCCCCACGGGTGTTGAGGTACAGGCCGAAGACGGTGCCCGGGTTGGCACGTTTGACGATCTGCGAACTGGCGGCGACCGAGTCGATGTCATTGGGGGCTATTCCACCGGCGACGTCGACCTGCCCCGAGGTCAGCCCGCCGGTACGGTTACCGGATTCGGGGACGATCGTGAACTTCACGGTGTCGGTCTCGGCACCGTCGGTGTCGGTGTCGAATCCGGGAGGGGCCCAGGCGTAGCCGTCCCGTTTCCTGAGGGTGACGGAGTCGTCCTTCGTGTAGTTGTCGAGGACATAGGGTCCGGAACCGGAGACCTTGTCGCCACCGGCCCGTTCTGCGAAGGGGATCTTCAGCGTTTCCGGGGAGACGATTCCGAAGGACGGGGAGGAGATCTGTGACAGGAGTGCGGCATTGGGGCTGGAGAAGTTGAGGGTGACGGTGCGTGCGTCCCGGACCTCGGCACCGCTGTAGGACTGCAGGGTGGCCACCCCGGAGGATTCCGCCCCGGCCGCCTTGATGTCGTCGAAGTTCGCCTTGACGGCCTCCGCGTCGAGTGCCGTGCCGTCGGAGAAGGTGACGTTGTCCCGGAGTGTGAAGGTGAAGGCGGTGGCGTCCCCGTTGACAGTCCACGATTCGGCCAGCCACGGCTGGATTTCCAGGGTGTCCGGATTCTGGTACACCAGGGAGTCGACGAGCTGCCTGGTCACGTACAGGGTGTCATTGCCGTTGCCCACGGCGCTCGGGTTGAGGACGAGGGGATCGTTGCCGATGGCGAAGTTGAGCGTCGAGGTGTCACCACCGGAGCCCGGGGAACCTGTCGAGGACCCGCAGGCGCTGAGGAGCAGTCCGGTGGCGAGGAGAGCCGAGATCACGGCGGGAGAGCGGCGCGCTGTGGACCGGGTGGACCGGGTGGAGCGGGTGGAGCGGGCGGACCGGGCGGTCCCGGGACGGCGGGAGCGGATGGATCGGGTGTCACGGGCGGTGCGGTTGTTCTGCACGGGTTCTCCTTCAGAGACGGTCGTGGACGGTCGTGGACGGTTGTATGGGGGAAGTTGCTGTTGAAACAGCTGTGGAGATGGTCGTCGACAATGTCGGTTGGGAGGTCACGGGGCTGCCGCGACCACCTGCCCCGGTTGTCCTGCCCCGGCCGGACGACCGGGTATGGCGTCCAGGAGCTCACGGGTGTACGGGTGGGTCGGGGATCCGAAGATGTCGAGGGTCGGGCCCTCCTCGAGAAGATGACCCCGTCGGATCACGCCCACCCGGTGGGCGATGTCGCGGACGACGGCGAGATCGTGGGAGATGAACAGGTAGCTCAGCCCCCGCCTGTCCTGGAGGTCGACAAGCAGGTCCAGGATCTGCGCCTGGACACTGACATCCAGGGCTGAGACCGGTTCGTCGAGGATGACCACCTCCGGGTCGACGGTCAGCGCCCGGGCTATCGCGACGCGTTGGCGTTGGCCCCCGGACAGGCCGGCGGGACGTCGGTCGGCGAGTTCCGCGGGAAGCGCGACCTGTTCCAGCAGTTCGCGGGCGAGCTCGCGGCGCTGTCGCCGGTTTCCTGTCCGGGTGGCGGCCAGTGGTTCGGCGATGTTCTCTCCGACGGTGAGGCGTGGATTGAGGGTGGCGTAGGGGTTCTGCTGGACGACCTGGATCCTTGTCCGCAGCCGGCGCAGGTCTCCTCCGGTGATTCCGGTGATGTCTGTGCCGTCGAGGAGGACCCGACCGTCCGTGGGCTGCTCGAGTCTGAGTGCGATGCGGCCCAGGGTCGTCTTGCCTGACCCGGATTCGCCGACGAGCCCGTAGGTCGTTCCCCGGTCGATCCGCAGGGACACCCCGTCCACTGCGCGGAAAGTTCCGCCGCCGGAGGGGAAGTCCTTGACGATGCCGCGCAGTTCGAGAGCGGGCGGGGTCCGGGGAACCGTGACCGCCGGCGTCCTCTGTCTGTCGTCTCCGGTCGGCCCGGCGACCCTCCGGACGGTGTTCAGGCCCGGGGCGTCGGAGATCAGCTGTCGTGTGTACGGGTGGGTCGGGTGGTTGAGCACCTGACCGGCGGGGCCGGCCTCCACGATCTGTCCGCGTGACAGGACGAGGATCCGGTCCGCGCGTTCCACAGCGACACCGAGGTCATGGGTGATCAGCAGGGAGGCCAGCCCACGGTCGGCGGTCAACCTGTCGAGGTGGTCGAGAATCCTCTTCTGCACGGTGACGTCCAGGGCACTTGTCGGCTCATCGGCGATGAGCAGGGACGGGGACGCGACGAGTGCCACGGCGATGAGGACGCGTTGGCGCATCCCCCCGGAGAGCTCATGGGGGTACTGGCGGGCGCGGAGTTCAGGGTCGTCGATGCCGACGGTCGCCAGTGCCTCGACCGCGCGGCGACGGGCCTCGGCCTTCGGGGCGAGACGGTGGGTGAGGACGGCTTCGGCGATCTGCTCGCCGATCCGCATCACCGGGTTCAGTGACACCGTCGGATCCTGGGGGACGTAGCCGATCCGGCGTCCCCGTACGGTGCGCAGGACCCGTTCCCTGGCACGGAGAATGTCTGTGGGGTGACCGGTCCGGTCGCCCCCGGCGTGGCCGGTGTCCCCGGCGCCGCCGTTCCAGAGGACGGACCCGGAGTCGACGTGCAGCTCCGGTGGGGTGAGCCCGAGGATGACGGACGCCACCGTGGACTTGCCGGACCCGGACTCGCCGACCAGGGCGAGGCGCTCCCCGGGGTCGACGGTGAAGCTCACCCCGCGGACCGCGGGGACGGTTCCACCGTGGGTCCGGTAGCTGACCCGGAGGTTCTCCACGGTCAGCAGCGGGCTTGCAGGGGTGGTCGAATCAGACGACATCGGTTGTACCTCCGGTCAACGACGCAGGGCGTGGGCGAGACGGTTGGTGGACAGGACGGTGGCGGTGATCACCAGTCCGGGCATGGTGGAGATCCAGCTCTGGGCGGCGAGGTAGTCCCTGCCCTGGGCGACGAGCGCCCCCCATTCCGGGGTCGGCGGCGGGGCACCGTAGCCGAGGAAGCTGAGTGCCGAGACCGCCAGCACGGCGTTGCCGAACTCCAGTACCCCGTAGACGATGACCGGGCCGAGGGAGTTCGGTACGACATGCCGCCAGAGGATGCGGAACCTTGTCGCTCCGGCGGCACGGGCGGCGTCCACGTAGGCGGCCTGCCGTACCTTCAGCACCTCGGAGCGCATGACACGGGCGATGGACGCGACACCGGTCACCCCGACAGCGACCGCGACGTTGACGGTCCCGAATCCGAGGGCGACGATGACCGCCAGAGACAGCAGCAGTCCCGGAACCGCGAGCAGGACGTCCACGAGCCGCATGATGACGGCGTCCACCCGTCCACCACTGAAACCTGCCACCGCCCCGAGCACGGAGCCGCCCACGATGCTGATGGCCACCGCGGTGAGCACCGCACGTACCGTCAGCGACGTCCCGTGGACGACCCGGGAGAAGATGTCCCTGCCCAGCTGGTCGGTGCCGAACAGGTGCTCCGCGCCGGGGGCGAGCAGTTTGGAGCCGATCTCACCGTTGACCGGGTCCTGACCGGTGAACAGTCCGGGGGCGACGGTACTGACGAGGACGAGGACCAGCCAGCCCGCCGCGAGGACGGCGGTGGGGGCGGACAGCGGTGACCGTCGGAACCTGGTCCACAGGGAAACCCCGGTGACGGTGGCGACCCTGGAGGTGGGTGAGTCCGTGCCGCTGCCGTCGGGGTGACCGCCCGGCCGCCCGGTGGACGGGTCGTCGCCTGCGGACGAAGCCTGGCCTGTCACCGGCGTGGCGTGGCCGTTGTGGCGGAAGGCGGTTGTCATGACGGAACTCCTGCCGTTGAGGTGGTGCCGGGGACGCCGGGGGTGCCGGACGCCGTGGTCCGTTCCGGTGTCTGTGCCGGGGAGTGTGCGGGCGAGCCACCGCCGATTCCCCCGCTGCGTACCCGGGGATCGGCCAGGGGGTAGAGCAGGTCGACGATGAAGCTGGTCCCGGTGTAGAGCACCGCACCGACCAGCACGGCGCCGAGGACGACCGGGATGTCCTGGCCGCTCACGGAGGACGCGATGACCCTGCCCAGCCCGGGACGGGAGAACACGGTCTCGGTGACGACGGTGCCGCTGAACAGCTGGCCGACGATGAGCCCCGCGATGGTCAGGGTCGGGAGCAGGGCGTTACGTCCGGCATGACGCAGCAGGACGGTGCCCCGGGGAACGCCCTTGGCCGTGGCTGTCACAGCGTAAGGCTCGTCGAGGGCGTCGAGGAGACTGTGGGCGAAGACCTGGGCGACAGTGGCGCCGGTGGGCAGGGCGAGGGTGAGGGCGGGAAGTACCAGCCCGGTCAGTCCGGTGGCGTTGAACGCCGGGAACCAGCCGAGCCGGAAGGAGAAGAACTGGATCAGCAGCAGACCGAACCAGAAACCCGGCACGGACACGCCCAGCACTGGCAGGGCCAGCAGCCATGACCGGAGCCAGGGGGTGCTGAGACGGACTGCGAGCAGTGCCAGGCTGACGCCGCCGACGACCGCGAACACCAGTCCGAGCAGTGCAAGCCGAACCGTCGGTCCGAGGGCTCCGGTGATGACCGCGGTCACCGGGGCTCCCTGCTGCAGTGAGTATCCGAGGTCACCCTGCAGCAGGTCGAGGAGGTGGTGGAGGTACTGGACGATGACAGGGTCGTCGAATCCGTACCGTGCGGCCAGCTCCTGCTGCTGTTCCTCGGTGACACCGGTGGAGTCGGGGCCGAGCATCAGTGAGACCGGGTCACTGGGCAGGGCGTAGAGCAGGAAGAACGCCAGTGTCCACGCGACGAAGATGACGCCGAGGGCCTGGAGGAGGCGTCCGGTGACGTAACGGAGCGGGATCCGGAGTTCAGACACGGGCGTCCTCCCGTTCACCTGCGGCGGTGCCGGGGTCGGTGCCGGCTTCTGAGGGACTGGACGTACGCGACCGCGGCGTCCATCCGAGTGAGGGAAGGACGCGTTCCCGGACGTCGGTGATGATCTGCAGGTAGTCGTCGAGTTCCAGGGCGTAGGGCAGGGCGAGCCTGAGCCCGGTGGTGCCGTCGAAGACCGGGTCGGAACTCAGCCGGTCGACGATCTCCTCGGGTGATCCCACCAGGTCCCGCTGATAGATCACGGTGCGGTCTCCCCGGCGGTGGCGGACCAGGGTCCTGTCCCGCCGGGACTGTGCGAAGTGACGGTATCGGCTGCTGCGCCCGGGGGAGGTGGGGTCGAGGGGGACGATGACGCGTTCCACCGCGACACGGGGGCCGGGGTCCCCGGGACCCGGGGACCGGTAGCCGGCGAGGTAGCGGTCCACGGTGGCGCGCTGGGCGTCGGTGAAGTCACTGTCCAGCAGGGGCCGGTCCCCCTCGGCTGTGCCGGTACTGCCGGTACCGCCGGTACCGCCGGTACCGAGGTAGCCGATGTTGCCGAGGAACACGCCCAGTCCCAGTGATGCGGCACGGTCGACGGACCGGGCGGATCCGGCCCCGAGCCACACCCGTGACAGGGCGTCGGGGATGGAGGGGAGCACCGCCGGCGGGTGCAGCTCACCGTAGGGGGTCGGCAGGAGGGCATCGGCGAGGGGCGCCCCGCGGAGGGCCTCGAGGAACCGGTCGAGGAGTTCGAGGGGGTCGGTCGCGGGGGAGTGGTCGGGGCGGTTGAGGTGGTCGAGGAGTTCGTGGTGGGGTGCCGACGTGCTGACTCCCACGGTCACGCGTCCGCCGGAGAGGGCGTCGACGGTGGCGAAGTCCTCGGCGAGGCGGAAAGGGACCTCGTATCCCAGGGGTACGACACTCGTCTCCAGTCCGATCCCGGTGGTGCGCTGGCTGGCGGCGGCGAGGACCGTCAGGGCCGAGGATGACCCGCGTTCGAGTTGACGTTGCCGGACACCGGCGGTGTCGTACCCGAGTTCTTCGGCGGCGACGATGAGGTCGAGGGTCGCCCCGAGACCGCGGACCCGGTCGGCGGGGTCTCCGTCCGGGTAGTTCGCCGCGGTGATGATGCCGGCCGAGGAAATGAGGGAACCGCCGGCGCCGGTGGCTGGATCGGGGGGAGAATCTGTGACGGGGGTGGTGGTGCTCACGGGTTCGGGTCCTTCCGGTCGGTGGTTCCGGGTCGGTGGTTCAAGACGGAGCCAGATGAGACAGACAGCTCGGTCTGTCCGGAACATGCAAGGGAGCGTATCCCCGGTCGGCCCCGCCGCAGGTATGCAAGTTCCAGCGTGAATGAAAAGAAACGGGCCGCCGGTCGGGGCGGTGGCGGCGTCCTCCGGACATGACCGGAAAGTGACACAAGTCACAACAAATCACCAACTTGAGTGGAACAGACTCAAGTAGTGATGCGTTGGAACAGTCAGGAACGTAGAGTTGACAACATCGGACTAAACCCGGGGCTGAGATCGCTGAGTCGGCCACTGAGACCCGGAACGGTCCCCGACCATCGCCCGTACCCGAGAGAAAGGGAGTCACATGAGCGGTTTCACCCCCACCACACGTACCCAGGAGGCCATGCAGGCCGCCCTGCAGTCAGCCAGCGCCAAGGGGAACCCGGACATCCGTCCGGCCCACCTCCTGGTCGCGATCCTCGAACAGGAGGACTCCATCGCCCGCCCCGTCCTGCAGGCGGCCGGAGTGGACGCTGACGGCGTCCTCGCGGACGCCCGGGACCTCGTCGACGGATACGCGAAAGCGTCCGGCGACGGGCTGGCGAACCCGAACTTCAACCGGGACGCCCTCAATGCTCTGACCGCGGCCCAGGAACTCGCCGCGGAACTGGGTGACACCTATGTCTCCACCGAGGTCCTGCTCGCCGGCATCGCCAAGGGCACCTCCGACGCCGCGGAGGCGCTCAAGAGGCGCGGCGGGACCTATGAGGCGATCCGGGGCGCCTTCGAGTCCGTCCGGGGCAACCGGAAGGTCACCACCGAGGAGCCGGAGGGTCAGTTCCAGGCCCTCGAGAAGTACTCCACCGACCTCACCGCCCGCGCCCGCGAAGGCAAGATCGACCCGGTCATCGGCAGGGACCAGGAGATCAGGCGAGTCGTCCAGGTGCTCAGCCGCCGTACCAAGAACAATCCCGTCCTCATCGGTGAGCCGGGCGTCGGCAAGACCGCCATCGTCGAAGGGCTGGCCCGGCGCATCGTCGCCGGTGACGTCCCCGAGTCCCTGCGCGGCAAGAAGCTCGTC
The DNA here is from genome assembly GCA_900049755.1 of Corynebacterium provencense. Classification (GTDB taxonomy): domain Bacteria; phylum Actinomycetota; class Actinomycetes; order Mycobacteriales; family Mycobacteriaceae; genus Corynebacterium; species Corynebacterium neomassiliense. Next base: position 205,713 of record LT160593.1, read on the forward strand.
GCCCTCGACCTGGGATCCATGGTCGCCGGCGCGAAGTACCGTGGCGAGTTCGAGGAGCGCCTCAAGGCGGTCCTCGACGAGATCAAGGAAGCTGAAGGTGAGGTCATCACCTTCATCGACGAACTCCACACCATCGTCGGTGCCGGAGCCACCGGAGAATCCGCCATGGACGCCGGCAACATGATCAAGCCGTTGCTCGCCCGCGGTGAACTGCGCCTGGTCGGTGCCACGACCCTCGACGAGTACCGCAAGTACATCGAGAAGGACGCCGCCCTCGAACGACGCTTCCAGCAGGTCTACGTCGGTGAGCCGACCGTGGAGGACACCATCGGCATCCTCCGCGGGCTGAAGGAACGCTACGAGGTCCACCACGGCGTCCGGATCCAGGACTCCGCCCTCGTCGCCGCGGCGACACTGTCCGACCGGTACATCACCAGCCGTTTCCTGCCCGACAAGGCCATCGACCTCGTCGACGAGGCAGGGTCGAGGCTCCGTATGGAGATCGACTCCCGCCCGGAGGAGATCGACGACGCAGAGAGGGTGGTCCGTCGCCTCGAGATCGAGGAGATGGCGCTGAGCCAGGAGACCGACGAAGCATCGAAGGAACGCCTCGCCAAGCTGCGTGCCGAACTGGAGGACGAGCGCGAGAAGCTCTCCGGACTCACCGCCAGGTGGGAGAACGAGAAGGGCTCCATCGACAAGGTCAGGAAAGTGAAGGAGGAACTGGACTCCCTCAAGACCGAGTCGGAGATCGCGGAACGTGACGGTGACTATGCCAGGGTCGCGGAGCTGCGGTACGGCCGGATCCCGGAGCTGGAGAAGGAACTCGCCGAAGCTGAGGCGTCGGCCGCGAAGGCGGAGGAGGACCGGATGCTGACCGAGGAGGTCACCCCGGACACCATCGCCGAGGTCGTCTCCGCGTGGACCGGCGTGCCCGCAGGCAAGATGCTCCAGGGTGAGACAGAGAAGCTGCTCGCCATGGAACAGGTGCTGAGCGGACGTGTCGTCGGCCAGTCTGCCGCCGTCACCGCCGTGTCCGACGCGGTCCGCCGGTCCCGGGCAGGCGTCGCTGACCCGAACCGTCCGACGGGGTCCTTCCTATTCCTCGGTCCGACCGGTGTCGGCAAGACCGAGCTGGCGAAGGCACTGGCGGAGTTCCTGTTCGACGACGACCACGCCATGGTCCGGATCGACATGTCCGAGTACGGGGAGAAGCACTCCGTGGCACGGTTGGTCGGGGCTCCTCCCGGATACGTCGGCTATGACGCCGGTGGACAGCTCACTGAGGCAGTGCGGCGTCGTCCGTACACGGTGGTCCTCTTCGACGAGGTCGAGAAGGCACACCCGGACGTCTTCGACGTACTGCTGCAGGTCCTGGACGAAGGTCGGCTGACCGACGGTCAGGGAAGGACCGTGGACTTCCGCAACACGATCCTCATCCTCACCTCGAACCTCGGGGCCGGCGGGACGAAGGAACAGGTCATGGACGCCGTGAAGCACGCGTTCAAGCCCGAGTTCATCAACCGCCTCGACGATGTCGTCATCTTCGACCCCTTGTCCGAGGAACAGCTGAAGTCCATCGTGGAGATCCAGGTGCGTCAGCTCGCTGAGCGGCTCGCCGCCCGCCGACTGGACCTGCAGGTCACCGAAGGTGCCAGAGCATGGCTCGCCGAGCGCGGCTACGACCCCGCCTATGGGGCACGCCCGCTGCGCCGTCTGATCCAGAAGGCGATCGGCGACGAACTGGCCAAGAAGCTCCTGGCCGGAGAGGTCCGCGACGGTGACACCGTGCAGGTCGACGTTGACCCGCACATCGCCGACGGCGTGGACGCCCTGGACATCGAGGCCGTGGCCCACGAGGAGTGACACTCCCCCTCTGAGCGCCCCTGAGCGCCCCTGACCGCCTCTGACCGGTGACGCCGGGCAGTGAGATCTCTCACTGTCCGGCGTCAGCTCTGTCGGTCAGAGTTAGGGGAGCCTATGCTTGTGCGGCATGACTCAGCCGAAGCGCCACCTCCGGTCAACACCACAGAACCCACAGAACCCACGGAACCCACAGAACCCACGGACACCAGTGGAACCGCAGTGCGCGGGCTCCGTCCGCACCGTCACGGCGCCTGCCGGGACCATGTCCGGGGCCACCGCCGAAACTCTCGTCACCTGGAACCTCGGGGGAGGCCACCACGTCATCCGCTCCGTACCGGTCGTCGCCACCTACCTCGCTCACGGGGACATCGTCTCCTGTTCCGAGCGTGACGGGACCCTCGTCGTCGACGACGTCGTCGTCCGTGGCGGAGGCACGACACTGCGCCTGCTGGTCGACTCCGAACACGCCGGCCACCGTCCCGGCCTGCGGGAACAGCTTGCCGGCCAGCTCATCGTCTCCGGGTGCGTGGTGGAGCGGATCGGTAACCATGTTCTCGCCGTAGGAGTGGGACCGGACGTGGACGCCGGGGATATCGGCACTCTCTGCGACGCCTGGGAGGATGTCGGGGTGGTGAAGGTCCTGCCGTGCGGACGTGGGCTGTCCGGTGGGAGTGCGCAACAGTCAGAAAATTGACTGCTACAGCTTTCAACAAGCAGAAAATTGACTGTTATTGTTCTGCAGATAGCGGAGCGTCCGGGTAGCGTGGTGCGCTGAGGAAAGGAGCGGACCATGCCGACCCGTGGACATGTCCCCGTCGCTGTGCGCCGGGCTGAGCGCACGATGGGGGAGAATCTCCGCACGCAGCGCACGCTGCTGGGGCTCACCGCGGCGATGGTCGCGGAACGTGCCGGTATCAGTCCGGGTACCCTGCGGCACATCGAGCAGGGGGAACCGGTGCGCTCGGAGGCGCTGCTGAAGGTGCTCCGGGTCCTCGGGATGCTCAACCCGGTGGTGGAGGCGACGGACCCCTACCGCACGGACGTCGGAATCCTGCGTGCCAACGAACATCTGCCGCAGCGGGTCCGGGTTCCCCGGGAAGACCGGGGCCGATGATGTCCGGAGGCGGATCCGACGGTGTGTCCGCGGACGGTCGGTACACGGTGACCACCCGGTGCGGCTCCGACGACGTGGTGGTCGGCGACCTCTTCGTCGCCCGTGACCGTGGTGTGTTCCGGTACTCGGGTGACTGGCTCCGGCATCCGGACGCCTACGAACTGGCCCCGTCGTTGCCGATGACGGGTGGAAATCAACCGCTGGACGGGCTCGGCCCGTTCGGGGACAGTGCCCCTGACAGATGGGGAAGACAGCTGGCGATGAGTGCGCTGGAGGCCCGCGACGGGGACGGCGGGGACTGGCTGGACCTGGTCGACGTGGCGAAGATCCACGGTGCGGACACCGGGGAGATGTGGCGACGGACGGCCTTCGGGGTACTCATCGGCAATACCGACGATCACCTGCGCAACCACGGCTTCCCGCGGATCGGCCGTACCTGGGAGGTGGCTCCGGCGTTCGACGTGAACCCGACCCCCCTGGACGCCCGTGACGAACATCAGATGACCCTGTTCGGCTCCGGCGCACTGACGTTGGCGGATGTTCTCACCGACGATGCCCTCGCCCTGTTCGGGGTATCACGGCGTGCGGCGTCGGCCTGGTGCACCCGCGCTGCCGTGGTGCTTGCCGGTGCCCTGGAGCGGGCGCGGCGGGCAGGGTTGTCCGACCGGGACGTCGCGGTGATGGAGAGTCGTTTCGCTGACGCGGTGGCGCAGGCGGGGACGGCGACCGGGTCCTGAACTCCGGTCAGTTCCCCACCCACTACCGAGGCGCTCATGTCCTCCTGACCCATGACATCTGTCACACGAACCCCGTGACAGATGCGCGGCAACCGGTGACAAATGCCTCTACCGGCTTCGACGCGTCCCCGGCACCAACGGGGCCGGCAAGACCTCCTCCCTGGAGGCCATCGAAGGTCCCGTCGCCCCCACCGGTGGCTCCGTCACCATCTTCGGCCACGACCCGGAGAAGGACCGTGACCTGGTCCGCCCCGAACTGGGCATCATGCTCCAGTCCGGCGGACTGCCCAGGGAACTCACCGTCGCAGAGACGATGCGCATGTGGGCGGGCATCTGCTCGACTCCGCGGTCCGTCGACGAGGTCCTCGGGGAGGTGGACCTCAGTCACCGCACCGGCGTCCGCGTCGGTTCGCTCTCCGGTGGTGAGCAGCGACGCCTCGACCTCGCCTGCGCCCTGCTCAACGATCCGCGGGTGATCTTCCTCGACGAACCCACCACCGGCCTGGACCCGGAATCCCGGGCCCGGACCTGGGATCTCCTCGGCACCCTCAGGGACCGCGGCGTCACCATGATCCTCACCACGCACTACCTCGAGGAAGCCGAACGCCTCGCCGACCGCACCGCGATCATGCACGCCGGCCGTATCGACGGAGTGGAGACCGCCCGTCGGCTGGGGGAGTGGGGTACCGGTGCCGCCGGCCCCGCGGTGCTCATCGTCACCAGCCACGGGCGTCCCCGTCAGCTCAAGCAGGCGCTCGCCGCGGGGATTCCCGGATTCCTGCGCAAGACCTCGACCGCCACGGAGTTCGCCGTCGCGGTCCGCACCGTGCACTCGGGACGCCGCTACCTCGACCCGGACCTCGCCGCACAGGTGCAACTACCTGTCCTCCGCCATGGGGAAGACCGGGGCGGCGACCCGCTTCGAGGCGTGGCGTATCGCCCGCGACCGCGACTGGTTGTGAACGGTCAGTCCTTCTTCCGCCGCATCCGCCCCCGGCGCCGTGCCATGTCTCTGGCAAGTGTCATGGGTTGGCGCAGTTTCTCCTGGGCGGCCCAGGACAGGTCCTGTGCTCCGGGGAGTACCCAGCCCCGCCAGTAGGACAGGATCATCATTCCGGCGCCGAGCACCGGGGAGACGATCATTCCGATGAACAGTACGGGGGCGTCCCCGGCCGCACCGGATTCGTTGAAGCACCAGATCCCCACCATCAGCGCGGAGGTGAGTGCGGCGGGAGTGGCGTACAGGGTCGCCCCGCCGAAGATCTCCGGTACCGACCCGGTCATCACGTCGCGGATCATGCCGCCACCGACGACCGTCACCACGCCCAGGAACAGGGCGGACGACCAGGGGAGTCCGTTCGCCAGGGCCTTCGTCGAGCCGGTGGCCGCCCATACCCCCAGCACCACGGCGTCCCCGTGGACCCGGAAGATCTCCCACCACCGTGAATTCATGTGTATGAGTGACGCCAGCACGGCCCCCAGCAGGGCCAGCCCGAAGTAGCGCATGTCCTGCAGTGCGGCGGGCGGGCCGTTGTCGATGAGGACGTCGCGGACCATACCTCCGCCGAGGGCGGTGATGAGGGCCAGGAAGATGATGCCGACGAAATCGAAGTTCCGTGACCGGGCGATCATTGATCCGATCATCCCGTAGAGAACCACACCGGTGAGGTCCAGGGTGGAGTACACCGTCCTGACTGACGGGTCGACGAAGTCCATGGCGACGACACTAACGTTTCCGGCGTGTTAACTGGAACGGAAGTCGACGACGGGTGTGGTCCCCGGGAAGATCTGCAGGTCTCCGCTCCGGCGTCCCGCCCGTCCCGGGGCCGTCCCGGGGCTGTCCCGGGTCCCCGGCGCAGAGGCCGTGCTGCTTCTAGTATGGCCGGCATGAGCCCTTTCCTCCCCGCGGACGAACTCCTCGCCGCCGCCACCCGCGGCGAACGGATGACCATCATCGACTCCCACTGGGAACCCCGTCGCAACGCGTCCTGGGACGCCTATGTCTCCAGGCACATTCCCGGTGCCTTCTGGTGCGAACCCCTGCGCATGCTGGCCGGCACTCCGTCACCGGAGACGGGCCGCAACCCCCTGCCCAATCCTGCACAGCTCCAGCACTACATCGCGGACTGGGGTGTCTCCCCGGAGCTGCCGGTGCGGGTCTATGACAGTGGCCGTATGCTCTGGGCGGCGCGGGCCTGGTGGATTCTGCGTTGGGCCGGGGTCACGGACGTGAAGATCCTCGAGGGTGGCACGCCGGCGTGGGAGTCTGCCGGCGGAGACGTCGCCGTCGGTATCGGGTGTCTCCGCGGCAGGGGCACGTTCACGGTCACCTCCGGCTCCATGCCGACGATCGACGTGGATGAGATCGGTGAGTGGGTGGCGGCGGGCAACCTGCTCGTCGACGTCCGCGGAGCGGGACGGTACATAGGACGCCGCGAGCCCCACGACCGCCGTGCCGGGCACATTCCGGGTGCGGTGAACATCCCCGTCGAACTGATGCTGGAGACCGGCGGCGTCCCTGCCCCGGAGGTTGTCCGCGAACGTCTCACCCGACGGGGTATCGGGGGTGACGACGGTGTTCCGCCGGAGAAGGTGGCGGTGTACTCCGGTTCGGGTGTCGATTCAGCCCTGTTCATCGCGGCGATGGAGCATGCGGGGTTGCCGGGTGCCCGCCATTTTGTCGGCGGTTGGTCCCAGTGGGCAGGTGACAGTAGCCGGCCGGTGGCACTCGGGGACTGATCTGCCGAATACCGGTGGCGGTGACGGTGGGGAAACTATGCTGACCGCATGGATACTTCCGCCGGAGCCGTCAGCACACCGGGTACACCGGCTGCACCGGGCGCGTCGTCCGGCCCCGGCCACCGGGTGGTGACACCGGTGCACGGGACGGTCGCACCCCTGGACTCAGTCCCCGACCCCAGACTGGCGTCCGGGGCGTACGGGGCCGGTGTGGCAGTGGTCCCGGATTTCGGGGTGGAGGTGGCCACCGTGGTCGCACCGGTCGCCGGGGAGGTGTGCAGCATCATGCCGCACTACTTCCTCGTGCTCACTGACGGGGGCCTGCCGGTGTACACCCAGCTGGGCATTGACACGGACCTGCTCGACGGCACCGGGTTCAGTCTCCATGTCAGCGGCGGGGCCAGGGTGGTTGCGGGGCAGCGGGTCGTGACCTATGCCCCGGGGCAGCTCGGCAGGCTGGGTTTTGACCCGGTGGTGTCTGTGGTGGCGGTCCGGAGGAGCTCAGTGACGCCCGCGCTGGGGCCGGGTGAGCCGTGCGGGGCGGGGGACGTGCTGTTCGAACTGTGAGGTGACTGTGCCAGACTGGAGCCATGCTGCGCCGTTTCACCTCTGCCGCGGCGGCCCTGCTCATGCTGGTCGCGATGACCAGGATCGCTGACCGTGTCGCCGACAGGATCAGTGACGACTACGCCTCTCTGCTGTTCTACAGTTTCTTCGCGGTCGAGTTCGGCCTGATGCTGCTCGGTGTGACCGGCACGGAGCGGGACTATTTCGGACCGCGGCGTCATCCGGTCAACCGTATGTTCATCGCCTTCAGCTGGGTGGGGATCACCGGTGGTGTGGTCACCATGGTGGTGCAGGGTCCGGGTGGGGGGAGCCCCCTGTGGCTGGCGGTGATCGGCGGTACGTCGATGTTCACCGGTGCGATGGCGGGGGCGGTGCTGGCGGTGTCGTCCAGTCCGTGGCGTGACCTGTTGTACTCGCGGCGCCCCGACGACGACCGGGAACACCGCTACGGCAGGGAACACCGGCAGGTTGACAGCCGGCAGGGTGACAGCCGGTACAGCGGGTCGGGTGGTCCGCGTCAGATCCCGTGACGTCGTGCGACCAGCCCGTGGAGGACGTCCCTGGGCAGAAGTCGTGACGCGGGGTAGGCGACGGCGGCTCCGGAGCCGGTGGCGTAGAGGGCTCTGGGCCTGTCCGTGGTAGCTGCTTCAGCGATGACGGTGGCGACTTTCCCTGCGGGGACGCCGTTCCTCTCATTGGCGTCGAGTCGGTTCAACATCGTGTCGAACTCCGCCGCGTAGGGTCCGGTGCGGTCGATGTACACGGTCCTCCTCTGCGAGATTCCGGTGTCGATCGCGCCGGGTTCCATGACACTGACCCCGATGCCGAAGGGGCGTAGTTCGCGCCGGGCGGAGAAGGCGAAGGCCTTCACCGCCGCCTTGGACGCCCCGTAGCTGCCGCGGTGTGCGAGGGGGAAGCTGCCGAGCATGGAACCGACGAAGACGATGCGGCCACGTCCCTGTTCCCTCATTGCCGGCAGCAGGTGCTGTGTGACCCCGACCTGGCCGGTGACGTTGATGCGGAACAGTCTGTCCAGTGCGTCGCCGGGCAGTTCCTCGAGGGGGCCGCTCTGTGATTCGCCGGCGTTGTTGACGAGGACGGTGACGGGGTCCTGTCCCGGTCCGGCTCCCACCCGTGCGAGTTCCCCGGGCAGGGCGGCGACGGACTCCGGGTCGCCGAGGTCGAGGGGGACCAGGGTCACCCCGTCGGGGGTGTCGGCGGTGGAGCGCAGGGACGCCGGGTTCCGGGAGGTTCCGATGACACGGAAGCCGAGCCCGACGAGTGTCTGTGCGGTGGCCCGGCCGATTCCGGAGGTTGCGCCGGTGACCAGGGCGATGTCTCCGGGGACGGCGGTGGGGAGTGAGGGGGTGGTCAGTCCCCTGAACGGGGAACGCAGGGTGGTGAACAGTCGGGTGAGGTGTCCGGTGGTGCGGGAAGGTTCTGCCATGGTCACAGTGTTACCGGGTCATAGGCGGGACTGTCCCCGGAACGGGCTGTCATGCTGTTCTTTTCCGGCCGGTGGGGGCGAACAGCTGCCAGACCGGGCCTGTGACCAGCCAGATGACCAGGACGGTCGCCATGGGGCGGTACCAGGCGCGCAGTGTTTCGGTGGCGGCGTCGGCCTGGGGTGTGCCGCTGACGAGGAGGACGCAGACCTCCAGGACCGCGGTGGCGACGGCGGCGGCGAGGAGGGCGCGTCCGAAGTCGACGGTCTCGACCCGGAGTGCGGGGCCTCGGTCGGGTTCCGGGACGTCCTCGTGCCGGATCCGTCGACGGTAGGCGCGGTCTGCCCGGGCGATCACCCGGTGGCCGAAGACGACGGAGAATCCGAGGTAGAGGGCGGCGAGTCCGTGGGCGAACCCGGGTTCCCCGCCGGTCCGCAGGTCGATGACGGTGAAGGTGAGCAGGAGAAGGTCCACGACGGGGCTGGCTGCGAGGAGCACCAGTCCGGTGCGGGGGAGGTTGAGGGGATAGCGGGCGACGAGTCCTGCTGCGATGAGGACCCAGAATCCGATTTCGCAGGCGATGATGGCTGTGACCATGGCGTCTTTCCTGTGGTTGCGGTAACTGCCCGAAGTAGCACAGCTGTACTACAAGGGATGACGGAAGCGAGAGTAGCACAGTCGTATCAGAAATGGTGGGGCGCTACAGTGGCCCCATGTCCCGTAAGAGCGCCACCGAACGCCGCGCCGACGCCCTCACCGCCGCCCGGAGGCTCATCGTGGAGCAGGGGATCGAGGCGGCCAGCGTGCGCAATGTCGCCGCAGCCGCAGGAATGTCGGCAGGATCGCTCCGCCACATCTTCCCCTCCCACGAGGACCTCTTCGTCGCCCTGCTGGAGGACGCCGAGACCACGGTCGGATCCCGGATCGGGGAACTGATCGACCGGTCCCGTGGGGGGGAAGACACCGATGACGTTCCCGCCGACGGGAGCGGGTGCACCCCGGCAGACCGGAGGCGCGCCCTCGCACTGGAACTGCTGCTCCAGGTGGAACCCGTGGGAGGGGGGGACGCCGGGGGCCGGCCCACCCCCGCCGGCGGAGGAACACGGTCGGACCTGCTGGCCCAGCTGGCGGTGCTCACCGCGAACCCGGGCAACACCCGGCTCGCCGAGGTCCGCCGTCGCACCGGTAAGGCACTGGACGGTCTGTGCCTCCATGTGGTGCGGGAACTGCTCGCCGACACATCCGCCGACCCTGCCGCGGTGGACGTGCAGGCCACGGCGCTGGAACTGCGGCTGATCCTGGACGGCACAGCCCTGCGCGTCCTCGAGAACCCGGACTTCGGTGAGGAGCAGGTGAGGAAGTTCCTGGCGCACACCCTCGACCGGCTGATTCCACCGTCCTGACCAGGGATGAGGGGAGAGCGCCGACGCGACCGTCACCCCCTCCCCGTTCGGCGTGTCCCACGTCACCGCAGCAGTTATACTGAGCCCGCACGAACCACAATTTCATGCGCCGCTCGTAGCCGCGGTGGGAGAGGCCGGTGGAAGTCCGGCCGCCGTAGGAGCAAACACCTCCCCGTCAGACACTCTCAGGCACCCGTACCGCCACGGCGAGGCAACTCTGGAAAGTGCAGGTCACCGTCGTTCGTGAGCTGCCGCCGAAGGAGAAAGGCACCCTAGGAAGCACACCAGCGTGGTCATGCTGAAGCTCTCAGGCACCCTCGACAGAGTGGGGAGGACTACCATCCACGCACATCTCCGCGCGCCAGGAAACACCCTGCGCAGGAAGAAGAAGACATGGCAGCCCCCCACTACCAGCGGCACATCGGCCCGGACGCCGACGACACCCGTGCCATCCTGGACACGCTCGGCTACGGGAGTACTGAAGCTCTCGCGGCCGCCGCAGTACCGGCGTCCATAGTCCAGGACACACCGACCGACCTGCCCCCGGCGCTCGACGAAACCGCCGCGCTCGCCGCACTGCGGGACTTCGCCTCGAAGAACACGCTGAAGAAGCAGCTCATCGGTGCCGGCTACCACGACACGGTCACCCCCGCGGTGATCCGCCGCAACGTCGTCGAGAACCCCGCCTGGTACACCGCCTACACGCCTTACCAGCCCGAGATCTCCCAGGGCAGGCTCGAGGCCCTGCTGAACTTCCAGACCATGGTCGAGGACCTCACCGGCCTGCCCGTCGCCGGAGCCTCACTGCTCGACGAGGCCACCGCGGTCGCCGAGGCAGTCCAGATGATGGCACGGCTGAACTCCAGGGCGGCGAAGAAGGGCGGAGTCATCCTTCTCGACGAAGCCCTCCACGATTCGAGCATCAACGTCACCCTGACCCGGGCGGCGGCCGCAGGACTGCCGGTCACCGTCACCCCGGTGGACGTCGGTACCGTCCGCCGGCTGGCAGAGGAGGGCACCGTGATCGTCGGTGCAGTGGTGTCGAACCCGGCGACCACCGGTGAGCTCCGTGACGACCTGCCGGAGGTGGTCGCGGAAGTCCACGACCGGGGTGGTCTGGTCACGGTCGCCGCCGACCTGCTCGCGCAGGTGCTCGTCCGGTCGCCGGGGGAGGCGGGAGCCGACATCGCCGTCGGGTCCGCACAGCGTTTCGGGGTCCCGCTGTTCTTCGGCGGACCGCACGCCGCATTCCTGTCCTGCCGCGAGGAGTACCAGCGCAAGATGCCCGGGCGCATCGTCGGCGTGTCCGTCGACGCCGAGGGGACGCCCGCCTACCGGCTGGCACTGCAGACCCGTGAGCAGCACATCCGCCGTGACAAGGCCACGTCGAACATCTGCACCGCCCAGGCACTGCTCGCTGTCGTCGCCGGTTTCTACGCCGTCTGGCACGGACCTGACGGGCTGCGGTCCATCGCCACCGGAATCCACTCCCGCGCAGTGGCCCTGGCGGTCGGACTGGCCGAAGCCGGTCTGACCCTGGCGTCCGACCTGTTCTTCGACACCGTCACCGTCGAGGTCACCGACGCCCCCTCGATCGTCGCCGCGGCGTGTGACGAAGGTTTCAACCTCCGCCTCGTCGACGACATTCACGTCGGGGTCTCGGTCGGAGAATCCACCACTGACGCCGATATCGCGGCTCTGCTGCGCATCATCGCCGGTTCCCGCGTCACCGTCGACACCTCCGGTTTCGTCCTCGACGAAGGTCCCCTGTCCGGGTACCTGCGCACCGACGACATCCTCACCCACCCCGTGTTCAACACGGTGAGCTCCGAGACCCAGATGATGCGGTACATGCGTCGGCTCGCCGACCGTGACCTCGCCCTGGACCGGACGATGATCCCGCTGGGCTCCTGCACCATGAAGCTCAACGCCGCCGTGTCCATGGAACCGATCACCTGGCCGGAGTTCGCGGGCATCCACCCGCTGGTGCCCGAGGACCAGGCGACCGGCTGGCTGGAACTCATCTCCGACCTCGAGGACCGTCTGGCGAAAATCACCGGGTACGCCGCCGTGTCCGTACAACCCAATGCCGGATCCCAGGGAGAGTTCGCCGGTCTGCTGGCCATCCGCCGCTACCACCTCTCGCGTGGGGAGGACCAGCGCACCCTCATCCTCATCCCGGCGTCCGCCCACGGCACCAACGCCGCCTCCGCGGCACTGGCCGGGCTGAAGGTGATCGCCGTGAAGTCCGCCGCAGACGGTTCCGTCGACCTTGCCGACCTCGACATGAAGATCATGGAGTACGGTGACCGGATCGCCGGCATCATGATCACCTACCCGTCGACCCACGGCGTGTTCGAGGAGCACGTCGACGCCGTGTGCGAGAAAGTCCACGCGGCGGGAGGACAGGTGTACATCGACGGTGCCAACCTCAACGCACTCGTCGGGCTCGCCCAGCCGGGTGTATTCGGCGGCGATGTCAGCCACCTGAACCTGCACAAGACCTTCACCATCCCTCACGGTGGCGGTGGTCCCGGTGTGGGACCGGTGTGCGTCGCCGACCATCTCATCCCCTTCCTGCCCACCGACCCCTGGAGTGACCCCTCCGTCGCACCCGCTGTGGTCGGGGGACGCCCGGTCTCCGGGGCCGTCTACGGCTCGGCCGGGGTGCTGCCGATCTCCTGGACCTACATCGCGATGATGGGTGGGGAGGGGCTCACCGAAGCATCGCGGACCGCGCTGCTCAACGCGAACTACATCTCGCACGAACTCGCCGCGTCCTTCCCCACCCTCTACACCGGCAGCAACGGTCTGGTCGGACACGAGTGCATCCTCGACCTGCGCGAACTCACCAGGCAGTCCGGGGTCACCGCGGCCGATGTGTCCAAGAGGCTCATGGACTACGGTTTCCATGCCCCGACCCTGGCCTTCCCCGTCGCCGGCACCCTGATGGTGGAGCCGACCGAGTCCGAGGACAAGGGAGAACTCGACCGCTTCATCACCGCGATGAGGAGCATCCGGGCAGAGATCGACGAGGTCATCGACGGAAAGGTCGCGGTGGAGGACTCGGTCCTGCGCCACGCCCCCTTCACTGCGGAATCCGTCGTCCGTGACGATTTCGAGGACGCCGTGTCCCACGGACACTTCACCCGGGAGAAAGCGGCCTTCCCGGTCCGGTCCCTGCGGCGGGACAAGTACTTCCCCGCCGTCCGCCGCATCGACGACGCCTACGGCGACCGCAACCTGGTCTGCACCTGCCCCCCGGTCGAAGCATTCGACGTCAGCGGGGAGACCGACAGCGGTTCCGCCACCTCCGCAGAGCACGAGGAGAACTGACACCATGCCCCGGAAGACAGCACTTCATGACATCCACGCCGAACTCGGCGCGAAGTTCACCGACTTCGGCGGGTGGGACATGCCCCTCAGGTACGCCAGCGAACTCGACGAACACCGTGCCGTGCGCGGGGCTGTCGGCGTGTTCGACCTCTCACACATGGGAGAGATACGCGTCACCGGACCGGAGGCAGCGGCCTTCCTCGACCATGCCCTGATCTCCCGCATCTCCGCGGTGAAACTGGGGAAGGCGAAATACTCGATGATCTGCCGTGAGGACGGCGGCATCATCGACGACCTCATCACCTACGCACTCGGGGAGAACGAGTACCTTGTCGTCCCCAACGCCGGCAACGCCCGGACAGTGTTCGAGGAGTTCACCGAACGGATCGGGAACTTCAACGTCACCGTCGTCGACGAGACCGAGGAGACCTCGCTCATCGCGGTGCAGGGTCCGAAGGCGGCAGAGGTCATGCTCAGGATCACCGACTCCGTCACCGCCGCCCCCGCCGCCTCCGGGGCAGCAGCCGACGGAGACTCCGACCCCGTCGAGGCGGCGGTGGAGGGACTGCACTACTACGCGGCCTTCCGGGGCACCGTCGCCGGAGTCCCCGCACTCATCGCACGGACCGGGTACACCGGCGAGGACGGGTTCGAGATCTTCGTCCGTGACACCGACCCGGATGACACCCCCGGTACCGGCAGTGGTGCCGGCAGTGGCGCCGCAACGGTGTGGAGGGCAGCCCTCGCCGCGGGTGAACCTTTCGGCGTCCTGCCCTGCGGGCTCGCCGCCCGCGACACCCTCCGCCTGGAGGCGGGCATGCCCCTCTACGGACACGAGCTCTCCACCGCCGTCACCCCGGTCGACGCCGGTCTCGGCGTCCTGGCGGCGACGGGAACCAAGGACGTGTTCGTGGGACGCGACGCCATCCTGGCGGCCAAGGAGAAAGGCCCGGACCAGCATCTCATCGGGCTGGTGGGTGAGGGAAGGCGTGCCGCCCGCGAAGGCTACGAGATCCGGGACGCCGAAGGCAACCGGCTCGGAGAAATCACCTCCGGCGCACTGTCCCCGACCCTGGGCCACCCGGTGGCGATGGGCTATGTCGACGCCACCGCCGCGCAGGACGGTGGACCGGCGGCTGTCGGCTCCACCGTCACCGTCGACATCAGGGGGAAGAGCTTCCCTTACACCGTCGTCGAACCGCCGTTCTACAACCGTGAGAAATAGAATTCCTTCAACTGCACCGAGGAGAGAACAATGACTGAAATTCCCGCCGACCGCCTGTACTCCGTGGAACACGAATGGGTGAACTCCACCGACATCAACCCGGGGGACACCGTCCGCGTCGGGATCACCCACATCGCCGCCGACGCCCTGGGTGAGATCGTCTTCGCCGAGCTTCCCGAGGTCGGCACCGAGATCGAGGCAGGGGAACCGTTCGGGGAGGTCGAGTCGACCAAGTCGGTCTCCGACATCTTCGCACCGGTCTCCGGGGAGATCACGGCGGTCAACGAGGAGATCGCGGACAACTCCGGTCTGATCAACGAGGACCCCTACGGGGCCGGCTGGCTCTACGAGGTGAAGGTCACCGGTGTCGGTGACCTCGTGGACCATGAGGCCTACGCCGCGGACAACATGTGACGCGGACGGAGACCACCTCCGCCTAGACTGTCGTTGATGTCTTACCCGGTTGTCGCCCTCGTCCTCGGGCTCGTACTGCTGATCTCAGCTGCGGGCCTGTTCCTGCGTGCCTCCGGACAGGACCACCGGTCCGGCAAGGGCACTCCGCCCGGCGGTGAGGGTTCCACCGGTTTCACCGGGACCGCCGGTCGGGACAGGGTGACAGGACAGGACGCCCGGGGTGCGGACCGGGGTCGTCCGCGACGGAACCCGGGGGAGAGCCGGCCCGCGGCGTCCTCCCCCCGCTCCCCGGGGGATGTGCCCTCACCTGCGGTACCCGCGGCAGATGCCGACGTTCCGGCCGTACCGGTGACTCCGGGCACACCTCAACGCAGTGAGGAGGTCCCGGGTCATGGGCCCGGGCCGACCGCAGCACCCACGTCCGGCGGTCTGTTCGGTGCGCGGCGTGGGCGCCGGAACTGGGCGGCCTCCCACGGCTTCGAGTACACCCGTGAGGACGCCTTCCTCACCGTGGAGTGGCCGGTCAGCCTGATCCGTCTCATGACTCCCACCGACTCCGGTCCCACCGCCCGCGACCTCGTCTCCGGCTTCGTCGACGGGCACCAGCTCCACATCGCCGATGTCGCAGGGTCGACGGTGTTCGCCCTGCGCCGGGGGGCCTATTCACCGGTGGACGTGCACATCAGTGCGGTCGCGGCGGTGCCCGCGGGAATGCGTCACGACCGGGCTCTCGACCGTCCCCCGTTCAGTGTCTACACGACGGACGTCCGCGCCGCGGCCCGGCTGATGGACGTCCGGGTCGACACCGCACTGCGGGGACTGACGGGTGACGTCTCCGACGTGGCATTCTCCGGGGCGTGGGTGGCGGTGCGCTGCCCGCGCAGGACCGACCCGGACAGGTGGGACGCCCTGCTGCCCCACCTCACTGCGTTGGGGACGGCGTCGCGGGTACTTCCGCCCCTGGTGACGTCCGCGACGCTCGACATCACCGTCGCCGACCCGACCAGACCCAGACCGGCCTCGGGAGCGCGGGTCGCCCCCGTGCCCGTCCCTTATACACCTCT
>LT160593.1:221823-275582 GCA_900049755.1 Corynebacterium provencense
CATCACCGTCGCCGACCCGACCAGACCCAGACCGGCCTCGGGAGCGCGGGTCGCCCCCGTGCTGCCGGACGCCGGCCACGGTCCCGGAGAGGTGCCGGAGGAGGCTCCGGCCCGCCCCCGGGACCGCGCGGACAGCCCGCGTCCCGGTCATCTGCGTGCGGTGCCGGACAGTCCTCCCCAGGCATCTGAGGCCCGCACGCCTGAAGCCCGCACATCTGAGGCCCGCACAACGGGGGAGTCCCCGGCCCCGGGGGCAGGCGCGGAGGGAAGTTCCCCCGAACTGAAGCAGGACCTCAGGCAGGACCTGGATCAGGATGCTGTACCGTCCGCCGCAGAGGTGGAGGAGCATCCTACCGTGGAGAGGTCGGCGGAGCCGGTGGAGTTCCCGACCCGTGCGCGTGGCAGAATCCTCGGCGACGCGGACCTGGACGGGACGTGGCCGGAGGATGTCGCCGAGGACGGTCTGACCAGGATCCCCGCCCTCGGGGAGGAGCCCTCGCCCACTCCGGGGCCGGATCCCGGTGATCCCCGGATCATCCGGGCCGGGACGTCGGCGACGATCTTCTCCGACGGTCCGGGCATCGGTGCCGGGATCGGGGACCCCGAGCCGCGCAGGACGCCCCGCCGGCCACGGCGGGGACGCCACCGTGGCCCGGAGGCACGGCACGCAGACACCGGAGGCGCGGGGACCGGCCGTGATGACGCCGAGGTCTACGACGTGGTGGACCCTGAGATCATCGACCCTGAAGACTGACCTGACCGGAAGGCGTCCGCGCACTGACCTCACGGGTCGTCTGTCGGCCGGGTACCGGGGTGTTCTAGGATCAGTGACCGTAGCGTCACCGTCCACAAGCCCCAGGAGCCAGCCGATGAGCGTCCCCGCCGTCAACCCCGACAAACTCCGGCGTCTCGCCGAGCTCGTCACCGAACTCTCCGTCGTCCGGGGCAGGGTCGTACTGTCCTCCGGCAGGGAGGCCGACTACTACGTGGACCTGCGCCGCGCGACCCTCCACCGGGAGTCGGCGAAACTGATCGGGGAGCTGCTGCGCGAACTGACCGCGGACTGGGACTACGTCGCCGTCGGCGGGCTCACCCTCGGGGCGGACCCGGTGGCCACCGCCGTGATGCACACCGGTGACGGAGTGGACGCCTTCGTCGTCCGCAAAGAGGCGAAGAAGCACGGCATGCAGCGCCGTATCGAGGGACCGGACATCAGCGGCAGGAGGGTCCTCGTTGTCGAGGACACCACAACCACCGGGAATTCCCCGTTGACCGCCGTCGCAGCGGCTCGTGAGGCCGGGGCCACCGTTGTCGGGGTGGCCACCGTGGTGGACCGTGCCACCGGTGCCAGGGACGTCATCGAGGCCGAGGGCGTGGATTACCGCAGTCTGCTGGGCCTGGCAGACCTGGGTCTCGCCTGATCCGCCCGGGGACAGCCGTGACGTCCACCGCACGCGTCCTGCGCGGCGCCTACCTCGCCGCCGGTGCGGTGTCGGTCCTGGCGGCAGCGGCCGGACCACGTGGCGACCGGTTCACCCGAACCGTGAAACCCGCGCTGATGCCGTTGCTCGCGGCATCCGCACTCGCGGGGAGGCGTACCGGGGCAGGCCCAGGGGCCGTCACGGGGGCGGTCGCCGGGGTGGTCGCCGGACTGGCCGGAGGGTGGGTCGGTGACGTCATCCTCATGGGCCCGGACGGCCGCAGTGCGGACTCCCGGACCCGGGCCCGCAACCTCAACCGGGGTTCGGCGGCCTTCGCCGTCAACCAGGTCGCCTACATCACCGCACTGTGGCGGAAAGGCCACCGGCCGCAGAAGGGGCCCCTCGCCCTGCGGGTTCCGGTACTGGCGTCCGGTGTCCTCACCGCGGCCACCGGGGCGCCGGCGGCCCTTCCCGCCGCCGTGGGCTACGGCTCCCTGCTCGCGGCAGCGTCGGTGCTCGCCGCGGACCCGACGGTGACGGGTAGGCACGCCGACCTGCACGGGGTGGGACTCGGCGGCAACCTCTTCGTGCTCTCCGACGGGCTCATCCTGGCCCGTCAGGCATTCCTCACAGGGCAGAAACCCCTGGTCCGGGTGCTTGACGGCATCGTCGACGGGCTTGTCATGGCGACCTACGTCGCCGCCCAGCTGCTGCTCGTGGAAGNAAGAGCGGAAATGTTGCGATCGAGGTCATACGAAGGCGATAGGGAGATAGTGTGTAGGAAGAGGAGATGATGTAACTAAATATGACAAGCATACATGACATGTTAGACACCCTGTTGAGGGAGACAGGTAAGAAGAGTATGAGCCGAGGGGAAGAGATGAGGAGCTCATGAGTCGGGGAATGTCTGACGCTTTTTTTTAATGATACGGCGACCACCGAGATCTACACTCTTTCCCTACACGACGCTCTTCCGATCTGTCCGGGTGCTTGACGGCATCGTCGACGGGCTTGTCATGGCGACCTACGTCGCCGCCCAGCTGCTGCTCGTGGAAGGACTCACCCGTGAATGAAACCACACCTGACAGGGGGACGGAACCCGCGCCCGACCGGGGCCCGACCGAGTGGTCCGACCATCCGGTCGGGGTCGGGCCGTGGGCGGAGGAGCATCCGGGCGTCCCCTCCCCGTCGGAGGGCCCCGACGGCGACCGTTATGATCCCGACCTGCTGGAACACGGTGACCGGCGCAATGTCGTCGACGCCTACCGGTACTGGACGCGGGACGCCGTCGTCGCCGACATCGACACCCGACGCCATCCGCTCCACATCGCGATCGAGAACTTCGAGAACGACTCCAACATCGGAACCGTCGTGCGCACCGCCAACGCCTTCGCCGTCGACACCGTGCACATCGTCGGACGCCGCAGGTGGAACCGGCGTGGAGCGATGGTCACCGACCGTTACCAGCACCTGATGCATCACCCGGACACGGCGTCGGTCATCGCGTACGCGCGGGAGCACGGTCTGACTGTCGTGGCGGTGGACAACACCCCCGGATCGGTGCCCCTGGAGACCGTCCGCCTGCCCGAGCGCTGTCTGCTGCTCTTCGGGCAGGAGGGCCCCGGGGTCACGGAGGAGGCCCAGGACGCCGCGAGTATGACCGTGTCCATCGCCCAGTTCGGGTCCACCAGGTCGGTCAACGCGGGGGTGGCCGCGGGTATCGCCATGCACACCTGGATAAGGCAGCACGCCGACCTGGGCCGTTCCTGGTAGAAACGGTCCCATGGAGGAGATCTGGGACCACCGCGCCGACCTGGCGGAACAGGCCGTCCTGGAACGCCACGTGACAAGGCTCTGGGGAATCCCGAAAACCTCCCTCGCCGTCATCGCGTGGCCGCCGACGACCCGGGACAAGTTCTTCTACCACTGGCACTGCTGGTGGCAGGCCCAGTTCATCGACTGCCAGGTCGATGCCGCGACCCGTCGGGCGACAGGGCGTCGACTCCGCCGGATCCGACGTACGGTCCGTGCCGTACGCATCCGTAACCGGCGTGCACTGCCGCACAACGAGTTCTACGACGACCGGGCCTGGCTGGCCCTGGCCATGCACCGTGCCGGAGAACTGCCGAAGTACGGGTCTGTGCGCTACCTGCCGGGCCTGTGCTCCTCGCTGCTCGACGGGATCGACCCGCTGACCGGCGTCCTGCCGTGGCGGGACGGCCAGGACTTCTTCAACGTGACGACGAACGGTCCGGCCGCGATCCTCGCGGCGCGCACGGGGCGCCGTGACCTCACCGGGCAGTTCGTCGAGTGGGTGTACCCGCGGCTGATCAACGCCGACGGTCTGGTGACGGACGGGGTGAGACTGCGCCTGCACGGTGAGGAGCAGGTACCGCGGGTCCACACGGTGAACCAGGGGCTGGTCCTCGGTGCCCTGGTGGAGCTCGCCCGGTCCCTGCGGAAGGACGCCGGGGTCCCGATGGGCGCGGTCAGTGAGGTGGGTACCCGGTGCCTCACCCGCGTACATCAGCTGGTCCAGGCGGTGGCAACGCACATGGCCACGACCGACGGAATCATCGACACCGGTGACACCGGCGACCCGGGGCTGACCGGATGGCAGGGCAACGGGGGAGGGGACGGGGGCCTGTTCAAGGGAGTTCTCGCCCGGTACCTCGCGCTCGTGGCCACCGGACTGCCCAGCGACGACCGTCTCAGCCGGGCGACCCGTCAGCTGGCCAGGCGTCTGGTACTTCAGTCGGCGGAGTCGGTCTGGCACCACCGCCTCGAGGTGGACGGGCTGCCGTTGTTCGGGGCGTCCTGGGTCCGGGACGCGGCCCTGCCCCGCACCGGCGGGCGGATCGGAACCGCACTGGCCTCGGGCCCGGGTGCGGATCTGGGGGTACCGGAGCGGGATCTGTCGGTGCAGTTGTCCGGATGGATGCTGATGGAGGCGGCGGTCAGGGTGACCGGAGGGGTGGTCCGGGACTCCACGGACTGAGCGGAGCAGGCATACTGGAGAGCAGTCATGCGTCAGACAGTGGACACCTAGGGAGGACCTCCATGCCAATCGCCACCCCCGCCGTATACCGGGACATGCTCGACAAGGCCAAGGAAGACGGATACGCCTACCCGGCCATCAACTGCACCTCGTCAGAGACGATCAACGCCGCCCTCAAGGGCTTCGCGGACGCCGAATCCGACGGCATCATCCAGTTCTCCACCGGCGGTGCCGAATTCGGTTCCGGGCTCCACGTGAAGAACATGGTCGCCGGAGCCACGGCCCTCGCCGCCTTCGCCCACGAGGCTGCGAAGCATTACGGGGTCAATGTCGCCCTGCACACCGACCACTGCCAGAAGGAGAAGCTGGACACCTACGTCCGTCCCCTGGTGGAGATCTCCCGCAGGAGGGTGGAGGCCGGTGAAACCCCGCTGTTCCAGTCCCACATGTGGGACGGCTCGGCCATCCCGATCGACGAGAACCTGGAGATCGCCAGGGAACTGCTGCCCGCGTGTGCGGCGGCGGACATCATCCTCGAGGTGGAGATCGGTGTCGTCGGCGGCGAAGAGGACGGAGTGGAGGCCAGGGCGGGGGACAACCTGTACACCACGGCCGAGGACTTCGAGAAGACCGTCGACGCGCTCGGCACCGGGGAGAACGGCCGGTACATTCTCGCCGCGACCTTCGGTAACGTCCACGGCGTCTACAAGCCCGGCAATGTAAAGCTGCGCCCCGAGGTCCTCGACATGGGGCAGCGGACCGCCGCGGCGAAGCTGGGACTTCCCGAAGGCTCCAAGCCCTTCGACTTCGTGTTCCACGGCGGATCAGGGTCGGAGAAGGAGAAGATCGAGGAGGCGCTGCGCTACGGCGTCATCAAGATGAACGTCGACACCGACACCCAGTACGCCTTCACCAGGCCTGTCGCCGGCCACATGTTCGCCAACTACGACGGTGTCCTGAAGATCGACGGCGAGGTGGGCAACAAGAAGGTCTACGACCCCCGGTCCTACATGAAGAAGGCCGAGGAAGCCATGAGCGTGCGGGTCGTTGAGGCCTGCACCGACCTGCACTCCGTCGGCACGACCCTGTCGAAGTAGGTCGGGGCGGACATGACGGAACAGATCAGGAAGGGCAGGGACCTCTTCGGTGCCGAGCATCCTGCGGTGATGCTCCCGGCGTCCCTGGCGTCCTCCGTCGTCGGCGGCGAAACTCTCGCCGAACTGGAGGCGAAGGCTGTCGCAGACCCGAAGGACTCGGGTGTGTGGGCGGCCCTGGCCGCCTACCACCTGCAGCAGGGAGACCTGCCGAGCGAGAAGATCACGGCGTACGCCTGTGCACGCACGGGCTACCACCGTGGGCTGGACGCCCTGCGGGCCAACGGGTGGCGGGGGACCGGTCCGGTGCCGTGGTCCCATGAACCCAACCGGGGTGTGCTCCGGGCGATCATGATGCTGGCCGTCGTCGCCCGCGCCATCGGGGAAGAGGACGAGTACATCCGCTGCCTCAACCTCGTCAACGACTGTGACCCCGGAGCTGCGGACGAGATGCTGAAGTAGATTCTTGGACGGTCACGCTACCTCTGCCGGGCCCGGCCCCGGCGTCGGGCCCGGGGCAGGGGAGGCTCCGGCGTCGCGCCGGAAGCAGGGCGGGACGCCGTGCCGGTCGGTGTGCCGGTCGGCTGGTGCGGCGGTGCGGACCATTGCGGCGGTCACTTCCGTATGCGGGGTGCTGTGGGCGTCCTCCCCGTGGTGGGGCGTCTTCACCGACCGTCTTCCCTCGTCAGTGGCGTGGCTGCTGCCCTCCGCGCAGGCTACCTGGCCGGCGGGTCTGCTGCTGACACTGGTCGCGGCAGCCGGGGCCGCGGCAGCAGGGGCGGTCCGGGGTGGACCGACGGCATCCCGGTCAGTCTTCCCTGCCGGACACCGCCCGGTGCTGACGGGCCCGGCGCTTCCGGTCCTGCCTGCGTGCGCCGTGGTCGTGGCAGTGGCCGTGGCCGTGTGCGTGGCCGTGGTCGTACCCGGGATGGCAGGCAGGGCAGCATCAGCGCAGCCGGGCCCGAAGGCGCCGGGTGACCTGAGAATTCTCGCAGTCAACACATGGTACGGTGCGGCGTCGGACACGGTCCTCGCCCGCACGGCGGCAGACATGGACGCCGATGTGGTGGTCCTCCCGGAGAGCTCCGGGGCCGAGGCGGAGGCTGTGGCACGGGCGACCGGGCTGCACCTGGTACAGCAGGTCTCCACCAGATCCCGGGGCGGAGGAACAGCGCTGCTCGTCCGCTCCACGCAGCTCGTCGACGGGTCGGTGACGGACCTGCACCTCACCAGACACCAGAATCCTGTGGCCCGGTTGACGACCGGCGGGCAGGGGGACAGTGGCCCGGCAGACGCCGGTACGGTGACCCGGGCGACCGGGCCGGTGGTGACGGTCACCGGGGTGCACACCAACGCCCCGGCGCACAGCGACCTCGTCGACGGCTGGATCCGGGAAATGGGTGACCTGCGCGACTTCGCCGCCGTTACCCCGGGTCCGTTGGTGATGGCGGGAGACTTCAACGCGACAACCGCACACCCGGAGTTCCGACGGCTGACAAAGGCACCCGGCGGGGAAGTTCCCGGGCTCGTCGACTGCGGCGGCGGCATGTTCGCGGCCCCGACCTGGCCCCGCGCGGGGGTGCCGGTGGCGACGGTACCGTTGCTGCGGCTCGACCATGTCCTAGTCCGCGGACTGGCGTGTGCCGCCTCCGGCGTGGTCGGGGTGGAGGGCAGTGACCATGCAGGGGTGTGGGCCGACCTCAGGCCGTGACCGGTCGGGCCTGCAGGACCGACGACTGACACAATGGGAGCATGTCTGAGGAGAGGGTGTGGCAGCGTCCCCGCCGGCGTGCGGGTGAGGGGGTCCGCGCCGCCGCGGCGTCCCTGAGCCGTCTCGCGCCGCGGCAGGGGCTCTCCCGTGCCCGGTCGACGGTGATCTTCGCCCTCCAGGCGGCACTGTCGGCCGGACTGGCCTACTGGGTCGCCACCGACATCATCGGCCACGACAACGCCTTCTTCGCGCCCATCGCCGGTGTGATCAGTCTCGGGCTGTCGGGTGGGAAGAGAATCCGCAGGGGTTTCGAGATCGTGCTGGGCGCGTCGGTGGGAATCGGCATCGGTGATCTCGTGATCTCCTGGATCGGTGACGGTCCGTGGCAGATCGGGGTGGTGGTTTTCGCCGCGATCCTGCTGGCCGTGGTCGTCGACCGGGGGCCACTGGTTCCTACCCAGGCTGCGAGTTCGGCGGTGCTGGTCGCCACTCTCATCCCGCCGGGTGACCAGGGTGCGTTCGACAGGGTGGTCGACGCCCTGGTCGGAGGTCTCATCGGCCTTCTGGTTCTCGCTGTGGTGCCGAAGAACCCGCTGCGTGCGGTGCGCCGGGAGATGTCCGGTCTCATCGCCAAGGCCTCTCTCGTCCTCGATGATGTGGCGGACGGAATCGAGGACACCGACCCCGGTGTCATCAACCGTGCGCTGACGACCGCGCGGGGCACCCAGACCAGTGTGAACGCCATGCTCCAGGCCATGTCCGGGGGTGAAGAGGTGGTCAGCATCTCCCCGATCTACTGGTCGGCCCGGAGATACGCGAAGTCCATCGACCGCGTGCTGGTTCCCGTGGACAACATCATGAGGAACACCCGGGTCCTGGCGCGGCGCGCCGAGATCATGGTCAATGACGGCGTCTCCCCGAATCCCGGACTGACCCGGCTGATCCGTGACCTGTCCGACGCCCTCGGGCACCTGGCCACACTTCACGCCGAAGGGGGTTCGCGGTTCACCGACGAGGAACTTCTGGAGCTGCCGGAGATCACCCGGCGTCTCCAGGTTCTCGGCGGACGGGCGGACGTGGCACTGGCCAGAGGGTCGGGACTGTCGGGGCGGGTGGTGCTGGCACAGTGCCGTTCGATCATTGTCGACGCCCTGCAGGTGTGCGGCATGTCGAGGGAGTCCGCGATGGCTGCGCTGCGTCCGACGGTGGAGCACCCGTGGCAGCCTCCGGAACTGTGGGAGGACGGGGGCGCCCCCGACTGAGAGCAGGTACCCGGAGTGTTTCCCCGTACCTGAGAAAGCCGGTCTGGTGTACAGGGATCCTTCGTGTGCCGTTGACGTGGTCGTTACTGCGGGGGTGACGCCACTGTCTGGTCTGTAGTTCACCAGGGGTGCAGCGTATACACTGCATGCGCACACAAAATAATGAGGAGAATCTATGTTCGGCTTCGGCAGAAGGAAGTCCAAGGACGCCCGGGGGTCAGTTCCGGGTCCGGATGCGTCGGCGGTACCCGACGCGCCTGTGGCGCAGCCGGCTCCGACGGAATCCGCGGAACAGGTGGTTCCGGGTCCGGTTGAGGCCCCGTTGGCGGCAAATGCGCTGCAGCTGGTGGCGGCGGGGGCGGGTCTGACTGCGTTGTGCACCGGGACGACGGTTTGGCTGCATTCCGGCGCTCTGGGTCTGGGTGAGCTTGATCTGGTGGACATTGACCTGCGTGTGGAGGTCGGTGGTTCCTCACAGGAACCGTTGGCGCATGGCGCCGTGATGGACTGGTACGGAGTGCTCGACGGAATGGACCCGTTGGATGTTCAGCGGCTCGTCAACGGGTGGAATGACCGGTTTGTCGGGCCGCGGGTGTACTCCTGGCGCGACGGGCAGGGACACCTCCGGATCCGGGGGGAGATCGTGATGACGTGGTGGCGGGGGCACACCGTGGCACAGGTCGATGATTTTCTCCGGGTAGTGGTCTCTGCCGCGTTGAATCTGTCGGAGTGGCTGGAAGAGCAGTGGCCGTCCGTTGACCGCCTGACCCCGGAAACGGTGCCTCCGGAGAACGGGGTGGCGTTGACAGGTGACGACCGTGGACTTGAGGAGACGGAACGACTAGCCGCGCAGTTCGTCACTCCCGGGAACCCTTTCGGACTGCTGAAGGCCGAGACTGCGCCGGTGACTGCCGACCGTATCGCCGATCTTTTCGCCGCCAGGTCGGGTCAGCGGTCGCAGGTCAGTGATGACGGGGTACTGCGGATCAGGTGGGGCGAGCCGGCAGTGGACATCGCCGTGCACGACGCGGTGCTGACCATTTCTTCGGGGGCTGAAGTCATGGTCGCAGATCCGGAGCAGATACCGGACAGCCTGCTGGAAGTCACCTGGAAATGGTCGACGAACCGTGCGGGGGCTGTCGCGGTGGTGCACCGCGAACAGAACGGTCCGACATTCCTGGTCTATGCGCTGCACCAGTTCGTCGGGATGGGAATGAGCGACGGTCAACTGGCGATGACGGCGTCCCGGACCTGCGAACTGGTCGCGGACTGCATGATCGAGTTGGCGGGGGAGATCACCGGCGGGAGGTGAGACGGCCCCGGGGGTGCGCACCTTCGGACACCCGGTCAGATATGCCCGGAGTCCGGAAGTCCGGTCGGTGGGAACCGGCCCGGTTCCCGTGACTCACCTCGGCAGGTACTCGTTGGTGGTCACGGACGCACCGTCGATCCCGGCGTCCTGCCCCGCTGCAGCATCGAGCAGGCCGTTCTTCCGCATCCAGTCGGCGTAGGCCGACCACGCGGCAGGATCCTGGACCCCGAAATCCGCCGACGCCGCGCCCGCAGCCGCACCACTGCCGGATCCCCCCCTGCGGAGGATGTCGACGGTGGCGTCCACCATCTTCTTCAGCAGAGCAGGATCGTAGGCGCCCTCGGTCTGCGGGGTCAGGGCGTCCACCGCCGTCGCACTGTCACCGAGCGCGGTGGTCTGCCCGTCGGCGGTGCCGGCGAGGAAGCCACGGACGCGTTGAGCGTAGTCGGCGTCCTGCGTGAGACGGGTGGGGTTGGCGATCAGGACCAGTTCGGCGGAATCCGGCAGCCCCAGATCACCGGCGCTGAGTACGGTGATCTCGGTCTGTTCGGCCAGCTCGACACCCTCGATGTTCGGGTAGGCGCCGAAGATGGCGTCCACCTGGTCACTCAGCAACGCCTGATTGAGGTTCTGCTGCACATTCGGCATCTCGATACTGTCCGGGTCGATGCCGGCCTTCTCCGCGATGAACCGCATCGACGGTTCCTGCGACGGCACACCGGAACCGGCGACCTTCCTGCCCGCCAGGTCCTTCGCCGTGGTGATACCGGAGGACTTCTTCGTGATCAGCGAGTTCAACGGAGTCGGGATCAGGGCACCGACGCTCACCACGTCGAGGCCCTGTGCCGCAGCGAGAATGGTGTCCGTCTCATAGCTCACGGCCAGATCTGCGTGTCCGAGGGAGACCTCCTTGGCGGCGTCGGCGGTGTTCCCCGGCACAATGAACTCCGGGTCCACGCCGTGGTCGGCGTAGGCGCCGGTGTGGTCGGCCGTGTACATCGCCAGATGATCGGGGTTGGGGTTCCAGTCGAGCAGGACACTGACCTGGTCGGTGCCGGCACCGTCGCCGGAGGAGGCGCTGTCACCGTCCGTGGAACAGGCGGACAGCGCGGTGCAGGTCGCCACAAGGACGGCGGTGGCGGAGGTGGTGAATCGGGTTGTCACGGAAGTTTTCCTTTCAGTGGTGCATGCCTGTGGTGCATCCGGTGCAGTTTCACCGGCGCGCGGTGCCGGACCACGGGCAGCAGAGTCGTTCAAGGGTGGTGACCGCCAGCAGGAGAGCCGCAGACATTGCGGTGAGGACGATGACGAGGGCGAAGACGAAATCTGTCTGCAGCCGTGGAATCGCCTGCAGCAGCAGGTAGCCGAGTCCGTCGGTGGAACCGGTGTACTCGGCGAAAACCGCGGCGACAGGGGCGTAGGTCACTGCGATACGCAGTCCTGCGAAGCCGGCGGGAAGTGCGGCGGGGAAGCGCAGGCGCCAGAACAGGGAATGTCGGGTCGCATGGAGACTGCGCATCGTGTCCACCAGGGTCGGGTCCACCCCGCGTATCCCGCTGAGCAGGTTCATCGCCACCGGGAAGAAACACAGCAGGGCCACGACCAGTACCTTCGGTGCTGTCCCGTACCCCAGCGCGATGGTGAGGATCGGGCCGACCACCACCACGGGGATGGACTGGGACGCCACGAGTAGCGGTGCGAAGGCGTTGCCGAGCAGCGGTATGTAACCTGCGGCAACCGCGACGCCGAGCGCCACCGCCACGCCGAGGGCGGTGCCCGCCAGTGTCTCGGTGAGGGTCAGCCAGGTCGCCGGTGCAAGGCGTCCTCCCCAGTTGTCCCGGAGCGCCGAGACGACCGAGGCGGGGGAGGGCAGCACATAGTCTTCGGTACGTTCTCCGGTGGTGGCCCACAACCAGACCAGCAGCACCAGGACCACGGTGACCAGCGGGGGGAGTACCTTACGGATGACGCTCATGCGGCATCCCCCCGCGAGTCCCTGCCCAGTTCCCGGAGGATCTCCGCCCGGACCGAGGCGAACTCGGGATCGGCGAGCACCTCCTCCCTCGGCCGGCCGCGGCGCCGGGCGAACCAGCCCGGCCAGTCCCGAGCCAGGGTGCCATCGGCGACAAGTACGACACGGTGCGACAGCAGCAGTGCCTCGTCCACGTCGTGGGTGACCATGACCATCGTGGTGGCTGCGGTGGAGGGGCCGACGCCACTTCCGGTGGCGGCTCCGGCGACGGGCGCGCCGTCGTCGAGCAGTGCGGCGAGCCAGTCCTGGATCTCGGCACGTGTGATCGCGTCAAGGGCACCGAGAGGTTCATCGGCCAGGAGTACCGGTTTCTCGGCCAGCAGTGCACGGGCCAGTGCGACCCGTTGCCGCATACCTCCGCTGAGCCGGGTGGGACGTGCGGTGGCGCAGGCCGCCAGTCCGCAGCGTCCGAGAGCCGCCTCGGCACGCTCGCGGGCCGCGCGGCGTCCCACCCCCCTGTTGCGCAGGGGGACGGCGACATTGTCCCGGACACTGAACCAGGGCAGCAGACTGTCCCCCTGGGGCATCAGTGCGCAGTGACGGAGGCGGGCGTGGTCCGCGGCGTCCCCGAGGACCCGCACCTGACCGCGGGAAGGTGTCAGCAGGCCTCCGATGAGGTGGAGCAGGGTTGACTTTCCGCAGCCGGAACGGCCGATGACGGCCAGGTGTTCCCCGGCGGGGACGTCCAGGCGTATGTCACGCAGGACGGGTGATGACTTCGGGTAGGCGACGTCGACGTGGTCGACGGCCACCGCCGGTGTCGGCGGCAGGGGCATGACAGACATTCCTCCGCTCATGTGAATGAGGTCAGGTTCGGCGGGTGTGATCTCAGCCCCGGAGCTGGTCCGGGACACCCCGTGTCGGTTGGTGTCAGTTGTTCTCGGTGTTCAGTTTTTGTTTCTCCGGCCATCATAGACAAATGGACACCGTCACCGTGAAGGTCTGGAACGAACTCACCCCCGCAGAGGCCTACGTGAAGTTCAGGTTCGTGACGGTGGGCGGGGAGTTCGAGGAGGCCGGTATCCCCCACATCACGATGGTGCGCCACTGAGACCCCGGCGTCCGTCCGGGTTTCAGCGACGGACGAACTGCCCGTCGCGCAGGTGCCGGTAGAAGGTCACCGAGGACACTGTCCGCGGGTGGACCACGCCGTCCCGGACCACGGTGAGTCCCACACCGCCGGCCTGGAGTGCACGGCCGGTGAGCACGACGTCCGCGTCAACCTGGCCGGGAGTCGCCGGCCTGCTGAAAATCCTGGACAGTCTCCTGCCCGGGGTCATGTCCGCGGCCACCCGGTCCCACCGGGAGGGTGTGGTCAACCGTGTCGCCGCGATGCCGGGTGCCCCGGTCGTCGGGACGAAGCGGACGCCGAACGGTCCGGTCCTCCCGTTCCACGGGACTTCGGCGTCGTTGAGGAACAGGGTCTCGGAATCCACGATGACCTCGCCGACGAGGGTCTGCCCGCTGTGGAAGATCTCCGCGCAGCCGAGGGTCACCGTCCCCGAATCGTCACGGACAAGAGCGGTGGGCCGGGCCTGGCCTGTCAGTGCGACATCGAATGCCGCGGGCAAGGGCAGCTGTCCGGCGTCCAGCCCCCAGTTGTGGGCGGTCAGTGACTCAGGGTCGACCGGGACGTAGCCGACCGAGATCCACAGGGCGTCGATCCTCATCAGGCGGGTGACCACCGCGGCGAGGGCGGCGTCGGAGCCGACGACGATGACCCTCACCGGTTCATCCGGCTGCTGTGGTGCGGTGACGGGGTCGGCCTGGTGGGGAACGTCGGGCTTCGCCGCAATTTCGTCGAGGGAAGGGGTGGGGTCGACGGGGAGATGGGAGGACGCCAGTTCATCGAGGACACGCAGTTCCCTGCGGCCCGGTACCGCGGACAGGACAGTGGTCACGACCTCGTGGGGAACGGTGCCCGCCAGTTCGGGCGGCAGTCCACCACAGGCGAGAATCACGGATGTCATGGCAAGTACCCTACCGGGGGGCTAAACTGTCCAGTCGGTCAATATAACGCACGCCGAGGAGCGACGGAACAACAATGACAGCAATCATCGTGGTGGGAGCCCAGTGGGGGGACGAGGGCAAGGGGAAGGCCACCGACATCCTCGGAGGAAAAGTCGACTACGTCGTGAAGCCGAACGGCGGTAACAACGCGGGGCACACCGTCGTCGTCGGAGGGGAGAAGTACGAGCTGAAGCTGCTGCCCGCCGGCGTCCTCAGTGAGAACGCCACCCCGGTCATCGGCAACGGCTGCGTGGTCAACCTGGAGGCACTCTTCCAGGAGATCGACGGACTGGAGGCGCGCGGGGCCAACGCCTCCCGGCTGAAGGTCAGCGCCAACGCCCAGCTGGTCGCCCCCTACCACCAGGTTCTCGACAAGGTCACCGAGCGTTTCCTGGGCAAGAGAGCGATCGGCACCACCGGCCGCGGTATCGGTCCGACCTACGCGGACAAGGTCTCCCGCATCGGTATCCGGGCCCAGGACCTTCTGGACGAGTCGATTCTGCGCCAGAAGGTTGCCGGTGCCCTGAACCAGAAGAACCAGATGCTGGTGAAGCTCTACAACCGTAAGGCCATCGACCCGGACGAGATCGTCGACTACTTCATGGGCTTCGCCGACCGGCTCGCCCCGATGCTCATCGACGCCGAGCTGGTGCTCAACAAGGCCCTCGACGAAGGGAAGTCCGTGCTCATGGAGGGTGGTCAGGCGACGATGCTCGACGTCGACCACGGCACCTACCCCTTCGTCACCTCGTCGAATCCGACGGCCGGTGGAGCATGTGTCGGGTCGGGCGTCGGGCCCACGAAGATCACCACCTCCATGGGGATCATCAAGGCGTACACCACCCGGGTCGGGGCAGGGCCTTTCCCCACGGAGCTCTTCGACAAGTGGGGTGAGTACCTGCAGACCACCGGTGGAGAGGTCGGAGTGAACACCGGCCGTAAGCGCAGGTGCGGCTGGTATGACTCGGTCGTGGCGAGATACGCCTCCCGTGTCAACGGTTTCACCGACCTTTTCCTGACCAAGCTGGACGTTCTCACCGGTATCGGGGAAATTCCGATCTGTGTCGCCTACGACGTCGACGGTGTCCGCCACGAGGAGATGCCGATGAGCCAGTCGGACTTCCACCATGCGGTGCCCGTCTACGAGACCATGCCGGCCTGGGACGAGGACATCACCGGGTGCCGTACCTTCGAGGATCTCCCGCCGAAGGCACAGGACTACATCAACCGTCTGGAGGAACTGTCCGGAACCAGGATCTCCTACATCGGTGTCGGTCCGGGGCGTGACGAGACCATCGTCCGCCACGATGTCCTGGCCTGACCCACAGGGGCCTGACCCAGAGGGGCCCGACCGCCCGGATCCCGTCACCCTCTGTGACACTGTCCGTCGTCGGGGCCATGTTGCCGGAGCACCTTCCGGCCTCACCGACCGGGTTCGGCAGGTGCTGGCAGTCATCGGGGACGGTGAGGTCACCGGCTACGGGGAGGTGGCCCGGGCGCTGGGAATTCCGCGCGGGGCCAGGGCCGTCGCCCGGGTCCTGGCGTCCGGTGGTTTCGGCTGGGATCTCGCCGCACCAGTTGTCCCGGTCGGACGGGTACGGCGGGGCTGCTTCGTCGTCCCGGAGATCGGCCACGGTCAGCTCTCAGGTGGGCTCTCAGGGGAACTCTCACGGTCGGCGGCACTGGCGCGCCGGGAAGTGCCCTTCACCGTGGAGGGTTCAGGGGTGGATACCGTGCTGCTGGTCCCGACGGACCGGTGCCTCGACGCGGCAGACCTGGTGGAACGTCTCACCCGCCGAGGAAGTGCTCCAGGATGATGCGGACGCCGATGGCCACGAGTACCAGGCCGCCGATGATCTCGGCGGGTGTGCGGAACCGGACCCCGACCTTGTGACCGACCAGTACCGCCAGGAGGGACAGTGTCAGTGTGGTGGCGGCGATGATGAGGACCGAGTTGATGACGGACACGTCGAGGACAGCGAAGGACACGCCCACGGCGGCCGCGTCGATGCTGGTCGCGAGGCCGAGCAGCAGAAGGCGTCCGAGGTCGAGGCGACCGTCACGGGGGCTGTCGTCACCCGGGTGCAGTGCGTCCCAGGTCATCTTCGCACCCACGGCGCTGAGCAGCCCGAAGGCGATCCAGTGGTCGACCGGGGCGAGAAACTGTGAGAACCGGGAGGCGGCGAACCAGCCCAGCAACGGCATCACCGTCTGGAAGACCGCGAACACCAGTGCGGTGACCAGTGCGTGGAAATAGTTCAGGGTCCGCATTCTCACACCTGTCGTGAGGGATGCGGCGACGGCGTCGGCGGAAACTCCCACACCGATGACGAATACCGACCACAATGACATCGCATTCACCCTGACTCTGGATCTCTTCCGGAGTTGTCCTCCGGTGCCACTTCCGCTGTTCGTTCCGTTGACCAGCGTCGACCACGTGCCCGCGGTGTGTCTACGCATAACTTGGCATGTCACGGCCACAAGTCAGTTGTTGATGGTCAGGGACAATTCCGTCCGGTACCGGGAATACCGGTCTGTTTTCCGTTGAAAGATTTAACTTCACAGTCTGCGACGACGGTTTCCGTTATCCCTGTTTCCAAAGTTCCCGGTCGCAAACACTGAAATTAGTGTGGACACACAGGGGCACGGGGCGGGAAAGTGGTTCTCGGCGTCTGGGCCGGCGCACGGGCCGGCGCACGGGCAGGTGGACTGGTCGGGCGGACAGGTGAAGACGTGGACAGGTGAAGACGTGGACGACCGGAAGGTGGGACGATTACCGTGACAGCGGATGTCACACGGGTCACAGAGGACTACCTGAGGTTGATCTGGCAGTCCCGCGACTGGCCCGACGTACAGCGCAGGCCGACGACCGGCAGTCTCGCCGCAGCGCTCGGGGTGACACCTTCCACGGTCTCGGCGAACCTGAAGAAACTGGCCGGCAGGCAGTTGATCGACTACGAGCCCTACGGTGCGATCGCCCTGACCGGGGAGGGGGAGAAGATTGCGCTGCACGTGGTGAGGCGACGCCGCATCATAGAGACGTTCCTGGTCCGGCAGCTCGGTGTGGAGTGGGACGAGGTCCTCGACGAGGCCGACCGGCTGGAACATGTCGTCTCGGAGCGGCTTATCGGTCGGTTGGACGAGATTCTGGGACACCCTGCGGTGGACCCGCACGGTGATCCGATTCCCCGGCCGGGACAGGCGGGTGAACCTTCCGCGGTGGTGCTGTCCTCCTGCGTGTCAGGGGACAGCGTGCAGGTTGTCCGGGTCTCGGACATGAACACTGACATTCTCCGCTTCCTGTCCGGACGCGGCATCGGCCTCGGCACCACCCTGGTTGTGGAGGTGGAGATGTCGGCGACGGGCCTGATGAGGGTCAGGCACGGCGAGAGGGTCGCCGAGCTGAGCGCGCCGATAGCTGCCGCGGTGCTTGTCGTCCCGGCCTCCGGGGCGGGGGTGCAACAGTCCCCGCCCGACCGGGACGGCCCCGACCGGGACAACCCTGCCGCAGAGGACGGCGTCACGACCACGGGTCGATGAGCAGCTTCCCCGGTCCGGTGGTTCCGGCGTCCAGCGCCTCCGTCAGGCGCGACAGGCCCACCCGGGTCGCGACCGCAGTACGCAGCAGGCCACGGCGCTGCAGAGCGAACACCGGTCCGAAGAGCGGGGCCAGCTGTGACCGGGGCAGGGAGTGGACAGTGTCACGCAGGCGGAACATCTCGACCCTGGTACCCCGCCGTCCGTCGAAACAGGCCGGGGGGAGTGGTCTTCCCGACAGCAGTCCGTAGAGGACGAGGACGCCACCGGGTGCCAGAATGTCCGTGAGGTCGGATCCCAGAGATCCGCCGACGCAGTCCAGGACGATGTCCGCACCGTCCGGTCCGACGGCCGAGCGCAGACGGGTCCTCCACCCGGGTACGGCGGTGCCCACGATCCTGCTCCACCGGGACGGATCGGCGACCGGCGGGGAATGACCGGCAGCCCGGCGGACCAGGCCCACGGGGCGGACCGGGGCCAGGCCGGGGTGGGTGAGCGGCAGTTCGGTGAGCAGTTCGGCCAGGTGCCCGGCAATGGCGGAACCTGCGGCGGTGACGACGACGGTCGGTGGCGTCCCCGGTGCCCGGCCGGCGGCGGGCCGGGTGCAGAACCGGTCGACCATGAGTGAGGCGGTGAGGGGGTTGATGTAGGAGAAACAGGCGGTGGCGTCGTCGAGGTCGTCGGGCACCGGGACGCACCAGTCGCGTCCGACGTTCCTGAGCTGCTGCCAGCACCCGGGGCCGCCCAGAGGAAGGACGCGGCGTCCTTCCAGGGAGCTGCCGCTGTGGGCGGCCCCGCGGTCGTCCTCGACGACACCGACACCTTCGAAACCGGGGACGAAGGGGAATACCGTCCGCGACGGGTACGCCCCGGACACCGTCACCGCATCCGAGGGGTTGACCGTCGTCGCCGTCATACGGATGCGCACCTCACCGGGGCGGGGTGGCCCGGGTCCGTCGACGGTGAGGACGGACACGGAGCCGGCGAGGGGGCCCGGCGTCCGGGCGACGGCTGCTTTCATGGTGCGGCAGTGTACCGGACCCCCGCGCCTACCCCCGGCAGTGGTTCCTGCCTGCGAACCCGGGGACGGTGAGAGCAGTCACACCTTAGTATGAGCGGATACCCCCCGAACCGGTCATCCACCCCTCCGACACCCCAGGAGCATTCCCCGTGAGCTTCGGCTTCCTATTCTTCGTCCCCTCTCCGGATACAGGTACTCCGGACGGGTACCTGCCGGACAATGCCCTGCTCTCCCTGGCGAACGAGCACATGAACACCCTGGAGGCCGCCGACACGGCAACCACCGTGGACCTCGGGCAGAAGGAACCGCCCACCTGGGATGAAGCTGCAGCGAACGCCCCGGCACAGATCATCGACCTCGCAGGGTGGGTCAACCACCACGCCGACCTGGGGGCTCACGACCCGAACCTGCCCCCCGCGTTCCGGTTCCTGTCCGTCTCGGAGTACCCGGTCACCCCGGAATGCGGCGTCCTGCACATAGCGGTCCCGTTCTCCACCGCGGAGGTGACCGGACGCCACTTCCAGTTCAAGGCGGCCGAACTCGGTGTCTGCATGGTCGATGACATGGAACAGGTGTGGGTCAACCCCACCGGAGGAGATTCCGGCCTGCGGATGCGTGACTCACTGGACACGGTCACCACCCATGTCGACCGGGCGAGCATCCTCGCCGTCCTGGGGGAGGACGTCGACCGTCGTCGACGGGCAGACCAGGGCATCCCTTTCGTGGTCCTGGAGGTCAACGGGGATGATTCGACAGCTCCTGTACCCGGGGTCCGGTACGTGCAGGCCGCACTGACGGGTGCGGGCTGGGTGGTCGAGTACCGTACCGCCAACAGGCACTACCGGCTCGACGACGGGGAGATTGACGCGGGCAATGCGCTGGACAGTATCACCACGGTCCTCGCCGAGTACGCGTCCGGCGACTCCGCGTCTTTCCTGGCGCACCGGTGGAGTGACGCCTCAGCGGAACTGATGATGTGACGGACGCCGGCCACGGGCGGGGGCCACAGGCAGGGGACACAGACTGGGGGGAACGGGTGGACTCAGCCGGCAGGTCCCGTTCCGTGTCGTTTGTTAGCGTGTCCACATGGACCCCTTGGACAACGCCTTTCTCCTCGTAGCGCCATCCGCAGTGGGCGACGGTGCGGCGTGGTGTCCGCCGGAGTACCTGCGCGGGGCACCCGGGGTTCCTGACGGGGACGAGGCCCGGCACCTCCGGGAACTGGCGGAGGACATTCTCGACCTGCCCGGCGTCCTGGGACTGTTCGACCACGCAGTCCCCGCGGACACCGGAATTCTCGCGGGAGAGGAGTTCCCGCCCGAGAGCAGGGCAGAACTTGTCGCCATGGCTGTCGACCACCGGTTCTGCCTGACCACCTTCGACCTGGTCGCCGGTGCGGTGGGGGAGATCCTCGTCAATGCGACCGGCCCGGCGACCGACTGCCTCATGTGGGACTCACACGACCGCATCACCACGCACGTGGACCGTCGGACAGTCGGTGACCTGCTGAAAAGGGACATCTCCAGGTGCGAGGAAGAGGGCGGGTCCCCGTCGGTCACGGTGGAGCCGGTCGACGGGAGCCTGTCGCCGGTGCCCGGCGTCCACCTCGTCCACGCCGTCCACCTGCGCGACCGTCTCTGGGTGGTCAGCCACGCCACCGGGGGGCCCGACCCCGAGCTCGAGGTCACAGTCGACGGAGTCGAGGAGGTGGTACGGGTGGTGGGGAACTTCATCGACGGGGACGCCGCGGAGTTCCTGGGCCGGGACTGGAACCGCCCGGGCATCGTCCCCGACGACGACGGTGATTCCACCGACGCCGACGAAAGCCCGGTGACCGTCCACTTCTTCCTCGCCGCGGACTTCGACGACGACCCCGGCCAGTTCCGCACCTCCCGCGACTTCGAACTCGCGGCAGAGGACTTCAACTCCTATGCCCGGGATCCTGCCGCCGACCGGGACGCAGTTCCCGAGGTGCTGGACAATTTCGCCGACTGGATGAACCGTCGCGCCGTCCGTGCGGCCGACGACCCCGACAATCCTCCGGCGGACATGTACATGGACCTGGACCCCTTTCCCGTCCGCCCCCGTGGACGGATGCTGTCGGTGACCGTCCCCCTGGTGGCCCACGTCCACGACGACACTTTCGTCGATCTCCTGGTCAAGGCGTCCTCCCTGGGCCTGTGCATGCTGGAGGAGAACGGCACGGTGTGGGTCAACGCCTCCGGTCCTGTCACAGACTGCCGGGTCAGCGTGCGCGGTGGCGGTGTCGTCCTCTCGGCGACACCGGAGTCCCTGCGGTCGACCCTGGAGGCTGCCGTCTTCGCCGGCGTCGAAGGGTTCGTCCTCTCCGTGGAACCGTCCGGCCGGGCTGTCGGCCCGCCGGTCCCCGGGGTGTCGGAGGTGCAGGTCGGAATCGGGGAGAACAGCTGGATCATCCACCGGCTCTCCGAGAACAGGCGTTTCTCCCTGACCACCCCGGGTACCACCGTCGACGACGTCATCGAGCTGCTCGTGGAGTACCTGACCGGGGACACCGGGGCACTTCTCGGCCGGGACTGGGAGGACATCTCCGAGGGCACCGTCCCGGACGGGTCGTCGCGGTGGCAGCTCTCGGACTCGACCGGGAACATTCTCGAGGTCGGCGAGCAGGAGGTGCACGTCGCGGTGCCGATGAACTACGACGAGGACCTCAACTGGTTCCAGGTCTCCGACCGGATCGTCCAGGGCGACTACATCACCGTCAGCCGCCACCTGGGCACCAAGTGGAGCGTGATGTGGGGACACGGTTTCGGCGAGGAACATTACTTCCGTAGGATCGTGGACACCCGGGAGGACGCCGAAACGCTGATCCACGCCTGGATAGATGAACCCGAGAGCGACTTCCTCGACCGCGGATGGGAGCTGGTCGACAATGACTGATTCTGTGACTGACCCACGGACTGACCCACGGACTGCCGGAGCCGCGGCGCCGGAGCTCCCGTACACCCTCGTCGCCGACGTGGACACGGGGATCGACGACGCTCTCGCACTCCTCTGGCTGGCGTCCCTGCACCGGCGGAAGGAGATCGACCTCCACGTCACCACGGTCGCCGGCAACACCACCGCCGCCACCGCCGCCCGTAACTCGCGGGAGGTGCTGCAGGTCGCGGGTGTCCCGGAGGTTCCGGTGACTGTCGGGGCGGGGCGTCCCCGGGTTCTCCCGTTGACGACGACACCGGAGACCCACGGCCCCGGCGGACTCGGATACCGCATTCCCGCCTCCCCTGCCACAGGTACCGGGGAGGCGGAGGGCACCGGGGACCCCGGGGACGCAGTGGCCGCGTGGGAGGCGGCGTCCCCGGACCGGATCCTCGTCGCCGGTCCCGCGACGAATCTCGCGTGGGCGGTCGAACACCGACCGGAGGTACTGCGGGGCACCCGGGTCACCCTGATGTGCGGGGCATTCCTGTACCCGGGCAACACCACTCCGACCGCGGAGTGGAACGCCTGGTCTGACCCGCATGCACTGGCGTACTGCCTGGACAACTGGCCCGCGTCCGCACCGTTGCCGCAGATCTGCCCGCTGAACGTCACCGAAACTGTCCTGCTCACCCCGCAGCGCCTGGAGGAGTGGACTGCGGCGGCTCCGGCGGAGGTGGGCGTCCTCCTGGATGAACTGCTGCGCTTCTACATGGAGTTCCACCGGTCGGTCGGGGTCGGCTACGTCGCCCAGATACATGATCTCGCGGCAGCGACCGTCCTGTGTTCGGCGGTGCCGGCGGAGTTCCGGGACGCCACGGTACGGGTCGCCCTCGGTGACGATCTGGTGCGCGGGACCACGGTCGCGGACTGGACGGGCGCGACGGCCCAGGGTGACGGGCGTTGTGCCGGCACGGGCCCCGACCCCTGCATACAGGGCGGTCTTCAGGGTGCGAGGAATACAGAGCCGGCAACGGGGCCGTACTGGGGACGTCCCGCCAACGCCAGGATCCTCACGGGTCTCGACCCGGAGACGGTCTTCGCCAGGTTCAGGGAAGCGTTGACCGCTCCGGCAGGATGATCTCGGTGGCGCCGGCGCCGTCCGCGCTGGAGCCGTCGTCGCTGCCGGACAGTGCCATGAGGAACATCACCGCGATGACGACCGCCACCACGACAACTCCGATGACAACCCCCACGATGATCGTCGACAGGCCTCCGTCACCGTCGTCGGGCTCCTGATCCCGCGAATCCCGGTGCCCGTCCGGCCGGCTGTCCAGCTTCCCGTCCAGCTTCCCGCCCGGAGTCCTGTCCTGTGTGCTGTCCTGTGTCCTGTCCTGTGTGCTGTCCTGTTCCCGGGGTCGGGCAAGGTCGTGCACCCCGTGGTACGGCGGGTTCGGTCTCGGATCTGTCACAAGGTCCTCCGGCTCTCGACGGAAAGTCTTCGTACGATGGCGGACATCCAGTGTAACCGCGCCTGCGACCGCCACCGCAGCAGACTACAGGCCCACCGCGTCGGCGATCCCGGTCGCCTTCGACACCAGCAGGTCGACCAGTTCTGTGGTGGGGGCGCCGGAGGTGGGTGCGTTCTCCGGCCTGTCGCCGACCCGACGGACCACCCCCTCCACGATCACGGCGACCTTCCACAGTCCGAGGACGTGCCAGAAATCCAGTGCGGTCCGCGACCGTCCGGTGGCCGAGAGATAGCGGTCAGCAAGTTCAGCATGGCCGGGGAAACCGTCGGAGAGCGCGGCGTCGAATCCGGGCAGGTTCGGCCCGGTGGGTGTGGGCCAGTACGCCAGCAGTGAACCGATGTCCGCCAACGGGTCACCCAGGGTGGCCAGCTCCCAGTCGACCACGGCGTTCACCGTCCCGGTGCCGGGGTCGACGATGATGTTCCCCAGGTGGAGGTCACCGTGGACGAGGACGGTCTCGGACTGGTCCGGGACAGCGTCCCGGAGTCGGGCGGTCAGTGCGTCCAGCGGGGGAAGTTCCCTGGTCTTCGTCTTCTCCCACTGCCGTGACCACCGCCGCAGCTGTCGTGGTGCGTAGGGTTCGTGGGAGGCCAGAGTGGACAGGCCGGTGCGGTCCAGGTCGACGGCGTGGACGGCGACCATGGCGTCCACCAGTCCCTCGGCGGCGGCGGCACGTGCCCGGGGTGACAGTCCGGCCGCGGCGTCCCTCGAGTTCAGCGAGGTGCCGGGGACGACGGACATGGCGATGACGGGAACACCGCCGGCGGTGGTGGTGGCCCCGTAGATCTCCGGCACCGGCACGCCGCTGCCCGCCAGGGAGGCCATGATCCGTCCTTCGCGGAGGACGTCGTGGGCGGAGGCGGTGAGCCGGCCCAGGGGAGGACGCCGCACCACCACCCGGTGTCCGTCCCCGTCGGCGGCGAGGAAGGTGAGGTTGGACTGTCCGGCCCCGATGCGGGTGAGGGTGACCGGGCCGTGCCGGTCACTGATCACCGGGCCGTGCAGGTCAGGTGACGAGGACAGGGAAGCCAGCCAGGTGGTCAGTTCGGCGGTGTCGAAGGCGGTGGTCGTGTTCATCGCGCTACCCCGCCATCGTCGGTCCGGTGACGCCGTAGTTCGGTCCGGGCGATGGTCATCAGGTGCACTTCGTCAGGGCCGTCGGCGAGTCTCAGGGTCCGCAGTCCGGCGTACATCTGCGCCAGGGGTGTGTCGTCGGTGACGCCTTCCCCGCCGAACACCTGGATGGCCCGGTCGACGATCCGCAGGGCCGTCCGAGGCGCCAGGACCTTGATCGCGGCGATCTCCTGTCTGGCGGCCTTGTTGCCGACGGTGTCCATCATCCATGCCGCTTTCATGGTCAGCAGTCGGGCGGATTCTATGCTGATCCTCGCTTCGGCGATCCAGTCGCGGATGTTGTCCCGGTCCGACAGGCGGCGTCCGAAGGTGGTCCGCGACATCGCCCGTCGGCACATCAGGTCGAGGGCACGTTCGGCGATGCCGATGGACCGCATGCAGTGGTGGATGCGTCCGGGGCCGAGACGGTCCTGGGAGATGCGGAAGCCCGCGCCTTCGCCGCCGAGGATGTCGGAGTCCGGTACGAAGACGTCCTCGAACCGGATCACGGCGTGGCCTTCACGGTCGTGGTAGCCGAAGACCGGGAGGTTGCGGACCACGGTCACCCCCGGTGCGTCGGCGGGGACGACGAGCATGGACTGCTGGAGGTGCCGGTCGGCGTCCGGGCTGGTCTTGCCCATCACGATGAGGACGCCCAGGTTCGGGTGCATCGCATTGGAGCTGAACCATTTCCGACCGGTGAGACGGTAGCCGCCGTCGACCCTGCGGAAGTCCATGGCGATGTTCGTGGCGTCGGAGGAGGCTACCCCGGGCTCTGTCATGCAGAACGCGGAGCGTATCTCGCCGCGCAGGAGGGGGGTCAGGTACCGGCGGCGGTGTTCGTCGGTGCCGTAGAGTTCGAGGATCTCCATGTTCCCGGTGTCCGGGGCGTTGCAGTTGCACGCTTCGGGGGCCAGGCCGATGCTGCGTCCCATGATCTCTGCCAGGGGCGCGTACTCGGTGTTGGTCAGTGCGGGGACCCCGTCTCCTGCGTGGGGGTGGAACAGGTTCCACAGGCCACGGTTCTTCGCCTCCTCTTTGAGTTCGCCGAGGACGGCGGGGAAGTGGTGGGGGTCTCCGGAGGCCCGGATCTGTTCCTCGGCGACCGGTTCTGCGGGGTAGACGCATTCGTCCATGAATGCGGTGAGGCGGTTCTGGTAGTCGGTGCTGCGGTCGGTGTTCGCGAAATCCATGCTGTTCTCCCGGGGTGCCGGTTGTCGGGGTGGGCGCTCTAGTGTCCGACGGTGCCGACGAGCTGCCCGCCGTCGACGACGAGGTTTGCGCCGGTGATCCACGAAGTGGAGGGGGCGGCGAGGAAGGCCACGGCGTCGGCGATGTCGGAGGGTTCGCCGATCCGTGCCAGGGGTGTGACAGCTGTGACGGTGTCCTCGTGGTCTCTCCACAGCGCCTCGGACAGTCGGGTGCGGACCACTCCCGGGCACACGGAGTTCACCCGGACCCGGGGGCCGAGTTCCCGGGCCATCTGCCGGGTGAGGTGCACCAGGGCGGCTTTCGAGGCGTTGTAGACGCCGATGCCGTCCTCCATGGTCAGTGCGCCGATGGAGGCGATGTTGACCACGGCGCCAGTGCCGACGGTGCCGAGCCCTGCGGCCAGGGCTGCGGCGGTCCACACGGCGGGTGCGGTGGTGTTGATCTCGAAGACCTTGGCGACCAGGGCCGGGTCCTGGTCGGTGACGGGGCCGTAGGCGGGGTTGGTTCCGGCGTTGTTGACGAGGATGTCGAGGCGTCCTGTGGTGTCGACGGCGGTGTCGCACACTGCGCGGGCGGCGGCCGGGTCTGCGGCGTGGGCGGCGGTTCCGGTGACGCTGCCGGCACTGTCGGGGAGGGAGTCGGTGATTGTCCGGGCGGCGTCGTCGGCGCGGGCGGCGTCCCGTGCGGTGAGGATGACGTCCGCCCCGGAGGCGGCGAGGAGGGCTGCGGTGGCGTAACCGATGCCGCGGGATCCGCCGGTGACGACGGCGGTGCGGCCGGTGAAGTCGTAGGTGGTCATGGCACCACACTACTGTGAACTGTGATTCATTTCACCGAATCGGGAGAAAGGCCCAGAGTTCCCAGCCAGATACGGTCGGCGGTGGAGCACATACGCTCGAAAACCTCGTCGGTGTCGGGGAATCTGCCGTCAACCCAGGCGACGTAGGCAAGGCGCGAGACCGCCGCCGACAGTGCCGTCGCCGTCATCTCGGGATCGTCCAGGGCGATCTCCCCGGCGTCCACGAGACGCTGCAGCGCCCGGGAGTTGCGGTCGATGAAACCGTCCGCCCGCAGCAGCCGCTGGCGTCCGAAGCTCTCGTCGGCCTGCGCGACCTGTTCCATCAACGCCATGATCGCCCGGTTGCGCCGGTAGGAGGCCAGGTATGCGCGGTTGGTCGCACTGATCTGCGCCGCAGGGGACACGGGCCTGCCGTCCTCCGGGGCTGCCGGCCGCCCGGCGGCCCTCATCTCCTCCTCGACCTCGGAGAGCACCGCGGCGAGCAGGGCGTCCCGGTCGGTGAAGTAGGTGTAGAGCGTCCCCACCGAACACCCCGCCTCCCGGGCCACACCGGTGAGCTTGGCGTCATGGTAGCCGTCGCGGAGAAACACGGTACGCGCGGCGGAGAGAATGTCGGCGCGCCGACGCTCGGCCCGCTGGGCGCGTCCGGCCTGTGATGCCCGGGTCCGTCCGCGCCGGGCTGCAGGACGCCGCCCGCACTGCGGCGGACACCGGTGCGCTGGTGGTGGTCAGTTCAGGTGGACCGATCGCCGCCTGCGTCGCCGAGATGCTCCCCGGAGTCCGGTGGACGACCCTGCTGATGACCGTGCTCAACGGGTCGGTGACCACGATCGGGGTGACGCCGGAGGCAGGACCCGGGATGAGGCTGCGCTCGCTCAACGAGCACGCCCACCTCGACCGACAGGACGGGAAAGGCGGGCACCCTCTGCGTACCTTCGGCTGACCCCCGGAATCTGAACCGAAATTCGGACGCGGGGGTGCGGGACAGGCTAGTGTCATTTCACAACGGAAAGTCCCGTCAGTTCTCTCCCGCCAGTCACCCAAGGAGCCCGCCGTGCCCGTCACCAGCCCGCACCGCCCCGTCGAGATCCCCGGGGTCGGTGTATACGACCTCCTGTTCGCCGACCTGACCCCGCAGGACGCCGCGCGTACCGCCGTCACCGACTCCGCCACCGGCACCTCCGTCACCTTCGGGGAGCTGAGAGACCGTGTCGACGCCTTCGCCGGCGCCCTGGCGCACCGGGGCGTCGGAGTCGGGGACGTCGTGGCCCTCCACGCACCCAACTCCCTCGCCTTCGTCGTCGCCTTCCACGGCATCATGCGGGCGGGGGCGACCGTCACCACTGTCGGCGCCCTGGCCACGGCAGGGGATGTCGCCCGGCAGGTCACCGTCTCCGGGGCGTCCCTCATGCTCACCGTCGGACTGCTCGGCCCGGCCGGGGCCCAGGGGGCGGAACAGGCCGGTCTCGACACTGACCGGGTGATCGACCTGGCGGACGGGGAGCGGGGACTGGCGTCCCTGCTGTC
This sequence comes from Corynebacterium provencense, assembly GCA_900049755.1. Classification (GTDB taxonomy): domain Bacteria; phylum Actinomycetota; class Actinomycetes; order Mycobacteriales; family Mycobacteriaceae; genus Corynebacterium; species Corynebacterium neomassiliense. Next base: position 249,303 of record LT160593.1, read on the forward strand.
GGAGGGCCACCCCGCACCCCAGGTCGACTTCGACCCCGCCACCCACATCGCGGTCCTGCCCTTCTCCTCGGGCACGACCGGGGTTCCCAAAGGAGTCCGGCTCAGTCACCGCAACCTGGTGGCGAATATCGTGCAGATCAGTCCGCTGCTCATGGACAACGGGCAGACCCGGGACTCGGTGATCATGGCCGTCCTGCCGTTCTTCCACATCTACGGGATGAACGTCCTGCTCAACTCCTCGCTGCACAACAGGACCCACCTGGTCACGATGCCTTCGTTCGACCTGCCGACCTTCCTCGAACTGCACCAGAGGCACAACATCGACTTCACCTTTGTCGCACCCCCGATCGCCGTGGTCCTCGCAAAGCATCCGCTGGTCGATGACTACGACATCTCCTCACTCACCACCGTGCTCTCCGGGGCTGCCGCCCTCGACGAGAACCTTGCCGCAGCGGTGGAGAAGCGGCTGGGGGTGAAAGTCCTCCAGGGGTTCGGCATGACCGAGGCGTCACCGGTGACCCACGTGTCCTCCCGGGGTGTCACACCCCTGGCCTCCATCGGTCTGCCCGTGGCGAACACCGAGTGCAAGGTGGTGGACCTCACCGACCCGGACTTCTCCGAGATCCTCCCGCCGGCGCAGGAGTCCGGACTGTCCAGGCCGGGGGAGATGTGGGTCCGCGGTCCCCAGGTGATGCTCGGCTACCTCGACAACGAGGAGGCCACCGAGGTCACACTGCTGCGCGACGGCTGGCTGCGCACCGGAGACATCGTGCGCTACGACCACCAGGGCAATGTGTACGTGGTCGACAGGGCGAAGGAACTCATCAAGTACAAGGGCTACCAGGTCGCCCCGGCGGAGCTTGAGGCACTGCTGATGACCCACGACTCTGTCGCGGACGCCGCCGTCGTCGGCTTCTTCCGGCCGGAGGACGGTGAGGAGATCCCCCGGGCGTTCGTCGTCCCCCAGGTCGACGCGTCCGGCACCCCGGTCACCGTTGACGGGGACGCGCTGATGGAGTGGGTCGCGGCACGGGTGGCGCCGTACAAGAAGATCCGGATGGTCGAGGTCATCGACGTGATCCCGAAGTCCGGCACCGGCAAGATCCTCCGCAAGGACCTGCGCGACCTCCCGGTCACCCCGTAGGCCCGACGGCACCGGGGCCGGGGGTGATGTCGTGTGAGACGTGGGCGGCCATGGCGGCAGCGGCGGCGTCCGGGTCCCGGTCCCTGATCGCCCGGAGGATCACCGAATGGTCCTCCCTGCGCAGCTGCGGAAGGTCCGGTGCCTGCAGGTCTCCGCTCTGCCGGTGGCGTCTCACCGCGGCGATGGTGCACGTGTACATGTTCAGCAGGAGAAGATTTCCGGACGCCTCGACCACGGTGTGGTGGAAACTGCCCGGGGCCCGGGCGTGACTGAACGGCAGCGTGCTTTCCGCACCGGCGTTGCGGCTGTCGTCGAGCAGGGCGGTGAGGGTCTGCAGCTGTTCCTCTGACCGGTTCACGGCGGCCTGCCGCGCACTCTCGATCTCGAGGGACCTGCGGTAGCCGAGAATGTCCGCGACGGGGAAGTCCGCGATGTAGTCGGCGATGACCGAGTTGACCGGTGTCCTGGAACGAACGAACGTGCCGACACCGCGGATCGGCTCCAGCATTCCGAGGCTGGTCAGCGACCGTACCGCCTCGCGCAAGGTGGACTTGCCCACTCCGATGGCGACCATGAGCTCATGCTCCCGGGGGATCCGTGAGTTCAGTGTCCATTCTCCGGAGGTGATGCGGGCACGCAGGTAGCGCAGGGCTGCGGCGGTCTTGCCGGAGTCGGTGGGATGAGTCACCGGGGTTCTCCCGTCAGTCTGTGGGGTCGGAGCTCCAGATGGCCACCAAGTCTAGGTCGTCAGGTCCGTATCCTCGGCCACCCGGCCACCCGGCCACCCGGTCGCCGGTGATCCGCTGGTGGTTCCGGTATGAACAGGGGCCGGGACGTGGCGCTACCGTGGTGACGGAGACAGGCCGGAGAGACTGACCGGTGGAAGATGACTGACTGTGGACGTCCGTGGAGATCGAACCGTGGAGATCGAACTGTGGAGATCGCACTGTGGTGACAGCAGGTGGGAAGGACATGATGCTTGACGGACTGACTGTGCTGCCGAGACCCGGTAGCAGGCTCCGGACACCGGTGCCGCGGACCACCCTCCCTGAGGGTTTCCGTGACCCGGCGTCGGGCCACGGGTGGGACGGGGCGCCGGTGTGGACGGAGTTCAGCCGGAGTGACGGTCGTGTCGGGGTCGTGGTGCGTCACCGCGCACCGGAGGCGACGGCGGTGTCGGTCGCCGTCAGCGGATGGTTCCGCCCGGATCCCCCCGCCGCCTGCGACCTGGAGCCGGTCGGCCACGGCTGGTGGGCGGCCGCCTTCACCGTCCCGGGGGACTGGCAGGCCTCGTACTCCTTCCTCGAGCACCGGGGACCCGTCGGGCGGACGGAGTTTCCGGCCGGCCCCGTGCCGGACCGTGAGTCAGGGCAGGGGGCTGCCCCGTGGCACGGGGGAGACCTCCACCGCCTGCCACGCCTGGTGCCCGGTGACCCCGGTCTGCGTCGCGCGACCGTCAGTGAGGTGGCACGGGTCTGCCCCCGGCGTCCGTGGCTGGACGCCTACGGGACGCCGTGCCCGGAGATGACGGTCACGTTGCCGGCCCGGTCACCGGAGGAACCGGTCGTCCGGCTGTGGCGCTCCCCGTCCGCGCGACCGGAAACTCCTGTCCCCCTGGTCGTGGTTTTCGACGGTGAGGGGCATGTCGACCGTCTCGGCACACCGCTGGTCCTCAGCTACGCGGAGCAGGCGGGGGTGGTTCCCCCGGTGGCGGTGGCCTTCGTCTCCGCCGGTCCTGCCAGGTCGGAGGACCTGGGGGTTCCCGGCGGTCAGGCGGAGTGGGTGGCAGGCGTTCTGGTTCCACGTCTCCACGCCGAGGGCGTCCTGGGCGCGGTGGACAGGACCGGCACGGTGGTCACCGGGGCCTCCTTCGGAGGACTGTCGGCACTGTTCGCACTCGCCCGGTCCGGGGGGAGGATCGGCGCCGCCGTGGCGCAGTCGGTCTCCTACTGGCGCTACCGGACACCTGACCTCGACAATGCCCTGGCCGCCGCACTCCGTGGCGGGGACGCCGTCGTCCGCCTCCAGTCAGGACGTTACGAGGGAGATTCGGCGCAGAGGGCGCAGGAACTGGCGGCGCTGCTGCGCCGGCAGGGCGGTGACGCCACCGCCCGCACGGTGTCCGGCGGTCACGACTGGGCCTGGTGGATACCGGAGATGGTTGAGGAACTCGGCGGACTGCTGTCCCGCTCCGGCAGGCCCTGACAGGGTCCTGACAGGGTCCTGACAGGGCCCTGACCGGGCAGATCAGGCCCGTGGCGTCACGCCGACGCTGTCACGCCGACACTGTCGCGCGGGCCTTCTCCGCCGCCGCGACGAGCACCCGGATCGAGGCCGTGGTCTCCTCCCAGCCGCGGGTCTTCAGACCACAGTCCGGGTTGACCCACAGCTGGGACGCCGGGACGGCCTCCAACGCCTCGGTGAGCAGGGTGTCCACCTCGGACTGTTCCGGGACGCGGGGGGAGTGGATGTCCCACACCCCGGGGCCGACACCGAGCTCGAAACCGGATTCCCGCAGTGCGTGGAGCACCTGCATCCCGTTGCGGGCGGCCTCGATGGAGGTCACGTCGGCGTCCAGGTCGCCCACTGTCCCGATGAGCTCGTTGAACTCGGAGTAGCACATGTGGGTGTGGATCTGGATGCTGTCCGCGACACCGGAGGTGGCCAGACGGAAGGCACCGACCGCCCATTCCAGGTACGCCGGTTGCTGGGCACGGCGCAGGGGCAGAAGCTCACGGATCGCAGGCTCATCGACCTGGATGATCTTCGCACCGGCGTCCACAAGGTCGTCGATCTCGTCACGCAGGGCCAGGGCGACCTGGTCGGCGGTGGTCCCCAACGGCTGGTCGTCGCGGACGAACGACCAGGCGAGCATCGTCACCGGCCCGGTGAGCATCCCCTTCACCGGCTTGTCGGTGAAGGACTGGGCCACCCGGAACCATTCGACGGTCATCGGCTCCGGGCGGGTGACGTCACCGAACAGGATCGGCGGGCGGACACACCGCGACCCGTAGGACTGCACCCATGCCAGGTCGGTGGAGTGGTATCCCTCCAGCTGTTCGGAGAAGTACTGGACCATGTCGTTGCGTTCCGGTTCCCCGTGGACCAGGACGTCGAGGCCCAGTGCCTCCTGCCGTTCGATGACGTCCCGGATCTCGTCGACCATCGCCTGGTGGTATTCGGCCGGGGTGGTCCGGCCCGCCCTCAGGTCGGCCCGGGCCCGCCGGATCTCGGCCGTCTGGGGGAAGGAACCGATCGTGGTCGTCGGCAGCGGGGGCAGGTTCAGCTCCCTGGCCTGTACTTCGCGACGCTGTTCGAACGGACTGCGGTGCCGGTCGGCGTCGGTGACGCCGGCGGTACGTGCACGCAGTGCCTCATTGTGGGTCCGCGCGGAGACACGGCGTGCCTCCACAGCGTCGTGGGAGACGGCGACCGCGGTCCGGTCAGTCTCGGTCTCGGTGCCGGTGAGCAGCCGGGACAGGACAGCGACCTCGGCGACCTTCTCGGCACCGAACGCCAGCCAGCTGCGCAGCTCGGCGTCATCGTCGAGGCTCGTCTCCTGCGCCAGGGAGTAGGGGACGTGCAGCAGTGACGATGAGGTGGACACCCCCACCGGCCCCCGCGCGGCGAGGGTCTTCAGGGTGGCGAGGGCGCGGGAAAGGTCGGTGCGCCAGATGTTGCGCCCGTCGACGACACCGGCGAGGATCTGCTCCTGCCCGGTCCACGAGGGAAGCAGGTCGGCGTCGGCGGTACGGGTGTCGGTGGACTGACGTTCGTCGGTGCGGCCGGTGACCAGGTCCACACCGAAAGCGGCGATGCCGGTGCCCGACAGGGTGCTCACCGCCAGGTCACCGTCCCCGAAGTAGGTCTGCAGCAGGATGTGCAGGTCCGACGCCGCGGCCAGCTTCGTGTACCCGGCGCGGGTGCGGGCCAGCAGGTCGGACCGGCGCCCGTCGTCGACGGCGATGTCGGTGACGAGGTAGGGCTCGTCGAACTGGACCCAGGAGGCACCGCGTTCGGCGATGCGGGGCAGCAGGCGGGCGTAGGCGTCGAAGACCTCACCGAGGTGGACCAGGGCGTCTGACCCGTCGGTGGTGCGGGCCAGTGCCAGGTAGGTCAGCGGGCCGATGAGCACCGGGCGGGCGGCGGTGCCGCGGGTGATCTGGTCGGAGAGGTCGGAGAGCAGGGCGGCGTCGTCGAGACGGAACTCGGTGTCCGCGTCGAGTTCGGGGACGATGTAGTGGTAGTTCGTGTCGAACCACTTCGTCATCGCGGACGCCGGGAGGTCGGCGGTGCCCCGGGCGGCGGCGAACAGCCGGTCGATGTAGGCGGGCAGGCCGTCGTTGCCGTGGTCGTCGATGTCGGCGACGCGGGCGGGCAGGGTGCCCAGGAGGGCGGAGGTGTCGAGCATCGAGTCGTAGAAGCTGCGGCCGATGGTGGGGACGGAGTCCAGGCCCGCCTGCGTCAGCGCGTCCGCCTGCTGGTTGACCAGCTGTGTGGCGACGGTGGCGAGGTTGCGCCCGGTTGTGGCGTCCTTCCAGTAGGTTTCCAGAGCTTTCTTCAGCTCGCGCCCGGGGCCGATGCGCGGAACCCCGGCGACGGTGGCGTTGATCTGTGCGGTCACGATGATCCTTCACAAAGTGGGTGTACGGGTCTCGCCGTCGGTGGGAGGTCACGTGAAGGCCGGGTCCGCCGGTACCTGCCGGGGGATCTGCGGATGATGCGCGGAAAGCCCCGGGGAAGCGCCTGTGGACCAGGCTGCACGCTGCGGTCCGTTCCCGTGGGGGGAAGGTCCGCAGGTTCCGCCTCATCCGGGGCTCCAGGAGGGGAACTCGACTCTCGTCGACTGCTTGGTGCCCAAGAAAACCAGTAGACCGCTCGGTCTGTCAAGTCTGCGGGTGGACTCCACTGTCCCGCATCCCGGGAAAACCCGGTTCACACGGTGTTCGGCAGGCAGCTGTCTTGCCCCCGCGGGCCGTACTGGGCACAATTGCCCGTAGCAACTTCAGGAACAACCTCAGGAACCGGCCCTGCCCGGCGATCTGAGGTGGGCGGCGACCCCGAGGTGACATAGGGGCTGCCGCGACCTGTCCAGCCACGCCGTCCACACCAGGCCAACCCAGGAAGTCATCACCGTGCGCCCCTTGTCACGCCCCGTACGCCACGCACTTGTCGGCACCAGTGTGCTGCTGTTCGTCCTCACCTGGCTCTGGCTCGTCCTCAGTCAGCCGGAGGACTCCGACTTCTCCACGGTTGCGGACTCCCGGTCCACCGCCGTCGCACTGGTGGGGTTCCTCGTCCCCACGGTCCTCTCCCTCATCGCCGTGGTCCCCACCCTGCCGGTGCGCACCCTCAGCATCATCCCCGTCGCCCTGGTGCTCAACATCGTCGTCGGCCAGGTGGTCGGGACCATGGGCCTGCCCCTGCCGCTCTACCTCGACTCCTTCGGCACAGTACTCGTGGCGGTCCTCGCCGGTCCGGCCGCAGGACTGGCCACCGGGGGACTCTCCAGTCTGGTGTGGGGGGCGTTCAACCCCACGATCATCTGCTTCGCGGCAGGCTACGCGATGACCGGCTTCGTCGTCGGTCTGGTCCGGGGACTGTGGCGGTCGTCGTGGTGGAAGGTCGTCATCGCCGGACTTGTCGTCGGCCTCCTCTCCGGCCTGGTCTCCGCCCCGGTCGCGAACTTCATCTTCGGCGGAACCGCAGGCACGGGGACCGGGCTGCTCGTCTCCGCCTACGAGGCACTCGGGTTCTCCGGTACCACAGCGGTGTTCCTGCAGTCCTGGACCTCCGACCCGGTCGACAAGGTCATCATCTTCATGCTGGTGTTCGTGGTCTACCGGGCACTGCCGCAGAAGACCCGCCGGACCTTCGCCCCCGCGGCCGACAGTGCCCCCGCCGCCGACGGCACCACGGTGACGGTGTGAACCCGTTGACGCCGTTGACCGCGGCGGTGTGTGCGGTGGTCGTGGTCATGATCGCCCACGACACCGTGGTCAGTGCCGTCATGCTGGCATTCGCCGTGGTCACCGCCGTGCTGTCAGCCGTACTGTCTGGCGGGGCCGGCCGCTCCACCGGACGCCGGTCGTCACGGCAGCTCCGCGCTCTCGGCGCCTCCCTGCTGCTCACTGTCCCGGCCACGGTCTCCTACGCGCTGATCTACGTGCCTTTCTCCGCGGAGGGCTGGACCACCGCCGGAGGGCTGTCACTCCGGTTCGCCGCGATGACGGCGTCAGGGCTGGTCCTGCTGTCCTTCGTGGATGTCGACGATCTGATGTGCTCACTGCAGCTGCGGGTCCCGGCACCACTGGTCTACATGGTCGGATCCGTGGTCCGGCTGCTGCCGATGGCACGCCGCCGCTGGTCGACGATCCGGGAGGTGCAGCGCAGCCGCGGTGTGCCCGACACCTGGCGGGCCAGGGCGTCCTGCGTCCTGCCCCTTGTCGTCGGACTGGTGGTGGAGGCCGGTCACCGTTCCCGCCCACTCCAGCGCACCGGAATCGGCGATCCCGGCCCCAGGACACTCCTGGACCCGGTGGACGATCCCTGGCAGGAGAGGGTGGGACGCCGCCTCCTGGTGCTCGTCCCGGTGTTCGTCGCAGTCACGGTGCTGTGGTGAGCTGCCGTCGGTGCCGCCGGTGCCGCCGGGCCGTGCCGACGCTGGTACGGTCTCGGCCATGACCGTGCGCTTCATCTGGGGGACCTCCGGATCCGGCCTGTCCGAGCACGCCTGGGCCACGGCCGAATCCACCGGTGCCGCGTGGGTGGGCAACGACGCCGCCGCACATATCTCGCTCCTGCGACCTACGGTCCGTCAGGAGCTCGCCTTCGGCATGGAACAGCAGGGGGTGCCCAGGGAGGAGATGGAGTCCCGCATCAGTGCCGCCGTGCACCTGTGGGGACTGGAGGAGATCACCGGTCAGGACCCGTCGGCACTGTCTACCGGGCAGACCAGGCGGGTAGCCGTCGCCTCAGCGCTCCTGCGGGACCCGGGGGCTCTCGTCCTCGACTGTCCGACAGACGGACTGGACGCCGCCGCCGTGGACACCCTGGCCGCCACGCTCGTACGGTTCAGCCGCACGGTCGGTGACGTGACCGTCTACGACCGGTTCGCCACGCCCCTGACAGCCCTCGCCGACGAGCAGTTCAGGCTGACCGACGGGCATCTCGTCGCCGCGCCGGCACCGCGGCCCGAGGTTCCTGCCACTGTTTCCGCCACGGTTCCCGCACCGCCGGGGGACGCCGTCCTCGACTGCGATCTCACCGTGGTGAACGGCGCGTTCACGCTCCGGGCGTCCCTGACCGCTTTCGCGGGCCAGGTCACCCACCTTGCGGGGCCGAACGGGTCGGGGAAGACCACCCTCATGCTCGCAGTGGCCGGACTGCGGCCGTCAGAGGGACGCCTCCACGCCCCCGCCGTCACCGGCTGGGCACCCACCGGGATGGACGCCGCGTTCTCCAGGCGCACCGTCGCCAGGGAACTGGAGGTGGGCACCGACGCGGACCACGCGGAGGCGGCGCTCCGGTGGGTGGGGCTGGAGCGGTGGCGTGACGTGCACCCGTTGGACGTGCCCAGTGCCGCACGCAGGATGGTCGCGGTCGCTGCAGCACTGGTGAGGGGGCCGGAACTGCTGCTCGTCGATGAGCCGACGGTGGGGCTCGACGCGCCGGGCCACGGGTGGCTCGCCGGGGTCCTGCGCCGGTACGCGGCGGGGGACTACCACCGTGAACTGGGGAGGGACGGGGTACGTCCGGCGGTGGTGTGGACCTGTCATGACGCGGACTTCGCCGCGGCGGTCAGCCTCGCCCTTCTCCCCATCCAGATGTCTACCAGCCACACGGGCCCCATTGCCCGTTGCACCTTCCGGAACAACCCCCGGAACCGCCCCTGCCCGGGCACCTCAGGTCGGCCGCGACCCCCAGCCAGCGGACGCGACTGAGGGACGCCGGGGGCCGGGGGCGGGGGCCGGGCACAGCAGAACCCGGCCGCAGGCGGGTGTGGCCGGGTTCTCCGGAGATGTCGTGTGTCTCCTGCTGACCAACGTCACTGCAGGGGAGGTGTTACAGCGCAGGCGTCAAGAACCGCTCAGGCTTCGACGGCGGGTGCGGTCGGTGCCGCGTCGACGGTCTCCGGCGCAGCTGCCGTCACGGTCTCCGGGGTGGAGGCGCTGTGGGTGACGGCGATCCTGCGGGTCTTGGCACGTTCTGCGACAGGCAGGGTGACTGTCAGCACTCCGTCGGAGTAGTCGGCGGTGATCTTCTCGGTGTTGACCGTGTCGCCGACGGAGATCTGGCGCCGGTAGGAACCCGAGAACCGTTCGTTCGCCAGCCAGGTGGCTCCGGACCTGCCTGAGGTCCCGTTGGCCTGGGCGTCACCCCGGGCGTCCCCGGTGGTGTCGGCGGCCGGTCCGGTGGTCCTCTCCGCGGTGATGGTGAGGATTCCGTTGTCGATGTCGATCCCGATGGATTCGGGCGAGACTCCCGGGAGGTCGGCGGTGAGGGTGAAGCCGTCCTCGGTCTTCACCAGGTCCAGCGGCATGAAGCGGGGAGCACGGGTGGCGGGGGTGCCGAAGAACTCGCGCGCGACGTGGTCGAGGGGGGCGAAGGGGTCGAGGCGGAAGCTGGTCATTGTACTGTCCTTTCTGCCCCGGTGAATCCGGGGAACGGTCTCAAAACTTGCTTGCACCACACTCAACTCTTGCGGGGGAGGATCTATTCCCGACCGGGCACATTTTTCCCGTTCAGTTTCGGTGTGACGGGGGTCCTGGGGGTAGCGTCTCGGGGTGACGCAACTGACAGTCTCCCGAAAGGAACACGGTGTACACTCCCGACGCCATCGGCACTCCGGGCGCCGCCAACGCCACGAAAGTCCTTCTCCTCGGTTCCGGTGAACTCGGGCGTGAGGTCACCGTCGCACTGCAACGGCTCGGCGTCGAGGTCCACGCCGTCGACCGGTACGCAGGGGCACCGGCACAGCGGGTCGCAGATTTCCACTACACCGTCGACATGACTGATCCGCAGATGATCCGTGGCCTGGTCGAGGAGATCCGTCCGGACTTCGTCGTCCCGGAGATCGAGGCCCTGGCCACCGGCGCCCTCCAGGAACTGGAGGACGAGCAGCTCACCACGGTGATCCCCACCGCGCGGGCGACGAGGTTGACGATGAACAGGGAGGGGATCAGGACACTCGCCGACCGGGAACTCGGGCTGCCGAGCTCCCGGCACGTCTTCGCCTCCTCCTTCGAGGAGTTCCGGGACGGTGTCCGGCAGATCGGGATCCCCTGCGTGGTCAAACCGGTAATGAGCTCCTCAGGCAAGGGACAGTCCTACATCCGGTCAGCGGAGGACATCGCCCCGGCATGGGAGTACGCGATGAGCGGTGGGCGGGTCCACTCCGAGAGGGTGATCATCGAGCAGTTCGTGCCCTTCGACTACGAGATCACACTTCTCACGGTGCGGTCGGTGGATCCGGCGACGGGGGAGGACGCCACGTGGTTCTGCGAACCGATCGGTCACCGGCAGGAGCACGGCGACTACGTCGAATCCTGGCAGCCGGCACAGATGAGCACCGAGGCACTGGAGGCCGCACGCTCGGTGGCCGCGAGGATCACCGGTGCTCTCGGCGGACGTGGAGTGTTCGGGGTCGAACTGTTCGTCAAGGGCAATGACGTGTACTTCTCCGAGGTCAGCCCCCGCCCGCACGACACCGGCATGGTGACCATGGGGTCGCAGCGGTTCAGTGAGTTCGACCTGCACGCACGGGCGATCCTGGGACTGCCGATCGACACCACCCTGATCTCCCCCGGGGCGTCCGCGGTGATCTACGGTGACGTCGAGGGCAGGGCCCCGTCCTACGCGGGTCTGGCGCAGGCACTGGCCGTGCCGGAATCCGACGTGCGGATCTTCGGTAAGCCGGAGAGTCATGTCCGTCGCAGGATGGGGGTGGCGTTCGCGACGGCCGAGGACACGGACACCGCCCGCAGGAACGCCAGACAGGCCGCGGACGCCGTGACCCTGAGCGTCAGCGGCGAATAGCCGGCGGCCCGCTCAGACGGGTTTCACGGGGGACACCTGCCGTGCTCCCGGGGCCCGGTCAGTCCTCCCCGTGGAAGACCTCGATCTCCACCTGCACGAGCCACCCCTCCACCGGCTGCTGGGCGACCCCCACGGTGACGAGGGTGGGGCGGGTGGGGTTGACCGTGCCCGGGTACAGATCCTCGACCGTCGAGGGGCGGGTCGTCCTCGTCGTCGCCGGTGCAGTGGATGACCGGCCGGTCGTGGCCGGTGAGGTCTCGTCGGGACCGGCCGGGGTGGTGGACAGCGCCACAGGCGGCGGTGGAGTGGACAGCGCCACAGTGGTCGACACGGTGGTGGTCTCCACCGGTTCCGGGAGGAGGGAGTCCCCGTTGTCCCGGTCGATGTTGGCGAAGTAGCGGCGGTAGGCACGCTGCCACCCGTCGAAGTCTGCGCCTGCCGCCCCGTCAGGTGCCAGGTAGGCCCTGACTGTGCCGACCTCGTAGAACTCCAGACCCCGGGAGGTCAGCAGGTCGTCGAGCTTGCCGAGGACCTGGAGCGACTGGGCCTCGGTCAGACTCATTCCCGCGGGCAGACGTCCTTCACTGTCGAGCAGTCTGCGTTCCACGTAGGCCAGTGGGGACCCTTCCCCGACGAAGAAGTTCACCCGGTCGGGACCGATCGCCGAGGAACGGAAGACCGAGGCGTCGGCAGGGGCCGAGATGCCCGCGGCCGCAGGATCGGTCTCACTGTCGACCTCACTGTAGAACACCGCTTTGTCTGCGCATCCGGCGGCGCAGGTCAGCAGTACCGCCCCTGCAGCGAGGGCGACCACGCGCGGGATTCCGTGGTCAGCTCTCATGGTGAACCCTCATTGTCCGTCCTCCGTGGTTCTGCGGTTCCTGTATGCCTGTTCCCGGGTCTCTCAGCGCCTCTCAGTGCCTCTCAGCGCCTCACATGGCCTCATAAGGCCTCTCCACCCTGATCATACGAATCACACGGACACGGAGCCGCTGACGCGCCCTGTGGAGGTCCCCGCCGTGTCTCCGTCCGGGACCGTCCCCGGTTCCACAGCCGGGATCCGGCACCCGGGGCGTCCGCAGTGGGAGGTCGCCGGCTGCGCGGCACAGTTGTCGCAGATGAGGACCATGTCCCGGCAGCTGTCGTTGATGCAGTTGCGGTAGGTGTTGGTCGCGGTTCCGCAGTGGATGCAGTGGCCGAGTTCCGCGGCGTCCCCGCTGAACTCCACGTGCATGCGCCGGTCGAAGACGTACAGTGACCCCTCCCACAGGCCGTGGTCGCCGAACTGCTCCCCGTAGCGGACGATCCCGCCGTCCAGCTGGTAGACCTCCCGGAATCCCCGGTCCACCATGAGCTTGCTGAGAACCTCACATCGGACGCCTCCGGTGCAGTAGGTGACGACAGGCCGGTCACGGAGGTCGTCGTACTTCCCTGAATCCAGTTCACCGAGGAAGTCCCTGGTGGTGTCCACGTCCGGGACGACCGCTCCACGGAACTTTCCGATGGCGGCCTCCATGGCGTTCCGTCCGTCGAAGAAGACGACCTCGTCGCCCCGTTCGGCAACCAGGTCGTTGACCTGGACGGGAGAGAGGTGCACCCCGCCCCCGACAACCCCGTGTTCGTCGACCTCGATACTGTCGGGCACGCCGAAGGTGACGATCTCGTCGCGGACCTTGACCGACAGCCGCGGGAAGTCACCGGCAGAACCTGCGGACCACTTGAAGTCGATGTCGTGGAAGGCCGGGTAGGTGCGGGTGCTCCGGATGTAGGCCTTGACGGCGTCGAGGGTGCCTCCGACTGTGCCGTTGATGCCGTGGCGGCTGATGATGATCCGTCCCCGGAGTCCGAGGGACTCGCACAGGGTGCGCTGCCAGAGCATCACTGCGCCGGGATCGGACAGCGGTGTGAAGCGGTAGTACAGGAGAATGCGGGATTCGGTCACGCGTGTGAGTGTAGGCGGGCCGGCCGGCATCTCAGAGGGTGAGGTGCATCTCCTGGTGCGCGATACCCTCCACGGTGAACGGTTCGCCGACAGGCTCGAAACCGTAGGAGGCGTAGAACGGCTGGGTCGCGACCTGGGCGTCGATCTTCACGACCGCCTGCTGACTCACCGGGTCCAGTGCGGCGGCGCGACCCCGTGCGACGTCGAGTGTCGCCTCGACGATTCTGCGGGCGACGCCGAAGCCGCGGAATTCCGGCAGTACGGCGAGGCGTCCTATCTGCTGTTCTTCGGCCGGCCCGAAGATGCGCGCGGTACCGATGAGCTTCAGCGGGGACCCCGGGTCGGGGGTGCCCCACCGCAGGTCCGCACCGGGGTGGATGTAGGCGAGGACATGGTGGGTGCCGGGTTCGGCGTCCGCGTCGTCGATCTCGGCGAAGCTCGTGTGCTGTTCGTTGACAAATGTGTCCACACGCAGCTTGTACAGGGCATGGACCTGGCCGGGGGTCATGGCGAGCAGTTGTTTGCCGGTGATGTGGACGTCGGGGGTCTCTGAGGAGATGTCCTGGCTGTCGGTCATGTCGATCAGGATAGTCCGGGACCCGTGGGGAGAGGGAGGATCGCGGAAAGTCTGTCCCTGCCGTGTCTTCTGCCGGGCACCGGTTTCTCCGGAGGAACTGCGGCGGACAGGGACGCCGTGGCCGGCGCAGAATGCCGAACTTATGTGATGTTCATCACAGTCAAGTCCTCGTCTGAGTCCTCGACTATTAGTGGGGTAAATATCGAGGACTTAGGCTACCATACGTGTCAAGTGTGCGGCTTGAATAATGGCCCTGAACAGGTAAGTTCCGACGTGTCACCCTCGGCACGGACGGAAGGAAACATATGTCGGCATATGTGAAGGCATATCTGGAACGGTCAGGACAGACGGTTGCGACTGTCGGCTGCGTCCCGCTCCTCGGCAAGTCTCAGCAGTTCGCTGGGGCGGACCCCGAGGGCGTCCGCGAACCTGCCGAGGATGTCCACCGTCAGGCTGGTCTGACCCTGCTCGATGCGGATGACGCCGCGCTTGCTGATCCCCACCGCCGCCGCCAGCTGGGTCTGTGTCAGTCCCCTGGCGTGCCGGAGGTCGCAGATCGTGTTCCCCAGGCTCATCCGACGCCGCTCCTGCACTGCGAGCTGGGCCTCGCTGAGATGGGCGGATGACTGGGGCATGACGCCCATTGTGCCTTACGGCACCTGACAGCTCCGCCGGCCGGTGCCGTCGGATACCGCCCGGAGCTGTTGATTACCACAGAAAGTGACAGTACTGTCACTACGGTCCCGTGTGCAACCACCACTGCCACCGCAAGAGAAACAGGAGAAAACCACATGTCCCGGTACACCCTCTACCGATCACTCGGTCTAGACCGGAGCAGAGACCCGCAGCAGTTGGCGGCCCAGCTCGACCAGTGGCTGAAAATGCCGGACCAGGACGCCCTGCGCCTGGAGGAACTGCGGGTGGCCCGGGCCATCCTCGGCGACCCGTGGAAGAGGACCGAGTACGACCGGCGGATCGACGACCCCGCCGCCGCCCCCATGTCGCTGGCGGAACTGACGGAGCTGGCCGCGTGGCAGCAGTACCCGGCGACCCCGGTCTGGTCGCAGGCTGCTGAGCCGGCGGTGGCTCCGACCGCCGGACAGAGGCAGGCGTATTCCGCGGCACAGGTCGTCTCCGCCGCCCCGGCTACCGCGGGGCGGGGAGCAGCAGCAGCCCTCGGCGTACTGTTCCTGTTCCTGGTGCTCAGTCTGTTCCTGAACTGGAAGAAGTTCACAAGCAGCTTCAGCTATGAAGGCGTGGACTTCGACTATGACATCGACCAGAAGGGGTACGGACGACTACTTGCCGACCTCGCCGCCGACGGACAGTCGCTTGACAGTACTTCCGAGATCCTCCCCTTCTACCTCTCAGGGATACTGCTCTCTCTGGTGCTGGTCCTTGTGGGATCAGGGCTTCTCGCGATGGGGAAGGCGCCCCGTTCCGCCACCGTGCTGGCTGGTGTCGGCGGCCTGGTCGCAGCACTTCTCGCTGTCCTGAACATGGCTGCGAACAACATGGACGACGCCATGGATTATTCAGAAGGTGCTGAGGACGTTGTTGAAGCGATGCTCCGGGACGGCGAATTGTCCACCGGGCTCGGCTGCTTCATCGCCCTTGCCACCGGAATCCTGATCATAGTGGCAGCCGGATCTGCCTTCGTTCTGGTCCGTCGACAGCAACTCGCTCAGTCGGGATATGAGTGCCCGGGAAACTCGGGTTTCGGTGACCACCCGGACGCTGCTCCGATCTCGTCCCATCTCGCCTCCGGCAACCGGATCTGAATGGCCGGGGAACTCACCAGAAAGATGACCAAAATGAAGACATCACGCGCAGCGGCGGGTATCTCCGCTCTCGCAGTCTCCCTCGTCCTCGCATCCTGCAGTGACGGTTCGACCGCCAAGGTCGTCGACAACTACACGCCACCGGCGACGTTCACGGACGCCGCTGACACGCAGGACCTTGGCAAACTGGACACCTCATCGCCGGAGAAGGTGGAACAGGATCCGGAAACCATTGAGAAGAGGGAAATCCTCCGGGACAGCGAGAGTTATCAGTACCTGTCCACGCCGAACTACATCGAACCGGGTGCACGGTACTACGTCGATTCCGCAGAGGGGCTGGCCTCGTGCTCCTTCGGCTGGTTCGTCCAGGAGAAGGGCAACCGGGACGCAACCTACAACCTCACCGCCGGACACTGCGGTAACCCCGGAGACAAGGTCTACATGGATCCGAGTGGGACCGAGGATCCCCGACAGTTCATCGGGGTCGGTGAGTTCGTGTGGCAGGCATTCGACAGTGAGTCATCAGCGATGAACGGCGGCGATGACTATGCGCTCATCCAGTTCTACCCGGAACTCGTCGATGAGGACGTCATGACCGGTACCCCGAACTTCCAGATCTTCGGAAAACAGGGTGAACTGGAACTTGCAGGATGGGAGGATTCCACCTGGCTGGAGAAGAACAAACCCTACATGTGTCGCCTCGGTTGGCGCTCCGGCATCACCTGCGGTGAATATCAGAAGATGGTGGATGATACGAATGTCGCCTTCGACGGTATCACCGATCATGGTGATTCCGGCGGCGTGATCTGGGCATTCGATCCTGCGGACAGCTCCATGCACACAATTCAGGCCGTCGCCATCACCAGTTGGGTGAACTTCGCGGAGGATGCTGCGACCACCAACGGCAAGACCATCGACAAAGTGATGACAGGTATGGACCTGGGAGTCCTCGCATGACGAACTGGCAACAGCACACCCAGCAGACACCGCGGAACTGGCAGATGCCGCAGCAACCGTATCCGCAGCAACCTGCCCCCCTTCCCGGACCGGGTGCCCGGGACTACCTGGTCCGGCTCACCGGATTCGGTGAGTCCGTGCCCAGCCCCCGGGAGGCGGCGGCGCTTACCGCGGCCGGTGTGGTCGAGCCACGGGTCCAGGGCCTTCTCGTCTGGCGGCGCACCCTTCTCATCGTGATTACACCGCTACTGCTGCTGGCTTTCATTCTGTCTGCCTACCAGTGCGTGGTCTCGATGACGCAGGATATTTCGGAGTTCATGACGGGACTGGGGAAGTTGGTGGAATGTTTGACCCCTGTCACGTTCTTGGCCATTCCCGTAAGTGCGCTGATATCCATTGGCTGGTGGACTGAGGCGGGGCGATCCACCCGAATCCTATTCTGGAGTTGGTTGGTGGCCACCATCGTTCCTCTGCTCACAGCATTAGTGCCGCTCTCGTGGCGGATTGATTTTGAGAAAGTCGGAGCACAAGGATATGCGTTTGACTACGGTTACTCTCCTGATATGATTCAAAATGCGGAAGAAGTGCAAATCTATTCCGATTTTGCATCCGGAGTCATGGGTATTTCTAGTGTTGTTTCATACACGGTAGCGCTTCTTCCCGTTCTCGTCGGTCTGGTGGGAGGTGTAATCAGGGGAGCTCGCAGAACAAAGTCAGTTTTTCCCTCTTCCATCGTTCCTGGGTGGTTTATCATTATTGCCGGACCCTTCTATTCTGTTATTCTGCTGACGGTTTTTGCGATAATAGCTCCAATGTTGGGAAATGCTCTTCTGGCGGCGGGAGCTCTGATCCTGTCGGTCGCCCCACTTCTCAACCTACTTTTTATGAAAAACTTCACAAAGCCAATGTCGAGAACGGAAGCCGCTCCCATCTTTACTAGGTCATCTTCTCTGTCGATAGGGGCAAGTCTGGTCGGACTGGTGCTGCTCTGCATCTATCTTTTCACGGCAGATATTAGCGGAATGGATCTGATTGGGAGTACCTCTGACGCTGAGAGTGGAAATGCTTGGTTCTCGTACCTTAACGTTTCTCAAACTGGAGTCGGCACTATTGCACGGTACTTCTTCACTACTTTGATTATGTCTTTTCTTTTTGCTCGACTTGTCTACCGGGAAGCTCATGAATTTACCCACATGTCTACAGAAGTCCGTGAAGAACTTATCGAGGACATGCAAGGGCTCCGCCGTTTTGCTGGAGAATCTACGGTGACCCGCGCGGGGGCTGTGTCCGTTCCGCCATCCTCTGTCCCCGCCGTGTCGTGGACGAACCGGCAGTCAGGCACCAATGCGGGTCCGCCGCAGTATCCGCAGTAGCTCTTCACCTGTCTCGATCCAAACTGACCGTCCCCGTACGCCCGAAGGAATACTGCCGTGTCTGTTCCCTGCCCACCACACCCTCCACACCACTCTGCCCCGCAACGGCGGTCCCTGTGGCTTCTCGTTGTCGGGGCGCTGGCCCTGATCATTGTCCTGGTCGCGGCAGTTGCGGTCATTGCTGTCCGCTCCGGATCACCGTCAGCGACGGCGTCCTGTGCTGACGTGGAGTTCATCGGCGCAGCCGGTTCCGGTCAACGTGACAGTGACCCTTCCTCCGGGATTACCGAGATTGCCGACAGTGGTGTAGGCGGCATCGTTGAGGACACTTACCAGAATCTTGCAGTCGATCTTCCGGAGGGGACGGATATCAACCTCCGGACTGTGGAGTATCCGGCTACGGCTGTACCTGTCAAGCCGACGGTGGATAACTGGACAGCTTTCATGGATTCGGTCTCCACTGGCGCGTCGGAGGCCGAGCAGCTGATAAGGACGACGACGGAGGAGTGTGGTGATTCAAAGATCGTGGTTGCTGGATTCTCCCAGGGTGCAATGGCAGTGCACCGTGCGCTGCGGGCGATCGGTCCTGATGCTCGGATCACCGCAGTGGTTCTGATCGGGGACGGGGACAAGGTTCCCTACGACAACGTAGAGACTATCCCGGAGTATGGTACCGATGCGAGACAGGGGATTGCCCAGGTGGCACTCCACCACGGGATAGATTCCGGTGCAGTTGACGACGTTCTTCCAATGGAGTGGAAGTCGAGGATTATCTCCCCGTGTATGTCCGGAGATGTGGTCTGTGCGCCTAACTCTTTTGAGTTGTTAAGGCTTACTGCTCACGTGAGTTACGATGCCAACGACTGGCGAAGACAGCTCCTCTCTAAGGTAGGTTCATGATATATTATGCGCGGGTGACGAATTTGTATACACTTAAGGCCTGATCAAACTCACAGGGAGAGTATCATGGTTCATTACCTACGGCGTACTGCCAGCTTAGGTCACGCCACAGGCCTAGCTGCGTTGGCCACCGTCATGGCCCTGACCGTCACCGCATGCGGTTCCGGGGGCACCTCTGGAGCATCGTCGGACGGGTCTTCGCCAACTGCCGACGATGACAGCGGCAGTGGCGTCGGCGCGCAGAGGGCAGAGGCTCTGAAAAAGACCTACCGGGGCGTCCTCGGTGATCTGACCACCGCTGACTTCGATGAACCGGGGGGTCCCGGAATCGACTACACCGGAGACTTCGAATACACACTGGCTGACCTCAATGCCGACAGAGCACCGGAACTGCTGGTCAAGGCGGATGGTAGAGGATTCAGTCCGATCCGGGTGTACGGTGCCACGGAGGACGGCACGCTCATCACCCCCGCCAAGATTTTCCATGAGGGTGCATCATCTGCCGGCGGTTCCCGGTCCGCTGTGTATACGGCGTCCGACAGTAGCGGTGTGCTTCAAACTGACCTGACGGGTGGGACCGGTGAGGCAATGTCGACGCTCTGGGCCTTCGATGGGGCGGAGATGGCCGATTCCGGTCAGGTCTGGAACTACCGGTTAGACCAGACTCCTCAGGATCTGGCAGCTCTCCGGACCGAGATCTCCTGGATCTCCACCGACGATTCCTCGGCTATCGATTCCCTGGTCGTCGACGGGGCAGAGGAGGATGCGGCGTCCGGCGAAGGCCCGCGGCCGACGACAGCCCGCAGTGGAGCGCTGTCTGTGAATGCGACCGCACCGTTCTCCCAGATCGGTGGAAACTGTGGCACAGTCGACGGTGCGACGATCACGGCTGGCAGCGTCACCAGCTGCGGCTTCGCGATGAATGTCGCGAAGGAGGCGTTGGGTACGACGTGGGGACCGGACACCGCCTCGCCCGCCGGTGCCAATGGAGGTGCCGGTGCCACCACCGTCACTGCGTCCAGTCCGACGACGAGCACCACCTACACGATGAGTTGCGTGATCGGTTCCGGTGGCGGCACCGCGAACTGCTCCGGTGGGAACAACGCCCAGGTCCGTATCGAGAAGGCGGGTAATGGCAGCCTGCTGTACCTCGTCGACGAGAACTCGAGTCCCGGGGCATCTCCGGGGCATCAGCAACAGCCCACCCCGGGCAACACTGTCGACGGCCAGATGGTCCTCACCGGCACGGTCGTCGACATGACCCCCAGTGAGCTCATGGCCGTCACAGCAGAGACAAGCCGGGGTGTGGCCACCCCGAATGGGGAAGCGGACGTCAAAGGCTACCTGGTTCTGAAACTCGATAGTCCGCAGCAGATTACGGCGCTGAAGTCCGGCAGTCCCGGATCAGTATGGGAGAAGACGGTCAGTTACGTCAGCCTGGCCACCCCGCTCGGGTCGACAAGTTCCATCAGTTGGACCGGTTACGTCGGGCAACATGTCTCCGTGTCGACCACCACCGACGGGCTGTTGTTCCCGTCAGACACCGGACTGCCGTTAGGCATGGCGCGACTGACAGCGGGAGAGTTGCAGTAGAAACGTCCTTCCACCGCGTCACCTGATACCTCGCTGGGTGTCGCGGCAAGCTACTCCCTGACACCCGACCTGTTCCAATCTCGAACCGTGTCACTCAAAGTGGGACGGCGTCGTACCTGGTGGTTCCTCGGTGGGACTGGTCTTCGTTGTCGCCATCGGGCAGCCCGGGACGCCATTGCCTTGGGCATCGGCTCTGGCGCAGTGGACGAGAAGTCGCACGAGGAGTGGAGGCCGCTGATGATATCGGCGTGCCTGGACGGTGGTCCGGTCTGTGCCCCGGATCTCCGGACCTCAGCGTGTTAGGGAACCACGGTGACTTTGAGGCGGATGCCTGGGGACAGGAGCGTCTTGCCTGGGTGACAGTCTGATCGCCCGGCCGGTGTGTGAAGTCAGTCAAGATCAGTCGACTCACGTGCATCGACGGTGCAGATTCGACCCTACTTTTAACGCTTCACACGCTAGCGCCGAACTGCAGCAACGAAAACCCCGGGTCACAACGGTGACCTAGGGTGAGAGGATCTGTCCTACGCCTCGACCCGGGCTTCGCCGGAGGAGTAGCGGACCATTTCCTCGATCTCGCGGACCTTCTTGCGCTCGCGTCCCTCTGCCTCGCCCAGGGCACGCTCGTGGGCGTCGAGGTTGTGCCACCCTTCCCAGGTGGTGTAGTCGATACCCCGCGAGTGCAGCAGTTCGATCACGCCCTCCTCGGACGCGTCCTCAGGCTGGAATCCGATCCCCTGCGCGACATCCTCGAGCAGGTTGGCGACGGCCTGGTTGGCGTCACCCTTGGTGTTGCCGATCAGCCCCACCGGGCCGCGGCGAACCCAGCCGGTGGTGTAGACACCGGGGAGGGTTTCGCGCAGTTCGGCCTCGGGGTCGGCGGAGCCGGGCACGCCGGCGATGCCGTCCGCGGTCGGACCTTCGGTGAGGACACGTCCACCGACGTTGGGGATGACGTTCTGGCGGTCATCCCACGGAATGTCCGCCGGCCTGTGGGACTTGTAGCCCACGGCACGGTAGACGTCGCCGACCGGCCACTCGGTGAGCTTGCCGGTGCCGACGACCTTGCCGTCCCGGTAGGTGGTGCGTTCAGTGACGAGACCGGTGACCTTGCCGTCGGCGTCGGTCTTCACCTCCACCGGGGACTCGAAGAAGTGCAGGTAGAGCTTGTGGGGGGCATTCTTGGGGTCGGCGATGGCGTAGTTCTCGAGAATGGTGCAGACCTGGTCGGTGATCTTCGAGTTGTGACGGGCCTCCATGGACGCCTCGTCGTAGTCGATGTCCTCCGGGTCGACGACGACCTCGATGGTCTTCGAGTGGTTGAGCTCCTTGAGTTCCAGGGGGGTGAACTTCGCCTGGGCGGGACCACGGCGTCCGAAAACGTGGACTTCCCGGGCCCGGTTGTTTTTCAGGGACTCGTAGACATTGTCGGGAATCTCGGTGACCAGGAGTTCGTCCCCGGTCTTCGCCAGCACGCGGGCGATGTCGAGGCCGACATTTCCCACCCCGATCACGGCGACGGATTCGGCCGGCTGTGACCAGGATTCGGAGAAGTGCGGGTTGGCGTCGTAGAAGCCGACGAACTTTCCGGCACCGATGGTGTGTTCGCCGCCGGGGATGTTCAGTTCGCGGTCGTCGGTGGCGCCCGTGGCGTAGATCACGGCGTCATAGTGCTTCTTCAGGTCGTCCAGGGTGACGTCCTCGCCGACGTTGATATTGCCCAGCAG
The DNA here is from genome assembly GCA_900049755.1 of Corynebacterium provencense. Lineage (GTDB taxonomy): Bacteria > Actinomycetota > Actinomycetes > Mycobacteriales > Mycobacteriaceae > Corynebacterium > Corynebacterium neomassiliense. Next base: position 271,335 of record LT160593.1, read on the forward strand.
GCGGATCTGGGGCTTGTCCAGCACCTTGTGGAGGCTCTTGATGATGCCCTTGATGCGGGGATGGTCAGGGGCGACGCCGTACCGGATCAGTCCGAATGGGGCGGGCATGCGCTCGTAGAGGTCGATGGAGACCTCCTGGCCGGATTTCATCAGGGCGTCAGAGGCGTAGATGCCGGCCGGGCCGGATCCGATGACGGCGACGCGGAGCGGTCGGTTGTCAGACATGAATACGAGGGTCCAATCCGTTGATGACAGTGCTTCCACGTTAGCCTGGCCTGACTTCCCCGGGAAGGGCCGGGCACGCGGAAGTGGGCAGGGCAGGTGGGTCGGACCGCAGTCTAGACCGCTTGGTCTGTTCTATGCAAGGTGAATTGTGCCGGGTGGGGATGAGGGCGTCCTGCGTTGTGTATCTGAACCGAGCGGTCTACTCTGGGGCGTCGACGAATGCTAGACCGAGCAGTCTGGACAGAGAGCCGCTCAGAGAGAAGGGTACCTATGACCACGGCGACCGAGACGCCTTCCCGCGCCTCGTCCAGGGTGGATGCCACATCCAGGGTGGATGCCGCCCGTGAGCATGTCCGTGAAGCGACCGCAGCCAGGGATTCCGCGGCGGCGGCCGCCAGAGCAGCCGCGCAGGCGGCGAAACTTCTAGATGGGTAGGCCGGAGCCGCCCGGCCCGCCCCGCCCGCCGGGCTGCCTGCCCCCAGGACACTCACCGACGAGGAGAAGGAGGAACGCCGCGCCCCCAAACCACAGGGCCAGTGGCTCATCGACGGGCACCGTCCCCTCAACGACGACGAACGCATCAAACGGGAGGACGCCGGACTCGCCGTCGCCGACCGGGTGCGGAACATCTACGCCCTCCAGGGATTCGACTCCATCCCGGCAGAGGATCTCGCCCCCCGGTTCAAGTGGATCGGGATGTACACGCAGCGGCGTCAGGACATGGACGGTGAGCAGACCGGCACCCTGTCCAACGCGGAACTGCAGGACCGTTACTTCATGATGCGGATCAGGTTGGACGGCGGGCAGGTCACCCCGCGCCAGCTGCGGGTCATCGGGGAGATCTCCTCCAGGTTCGCCCGCGGTTCCGCCGACTTCACCGACCGCCAGAACATCCAGCTGCACTGGGTGAGGATCGAGGACGTCCCGGAGATCTGGGACAGACTCGCCCAGGTGAACCTGGACACCTTCTTCGGATGCGGCGACGTCCCGCGCGTCATCCTCGGCTCTCCGGTGGCAGGGATCTCCAAGGACGAGATCATCGACGCCACCCCCGCCATCAGGGAAATCAAGGAGAACTGGCTGACACGCGAAGAGTTCGCCAACCTCCCCCGCAAGTTCAAGTCGGCGATCTCCGGCAACCGTCGGCAGGACGTGACCCACGAGATCCAGGACATCTCCTTCATCGGCTCCGAGCACCCGGAGAAAGGCCCCGGCTTCGATGTCTGGGTCGGCGGCGGGCTCTCCACCAACCCGATGCTCTCGCGGCGACTCGGGGTGTGGGTGCCGATCGACCAGGTCCCCGAGGTGTGGGTCGGTGTGGTCCGGATCTTCCGTGACTACGGCTACCGTAAGCTGCGCAACCGTGCCCGTCTGAAGTTCCTCGTCGCCGACTGGGGCATCGAGAAGTTCCGCCGCATCCTCGAGGAGGACTACCTCGGGCACCCGCTCACCGACGGTCCGGCTCCGGAGATCTGGCCGGGCTACCGTGACCACGTGGGAGTCCACGAGCAGAGGAACGGAAGGTTCTACGTCGGTGTCAAGCCCACCGTGGGCCACACCGAAGGCGACCAGCTGCAACGGCTCGCGGACCTCGCCGAGGCCCACGGTGTCTCCCAGCTGCGGACCACCCCTGACAAGGAACTGCTCTTCCTCGACGTGGACGGGGAGGACGTCGACGACCTCGTCGCCGCCCTGGACAGGGAAGGACTGTCTGCCAGGCCGTCCAGCTTCCGGCGCGACATCATCTCCTGCACCGGTCTGGAGTTCTGCAAGCTCGCACTGGTCACGACCAAGGCCCGGGCCATCGAACTCACCGACCAGCTCGAGGAACGTCTCGGAGACCTGGACGTCCCCCTGAAGATCAGTCTCAACGGGTGCCCGAACTCCTGCGCCCGCACACAGGTCGCGGACATCGGTCTGAAGGGCCAGATCGTCACCGACGAGAACGGCAACCGGGTCGAGGGATTCCAGGTGCACCTCGGCGGCGCCCTGGGCATGCACCCCGACTTCGGCAAGAAGCTGCGCGGTCACAAGGTGACCTCCGCCGGTCTGGACGACTACATCGTCCGCGTGGTGGAGCACTACAAGGAGCAGCGCAACGACGGGGAGCAGTTCCGTGACTGGGTGCTGCGGGCGGATGAGGCGGTCCTGCAGTGACGGACGAGACGAACCTGACCATCGGCGGGAAATCCGCCCACCCCAACCCCCGGAGGGCCACCGTGATGAACTGCCCCTACTGCGCATCGGAGAACCTCTGGCCGGATCCGGAGACAGACAACGCATGGCAGTGCAGGGACTGCTGCAGGGTCTTTTCAGTCAAACTGCACGGGCAGTTACCCCGCGGCGTGTAGAGCGGTAGCCTCGGAGGTCATGGCGCAGCGCGACGGACAGGAACGACACCCCCGGCACGACCCCCGGCAGGACCGTCACGACGGGTCCGTCAGTTCGGGCAGGCTCAGCGTCCGGGTGTCCCGGCTGCCGGAGCCCACGGATCCGCACTGGCTGTTCAAGGTGGCGTTCTCGCAACGGCCCCGGCAGTTCCTCGCCTCGGGCGGGATGCTCCTCGGGTTCATCTGCAACGCGACCACCTCGGTGATCGTCGGACGGGCCATCGACGAGGCTGTCGCCACGGGCAGTGTCCGCCAGCTCCTTGTCTGGCTCGGCGCCCTCGTCGCCCTGTTCTGTCTCAACGGGGTGGCCGTCTGGTTCGGACGCCGTTACCTGGAGATGATCCTCCAGCAGCTCAGCCATGACCTGCGCACGGCGGTCACCGACCGCATCCAGGATCCGCGCGGGGTCGGTGTGCCGGCCGGAGGTGCCGGAGTGGAACGTACTGCCGGGGGGCTGTTGTCGGTGGCGAGCACCGACGCCAACAAGGCCGCCGAGATCGTGGTGATGACCGTCTTCCCCGTCGCGGAGCTCGGTTCGATACTCTATGTCGCCGCGGTTGTGCTCACCGTGGACTGGCGTCTCGGACTGGCGGTTCTTCTGGGTGCCCCCGCTGTGGTCCTGCTGTCGGTGCGTGCGGCCCGCCCGCTGCGTGCCCGGGCTGGTGCCCGTCAGACGGCTCTCGCACGCACGGCGGCGGTGGCCACCGACGCGGTGCGTGGTCTGCGGATCATCAAGGGTCTCGGCGTGGTCTCCACGATGCGGGACAGGTACCGGGGTCACTCGGACCGGGCCTACCGGGCGACGGTCGCGGCCAACGCGGCCGAAGCCCGTCTGACGGCGAGTACCCAGTCCATCGGCGCGGTCTACGTCGTCGCGGTCGGCGTCGCCGCCGGGTGGCTGGCCCTCCACGACGGTCTGACTGTCGGTCAGCTGATCACCGTCGTCGGCCTGTCCCAGTACGTGGTCCACCCGATGACCATGCTCGGGCGGAACTTCGCCACCCGGGTCGCGGTGTCCGCGGCGTCCGGTCGGAGGGTCGTCAGCGTGCTCACCGCACCGTACGTCACCGTGGGGGAGGCGTCGGAGTCCGCCACCTCGGCGGTGCTTGACGCGGTCCCCACGGGTCTCACGGTGGTCCGCGGAACGGGCCGGTCGACCAGGTTGGCCGATGCCCTGCAGCATCTGCCCCGCGACCGGGTCATCGTGGCCCCGCACACCGCGGACCTGTTCGACGGATCGCTGCGTGACAATGTTCACCCGGACCCGGAGGTGGCGGACGCCGCGCTCGTCCTCGCCGACTGTGCGGACATTCCCGGCGGACCCGACCGTCCGGTGGGTGAGGGGGGACACGGACTGTCGGGTGGTCAACGGCAGCGTGTAGCCCTGGCCAGGGCCCTGGCCGCCGACCCGGAGCTACTCGTGCTCACGGACCCGACCACCGCGGTGGACTCGGTGACCGAACAGCACATCGCCGAACGTGTCGCCGCCCGCTACAGCGGCACCGGGCGTCGTCTGCTGGTGCTCAGCGACGCGCCGGCGTGGCAGGTGGTCGCCACCACACGGTGGGACGCCTGTCTCTTTTTCACTTCTTGTTGTTTTTTAGAGACAGGCAGTGGATCTCGCCCCCCCGTT
>LT160593.1:276401-289820 GCA_900049755.1 Corynebacterium provencense
GTCACCGCCGCAGACACGGCCTCCGGCGCCGACGGTGACGCAGCCCTGTGGCGGACCGCCGGGCTGATGGTCGCCGCCGCGGTGGGCGCCGGTGTCGCTGACGGTGCCGGCTACTTCCTGCTCGCGAGGCTGTCGGAACGCATGATCGCCAATCTCCGTGAGGAGATGGTCGGCACCGCACTCGGACTGCCGATGCACCGGGTGGAGGACGCCGGTACCGGTGACGTCGTGAGCCGCTCGACAGACGACGTCGCACAGGTCTCCTCGGCGGTGATGGAGGTCATGCCGGTGCTCTCCGGTGCGGTGTTCGTCATTGCTGCGACCGGGGTGGGGCTGCTCAGCGTGGACTGGCGGTTCCTTCTGGTCCTGGTGCTGGTCTCGCCGGTGTACTGGTTCTCCGCCCGCTCCTACCTGCGCCGGGCCCCGCAGCTTTTCGCTGCGGAGCGGGCGTCGATGGGGCTGCGGGCACGCCGGGTCCTGGAGGCCATCCACGGACGCCGTACGGTCCGGGCGTTCCGCATGGAGCAGGAGATGCACGACCGGATCGGGGAGGCGTCCTGGTCGGTGGCGACGAATGCGGTGGCCGCCAACCGTGTCATGGTCACCCTGCTGAACAGGATGCTGGTCGCGGAGCTGGTGATGATCTCCTCGACGGTGCTGCTGGGCTTCTTCCTCGTGGGTCACGGCGTCCTCGGGGTGGGTGCGGTCACCGGCGCGGCGTTGATGGTGATCCGGGTCCGCGGACCGTTGCAGCAGGTCATGAGGGTTCTGGACGCCGCCCAGTCGGGGTATGCGTCACTGGCGAGGATCATCGGGGTCACCGTGGATCCGCCGCGGCCGGTTCCGGACGCGGGTGCGCCGGAGCCCCGGGGCGAGATCGTGATGGACGGGGTCGGATTCAGCTACGGGCCGACAGAGGGGGACGGGGCGGGTGACGGTTCCGTGGACTGGGCGGTCGAGGACGTGAGTTTCCGGGTCACCCCCGGCCGAACCGTGGCTCTGGTGGGATCCTCGGGCGCGGGGAAGACCACCGTGGCCACGCTGCTCGCAGGTCTGAGGGAGCCGACCACGGGGGCGGTGACCGTGGACGGGGTACCGGTGACGGAACTGTCCGATGCCGAGCGTGCGGCACGGCTGGCGCTGGTCTCCCAGGAGGTGCATGTCTTCTCGGGGACGTTGCGCGACGACCTGCTGCTCGCGGCACCTGGCGCGGGTGACGGGGAGCTCCGGGACGCCCTGTCCGCGGTGGGGGCACTTGAGTGGGTGGACCGGCTGCCCGACGGACTGGACACCGAGGTCGGCAGCCGTGGTGTGGTCCCTGACCCTGTCGTGTCACAGCAGCTGGCGTTGGCGAGGATCCTGTTGCGTGACCCGAGAGTCGTGGTGCTGGACGAGGCGACCGCGGAGGCGGGGTCCTCCGGGGCACGGGCGCTGGAGGACGCCGCCCGCCGGGTCACCGAGGGGCGGACGGCGTTGACGGTGGCACACCGCCTGGACCAGGCGCGGGAAGCTGACGAGATTCTGGTGATGGAGGACGGGCGGATCATCGAGCGCGGGACCCACGAGGACCTGGTGGCGTCCGGGGGCAGGTACGCCGAGCTGTGGTCGGTGTGGTCCCGGGGGCGGTGACAGACCCCTCTGTCCGGGAGTTTTTTACGCCCTGAACTGAATATACAAATCCAGCTTGTAGGGGTACGGAACTTCCCTGTTGCCCCAGGTGAACCGAGTGGTCTAGTGTGGGGCAGCATTAGACCACTCGGTCTGTTGACGACGGACCGCGGTGGACGACAGGAAACGCCGAGAAGAGCTTAGGGAAGAGCAGTCAATGACTAACGCGGGCGCAGCCGCCGGCATCACGGCGCTGACCGGTCTTGTGGGACCCGGGATCACCGGTGCAACCCCGGACAGGCCCCTGAAGGACCCGGAGGTCAGTCCCGCCGGCGCGCCGACGACAACCACCCACCTCAGTGCCGAGCAGAGCGCGGTACACCGGGCGCTGGTGGACGAATGGAACCCATGCCTGGAGGGAAAAACCGCCGAAGAGATCCTCGACTGGGTCAACACGTACGTCACCGGAACCGTCGCCGTGACCATGTCCATGCAGGACACGGTGCTGGCGGAACTGGTGCAGGACCGGGTGCACGACGCCGACCTGGTGTTCCTCGACACCGGCTACCACTTCGACGAGACCTACGAGGTGGCCCGGAAGGTCGATGAACGCTACCGCCTGCCGTTGAAGACCGTGGAACCCGTTCTCACGGTCGCTGAACAGGACCGTGAGTACGGGGCGAACCTCTACCGGTCGAACCCCACGGCCTGCTGCAGGATGCGCAAGGTGGAACCCCTCGCACGGATGCTCAACCCCTACGAGGCCTGGATCTCCGGGGTGAAGCGGGTCGACAGCGAGCTGCGGAAGAACACCCCTGTCCTCGACGTCGACCGCACCGGGCGTCTGAAGATCAACCCGATCGTCGCCTGGACAGACCAGGACGTCGAGGACTACATCGAGGAACACGACCTCATCATCAACCCGTTGACCAGGCAGGGCTACCCCTCCATCGGCTGTGCCACCTGCACTCTCCCCGTCGCCCCCGGCGAAGACCCCCGTTCCGGCCGCTGGGCCGGCTCCACCAAGACAGAATGCGGACTCCACCTGTGACCACTGCAACCACCGAAAAGAACCAGAAGAAGCTCAGCCCCCACCTCGCCAGCCTGGAGGCCGAGGCCATCGAGATCCTCCGGGAAGTCGCCGGCCAGTTCGACCGGCCGGGTCTCCTGTTCTCCTCCGGCAAAGACTCCGTCGTCGTCCTCGAACTCGCGAAGCGGGCATTCGCCCCGGCAGCGGTCCCCTTCGAGCTGATCCACGTCGACACCGGCCACAACTTCCCGGAGGTCATCGAGTTCCGGGACCGCGTCGCCGCCGACCCCCGGATCAGCCTGCATGTCGCGCTGGTGCAGGACTGGATCGACTCCGGAGCGGTCCAGGAACGCCCCGACGGGACCCGCAACCCGCTGCAGACCGTCCCGCTGGTCGAGACGATCCAGAACCGGGGCTATGACGCCGTGATCGGTGGCGCCCGGCGTGACGAGGAGAAGGCCCGGGCCAAGGAGCGCGTTTTCTCGGTGCGTGACTCCTTCGGAGGATGGAATCCCCGGCGTCAGCGTCCGGAACTGTGGGGGCTGTACAACGGCCGCCACCAGGCCGGCGAGAACATCCGGGTCTTCCCGATCTCGAACTGGACCGAGGCGGACATCTGGGAGTACATCCGCGACCGCGACGTGGAGATCCCGCAGATCTACTACGCCCACCGCCGCGAGGTCTTCAACCGCAACGGCATGTGGCTGACCGCCGGCGACTGGGGCGGCCCGAAGGAGGGGGAGACCGTGGAGACCAGGACGGTGCGCTACCGCACTGTCGGGGACATGTCCTGCACCGGAGCCGTGCTCTCCGAGGCTGCGACGGTCGACGAAGTCATCGAGGAGATCAGGTCCTCGACCACCACTGAGCGGGGTGCGACCCGCGCCGACGACAAACTCTCCGAGTCCTCCATGGAGGACCGCAAGAAGGAAGGCTACTTCTGATGACCGCCGCAACCACCGCCGCAACCAACGCAGCAACCGTGGCCACTGACGGTGCCGCCGACCGGGATTCCGGTGTGGGGACCGACCTGTCGGAGACCACCGCACTGCCGACCCTGCGGCTGTGCACCGCGGGTTCCGTCGACGACGGGAAGTCCACCTTCGTCGGCCGTCTGCTCCACGACACGAAGTCGATCCTGGCCGACCAGTTCGAGGCGGTGCGGCGGGTGTCCGCCGCGCGGGGCCTGGAGAACCCGGACCTGTCCCTGCTCGTCGACGGTCTGCGCGCCGAGCGTGAGCAGGGAATCACCATCGACGTCGCCTACCGCTACTTCGCCACGGACCGGCGTTCGTTCATTCTGGCGGACTGCCCCGGGCATGTGCAGTACACCCGAAACACCGTGACCGGGCTGTCGACCTCTGAACTGGTCATCGTGCTCATTGACGCGCGCAACGGCGTGATCGAACAGACCCGCCGGCATCTGACCGTCGCAGCGATGATGCGGACCTCCCATGTCGTCGTCGCAGTGAACAAGATCGATGCCGTGGACTTCTCCGAGGAGGTGTTCGGCAGGATCGCCGCCGACGTCAGGGAACTGGCGACGGAGCTGGGTCTGCCGAAGGTCGACATCGTCCCCACCTCGGCCCTGCTGGGTGACAATGTCGTCACCAGGTCGGAGAACACGCCCTGGTACAGCGGTCCCTCGGTCCTGGAGATCCTGGAGACCGCCCGGCCCGCCCGGGTCAACGCGGGCCGGGAGCGGGGACTCCGCTTCCCCGTGCAGGTGGTCATCCGTGACCACGCCTCCGACTACCGGGGCTACGCCGGACGACTGACCTCCGGGTCGGTCTCTGTCGGGGACACCGTCACTGTCGGCGGAGCCGGCGGACGCACCACCACCGTCGTCGGCATCGACGGTCCCGGTGGCGCGCAGGACCGGGCCGTCCGCGGGGAGTCGGTGACCCTCCGCCTGGCCGATGACATCGACATCGCCCGCGGTGACCTCATCGCCACCGGAATCGATGGGGACCCGCTCCCCGCCCCGGTGAGCACGTTCAGCGCACTGGTGTTCCATCTTGCGGAGTCGCCGGTGCGTGTGCGCGGCAATGTTCTTCTGCGGTACGGGACCTCCCTGGTCAGGGCGCGGGTCGACGAGATCGTCCGCAGGGTCGACATCCTCGGCGGGGAGTCCGCCGACCGTGGTGACGACCCGACCCTGCAGCTCAACGACATTGCCGAGGTCCGGGTCACCGTGGCGGAGCCGCTTCCGGTCGAGGAGTACCGGCGGGGTGGACGGGTCGGGTCCTTCCTCCTGGTCAGCCCCGGGGACGGGGACACCCTCACCGCCGGACTGGTCAGCGACACCGGGGACCGGTCGGGACAGTAACGGCGGCACAGGCGGCGACGGCCGCGCAGGTGGCACAGGCGGCGACGACAGCCGGACCGGGAATACAGGAGGAGAAAGGTGCCAGCAACTCTGGCGAAAGACGGCACGGACGCGGCCCCGGTGATCTGTCTGGCACACGGGTCCCGGCATCCGGAGGCGGATGCCGCGGTGGCCAGGATCGCTGATGCGGTGGGTGAGTCCACCGGGGTGCCGGCACGGGCCGCCTACCTCGACTTCTCACCGCTGACCTTCGGCGCTGTCGCCCGTGACCTCGCTGAGGCAGGGTACCGGCAGGTCACCGTGGTACCGATGTTGTTCACCCGGGCCTACCATCTCAACAATGATGTCCCGGAGGTTCTCGGGGAGGCCGCCAGGGAGACCGGGCTGGAGTTCCGGCTCGCCGACGGTCCCGGTACCGGTGACGATGTCGCCGCACTCCTGGCGTCCCGCATCCCCCGGGGCACCCGGCGTTACATCCTGTACTCCGTGGGCTCCTCGGTGGCGGGTGCCAACGAGACTGTCGCCGGTCTCGCCGTGAGGGCGGGCAACCTGGCAGGCCTGGAAGACGGAGATGTCGTGGCACTCACCGCCACCGGCCCCGGGAACACCGGCCCCGCGGCTCTCCTCGCGGCAGTGGAGCAGGCCGCCGGCTCCTCCGCCGCTCCCGTGCACGTGGCACCTCTGTTCACGTCCCCGGGGACCCTGTGGGACGCCGCGGTGGATGTCCTCCACGGACTGCCGCGGGACATCCCGGTCACCACCGGTGTCCCACTGGACACCGCCGTTGTACCGGTCGTCCTCGACAGGGTCAGGGCCGCCTGGGCCGGGAGGCCGCGGGAATGAAACTTCTCCTCTTCGCTGTGGCAGGTCTGCTGGCACAGCTGGTCGACGGCGCCCTGGGCATGGCCTTCGGGATCACCGCGACGACGGCGCTGATCCTGTCCGGAGCGGCACCGGCGCAGGCGAGCGCGGCTGTGCACTTCGCCGAGGTGGGTACGACCCTGTTCTCGGGACTGGCTCACTGGCGGCTGCGCAATGTCCACTGGCCTACCGTGCTGTGCCTCGGTGTCCCTGGGGCGGTGGGGGCGTTCGCCGGGGCGACCGTCCTGTCGGGGATGTCAGGCGAGGCCGCTGAACCCGTCGTCTCCTGCCTGCTGCTTCTCCTCGGAGCGTACGTACTTGTCCGCAGCATCGCCCTGCCCTGGAGGGAGACACCGGAGAGGGCGGAGAAGAGGGCACGCCGGCACAGCGGCGGGGACAGTGGGGAACTGGCCGGGAATGTGGCCGGGGAGCCGTCCGCAGAGCCGACCGCTGAGCGGCACCACCGGGACCGGCGACGCCTGGGACTGGTGGCACTCGGTCTGGGCGGCGGATTCCTCGACGCCACCGGTGGCGGCGGTTGGGGACCGGTGACCACCTCGACACTGCTGAGTGTGGGACGCCGGGAACCGCGGCTGATCATCGGAACGGTGAACACCGCCGAGTTCCTTGTCGCGGTGTCGGCGTCGCTGGGCTTCCTGTTCGGTCTGGAGCAGGTCCACGGCTCATGGCAGCCGGTGGTCGGTCTGCTCGTCGGCGGTGCGCTCGGTGCACCGGTCGCGGCCTGGGTGGTCACAGTCGTGAGACCTGACATTCTGGGTGGACTGGTCGGTGCGCTGCTCGTCGTCCTCAACGGGATCCGTGTCGTGGAGTCCGCGGGTGTTCCGGGGGCACTGCTCGTGGCGGCGCTGGCCGTTCCTCTCAGCGTGCTGGTCGCCGTGACCGCGGTCCGCGCGTTCCGCCGTCGTGGTCGCGAGGGTCGCGAGGGTCGTGGCGGTAGCGACGGCCACACCGGTGCCGGTGACGTCGCGGCAGACCGTCCCGGCGAGGTTGTGGATAACGCGGGTGCCCCCGCGAGCGGGGCTTTCACCACAGGTTAGAGCCTGTTTGCCCGTGCCCGAAAATGTGGCGTTGGTCACCGCTTGTGGTTCGGTGCACAATAGTAAGGTCCGTGTAGACCACACCACACAGGAGATTCCGTGACAGTTCGCGCCGTGCTCAGTCCGATCGCCACCGCAGCAGGCCGCCGAAGGGAGCTGCTCAGCACCCTGGGAGCCGTTGACGGTCCCGATGTCGGAACCGTCACCGACATCTTCGACACGCTCCGCCCCGCAGCACCGGATTTCAGTGCCGCCCTGGACGTCGCCCTCGACACCGACGGAGGAGTGCTCGTCGCCACCGGGGAGCCGATGTTCGACTCCCGCCTCGCTGCGGCGGTGGGTGCACCACAATTCCTCGTCGCCGCCGGCGAACAGGACCACCTCCAGCTCCAGCAGGTGTCCGGACAGCTCGTCCGGGTCGGTCGCATCCCCCGCGGCATCGCACTGATGGACGGCTCCCACGGTGGGTCCGCACTCGAGGCGGAGGGGGAGGCGATCGCCTTCACCGAGCTGGACAGGCTGGACAACGCCGACCCCTCCACACCGGTCGTCGGCCCGGAGGTCTTCGAACGCAACCTCATCATCCAGGCCCGCGCCGCGTCCGCGCACATCGTGTTGCCCGAGGGTGATGACGACCGTATCCTCACCGCCGCCCACCAGCTGCTCTCGAAGAAGGTCTGCGACCTCACCATCCTCGGCGACCCGTCCGGTATCGCCGCCCGCGGCCACGAGCTCGGACTCGACCTGTCGGGTGCCACGTTGACCGACCCGACGAAGGGGGACGACCTTGAACGGTTCGCCGCCGAGTTCGCCGAACTCCGGCGGGCCAAGGGAGTCACCCTCGACGAGGCACGGGAGACGATGAAGGACATCAGCTACTACGCGACGATGATGATCCATCTCGGACTGGCCGACGGCATGGTCTCCGGTGCCGCCCACACCACCGCGCACACCATCAGGCCCAGCTTCCAGATCATCAAGACTGTTCCCGAGGCGTCCATCGTCTCCTCGATCTTCCTCATGGTCATGGACGGCGTCCTCTGGGCCTTCGGCGACTGCGCCGTGAACCCGGACCCCACCCCGGCCCAGCTGGCGGAGATCGCCGTGGTCTCGGCGAAGACCGCCGCACAGTTCGGCATCGACCCCAGGGTCGCGATGCTCTCCTACTCCACCGGATCCTCCGGGTCAGGTGCGGACGTGGAGGCTGTCGCCGAAGCGGTCTCGCTGGCACATTCCGCGGCACCGGACCTCAGCATCGACGGCCCGCTCCAGTTCGACGCCGCGGTCGTCGAGTCCGTCGGACAGAAGAAACTCCCGGGTTCCACTGTCGCCGGCCACGCCAACGTCTTCGTCTTCCCGGACCTGAACAGCGGGAACATCACCTACAAGGCCGTGCAGCGCACCGCTGACGCCCTGGCGGTCGGCCCGATTCTCCAGGGACTCAACAAGCCCGTCAACGACCTGTCCCGCGGGGCCACGGTCGCGGACATCGTCAACACCGTCGCGATCACTGCCATCCAGGCCGGCAACTAACCGAAAGGTCACCCACAACCATGACGCAGCACATCCTGGTCCTGAACTCCGGCTCCTCCTCCATCAAGTTCCAGGTCCTCGACCTTGAGGCCGAGCACCCGGACGTCCCTTTCCTCTCCGGACTGGTCGAGCAGATCGGTGAGTCCCGCGGTCACATCCGGATCGTCACCGAGAACAACACCATCGAGGACCGGCGCCCGATCCTCAGCCACTCGGTCGGCCTGGAACGTGCCTTCGGCATGATGTCCCTGCTGGGGGTCGGCCCGCAGGACCTTGACGTCCACGCTGTCGGCCACCGCGTGGTGCAGGGCGGGTCCATCTTCAACGAACCGGTGATCATCGACGACCGGGTCGCCGAACAGATCGGCTCACTGATCCCCCTGGCCCCGCTGCACAACCCGGCCCACCTCGACGGGATCGAGAACGCCCGGGCACTGCTCCCGGACGTCCCCCATGTCGCGGTGTTCGACACCGCGTTCTTCCACTCGCTGCCGGACGCCGCATCCCGCTACGCTCTCAACCGTGACATCGCCGACCAGTACCATATCCGCAGGTACGGGGCGCACGGAACGAGCCACAAGTACGTCTCCGGTCTGGTGCCCGACATCATCGGCAAGGATCCGCGGGAGGTCAACCAGATCACCCTGCACCTCGGCAACGGTGCGTCGGCGGCGGCGATCAGGGGCGGCAAGGCGATCGACACGTCCATGGGGCTCACCCCGCTGGCGGGCCTGGTCATGGGTACCCGTACCGGCGACATCGACCCCTCCGTCATCTTCCACCTCGTCCGCGAGGCAAAAATGAGCATCGACGAGATAGACACCCTGTTCAACCGCCGTTCCGGTCTCAAGGGCCTCTGCGGCGTCAATGACTTCCGCCTGCTCCAGGAACTCATGAACGAAGGGGAGTCGGACGCCCAGGAAGCCTATGACATCTACGTCCACCGGGTCCGCCAGTACGTCGGTTCCTACATGCTGGAACTGGGACGCCTCGACGCCATCACCTTCACCGCCGGAGTCGGGGAGAACCATGTCGGCATCCGCAGGGACACCATGGCCAACCTGGAGAACTTCGGGATCATCATCGATGACGCCAGGAACAACAACGAAGCAGGGGTGAAGGGAGCCCGCCTCATCTCCACCGACGATTCCGAGGTGAAGGTGCTCGTCGTCCCGACGAACGAGGAGCTCGCCATCGCGCGTGCCGCGGCGGAGCTCGCTGACAGCTAGAACCGCCTGACGGCCCCGACAGGAGAGGGCACCGGGTCAGAACCAGGTCCGTGGGCGGATCCTGTTGGCCATGTCGACAAGCCGGAAACGGTGCCTGGCGAACGGTGACTGCCGGGCAAGCTCACGCAGTCCCCGCTCCAGGCCCGTCCGCAGCCCCCGTTCAGTGAAGTCGACGTCGAACAGCTGTCCCGGTCCGACCGTCACCGGCCGGCCCGAGGACTCCCGGTCACGCAACCAGTCCAGGGCGGCGGAGAGGACCGCGATCCGCAGCTGGGGGATCCGCGGCTCCGTCGTCGGGAGAAGCTCCAGCCGCCTGCCCGCCCGTCGGATACGGGACTCGTTGAGCGCCTTACGGTCGGTGATGAACATCAGCACCGTCGTCAGACGGGCGATCTCATGGTGCCGGGAGTTCGCCGGCACCCTGTCCAGTGTCGCGACCGCGGCGTCCACCATCCCCTCCGCCTGGAGTTGCCGGGCCATCCCGAACGCCGAGGACACCGTCGTCGGATTCGTCGACCAGACCAGACCGTACAGTCGGAGCGCGTGGAACCGGAGAGCCACCGGATCCAGGGTGAGATGGCTCCAGCTGGGCACCGAGGTCTCCTCGTCGAGGTTCAGTCCCTGCTGGTACGTCAGCGCCATCGCCGAGCGCCGGATGTCGGCGTCCAGCAGCCCCACGGTGTTGACCCCCTGGGCCTGCAGCAGCAGTTCATCGGTAGCTGCCAGTGCAAGTTTCGGGGCCGGTTCACCGGGAAGAATGTTCAGCACCGTATTGAAGTACCTCTGGGCGCTCACGAAATCACCGTTGAGCAGGGCACACACCCCCGACAGCCACTGGTGACGCCAGTCGCGGCGGGCGGTGGCGTCCATGTCCCTCAGGATGGTCTCCGCCTCCGCGGTCATCCCCAGGTCGAGCTGGGCGCGGACCAGGGTCAACGGGATCTCCCGGGAATTCTCGAAACCCGGCTGGTCCATCGCGGTGGACAGGGTGTCGATGATCTCGCCCGGCTCTGTCAGGCTCGCCGCCGACAACAGGGCGGCGCCGGGGTCCGCAGGATCCGTCAACGGGATGGGGAGAGCGGCCACGACCTCCGGGGCGGTGATCTCCACCGAGCGTTCGATTCCGTCCAGGAGCTGGTCGGTGCGGAACAGCAGGTGGTTCGTGCCGAACGTGGACCTCTGGGCGGTGAACCGGGTGGCGGTGTGCGGGTACTGTCTCCCGTCCCTGATGGCCAGCACTTCCCTGAGCACACCGACAAGCTGGTCGCGCAGACTGCGGACCGAAGAGAACCTCACGTCCGGGTCCGGGTCTGTCGCCCGCAGCAGGAGCCGGTACAGCGACAGGTAACGCCGGAACAGCGGCTCATCGTCGGGGGAGGGCAGACCTGGATCGTAGACGCCGTCGGTGACCGGGAGGTTCACCACCAGGCTCGCGAGGGTCCTGCCGACCGTGTAGATGTCGCTGGCGACCGTGGGGCCGGTGCGCGCGATCTCCGGGGCCTGGAAACCCTTCGTGCCGAAAATATGTCCGTACGCCCCGATACCGGTCACCGCGCCGAGGTCGATGAGCTTGACCTGGTCCTCGGTGATGATGATGTTGTCCGGCTTCAGGTCGTTGTAGACGACGCCCCGGGAGTGCAGGTACTCCAGTGCGGGGAGGACGGACAGGATGTACCCGATCGCGACGTCCACGTCGAGGGTGTTTCCCTTCTGCAGACGCCGACGGTCGCGCAGGGAGGGCCCACCGACGTACTCCATGACGATGAAACCGCCGGGACTGCGCGGATCGTCGATGAAGTTGAAGATCTTCACGATTCCCGGGTGGGTGATGTCGGCGAGGAAGGCCCGCTCCGATTCCGCGACAGCCCGTTCCTGGCGGGTCACCGTCGCCATCATGCCCTTGAGGACCACCCACCTGTCGGAGACGTTGTGGTCCAGCGCCAGGTAGATCCATCCCATCCCGCCGTGGGCGATGGGACCGATCACCTCGTACTGCCCGGCGACGATGTCACCGGCGGACAGGGTCGGTGCTTCGGTGCCCTTCGCGATCTCCTCCGCCGGGTCGATCACCGCCCTGGCAGGGTCGGTCGGCGGTATGAACGGCAGGCGGACCATGCCTCCGGCGACATCTGCCCCGGCCCGGGAGGTGCCACGGCGTCGACGGAAGGTGGAGAGGGCCTCCAGCCGGCTGCGCTCCCCGGCGTCGCGGGTCGTTGTCGCGTCGGTGCCCGCTCCCGTCGGGGTCTGGTCGTCACTGTCCTCGGCAAAAGGATCGAAAGGTGTCGCAGACGTTCCCGCGTCACCGTCTGAGGTAGTCGGGCCGGGGGTCCGTGCGGTTGCACCGTCGGTCGCTCTCTCGGCGGTCCTGTCGGCGGACACGGTGACGCTGTCGGTGCTGCTGTCGGTGCCGCCGTTGCCGCCGCTCCCGCTGTCATTTCCGGTGCCCGTGCCCGCGGTTCCACCTCCCGCCATAAGGTCGGCGATGTCGATCTCGGGTTCGTCGTCATCGTCGGCGAAAGGATCGAAGACGACCGCTTCAGTACCCGGCCCAGTCACAGGCCCGGTGTGCCCGTCCGACGGACCTGCCCCGGAGCCCTGCGTCATCCCGGAGTCGTCCCGGCCGTCGTCTCCGGAGCCCCCGTTCGCCCGGTCATCCCCGTTCGCCCGGTTCTTCCTGTCCTTCACTGTCGGTTCCCCTCGCTCTGCGGTACGTCGGCGGTGGTGGCAGGTGCGCCGGACCCGCCGGGCTCATCTGACGGAGGCGTCCTGCGTGCGGCGAGCCGGATGTCCCTCAGTTCCTCCGACTCCTCCGCACTCCGGTACTCCGCCTCCGGCTGCACCGCGGCACCCATGAACGGTGCGAGCCACCTGTTGTAGCTGCGGGTCCAGGAACCGTCACCCCGCATACGTTCCAGTGTCGCATTGACCTGGCGGACCAGCCCTTCGGTGTCCCGCACCGTCGACGGGGCGACAGCCACCCCGTAGACGTCGGAGGAGCCGTCGGTCGCGATGAGCTCGGTGTTGGGGTCCTGGGCACGCAGCCCCGACAGCACCGGGGAATCGGAGAAGATGGCGTCCACCTGTCCGTGCTGCATGGCCATGAGACAGTCCGTCCAGGTCTGCGTGACGAGCAGGCGACCGTGGGGTATGTCCTGGGACACGGACTGGGCGTTGGTGGTGTTCTCCGCGGTGCACACCGTCCGGTCGGAGAGATCCGCCTCCGAGGTGATCCCGGAGTCCCTGCCGACGAGCAGCCGGGGGGAGACCGTGAGATACGGTTCCGAGAACTCGAGGGTGGCCTGCCTGGTCCGGGTCACCGTCATCGACCGTATGACGATGTCCACGTCACCGTCGTACAGGGCGTCCTCCCGGTCAGCGCCCTCGACGTAGCGGAAATCCACTCTCCCGGGGTCACCGAAGATGTCCCGGGCGATCTCGTGGGCGATGTCCACCTCGAAACCGGCCATGTCCCCGGTGACCGGGTCGCGGAACCCGAGGCGGTTCATCGACTGCGACACGCCGACGATCAGCCGTCCCCTCTCGATGATCTGCGGCACTCTCACCGACGCCGGTTCATCGTCGGGGGCCAGGGAACCGAAGGGGACACCACCGTCGTCCTGGACGGGGCCGGTGTCGCCGCTGACGTACGTCGAACCGGCGGGCAGCGCGAGGGGCGGCTCCGGGGCGTCCGGCCAGCGCTGGACCCCCGTCTCTTCTATCTGACTAGATGTGCATAAGTGTGAGGGGCCGGTCGCGCGCCGCGGGTTACCG
>LT160593.1:289921-689225 GCA_900049755.1 Corynebacterium provencense
GCTAGTGATGAATGCAATGAGACAGGGTCATTCTGATGGTTGGTTTATCGGTGTTGACACTCGCACGTTGGCTGACGACCTATTATTTTAATGATACGACGACCACCGAGATCTACGCGCTTTCCCTACACAACGCTCTTCCAATCTGGAGCAGGGATTCACCCAGCCGGAGGCCTGGATCGCGGCCGTGGACCTGACGGTGGAGACACTGCGCCGGTCAGTGTAGGGGACGCCGCGGCCCGGGGTGAGCGGCGGCTGCGGCCCTACCCGTGCAGACGGGTGGCGGCCGAGGCCAGAGCGGACGCGATGGAGGTGTCCCGGTCCGCGCCGAATCCGACAGCCCAGACGCGCGTGTTCTTGTGCTGCGCGTAGATGAAGGTGACGGTCGCCTCGAAGATGTCGTACTGGTGGAACTCCAGGATCTCGACCCGGCGGCCGTGGTCGGCGAGGATCTGCGTCATCGCACCTGCCGCACCCATCGACATGATCGACACCGTGGTGGACATGCCCTCGGTCAGCCCGGTGACCGCGAACTCATAGTTCCTGCGCCCGGCGGTGAGCCGGGTGGAGCGCAGTGACTCGACCCGGATGTTCTCGGGCGCGTACGTGGCGACGAAGGTCCGCCATTCCATGCCCCTGGCCTCCTGACGCATTCCGGACGGGAGGTGGCGTCCGAACCGGGCGCGGAACGGATCCTCGGCGAAAGTGCGGCTGCGTCGCCTGTCGATGCGTTGTGACCTGCGGTCACTGCGGTAGGTGACGGAACTCGACCGTGGTGCGGCCGGACGGCCCGTGGGGCGGAGGGTGTAGCTCGCCTGGCGGTCCTCGGTGGACTCCGGCCTGGCGAACCTGATCAGTGTGGTGGATGACATCCGGTTGTCCTGTGACTCGAACATGAGTGGTTTTCCCTTTGGCGGTGATGATGGTGTCGGTTGGATGTGGACCGACGCACCGCGCGAGTATGGCGGAGACCCCGAGGTGGAGGGGTCAGTCCCTTCCTCCACCCGGGTGGGGTACTCGCTTGAGGGAGATGCGCATGGTCGAGGATCTTAGTTCGGACCCCGGTGTGGGGCAAGTCACGCGGTGGGCTCTGCCGCCGCCCGGGCTTCTGTCTGGACCGCCGTCCGTGCAAGGAAGAGCAGCTCAGCGGCGCCTATGGCGGAAATCTCATCGGGAGAGACGGACTCGTCCGCAGAGTGGATACGGCAGGTGGGTTCCTCGATACCGAACAGGCCGAGTTCAGCGTCGGGGTAGTGGCCCAGCAGGGAGTTGCACAGCGGAATCGAGCCGCCCGATCCGATCCGCGCGGTCTCGGAGACCCCGTAGGCGTCCGCGAGAGCGTCGCTGAGGCGGGCGAGCGCCGGCCCTGACGTGTCCGCGACGAACGGGGACGCCGTCGACTCACGGTCGACGGTGACCCGGGCGTGGTTCGGTACATGGGACTCTATGTGTCTGACCAGGGCATCCTGCGCCTCGACGGCATCCGTTCCCGGCGGAACCCGGAGACTGACGTGGGCGGCGGCGCGCGCGACGACCGCATTGACGGCGTCTGCGACAGGAAGGGCGTCGAGTCCGGTGACGGTGATCGACGGGCGGGCGACGGTGAGGTCGTTCGGGCTGAGGCCCTGAGCCTCGCCGATCACGTCGACGCCGTCGAGGACACCGGCGTCCCGGCGGAACGTCCGGGCGTCCGGACCCCTGCCCTCCCACCGTGCGTCCGAGACGAGGCCCTCGACGGCGACGAGCCCGTCATCGTCATGGAGTGTGGAGAGCACGCGGATCAGGCTCAGCAGGGCGTCCGGCGCCGCACCGCCGTACTGTCCGGAGTGGACGGGCTGGTCGAGGGTCTCCACGGTGACGGTCACCGACGCCGTGCCACGAAGGGCGGTACCGAGAGAGGGGACGCCCGGGGCGTCGTTTCCGGAGTCGGCGATGAGGAAGACATCGGCGGCGAAAAGCTCGGGATGTGTGTCGAGCAGGTCCTCCAGCCCGTACCCGCCACGTTCCTCCGACCCTTCCACGACGACGCGGACACCGATCTCCGAAAGCTCGGGACGGTCGGCGGCGAGGATGTTGAGTGCGCGGAGGACCGCGAGGTGCATGACCACATGGCCCTTGCAGTCCGCCGCGCCGCGCCCGTACCACCGGCCGTCGCGTTCGGTGAGTTCCCAGGGGGAGCTCGTCCAGTTCGTGGTGTCGGTCGCCGGCTGGACGTCATAGTGGGAGTACAGCAGGACCGTGGGGCGGCCGGGGGCGGGTTCCCGCAGACCGATGACGGCGGTCGACCCGTCGGCGGTGACGTGGGGCTCGACGGGGACGCCGACTTCACGGAAGGCGTCGACGACCCAGGCTGCTGCGGCGGCGTTGTCCTGTTCGAGCCCGGGGGTGGAGTGGACGGAACGGAAGGAGACCAGTTCGGTGAGGGCGCTTTTCACGAAGTCCGCCTGCGCCGCCATCGCCGCGCGGGCGTCCTGGGGGGAGGGGGCGGTCGGTCGGGTCGGGGAGTCAGTCATGGGTAGAGGATAGCGCGCCGGAGTGATTCTGCTCCTTGCACTCGGACGCCGAGACTGCTAAAAACGAGTGTTAGCACTTGCCCATTATGAGTGCCAGACAATCTGACTGAAGTCACCTCAGGTGCAGTGAGGGTGGATGACGCGGCATGCGTCCACCCGTGCCGTCGCGGGCGCTGCGTCTGAACCGTACGTGTCGCTCCTACTCTCACACGGAGGAACAAGAGCCACATGGCTAAGATGATTGCTTTTGACGAAGAGGCCCGTCGCGGCCTGGAGAAGGGTCTGAACACCCTCGCGGACGCCGTGAAGGTCACCCTCGGCCCGAAGGGACGCAACGTCGTCCTGGAGCGCAAGTGGGGTGCCCCGATGATCACCAACGACGGCGTCACCATCGCCAGGGAGATCGATCTCGAGGACCCGTACGAGAAGATCGGTGCGGAACTGGTCAAGGAGGTCGCCAAGAAGACCGACGACGTCGCAGGTGACGGCACCACCACCGCCACCGTTCTGGCACAGGCTCTGGTCAAGGAGGGCCTGCGCAACGTCGCCGCAGGTTCCAACCCCATGGGTATCAAGCGCGGCATCCAGGCCGGTGTGGAGAAGGTCACCGAGGAACTCCTCAGCACCGCCAAGGAGATCGAGACCCGCGAGCAGATCGCGGCGACCGCGGGAATCTCCGCCGCCGACGAGAAGATCGGCGAGCTCATCGCCGAGGCCATGTACGCCGTGGGTGACGGCAAGCTGAACAAGGAAGGCGTCATCACCGTCGAGGAGTCCAACGCCTTCGGCGTCACCCTCGAAACCACCGAGGGCATGCGCTTCGACAAGGGCTACATCTCGGCGTACTTCGCCACCGACATGGAGCGCGGCGAGGCTGTCCTCGAGGACCCGTACATCCTCCTGGTCTCCTCGAAGATCTCCAACGTCAAGGACCTCCTGCCGCTGCTGGAGAAGGTCATGCAGTCCGGCAAGCCGCTGCTGATCATCGCCGAGGACGTCGAGGGTGAGGCACTGTCCACCCTGGTCGTCAACAAGATCCGCGGCACCTTCAAGTCCGTCGCCGTCAAGGCCCCGGGCTTCGGTGACCGCCGGAAGGCCCAGCTGCAGGACATCGCCATCCTCACCGGTGGCCAGGTCATCGCCGAGGAGGTCGGCCTGTCCCTCGAGACCGCCGACCTGCCGCTGCTGGGTACCGCCCGCAAGGTCGTCGTCACCAAGGACGACACCACCATCGTCGACGGTGCAGGCTCCTCCGAGCAGCTCGCCGGTCGGGTCCGCCAGATCCGCCAGGAGATCGAGAACGCGGACTCCGACTACGACAAGGAGAAGCTGCAGGAGCGCCTGGCCAAGCTGGCCGGCGGCGTCGCCGTCCTGCAGGTCGGTGCAGCGACCGAGGTCGAGCTCAAGGAGCGCAAGCACCGCATCGAGGACGCCGTCCGCAACGCGAAGGCTGCCGCTGAGGAAGGCATCGTCGCAGGTGGCGGTTCCGCACTGCTGCAGGCCGCCCACGTCCTCGACGACAACCTCGGTCTCGAGGGTGACGAGGCCACCGGTGTGCAGATCGTGCGCTCCGCCCTGTCCTCCCCGCTGAAGCAGATCGCCTTCAACGCCGGTCTCGAGCCGGGCGTCGTGGTCGACAAGGTCGCCGGCCTCGAGAACGGTCACGGCCTCAACGCCGCCACCGGCGAGTACGTCGACCTGCTGGGTGAGGGCATCGCCGACCCGGTGAAGGTGACCCGCTCGGCGCTGCAGAACGCCGCCTCCATCGCCAGCCTCTTCCTCACCACCGAGGCCGTCGTCGCCGACAAGCCGGAGCCCGAGGCTCCCGCTGCAGGCGGCGGCATGGACGAGATGGGCGGCATGGGCGGCTTCTGATCCGCTCCCCCATGTAACCCCGGGTCGTCACCCGCTGGTTGCCTGACCCCCGGAACCGTGTACCGGCAAGAAGGTACGCGGTGCCGGGGGTTCTGTGCTGCCGGGGAACTGTACCGGGCTGTACCGCAGACTCACGTACCCGTCCGCTTCCCTGTCCGTTTCCCTGCCCGTCACCTCGACGTGTGTTCCCGGGGGTACGGCGGGGGGCCGGCGTCCCCGGTGGTGTCCGGGGCCGGGGCAGTTCACTCTAGACTGGAGTCATGGCTGAGAAGACGGGCGACAACCAGGAATTCCACATCGTTGATCTGGCCGCCACCGAGGGATATCTGGTGGACGACTCTGACGAGGACGATCCGGTGCTCATCACCCCCGACGGTCACAGGGTGGACACGTGGCGTGAGAACTACCCCTACGACCACCGCATGGACCGTGAAGAGTACGAGGCGACCAAACGCGCCCTCCAGATCGAACTGCTGAAGTGGCAGAACTGGACCAAGGAGACCGGCCAGAAGCACATCATCCTCTTCGAGGGGAGGGACGCCGCAGGCAAGGGCGGCACCATCAAGCGGTTCAACGAGCACCTCAACCCCCGGGGTGCCCGCACCGTGGCACTGGAGAAGCCCTCGCCCCGGGAAGCGACGTCCTGGTACTTCCAGCGCTACATCCAGCACTTCCCGTGCGCCGGAGAGATCGTCTTCTTCGACCGCTCCTGGTACAACCGCTCCGGTGTGGAACGTGTCATGGGGTTCTGCACCAATGACCAGCACGCCGAGTTCCTCCGCGAAGTCCCGATGCTGGAGAACATGCTCATGGGATCGGGGATCAGCCTGACCAAACTGTGGTTCTCCGTCACCCAGAAGGAACAGCGCACCCGTTTCGCCATCCGGCAGGTCGACCCGGTGCGGCAGTGGAAACTGTCGCCGATGGACCTGGCGTCCCTTGACAAGTGGGACGACTACACCCGGGCGAAGGAGGAGCAGTTCCGTTACACCGACACCAACGAATCCCCCTGGATCACCATCAAGTCGAACGACAAGAAACGCGCCCGCCTCAACGCCATGCGCTACGTGCTGAGCAAGTTCGACTACACCGGCAAGGACTATGACATCGTCGGTGAACCGGACCCGAAGATCGTCAAGAGGGGCCGCGACCAGATCGGTGACTGACCGCGGTAGGGTCAGTCCTCCTCGGCGGCGATGATGGACTTCGCCAGCTTCTTGAGGTGTTTGAGCTGCTTGGATGTCGACTCGTCGAGGGCCTTGTCCTCGGCGTCCTGCACCACCGGGGTGAGCTTCTCCTGGACCTTGCGGCCCTTCTTCGTGGCCGTGATGATCTGACGGCGGCGGTCTTTCGGGTCCTTGACCCGTTGAGCGAGTTCCCGCTGCTCCAGCGAATCGACAAGCCTGACCATGTCCGACCGGTCGACCCCGATGACCTCCCCGAGAGTGGTCTGACTGGCGGCGTCCCCGTCCACCAGGTAGGTCAGTACCCAGTACTCGCGCAGGTTGAATCCTTCGCGGGCGAGATCCGCCTCCACGAAGCCCCGGGTGCGGCGCCTCAGCCGCTCCAGCTGGAATGACGGGGACGCGAGGAGACCGTGGGGGAGATGGGGGGATTCTGCCATAGGCTTCAGGGTAGCGGTTAGGGGTTTGGGTCACCCAATTGTTGGGGATCCCCCGTTTCGGTCCGGGTGCCCGGAAGCGGGCCACCGGACGCCGACCTAGTTCTGCGAACCAACGATCGGAAGTCCGGCGTCCCTCCAGCCGGAAGTGCCGTTGGCGACGTTGATCGCGTCGATCCCGTTCATCTCCAGCCACTGGCATGCACGGGCGGACCGGCCCCCCGACAGGCAGATCAGGTAGATGTCCCGGTCGAGGTCGAACTCGCCGTAACGCTCCTGGAGCTGGGAGAGAGGAAGGTTCACCGCACCCTCGGCGTGCCACCGGGCGTATTCCTCCGGTTCACGGATGTCGATGAGCTGGGCGCCGGCGGGAACCTCCGTCGGCTGTACTGTCTCGAAATCACTCATGTCCCGGAATTCTACGCCGGACCGCGTACCGGGACAGCGGGGTCGGGCACCGCATTCCGTGTGCCGGCGCCGGGTCTTTTCCAACGGGAGAGGATGAATACCGTGAGAATCCCCGGTTCGGGTGGCGCCGCCCGGGGTGCAGGGGCAAGCTTCAGTGGAGTCCGGCGCCGCCGGGCAGTGCCGCCCACCTGACATCACCTGACCTCACCGGAAGGCCCCGCATGCTCCCTCACCGTCACCGGTCCTCTCCTCCGGCGGCCCCCTCCGCCTTCCCTTCCACCGTGTCCGACACCGGCAGAGGCAGGCGGCGGGCGCCCGGCCGCACCATGTCACGCCAGGCGGTGGCGGTGACCGCGGCAGCGGTCCTCGCCGGCATGACCGCCCCGGCGGCGACAGCCACCACAGAGGACCGGGACTGGATCACCGCCCACCGTGCCACCGTCGACGCCGACGTGTACGACCCCTCTCGGCCCCTCCGGGTACTGGCCCGTGACCCTCTGGTGCCGTTGGTCGTTCTCGGGGCCAGGCTCGACGAGGACTGCACACCACCCCAGGTGCTGCAGGACCGGCTGGACGCCGCAGCTNCACCATGTCACGCCAGGCGGTGGCGGTGACCGCGGCAGCGGTCCTCGCCGGCATGACCGCCCCGGCGGCGACAGCCACCACAGAGGACCGGGACTGGATCACCGCCCACCGTGCCACCGTCGACGCCGACGTGTACGACCCCTCTCGGCCCCTCCGGGTACTGGCCCGTGACCCTCTGGTGCCGTTGGTCGTTCTCGGGGCCAGGCTCGACGAGGACTGCACACCACCCCAGGTGCTGCAGGACCGGCTGGACGCCGCAGCTGAACTCGCGGTCGCCCGTCCCGACGCCACCGTCGTCGTCACCGGCGGCACCACCAGAACCGGGTGCGTGTCCGAGGCGTCCGCCATGGCTGCCGTCCTGCGCAGCTCGGGGGTGACCAATACCGTGGTCACCGAGGAGGCTGCGACGAGCACCCTCGGCAACGTCGAGAACACCCGGCAGCTGATCCTCGACAGGGGAGGACTGGCAGTGGTCGTGACCTCCGACCCCCACTATGTGCGCGCCCTCGACAACTACCGTGATGCCGGAGTCGAGGCGGTCGCCTACGTCCGCGGGCAGGGCTGAGACTGCACCGGCCCGGTTACGATGGCCCGGACTGCGCCCGGGTCAGGGCAGGGAAAACCCCTGCCGGCAGGGCCCGGGAACACCACGGGCGCGCAGGCAGGGGCAGAGGAAGCAGGAGGTCGGGGCGTCCCGGAACGGAGTACCGGCGACGCCCCGTTCAGCGCTCTAGCTGTGACGCTCGACCGCCTCGGCGAGGATCCTCTCCGCCTCGGCCCTGTCGCCCCAGCCCGACCCGTGGACCTCTTTACCCGGCTCAAGGTCCTTGTAGTGGGTGAAGAAGTGCTCGATCTCGTTCTTCACGTCGGGGGCGATGTCGTCGATGTCCCGGTACCCCTCGTAGCGGACGTCGTCGATGACACACAGCAGCTTGTCGTCACCACCGGCCTCGTCGGTCATCTTGAACACGCCGACCGGACGGGCCTCGACAATGACGCCGGGAAACACGGACTCCGGAAGAATGACGAGCGCGTCCAGCGGATCCCCGTCCTCGCCGAGGGTGCCGTCGATGTAGCCGTAGTCGGCCGGGTAGGCCATCGGGGTGAACAGGTAGCGGTCCAGGTGGACCCTGCCGGTCTCATGGTCGATCTCGTACTTGTTGCGGGATCCCTTGGGGATCTCGATGGTGACTTCGATGCTCATGGGCGTCAAGTCTACCTTCCCCGGTCAGCCTGCCTGCTCGACCTCCCCTGCCACAGCATCCAGGGTGCGGCGGATCCCCTCCAGGAGCTCAGCCTCGAAGTCCTGCTCGCCACCGAGCGCCGTGGCGACGAGGAACCTGGACAGCAGGGAGGTGTCCCCCTCCACGATCCGCGATTCCGTGAGTGTTGTTGCTCCGTCACCGTCGGCGGCCAGATCATAACGCCACCGGGACCCGTTCAGCGGGACACGCCACTCCAGTCTCTTTCCCGGCTCCCAGACCGTGACACGTGACCACGTGGGCCAGAAAAGGACGCCTCGACGGTTCAGGTTCACCGTGACGGTCCCGACCCCGGGCTCCCCTTTCCCGAGAACGAACATCCGCCTGCACTGGGGGCTCCTGCGGCCCATTGCCGTCAGGTCGGCGACAGCCCTCCAGACCTTCGCGGGTGGTGCCTGCACGGACCGGGACGCGGTGATCAGTTCTTTCGCCATGGAACGGAGCATACGTCCCCCGCGCCCGGGGACGCAGGAGTTCCGCCCGACCGGTGCGGGCACACCGGAAGGTAGGATCACCTCAGACAGCGCCCGGTAACCCCGGGGGCAGAGTGGGGACGGAACCGTCCCGTGAGACCCGTGACACCGGAACCGAGGACGGACTGTGGACCAGCTGATGCCCGCCTGCTGGCTGGGGACGGTCACCGTCCACAGTGACCACCACATCTTCTGGGTGATGAGGGGCACGGCGAAAGTCCTGGCAGGTGGGGAGGTCCACGACCTCGCCGCACGTGAGGCCCTGTGGATCCCGCCCGGGGTGCCCGTGGACCAGATCTCCACCGAACCCGGCAGCGTGGCGTTCACGGTACTGCTGCCGTCACGGCTCTTCCCTGACTTCCCCGCGGGAATTGTCCGGCGCACCCTCACCGGACCACTGTGCGACCTCCTCCTGTACCTCCATTCCCGGTGGGTCACACCGTCCTGGCGGGAAGCTGCCGTCACCCCGGACATCGCGGTCACCCTGCGCAGGGTGTTCTCCGGCCCGGGGCGTCCTGCCGTGTCCTTCCCCGTCACCCCGGTGTCCCCGCCGGCAGTGGCGGTGGCACGTCAGCTCGTGGACGACCCCGCCGACCGACGGACCCTCAGGGAACTGGCCGCGGAGACTGACCTGAGCCCCCGCCACCTGACCAGGATCTTCAGCACCGAGACCGGCATGTCCTTCGGCGAGTGGAGGGTGGAGCTGAAACTGGCGGTCGCCGCGCGGATGCTCGCCGACGGCACCCCGGCCGGCAGGGCCGCAGCAGCGGGCGGATACACCTCCCCGGCGTCGTTCTCCAGGGCCTTCAGGGCGAGGACCGGGACGACCCCCGGGGCGTTCCGGTCGGTTTCCGGGGGACCGGTCGCGGCCCGGCCGGACGCCGTCACCGTGCCCGAGGCGCCGGCAGCGACACTCCTCCCACTGGTCAACCGGGTGCACGTGCTGGTGTGGATGGCCCGGGGCAGTGCACGTGTACGCCTGCGCGGCCGTGAGGTGACCGTGACCCGCGGACAGCTCATGTGGTTTCCCGCCGGAGTGTGGCATGAACTCACCACCTCCCCGGGAGGGGTGCTTCTCTGCCTGGGCACCCTCCCGCTGGAGGTGCCGCTGACACACGACCACGCCGTCCCCTTCTCCTGTCCCGGCATCCCGGAGGAGGATTTGCTGTACCGGGCCTCGGTGATGAACACGCTCCTGCGCCCCTACCCGTGGGACCCCGGGGAGTTCACCGGGGAACTCGCCGCCCTCCTGCCCCCGGTCGGGCACCGCGACAGGAGCCCGTCGGTGGCGGCGATCCTCCGTGACGACGACGAGGGCCACCAGACCCTGGCCACCTGGTCGCGGAGGCTCGGTCCGGACACGCCGGAACTGGCACGGCTGTTCCGGCGTGACACCGGGCAGTCCTACCGGGAGTGGAAGGTGGACCGGAGGATGACGGAGGCCAGGGCGCTGCTGCGGGACCCCGGAAGGTCGGTTGAACAGGTGGCGTCCGCCGTCGGGTACCGGTCCGCAATCTCCTTCAACAGGGTGTTCCGTGCCCACCACGGCATGACACCCGGACAGTTCCGCCGCGACCGCCTGGCCCGCAGCCTCTTCGAGGCGGTCGAGTGAGCGCCGCCTGAGTCGGATACAGTGTCGGTGTCAGAAGTCGGCGCCGGTGGCACGGCACCCGCCGGCACGGTACCGAGGAAGCGGAGCAGATGGGCGGAGACGGCAGCAGGGGAACCACGGCAGGTTCCGGACGGCCGGCGCCGCAGCTGAAGCGCTGGGTCATCTCCGTCATAGCCTTCACCGTGGCGGCGGTCGTGGTCGTCACCGCCGCCCTGGTGGTCAGGGACCGGACGATGACCAGGGTCGCCGCCGTCGCGGAGATTCCCGCCGCCACGGCTGTCGTACAGGCGGCCCCGCCGGCCGCAGACTCCGGCGGGGGCCCGTCCCTTATTCACATCCTGAGTGGTATAACAGACAGGCTCACTTCCCCGCTCTCCGGTCCGTCCGGGGACGCCGCGCTGGGCAGGCTGAGCGGCCGTGTCACCGACGTCGCCACCGGGCAGGAGATCTGGGCGTCCTCCCCGGACACCCCGCTGGTGCCTGCCTCGGCGACGAAACTCGCCACCGCCACCGCAGCGCTGCTCACCCTGCCCTCCGACGACCGGGTACCGACTTCGGTGTACCGCGGCACCGTCCCCGGGCAGGTCGTCCTGAAAGGCGGGGGTGACGTCACCCTGCAGCGCACCCCGGGATCCGGCTTCTTCACCGGAGCGGCGTCCCTGTCCGACCTGGCCGCGCAGGCGGTCACGGCGTCCGCCGGTGTGCCGGTCACCTCCGTCGTCGTCGACAACTCGGTGCGCGAGGGTGACCTGTTCAACAGGACCTGGTCCACCGACGACGTGGCGGCGGGCAATGTCGCACCGCTCGGGGCGGTGATGGTCGACGCCGGCCGTCTCGACCCCGCCGACAACTACTCGCCACGGTCCGGTACCCCCGCCGCGGACGCCGGACGCGCTCTCGCTGAGGCGCTCGGCGCGGACGCCGCGGCAGTCATCGTCTCGGACGCTCCTGTGGCGGTGGACGGTGAGGCTCTGGCGACAGTCTGGTCGGCTGCCCTGCCCACCCGTCTGCGCGACATGATGCTGCACAGCGACAACCTTCTCGCGGAAGCTGTCGGACGGGAGGTCGCGGCGGCCCGGGGCCTGCCGCAGACCTTCGACGGGGCGACACGGGCCGTCCTCGACACTCTCGGTGACCACGGGATCCCGGTCGGTGACGCTGTCCTCGCCGACTGCTCCGGGATGAGCGGGGACAACCGACTCACCGCACGGATCCTCGACAGTCTCCTGGCACTGGCCGCCGGTGCGCCCGGGGACAGCGGGGAAGACAGCAGCGGTGAAGGCGACGGCGGCGAGGACGGCGCCGGCGGCACTGCGGAACTCCGGTCCCTGTTCGACGCCCTGCCGGTCGCCGCGCTGGCCACCGTGATGCCCGCGGTCCGCGCCTGGATCCACCTGCCGGAGTCCCGGAATTCCCCGGCGCCGGGCACGGCACCACACCCCGGCGACTACAATTGACCTGTCACAGCAGCGTGACACCCATCGACTGGTGGTCCGCCGGCGCAGTGGCGTGCTGGAGACCGCATTACTGAGGAGAGAGAACCGGATGCAGGTCGACATGCCCGCACATCCTTTCGGCGACGACATCACGAAAGTCCTCATCGACGAGGCGACCCTGCAGTCCCGGGTGCGGGAGCTCGCGGCGGAGGTCAGTGAACGTCACCGGGACGCAGCGGACGACCTCGTCCTCGTCTGCGTACTCAAGGGCGCGGCAATGTTCATGTCCGACTTCTCCCGCGCGCTGACGGTGCCGGCCCAGCTGGAGTTCATGGTGGTCTCCTCCTACGGGTCCGGCGCTGAATCCTCCGGGGAGGTGACGGTCGTCAAAGACCTCACCACCGACATCTCCGGACGCAGTGTGGTGGTCGTCGAGGACATCATCGACTCGGGCAGGACCCTGTCCTGGCTGGTGGAGGAACTCAGGTCCAGGGGTCCGGCGAGCCTGGAGATCGTCGCACTGCTGCGCAAACCTGACCGTGTCGTCGTCGACGTGGACTGCGACTGCCTCGGATTCGAGGTCCCCGACGAGTTCATCGTCGGCTACGGTCTCGACTACGCCGAGCGGTACCGCACCCTTCCGTGGATCGGGGCGCTGCGGCCGGAAGTCTACAGCTGACCGGGGGCACCGCCACGGTCACACCGGAGACTCCCGGGGCAGGGCGCGGTCGGCGGAACGTCACGGCGCCCGCTGCGATACTCTGGTGAGACTATGACTAAGAAGAAGGTCCTGCGGATCGCCGCGGTCATCGCCGCGGTCCTCGTCGCCATCTACGCGTTCAGCGTCCTCACCGATTCGACCCGCGGGTACTCCGACGTCGACACCTCCGTCGCAGTCAGGCAGCTCGACGACAAGAACGTCAGCGAGGTGCAGATCAACGACCGTGAGCAGCAGCTCCAGATCACACTGAAGAACAAGATCAGTGTCGACGGGGACGACGACGTCGAGAAGATCATCACCCAGTACCCTGCGCGGGCGGCGGACACGATCTTCGACAAGGTCCAGGCGTCCGGGGCGGACAAGTACCAGACGAAGGTCACCGAGGACAGTCTCCTCGGGTCACTGCTGGTGATGCTGCTGCCGGTACTGCTCATCGGTGGTCTGCTGCTGTTCTTCCTCACCCGCATGCAGGGCGGGGGAGCGGGCGGGCCGTTCGGCATCGGCAAGTCGCGGGCCAAGGAACTCAACGTCGACAACCCGGACACGACCTTCGACGACGTCGCCGGGGCGGACGAGGCGGTCGAGGAGCTCGACGAGATCCGCGACTTCCTGCAGAACCCGGGCCGCTATGAGCAGCTCGGGGCGAAAGTGCCCCGGGGCGTCCTACTCTACGGTCCTCCGGGTACCGGCAAGACCCTCCTGGCCCGTGCGGTGGCCGGTGAAGCGGGCGTGCCCTTCTACTCGATCTCCGGGTCCGACTTCGTGGAGATGTTCGTCGGTGTCGGCGCCTCGCGGGTCCGTGACCTGTTCAAGACGGCAAAAGAGAACAGTCCCTGCATCATCTTCGTCGACGAGATCGACGCTGTCGGCCGTCAGCGCGGCGCCGGGATGGGCGGCGGACACGATGAACGTGAACAGACACTCAACCAGCTGCTCGTCGAGATGGACGGTTTCGACGACCGTGAAGGTGTCATCCTCATGGCCGCGACGAACCGTCCCGACATCCTGGACCCCGCACTGCTGCGCCCCGGCCGTTTCGACCGGCAGATTCCGGTGGGCAACCCCGACCTGGCCGGGCGGGAACAGATTCTCCGCGTCCACGCACGCAATAAGCCGCTCGCCCCTGACGTGGACCTGAAGTCCCTGGCCAAGCGGACAGTCGGCATGTCCGGTGCGGACCTGGAGAACGTGCTCAACGAGGCGGCACTCCTCACCGCCCGTGTCAACGGCAACGTCATCACCGCCGACGCGCTGGAGGAGGCCACCGACCGGGTGATCGGCGGCCCCCGCCGCACCTCCAAGATCATCTCGGAACAGGAGAAGAAGGTCACCGCCTACCACGAGAGCGGTCACACCCTCGCGGCCTGGGGCATCAGGGACATCGAACGGGTGTACAAGGTCACCATCCTCGCCCGCGGCAAGACCGGCGGGCATGCGATGGCGGGGCCCGAGGACGACAAGGGCATGTACACCCGGTCCGAGCTCTTCGCCCGGCTGGTCTTCGCCATGGGAGGACGTTCCGCCGAGGAACTCGTCTTCGGCTCGCCGACCACGGGGGCGTCCGCGGACATCGAGCAGGCGACGAAGATCGCCCGGGCCATGGTCACCGAGTACGGGATGAGCCCGCAGCTGGGTGCGGTGAAGTACGGGGAGGAGCAGGGTGACCCCTTCGCCGGTCGCGGCGGTCAGGGGACCCTCGACTATTCGCCGGCCGTGGCCGCGACCATCGACGACCAGGTGCGGACCCTCATCGAGAAGGCACACGTGGTCGCCTACCGGATCCTGCGTGGTCATCGTGACCACCTCGACACCCTGGCGTCCCGTCTTCTGGAGAAGGAGACCCTGCGACGCCCCGATCTCGAGGCGATCCTCGGTGAACTGGATCCGGTCGCGGTCGAGGACATCTTCGACGGCCAGGACCGGGACTTCCCCCGGGACTACCGGGAGCCGGTGAAGACCCCCACCGAACTCGCCCGCGAACGTGGTGAAGAGCCGCCGGAGAGGCCCGACTTCTACTCTGAGGCCAGGAAGGCACGGATGGAGCGCAGGAAGGCCGAGCAGGAGGCCAGGCGGGCAGGTGCGGACCAGGGGCAGGACAGCGGCGAGGCTCAGCGCCTGCCCGGCTTCCCGCCGCAGGAGGGAACCGGAACCCGCAGGTGGGGTGCCCGGTCGGACCCGCAGGAGCACCGGCGCGCCGGGCATGACCATCTGTGGGGCGGCCAGGACCGGGTGGATCCCCCCGGGGATCCGGTGGACGGCCGTTCCGGTCCGCCCCGTCACCCGGGTGAGGTGAACTACGGTCCCGGCGACGGTGCCGCAGACGGTCCCGTGTCCCCTCCGCTGCCTCCGGCAGGGGAGATGCGGGGGTTCCGGCTGCCCGACAATGAGCAGCCCGACAATCCGTGGACCACGGATGACGCCCCCACGGGACGCCATTCGCGCACCGACTCCGGTGGCAGCGGCAACCCCGACGCCGGCAACAGCAGCAGCAACAGCGGCAACAGCAACAGCAACAGCGAGGACAGGGACGGGCAGCGTTGAGTGCCACAGATTCCACCGACACACCGGACAACGTCCCGGACAAGGACGACGACCGGGGCAACGGCCCGGCACGGTCACTCCTGACCGGCCGGCCCTTCGACAGACAACGTGCCGAGGCGGCGGTGCGCGAACTGCTCATCGCCGTGGGGGAGGACCCGGACCGTGAGGGCCTGCAGGAGACACCCGCCCGGGTGGCCCGCGCCTACCGGGAGATCTTCGACGGCCTCTACCGGGATCCCGCCGAAGTACTCGCCAAGACCTTCAACGAGGACCACCGGGAACTCGTCCTCGTCAAGGACATCCCCATCTACTCCACCTGTGAGCACCACCTCGTGCCGTTCTACGGGCACGCGCACATCGGATACATCCCCGGCAGTGACGGCACCGTCACCGGACTGTCGAAACTGGCCCGTCTCGTCGACGGTTTCGCCAAACGGCCCCAGGTGCAGGAGCGGCTCACCAGCCAGGTGGCGGACGCCGTGTCCGGCCGCCTCAGGGCGTCCGCGGTGATAGTCGTCATCGAGTGCGAGCACCTCTGCATGGCGATGCGCGGCATCCGTAAGCCGGGTGCCACCACCGTCACCTCCGCGGTACGGGGAGGGTTCCGCAGCGACGCCCGCACCCGTGCCGAGGCGATGTCCCTGATCCGGGGGCACTGATGCAGGCTCCGGCCTCACGGACGCTGGTGATGGGGATCCTCAACGTCACCGGGGACTCCTTCTCCGACGGTGGTCTCTGGAACTCCCCCGACCGGGCACTCGCCCACGCCAGGGAGATGGTGGACGCCGGGGCCGACATCATCGACGTCGGAGGTGAGTCCACCCGCCCCGGCGCGACCAGGGTCGACGCACGGACCGAGCGTGAGCGGGTCGTCCCCGTCATCGCCGCACTGCACTCACAGGGCATCCGCACCAGTGTCGACACCATGCGAGCCTCCACCGCCGCTGCCGCCGTGGAGGCGGGCGTGGACATCGTCAACGACGTCTCAGGGGGACTGGCGGACCCCGACATGTACCGGGTCGTCGCGGAAGCCAACCGTGACCGGGGACCCGGCCGGCCCGTGGACTACTGCCTCATGCACTGGAGGACCGACCGTTTCGGTTCCGCCGCCGGCCGGGCCGACCACGGGGGAGACGTCGTCGCCGACGTGCAGTCGCTGACGACGGAACTGTCGGCGGCGGCGGTCGCCGAGGGTGTTCCGGCCGAGCGCATCATCCTGGACCCCGGGATCGGATTCGCCAAGAACGCCGAAGACAACTGGGCGCTGCTCCACGCCCTGCCCGGGTACGTCGCAGGGTGGTCCGCGGCAGGCTACCGTACACTTCTCGGGGTGTCCCGTAAACGCTTCCTCACCGCGCTGAGGCCGGGCCCGGACGGTCGACCAGGTTCCCCCGTCTCCGCCGACGACGCCACCGCCGCAGTGTCTGCCCTGGCCGCTTCCGCCGGAGTATGGGCCGTGCGCGTCCACGATGTCGCCCCGTCGAGGGCCGCGGTGGATGTCGCCCGGGCGGTGGCCCTGGGCCACGGACCGGACGTCCCGGAGGGATGGAGGGCACGTCGTGGCTGACCGTATCGAGCTCGACGGCCTGGAGGTGTACGGATACCACGGGGTCTACGACTTCGAGCGGGAGAAGGGGCAGAAGTTCATCGTCGATCTGGTGGTGTGGACGGACTTCCGCGCCGCCGCGGCCACCGACGACATCGGCCGCACCATCTCCTATGTCGAACTGGCGGACATTGCCGTGGAAGTCGCCGCCGGACCCTCACTCAACCTCATCGAGACGTTGGCGTCCACCATCGCCGACCGCATCAACGGACTGGACGGGGTGTACGCCGTCGAGGTCACCGTCCACAAGCCGGACGCCCCGATCCACCACCCGTTCACGGATGTCCGGGTCGTCGCCAGAAGGTCGGCGGCCGGTGCGGGAGCGGAGAAGCGTCGGTGAAGGCCGTCCTCGCGTTCGGTGCGAACCTGCCCGGTGACCTCGGCGACCCGGTGGCGCAGATCGCGCGCGCCGCACGGTCGCTCGCGGAGTCGCCGGGGATCACCGTGACCGCGGCGTCCGCGATGTACGCCACGCCGCCCTGGGGTGTCGAGGACCAGGCGGAATTCCGCAACAGTGTGCTCGTCGTCGAAGTCGATGAGGCACTGTTCTCGCCGCTGGATCTGCTGCACCGCTGCCAGGACGAGGAGAAGGCGGCGCACCGGGTGCGTCACCGGCACTGGGGTCCCCGGACACTGGACATCGACCTGATCTCGCTGTGGAGCGCCGGCGTCGAGATCCACAGCCGAGGTCGGTGGGGTGCAGAGCTGGTCCTCCCCCACCCGTGGGCACACGCCCGGGCGTTCGTGCTGGTCCCGTGGAATGACGCCGATCCGGCGGCCACGCTGGACGGACAGCCGGTCGCGGGTCTCATGGCGTCCTGCCCGGCCGGTGATCTGGCGGGAGTCCGGGCGCTGCCCGACGTAGCATGGGCACCGTGAACACATCGGACACCGGACGTGCGGGAGGCACCGGAGACGGCGGGGGTGACCGCGGCCCCGGCCTGGCACTGACCCCCGTCAGTGCCCTGCTGACCGCCGCCGCCGGCATGGCGCTGATCATCGGGGTCGCGGCGGTGTTCTTCTACGGCGACTTCCCGCCGGCGCGGGTGCGCAACTCGGTCGCGCTCTGGGTGTTCGCCGTCGTCGCGGCTTTCACCGCGGTCGCGGTGCGCCGTCGTATCGCCGACGGCGAGGTGGGTCTGGACCGGAGCCAGATGTCGCCGGTGTTCATCGCCCGCGCCGCGGTACTGGGTAAGGCGTGCTCCTGGCTCGGTGCGTTGGTGGGTGGAGGTTACCTGGGGTTGACGGTCTACGTCCTCATCCGGTACCCGTCTCTTCTCGCCGCCCAGGAGGACGCCCCGGGCGCACTGGTGTGCACAGCCGCAGGAGTATGCGTGGCGGTTGCCGGGGTTGTCCTGGAACGTTGCTGTCTGGTCCCTCCGGGCGACGCGGACCCTGACGGTCGTCGTTCGGGAGCACAGGCCATGTAGTGTTGGCTCCATGAGTTCCGCGTATCCGTCTCCTGATCTGCACCGGCTTCCGGACCCGAACAGCGCACAGACCACCCGGGCACCCGGTACAGGGTGGAAGCTGCTCATGTTCCTGCTCCTGGCACTTGCCCTGGCGGCGACCGTGATCATGTTCTTCGTCGACAACGACTTCTGGATCAACATGGCCGTCATCGCGGCACTGTGGGCCGCGTTCATCGGCGCTGTCCTGGTGTTCCGGTACTCGGGCGCTCTGGGGGAGGAGACCACCCGCTCGGAGGAGCGGGATGCGCGTCGTCTGGCGGAACTGGACGCCGAGCGTGCCGAGCACCGTCGCCGGGAGGCGGAGCTGGAGAAGACTCTGGCACAGAGCGCCGCCGACGGTTCCCCGGCCCGCGACGAAACCCTTGAGTCCATCCGTGCAGAGTTGGCGGCCCTGCGGGCCCAGCTCTCCGAGCTCTCCGGTCTGGACCTCAGTGAGGACCAGGTGGCTGTGCGGGCCAGGGCGGAGCGGATCATCGAACTGGAGCGGCGCTCGGGGGAGACTCCTGCCCCGGGGACTCCGGAGGGAGCAGCCGCCTCCTCCGCCGCCCCTGTCCCATCTGCCGCACCCGAGGTCTCCGGTGAGGACCGGGGTCCCGGCGCGGCACCTCACCAGGGCGCCCGGCGCGGTGGTTTCGCCACCGGGACATTCTCCGCGGTGAACTGGGCGGGGGCGGACTCGGAGGAGACGAGCATGATCCCGCTGGTCGTCGACACCCGGGACATCGACCGGGACCGGCCTGCCCCGTCGGCACCGGCTGAGCCCCCGGCACCGGCCGGGCCGACTGCGGAGACGTCCGGCATCCCGGCCGCAGGCGGTTTCCCCGCCGGTCAGGCCGGTGGGGCGGAGGACTCCGGACAGGCTGGACACCACCGTCGTACCAGGGAGGTCGAGGACCCCCACGGTCGTCGCAGGGCCGATGAACGTGCCGGCGCCGGCGGGTCGGTGACCGTGGCGGAACTGATGGCACAGCTGAAGAAGAACGCCAGGTGACCGGAACAGGCATCAGAGCACCACACCCCGACCGACAGGAACCACGCCTGTCGGTCGGGGTCATTTCCGCAGGTGCGGTGGGCACAGCGGTCGCAGAAACTCTCCTGCAGGCCGGCCACCACATCCACGGTGTGGTCGCACCGTCGCAGGTGTCCCGTGACCGGGTCGCACAGCGGCTCCCCGGGGTGGACGTGACGGATGTGGGGGACGCCTCCCGTGCGGCACTGGTCGTCCTCGCCGTCCCCGACACCGTCCTGCCCGGGGTTGTACGTCAGGTCGCGGAGGTCACCCGCCCCGGCCAGATCGTGGTGCACACGTCCGGGGCGTCGGGTTGCGGCGTCCTCCAGCCGGTCACCGACACCGGCGCCCTCCCACTGGCACTGCACCCCGCGATGACCTTCACCGGAACTGCTGAGGACACCGCCAATCTCGTGGGATGTGCCTGGGGCGTCACCTCGGACTCGGACACCGGTGCCGCTGTCGCCGAACTGCTGGTGAATTCCTGCGGTGGGGTGGCGGTCCCGGTCGCGGAGGAGAACCGTCCGCTCTACCACGCGGCAATGGCGCACGGTGCCAACCACCTGGTCACGCTGGTGTCTGAGTCTCTGCGCATGCTTGACCACGCCCTGGCTTCCCCGGACACGGAGGGAGTGCCCGGTGACGGGGGAGCGGGGGCGGTCGGGACAGACCGGCCGGGCAGAGCGGGCAGGGTGCCCGTGGATCCGGACTCTGCCGTCCTGCTGCGCCGTATCCTGCCCACGGCACTGTCCAATGCGCTTGACCGGCGTACCGCGGCGTTGACAGGCCCTGTCGCCCGGGATGACGCTGAGACGGTGCTGCGCCATCTCCGTGCGTTGGACGACATCGGCACGCCGGAGCCGGTCGACGGCCCGGGGAGCCTCGACGGTGCCGGTGGCCTGTCCGGGGCATACCGGGAGGCGGCCCAGCGTACCGCCCGTGCGCTCGGCTCCCTCAATGTGGAGCGGGCACTGGACGGGGACTACCCTTATTGATCCGTCACAGGACCACACACTTTTTCGCGAAGGAGCGGCAACGGTGAGTTTCACCCCCGGCCAGGCCACCGTCTACACGGGTATCGAGGAGATCGGGGAGCTGACCCGTGCCATGCGCAAGGTCGGGCGTCCCGTCGTCCTGGTCCCCACCATGGGGGCACTGCATGAGGGCCACATGGCCCTGGTCCGCACTGCCCGACGGATCCCCGGCGCCCTGGTGGTGGTCTCGGTGTTCGTCAATCCGCTGCAGTTCGGGGAGGGGGAGGACCTGGACTCCTACCCGCGCACCCTCGACAGCGACGTGCAGAAGCTCCGGGCGGTCGGGGCGGATGCGGTGTTCGCACCAGGTGCCCGGGAGATGTACCCGAACGGTCCCCGAACTTCGGTGCACCCGGGGCCGCTGGCGGAGATCCTGGAGGGGGCCGTGCGCCCGGTGCATTTCGCCGGTGTGCTGACGGTGGTCAACAAGCTGATGCACGTCACCAACTGCACCCACGCGGTCTTCGGTGAGAAGGACTACCAGCAGCTGATCCTGGTCCAGCAGATGGTCACCGACCTGAATCTGGGGGTGCAGGTCCACGGTGTCCCGGTGGTGCGTGAGGCGGACGGTCTGGCGAAGTCTTCGCGCAACGTCTACCTGTCGGAACGGGAGCGGGAGCTGGCGGTGACCCTGTCCGCCGCCCTGACCGCCGGTGCCCACGCCGCGGAGGACGGTGCGGAGGCGGTGCTGTCGACCGCCCGCGGGGTGCTGGATTCCGTGGAGGGGGTCGAGGTGGACTACCTGGAACTGCGGGGAACTGATCTGGGTGAGGCCCCTGAGGTGGGGGACGCCCGTCTGCTCGTCGCCGCACGGGTGGGTTCCACCCGGCTGATCGACAATGTCGGCGTGCCGCTCGGCACAGGTTTCCGGGGGGCGGCGGAGGGCGCGGGTGTCGCTGAGGACGCCACCTCCGGCCGGGTCGGGAAGTAAGGTTGTCCGCGTGTTGCGAACGATGATGAAGTCGAAGATCCACAGGGCGACGGTCACCCAGGCCGATCTGCACTACGTGGGGTCCTGCACGATCGACGCGGACCTCATGGACTCCGCCGACATTCTGGAGGGGGAGCAGATCGACATCGTCGACGTGGACAACGGGGCGCGGCTGACGACCTATGCGATCACCGGGGAGCGTGGCAGCGGCATGATCTCCATCAACGGTGCGGCTGCGCACCTGGTGCATCCCGGCGACCTGGTGATCATCATCGGCTACGGGCAGTTCAGTGCCGCCGACCTGGAGGAGGGGTACCGTCCCCGCGTCGTTTTCGTCGACGAGCACAACCGTCAGGTGACGTTGGGGGATGATCCGGCGGATGTGCCGGTGGGGTCGGGGTTGCTGAACCCACGCTTCCCCTCCCGGTGACCGGGCCGGGTCCGTCGGTGAGGGGCCGGTGGGCAGGATCCGGCGAAATGTGACGGAGATCAATCCTGCGTCCCGGTCGGGCGGCACCATCCCCGGTCAGACCCTGGTGAACATACCCTGACCGGCAGAGATACCGATTTTTTAAAGGGTATTCCAGATGTACCTTTTCCGTCTGCGGCCCTAGCGTGGGTGGTGTGCACCTCACCAAGTTCGCTGATCTGGGACTGCGGTCCCTCATGATCCTCGGGGACACCGGCGCAGCCGGTGCCACTGACCCGGGGCAGCGCCGCACGGTCGGAGAACTCGCCGTACGTACCGCTGCTCCGGCGTCCCATGTCAGGAAGGTCGTCGCCAGACTCACCGGTCTCGGCGTCCTCGCCTCCGTACGGGGACGGACCGGTGGGGTGTACCTCGCCGAGGGAGCCTGGGACACCGACATCGGGTACCTGCTCCGTGAACTGGAGGGGGTACACGAGGTCGTCGACTGTGACGGCAGGGAGAACGCGGTCGCCTGCCCGCTGTCCTCCCGTGACTGCGCTCTGCGGCACCTTCTCCGTGACGCCCGGGAGCGCTTCTTCTCCACCTTCGACGGTGTCACCCTCGGAGACCTCATAGACCGGACCGGCCCTGCGCACTCCGGCCCTGCGCACTCAGGCCCGGGCACCCCCGCCCCGGTGCGGGTCGGTCTGCCCGCCCCCACCCCCGCCCCGGTGCGGGTCGGTCTGCCCGCCCCGCACCCCCCGAACAACCGAAGGAACTGACGACCATGTTCACCGCTGCCGAAACACTCCGCGGGGCCGCCCGCGCCGCCCGTCTCACCCCCGCCCACGAGGCCACGGTGAGGGCCACCCTCCCGGTGATCGGGGCGCACATCAACGAGATCACGCCGGTGTTCTACCGCCGGATGTTCGCGGCCCACCCCGAGCTGCTCCGCGACACCTTCAACCGGGGCAACCAGCGCTCCGGTGAACAGCAGAAGGCCCTCGCCGCCTCTGTGGCGGCCTTCGCGTCCATGCTGGTCGACCCGGACGCACCGGACCCGGTCGACATGCTGTCGCGTATCGCCCACAAGCACGTTTCCCTCGGCGTGGTCGCCGACCAGTACCAGATCGTGCACGACCACCTCTTCGCCGCGATCGTGGAGGTCCTCGGTGACGCGGTGACCCCGGAGGTCGCCGAGGCGTGGGAGGAGGTGTACCAGCTCATGGCCGGGGTCCTCATCGGAGAGGAGAGCGCCCTCTACGGCACCGCGGGCGTGGAACCGGGAGACGTCTTCCGGTACGCCGTCCTGGTCGCCCGCCGTGACCTCACCGACGTGGTCACCGAGTTCACCTTCGAGGTGCCGGACGCCCCGGGCGCCTTCGCAGCGGCCCAGCCCGGCCAGTACACGTCTCTCGGGGTGAGGCTGGGGGACGGTGCCCGGCAGCTCCGGCAGTACTCCCTGGTGAACTGGGACGGCCGCGGTTTCACCGTCGCCGTGCAACGCGACGGTGAGGTGTCCGGCGCCCTGCTCGACACGATTGCGGTCGGGGACCGGGTGGACGCCACTCTGCCGGCCGGTGACCTGGTCCTCGGTGACGACGACACTGTTCCGGTGGTGCTGG
This sequence comes from Corynebacterium provencense, assembly GCA_900049755.1. Lineage (GTDB taxonomy): Bacteria > Actinomycetota > Actinomycetes > Mycobacteriales > Mycobacteriaceae > Corynebacterium > Corynebacterium neomassiliense. Next base: position 313,055 of record LT160593.1, read on the forward strand.
TCAGCTCGGGTATCGGTTCCACTCCGATGACCGGGATGCTCGCTGCACTGGTGGCCGGGGCGGGTGCGAGAGATGTCACGGTGATCCACTCGGACCGCTCCCCGGACAGTTTCGCCCAGGGCGCCGTGACCGTGGGACTGCTGGACGCCCTGGAGTCGCAGGGTTCCACCGTGCGCCGGTACTTCAGCTGGACCGGCCGTGGCCAACGGGTGGTGCTGGGGACACGGGACATCCCGGCCGGCGCTGACTGGTACCTCTGCGGAGGCAACGGGTTCCTGCAGGACGTCCGGGCCCAGCTGGCTGATCTGCCGGAACTGTGCCCGGCGGGGATCCACTTCGAACTGTTCTCCCCGAACGACTGGCTGACGGGTCAGTGAACCGCCCGTGACCGGGGCGGTGCGGGGGTATGCTGACGCTCCATGACCGGTTTCGTCTGGCCCCTCCCGTCCGCCGACGTCGTCGGTGATCTTCCGGGCGGTGCCGTGCTGCGGCTGCGTGCGCCGGTGGACACGGACCTGGAGGGCCTGGTGGTGTCCGGCCGGGATGCGGGATCGAGGCGGTTCACCGGTTTTCCGGAGAACTACACCCGGCGGGACGCTGCCCTGTTCCTCCGGACGATGATGCACGACCCGGGCGCGATGCTGTGGATCGTCGACGACCCGGACCGCCAGGGAGGTTTCGGGGGCACCGTGGAGCTGCGTCTGGTGGAGTTGAACTCCGCCACCGTCGAACTGGGGTACACGACGGCACCTCATCTGCGGGGTCGTGGGCTGATGACTGCGTCGGTGCGGTTGATCTGCGAATATCTCTTCGACTACGGCGTCCACCGGGTGCAGATCCGGGCGAATCCGGAGAACCTCGCGTCCTGCAAGGTGGCGCTGTCCGCCGGCTTCCACCGTGAGGGGACACTGCGGGACGCCGAGTTCCTCCGCGGGGAGTGGAACGATCTCGACATCTTCTCACGCCTGGAGGGGGATGTCTGACGGGACCCGTCCCGGTCCGGAACCTCGGGCCGGACTCCTGAATCCGTCCCCGGAGATCATCTTCCCAGCAGGTAGTGGGCGGTACCTGCAACGGTGGTGTCCTCGTCGCCGGCGAACCTTTCCAGTGCCTCCCGGGCGCCGGCGCCGGGTATGTCGCCGAATGCCTGGACGATGCGGAGGCGGGCGGGAATGCCGCTGTCTTCCGCCGTGGTGAGGAGTTTTCCGATGACGGTGCTGCAGGCGCCGGGGTCGTCGCGGACGACCCCGGCGAGTGCGTCCGCCGCTTCCGTGTCACGGATTCCGTCGCGGACCATGCCGACCAGAGTATCGATGACCTTCTCCGGACGGATACCGCGCCGGGCGAGTGCGGTCGCCACCCGTGCTGCGGTGTCAGGGCAGATGTTCTCGTCGGTGTCGCTCATGAGCAGGACATCCTTCAACGCCGCGGTGGCGGCGGGGGCGTCGCTCCCGTCGAGGAGGTCGATGATCCTCCGGTCGGTCACCGGATCTCCCCCGATGCGCTCCAGGAGGTGACAGAAGAGCCCGGGTACCGCAGCCTCCCCGGAACGCAGCAGTGACCACCGCAGTGCTCCGGCGGCGTTGTCGTCGGGTTCCTCCAGGTAGGACGCCACGAGTGCGGCCACGGGTTGCCGGTCCGGAGACTGGATGACCGCGGCCTGCCGGCGGCGGGAGGGGCCCTCGCGCAGAGCTGTCAGCAGAGCGGTGACATCAAGGGCGTCCTTCCAGTCCGTGGGTGTGGCCGCACGGACCTCATCGAGGCGGTCGAGAAGTTCCCGCTCGGCGCGGATCCGGAGGAGGGTCCGCGCTCTGATGTCGTCGAGGACGGAGGCGGCGCTCATGTCGGGGTCGGTCAGGGCGTCCCGTACCTCAGCGAGGCTGAGGCCCAGGGAACGCAGGGCCTCCACCCGCAGCAGCCGGTCGAGGTCGGCCGGTGTGTAGTCGCGGTACCCGGCGGAGGTGCGGTGGGAGGGGGTGAGCAGCCCGGTGCGGTCGTAGTGGCGCAGCATGCGCACGCTGACGCCGGAGAGTTCCGATACCTCGCCGATGCGCATGGGACCGAGCCTACTGCGCCGGCCCGTTAGACTCAGGGACGGCAGTGTGCCCTTCGGTCGTGGGTCTGACCGCGGCCGTCTGATACTCCGCGGCGTCGAAGCTCAGGTCGGCGTCGTCGAGCAGGACCAGGGTGGCCCGGGCGTGGTGGCCGCGGTGGGTGTCGGCGGTGTGAGCCTCCAGGGCAGGGCGGGCGGCATCCCCGAGCAGCAGGAGAGCGCGGGACAGGGACCGTCGGAGATCCCGGTCTCCGCGACCCAACTGTGTGGTGAGACGGTCCGCCAGAGCGGCGCGGTCACCGGGTGGGGCGAGTCCGGCGGCGGTCCGCCAGGCGGTGCGTGCGGTCTCCTCGTCGTCGCTTGTGAGGTGGGCGTCGGTGATGTGCGGCCAGGCGCGGGCGTCCCCGATCTTGGACACTGTGTGGAGTGCCTGGGCGACCGCCTGCGGAACAGGGGAGTGCAGTTCATCGAGTAGCCGGGGAAGCGTGTCCTCGACCGGGTGGCGGGTCAGGGCCCAGGTGAGCATGTCTCGGACGAAGAAGTCCGGTTCGACACGGCACTGTGCGATGAGTGCGGGGAGGTCGCCGGGCCGCGGGTCGGTACCTGCGGCGAGGGTGGCGCGCAGTCGGGTGTCGGCGTCGGAGGACGTGTAGGCACCTGTCAGGCGGTTGCTGTCGGAGCTGGTGGGCATTGTCGTGTCTCTGGTCATGTCTCCAGTGAAGACCCTGTCACGGTGTCAGGGTCAAGGTCAGGGTCACGCTGGGCCTGACCTCATCCCGAGAATGACTAGACAGCTTGGTCTATGTGATGCTACCGTCGTCGACGTTGATCACGAAGCTCACTGAGCGACGCACCTGACCCGGGCCGGAACCCCGGGGCGTCCTCCGGCTCCGGACGGACTGAAGTGACTGGCAACCGTGTCGCGTACATCGGTGCCTCCGAGAGAGATCAGCCCCGCTGGACGACAGTCCGCGAGGAAACTGCGAAACACAGGAGCATCATGCGTACAACGCACTGCACCCTGCACACTCCAGGACACAGCGTCCATTACCTTCAGAGTCGGCGGATCACCGACTTTGCCCGGCGCTTCCCCGACCGGTGCGTCCCGGTCACCGTCCGTGACCTCGGAGCCGGCTGGTTCGAGATGCCCGCCGAGGGTGGGACCCGGCTCAGCTGGAACCACGACCCCGACCTCGTCACCGACGTCGCGCGCGACTCGGTCTACGGGGAGGTGGTCCACGTCCCCGACTTCGAGGCCCTTGTCCGCTGGGTCGGTGGCAACCGCGCTGCCGGACCTGTGGAGGGATCCGGTACAGTCCTCATCCCCGCCTGGGGTGGCGCACGTCCCTGTCTCACCGTCGACGGATACCGCGGCGTCCGCCAGGAGGCTCGCGATGAGCGGTGAGAGGTCTGCCCCTTTGCAGGCCGCCATGTCCTGCGAATGTGCCGGAGGCGCGGTACGACCGTGCCGCGGGTATCGCGGGGCGGCCCGGACCCTCACTCCCGCTCGAAGACGATGATCACCCCGTCAACGCCGCCTGGCCCCACCCTGCCCTTGACGTCGACCGAGGTCAATGACTTGTAGCGCCAGCCGTCGGCGGCGTGCCTGTTGAGTTCCTTCTCCAGCTTCCTGGCGGACATCTTTCCGCCGATGAGCCCTTCACGCAGCTCCACGACCTTGTACTCCATGCCCCGACCCTACCGGCGTTCAGCGGTCGGCGTCCTTCCGTGGACGTCCCCGCCTGGGCAGGTCATCGGCGGCCCACCGGGCGATGGCCTCGTAGACCGCCGGATCGATACGCAGCGGCACATTCTTGCGTGCCATGGTGTGTGCCTCTCCCCGGCTCTCCCCGCCTCGTCCGGCGGTTTAGCTGTACAGCCCACCGGTGTTGACCACCGGTTGCGTCGGCGAGTCGGAGCACAGCACGACGAGCAGGTTCGAGACCATCGCCGCCCGCCGCTCCGGATCGAGGTCCACGATGTCGCGTTCCTCGAGTTGGTCGAGTGCCGTCCGCACCGTCGACACGGCGCCGTCGACGATCTGTTCGCGGGCGCACACCACGGCCTGCGCCTGCAGCCGTTGCAGCATCGCCTCGGCGAGGCTCACCGCGTCCGCGCTGCCGGTACTACTGGTGCCGTAAGGGTGTGTGGTGGCGACGTGCCGCAGGACGGACTCCGACTGGGAGTGGATGAACTCCTCGACATCCTCCACCTCAAAGGTGGCCTTGGCGGTGTCGGCGTCCGGCAGATCGGGGAGTGGGGAGGGGGCGAGGGTGCCAGACATGGTGTCGTCCTATCCGTCAATGTGATATCGGATTCCGCTGTAAGTTGACATCACTGTTGGTCGAGCGTCGGCCGTGGCGCGGTGGTCTACACCGGTGGACGCGCACTCCGGTGTCCGACCTGCCATGCAGTAGGCTGGGGGACCGTGACTGACGCGAAGCAGACCCCCCAGAGTGCAGATGCCGACGACCTCCCCGAGCAGCTGAAGATCCGCCGGGAGAAGCGTGCCCGCCTGCTGGCGGAGGGGAAGGACGCCTACCCCGTGGTCGTGCCCCGGACCCGCACCCTGCGCGAGATCCGGGATTCCTACCGGGCCCTTCCCGGGGATCCGGAGGAGGCGGCGGCTGTCGCGCGGGTCGACGGGGTGACCTACCTGGAGCCCGGTGAGGAGACCTCCGACGAGGTCGCGGTGGCCGGTCGGGTCATGTTCGTCCGCAACACCGGCAAGCTCTGCTTCGCCACCCTCCAGGAGGGTGACGGTACCCGTATGCAGGTCATGCTGTCCCTCGCGGAAGTGGGGGAGGAGGCCCTGGCGTCCTGGAAGGCGGACGTGGACCTGGGGGACATCGTCTCCGTGCACGGTCGGGTGGTCTCCTCGCGGCGTGGTGAGCTTTCCGTCATGGCGGATTCGTGGGCCATGGCGTCGAAGTCCCTGCGTCCGCTGCCTGTGGCGCACAAGGACATGAGCGAGGATTCCCGTATCCGGCACCGTTACACGGACCTGATCATGCGGGAACAGGCTCGGACCAACGCCCTGACCAGGATCAGGGTCGTGAGGGCCCTGCGCAACGCCCTGGAACGCCGTGGTTTCCTCGAGGTGGAGACCCCGATGCTGCAGACCCTCCACGGCGGCGCCGCGGCCCGGCCTTTCCGGACCCGTTCCAACGCCCTGGACATCGACCTCTACCTGCGTATCGCTCCGGAGCTGTACCTCAAGCGCTGCGTGGTGGGCGGCATCGACAAGGTTTTCGAGGTCAACCGGAACTTCCGTAACGAGGGGGTGGACTCCTCCCATTCGCCGGAGTTCGCGATGCTGGAGACCTACCAGGCCTACGGCACCTACGACACCGGGGCGAAGCTCATCCATGACGTGATCCAGGAGATTGCGGTCGAGGTGTTCGGGTCGACCACCGTCACGCTCGTCGACGGCACGGAGTACGACTTCGGTGGTGAGTGGCGTTCGATGGAGATGTATCCGTCGCTCAACGAAGCTCTGGCCCGGAAGTTCCCGGAGCAGACTGTGGTGCCGGAGGTGACCGTGGAGACCTCCGTGGAGGACCTGAAGAAGCTGGCGGACCTCATCGGTCTGGAGGTTCCGGAGAAGGGTGGCTGGGGTCACGGCAAGCTTGTCGAGGAGATCTGGGAGTTCCTCTGCGGGGACCAGCTCTACGGCCCGGTGTTCGTGAGGGACTTCCCTGTGGAGACATCGCCGTTGACCCGTCAGCACCGGACGAAGCCGGGGGTGGCGGAGAAGTGGGATCTCTACGTCCGTGGCTTCGAGCTGGCGACGGGTTACTCCGAGCTGGTCGACCCGGTGATCCAGCGTGAGCGTTTCGAGGACCAGGCCCGGCTGGCGGCCGGTGGTGACGACGAGGCCATGGTCCTGGACGAGGACTTCCTCGAGGCGATGGAGCAGGGTATGCCCCCGACGTCGGGGAACGGCATGGGGATCGACCGGTTGCTCATGGCGCTGACTGGTCTGGGGATCCGGGAGACGGTGCTGTTCCCCATGGTCAAGCCGGAGCACTGACCGGGCCCCGGGGCAGCTCCACCCCCGTCGGGGGTGTCTGGTCCGGTGTGCGGTGCAGCACGATTCGTAGAATTGTGACGCGGATCATGGTGAATGGCTATGATGAAATCATCACTATTCATCCGTCCCTGTCCGAGTACAGCGAAAGGTAGCTGCCCGCCATGAGCGACCGAAGCAAGCGGAACGATTCCACGCCCGGCCTGAACACCATCAAGCGCGACGCCACCGGCGCCGTGATGCGGGTACTCACCCGTTTCACCGGCTCCGAGCTTGCGCAGCGGTACGGCCTCGGCGAGAAGATCGACCGAGTGGCCTACGAATCCACCAGGGGCGGAATGCGCACCCTCGGTGCCATCAACCGCCAGTTCAAGAAGGTCAAGGGATCCGGACGCCCGGTGCGGCTGGAACCGCAGCCCGGTGAAGCCGGAGGAGCGGAGGACGCCGCCAGGCCGGCGAAGGTCCTCTTCGACCTCACCCCGACCGAAGACCAGGAGATGCTGGTCGGCGCCGTCCGCGAGTTCGCCGAGGAGCAGCTCCGGCCGGCCGCCCATGACGCCAACGAAGCCGCCGCGACCTCCCCGGAGGTCTTCGCCGCCGCAGCCGACCTCGGCATCTCGCTGATCAACCTGCCCGAGGAGTACGAAGGCCTCGCCTCCGAATCCTCCGCCACCACCGGTGCCATGGTCGCCGAGGCCCTCGCCTTCGGTGACATGGGACAGGCGGTCGCCGTTCTCGCACCCGCAGGAGTGGCGAACACGATCACCAACTACGGCGACGACGCCCAGCAGAAGACCTACCTGCCGGAGTTCGCCGGACAGAACGTCCCCGTGTCCGCCGTCATCGTCAACGAGCAGCGCGCACTGTTCGACCCCTTCGTCCTGCAGACCACCGCGAAGCGGGAAGGGGACGACATCGTCGTCAACGGGGTGAAGACGATGGTCCCCAACGCCGGCTCCGCGGAACTGTTCGTCGTGGCCGTCGACCTGGACGGGGTGAACACCTTCGTCATCGTCGAATCGTCCACCGACGGCGTCATCGTCGAAGCGGACCCGTCGATGGGACTGCGCGCTGCATCCCTGGGACGGGTGCTGTTCAAGGACGTCCGCGTCCCGGCATCCAATCTTCTCGGCGGGGCGGACCTGGACGCCGACACCAGGGGGGAGAACTACACCGAGATCATCCGCCGGGCCCGCCTCGGATGGGCGGCCCTGGCGACCGGCACCTGCGAAGCGGTCCTCGAGTACGTCAAGCCCTACGTCCTGGAACGTCAGGCATTCGGTGAGCCCATCGCCAACCGGCAGGCCGTCGCCTTCATGGTCGCCAACATCAGGATCGAGCTGGACGGTCTCCGCCTCATCACGCTGCGCGGGGTGTCCAGGCTCGACCAGGGACGCTCCTACAACCGGGAGGCCGGGCTCGCCCGCCGTTTCGCCGCGGACAAGGGAATGCAAATCGGTTCGGACGGGGTCCAGCTGCTCGGAGGGCACGGTTTCACCAAGGAGCACCCGGTCGAACGCTGGTACCGCGACCTGCGTGCCGTCGGTGTCGCCGAGGGCGTCGTGGTCCTCTAGCCCGCACAGTGAACTCCACCGGCACCGCCGGTTCCGAAAATCAGCAGAGCATTCAGGAGAACTGACATGATCAACCTCGAACTCCCGAAGAAGCTGCGGGCGACCGCCAACCAGGCGCACCAGGCCGCAGCAGAGATCTTCCGACCGATCTCCCGCAAGTACGACCTCGCCGAGCACGAGCGTCCGGTCGAACTCGACACCATGGCATCCCTCGTCGAGGGGATGACCGACGGCGGCGGCAACATGGCCGGCGCCTCAGGCGGACGCAGCGACAGGAAGAAGGATGACGGCGCCGTCCGCAACGGCGGGAACATGGCGTCGCTCATCAACGTCATCGAGACCTGCTGGGGCGACGTGGGACTGACCCTCTCGCTGCCGTACCAGGGTCTGGGAAATGCCGCGGTCGCCGCGGTCGCCACCGACGAACAGCTCAAGCGGTTCGGCAAGGTCTGGGCGGCCATGGCCATCACCGAGCCGCAGTTCGGGTCGGACTCCGCCGCAGTGGCGACGACGGCAAAGCTCGACGGTGACGAGTACGTGCTCAACGGCGAGAAGATCTTCGTCACCGCCGGTGAGCGTTGCGACCACGTGGTCGTGTGGGCCACCCTCGACAAGTCCGCCGGCCGTGCCGCGATCAAGTCCTTCCTCGTCCCGCGGGACACGCCCGGTTTCGAGCTGGTGCGCCTGGAGCACAAGCTCGGCATCCGCTCCTCCGACACCGCCCACTTCATCCTGGACAATGTCAGGGTCCCCAAGGACAACCTGCTCGGTTCCCCGGAGATCGACACGAAGAAGTCCTTCGCCGGTGCCATGGCGACCTTCGACAACACCCGCCCGCTCGTCGCCGGGATGGCCGTGGGTGTGGCCCGGGCGTCGCTGGAGAAACTCCGTGAGATCCTCACCGACGCCGGCGTGGAGATCGACTACGACGCCCCGGCCTGGAACCAGAGTGCCGCAGCCTCCGAGTACATCCGGCTCGAGTCCGACTGGGAGGCCGCCTACCTGCTGACCCTGCGTGCCGCGTGGATGGCGGACAACAGGCAGCCCAACAACAAGGAGGCCTCGGAGTGCAAGGCCAAGGCCGGCCGCATGGCGACCGAGCTGACGCTGAAGGCTGTGGAGCTGGCGGGTTCATTCGGTTACTCTGAGCGCTCCCTCCTGGAGAAGTGGGCCCGGGACTCCAAGATCCTGGACATCTTCGAGGGCACCCAGCAGATCCAGCAGCTCGTTGTCGCCCGGCGCGAGCTGAACCTCTCCTCGTCCCAGCTGAAGTAGCAGGCCAGGGTAAGGCCACGACGGCGTCCGGTCACACCGACCGGGCGCCGTCCGCGTTGTCTGCCCCGTACGTCCCGTACACCCCGTCGCCCCGTCACTGCGTCCCCAGGCGTGTCCGTAGATCCGCACATGTAATCACCATTCCACAAAACAGTTCTACTTTGTGAAGTAGACTTCCGGCATGAGTACACACACGCCGGACCGTCCGGGCACTGCGGACAATCCACTCGACCTGCTGATCGTCGGAGCCGGCCTGTCCGGGATCGACCTCGCGCACCACGTCTCCGCGAATTTCCCGGACTGGACGTGGGAGATCCACGACACCCACGATGATCTCGGAGGTACCTGGCACACCTTCCGGTACCCGGGGATACGCTCCGACTCGGACATGGCCACCTTCGGATTCCCGTTCCGACCCTGGCCCCACCGGGGCACCCTCGGACAGGGTGCGGACATCAGGGAGTACATCAGGGACGTGGCCAGGGACAGCGGGGCACTGGAGAGACTGAGGACAGGATCCTGGATCCGGGACTCCGACTGGCGCACCGACCGGAACCTCTACGCGGTCACCTCGGTCACCGGGGACGGGGAACGCACCATCTGGGCCCGACGGGTCCACTACGCCTCCGGCTACTACTCCCACGGCGCAGGCCACCGGCCCACCTTCCCCGGTGAAAAGGACTTCGCCGGACAGGTCATCCACCCGCAGGAATGGCCGGAGAACCTGGACTGCCGCGGCCGTCGGATCGTCGTCATCGGCTCCGGTGCGACCGCCGTGACCCTCCTTCCCGCCCTCGAGAAGGCCGGGGCCCGGGTGACTATGCTGCAGCGCAGTCCCAGCTACATCGCACCCATGCCCTCGGTGGACATCATCAGCGCGGTGTGGAGACACCTGCTTCCCCCGTCCGCCGCCTACCGCGCGGCACGGCTCAACCACGCGGCCAGGGACATGGCCCAGTACACCCTCGCGCAGCGGGCGCCGGGGGCGTTCCGCAGGGTCCTCCGGCTCATGCAGCGCAGGTACCTGTCCGCAGAGGAGATCGACCGGCACTTCACACCCCGCTACAGTCCCTGGGACCAGAGGGTGTGCAAGGCTCCCGACGGTGACTTCTTCACCGCGCTGAAAGGCAACGCCGACGTCGTCACGGACACTGTCGACAGATTCACCTCCGGGGGAATCCTCCTCGGCTCCGGGAAGACACTGCCCGCCGACATCATCGTGACCGCCACCGGTCTGGAACTCGAGGCGTTCGGGGGAGGGACGCTGAGCATCGACGGTGAACCTCTCGACCTCAGGGAACGGGTGTTCTACCGGGGGATCATGCTGGCGGGACTGCCCAACTTCAGCTTCACCGTGGGATACATCAACGCGTCCTGGACCCTGCGCTCCGACATGGTCTCCCGCTACATGGTCAGACTGTGGGGTACAGGCGAACGGTACTACTGTCCGGTACTTCCCCCGGGACGCCACGACCGGCCGATGCTCGAGTTCGACGCGGGCTACATCCGCCGCGGAATCCACCGTTTCCCCACCCAGGGCGACCACTCACCGTGGCACTACACCCAGAACTACCTCACCGAGCTGCCCGAGCTGGCATTCGGCGACCAGCGCAGGGACATGGCTTTCGGCGACAGGGCCCTGCAGTGTGCCGGGGCATGCTCCCCGGGGCCGGTGGTCAGGTCAGTCGGGTCGGCCGCACCTTTCAGGCCGACGGACCTGGGCGACCTCCCACCCACCGAGACAGTCACCGTCGCCGGTCGGACCGTCAGGATCCGACGCACCGGCACCGGGGGAGACTTCCGCACCGCCGGCACCACCGTGGTGATGATCCACGGGATCGGACGTTCCCTCGAGGACTGGGACGACCTGGTCGCCCTGGCAGGAAGAACCGGCTCCACCGGCTCCACCGGCTCCACCGGCGGTGACCTCGCCTGCATCGCCGTCGACGTGCCGGGCTTCGGGCTCAGTGAACCGCCCCGGGACGTCACTCTCGCCGACACCGCCGGACTCATCTGGGCGGCCCTGGACGCCGTCGACGGGCAGGACGCCACAGACAGTCCCGCCCCCGTCTCCCTTCTGGGGAACTCGCTCGGTGGCGCACTGGCGATGGAGATGACTGCTCAACGTCCCCACCTGGTCTCCAGCGTGGCACTGGTGGACCCGGCAGGCTTCGGCTCCGGGACGACCCCGCTGCTCAGGCTCCTCGCCGTACCGGTACTCGGCCTGATCAACGCGGCCGCCACCCGCCTGCCGGTCGTGTACCGCCCGGTGGAGCATCTCATCCTCCGCCGGCGGGGAGCGGTCACCGCCCACCGGCTCAGGGTCGCGGGCAGGGTCGCGGCGAATCCGGGCCGCGCCCGCACCTACCACAGGATGGTGAGGCACCTCGGTAGCCCGGCGGGTATCCGACCCGGATGGCGCAGAGACCTGCTCGACCGTTTCACCCGGGCGGTCGGGGACCGGATCCCCGTCATGCTCGCATGGGGCGCCGACGACCTGATCCTGCCCTACGGTGACTTCCGCCGGGCCCTCGAAAAGATACAGGTTGCGGACGCCGTGGTCTTCGACAACTGCGGTCACATGCCGCAGCTCGAGTATCCGGAGGAGTTCGCCGACGAGTACCGCAGATTCCTCGCCGGGGTCGGCGCGGGGCAGATCCGCCGCAGTGACATGGCGGGGGCGGCACTGTGAGGGCGCCTCGGGTGTTCCACAGGGGCGCCGGACGGTCCACCGGCCGTCCACGCCGTGTGCTGGTCACCGGTGCGGCCTCGGGTCTGGGCCTGGAGTTCGCCCGGGTGTACCTGGGTCGCGGGGACCGGGTGACGTTGACCGACATCCACGAGACTCCTCCGTCACCGGTGACCGCACTGTCCGGGGACTGGAGCTACCGGAAACTCGACGTGACCGATGAAGCTGACTGGGCCGCCGCCGCGCAGGAGGTCGGCTCCCTCGACGTGCTGGTGAGCAATGCCGGTATCGGTGTCGGCGGAAGGATCACCGGGACGTCCCTGGCGACCTGGCGACGTGCCCTGGACATCAACCTGCTGGGTTCGGTGCGGGGGGTCCGTGCGATGCTGCCGAGGATGGGCGGGGGAGGGCAGATCGTGCTGACCGCCTCCCTGGCGGGGCTGGTCCACGCGCCGTCGATGGCGGCCTACAACGCCACCAAGGCCGCGACCGTGGCACTGGGTGAGACCCTTGACGGGGAACTGAGGTGCCGGGGGATCAGCGTCACGACCGTCTGCCCCCAGTTCTTCCGCTCGGGTCTGGCCGGTTCACTCACCGGTGACGACGCCTCGGCCGACCGGGTGGCCCGTTCCCTGCTGAAGTACACCTGGCTGGACGCGGCCACGGTCGCTCGCCGGGGGGTGCGGGGTGCGGACGCGCGCCGGGTGACTGTGACCCCGGACGCCTTCGCCACACTGTCGTGGTACTCGAAGCGCTTCACCCGTGTCCCGTACCTGCTGGTGATGCGGTTGATCGGCAGGTGGGTGGACCGTCGCCTGGGGCCGAGCTGACGGCGTCCTTCCTCCCGGGGGCGGGCCTTCCCGGGATCAGTCCCCGTCCTGCATCCCGTTGTCGACGTCGGGCAGCAGTCTCGGGACGATCTTGCCGACGGCGTTGCGGGGCAGCACGTCCATGAACACGAAGTAGCGGGGCACGTTGTGGCGTGCCAGTTTCGCTTTCACGGCGAGTTTCGCCTTCTCCGCGAAACCTTCCTCCTGTTCCCCGTCGTTGAGCACGACGTAGCAGGCCAGTGCCTGCCCGAAGTCGGGGTCGGGGACGCCGTGGACCGCGACCTCGTAGACCTCCGGCATGTCGGCGATGACGTCCTCCGCCTCCTGCGGGTACACGTTCTCACCACCGGAGACGATCATGTCGTCGCTGCGTCCGGCGAGGTAGAACAGGCCGTCCCGGAAGTAGCCGAGGTCGCCGGTGGCGACGAGGCCGTGGAGGTTCTCCTTGTCGACACCGGGGCGGGTGTAGCCGTCGAAGAGCAGGTCGTTGCCGACGAAGACCCGGCCGATCTCACCTTCGGGAAGATCGTTGCCCTCGTCGTCGACGACTTTCAGGACCGTGGCCATCGGGGCCTTGCCGGCGGTTGTCGGATGGGCCTCGAGTTCCTCGGGGGTGGCGATGGACGCCCAGGAGACCTCGGTGGACCCGTAGAGGTTGTACAGGACCTTGCCGAACTTCTCGTGGGTGTCGCGGATGACACGGGCGGGCAGGGCTTCACCGCAGGCGACGATGTTGCGGACGCCGGGGCTGAAATTCTCGGGTACCGCCTCCAGCAGGCGGCGCAGCTGGGTGGGGACGATGGCTATGGTGTCCGGCCGGTTCGCCTCGATGAGTTTCACGGCGTCACGGGGGCTGAACCTGCGCTGGAGGATGAAGGTCGCCCGTAGGGCGAGGCCCAGCTGGATCTGGCAGAAACCCCAGAGGTGGAACATGGGTGCGGGGACGTAGTAGCCGCGGTGGTGTTTCAGCGGGATCCTCGACATGACCGAGGACGCCGGGAGGTAGGTCTTCGGTTCCGGGCGCCGGGCGCCTTTCGGTGTACCGGTGGTGCCGGAGGTCAGGATGATGGTGCGTCCTCTCCTCGGGTGGGCCGGGATCTTCTCGGTCCCGGGGGAGGTGCGCAGCACCTCGGTGAGGGTGGGCCACTGGGGGTTGCGTTCGGCGTGGTCGTCGGACTGCTGTGCTTCGGCGACGTTGCTCGCGTACTCGATGACGTCGTAGCCGAGGGACGCCCGGTGTCTCTTCTCCTCGTCGGTCAGGGGCGCGGCTGCGGAGTCCTGGTTCTCCTCCCAGCTGATGACGACGGGGCAGTCGTCGAAGCCCCGGGGCAGCAGGGGGATGAACTCCTCGTCGATGAAGAGCAGGTCGATCTTCTGCTCCTTCATCACAGCACGGGTCTGTGCGGCGGAGGCGCCGGTGTTGAACAGGACGATGTCGGTGCCGAGCCGGCCGTGGGCGCACAGGGTCATGAGGAATCCGCGGTGGTTCCGGCTGAGCATGCCGATCTTGTCGCGCTCGCGGACTCCGGTGCGGTACAGCGCCTGAGCGAGTCTGTTGGTCTGGTCGTGGAGTTCGCTGTAGGTGATGGAGCCGGCGTCGTCGATCACGGCCGTGTGGTAGGGGTCCTGTGCCGCGCCGAGGGCGAGTAGTCCTGCGGGGGTGAAGGACCACTGGTAGATGGCCTTGAGTGCCTTGCCCATCGCCAGTGGTCCCATGAGGCCGAGCACTCCGGACCGGAAAAGTGGCAGGGTGCCTTCCGCGAGTTTGGGGAGCTCCTTCAGGGAGACGGCGGGGTCGGATCCGTTCATGGTTCCTACTCTCGTGATCGGGGGCTGACGGAAGTGACGTACGGGCGTCTGAGCGCCCTTCTGTAACACAGATTACAGATAAAAATGGAAAGTTTTGCCCAATCACCGTTTTTGGCGCAGACGGCCTCCGACCGCCCGGGGTTCCGGCTTCCCGGGACCTGTTCGCTGACGGCGAACAGGTCGCCGTGGCGTCCCGGATATGCGTCCTGACCTGTGACGACGGGTCCTGTCGGCAGGGACGGGGCGCCGGGAACACTCCCGTGCTCCGCCGTGTTGACACTGCTGAGTCAACGAAGGGTCCGGAAGTCACTAAGGTGGTGCCCATATCCGACCCCGCGAGTAAGGGAGAGCTCATGTTCGAGAGGTTCACGGACCGGGCACGGCGTGTCGTCGTGCTGGCGCAGGAGGAAGCCCGCGCGCTCAACCACAACTACATCGGTACGGAGCACATCCTGCTCGGGCTGATCCATGAGGGGGAGGGAGTCGCCGCCAAGGCCCTCGAATCCATGGGGATCTCCCTCGAGGCGGTGCGCACCGAGGTCGAGGACATCATCGGCACCGGTGGTCATCCGCCGAGCGGGTACATCCCCTTCACACCGCGTGCGAAGAAGGTGCTCGAACTCGCACTGCGCGAGGCACTGCAGCTCGGCCACAAGTACATCGGCACCGAGCACATCCTGCTCGGCCTGATCCGTGAGGGTGAGGGTGTGGCCGCCCAGGTGCTGGTCAAGCTCGGCGCGGACCTGTCCCGCGTGCGTCAGCAGGTCATCCAGCTGCTGTCCGGGTACGAGGGCGGCGAGCCGGAGAGCGAGCACGCCTCGGACGAGCCGGCCACCGCCGGTGTCGGCGAAGGTGCCCCCTCCACCCCGTCAGGCAAGCCGGGCCAGAAGTCCAACTCTCTGGTCCTCGACCAGTTCGGCCGGAACCTGACCCAGGCGGCCAAGGACGGCAAACTGGACCCCGTCGTCGGCCGTGAGAAGGAGATCGAGCGCATCATGCAGGTGCTCTCGCGGCGGACGAAGAACAACCCGGTCCTCATCGGTGAGCCCGGTGTGGGCAAGACCGCGGTGGTCGAGGGCCTGGCCCTGGACATCGTCAACGGCAAGGTCCCGGAGACACTGAAGGACAAGCAGCTGTACTCCCTCGACCTGGGTTCCCTGGTCGCCGGTTCCCGCTACCGGGGTGACTTCGAGGAGAGGCTGAAGAAGGTCCTCAAGGAGATCAACCAGCGCGGTGACATCATCCTGTTCATCGACGAGATCCACACCCTCGTCGGGGCAGGTGCCGCCGAAGGTGCGATCGACGCCGCCAGCATCCTCAAGCCGAAGCTGGCGCGCGGTGAACTGCAGACCATCGGCGCGACCACCCTGGACGAGTACCGCAAGCACATCGAGAAGGACGCCGCCCTCGAGCGGCGCTTCCAGCCCGTGCAGGTCCCGGAGCCGAGTGTCGAGATGACGGTCGAGATCCTCAAGGGTCTGCGGGACCGCTACGAGGCGCACCACCGCGTCTCCATCACCGACGACGCCCTGGTCGCCGCGGCACGCCTGTCGGACCGTTACATCAACGACCGGTTCCTGCCGGACAAGGCCGTCGACCTCATCGATGAGGCCGGTGCCCGCATGCGTATCAAGCGCATGACCGCGCCTAAGGCCATCCAGGACATCGACGACCGGATCGCAGAGGTCCGTCGGGCCAAGGAAGCCGCGATCGACGACCAGGACTTCGAGAAGGCCGCCTCCCTGCGCGACGACGAGCGCAAGCTCACCGAGGAGCGTGCGGAGAAGGAGAAGCAGTGGAGGGCCGGCGAGCTCGACGATGTCGCCGAGATCGGTGAGCAGGAGATCGCCGAGGTCCTCGGTTCCTGGACCGGTATCCCTGTCGTCCAGCTGACCGAGGAGGAGACCTCCCGTCTGCTGCACATGGAGGATGAGCTGCACAAGCGGATCATCGGCCAGGAGGACGCCGTCAAGGCGGTCTCCCGGGCGATCCGCCGTACCCGCGCCGGTCTGAAGGACCCGAAGCGTCCCTCCGGATCGTTCATCTTCGCCGGTCCCTCCGGTGTCGGTAAGACGGAGCTGTCGAAGGCTCTCGCCGAGTTCCTCTTCGGCGACGAGGATTCGCTGATCTCCATCGACATGGGCGAGTACCACGACAAGTTCACCGCCTCCCGTCTCTTCGGCGCCCCTCCCGGATACGTCGGATACGACGAGGGTGGGCAGCTCACGGAGAAGGTCCGCCGCAAGCCGTTCTCGGTGGTCCTGTTCGACGAGATCGAGAAGGCCCACTCGGAGATCTACAACACCCTGCTGCAGGTCCTCGAGGAAGGCCGCCTCACCGACGGTCAGGGCCGGGTGGTGGACTTCAAGAACACCGTCCTGATCTTCACCTCGAACCTCGGCACCAGGGACATCTCCAAGGCCGTGGGCATGGGCTTCTCCTCGAGCGGCGAGACTGACGAGGCGGGCCAGTACGCGCGCATGAAGTCGAAGGTGAACGAGGAGCTGAAGAAGCACTTCCGCCCCGAGTTCCTCAACCGTATCGACGACATCGTGGTCTTCCACCAGCTGACCCAGAAGCAGATCGTGGAGATGGTCGACCTGCTGCTCAACCGGCTGCGTAAGGCACTGTCCGACAAGGACATGGCGCTCGAGGTGAGCGACACGGCCAAGGACCTGCTGGCCAAGCGCGGTTTCGACCCGGTGCTGGGAGCCCGTCCGCTGCGTCGCACCATCCAGCGGGAGATCGAGGACCACCTGTCCGAGGAGATCCTGTTCGGCAACGTGCACTCCGGTGAGATCGTGACCGTCGACGTGGAGAACTGGGACGGAGGTCCCCGGACCGAGAACGCCAGGTTCGTCTTCGGTTCGAAGCCGAAGCCGGCCCCCGTGGCGCTGCCCGCGGTGGACGTGGCTGACGGGGTCACCGAGGTCCCCGGGGTTCCCGAGGTTCCGTCCGTGGACGCCACCGACGCCAAGTAACCGGGATCCGACCTCCCCCGGAGTGACGGGAGCTACCGCGGCAGACGGTAGCTCCCGTCATTCGTCTTCTCGACCAGTCCGTCGGTCACCAGGGAGGCCAGGGCACGTGCCCTCTGCACGGGATCAGGTCCGGCGTCGGGAAAGTCGACGGCACTGCCACGGTCACGCAGCACCGCCATGATTCTTCCCCGGACCTGTCGGTCGGTGCCCTCGAACTTCTGTACTCTCCGCCTGGCCGCGGCCCGGTCCGCGTCAGACGGTTCCGGGCGCCCCAGCGCGATCCACCGGCAGCGGGAGGAGACGGGACAAACCGTGCATTTCGGGGAGCGTGCGGTGCACACCACGGCCCCGAGTTCCATCAGAGAGGCACACATCCCCAGTGCCTCGGTACGGCGGGAGCGGTCCTGCACCGGGTTACGGTAGCCCCGCCGGAGAAGGTCGGGGTCGTCGTCGACCCAGGGCATGAGGTCGGCGACGTCACCGAGGTCCCCGCTACGGGCCGGGCCCTGCAGGAACTCTCCGCGGACGAGACGCCGGTGGACCCTGCGCACGTTCGTGTCCACCACCGGTACCGCTGTACCGAAGGCGAATGCGGCCACGGCACGGGCGGTGTAACCGCCGATGCCGGGGAGCGCCAGAAGGTCGGCGATGTCCGTGGGCACTCTGCCGTCGTGACGGTCCACTATCGCCGCAGCGCACTCCCGGAGCCTCAGTGCCCGTCTCGGATAGCCGAGGTTGGCCCATTCCCTGAGAACCTCGTCGGTGGGGGCCACAGCGAGGTCGGCCGGTGCCGGCCACTTCTCCAGCCACCGTCTCCACAGTGGTTCCACCCGTGACACCGGTGTCTGCTGCGACATGACCTCACTGAGCAGTACCGCCCACGCCGAGGTGCCCTCCTCCCTCCACGGCAGGGGACGGGCAGTGGCGCGGTACCAGGAGTTGAGGAGTTCACCCAGGGTGGCGTCAGAACCGGCGGAGACGGCGGGGGCAGGGGACGCGGCGGAGGCGGTGGACTGGACAGGGTACTGGACGGCGGTCATGATTCCTCCACTGTGCCGTACCGGGGCGCGGCGCACCAGCCGGAGGTCCGACCGCCTCCTGTGCGGTGGCACAATGGTCACCATGACAACCGAGAAGACGGACCAGACAGCGACGTCGGACCCCCGCCACACTCCCCAGGGGGCGTTCGAGGCCCTGCGCCGGGGAAACTCCCGGTTCATGGCAGAGGAGTCCGCCCATCCCAGGCAGGACGGGGCACGTCGGGAACTGATGACGACCGGTCAGCGCCCTTTCGCTGTCGTGCTGGCGTGCTCGGACTCCCGGGTTCCCGTGGAGATCATCTTCGACCAGGGACTCGGCGACATCTTCGTCATACGGACCGCCGGCGAGATCACCGATCTGTCGGTCCTCGCATCGCTGGAGTTCGCGGTGGTCGGCCTGGGCGTCCCCCTGGTCGTGGTTCTCGGACACGAGAACTGTGGTGCGGTGAACGCCGCCCAGAACGCCCTGGAGACCGGCGAGCTTCCCTCCGGGTTCCAGCGGGTCCTGGTCGAGAAGGTCACCCCGTCACTGCTCGCGGCCAGGGCTGAGGGCGGGGACACCGCGGAGGACTTCGAGAGACACCACGTCGTCGAGATCGCCGCACACATTGTCGACCGCTCACCGCAGATACTGTCCAGACTCAGGGAGGGGACCGTCGGGGTGGTCGGCATGCGTTACCGGCTGTCGGACGGGATGACGGAACCGGTGGTGAACTATGGTCTCGACGTCCCGGGCACTCCGGGTCAGCCGCTGAACTGACCGCACCGTGTCCGGCCCCTGTGACCGCACCGTGTCCGGCCCCTGTGTCCGGACCGGTGCCCGGACCGCTGCGGGGCCGGGGGGTGTCGTGTCCGGGGCAGGACCACCGCGCTGGATAGACTGGACTGCGTGACCCAGCCCGCGTACCCAGGTAACCGCCCGCTCCCTCCCGAGATCTACCGCCGGCGTCGTATCGCCGCGGCAGTTGTCGCGGTCGTCGTGCTGGTGGTCCTGGTTCTCGTTGTCCGGGCCGTCGCCGGCGGCGGTGATCCCGAGGGGACGGCGTCGTCAACATCCGTTGTCCCGTCCACCGCCTCCTCCGCGGCGGACAGGACAGCCACCACGGCAACCTCCACAGCAACCTCCACAGCTACCTCCACGGCGTCGTCGGAATCTCCGGCCTCATCCACCGCCCCGGCGGGTACGACCACCTCCCTCGCCGCGGAACCGGGTGGGGAGTGCACCGCGGAAGACCTGGTCCTCTCCGTCAGCGCCGGCCTGCCGACGTACGCCGCCGGCGAACTACCGGACTTCTACCTTTCGGTCTCGAATCCGACCGGTTCAGGGTGTGCCGTGGACCTCTCGGCGAATCCGATGAGTTTCGAGGTCTACACTCTCAGTGACTATGCGCGGGTGTGGGCGGACACGGACTGCAACGAACCCACACTCACCGGGACACTCGAACTGGCCGCCGGGGAAGAGCGCAGTTTCGCGCTCAACGGCTGGTCACGGACGACATCCTCACCCGACCAGTGCACCGACAGGGAACCGGCGGGCACCGGAGCGTTCCTGCTGTACGGACGTCTGGGCGACAGCACCTCCGAACCCGCGACCTTCAACCTGGCCTGACCGGCGCCCCGCACTCAGGAACCGTCGAGTCCGAGTTCCCCGAGTGCACCGGCCACCGTGTGCACCGGGATGATCCGGAGCCCGGGGAGTGCCACACGGTCGGCGTCCCGCGTGGCGGCGGGAACCACCGCCGACGTGAACCCCAGCCGGGACGCCTCAGTCAGCCGGAGCCGAAGATCGGGGACCCGGCGTACCTCGCCTCCGAGGCCGACCTCGCCGACGGCGACCAGCCCCGTGGGCAGACTGTGGTCCCTGCTGGTCGATGCCAGCGCGAGCGCGGTGGCAAGGTCAGCGGAAGGTTCGGTGATCCGCATCCCCCCGACCGTGGCGGCGTAGACCTCGTGGTCCATGAGGTTGAGTCCGCATCTGGTCGCGAGGACTGCCAGTACGGTCGCGACGCGTCCGGGGTCCACGCCCGTGACGACCCGACGTGGATTATGCTGCTCCGACTTCAGGGCGAGGGTCTGGATCTCCCCGACCATGGGGCGACGGCCGTCCATGACGACCGTGACCGCCGTCCCGGACACCGGTTGATCCCGGTGGTTGAGGAACAGTCCGGACGGGTCGGGAACCTCCCGGATGCCTTCGGCAGTCTGTTCGAAACACCCCACCTCGTCGGTGGCCCCGAAACGGTTCTTCTGTCCCCGGAGGAACCTCAGCGAACTGTGCCTGTCGCCTTCGAAGTGCAGGACGACGTCAACGAGGTGTTCGACGGTACGCGGACCTGCCACAGCACCGTCCTTCGTCACATGGCCGACGAGCAGCACCGGGATGCCCGTCGTCTTCGCGAAGGTGGTGAGGGTGGCTGCCACGGCACGGGTCTGGGCCACACCGCCGGGAACCCCCTCGACGCCCGGTGCGTGCAGTGTCTGGAGGGAGTCGACGATCACCAGTTCAGGGCCGACAGTCTCGATCTGGCCCAGTGCGGTCTCCAGGTCGTGTTCTGCGGCCAGCCAGAGGTCACCTGACAGGGCATCCGTGCGCCCGGCCCGCTGACGGACCTGGCTGACCGACTCCTCGGCGGTGACGTAGAGGACACTTCGGCCCTGCCGGGCCCACCTGTTCGCGACCTCGAGAAGCAGAGTCGACTTACCGACCCCGGGCTCCCCGGCCAGGAGAACGGCACTTCCGGGGACCACCCCTCCGCCGAGGACCCGGTCGAGCTCACCGATGCCGCTCGGACGGTGTGCGGCCTCCGACGGGTCTATGTCCGTGACCCGCTGTGCAGGGGAGGTGGGCGTCAGTCCGGCGGGGACTGACCTGCCGGCGTGGGCGCCGCTGACGACGACGGCCGGGGCGGCTTCTCCCACGGTCCCCCATTCCCCGCAGGAGGGGCATCTGCCCACCCATTTGGGGACGCGGTAACCGCACGAGGAGCATTCGTATCCGGGGGTCTTCCTGGCCATGGTCGCACAGCCTAGTCCGGGCACCGGACACGGGAACGCGCGCCCACCGTGGCCGGTGGACGCGCGTCATGTCGGCGGGGTCGGCCGCCGTGACCTCCCTGTCGACGGGGAGACGGGAGGAACTAGTGGGAGGCGGGAAGGTCGGCGAGCTCACTGCCTTCCTTGGTCACACCGTCCTGGTCCCGGTGCAGGGTGCCCGACGGCGCGTAGTACGACGTGATCGGGGCGTTGATCTGGATGTCACCGGTGTCGAAGCTGAAAGTGATGTTGCGGGACGCGCCGGGGTAGAAGTCCGTCCCCTCGACCGTGGTGGGCAGGTACTCGGTGCAGGAACTCGTGTTGTCCTGGGCCCGCATGTCCTTCAGCCCCTGTTCCGAGTCCGCCACGAGGTTGCACCGCGGGTCGATGGTGCGGTTACCGCCGAGGTTGAATGTGGCGTCCTCGATCTTCACCGAGGAAAGCACCACCGGGTCCTTGTCGATGGCCTGGTTGGAGGCGTTGAACTTCAGTGCCACCGACCGGTCCTCCTGGATGATCAGGCTGACGTCGCGGACGACAGCGTCCCCGGACTCACCGTTGGTCCCGTTGACGGCGGGAACCTGGTTGGCGGTCTGGGAGATCTGACCGGCACCACAGGCGGTGAGGGCCAGTGCCGCGGAACCGGCGACCAGGGCGAGTGCGCCACGGGCGCCGGGGGACTTCAGGTGCTTCACTGTCTTCTCCTCCATTGAGGCATACGTCGTACTGCAGTCATCGTCCAGAATAGCCCCTGGGGACGCCCGGAACCTACTCAGTACCCCGTCCGGCAGGGCTGGTGGGGGAGGGACGGGGGAGGACGGTGGTAGAGTTTCAGGTCATGGAGTTCAACATCGGGGACGTTGTCGTCTACCCCCACCACGGCGCCGCAGAGGTCAGAGGAATCGAACAGCGGGAGTTCAAGGGCGAGACGGTCGACTACCTGGTACTCCGCATCCTCCAGGGTGATCTGCTGGTGAAGGTCCCCGCGGCGAACGCCGAACTTGTCGGCGTGCGGGACGTCGTCGGTGAAGAGGGCCTCCAGAAAGTCTTCTCTGTCCTGAGGGAGACCGACGTGGAGGAAGCCGGAAACTGGTCGCGCCGGTACAAGGCCAACCAGGAACGACTCGCCTCCGGCGACGTCAACCGGGTCGCCGAGGTCGTCCGTGACCTGTGGCGCCGTGACCAGGACCGGGGCCTGTCCGCAGGAGAGAAGCGCATGCTCGCCAAGGCGCGTCAGGTTCTCGTCGGTGAGCTGGCACTGGCCGAGGGCGTGGACGATGACAAGGCAGATGCCGTCATCGGATGGCTGGAGGAAGCTGTGCAGCGTCACCGGGACGCCGCAGCCGCCGCCCGCGCCGCTGCCGCCGCAGGTGAGGAGCCCAGGCACACCGTCGACCTCGATGAAGAGCTCGACGAGGACTGACCCCCGGCACCGCCGTTGGTGCTCAGTCCGCGAAGGTGACCGGGGCCTCACCGACATTGCGGAACTCATTGGCGTGGTCGCCGAAGAGTTTGAGCACACATGTGTCGACCGAGCAGTCCACGGCGTCCCCCTTCTCCGCCACGGTGAGGGTCACTTCGGCGTTGCCTTCGGCGTCGAAATGGTCGGTGGCGCGCTGCTCAGACTCCGGTGCGATCCACTTCGAGGCAGAACGGTCCCCGGTGCACTCCGGCGGTGCTCCCCGCCCCGCGGCGTCCGCCCCCGTGTCCTCCCTGCAGATCGCGAGGTAGTACCCGGCCGAGGTGTCCAGTCCGTGGAGGGTGACGATGATCTGTTCCCCGTCGATGAGGTTCTGGGTCTTGTCCGCGGAGATCTGCGGCGGACCGGGATCTTCCGGGGGAGTGTCCCCGGCAGCCAGCGGCGCCTCACTTGTCGGCGGAACGGTACCGGTGGAGTCGCCCGGGGTCTCCGTGCCGGCCGCGTCTGTCGTTCCGCCGGTGCCGTCCCCGTCGCCTGAGCAGGCGGCCAGGCCCACGGCCAGGACGGTTGCGGCGGTGAATGCGGCGGGACGGCGGGTGAGGGTGGTGGTCATCGGTGGACTCCTCAGCGTGGTGTGGTGAACGTCAGTTCTTAGTTCAACCTACCAAAGGCAGGGGTGAGCGCACCGTGGTTTCGACCGAACCCAGTCCGTCGACACTGACCGTCACCACGTCACCGTCCCTGAGGAACCGGCCGCTGCCCGCCCCCACACCCTCCGGGGTTCCGGTGAAGATCACGTCACCGGGTTCCAGGGTGGTGAACTCGGAGATGTACCGGACCAGGTCGACCGGAGGGAACACGAGGTCGGCGGTGGAGTGCTCCTGACGCAGCTCCCCGTTCACCCACGTCCGTAGGACGGCACCCCCGGCAACCGGGTCGACCCCGGTGGTCAGCCACGGTCCCAGCGCGGAGGACGCGTCCAGGTTCTTGCCCTGGAGCCACTGCTGGGTGCGGTACTGCCAGTCACGCTGCGAGAAGTCGTCGCCGACGGCGTACCCGGCGATCGCGGCCCTCGCGTCCTCCTCTGAGGCTCCTCCGGCGGCCCCCGGGAGGCGGCGTCCGATGACGACGACGAGTTCACCCTCGTAGTCCGCTTTCGCCGCCAGATGCTCCGGCACGGTCACGGTCGCGGAGGGACCGGTCAGTGCGGTGGGGAACTTGGCGAAGAGGGTGGGATGGTCGGGGACCGGGTGGCCCATCTCGACGATGTGCTCCCGGTAGTTCAGCCCCACGCACAGGGCCTTGCCGGGGCGGGGGACCACCGGCAACAGGTCGGAACGGTCCAGGGTCACCTCGGCACCGTCCCGGCGGAGGCAGGTCGACACCCTGGATTCCAGGTCGTCGGGGGACTTCGCCAGCAGGGTCCCGAGGTCGCAGCGTTCCACCACCCGGCCGGTGACGGTGGCCGAACCGGAGATGTCGGCCCCGTCGTCGATGAGCACCGTGGCGACACTGCCGGCTGCGTCGATGCGGGCTGTGGCAAGTTTCATGGGCTTCTCTCCTACAATGACGGTGTGACTCTGCGCATCTTCGATACCGCCACCCGAGAACTCCGTGACTTTGTTCCGCTGCGGGAGGGGCACGCCAGTGTGTACCTGTGCGGTGCGACTGTCCAGTCCGTCCCGCACATCGGTCACGTGCGGTCAGGGGTGGCCTTCGACATTCTGCGCAACTGGTTGACGGCCAAAGGGCTGGACGTCGCTTTCGTGCGCAATGTTACCGACATCGACGACAAGATCCTCGCCAAGTCTGCCGAACACGGCCGCCCCTGGTGGGAGTGGGCGGCGACGCACGAGCGTGCGTTCACCCGTGCATACGACCTGCTGGGCGTCACCCCGCCGTCGGTGGAGCCGCGTGCGACCGGGCACGTCCCGGAGATGATCGCCTACATCCGTCGCATCATCGACAACGGCCTGGGTTACGCCGCCCCCGACGGGTCGGTCTACTGCCGGACGGCGAAAGTGCCCGGTTACGGCTTCCTGTCCCACCAGAAGCTCGACGAACTCGACCAGGGTGAGGATCCCGCCCCCGGTAAGGAGGACCCCCGGGACTTCGCCATGTGGAAGGCCGCCAAGCCCGGTGAACCGGGTTGGGAGACCCCCTGGGGGTACGGCCGTCCGGGCTGGCACATCGAGTGCTCGGCCATGTCCCGGAAGTACCTCGGGGCCACGTTCGACATCCATGCGGGGGGAATGGATCTGCAGTTCCCCCACCACGAGAACGAGGCGGCGCAGGCGCACGCGGCCGGCGACGGTTTCGCGAACCTGTGGATGCACAACGGCTGGGTGACGATGTCGGGTGAGAAGATGTCGAAGTCCCTGGGCAACGTACTCTCCGTGCCGAATGTGCTGACGCTGGTCCGCCCGATCGAACTGCGCTGGTACCTGGGGTCCGCCCACTACCGGTCCATGCTGGAGTACTCGGAGAAGGCCCTGCAGGACGCCGCGGCCGGGTTCCGCCGGGTCGAGAAGTTCCTCGACCGTGCTGTGGAGGTGCTGGGCACCGTCGAGGTGGGGGACTGGCTCCCGGAGTTCGGGAAGGCACTCGACGACGACCTCGGGGTGCCGGCGGCCATCGCGGTCCTCCAGGACGCCGTGCGCTCGGGCAACACCGCCCTGGACGGGGGTGACCTCGTCGCGGTGGCCCGGATCGCGGGCCAGGTGCGCGCGATGACGGGTGTCCTCGGGGTCGATCCCCTGTCGGACACCTGGTCAGGGCCGGACTCCAGAGGACGTGGCCAGGGCATCGGTGCCGGGGCGTCATCCGGGGCTCTTGAGGCGTTGGATGTGCTGGTGAAATTCGAGCTGGAGCGCCGGGCGACCGCGCGTGCCGAGAAGGACTGGGCCACCGCGGACGCCGTGCGTGACCGCCTGAAGGCCGCCGGTGTCACCGTCGCGGACTCCGCTGACGGTGCCACCTGGTCGCTGGGCTGAGCAGCTGGGCTGAGCAGCTGGGCCGGGTCCGCTCGGCCGGGTGCTAGCGTTCCGCCAGGGCCGTTCCCTTGAGCTCCGGCAGGGTGTAGGCGGCCACGGCCGCGACGGCGAAGGCCACCCCGAACAGGGCGAAGAGGATTCCGGTCCCTCCGAAGACCAGCAGCGGCGGCACGATGAGCGGCGCAATGATCGAGGCGATGCGTCCGAATCCGGTGGCGGCCCCGGTACCCGTCGCCCGCAGAGGCGTGGGGTAGAGCTCCGGCCCGACCGCGTACAGCGCACCCCAGGCGCCGAGGTTGAAGAAGGACAGCAGGCATCCGGCCGCGATGATCTGCCATCCGGCGTCGGCCAGCCCGTAGAGTCCGGCCGCGCACGCCGAGCCGACGAGGAACGTGGTCAGGGTGACGCGGCGTCCCCACTTCTCGATCAGCCAGGCGGCGCAGGCGTAGCCGGGCAGCTGCGCGACCGTGATGACCAGCGTGAAGGTGAAGGACTTCACCAGTGAGTAGCCGTTGGACGCCAGGATCGAGGGGATCCAGGTGAACGCCCCGTAATAGCTGAGATTGATGCAGAACCACACTGTCCAGAACGCTGCCGTGCGCCTGCGCAGGGGCTTCGACCAGATGCCGGTGACCTCGGCGTCCCCGTCTGTCCCGATGATCGCGGCGTCCCTCTGGGCCTCGTCGAGCACCCTGTCCCCGGGCGCGGGGGTCCCGGCCTGAAGGAACTTCGGCCCGGGTTCACTGGCCTCGAACTCGCGGACGGTGGCCTCGGCCTCGGCGTGGCGTCCCCGTGACTCCAGGAACCGCACCGACTCGGGCAGTGTGAGCCGCACGACCAGGGCGTAGGCGGCGGGGATCACGCCGATGGCGAAGGCCCAGCGCCAGCCGTTGTCACCGAGGGGTACGAGGAGTGTGCCGATCACGGCAGCGGCGATCCAGCCGACCGCCCAGAACGCCTCGAGCAGCACGACCATCCTGCCGCGCACGGCACGGGGGGAGAACTCGGAGACCAGGGTGGAGGCCACCGGAAGCTCCGCGCCGAGGCCGAGGCCGATGACGAAACGCAGCACCAGCAGCATGACCAGTCCGGTCGACAGTGCCGCGGCACCGGTCGCCAGTCCGTAGACCAGCAGGGTGAGGGCGAAGACGTGGCGTCGTCCGAACCGGTCGGCCAAGAGCCCCCCGACCGTGGCGCCCAGTGCCATTCCGATGAATCCTACGGAAGCTATCCAGGAGGTCTGGGTGTGGGAGAGTCCCCAGTGCTGGGTGAGTGCCGCCATGATGAAGCCGATGAGGCCCACGTCCATGGCGTCCAGTGCCCATCCGATACCGGATCCGGTGAGCAGTCTGGTGTGCCGACGGGTCACGGGGAGCCGGTCGAGACGCTCGGTGCGGCTGAGTGCACCGGCGGACGGTGACTGCGGTGAATGCGGTGACGATGGTGACGAGGGGGACGGTGACGGGGGAGGGGTGGTGTTCATGGGCCATGAGGGTACCCTCATGGGACGTGCCGGAATAGAGCTGCCCGGGGTTGACCCGTAGGATGACCCCCATGGCAGGTAACGACAGGCGCCGCGGCGCGGTGCGCAGGACCGAACGCAAGGGCTCGACGAAGGGTTCGGGGGGACAGGTCCGGCGGGGGCTCAAGGGGAAGAAGGCCACACCCAAGGCAGAGGACCGCGTGTACCACGCGAAGTACAAGGCGAAGAAGGCGAAGGAACGCCGTGAATCGGGTCGTCCGGCGCCGAAGGACCCGGACACCCAGCCGGAACTCGTCGTCGGGCGCAATCCCGTCATCGAGTGCCTCCACGCACACGTGCCGGCCACCGCACTCTATGTCGCGGTGGGCACGGCCAATGACGACCGTCTCAGCGAGGCGGTGCACACCTCGGCCGAACGGGGGATACCGGTCCTGGAGGTCAGCAGGGACGAACTCGACCGCATGACCGGCAACGGCATGCACCAGGGTATCGGACTGCAGGTGCCCCCCTACCGGTACGCCGACGTGGACGACCTCATCACCCTGGCACAGGAGTCCGGCCGACCAGGTCTCATCGTCGTGCTGGACAACATCACCGACCCACGCAACCTCGGGGCGGTGATCAGGTCGGTCGCAGCGTTCGGCGGGCACGGTGTCGTCATCCCCGGGCGCCGTTCCGCATCAGTGACCGCGGTCGCGTGGAGGACGTCGGCGGGCACTGCGGCCCGACTTCCGGTCGCCAAGGCGACAAATCTGGTTCGTGCGTTGAAGCAGTTCCAGCAGTCCGGCTACCAGGTCGTGGGACTGGATGCGGGAGGACGCCACACCCTGGACACCTACGACGGCACCGGTCCGGTGGTGGTTGTCGTCGGTTCCGAGGGCAAGGGACTGTCCCGGCTGGTCGGGGAGACCTGTGACGACATCCTCTCGATCCCCATGACCTCCACCGTCGAGTCGCTCAACGCCTCCGTCGCCGCCGGGGTGGTGCTCAGCGAGTTCGCCCGCCAGCGCAGGGTCCGCGGCTGAAACGGGAATTCCCGCCCCGCCCCGCGCGTTGGGTCACTGTATGACCCGTAAGTTGTTCACCCCCGTGACCCTGCCCACCCCGGACGGATCAGGACTGGAGGTCGGCAACCGCGCCTTTGTCGCGCCGATGTGCCAGTACTCGGTCACCGCCCGTGACGGCGTTCCCACTGACTGGCATCTCTCTCACCTCGGAGCATTCGCCGCCGGCGGGTTCGGACTCGTCGTCGTCGAAGCCACCGGTGTGGAGGCCCGGGGCCGGATCTCGCCGCTGGACCTCGGACTGTGGGACGCCGGACAGGTTCCCGCCCACACCCGTATCGTCGACTTCATCCACGGTCAGGGGCGCCTCGCCGGCGTCCAGCTCGGACACGCGGGCGGGAAAGCCTCGACCTACCCGATGCTCCCCGGTCACAACGACGGTGCCACTGTCCCTGAAGAGGAGGGAGGATGGTCCACCGTCAGTGCCTCCTCGGGACCGGTACTGGAAGGGCTGGATCCCGCCCGGGAACTCACGGAGGAGGACATCGCCGGGGTGGTGGCGTCCTTCGTCGCGGCCGCACGGCGGGCGGAGGAGGCGGGCTATGACGTGGTCCAGATCCACGCCGCGCACGGTTATCTCATCCACCAGTTCCTGTCGCCGTTGACCAACCGGCGCACCGACGGCTACGGCGGTGACCTCAGGGGCCGTTCACGTCTTCTGCGCGAGGTCGTCACCGCGGTCCGGCAGGAGTGGCCGGACTCGAAGCCGCTGGGGGTCAGGGTCAGCGGAACAGACTGGGTGGATGACGGCCTGCAGATCTCCGAGGTCGCGGAGGTGCTCAGAGGCCTCGCCGCGGAGGGGCTCGTCAGCTGGGTGGACGTGTCCTCCGGTGGTCTGACCGACGGGTCGACCATTCCTGCCGGCCCCGGCTACCAGGTGCCGTTGGCACAGCATGTCACCCGGACTCTCGCGGACGCCGGTCTGGGCGAGGACACGGTGGTGGTTTCGGCGGTCGGTGCCGTCGACAGTGCCTCCCAGGCGGAGACGATCCTGGTCACCGGGCAGGCGCATGCTGTGTCGATCGGGCGCGCGGCACTGCGCAACCCTCACTGGGCGGCCCCTGTCTCATATCCCCATGTAGATGTGTATCAGCGACAGGTGTGAGCCGCACGGGGAGCCCGGGTCCACCGTGGGGATGTCAGCGGCCTCGGAGATGACGCCGTCGAGGCCCCATTCGCCCGAGTACCTGACGAGCACTCCGAACAGGATGACCAGGAGTGCCACGACCATGGCCACGTCGTTGGAGTACGCCGCGTGTAACCTCGGTTACGTCACAGACGCAACGACGTGAAGAGGAAGGACGCCGGCCGTGAAACTGACCGTGCTCTCGGACAAGGACGATATCTCGGAAGTCCTGCCCTCTCTGGCGCTGCTGTCGCACGAGACGGTGCTGCTGCCGGCGACCGCGACGTCCGTCCGTGAAGTGGGGGACGCCGACATCGTCCTCATCGACGTCACCGGCAGGAATCTGCTGGGTATCCGGGACCTGTGCCGGTCCGTGGCTGCCGCCTACCCCACTCTTCCGGTGGCGGTCTCCATCGAGGAGACGAGTGTCATTGCCCTGGACGGGTCCTGGGCGGTGGACGACTTCATCCTCCCGGTCGCTTCGCCGACGGAGGTGGACGCCAGACTCCGGATGCTGATGACCAGGCGTCCTGTTCCTGTGGAGGAGGCCGAGGACAGTCAGGTGGCGTCCATCGGGGGACTGATCGTCGACGAGGTCACCTACGTCGCACGTGTGGAGGGGCGTCCCCTGGATCTGACATACAAGGAGTTCGAGCTGCTGTATTTCCTGGTCAAGCATGCGGGCCGGGTGTTCAGCAGGGAGCAGCTGCTGCAGGATGTGTGGGGTTACGACTACTTCGGGGGGACCCGCACCGTTGACGTGCACGTGCGGCGGCTGAGGGCCAAGCTCGGCCATGACTACGAGAAAGTCATCGCGACGGTCCGTAACGTCGGTTACAAGGCCGTGGACATCAGCGCCGAAGGAAGGTAGAGCCGTGACCGTGTACCGCTGGATGGAGGACGAGCCCCCCGAGGTGCAGGAGAGGTACCGGGGTGCACTGGACGGGCTGCTCGCCGAGGTGGCGGAGGCGGACGGCGTCCCCGCCCTTTCGGAAGCTTTCGTGCAGGGTATCAGGGGCGAAGGGGGACACACGGGTCACCGTCATCTTCTCGCCGTCGATGACGGGGGGACGGTTGTCGGTGTTCTCGCCGTCGACGCGGCGGGCCCGGATGACGCGGCAGGTGTCGCGGAAATGGCGGTCAGGCCTGTGGCCCGTCGCAGGGGAACGGCCACCGGGCTGCTGAGGGAGGTGGGTCGTGGACTCGATCCCGAGGCGCAGTTCAGTATCTGGGCGCACGGTGACCTCGGCGCGGCCCGGGGACTGGCGGAGGTGCGGGGAGCGCGGACCGTCCGTGAACTGCTGAAGATGTCCGTCCCCTGCGGTACCGGGGACCCTGCCCGCCGGGAGCTCGTCGACGGGGCCCGTGTGGCGCGGACGACCGTGGAGGACGCCGGGTACCGGATCTACGACTATCCCGCGGCCTGCGCTGAGTTCGGTGCGGAGCTGGTCGACCGGGAGTGGCTCCGTGTGAACAACGAGGCTTTCGCCTGGCACCCTGAACAGGGCGGCTGGGATCTGCGACGGCTGCGTGAGGCCCGCGGCACCGACTGGTTCGATCCGGCCGGTGTGATCATGCTGTGGAGCCGGGACGAGTGCCAGGGGCCGCAGTGTGCCGGGGTGCACTGGACGAAACATCCGGACGGTGATCCGCACGGTGAGGTTTATGTGGTGTGTCTGGCGGACGGGGCCAGGGGGAGGGGCCTCGGAGGACCGTTGACGCTGCTGGGGATCGGGCATCTCATCGAGGAGGGGGTGGACGCCGTGGACCTGTATGTCGAAGGTGACAACGCCCCGGCGGTCGCGACCTACCGCAGGCTGGGTTTCACGGTGGTGCACCGGGACGTCGTGTTCCGCGGAATGGTGTGATTTCGGGGTGACGTGCCACGACATCGTGGACACGTCATCTGTTCATCCGGAGTTCATTTTGAGGGAGACTTGCGTCCACCTCGGACCGCTATGGTCAAGCCTGTTCCGTCCACACTGACTGTTGAAAGAGGACATCCACCCGTGACCACCGTGAAGTTCCCTGCCGCCACCGCTCTCGCAGCTCTGGCCGCCGGTTCCCTGCTTCTGACCTCCTGCTCGAACTCAGGCAACGGAGGGTCCGAGGCGGAGAGCACCTCGACCTTCGACCTCACGAACACTTCCGGCGAACTCCGCGGGGAAGGCGCCAGCTCCCAGCAGAAGGCCATGGAGCTCTTCGGCGTCGCGTACCAGACCGCTGTCCCGGGCGCATCCCTGGCCTACAACGCGACCGGCTCCGGCGCCGGCCAGAAGCAGTTCATCGCCGGACAGGTCGACTTCGGCGGCTCTGACTCGCCGCTGAAGGACGAGCAGATCGCGGACGCGGCGAAGCGCTGCGGCGGCAACGACGCCTGGCATCTGCCGATGGTCGTCGGCCCCGTGGCTGTCGCCTTCAAGCTCGACGGTGTCGACACACTCAACCTGTCCGTCGACACGGTCGCGAAGATCTTCAAGGGCGAGATCACCAACTGGAACGATCCCGCCGTCGCCGCGGAGAACCAGGGCACCACCCTGCCCGACCTCCCGATCAGTGTGCTCTACCGGGCGGAGGAGTCGGGCACCTCCGACAACTTCCAGAAGTTCCTCACCGCCGCCACCGACGGTTACTGGGACACCGAGGGCAAGACCTTCCCCACGAAGGTCGGTTCCGGTGCACAGGGTTCCTCCGGTGTCGCGGACCAGGTCAAGGCCACCAACGGGGCGATCACCTACGTCGAATCCGGTTACGCCACCGCGGCCGGCCTCGGTATCGCAGCCCTGGACTTCGGCTCCGGCCCGGTCGAGCTGTCCACCGAAAGCGTCAACAAGGCCCTGGCCGGGGTGAAGTTCACCGGTACGGGCAATGACCTTGTGGTCGATTCGGAGGCGCTCTTCGCCGCCAACGAGCCGGGAGCCTACCCGCTCGCCCTGACCACCTACGAGATCGTCTGCTCCGCCGGCTACGACACCGAGACCGCCGGCAGGGTCAAGGACTTCCTCCACACCATCCTCGACAACCAGAACGCCGACCTCGAGGAGGCCGGTTACGTGCCCCTGTCCGGTTCCTTCCGTGACAAGCTCGTCGCTGCCGTCGACGCACTTCAGTAGCACCGAAGTAACTACGACCGGAAGAAGCACACCCCATGACGAGTGCTCCGTCTGAGCAGACGCCCGCCAGGCAGACCGGGACAGGCACACACGGTACTGTCCAGCCTGTGAACGATTCCACCACCGGTACCGCAGGTCAGCCCGGTCAGACTGAGAAGGGACCGGTGATCGCACGGAGCGGACGTTCTGCGCGGCGTCCGGGTGACCGCATCTTCTCTGGCCTGACCACAGGCTCGGCGGTGCTCATCACAGTCTTCATCGCCGCCATCGCACTGTTCCTCATCCTCCAGGCCCTTCCGGCCCTGGCGAAGGAACGGGACGGAATACTCGGGTTCTTCACCTACTCCGGTGCCTGGAACCTCAACTACGCCACCAATGACGGCGGCTGGATGCAGTTCGGCATCCCCAACCTCTTCTTCACCACCGTGCTCGCCTCAGTCCTGGCCCTGGTCATCGCGATGCCGGTGGCTCTGGGCATCGCGATCTTCCTGTCGAACTACTGCCCGAAGCACCTTGTCCGCCCGCTGGGTTTCATGGTGGACCTGCTCGCCGCCGTGCCGTCGATCGTCTTCGGTATCTGGGGAATGCAGGTGCTCGGCCCGTCACTGGGCGGGATCTTCGAGTGGGTGCACAGCTGGGCCGGCGGCTTCTTCCTGTTCCAGTGGGACCAGCAGACCTCCCCGGCCTTCTCCACCAGCCGCAACATCTTCACCGGTGGTGTGGTGCTGGCCATCATGATCCTGCCGATCATCGCGGCCACCGCACGTGAGGTGTTCGTCCAGACCCCCCGGGGTCAGATCGAGGCCGCCCTGGCGCTCGGTGCCACCCGGTGGGAGGTGGTCAGGATGACTGTGCTCCCCTTCGGCAAGTCCGGTTACATCTCCGGTGCGATGCTCGGACTGGGCCGTGCGCTCGGTGAGACGATGGCGCTCTACATGGTCATCGCATCTGCACCGGGGTTCAGGTGGTCCCTGTTCGACGGTGGCACCACCTTCGCCACCGCCATCGCCAACGCCGCCCCGGAGTTCAACGACGACACCAAAGCCGGAGCGTACATCGCCGCCGGACTGGTGCTGTTCGCCCTGACCTTCATCGTCAACGCGGCGGCACGGGCCGTCGTCAACAACCGCAAGTAGGAGACGGACCGACATGACCGTCCACGTGGAACCCCACGCAAGCCTCGCCGCCAGCGGCTTCACCGACATCTCCTCCTCCCGGAAAGCCAGGGACAGGATCGCGACCGTCGTCGTCTACGCGATGATGGCACTGGCCTTCGTCCCCCTGATCTGGGTGATGGTCGTCCTCGTCGCGAAAGGCCTCCCGGCCGTCCTGAACACCGGGTGGTGGTCCTTCGACATGGCGGGCCAGCTGTCCAACAAACCGGGCGGCGGCATCAGCCACGCCATCATCGGCACCCTCACTCAGGCGGCGGTCACGACCGTGATCTCCGTCCCGGTGGGTGTCCTCACCGCCGTGTACCTGGTGGAGTACTCCAGGGGCGGCAGGCTCGGCCGGATCACCACCTTCATGGTCGACATCCTCACCGGCGTGCCCTCCATTGTCGCGGCACTGTTCATCTACGCCGTGTGGATCGTCCTGTTCGGTTTCGACCGGTCCGGTTTCGCCGTGTCTCTCGCCCTCGTGCTCCTGATGATCCCGGTGATCGTGAGGAACACCGAAGAGATGCTGCGGATCGTGCCCGATGACCTGCGGGAGGCCTCGTACGCCCTCGGCGTCCCGAAATGGAAGACGATCGTGAAGATCGTCCTTCCCACCGCCCTCTCCGGAATCGTGACGGGTGTGATGCTCGCTGTCGCCCGCATCATGGGTGAGTCCGCCCCGGTGCTGATCCTCGTGGGCGCGACCCCGGTGATCAACTGGAACGTCATGGAGGGCAACCAGAACTCGTTGCCGCTGTTCATGCTGGAAATGTACAAGCTCCAGTCCAATGACGAGGTGCTCTCCCGCCTGTGGGGTGCCGCCCTGACCCTGGTGCTCCTCATCGCCGCCCTCAACCTCGCTGCCCGGTTCATCTCGAAGCGGTTCGCAGTCAAGACACACTGACACTTTCGAAGGACACACCATGGCCAAGCGCCTCGACCTCCACGACGTGAACATCTACTACGGCGACTTCCATGCCGTCCAGAACGTCGACCTCCAGGTCCCGCCGCGGTCGGTCACCGCATTCATCGGCCCCTCCGGCTGCGGCAAGTCCACCGTGCTGCGGTCCCTGAACCGTATGCACGAGGTGATCCCCGGTGCGTACGTGACCGGGGAGATCCTCCTGGACGGGGAGAACATCTACGACCGGGCGATCGACCCCGTGGCAGTCCGAAACACCATCGGAATGGTGTTCCAGAAGGCCAACCCCTTCCCGACCATGTCGATCGAGGAGAATGTCGTCGCTGGTCTGAAGCTTTCCGGGGTCAAGAACAAGAAGCGTCTCGCCGAGGTCGCCGAGAAGTCCCTGCGTTCCGCCAACCTGTGGGAAGAGGTCAAGGACCGGCTCGACCGACCCGGCGGCGGACTGTCGGGCGGTCAGCAGCAGCGCCTCTGCATCGCCCGGGCGATCGCCGTGGAACCCGAGGTCCTGCTCATGGACGAGCCCTGCTCGGCACTTGACCCGATCTCCACGCTCGCGGTGGAGGACCTCATCCACGAACTCAAGGAAGAGTTCACCATCGTCATCGTCACCCACAACATGCAGCAGGCGGCCAGAGTCTCGGACCAGACCGCGTTCTTCTCCCTGGAGGCGACCGGCCGGCCGGGACAGCTCGTGGAGGTGGGCGCCACGAAGAAGATCTTCGAGTCCCCCGACAAGAAGGAGACCGAGGACTACATCTCCGGACGTTTCGGCTGACCTGCCCCGACCGGGGCCGGGGGACCACCCCCGTCCCACTTTCGTGCCACACTTGGGGTGACGGAAGGAGACGAGGGATGGAACCTGTACACATCGTGCTGATGGGGGTCAGCGACAGCGGCAAGGCAGCACTGGCCGCTGAACTGGTGGAACGCACCGGATTCACGGGAGCGACCGCCGAAGAACTGCAGCCCGGGGAACTGCAGGAGATGATGGCGGCGGACCGTTTCGTCACCCCGGACGAGAGACTGCCCTGGGCGTACGCCATACGGGACTGGATGACCGACCAGGCACGGCAGGGTCATTCCACCGTCGTGGTCAGTCTGGGACTGGGACGCCGCGCCCGTGACATCTTCCGGGAGGCGGAGGGATTCGTCTTCTTCGTCCACGTCCACGCCACCGAGGACGTGATCCGGGAGAAGATCCGGCAACGCACCGGCCGCGAGCCCGATGCTGCTGAACTCGAGGTGCTGAGACGTCAGTACGCCGAACTGGAGAGGCTCAGGGCCGACGAACCCGGGGTCCGTCTCGACGCCACCAGAGAACCTGCGGTGCTGGCGGACGCCGCCCTGGCCGCACTGTCAGTGGCCAGGCAGGCCTGAACCCGGTCCCCAGGCCGCGAGCCGTGGGACCGGGCTCCTGGGGGACCGGGCAGGCGGGCACTCAGAAGGAGTCTGAACCGTAACGGCGGCGGATCTCGTCGAACTGTTCGCGGACCGTCTCCTGCTGCTCCTCGCTGCGCCGGGTGGTCTCGTACTCCTCCGGCTCTTTGCCGGTGGCGAGGTAGACGACCCGGGTACCGATGTCCACGGCATGGTCCGAGTACCGCTCGAAGAACCGGGACAGGAGGGTGACGTCGACGGCGGCGGAGACAGGGTAGGGCCACTCCCTGTTCGATGTCAGCTGGAACATATGCTCGTGGAGGTCGTCCACGGCGTCGTCGTCGAGGGCGAGCTCCATGGCCTCTTCGGGGTCATAGGTCACCAGGACGTCGTGGAGCTTGTCACCGATGTCGTCGACGAGGCGGGCCATCTCCCGGAAGAACGGTTCGACGGAGTCGGGGAGGGTCTTGTCCGGGTGACGGCGGCGGGCGATCCGGGCTATGTGCACCGACAGCGCGGCCATCCGCGACAGGTCCTCGACAATGTAGGTGCCGGACACGACCTGGCGGAGGTCCCGGGCCACCGGGGCTTCGAGTGCGAGAAGCTCGAAAGACGTCTTCTCGGCACGCTTGCGAAGCACCTCGACAGCATCGATGGAGCTGAGCACGACCTCAGCCGTGTCGATGTCGGCGTCGAAGAGGGCCTTGCAGGCCTCCGACATCATGGTGCGGACCCGGTCCGACATCTGTGTGAGGTCGTGGGCGAAAGTCCGCATCTGTTCCTGGTAGACAGTGCGCATGGCGGACAGTCTACGTGGAAGTCGGTGCTCAGGGGGGACGGCCGGGAAAGTCTTCACCCGGCGTTCACATGTTCTCTACCCTCCGTTGTTCGCGGCGTCCTCGACATCTTCGGTGACACGGACAAAGTCCTCGTAAGGGTCGTCGAGCCAGTTGTGCGGCAGTGAGACCCTGCCGGGGGAGCCCTGACGTCCGCGGGCACCGTCGGCGTCCACAGCTTTCGCCGTGGACCCGCGGACCGGGTCGAGGACCCGGCGCAGGTCGTCGAGGCTGTTGATCGTGCTCAGCTGCCGGCGCATCTCCCCTCCGGCGGGGAAGCCGCGGAGGTACCAGGCGACATGTTTGCGGATGTCGCGGCTGGCGTGTTTCTCGCCGTCGTGTTCGGCGAGCAGTTCGGCGTGGCGCATGATCACGGAGGTGACCTCTCCGAGGGTCGGCTCTGCGGGTACCGGCCGTCCCTGCAGCTGGGCGGAGAGTTCGGCGAAGAGCCACGGACGTCCCAGGCAGCCCCGTCCGACGACGACACCGTCGCAGCCGGTCTGCTCCATCATGTCGGCGGCGTCGGTGGCCCGGAAGATGTCCCCGTTGCCGAGCACAGGGACGCCGGTGCCGGCCATGTGATCGACGAGTCTGGCGATCTGCGACCAGTCTGCCGACCCTGAGTAGCGTTGCGCGGCGGTACGGCCGTGGAGGGTCACGGCGGCGGCACCTTCGGCCGCGGCGATACGGCCGGCGTCCAGGTGGGTGTGGTGGGTGTCGTCGATGCCGACGCGGAATTTCACGGTCACCGGCACGGCGTCGGGGCCGCTGCCACGTCCGGCGTCCTCGACGCCTCTGACGGCCGCGCCGACAGGACGCGGAGAAGAGGGGCGGGGAGGCCGGTCGGCTGGCTCTCATACACATCTAGATGGGTAAAAGGGACAGCCTCTGACGGCCGCGCCGACGACGGCGGCGAAGAGCCGGCGCTTGTACGGCAGGGCGGAACCACCTCCCCGGCGGGTGACCTTGGGGACCGGGCACCCGAAGTTCATGTCGATGTGGTCGGCCATGTCTTCCTCGGCGAGCATGCGGGCGGCCCGGTAGGTGTACTCCGGGTCTGTCGTGTAGAGCTGCAGACTGCGGGGGTTCTCGTCAGGGGCGAAGGACGCCATGTGCAGGGTGCGTGGGTTGCGTTCCACGAGCGCGCGGGCGGTGATCATCTCGCAGACGTAGAGGCCGGCCGCTGTCCCGGTGTGCCTGCGCTCCTGTTCGCGGCAGAGGGTACGGAACGCCGTGTTCGTCACGCCGGCCATGGGGGCCAGGACGACGGGGGAGGCCAGTTCGAGCGGGCCGATCTTCAGTGCGGGTCGCGTCGGGGCAGGACGCCGCGACGCACCGCCGGGGGTGTGCGCTGTCGGGGTTTCAGGGGCGTCCGGGGTCGACACAGTCACCGGCCGATTCTCACACCGGGTACCCGGCGGGCGCAATTCAGGGTGCATGTCACGCATGTCAGAGCCTGTGGACAACGTGGGTGTGGCGTCCGGGGGTGGTTAAGGGTACCCGGGTTCCCAGTGACTTCATCGGCGTAACTAGGCTGGGGTGCAACTCGTCACAGTCCCCGGAAAATGCGGGAAAACACTGCTGTGATCCGGGCAGTGCGGTAAGCGGACGTCTTCTGCGATACTGGGCTGCCGAGTACGTTTTTGACGATTAAACGAGATCCACACAAGGAGAGCCAGTGTCAGAGCGCATCAGGAACCAGGCCCTGAAGTCCAAGGTCATGACCGCTGAAGAAGCGGTGCAGTTCATCAGTAACGGTGACATGATCGGGACCTCCGGATTCACCGGTGCCGGCTACCCGAAGGGCATGCCCGCGGCCATCGCCGCGAAAGCCCGTGAAGCGCACGAGCGTGGTGAGGAATGGGCCGTGAAGATCCTCACCGGAGCCTCCACCGCCCCCGAGAACGACGGCGTCCTCGCCGAAGCGGATGCCGTGAGCTTCCGATCCCCGTTCAACACCGACCCCAAGATGCGCGCGAAGATCAACGAGGGCAAGGTGAAGTACACCGACATCCACCTCTCGGAGCTCGGCATGTACGTCCAGGAGGGCTTCTTCGGCCACATGGATGTCGCGATCGTGGAGGCTGTGGCCATCCGCGAGGACGGCAGCATCGTCCCCTCCTCGGCGGTGGGCAACAACATCGAGTACATGGACGCCGCCGACCGCATCATCATCGAGATCAACGAGTGGCAGGCCGCCGAACTCGAGGGGATGCACGACATCTACCGGATGCCCATGCCGGGGGCCCGGGTTCCGCTGCCGATCGTGAGCCCGGGGGACCGCATCGGCACGACCTCGATCGACATCGACCCGGAGAAAGTCGTCGCCGTCGTCTTCACCGACGGTCCCGACCGCAACGCCCCCTTCAAGCCCGTCGACGAGACCTCCAGGGCCATTGCGGGCCACCTCCTCGACTTCCTGGAGGGTGAGGTCACCGCGGGCCGTCTCGCCTACGACCGTCTGATCCTGCAGAACGGTGTCGGAAATGTGCCGAACGCCGTGCTCGCCGGCCTGCTGGACTCGAAGTTCGAGAACATCACCGCCTACACCGAGGTCATCCAGGACGGCATGCTCGACCTCATCGACGCCGGCAAGATGACCATGGCGTCCGCCACCTCGTTCTGTCTGTCGCTGGACGCCGCACACCGGATGAACGACGACGCGACCCGCTACAAGAACCACATCGTCCTGCGTCCGCAGCAGGTCTCCAACCACCCGGAGGTCATCCGCCGACTGGCACCGATCGGCATCAACGGGATGATCGAGGCGGACATCTACGGCAACGTGAACTCCACCAACGTCGCCGGATCCAAGATGATGAACGGCATCGGCGGGTCCGGGGACTTCACCCGCAACGCCTACATCTCCTCCTTCGTCACTCCCGCGGTGGCGAAGAACGGCGACATCTCCGCGATCGTGCCCTTCGCCTCCCACGTGGACCACTCCGAGCATGACGTGAAACTGATCGTGACCGAGTACGGCTACGCGGACCTCCGCGGACTGTGCCCGCGGGACAGGGTTCAGAAGATCATCGCGATCGCCGACCCGGAGTACCGGCCGCTGCTGGAGGAGTACGTCGAGTACGCCTCGAAGTCGAAGGCCCGGCACACCCCGCACGACCTCTCCCGTGCCTTCGAGTTCCACACCCGGTTCCTGGAGACCGGGTCGATGAAGAAGTAGCCCGGTGACGGGGTGACCCCGTCCGTCTGACGGCCCCGCCGGTACGCGTCCCGCGTCCGGCGGGTTTTTCGTGTGTCGGCCCGCATCGTTCCGCCACCCCCGAAAAGTGTGGAGCAGGAAAGCAAAGTAGTCCGTCTCTATAATGGAAGTCACGTTCGTGGCTGCATCGTGATGTACATCACCTGTGCTGCGGTCACAGCAGAACACCCACAGAAAGACTCCCCCAGAAAGACTCCCACGAGAGGACACACCATGTCAGACAGCACGTCAGACAGCTCAGGCAGGATCGCCCACCCCGGTCTGCGGGCCAAGGTCATGAGCCCCGACGAGGCGGCGACCTTCATCAATGACGGAGACCTCGTCGGAATGTCGGGGTTCACCGGTGCCGGGTACCCCAAGGTGCTTCCCACCGCGATCGCCGCACGGGCCAGGGAATTCCATGCCAGAGGAGACAGCTTCGCCATCTCACTGCTCACCGGAGCATCCACCTCCGCCGAACTGGACGGCGAACTGGCGGACGCGGACGCCGTGAAATTCCGGGCCCCGTACCAGTCCGACCCGCTGATGCGCGAGAAGATCAACTCCGGAAAAATGAAGTACGCCGACATTCACCTCTCCCACCTCGGAATGATGGTCCAGGAGGGCTTCTTCGGCACAATGGACGTCGCCATCGTCGAAGTCACCCGGATACTCGAGGACGGGCGGATCGTCCCGTCGTCGTCGGTGGGCAACAACGTCGAGTACCTTGACGCCGCGGAGAAGATCATCCTCGGAGTCAACTCGTGGCAGTCCGAGGAGCTCGAGGGCATGCACGACATCTACCGGATCCCCCTGCCCGGCCACCGCCGCCCGATCCCGATCAACGACGTGGGGGACCGGATCGGATCCCCGTACATCGACTTCGACATCTCGAAGGTCGTCGCCGTCGTCGAAACCGACTCCCCCGACCGCAACGCCCCGTTCAAACCCGCCGACGAAACCTCGCGGAAGATCGCCGGGAACTTCCTCGACTTCCTGGAAGGAGAAGTGTCCGCGGGACGTCTCAGCTACGACCGGTACATCATGCAGTCCGGGGTCGGCAACGTCCCCAACGCCGTGATGGCGGGCCTGCTGGACTCGAAGTTCGAGAACATCACCGCCTACACCGAGGTGATCCAGGACGGCATGCTCGACCTCATCGACGCCGGCAAGATGACCGTGGCGTCCGCCACCTCCTTCTCCCTGTCCCCCGAGTACGCGGAGAAGATGAACCGTGAGGCCCGGCGGTACCGTGAACACATCATCCTGCGCCCCCAGCAGGTCTCCAACCACCCCGAGGTGATCCGGCGCCTCGGCCTCATCGCCACCAACGGGATGATCGAGGCGGACATCTACGGCAACATCAACTCCACCAACGTCATCGGATCCAGGGTGATGAACGGCATCGGCGGGTCCGGTGACTTCACCCGCAACGCCTACATCTCCTCCTTCATCAGTCCCGCCGTCGCCAAGGGCGGCAAGCTCTCCGCGATCGTGCCCTACGTCACCCACACCGATCACACCGAACACGACGTGATGGTCGTCATCACCGAATACGGGTACGCAGACCTGCGCGGACTTGCCC
Organism: Corynebacterium provencense; assembly: GCA_900049755.1. Taxonomy (GTDB): domain Bacteria; phylum Actinomycetota; class Actinomycetes; order Mycobacteriales; family Mycobacteriaceae; genus Corynebacterium; species Corynebacterium neomassiliense. Next base: position 354,650 of record LT160593.1, read on the forward strand.
CGCGGGACCGGGCGGAGAAGATGATCGCCATCGCCGCCCCTGAGTACCGGCCCCTGCTGGAGGAGTACGTGGACATGGCGGGCCAGGGGGAGTTCCTGCAGACCCCGCACGCCCTGGACCACGTCTTCGATTTCCAGAAGCGCTTCGTCGAGACTGGGTCAATGCTGCCGCAGTGAGTTGGTCAGGGGTGGCGCACACCTGTCCTCCGGTGTGCGCTACACTCTTCCTCGACAGTGGTACGGGCCTCTAGCTCAGTTGGTAGAGCTACGGACTTTTAATCCGCAGGTCGTGGGTTCGAGCCCCACGGGGCCCACCGGTACAGGCGCTGTCACACCACGATCCCGGGCGTCACGCCCGGGTGGAGGTGTGACAGCGCCTCTGTCATTCCCGGGGTCTGCCTGACCGTGGCGTCCTCAACCCCGGCCGGGGGTGAAACCCAACACCGGCGCCGTCGTCCTTTCCGCATACGCTGCTACCCTCGGGGGCACTTGCAGTGGCGGACGAGCGGGACGGCAGTGAGGACGACAGCGGTGGAACCGAACCGACGACCGGTCTTCTTCGTCTCGGACAGCACGGGGATCACCGCTGAGACCTTCGGCAACGCACTGCTGGCACAGTTCCCGGACTTCACCTTCCGCCGTCGCCACCTGCCGTTCGTCGACTCGGTCGAGGCCGCACGGTCGGCCGTCGCCCGCATCACCCGGGAAACCGGGGGTGGCGGTCCGACCCCGCTGGTGTTCCTCACCGTCCGCGACCCGGCCGTCGCATCCGAACTGGCGACCGCCCCCGGTGAGGTCGTCGACCTCCTCGGACCACACCTCACACGGCTGGAGAAGATCCTGGGTACCGCAAGAACAGGAAATGACACCGCATACCACCGGGTCGGAGACCTGGCGCGATACCACGACAGGATCGACGCAGTCGAGTTCTCCGTCGCCCACGACGACGCCACCAGCCTCGCCGACCTCGACCGGGCCGACCTCATCCTCCTGGCCCCGTCGCGCTGCGGAAAGACCCCGACCGCGATGTACCTGGCACTCCAGCACGGCCTGCGGGTCGCCAACTATCCGCTCACCGAGGACGACACCCCCGGCGAGCTGCCCGCCGTCCTGCGACCGCACAGGGACCGCCTCTTCGGACTGACGACCACCCCGGCCCGGCTCAGCCAGGTCAGAGGTGAACGCCGACCCGGAAGCGGCTACGCCAGTCTCTCCCGCTGCCGGGCTGAACTGCGGTCCGCCGAACAGCTCTACCGGAGCAACGGCATCCCCTCCATCGACTCACACGCCATGAGCGTGGAGGAGATGGCGAGCATCATCCTGACAACCATGGACCTGCGCCACACCTGAGCAGGCGACCTCTGAGAAAGGACCACCCCATGTCCACCACCGTCAACGTCCTCGACTTCACCCGGATCGGAATGGACGACGTACCCCGTGTGGGAGGCAAGAACGCCTCCCTCGGCGAAATGGTCGTCCACCTCGCGGACGCGGGCGTCCGCGTCCCGGGAGGATTCGCCACCACCGCCGACGCCTACCGCGACTTCCTCGCCGTCGGCGGTCTGGACCGTGAGATCAGCGGACTCCTCACCGGCCTCGACATCGACGACGTCAACGAACTGGCCCGCCGAGGTGCCCTGATCCGTTCGCGGATCATGGAACAGCCCTTCCCCGACGCCCTGGAGAAGGACATCCGTGACGCCTACGCCGCACTCGTCGCCGCCGACCCGGACCCCGACCAGGTCACCTGGGCGGTACGGTCCAGTGCGACAGCCGAGGACCTCCCCGACGCCTCCTTCGCAGGCCAGCAGGAGACCTACCTGAACATCGGCGGGATCGACAACATCCTCCGGGCCGTGAAGGCAGTGTTTGCCTCCCTCTACAACGACAGAGCCATCGCCTACCGGGTCCACAACGGATTCCGGCATGACGATGTCGCACTGTCCGCCGGAGTGCAGCGCATGGTGCGAACGGACATCGGGGCGTCCGGAGTGATGTTCACGGTGGACACCGAATCCGGGTTCGACAGGGCAGTCTTCGTCACCGCCTCCTACGGGCTCGGAGAGGCCGTCGTCCAGGGCGCCGTGAACCCCGACGAGTTCTACGTCTCGAAACCGGCCCTCCGCGCGGGAAAGACAGGGAAGGACGCCGTACTCTCCCGGACCGTCGGCGGGAAAGCCGTGGCCATGCGCTACGCCGGAGGTTCGGACATCGACTCCGCCACCAGATGGGAGGACGTCCCCGAAGAGGACCGCCGCCGGTTCTGTGTCACCGACGAGGAGGTCACCGAACTGGCCCGCCACGCCATGGCGATCGAGGACCACTACGGCAGGCCCATGGACATCGAGTGGGGACGCGACGGACTCGACGGAAAGCTCTACATCCTCCAGGCACGCCCGGAGACAGTTGTCTCACGACGTACAGGTCAGGCCCTGTCGCGCTTCGAGATCGACAAGGACGCCACGGCACAGGCCGAGGTACTCGCCGAGGGCCGCTCGATCGGTCAGCGGGTCGGATCAGGACCGGTGCGGGTCCTGCGGTCCCTCGACGACATGGACCGGATGAAACCCGGCGACGTCCTCGTCGCCGAGATCACCGACCCGGACTGGGAACCGGTGATGAAGCGGGCGTCCGCCATCATCACCGAACGGGGCGGGAGGACCTGCCACGCCGCGATCATCGCCCGGGAACTGGGCGTCCCCGCGATCGTGGGCACCGGGGACGCGACCACGGTGCTGACCGACGGCGAAGAGGTCACGGTCTCCTGCGCCGAGGGGGACACCGGACGGGTGTACCGGGGCGTCCTCCCGTACGAGGAGAAGACCACCGACGCCGGGGACATGCCGGACATCCCGGTGAAGATCATGATGAATGTCGCCACCCCCGACCAGGCCTTCTCCTTCTCCTCACTGCCGAACGACGGTGTCGGGCTGGCCAGGATGGAGTTCATCATCAACCGCCAGATCGGGGTCCACCCCCGGGCACTGCTGGACAGAGACACCCTCACCCCCGAACTCCGCCGCCGGGTGGACACCATCACCGCCGCCTACCCGGACCCCCGCGAATTCTTCATCCGCCGCGTCGTCGAGGGAGTGGCCACCATCGCCGCCGCCTTCGACCCGAAACCGGTCATCGTCCGGCTCTCGGACTTCAAGACCAACGAGTACGCCAACCTCCTCGCCGGCGACCTCTACGAGCCGGAGGAGGAGAACCCGATGCTCGGCTACCGGGGGGCGGCGCGCTATGTCTCCGAGGACTTCCGCGACTGCTTCGCCATGGAATGTGAGGCACTGCGCCGGGTCCGGGAGGACATGGGACTGACCAACGTGAAGATCATGATCCCCTTCGTCCGCACGACCGCCGAACTCGACGACGTGCTGGAGCTCATGGCGTCCCACGGCCTGTCCCGCGGCAGCGGCGGGGACACCACCGGCCGGGGCGCCCTGGAAATCGTGATGATGTGCGAGGTCCCGTCGAACTACCTCCTCGCAGACGAGTTCCTTGACCGGGTGGACGGTTTCTCCATCGGCTCCAACGACATGACCCAGCTCATACTCGGGGTCGACAGGGACTCCGGTCTCGTCGCCCACGACTTCGACGAGCGGAACCCTGCCGTGCTCAAGGTCCTGGAGTCGGCCGTCACCTCCTGCACCTCGCGCGGAAAATACGTGGGAATCTGCGGACAGGGCCCGTCCGATCACCCCGACCTCGCCGCCTGGCTGGTCGAACGCGGGATCGTCTCCCTGTCCCTCACCCCGGACACCGTCGTACAGACCTGGCTGTCACTGGCCGACCAGAGCGACCGGGAAGGGGGAAACAGGTCATGAGCTGCGGTATCATGACCAGATGATCCGTACACTGCTCGTCGACAACCACGATTCCTTCACCTGGAACCTGGTCCACGACCTCATCCGGGTCAACGGGGTGGAGCCGGTCGTGGTCCCCAACGACTGGGACCGGTGGCAGGCAGAGGGGGAAAAGATCCTCGACCGGGTGGACAACGTGGTGATATCCCCGGGACCGGGCACCCCCCTGGAACCCGGGGACGTCGGCATCGGACCTGCGGTCATCGACGGTGCAGTCCGACGGCAGCTTCCCGTCCTCGGGATCTGCCTGGGGCACCAGCTCATCGCGCATCTCCAGGGAGCAGCCGTGGAGCGGGCCGCCGAACCCGTCCACGGGCGGATCTCACAGATCACCCACGACGGAAAAGGCGTGTTCCAGGGCATCCCGTCCCCGTTCGAAGCGGTGCGCTACCACTCACTGGCCGTCACTGACGTCCCACCGAACCTCACCGTCAACGCCCGCAGCGGCGACGGCACTGTCATGGGGGTCAGTGTCCCCGGCAAACTCCTGTGGGGCGTGCAGTTCCACCCCGAATCCGTGAAGACCGGTCACGGACCGGAGATCCTCGCGAACTTCGCCGAGATCACCAGGCGGCAGGGCCCTGTCCGCAGGGTCCGCGACCGGGTGGTCCCGCTGACCCTTCCCACCACGGCAGGGGAGAAGGACGCCACCGACACCCGCCGACTGTCCGGGGACCTTTTCCGGACCCTGTTCCGGGGCAGGGACGCCGCAACCACCGTGGTGTGGCTCGACGGGAACGCCCCCGGTGACCCCCGCGCCCGGTTCTCCGTCATGGGTGCCGCGGACGGCAGACACGCCGGCCCCTCTGCCGCGACCGCCACCGCGGACGTCGCCGCCGGCACCGTCACAGTCACCAGGGGCGGCACGACCGAGGTACTGAACGGTGACGTCCTGGACTGGCTGGAAGCGGACCTGGCCCGCTGGAACATCCGGGGCGGAGGGCTCGACGAGGACCTCGCTGGGGAACCGCCCTTCGGATTCCGCCTGGGCTGGATCGGCTACCTCGGCTACGGGGTGAAGGCGCAGTGCTGTCCCGGTGAAGGCGGACCGAACAGTCACCCCGCCGACGCGGGCACCGGACCTGATGCCGCCTTCGTCTTCCTCGACCGGGCCGTCGTCATCGACCACGACCGGGCGGAGGCGCATCTTCTCACCCTGGACCGTCCGGTCGCCAGGAACGCGGGGCCCTGGGCGTCCGCCGACGAGACCGCCTGGTCGGAAACCACCGCGGCGGTGGTGCGTCGCCTGGTGGCCGGCCGGGACACCGGTCCGGGACAGGGCACTGTGGAGGGCTCGGTGCCGGGCACTGTGGAGGGCTCTGTGCCGGGCTCCCGTGGCCTGTCCGTGCGGGTACGGCCCGAACTCCACGACCGGGGGGACTACACCGGAAAGATCCGCAGGATAAGGGAGCTCATCGCGGAGGGGGAGACCTACGAGGCCTGCCTCACGACCGTCCTCGACGTGACCGCGGAGGAGGTCAGCGTCGACGGGACGGTCCGGTCCGGGCATCCCGCCTGTTTCGACATCTACACGGCACTGCGGGCGGCGAGTCCCGCCCCCTTCGGCGCCTACCTGCAGTTGCCGGGGGTGACAGTGATGTCGACCTCACCCGAACGGTTCCTGCGGGTGGACGCCGACGGCACGGTCACCTCGTCCCCCATCAAGGGGACCCGGCCCACCGGGGACACCGAGGAGGAGGACCTGAGGATCCGGGCGGAACTGCAGCACAGTGAGAAGGACCGGGCCGAGAACCTCATGATCGTCGACCTGGTCAGACACGATCTGGGGCGGGTGGCGGACCCGGGCAGCGTACACGTCCCCGAACTGTTCAGCGTGGAGAGTTACGCCACGGTCCACCAGCTGGTCAGCACCGTCACAGCGAGACTCGGCGACGGTGCCGGCGGCCTCGACGCCGTGCGTGCCGCATTCCCGCCCGGCTCGATGACGGGAGCTCCCAAAGAACGGACGATGCGGATCCTGGAGGAACTGGAGGACTCCCCACGGGGCATCTACAGCGGAGCACTCGGATGGTTCTCCCTCGACGGTGCCCTGGACCTTTCCGTCGTCATCCGGACCCTCGTCTGCGCCGGCGGCCGTCTGACCTACGGGGTCGGCGGTGCGGTGGTCGCCCAGTCGGACCCGGACGCCGAGTACGAGGAGACGGTGGTGAAGACGGGGCCGCTGCGCCGACTACGCTGAACGGCGTGACTGAACCAGTGAATACACCGGACAGCGGTGAGGAGACGGCGACGGGGCAGGACGCAGCGGTGGCCGGACTGCGCACGCGGTGGTCGACCGTGCGGGCAGGCATCGATGAGGCGGCGCACCGCGCAGGACGCGATCCGGCCCGGATCCGCCTGCTCCCGGTGAGCAAGACCGTCCCGGTGGAGAGACTGCGGTACGCGGTCGCTGCCGGCATGACCGAATTCGCGGAGAACAAACCCCAGGAGATCCAGAAGAAGGCACCGGCCCTGGCCGGAGCCCCGGAACTCCCCGCGGTCCGGTGGGTCGCCATCGGACACCTGCAGACCAACAAAGCGAGGATCATCGCCGAATACGCCTCCGAGTTCCAGGCCCTGGACTCTGTGCGCCTAGTCGAGACCCTCCAGCGGCGGTTGGAACTGCTCGCCGACGCGGGAAAGGACCGCACCCTGGACGTCATGGTCCAGGTGAACACTTCCGGGGAGGAGTCGAAGACGGGTGCGGCACCGGAGGAGGTCGACGCCATTCTCGGGGCCACGGCGGGATGTGACCGGCTCCGGGTCCGCGGATTCATGACTGTCGCCACCCACACCCGGGAGACCACGGAGGTCAGACGGTGCTTCGCCGAGCTGCGGGGGATCCGTGACCGGGCCCGCAGCTCGGGGATCGTCGATCCGGAGCCCCTTACCGAGCTGTCGATGGGGATGTCCGGGGACTACCCGCTTGCGGTGGCGGAGGGTGCGACCTGCGTCCGGGTCGGCACCGCAATCTTCGGGGCCCGCCCTCCCGCCTGAACCGTCTTCAGGGTCCGGGGAGAGAAAACAGCAGGCCAGTGCATGTTTTTGTGATTAGTCGGACGGTAGTCTATTCTGAACGAGCTGCCGACCTGAGGTCCCCGTTGTGCGGGTGGTCGAGGGTAGAGGTAGGGCTCCCATCGTCTAGTGGCCCAGGACTCCGCCCTTTCACGGCGGCAACACGGGTTCGAATCCCGTTGGGAGTACGTCGGATACTGCGGTAGCGTGGTGTCCACACAATTACATGGCCCTGTGGCGCAGTTGGTTAGCGCGCCGCCCTGTCACGGCGGAGGTCGAGGGTTCAAGTCCCTTCAGGGTCGCCATGGAACAGCAACGGGTCCCACCGTCACGGTGGGGCCCGTTGTCTGCGTCTTCGGGAAGTCCGGACCGCCGGGTCCCCGGCCGCCGGTCATCCGGGACTGGTGGGGCCTGGCCTGGGGCCCGGCCTAGGGCTGGAGTGGGGGGCTGGGGAGGGACCTGCCAGAGGGCCGGTGGCGGGACAGAAATGAAATGATCGCCCTGACATGCAGGTTTGCCGCTTTCCTGAGGGCTGTGTAGAGTATCGGCTCGTGCACGGGGCACACCGCGAGGTTTTCCCGGAGCATGGCCCTGTGGCGCAGTTGGTTAGCGCGCCGCCCTGTCACGGCGGAGGTCGAGGGTTCAAGTCCCTTCAGGGTCGCAAGAGGGTTAACCCCCTTTTTGCCCAGATAGCTCAGTTGGTAGAGCGTACGCCTGAAAAGTGTAAGGTCCCTGGTTCGATCCCTGGTCTGGGCACACAGAGAAACCCCCGTGGAGAAATCCACGGGGGTTTCGGCGTCCTCGGGGCGTCCTTCAGATGTTGTTCTGGAGATCGTCGACGTAGGAGGCCGGCTCGACCAGGGGAATGTGCTCGTCCGGGAGCCGGTGACGGATCTTCGCCGGGATGCCGACGAGAATCGAGTCCGGTGGGGCGTCCTTGGTCACCACGGCGTTCGCGCCGATCGCCGAACCGGCGCCGATGGTGATGGGACCGAGGACCTTCGCCCCGGCGCCGACCATGACACCGTCACCGATGGTGGGGTGCCGCTTGCGCTGCACGAGCTCCGAACCGCCGAGGGTGACGCCGTGGTACAGCATGACGTCGTCGCCGATCTCGGCCGTCTCCCCGATCACCACGCCCATGCCGTGGTCGATGAAGAACCGGCGTCCGATGGTCGCCCCGGGATGGATCTCGATCCCGGTGAGGAAGCGGGTGAACTGGCTGAGGACCCGGGCGGGACCGCGCAGACCGCGGAGCCACAGACGGTGTGCCAGCCGGTGGCTCCAGATCGCGTGCAGGCCGGAGTAGACCAGTGCATTCTCGATGTCACCCCGGGCGGCGGGGTCATGTGTCCTGGCGGCGTCCAGGTCCTCTTTCAACGTGCTCAGCAGACTCACCGGTGAGTCGCCTCCTTCAAGTCACTGTCCAACGGTTTCACGGGCAGATTTCCGGGTTTTCTGTGCTTTCTGTACGGGCGAGGTCTGTCACGGTCGGACCGTCGGGCGACCTGCCCGGCTCTCAACGGATACCGTACCGTTGTGCCGCTCCTGCCCGGGCATGCGGACGGCCCCGTACCTCTCGTGCCGGGGCATGGGGTGGTACGGGGCCGTGACGGTCCTGCGGACTAGTCGCGCAGGTCGTCGAAGAGGAGGGTGGAGACGTAGCGCTCGCCGAAGTCGGCGACGATCGCGACGATGAGCTTGTCCTTGTTCTCCGGCTTCGCGGCTTCGGCGACCGCGGCGGCGATGTTCGCGCCGGTGGAGATGCCGACGAGGATCCCCTCCTTGGCGGCGAGCTCGCGGGCCCACTTCACGGACTCTTCGATCGTGGCGTCGTAGACGCTGTCGAGGATCTCCTTGTCCAGGTTGTCCGGGAAGAAGTTGGTGCCGATGCCCTGGATCTTGTGCGGTCCGAAGCGGCCCTCGGTCAGCAGGGGCGAATCCTTCGGCTCGACGCCGATGACCTTGACGTCCGGGTTCTTCTCCTTGAGGTACCGGCCGGTACCGGAGACCGTGCCGCCGGTGCCGATGCCGGCGATGAAGATGTCGACCTTGCCGTCGGTGTCGGTCCAGATCTCAGGGCCGGTGGTGGCGTAGTGGGCGTCAGGGTTGGCCGGGTTGGCGAACTGGCGGGCGAGGATCGCGTTCTCGGTGTTCTCGACGATCTCGTTGGCCTTGTCGACGGCACCCTGCATGCCGGCGGGCGGCGGGGTGAGGACCAGTTCCGCACCGAGGGCGCGCAGCATGATCCGGCGCTCCAGGGACATGGACTCCGGCATGGTCAGGATCACCTTGTAGCCGCGGGCGGCGCCGACGGTCGCCAGGGCGATACCGGTGTTACCTGAGGTGGCTTCGACGATCGTCCCACCGGGCTTCAGCGAGCCGTCGGCGACGGCGGCGTCGATGATGGCCGCGCCGATGCGGTCCTTGACGGAGTTGCCCGGGTTCGCTGACTCGAGCTTGACGGCGACGGTACCGGGCAGGCCCTCCGTCACCTTGTTCAGCTTCACCAGCGGAGTGTTGCCGATGAGGTCGGTGATGTTCTCGTAGATTTTTGCCATGGCTGTGTTGAGCCGTCCTTTCAGGAGACTGGTAAGCGGTAGACCGATCGGTCTGTCCGCACTGTTGTCAGTCTACAGCACGATGTCACCGAGTGTCGACGGGCCGACGGTGGCTCATGACACAATGGGGGACATGACAGACACGCAGCCACACTCCCAGCCGGACCAGCGGTCAGCACCCGGGCAGGCCGCAGCAACCGCCTATTCGACGATCCTCACCTCGGTGGCCGACGGCGTCGCCACGATCACCCTGAACCGCCCGGAGGCGCTCAACGCCCTCAACCAGACCGTGATGGAGGAGGTCATCACCGCCCTGGAGATCTTCGACGCCGACCCCGTCGTCGGTGCCATCGTCGTCACCGGCAGTGAGAAAGCCTTCGCCGCCGGGGCGGACATCGCCCAGATGAAGGACCAGACCTGGCCGGATGTCCGGATGAGACAGCTCTACGCCCGGTGGGACCGCGTCACGGAGGTGCAGACCCCGGTCATCACCGCGGTCCAGGGATTCGCGCTGGGCGGTGGATGTGAACTGGCGATGATGGGGGACATCATCCTCGCCAGCGACCGTGCGAAGTTCGGCCAGCCGGAGATCGGTCTCGGCGTCATCCCCGGAATGGGCGGGACGCAACGGCTGACACGGGCAGTCGGACGTTACAAGGCCATGGACCTCATCCTCACCGGAAGGATGATGGGGGCGGAGGAGGCGGAACGCAGCGGCCTGGTGTCCCGGGTACTGCCCTCCGAGGGCTTCGCGGAAGCTGTCGACGCGGTGGCCAGGAAAGTGGCGTCCTTCTCCCGTGTCGCTCTCGCCGTGGCCACCGAGACCGTCGACGCCGCGATGAACACCCCGTTGAACGAGGGTATGCGACGGGAACGGGAAGCTTTCTGGAGCCTGTTCGCCACTGAGGACCAGAAAGAGGGGATGGCCGCCTTCCTGGAGAAGCGGGACCCCGAATGGAGGCACCGGTAGACCATGGTCACCAGGGCGACAACAGTCACACGGACCATCGACCTGCCGCTGGAGACGGTGCGCAGGGTCGTGGAGTCCGAGGAGTTCCTCCTCACCGTCGGCGAAGGTCCAGGGCAGACGGTGACCCTCACCGGCGGGGAACGCGAACTGCTCGACGACGGCTCGGTGACGGCGACAGTCACCGCGACCTTCGGCCAGGGGGAGGACGCCGTGGTCATGGTGCAGCGTGCCGAACTGTCCGCCCCTGACGAGGACGGCTCCTTCACCCTGTTCACCTCGGTGCCGCTGCCGGGAAACCTGGGGACCATGGCGACCAACCAGGTGTTCGAGGAGGCGGAGGGGGACCCGGGCGATGTCACGTCGCTGGTGACCACGGTGGCGGTGCAGGTGGATGTGCCGGTCATCGGCCCGAAGCTGGTGGACCGGGTACTCTCGGGTGCGGAACAGTCCACCGACCAGGGTGTGGAGAGGATTCTCCGGCTGGCTTCCTGAGCCTGTTCTCAGCCTGCGGGAGTCCTGTCCCCGGGAGTGTCCGGGGTGTGTCCCGGTCGAGTCTCGGTCGTGTCCCGGGGGCCGTTGTCCGCAGCTTCCGGGGAAACGGGGGTCAAAGAGTCCTCGGGCGTGGTTTCCGCGGGGGTGGTGACGGGCAGGGTGGGGGAGTAGTGGCCAGATTTGGGGGTAGTGGCCGGGGTTGCCTATACTCAGGGGGCACACAGAGTGCCCCCGTTGTAGGGACCTAGACCACCTGACGTGAATCAGGTGCGGGAGAAAGGCGAACCGTGGAGCAGCAGCGGCACCGCGATGACGAGGATGCGATCCGGTCGGCACTGTCGTCCCTGAAGAACTCCACCGGAATCCCGGTGACGATGTTCGGGTCGTGCCAGTCCGACGGCCGGATGGTGATCAACCAGTGGGTGGGCCTGCGTACCCCTGCACTGAACAATCTCTCCATCGAGGCCGGACAGGGTGTGGGAGGTCGGGTGATGGCCACCCGGCGCCCGGTCGGTGTCTCCGACTACATCCGCGCGAAGTCGATCTCACACGAGTTCGACCGGCCGATCCGGGACGAAGGTCTCCATTCCATCGTCGCCGTCCCCGTGATCGTGGGGCGCGAGATGCGTGGCGTCCTCTACGCCGGAGTGCACTCCCCGGTCCGTATGGGGGACAAGGTGCTGGAGGAGGTGACCATGACCGCCCGCACACTGGAACAGGACTTCGCCGTCAACGGCGCACTGCGCCGGGCGGACGCCAACCCCCGGGAACCTGTCAGCAAACCGGTGCGCACGATGTCCGGGGCGGAATGGGAACAGGTCAGGGCCACGCATTCCCGACTGAGGATGCTCGCCAACCGGGTCGAGGACGAGGAGATTCGCCGCGACCTCGAGGTGCTGTGCGACCAGATGGTCAGTCCGGTGCGGGTGAAGCAGACCACCAAGCTCTCCGCCCGGGAGCTCGACGTGCTCTCCTGTGTGGCCCTGGGGCACACCAACGTGGAGGCCGCGGAGGAGATGGGGATCGGGGCAGAGACGGTGAAGAGCTATCTGCGGTCGGTCATGCGCAAGCTCGGCGCCCACACCAGGTACGAGGCGGTCAACGCCGCACGGAGGATAGGCGCCCTGCCCTGATCCGGCCGGACCACTAGGGTGGTGGGCGTGAAAGAACATTTCCTGGTGACCGGCGGTGCACGCCTTGAAGGATCGGTCTCTGTCGTCGGGGCGAAGAACAGCGTCCTGAAGCTCATGTCTGCGGCACTGCTCGCGGAGGGGACGACGGTCCTGCACAACTGTCCGCAGATCTCGGACGTGACCTACATGGTCAAGGTCCTGGAAGGTCTGGGCTGTACCGCCCGCGCAGACGGAGAGCGCGTGGAGATCACCGTCCCCGAGGTCATCTCCCCGGACGCGGACATTGACGCGGTCCGGCAGTTCCGTGCCTCGGTCTGCGTCCTCGGTCCCCTCACCGCCCGGTGCCACCGTGCCGTGGTCGCCCTGCCCGGCGGTGACGCCATCGGCAACCGCCCTCTCGACATGCACCAGTCAGGGCTGGAGAAGATGGGTGCCGCGACCCGCATAGAGCACGGATGCGTGGTCGCCGAAGCCGAGGAACTTCACGGGGCCCAGATCAACCTGGATTTTCCCTCCGTGGGTGCCACAGAGAACATCCTCACCGCAGCGGTCCTCGCCGACGGGACCACCGTCCTGGACAATGCGGCCCGGGAGCCGGAGATCGTCGACCTGTGCCACATGCTGCGCGAGATGGGCGCACAGATTGAGGGGGAGGGCTCCAGCACCATCACGGTGACCGGGGTGAAGAAGCTGCATCCGGTGGAGCACCGGGTGGTCGGGGACAGGATCGTCGCCGGCACATGGGCCTATGCCGCGGCCATGACACGCGGTGACGTCACTGTCGGTGGCATTGATCCTGCCCACCTCCACCTCGTCCTGGAGAAACTCCGGTCGGCAGGTGCCGGAGTGGAGACCTACCCGACAGGTTTCCGGGTCACCCAGGAACGCCGGGCGACCGCCGTGGACTACCAGACCCTGCCCTTCCCCGGTTTTCCCACCGACCTGCAGCCGATGGCGATAGCCCTGTGCTCGGTCAGTGAAGGGATGAGTGTGATCACGGAGAACATCTTCGAGTCACGGTTCCGTTTCGTCGACGAGATGACACGACTGGGGGCGGACGCCACCATTGACGGACACCACGTCGTCGTCAGGGGCAGAGAGCAGTTGAGTTATGCGCCGGTGTGGAGCTCTGACATCCGGGCGGGTGCGGGGCTGGTGCTCGCGGGCCTGTGCGCGGACGGGGTGACGAGGGTCAACGACGTCCACCACATTGACCGCGGGTATCCCGGTTTCGTCGAGGACCTGTGCCGTCTGGGCGCCAGGGTGGAGCGGGTCGCCGATGAGTGACGCCCGCGGGTTGGGAGGGGACGACGGGGCCCGTAGGCCGGTGACCTGCAGACTTGTCCGTCGTGTCGAGTGTGTGTAGATTTGTCGGGGTTGCCACGGGAGGCTGGGACAGTGTTCCGGTCCGGTTCGTGGTGTGCGGTTGTTGTTTGAGAACTCAATAGTGTGATGAACCAAGTTTTTACAAGTCGCAGATGATGCAGACGGTTCGGATGGTCCCGGCAAGTGGGTGACTGCTTGTTAAATATGGATCGCAGGCTGGAGCATCTACGCGGCATCGCCCTAGGGTTCAGGAACCTCGACCACTACATCTTGCGGTCGCTGATCCACTCCGGCCAGCTGCAGGACCGGATCAACGCACTCTAAATCGAGAAGAGCCCATTATCCCGCTAACGGAGTGATAGGGAGTCGTACTCAGAGATGATATAGCCTCATGCCTAGGGATGATTACCGCGGTCGCCACAGAGTATGGGACATTTCACGACCCTGGTATAGAATTGTCAAATACTTTCCCGGCTCTTCGCAGTTCACAGTGCGTTGATCCGGTCCTGCAACTGTCCTGAGTGGATCATCGACCGCAACATGTAGTGACCCAGGTTCGAAGAACCCCAGGCCGATACCCCGCAGGTGCTCCAACCCTCCGTTGATTCAGGCCTCGACCAGCCCGTCGGATACCCCGACGTCGAATCACGCGACGATGTCCAGCCGCCGGCACCACAAAGCTCTGCGCACCACAAAGCTCTGCCTAGCTGCACCAACCCCTCCAACCCCGCAGACAGCCCCTTACCCAGCATGGTGACCACCTGACCCATCAGCTTCCTGCCCCGGGACCTGTCCGGCTGACCGTACGCGCCGATCAGATCCTGCTAGAAACTGCCAGGTGACCTGCAACGCGACCTAGACATCATCGGTGGCCCACAGCAGCTCCCGCCGTTGTCTCTCCCACGCAGTAAGGAAGCCCGACCCGGCCAACAACGCCCGACGGTACTTGCACAACAGATCATCCTTCCTCCCGCGCCGGCCACGTGGTTTCACACCGCAACCGTTGCCGACACCCAGTGTGTTTCGCTACGGTCAGGTGGACGACATGGAACCTAGCCCATGACCTTCCGCGCGGTCGGCAAGACGTGGTCGACGGCGGAGGCCGTCTCCGGTGACCCGGTGCCACTCGTCACGAGCTCGACGGTGTCCCGGAAGTCCGACTCACGGTCCTGCACCCGGGTGTCCAAGACGTCCGCACTGCGCCGAAGACCGCATGTCGACCAGGCGTGCCGGGCCTGACCCGTCGCCCAGTGGGATCAGATCCACCAGCACGGTGACCATCGACAACGGCACACCGGGCCGGCGGGTACGCTTCCCGCACGTGCACGGCAACCCCGAGCATCCGCACCCCGGCCAGGTGCGACGGACCGGCGGAGACAACATCGCGGGCGGCGGTGACCGCGATGTTGGTGACCAGTGCCCAACCCACCCCGAGGGCCTTGACGGTCGCCGCGACACTCATCCTGTCGACGACGAGGCGTCGCAGGATCCAGCCGGTCACCCGGCGGGTCAGTTTCGCTCCGTCGTCGGCGCACGGCAGGGAGGTCTCGAAGATCTTCCTGCCGCAGGCGGGGTCGGTGCAGGTTAAGCGGGAACCTCGGACGTCCAGGCAGGTGGGCAAACCCACGACCGGCAGATCAACGAGTCGACGTCGGATGCGGAACCACTTCACCCCAGGCATCGCACAGCCCGGGCAGGCGTCGACCACATCCACCGGGCAGGCGTTGATGACGGTGAGGGTGCCCGCGTCGGCGGCGTCGGTGATCGTCGGGCCGAGTTCTGCGGTGCGGCGTGAAAAGTGTCGGCGACGAGGTTGCCGGTAGGGTGCACGGCAGGGTCCTGATTCCCCTCAGATGAAGGTGTGGTGACTCTCATCCTGTACCGACCAGGGCCTCTTCATGTCGGCACACCGAGCCCCACCCCGGATCCCCATCACGGCTCAGCTACGCACTCCCAAACACGAAGAGCCACTTTTCCACGCAGCATACACTCAACAGTTCGTTTTTACTCTACGGCCGGAGATTACAGAATAGCGATCGAATTCTGACGGAAAGAATGTGGGGTGAGATGTCCAGGTCAAAGGTAGCCTGGACGGTGGTCTACTGCCGTTCGGGTTGTCTATCACGAGGGCTGGTGGCAGCGAAATGCCACGGCCACCAGATACGATCTCCGAGGATCTGCGTGACTGCTGGCACCAAGAATGAACGGACAAGGAATGTGTCGATCAGCACCCCCACGGAAATAATAATCGCGAGTTGCACCAGGAACTGGATCGGGACGACCAACAGTGCTGCGAAAGTAGCCGCCAGGACAATCCCCGCGCTGGTGATCACCCCGCCTGTACTGACCAGACCGCGACGGACACCGGCGGGAGTACCATGCACCATAGATTCTTCTCTGACCCGGGTCATCAGAAAGATATTGTAGTCTATCGCCAGTGCTACTAGAAACACGAAAGCGTACAGGGGCACCGAAGGATCTGAGCCGTTGAAACCTACAAGCACAAAGACTGCCGCACCGATACCCAGAGCTGTTCCGAAGCTCAGCACTGTAGATACCAACAGCACCAGTGGTGCCACGACTGCTCGGAGCAATAGGGCCAGCATGGCCGTGATCACGAGGAGTACCACCGGTATGATGACGTTCAGATCGGAGACTGCAGTCTCCTTCGTATCCAGCTCCGTGGCGGTTGTACCCCCAACCTTGGCACCATAGTCACCCACTGCGTCCCGAATCTCCCGGACAGTGTCTTCTGCAGCGTCAGAGTACGGAGAGTCAACTAGGGTGACCTCAAGAAGTACCTGTCCGTCCACCACCGGATGGTCTGACTCGTCCCCACTACCCAGAGACTGGACGCCATCCAGGCGGGCGACCGCGTCACCGACGGTTTCACTGTACTTCTGGGGAACGAGAATGTAGGTCGGGGCACCTGTTCCTGCAGGGAAGTGAGTGTCGAGTGTGGTTTGCCCGTCTCGGGCATCGCTGTCCCCGATCACGTAGTCACTGGTCGGGACGCCATTCGCGTCGAGAGCTACCAGGCCCGCGCAGCCAGCGACGAGCAGCAGACCCACCCCGGCAGCGATGCGGCGGGGAGCGCGTTCCACAACATCAGCGATTCTCCACCATATGTTTCTTGACTCAGTATAGATTTCTGTTTTTGTGTCCAAATCTTGTTCGGTGCATCTGGGTACCTTCGGCCAGAAAGCTTTTCTTCCTGCCAGCCCGAGGACGGCAGGAATGAACGTCAGCGAGGTGAAGAAAGCTGCAGCTATTCCCACGGCTGCCACGGGACCAAGGCCGGCGTTTGATGCCAGATCCGAAAAGAGAAGGCATAGCAGACCCGCAATCACTGTGGCTGCTGAAGCCAGTACTGGTCGCCAGGTTCCTCGTATGGCTGCTGCGGTTGCGGTCCAGGAGTCGGCATGTCGGCCCAGTTCCTCCCGAAAACGCGCTGTATAGAGCAGACCGTAGTCAGTGGCCGCACCGATCACAAGTATGAAGAGGATTCCCTGTATCTGTCCGTTGATCATCACCGCTCCGGATCTGGCCAACGCGACGTTGACCAGAACTGCAGCGCACAGGGCGACCATTGAACTTAGCAGGACTATAAGTGGGAGAAAAGGAGACCTGTAGACAAATACGAGAATCACAAGAACAGAAGCTACGGCCACTAGAAGGAGTACCCCATCGATCCCGGAGAAGGCCTCCGCGAGATCTGCACTGAACCCCGCAGGTCCGGTCACCTGTGCCTGCAGCCCCTCGGGCAGAAGTGATCCCATTTGGGCACGAAGCACTTCAACGGCGTCTGCCGACGCCGCAGACTCAGGGGGAACGACAACGATCTGCGCCGCCTGACCGTCCTCTGACGGTATCGCGGGACTCACCTCTGTACCGGACGTGTCGGTACCCCTGTCCACTGCGGCCGCAATCTGGGCGGGGATGTCGCCCAGTGAATCGGCGTTGACCCTGCCCCCGTCGGTGTCCGAAGTGACCACAACTATCGCAGGTGCCGATCTGGAGTCTTGAAAGTCCCCCAGCCTCTCGCTGACCACGGTTGATTCAGCCGACTCAGGAAGGAAGGAGGACTGGTCATTAGTGGCGACATCGCCTATGTCACCGAACCTTGGCCCTCCTAGAGCGGCCACACTCAGCCACAGCAGGATGATTAGTCCGGCAAGAACACGGTTCCTGTAGGAGCTGACTGGCGGAGCTTCTGACATCGTGCACTCTCCTACGCTGACGATACTGTTCCACAAGAATGCCAGAAACAGCTTCTACGGGGGCAGAACCACACCAGGTCGGAGCGCGATGAATGCTGCGACTGCGAGCGGACCACCGAGGTTACCGGCAGCGCTCGGGCGGGTCCCCGGCGGTCCCTGAGCCTGCTCCGACGGTCGTCGACCCCCGGCGACTTCAGACTCATCCGAAGCCGTGTCCGAACGGATCCGTAGCCGCCCGGAGCGATCGCCCGGATGCCCGCCACGTACGAGGTTCCCTGTACCTGCCCCCTGCAGGCTCCACGCTCCACCGCGGTGATGACGGGCCGCCCGTCCCCCGCAATCCTGCCAGCACACGTCCGTGAGAGTCAGACAGAGGATTGTGCTCCCATAGTGTTTGTTCGATTGCCCACCGCAGGTGGACCCTGACTCCGTTCTGCGTCGGGGTGTCGGCCATTCCCTTTCACGAACACCACTGACGCAGTGACGCCGAGTGCGAAGTCCAATCTGAACAGACTCCTGCCGAGGGTCACGCCGGCCACCACCTCGCTGATCGACCCGAGCAACGGTGGTCTACTCGCAGAGACTTCAGAGCGGGTACAGCGACGGTGAACGAGCTTGGAGGACACCATCCGGACAGCTGTACCGTGGCAATCGGGTCCGCTACCCCAGGTCAGCGGTGCCTGATCTCTGCGTTCTACACCCTCCGGGACGCACCACCGGTGCCTCACCCACGAAGATCACTGTCACCCAACGGTGGCGGAGTGTGCGCGGTCGTACGATGCCGACATTAAGAGCTCCACGTCGGTCACCGGATCCGCCCGGCCCCGACGCACTCGGTCCCGTCCCTGCCCCCGGCTGCCCGTTGCCCCACGCAGTTGGCCACGGAGGGTGTGATACTCCCGCTGACAGCGTAAGGTCCGAGGTAACGATCTTGTCTACGCATAGGGGTTCTCCATGGGCGCACTCTCTCCATATCACCTGCTCATAGTGGTTATCGTTCTCATCTTGTTATTCGGCTCCTCGCGCCTGCCGGACACGGCACGGTCCCTGGGCAGGTCGATGCGCATCTTCAAGTCAGAGATGTCCGAGATGAAAAAAGATTCTCTGCCGACGTCGGTCGGCGAATCACCCGACCAGAAGAACCGCACCACTGACCAGAACACGACCTAGACAGGTGGTACCAAAAATTCGCATGAACCCTCAATGGTCGCGGTTATGAATGCAGCTCTTTCGTGGATTTTTCAACAACATCGCCAATAGTATTTTTCTCCTATCGTTTCCCGCTGCGGCAGAAAAAATGAGGCACCATGTGGTTTTTACATTAAGAAAGTTGCGTCCGATGAATTAGGTCATTTCGAGAACCTGCACCAGTCGAACCAAACGATATCCACAAGAAGTGCGTGATCATGACTTCCGAGAATTCACCCGACCGTTCGTGGTTGCCCATGTCTGATCACAGTTCACCGGACCGTCCACCGTTCCCCGTGGTCGGCACCATGGTCGCACTCGCTGGTGCAGTTATCCTCACTCTGGGGGTGGCAGGGTGGGGCTCTTGGAGGGAAGAGCTCGCCAGTCAGCACATCATCGTATCCCAGGAGGGGAGATTCTTCCCCGGCCAACCAGTGGACGGCCCCTTAAGCGCATTCTCCCAGGCCGAGGTGGTCCAGACACATTTGCTGGAGGAAACTGACGGGACCCCGTTCGCGCATGTGTCAGAGAATGACCCACACAAGATACTTAGCATCGAGAGCACCCTCACAAGGACTTATCTCCTCTCAGCAGTGATGGGTTTTGTTATGAGCGGAGTGGCAGTTTTAGGCGGGGCGACGTTGACCGCGATCGGGGTGACTTCTGCGACTCGGCGTTCACCGAACCGGGACCGCTGAGTGAAACCAGAATTCTGACCGTGGAAGGCTCGTGAGGACCATCCTCGAGAATCCTGTGTTCTGGTTGTGCAGGTCGCCTGAGAGACCGCCCTCGTCTACACCACTGTGGTAGCCCTGAACCTGGACAGCAGGCAGTCGTTGCTCCAGATGGCCCGGAGGAAGCCCCAGCTGAAGCTACGGTGCTTTCCGCATCCTTCACTGTCATGTGCCCCGCCGATGGTCGCATCCAGGCTGCGCGCAACGGCGCCACCCCTCCGATACGCCGCTGTTCGAACAGGTTGCGCCGTAACACTCGAACACGGGATTTCCGTGTCCGGTGCCTGCGCCATGATGCTCACCGTGTCCTACGGAGAGACCAGACCTCCGACCGCCACCAAGCACCACGGACACTCCGGGCAGGCCGGTGTTCATGTCGCCGGCTGCCCGGGTCACCTGACTTCATGACCTTCCGACCGGACCGGACGTCTGTGACGACGGTCACCCACACGAAATGAGACGTTTCATGACCTCCACTCCCCCCTTCCCACAGGACCCCCACCTGCCCCACTCCGGTGTGCCGCAGAGCGGGTACGGTTCCGCAGCCCCGGGGCCGGCGCAGCCGACCACACAGTTCCCTCCCCAGGGAGTTCCCCAGGGAATGCCCCAGGCCATGCCCCAGGGAATGCCCTACGGCGTCCCGCCCCAGCAGCCGCCCCAGCCGCAGAAGAAGCCCTTCTACAAGCGTGTGTGGTTCATCATTCTCATGGTTGTCGTGGTCATCATCGTCATCGCCGCAGCAACCGGCGGCGGGGACGAGGACACGACCGGTGCCCCCTCCGGGAGCACGGCGTCCCCTGTCCCGGGAGCTGCACCCGGCGGAGCTGCGGAGAATGCGGCTCCGGAGGGCGGGGAACTGGCCGACGCTGTCGAGGCAGGCGGTGCCGCTCCGGCCCCCGTGGAGGACGCCAGGAGCGCTGACGTCCCCGCCGAGTTCGATTCGGCGCTGAACAGGGCGAAGCAGTACTCGGACACGATGCACATGTCGAAGCTCGGTCTCTACGACCAGCTGACCAGCGAGTACGCCGACAAGTTCTCCCCGGAGGCTGCCCAGTACGCCGTGGACAACGTCGGGGCCGACTGGAACGCCAACGCACTGGAGAAGGGCCGGGACTACGCGGAGACCACCCACATGTCGAAGAGGGGCGTGTACGACCAGCTGACCAGCGAAGTGGCCGAGAAGTTCACCCCGGAGGAGGCGCAGTACGCCGTCGACAACCTCGACATCGACTGGAACGCCAACGCACTGGCCAAGGCGAAGGACTACCGGGAGACCATGGACATGTCCCCTGAGGGGATCCGCGACCAGCTCGTCAGTGACTACGGGGAGAAGTTCACCCCCGAAGAGGCCGACTACGCCATCGCCCACCTCAACGACTGACCACCGCGGAAGAGAGTTGACCATGTCCCACCTGTCCCTGCGCCGGTCCACCGCGGCGTCCTCAATGATGCTCGCCGTCACGGTCGCACTGGCCGCCGGAGCGGTCACGGCACCCGCCACGGCAGCTGCCCCCTCCGGATCCGGATCGTCGACGGTATCCGTCACCGGTTCCCTCCCCACCTCCTCTGACCCGCTCGGCTCCCTGCTCGCGACCATGCGGGACCAGATCTACACCGTCACCGACGCCCCGTTCCTCCGTGAGCCTCTCGCGCATGCTGTGCTGACTCTCGACAAGAACACGCCGGTTGTGGTCCTGGGTGCGCAGATCAACGAGGACTGCTCGCTGCCACAGGTCCTGGAGGACCGGCTGGACGCCGCTACCCGGCTGCTGAAGTCCCACCCGGACAACCCCGTGATCGTCACCGGGGGTCGCAGCAGCCAGTGCCCGGCAACCACTGAAGCTGAGGCCATGGAAAAGGGGCTCCGCGACCGTGGCGTCACCAACCGTGTCATCCTCGAGAACGAGGCCTGGAACACTCTGCAGAATGTCGCCTACACGGCACCTCTGATCCGCGAGCTGGGCGGCACGGCCGTCGTCGTCACCTCCGACCCCCATTACATCCGGGCGCTCCGCAACTACCGGGACGCCGGAATCCGTGCCTTCGGCTGGGTCGGCGGGATCGGGTAGGACGCCGACCGTCACCGGCACGCTGAGCCGACCGGCAGGGCGCCCCCGTCAGAACAGCAGGGCGGTACCGGCGAAACCGGCCAGCGCGGTGAGCCCGACGCCTGCTGACAACTGCACCATACGGTCCATGGTCATGGACTTCATCAGGAAGTCCGCCATTGTCCGTCCCCTGTGCTGCATGACGATCGCCATGGCGGCAGGTCCACAGCGTCCCACAGACACCAGCGCGAACAGTGCCGCGCCGAGGAGCGGGTCACCGAGAGCGAGTACGCCCAGGAAGAGCAGGTAGTAGGCGGCGGACCGGATGAAGATCATGAATCCCGGACCGATGAGCATCCCGAAGTAGAAGGAGACCCTGGCAGGACGCCCGGCGCGGCGAAGATGGCGTGGCAGCTGCACCCTGCGCATCGGGGTCGGCATCCTGACCAGGTCTGACTCGTGCAGCCCGTAGGCCAGGGCGATGACCGCCCAGATTCCGAGCAGAGCGGCCCAGGGCACGGACCCGGCACCGACCGTGGACTGGATGAGCCAGCCGACTCCTCCCAGGGCAAGGCCCGTGGGAACAGAGGTGAGCAGCGATCCGGCGAGGTGTGCGAGAAGGCGTCCGACCGGGGTAGAGGCACCGGGGCGTCCTTCCTGTTTAGGAGCCGCGACGACGCCGGCGACAGACATACCGCAGGTCGACCAGTTCGCCGCGACCGCGGTGAGCAGTCCGGTGGCGACGACCCCTGCGGTCAACGCCCCGTGTGCGGTCACTCCGGTTGTGGCTCCCGCCAGTGCTGCGGCACCTGCTCCTGCCCCCAGGGCAGCGACTGTGGTCCCGAGGCGGGTGACGAAACCCACCCTGGCTCCCATCCGGGGACGGATCTCAGGATGATCGCCGAGATGGCGGTCAGGGATGTCAGGAACAGACCGGGAACGGAGTTCGGCTTCGGTGGCGGCATCTGCCAGGCGCAGATGCGGGGCAACAGGTGGGGCGGTCAGTGTGGACGGTGTGGATGGTGTGGTGGTGGACATGATCTTCTCCCTGTGATTCATGTGACGGTGACCGTGCCGGTCATCGTCGGGTGGATGGAGCAGGTCACCCGGTAGGTACCGGGGATGTCGAAGGTGTAGTGCCAGTCGCCCTCCCGGCGGAATCCGGCGTCGACGCCGAGCTCCTCGATGAGGATGTCGTGGAAGGTGCCGCCGTCCTCGTAGTACCAACCGACGTCGGTACCTGCGGGTACGGTCACGTCCTCAGGTGCGAAAGCGACATTCCTGACAGTGATTCGGGTCTGGTTCCTGTCTCGGTTCCCGTCCTGGTCCGGAGAGCATCCGGTGAGCCCGGTGACGAGCGCTGCTGCCCCGAGCAGGACCGCTGCAGTTCTTCCGGGACGCGGACCGGCAGATTCGGTTCCTGTCACTCCTGGACGATCACCTCCCCGGTCATCATCGGGTGCGGAGTGCAGTGGTAGCCGTAGGTACCGGCTTCCTCATAGGTGTAGGAGTACTCACCCTCGGTCATCAGTTCGGAGTTGTACTCCGCCGGGGAGCCCTCATCGGACACGACATCGTGCGGCAGAGCGGCATCCCACACCCACTTGACGGTGTCACCCGGTTTGATAGTCACCGACGCCGGATCAAAGACCATGTCCTTGACGGTCACGGTCACGGTTTCACCTGATCCTCCGTCACCGGAGGAACACGCCGACGCGCCGGCCAGCGACGACACCGCAAGCAGTCCGAGAGCCACGACCCTGGCACGTCGGGTGCCTCCCCGCAGACCGGAGAAATGATGGGAAACAGGAGCAGTCATGGTGTAAGTCACCTTTCGTAGTAGAAGTTCGTGGTCATACCCGCATCGAGGTGGTAGGCGTTGTGACAGTGGAACATCCACCCACCCGGGTTGTCGGCGTCGAATTCGAAGGCGACCGTCTCCCCGGGACTGACGATCACCGTGTCCCGCCGCAGCCCCCCGTAGTCCGGGACAGCGAACGTATGACCGTGCAGGTGCATCGGATGCCACATGTCGGTGTTGTTCACCATCTCGATCCGGACCCGTTCACCTGTCTTCATCGTCACCTTCCCGACATCCTGACCGGCGATACCCCACACATAGGCGTCAGTGGACTGGATGAGCTCCAGGCTGTACGACCGGTCCGGAGTTTTCACCGGCAGGACCACCGACTCCGCGGCAGCGAGATCCCTGTCCTGCAGAGGCTTCGACGTCAGCTCCGTCGCCTCCACCGCCCCTGCCAGTGTCTCCTGGGGCAGGTCCGCAGCCCCGGAAGTCTTCACCGTCACTGCGACGCCGGCACCGGCCCCGGCCGGACGCCCGCTGCCCTCCGGGACGGCGACGAAGGGGACCGCGTCCCCGTCGTCCAGGTCGACCAGGACATCGATGCGCTGAGCCATGCCGATGATCAGACAGTCAGCCTCGACCTGTCTGGCCGGGTATCCGTCCGTTTCGACCACGGTCATCCTCCGACCTCCGACCGCGAACCGGTACGGGGTCTCACCTGCGGCGTTGATGATCCTCAGACGGGTCTTCCCCGGCGCACCTTCAAGAGACTCCGCCTCCGAGGTCGGCAGTCCGTTGATCAGATGGACCGGGTAGGCGATGTGCTGGACCATCCCGCCGAGTTCGGTGGATTCGGCATGCGGAGCCGCAACGAGCTTCTTCGCCGCCTCCGGAACCGTCACCTCCGACGGGGCCGTCGCCCCGGCTGCCCCTGAACCCGTGGACCCGGCACCCGTGGTCCCGGCACCGGTTGTCCCATGGTGGGCATGAGCCGAGCCGGACGCCGCATGACCGGCCAACGACGGGTTGAGCGCGCCGAGGAGGTCCGCGGGCATGGTGCCGTCACCGCACACCCAGTCGTCGAGGATGATCACGTGGTCGGCTGCCGCACGGTACGGGTCATCCGGGTCATCGACGATCAGGGCTCCGATCATCGCCTCGTCCGCCTGAAGCCCGGAATGGGAGTGGTACCAGTAGGTCCCCGGATGGTCGACGATGAAACGGTAGTCCAGGGTGGCACCCGGAGCGGCAGCTTCACCGGTCAGCGGGGGAGCGCCGTCCATGTCATTTCGGATGTGGATCCCGTGCCAGTGGATCACCGTGTCGGTGTCGAGGGTGTTGACGTGCCGGATGTGAAGTTCATCGCCGTAGGACGCCCGGATCAGTGGGCCGACAGGGCGGGTCACCGGATTCGTCCCGTCGGAGTATGCGGCCGCCATCGCGGGCCTGCCGTCCACGGTGAGATTCGCCATCACTGCGGCGACAGTCGCCTCCACCGTCACCCCGGAACGGAACCGGGCATTCTCGGTGGCGGTGATCTCGTCGTCACCGAACAGGATCCGGGCGGAGGTGTCCGTCCCCGTGGAACCGGAGGCAGAGTCTCCCCCGCCGGAGTCACCGCACGCTGCGAGTACCGTACCCGCACCAGCCAGACCGAGCACGGTGAGGAATCCACGCCGGCTCAGGGGGCGGACGGAGAGCTGCTCCGCGAAGCGGGCAGCTTCTCCACGATCGACAACGGACGCCATCAGTTGACTCCCTGCACTTCCGGGGCCATCAGGCCGGAGACCCCGTCACGTGATCCGTATCCGGTGACCTCCACGGAGGAGCGGACCTCTCCGCTCACCGGGTCCACACCGACCAGGGTCGTGATGTCCTGGCCTTCCTTGTCCCCGGTACCGGGGACGGTGCCGAGGACGTAGATGAGGGTTCCGTCGGCGTTCCAGGCAACGGAGTCGATGGCGTCGAGCCTGGTGTCCTCAGTGGTGACCAGTCTTGTCTCGTCCCCGGTGACGGCGTCGAAGATACGGAAGCTGACGGTGTCACCACCGTTGACGGAATGCGGATGGATGTCGGAGTCGGTGTAGGTGGTGAAGAATCTCTTTCCGTCCGGGGTGATCCCGTAGTCCTGGGCGGCGAAGCGCCCTCCCTCCTTGCCGACGTTGCCCACCGGGGCAACCTCACCGGTGGGCAGGCCGTCGGCGAAGTCGAAGACGTAGGCATCACCGGCTTCGTTGATCAGGAACCCCTGTTTCGTCCCTGAGGCGAAGGACGCGTGCCGTGACGCGGTGAAGTCGTCCGGAAGAACCTTCTGGCGCCCGGTCTCGGTGATCTGACCGGAGTCGTCGATGGTGAGTTCCAGCAGTTCACGGGAGTTCTCGCAGACCGAGTAGATCTTCTCCCCGACCGGCCAGGTGTAGGGCCCGCATCCTACGACCTGGAGCTCTCCGGTGAGCTTCCCGGATTCCAGGTCCACGACCCTGACCCCGACAAGCTGGTCATCCCATGAGACCAGGTACTTGCCGCCCCCTGCCAGAGTGTGGGAGCCTGCCCGGGAGTGGAACCGGACATGCCTGGGCAGGTTGACTTCAGCGGGTTCAAGGAGATTGCCGGAGTAGGTCGAGACCGTGAAATCGGATTCCCCCCGTGATCCTCGTGGTGACCATTTTTCGAAGGCGACTGCCTGGGGGGCGTCGGCGTTGTCCGTGGAGAACACGTGGACGATGTCCTCCCAGATGGCGTGGCCGGTGGTGATGCGCGTCATGATCTTCCCCGTTGCCGGGTCGATGGCGTCATAGACGGATTCATTGTCGAGGGATTCGTTGGTGATCATCCAGGTGGGGTCGATCGGGGTGACCTTGCCCACCGAGGGGGTGTTGAGCTCGTCGCCGATCTGTCCCACGGCCTGGTCTTCGGTCTCCAGACCGCCACCTTCGGGTGTGTCTTTCACGGTCGGCACATTGGGGAACTCAAAGGTCGTCTCGATCCCGTTGGCCACATCGAATTCGGAGCTTCCGTCATCGTCGGAGGAGGATGAGGAACAGCTGCCCAGGATGAGGGCTGTCACGGTGGCCAGGGAGGCGCTCACGGCTGTGAGAGATCGTCGGTGTGTCAGCATTTTCATGTCCGGTTCTCTTTCGCGTCTGGTGCCGGTGGGTCCGGTCAACGGGATCCGGCGCCGACGCGGGGCCGGGTCGCCTTCTGGGTCTGGCAGTCCTCGCCGACGATCGGCGAGAGTGTGCAGGTGTAGGACTGCGACTCGTCGGAGATGCACCAGATGATCTCCTGGTCGAAAGAACCGGAGACGGGGTTGTACATGACGGCCTGCGCATCCGGCTCACCGCAGTAGGTGGTGGAGCAGCCCGGCGCCCCACAGCAGTCGTAGTAGGCGATGAGGTAGGTTTTGCCGTCGTCCGGGTTCGTGCAGCAGCCCACCCAGTACTCGGCTCCGGGCTTGGACCCGGGTGCACAGGTGGCTATGCCGCCTCCGGCACAGGCTGTACAGGGGGTTCCGTCCATGTTGCACCAGCGCCAGTAGTTGCACTTCGTGGGATCTTTGCCGTCGTAGGTCGGGATGAGGTCGTCTCCCTCACCGAAGGGCGTGGCTCCGTCGGGCGGGGCTGCTGCCGGCGACGTCGGCGCGGCGGAACCGGACTGGGCCGTTGCTTTCGGGTCCCTGGTGACGGGGAGGGACGCCACGACCGCCACACCGGTGAGGCCCATGGTCCACCGGGCGATCCGGGATATGGCGGATCTTCTCGAAGTTCTCTCGGAGAGGCGACGGGTGAACCGGCTCATCTTGCCCCCTCCTTCACCTGCGAGCCAGGCAGCGTGGTCGTTGAGTCGGTCCTGGTCGGAGTACTGCATTTCAGACATGGGCGGTTCCTTTCAGATCTTTGCTCCGGTCACCCTGCTGCGCGTTCTGTCGAACGGGCGGCGGAGAGTCCGGAGTAGAGGTGCTGGACGGTGGGGGTTGCTGTCTCCAGTGCGTTGAGCAGACTCTCGACGTGGGACATGTTGTTGCAGAGTCCCTTGGCGACGAGGGTCCCGTCGTCGTCGACGAGAACGCCGTAGGGGGTTGTGCCGACCTGGTATGCGATGCCGACCTCCCGGGCATCGAGGTAGCTGATCTCGGTTCCGACTCCGGCAGAAGCGAGGAACTCCGCATGTTCTTCCGGGGTCCCGTCGGAGACGAGGACGACATCCAGGTTCTTCTCGGCCTTGGCCAGTGCCTTGACCCCCGGGAGAAGTGCCTTGCACGTGGAGCACTTCGGCCCGGTGAACATCAGCAGCTGAGGTCGGGGTCGGATCCCTGCGACACTGACTTCACGGTCGTACTGGTCGACCAGACCGTCGAATGCGGGGGCCTTGTCCCCGATCTCCGGGCCGGAGTCCATGACCCGTGCACCGAGTGGTCCGAGACGTACCTGGATCCTCCCGATTTCCCGGGCCAGTCCCAGAACGAGAAGAATTAGTGCGACGTCGACGATGACGAGCACCGCGACAATGACAGCAAGAATTGTGGTCATGTTTTCCTTCAATCGGGATCGGTGAAGTAACCGGCTGACCCGGGAAATCCGGTATCACACGGCGTGGAATATCAGAGGGAGGTGAGGCGGCACCGGCTTACCCGGATTCTTCAGGGTCACCCGTCCGGAATCACCTTGCAGGGGTTCGGCGACGCAGCCGCTCAGCTAGCTGACTCAGCCGAGAGCCGCGCGACGGCGCAGCAGTTCCTCACGAGCGGGGGCCAGGTAGTCGTCCACCGCCTGGTGCCCCG
The DNA here is from genome assembly GCA_900049755.1 of Corynebacterium provencense. Lineage (GTDB taxonomy): Bacteria > Actinomycetota > Actinomycetes > Mycobacteriales > Mycobacteriaceae > Corynebacterium > Corynebacterium neomassiliense. Next base: position 382,786 of record LT160593.1, read on the forward strand.
GCCTGCGCACCGCGAGGAGGGAGGAGGTGGCGAACGCCAGGGCAGTGACAAGAAGCGCGACCGCCGTCCCCGCCACGGTGACTCCGGCGGACGACGGTGCCGGCAAGAGGGCGGAGGCAACACCCAGTGAAGCGAAGAAGAGGGCTCTGAACGGGTGGAACCAACCGATGCGAGGCGCATCCTCCTCACCGAAGGCGAAGCATCCGCAGGCCAGCTCGGTACGGCCCCGGGCCAGGTTCACCACCAGTCCGGTCGCGTAGCTGACGAAGAGGAGAGCCGCAGCGTAACCGGCCCAGGGAAAGCCGACCCTGAACAGGAGCGCTGCGCCGAGGAGCGTCTCGGTGAACGGCAGGACCCGGCCGACGACCCGGGCTGCGGGGTCAGGCATCACTTTGTAGCCGACCACTACCCGGGCATGTGCTTCCGGATCTCTGAATTTACCTAGTCCTGCCACCAGGAGGGTAAGTCCCAGCAATGACGAGACAATTGCACTCACCATGCGCTCTGCACCTCTTCTCTTCTCCGGGCGGACGTCATGACCGCCACAGAAACCGAATCTAAAGAGCAATAGTTTCTGGAGAGTTTCCCTGCCCGGGTATGGAAGGTTAAAAGATGACTCATCAATTGTTTCCGTCCGGATAATCCGCAGTACACCCGGACTGAACCGGCACCCCTGACCGGCCTGCTCTGAAACAGCTGTTCTCCCGGCGTACCCGGATCCCCCGCCCCCACAGGCACACCGGCCCCGGGGCCCCGGGGCAGACCCCCTCCCCGCAGTCTCACCGGCCGACCGGTGCTACCCCCACAGACCGACCCGTGCTACCCCCACAGGTCGGCGATCCGGTCCCGGTACTCCGCCCGGGCCTCCAGCGCCTCCTCGACCGTCACCTCGACGAAGTGCACGGCGGCACCCGGCGCGAGCCTGGCGACCAGGTCCATGTCGGCGCTGACCACGGTGCCGACCATGGCGTAACCGCCGCCGGAGACCGCGTCGCGGTGCAGGACAATGGGTTGCGTGCCACCTGGGATCTGTATGGAGCCCACGGCGTAGCCGGCGTCGACGATGTTCGAGGGGTCCGCCCCGGCACCGAACGGCTGGGGCCGGTCCCTCCACTCCACTCCCGGGCCTTTGAAGCGCAGCCCGGCCCGGTCCGCCACGGGTGTGAGAGTCCATTCCCCGTGGGTGATGTTCTCCCGTCCGGTGTCGGTGAGTTTCTGGTCGTAGAGGCCCATGACCACCCGCACGTCCTGCGAACGTCCGAACTCCGGTCGTAGGTTGTCCGGGGTTGACGCACGCTCCGGCAACGGGTTTCCGGCATCGCCGACCGGGAGGGCGTCACCGGCGCGCAGCTGGCGTCCTTCATGTCCGCCTATCCGTCCGGCGGGGTAGGTGGACCGGGACCCGAGGACGACAGGGACGTCGACGCCGCCGCGCACGGCGATGTAGAACCGGGATCCGCCTGCGATGATGCCGAAGGACAGTGTCGCCCCGGCCGGGACCTCGAACCGGGTCCACTGTGCGACTTCGGTGCCGTCGACACTCACACCGACCGGTGCACCTGTCACCGCCACGACAGTGTCGTGGGAGAAGCGGAGTTTCGGCCCCATGTACGTGCATTCCAGCACCGCATCGTCAGGGGTGTTGCCCACCAGTGCGTTCCCTGCGGTCGCGGACAGGGCGTCCATCGCTCCTCCCTGGGGGATCCCCAGGTGGTAGTACCCGAAACGTCCCCGGTCCTGGACTGTCGTCGACAGGCCGGGTTCAATCACCTCAATGGTCGGCATCGAGCACCTCCAGCAGTTCTCGGTTGTAGCTTTCGCCTTCGTCCAGGGCCCGGTTCATGTCGAAGGTCACCGGTACCTGGCGGTACCGCCAGGTACCTTCGTCGACCCGGCGGCGGATGTCATGGAACTCCGCTTCTCCGACGGGCCGGAACTTCACGATGTCTCCGGGGCGGAAGAGGATCATCTCTTCCTCCCGGTCGGTCCCCTGCAGTTCCGGGGAGTAGATCGGTGCCGCTGCCAGTCCGAACATCTGGTATCCGCCGGCTCCGGGGACGGAGTATATGACGCCGAAACAACCTCCGTGTCCCACGGTCAGTTCGGCGGTGTCGGTGCGTGGGGACAGGTACTTCGGGACCTCGAGCTGATGCGTCCGGTCGACCAGCTGGTACATGAACGGCAGTCCTGCGACGAATCCGACCATGGTCACCAGCCACGGTGAGCTGTGGTGCCTGCGGATGAACTCGTCGGCGCCACGGAGGTTGTTGACCCGGGCGGCGAAGTCCAGGTCACGTCCCCCGGGTTCCTGGTGGTACCCCTCGCGGAACCGCGAGGCGACCTCTGCTGTGACGGGGTCGTCGTACCAGACGGGGATCTCGATGACCCGTGTGCGGACGGGTACCGCCTCGGTGGCGGAGACATCCGCTTCGACCTCCCGTATCCGGCGCTCGAGGTCCGTGGGGCTGACAGTGTCAGGGTTGTACCGGATGAGCAGCGAGGCGTTCGCGGGGCACAGTTCGATGATTCCGGGGAGCTCCCCGTCTGCCACGAGTTCGCTGATCTTGCCCGCTATGCGGGTGACCCTGAAGTTCGCCGCCAGGCTCATGGCCTCAGAGACCTCGACGAAGAGGAATTCGTCCCCGCCGAAGCTGTAGCGTGCAGGTGCGGTGATCCTGGAACTACCGGTCATGACAGTCCTTTCTGATGGTGGGCGCCGGGAAGGCTCTCCCCGTGGTGGGCCGTGTAGAGCTCTCCGCTGTGCTCGACGAATGTCGAGTGGTGCCGCACCTCCCGCAGTTCCGGGGTGGCGGCGAGGGCTGCGAGCAGCGGACGGGTGGTCGCGACTCCTTCGATGTGCAGTTCGTCGAGTGCGGTCCGCAGCGCCTCGAGGGCCAGGTCCCGGGTTGCGGCGTGGACGATGATCTTGGCGATCATGGAGTCGTAGAAGGGAAGGACGGCTGACCCTTCCTCGAAACCGGTGTCCACCCGGACCTCCCCGGTGGTGGGCCAGATGACGGTGGTGAGCGTCCCCGGGGAGGGCATGAAGCTGTTGGCGGGGTCTTCCGCGTTGATTCTCGCCTCGAAGGCGTGCCCGTCGAAGACGATGTCCCCCTGGCTGACGGACAGGGGCAGCCCGTCGGCGACCCGGAGCTGTTCTGCGACGATGTCGACGCCGGTGATCATCTCCGTGACCGGATGCTCCACCTGGATCCTGGTGTTCATCTCGATGAAGGACGCTTCCTGCCGCACCGGGTCGTAGAGGAATTCGACGGTGCCGGCTCCCCGGTACCCGCAGTTGCGGGCGAGTTCCACCGAGGAGGACCGGATCGTCTCTCTCACGTGGTCGGGCAGTGCCGGGGCGGGCGCCTCCTCGAGGAGTTTCTGGTGGCGTCTCTGCATCGAACAGTCCCGGTCGCCGAGATGGATGACCCGGGTGTCGTCGGCGAGAATCTGGACTTCGACGTGTCTGGCGTTCTCGATGAAACGTTCCAGGTAGACGGAGGGGTCCCCGAAGGCGGCGCGGGCCTCCGCCCTGGCGAGTTCGATGGTGGACAGCAGTTCGCCGGGTTTCTCCACCAGGCGTATTCCCCGTCCGCCTCCTCCTGCGGACGCTTTGACGACCAGCGGGTAACCGATGCCGGCTGCCGTTGTCTCAGCGTCGGCCCCGGGGTCCAGGGCACCTCTGGTCCCGGGGAGGGTGGGGACGCCTGCAGCTTCGGCGGCTTCCCTGGCAGCGGACTTGTTGCCCATGAGCTCGATGGTCTCCGGCGAGGGCCCCACCCATGTCACGCCGGCGTCGAGGACGGCGCGGGCGAAGTCCGCGTTCTCGGACAGGAATCCGAATCCGGGGTGGACTGCGTCTGCTCCGGAGGAGCGCACCGCATCGAGCACCGCGTCGATGTTGAGATATGAGCCGGTCACGGGGGCCGGGCCGATGACCACGGTCTCGTCGGCCATGGTCGCCGCGACCGAGTCCCGGTCAGGTTCACTGACAGTGAGTACGGTGCGGATTCCGGCGTCCCGGGCACTGCGGATGATCCTCGCCGCAATTTCTCCACGGTTGGCCACAAGGAGTTTTCTCACGACTCTGGCCTAACCTTCGTCAATGACGGCGATGACGTCACCGGGATTGACGGTTCCCTCATTAGGGACCTTGAATTCCCTGACTGTTCCTGAAGCTCCCGACTTCACCTCACTGAACTGTTTCATTATTTCGATTATTCCTATGGTCTGACCGTTTTCGACATGGTCTCCCTCTTCGACGAAGTTGTCTTTGTCCGGGGCGGGTTTGCGGTAGAAGACGCCGGGGATAGGTGATTCGATCTCAAACATTCTCTTGTTTCTCCGTCTGTTATGTGTGACTGTCGGTCACTGACCGTGTTCGATGTCGTCTATCGCGGACCTCACCGCGCGGACGACGTCCGGGGCATTGGCAGGGTCGGAGTGCACGCACACGCTGCCGAACGTGACGGGGAGGCGGGTCCCGTCGACGGCCTCCGTCCATCCCTCACTGAGTGCGGTCCGTACCCGGTCGGCGGCCGCTGCCGGATCGGCCGGAGCCGGGGAGCGCTCGATGATCAGGGTTCCGTCAGGGGCGTAGTTGAGGTCGACGTAGATCTCGGCGATAAAGGGGACGCCTGTCTCCTCGCAGATTCTCCGGTGTTCGGTGTTGGCCAGGCCGAGGACCGCCACACCGTAGTCGGACGCCACCCTGGCCACTCCCCGCATCAGTTCGGGGTCGCGTCCCACCATCCCGTAGAGGGCGCCGTGGGGTTTTATGTGGTTGAGTTCGGTGCCGTATTTCTTCAGGAATCCTGTCAGAGCCCCGACCTGGTAGCGGACGAGATTCTCCACTTCATCCCGGTTGAGAGTCATGGCACGGCGTCCGAATCCCGCGATATCCGGAAGTCCGGGGTGTGCTCCCACCGCCACTCCGTTATCGGATGCCAGCCGTACCGTCTTCTCCATGACCTGGGGGTCGGATGCGTGGAATCCGCATGCTACATTCGCCACGTCGATGAGAGTCATCAGCTCTTCATCATTGCCGAATTGATGCAGTCCTATTCCTTCACCTACATCCGCATTTACAGTTGTCGCCATTGACTGAATCTCCTTTCACGAGAGACAGTAACAGTCGGGTTTTCCCGCCGGTACGGGAAAAGTGCACTTATTCACCACAGAGTATTGTGCACACTGCACACCGATGTCCCCCCGATCCGCATCCAGGATGTGAACTTTGCTCGTCGCCGACCTCATCACCGACCCGGAACTCCACCTGGAGCTGGCCACCCCGTCGCCGATCAGGGACCTTGAGAAACCGGTACGTGCCGCCGTGGTGACCGAGTCGATGACCCCGACCGCCTACCTCGAACCTGACACCCTCCTGCTGACCACCGGCATAGGGATGAACTTCGAGGACGCCAGGATCTGGGAGGCCTACGTCGAACGTCTGGTCACCGGCCGGGTCTCCGCCGTGGCATTCGGCATCGGCCAGCCCCACCGGAAGGTTCCGGCAGGACTCACCGCGGCAGCACATGCTGCCGGCCTGCCGGTCCTCACCGTGCCGACCGACGTCCCCTTCCTCCAGCTGCAGCACTCGGTGAACCAGTCGATCGCCAGCGAGCGTTACTACCTCTCGCGCCAGGCCTGGGATCTCGCAGCACACTGCACCCGGGCCGCCGGACGCGGTGCCGGCGTCGACGAGCTCGTCCACCTCATCGAGGACCGTGCCGGGGTGGACGTGGTGGTTCTCGACGATTCCGGGCACCGGTTCGCCGGGACCGCGTCCCCGGATGCCCGTCAGCGTGCCGGTGACCGTGGCGGAGCCCGCGCCACGGTCGGTATCCCGCTGCCCGTCAGCGGGGAGGCGACCTGGCAGCTCTGTGTCCGGGAAGAGGAGTCCCGGGACCTGCGGACCCTGCTCACTCCGGCGACGGCGATCCTGAGCATGGCGTTGTCCCGACAGTTCGAGAATCCGGCTCCGGCGGTCTGGCCCCTGCTCGACGAGGTGGTCGGCAACCCCACCGTGCAGGGGTTCAACCGGTTGGCCGGGGAGATCACCGAACGCGGTGTCCCCACCCTGCGGGGCTCGGTGGTGCTGCGCGTGTCCTCCCGGTCTCCGGTGCGGCGCAACCTCCTGGCCCACCGGGTCGGTTCCTTCCTGCAGCCCGACCACCGGATACTGACACTTCCGGTGACGGACGCGGTGTTCGTCCTCGTCGCCGACGGTCGGGGACCGGGGCAGTCCCCCGAGTCCGGGGCCGTCTCCGTCTCCGTCTCCGAACTGTCCCGCCTTCTCCGGGACGGTGGAGCTGTCGACGCCAGGGCCGGGGACGCCGTCCTCGTCAGCGAGCCGGTCCGCGGAACCGGTCATCTGGTGCTGGAGATCCGCAGGTTGCTGGGCCGACGGTCGGAGCCCGGTGTCTGGGTGGTGGGTCGCCCGGACACCGACGACATCGTCGACCTCGTTCCCGCCGCCCTGCAGGAGGCGCTGGCCACCGCGGTCCTGGATCCGGTACTCAGTTCACCGGAGAGCGCCCGGATGCTGGCCACCCTGTCCGCGCTGCTCTCCACGTCGACGACGACCGCGGCGGCAGAGGTGGCGGGGGTCCACCGGAACACCTTCCTGTCCGACCGGAGGCGGCTCGAGCGGCGTCTCGCCATGGACCTCGGGGACGCCGGGAACCGGGTCGTGTGCACCGTGGCTCTGGCCCTGCTGCGCAGAGATGGCTCTGGACCTGCTGCGTAGAGATGACGCCGTGTAGCCGGCACGCCGTGCACGACGTTGACGTGTCACCTGTCAGAAACTGCACGCCTTTTAGCCTGTTTCGCATTTAGGTTAGCCTGCACTATAGTCCGGTGAAATCCCGTTCATCACTGAAGTCAGGCTTTCATGTCCATGTCACAGCCCACCTCCCGCGCCCGGCGCCGGGGCATCCCCGCAACCCTCCTCCGCAGCACAGCGGCGGTCGTCCTCGCAGCAGCAGTCGGCGTCACCGCCTCCTGTTCGTCCCGGTCCGGCACCGAGGAGACCCCGTCGGACAGCTCCGGGGCCTTCTCCGTCGTCGACCAGCGTGGAAAGACGGTCGAGTTCGACAGTCCCATCGAATCCGCCGCTTTCGCCGTCATCCCGGCACCGTCCATCTTCGCCGCCGTCGACGGCAGCTACGACCGCATCGTCGGGGTGAACCAGTCCACGCTCTCGGCGAACCAGCAGGGCCTGTTCTCCACGATCTTCCCCCAGTCGGCGTCCTCCCCCGTCGTCGCCGGCCCGGACTTCGTCCCCAACGTCGACACCCTGCTCAACCTCCACCCGGACGTCGTCATCCAGTGGGGTGACCGCGGCCCGGACGTCATCGACCCCATCGAGAACTCCGGCATGAAGGTCATCGGACTCGAGTACGGCACCCAGGAGGACCTGGAGACCTGGATCACCGTGTTCTCCCAGCTCCTCGGTAAAGAGGAGCGGGGCAAGGAACTCGTCGAGTGGCAGCAGACCCGCAGACAGGAGATCGAGGAGAAGGTCGCCGGTCTGGACAAGCCCCGCCCTCGGGCGATGCAGCTGTCACTGGCCAATGACGCCTTCACCACCACCAGCGACGCCGGATACGACGGCTTCCAGTACGACCTCGTCGGCGCGGACCAGGTCACCCGCGGATTCAGCTCGGACAACCAGCAGGCGTCGGTCAGTGTGGAGCAGATCCTCAAGTGGGATCCCGAAGTGATCCTCCTCAGCGGATTCGACGAGTCCACCCCGGAGGACATCTACTCCGATCCACGTCTCTCCGAGGTCAGTGCCGTGAAGAACAAGCGGGTCTACAAGAACCCGCTGGGCGCCTACCGCTGGCAGGTCCCCAGTGCGGAATCCCCCCTGTACTGGCAGTGGCTCAACGAGGTGCTGTACCCCGACCCCGACACCGACCTGCGGGACCGCATGAAGAGCGCCTTCTCCGACCTGTACAACTACGACATCAGTGACCGGGAGATCGACGATGTCCTGAGGTTCGACGTCAACACGGGGTCCGCGGACTATGACCAGTTCGCCAGCTGACCTGGATGCCGGCAGCAGTGCCGGCAGCAGTGCCGACCACTACGCGGGCAGCGGCGACACTTCACACCACAGGCCCCACCGGCGGCAGAGAGCCACCATCGGGGTCCTCGCCCTCCTGTGCATCGTGGCCGTGTTCGCGGCACTGGCCGCCGGACGCTACACCGTGCCCGTCAACGAGATCGTCCGCATGCTCCTGGGCCAGGTGCTCCCCCTCGAAACCACCTGGTATCCGCAGGAGAAGAGCGTGGTGCTCGACGTCCGCCTGCCCCGCGTCCTGCTCAGCCTCCTCATCGGCGCCGGCCTCGCAGTCACCGGTGCCGCCTGTCAGGGCGTGTTCCAGAACCCGCTGGCCAGCGAACACATCCTGGGAATCTCGTCCGGGGCGTCCTTCGGCGGGGCCCTGGTCCTGCTTCTCGGCCTCGGCTCCACCGCCCTGGTGGCGGGCAGTTTCCTCGGCGGTGTGGCCGCACTCGTCCTCGTCCTCGCCATCGCGCGGACCGCGAGGGGTCTGCCCCTGCTCGTGATCATCCTGGCGGGAACGGTTGTCGGCGCGATGTTCAACGCTTTCGTGTCCTTCATCACCTACATCGCCGATCCTGACGACACCCTCCCCACCATCGTGTTCTGGCTGATGGGCTCCCTGGCGTCCGCGGACTACGGCAAGGTGCTCACCGCACTTGTCCCTGTCGCCGTCGGAGTGACCGTGATCACCGCACTGCGGTGGCGGCTGAACATCCTGTCGATGGGTGACGATGACGCCCGTTCCCTCGGCGTGGACCCCCGCACCCTGCGGACCGTGCTCCTCACCGCCGTGGCACTCACCACGGCCGGGGCCGTCGCCGTCGCCGGCGTCATCGGCTGGGTGGGCCTGGTGGTCCCCCACCTGGCACGGATGCTGCTGGACACCAGTGACAACCGCTTCATCATCCCCGCCAGCGCACTGCTCGGCGGACTGTACCTGACGGTCGTGGACACCCTGTCCCGCACCATCAGCCCCACCGAACTGCCCATCGGCATCCTCACCGCCGTCATCGGGGCACCGTTCTTCATCATCCTGCTCATCCGCGACCGGAAGCAGATCTGGGGAGGTGACCAGCAGTGATAGAGGCACACAACCTGAGCTTCCGTTACGGACGCCGCTCCCGGTGGATCGTCTCCGACCTGACCGTCTCCACCTCCCCCGGGGAGATTCTGGCGGTCCTCGGCCCCAACGCCCGGGGCAAGACCACGCTGCTGAAATGCCTCAGCGGACTGCTGGAACCGACCTCGGGGACAGTGAGCTCCGACGGCCATGTGGCCTACGTTCCCCAGGGACAGGGTGCCGGATCAGCGTTCCCCGCCGTCGACCTTGTCCTGATGGGCAGGGCCCGGCATGTCGGCGTCCTCCGTGTTCCGGGGAAGAAGGACCGCGAGATCGCCATGGATGCGCTGGAGAGGATAGGGATCGCACACCTGGCTGACCGGCGCTTCGGTTCCATGAGCGGTGGCGAACGCCAGATGGTCCTCATCGCCCGCGCACTCGCCGGAGGCTCACAGACCATCGTCCTCGACGAACCTGCCTCCGCTCTGGACCTGCACAACCAACGGCAGGTGCTCACGGCACTGCGGACACTGGCCGACGAAGGAATGTCCGTGGTCATGACCACCCACCACCCCGACCACGCACTGCAGGTCGCAGAACGTTGCCTCCTGCTGGAGAACGCCGACGACATCCGGACCGGGCCGACCCCGCAGCTGCTCACCCGGGAGACCCTCAGCAAGCTGTACCGGATGCCGGTGTACATCGCCGACATCCCCCTGCCCGGGTACGGACGCACCATCACCGTCCCCGACTTCGGCCGGTCGGTCAACGACCGGTCAGACAGCGGCACCGGCCCGACCCCGGCGTCCGACAACGCACAACCTGAACCCGGAGGTTCACCCCTGTGACCGGCACCTACCAGCTTCCGACAGAGGCGGTCATCGTCCTGTCCGGTTCGGCCCGGCCGTGGCCGCCCGAAGCCGACGGACACGGCGTCCTTCCCGTGGACGCCCTGACACTCCCCGACATCGACCTGTCGCCGGTGTCCGGGATCATCGTCAGCGGTGGTGTGGACCAGGTGTCCCTGGCTGAGCACCGGGAGATTCTCGACAGCTTCGTCACCTCCGGAGGCCGCATACTCGTCAACGGCCATGTACAGGTCCCCTTCCTCAGCGGACTGGGGACCTGGCGCAAACTGGAGTTCCACGGACCGGCGGACCTGGCGCTCACCCGCGTCACCGACCACCCCGTGTGGCGCGGCGCCGATCTGGAACGCCTGCTCTACATGATGGGCGGTACCGACGGCATCTCCGCCACCGGTGACCTGCCCTCCCTCGACGAACTCCGGCGGCACGGGGTCGCCGGGTTCTACGGACGCGGGTACCTCTCCCCACTTCCCGTGGACGCCGTGGTCGTGAACGGGATCGGACCGTGGCAGGCGCCCGTCGACGTGGAGTACCCCCTCGGTCGGGGCCGGGTGCTCGTCCACAGTGGCAATGACCTGCAGATGTTCATGAGACCCGCGCGCGGTACGGCACATATGTGGGACCAGCTCACCGACTGGCTGCGGGACCGTGACGGACAGACTGCAGGACAGATTCCGGGGCAGATTCCGGGGCAGGTCCCAGGGTGCGTGACCGACACACGGAAGGATTCCGAATGACCTCCTCACCGTCCACCTACCACGGTGGAACCACCGTCGTCCTGCACGGCGGTACAGCATTCCAGCTCGCCGCCCTCCGCGACCCTGCACTGGCGGGCTACCGGATCCGCCCGGTCCACATCCGCGACACCCCTGCGGCGCAGGAGGTGCTGGCAGGTCTCGGAGGACCGGACACCGTCATCGTCGCCGACCGCCTCCGCCCCGACCAGCTCCGGCCACTCGGCGACGACATCCTCGCGGTCCGGCAGCGTGGAGGCACAGTCGTCGTGTTCGGGATCAACGATGTCGGTTCCTGGTTGCCCGGGTACCGGGAGGAGGAACGACCCACCGTGTTCTGGTGGTGGAGGACCGGCGAGGACAGCCTGCTCCGACGGAGAGTCCCGGACGACCCGATCTGGGACGAGTTCCCCGAGCGCGCGGTGATCTGGCACTACCATGCGGTCCTGCACGGTCCGGACACCGCGGTCAGCCTGGTCGACAAGCTCGTCGGGGACAACCCTGTGTTCCCCGGGGAGGCCGACGAGAACCGGGTCGACGGGTCGGTGCTCCTGGTCGACGACAGTGGTCCGGGACGGCTGCTGGTCACGAGCATGGATCCCGTCTACCACCACGGCTCAGGGTTCATGCCCGGTGCGACACAGCTCCTCTACGCCTGTGTCCGGTGGGCGACACGGTGACGCCACCGGCCCGCCCAGCACCGGCCACAGCAGCGGTCCCAGCACCGGCCACAGTTCCCTGACCGTTCGACCACCCGGGTCACGCCCGTCCACCGGCGGCCGCTACGATCTGGAGTCGGTCTCGCCCGCGGCGTCCTCCCCGTCCCCCACCCCAGGGACCACGGTCCTCACAGGGACCGGACACCGCCCGGAACCACCGGTCTCATACGGTGATCCCGTTGATCTGCCGGCCCCGCATCTATCACGGAGTACCAGCAGGCATGCATGCCCTGACTATCGGCGTCCTCGTCCTCATTTTCCTCGTCGGAACCCTGCGCGGCATCAACCTGGGGATCCTCGGTCTCATCGGCGCGTTCCTCGTCGGTCTCGCCGTCCCTGAGTTCACCGCGGACGGTGGCGGCACCGACGCCGTCTTCGGCGAAGTCTTTGCCGGCTTCCCCGTCGACCTCATGATCGCGCTGATGGGGCTGACCTATCTCTTCGGTTTCGCGCAGAACAACGGCACCATCGACCTCATCCTCCACTGGTCGATGCGCCTGGTCCGGGGCAACCGGGCGGTGATGCCGTGGATCTTCTTCGCACTCACCGGCTTCTTCATGTCCATCGGGGCGATCTTCGCCATCGGCGTCATCGCTCCCCTGGCGGTGCCCTTCGCCCGCCGGTACCGCATCAACCAGCTGATGATGGGCATGATGGTCGTCCACGGGGGCATGGCCGGACTGCTCAGCCCGCTGAGTGTGTACGGCATCTACGTCAACGACTTCCTCGGCAGCCACGGGCTGGGCGACCACACCTGGACACTGTTCCTCATGGCACTGGGGTTCAACGTGGTCATGGGCCTGGTCGTGTTCATCTTCCTCGGTGGACGCCACCTGCTCGGCGCCCGTGCCCGCGCCGAGATGGAGGAGATACGGGAGGACGCCGCCGTCGGGGAGGACGCCGCGGGCGGGAACCCCACCGGGTCAACGACTGTCACGGCCCCCTCCCGTGTGACCGGTTACCAGTGGGCGACCCTCGCCGGACTCGCCGCCCTTGTCATCGGGGCGGGCATCTTCGCACTCGACATCGGGGTGGTCTCCCTGACCGTCGGAGGGGTGCTGGCCGTCATGCGCCCGGTCGAGTCCCGCAGGGCACTGGACAAGGTCTCCTGGGCGACGATTGTGCTGGTCGGTGGGATGGTGACCTATATCGAGGTCCTGCAGGCGGCGGGGACCGTGGACTGGATCTCGGGGAAGATGGCGTCGATGGGCGCCCCGGTGCTCGGTCTGCTGCTGCTGTGCTACCTGTCGGGGGTGGTCTCGGCCCTGGCGTCCTCCATCGCGACGATCGGTATCGCCGTGACGATGGCGACACCGTTCCTGCTCAACGGTGACCTGCCGGTGGCGGGAGCGGCGGCGGCGATCGCCGTGGCCGCGACAGTGGTGGACGTCTCCCCGTTCTCCACGAACGGTGCGATGGTGCTGGCCAACGTCGACGCCGCGCACCGTGACGCCTTCTTCCGGCAGATGCTCGTGTACTCCGGGGTCGTGGTGGCGGTCGGGCCGCTCCTGGCCTGGCTGATGGTGTTCATCCCGGCGTAGGCGGGCCGGTGACCGGGGTGTTCGAACAGTACTGCCCCCGTGACATCCACGTCCGTACGACGGATACTGTCAGCACCAGGAAAGTACCTGACCGCGGGAGAGACGGAGATGTGATGGACGAACGCAAGCGTCCGGAGAACCCGTACCGGGTTCCGGGCCAGGTTCCGGGCCAGGTTCCGGGCCGGGGAGCCCCCCGCCCGGGACGGCCACTGACGCCTCCACCGGGAGGACAGGTTCCCCCGGGGATGCAGGGCCACCCGGGCCACCCGGGGCAGCCGGGGCAGCCGGGGTACCAGAGCTATCCCGGATATCCTGCAGCTCCGGGCGTCCCCGGCCCGCAGGCGCCACAGGGCTACCATGCTCCACAGGGCACCCCCGGGCCACAGGGCTACCCGGGGCAGCCGGGCTACCCGGGGCAGCCGGGAGTTCCCGCCTACCCCGCGCCACCGCCGTACGGGACGGTTCCGCGGCAGGTCAGGCAGCCGGGGCAGGCGTCCTTCCAGGACCAGCTCGCAGGCATCGCGAAGGACGCCACGCTCAACGTCGCCCGCGCCGCAGCCGACAGGGTCGGTCGGGTTCCGGCCCGCCCGCCGGCGGTCCGGCCCGCCCAGCCGCCGGTGCCTGTCCGCCCGACGAACAACTCCTTCTCCACGATGGTGCTCGCGGTCCTGACCGCGATGTGGGCGTTCGGGTTCATCGGCGGCATCTCCGCTCTCTCGGACTCTGTCCTCTACGGTCTCGGGCAGATGCTGTCCTGCCTGGCCCTGCTGGTCCCCTGCGCCTGGCCGCTGGTGTGCCGCCGCAGGGACCGGAAGGCCTACGAAGCCTGGGAAAAGGAGCAGGCAACCAACCGTGAACTTGTCTCCCACCTCACCGAGGAGGACGCCGGGATCGCCGCAGCCCTCTCCCCCACGCCACCTCCGGAGCCGGTACCACGGCACTGGAAGCGGGTCTGCATCGCCGCCGGCATCCCCCTTCTGCTGGGGATAGGGCTGACCAGCGCGGGAGATGACGCGTACCTCGAAAAGAACCCGGGCGCCCACATCAGCCCCGCGGACAATGACTCCGGAAGAGACAGCAGCAACCCGTACCTCCCGGACGACGACTGAGACTGGCAGGGCGGGCACAGTCACGGGCCCGTTGCAGACCCGGCACGAGCCCGGTCGGGACTGTCAGACCCGCCCTCGGAGAAACGCCTCCGTCACATCCTCCATGCTCCGCCCGACCAGTGAAGGCCACCAGACGTCGAAGAGTTCCTCCGGCAGACCCCCTGTCGGAGGAACGGCGATCCGGCGCATGCCCGCGGCCCCGGCGGCGGTGAGTCCGAGAACGGAATCCTCCAACGCCACCGATGCGGCAGGGTCCACACCCAGCGCCTCCGCCGCCCGCAGATACGCCTCCGGGTGGGGCTTGCCCCTGGTCACCGTGTCTCCGGTGACAATGACCGGGAATTCCGGCACCCCCGGCCGGTCCAGCACCCGGTCGACCGTCTCCCGGTATCCCATGGTGACCAGTCCGAAAGGCACCCCGGATCCGGCGACCGACTGCAGCAGTTCAACGGCACCCTGCCTCCACACATCCTCGGTGACGATCATGTCGTTGACCCGGTCGACGACATGCCCGATGATCTCCTCCTCCCGTTTCCGGACCCCCGCGTCCTGCAGCTGGACGGCGAAGTCGTCCAGCGCGGTGCCGACCGCGGCGTCGATGTGCGCCTGGGTCCACTCATGTCCGGACGCCGTCACCAGTTCCCCGCCGGCGATGGCGTAGAGGTGCTCGGTGTCGATGAGGGTGCCGTCGAAGTCGAAGAAGACTGCCTCAGGAAGTGGCACCGCCGTCACCTCCCGGTCTCAGAGACGGCGGCAGACAGTGCTCCCACGAGCTTGTCCGCCTCCACTGCGGTGTAGCTCAGCAGCGGCCTGATCTTCAGCGTGGAATTGTACGGTCCCGCCACGGACACGAGGACGCCCATGTCACGCATGGTGTTGATGATGTCGAGAGCCCTCGCGGAATCAGGGGTCGTTGTTCCCGGTTCCACGATCTCCACCCCGAAGAACAGGCCCGTTCCACGGACGTCACCGACTCCCGGCGCGGACTGCCGGAGTTCCTGCAGCTGACCGGCGATCCGGTCCCCCAGGACGGACGCCTTCTCCGCCAGGCCCTCCTTCTGGATCACCGTGAGGACCGCCCGGGCGGCGGCGACCGGAACCGACGATCCGCCGAAAGTGTTGAAGTAGGGGATGTCGGAGCCGAAGGTGGCGAGTACACCGCTGCGGGCTACCATTGCCGCGACAGGCACCCCGTTGCCCATGGGTTTGCCGAGGGTGACGATGTCGGGGACGACCCCGTGCCGGGCGAAGCCCCAGAAATCCCGGCCGACACGGCCGAAACCGGGCTGCACCTCGTCGGCGATGAACACCGCCCCGAATTCCCTGGCGACCTCAGCCGCCGGGCCGAGGACCGAGGTGTCAGGAAAGACGCCGTCGGAGGAGAAGATGGTGTCCACCAGGAGCGCCGACGGCGGGTAGCCTTCGGACGCCAGGTCGGTGAAAGCCGCCCGGACGTTGTCCGCGAACCATTCCGCGAGGCTTCTGCCGTCATGGTCCTCCGGCCGGTAGCGGAAGGAGTCCGGGGCAGGTACCGCGCGCACATGGGGCCCGGTCCCCTCACCGCCTGCGGACGGGGACACCGCGGAGACGGCGGCGGTGGTCCCGTGGTACGCCTCCGAGGTCACCACGACCCCGGTCCCGCCGGTACAGGCGGCGGCCACCCGGAGTGCCAGATCATTGGCCTCTGACCCGGAGTTGGTGAACATCACCTGGTCGAGTTCCTCCGGGAAAGTCGCGAGAAGCTGGTCGGAGAAGTCCAGGATCCCGTCCTGGAGATACCGGGAGTGGGTGGACAGCCGGGACATCTGTTCACGGACCGCTTCGACGACGGCAGGGTGGGCGTGGCCGATGCTGGCGACGTTGTTGTAGGCGTCGAGAAACTCTTCCCCTTCCGGCCCGTAGAGGTAGCTTCCGCTGCTGTCGACGACATGGACCGGGTTGCGGTAGAACAACCGGTAACTCGGGCCGAGGTTCTTCTTCCTGCGTTCGACCAGCGTCCGGTCCTCCGGGGAGAGGCCGGCGAGGGCTTCGGGGCTGTCCTGGCGGAAGGAGTTTCCTTCGATGATTGTGGAACCGCTCATGGCGTTCGGCCTTTCATTGGTTGTCGTAGCCCGGTTGTCGTAGCCCGGTTGTCGTGGCCCGGTCGGGGGGGGTCGTCACAGTGCGTGGAGCCAGCGGCCCCACCGCCGGTCTGCCGTCCGGTCACGGGCCCGGGCAAGTTTCCAGACACCGTACTTGTGGTAGTCGAAGTCCCATTCGGTGTTGAGCGAGTGGTTCACACAGCCCCACAGTCCCCACTTCAGGTCCGCGAGCGCAGAGGCGACGAAACACCGTGACAGGACGTCACGGGTGGCTGCCCCGTAGACCTCCTCGATGCACCGGATGACGGTCGGTTCATCGAAGAAGAACTCGGTGAAGGTCACCGCCAGGTCATAGGCGCGTTCATTGTTGGAGGCGAACTCGAAGTCGACGAGCTTCATCGGCTGTCCGTCCCGGATGAGGAAGTTCCCGGGCATCGGGTCGTTGTGGCAGGGGACGATGTCCAGTCCGGAGGCGCGGAACGCCTCCCGGGCATTCGCGTACTCCCGGAGCAGCGAGGTCGCGAACCCGGGGAGCGGGACATTGTGTTCGCGTACCTGGTCCAGGTGCTCGTCGATGAGGTCGAAGATCGTCTTCGTCAACGGCAGGGCATCCACGGTGTGGAACTGGTTCTGGAGGTGGAGGACGTTCTCGGCGATCTCCCACCGTTTCATGTCGGAGTTGGTGCACGCCCGGTAGCCTTCCAGGAACTCGATGACCTCCACCCCGGTGGCGGGGTCGAAGTGCACGATCCGTGGACTGATCCCGAGGTCTCCCGCACGTCGGGCGGCGACATGGGAGTTTCCCCTGTCGATGAAGTCCTCGGTCCCTTCCCCGGGGACTTTGAGGAAGTAGGCGACGGGGTCGCCGGTGACGTCGATCCTCCAGTTGCTGTTCTGCAGTCCGCCGGTGACCGGGGAGTACCGGATCTCCCGGCCCTGCCATTCGGCGACATCGCCGATACAGGACTCCACCTTCGTCTCCGCCGGGGAGACAGCGGTGCCGACCGGTTTCGCCCCCTCGGGGACTCCCGTGCGCTCCGCGGTCTCCACCGTCGGAGCACCCGTCGGGTCACCCGTCGGACCACTGTCCGCGGAAGCGCCCGGGGCACCGGGGGCACCGGGGAAACGGTCCTGCCGGCTGTCCGGCCTGTCGATGATGATGGTCATGACATCTCCTCCAGGAAGTCGTCGTACCGGCGTTCCCCCAGGGTTTCGCGTGCCCAGAGGAACATCCAGTCCGAGAATTTCGAGTACTCGTAGGTTCCGGGGTCACAGTGGTCCACCCAGGCTCCGATGAGGCCGCCGCGGACGGCGTCCGCCGCCCGGTAGCACATGGCCCTGCTGTACAGGCCGAGGTCGAAGGACCCCCAGTAGAGTTCGAATATCTCCTCGGGTCTGAGGTCGTTGCCGGACATCTCCAGCAGTACTGAGCCGATGTCCTGCAGCGGGTCGGTGTAGGCGGCCCAGTCGTAGTCGAGCAGTTTCGCTTCCCCGGTGACCCGGTTGACCGCCAGGTTCGAGGCGTTGGCGTCCCCGTGGACCAGAACTGTGTCTGTTCCTGCCGCGGTGATCCGTGATTCGACGTCGTCGAGTACGGAGAGCATCCACGGCAGGTCGGTGGGCAGGGCGACACCGGCCGCGGTGCATCTGTCGAGGAGGGCGCGGATGTCGTCGAAGATCCCCGCCCGGCGTGCCCCGGGGACGTGCAGGTCCCACATGGCCCGGCGTTTCTCCACGAAACATCCGGTGACGTCCGGGTCGTTGAAGTCACGTACGGAGGCGGTGCGGTAGCTGTCGGTGAGGTCCTCCATCGCGAGTTCACCGCGTCCGGGGTCGGCGTCGAGCACGCGGGGGCCGATCCCCGCGTCCCCGGCCGCGGTGGCGACCGCGAAGCTCCCGGGAATGTCGATGCAGGTGGATGCTGCCGGGGTCATGGTCTTGAGGAAGACGGTGCGGCCGGTGTCCACGTCCCGCAGCCGGGCACGTACCGAGTCCGCTCCCCACCACTGCGGGCTGGCGGATGTCGGCGCCGGGGCGGTGAGAGCGGGGTCAACGGTCAGGTGCACGGTGTTCTCCGTGGCGTCCGTGTTTTCTGTGGTGTCCACCGGGTCAGCTCCTCTGCGTGTCTCCGGCAGTGGCCGGGTTGGCGTCGGCCGGGTTGGCGGTGACCGTGGCGTCCCCGTAGCCGGCGGCGTACAGGTCCGGGGTCAGGGCCGGCAGGTCGCGGGGGACGGTCGGCCAGTCGAACGGGGCGGGACGCCGGGATTCGAGCCATTCCGCGACCGCGAGGACACGCAGGTCCGCGAACCTCGGACCGCCGACCTGCACACCGACGGGAACCCCGTGGCTCATACCGAAGCCGACCGTGGCGGCGGGTTGTCCCGACTGGTTGAACCAGCAGGTGAACGAGCAGTGCTCCAGCGGGGAATCCTGACTGAGTCCGACCATTCCGGCGGCGAAGCCGAGCCCGGGGATGACGGGGGACACAATGAGGTCGAAACTGTCCACCACCGAAGCGAAGTGGGCGGCGCTGGCGGCGACAGCGTTGAGGTCGTTCTCGTGGTCCGCCGCGGCAAGGCCGGAGGCTGCGGCACACCAGTCCGTGATCTGCGGCAGGACCTCGGAACGGCCCTGCCCGTCATAGGGCAGCCATTCCGCCAGAGCCCTGACCTGGAACAACCGGTCCAGGGCCGGCCAGGGGTCGGCGCTGAACACGGGAGGAACCTCGGTGACGACCGCGCCGGCGTCCTGGAGTGTCCGGGCTGCGGCACGGACCACCGCCTCGACCTCCGGGTGGACCCCGTACCCGTACCCCATGTCGAGGATGAGCCCGATCCTGAGCCCGGCGACAGTCCGGTCCGAGGTGTCGACCGGTTCCGGTGTCAGTGGCCCTCCGGGCAGACTGAGCAGGTCCCGGGCGTCCGGCCCGGAAATGACGCTGAACAGTTCAGCGACCTCACGGACACTGCGTGCCAGCGGTCCGGCGGAACGGGTGGTGCTGGGTGCGAGATGCGGAATCCTTCCCTGGGTCGGTTTCAGTGCCGCGAGACCGCAGTGCGCGGCGGGTAGGCGGACGGATCCTGCGATGTCACTTCCCACGGACATCGACCCGATGCCGGCCGCCAGCGAGGCACCGGCCCCGGCACTGGAACCTCCGGTGTTCATCGCAAGGTTCCACGGGTTCCGGACGATGCCGTAGAGGGAACTCACGCCTGCCCCGAGCATTCCGAAGTCCGGCATGGCGCATTTGCCGAAGATGACTGCACCGGCTTCGCGGAGCCGCGCCGCAGGGGGTGAGTCCACGGTGTCCGCGTCGAGACCCCGGTTGGGCAGAGTGCCGTGACGCCAGGGCATCCCGGCGGCGCGGACACTGTCCTTGACCGAGACGGGGACGCCGTCGAGCACGCTGAGCGGGGTGCCGGCCTTCCATCGTGCCGCGGACGCCTCGGCCTGGGCGAGGGCGTTCACGTCATCCCTGAAGACGATGGCGTTGATGCTGTCGTTGACCTCGTCGATCCTGGTGAGCGTCTGTTCCAGGACGTCGACCGGGGTGAGGCTTCCGTCCCGGTAGGCCGCACGGACTGTCTCTGTGTTCATCGTGTCACCACCGGTGTGCCGATGAGCCAGCCGCCGTCGACGGCGAGGATGTCGCCGACGACGTGGTCGGACAGGTCAGAGGCGAGGAAGAGCACGGCCTCCGCGATCTGGCGTGGGTCCGCCCACCGGCCGTTCGGGGTCTGGCCCTCCAGTGCTTCGCGGGTCGGCGCATCGTACAGGGCCGTCATGTCGGTCTCCACGAAGCCCGGCGCGACCGAGTTGATGTTGATCCCTCTCGGCGAGTAGTCGATGGCCGCCTGCCTGGTCAGGTTCACCACCGCCGCTTTCGCGGCGCAGTAGGCGGCGAATCCGGGGTTGCCGCGGAGACCGCTGATGGAGCTGATGTTGACGATCTTTCCCCGGGGTTTTCCTCCGGTTCCGGCGCCGCCTGCGAGCATTGCCCTGACTGCCGCCCGCATGCAGTAGAAGGTTCCGTCGACGTTCACCCGGAACTGCTCTCTCCAGGTTTCGTCACTCGTTTCGGCGATTTCCCCGGACTGCAGTATTCCGGCGTTGTTCACCAGGATGTCCAGTCCGTGGCTGGCACTGACATCGGCGAGAAGGGTGTCCACTGCCGCACTGTCCGATACGTCCAGGTAGCGGGATTCTGCCTGGCCACCGCGTCTGACGATCTCCGCCCAGGTGGCGGTGTCCGGGTCGGCGAAGCAGTCGGTCCGGTCGGCGATGACGACCCGTGCGCCCGCCTCGGCGAGATAAGCCTGATTTCCGCACCGACCCTAATGTGAGGCAAAGGAGGTTGTACCGCATAGAGCTCTGCCGTATTAACAGAGACATCGGGGTGATCTCCCGGCTCTCGCATATACACACCTAGAGGGGTATAGAAGACAACACGAGGGCCGTGGCCCGCCCGATGCCGCGGGAGCCCCCGGTGACGAGGGCTGTCCTGCCGCTGAGAGTGATCATGTGGTGTCCTCCTTGGTGAGTGCTGACACCAGAATCGGCGGGGACCATTTCTGGTGCAGGTTCCCCGTGTGAAAGGGCGGTAAAGGTCCGGTCAGGACCCCGAAATGGGCCGGCAAAAGGTATGGTCCGCCGTTACTGTCGTCCCATGAGCTCACAACATGAGGTGGAGAAGTCGCTGACGCGTCTGTGCGAGGAAATGCGTGCGGGCGGGACGGCGAAGCTTCCGTCTGAACGGGATCTCGCCCTCCGGCTCGGGGCGTCCCAGAGTACGGTGCGCCGGGTGTTGGACGCGATGCAGGCTGACGGGGCACTGTACCGGGTCAGGGGTCGTGCCGGTGGGGCGTTTCTCACTGGTGTGTCCACCGGGCCCCCGGTTCCGGAGGATGTGCCGGGGTCCGGGGAGGGACGCCGCAAGGTGCTCCGTGACCTCAACCAGGTCAAGGGGATTCCCCAGATGCTGTCCGAACAGGGCTACCGGGACGGGACGCAGGTCGTGCGGGCGGCACTGGAGGCTCCTTCCCCCGCGGTCGCCGGGTGCTTCGGAAGTTCCGGTCCGGTGGTGTCTCTGCTCAGGGTCCGGTTCGCCGACGGTGAGGCCCTGTCCCTCGAGCATGCCTACCTGCCTGCCCCGCGCTTCCCCGGACTGCTGAATCATCCTCTGACGTCCCTGTATGCGCTGTTGGCGAGCGAGTACGGGACCGTGGTCGGCCGGACCGAGGAGATTATCGAGGCGACGGCGGCAACCGCACCGGTGTCGGGGATCCTGCATGTCAGTCCCGGTGCACCGTTGCTGAAGGTCACCCGGCGCGCCTGGGCTGAGGATGTCACCGGGGACGTCACCGGGGAAGTCAGCGGGGACGCCGTCGGGGAAGTCAGCGGGGACGCCGCTCCGGTGGAGTTCTCGGTGGACCTGTTCAGGGCGGACAGGACCAGTCTGACGGTGCGCAGTGACCGGCCCGGCGCGAAACTGCACCACCCATTTCCCGCTGGTCCACACTGACCCAATTAACGCATCTTTACCCGGTTGGCCGGAGGCCAGTAATGGTTGGCGCTGATGCTGATGTCCACGTTCCCTCCTGAACCGTCAGCGGTTGCGGAGGGACGTCACACCACATCTGACGCATCGAGGTCATCCATCATGAAGAACGCTTTAGCTTCTCTGCCCCCGACGCCGGTGAAGAGCACCCTCGTCGGTATCTACATCTTCGCTCTGGCACTTGCCGTCGTCCCTCCCCTCTACTTCTCTTTCAGCGGGAACGAGACCCTGTTCCTCGGGTTGCCGCTGTCCATCGTCTACTGGATCTTCGACGCACTTCTCGTCGCCGTGTCCCTGTGCTTCCTCTACATGTACGAGGACGCCCGCGGTGAGCTGGACGAGGTGATCGCGGCATGATCGTGATGATCGGAATGCTCGTCGCGTTCTACGCGGTCGTCGTCGGCATCCTCTACACCACACGAAAGTCCCGGGAACCGGACTTCAACGAGTACGCGGTCGGCGGCAGGAGTTACGGCCCCTGGTACATCGCCTGGTCCTACATCAACTCCTGGTGGCCGGGGTCCACGTTCATCGCCTTCTTCGGCCTGGCGACCGGGCTCGGGGTCTTCGGTTTCTACGGTCTGGCGTACTCCACCCTCGGTGTCGCGTTCATGTACTTCATGGCGACCCGCGCCTGGCGGTGGGGTGCGAAGTACGGTCTGCGGACCCAGCCCGACCTGATGGGCAAGAGGTTCAACTCCGTCTGGGTCCGCCGTATCGCCAGTGTCATCGGGGTGGTCTCCCTGTTCCCCTGGATCATCACGGTCATGCAGGCGCTCGCCGCACTGTTCGATGTCGCCGGCAACGGTCACTGGGGGTACACGACGTCGTTGATGATCGGCCTGGCGGCCATCGTCGTCCGGCAGATCTGGACGGTCCAGATGGGTATGCGTGGTCTGATCATGACCGACGTCTTCCAGGGTGCGGTCGCCTACGGCGGAGCCTCCCTGATCTGTGTGCTGATGCTCGCGGGCATCGGTGACACCCCGGTGTCCTTCGGTGATCTCGGCCATGTGGCACAGCAGTACCTGCGCGTCCCCGGTGACGGGGACGCCTACGGTCCCTGGTACGTGTTCAGCCTTGTCCTCACCGGTGTCGTCGGGTCACTGTGCTGGCCGACGAGCTTCCAGCGCATCTACACCGCCTCTTCGGTCCGGTCGGTGAAGAAAGGAACCCTGATCACGATCTTCATCTCGGGGATCTTCTACACACTGCTGATGCTCGTGGGCATCGCGGCAGCCGGGATGGCGGGGATCATCGAAGCCCCGCAGGACGGCTGGTTCACGCTCATGAACGACTACGGCGGAACCTGGCTGCTCGGTCTGGGAGTTGTCATCGTCTTCGCCGCGTCGATGGGCCATATCGACGGTTCTGTGCAGGTCAGTGGCCTGCAGATCGCCAATGACCTGTTCGGGACGACGACGAGGATGACGGACAGGCAGCTGACGTACGTCTCGAAGATCTGCATGGTCCTGGCGATGATCCTCGCCGCCGTCCTCGCGTTCGCGACGAAGGACATGGAGCGCATGCAGCTGCTGGCGCAGATGAGTTACCAGGGCATCGTCCAGCTCAGCGTGCCGCTGTTCCTCGGCATCTTCTGGCGGGGCGGCAACAAGTACGGCGCGATCTCCGGCATGCTCGTCGGTTTCGTCATCGCCGCAGCACTGACCTGGATCTACCCGGACGACATTCCTGCTCTGGGGTCGGTCACCGGCGGCATCATCGGCCTGATCGTGAACCTCGTGGTCTTCCTGGTGGTCTCCGCTGTCACCGGTCGTACCGAGGCGGACAGGGCCCGTGTCGAGGAGTTCTTCGCCGTGGCACGTGGCGAGCGTACCCCGCCACCGGTGGCGGGTTCGCGTCGCCGGTCTCAGAGCGGCGGGTGGACTGTTCACCGGTCTGACGAACGCCCCGGAGTGCGGGTACTACGGCGGCACGGACGGTCACCTGTTCGGCGCCACGCACAATCCCTGGAAGAGATGGGAAGAAGAGAAAGCACCGGTGGCGGCCGCTGAGCCGACTGCCTGATCCTCACAGGAGACACCCGCCAGGTCTGTTCCCGGCGGGTTTTCCCTTCCCCGCACTTTCCTTTCCCTGCCCCTCAACCGTCCGCCCTGAAGAAAGGACCCCCGTGTGATCTCCGACCCCACCCAGCTGCCGATCGCGGACCTGCGCCGCGCCCTCGACGACGGATCACTGACCTCTGTCGGACTGGTGTCGGCCTTCCTCGACCGAATCCGACGTTTCGACAGACCTGCCGGGACTGCGTCAGGCCCGGAGGACGCCACCCTCACCCCGGAGGGAACGGTCCCGCTCAACGCGGTCGTGGTCGACAACCCGGACGCTCTCGCGGAGGCGGAGGCCTCCGACAGGAGGAGGGCCGAGGGCCGCATCCTGGGCCCGCTCGACGGTATCCCGTACACGGCCAAGGACTCGTACATGGTCCGTGGTCTCACTGTCGCCGCCGGGTCCCCGGCGTTCCGGGACCTCGTCGCTCAGTGGGACTCCTTCGCTGTCGAACGTCTCCGCGCGTCCGGGGCCGTCCTCCTCGGTCTGACGAACATGCCTCCGATGGCCAACGGCGGCATGCAGCGCGGCCTGTACGGGCGCGCGGAAAGCCCCTACAATCCGGCGTGGCTGACCAGCGCCTTCGCCTCGGGTTCCTCCAACGGGTCCGGCAGCGCGACCGCCGCCGGGTTCGCCGTCTTCGGCCTCGGGGAGGAGACCTGGTCTTCCGGCCGCGCACCGGCGTCCTGCAACTCCCTGTGCGCCTACACGCCGTCACGGGGGGTGATCTCCGTCCGCGGCAACTGGCCGCTCGTACCGACCAAGGACGTGGTGGTCCCCCATGCCCGCTGCGTGGGCGACCTGCTGGAGATACTGGACGTCCTCGTCGCCGACGACACCACCGCCCGGGGAGATTTCTGGCGGGTCCAGCCGTGGATCGACATTCCCCCCGCCTCCCGGGTGCGTCCGGCCCGCTACCCGGATCTCGACCGGTCCACGACCCCGCTGGAGGGAGCCAGGCTCGGCGTCCCCCGGATGTACGTCAACGCCGATCCCCTGGCCGGGACCGGCCCGGACCACCGGGACGAGGTCGGCATCTGCGGGTCGATGGGACAGCGCGTCGTCACCTCCCCGGACGTGACGGCGCTGTGGGAGCAGCTTCGCGCGGACATCGAAACTGCAGGGGCCGAGGTCGTGGAGGTGGACTTCCCTGCCGTGACCAGGTACGAGGGGGACCGTCCGGGAGCACCGACCGTCAGTTCCCGGGGGCTGGTGTCCCGCGAGTTCCTGCTCGCGGAGACCGGGGTTCTCTCCGCCTGGTCGTGGGAGGACTTCCTCAGGGCCAACGGTGACCCCTCCCTGCACTCTCTCACCCGGGTCGACGGCAGGGACATCTTCCCGCCGCCCCGGGGGGCGCTCCCGGACCGCTACACCGGCCAGGAGCATGACGTCGCCGACTATCCGGCGGTCATCAGGTCCCTGCTCTCGGGCCATCCCGAGCTTCCCCCGCTTCCGGAACTTGACCCTTCCCTGCCCGCCGGTCTGGCGGGGCTCGAGGAGACCCGGCGGGTGGATCTCGAGGACTGGATGGACTCCCTCGGACTCGACGCCCTGATATTTCCCGCCATGGCGGGGGTCGCGCCGGCCGACGCGGACGTGAACCCCCGGTCCGCCGACACCGCCTGGCGCAACGGAATCTGGGTCGCCAACGGAAACGTGGTGATACGTCACCTGGGCATTCCCACCGTGACCGTCCCGATGGGCGCCATGGAACACAACAACATGCCGGTGGGCGCAACGCTGGCAGGGCGGGTCTGGGACGATTCCCGGCTGCTCAGCCTGGCAGCGGCCGTGGAAGCGACCGCACCGCACGGCACCCGCCGCGCCACCCCGACCCTGACCTGTGGAGGATGACAGTGAACCCCGACGACTACGCCGGCACGACGGCGACTGAACTGCGTGACCTCATCGCCTCCGGCAGTCTGACCTGCCTGGAGGTGGCGGAGGCCGCCTGCGACCGTATCGGAAGACTCAACCCCGACATCAACGCCTACGTCTGCTTCGACCGCGAGACCGTCCTGAAGGACGCTGCCGAGCTCGACAGGAGGCAGGCCTCCGGCGCCCCGCTCGGCCCGCTCCACGGCGTCCCCTTCGCCGTGAAGTGTCTCACCGAGGTCGCGGGACTGCCGCACACCCATGCCCTCGTCCCCTTCGCCGACAATGTCGGGGAGAAGGACGCCACCGTCGTCGCCCGTCTCAGAGCGGCGGGTGGACTGTTCACCGGTCTGACGAACGCCCCGGAGTGCGGGTATTTAAAACTTTTGATTTGTATTATAAAAAACACCGGGATATTTACTGGTCCCATCCTTAATCCCGGTGGGCCGGGGGCCCGCTCTTCGCCCTCTTTCGACCGGCGCCCCGGCCCGGGGGGTTTGGGTTCTATGGTCTTGCGTAGGTCCGCGCAGCGTGGTTACATCCGCTAGTCAGTCGCAAGCCTGTCAATCCGCGCACTGAACTCGTTGCTGCTCGCCGAGCAGTAGATCTTGCCTCCGGCGCTGTTGTGGCTGTCGCTTAGATTCCTCTGGATATGAAAAAGAGCCAGGTCGCGGGGATGGTGCCCCTGGCGGAGGGCGCGGACGGGGCGGGCTCGGTCCGCATCCCGTCCGCGTTGTGCGGGGTGGTGGGTTTCAAACCTTCTCTCGGGCGGATCCCGCAGACCCTTGTCGCGGGGAAGTTCTCCACCTACGTCTTCCACGGCCCCATAGCCCGGACGGTGGAGGACGCCACGGTCATGTTCGACGTGATGAACGGATTCGACCCCTCCGACCCCATGAGCCTGCCGAAGGAGACGGCCAGCTACCCCGGGGCGGTCAGCGCCGCGGGTTCCGACATGACGGGTATGACGGTCGCCTATTCACCGGACCTGCACGTGGGCTACGTCGACCCTGAGGTGGATGCGGTGTGCCGGGAGGCGGTGAAGGCGTTCACGCAGCTCGGTGCGACGGTCACGGAGGCGACCCCGGAATGGGACTGTCCGGAGCAGGCGATGTGGGACGGGATCTGGGTGCCCGGCATCGGCCTGGACACCGACCTGTGTGACTGGGGGCAGTGGGAGGGGAAGGTGGACGCCAACTACCTGGAGATCATCGCGGCGGCCCGGTCACTGCCGGCGGTGGACGCCATCCGCGCCCAGGTGGCCAGGTCCAGGATGTACGACATCTTCTGCAGCTTCATGGCGGACTTCGATCTCCTGGTCTCCCCGACCCTCGCTTCTGCGGCGTTCCCGCTGGACCAGTTCGCCCCCTCCTGGCTGGAGGGCGAACCCCTGCAGGCGCAGCTGCTGCGCTGGTTGTTCACCTACCCGTTCAACATGACGACCACGCCGGCGATCACCGTGCCGGCCGGGTTCACGGCATCAGGGCTTCCGGTCGGTCTCCAGATCGCCGCACGGCACCGGGGGGATGTCGAGGTCCTGGCCGCTGCCCGGGCGTATGAATCGGTCCGACCGTGGGCGGGCACCACACCGGATCTCGGCGGGGTGCAGGCACAGTGACGGGCGGACCTTCACCGACGTTCCTTTCGGACTTCCACCACACCGCCTCCTTCGGTGCGACGGCAGGGGGCGGGATCGACCGTCAGGCCGGCACCCCGGAGCATGGTGCGGTGCGGGAATGGTTCCGGCGACGGGCCGCGGAGATGGGGATGACCGTCACCGTGGACGCCATCGGGAACCAGTTCGCGTCCTACCGGTGGGTTCCCGGGGCACGGCACGTGCTCACCGGTTCCCACCTGGACAGTCAGCCCCTGGCCGGACGGTTTGACGGGACGTACGGAGTCGTGGCGTCCCTCCATGCCGCTGCCGCGGTGCATTCGCGTGTCACCGCCGGCCTCACCGTACCGGTGCACAATCTCACGGTGGTGGACTGGTTCAACGAGGAAGGGTCACGCTTCGAGCCCTCTCTCATGGGCAGTTCCGTGGCGGTCGGCCAGCGGTCGCTGGAGGAGATGCTCGCGGTGACGGACCGGGACGGTGTCAGCGTGGCTGAAGCGCTCGACGCCACCGGGTGCCGTGGCTCAGACGTCATGCCGCCGGCCGTCGCCTACGCGGAACTGCATATTGAGCAGGGGCGTCGCCTCGAACGGTCCGGCGTGACCGTCGGCGCGGTCACGGGCAACTGGTGCACCCGGAAGATCCGGGTGACCGTCAACGGCGAACAGTCCCACACCGGGGCCACGCTGATGGGGGACCGCCATGACGCCCTGACCGCGGCGTCCGAGATGGTGCTCTCGGTACGGAAGATCGCCGCCGACGCTCCGGAGGGGTCGATGGTCACCTCGGTGGGACGCTTCACCGTGGAGCCCAACGTGCCGGGGGTGGTGCCCCGGCAGGTGACGATGAGCGTGGACCTTCGCTCCCCTGACCCGCAACGGCTGGTCCGGGCCTGGGAGACTCTCAGACCGTTGCTGGTCACCACGGCAGAACGCCACGATGTGGGGGTGGAGATCGAGGACTTCGACCTGCGGGAGGCGGTGCCCTTCCCCGGGGCCGGGGTGGAGCTGACGGAGAAAGCCGCCGCGGACGCCGGGGTCAGCTGCCTCCGTCTGAAGACCATGGCAGGTCATGACGCCGTCTCCATGAACCGCATCGTCCCGACAATGCTTCTCTTTGTTCCGTCGGTGGGCGGGGTCTCCCACTGCGAACGCGAGTTCACCACGAACGCGGACCTGACGGCGGGGCTGGAGGTGCTGACCCGGGTGGTGGGGACACTTGTGGTGGGTGCACTTGTGGCGGGTGAGCGGTGACGGTGGAACTGGTGCGGACTCCTCTTGGTGGACAGAGACAGAGTGCGGTTACTCCGGCCTGCACTGTGATCGTGGGAAGAGACTATTTGTCGCTGGGGCCGCCACCGAAGAGCTTGAATGAGCAGGTTCCGGCGGCAATGGAGCATTCCTTCTAGGCTTCGGACAGTTGACTCTCCGAAAGCCGCACAGCATGGTCAAAATGCGTCAGACTCTCACCCAAGCCGGTCTGTCGATGAGCATCAATGATCAATTTCCGTGCGGTTGCCGCATCAACATCCCCAAGGTTGGCAACTTTAAGCGCATTCGAAACGAATCGCCTGATCATCACGTCAGTCTTCACTCCGGGGATACCCAAGAGCATGCTGAAGTACTCGAATGTCACGTGCCCTAGACCTGGAACAGTAGTATAGATGCGCTTCGCCTGCTCGCTGTCGATGGCACGCAGCTCATCGGCAGTATTGACCCCAGCGTCGCTATAGCCCTCGGCCGCCTCGACAACTGCCTCTGCTTTCAACCTCCCCCCGGTCATAGACGAACCCATGACCTGCGCTATCGGATTCGCACCCAAGGCGACCAACGCGGACAGGTCATTGACCGCGTCACCGTGTTCTTCGCGGAAGGCCTGTACTCGATTGCGCACTCCGCTACCAGGGAATTTCGAGTCGTAACGTGCTCGGATTGAGAACACCGCATCGATAAGGGCTGTGCTGATCTCCTGCGGGTAGCCGCCACGATAGGCAGTGAAGTTCTCTTCAGGAATCGCTCGGACAGCAGCGACGATGGCATCCAGCTGTGCGGAATATGTGATCATGATCCCTCGATAACGTCGGCGTCTATGATGCTCGGGTCTTGGGTAGCCAGAGGTAGCCTGGCTTGATGGAGTCTGCTGCACGGATAGGTGACAGATTGTAGTTTATAGTAACTCCGCCAGTGCGGCAGTCGTGTTCACGATGGTCTCGAACTCGATGGGCGTCAACCGTCCCAGGCGGGGCTGACGGCGTCGGCGGTGGTAGGTCCGCTCGATCCACGTCACGATCGCGATGCGCAGCTGTCTACGGGTGGTCCAACAACGGCGGTCGAGGACTTTCTTCTGCAGCAACGCGAAAAGCGATTCCATGGCTGCGTTGTCCCCGCTCGGACCCACCCTGCCCATAGAACCGACCATGCCGTGGCCGGCCAGAGCACGAAGGAACTTCCGGCTTCGAGAATGGGATGCCCATATCGGAGTGGACGATGCAGCCGGTGACGTCACCGCGCATCGCGACCGCGTACTCAAGTGCTTGGACAGCCAGGCGTGATTTCATCCGCGAGTCAGTCGAGTACCCGACGATCCGACTGCTGAACGCGTTGTTGATCGCGCAGCAGTAAATCTTGCCTCCCGCGGTTCTGTGTGCGGTGATGTCCACCAGCCAGAGTTCGTTGGGTCCATCTGCAGCGACCACGTGGCGCGTGCGCCCGTCCTGGTCGACCACGGCGCAGAGATCGTCATGGACAGGCGGACCAGGCTTTTTACCGTTCGTGCTGCGCTTCATCGGCGAGGAGACGGTGCCCGAACTCTTCGGTCATCCTTGTGTGGCGTCGGACAGCGCGTTCGCGTGATACGCCTCGACCACCTCGCTCGCAGTGACGGGGTCAGCCAGTCACCGGTAGCAGGGCTGGCGGGAGAGCTTGAGCACCAGGCACGGCACCGTCACAGGAATCCCTGCAGCAACGAGCTCGACCGCGGGCGGGTAGAACCTCTTGACGGCAGGTTCGCCTGCGATAGATACGCCGCCGCACGCCGCAGGACCTCGTTGTCCTGCTCGAGGAGCCGATTGCGCTTGGTCAACTCGCGGATCTGCGCCGCCTCGGTCCGCGACTGGCCGGGCTCGGTGCCCTCATCAGTATCGGCGCGGCGCATCCACTTCGTAAGCGTCATCGGGGGGACACCGAGGTCTTTCGCGAGCTTCTCGATCGTCACTCCCGGTTCGCGGTTGCGTGCGACGCGCACGACATCGTCGCGAAACTCGGTGGGATAGGGCTTTGGCACGATGCCATCTTTCCAGACCGCCCTGTTGGGCAAGCCAGATCAGATGTCACCTCACCGTGCAGCAGTCCCTGTACCTGGTCACCGGTGATGCTCATCCGGGTGTCTGGCATGCGATTGGCGAGGTACTGCCGAATGCGTCGTGGCAGCACTGTCGGACACACTTGGACAAGAAGCTGTCGTCCATGGTGGCTACGTCGCAGTGGCCGACGTTGTCGGCGATGTTCCGCACTATCGTCCACCAACCCGATGCAGAGTCGGTGTGGTCCCAGGCCCGGGAGGTCGTCGGCTTCTGCCGGCAGAAGTTCCCGCACGTCGCCGGCTACCTCGAAGAAGCCCTCGACGAACTGTCGGCATTCACCGCCGTGCCGAAAGCGGTGTGGACCAGGGTGTGGTCCGAAAATCACGCTGACCGGCTGAACCGGGAGATCCGCCGGCGTACCGATGTCTTGGGGTCTTCCCGGACCGGGCTGCGGTGGTGCGTCTGGTCGGGGTGGTGTTGGCCGATCAGCATGATGATTGGATCGAAGCAGAAGCGTTACATGTCGCTGACGGGTGTGGGGCAGCCCCGGACGATGATGGCTGACAGCATCATTGACGCCGACGAGTCGGGCAGGCAGGTGGTATGAACCATCGTCGGCACCGGGTCCGCGAGGGTCCCTGACCTGGTGTCGTCAGCCCTGATGTATCGAAAGGCAGACACACCACTTCCCCGGACATGACCGGCGAGGATCATTTCCGCTCGCGCCGGGAGCACATGCACAGCGGTCCACACTCGTGCCGATCGACGGGATCATCCCCGCTCGCGCGGGGAGCACCGGGAGGACGGGGAGATCGAGGTGGAGGACCCGGGATCATCCCCGCTCGCGCGGGGAGCACTCCATCTCGTCTGCGACGACGGCGCCGGAGACGGGATCATCCCCGCTCGCGCGGGGAGCACTGCTCGCCCGTATTGGACGTCCCATACAGGCGGGGATCATCCCCGCTCGCGCGGGGAGCACTCCGAGCTGAGGAATGTCCCGTTGTCGTTGAGGGGATCATCCCCGCTCGCGCGGGGAGCACCTCAGGTTCAACCCCTGCCAGTTGCCCTCGTTGGGATCATCCCCGCTCGCGCGGGGAGCACTCCAACTCGCGCATGGCTGCTTCGGCGGCCCGGGGATCATCCCCGCTCGCGCGGGGAGCACGGCGACTACATCATTAGGGGTGTCGCCGGAGAGGGATCATCCCCGCTCGCGCGGGGAGCACATCTCTTCCGCGTACATTTCGCAGTCATTCTCGGGATCATCCCCGCTCGCGCGGGGAGCACCGCAGCTGGTCAGCGGACCCGGACTCGTTGACCGGATCATCCCCGCTCGCGCGGGGAGCACCTGCACCACGATCGGGGTTTTCACCTGCGACTGCGGATCATCCCCGCTCGCGCGGGGAGCACATGGTGCCCTGTCGGACACGTGGGCCCGACTGGGGATCATCCCCGCTCGCGCGGGGAGCACGCAATCCACGTGTAGATCGGGGACAGCACCGTGGGATCATCCCCGCTCGCGCGGGGAGCACCGGTACACCTCCCGCTCGTACTTCGCCGTTTCCGGATCATCCCCGCTCGCGCGGGGAGCACGCGGCACCGCACCGAGCACGGCCGAAATATTAGGGATCATCCCCGCTCGCGCGGGAAGCACGGTCGAGGTGACCCCTGGTCGCCGCTCCGTGTCGGGATCATCCCCGCTCGCGCGGGGAGCACGCTGAGTGTGCGGGTTTTTCTCGTGATGTGGTGGGATCATCCCCGCTCGCGCGGGGAGCACTTCTTCCCGTGCTCCGTCCACCGGTTGCTGAACGGATCATCCCCGCTCGCGCGGGGAGCACCGGATCGGCCTGGGGCTGAGGGGATTAC
Source organism: Corynebacterium provencense (assembly GCA_900049755.1). Taxonomy (GTDB): domain Bacteria; phylum Actinomycetota; class Actinomycetes; order Mycobacteriales; family Mycobacteriaceae; genus Corynebacterium; species Corynebacterium neomassiliense. The sequence goes on from LT160593.1 coordinate 415,248, forward strand.
GGGGGGGATCATCCCCGCTCGCGCGGGGAGCACGGTCGAGGTGGTCCAGGGTAGGCGGACAAACAGGGATCATCCCCGCTCGCGCGGGGAGCACGTGTCCGGGATCTTCGCGTCCGTCCTCGCCCTGGGATCATCCCCGCTCGCGCGGGGAGCACACCACGTTTCCCGCAGTGGGGGGTGTGGAACGCCGGGATCATCCCCGCTCGCGCGGGGAGCACTGGAAGCACGCCGGCACCGCTGTCCCGTTCGAGGGATCATCCCCGCTCGCGCGGGGAGCACATCTCCATCGTGTCCGATGCGGACAACCGCGGGGGATCATCCCCGCTCGCGCGGGGAGCACGATGGCAGGGGGTCGTCCTCCCACCCGCCACGGGGATCATCCCCGCTCGCGCGGGGAGCACGGTGGTGAGCCTGACTCTCACGAGTTCGGCAAGGGATCATCCCCGCTCGCGCGGGGAGCACATTGCCGCGCTGCCCCTGTCGGCACGGCTGACGGGATCATCCCCGCTCGCGCGGGGAGCACCCGCCGACGTGGACGCCTACACCGGCATTCAGGGGATCATCCCCGCTCGCGCGGGGAGCACAAGGATTCGAACAGGCTGGTCAGCGTTCCCGCGGGATCATCCCCGCTCGCGCGGGGAGCACGGTGTCGGCTCCCTGGTGAAGGGCCTGGGCAAGGGATCATCCCCGCTCGCGCGGGGAGCACTTTTTCATGCGCTGGACAGTCGTCGACGCAGTGGGATCATCCCCGCTCGCGCGGGGAGCACTTCACCGCCGCCGGCTTCCGGTCGGCCGAGGGGGGATCATCCCCGCTCGCGCGGGGAGCACAGAAGGAAAGTTCCGGTGTCCCACCGGAGGGGGGGATCATCCCCGCTCGCGCGGGGAGCACCCGTTGTGGAACGCCGATGACCTGTGGAGCGAGGGATCATCCCCGCTCGCGCGGGGAGCACTTGACGCGACAACGTGCGTGCGCAGTTTGCAGGGGATCATCCCCGCTCGCGCGGGGAGCACTCCCGCCGAGGCTGACAGGGTCGATGATGACGGGGATCATCCCCGCTCGCGCGGGGAGCACCCGGCGACGACTCTGGGGATCTATACGCACCTGGGATCATCCCCGCTCGCGCGGGGAGCACGCACAACGGCTCGAGGCCGACACCTTCGACAAGGGATCATCCCCGCTCGCGCGGGGAGCACGGCTTCCACTATCTCGTCCGGCATGTATCCGCGGGATCATCCCCGCTCGCGCGGGGAGCACGGCGAGCCGATCACGCCGGGGGAGTTGAAGCAGGGATCATCCCCGCTCGCGCGGGGAGCACCCGGACACAGGGGTTGACAGGTTCTTTCACCAGGGATCATCCCCGCTCGCGCGGGGAGCACGATGCGCAGGGTTGGGTGATCCTGTCGAGCGTGGGATCATCCCCGCTCGCGCGGGGAGCACTCCAAGCTGACGCATATCACCACTGACATGGGGGGATCATCCCCGCTCGCGCGGGGAGCACTCCGGTTCTCTTCTCCCCGAACCCGAGGTAGCAGGATCATCCCCGCTCGCGCGGGGAGCACGCCCAGGACGCCATGTCGAAGTCTGAACGCTGGGGATCATCCCCGCTCGCGCGGGGAGCACTTCGGTCTCTTTTGCTGCATCGGCGGCTAACGGGGATCATCCCCGCTCGCGCGGGGAGCACTTCTTCCCGTGCTCCGTCCACCGGTTGCTGAACGGATCATCCCCGCTCGCGCGGGGAGCACCGTGCTCTTCTCGCCGCTTCGGGGGCGGTGGAGGGATCATCCCCGCTCGCGCGGGGAGCACGCCCGTCCTCGGTCAGCTCGCCGGCATCATCGGGGATCATCCCCGCTCGCGCGGGGAGCACCCTCGACGAGCTCCGCGCCAATCCCGGAGCCGAGGATCATCCCCGCTCGCGCGGGGAGCACGTGGGGGAGTTAGACCCCGTATCTCTCCCCTAGGGATCATCCCCGCTCGCGCAGGGAGCACCGCGTTTTCCTCAGTGGGGGGTGTGGAACGCTGGGATCATCCCCGCTCGCGCGGGGAGCACTCGCCGCGGAAGCCGACCAGCGGAGCGCCGCGGGGATCATCCCCGCTCGCGCGGGGAGCACGTTCACGTCGTAGGCGTTGGCGAGGGTGATGAGGGATCATCCCCGCTCGCGCGGGGAGCACTCTGCTCCCCGCTCGAGGTGGGCAAAGACTCTGGGATCATCCCCGCTCGCGCGGGGAGCACCCGCCCCCTCGAGGACGACAGTGCCACGGCATGGGATCATCCCCGCTCGCGCGGGGAGCACGTGTTCGCCTGCGAAGTCCGGGGCGAGGACGAGGGATCATCCCCGCTCGCGCGGGGAGCACCTCGGACACGACCAGGGACGAGTTGTGCCGGAGGGATCATCCCCGCTCGCGCGGGGAGCACCCCCCGGATCGGGGTGAGGTTCAGGCGTGCGCGGGATCATCCCCGCTCGCGCGGGGAGCACAATCTTGCTGAGGCGAAGGACAAGGTCGGTGAGGGATCATCCCCGCTCGCGCGGGGAGCACTTTCCTCCATCATCACATCCTCAAGGTCGTCAAGGATCATCCCCGCTCGCGCGGGGAGCACTCGAACACCACGGCTAAACCGGGGGCAGGGGAGGGATCATCCCCGCTCGCGCGGGGAGCACTGGGGGAGTGTTCGATATGGTGCACAAATAGGCGGATCATCCCCGCTCGCGCGGGGAGCACGGTCCGGCGAGCTTCATTCTCCCCGATTTCTCGGGATCATCCCCGCTCGCGCGGGGAGCACGACCTGGAGGTCACGCCGCACCTGATAGAAGTCTGGATCATCCCCGCTCGCGCGGGGAGCACTCAATGCCCCGGAAGTTAAAACCCTGGTGCGAGGGATCATCCCCGCTCGCGCGGGGAGCACGAACAAGTACATGTCCGCGTTTCGCTTCGCCAGGGATCATCCCCGCTCGCGCGGGGAGCACTTTCCTCGCACGGTTCGTGGTTCAGTGGGGCGGGGATCATCCCCGCTCGCGCGGGGAGCACGATGATTCCGTGTGGACGGTGATCCATTCCCGGGGATCATCCCCGCTCGCGCGGGGAGCACGGATGACTCTCCCGCCACCATGGCTCCCGTGGGGGATCATCCCCGCTCGCGCGGGGAGCACGGAAGGACTGGTGGGGAAGATGGTGGGAAAAAGGGATCATCCCCGCTCGCGCGGGGAGCACGGTGAGCGCTGGATCGCGAAGAATTGCGATGTGGGATCATCCCCGCTCGCGCGGGGAGCACATCGCCGGGCAGGCAGGCATGGCCGCAGCCCGGGGATCATCCCCGCTCGCGCGGGGAGCACTCGGATCGGAGAACGACACCGACCCCAGGGACGGGATCATCCCCGCTCGCGCGGGGAGCACCGGGTTGCGGTCCAGCCGCTCGGCTGCGAGTCGGGATCATCCCCGCTCGCGCGGGGAGCACTTGGGGGTTGTGGCTGTCATCCGAAGTCCGTCACGGATCATCCCCGCTCGCGCGGGGAGCACTAACCGCGTGGATCACTCTTGCCTGGATATGGGGGATCATCCCCGCTCGCGCGGGGAGCACACGGTAGGCGTCCGCCACGGCCTTGGTGAGGGGGGATCATCCCCGCTCGCGCGGGGAGCACCACCACTTAGCTGCACCGGCAACCGGCCCGCCCGGATCATCCCCGCTCGCGCGGGGAGCACGTGGAGGTCACACCGGGTAGGCGGACAACATCGGGATCATCCCCGCTCGCGCGGGGAGCACCACGTGAAACTCGTGGACTCCGCCGTGTTGACCGGATCATCCCCGCTCGCGCGGGGAGCACGAGTTGCTGCAGACGCAGAAAAATGAGGGGGGGGGGATCATCCCCGCTCGCGCGGGGAGCACAGGATTCACCATTCGTTGTGGCAGCATTGGGACGGATCATCCCCGCTCGCGCGGGGAGCACGGAGGGGATTGTCACCGCGCAGATCGCGGTTGCGGATCATCCCCGCTCGCGCGGGGAGCACTCCACCTCCCGGTGGGCTGTTGTCGGCCCCGAGGGATCATCCCCGCTCGCGCGGGGAGCACTTCGCCGCCACCTCGGTGGTGAACGCCTTGAACGGATCATCCCCGCTCGCGCGGGGAGCACACACCTGGCATAGTGCGTCGAACTCTGCGAGCGCTGGATCATCCCCGCTCGCGCGGGGAGCACTGATCCGCTTTCTTTCGATGGATGGCTGCAAGGGGATCATCCCCGCTCGCGCGGGGAGCACGACCTCCCACACTCCGGCGAACGGGTCGGGGAGGGATCATCCCCGCTCGCGCGGGGAGCACGAACTGAACAGAGATGAAAGACCCGCAGGGATAGGATCATCCCCGCTCGCGCGGGGAGCACTTTTCCTTGTCGGTGCGCATGTCTGCGACCCGCGGATCATCCCCGCTCGCGCGGGGAGCACATGAGGTTGGAACGACCCAGGTGAAGGCCAATGGGATCATCCCCGCTCGCGCGGGGAGCACTCAGACACCTCGGGAAGCGGTATCGGGTCGAAGGGATCATCCCCGCTCGCGCGGGGAGCACACTTGCCGAAGCGGTAGGTGGGCCGGTACTGCCGGATCATCCCCGCTCGCGCGGGGAGCACGCCCTGCGTGCCGTCGAGAAGCGTGCCGACAGGGGATCATCCCCGCTCGCGCGGGGAGCACGGCGCCGGCGTCGGTGGCAAGCGACGACAGGACGGATCATCCCCGCTCGCGCGGGGAGCACGACGATCTCCGCCTCGTGGGCCTGTGTGGTGAGGGATCATCCCCGCTCGCGCGGGGAGCACAGCTGCTCCTCCGGGGTCACGCTGCGGTCTCCGGGATCATCCCCGCTCGCGCGGGGAGCACCGTCCCCCGAAGACGTCGAGGACGTCGAGGACGGGATCATCCCCGCTCGCGCGGGGAGCACATTGCTGCGGAGTTGCCAGCGGCAGATGTGCCGGGATCATCCCCGCTCGCGCGGGGAGCACAGTCTGTTGCCCAGGCTTCCGCCGCGTTGGGCGGGATCATCCCCGCTCGCGCGGGGAGCACTGGGCCACGGCCTCCGCCTTGGCACGCCACACGGGATCATCCCCGCTCGCGCGGGGAGCACCGGGGTCTGCCCGTGTAACCGAAGGGTTGCTGGGGATCATCCCCGCTCGCGCGGGGAGCACGCCTCGGCTAGTGCTCCTGCGCCCATCGTGTGGGGATCATCCCCGCTCGCGCGGGGAGCACGTCCAGCGCGTGCAACTACGAGAGATTGAGGGGGGATCATCCCCGCTCGCGCGGGGAGCACTACACGCCCGGGCGTGGCGGGCGGCGGATCAAGGGATCATCCCCGCTCGCGCGGGGAGCACGTTGAGGGGCCTGAGCCTGGTGTTCCTCCACGGGGATCATCCCCGCTCGCGCGGGGAGCACAGAGCCTTCGGGGCGCGCAGCACGTCAATATTGGGATCATCCCCGCTCGCGCGGGGAGCACGAGTCGTTCCACCTCGGCGCGGGCTTCGTCCCGGGATCATCCCCGCTCGCGCGGGGAGCACCAGTGACTTTCCCCGGCAAGGAGACGAATTGGGGGATCATCCCCGCTCGCGCGGGGAGCACAATGGTCTGACACCTGCCGCGCAAGACGCCGCGGGATCATCCCCGCTCGCGCGGGGAGCACACTTTCGTGAATCCGCTTATGACTGCCGATGTGGGATCATCCCCGCTCGCGCGGGGAGCACTTTCGCTGTTGGGCTGGAGCCTTTTGCCGGGCGGGATCATCCCCGCTCGCGCGGGGAGCACCGCAATCGCTTCTCACTGGTCATTCCTGGTTCCGGATCATCCCCGCTCGCGCGGGGAGCACTTTTCGTTTCTGTCATTCACCCTCCTTCATTCGGGATCATCCCCGCTCGCGCGGGGAGCACACACCAGAAACAGGAGCACAACAATGGATCCAGGGATCATCCCCGCTCGCGCGGGGAGCACCTCGTCCCTGGTCGTGTCCGAGGATGAGCCACGGGATCATCCCCGCTCGCGCGGGGAGCACAACCGCGCCTTTACGAAACGCCCGCCAGTACGCGGATCATCCCCGCTCGCGCGGGGAGCACATGAGGTTGGAACGTCCCAGGTGAAGGCCGATGGGATCATCCCCGCTCGCGCGGGGAGCACTTCTCCCACAGACGTGCGAGGTCCTCGGCACTGGGATCATCCCCGCTCGCGCGGGGAGCACCGGGCGGTGAGGTCCCGTCTGACCACCTCACCGGGATCATCCCCGCTCGCGCGGGGAGCACGTTCGCGTGTCGAATGTTCGATTTTCGTGAAAGGGATCATCCCCGCTCGCGCGGGGAGCACGCGGTGGAGTGGCCCGAGGACCACTATTGGCGGGGATCATCCCCGCTCGCGCGGGGAGCACTTCACCCGGACCAGCTGCATCACAGCACCCCGGGGATCATCCCCGCTCGCGCGGGGAGCACACTCGCTGATCAGCACGTTTTCGATCTCAGTCAGCGATTTTACATCACTTGCGTCGGCGGCCGGCCTTGCGCATACGCGACGCCCTGGACCATCCAGCTTTCATCGCACCCTTCTCCGTCGTGACCGGACGTTTCATCAGTGTCAGTCCCTCAAGGTCCGTCGGCACCCACTCACCGCGGTGGACCTTCATGATGAACCCCTGCTCATTTTTCGATGTCGGATATGTCAGGACCGCCCGTCCCGACTCCATCTCGCTGATCACGAGCAGCCATAATTCGTCACGGACGCGTGCACTGACACGTCCGACATACACCCCTGGGCTCACCTCCATCAGCCACCGAGTGAGATGGCCACGGAGTTTCGCTGGAGATGCGGACAGCACAAGGGTCATCATGACCGAGATGCCTCCTCATCCTCGGGGCCCTCGCCGTAGTTCATGCCGCCCACAACGTTGCGGGTCCGGTCGTCCCAGAGATTGACGACATCCGCCCACAGATCCTCCTCACCCGCTTCGTTCTTCTCATCCACGAGCAGCACCGCGATATCGTGGGCGATACGCTCCGAAAGGCGGAGTTCCTTGATCCTGTCCCGGACGGCCCGACGAGTGACGCCGGCAATGTCTGCGAAATCAGCTGCGCCATCATCCTGCAGCTTTTTCACGATGTCAAAGGCAACCGGGATCGTACATTCAGCTTTGTAGAGGTCTGCGACGTCATATACGAAGGCCCTGTCATGTCCCGTGTGCACAAATCCCAGCCCCGGACTGCATCCGAGAGCAGTGATCACGGCGTGGGACAGACCGTAGAGCGCAGCATGGGCTGCAGACAATGCCTGATTAATAGGATCACCGGTACTGAAATCATTCGGGTCATAGGTCCGACGCGTCCATTCCACACCAGTGGCATCGGCACATTCCCGGTAGATCTTCCTGACCCTGGCGCCTTCTTTACCTCGGAGTTGCTGCATTGTCAGACCAGAAGTGTCCTCGCCCGGGAACCTCATAGCGTACATTTCCCGGGCGACGGCCAGCCGGCTCCTGGTATTCGAGACTTTCTTCGCCTGTGCTTCCAGCAGTTTCGTGGAACGAGCGATCGACCGTCCGTGGGCGTAATAACGGACGCCTTCCTCACCGACCCAGACCAGCGAACATCCGGCATCAGCCACCACGGTCACCGCCTGATGGGTCAGTCTGGTACCCGGACCGAGCAACAGTACGCTGAGCGCGGCCACCGGGACATGGATGACGCCGGTGTCGTCAGTTGCGGTCAGTGCGCCCCCGTCGCGTCCCAGGGTGCAGTGTTCCAGGTAAAGGAAACTGACCCGGTCAGTGACCCTGGCAAGTTGTCGGGGTGTAGACGGGAGCATTCCGCCGTTCACGTGCCGACCTTCGCCAGGGTCAGCAGGCCACAGCCGTACGCCTTCGCTTTACCGATACCGGAGGTCAAGGTCTTCTCCAGCAGATCACGGTCAGTGACCTCCAGAAGCCCCTGGTACGAAACACGGACCAGGGTAACTTTCCTGCCTTTCCGGTCAAAGACCAGGTGCTCACTCCCGGTGACGGTCGCGGCTACCGCGTCCTCCTCACCGAGGAACCTCGCACCCATGGCTTCCTGCCTGTCGAGCAGCCACTGCAACTGGTACTCGGGCTTCTGGTGAACGCGACGTTTCTTCACCCCGCCTTCAGTGACGATGTGGACGGGATTGGCGACAAGGCGGAATGCGTACTGCTGCCCCTTCATCAGCTGACCGGTCAGCCGGGAGTAGTCCCGGGTCTCCCAGGTCTGCTGTTGCGACCACCCAGCCTGCTCCTGAAGGTGTTCGAAGGACGGGACAGCGGGGCTCAGCATCCACAAGGCGGTCTTCTCACCGCTACGGTCGATGCTCCACAGGACCCGACCATCGTCTGACGCAGCGTCAGTACCCGGGGGGAATGAAGACAGCACGGCCGCATGCATCATCTCCGGATTCGCCAGCAGGGCACGGCAGTGCCGCCGCTGCGGATTCAGGTACATCCGAGACAGGTACATCGTCAGATTCCTCCAAGGAGTGTGAACGGGTCATGCTGATCAAGGTCATAGCCGTCGGGGTTGTCCATGCTGACCCATTCATGCCGGACGCCACGCAGCTCATAGCGACGGTCACGGGGATCGAAACTCACGGGAGCATCCCGGATCTGTTCATCGGGGACCTCCCCGGCACGGACATCCCGGCTGACCGGTAGGTCGAGGGTTTTCGGCTGCTTTTTCCGGTACCAGGCAGCTGCAAGCCATGGAGCCTGCTTCAACGCATCGACCGGTTCCGCGTCCACGATTCCCCGGGGTATCCGGCCGGCAGGTGGGCAGGAGCGGCGTCCGAGATAGAGCGGGAACTCGGGTGTCCGCAGCGCAGCATCGAGGGTCTCAAGGAGTTCACGGTCCCCGCCGACGGCGACCGTGAACTTGAAGTCCTGCAGGTACCAGCGGTTCGTCAGAGGCTTGGACTTCGGGGCTTTCGGACGCCAGTCGATCTCCGTCTGGAAGTCCCGCAGCAGACTTCCCTGTTGGTCGGTCCGGACGGCGAAAGACAGATCTAGCAGATCAGCAACTGAATCGGTCCGGTAACGGCCCTGGGCGGCAGCGATCATTCCGAGAACGCCGCTCTTCGTAGGGATCTTCTGCGTGGACCGGGTGACGAATCTCCCGGTCACACCCCAGGACTGGAGTGGCCCGTCAAGGGCCAGGACAAGTGTCGGCATCGTTCTCCGCCTACTTGCCGGACTCTTCGCTGACAGCTGCGCCGACTGCGCTGATCAGATCGGGGAAGGATGCTGCGGTGGAACGTCCGTCCAGCGCAGACAGCAGTTCAGGGGTTGATGCCCGCTCGTTCACGAGGAACAGGGACGTTGCCGGCTTTGTTCCGAAATCGCGGTCTCCGTCAACGGCGTACCTGGCGAGCTCAACTGCTGCGGAGGCAAGTGCCGTGCCGTCGTTGGCGACCGGCTTCTCGAAGGCATTCACCAGGGACACGGGCTGATCGGTACGGACCTCCGCGAGGATGAAGTCCGGGCGCGTCCGGTTGGCGAAAGTGTTCTGCTTACCGGTCGGCATGGACAGGCTGAATGCCTGGATGAATGCCTCTACCGCCTGAGCGGCAGCGGTACGGTCGCCGAGGTTCGCAGCCAACGTGTCAATGTCGACGGTGGCGTACCGGTAGAGGGTGGAAGAGACGAATTCCACGGTCCCGATCATGCCGGCGCCGGCATTGTCCTCCGGCGCGTTGTCGTCGACAGCGGTGAAGTAGTCGAACTCCGTGGTCGCCTTGTGGACACTCAGGGCGTGCTCCACCTGGCAGGCAGCGTCGACGTTCAGCTCGGGGGCGTCCGCGAGCATCCGACCGAACAAAGCGATATCCACAGCGGTGGTTCCCACCAGTGCTGCACGGGCGTCCTTCTTCGACAGCTTCTCGTTGCCGTCCGCGAGACCGGCCGCCAGTTCGGCGAAACGCTCGATCTCCTGGCGGGACAGGAAAACCAGGTAGGAGGTCTGGTCGGTGTGCTTCCTGTCCATGGTGATACCGGCGGCCTTGAGAACCTCACCCGCGAACTCCAGCGCCTCTTCCTCGGAGAGCTCCGGACGCAGTCCCCGGAGCTTCTCGGCGACACGGAGCGCACCGTACTTCGTCCGCTCGCCGAGCTGTTCTGCGTCGAGCAGATCGGCGAACCCCTTACGGGCTGCCCGCTTCCAGGCCTGGCTGGAGACGCGGTGCCGTTCGACGCCACCGAACCGGGCGCTCTTCGGTGATCCGGTGTCGTCGCGGTTGATGCAGGACGGAGGGACGAGCTGGAGAATGTGGAGGTCAAGGTAGGTCGTCATGGGTCTGTTTCCTTACGTATGTCAGTTTTCGGAGGATGGGTTGTTGTCGGTGGCATCGGAGGCCCCGGGGGCCTCGGGTCGGTAGGTGTAGAAGTCGCGTCCCCACCGCAGCCGGACAGTGTCCCGGTACTCGGGCACCGGATAGCTGTAGAGGTCCCGGACCAGTCGGCCGTAGTCCAGGGGAATCCCCTCCGCCCGGAGCTGGGTGATAAGACCGCGGAGGTGCCAGAGCATCTCCTCGAGCGAATCTGCAGTGCTCAGTGCATTGAAGCGCCGGATCAACGGCCCACTGTCCAGGGCATCGGAGCCCCCGGTCCGCTGGTGCAGGATCCGGAGCGACCGTCCGAGGCCCCACCCGGACTGGTGCATCCGCTCGCTCCGGGACTGCTGGTGGACAGCGAAAAGGCAGAGTGCGGTGTGCGCCGCCTGTTCCGCAGGACTCGGCACATCACCGTGTCCGATGAGGTTCTCCGGAAGCCCGCCGAGGGTGATCTCCCAGACCTCAGGGACCGATCCTGCCGGTCTGGTCAGGGCCCTACGAAGTCTCGCCGCCGTCGCTTTCGCCGCAGAGGACTGCTGGTCGACAAGACCGGCCTGGATCCGCTCGACCTTTCCCACGACGTATCTGGCGAGTTCCGTCGCCTTACCCGTCGATGACGTTGTCTGTCCCGTCATGCGTTCTCTCCGTTCTCCGTGTTCCTGCGGGGTTCTTTCCCGAGGCAGTCATTGAGGTTCTTCCGCAGCCAGTCAACCGCTACAGCTCCGGTCACCCGACGGGTGCCGTCCCAGCGTCCCGCCCAGACAGCAGGACCCTGAGCCGTCAACAGGTCATTGGCCAGGTCTGTCGCCGTGGAGCGGGTTTTCCCGGCCCAGCCGGAGAGGGCAGCGTCCCTGTCCGTGTCCGGGCCGAGGCGACGGAGCCAGACGCGGAATTCGGCGTCCACCCGGGTGTAGAACTCCGCCTGTATCCGGTCGGTGTCCGCGTCATCCTGGTTCCCGGACACGGCAAACGCAATGTTCCTGGCGAACATCCACAGGCATCTGGCTGCGCCGTCCGCGAACTCGACGGCCCGGCGCGCGGTAGCCCGGAGCTGGTCGTTGTCCAGCGCGAGCATCGGCGACTGCACGGTGATCGCGTCTTCGACGATGCCGGCGAAGCTCGACTGCTGAGGGCCGTACTCCATGGAGACCATGCGGATCCGGATGTCCCGGTCATCGGGGAGAACCTCCGCACCGACCAGTTGGCCCACCCATCGGACATTTCCGGCGGGGATCGACTTGTCCACATCGACCTTTGTTCCGTCAACCTTGAAAGTGGTCTGCGGTACATCATTGTTGGGAAGAATCCCGCCCAGCGACCGCCACATGGTGCGGCCGGCGTCCAGAGTCTGCGGCATGTACCTGATCACCTTCGCCTTCCTGGACTGTGGCTCGCTGAACCTCCACGGGGTCATCGTCTCGATACCTCGCTTGGTGGTGTAGCCGACCGGATCGCCGTTGGTGATGAGGACGCCGGTCACGGCGTCCTCCTCCCACCGCAGCAACAGACGACGCTGCGGCCATGTCAGCAGTTCCACCGGTCCGGTTGTCCCGTTCTCGGTCTGCGGTTCAATCCGGTAGCGGGGATCGTCACGGGGGCCGGGACCAACCCCGTCGATCTCCCAGAGCGGCTGGTCCTCGGTTCCCGCCTGTTCCCGGTTCGGCACGTAGTTGAGCAGGAGTGTCTCGCGGAGATCTCTTCCCTCCACCATTGTGCCGCCAAGCCAGCCGCACCAGCCGATCCCGATCGGATAGCCTCTGCCGCCTTTGACCCGGTCATCTCCGACAGCACCGGACTTGATGCCGGAGAAATCGAAAGCCATGCAGTGGACCAGCATCTGGGCGGCTTCAGCCGCATCGACAGAAGCCAGTCCGGAGCGCATCGTGTAGAGATCGCCGGTATCCCCGACGTCCGGGAAGAGGATGTCCAGGGACTTCCACTCCCCTTTCGACGTATGCAGGCCGGCCACCTGGAAGAAAGGATGCTCCGCGTCCCGGATGTCGAACCTGTCCTGCCACTGATCGAGGTATCCGGCGACGGCGTCGTCGAGCAGAGTGCCCTGGTCCCACTTCTCCTGCCAGTGTTCGAGCGCATTGTCGAGGTTGCGCCACTTCCTGCTGTCCCACGCCCGGTACAGGATCGCCTCCACCATGCGGAGAACCGCAAAATTCACGGTACCCAGAGGCGCGGCGAACGCCCGGTAGTCGGACGCATCCCGCAGCAGTACCCGGATGCCGACCCTGGACTCGACGCCCTGATGATCGACGACATCGATCCAGGCCTCATCCAGGAGGTTGTAGTGTTCCACCATCCACCCTCTCTTAAACCTAACGTGTCATTGTCTGTAAGGTAGCGTCAAATCGAGATGCCTGCCACCAGGGGTAGTTGATTGCCACCCCCTAACCTCTTCCGGTAGGTATAGCAGCCCTGCCGGACGGCATCCGTGGAGTTCCCCCTCCTGTCGAACACCCGGATGCATGACGCCGCCCCCTGCGAGCTCTCTGGCAGATGACCGGCAGAGGCAGGAGACGGCGACAGTCCCCGCCTAGGCGGGGATCACGACTGCCCTGACAATGACACCGGGTCATCCCCACTCACGCGGGGACCTGGGGCAGTCTGCACCGAGGTTAACAGTGCCTCCAGGACAGGGGATCAACCCTTCACCCGCTCACAGAGCAACCCGAGACGGTCGTCGTACCGCAGCAGCCAGTCCCCGACGCGCTTCTCACCGGACTCGTCAAGGACCAGGGGGAGAACCCCCTTCAACCACGGTGAACTCTGCCAGGACTCCTGTCCGTCCTTCTCCAGCTCATCGAACTGAGCATCGGTGCGCATCACCCACGCCGGCAGTCGGACTGTGCACTGGGCCAGTCGGCGGGCGTACCCGTCATCGATCCCCACAAGCTCGTCGAGGAATACCCCTGCCAGCTCACGGACATGGGGAAGAGCGACAATCCGACCGTCAACACGCTGGGCCACCACAACCTCGACACTGTCGTCAGCATCCCTGACCTGGGCAAGGCCCTCGATCTCTGCGTCACTGGTCGCTGCCACGTTCCAGGTGGACAGATTCCCGTTGTCTGCCTGAGGCAGACGGAACTGCTCCGCTTTCTGCCGTTGCCCGGCCCGGAACTCCTCTTCACGCCGTTCCGCCCCTGACCACACCTCGTCCCACGTCACCGGAGGAACAAGATTCTCCGAGTACGCGGTGGCTACCAGGCCGGCGACATCCTGTGGCGAATCCACGACTCCTCCGGAATCCGCCAGGTGCCGATTCAGCGTGAGCACGGACCGGAGCAGACGGGACCGCCGGTAGACAGCCTCAATGCCGCGGGGGAACTCCGGTGCGACCTCGTCCCCGAATTCCGAACACCCGGTGATGACAAATTTCGCGTCCTTCTTGTCCTGCGGCCGAACACCTGGCGCGAAGTCGTGCCGGTGCAGTCGGCCCATCCGCTGAATCAGCAGGTCGACCGGGGCAGCATCGCTGAACATGAGGTCGAAATCGAGGTCAAGACCCTGTTCAATGACCTGGGTGGAGATAACCACCCGACCGGGCCGACGTGACGCCTCACCATCCCGGCCGAGAGCTGTCACCAGCTCCTCCTCCAGGGCAGCACGGTGATCAGTGAGGAATCTGGAGTGCAGCAGCGAGAGATTCTCCACTGTCCCGTCGAGCAGGTCGAAAAGCTGTTGCGCTCTGCTGACCGTGTTGCAGATCGCGGCGATGCATCCCCCGGTACGTGCCGCCGCTGCAACGGCGTCCGCCATCTCCTCCAGGTCACCGGGGAGGAACTCGACCCGGGTCCGACGGGTCCGGTCACCGGCGGCCGGAACAACGACACCGGCGGAGGCTCCGGTGACCCAGGTGATCCGCGGATAGGCACTGGAGTCCTCCAGCGCGATGTGGTCGGTGTCGAATGCGCTGGCGCCTGTGGCGTAGGCGTCCACCAGTTCCTGCCGACGCGCCGGAGGCAGGGTGGCGGACAGTGCGATCACCGGGACGCCGTAGACCCCGAGCCATTCCAGGATCCTGGTCAGGTAGACGGTCATGAAGTCATCTGCCGCGTGGATCTCGTCGAGGATGACGACCTTCCCGAACAGCCCGAGATGCCGGAGCACCACATGCTTCGACTTCAGGGCCGCGAAAAGAAGCTGGTCTATGGTGCCGATGACCACTGAGGCCAGCAGTCCGGTCTTACGCCCCCGGAACCATGCGTTCGCTTCCGGAGACAGCCCTTCGTCACTGCCGTCGGAACTGTAGACGTTCGTCGGTCGTCCCTGCCCGAAGAGGGAGAGATAGTCCTTGTTGAACTGTGACTTTCCGTGGGCGAGGATCGTCGACACTTCTCCGGTCTCCGGGGAGTGCTCCAGCCAGGTCAGTACCCGATTGAACATCGCGTCGCTGGTGACACGGGTCGGCTGTCCGAAGAAGACGCCGTCCATGCCCAGCCGGTCGGCCCACACGTCAGCGGCCATCAGAGCCGCCTCCGTCTTCCCTCCGCCGGTGGCGTCCTCCACGAGGATCAGACCCGGACCGTCCATCGTTCGGACCGTCTCCACCACCGCTTCCTGCACAGGACGCATCGTCGAACCCGAGGGGAGACTGAAACGTTGCTGGAAGGCTTCAGAATCGACCGGCGACGGCGTCCACCGTCCACCCAGGTTCATCCTGCGCTGACCTTCAATGGCGCGGCGCTCCTGGTCAGTGCCGGAATCACAGCTGTACGGGAAGTTCCACGTACTGGAACCCACCCAGTCCGCGGCGACGAGCAGACCGGTGACCACTGCCTGGTCCGGGATCTCCCAGGACAGTTGTGCGAAGGTATCGATGTCTGCCTGGGTCAGTCCGAGATGCCGGACGCCCAGGTCAAGGAGCCGGAACCTGGCGTCCTTCCATTCCGCCGGTTCATTGATGAGAGGGGCGGGCTTCTTCTCCATGGAGGGGAAGGCACCGTGGTGTCCACCGAGGATGGAGAACCAGGCCCGCTTCACCCGGACACTGGGTTTTCTCGTCGCCCGTGCAGCGAGCCAGTCGACAACGGTATAAGCACTGACCAGGCCATGAGCCATCGCGCGAACTTCCTGGGGAGAGGCGAGTATAGCCGGGTAGCCGGCATTCAGGACCCGTTCGTTCAGCTCGGGCACCTTCCCCTGGAACCAGGGGGATGCCTTGCCGACATCGTGACCCCACGCCACGAACCGGAGGATCTTCCCCAGATCTCCTCCGCACCGTTCCTCGAGCATCCGGAGACGAGCAGGGGGCAGGAGATGCTTTGCCACCGGAAGTGCCACTCCACTCACGTCGGTGAGGTGCTGCCGCAGGGACAGTGAACCCGAAGTCTTGCGGTCAAACTTGGCCCAGAACACGTCCAGACTCAAGGTTTCCGTTTCATTCATGCCGACAAGCTAAACATGCGCACAGGACAGGGCGCCTGCAGCAACGAGCAATTGCGCAAGACCGTTCGAATTCTTGTTCCGGCTCCCTCCCTGCGAGGCGATCCCACAGCTCACTTCCACCGCAATCGTGAAAGCCCCCCACCCCTCAGTGATGGAACCCCGTCCCGTGTCCGCCCACGGCAGAGGACGGCAGCGGGGCGTCCAACCCGTCAAGATAGTGCACGCAGGTGCGCAGGTCTCTGACGAAGAGCGTGGCCAGGTCATTGCTCATCCCGTTGCGTACCACGATGCGCTGCACCGTCATGTCACTGAGGTTGTCGGGCATCGGATAGGCCGGCACCTGCCAGCCGTGCATACGCAGCCGGTCGGACAGGTCGTAGAGCGTCCACTTCCGCTCCCGGCGCGCGCCGCCACCGGTCCTGGCGTCCTCCCCCGCCAGCCGCCACGCGAACACCGGTATGTCCGGGTCGTCACTCCACAACTCGAAGTCCGGCATTTTCCCGATCTCGCCGGCCAGGTACCTGGCAACGTCCATGGTGGCTCCCTGCACCCGCCGGTAACCATCCATTCCCAGCTGCAGGAACAGGTAGTACTGCAGCAGTACCTGCGCACCCGGGCGCGAGAAGTTCAGTGCAAGGGTCGGCATGTCCCCGCCGAGGTAGTTGACGCGGAAGATCAGGTCCTCCGGCAGATCTTCCCGCGTACGCCACACGATCCAGCCCAGCCCGGGGTAGACCAGCCCGTACTTGTGCCCCGAGGTGTTGATGGAGGCCACCCGAGGCAGCCGGAAGTCCCACTCCAGATCCGGCTGGAGGAACGGGGCGATCATCCCGCCGGATGCGGCGTCCACGTGAATCCGGATGTCCAGGCCACGACGGGACTGGATCTCGTCGAGTGCCTCGGCGATCTCCGCCACCGGCTCATACATGCCGGTGTAGGTCACCCCCATGATCACGACCACCCCGATGGTGTTCTCGTCGACGTAACTGTCCAGGTCATGACCGTCGAGTACACGGTGTTCCTCGCTGACCGGCACGTACCGCGGCTCGACCTCGAAGTAGTTGCAGAATTTCTCCCAGCACACCTGCACTGCCGAGGAGAGCACGATATTCGGCCGCTCGGTGGATTTCCCCGCCTCCCGGCGCCCGTGCTGCCAGCGTCGCTTCAGCGCCAGGCCACCGAGCATGCACGCCTCCGAGGAGCCGACGGTGGAGGTCCCCAAGGTGTGGTCCAGATCGGGAGCGTTCCACAACCTGGCGATCATCCGCCAGCAGCGGTCCTCGATCTCCGCCGTGGCGGGGTACTCGTCCTTGTCGATCATGTTCTTGTCGAAGGCCTCGCTGTACAGCCGGTCCGCATAGTCGTCCATCCATGTGCCGACGAAGGTGGCGAGGTTCATCCGGGCGTTGCCGTCGAGCATCGCTTCGTCATGTATCAGCTGGTAGGCGGTCTCCGGAAGACTGCCGACCTCCGGAATACGGTGACGCGGGAAGCTGGTCACTTCATCGGCACGGGCGAACAGCGGGTTGAGTTCGAGGTCACTCATGAGTGGTCTCCGTTCGCGTACGGGGTCCCGAAACGCCCCGAGGATCAGGACGCCGTGGTCGTCGGAACACAGTGCCGTCGAGACTACCCGCGGCGGGTGCGGGGGCCGGCACACGGTCGGGTGCACCTCGGCCAGTCGGTGGCACGGCCGCACCAGGCGTCCCGTATTCCGGCGCTGCCTGCTGCGCCCGGGGCTCGCGCCCTGTTGTTCCCCCGTCTTTTCCTGCCGTCTTGATCTTCCGCCTCCTGGCGGCCAGCTCCCGTGCCCCGGGTCCCGTCCCTGATTCGAACAGTGAGCGGAGGTGTCGCGCGCCGCCGGTAGGGTTACGCGCGATTCAGCGTCATGTGACCCGCTGCCGGAGCGAGGAGACCTTCCCCGTGAAAGATCTCGGGCCACAGAGAAGTTCACCTCACCGGAAGCAGGGAGACAGGAATATGAGCAACGGACAGCCTTGGACACCAGCCCACGACACTCCGGCTGGACCGCGCAAGCGAGACCCGTTCATGCTCCCTGAGTTCATGGGGTGGCTGACCACGGGTATCGGAATTCTGGGAGCGGTGTCAGGTCTGGTCATGGCGCTCGACACGGACGGGGCACTGGCTGTTGCTTGCTGCGGCCTGGCCTTCGCCACGCTGGGGATGATTCTCGTCGTTGTCAGCAGGATCGGCACCGGGCTGCTCAGGGCCGGGAAGATCCAGCAGTAGCCAGCCGACTTCTCCAACTCGCGGGAGTTGACCACCCGGTGGCCGTCCCACCCGGTGACCGCCCCGCCTCACACACCCCGCCCGCTCCTCACGCGTTCACCTCCGCCCGGATAACGTGCTTGAGCAGTTTCCCGGAGGGGTTGCGCGGCAGTCCGCGGGCGACCACGACCTCGCGGGGGATCTTGTACTTCGCGAGCTTTCCGGACAGGTGGGCGCGCACCTCGTCGACACTGAGCAGCTGTCCCTCGTCGGTGACGACCACTGCGACCACGGTCTCTCCCCACTCGGGGTGGATCCTGCCGACGACGGCGACGTCCCGGACCTCCGGCATGTCCCTGATCGCCTCCTCCGCCTCGGTGGAGTACACGTTCTCACCGCCGGTGATGATGACGTCTTTCTTCCTGTCGGCGATGTAGATGTAGCCGTCGACGTCCACTTTCCCCACGTCCCCGGTGCGGTACCAGCCGTCCATGAAGGCTTCGGCTGTCGCCTCCGGGTTGGACAGGTACACGGACATCATGGAGTCGCACCTCATCCAGATCTCTCCTTCTCCGGAGGCGGTCACGTCGGTACCGTCGTCGGCGACGACCTTGAGGTCCACCCCCAGCATGCCTCTGCCGATGGAGCCTGCCTTGCGTACCTGGTCGGCGGGAACGAGTACGGAGCCCGCGGGCCCGGTCTCGGTCATGCCGTAGACCTGGTAGAAGTTCTCCGTCCCGTAGGCGGTGATGAGCATGCGTGCCATCTCCTCCCCCAGGGGTGCCGCCCCGTATATGAGCATCCGTACGCTCGTGAGGTCGTGGTCGCCGGGTTGCCGTGTACCTGTGCCACTGTCCGCGCCGGCTTTCGCGAGCTGCACGGGGGCGATGTAGGCGATCGGTGCTCCGAAGACGGAGGTGATCCTCGCTGATTCGAGTACCCCGAGGAACCGGGTGGGGTCATATTCTCTCATCAGGACCACGGTGCCGCCGACGAACAGGGTGGTGAGGGTCCAGTTGTTCAGTGGTGATGCGTGCCAGACCGGCATGCACACGAGCATGCGTTCATCGGCGGCGAAGGGCATGTTGGAGCAGATGTTGGGGGCGATGGCGCTCACTGCCCGGTGGGTGAGGACGCAGCCTTTGGGGCTCCCGGTCGATCCGGAGGTGTAGAGCACCTGCGCGTAGTCGGTGTCCCCGACGAGCGGCCCGGTCCACGGTTCGGCGGCGGTGACGGCGTCATCGAAGCTTCCCGGCGCGCTGACGGGGTCGCCGGAGGTGACGAGCCAGTCCACTCCGGGGGCGCCCTGGCGGGCGGTGTCGGCGAGACGGTCGCTGGCCACCCCGAGTACGGCCCTGGAGTGTGCGGCGATGTGGGCGATCTCGGGAGGGGTCATTTTGTGGTTCACGGGGACGAGGACGGCTCCGCAGCGCCAGATCCCGTACATGGCGACGAGGAATCCGGGGTCGTTGAGGGTCATGACCATGACCCTGTCCCCGGGGAGGACGCCGTGGTGCGTGAACACGGTCGCGGCGCGTTCCGCGGCGTCCTTCAGTTCCCGGTAGGTCATGGTCCTGACCGGGGGCCGGTCCCCGGTGTCCGGTGCGGCGGGTGTCCCTGTCCATTCGACGGCGGGGTGGTCCGGTCGGCGTCGGGTGCTGGCTTCGAGAACGTCGAAGAGGTGCATGGTCTGGCTCTCTTTCGTTGTGTGATGTAATCTGTATCACAGTGAACCACAGTTCACTGTTCGTGGGAAGTACCCCCGACAGGAACCCGTCCCGCACTCACAGCACGCACGCACAGCCCGCACGCGATACAGGGAGCACCATGACCACTTTCCTTCCCGACACCAGCACCCGCCCCGGCCCCGCCCGGGTGAACCACCGGGTGGTCAACCAGTCCGCCCCCCGGGTGGACGTCAACGAGTACACCTCCGACACCGCCCTCGTCGAAGCCGTCATCGCCTTCGGCCCCGGCAGTGCCGCCGGCACCGCAGCAGAGTCCACGGCCGCGCACGCAGCCCTCACCCGCATCGGCGCCGAGGTCGCGACCGCCTCGTACCAGCACGACGCCGACCTGTCCAACCGGATCAGCCCGGTCCACCACTCACACGACCGCTGGGGCAACCGGGTCGACCACATCGAGTTCCACCCCGCCTACCACCGCATCATGGGATACTCGGTGGGCCAGGGACTCCACACCTCCGCCTGGGCGAATCCCGGACCCGGCGCCAACGTCCTGCGTGCCGCCGGCTTCATGCTCGTCAGCCAGATCGAGGCAGGTCACGGATGCCCGGTGTCCATGACCCACGCCGTGGTCCCCGCCCTGCGCAGAAGCCCGGAGCTCGCAGAATTCTGGGAACCGAAACTCCTCTCCACGGTCTACGACCCCGAACTCCGGGACCCGGCGACCAAACAGTCCGCGATCTTCGGTATGGCCATGACCGAGAAGCAGGGCGGGTCGGATGTCCGGGCGAACACCACACGCGCCGTCCCCAACTCCGACGGTACCTGGTCTCTCACCGGCCACAAGTGGTTCTGCTCGGCACCGCAGTCCGACGCCTTCCTCGTCCTCGCCCAGACCTCCGACCCCCTCGACCCGGACTCCCGCCGGGACGCCCTGAGTTGCTTCCTCGTGCCCCGCATCCTCCCCGGCGGTGAGCGAAACCCCTTCTACGTCCAGCGCCTCAAGGACAAGCTCGGCAACCGGTCGAACTCCTCCTCCGAGATCGAACTCGACGCCACCGTCGGCTGGCTCGTCGGCGAGCAGGGCCGCGGCGTCCCGACCATCATCGAGATGGTCAACCGCACCCGGCTGGACTGCATCATCGGCTCCGCCGCCGGACTGCGCCAGGGGGTCCGCCCGGCACCGTGCGGCGTTCGGCGCCACCCTCATCGACCAGCCGGCGATGGTCAACGTCATCGCCGACCTGCAGCTCGAGAGCGAGGCGGCGACGTGGACGGCCGTGCGTCTGGCGTCCGCCCATGACGCCCCCGACACCGGCCACGAGGCCGACTTCCGGCGCCTCGCCACCGCCGTGGCGAAGTACTGGGTGTGCAAACGCGGTCCCCACCACGCCTACGAGTCGCTGGAATGTCTCGGCGGCAACGGCTATACCGAACTGTTCCCCATGGCCCGCCGCCTGCGCGAAGCCCCGGTCAACGCGGTGTGGGAGGGCTCCGGCAACGTCATCGCCCTGGACGTGCTGCGCGCCCTGGCGAAGCAGCCGGCGGCCGCCGAGGCCTTCCTCGCCGAGATGTCCACCACCCTCGGCACCGACGAACGGTATGACGCCCAGTTCCGCCGCATGCACGCCCTGCTGGAGGCGGCGTCCTCCGATCCGGGGTCGGCGGCGGGGCTCGCACGGCAGCTCATCGAGGCCCTGGCCCTGACGCTGCAGGCCCAGGTCCTGCTGACCCACGCCCCGGCACCCGTGGCCACCGCATTCCTGGCGGGACGCCTCGACCCCACGACCCGTGGCATGGAGTACGGCACCCTCCCGGCGGAGGTGGACCTCGGCGCCCTGGTCGACCGGGCCTGAAGGCACCGGCGGCCGGCGGACCCTACTTCACCGCGGCGGTGGCGTCCCCGCGGTCGGAGACGACCTCACTGCGCCCCCGCGGAGAGTCGATCTTCAGCACCAGTGCCATGACCAGCACGACCGCGGCGATCGCGAAGCCCATCCAGAACGCCATCTGCACCCCGTCGATCATCGGGCCGAACGGTGGAGCCGAGGTGGAATGGGAGACGCCGATGCTCATCACCGCGACGAAGAGCGCGGTACCTGCTGCGCCGGCCAGCTGCTGCAGCGTGTTGAGGATCGAGGAGCCGTGCGCCGACAGGTGCAGAGGCACCGCCGCGAGGGCGTTCGACATCAGCGGAGTCATGAGGAAGGCCATGCCGATGTTGAGCAGCAGTGCGCATCCGATGAGGAACCACACGTTCTTCCCCTCGTCCAGGGTCATCATCAACAGCATTGCTGCCACCAGGGCCACAGCACCGGGGATGATCAGCGGACGGGTTCCCTTTGCATCGTAGATCCGCCCCGCGACGGGGCCGAGGGCTCCCATGACGATACCGCCGGGCAGGGTCACCAGACCCGTCTGCAACGGTGACAGCCCCAGGACACTCTGCGCGAAGATCGGCATGAGGATGATGAACCCGAACAGGGTGCAGAACGCCAGCAGCATCAGAGCGAGAGACAGTACGTACTCCCGGGTCCGCAGTGGTGTGGTGTTCATCAGGGGAACCACCGGTTCACCGGCTGCCTCCCCCGCCATCAGAGCACTCTGGCGACGGAAGAACACGGTGAGTACCACTGCGCCCACAATAAGGAACACCACCGACTGGGTAGGGAACCCGTCGGCCAGCTCGGACAGTTTCGACAGGCCGTAGATGGTCGCGGCGAAGCCGACTGCTGACAGCACGGCGGAGGGGATGTCGAACGGGGGGCGGGACGTCGGCTGGAAGGAACGCATCTGCAGTCCGCCGATGACCAGGACTACCACCCCCAGCAGGATCATCGTCCCGAAGATCCACCGCCAGTCGGCGATCTCCAGGACAACTCCGGCATAGGTCGGCCCCACAGCAGGTCCCACCGCCATGACAATGCCGACAAGCCCCATCATCGCTCCGCGGCGCTCGACCGGGACTAGCACCATAATGGTGGTCATCAGCATGGGCATGACCAGTGCGGTACCGGCCGCCTGAACAACTCTGGCGAGCAGCAGCAGACCGAACACCGGAGCAACGGTGGCGATAACACTTCCGACGGTGAACAGTCCGACGGCGACGATGAACAACACCCGTCCGGGTACTCGGGCCATGAGGTAACCGGTCATCGGGATGACAACCGCCATCGTCAGCATGAACGCGGTGGTGAGCCACTGGGCGGTGTCCGCGCCGACCTCGAACTCCAGCATGAGGTCCGGGAGGGCGTTGGACAGGGTCGTCTCGTTGAGGATCATCACGAACGCGGCCATCACGAGGATGCCGATGAGCAGTCCCGGGCGACCGGGCCTGTCCCGGGCGGTGGTGGACTGCTCCGGTGATGTCGGTGAAGCAGACGACGGAGAGGAGATAGATACTTTCTTCGCAGAAGAACTGGGAGATTCAGACATGGTCTGGAAGGGTCACGCTTTCCATGCTCGGCCTGGGCACCGTGTACTGCGGTGCGTCAGTGTGGGGAGGCCCCCGGGAAACTCACGGGAACCTGCCGGGCGTGCCGGCTCCGGGCCGGGCGGAGCGGCAGACACGGGCATCCAGTATAACACCCGTCCGGGGGTGCACAAATCGGACGACGACAGTGAAACCGCAGGTTAACAGGTGCAGAACTGTGGAAAGCCGGCTGCCGTGGTGGCACACCTGCCACTCACCTGCACCGGGACGCCGAAACACAGGTGAACGCCGAGAAACACCGTGCGGACCCCTCAGGAAAACCCTCAGGCGACAGTTCTCCCGGTGGGGTGGTCAGCGGGTGGTCTTCTCCCCCGGAGCGTCCGTGGCCGGGGTGTCCGCACCCGGCGCGTCCTCACCCGCGGCGTCCTCCGCCTCAGCGTCGACGACACCGGGACCCGTTGTCTCCGGCGCCGCCTCAACGGCAGCCCGGGCATCTCCCCCTGTCACGGCGGACCGGCCGGGCGCCGCGGATTCTACGGTCCCCGCCATCTCCGCGCGGATCTGCTCCAGCCGGCTGGCGGCGGCAGAATCACGGCCGGACTGCTCGATCTCCGCCATCCGGCTGGCCGCACTGTTCTCGAAGAGTTCCTGCGCACCGAGGGCGTTGGCGTACCGGGCCTCGATACGGGCGCGGACGCCGTCGAGCGTGGGAACCGAGTCATCCGCCTGGATCCCCTGCATCGACTGCATGGCCTGGCTGGACGCCTCCTGCATCTTCGCCTGGTCGACCTGGGCGCGCAGCTGGTCGATCTGCGCGAGCTGCTCCTGGAGACGGGTCGCCGACTGCTCCTGCTGCTGCCTCGCCTGCTCGGCGGCCTGGACAGCCTGTGCGTACAGCTGCTTGGTCTGTTCGATCTGCTGCTCGACCGTGACGAGCTGGGTGGCGAAGATCTCCGCCGTGTTCGCCAGCTCCGTCGCTTTCGCAGTGTCACCGGCGGAGGTCGCCGCATCTGCCTGACTGATCGCGGTGCGGGTGTTGCTCTCCAGAGCCTCACGGTCCTTGACCAGCCTGTCGAGCTGCATCTCCAGCTGGTTACGGTTGCCGATGATCTTCGCGGCGGAATCCGTGATCTGCTGGTGCTGCTTCCTCGCCGCCTCGGTAGCCTGCTGGATCTGCACCTTGGGGTCGGCGTTCTCATCGATCTTCATGTCCAGGGACTGCATGAGGTACTTCCAGCCCTTGGAAAAAGGATTCGCCATGGTAGCTCCCGATGGTCGGAGGGTATGTGTGCTGTCCAGGATAAACACTTACCGCCCACCGGGGGTGGGAGTTACTCTCCCTGGGCACCCTGCTGCTCGGCGACCTTCTGGCGTACCTCGTCCATGTCCAGACCCTCGACCTGGGCGATGAGGTCCTTCAACGCCTTGGGAGGAAGGGCTCCGGCGTCGCGGTAGACGAGGATGCCGTCACGGAAGGCCATGAGGGTGGGGATGGACTGGATCTGCAGTCCCGCGGCGAGCTCCTGGTTGGCCTCGGTGTCGATCTTGCCGAATACGTGGTCGGGGTACTCCTCGGAAACCTGTTCGTACACCGGGCTGAAACGCTTGCAGGGGCCGCACCAGTCGGCCCAGAAGTCCAGGAGGACGATCCCGTCCTTGTCGATGGTGTCCCTGAAATTCTCGGAGGTGATCGTCTGGGTGCTCATGCCTGGTCCTTTCGGAGATCCATGTCTGGGGTCGTTACATCATCTGTAACAGTCGCGTCGGCGTAGGTATTCCCGTGCTTCTTCCCGGGGTACCGCTGGCGCAGGGGTTTCGGTCCAGCTTACTGCCAGTTTCGGCCGTTTGCCGGACACGACCAGCACGTGGCAGGTACTCTCTGCGCACATGATCCCCCAGGCGTCCTCCCCCGAGCCCACTCCCCTGCTGAAACTCTGGGGACGGTGCAACTCGTCTGCCCCGCTTCGCGGTCTGTTCTCCCTCGGTTATGCCCTCAAGGCCCCCTATTTCCGCACCGTCAGCCCCCGGGTGCGGGTCGTCGAGCCCGGGCGTGCTGTGGTCCGGGTCGGAAAGTGGTGGGGTGTCACCAACCATATCGGGACCTTCCACGTCATAGCCGCACTCAACGGTGCCGAGGCGGCGATGGGCCTGGTCTGCGAGGCCTCGGTTCCGACCACCCACCGGTGGATCCCGCGCAGCATGCGGGCGGACTACCCGGCGAAGTCCACCGGGGGACTGACCGTCACCGCCACCCTCGACCTGCCCGACTTCTCCACGATCACCCGGGAGACCGGCGGCTCACTGCACACGGTGAAGGTCACTTTCATCGACGACGCGGGTGTCGAACCTGTCACCGCGGAAATCGACGTGTGGATCTCCGCTAAGAGAGCCTCCTAAACCAGGTTGTTGATGCGAAGTATCGCGACTCTGTCCGACTTCCGGGACGATGAGGATGAAGGTAGGATGTCGATCAGTTTCTGAGGTGTCTCCCTCGGAGACACCGGCAGTGGGGCTTGCCGTACCCAACCTCGGTTCGCATCATGTGCGATTTACCCCCGACAACAGTCCCTACCGTCTGTACATTACGTGTATCTGAAGGTGGGATAGCTGTGTATCTGCAACCTCGACTCATTGCATTGGTCCTGGTCGGTGGCACCATAGGAGTTGCTGTCAGGGAGGGGCTGGTGCTCGCGTTCCCCTACAGCGGCATCCCCTGGCTGATCACCGTGATCAACATCATCGGCGCGTTCCTCCTGGGTCTCATTCTGGAACTGCTTCCCCGTTTCGGTGACGACACCGGAGGACGCTGTGCTTTCAGACTCTTTGCAGGAACGGGGGTCATGGGGGGTTTTACCACCTACAGTGCTTTGGCCACGGACACTGCCCGCCTCTCCGCTGAGGGTTTGACAGCCGACGGAATCAGCTATGCCGTCGTGTCCGTCGTTTCAGGCATTGTGGCCGCAGGCGCAGGTATGATAGCAGCCAGAGGCGTCCGGAGTGCTCCACATCACGAGGTGACGGACGGAGATGACGCCCGGTGACACCGATCCTGTTCTGCGCATTGTCGCTGGCCGGCGGTGTAGGCGCAAGCTGCAGATTCGTCATTGACGGCGTGGTCAAAGATCACGTGGTGACACGGTTCCCCGGCTCCGCGGGTAGGCTGCCGTGGGCAACATTCCTGATCAACGCCAGCGGCTCCCTGCTAATGGGATTGCTCACGGGGTTTGT
Organism: Corynebacterium provencense; assembly: GCA_900049755.1. GTDB lineage: Bacteria > Actinomycetota > Actinomycetes > Mycobacteriales > Mycobacteriaceae > Corynebacterium > Corynebacterium neomassiliense. The sequence continues at coordinate 441,560 of LT160593.1, forward strand.
CAGCACCGGTATTCTTGCCCCTGAGTGGCAACAACTGGCCGGGGTCGGCTTTCTCGGTGGGTACACCACATTTTCCACGGCGAGCGTGGAGACTGTGGACCTGCTGCGACACGGCAGGAAAATGGCCGGAATGGTCTACGCGGCGGGGACACTGTCAGTGACGGTGCTCGCCGCGGCAGTCGGACTGTGGGCCGGTTCCGCCGCGGTGTAGGACAACCGCGCCGGATACCAGTACCGCCCGGTCAGGCGTTCTTGACTGCGGAGACGTCGAAGCTGAGAGTGATCTTGTCCGAGACGAGGACGCCGCCGGCGTCCAGGGCGGTGTTCCAGTTCAGACCGAAGTCGGAACGCTGGATGGTGACCTGGCCCTCGAAACCGACGCGGGTCTGGCCCCACGGGTCGGTGGCTTCACCGTCGAAGTCGAAGTCGATGGTGATCGACTTCGTGACGTCCTTGATGGTGAGGTCGCCGGTGACCTCGAGCACGTCATCACCCTTGGCCTTGACCTCGGTGGAGGTGAAGGTGATCTTCGGGAACTTCTCCACGTCGAAGAAGTCGGCGGACCGGACGTGACCGTCGCGGTCGGCGTTGCGGGTGTCGACGGAGGCGGCGTCGATCTCGACGTTGATCGAGGCACCCTCCAGGTTCTCGCCGGTGGTGGCCGTGCCGGTGAAGGAGCTGAAGGCGCCGCGGACCTTGGTGACCATGGCGTGGCGGGCGATGAAGCCGATTTCGGTGTGGGCCGGATCGATGGTGAAGGTGCCGGCGAAGTCGTTGACAGTGCTCATGATGTGGAGTTCCTTTCGGGGATGGTTACTTGTCCGTCTCCGCGGAGACTGGACCGCGACGACACGGACCACTGTACACGTTATGTAGTTGATATGTCATCTAGTTCCGGAATGTGGTTCAATCAGAGGTATGAAAGACCCGGACCTCGACATCGACCGCCCCACCGACCGGAACGCCGGCAACGTTTCCGGCGCCGACCCCCGCCCAGCTGCGGACACAGCCGACGCTACCGCATCCGCCTCACCTGCACAGGGCACGTTCACCGCGCCCGCAGCGGCCGCCGCGGCGTCACCCTCTTCGGCCACCCCCGCAGGAAACTGGCTCACCGCGGAGGAGCAGCTGTTGTGGCGGCGGTGGCTGAAGGTCGGGACACGGATCCAGGCCAACCTCGCCCGCCAGATGCTCCGGGACAACGGCATCTCCATCGCCGACTACGAGGTCCTGGTCAACCTGTCCGAATCCCCCGGGCAACGCATGCGCATCGCCGCACTCGCGGACAAGCTGCAGTGGGACCGCTCCCGCCTCTCCCACCAGATCACCCGCATGCGCAAGCGCAACCTCGTGGACCGGGAGATGTGCGACTCTGACGGAAGAGGCGCCTTCATCGTGCTGACGCCCGCCGGTCTCGCCGCGACCGTCGCAGCCGCCCCCGGACACGTCGACACCGTCCGACGCCTCTTCGTCGACCGTCTCTCCCCCACCCAGGCCCGTGACCTGTCCTCGATCCTGGAGTGTCTCATCGCCCAGTTCGAGAACGCCGACTGACAGCCTGGCACCGGTTGGCACTGGCTGACACCGCCTGACCCGGCCCCCCGTCACGCCCCCGGACTGAGCTCCGAGAAACGCGAGTAGTGCAGCTGGTGCGCGACCCGAACTGTTCCGATGGGACCACCACGGTGCTTGGCGAGGATGAGGTCCGCCTCGCCGGCACGCTCGTGGTCACGGTTCTGGGAGTCCGGTCGGTTGATGAGGATGACGATGTCGGCGTCCTGCTCCAGCGAACCGGACTCACGCAGGTCCGACACCCGCGGCAGGGCGTCGTCGCCACGTGCCTCGACACCACGGTTCAGCTGCGAGATCGCGATGAGGGGTACGTCGACCTCCTTCGCCAGCAGCTTGAGCTGGCGTGAGAACTCCGAGACCTCCTGCTGACGGGACTCGACCTTCTTGCCTGAGCTCATCAGCTGCAGGTAGTCCACGACAATGAGACCGAGATCGTGCTTCTGCTTCAGCCGCCGGGCCTTCGCCCGGATCTCGGTCATCGTGAGGTTCGGCGAATCGTCGATGAAGATCGGCGCCTTCTCGATCTCGGTGACCCTCCGGGTGAGCTTGTCCCACTGGGCGTCGTCCATCTTCCCGCCGCGCATCGCCGCCAGCGGCACCGACGCTTCCGCGGAGAAAATGCGCATCATCACCTCGGACTTGCTCATCTCCAGGGAGAACAGCACGGACGCCTTGTTCTGCTGGACCGAGCAGGAACGCATGAAGTCCAGCGCCAGGGTGGACTTGCCGACACCGGGACGGGCGGCGACGATGATCATCTGACCGCCACGGAATCCGTTGGTGAGTTCGTCGAGGTCACGGAATCCCGACATGACGCCACCTTCACCCCCGGCGCCGGCGGAGAGGTCGTCAAGCTCGTCCATCGTCGACTCCAGGAGGTCGGCCAGCACCATGTAGTCCTCACTGGAGGACTCGTTGGTGATGTTGAACATCTCCTGCTGGGCACGGTCGACGACGCTCTCGAGTTCCGCGCCCTCCAGTCCCGAGTACCCGTACTGGACGATGCGCGTACCCGCGCTGACCAGCCGACGCAGCACCGCCTTCTCCGCGACAAGGTCCGCATAGTAGCCGGCATTCGCCGCGGTCGGGACCTTGCTCGACAGTTCGTGGAGGTAGGGCAGCCCGCCGACTTCATCGATGAGACCGTTGTTGTCCAGGCGACCGCCGAGGATGACAGGGTCGACCTCCATCCCCTCGCCGTAGAGCTCGAGCATGGTGTCGTAGATGGTCCGGTGGGCCGGGCGGTAGAAGTCGTCCGGTTTGAGCCTCTCGACGACATCGGCGATGGCGTCCTTGCTCAGCATCATGCCGCCGAGGACGCCCTGTTCGGCCTCCACATTCTGCGGCATCTGGCGCATCGGTTCCCCGAGTCCGGTGAATCCGGGCCCGTCGCCGGGCCTGCCCCGACCGTCTCCCCGGCCTCCCCTGCCACCCCGGCGACGTCCGTCACCGTTGCCGCCGCCCGGGAAGGGCGCCGAAGTGGGACCCTCGTCCCATGCGGAGGGCTCGGGAGGCAGGGGTACACCACCCTGGTCTGCCGCGAAATTCTCCCCCGGCACACCGGAACTCCCGAACGGCTCCCCTGACACCGCATTGTCCTGTGCACTCATGGGCCCACTGTAGACCGGGTTCACGCCCCGTCCCAAGTCGGTCACGCCGGCCGAGGGTCTGCCGTCCACCACTCCCGGCGGAGGTCAGACAGCCGGTCGTGCACAGAGTTGTCCACAGGGAATTGTGGACAACTTGTGGACATTCAGTGCATATCGACGATCAGTGCAGGTCGCGTTGTGGACAAACTGTGGACAACTTCGGCCGCGAGAGCCAGGTGACCCTTGTTAACGCAGGTCAGAGCGATGACAACCTGGGGAGTGCATGGAAATGCCGGGTGGACAACTGTTTCCTCACCTGCGCGACCGCAGGTAGGACTGTATCTGTTTATATCGACGCAGGTCGAATATGCGCATACTATGCACATGCTATTCACCCGGTGGTGCGCACGTTGTCCACAACGGTCCCGGAGGTGGGTCATCTGACCGGAAACCCCCGCCGAAAAGCGTCCGGAGACACCACACGGACCTGTCCCGGCCGATGGCCGGAAAGGTCCGTGCGGTGTGCTGTTGTCTGAAGTATGTTCTTCGGATCGCCTGGCCGGGTTCACGGCAGTCGACGGGGCCGGGTGTCTGGGCCGGCACACCCCGGGTGTCTGGGCCGGGGCCGTCGTAGGTGTGACGGAGCACTGTCAGTGCTCCGCCCGGAAGGCGGTTGACGGGGCGACGCCAGTTACTTGGCGACGACCTTGAAGTTGAGGGACGCGACGACCTGCGGGTGCAGCTTCACGTCGACGTTGTAGGAGCCGGTGGCCTTGATGTCGCCCTGGTCGAGGAGGATGGACCGCTTGTCAAGCTCGTGTCCACCCGCCTCCTTGACGGCGGCGGCGATGTCCGCGGCGTTGATGGAGCCGAAGAGCTTACCCTTCTCAGAGGTGCGGACCTTGACGGTCACACCCTGAAGGTGGTCGATCTCCTTCTTGACCTCGTGAGCGTGGTCAAGGTCACGGATGACCTTGTCAGCCTGGGCCCGACGGATGTTCTCGACCTGTGCCTCGGCACCCTTGGTGGCGGTGATCGCCAGGCCACGGGGGAGCAGGTAGTTACGGCCGTAGCCGGCCTTGACCTCGACGATGTCGCCCGGGACACCGAGGTTGTCAACGGCAGCGGTGAGGATCAGCTTCATTGATCCGGTGCCTTTCGTTGTGCTGGGACTTCTGGGGGTGTTTCTGCTGGGGAACGGTCACACGGCAGATCAGAACGGGGGCTCCTCGCCACCGTCGAACCCGGACTGCTGGGGAGCGGAATTCCACGGGTCGTCATCGGTGGAGGCGTTACGCCCGCCGAATCCGCCCTGGTTGCCGCGCGGAGCGGAGGGCCGGCTCTGGTTGCCGGAACCACCCTGGCCACCACCGGCGTTGCCGCCCTGGTAGCCTCCGCCGAATCCCTGGCCCGCGTTACCCTGCGGTCCACCGGAGTACCCGCCCTGGCCACCACCGCCCTGCTGACCACCGCTCCAGCCGCCCTGACCACCCTGCCGGGGAGTCTTGGCGACCTGCGCGGTCGCGTACCGCAGGGACGGGCCGACCTCGTCGACCTCCACCTCGAACACGGTCCGCTTCTCGCCCTCGCGGGTGTCGAAGCTGCGCTGGCGCAGACGGCCGGTCACGATGACCCGGTCACCCTTGGTGAGCGAGTTCGCGACATTCTCGGCTGCCTGACGCCACACGTTGCAGGTGAGGAAGAGAGCCTCGCCGTCGACCCACTGGTTCGACTGGGAGTCGAAACGTCGGGGTGTGGACGCGACACGGAAGTTCGCCACGGCAGCCCCGCTGGGCGTGTAACGGAGTTCCGGGTCGGCAACGAGGTTGCCGACCACAGTGATCGGGGTGTCTCCCTGTGCCATGTGGTCTCTCCCTATGTCTTCTGCCGGCTCTCTGCCCGGTCTCTACTGACGGTGGTGGGGGTGCGGGACCCGGAGGCCCTGCAGTCCTGTGCCGTGAGGAGCCCTAGTGGGCGTCCTTGCGCAGAACCTTGGTGCGCATGATCGTGTCGTTCAGGTTCAGCAGACGGTCGAGCTCCTGGACGGTGGCCGACTCACAGTGCAGGTCGACGACGGCGTAGATGCCCTCGGCCTGCTTGTTGATCGGGTACTCCAGGCGACGCTTGCCCCAGATGTCGACGTTGTCAACCGTACCGTTTTCCTTGCGGACCGTCTCGAGGAACTTGTCCAGCGACGGGGCAACGGTGCGTTCATCCTGGGACGGGTCGATGATGATCATCATCTCGTATTGACGCACGGACCTCATCACCTCCTGTGGTCTAGTGTTTCGGCCGTACCCCTGTTGGGCACGGCAGGAGGGTTCGTTGCGTCAGCAACCGGTCCAGCATACGCTACGCGGCCCAGAACACCGCAATCCCCACGGGCACCAGCGTGATGAAGACAACCGCCGCGGTGAACAGGCCCCACACCACCTTCGGCCCCCGCCTGTCCATGAACCCCTTGAAGGACGCCCCGAAGAGGACGAACCCGATGCCCACGCTGACCATCGTGACTATGACGCCGACGTCAGACACGTCCCGGCCCCCGCTACCGGCCGTTGAGCAGGTCGTCGATGATCGCGCCGACGTCCGGCAGCTGACCGGTTCCGCCACCACCGGTACCGCCCGGATCGGGGGCCGGAGCCTCCTGGCCGCCGTCGTCCGTCGTGGAGTCACCGCCACCGCCACCGCCGCCCGTGGAGGTGGAACCCCCCGTGCCGTAGCCGGAGGAGTACCCGGACCCGGAGGACCCGGCAGATCCCGCGGCCGCAGCAGACGCGGAGCCGGACTCACCACCGAAGTACTCCACCGGGTCATCGGCGAGCGCGGCGTCCATGAAGTTCTTCCAGATGTCCGCCGGTGACCGGGACCCGTACATCGGGCCGCCGTAGGTCAGGTCGACCAGCGGCTGACCGTCCACGTTGCCCATCCACACCGCGGTGGCGAGCTGGGGGGTGGACCCGATCATCCAGGCGTCCTTGTTGGCACCGGTGTCACCCAGCTGGGAGGTACCGGTCTTCGCCGCCGACACCCGACCGCCGGCGAGAGAGTGCCCGTTGGAGTAGGCGGCGATCGGCGCCATCGCGGCGATGACGGCGTCCGCGGTCTCCGGGCTGATGACCTGGGTCGGCTGCATACCGGAGTTGTCCAGCAGGACTTCGCCGGACTGCGTCTCGACCTTCTGCACGAAGTGGGCCGGGAAGTACTTTCCCTGGTTGGACAGGGTCGCCAGGACGGAGGCCATGTCCAGCGGACGGGACTGGTACTGGCCCAGCGTGATGCCCTCGTAGGGGACCCCGCCGTTCTCGGTGAGGGTCTTGTCGATGCCCGGGATCGAGGTGGCCACACCGAGGCGGTGGGCCATGTCGGCGACATCCTGCGGCCCGTTGTTGAGACTCTGTGTCAGGCGGATGAAAGAGGTGTTCAGGGACATCTTCAGGGCCTGGGCCAGCGAACACGTGCCGCAGGTCTCACCGGAGTCGTTGGTGACGGTATTGTCCCCGGAGACCACCGGTGAGGAGTCGTAGAGCGCACTGGTGGGGATGCCCTGCTCCACGGCCGCGGCCAGGGTGATGATCTTGAACGTCGAACCGGTCTGCAGGCCCGCGTTGGCCCAGTCGTAACCGTTGGGGTCGTCGCCGCCGTAGTAGGCCTCGATGCCGCCCGTCTTCGGGTTCACGGCCACCCCGGCGGCGCGGACGGTGTCATCGTAGGAGTCCAGTTTGGCGTGGACCGAGTCCACCATGTCCTGCTGTTTGTTCCAGTCGATCGTGGTGGTGATCTTCAGGCCGCCGGTGTTGACGGCGTCCTCGGAGATGCCGTTCGCGGCGAGCTCATTGAGCACCTGGGTGCGGATCAGACCGTTGGTGCCTTCGGCGAACGAGGATTCCGCGGTCGTCGCCGGGTCCACCGTCTCCGGGTACACGGCGGCGGCGCGCTGCTCCGGGGTGATCGCGCCGAGCCCGACCATGCCGTCCATGACGTAGTTCCAGCGTTCCTCCGCCTCCGGACGGTTGGTCCACGGGTCGAGCTGGCTGGGCCGCTGGATCGACGCCGCGAGCACCGCCCCCTCCTCGACAGTGAGGTCCTTCACCGGCTTGTTGAAGTACGCCTTGGCCGCGGCGTCGATGCCGTAGGCGTTGCGGCCGAAGTAGATCGTGTTCAGGTAGGCCTCGAGGATCTGGTCCTTGGACCATTCACGGGTCATCTTCGCGGAGATCACCAGCTCCTTGCCCTTGCGGACCAGGGAGCGTTCGTCACCGACGACAGCGTTCTTCACGTACTGCTGGGTGATCGTCGAACCGCCGCCGGCGGAGGAGTTCCCCGTCAGCTGACCGAGCGCGGCACGACCGAAACCGGTGACGGAGAAGCCGCTGTTGGAGTAGAAGTCCCGGTCCTCGGCGGAGAGGACGGCACTGCGCACGTGCTCGGGAACCTCACTGATGCTGATGTTCTGGCGGTTGCCCTCGGGAGGCACGATGCGGGCGATCTCACTGGTGCCGTCCGCGGCGTAGATATTGGAGATCTGGTTGTTCTGCAGCTCCTCCGGCTGCGGCACCTTGGTCACCGCGTAGGCGGCGAAGAAGGCGACGAGCGGGACGATGATGAGGACGGCGATGACCGAGCAGACCGTCGTGATGACCCGGCGCCACGGCGGCCGGCGACGTCGCGTGCGGATACGCAGGTTGTCCCCGCCGTCTCCCGGCGTCCGGTTAGCGCCCTCGTTCGAGCTGTTCTCGTTACTCACCTAGCTGGTCTTCCCGTCGACGGCCGGGCCCCGTCGCGGACCCGGATTCTGGCAGAATACTACCGACAACACCCCGGTAGCCCTCTTCGCGGATCAGATGGTTCCACCCGCACCGCAGGCAGACCTCCACGGTGTGCACCGTGAGTTCCTCATCCGTCCCGAGGGTGGACAGGAGCTGTCTCACCTCCGAGAGACTACGCGCTGTCCCTGACTTTTCCCCCATCGCCGTTCCGTGGATCCACTGAGTTTCCCGCAGGTCGTCGCCGCACACCGGGCATGCCCGGCCGGTGTTCACACCCAGCACCTCGGCACTGGCCAGGACCTCACGACCTGCGTCGCAGACACTTTTCCGGCTGATCTCCCCGCGCGCGAGGGCACGCAGTGTCCGTCGGCGGCTCAGCTCGTGGTCCACGGTGCGGCAGGGGACTGGTACCGACCTCATGTCACCGCTCATGTCACCATCCTAGGTAACTCCTGCGTGCATCACCCGTGACGCCGGTGTGGCCGGCCGGCGGCGCTGCACGGGAGCCCGGAGCGTCAGGGCGTCCTGCTGTATCGGTCAAGCTCGCCGGTGAACCGGTCAAGACCCCGCAAACAGCCCCGGACGTGCGCTTTTCCTCCCGCAGCGGGGTTATGGTCCCACCCATGACCGCAAATGACAGCTCCACGATCAGACTGGCCATCGTCGGACTCGGCAACTGTGCCGCCTCCCTCGTCCAGGGCCTCGAGTACTACCGCGACACCCCTGACGACGCCACCGTCCCCGGCCTCATGCACGTCCGCTTCGGTGACTACCATGTCCGGGACATCAAGGTCGTCGCCGCCTTCGACGTCGACGCCGACAAGGTCGGCAAGGACGTCAGCGAAGCCATAGAGTCCGGCCAGAACTGCACCATCAAGATCTGCGACGTACCGGAGACCGGGGTGACGGTCCGGAAGGGCAACACCCTCGACGGCCTCGGAAAGTACTACCGGGAGACCATCGAGGAATCCGCCGAGCCGGACGCCACCCACGACGACATCGTCGCGGCGCTCAGGGAGACCGGCGCAAACGTCCTCGTCTGCTACCTCCCCGTCGGGTCCGAACAGGCCGACAAGTTCTACGCGCAGTGCGCCATCGACGCCGGAGTCGCCTTCGTCAACGCCCTGCCGGTCTTCATCGCCTCCGACCCCGAGTGGGAGAAGAAGTTCGCGGACGCCGGCGTGCCGATCGTCGGCGACGACATCAAGAGCCAGGTCGGTGCGACGATCACCCACCGCGTCCTCGCGAAGCTCTTCGAGGACCGCGGCGTCACCGTCGACCGCACGTACCAGCTCAACGTCGGCGGGAACATGGACTTCAAGAACATGCTCGAGCGTGACCGCCTGGAATCCAAGAAGGTCTCCAAGACCCGGGCGGTGACCTCCAACCTCCACGGTGAACTGGCGGGGAAGATCTCCGACCGCAACGTCCACATCGGGCCCTCCGACCACGTCGAATGGCTCGAGGACCGCAAGTGGGCCTTCATCCGGCTGGAAGGCCGCGCCTTCGGTGACGTGCCCCTGAACCTGGAGTACAAGCTCGAGGTCTGGGACTCGCCGAACTCGGCCGGGGTCATCATCGACGCTGTCCGCGCCGCCAAGATCGCCCTGGACCGGGGTATCGGCGGTTCGGTCGACCCGGCCTCCACATACCTCATGAAGTCTCCGCGCCACCAGGTCAACGACGACCAGGGACGCCGGGATCTCGAGGTCTTCATCGCCGGAGAGGACGCGACCCGCCCTGCCGGGGACGCCGGAGCAGCCGTGTCCGCAGTGTCCGCCGTGGCCGCGGACAGCTCCGGCCAAGAGCAGGACGTGGCCGACAGTCTCGCCAGACTGTGACGCCGAGCATATTTATCCAGAATATTCCCTCCGGGTGAACAGTTCCTCCGTGGAACAGGTAGATTCGGTGACATGACCGTCTCATCAATCGGCGTCGCGAAGCAGCTCCGGCCGGTGCTCACGCGCCTGTACCTGCTGTACTTCCGCCAGACCGCGACTTCCGCCATCAGCATGGCCCAGCTGTCCATCATGATGAACCTCCAGGACAACGGCCCTCTGCGCATCAGCCAGATCGCCGACCTCGAGGCCATCCGGATGCCCACCGCATCCAACGCGGTGAACCACCTCGAACAGATGGGGCTGGTCTCCCGGGTCCGCGACGTCAGCGACCGTCGCGGAGTACGGGTGCGCCTCACCGAGGAAGGCGTCCGCCAGCTCGGGAAGATCAGCGAGGAACGCGTCGAGCAGCTCGCCACACTGCTCGACGGGCTCACCGAGGATGAGCTCACCCAGATCCAGGACGCCATGCCCCTGTTCGACAGGGTGCTCGCGACCTTCGGGCCCCATGTGTCGGGGACCGCCACCGAGAAAGACGGGGAATCCGCCTCCGACGACTCCGCCCGGTAATGTGCCCAGCGTGAACACCACACGGATACTGCTCGCCTGGCGTCCCGGAGACGGTGCGCCGGACACCGCCGGAGCGGACGCCGCCGCCACGGCCGCCTGGCTCGCCCGCAGCGGACCGGTCCTCGTCCGGCCGGTCAGCGTCATTCCCCGGGTCTGGCCGGAAGGCGACGGCGAGGACCACCTCGGCAGGGCGTTCGGGGACTGGGCCGCCGCCGAATCAGCGGCCTGCCTGGAAGACGCGGTCACCGCACTGCGTGACGCAGGTCTTCCCGAGGACAGCATCGACACCACGTACCGGGCAGGCAGTTCCGTGCCCGGCACCCCGACAGACGGCGGGGACGTGCTGCTCAGCCACTCCGAGACGACGGCGCTGATTGACGCCGCCACGGACTTCGGGGCGGACTGTATCCTCATCGGGCCACGCAACGGTGCCCCCGACGGCCGCTTCCGCGCCGGCGCCACCGCCGACGCACTGCTGCACTGTTCGCCGCTGCCCGTGCTCACGGCACCGCACGCGCCCGTACTGTCCGGCCACGGGATAACGAGGGTGAGCTGCGCGTACGTGGACACCGAGCAGTCGCAGCAGGCCCTGCGCCACGCCTCGGACCTCGCCGCCCGTCACAGGGTCCCGCTGCGGCTGGTCGTGTTCAGCCCGACCGGGGCGACAATGTACCCGACCCGTGTCCCCCTGCCGGAGGGGAAGGACGCCCGGATCCTGGCCAGGTGGACCGCCCGCGCCGAGGAGATCATCGACCGGGGGCGCCGGCGTGCACTGGAACGTCACCCGGAGCTTGAGGTGCAGACCGGGGTGGGCACCGGCGGGGACTGGGAGACCTCCGTCGGCGACCTGCGCTGGAAGAAGGGTGACCTGCTGGTGGTGGGTTCCTCGGTTCTGGGGACGTTCAACAAGGTCTTCATCGGACCGTCGACGAACCAGATTCTCAGGCATTCGCCTGCACCTGTTCTCGTCAGCGCGGTCTAGCCGTCCGGTTCGGACGCCCGGCCCCGCCCCCGGTGTCCGCACCCTGACTACCCTTGGGTGTCATGGATGACGGGACAGGCGGTACAGACGGCAGAAGAAACAGGGACGACGTCATCGGACACCTGGAGCGGGAGGACCGTCGCGCGGCGGTGAAAATGGCGTGGCAGTGGGGGCTGGGGGTCCCGGTACTGACCGTGGCCGTCTATCTCGTGCTGCGGGCACTCACCGGGGATTCCACGCTCACCCACGCGGTACCGGTCATCGTCTCCCTCGCCGGGGCCGTGGGCGTGTGCGTGGTGACCAGCCGGCGGTGGAGCCGTTACCACGCCTGGGCGCCGCTGATGGGGGCGGTGTGGGCGCTGATCCCGTGGTTCCTGCTGGTCGCGACCACCCTGTTGCAGAAGCTGATCCTGGGGGAGTAGACCCCCTGCGGGACCGGCCGGCTACTTCGCGACGATGTTGACCATCCTGCCGGGGACCACGATGATCTTCACGATATTCTTCCCGTCGGTGTGAGCCCGGACGTTCGGCTCCGCCAGGGCCGCGGCCTCCACGGCGTCACGGGGGGCGTCCACGGCAACGGTGATGTGGCCGCGGACCTTGCCCATGACCTGGACCGGCAGCTCGACGGAATCGTCGACCAGCCATTTCTCGTCGAAGGTGGGGAAGTCCTCGTGTGCCAGGGATTCCCCGTGCCCCAGACGGCCCCACATCTCCTCGGCGATGTGCGGGGCCACCGGAGCCAGCATGAGGACCAGGGGTTCCACGGCGGCGCGCGGCGCAGAGCCGGACGCCCCGCCCGCGTAGGTTCTCGTCAGGTAGTTGACGTACTCGATCAGCTTCGCGACAGCGGTGTTGTCCCGCAGGTTCGCGTAGTCGTCCCGGACCCCGGCGACCGTACGGTGCAGGGTGCGGAGATCCTCGTCGGTGAGGGCGGCGTCGGAGACCACGGCGTCCCCGGTCTGCTCGTCGACCGCGAGACGCCAGGCGCGCTGCAGGAAACGCTGGGCACCGACGACGTCCTTGGTCGCCCACGGGCGGGAGGTGTCCAGCGGGCCCATGGACATCTCGTAGACCCGGAGGGTGTCCGCCCCGTAGGCGTCGCAGATCTCGTCGGGGGAGACGGCGTTCTTCAGGGACTTGCCCATCTTGCCGTACTCCCGGTTGACCTCCTCACCGTTGTAGAAGAACCTGCCGTCCTTCTCCTCGACCTCGGCGGCGGGCACGTACACACCACGCGAGTCCGTGTAGGCGTAGGCCTGGATGTAGCCCTGGTTGTAGAGCCGGTGGTAGGGCTCGTAGGAGCTGACGTACCCCAGGTCGAAGAGGACCTTGTGCCAGAACCTGCTGTAGAGCAGGTGGAGCACCGCGTGCTCCACTCCACCGACGTACAGGTCGACACCGCCGGAGGGCATGCCCTCCCGGGGACCGGTCCAGTAGCGCTCATTGTCGATGTCGACGAACTTCTCCTGGTTCGTCGGGTCGATGTACCGCAGCTGGTACCAGGAGGACCCCGCCCACTGCGGCATGACGTTGGTGTCACGCCGGTAGACCTTCTCGCCGTCACCGAGGTCCAGTGTGACCTCGACCCACTCCTTCGCCTTCGCCAGCGGGGGGTGCGGTTCCGAGGAAGCGTCGTCCGGGTCGAAGCTCACCGGGCGGTAGTCCTCGACCTCGGGGAGTTCCACGGGGAGCATGGACTCCGGCAGGGCGTGCGCCACTCCGTCAGAGTCGTACACGATCGGGAAGGGCTCACCCCAGTACCGCTGGCGGGCGAAGAGCCAGTCCCTCAGCTTGTACTGGATCTTCTGTTCACCCAGGCCCCGTTCCTCGAGCCAGGCGATGACCGTGGCGACGGCCTCCGCCTTGTTCCTGCCGTTGAGGTCCAGGCCGGAACCGTTGGCGGAGTTGACGAGGACACCGTCACCGGTGAAAGCCTCCTCCTGCACGTCCACTTCGGTGCCGGGGGCGGCGACGACCTCACGGACCGGCAGGCCGAAGACGGTCGCGAACTCGTGGTCACGGGTGTCGTGTGCAGGGACGGCCATGATCGCGCCGGTGCCGTAGCCGGTGAGGACGTAGTCGGCGATGAACACGGGCACCCGTTCACCGTTGACCGGGTTGGTGGCGTAGGCGCCGGTGAAGACACCGGTCTTCTCTTTGTTCTCCTGCCGTTCCAGGTCCGACTTCGCGGCGATGGACCGCCGGTAGGCGGCCACCGCCGCAGCCGGGGACTGTTCGCCGTTGGTCCACCTCGGGTCGGTGCCCGCCGGGTAGTCGGCCCCCGCGGACAGTTCCACCAGCGGGTCCACCAGTTCATGTTCGGGGGCGAGCACCATGTAGGACGCCCCGAACAGGGTGTCCGGCCGGGTGGTGAACACCCTGATGCCCTGACCGTCGGGAAGGTCCGTGGCGAAGTCGACCTCGGCGCCGCGGGACCGGCCGATCCAGTTGCGCTGCATCGCCTTGACCTTCTCGGGCCAGTCCAGGTCCTCGAGGTCGTCGATGAGACGGTCCGCGTAGGCGGTGATACGCATCATCCACTGGGACAGCCGCTTGCGGAACACCGGGAAGTTGCCGCGCTCCGACCGGCCTTCCGCGGTGACCTCCTCGTTGGCCAGCACGGTGCCCAGCCCAGGGCACCAGTTCACCGTGGAGTTCGCCCGGTAGACCAGACGGTGCGCGTCCAGCTCCGCCTGCTGTTCGGCGGGGGAGAGGGAGGACCACGGCGTCCCGTCGACGCCGTCGGCGGCGAACTTCTCCTCCAGCTCGGAGATGGGCCGGGCCTTCTTCAGCTCCGGGTCGAACCAGGAGTTGTAGATCTTCAGGAAGATCCACTGCGTCCACCGGTAGAAGTCGGTGTCCGTCGTGGCGATGACCCGACGCCGGTCGTGCCCCAGGCCGAGACGTCCCAGCTGACGTTCCATGTTCTCGATGTTCGCCCGGGTCGTGGTGCGAGGGTGGGTGCCGGTCTGTACGGCGTACTGCTCGGCGGGCAGGCCGAAGGCGTCGTACCCGAGGGTGTGGAGGACGTTGCGCCCCAGCATCCGGTTGTAGCGGGCGTACACGTCGGTGGCGATGTACCCCAGGGGGTGGCCGACGTGCAGGCCGACGCCTGACGGGTAGGGGAACATGTCCTGGACGAAGAGCTTGTCCTCCGGGAGTTCCCGGCCGGGTTCAGCGAGGTCCCCGACGGGGTTCGGGGCGTTGAAGGTGCCCTGCTCCCGCCAGGTGTTCTGCCAGCGGGCCTCGATGTCGCCGGCGAGCTCCGGGGTGTAGCGGAAGGGGGTGGTCTCGCTGGAATTACTCATGGCTGGTCATTGTAATAGACTGCCGGTCATGACCGTTCTCTCTGTCCTGCTGTTCATCCTCGGCGTTGCGGTGCTGGTCACCGGCATTATGGGACTGACGGGGACGCTCCCCGGAAACAGGTGGGTCGGACTGCACGTCCCGGAGGTCCGCAAGAGCCGTGAGATGTGGACCACCGCGCACCGTATCGTCGGCCCGTTCTGGACCGGCGCCGGTGCCGCCGTCATCGTCGGCGGGCTGGTCAGCCTGCGCGGAGGCTGGATGTGGGCGGTCGCGGTCCTGCTGACCGTCGGCGCGCTCGGCCTCATCGGTGTCGGCGCGGCGAACGCCGCCCACATCGTGGCCCGCATCGACCTGCGCAAGGGCCAGGAGGTCGAGGCCCGTCGCGCGGCGGCGGGCTGCTGCTCCTCGGGCGGGGGTGCCGCGGCGTCCTCCTCCGGGTCTTCTGCGGCCGGTTCCCGCACCACCGGGTCCGCCGCAGCGGACTCCTGCGGCGGCTCCTGTGACGACTGCGGGGCCTGCGACCACGCGGACGCCGACCTCTCCGGAACGACCACCACGCTGAGCAACCCGGTCCTCGATCTGGAGGCGGCCCGGCGCGCTGTGGCTGCCCGGGACAGCCACAGCGCACGGTAGCCGGGCCCGCGCGGTGCAGCACAGACAGTCCCGTCCCGCGGACGGTCCGCGTCCTGCCGTCATTGTCTGCGGCAGCGTCAACACGGACACTTTCGTCCGCGTCCGGGCGTTTCCCGCCCCCGGGGAGACGGTCATCGCCGAGCCTGCGGGAACAGTGGGCGGCGGGCCTGTGCTCGGAGGGAAAGGGGCGAACCAGGCGGTCGCGGCGGCACGGTTCGCGGCAGGTTCCGCCTGCTGTGCCGGGGACGGCACCGTGGACGACACCGGGGACGACAGGGCGGCGACGGTGTACCTGGTGGCCACGGTGGGGGAGGACGCCGCGGGTGCAGCCGCCCTCGACACCCTGCGTGCCGCCGGCGTGGACGTCTCCCGGGTGGCCCGGTCGCAGGACACCCCGACCGGTTCGGCGTTCATCATGGGTGACGCCGAGGGGGAGAACATCATCATCGTGACCTCGGGGGCGAACACCCTCACCGATCCGGCGCAGGTGCCCGGCCCCGGGGACCCGACAGGGGAGGACGCCACCCCTGCCGCCGATGTTCTCCTGGCCCAGGGGGAACTCACCCCCGGGCATTCCGCAGGTCTGCCCGACCTCGCCGAACGGCACGGGGCACGGTTCGTCCTCAATCTTGCGCCGGTGACAGTGCACGGCCATGACCTGCAGGAACTCGTGTCCACGGCGGATCCTCTCATCGTCAACGAGACCGAGGCCGCGGATGTCCTGGGGGTGCCGCGGGAAACAGGTCTCGACGAGGTGCTCGACGGCCTGGCAGCTGCAGTGGGCCGGGGACTGTGCCGTTCCGCGGTGGTGACGCTCGGGGCCCGGGGTGCCCTTGTCATCGACCCGCGTGGGACGGTGGCGGTGGAGTCACCGGCACCGGCACAGGTCGTGGACACCACGGGCGCCGGAGACGCCTTCTGCGGCACTCTGGCCACCGCACTGGCGACAGGGTCAGGTCTGCGCGAAGCCACCCGCTTCGCCGTCGCGGCCGGCAGTCTCGCCGTGGAGTCCCCGGGCGCCTCGGCGTCCTGCGCCGACGGGGCGGCGGTGCGTGAGCGGGCGGGCAGTCAGCTCAGTTGACCTTCCGGTCCCTGCCCGCCCAGAACTCCTCGCGCAGTTCACGGCGCAGGATCTTGCCCGAGGAGTTGCGGGGCACCGAGTCGACGAAACGCCACCGGGAGGGGATCTTGAACGGGGCGAGCTGACCACGCAGGAATGTGACCAGGTCGCGGGTGCTCGGGGTGCGGCCCGGGGCGGCCTGGACGAAGGCCATGACAGCCTCCCCGGATTTCTCGTCGGGCACCCCGATGACCGCGGCGTCCTCCACTCCGGGGACCTTGACGATCTCCTTCTCGATCTCGGCGGGGAAGACGTTCTCGCCTCCCACCAGCACCATGTCCTTGTAACGGTCGGAGATGTAGACGTAGCCGTCGGAGTCGGTGTAGCCGGCGTCCCCGGTGAGGATCCACCCGTCGACCAGGGTCTGTGCGGTGGCCTCGGGCAGGTTGTAGTACTCCACCATGCGGTTGGGGGTGTACAGCTGGACTTCCCCGACCTCACCCGCGGGCAGGACAGAGCCGTCCCTGTCGACGATGCGGACCCTGAACCCCGGGTAGGGGTGTCCGGCAGCCTTCAGCCGGGGGGAGCCGATGTAGTGCTCCTCCGGTGGGAGGCAGCAGGCGGTGTTGCCCGTCTCGGTGAGCCCGTAGATCTGGATGAACCTGGCGTCCAGCACCCGGATGCAGATCTCGAGGACTGAGGGCCCGATAGGTGCACCGCCGTAGATCGCCTGGCGCAGTGCGGTGAACGCCTCCGGGTCCGGGGGTGTCAGGGTGGCCAGGGACGCCATCATCGCGGGCACGAAGATCGCGTTGGTGATCCTGTGGACCCGGAACTGCTCCCGGGCGGCACGCGGTTCGTAGTCCGGCATGCTGAACACCGTCTGACCTGCGTTGAAGACCTGGGTGGCGTACCACAGTCCGCCGATGTGGAACCCGGGGATACCGACGAAGCAGATGTCGCCCTCCTCGAAGGTGATCCAGTCCGACCCCGCCTCACCGAGCGCGTCACGGACCCCGAACCAGCTGCGGTGCGCCAGGACCACACCCTTGGGCAGGCCGGTGGTTCCGGATGTGTAGAGCTGTGCGACGGGAGTGTCCGGGACCGGAATGAACGGGGTGGCCAGGGGCTCGTAGCCTTCGAGCCAGAGATCCCAGGTCTCCGGGGTGGCGTCGAATTCGGCGAGCCCGGTGGTGCCCCGCAACGGGTGGTCCCCGTCAATCACGAGGGCCACGGCGTCGGAGTCGGAGAGGATGTGGCCGACCTCGGCGGCGGTGAGTGCCCTGTTCACCGGGACGAGGACCGCACCTGTCTTCACGCAGGCGAAGAGGGTCTCCCAGTAGGAGGCGCGTTCCCTGCCGATGAAGGCGACACGGGAACCTTCGCTGACGCCTGCGGCGGTGAGTGCGGACGCGAGCTGCGAGGACTTCCTGTCGAGGCGGGCGTAGCTGACCTCGTCTCCTTCGGAGGTCATCACCGCGGTCCGGTGCGGGGTGCGGGAGGAGTGGTAGGAGAGGGATTCCGCGAGGGTGGTGAGCTGGGGGAGGTAGATCATCGTCAGTCCTGGTTCGGGGGTCGGGGGTTCGGGGTCAGTGCGGATCTGTGTCGGCCGGGGGCGGACCTGTCACGGCGTCCACCACGGCCGACAACGGCTCAGGCTGCGACAGGAGGTCAAGATGACTGCCTGTCACCCGCCGGACCTCGAGGGGACCGTCCAACGCTCTCCACAGGGCTTCCTGACGCGCGTTCTCGTCGGTGACCAGCACGACCGTGCGATCGGGGACATCGGTGAGCCGGATGCGGTTCTGCACCCGCACCGCCTGTTCCCAGAACACGTCGTGCTGTGTCCGCACGTCGCGGGGGATGATCCCGGCGGTGGCGATCCGCCAGTGGGTGCGCAGACGCTCACGCAACGGTGGTCCGGCCACCGGACTGTCGGCGAAGTTGGCGACCGACCCGCCCGCACCGTCGAGCACGGTGTCCAGCAGTACGATGCGGTCGACCACCCGACCCTCCGCCAGCAGCCGGCGGGCGACCTCGAGGGCGACATGGCCTCCGAAGGAGTGGCCGACCAGGGTCACGGGCCCGTCCGGCTGCAGTTCGGTGACCCGGGGTGTGTGCCGTCTGCCGTGCGCGGCGAGGGTCCGGTCGGGCAGTCCACGGGAGTGGAAGCCGTGGGCGTGGAAGGCCCACAGGTCACGCACCCCCGTCAGTGCGGTGGCGAGACCGAAGAATGTCACCGCCGAGGCCCCCGCCCCCGCGAAGCAGAAGACCTTCGGCAGGTCTCCGGCCCCCGGGGTGAGGTGGGTACAGGTGTCGGAGGGGGTGAGGAAGTCGCGTCTGCCGCGCTCCTCGATCCGGTGGGCGAGGGTGGCGAGGGTCGGGTCGTCCGCCATGAGGGAGGCGTCGATGTCGCGCCCCAGGGCGGTGCGCAGTTCCACGAGGACGACCTCGACGTCCATGGAGGTGCCGCCGAGTTCGGAGAACCTGTCATCGGGCAGGACCGGCTCGACCCCCGTGCGCGCCGACCATGCCCCGGCGACCGTGAGCTCCAGTGGAGTGGCCGGCCGGTCCGGGACCGTGGCGTCCCCGGTCCTGTCTCCGGTACCCCTGCTGTCATCTGTCACTGCTGTGCCTCCGTCTTGCTGTTCTTGATTCCGTCTTGCTGTTCCTGAGTTGTGGGCTGTGCCGGGCGACGCGGCCGGACACCGCGTCCAGCAGGGCCCGCCCGGTCCGGTACACCGGCGGATACAGTCCCGCAGGTCCCAGACACCGCAGCACCACGGCATGGGCCGCCACCCCGGGATGCCCGGTCAACGCCGTGCAGACGATCCCGCGCACACCGATGCCGGGCAGGAGCCCGCGGTGTACGTCGCGGACCCTGCCCGGGGGCCACGCCTGGTGGACCGGGGTGGCACAGCACGGGACCAGGTGGAACCACACCCGGAAGGACGCCGCGAGTATCCGTGGTCGCAGGCGTCCCCCCACCATCGGCGGGAGAACCGACAGGGCCAGATCAGCGCAACGTGCGGTGTTGTCCAGCTGCCGGGTGTCTGTCGTGGAGACCGAGCCCTGCCGTTGCACGTACCCGTAACCGGTGTCGGGGAGCAGCAGTGTCCGGTGCAGGTCCGGTACACACGCCAGCACGGTCATGAAGTCACTCTGCGAACTCGTGTGCGGGTACCGGTCAAGCACTCCGGCCAGCACACTCCTGCGGATCACCTTGGTCCACAGGTAGCCCCGCACGGTACCGTCGAGCAGCGCCGCGGCGAGCCCGTCGCGGTCGAGGAGACGGGGCGACCGGCGGGGACGGCGGGGGGCACCGTCGACGGTGCGTACCCGCCCGGAGGGTTCGGTGACCTGCGCCCGGAAGCAGACCATGTNCGGGTCGATTCCGTGGAGGGTGCCGCACAGGGCGGTGTCAGCGGGGAGCGGCACGGTCGGCAGTGCCCCCGTGGCGACGGCGGTACCGCCGCCGGCCTCTCCGGCCGGGCGTGTGCCGGAGACAGTACCGGAGGTGGGGGCGGACAGGGCTCCGGCGGGTGTGACAGGTTCCGCGGACGTGGCGATGTCCGAGAGCAGGGTCCCGGTGAGGAACTCCCTGGCGGGCACCGCGTAGCCGCGCATCCGTAGTCTTCCGGAGGCGGTGAGGGCGGCGATGCTGTCGCCGCCGAGGGAGATGAAGTCGCGGTCGAGGGGAACCTGCGCCGCAGCACATAGCCGGGGCGGGTCCGTGACGCCGGTACGGTGTGCCGGACATGGAAAGCGTCCACCCTGCGTACGGTGTGTCCCGGCTGCCGAGCTGTCAACCGCTGGAAGAGTTCGGTCTCCTCTCCTCCTGCCGCGTCGGATCCGGTCCTGCCCAGGTCCTCACGGAACACCTCACCGTCGGCCTGCGTCTCTCCGGGCCCGGGAGGTCGACTTCCGGGCAGGTCCGCCAGGGCTTCCCGGCGTACCGCCATCGCCGCGCCGACCGGGTTGCGGAGAGTCTCTCCGTCAACGGGGCTGTCGTCACGGTCGCAGCCGAAGATCCAGTCACAGGACGCCGGTATCCACCGGGGGCGACGGGTCTCCACCCCGTCGGGGCCGGTGAACCTCGGCTCGACCCTGCCGCCGACACCGATGACGTCGGGATCGTCGAACGCTCCACGTACTGCCTCTGACCAGCCGGGGGAGGGTACTGCATCATCGTCGAGGAAGCAGACCACCGGATTTCCCCCGACAGTGAGTCCGGTGTTCCTAGCCCCGGACAGTCCGCGTGTCCGGGTGTTCTCCACGACAGTGACAGGTGGGGCAGCTCCGTCTGCCCCGGTTTCTCCGGCTTCTCCGGTGGGCGGGGACAGACGGGTCAGCAGTTGCGGACAGTGGTCCACGACGACGGTGAGGGTGTCCCGGGGGCCGATTCCGCGCTGCACCGCGTCGAGACACGCGCGCAGCAGCGGCAGTCTCGACGGGTCGCAGGTGCAGACGACGATGTCGAGGGCCGGTGTCGTCCGGCCGGGGGTGTGTGTCACGGTGTGCCTCCTCTGTGCAGGTATGTCCGCCGGGCTGCGGACGTGGAACGGTGGTGGTGATAGGGGTGAACGGGGGAAGGGAATGGACGGGCTGGATTGGCTGCGACTGTTCCGGTGCCGGACTGACGGCGTCCTCCCGCCCGACTCAGCGGAATGTGTGCTGTCCGGGGGCACGCGGCATCCAGCCCCGTATCCGGGGCAGGTGGTCGTCGCTGACCTGGAGGACGGTCCCCGCCCACTCCCGCAGGAGGGTGAACAGGACACGCCAGCCGTCACTCCACGCGTTCAGGTTCGACCTGCCGTGGAGACGCCGCCGCTCCAGACTCGGGACCTCGGTGATCCTCAGACCGGCGGCTGCGGCACGGCAGGTGAACAGGGTCTCGATCTCGAAACCGTCACCCCACATCTTCTCCGCGGGGGTCCGGGGGTCAGGAAGGCCGAGCAGGGGGAACGACGAAGTGCGGAAGGCGTTGTAGCCGTAGCAGAGATCCGTGAACCGGCGCCGGAACAGGATGTTGAACACGGCGGAGAGTCCCCGGTTTCCCAGGCTCCGCAACCCGGTGAGGTCCAGACTCCCGCCGGTGTCCAGGTAGCGCGATCCCTTGGCCATGTCCGCACCGGCGTCGAGAGCGGCGGTGAACGCGGGAATCTCGGAAGGATCTGCCGAACAGTCGGCGTCCAGGAGGACGACATAGTCACCCCGCGCCACAGAAACACCCGTCACCAGGGCGTTCCCCTTCCCTATCCGCGCCTGGGGGACAACGGTCGCTTCCGGGCACAACCTGTCGACCAGGGTCCGGGTACGCTCCAGATCTCCTCCTTCGACGACGATGACCTCAAGGCCGTCCGGGGTCCGGGGCAGCCTCGGCAGCAGCACCGTGAGATTGTGCTGCTCGTCGAGGGAGGGGATGACCACACTGACCCCCGTCTCTGCCGGCGCGTCCGGCGCGTCCGGCGCGGTGCTGCCTGCCGTGCCACTTCTGTGCGGGCCACTTCTGTGCGGGCCACTTCTGTGCGGGCCACTTCTGTGCGGGCCACGACTCACCTCCCGGAGCTCCGGGGGATGTTCGTCAACGCCAGCAGCACGGTGCCACGGGCCCGGCCACCGTTGTCGTCGGTGAACTCGACGGAGGTGCGGAGTTTGAGGATCCCCCGGTCGGTGCGGGAGGTGTCTGTCCCCTCCACCCGGAAGCGTCCCGTGAACGCCCGGGCGTTGATCGGGCGTGAGTAGCGGCTCCAGAGCTCCTGGATCAGCACATCGGGCAGCTGACGCCGCCAGAAGTCTCCGGGGGTCCATCCTGAGAAAAACTGTATGTTCCACTCTGAGACGGCCGCCGCGAGGCTCGTGTACATAAGTTGGTTGTAGCTGATGACGAATTCTGCAGCATTGAAATGTCCGGTGTCGTCGATGTAGCAGCTTTCACCTATTCTGAACTGCCCCACGGTCGTGAAAGTGTCACCGTCGGAGTCGATCATCTCGCATGATCTCAGGTACACGGAATTTTTCGACCTGTAGGGTTCCACCGCCCGGTCGAAGAGATCGTCGCCGGGCCGGAAAGAGAGTTTTCCCGTCATTTTCACCGGATTCCCTATTTTGCGCTTCCGGTGCCGGCTCCCCGCCCGGCCGGGGTCGGGTTCGCGTCGAAGGGGTGCCCGTCGACCGTGGTCACACGGTGTGACATCACCGGTGCCGACGGGTCGGTCGCATGGAGGGCACAGTGCACCAGCGCGCGGTTGTCCCAGACCACGATCTCGCCCGGCTCATAGGTGTGCAGCACGATGTGCGGGTCGGTGAAAGTCTCGTCGAGCTGTCCGCTGGCCTCCAGGAGATCACGGAGGAGACTGTCGCGCTCCGCGCCGATGAGGTGGTCGGTGAAACCTTCACTGACGTAGAGGATCTCCTCCCCGGTCACCGGGTGGGTCACGACGGTGTTGTGCACGGCAGGAGGGCTGATCTTCTCGACCTCACGGATGAGGTCGCCGAGGGGACGGAAGACGTCCCCCGGCCGGATCTTGAAGAAACGCCGGACACTGTGGGACGCCCTGGTCACGCGGGCCTCCTGCTTCAGGGACTCCGGAAGGTCACGGAACGCCTTGACCATGTCGATGAAGTAGGTTCCCCGTCGTCCGGGCGGCAGGATCTTCTGCGCGAAGACCGTGACGGACAGCGGCTCCTGGGCGAACATGTAGTCCGCATGCCAGAAGCGGCCGGTCCGGGGCACGCCCAGGGGCCTGCCGTCCGCGGAGAGATTCGAGGAGACGAAGATCTCCGGGTGGTCGGGATGGTGGTAGGTCTCCTCGTAGTAGGGGACGATGGTGCCGAAGTGACGTCCCAGCTCGACGAACTCCTCGGGGGTGATGTCCTGCTGGTCCTTCAGGACGATGATCCGGTCCCGGTAGACGGCCTGCCGCAGGGCGGCGTAGTCCTCCGCGGTGGCCCCGGCAACGGTGAATCCTGTCACCGCACTGCCCATGTTCCCGTTCTGCGCCGGTGTGATTTCGACAGCCATCAGTTACTTCCCGGTCCTTTCGTGTCATTTCTCCGCCGTGACGGAAGCAGCACTGGAAACCTGCCGGAAAGGATCAGCTGATTCACCGGTCAGGACCGTCACAGGTAACTAGTCGTGGGAATTGTTCCGACAGTTCCCGGAAAATGTCTTAATCCCCCTTTACGGGGGGAATAAAGAAGGAGTTTCTCTGTGCGCCGCTGCCGAACTGCACCGACTTCACCGCACCGGCTTCGCTGCACCGTCACGGCAGAATCTCATGATGAGAAACATCTGAGACACTGATCCGTCAGTTCTGTGACAGCGCCCGCTTCTGCACCAGCTCCCACATGAGTCCGTCCAGGGGGACGGCGGTGTTGCTGAGTATGACCAGGGAGTACCCGGGGAGGGTCGCCGCGGCCGAGGAGAACCCCCCGGTCATGCCCTCCTTCCAGGCCACCCGGGTCTCCCCCAGCTGTCTGGTGTTCCACCCCAGGCCGGACCCGGCACCTTCAGCGTCGGTGGTGACCGGGACCCGGGCGGAGGTTCCGACGCCGTCTCCGGGATCAGGCCGGGCCAGGAAACGGGCGAACCGGCACATGTCGTCGGGGGTGCTGACGATGCCGCCGGACGGGCCGTAGGCGCCCAGGTTCCAGGCGGGGACACGGCGTCCTTCCGCGTTGTAGCCCTGCATCCGGTTACGGTCCGAGGACTGTCCCAGGCGGGTGCGGGTCATCCCCAGAGGCCGGGTCACCCGCTGTTCCAGCAGGTCGGGGTAGTCTGTGCCCGCGGCCTGCGCCAGCGCGTGCCCCAGCAGCGCGAAACCGATGTTCGAGTACGCGTACCTCCCACGGGTCTCCAGGGGATCATGACGTGCCCTGTCGAGCAGGTCGGGGACCGACATGTCGTGGACGACGGTGTCCCCCCGGACCGTTTCGGTCCACCACACCGACGGACCGTGGTCACGGTCGTCATCGCCCCAGTATCCCAGCCCGCTGGTGTGGGTCGCCAGCTCGGACAGGGTCACCCCGGCGACCGGGCTGTCCCCGAGGTCGAGGTAGCTACCCACCCTGGAGTCCGGGCGCACCTCCCCGCGACGGACCGAGTCGGCGAAGAGTTCACCGGTGACCACCTTGCTCAGGGAGGCGATCTCGTACTCCCGGATCCCCGAGGACCCGAACAGTGCCCGGGTGACGTCACCACCGTCCACCTCACACACGGCGACGCTGTCCCTCACCCCGTCCAGCAGCGGACGGGCGTCCGCGACGAGCCCGGGGTCCCCGGAGACGTCGGCGGACAGTTCAGGTCGACCCAGGTGCAGGTACATGCCCGTGGCGGTCAGCAACACCACCACAAGCGCGGCGACGGCCACGGCGGTGCGGGTCTTTTTCACGAGAGCACTCCCAGACGGATGACGAGCAGCAGTGCACCGCACCAGAACGCGGTGAGGAACACCCCGGTGAGGCCGGGACGCGAGGTGGCCAGCGTGGTCACCTGCGCCCCGCCGTCCCTAGATCTGCGGACGACAGAGATGACGTACACGAGGAACATCGTGATCAGCGAGGCGGCCAGGGCTGGTCCGGTGATGAACTGGAGCGGGGTCACGCAATCCTCCTCAGGACTGTGGCGGTGTCGGTCCGGGTGAAGATCTCGTAGTCTCCGCTGTCGACCATCTGCCGGACCAGGTCTGTGAACCAGTCGGCCGGCCGGCCGTGGAGGATGTGTTCGTAGGCCTCCCTGGCCGAGGAAAAGAACACGAAGTCGGGACGGGCGTCCATGATCTGGTCCGCGACCTCCCCCTCCCCGGAAAGCCTGGTGGAACGCAGTTCACCGACCCTGTCCATGCGCAGGACGGCATCGGTCTCGACGGGCACGACCACACTTCCCGCAGGGGCACTGTCCAGGACCGCCCGGGCGGCTTCGACGGTGGAGGCGGGGTTGCGCTCGAAGGCCGTGTTCGTCCCCCTGGCTGCCACCCCGACCACGGTGACCATCAACGCCCCGGCGACGAGCACGACGCCCCTCACCCGCTCAGGGACCCGCCCAGTCAGGTGCACGGCGGAGTTCCGGCCAGGCCTGTTCCGGCCGGGGGAACAGCACCACGCCACGGCGGACGCCGTGAGCACGACAAGCACCGGGGACGCGTAGAGTACCACCCTGAGAACCACTTCACCCCCGTAGGTCTGCACTGCGACCAGGGAGACCGGTGACGCGACAAGGAGAAGACAGCACACTTTCCGCCACACCCCGCGGACGGTGAACCATCCCGCGACTGCGGTGAGACCGAGGACCGCGGTGAACAGGATCCTCAGCTGCTGCATCTGCCGGTATGCGGCATCGCCCTGCACCCGCCCACCGATCCCCGAGCTCAGTGCCTCCTGCGACTTCCCGAAACCGTTGATGACCACCGCGAGATTGCCGCTCCACCAGTCCCTGGCCCCGAAGGCGAACCAGGCGACGAAGATGACCCCCACCGCCATCCAGAGCGACCGTTGCCGGACGACCCCGGTCGCGCCGAAGAGGATCAGGGTGGTCAACAGGGCCACCGGTGTGAGCTGGTGGCTGACCACCATGGCGGTGCACAGCAGGAGCAGGAGAACCTCGACACACAGTTCACCCCGGCGCGTCCTGTTGCCGGGTCGTGGGGGAGTGGTCCGCAGCCACCGCCACAGTGTTCCCCCGTCTCCGTCGGCGGAGGGTCGTCCCCCGGTTTCGGTGAGCATGACCACGACCACGGTGAAGTAGAGCAGGAATGCGAGTGACTGCGGGGAGAAGTAGTCCTGCTGTACCCAGTTGACCAGCGGGTAGACCAGTACCCCGCCCCAGGCCGTGCGGTCACTGCCGGTGAGGATCCTGCCGAGCACGAGCAGTACCGGGATGAAGAGGATTCCGACGACCGCCGGATAGACGGTCAGCAGTCCCGCCACCGAATCCACTCCCGCCCATGCGGCGAGCATGGCGAATGCCGCGAAGAACCCCGGCCAGCTGAACCGGGCGTCAAAGCCTTCGAGGGTGCGTCCGAGGTCCCCGATCGCGTCGACGAATCCGACGTGGACGTATCCCGTCCCGACCACCGCGCCGCCGTCGGCGAAACTGACGAATGTCGTGATCTGCACGGTCAGGGCCGCTGCGAGGAGTCCGAGCTGCAGGTGGAGGGGGTGCCGCGGGTCCCATCTGGAGACCAGTAGCCAGAGGGCGCAGCAGAGGAGCAGCGCGAGCCCGGCGAAGTACTCCGGGGGCACGGCCGTGATGATCCCCCGGCTGCCCGCCCTGCCCGGGTCGAGGCGGAGCACCGCCGAGGTCCACAGGCCGAAGGACGCCGCACAGACCACCACGGGGACGACCGTGACCGTCGTCAGGGTCCGGTACCGGACTGCGTCGGGTTTCCGCGCGGCTTCGGGGAGGTTCCGACGGGCGGCGGGCAGTACCGCGGCCAGGCCCAGCAGGCTCACCAGGCTCGCCGCTGTCCCGGGGTACCACTGGCCGGTCAGGAGCTGTGCCACGGCGACGAGCACGAGCACTCCGAGGGAGACCGCGGGACCGAGGGCCAGCCACATCCGCCGGCGCCGGGGGTAGAAGGCCATCGCCACCGGGACGCCGGGGACCAGGACCGCGCTCACGGCAGTGACTGCGGTACGGAACGGGCCACCGGTGTCCAGCCAGACGAGGACCGGCAGCAGCACGCTGACGAAACCGGTGATCCACAGGACCACCAGCTCAGCGGTCACGGTGATGTGTGGCGCCGTCGCCCTGTTTCTCCCCCTCAGGAGCGCTACGGCAGGCAGTTCAGGCACATTCACGAAAGTGAGAATACACCTGACAATTACAATCAATGCTATGACATCGCCACAGCAAAGTCAAAGGTCCGGTTCCGAGATTTTCGTCACATCTGTGGTCGTGAGTTTCAACCGGCTCGACCGACTCCGCACGACCCTGACCGCGCTCAGGTCCCAGACCCGGCCCCCGGACAGGATCATCGTGGTCGACAACGGTTCCACGGACGGTTCACGGAACTGGCTGCGCACCGCGGCGTCCCGCCACCGGGAGATCTCCCTCCTGGAGACCCGGACCAACCGCGGTGGAGCCGGAGGTTTCGCCCTCGGGATCGCCGCCGCCCTGGACGAGGGGACAGACTCGCTCTGGCTGACCGACGACGACACCGTCCCCCACCCCGACTGCCTCGACCTGCTGCTCTCCGCCCTCAGCGAAGACCCGGCGGTCCCTTTCGTCGCACCCACCGTGGTTGACCGGGACGGGGCCCTCCACACCCGGAACAGGCCCTTCCTCGACCACCGGATCCCCCACGCCCTCGCCGCCGCGCAGCGGGGCCACCTCAGCGTGTCCGCGGCGTCCTTCGTCGGTCCACTGATCCGCGCGGAGGCGGCACTGGCCACCCACCTGCCACTCGACGACTTCTTCCTCTGGCACGACGACACCGAATACACCGCCCGGCTCGCCCGCACCGTGCCCGGACGCCAGCTGCCGTCGGCCCGCATCACCCATCTCGTCGGCAATGCAGGACCCGCCCGGTTCGTTCCCGGCAGAGCCGTCCACAACATCCGGAACCTCGTGTGGTGTCTGCGGGAAAGCCGCCGGGCCGACGGAACGTCAGCGATCAGCCCGCGCCAGTGGGCGGACCTTCTCCGCGGGATCCTCGTGGACCAGTGGCGTCACAGCCCGGCGCGGTCCCGTCCCGCCGTGGTCTAGACCTCTAGCTGTGTACAAGAGACAGCCGCCACAGCGTTCCCTCGTCCACGTCGGCGGAGGGCCGCCTCCCGGCCGTGCTGGCATGACCGTTACCGACAAGCGGGGCGGCAGGTTCGGCCGCATCCGCGCCGAGGGGACGCGTATAGAACCCCGCAATCCCCGCCCCCACCTCAGTCTCTAATACACAACTAGATGTGTATAAGTTACAGGTCCCGTCCCGCCGTGGTCCGCGCAGCCGTCGGCGGGGCAGTGGCGGGCCTGCGCGTCCTGCCCCGTCACCTCACCCCTGCACAGCTGCTCGGACAGGGGGGATTCACCCGGCACTGAAAGCCGTGCCTGCAGCCCCGGGAACGGACCCGGGACCAGACCCCGGACCGGACTCCGGTCTGCCCCGGCGGATCTCCCCTCCTGCGACCGCACTCTCCCTTCTCCTGTTCCAGGACGCCACCAGCATCACCACTGCCAGCAGCGGGACGCCCGCAGCCGCCCACGGCACCACCCACTGCGGGGTGTCCGGTGACACCTCGACACGCAGCGGACCCTCCCCGCCGTCCACCGAGAGCGTCGGCCGCATGACGAACAGCGGTGCCACTTCCGCCCTGACCGCACCGGTGAGGGTCTGCCCCGGGGCCAGCGTGAACGGACGGGGCTGTCCCACCCTGGTCTGCCTGTCGAACATCTGGTCCACCAGCACAGTCAGCTCGCCGGAGACCTGTGCCGTCCCGGTGTTCCGCAGGCTGTAGGTGATGTCCTGTGCGGAGGACGTCACGGGCCACCACAGGTTTCCGTGGGGGGTGAACCCGACTTCGGCGGTGAACTGGGTGGCACCTGCAGCGGTCCCCGGACCGACCCCCGCACCCGAGGACGCCCCCCTGCCCCTGCTCTCCTGCGCCGCCGTGCCCACGGTCGGGATGGTCGGGCGGCCGCTGCCGGGCCTGCCGTTCCCGGTCATCGTCCTGCGCGGGAAACCGGAGGAGCCCGCCGCCTACTACACCCCTGTCCCTTACCCCCATCTGGATGTGTAGACCCCCGCACCCGAGGACGCCCCCCTGCCCCTGCTCTCCTGCGCCGCCGCGGGCCCGGACGCTCCCGCCAGCACCGTCGCCAGCACCGTCGCAAGCACGACTGCGAGCAGCCGGAACAGCATCCGGGAATGGATTTCAAAACTCATTCTCCGTAGCATATCAGTCGTCAAACAGGCGAACACACAGAGAAAAAATGCCCCTCGGGTGGGAAATGTCACAGAAAAAGACGGAAATTCCGGGAACCGGCGAACTCCGCACCATGGTGTTCGACGGAAGAATGCTCACCGTCGCCAGTCTGGTCAATTCCGCACTCGGTGCGGTGTACTGGTTCATCGCCGCTCGCTTCTTCCCGGCACAGGACGTCGGGATCGCCTCAACCACCGTCAACAGTGCGCTCACCCTCGCGACAGTCTCCAATCTCGCCCTCGGCCCGGTAGTCGAACGCCTCGTCCCGGTGGCCGGCCGACTGCAGCTGAAAATGGTCACTCTGGTCCAGGCGGTCACCGGCTGCCTCGCCGTCGTCCTCGCACTGGCATTCCTCTGGATCGGCCCGTCCGACCAGCTCTTCCCCGGTAACGGACAGAAAATTGTGTTCGTTCTCGCCGTCCCGGTGCTGGCCCGCTACAGCCTCCAGGATTCGGTGCTCATCGGTCTGCGCACCGGAAAACTCAGCGCACTGCGCAACATCGCCCACGCCGTGGCGAAGCTCGTGATCATCGCCGCACTCGCCACCAGCCCTGCATCCACCGGGATCGTCCTCAGCTGGATCATCCCCTCCCTGGTCGGAGTGGTGGTCGTCCAGTGTGCACTCTTCGCGACCGGAGGACTGCTGCGCCGGGAACGGGACCTTCCGCCCCGGCTCCCACCTGCCCGCCGCATCATCAGCTTCAACCTCCTGGCCACGGTCTGGATGGTCGTGCAGGCGCTTCCGGGACTTGCGGTTCCGGTCATCGTCCTGCGCGGGACATCGGAGGAGACCGCCGCCTACTTCAACCTCAGCTGGACCGTGGTCACCGCCTCCACCGTGCTGGTCACCGCTGTCGCCGGACCGTACGTGAGCTCGGCGTCACGGAATCCAGACCAGCTCGGCCCGCTGACCCGCAGGTTCATCCTGATGTACCTGCGCATATCGGTCCTGCGTACCGTCATGGTCGCCCTCGGTGGTCCGGTGCTGATGTGGTTCTACGGTGCGGACTACGCGCGCGGGTCACTGGCACTGCTGCTGCTCATCGCCCTGGGCCAGGCGGTGTCGACCTCTGCGTACATCTACGGCAACCTGGAACGGGTGAACGGCCGTATCGGCTGTTCGGCCCTGCTGCAGGGGGTGGGTGCCGTAGTCCTCACCGGAGCTGCGGCACTCCTGGTCCCCGCCCACGGACTCGTCGGGGCAGGTCTGGCCTACCTCGTCCACGACATCTATCTTGCGGTCGCGAGTGCACCACGGGCCACCCGGCTCATACGGTCCATGCGCCGGGGTGTCCTCCCCGATGACCGGCTCCGCGCTCAGGACACACACCGCCCCATTCCCCGGTAGACCCACCCTGCATCCGTCCAGGAACCGGACGGAAGACAGTTCCTGCCGTCGAAGATCACCGGCCTGGACACGAGCTCCCTCGCGACAGCCGGGTCCGCGTCCCGGAACTCCTTCCATTCCGTGGCGACGACCACCGCCTCCGCGCCGACGAGCGCCGCCTCCAGGGAGGAGGCGTAGCGAAGAGTGGGGAAGAGCCGACGTGCATTGTCCACGGCCACCGGGTCGTAGACCGTGACCTGCGCACCCGCCAGGTTCAGCGCCCCCGCCACCTGCAGGGCAGGGGAGTCACGGACATCGTCACTGTCCGGCTTGAACGCCGCTCCGAGTACCGTGACCCGGTGACCTGAGACCGCACCCCCGAAAGAATCCCGGACCAGGGCCATCATCTTCTCCCGGCGTCTCAGGTTCACCGTGTCGACCTCCCGCAGCATCGTCAGCACCTCGTCAGCACCCAGCTCACCCGCCCGGGCCATGAACGCGCGGATGTCCTTCGGCAGGCAGCCCCCGCCGTAACCCAGCCCCGCTCGCAGGAACTCCGGCCCGATCCGGCCGTCCATCCCGATCGCCCGGGCGAGGACAGCGACATCCGCACCGGCGGCTTCGCAGACCTCACCGACAGCGTTGATGTAGCTGACCTTCATCGCCAGAAACGCGTTCGCACTGACCTTCACCAGCTCAGCGGTCGCAAGATCAGTCACCAGCAGCGGAGCGGGACGGTGCGTCGCGTCCCCGGCCAGCGGACGCGCGTAGATCTCCCGGATCACCGCCTCCACCTCAGCTGCGGCGTCCTCCGGCAGTTCAGGCAGACCCAGGACGATCCGGTCCGGATGGAGGGTGTCCTCCACGGCATGCCCCTCCCGGAGGAACTCCGGGCACCAGCACACCGTCACCCGGGCCGACGACCCGGTCTCCCGCAGGATCCGGTCCACCCTGTGCTGCAGCCGCTGTGCCGTCCCCACCGGAACGGTGGACTTGCCGACAAGAAGATGCGCACCGGACAGGTGCGGGACCAGGGCATCGACAACGGCGTCCAGACTGCCCGTGTCCGCCCGGTAGGAGCCACGTTCCTGGGGGGTGCCGACCGCGAGGAAGTGCACGTTGCCGTGCCCGGCAGGGGCTGCGGGATCGGTGGAGAACCGCAGGACGCCGGTGGCGGTGCCCTCCCTGAGCAGTTCGTCGAGACCGGGTTCGTGGAAGAAGGCCCGCCCGGCGTTCAGGGTCCCCACCCTGCCACGGTCCGTGTCCACACCGGTGACATCGTGGCCGAGGGACGCCATTCCTGCGGCGTGCGCAGCACCGAGATAGCCGGTGCCGATCACGTTCAGTTCCATGCAGTATGTTTCTACCAGTGCCCGCTCCGGCCCCCGGCGTCGGATACAGTGCCCGACATGAGGAACTTCATTTCCCGCATCCTGGGATACCGGCCGGACCTTCTCATCGTCCTCATCGTCGTCGGGGTACTTCTCGCACTCGCCTTCCCCGCCGAGGGCGGATTCGCCGTGGCTGTGGACGGGACAGTCAAGATCGTCATCGCCGTCCTGTTCTTCCTCTACGGTGCCCGGCTGTCGACCCGGGAAGCCCTCAACGGACTGACGCACTGGCGGCTCCACCTGCTGATCCTCGCCTTCACCTTCGTGCTCTTCCCCCTCATCGGTCTGGCCCTCATGCCGCTCAGGGACGTCATCGGTGACGACCTCTACCAGGGGATACTCTTCCTCTGCCTCGTTCCCTCCACAGTGCAGTCCTCGGTGAACTTCACCTCGATCGCGCACGGCAACGTCCCCGGCGCGATCATCAGCGCATCAGCGTCCAACCTCATCGGGGTCTTCGCCACCCCGCTGCTGGTGCTTCTGCTGATGAGCTCCGGGACGGGCCTGCACATCGACACCTCCGTGTTCCTCGACATCGCCCTGCAGCTGCTCGCCCCGTTCATCCTCGGACAGGTCGCCCGCGCCGTGTTCCCCGCCGTACAGACCTTCGCCAAGGCGAAACCGACCGGGTACGTCGACAAGATCTCCATCGGGCTGGTCGTCTACTCGGCGTTCTCCGAGGGCATCGTCATGGGCGTGTGGAGTTCCGTCAGCTGGGTCGCGGTGGTCGGGATCGTCCTCGGGTCGGTGGCCCTGGTGTGGATCATGCTGACCCTGACCTCCTTCGTCGCCCGGAAACTGGGATTCAGTTTCGCAGACCAGGTGGCGATCCAGTTCTGCGGGACGAAGAAGTCCCTCGCCTCCGGGCTACCGATGGCGACGGTGATGTTCACCGGGGGAGCAGGACTGGTCATCGTGCCGCTGATGATCTTCCACCAGGTACAGCTGATGATGTGTTCTGTCCGCGCCGCGAAATATGACCGTGAGCGTCCGGAGAACACCTGGTAGGTGGTCCGCAGACCCAGTCCTCGACGGGATACAGGGCGACCTCTTCGCCCGACAGCGACCGACTGACGCTGTTGACCTCATCCTCCTCACTCCCAGAAATGAGGTACCCGGTCCGGGCGTCCGTGGTCTCCACCGTCACCAGCCGATCTACTCCGCTGAGAATGACCGTCCCGACCCCGACACCACGGCGAGAGTCCGGTCCGACAGGCGCCACTCGTCGCGACGCCTGGAGGTGCGGTGCAGCAGTCCACGCTGTGACAGCCAGGTCATCAGCGTCCTGGCGTCCGCCTCGGTCGCCTGCTGCAGGGCCGCGACCCGTTCCAGCGTGATCACCGCCGCCCCGGCGCTGCGCGGACCTGCACCACCGGAACTGCCGAGCAGGTAGCGCAGCACGACCAACGTCGCGGCGTCCCTGGTGATGCCGCGGCCGAACTCGGCCCGCACCGCCGACAGTGCGGCAACGAACCCGAGGTCAGCCACCCCGTCAAAGAGCACCACGTCCACCGAGTCGGCGCGCACGTCAACCGTCGGCGGTTCGAAACCGGCGCTGAGCATGGAGACCCACATCCGGTCGAAACCACGGGAGGACCACTCCACCATCCCCAACTGCTGCACCGCGTTGACCAGTGCCGGGTTCCGCGGCTGGGACGGTCCGGACAGCAGCCTCTCGGCGGACGCCCCGGGCGGCAGTCCCCCCGGAGAACTGACGCGGAGCATGTCCGCGGACTGGTAGACCACCACCGGGTCCGGCCGGGACCAGTCCCGGTGCAGCAACGCATTGTTCAGTGCCTCAGTCTGCGCCGTCGGCGGTATCCCGGCATCTGAATGGGAACGCACGAGCCGGTGCAGGGAGCGTGCGGCGAGAACCAGCGGATCATGCAGCTCGGTTTCCGCGACGATCTCGCCCCCGGCGTCCCGGAAGATGTGGCGGGCCACCGGGTGCTCCGGATCCGCCATACCGAACAGGATCTTCGCCGCAACAGTGGGCGAGCCGTCATCGGTGAGCAGGTCAAGGGCGTCGAAGAGGGCGGCGGGGTCGTCGGAGAAGCCGGCCCGCACCGTGGAGTTCCCCGGGACCCTGACCGGACTCTGGTCCGGGGTCTGCCCCTGTCTCTCATACACTACTAGATGTGTATAAGCGACCGGACCTGGTCTCGTTCGACACATCGAAGTCCGGCAGAAATGTGCATAAGAGACTGGGCCAGCGCGGACGCCGGCAGTGCGACCGGGTGCGCCGTCGGGTCCGGGTTCCTGCGCGCCCGGGTCATCTCTGCGAGCTCGGCACCGTCGAGGGGGAGGCAGGAATCACCGACCCTGTGCTTGACCACCCCGTCGAACCCCGTGTAGACCGCCATTCCCGCGGCGACCCGGATGATGACGAGCCGGGCACCGTGCACCTGCGTCGACCAGGCGTCCACGGCAAGGTGGGGTCGGGTGTTGGCGAAGATGGTGTGGGCGATGTCCGCAGGGTCCCTCCCGGTCCCGTTGAACGCCGCCGGGCCGGGGGTGCGGTCGGCGATCCCGAAGACGATGAACGCCCGCCCTGCGGACCCGTTGGCGAAACATGCCGCCGTCCTTACCAGCATGTCGGCCGTCTTCGCCGTGACGTGGGCGGTGGGGGTGTGGGCGGGGTCCTCCTTGAAGTCGAGGACCGCTGACTCGAGGTCGTCGGCTGTCGCACCCTCCCAGATGCGTTCCAGGGCGTCGGCGACGATGTTGGGCAGCGCCCGCTTCCGACTCATGTGTCAGTGCCACGCCGGCCGGTCGCGCCGGGTGTACCCCATCCGCGGGCGGAAACCTGCCGGGTGCCGGAGCTGGGCCACGGCGTCGGCGATGACGAGACGGAACCGGGGGTCCAGTGCAGGGAGCTGTGCCACCTCGAACCATCCGACCTCGGTGGACTCGTCGTCGTTGACGCGGGGTGTCCAGGCGTCCTCACCTGTCCCGCCTCCACCGCCCTCGACGACGACACAACGGACGGTGGTGTCCATGTACCGGCACTCGTCGCCGTTGGGGTAGGTCACCGGTCCGACCGCGCCGACCCCGATGAGCGCGTCCACCTCGACGGTCAACCCGGTCTCTTCGGCGACTTCCCGCACCGCGGCGGCGTGGGGTTCCTCCCCGGGTTCGACGATGCCGCAGACCGGCGTCCACCTGCCGTCGTCGGCCCGCCTGACCAGCAGCACCTCCGGTGTCGCGAACGCGGGTGCGTCCGGGGCGACGTCCCGGACGACGACCGCGGTGACCCCCGGCAACCACAGTGGTGCGTGGCCGATCTGTTCGCGGAGTTCAACGATGAACTGAGGTGTTCCCATGGGGCCCGAGTCTAGCCAGCCGGTCGGGCAGTCGGGCGGGGGTGCTGCGCAGTCCCCCGAGGTAACTGTAGGCTCACCTCCATGACTTCACGGATCACGCGCATCACCGCGGCTGCACTGTCCCTGGCCACGGCCGTCGCCCTGGCCGCCTGCTCGTCGGACTCCGGTTCCGACGACTCCTCCGGCGGTGCCGACGACACGGCCGCCTCCACCGCCACCGACTCCTTCCCCGTCACCGTCGCCACGAAGTTCGGCGACGTCGAGGTGAAGGACCAGCCCGAGCGGGTCGTCGCCCTGGGTTGGGGGGACGCCGAAATCGCCACCGAGCTGGGGGTCCAGCCGGTGGGGGTGTCCGACTGGCTCGACTTCGGCGGCGACGGCCTGAGCCCCTGGGCGACAGCCACCTACGACGAGGCACCGGAGCAGCTGGGCACCATGGAACCCGACTACGAGAAGATCGCCGCCCTGGAACCTGACCTCATCCTCAACGTGCGTGCCGACGGCAGCCAGGAGACCTACGACAGGCTCAGCAAGATCGCCACCACGGTCTCCGTCCCCGACGGCGCGGACAACTGGATGACCCCCTGGGACTCCCAGGTCAGCATGATCTCCACCGCCCTCGGCGAGAAGGCGAAAGGCGAGGAACTGGTCACGCAGGTCAAGGACCGGATCACCGAAGTGAAGGACGCCCACCCGCAGTGGGCGGACAAGACCGCCACGGTCCTCGCGAAGACCACCGTGGAATGGGGCGCCTACGTCGCCGGGGACGCGCGTGCCGACCTGGTCGAAGACCTCGGCTTCCAGCCGAACCCGGAGATCACCGACCTGGCGAAGGACACATTCTACGTCTCCCTGTCCGAGGAGAACGTGGACAAGGCAGACTCCGATGTCGTCATCGGATTCCCCATCGGTCTCAGCGCCGAGGAGTTCACCGCGGACGCCTCATGGAAGCAGCTCACCGCGGTGAAGGAGGGCCACTCCATCGTCACTGACGAGGAACTCGCCAACGCCATCTCCCTGGGCACCCCCGCCTCGATGCTGCACGCCCTGGATCTGCTCGTCCCCCTGCTCGAGAAGGCGACGGCGTAGCAGGACCCCGGTTCAGAGGACCCAGTTGACCAGGACGACGTAGAGCGCCGTGCCGAGCAGCACGGACCATGTCGCCGAACGTCTCCACAGGTGCAGTGCCACGGTGAACGCGACGGCCGCCAGCGCGGCCCACACCCCGCCCGGGCGTTCGGTGCTGTCACCCAGCGTGTACATCACCAGAACCACCATCACTCCCACGGGCATGGCTGTTCCCAGCCATCCGACCAGGGCGTTCTCGCGGAAGAACTTCACCGCCGCGAACGGCAGTGCCCGCAGGACGACCGTGACCACGCAGATTCCGCCGAGGATGAGCAGGGTGTTCTGCAGGTCGACCCCCTCGGGCAGTCCTGCCACGGCCAGATCAACGGTCCCAGGGTGGGGAGCTGTCCCGGTCACGGTGGACGTCACCGCGGCCCACCTCCTGTCCTGCGCTGCAGGAGGAACTTCCCGACCAGGAAGACGAAGTACAACGTCAGCGCGGTGAACAGCATCCGGTCCCGCCCCAGGAGCAGTCCCACCAGGCCGGCAGCGGCTGCGACGACCGGGAGGACAGGGTCCCGGCGGGCATCGGCCGCCTCCACCGCCAGCACGACGAACAACGCGGTCAGTGCGAAATCCAGGCCTTCGAGGTCCACCGGCAGCGCCGCCCCGACGAGTGCGCCGGCGATGCCCGGGAGCACCCACGACAACTGGCAGAAGACCTGCACCGTCAGGACCTTCACCTGCGTCCAGTCCGCCCGCGGCCGGGAGGAGAGGACGGCGTAGGTCTCGTCGGTCAGCGCATAGATCCCGTACGCTCTCGCCGGCGGGGAGTGGACAGCCCCGACCGGGTAGCTCAGCCCGTAGAAGACGTGCCGGAAGTTCACCAGGAAAGCGGTCAGTGCCGCCGACAGGGGTGCCACCCCGGCCGTGACCAGGGACACCGCCAGGAACTCCATGGAACCCGCGTAGATGACGACACTGAAGACCGGGGTCCACCACCAGGCGAAGCCCGCCTGGCTGACGAGCAGCCCGAATGCGAGACCGAGGGGCAGCAGTCCCAGGGCCACCGTCCACGACGTCCGGAGTCCGTCCCGGATCCCGTCCCGGATCCTGTCGAGGTTCCCGGGCTCCCCGACGGTGCCGTCGACGGGGAGGTCCGCGCGTCTCACCTGTCAGTATCCTCCATATCCTCGTGCACGTCCTCGTGCACGTCCTGCTGTGCGCGCTGAGCCTCCCTGTCTGCCCACCACAACCGCAGCTCGGCGACGGCCACGTCATGGTCCACCGGTCCCCGGTCCAGCCGGAGTTCCTTCAGGAATGCCCAGGCCTCCCCGACGAGCGGCCCCGGCGCGATACCGAGCACCTCCATGATCTCGTTGCCGTCGAGTTCCGGACGGACGGCGGCGAGGTCCTCCTTCTCCTTCAACTCCACGATCCTGGCGTCCAGGTCGTCGCAGATCCGGTGGAGACGCTCGGCCTTCCGGCGGTTACGGGTGGTGCAGTCGGCCCGGACGAGAAGCTGGAGTTCGGGCAGCAGGACCCCGGCATCGTTGACGTACCGGCGTACGGCGGAGTCCGTCCACGCCCCTTCCCCGTACCCGTGGAAACGCATGTGGAGGAAGACCAGCTGGCCGATCTCCTCGACAGTCTTCTTGGGGTACTTCAGCGCCTTCAGCCGCCGGCGCACCATGCGCGCACCCACCACCTCGTGGTGGTGGAAGGTCACCGTCCCGGACCCGGTGAAGGCCCTGGTGGCGGGTTTGCCGCAGTCATGCATGAGCGCCGCCCAGCGCAGTACGAGCCGACGGTGCTCCAGGGACTGCCCCGGGGACTGCTCCGGGGGCTGCTCCGGGGACTCGGCGTCCCCGTCACCTCCGGTGCCCGGGGAGGACGCCGCGAGCCGGTCCTCCAGCCCGGTGACGTTGCGCAGCACCTGCAGGGAGTGCGCGTACACGTCCTTGTGCTGCCGGTGCTCGTCCTGGGTGAGCTGCAGGGCCGGCAGCTCCGGCAGGACACGGGCGGCGATGCCCGTGGCCACCATCAGGTCCAGGCCGGTCCACGGTTCGGCGCCGAGGATGAGCTTGTCCAGTTCCGCGGCGACCCGCTCGACGGTGATGCGGTCGATCTCCGCCGCCATCGCAGTCATGGCGTCCTGCACCCGGGGGGCGACCGAGAAGCCGAGCTGGGAGGTGAAGCGGCAGGCCCGGAGCATGCGCAGCGGATCATCGTGGAAGGACTTCTCCGGGGCGGCGGGCGTGTCGAGAATCCCGGCGGCCAGGTCCGCGAGCCCGTCGAGCGGGTCGCACAGTTCATGCTCCCCGTCAGCGGTGAGCCGCAGGGCCACCGCATTGCAGCGGAAGTCCCGTCGGACCAGGTCGTCCTCCAGCGTGTCGCCGTAGGTGACCTCGGGGTTGCGGGACTCCCCGTCATACTGGTCCGCGCGGAAGGTGGTGATCTCCACGGTCATTCCGTGGACCATGCCGGAAACGGTGCCGTAGGCGATACCGGTGTCCCACACGGTGGAGGTGACCCCGGCGAGGATCTCCGTGACAACATCCGGGCGGGCGTCAGTGGTGAAGTCGAGGTCGTGGGAGAGGCGGCCGAGGAGGGCGTCCCGTACGGAACCGCCGACGAGGTACAGGGAGTGTCCACGGGTGGCGAAAGCGGCGGCGAGGGAGGTGAGGGTACGGTCGTGGGTTTTCACGGCGTCCCGCGCGGTCGCGAGCATGGTTCCGGTGGATCGTTGCATTCCCACAATGATACAGCCGGCTCACCCTTTCTCAGGTGGAGGCACTAGTCTGGGCAACCATGAGTCAGAGGCGTCGTCGCAGCATTCCGGACCCCCGTCGGTCTCCGGCGCGCCCGGTCCACCAGCGGGACCACCATGAGCTGCCGACCTCCGTCGAAACCAGCGCGGGCGGCCTGGTGCTGTCCGGGCTGGCTGAATCCGTCCGCGGTGACGGTTCGGTGGACCTGTCGAAAATGTACGTCGCACTCATCGGGCGTCTCGACCGGCGCGGCCGCCTCCTCTGGTCGATCCCCAAAGGGCACATCGAGGAGCCGGAGGACGCCCACACCACCGCCGAACGTGAGGTGTGGGAGGAGACAGGGGTGCACGGGAAGGTCTTCTCCGAACTCGGCACGATCGACTACTGGTTCGTCTCCGAGGGCCGGAGGATCCACAAGACGGTCCACCACCACCTGCTGCGCATCGTCGACGGCCAGCTCAACGACGAGGACCCCGAGGTCACGGAGGTGGCATGGCTCCCGGTGAGCCACCTGGTCGAGAAGCTCGCCTACGCCGACGAACGCAAGCTCGCCCGCCAGGCTCTCGACAGGCTGCCCGACCTGGCACGCGCCGAAGCGAAGGCCGGGCGCCGCACCCTGCGGTAAGGACTGTCGACGTGCGAGTGTCCCGAATTTCCGCCGCCGTCCGGGCCCGTGTCCGCACGGCCGTCCGGTCGCGGGTGGCGTCCTTCACCCTTTGTTTCTCATACACATCTTGATGCGTATAAGAGACAGCCCGTGCCCTCCTCCGACCTCGACCCCGTGCGTGCCGCCATCGCGGCACATCCCGGCGGGTTCGTCGCGGTTATTATCGTGGTCTCAGCCGGCTCCGCACGGCCGTCCGGTCGCGGGTGGCGTCCTTCACCCTCGCGGCCGCCCTCGGGGTCACGGCCGGTCTCACCGGGGTGTCCGGTGCCGCGGCCCAGGACGACGGTTCCACCGGTGCCGGGGGTACGGGAACCACCACCACCGACGACCTGCTGTGGGCGAATCCGGAGGCACGGTCCGCGGACCCGGACAACGGGGTGACGGCGAAAGTCACCGGACAGTCCACGACGACAGCGACGACCGCCGATGTCCTTCAGGTCACGGTGGAGATCACGAACTCCTCCGACCAGGATCTCAGCGCACTGGAGCTGCGGGCCCAGCGCGCCGACCCGGTGGACACCCCCGCAGGGGTGGCGACATCACTGCTGGCGAACCAGGGCGAGTACCCGTGGGTGGGAACGTTCGTGCCCGTGGAGGGCACGGTCGAGGCCGGGAGTACCCGGACGGTCGAGGTCTCCGTCCCCGTCGGCGGATCCGACGACGGCACCTCCGCCGGGGAGACCTCCGGTGGCGACGCCGCGGACGCGGAGGGAGGCGGTGTGACCCTGCCCGGCCTCGGGATCACCGGCGCGGGGGTCCATCCCCTGCTGTTCAACTTCAACGGAGACTACGGGGAGTCCGGCACCGCGTACCTCGCCGCGGCCCGCACCACACTCACCGTCACCGGCGACAGCGACAGCACAGACGGCACGACAGACACCGGTGACGGAACCCGCGCCGGGCTCACCGTGCTCTGGCCCCTGTCCTCCAGCTCAGTTGCCGTGGCCGGCCAGGTGGGGGACGCCCCGGACCCCGCCGAACTGTATCTCCCCGACGAAACTCTCGCCGGCGAGCTGTCCGAGGGCGGGCGGCTCCGCGGTCTCCTCGACGTCTGGCGTGACGCCGTCAACGGGCCCGACGGCAGCTCCGTACGCACGGCGACGTGCCTGGCGGTGGATCCTGACCTGCTGGAGACCGTC
Organism: Corynebacterium provencense; assembly: GCA_900049755.1. Lineage (GTDB taxonomy): Bacteria > Actinomycetota > Actinomycetes > Mycobacteriales > Mycobacteriaceae > Corynebacterium > Corynebacterium neomassiliense. The sequence continues at coordinate 482,489 of LT160593.1, forward strand.
GAACGGATGGCCGGCGGGTACAAGGTGGGCAGCGCCGTGCCGTCACCGGTCGAGGAACCGACCCGGCTGCGTGACAGCTGGAACCGGAGGGACGCCGCCGGGGACGCGGTGGACGGCACGGGTGCGGACGCCGCCGCCACCTGGCTCGGTGACCTTCGTGACGCCGTCACCGACTCCTGCGTGGTCCCGCTGCCCTTCGCCAATGCGGACGTCAACGCCGTGGCCGCCGGCGGCGACCCGTGGCTCGCCGAAGGTCTGACGGACCGGGGGACGTCGACCGTCGAGGAGATCCTCGGCGTCACTCCGGCGACCGGGGTGCAGATCCCCGGATCCGGATACCTCGACGCCGACGCACTGCCGCTGGTGCAGTCCACCTCGACGGGGCCGGTCACCGCCGTGGTCGCGGACTCGACGGTCACCGACACCGGTTCCGGCGGCAGTGACGGCACAGGCGGGGAACCGGGCACGGGCGACAGTGCACGGCGGGACCCGGACCCCGCCGAAGGAAGTGCCGTGGACACCCTCGACACCGGGTCCGGCACGGTCAGGGCACTGCAGTTCCCCGCTGATCTCGGCGCCGCCCTGGCCGCCACCGGTGAACGGCCGGAGACCGTGGCCTACACCCCGGCGTCCTCCCGGCGTCATCTCTCCGGCGACGGGGCGGCGTCCCGGATGTCCGCGGCAGTCAGCGTGCTGGACCTGGAGATCGCCGCCGTCAGTTCAGGCACCGCACGGTCCCGGAACATCCTCGCCGTACCGCCCGCAGCATGGTCGGTCGACGCGACGGACGCGGCGACGTTCCTGTCGGCGGTGACCCGCCACCTCACCGACGGTTCAGCCAGGGCGGTGTCCTTCGGCTCCGCGCTCTCCGCACCGGCCGGGACCGCGACCCTGTCCGCCACCCAGGCCGGGAACCAGACCGGGAACCAGGCTGCGCAGGCCACTACCCTGGACGGAGACCCGGCCGCCGTCAATGACGGGGAGGCCCGCAATGTCGCACAGATCGCCGGACACATCCGCAATATCACGATGATGATGGACGATGTCCCGAACATCGCGCTGACCCGGCGGGTGTTCACCCGCCCGATGTTCGACGACCTGCTGCGGTCCGTGTCCGATACTGGGCGTCGCTCCGAAAAGGACTCCGCCCGGGTACGCATCGGCGCCTCCGACAGGACGGGCCGGGTCACGGGCCTGGCGTACGCCCTGCGCAACGCGGTGACCCTGCTGCCCCCGGGCAATGTCTTCACCCGGACCAGTGACTCGTCCCCGCTCATCGTCGTGGCCCGCAACGGACTGCCGTTGCCGGTGTCTGTCCGGGTGAACTACACGGCAGCCCCCGAGGTGACACTGAACACTCCGGGTGTGCAGCGGATTCCCGCGCGCGGCAGTGTGACCCTGCAGATGACCTCGTCCATCCCGGACACCGGTGCCCCCTCGGACCTGACGATGTACCTCTCCACCCCGGACAACGTACGGATCTCGGAGGACGTGGAGATCCGGGTCGCGTCCGCGCCGGGTCTCGGCTGGCGCACCGCGGCAGCTGTCCTGGGGGCCCTGGTCCTGGTCTTCTTCGTGGGCCGTGGCCTCCGCCGGCGGCGTAACGCCCGGACGGCCGCAGCGCACAGCCTGTCCGACCCCGCACCGGGTGATCCACGAAGTAGATCACGGCGGTCATCGCGACGTACTCCACGCCGCAGTTCGCCAAGTACGGCCCACGTGCACGATGATGGTGCACGTGACTGATTCGTACGAGGACCCCGACCAACAGCCGGGCCATCCGGGACACCGAGCGGGACAACCCGGCCCGCGGGGGCAGCGTCACCGGTTCGTGGCGTCCGGCTCCCCTTCGGTGACGCCCGCGCCGAAACCCTCCCCGGCGCGTCATCCCCGGGCGGCGACCCCGGACGGGGATGACCTCTCCCACCTGGACCGGTTCCCCGCGTCGGGGGCCGGTGCGACGATGACCGTGGAGAACCCCGACGTACCGGCGGGTGCGGACTCCGGCACCGTGACCACCGACGGCACTCCCAGTGATGCCGAGGTCGTGCAGAACACGGGTTCCATGGCCTTCGCCACCCTCCTCAGCCGGATCACCGGGTTCCTGAGGACGGTCCTCATCGGGTCCGCGCTCGGCGTGGAGGTCGGGTCAGCCTTCAACACGGCGAACACCCTCCCGAACCTCATCACCGAACTGGTGCTCGGTGCGGTGCTGTCCAGTCTGGTCATCCCGCTGCTGGTGCGTGCGGAGAAGGAGGACCCGGACCGGGGTGCGGCGTTCATCCGCAGACTGTTCACCCTCACCTTCACGTTGATGATGGCGGTCACTGTCCTGGCGGTGTTCGCCGCACCGTTGCTGACGCGGATGTCCCTCGACGCGGACGGCAAGGTCAACGTCGGCATGTCCACGGCCTTCGCCTACCTGGTGCTGCCGCAGATCGTCTTCTACGCACTGTTCTCGGTGATGATGGCGGTCCTGAACACGAAGGGCTACTTCAGACCCGGTGCGTGGGCCCCGGTGGTGAACAACCTGGTGACCATCGCGATCCTCGGCCTGTACTGGCTGCTGCCGGAGGACTCGAAACTGTCGCCGACGGATTCGGTGACGCTCACCGACCCGCACATCATGCTGCTGGGCCTGGGCACCACCGCCGGCGTGGTGGTGCAGGCGCTGATCATGGTCCCCTTCCTGCGTAAGGCGGGAATCGACCTGCGCCCGCTGTGGGGCCTGGACAGCCGTCTGAAGCAGTTCGGCGGAATGGCCGTGGCGATCGTCGTCTACGTGCTGATCTCCCAGACCGGCTACGTGCTCAACAACCGTATCGCCTCGAGTGCGGACGGTGGCGCCCCGACGATCTACACGCAGGCGTGGCAGCTGCTGCAGATGCCTTACGGGATCATCGGCGTCACCCTGCTCACCGCGTTCATGCCCCGGCTGTCCCGGAACGCCGCCGACGGTGACGACAAGGCGGTGGTGAAGGACCTGTCGACGGCGACCCGTCTGACGATGCTGGCCATGGTCCCGGTGATCGTCTACATGACCGCTTTCGGCACGGTCATCGGCCCGGCACTGTTCGCCTACGGGGACTACTCGAAGGACGCCGCGAACGTCCTCGGCTGGACCATAAGTTTCTCGGCGTTCACGCTGATCCCCTATGCGATGGTCCTGCTGCACCTGCGCGTCTTCTACGCCCGTGAGGAGGTGTGGACGCCGACCTTCATCATCGCGGGGATCACGGTGACGAAGCTGGTGCTCGCCTATCTCGCCCCGCACGTGGCCAGTGAGCCCCGGCTCGTGGTGGTCCTGCTCGGAGCGGCGAACGGTATGGGGTTCGTCACCGGTGCGATCATCGGTCACAGGCTGTTGAAACGGTCCCTGGGACATCTGGGGATGCGCAGTGTCCTGAAGACCGGGCTGTGGGCGTTCGCGGCGTCCGCGGTGGGGGCTCTGGTGGCGTGGCGGGTGGATGTCCTGCTGACCACGTTCGTGGTGGGGGCGGACACGTCGGTCGGCTTCATCGTCCGTCTGCTGGTGACAGGGGTCATCTTCCTCGCTGTGGTCATCGGTCTGCTGTCCTTCTCCAGGCTGCCGGAGGTCGTCACTGTCGGGGCTGCCCTGTCCCGGCTGCCGGTCGTCGGCCGCCTGTTCCGCCGGGCAGCGGTGGCGGAGGAGGAGCAGGGCGACGGCGCGGCCACCGTCGCACCCCCGGGCACGAAGATCACCGCCCTGTCCTTCGGCGATTCGGGTGCCGGCATGATGCCCACCGGCATGGTCGGGGCACTGCCTCCGCTGTCCGCGGGCAGGGTCCGGGGCCCGCGGCTGGTGCCTGGTGCGCCGATCCTGCAGGGCCGTTACCGCCTCCTCGCGGACCACGGCGGATCGCCGACGGCCCGACTGTGGCAGGCCCGGGACAATTCCGACGGTGATCTTGTCGCGTTGACGGTCATTGACGCTCTCAGGTCGGGACGGTCCACCCGGGAGATCATCGATGCCACGGCGAAGCTGGCGGAGGCGACGGCGACGTCCCCGGCGGTGGCTCTGGTCCGGGAGATCTGTGACGCGCGGACCCTGGTCGTGGTCGTCGCGGACTGGACGGAGGGGACGCCGCTGACACGGGTCGCCGAGTCCGGCCCCGACCCCTATGCCGCGGCGTGGGCGATGGTCGGTCTCGCGGACGCCGCAGGGTCGGGATGCTCACTGGGTATCGACCACCGGAACCGGATCAGGATCAGCACGGACGGTCGTGCCGTGCTCGCTTTCCCAGGCGTCATACCGCAGGGTCCGGCAGGTGCGGCCGGGTCTTCTGCAGGGGAGTCGGCAGGGTCTTCGGCAGGGTCTTCGGCAGGGGCAGGTTCTGTCGCCGACCTGCACTCCATCGGGGTGTCTCTGTCACTCCTGTTGTCGGGGGTTCCCGGGGCGGTACCGGACAACCTCACCAGGATCGCCGATGATGCGCGGGCGGGCAGGTTCAGTGACGGTCACGAGCTGGCCCGTGTCCTGCGTGAGGCGACGCACCCGGACAACGACCAGTCGACGGGCCCGCATCTGCGTACCACCGCGGACGTGGCCCCGGAGGTCACCGACCGTGCCGGTTTCGGTGCTGCACCGGAGAACCGGGGCCGGTTGACGGTGATCGGTGTGGCCACTGTCGCAGGGGTCGTCGCCGTGGTCGCCGTGATCGCGGTGGCTCTGGCCGTGCTGGGCGGCGGGCGGAAGGATTCCCCGCTGACGACGGACTCGATTCTCGGCGGCGACGGGCTGGGGACCATCGGGGTCTCCCGCCCGACCGGGGTGGGGGAGTGGGCTCCGGAGGACGGCCGTGGAACTCCGGACAATCCGGAGGACGCCCCGCTCACCATCGACGGAGACCCGTCCAGCACCTGGTCGAGCGCCCAGTACCAGGCCCAGTTCGGTCCGACGTCGTCGTCGGTGAAGGACGGTATCGGTCTTCTGCTCACTCTGCCGGAGCCCGTGGCCGTGACCCAGGTTGAGCTGACGGGGGTGAGGCCGGGCATGACCGTGGAGCTGCGTACGGGTGACGGGGACGTGACCTCACTGGACCAGACGACACTGCTGGCCACCGCGACCTCCGAGGGAAACTCACTGACACTGTCCCCGGAGACGACGGTGCCGGAGGACGGGAAGCAGGGGGTTTCCCGGGATCTCCCGAAGCCGGCGGACCGGGTTCTGGTGTGGATCACCGGACTGCCCATGCCGGACGCCGCGACGGTGGGGGAGATCACCGTCCACGGGGCGCCGGTGGTCAAGGGGGACCGTACCGGTTCTGCAGTGGCACCGGCTCCGACGGAGTAAGGCTCCCGGTCCGGGTGCCTGCCCGGGGGGAACCGGTGGCAGGCACTGGACACCCTCCGGTTCCGGGGATAGTGTTGGACCGGTCAGTTGTTGGCACACCTGTTCGAATCGAGGGGTGGTGACAGCCAAGCGGTGCGGCGTCCGTGATACCGTCTGCACTGTCATCCGGGCCGGCCCAGCGCTCTGCCCGGAGCACACTCCGGGTCAGCTCGGGGGCCACGGTCCGTGGTACGGACGCGGCCGGCACCGGTGGGAGAGGAACACAGTGGGATTTATCGTCAGCGACCCTCAGATCGACCGTACCGACCGTATCGACCGTACCGAGGAGTTCCGGACAACCTATCCCGATGCGTTCAGTGGTCTCACCGTCCGGCAGGCCGGAATCCTTGCGGACACCCTCGCCCTGGGGTCACAGCGCGGCGCCCCTGTTTCCGCAGAAAGAGCCCGGTTGATCGCCGCGAAGATCCGCGGTCTCCTCGCAGACTGATCCCCGGGGACTGCCGGCCACCTTCGTGCCGGCCGCCGGTACCTCAGGCTCCGTCCTGTACTGCCCGTACCGCCCCGGTACTGCCGGATACACCCCGGAATCCACGCACCTTCGCGGGAGCAGACTCGGACCACAGGCGCAGACACCGGCCATGTTTCACGTGAAACCGTTCCGGAAAGACAGTGGATCAGACGGGCAGACAACCGCGGCGATGTCCTTCGACCCGGTGACGTCACGAGGTCCGGACGCCCGGTTCCGGGGACGACGGGAAGCGGCACCATTCAAACACATCATTCATTACTGCTCACGGGCGTCCGCGCCCCGAAACGGCGGTCAGAGCCGCCACGAAGGCCACCTCCGGATGTGTCATACCGCCAGGGGTCACAGCAGTCCGCCGTAGTCCGGGGTACTCACCCTGCCCTGAAGTCCGCCGAGCCGACCCCACCCTGTGGATACGACATCCACAGGAACAGGTCCGTGACTCCGCAGTCTCCCCACACACCGGATCCAGCAGCTACACTGCACGGGTAGTTGCTCCACCGGGGGAGGTGGAGAGGGGACAACACGAGGGGAAACACCAGTGAAGACTGTACTTCCGGGGGAAACTCCGCACGCCGCAGGAACGACAGCGCCTGCAGGGACGCCGGGGCAGGCAGGAACGGCAGGACCGGCAGCGCAACGAACGCGAACCACAGGGCCGCGATGGGACTACGACGACCTGACAGACGCCCAGCTGCTGAAGCGTCACCGTGACGGATGTGACCGCTCCTACGGTGTACTCGTCAGTCGGCACGAAAGGCTCCTGATGTGGACGCTGCACCGTCTCCACATCGCGCCGGAGGATCGCGCCGACATTCTCCAGGAGGCACTGCTGAAAGTCCACCGTCAGGCGGACAGCTTCCGTGGCACCGACTGTGCGGCAGCCTGGCTCCGCACCATCGTCACCAACACCGCCCTGACCCACATCAGGTCCACACGCCGACGCCACGAAGAGGTGGACGCCAGTGAGGACGGGATACTGGACCGCCTGCGCAGAACTCCCGACACCCGTGCTGTCGACGCAGGCCGGACCATCCAACGCCTGCTCCTGCAGGACGCCGTCCGCTCACTTCGTCCCGGCCTACGGGTCACGGTCGTTCTCTCCGATGTCCACGGGCTGTCGATGGAGGACGTCTCCGCACGCACCGGTGTACCGGTCGGGACCGTCAAATCACGGCTCAGCCGGGCCCGCAGGCAGTTACGTTCCTCCCTGTCAGAGGCGGGGCTCACACCGACCGTCGCCCGTGACACAGTGCCGGCGGTGACCGCCTGAGGGACCCTGCCACCGGCTGCCACGCCAACCCGGTGCGGGGGCTAAGATCGGGCGTCATGAGCGAGCAGACCCCCACCATCCACGACGTCATCATCATCGGCTCCGGCCCGGCCGGCTACACGGCGGCCGTGTACGCGGCCCGGGCGGAGCTCAACCCCCTCGTGTTCGAGGGGATGGACTTCGGCGGCCTGCTCATGCAGACCACCGAAGTGGAGAATTTCCCCGGTTTCCCGGAGGGAATCATGGGCCCGACCCTCATGGAGAACATGCGCAACCAGGCCGAACGCTTCGGCGCCGACCTGAGGATGGAAGATGTCGTCCGGGTGGAACTCGACGGAGACATCAAGAAAGTCTTCACCGACGACGAGGAGTTCCACGCCAGGACCGTCATCCTCGTGACCGGCGCCGCGCCCAGGTACCTCGGCGTCCCCGGTGAGGAGAAGCTGCTCGGACACGGCGTCTCCGCCTGTGCGACCTGCGACGGCTTCTTCTTCAAGGACCGCCAGATCGCCGTCATCGGCGGCGGTGACTCGGCCATGGAGGAAGCAGACTTCCTCACCCGGTTCGGCGAGAAAGTCACCCTCATCCACCGCCGTGACGAGTTCCGGGCCTCGAAGATCATGGAGGAAAGGGCCCGCAACAACCCCAAGATCGACATGATCATGAACGCCACCGTCGTCGAGGTCCTGGGGGAGGGGACCGTCCAGGGGCTCAGACTGCAGGACACCGTCACCGGAGAGACCCGCGAGATCCCCATGGACGCGATGTTCGTCGCCATCGGCCACGATCCCCGCACCGAGGTCTTCGCAGGCCAGGTCGAATTGCAGGACAACGGCTATGTCAAGGTCGCGGAGCCGTCCACGGCGACATCAGTTCCCGGGGTCTTCGCCGCCGGAGACCTGGTGGACTCCCGCTACCAGCAGGCGGTCACGGCCGCAGGGTCGGGCTGCCGCGCCGCTCTCGACGCCGAAGCCTATCTCGCCGCCCTCGACGCCTGACCCGGCGACCTCTCACACCCCCCGGCCGGGACCCCACCGTTACCGTGCACCACCGCCGTCAACCCGGGCGCACGCTCGTCAATGACCTGTCCCGGGCACTGCACGGGTATCCTTGTGTGAACCCCTTAACTGTCCCTCTAACCCGGGAGGATCCACAATGGCAGAATCAGTGACCGTCACCCAGGACACGTTCCGCTCCTCCGTCATAGACGCCGGGCGTCCGGTCATCGTCGATTTCTGGGCCTCCTGGTGCGGCCCCTGCCGGCAGATGGAACCCGTACTCGACTCCATCGCCGAGGACTACGACGGTCGCGTGACCGTGGCGAAGGTCAACGTCGACGAAGAGCGCCTTCTGGCTTCGATGTACCAGATCATGAGTATCCCTGCCCTGCTCGTCTTCAAGGACGGCCACAAGGTGGCCGAACTCCACGGAAAGCAGTCCCGGGCCGCGCTCGCCGAAACTCTCGACGCCCTGGTCTGACCGGCAGGTACTGCAGCAGTGTACGGCGAAGTCCATAAACTCGGTGACCGGTCCCCGCGCGTGGCGGAGGTCCGCGGCACCCTTGCCCGGCTGGGTTTCCTTGACGGATTCAGCGGGGACGCCACGGGCGGAGGAAACCAGAAGCGGCGTCCCGAGGACGAGTACTTCGACGCCGGACTGGAATCCGCCCTCCGAGCCTTCCAGCAGAAGCGCGGCATCGTCGCCGACGGCCACATCACCGACGGGACGCTCCGGGCGTTACGTGAGGCGTCCTACTCCCTGGGTGCGCGGGTCCTGGACCTGCAGGCACCCGGCCACTACCTCGTCGGTGACGACGTCGCCGAACTGCAGACCCATCTCCACGACCTCGGTTTCCTCAAATCCCGCATCGACGGGCACTTCGGCCCCGTGACCTACGCCGCGGTCACGGACTACCAGCTCAACGCAGGTCTCACCCCTGACGGTATCGTCGGCCCGGCGACCCTCAGGTCCCTGTCACGTCTGGGCCGCAGGATCACCGGCGGCTCACCGCAGGCTGCCAGGGAACAGGAACAGCTGCGGTCGGCCGGCACACACCTTGCCGGGAAACGTATCGTCCTGGACCCGGGTTTCGGCGGACAGAAGACCGGGAGCATCGTACCCGGCCCCTACGGCGACATCACCGAGGAGGAGATCCTCTGGGATCTCGCCACACGCACGGAAGGGCGCATGATCTCCGCAGGCGTGGAGACCATCTGTTCACGGCCCCGTACCGACAATCCCACCAACCTGGACCGGGCGTCCATCGCCAACGCCTTCGGCGCGGACCTCATGATCTCCCTGCGCTGCGACTGGTACCACAATGAGAAGGGGAACGGCGCGGCGTCCTTCTACTACGGCTCGGAGACGGGGGCGACGTCAGTGACCGGTGAGCGTCTCGCCGGTCTGATCCAGCGGGAGGTCACCGCCCGGACAGGGCTGGGTGACAACCACACCCACGGGCGGACCTGGGATGTTCTCCGCATGACCAAGATGCCCACCGTCCAGCTCAACGCCGGGTACATCACCAACCCCGGCGATGTCGCAAAACTGACCGACCCGGAGGTCCGTGACACCATTGCCGAAGCACTGGTGGTCGCGGTGAAGCGTCTGTACATGATGGACAAGGACGTCGCCGAGACCGGCCAGTACTCGTTCAGCGAACTGTTGGCCGAGGAAGGACGCCTCTGACCCCGGGGTGGGTCCTGATGGTGAGCCCGCAGCGGTCAACACCCGGGGTAGCCGCCCCGGGTGGACGCTGTCAGCGTCCTCCACCGAGGACGGTGCTGAGAGGTTCCCGGTCGTTGAGAAGCTCGTGGGCGTCCGTCCCGAACGTGGAGAACAGGTTTGACCTGCTGTGGAGGTCCCGACGGTAGCGGGGGAAGCGTCGGTGCGGACCGATGACGTAGAAGCCCTCCTGCACCAGGATGTCCGCCGAAAGCACCGGCGCGCTCTCGAGGTCTTCGCCGGTGGGACGCTCCTCCCAGCCATGGTAGCCCTCGGGAATGTACACGTCGGAAGCTTCCCCGGAATCATTCCTGCCGAACGCCTCCACCGCTTTCACACCCCGGCGCTCCGCTTCGGTCAGGACCGTCTCGATGAGACTGTGCTCAAGATACAGCCCCATGTAGGGCTGGTCGACGAAGACATTCGAGATCAGTACCGCATCGGAGGACGCCGGGCCGGAGGGCATGGCATCCGCCCCCGGGAAGTACCCGGAGGGAGCGAAGAACACGGTCGCTGCCGGGCGCTCCACACTGCCGCTCTCCCCGGTACCTACGTAAGCGGTGTACCCGCAGATACCCCAGCGGTACAGCACGGACTGTATCCACATCTGCCGGTCGAACTCGGGGTCGTCCGTCCGCGTCCCCGGCGGGAGTTCCCAGAAGGTGTCCCGGGACGCCCTGGCCTCCAGCATTCCTGCACCGGCGTGGCTCAGCGCGCTGTACCTGATCTCCACCCGAACTCCTCGTCAGCTGTGTGTCGTCACCACCGAAAGTGTACCCACCGGGAATCCCGGCCGCAGGAGCCGGACGATCCCCGGTCCCCCCGTTCCGAGGCTCAGTCCCGGGGCAGTTTCAGCAGTTCGGTGATCCGCTCGAAGTCGTCGGTGTCCCCGAACTCCACGACGATCCGCCCCTTCTTCGCACCCATCTGGACCGTGACACGGGTGTCCAGGGCGTCCGCCGCCGAGCTGGCCCACTCCCGGACCATTTCGGGCTGTTCCCTGGGCTCGCGCTTCTTCTTCGGTGCGTCCTCAGCGTCCCCCCGGTTGATCAGGACCACAGCCTCTTCGGTGGCACGCACACTGAGGCCCTCGGCGATGATCCGCTCGGCGAGCTTCTCCTGCTCGGCCGCACCGGTCTTCACCCCGAGGATCGCCCTGGCATGTCCTGCGCTGAGGACCCCGGCGGCAACCTTGCGCTGTACGGGTACCGGAAGCTGCAGCAGGCGGATCATGTTGGTGATCAACGGACGTGACCGCCCTATCCGGCGTGCCAGTTCCGCCTGTGAGACGCCGAACTCCTCCAGCAGCTGCTGGTAGGCGCTGGCTTCCTCCAACGGGTTGAGCTGAACCCGGTGAATGTTCTCCAGGAGCGCGTCGCGCAGCATGTCCTGGTCGTCGGTTTCCCGGACGATGGCGGGAATGACCTCCAGACCGGCGAGCTTCGTCGCGCGCAGTCGCCGCTCGCCCATGATGAGCTCGAAGGCGACCTCGTCGCCGCGGGGGAGGGGTCGGACGATGACAGGCTGGAGGAGCCCGAACTCCCGGATCGAGTGGACGAGTTCGTCGAGGGCGTCTTCCTCGAAGACCTGACGGGGGTTCTTCGGGTTGGTGCGGATCTCGGTGAGAGGGATCTCCCGGTAGGTTGCACCGAACTCGTTGACCGGTTCAGCGGGCAACTCGGCGGGGTTCCGGACCGTGGAGCCGGTCTCCGGGTCGGCCCCGCTGCGGGCGTCCCGGACCTGTTTTTTGTACACATCTAGATTTGTACAAAAGACAGCCCGTGCCACAGTGGCGGCCGAGGCGTCCCGGACCGCGCGGCCGGACGGCAGCGTTCCTGCCGTACCGGTCGAGGACGGACGTCCCCCGGTCCCGGCTGCCCCGGTCCCTGCTGCCGGGTAGGAGGGGGAGTCTCCTCCGAGTCCCAGGGCGCCCAGGGCCCCGCCCGGACCTGTGGACCGCTTTGCGTTGCCCTGTGCTGCTGCGGAGGAGCCACCTCCACGACCTGACGGTCCGAGGATGACGTCCGCGGCACTGTCGCCGAGCCTGGGGCCCGGGGGAGCGGTGGGGATCAGCGCCGAGAGTCCACGACCGAGCCCTCCCCGGTGGGTGTCCATGCGCGGTAGCTGCGGGTGTCCGTTCCTGCGGTTCCGGCCACCGGTCGTACCTGACTCACCTGCCGTTGAAGCTCTGCCGGATTTAGCGGTCTTACCGGCCCCGGCTGTCCCGGTGTTCTTGGCGGCCTTGTCACTCTTCTTCGCGGTCATGACCGTTCCGCCTCCAGTCGGAGTTCAGGAGCGACACCGATAGGCGCGGTGCTCTCTGTCGGCAGGTAGTCGCCACGTTCAGCAAACTCTACCGCAGCGTCGAAGTAGGCCATGGCACCCCGGGAGCCGGGATCATACTGCAGGACTGTCTGGCTGTACCCGGGGGCTTCCGAGACCTTCACACTGCGCGGAATGAGGTTACGGAGCACAACTGACCCGAAGTGGGAGCGGACCTCTTCAGCCACCTGCTCGGCGAGCTTGGTGCGGGCGTCGTACATGGTCAGCAGCACCGCGGAAACATGGATCTCCGGGTTGAGGTGCATGCGGATCATGTTGATGTTGCTGAGGAGCTGCCCCACCCCCTCCAGGGCGTAATACTCGCACTGGATCGGGATGAGGACCTCCGTGGCGGTGTTCATCGCGTTGATGGTCAACAGTCCGAGGGAAGGAGGGCAGTCGATGAAGACGTAGTCGAATCCGGCGTCCGAGAGGAAGTCGTCGTTCAGGGCGTCATGCAGGCGGTACTCGCGACGTACCATCGACACGAGCTCGATCTCCGCCCCGGCGAGGTCGATGGTGGCGGGAATGCAGTAGAGGTTGGGGTTGTCGGCGTTCTGCTGGATGGTCTCCTCGGCCTTCTTCTGCCCGATGAGGAGCTCATAGCTGGACGGGGTTCCCATCCGGTGTTCCGCATTGCACGCCGTGGACGCATTGCCCTGCGGATCGAGATCCACGACGAGGACCTTCATCCCGTGCAGGGCCAGGGTCCAGGCGAAGTTCACGGTGGAGGTGGTCTTGCCGACGCCGCCTTTCTGGTTGGCGACTGTGATGCGGCGACAACGCCCGGGGCGGGGGAGAGTCAGTTTGGCGGGATTCTGAATGATCGACGCACGTCGTGCTGCTTCAGCGATCGGGGTCTCATCCCAGTCAGCTGGACTCATGGAGTTCCTATCTCTTGCATCTGCGCCGATGTCATCCGTTCTTGCCGGTGACCGGTTTCACGTGAAACATGGGCGGCTTTCCCCTCGGCTTCCGCCCCAAGCCTAGTCCTCCGCCATTCCGGCGACAACGCCAACCGGCCCTCTGAACCGGACCTCGGAACACCCTCCGCCGCAGCATCCGGTTTCACGTGAAACGCAGCTGCGGCACCCCTCAGCCGGGTTGTGTGACCGGACAGCCTGACCGGACTCCTGTCAGTTGAGCCGATCCACGACTGCAACATAGGTCGGCTGCTCGAGGACGCCCTCGCCCACAGTCAGAACCCTGCCCGCCGAACCCCCGGCCTGCCGGATCTCCGCGGCATCCCGCTCCAGCTCCTCGCCGACACTCGATCCTTTGAGTGCCCGCACCGAACCGCCGACCGCCGCCAACGGCAGCGACCAACCCATGAGCCTGCCGACCGGAGCCACAGCTCTCGACGTCACCACATCGGCGCCACCCACGGCGTCCACGACACTCCTGTCCTCCGCACGCCCCCGGTACACCTCGACATTCGCCAGCCCCAGATCGTCGACAACCTCGTTGAGGAACGTCACCCGGCGCAGCAGCGGCTCCACCAGCTGGACCGTGAGATCAGGTCGTGCGATCGCCAGGGGTATCCCCGGCAGACCGGCCCCGGACCCTACGTCAACGACCCTCGCACCGTCTCCGATGACCTCACCGACCACTGCACTGTTGAGGATATGACGCTCCCACAGCCGCGATACCTCACGGGGACCGATGAGCCCCCGGACCACGCCTGCATCGGCGAGCCATTCCGCATACCGCACGGCAAGTCGGAGGCGGTCACCGAAGACACGGGCAGCGGTCTCCGGCGGGCCGTCGGGGGAGGGGGTCACAGAGTCAGTCACGGGCCTCATTCTAGCAGGTCAGCCCTGCAGACAGACGACACCCCCGGCGGCGACCACGGGGTCGCTCATCCGGGGGTGTCACCGGGGACTGCCGCCGGCCGGCCTTCGCGGTCCGGCCGGCAGAGACCGACTGTTCAGCCGATACCGTTCTGCTGCTCGGCCCGGTACTCCTTGAGCACCGCAAGCCTCTTCTGCTTCTTGGACTTCTTCCGGGTGGCGGGGTCGGCGATCTGGGCCTCGATACCGGCGATCTCGGCGTCCAGCTCAGCAGGGGTCCAGTGTGCCGCCTCACCGCGGATCGACTTCACCTGGGCTTCGGTCAGAGGCGGGCCGGCAGGAGTACCGGCACCTGCGGTGGCAGCGTCACCGGAGTCCACCTCCGGACCGGCGACGGCCGCCGCGTTCCCGGCGTCCTGCACGGCCGGATCCTGCGCCTCGGCGGATCGGGAGGTGTCCTCCAGGACAGCAGTCGAGGTCGCCTGGGATTCACCGGATGTCTGCTGCTTCGGCTTCTTGCCGGGTCGGGGAGCATTGGTCCGCTTCGCGGCCAGTTTCGCCTCCTTCTCCTCGGCCTCCTCACGGTCCATCTTCCGGTAGACCAGAACCTGCTGGGCGAAAGTCCAGGTGGTGTTGGTGAGCATGTAAACGGCCAGGCCGACATGCCAGAAGTACGCACCGAGCAGGGACAGCACCGGCATCACCCAGACCATGAGCTTCTGCATCATGGCCATCTGGGATTCCATCATGTCCTGCTGCGGGGTCGTCGCTCCCTTCTTCTTCGGCTGCTCGGCCTTCTTCCGCGCCTGCCGTGCCAGTGAGTGCTTGGCGTTGAAGTGCATGATCACTGCGGCGATGAGCATGATCGGGATGACGACCAGCATGATGTTCGTCCGGGTGAAGTCGATCGACCCGTCCGCGGTGAACGCCCCGAAGGTGTCCTGTGGCATGGAGATATAGGACGAGAGCGGGGCACCGAAGAGACGTGCATCGAGGAAGGACCGGACCTCGTCGACACCGAACCCGTAGTTGGCGGTGTTCCTGGTCTCCTCGATCGTCATACCGATCTGGCCGTGGCCCGTACCGGTCCGGTTGAACGACCGGAGCACGTGGAACAGTCCGATGAAGATCGGGATCTGGACCAGCATCGGGAGGCAGGACGCCAGCGGGTTGAC
Source organism: Corynebacterium provencense (assembly GCA_900049755.1). Classification (GTDB taxonomy): domain Bacteria; phylum Actinomycetota; class Actinomycetes; order Mycobacteriales; family Mycobacteriaceae; genus Corynebacterium; species Corynebacterium neomassiliense. Next base: position 497,613 of record LT160593.1, read on the forward strand.
CCCCATCTCCTTCTGGAGCTTCCGCATCTCCAGAGCCTGAGTCTGCTGGTCGTTGGGGTACTTCCTCTTGATCTCCTGCATCCGCGGCTGCATGTCCTGCATCTTGCGGCTGGAACGCAGCTGGTTGATCATCGGTCGGACCAGGATCAGACGGATCGTCACCACCAGGAAGATGATCGACAAAGCCCAGGTGATCCCGGAATCCGGATCGAGGATGAGGCTCCAGGCTTTGTGCCAGAACCAGAGCACCCACGAGATGGGGTAGTAGATGAAATTGAGCACTGCTCTCGGACTCTCCTTGCTCTCCTTGATGGTGGGCTGCGGGCGTCGGTAAAAGAGACGGAGCCCCGCTCAGGACCCGGGAACTGCCGTCAGTGACGCCGACTCCCCGCAGGAGGGACAGGATCCCAACCGCCGGGGTGCCAGGGGCCGCATTTCGCCAGTCGGGCAGCACTGAGCACAAAACCCTTCACCACCCCGAACCTGGCGAAGGCGGTGAGGGCGTAAGCGCTGCACGACGGCGTAAAACGGCACGACGGACCCAGTTTAAGGGGTGAAAGGTAGTTCTGGTAACCGAGGATCAGCCACCGGAGCAGGCGGGCACGTCCGGTGGACAGGTCACCGGGCTGTCCCCCGCCCTGTAGCGGGGCGCTCTCAACCGAGGAGGCGTCGGAGTGCATGACGCACATCCCGCTCCAGCTCCCCGGAGGTCGCGTCCGCGGCGGCGGGCAGGGCCCGGAGCACGACAGAGTGTTCAGGGCGCAGCAGACCGGCAGGGACGCCGTCCGCGATGATCCGCCCGGCGGTGTGACGCAGTTTCCGGGACACGGCGTGCCTGGTCACGGCATTGCCCACGGCTTTCGAGACCACCAGGCCCACCCGTGGTCCCCCGACCGTGGCCGGGTATCCCGCGCCCGTTCCCTCATACTGGCGCTCATACACGTACACCACCGCCGTGCGACTCCCTTTCTTCCTGCCCCTGCGGACAGTCTCCCCGAACAGGGAGGTGGAACGCAGGCGGTGTTCCGGGGGAAGCACGGCGGTGGTGTGCAGTCTCAGTCAGTTGCGCTGAGAATCACGCGGTGAGGGACTTGCGGCCCTTGCTGCGGCGCGCCGAGACAATGGCGCGGCCTGCGCGGGTGCGCATGCGGGTACGGAAACCGTGCTTGTGGGCACGACGGCGGTTGTTCGGCTGGAAAGTACGCTTGCCCTTGGCCACGGTACTCACTCCTTGTTCTGTGTGACCGTGGTCGACCACCGGAACCCGCTCCGTGCCTCCCGGACAGGGAGGCACTTACGGACCGGCCGCCGACCACGGTGTTGCGGTCATAGCTGGTGTGGTCGACTATCCGGGACTGGCCCGTACGGTGTCGACCGTCCGCCCCAGTCGTTCCGGGCGGAGAGGAGGGTCGGGGATGTCAGGGCGCTGGCCCGTGGTCCGTTGACACTCAAAGACGAGGGACAATTTACAGGCTCCGGAGCGTTGCGCAAAATCCGACACGCGTCACACGCTTGTCATTTACCTGCCTGTTCCCCCTCCCGACCCAGCCTCCGACCGCGGTCCTCAGGGGCCCGGCACCGGCTGTTTCTCCGCCGGAACCGCCACTGCGTCCGGGCGGCGAGCCACACTCCGGGCCACAATCCGGGCCACAGGCCCCGGACAGCCGGGGGAGTCCCGGGTGGAAACCCGGGGGATGCTCCACCGACCCTTCCGGGGGGACGGATGTCCCCGCGCCGTGGAAAACACCCGGACGCCGTGGAACAGCAGAGCGCCGCAGGTCAGGGAACAGGTTGCACTGTCCACACACAGCTTGTGGACAACTTCGTCCGCCCCCGAACCTTCAAGGTGTTGTTTAACCCGCTAACGTGCAGGTCAGACCGTTTTCCACAGCCTCCTTGGGGTTGTCCACAGCAGTGGAGTAGCCTGTTGACAACACAGCCGGAAAAGTTATCCACAGGTGTGCACAAACCTGTGGATGCGCAGGCCACACCGCCCCGGGGTTTTCCACATCCCGGTGGGTTTCCTTCCGGTGAACCCTCGGTGTCCCCTGTGTATTATTTCGTCGGCCGTGTCCGTGAACGGGTAGACCTACGGGGTCACCCCGGAACGGGCTACTCTGACATGTCCCGGCCCCGATTCACCCCTCTCCCGATTCGCAGACCTTCGAAAGGACCGACCCGATGACCACACCAGAGGACTTTCCCTCCGTCTGGGCGAACCTCGTCACCCGGTGGGTCACCGCAGATGCGGATTCGGCTGAGTTCCCCGAGATCACCCCCCGTTCCCGCAGCCTGCTGCAACAGCTGGACCCGGTGGTCGTCGTCGACGGGATTGCTGTGCTCACCGCACCGTCGAACTGGGTGTGCAATGAAACAAAGAAGAAGATCAGCGGAGACATCAGCGAAGTCCTGGAGAGAGAACTCGGCTATCCGGTGACCCTGTCCCTCAGCGTCAAGGAGAGGACACCGGAGCCCGCCGCCGAACGTGCTGCGGAACAGTCCCACGACCAGGGAGTCCAGCAGGGACTTCAGCGGGACTCCGAAACGGCCACCGGCCAGGAGGAACTGCGCCCGCCCGCAGGAAAACCCTCCGTGACCAGGGTTGACGCCCCGCCGCAGGTCGTCGCAGCCCGTCAGGACGGCGCAGACGGGGACCGTCGCCACTCCGTGTTCAGTGAACTCCCACCGGTTCCCCCGGGACCGGTGCACACTCCTGACCTGTGGGAGAACATGGCGGACGCCACGTTCCCCGGACCCGTCGACACCGCAGGTGGCGCGGTCGGTGTCCAGCCTTCGGTACGGCCCTCCGCCGAACCCCCGTCACCGTTCACGGACCATTCCGCCGTTGCGGAACCGGTCACAGTCACCGCCGGAATTCCCGTGACCACCGCGGCAACTGCCCCGGCCGCGGCGGCGACCCACGCCGACGACGAGAACCGGCTCAACCCGAAGTACACTTTCGACACTTTCGTGACCGGTCCGTCGAACCAGTTTCCGGCGGCTGCCTGCCGCGCGGTGGCCGAGAACCCGGGGAAGGCGTACAACCCCCTGTTCATCTACGGGCAGCCTGGTCTGGGCAAGACCCACCTTCTGCACGCCATCGGCCATTACGCCCGGGAGCTCAAGCCGACCATCCGGGTCCGGTACGTCTCCAGCGAAGAGATGACAAATGAGTTCATCAACGCGATTCAGGGCGGACCACTGGCCCTTGACCAGTTCAAACGCAACTACCGCAACCTTGATCTGCTGATCGTCGACGACATCCAGTTCCTTCAGGGCAAGGAATCGACCCAGGAGGAGTTCTTCCACACCTTCAACGCCCTCTACCAGGCGAACCATCAGATAGTCCTGTCGTCCGACCGGCCCCCGTCGCAGCTCACCACCCTCGAAGACAGGCTCAGGACCCGCTTCGAGGGTGGACTCACCACTGATGTCAAGACCCCGGACCTCGAGACCAGGATGGCGATTCTGGCGAAGAAGTCCCAGCTCAACGGCGCTGAAGTTCCCAGGGACGTCCTGGAGTTCATCGCCAGCCGTAACGAGTCGTCCATCCGCGAACTCGAAGGCGCGCTGACACGGGTGGTGGCCTACTGCTCGATGACCGGGGAACCGATCACCATCTCCGCTGCGGAGGTCGTGGTCAAGGACATTCTCCCGCAGGATGTCAAGATCACCTCGGAGATGGTCATCGAGGTGATCTCGGAGCATTTCAACGTCTCCCTCGACCAGCTGACCGGCCCGTCGAAGGTACGCAAGATTGTCACGGCACGACAGTTCGGAATGTTCCTGACCAGGGAATACTGCGAGATGTCGACGACGAAGATCGGTGAGGTGTACGGGGGCCGGGACCATACCACCGTCATGCACGCGGAAAAGAAGATGAGGAAGGCGATCCAGGAGAACACCGTCATCTTCGAGCAGTTCCAAGAGCTCACCCAGAAGATCAAGTCCCGAGCCCGGCAGCGCTGACATCTGCGCCGGGGGCCGGCAGTCGGAGGGGACTGCGCAGTCGGGCAGGAAGCTGCGGGCAGGTGTCCGGGTCAGGTGTCCGGGGAGGGACAACGGGGAGGGAGGGGAGGACGCCCAGAACGAAGAGGAACTCCCGGCGGAGCAGAACGGGCACATACAGAACCTCCGACGGCCGGAGTCGGGCAACCCGGTCGCTCTGTCCACACTCTCCACAGGTTTATCCACAGCGATGTAATTACAAGTCTGTGATCCGCCGGGATTCCGTCCTGTTCAGCGGTGGAGCCGGAATCAGCCGTCCAGGAGATCCACCGCCAGTGGATAAACCCCTCCGCCTGTGGATGAATCACAAGACTGTGCTTCAGCCGAAGCTGTTCTCTGATCTTTCCTCTGACAAAGTACTGTTTCTGCAGGTCAGAGACCCGCAGGGTTGTGGACAACTTGGCGTCCTCCAGTGCAGAATCCGGTGGAACGCCTGTGGACAACCGCGCGGCGACGGGAGTTGTCCACAATTGGTCCGAGTTATCCACAACTGTGTGACCCTCAGCTCCACAGCTCCGTCAAGCCCACGAACAGGCCCGATCCGTGGTTGTCCACACGTTCCACACTCCCTACTGCTACTGCTACCGATCTACTGGAGATCATCACGAAGAAAAAGGGGGTGGGGATACAGCGACGCGGTCACCGGCACGGCCGGGACCCGCGCACCGTCCCATCTCAGGGGATGCCTCGCGGCAGTCCACCCCGGTGGACTACTGTGGGACGACAGAGCCGAAGGTGTTCCCTGCCCCGGGCAGGGTCACATCCCAGCCCGGGAGTGCCGGGAACGCCGGCAACCCGGGTGTTCGAATCATGTTCGAATGAGTGACACCATGAGCGACCTGCAGAAAGGTGACGACGAGTGACCACCGACCAGCTGGGGGACCAGCAGTCCGTCAGCTTCACCGTGGCCAAGGACGACCTCTCCTCGGCCCTGGCCTGGGTGGCACGCAGCCTCCCGAGCAAGGCCTCGCAGCCGATCCTGCGGGGAGTTCTCATCGAGGCCACGGACGAAGGGCTCCAGCTCTCCGGCTTCGACCGCGAGGTCTCCACGAAGGTCCGGGTGTCCGCCGACGTCGCGGAACCCGGCCGGATACTCGTCGCCGGCCGGTTGGCCTCCAACATCATCGGCGCACTCCCGGACAAGCCGGTCCGCATCGATTTCGACGGCACCAAGGTGCTCGTCAACTGCGGGAGCTCCCACTTCGAGCTCCCCGCCATGACCATCGACGACTACCCGGTGCTCCCGGAATTCCCTCCGGTCGCCGGAACACTCGACCCTTACCTGTTCTCCGAGGTCATCAGCCAGGTGGCGGTCGCCGCCGGACGCGACGACACCCTTCCCATGCTCACCGGTATCCGCATGGAGATCGACGGTGAACACCTCGTCCTCGCCGCCACCGACAGATTCCGTCTCGCGGTGCGCACCGTGGACTGGGCCCCCGCCCGTGCCGACATCTCCGCCGAACTGCTGATACCGGCACGGACCCTGGCGGACACGGCCCGTTCCCTCGATTCCACCGGGGAGCCGGTGGAGATCGCACTGGACACCGACCCCTCCTCCGGGGGCAGCCGGCTGCTGGGCATCGCCACCAACGACCGGAGGTCGACCACCCGTCTCATCGACGCCGACTTCCCGAAGTTCCGCCCCCTTCTGCCGAAGCAGAACACGTCCCTGGCGTCCGTGGAGATCGCACCGCTTCTCGACGCCATCCGGCGCGTCTCCCTCGTGACCGAGGGGAACTCTCAGATCAGGATGGCCTTCGAGGACGGTGGGCTGACCATCTCCGGTGGTGGTTCCGATATCGGTGTCGCAGAGGAGCAGCTTCCCTGCGCATTCGTGGGTGAGCCTCTGGTCATCGCGTTCAACCCCGGATACCTCAAGGACGGTCTCGGGGCGATCCACACTGACCGGGTGGTGTTCGGGTTCACCCAACCTTCCCGTCCCGCCATCCTCCTCCCCGAACCCGAGGATCTTCCGCAGCCCGGGCCCGACGGCGCGTTCCCCACCCCGGAAACCCCGTTCATCTACCTGCTCATGCCGGTCCGCCTTCCGGGTTAGGGACACCGCCACCTGCATGTACCTGCGCTCACTGCATCTCGGGGACTTCCGGTCCTGGGCGTCACTCGACCTCGGGCTCGGTCCCGGTGTCACGGTGTTCGTCGGACCGAACGGCAACGGGAAGACCAACATCGTCGAGGCGGTGGGCTACCTGGCACACCTGTCGTCCCACCGGGTCAGCGGTGACGCCGCCCTGGTCCGTGAAGGACAGGACCGTGCCCGGATCTCGGCCACCGCGGTCAACCACGGCCGGGAACTCACGGCCCACCTTGTCATCAACGCCCGCGGGGCCAACCGCGCGGCGGTGAACCGGACGCCCTGCCGGAGTCAGAGGGAACTGACCGGGATCGTCAGGACGACCATGTTCGCACCTGAGGATCTGGCCCTGGTCAGGGGGGAGCCGGAGCAGCGTCGGCACTTTCTCGACGAGGTGATGACCGCGCGGTATCCACGGCTGGCCGGGGTCCGTGCGGACTACGACAAGGTGCTGCGGCAACGTAACGCCCTGTTGAAGTCGGCGTCCTCCCCGGCGGCGGTGTCGGACACCCTCGATGTCTGGGACGGACAGCTTGCCCGGCTCGGCGGGGAGATCATGTCCGCCCGGGTCCAGGTCGTCCACGATCTCGCACCCCATGTCGCCGACACCTACGGCAGGCTCGCACCCGGTTCCCGTCCGGCACACATCGCCTACACGTCCACCGTGGACGCCGATCTCGGAGAGATCGGGATCGGTGCGGAGCCCTCCTCGGGCACGCACTACCTCATCGACCCCGGTGTCGCCGAGGCCGTGCTGCTGGCACGGCTGGCGGAGCGCAGGGACGCCGAGATCGACCGCGGCGTGACACTCACCGGTCCGCACCGTGACGATCTTCAGCTCGTGCTCGGTACACAGCCGGCTAAGGGGTACGCCAGCCACGGCGAGTCCTGGTCATTCGCGCTCACTCTCCGGCTCGCCTCACACCGGATGCAGCGTGCCGACGGTACCGAACCGGTCGTCATCCTCGACGACGTCTTCGCCGAACTCGACCGGACGAGGCGGGCGGCCCTCGTCGAACTGGCGGGTGAGGCGGAGCAGGTTCTCGTCACTGCAGCGGTTGACGAGGACATCCCCGCCGGACTTCTGACGTCCGCGCAGGTCCACACGGTGCGCGCGGAGGTGACGGAGGAGGGGCGGGTCTCCGGGCTCGACGTGCCCCCGGGGCCGGCCGGCACCTCAGATCCTGCGGATCCTGCGGACGGCACAGCCGGCACAGCCGGCACAGACAGCGCAGACGGGAGGGTCGACGGTGAGTGACAGTCTTGACCGGGAGTACCCGGAACACGATCCGGTCGCCGCGCAGTGGGAGAAACTCCGGCGACTGTCGAAGCCTGCGCCCGGGGCGTCAGGCACCGGGAAGGGGGACGGCCTGTCTCCGGCGCCGGTTCCGCAACGGCAGCCCTTCAACCCGCGGCGTCGGCGGGGGAACCGTCCCCGGACCATGAAGACCCGGTACGACGGTCGTCCGGACCGCAGCTACCGTGATCCCGGCGTGTTCGGGGAGCTGGTGCAACGGGAGATCCGTCGCAACGGCTGGAACCGCAACTTCGCCGTCGGCACACTCAAGGGAAACTGGGCGGGGATCGTCGGCGAGGACGTCGCCAGACACACCACGGTGGCGATGTACAAGGAGAAGGAGCGGCAGCTCCACATCGAGTGCGACTCCACCGCCTGGGCGACGAACCTGCGCCTCATGCAGTCGATGATCCTGCAGACCATCGCGCGGAAGGTGGGGCCCGATGTCGTCGCTGAACTGCGCATCTACGGTCCGCGTCCCCCGAACTGGAGGAAGGGCCGCTACCACGTGAAGGGTCGGGGACCGCGGGACACCTACGGATGATCCCGGAGCCGTCCCCGAACAGGTAGGATGGTGTGGTTGGAGCTGTAATTATCAAGGAGTGGAAAAGGCTGTGGCTGAGGCTGAGATGAGCGCTGGACAGGGAACCCACCACGGATCCGAGGACTACGGCGCAGACCAGATCACCATCCTGGAGGGCCTCGAAGCGGTCCGGAAGCGTCCGGGCATGTACATCGGTTCCACCAGTGAGCGTGGTCTGCACCACCTCATCTGGGAGGTTGTCGACAACTCCGTCGACGAGGCCATGGCGGGTTACGCCGACCGGGTCGAGGTCACCCTCAAGGACGACGGCTCGGTGGAGGTCACCGACAACGGCCGCGGCATCCCCGTGGAGATGCACCCCACGGGGCGTCCCACCGTCCAGGTCGTCATGACCGAACTCCACGCCGGCGGCAAGTTCGACTCCCAGGCGTACGCCGTGTCCGGTGGTCTCCACGGTGTGGGTATCTCTGTCGTCAACGCCCTGTCCACCCGGGTGGAGACCGAGATCCGCAGGGACGGCTACCTCTGGCGCCAGGTCTTCGACCACTCGGTCCCCGAGGAGCTGGAGCAGGTGAAGAAGGCCCGCGGAACCGGCACGAAGCAGCGTTTCTGGGCTGACCCGGAGATCTTCGAGACCACGACCTACAACTTCGACACGGTCTCCCGCCGGCTGCAGGAGATGGCCTTCCTCAACAAGGGACTGACCATCACCCTCACCGACGAGCGTCACCACGTTGTCGAGCAGGAGGAGGACCTTGCCGACGCCGCAGCCGACGAAGCAGCGGCACCCCGGGCCGCCGGAGAGGTCGACGACAGCGGGTCGTCCGGGCGGAAGGTCCGGACGAGAGTCTTCCACTATCCTGACGGTCTCAAGGACTACGTCGACCACCTCAACAAGAACAAGACCCCGGTCCACCCCACCGTCATCGACCTGGAGGCGAAGGGGGAGGACCACGAGGTCGAGATCGCCCTGCAGTGGAACTCCGGGTACTCCCAGTCGGTCCACACCTTCGCCAACACCATCAACACCGTTGAAGGCGGCACCCATGAGGAGGGGTTCCGCGCCGCTCTGACCTCGTTGATGAACCGCTACGCCAGGGACCACAAGCTGCTGAAGGACAAGGAGCCGAACCTCACCGGTGACGACTGCCGTGAGGGACTTGCCGCGGTGATCTCGGTGCGCGTCGGAGACCCCCAGTTCGAGGGGCAGACGAAGACCAAGCTGGGGAACTCCGAGATCAAGGGGTTCGTCCAGAAGGCCACCAACGAGCATGTCTCGGACTGGTTCGACGCCAACCCCGCCGAGGCCAAGGCCATCGTCAACAAGGCGGTCTCGTCGTCGCAGGCCCGCGTCGCCGCGCGTAAGGCCCGTGACCTGGTGCGCCGGAAGTCCGCCACGGATCTCGGCGGTCTCCCGGGCAAGCTCGCGGACTGCCGGTCGAAGGATCCGGTGCGCTCCGAGATCTACATTGTGGAGGGTGACTCCGCAGGCGGGTCGGCGAAGTCCGGACGTGACTCCATGTTCCAGGCGATTCTCCCGTTGCGCGGCAAGATCCTCAACGTGGAGAAGGCCCGCCTGGACAAGGTCCTGAAGAACGCCGAGGTGCAGGCGATCATCACCGCTCTGGGCACCGGTATCCACGACGAGTTCGACATCAGGAAGCTCCGCTACCACAAGATCGTCCTCATGGCGGACGCCGATGTCGACGGCCAGCACATCGCCACCCTGCTGCTGACCCTGCTGTACCGGTTCATGCGCCCGCTGATCGAGGAAGGCCACGTGTACCTCGCCATGCCGCCGCTGTACAAGCTCAAGTGGGCCAAGGGTGAGCCCGGTTTCGCCTACTCCGACGCAGAGCGGGACTCCCAGCTCGCCGAAGGTATCGCCGCCGGGCGCAAGATCAACAAGGACGACGGCATCCAGCGTTACAAGGGCCTCGGCGAGATGAACGCCAAGGAACTGTGGGAGACGACCATGGACCCCGCCGACAGGATCCTGAAGAAGGTCACCCTGGAGGACGCCGCGGACGCCGACGAAACCTTCGCCGTCCTCATGGGTGACGACGTGGTCGCCCGCCGCAGCTTCATCACCAGAAATGCGAAGGATGTCCGTTTCCTCGATGTCTGACACCCCCTCACCCCGCCAGTCAGCCACCACCCCGTCATCGATGTACGTGTCCATGCCGGGCGGATCAGTCTCCACCGTGCTGCTGTACCCTGCCGCAGCACAGGTCTCCTCCGCGGCTGCGGGGTCCCCGCGGCCTCTCGTCGTGGTGTGGCCCGGATTCGGCATGGGTGCCCGGTACTACCGGCCGTTGGCCGAAGAACTGGCCCGACGTGGCTTTCCCGTGGCTGTCGGGGAACTGCGCGGGCAGGGGTCAAGCACAGCGGTGGCGTCACTGTCCTCCCGCTGGGGGTACCACGACATGGCGTCCCAGGACTATCCCCGGACTGTCCGCGCCGCGAAGGCCTGGTTCGACCTGGAGGAGGACCACCCGACCGTCCTCCTCACCCATTCGATGGGCGGTCAGATCGGGGCACTGTTCCTCGCCCGACCGGAGGCGGCGGAACTCGGGGTGGTCGGCATGATGGGTGTGGGAACCGGATCACCCTACCACCGGGCTTTCCCTGACCCCGAGAAGCGTCGGCTGCGGATCGGCGGCATCGTCATGCGGGCCGTGAGCTCCGTCCTCGGCTACTGGCCGGCGGGGCCCCTGGACGTGGCGAACTACGGACGACAGTCCGGCGTGCACCTGCGGGAATGGGCCCGGTTCGGTCGTACCAACTCCCTGGAGGACCTGAAGGGCCGGGACATCGACTACATGGACGCGATGCAGAAAGTCAGCGTACCGGTGCTGCTCACCAGGTTCGTCGACGATGACTTCTGCACGGTCGAGTCCTGCCGGGCACTGGCGTCACTGCTGCCGAAGACTTTTGCCAGGATCGAGGAGCTCCCCGAGACCCTGGGCCACAACCGGTGGGCCCGGGAGCCCGGTCCCGTGGCCGACCGACTGGAGGCGTTCGTCGGGCAGATCCGTGCCGACCGTACCGGCGCGGACAGTGCCGCCGCTGCCTCCGGCGAACCTCGCTAGACAGCACCGGACAGCGTCAACCGGAACCGGTCCGGGGGTCTGGTCGGGGTGACCAGGCGGTGATCAGGCCAGGGGGATCAGGCCAGGGGGATCATGACAGGGGGTCTGACCACAGCCGGTGCAGGGCGGTGACCGCGGCAGCCCGTGACAGGATCCCGTCACCCGCCCGCTGGATGCTGAGACGACGCCTCGGGGCGTCCCCGCGCAGGTGACGGGCGATGATTTTCACGGCGCCGGGATCGGCGGTGAACGCCTCTCCCGCGAAGACCACTGTCGCAGGGTCCACGACTTCCACAGCCAGTGAAATGATCTGGCCGAGCAGTTCGGCACGTTCGTCGAGGAGTTCCCTGGCCACCGGGTTCGTCGAGGACAGCGCGACGAGTTCGCTGACCGATGAGACCCTGATCCCGCGCCGCCGGGAGGCTTCGAGGACTGCTGTCGTCCCCAGGGGATGTCCGGAGCCGTTCCGGGAGACACTGAAAGACCCGGATTCGGCGATACGGGTGAAGGCGGCGGGGGAGACTCCCGTGAACGGCTGGTGGACGGCGTCCCCGACGATCCAGGCGTGGGCGACAAGTTCGCGGGCATAGACGTAGAGCGTGGATCTGCCGCCGGGGATGTCACTGTCAGCTGTTCCCAACGGGGTGCTGGTCAGCTCAGATCCTGCCATGGCACCGACACCGGTCGCCAGAGACACGGGAAGTCCACTGCCGGCGGCGGCCCTGCCGAGGATTCCGGCGACATCGACCGAGTTCCAGCCGTATGCACGGGAGGAGACATGCCCGGTCGCGTCGACGGGGGAGGAGAAGGCGACACCCAGACCCACCGGGTCCGGCAGGCCTCTGGCCAGGGAGGTGAGGCCGTGGTGCACGGCTTCGAGAGCTTCTTCGGGTGGGAGGTCCGGCAGAGGTAGTTTCAGGGTCCGGGATCTCAGGGGGCGTCCGGAGCCGTCGACCGCGACAAGTTGCGTACTGCGTAGTCCCACGTGTGCTCCGAGGGCGGTGAGGTGGCGTCCGTCGGGAAGGAGGGTGGTTCCCGGGCGTCCTACCGTGGTTGCGGAGCTCTGGGCGGGGGAGGCCTGTTCGACGAGGCCGGCGTCGATGAGGGCGGCGACGTGCCGGGTCACGGTCGGCTGTGACAGGTCCAGGTCCTGGTGGAGCCGTGACCGGGTGATGCCGGGTGAGGTCCGTATCTGGTGGAGTACGCGTGCGGGACCGGTCACCGGGGTGGCGAAACGTGCGGTGGACACCACGGCAGGCTCGGCAGGTTCGGCGGGCTCTGCAGTTCCTGCCGGTCCGTTCTGAGTGGGGGCGTGGGACCGGGAACGGCCGGAGGGTGCGGGGTACGTGGTCTGTCGGTACACGGTGGGGCGGGTCCCTGTGGTGGAGGTGGGGCGGGTCTCGGGGGAGAGTGCGGTGACGGTCATGGGTTACACCTTAGGTCAGTTGGAATGAAAAGAACAGACCGCTCTGTCTGTACTCTTGCAAAGCGGGAGGTGGGACCCGTTCCGCTCACGGCGAATGGAACGGTGGAGCCGGGAACAGACAGGGTGGTCTACTCGGAGCCCATGACGACGACATCCACCGAACTGCCCCTGTCACTGCCCCCGTCCCCGGAAGTGACACTCCACTGGTTCCTTCCCACCAACGGCGACTCCCGGGGGATCGTGGGAGGGGGTCACGGAGCCGGTGCCGAGGTCGGTGACCGATTCCCTGACCTGCGGTATCTTACCCAACTGGCACAGGCCGCAGAGTACAACGGATTCGAGTCCGTCCTCACCCCGACCGGACGCTGGTGCCAGGATTCCTGGCTCACGACAGCCGCACTGCTCAGCGCAACGGACCGGCTGAAGTTCCTTGTCGCCTTCCGCCCCAGTCTGGTTCCCGCTGCGCTGCTCGCCCAGCAGGTGCAGACCTACCAGGAACTCTCGGACAACCGCCTGCTACTTAACGTGGTGGTCGGAGGGGAGGACGCCGAACAACGGTCCTTCGGAGACCACACGACGAAGGAGGAACGGTACGCCATCGCCGACGAAGCCCTCGACGCCGCCTCCCGACTGTGGTCCGAACCCGGTCCGGTGAACTATGAAGGAGAACACGTCCGGATTGAAGGTGGCGTCCTGGCCCGCAGGCCCCGGGTGGTGCCGAGGATCTTCTTCGGTGGTTCCTCACCGGCCGGTATCGAGGTGGCGGCCAGGCGGGCCGAGGTCTACCTGACATGGGGGGAGCATCCGGACGAGGTCGCGGAGAAGCTGTCGCGGGTAGCGGCCCGGGCGGCAGAGTACGGCAGAACGCTCGAGTACGGTATACGTCTCCACGTCATTTCGCGGGACACCGAGGAAGAGGCCTGGGCGTCCGCCCAGAGGCTCTATGATTCCCTCGACCCGGACGCCGTGGCCCGGGCCCAGGCAGGTCTGAGGACCTCGCAGTCTGAGAGTCAGCGTCGGATCGCGGAGATCCACGGTCGTGGTGCGGCGTTCCGCCAGGGAGGGGACGCCAGGGACCTGGAGTTCTTCCCCGGACTGTGGTCGGGGATCGGTCTGGTCCGGGGTGGTGCGGGTACCGCGCTCGTCGGTTCCCATGATCAGGTGGCGGAGAACATCGACAGATTCCGTGCCGCGGGTATCCGCCACTTCATCCTCTCCGGTTATCCGCACCTGGAGGAGAGCTTCTACGTCGGCGAGGGAACGGTTCCCGCACTACTTCGCCGTGGCGTCACAGTGACGAATCACCCTGAACCTCGGGTACCTTCTGTTTCTTCTGAGACCGGCTCCTCCGTGGGAGGGAAACCGGCCGGAGCACTCTCCGGAACACAGATCAACCCGGTTATCGACACCTCCGTCGACCATGCCGCAGTCAGCTCTGTCGGAGGTGCGTCATGACGCCTTCCGGTGCTTCACCCGGTTCAGTCCCGGACGCCCGTTCACCCGACAGTGTCTCGGGAGGGGGAGGTAGTTCTGACGGCACTGCGTCAGGAGGCAGTGCCTCTGTCAGTGTCGTCTCCGTCGACTCTGTGCCCGTCGACTCTGTGCCCGGCGGTCCCGCCCTCGGTGGAGCAGGGGAGGGGGGTCATGGTGGTGTGTCACGTCTGCTTGCCGGCCTGCGTCGGCGACGGATACCTCTGCATCTCGGCACGCTTGCAGGTGTCATCGCGGTATGGTGGGCAGTCGCCCGCTTCGGGGGTCTGGACCCGGTGGTTCTCCCGGGTCCGGGTGAGGTGGCCGACAGGCTTGTCACCACGAACCTGTGTCAGTCGGCTTCAGGGAGCGGTCGTCCGGAGTGCGGTGTCCAGGGATACTTCCTGTGGCAGCATCTGCTGGCCACCATCCAGCGCATAGCGGTCGGACTGGGGGCCGGCACAGTGGTCGGGGTGCTGCTCGGATGGTTGCTCGGCAGTAGCCGCGGGGTCCGTTCAGTGGTGGAACCCTACCTGTCCTTTCTCCGGGCCCTTCCGCCACTGGGCTACATAGGACTTCTCATTGTCTGGTTCGGTATCGGGGACCAGTCGAAGGTCGTCCTGCTGTTTCTGGCAGCCTTTCCGACCGTGGCCGTGTCAACGCTCGTCGGTGTGACCGGAGTTCGCCGGGACTGGATTCTGGCGACCGAGTCGTTGGGGGCGAGCCGTGTCCAGGTGTTCCGGACCGTGCTGCTTCCCGGAGCTCTGCCTGACATCATCAACGGTGTGAGGCTGGCGTCCGGGCTCTGCTGGTCCGCGATCGTTGCCGCTGAAATGAACGACGGCATCCCCGGCATCGGTGGACTCGCCTACATATCCGGCACCCAGCTGGACACCTCGTTGGCGATTGCGTGCATCATCGTCATCGGTATCGCAGCTCTTCTCCTCGATCAGCTTCTGCTGTGGGTGGAGCGTACCTATGCACCCTGGAGGACGAAGCAGTGACCACGTACAAGGACACCCCTGTTCCATCGCCGGCCTTGCCGGTGAAGGCGTCGGCCCGCAGGGTCCGGACCACAGAAGTGCGGAACGCTGCCGGAGCAGTCCCACGGTTTCACGTGAAACGCTCTCACCGGGTGGCGGGGGCAGCCGTCATCGCCGTTTCCGGCCTGGCGTTGACCTCCTGTGTCGGCCCTCCTGCCGATGAATGGGCAGGCGGTGCTGAAGACGCCACCTGTCCGGTGACTCCAGCGGAAGCCGGCGGATCCCTGCGCATCGGCTACCTGGGTGGACCGGCAGCCGATCTCTACACACAGGACCAGGGACTTGCTGAAGCCTGTCTCCCCAACGCTGAGATCTCCTGGACCCGTTTCCCTACGGGCCAGGACATAGTGCAGGCCTTTGCGGCAGGATCTGTGGACATGGCGGCACTGGGATCCACTCCGACCACCAAAGCCCTGAGTGCACCGTTGAATCTCGATGTGTCCGTGATCTCTGCCAACTCGGTCATCGGCGCGACCGAGGCTCTGGTCGCGAAGAAGGCGACATCCGTCCCCGAACTCAAGGGGCAGCGGATTGCCGTGCCCTTCTCCTCGACAGCCCACTACAGTCTGCTCAATGCCCTGATAGATGCCGGACTGGATCCGCAGCGCGACGTGGAGATCGTCAATATCTCGCCCGACAAGCTTCCTGCTGCCTGGAAGTCTGACCAGATCGACGCGGCGTATGTCTGGGACCCGACGTTGGAACAACTCAAGCAGGGAACCGGGGGAGCCCCGCAGGGGCACGTTCTCACGGACTCCGAGGAGCAGGCTGCAGCGGGACACGCCACCTACAATGTCACTCTGGCGACGAACCCCTGGATCGACGGAAACAGTGAGCTTCTCCGGGTTTTCCTGGAGCTGGAGGCCTGGGTTGTCGACCATGCCGACGAGGATCCGGATGACTTCGGAAAGGTCAATGCATCAGCGTCCGGAATGGATGAGGATTCGGCGTCCCGACAGATCGAGGGCCAGATCTTCATCCACGGCAGTGAGGAACCGGAGTACCTTGCCGAGGTGGCCGGCGCACTTTACTCGACGGCGGAGTTCCTTCGTGATCAGGGTGAGATTCCCTCCGTGAAGCCTGCAGACGCCTATGCGGCGGCGACCCGACCCGACCTCTGGAAGGACATTCAGTGATCACTCTCGAGAGAGTCTCGCAGTACTACGAGACCGAAACTGCCGGCAGGGTCCACGCACTCGAGGAGGTGTCGTTGTCCGTTCCCGCGGAGGAGACCGTGTGTCTTGTCGGCCCCTCCGGGTGCGGTAAATCGACTCTGCTACGGATCCTGGCCGGCTTCCTGAAGCCGTCCTCCGGGACCCTGGATGTCGACGGCCATCCGGTGGAGGGTGCCGATCCGGAAAGGGGAGTGGTCTTTCAGCAGCCCACACTTCTGCCGTGGTACTCGGTACGCGACAATGTGCGGTTGGCGTACCGCTACTCGGGGGACATATCCCAGAAGGAGAGTGCCGATGAACTCATAGAGCTCGTGGGACTGGGGGACGCCGCGGAGCGGCTGCCTCATGAGCTTTCCGGGGGGATGCAGCAACGTACCCAGATTGCGAGGGTGCTGGCTGCAGGTCCCCGCTATGTACTCATGGACGAGCCTTTCGGCGCTCTGGATCCATTTACCCGGGAGCAGCTGCAGGCGGAGCTGCTGCGAGTCTGGGCGAAGAAGCGCCCGACCATCATCTTCGTGACCCACAGCGTGGAGGAGGCGCTTCTCCTCGGCCACCGGGTGATCGTGATGGCGGCGGGTCCGGGGAGGGTTATCGAGGATGTGGTTGTCCCGGAAAACCTCCGAGTGGATCTGGAAGACGGGGAGGTTTCACGTGAAACTCTCCAGGAGCGTCTGCGGGCACTGACGGCGGATCCTGATTTTGTGCTTCTCCGCCACCAGGTGACGGAGTCCATCAACCGCGCCCATGCCACCGCATAGGGAGAGTGCACCCGCGCACACGGAGCGAGGACGTGAAGGGCGTCCGGGATGAAGAGTTCCCGGATGACTTCCCCTTGCTTCTTTCACCACCAGGCCGGACCGCCACCACCAGGCCGGACTGCAGGGCGAGGAAGCTGTGCCGGGGCCGGTGACCTTTCCCCGAGGTCACGGGGGGCACGGTCATGATGACGGGCAATCAGGGAATCGGCTGTGCACCTGTCGTTTCCGAAGGTCCTTCACAGACCGATCTGTCTATGATATTTTCACGGTCTGACCTGCATATTCGCACCATTCAGCAGCACTGGCACTTGCACTGCCGCAGACCGAGTGGTCTACTTGTACCCATGACCACAGCACTCCAGGCGGCCGCAGTCGCCACCGACAAGGGAACAGTCTCCGACCGGGCACGTCTTCCGCTGGCAGTTCTTGCCGCTGAAGTCGACCGTCGGATGATGTGTGTGGTCATCGACTCTTTCTTCGACGAGAGTCTGGCCCCGGGGCTGGTCTCCGTCCGCGTCCCTGCCGACAGTTCGGACTGGAATGCACTGCGATCCGCCCCCACCCTGGGAATCTCGGTGCTCAACCCCCTGCAGACACTCGCCGCGGGGCAGTTCACCCGTGAGCGCCTCCCGAAGTCACTCCACCGTGACCACAACGGAGCGGGTCTGGTTGACGGTGCCGCTGTCCATCTCACCACCCGCCTGTACCAGGAGTTCGACGCGGGCAACCACATTGTCGCCCTCCTCCACGTCACCGGTCGCGAAACCGGGGAAGTGGCGGACGCGCAGCGTCCCTACCTCTACCTCGCGGCCTGAGCGGCCGCCTCGGCGGCCTCGATCTCGGCGTTGAACTCCCTCTTGCTCGCCTGCCACTCGTCCTCGACCATCCCGAGCCTCCAGTAACCCGAGATCGACACGTCAGCCCGGTCAAGGCCGTTGTCGACGAAGAGGTGACGCCGCAGATCGCGGATCATCTCCGCGACACCGTGGACGAACCAGGAGGTCCGTGTACCGGATGCCGCCTCGGCGGCCAGACCGGACTCCACGACCGCCCGGACAAGTTCAGTTCCGTGCACCGCGCCGTCACGGTACACCCGGTGGACAGTCACCTCTGACCCCTCAGGGGCGACGGGAGCGTCGAGGGCGTGCGCGGCGTCCTCCTCCTCGAGGAAGACCTCGGCACTGCTGCCGGCCGGAAGGTTCTCCACTCCGGCGAAAATCGCCGGAGCCGCGGACTCGTCCCCGGCGAACACGCACCTGCTGTACCCGGGGGAAGGACGCCACGCCCCGCCGGGGCCGGCGAAGGCGAACCGTGAACGGTTCACACGGTTCCCCCGACGCTTCTCCGGACCCCGGTTCCGAGACCCTCCGGATCCTCGTCGGCCTCGGCGGCCCACGGACCGGCGATCCCCTGGTCACCGTGGATCACGAAGTCGATGTCGACGGTGTTCGCCTCCGTGTCCCAGCTGCGCAGCGTATACGTCCGCATGACGGGAAGCTGTTCCTTCGGCAGCACGTCCCGGACGGTGGCAGGGTCGATCGTGGCGTCCTCCCAGGACCAGGTCGCCCCGACGGGGGGGAAGAGAAGCTTCACGTAGTGGTCGGTGTACTGCAGGTCCATCGCTGAAACAGGTTTCTCCGGGGTCAGGGTGAGGCGGACCATGCCGCCGGGGATGCGGCGGGTAGCTGTCACGGTCGCAGGACCGGGGGCGGGACGCCGACGTCGGGCCGGCTGCCGGGGGTTGTCAGTCATGGTGGCCAGGATAGCCTCACTAGCGGAACGACCGGTGGGACAGTGGTCGACGCCGCAGCCGTCCCGCCTCCGGTGACCGGCGGAAAATATATCCCCTGACGTGCTAGAATGGTCAGGTCATATCTAGTCAGCCAGAAGGGATCGCACTACGTGAGCGACGACACCAACGGCGGCGGCGAGACGCTGTTCGACCGCATCACCCCCATCGACCTCACCGAGGAGATGCGGAACAGCTACATCGACTACGCGATGAGCGTGATCGTGGGCCGGGCCCTTCCCGAGGTCCGCGACGGCATGAAGCCGGTGCACCGGCGCGTGATCTACGCGATGTACGACAACGGCTTCCGACCCGACCGCAGCTACGTGAAGTCCGCCCGACCGGTCGCCGAGACCATGGGGCACTACCATCCGCACGGTGACACGGCCATCTACGACACCCTGTGCCGTCTCGCCCAGCCGTGGGTCATGCGGTACCCGCTCGTCGACGGACAGGGGAACTTCGGCTCGCGCGGCAATGACGGGCCCGCCGCCATGAGGTACACGGAGTGCCGGCTGACCCCCCTGGCGCTGGAGATGGTGCGTGACATCAGGGAGAACACGGTCGACTTCTCCCCGAACTACGACGGCAAGTCCCAGGAACCGGATGTCCTGCCGTCCCGCGTGCCGAACCTGCTGATGAACGGTTCCAGCGGGATCGCCGTCGGTATGGCGACAAATATCCCGCCGCACAACCTCAACGAACTCGCCGAGGCGATCTTCTGGCTGCTGGAGAACCCGGAGGCTGACGAGCAGACCGCGCTGGACGCGTGCATGGAACGCGTCAAGGGCCCGGATTTCCCGACAGCCGGCCTCATCGTCGGGGACCAGGGGATCAGGGACGCCTACACCACCGGCCGCGGCTCGATCCGGATGCGGGGGCGTTCCACCATCGAGGAGGACGGCAACCGGCAGACGATCGTCATCACCGAGCTGCCGTACATGGTCAATCCCGACAATCTCGTCTCCTCCATCGCCGAGCAGGTCCGTGACGGCAAAATCGCCGGAATCGCGAAGATCGACGATGAATCCTCTGACCGTGTCGGTATGAGGATCGTCGTCACCCTCAAGAGGGACGCCGTCCCGAGGGTCGTGCTCAACAACCTGTACAAGCACTCCCAGCTACAGACCAGCTTCGGTGCCAACATGCTGTCCATCGTCGACAGTGTGCCCCGTACCCTGCGTCTCGACCAGATGCTGCGGCTGTACGTACGCCACCAGATCGAGGTCATCGTCCGGCGTACCCAGTTCCGCCTCGATGAAGCGGAGAAGCGCGCCCACATACTGCGGGGACTGGTCAAGGCCCTCGACGCTCTCGACGAGGTCATCGCCCTGATCCGCAGGTCGGCGACGGTCGACATCGCCCGCGAAGGCCTGAGGGACCTGCTGGACATCGACGACATCCAGGCGGACGCCATCCTGGCGATGCAGCTGCGCCGCCTGGCAGCTCTGGAACGTCAGAAGATCATCGACGAACTCGCCGAGATCGAGGCGACGATCGCCGACCTCAAGGCGATCCTGGCGTCCCCGGAACGCCAGCGGACGATCGTCCATGACGAGCTCGCCGAGATCGTAGAGAAGTTCGGCGACGAGCGTCGCACCGAGATCATCGGTGCGACCGGTGACGTGTCCGAGGAGGACCTCATCGCCCGGGAGAACGTGGTCGTCACGATCACCTCCACCGGTTACGCCAAGCGCACCAAGGTCGACAGCTACCGGTCGCAGCGCCGCGGTGGCAAGGGTGTCAGGGGAGCGGAGCTGAAGCAGGACGACATCGTCCGTCACTTCTTCGTCTGCTCCACGCACGACATCATCATGTTCTTCACCAACTTCGGTCGCGTGTACCGGCTGAAGGCCTATGAACTTCCCGAGGCGTCGCGTACGGCCCGCGGCCAGCACGTCGCCAACCTGCTGGAGTTCCAGCCCGGCGAGCAGATCGCGGAGATCATCCAGATCCAGTCGTTCGAGGACGCCCCGTACCTGGTTCTCGCCACCCAGCAGGGGCGGGTGAAGAAGTCACGGCTCACCGACTACGACACCGCACGCTCCGGCGGCCTCATCGCCATCAACCTCAACGAGGGCGACAAGCTCATCGGTGCGCAGCTGTGCACCGGTGACGATGACCTCCTCCTGGTCTCCGAGGAGGGCCAGGCGCTGCGCTTCACCGCCGACGATGACACGTTGCGGCCCATGGGCCGGGCCACCGCAGGTGTCAAGGGCATGCGTTTCCGGGGTGAGGACCAGCTGCTCGCACTCACCGTGGTGAGGGAGGATTCGTGCCTGCTCGTCGCCACTTCCGGCGGCTACGGCAAGCGCACCCCGATGGAGGAGTACCCCGTGAAGGGTCGCGGAACGATGGGCGTGGTGACCTTCAAGTACGACCCGAAACGGGGCAAGCTCATCGGAGCTGTCGTGGTCAACGAGGATGACGAGATCTTCGCCGTCACCAGTGCCGGGGTCATCATCCGCACCGGGGTCGCGCAGATCCGCAAGACCTCGCGGGCGACCATGGGTGTCCGGCTCGTCGACCTGGACAAGGGTGTGGAACTCCTCGCCATCGACAGGAACGTCGAGGACGAGGGTGAGGAATCAGCCCAGCAGGTCGCCGACAACGACAGCGAGAGCTGACGCCGTGACTGACGACGGGCCCGCAGCAGAGGGAGACGGCTCCGGCGACGACGCGGTCGCAACCGTCAGCATTGTCCGGTCCGTCGGCCCCGTCAGTGCCGCCCGGATCGGGGCGGGTGTGGGCGCGTGCCTGTTCGTCGCGTGGATGGCCGCCGCGGCACTGATCTACATCCTGCTCGGAGCGACCGGTATCCGTGACCGGGTGAACAGCCTGGCGGGAGACCTTCTTGCCTCGGACGGTGTCAGTGCCGGAATGTACTTCGGTGTCGCGGCTGCGCTGGGTGCGGTCGAGGTCGTGGCCCTGGTTCTGCTCTGTCCCCTGTGTGCGGTCATCTACAACGGTATCGCGCACTATGTGGGGGGCCTGCGGGTCACCCTCGTCCCGGTGGAGGACGCCGTGGAGGACGCCGGGCAGGACCCCGTGGAAAGTGTCGTGCAGGACGCCGGGCAGGACGCCCCGGGTGACTTCAGGCCGGGTGACACCACACCGCCGGAGGACGCCGACGAGGTGCCCGGGACAGGACCGGCGTCGGAAGGATGGGGTGCGCGTACGGATCCTCCGGGCATGAAGAGCACAGACTGAGGTCATGTGACCCGGGAACGCCTTTCCCGGGAAACATGTCCTGAACAGGTAGTTTGCTTGTTTCTCCGCGGGGGCTGTATAGTTTCCATTCGTTCGAGGGGCCTATAGCTCAGGTGGTTAGAGCGCGTCACTGATAATGACGAGGTCGCAGGTTCAAATCCTGCTAGGCCCACCAACGGACTTTCCGGGGCTGTAGCTCAATTGGTAGAGCATCTGCTTTGCAAGCAGAAGGTCAGGGGTTCGATTCCCCTCAGCTCCACAAGCGAAGTATCAGGGCAGGCCCTCATTCCGGTTTCGGAATGGGGGCCTTTCTGTCTTTGGCCTGCCCTCGGGTCTCTGCAGGTCCGCACTCTTAACTCGACCTTAGTGATCGAAATCCCTGTCCAGCGTCACAGTGACGATTCGCTTTGGCAGCGCAAGGTTCTGTAGTCGGCCTTGAAACTGCGGCGCTTTCCGGTCCGCTGTGTTCACTCGTTGTTGACTACACTCATCCACGCATTCATGACGTAGTCGATCGACGAGTGGAGTGCCTTGGCGGGTACTCCGTCGCAGACTTCGACGGAGAGTCCGAGCAGATAGGAGTCGAACGTCGTAGTGAGGCCGTCCACGTCGGTGGAGTCGGGAAGATCGCCGGCGCTGATTCCGCGCTCTATCGCCGTCCGTATGCGCGCTCTCGTGATGTTGCGTGCACGGGTTCCCATCAGTGCTGTGTCTGCGTTGCGGTGTGATGCCGCCGGTGAGGTGAGGGCGATCAGGCATCCCGGCGGATGACCGGGATCCGTCTGCATCTCCAGCGACTGCACCAGTGCAGTCCGTAGCGCTTCGCGGGGAGGCAACTGGAGATCGGTGGCGGCCTCGGTGACTGCGCCATAGCGGGTGAGGTAGTACTCGATCACCTTCGAGAACAGTTCGGCCTTGGAGCCGAAGGCGTTTTCGATGCTCGCGCTCGACATTCCCATCGCCTCACGCAGGGCGCTCATGGATGCCTCCGCGTACCCGCAGCGCCAGAACACCAGCAGCGCTGCTTCCAGCGCCTCGTCTTCGTCGAATCGTCTCGGTCGTCCCGGGCTACGGGGGGAAGGCATATGAGTTCCTCTCCACTGGGTTGGTCGTGCCATAACTAGTTTGCTCAGTTACCTGACCCGTGGCAACCTAGTTATGGCACAATCGATCCATAAATAGAGGAGGGCGTGTGACTGAAACGATGAGAGAGACAGCGAACACATCTGACACTGATCCGAGGCTCCCCGTCGGGGCGCTTCTGGCGCTGGCGCTGGCGGGATTCGTATGCATCATGACCGAGACGATGCCCGCCGGTCTCCTGCCGCAGATCGCCGCCGGCCTCGACGTGAGTGAGTCGGCGGCGGGACAGTGGGTGAGTCTGTATGCCGCCGGTACGGTGATCGCCGCCCTTCCCGCGATCGCCCTGACCCGGGGGATGCGGCGCAAGCCACTGCTGGTCATCGGGGCCTCCGGGTTTCTTGTGGCGAACCTCGCCACTGCGCTGACCCCCACATATGAGTTTGCGCTTGTGGCCCGCGGTGTCGCGGGAGCGTTCTCCGGGCTGTTGTGGGGCATGCTCGCCGGCTACGCCCGCCGCCTTGTCCCTCCCCGGCAGAGTGGTCGGGCCATGGCGGTGGCGATGGTCGGCACGCCTATCGCCCTGTCGATCGGTACCCCGCTGGGAACACTCCTGGGAACGGGGTTAGGTTGGCGATGGGCCTTCGTCGTCATGTCATTGGCGGCAGCCATCCTCATCGTGTGGGTTCTCCTCGGAGTCCCGGACCGTCCCGGTCAGGGTGAGGGGGACCGTACGCCCCTCTTCCGTGTGATGTGGCTGCCGGGCGTCGCGCCGATCCTCGTCACGGCACTCGTATGGATGCTGGGCCACAACCTCCTCTACACCTACATCGCCCCGTACATCGCCTGGACGGGCGTAGGCGTACGCGTCGATCTCGCGCTGCTCGTGTTCGGCCTGTCCTCGCTGGTGAGCATCTGGATCACCGGTGTCCTCGTCGACCGCATGCTGCGTGTCCTCGTGCTGACCGCAACCGCGGTATTCGCCGTGACCGGGGTCGTCCTGATGGCCGCAGGAGGCATGCCGATGGCGTTCTGGGCCTCGGTCGTCCTGTGGGGACTGACATTCGGCGGGGCGGCCACGCAGTTGCAGACCGCGCTGGCCGATGCTGCCGGCACGGACGGCGATGTCGCCCAGGCAATGATGACCGTGACCTGGAATCTCGCGATCTTCGGTGGTGGCGCGCTCGGAGGAGTCATCCTCGCCGACAGCACCGCAGGGGCACTTCCGCCCGTCGTGGGCACGCTGGCGGCCGTCGCGTTCCTGATCGTACTTGTGGCGCGCCGTCATGCCTTCAGACCGGGCCCACGGCTGTGACGCCTTCTGTACAGGCATCACCGCACCTGTTCATTCCGGAGCAGGACAGCACATCGACGGCCGGACCGCTCGGCATCGCCGCACGGTGCCTGTCATTCCCTGTCGGCGAGCGGAGCAGAAACGGGAACCGGGGGAGTGAGGTCCGGGACCCTGTTGACACGGGCCATCCCTGAAGGTGCTGGCATACGACGGGGTGGCGCGGTGCACTGCCTCGGTCCCGGTGCCAACTCGGTTCGCTTCTGTCGTGGCAGATTTCCGCGCGTTACCCGGCCCGGTCATCGTTTCAGGCAGGGCAGACCCGTCTCCGGGAGCCCGGCGTCGTGGCGGTCCGCTCATTCTGCTGCCTGGTGATCAGCGTCGAGGTGATGTGGCGGTTCTGCGGGTTCGAACACCGGCATCCACCGGAGAAGGTCAGGGGAGCTACGATATGTTATCGTTGATTTCATGGTTGAGAAATCAATGATTCTGGATCGTGCGGTGGAGCTGTTCGCCGCATCAGATACCGGTGACTTTTCCACGCGTGCAGTGTGTGAGGCTGCCGGTATCGGACAACCGGTGCTGTACCGCATGTTCGGTGACAAGGCCGGATTGCTGGCAGCAGTGGCCGATCGGGTGTGGGAACAGTACCTGGCCCCGAAGCGCACAGCCACCGCCTCAGATGACCCGGTACAGGATCTGCGTGACGGGTGGGACAACCACACTGCATTCGCGCTGGCCAACCCCCATGCCTACCGGCTTGTGTTCGCCAGCTCGCTGCCTACGCGGCCGGTCGCGGCCGGTGAGGCCATGGAGCTGCTCTGCGGGGTGCTGGAACGCGTCGCGGCACAGGGCAGACTTGGGCTGGAGGTGGGGGAAGCCGCGCAGATCGTGATGGCCGCAAACAGCGGCATCGCTCTGTCACTCATCTTGCGTCCGGAGCAGTACCCCGACCAGTCCGCGTCCACCGTGATGCGCGAGGCCACCCTGCGCGCGATCCTGACCGACCATGCCCCGGACGCTGACCGGGCGCAGCAGGTCGCCGCGACGACCCTGCTAGCCGGACTCGCCGATTCCGAGGTGTTCACCTCAGCGGAAGCGGTGCTGCTGGCCGAATGGCTCGAACGCATCCGCTCTTCCTGACCCGCGTACCTCGCAGACAGTCCCGCGGACAGCAGTGAACCACACTTTTTCTCCCGCGCGCATCCCGCGTGAGCGGTATCCGTTGATCCTGGAAACAAGGAGATTCCCAACCATGAACACTCATAACACTTTCCGCACCGCCCTCGTCACCGGTGGTTCCGGTGGTATCGGCAAGGCGGTCGCCGAGCGCCTTGCCGCCGACGGGTACGCCGTGGCCGTGCACTACGCAGGCAACAGGTCCAGGGCCGAAGACCTCGTCGCCGAGATCACGGATGCCGGGGGACGGGCGGTCACCGTCGGCGCGGATGTCGCCGACGAACACGCCGTGGCTAAGCTGTTCGACAAGGTGGAGGACGCCTTGGGCGGCATAGACGTGGTTGTGAACACCGCGGGGATCATGATTTTGGCACCGATCGCGGAGTACGACATCGATGCCTTCGACCGGCTGATGCGCACGAACGTGCGCGGCACGTTCCTTGTCTCGCAGCAGGCGGCGCGACGGGTGCGTGCGGGCGGATCGATCATCAACTTCTCCACCACCGTCACCCGCGCCCAGTTCCCCAGCTACGGCCCGTACGTGGCCAGTAAAGCCGCTGTCGAGGGGCTGACCCTGATCCTGGCACGTGAGTTGCGCGGGAAGGACATCACCGTCAACGCCGTGGCCCCTGGGCCGACCGCTACACCGCTGTTCCTCGAAGGCAAGACCGGGGAGCAGATCGCTGGCCTGTCGAAGGCTGCGCCCCTGGAGCGCCTTGGTCAGCCGGAGGACATCGCGGAGACCGTGGCGTTCCTCGCCGGGCCTGCCCGGTGGGTGAACGGGCAGACCATCTTCACCAACGGCGGACTCGCCTGATCTCACAGTCGTCCGCCTACCCTGGTGCACTCGGTCACGATTCTCCGGTGTCCGGGACCTTCGACAAGGGATCTCGGGTACTCCCGGAGGAGTAGGGCTGGGTCAAGTCAGCTCATTCGGCGTCCCCTGCGTGCGGTGTACGGAGTAGTTCACTGCTCACGGCGTCGCCATCAGGATGTTCACCGCCAGCCCGCGACAGCATACGGAGAGCGTCATCGGACGGGGAACCGGGATCGGTACGGTAGACGATGAGCGTCTGGTCTGGGTCTCCGGTAGGTTTCAGTGCCTGGTAGGTGATGGTGAGGTCGCCGACGACCGGGTGGTGGTAGACCTTTGTACCTGTGGTGCGTTCATAGACCCGGTGTCGGGCCCAGAGCCGGCGGAATTCGGGACTGCGGATCGATAGCTCCCCGATGAGCTGACTGAGGTCGGGGTCATCGGGGTGACGTCCTGCATCGACGCAGAGCATCGCTGTAGTGTCGGTGGCAACCAGGTCCCAGTCAGAGTAGAGCTCACGGGCGTGGGGTTCGAGGAAAACGAAACGGGCCTGGTTGCGCTCGACGCGGGGCATGGCGGAGAAATCGGCGATGAGAAGTCCTGCCAACCGGTTCTGTCCGAGGACGTCGAGTCTTCGACCCAGTACGAACGCCGGGCGGAGGGCGGCGTCGAAGTCTTCGAGCAGGGTACGGGTCTCCGGGTGGAGCTGCTGCAGCCCGGCCGCCCTGCGCCGACGTGCGAGGGTGGGACGAGCGATGGTGTGCAGGTGGGCGCGTTCGATCTGATTGAGCTGGAGGGCATCCGCGAGTGCTTCGAGGACCTCGGCGGAAGCACTTCTGCTGCGGCCCTGTTCCAGCCGGGTGTAGTAGTCGACGCTGACGCCGGCAAGCATTGCCAGCTCCTCGCGGCGCAGGACCTCCACGCGTCGTCTGCCTGTGTCGGTGATGGCCACGCGCTCAGGGGTGAGCCTGCTGCGGGACGCACGTAGAAAACCCGCAAGAGTCGGTTGGAGCGACTTGTCCATGGCTGAGATTATCGCACTCGGGAGGCGGGTGAAGGGTGGCCCATTTTGTCCCGGGCATGACCGGACCTTCTGAGGTGTAGCAGTGTGGTTGACACTGACTGTTGTCGCGACACGGCGGCACTCAGATCGAGGAGAAGGAGAATGCCATGTCAGTCTGGCTGGTTACTGGAGCATCCCGGGGACTCGGGGTGGAGATCGCTCGAGCTGCGGTGGCAGGAGGCGAGAAGGTGGCAGTTGCGGCCCGCCGCCCTGACTCGGTCCCGGAGGACATACGCGAGCGTGAAGAGGTACTTACGGTAGGTCTGGATGTCACCGATACCGACCAGATTTACCGGGCCGTCGAAGAGGTGGTCGGGAAGTTCGGCAGGATCGACGTCCTGGTGAACAATGCCGGGCGGGGGCTGTTGGGTGCACTTGAGGAGATCAGTGACGCCGAGGCCCGGTCTCTGTTCGACGTGAACGTGTTCGGTCTGATCAACACCACACGCGCTGTTCTACCTCATATGCGCACAGCCGGCGGAGGCAAGTTGGTGCACATCGGCTCCCGGTCAGGTTTCGAGGGAGAGCCGGGAGTGAGCATGTACTCGGCATCGAAAGCCGCGGTAGCCGGCGTCAGTGAAGCTCTCGCTGCCGAGCTGGAGCCTTTCGGGATTCAGAGCATGGTCGTCGAACCTGGTGTGTTCCGCACCGATTTCCTCGATGCCAGTTCGGTCCAGCTGCCTGAACGCCGCATTCCCGATTATGACGGGACGCCTGCACACGTCACTCTCGACTGGGCCGGGGAGGCCAACCACACCCAGCTCGGCGACCCGGTCAAGGGTGCGGCTTTCATCTACCAGGTCACCTCGGGTGAGACCCTGCCTCTGCATCTTCCTGTGGGTGCGGACGCCTTTGAGCGCAGAGAGGTCATGACTGCCCGGATCGCCCGCGAGATCGCTCCTTTGCATGCTGCCTCGGCGGCCACTGCGTATGTCGACACAGAACGCGCGGACAGTTGATCAGTGGGCCGGCCCGATGCAGTATGTCTGTCTCTCATGGCGGACCGGCATCCCCCGGCTTCCAGCTGCGGGCCTGTCACCGGTACAGCGGTTCCGGACCGGAAGGCGTCGCCGGTTTCACGTGAAACCGTGATTCTGCGGTCTGACAGGAGAGCCCCTGCCAGCGCCAGAGCTCTTCAGCACTCTTCAGCGGCCACACTGAGACGGGCGAGAACGGCTTCAACTCCGAACTCGTAGCGCCGGTCAAAGTCCTCGGAGAAAATGTCTCCGCGAAGACGGTGCAGAGTGGGGTATCTGTCTGAGGCCGGGGCAGTTTCGGCGGCCGGGTGGTACTGCGAACCCTGCTGTTCCTGGGTGATACCCAGCAGGTAATAGAAGAGAGCCCACATGCCGAGCGCACACTGCGTGTCGGGCACGCCTGCGGCGCTCAGAGAGGACACAAGCTCCTCGGTGAGTTCGAGGGTGTGCTCTTCAAAGGGTGCGTTACCTGCGGTCAGGCGGGCACCGTCGCGGTACATCAGGAGAGTCTTCCGGTACCGTCTCAGGATCTCCCGCACCCGGTCAAGGCCGTTGTCGGGAAGGTCCTCCAGGGACAGATGTGTCAGGACTTCGTCCGACATCAGTCCGAGGAGACGGGCTTTGGTGCCGACCTGGAAGGACACGGTGTTGACATTGACATGCATTCTCCTGGCGACTCCGCGGACGGTGACCGCGTCCAGTCCTTCTTCGTTCAGCAGGTCCAGGGCGGCGGTGATGACGTCCTGTCGGGAGTATCTGTGGGGTGGCATAACGCTCCTGGAGGGTCTGGATCAGGACAGTCACTTACGGTACGTTATGGTACCCTGATCAAGTCTAACTAAGGGTGTCCTGATCAAGTGTGTCATGATGCCGGAGATACCGCCCCGTCGAGAAAGCTGAACTCCATGGATGTCAACAACAGCAGTGCCGTTCGACGCATGCGGCGGCCGCAGATACGGCCGGCGTGGGCCCGAAGGTATGAACTGACGCTCGTCGGTCGGCGGACGGTCGCGCAGAATGTCCTCCGGGTGACGCTGAGCGGATTCGATCTTGAGGAGTTCCGCTATCAGGGGGGCGACCACCGGTGCACACTGCTGATTCCCTGGCCGGCGGAGGAGGCCCGGAGGTTCATGTGGCCGACGGTCTCGGATCCGTGGACCGGGGCAGCGCAGTGGGGCTTCATTGCGGCACTCACCCGCCCGCTCCGCCGTCCTTTGACGGTCAGCGGCTACCGCCCGGAACAGCTCGAGATCGACTTCGACATCCTTCTCCACGGTGACAGTCCGCTCACCACCTGGGCGCGGGGGGCCGGGCCGGGAACCGCTGTCCGGGTCATCGACAACGGGCGTCGGTACCGGGTGCCGGACGGTACACGGACGCAGATCCTCATCGCCGATGAAGCCGGCGCTCCGGCGGCTCTGGCTGTCGCCGCAGAGACCCCGCCGTCTGTACCGACGGCCCTCTACATCCCGGGTACGGTGGCGGCTGCAGAAGGACGCCATCCCGGCGGACACGTCTCGGTGGTCACGGTACCCGCGCGCAGCGGGGACCGGACCCCGGAAAAGCGCTTTGCGGAGGCAGTTCTCGCGGACGCGGCCGGAGTTCTCACCCCGGTCGGTCCGGAGCCGTTGGTCGACGGAGGACGGTTGTCGACTGTGCCGGATCTTGTCGGTATCGCGGGGGAGCGCTCCTTCACGCGGCAACTGGTCTGCTCGCTGCGAAAGGCAGGTGTGCCACGGGGTGCCATTCACGCCGGGAACTACTGGAGGCTCCGGTAGAGGGAGGTGCTGCCCTTCCGGGGCTCCGACTGCTGCCCGGACAGTAGCTCCCGCCTGCGGTCCCTGTCAGTAGCCGACGGTGAAGCGCCTGCCGACGAACTTCGGGGACTCGATCTCGTCCACGAGGGCGACGGCGAAGTCCTCGTAGGAGATGCGCGACGCGCCTCCGTCATCGACGACCGGGGTGTCCAGACTGGTCCTGTAGCTGCCGGTCCGCTCACCGGGCTTGAAGTCGACCGGGGGCGGGGAGACGAAGGTCCACCGCACGCCCAGTCCGGTTGCGTTGGCGAGGTACCAGTCGAGGGCTTCGGTCTGACCGCGGGCGGGGAGCATGAACGCCTCCGGGAATCCTTCGGAGTCGACGATCCGCCTGCCGTCAGGGCCGAGCAGGGAAGCCCCGCCGCCCATGTGGACGATGTAGGGGTCATTGTCGAGTCCCGCGACGGTTTCGGTGACGGTCCGGGCTGCGTCGGCCCAGGGGGACGATGTCATGGTGCCGATAGCGATGACGACGGCGTCGACGTCGGCGGCGAGCTCCCGGACGGAGTCCGCGTCGAGGGCGTCGCCCTTGACGACCTCGGCCCTGCTGTCGACGGTCGCACTGTCCGGGTGGCGTACCGCGGCAACTACCTCATGTCCGCGGTTCAGTGCCTCTGCCGTGATCCGGGAGCCGGCGGTACCGGCTGCCCCGAAGACGAGAATCCTGCTCATGTCCATACTCCTGAGTTCGTGTTTCTGACTTCCGCGACCAGGTTAACACCAATGCTTTCTTTTGGGAAGTGCCGAACGGGGAAAGATGCCGTACCTTCCCGCCAACCCGGCCGTGCAACTCCGGATCCTGTCTTCCGGTCGCACGGGGGAGTGGGGCACAGGTGGGGGAGGACAGTGACGGTGAGGGCGACGGTGAGGGCGACACTGACGGCGCAGGTGGTCGTTGACTTCGGGAGAAAGACCGGGGACGAAAAGGGACGCCGCGACCCGTGCGGGTCGCGGCGTCCCTGTCTGTGACGGTGGCTCACAGTCGGAGGGTCATACGGGTGCCGGAGCAGTTCCACCGCTCACCGGCACCACCTCGTCACTTGAACTTGCCGACGTAGTTGCCGATGGTGCGGAGACCGGTGTCCGTCATGTGCAGCGGGAGGTTGCGGCGTTCGGAGGTCGTGTCGATGAGGCCGGTGACCCACCGGTCGTTCGAGCACATCTCGTGACCGCGGCTGACCTGCTTGAGGGAGACCCAGGTGGAATCCGTGTCGGAGGCGGCCGCACGTCCCGCGTCCTCGAGGGCGGTCTCGATCTCTCCGATCTGTACGAAGGGCAGGGACATGGGAAGGTTGGGCACGACGTTGACGGGGCAGACCTCTCCGGCACCGTTGGAGACCTGGGGCATGCCGACGATCTTGATCTTTGCGCTCGGTGCCGCCTCCCGGGCGGCGCGAGCAGCATCACTGATGGAGGCCCGGAGGTTCTCCCGGATCTGGGGGACCGGCATGTGGTCGTTGAGCACGTAGGGGTAGGTGTCGTTCGTACCGGCGAAAAGCACGACCTGTCTGGTTTCGGGCGTCAGCGCCCCCCTGTCACGTGCGACATTGATCTGGTCGATGATGTGCATGCCGCCGGTGCGGTAGGAGGCTCCCGCACATGAGTAGTTGTCGGTGGGCAGTTGGCTCCCGTCGCGGACGGCGTCACTGAAGCGGTTGTCTGTCCCGCAGCCGGAACCGGACAGGACCGGGTTCGGCAGGGGCAGTCCTTTGCCCGCCAGGTAGTTGTAGAGGTCGGGGTTCGCGGCTGTCTCTTCTACACCTCTAGGTGTGTATCAGCGACCCGTACCCGGACCCAGATCCTCCTCGCCGATGCAGCCGTCCCCCCGGCGGCTCCGGCTGTCGCCGCCGCGACCCGCGAGCCCGCCGCAGAGGCGCTCCGCCGCGAGGCGGGCCGCACCGCACACGCGCGCTCACGACTTCCTGCCCCTCGGTATCGGGGGAGCGCTGTCCACGGTCTGTCTCTTATACGCAGCTAGATGGGTATAAGAGGCAGGGCAGTTCCCGCGATCCGGTGCCGCAGGGAGTTCCCGGCCGACCTTTCCTTCGTGTGGCGTGCGCTCATAGGTGCTGAGCATCCTCTCGTTGTCTCTGTCTCCGACGGTCCGTCAAGCCCGTCGTGTGCACGGATTCGTTGCTCCGGCGTCAGGGCTCCCTGAACCGCCGGCCGGCATGGTGACGAACGCCGTTCTCGGATAGCACGTTACACTACCGTGACTTTCCGCCAGGTGTCCGTGACCACTACTGTACCTGCTGCAACACCAGAAACATCAGTCACACAAAACTACATCCGTGTGACTGTGTTGCCGGGGGTGACCGGGGAAGAATCTCCGCGGGTAGCCTCGGCGACCGGAAGGGGCCGGCAGCAGGTCGGACAGCAGGTCCGGCAGCCCGGGCCCCGGGGCAGATGCGCTGCAGACTGTAACAATCTGCCCACATAACCGATAGTTGCGACAGAATCGTTTCAAAAGGGATATGGTAGTGGTCCTTGAGGCCACCCACCCCAGACAGGAAGGCTCTTCCCCGTGATCAATGTGTTCGACAGCTCTGAACGCCAGCAGTTCGTCAGAGATGCCAGGGGCATGCTACGTGGCGGCAAGGCCGTTCTCGGTACCGGCCTCCTCAAAGGGGGGACGGCATCCCAGCACCTGGCGTCATTCCGTAATCTTGCCCGCTACGGTGCCTCCATGACGGGTCTGCTCGAGGCCGGCACCGCCCGGTACCCGGACCGCACCGCACTGATCGACGATGACGGGGAACTCACCTACCGGGAACTACGGACCCAGGCCCGTCTCACCGCCCGGGTGCTCGCCAGCCGGGGGATCACCGAGAAGAGCAGGGTCGGCATCCTCGCACGCAACGGACGGGGTTTCATGATTCCCCTGTCCGCCAAGGGTTACCTGGGTTACACCGTCTTCCTTCTCAACGTCGGGGCCAGCCGCCAGCAGCTCCACGACATTGCCGTGGAGCACAACCTCGATGTCCTCTTCGCGGACTCGGAGTTCGACGACAAGCTTCCGACAGATGTCGAGGGGCTCACCATCGTGCACGCGTGGGCCGGTCCCGGTCACCGCACCGACATTGATTTCCCCACCATCCAGGACCTCTGGGCCGCGCCGGGCACCGGTGACGATTCACTGCCGAAGAAGGTGAACCAGGGCGGTGTGGTGCTGATGTCCTCGGGGACCTCAGGGACGCCGAAGGCGGTGAGCCACGGAGAGCCGACACTGCCTCTGGGCGTCCTCGGCCCGGCCATCGGTAGCCTCGGAGTGAAGGCAGGGTCCACTCTGCAGCTCACCGCGAGTATGTTCCACGTGCTCGGCTGGGCGGTCTCGGTGATCGCGCTGCTGGCAGGGTGCACGATCGTCACCCAGAGGGTCTTCGACCCGGAGAATGTGCTGCGCCAGGTGGACAAATACAAGTGTGACGGCATCATCAGCTCTGCGGTCTTCCTCAAGGACCAGCTGGCGGTCGACCTCGCGAACCCGGGCAAGTACGACCACTCCTCGGTGAAGTTCATCGTCAACGCCGGTAACGCGATGAGCGAGGATCTCGTCCTCGGCCTGGAGAAGCAGTACGGGTACATCCTCGGTTCCGCCTACGGGTCCACCGAGAGTCTCCTCATCGCCTGGGCCGGTCCCGAGGACATCAAGGCGGATCCCACGACCGCCGGCTTCCCGGTCTGGAACGGACGCGTCGCACTCCTCGACGAGGAGGGCCGCGAGGTCGAACCGGGTCAGGTCGGTATCATCCACGCACGGACCATGATGGCCATGAAGGGCTATCTGGGTGACCGGGACCAGGCGGAGGAGACCGCCGGAATGCTGAACCTGGGGGACCGGGGGATCATCGACCCCGCTTCAGGACGCCTGACTGTCCTGGGTCGGGACAATGACATGATCATCGTCGGCGGGGAGAACATCTGGCCGAGTTCGGTCTCCGACCTCATCTGCCGGATCGAGGGTGTCCACGACGCCTACTGCACCGGTGTGGAGGACGAGAAGACCTTCCAGCGTGTGAAGGCCTATGTCGTTGTCGACGGTACCGCCGAAGTCACCGAGGATGATGTCCGCAAGTTCGTCGAGGAGAACCTCATCACCCCGGCAGTGCCGAGGGACGTCGTGCTCCAGACCGAGCCCCTGCCCCGCAATGTCATCGGCAAGGTGGTGAAGAGGGACCTGGTCAACTGACCGACCGGGTCCCGGCTACCTGGTTTCCGATCGCCTCCAGGTGGCCGGTCGGCCCATGCTCCGCCCTGCTCGTAGAATGCTTTCCGCCGTGTACGGACAGCTGGCGGGCAACCCGCCATGCGGTTTCACGTGAAACCGATCCCGGCAAGCGGAACCCTGCGTGCGCCACCCGCCACGGAGGCGCTCCACCGCGAGTCTGCCCGCACCGCAGACGCGCGCTCACGACTTCCTGCCCCTCAGTATCGGGGGAGCGCTGTCCACGGTGACCGGCACTCTGTCGCCGGAAGGGTCCCTCATGCGACGTGCGTACAGGAACACTCGCTGACCGTCGCCAGGACATACTCCATCCGGGCATGTCCCACACGGCGGAGAACCGGGCGAGCCTCCGACAACGCAGGCCTCCTCACGCTCGACTTCCTCACGCCCGACCTTCTCCCACCAGAGTCTCTTCGATCCGGCAGTACCGTGCGGTGCAATCGTGCGGTGCAACACGGAGGTCCGGTGGACGGAGACACCTCCTGAAAGTCACCTCACCGGGGACTACGCCGGGGAAGCCCTCGACCTCGTTCGGGCGCGACTGCCCCTGTTTCCCGCAGTTAACCAGGCGGCTCATGTAAGTGGTCTGACCTTTCTTCCGCTGCTTCTCGCATGCCGCGTGCACGGGTCGGAAGGGGTCCGTCCTGTCTCAGCCTCATCGCCGCTGCCTGGATTGGCCGGACGCCTGGACCGCGGAGGCCTGGACTGTGGAGGCCTGGACTGTGGAGGCCTGGACTGGCGGAGGCCTGGACCGCGGAGGACGCACGGGACGCGTCCCTCATCGGCGCTCGAAGTCGGGGTCCCGTATCCGAGGGGGGGGCTCCGTTGGACGCCACGGGCTGCCGTTGACGTCTCTCCCGACGGTGTCCCGGGGTCGGTCCCGGGTCGGTCCCAGGGTCGGTCCCAGGGGCGGTCCGGGAGCCGTCCGTCCCTGCGCCACATGAGGTATCCCTCGACCCGGTCGGAGCGGCACGCAGAGTCCGGTGGCGGCGGGGATTTCACCGGGCCGGTCGGAGAACCCTCCCCGCAGAACAACGTCGCTGCCGGGCGCCGGGAGAACTGTGTTGCCGACGGGACCGGCTTCGGTGCACTGAGGAACCTGTGGTCAGTCTTCCCCTCCCCCCCGAGCTCCGGACGCCGACGCGCTCTTTATCAGGTGAAACAGGATTCGACGATCGGCCAGCTCCCCCCGGAACATGTTATATTCTCAGTTACAGATAATGCAGTGCAGATACATCCGGTAGACTAACTGGGGTCACGGACCGTCAGGTGCGAGACGTCCACATTCACTACATTCAAGGAGTAATCATGTCCGGTATCACCGACATCATCATCGAGATCCTCGGCAACATCGGCGAGGTTGCCACCACTCTCCTCGGTACCATCTTCGGTTCCCTCTGATTCTGACACCATCAGAGCAGAACAACCCCTCGGTCTACACCGGGGGGATTTGTTTTATCTTTATCTGATTCATCGTTCGTTAGTTACTAACGGTAAGCTTCTTTCTCAGGATGATACGCAGACCCGGGGCCGGGCCGCATCGGTCTGTCACCGCCGGCTGTCCTGCAGGTACAGCGACCACCGGGCCTGCACAGGAAGCGGACACGCCGTGGAAGAGTGCACGCGACAACGCCCGGAGCACCGGTACGGGACAGCTCCGGGGCAGGGAAGAACCGGGGGGGTCCTAGTGACGTTCGGCCGTCGAGGACCGGACAATGAGGGAGACGGGCAGCGTCACACTGTGCAGTTGTCCACCTTCGATGGCGGAGATCAGTTCATGGACCGCCGTTGAACCCATCAGCGTGAGATCCGAACGCACGGTCGTCAGTGGAATCGGCAGCTGTGCCACGATCGGGATGTCGTTGTAGCCGATGAGTGAGAGATCCCGGGGGATGGACAGCCCCCGCTGGTGGGCAGCACCCATCACACCGATTGCGGCAGTGTCGTTGACCGCGAAGATGGCGGTGGGGGGGTCCGCCAGGGAGAGAAGTGCGTGGGCGCCGAGCACGCCCCCCTGCACCTCCCATTCCGAGTGGATGACGAGAGACTCGTCCGCCGGGATCCCCGCGGACTCGAGAGCCTGACGGTAGCCCTGAAGTCGGTCGTAGCCTGTTGAGGCATGCCGCGGTCCGGCGACAATTCCGATGCGCGTGTGTCCCAGACTGATCAGGTACTCCGTGGCCTTGCGCCCGCCGTCGAAGTCGTCGCTGACCACCGCCGGTATGCAGGGGTCGATGTGGCGGTTGGCGGTGATGAAAGGAATCGGCAGCCGTGACAGTCGGTCGAGGAAGAGCGAGTCATCACGGTGCAGGGAAGTGGCGATGACGCCCTCGACCTGCCGGGACAGCAGGAAGTCCAGTGACTCCATCTGGGAGTTCATCGTGTCCGGCGGAGCGGTCAGCAGAGTCTGGTAGCCCGCGTACCTGGCGGCGTCCTCGATGGACTCACAGATGGTGGCGATGACAGTGTCGGTGAGCCTCGGCATCAGGAGGCCGATCGAGTGGGACCGGTTGGTGCGCAGGCCTGACGCCAGGGAATTGGGCCGGTAGCCGAGACGGGCGGCGACCTCACGGACCCGCAGGGCTGTGTCGGTCCACCCGTGCACGGGCTCCTGCTGGCGGAGGACCCGGGAGACCGTCGAGATGTGCACACCCGCCGCCCGGGCGACATCTTTGAGGGTCACCGGCTGGTCGTGCCGGCCGGAACCAACTGCGCCGTCTGCCGTCATATCCCTCCGTCCGTCACCGCAAGACCTACCAGAGTTGACATGTTCTCGCAACTGATTGGCAAACTGATGCAAACCTTTGCAGTCAACGAAAATGGCGATACACCGCAACGAACGCGTGATTATCACGTAACATCCGCGCAACAGCATCTCCATATTGTCAATCGGCAAGAACGTTTGCACCTCTTGCAGAAAGGTAGATCGTGTCCAAGAAAATCCTTGTGTCCTTCGGTATCGACATCGATGCCGTAGCCGGTTGGCTCGGCTCGTACGGAGGAGCCGATTCCCCCAACGACATCCAGCGCGGCATCTTCGCGGGCGAGGTGGGGATCCCCCGCCTGCTCAAACTGTTCAGCCGTCATGACCTTCGGACCACGTGGTTCATCCCGGGACATTCCCTTGAGACCTTCCCGGACCAGTGCCGGGCCATCGTCGACGCCGGCCACGAGGTCGGTGGTCACGGATACTCCCACGAGAACCCCGTCGCCATGACCCCCCAGCAGGAGCACGACGTGGTGGAGAAGGCGACCGAGCTTCTCACCGAGCTTGCGGGCAAAGCGCCCCGCGGTTACACCGCCCCCTGGTGGGAGATGAGCTCGTACACACCGACAGTCCTGAAGGAGTTCGGCTACACCTACGACCACTCGCAGTCCCACAAGGACTTCGTCCCCTGGTACTCGCGCGTCGGAGAGAAGTGGACCCCCATCGACTACACCAGGGCCCCCGAGTACTGGATGAAGCCGCTGGAGTTCGGCAGGGAGATCGACCTCGTCGAAGTGGCGGCGAACTGGTACGTCGATGACCTGCCCCCGATGATGTTCATCAAGTCCTCGGCGAACTCACACGGCTTCGTCTCCCCCAACGACATCGAACAGCTCTGGAAGGACCAGTTCGACTGGGTCTACCGCGAACTGGACTACGCGGTGTTCCCGATCACCATCCACCCTGACGTGTCCGGGCGCCCGCAGGTGCTGCTCATGCTCGAGCGCCTGATCAACTACATGAAGGAGTTCGAGGGCGTCGAGTTCACCACCATGGGCGAGATCGCCGATGATTTCCGGCGGCGCTTCCCCTTCGAGGGCACCGAACGCCCGCGGGACTACTGATCCACCATGTGCGGAATGTGCGGATCGGGCGGAAGTCGGCAGGACTGGTTCACCGCCGGAGTGGAGGACACCCCGCAGGGACGCCGCCGTGCCAGGCAGGCCGCGAGCATGCTGCTCAACAGCGAACTGGACCCGCGACGGTGCACCGTCACCGCCGATGAACAGACCAGGGCATGGATCGTCAGGGAGCCCACAGGCAGGCAGGTCCGCCACGACTCCCTCGACGGACTGCTGGAATGGCTCCACCAGCGTGGCCTGGTCAGCCTGTCGGCGTCCCGGATCTCCCTCGTGCCCGACCACCGCACCTGTACTCCCACGGAGACCGCCGACGGTGTCCTCGACGCCGCAGGCTGGGCGTCCCTGGGCATTTCACTGTGGCGCACTGCGCTGTGGCGGCGACAGGTCTCCGCGAACTTCCCCCCGACCCGGCAGACGGTCGACACCCCGGGCGGTCGTCTCGACGTCCGGGTGGACGACCACGGCATCCACGTCACAGCCGTGACCCCGTCCGACAGTCACCTCTGCACACACCTACCCGGACAGACAGCACACCCAGAACATGCATAGACATCCCCTAATCGGATACCTCGCCACCGGCGGAACCATCTCGAGCACCTCGGCCGGAACAGGCACCGGAGTTGTGCCGTCGCTGACTGCCGCGCAGCTCATCGACTCGGCCGGATTCGACGACAACCGTTTCGACGTCATCGCCGAACAGGCGGCGCAGTTGCCCAGCGCGTCCTTCACCTTCGACACCCTGCGTACCCTGGACCGCCGTGCACGCGCCATGGTGGACCGGGGAGTGGATGCCGTTGTCGTCACCCAGGGCACCGACAGCCTGGAGGAAACGGCGTTTTTCTTCGATCTGACCTGGGATTCCCCGGTACCGGTGGTCTTCACCGGGGCCATGAGGAACCCTGATGAGACAGGTGCCGACGGTGCCAGGAACCTGCGCAGCGCCATCCTCGTCGGTGGTGATCCGTCGAGCGCGGGGCGTGGTCCCCTCGTGGTCGTCAACGACAGGATCCACGCCGCGGGACTGGTCCGGAAGGCCCACACCAGTGCAGTGGACGCCTTTGTCTCGGACGGTGCCGGACCGGTCGGCGAGGTCGTCGAAGACCGGCCCAGCTACTACTCCGTACCGGCACGGAGGCCGGCTCTCCCCATCGGAGGACAGGACGCCAGGATCGCCGTCTACCGCTCCACACTCGGGGACTCCGACGACATCCTGCGTCACATCGCCGACGGTCCCTACGACGGACTCGTGGTCGAAGGCTTCGGAGGAGGTCACGTAGCTGAGTGGCAGGTGCCGGCGATCACCGGGATCTGCTCCCGGATGCCCGTGATCCTCACCTCCCGCACCGGTGGTGGCCGAGTTCTCGAATCCACCTACGGATTCGCCGGCAGTGAGATCGACCTGACCGCTCGCGGCGTCATTCCCGCAGGTCACCTCAACGGACTCCAGGCGCGCATGCTGCTGTGGGTCCTGCTGTCCCGGGGGGCCGGCCCCGACGACGTCCGTGGCGCATTCTCCACCAGATGACCGCCCCGCCCCACCTACTCCCTGCTTTGCCCTGCTTTTCTCCCTCCCCGTTCAATGAAATGCACATCTGAGAGGCACACGTGTCATGAGCACGACAGTCACACCCAAACCAGAGGGGATCGACCTCACCTCCGGTGAGTTCCCCAGAATCCCCGTCGCAGAGGCGCGGCGCGGCGCCACCCTGGCCTTCTTCGCCTGGACCCTCGCCGTGTACGACTTCATCCTGTTCGGCACCCTGCTGCCGCGCATCAAAGAGAGCTTCGGCTGGTCCGAAACCACGGCCCTGCTCGCCAACACCCTCGTCTCCGTGGGCGTGTTCATCGTGGTCATCCTGGTCGGAATGTTCGTCGACCGTCTCGGACGGCGCCGCGGAATGATGGTGACGGTCGGTGGTGCGGCGGTCTCCTCGTTCCTCACCGGCATCTCCACGGGCATGGCGTCCCTCGTCGGATTCAGGTCCCTGTCCGGATTCGGAATGGCCGAACAGTCCGTCAACGCCACGTACCTCAACGAGGTACTGGCACTGACTGACTCGGACAAGGTCCGCAGGCACCGCGGGTTCATCTACAGCTTCGTGCAGACCGGCTGGCCCATCGGAGCTCTGCTCGCCGCCGCATTCATCGCAGTCGTCAATGCGGTGCTCGGTGAAGGCGAATGGCGGTGGGCCTTCGTGATCGCCACGGTTCCCGCCCTGTTCGTCCTGCTGCTGCGGAAAGGGATCAACGAGACTCCCCAGTACCGGTTGCACCAGTACCTTGACCGTCTGGTCAAGGAGGGTCGTGGGGATGAGGCCCGGGTCATCGCCGACCGGTTCGGACTCACCCTGAAGAGCAGCAGTCCCTTCCGCGAGATCTTCAGCGGAAAGAACCGTCGCAACACGATCGTGCTGTCACTGGCCTGGATCGCGAACTACTTCGGAATCTCGACCACCTCTGTCCTGGGAACCACGATGCTTGAAGGGGTCAAAGGGGTCTCGCCGAGTTACTCCCTGTTCATCGTGATCGTCTCCAACCTTGTCGCTGCCGCCGGCTATGTCTTCCACGGCTGGTTCGGTGACCGGATCGGGCGCAAGAAGGTGGTGATCATGGGCTGGATCATGGCGTCGGTGTTCTGGGCGGCGTTCGTCCTGGGCCCGGGCAACCTGGCCTTCACCCTGATCACCTACATGGGCACGCTGTTCTTCCTGCTCGGCCCGTACGCCGCAATCCTCTTCTACCAGGCAGAGTGCTTCGAGTCGCACGTCCGGGGCACGGGGTCGAGTTTCATCGCGGCCATGGGTCAGCCGGGTACCGTCATCGCTTCGGCAATCCTCACCGGTCTCGTGGCGTCCGGAATCGGGTTGGGATCCGCGGCCCTGTGGGTCGGTGCCGGAGGGATGCTCGTGTCCGGTCTGCTGATGTTCGGCGCGAAGCACGTCGAGACGGTGAAGCACTGATGGAAGGCGACAGCATGAGGTCCACCGGCATGAAGTCCACCGGAAGGGCAGGAAGACCTGCCGTGTACAGCGAGTTCGAGGGGCAGACGGCGGTGATCACCGGTGCCGCCAGCGGTATCGGACAGTCTCTGGCGGAACTGCTCGCCGAGCAGGGAGCCAATATCGTCATCCCGTGGTTCCGGGGAGACCCGCACGATCCGCAGGAGACGGTGTCCCTGGTGGAGGACGCCGGGGGCGAGGCCCTTGTCGTTCCGACCGATGTTTCACGTACGTCCGAGGTAGTCGCCCTGTTCGACGCTGCGGAGAAGAGGTTCGGCACGGTGCGGTCGGTTGTCGCTGCGGCCGGCATCCTGCGGAACCGGCCCCTGACCGAGATGACCGACGACGACTGGGACGACATGCTGCAGGTCGACCTCCACGGGGTCATGCGAACACTTCGTGAAGGAATTCGGCGGATGGACGACGGTGGATCACTGGTGGCGATCTCGTCCATCGCCGGGGGAGTCTACGGATGGGCCGACCATGCGCACTATGCGACGAGCAAGGCGGGCGTCCTCGGCCTGGTCCGTTCCGCCGCGGTGGAGCAGGCACGTCGGGGTATCCGGGTCAATGCCGTCATTCCGGGCCTCATCGAGTCTCCGCAGTCGTCCGACCCGGTCAATTCGTTGGGGCCGGACGGTCTCCGGGCGGCGGGTGAGTTCATACCGTGGGGCAGGGTCGGCACCACCGGAGAAACTGCGCGGGTGATCCGGTTCCTGTTGAGTGACGAGGCCCGGTACGTCACCGGTCAGCAGTTCATCGTCGACGGGGGCCTCACCGTCGCGATGCGGGAATGATGCGGGAATGATGCGGGAACTGCGTCCCGGAACGACCGGGAGCTCAAATGACCGAAACCTCAGATGAACTGGACAAGGAGAATTCTGTGAGTGTGTTCGAAGATCTT
This sequence comes from Corynebacterium provencense, assembly GCA_900049755.1. Taxonomy (GTDB): domain Bacteria; phylum Actinomycetota; class Actinomycetes; order Mycobacteriales; family Mycobacteriaceae; genus Corynebacterium; species Corynebacterium neomassiliense. The sequence goes on from LT160593.1 coordinate 539,721, forward strand.
CAGGGCAGGTCGGTGCTCGTTGTCGGCGGGGCGAGCGGAATCGGCAGAGCCGTTGCCGCTGCCTTCGCTGAACTGGGAAGCACTGTCACTGTCGCAGACATCGATGTCGCCGGCCTGGACCGAACCAGGAACGAACTGGTGGGAACGGTGCACACGGTGCGTCTCGATGTCCGGGACGAGGAATCGGTGAAGGACGCCGTAGACGCCGCGGCTGACAACGGCGGAGGAATCCTCGACATCGCCGTCAATTCGCAGGGGATCCTCACCCAGTCGCCCTTCCCGGAGATGTCCCTGGACATGTGGAGGGAGACGATCGACATTGACCTGACCGGCGTCTTTCTTCTGATGAGGGAGGAGTCCCGGCTCATGCGCCAGCGAGGTGCGGGACGGATCATCAATGTCGCCTCGCAGCTTGCGGTGAAGGGCGGGGTGGAGGTCGCCCATTATGCTGCGGCGAAAGCGGGGGTTGTGGCACTGACGAAGTCGGCGGCGCTGGAACTGGCCGGTGACGGCATCCTGGCCAACTGTGTCGCGCCGGGTCCGGTCGTGACGCCGTTGACGGATGCCATGACCGAGGAGTGGAAGTCGGCGAAGGAGGGCGAACTGCCGCTGGGACGTTTCGGGGTCCCCGGGGAGATCGCCCCGTCGGTTCTGCTGCTGGCGTCCTCCCCGTCGGGCGATCTGTACACGGGCCAGACTCTCCACCCCAATTCAGGTGATGTGATGGTGTGACGCTCCGGTCGTGAGCCCGCTCTTCTTCGGTTCACGGTGAGGGAAATGGTTGGGGAGTGTCCGGGGTGACCGTACTGTCGGCGAACAGACAGAGCTGTCTATAGTGGAACTGGAGTCGGCGGTTCTCCGCGCGGATGCTCGGAGCAGCTGGACGGCGATGATTCCCCTGCTTGTCCGCAGTTTCTGTCCCCGACAGTCGGCAAATACATCAGTAGGGATTCCCAATCATCTTATCTGCTGATTATCACAATACCACCGAAAGCGGAGTTCACCATGACCAGCACCCTCACCCGAACACCCACCGTCATCCGGCAGGGCCGAAACATCGGCGCGGTCATTGAAGGCATCGACCTCTCAGCAGACATCAGCGACAGGGAGGTGGAGTTCATTCGGACCGCACTGGCCACATACAAGGCCGTCGGATTCCGGGGACAGTTCCTGGACGACGACAGCCAGTACGCCTTCGCGTCCCGGATAGGGACACCCACACTGGCACACCCCACCGTACATTCCACGGGGCTTGACAGGCTCGTCGTCGAGGGAGCTGCGAACTCCTGGCACACGGACGTCTCGTTCGTTGACCGGGTGCCCAAGATCAGCATCCTGCGTGCGGTCACCCGGCCCAGCTACGGGGGATCCACGATCTTCGCGAACACCGTCGCCGCGTACAACGCGCTGCCTGAGGCGCTGCGTGTACTGGCGGACAACCTCTGGGCCGTCCACTCCAACGACTACGACTACGCCTCCAGCCTCGACAGCAACCGGGACAACACCGAATACCGGAGGGAGTTCACCCGGGTGCCTTTCGAGACCGAACACCCGGTGGTCCATGTCCATCCGGAGACCGGCGAAAGATCGCTGCTGCTCGGGCACTTCGTCAACGGCTTCGTGGGGCTGCGACCGAGCGAGTTCCATGACCTGTTCGCCATCTACCAGGACCGCATCACCCGTCCGGACAATGTTTTCAGGTGGGAGTGGCAGGACGGAGACGTGGTCCTGTGGGACAACCACGCGACCCAGCATTACGGCGTCCACGACTTCGGCGATGAGCGGCGGGAACTTCACCGTGTGACCCTCGCGGGTTCTGTACCGACCTCAGTGACGGGGCAACGTTCGCGGATCATCACCGGGGACGCCGGAGACTATTCCGTCATAGACACTCCCCGGCCGCTGGTGGACTACCGGGGGGACGCCTCGGTCATCTGACCCCCGGCCAGACGGGGACCGGACGGTACTGCCTCGTCGCGGCGACGTCCCGTACCGACTATGAGTTCCGCCGGTGGTAGGTGTATGCTCTCTCGGTGTCGTCTTCGGTGAAGACCGGAGCTGACGACGGGGCTATAGCTCAGTTGGTAGAGCGTTGCGTTCGCAATGCAAAGGTCTGGGGTTCGATTCCCCATAGCTCCACAACGTGCAGTCCACGAACTGCAAGCACCGGAGGTCAGAAACCCGAAAGGGTTGATGATCTCCGGTTTTTCGTGCTCCGGGGAAGCGGATGTGCGAGAACTGACAGTAGAGGGGTTGCGGGGCAAAGTGCCCTTCGTGGGTGACAGGGGCGCGGAGGCCCTGGAGTCCCAGGAGGTTTGCCGACGGTGGGGGGGTGGTTCTGCCAACCCGGCATACCTGGCACACGGAGCACGTGAATCCGACTTCCGGCAATTCACCGTCTTCTGAAAGTATGTGGCACAGACCTATATGCAGCAGCACCTCTGATCCCACAGGTCGATGGTGACCGTTGGGAGGGGCTAGGAGGCAGCGGGTGCAGAACTGAACGCCGCGACCGCGTAGCCCCGATTCTGGCTGTGCCACTGGAGCCTCCTCCACCGCAGGATGCGGGGGTAACGCACAGCGTGCGCGTCAAGCACCATCATTCACAGCAGAAAGACTGTACATACACACTTTCACATTCCAAGCACCACAGAGCGCGGGGGTGCTTCTGCATGTCTTTGTCTCAGCCCACTCTACCGAAACAAAGTTTCCTCAGTTAACCTACCCGTCCATGACGCTTCTCCCTCACCGTCGGCACGTCTCCGGCGTTCGCACGGCATGACCGGACACACCCCTCGCAGACGTTTCACCGCCCTGCTGGGTCACCGCCACCGTCGCCACTGCCACTCCCACATCGACCGCTCAGGCCGATGTTCTCCACGGCTACCGGATCAAAGGGCGGATCGAGGAGACCTTCCACCGTCTCGGCGGATACGCGAAGTTCGGGGACGCAACAACCCCGGAATCCGATGCCGCACGCGGAGGCAAGTTCCAGGTGTTCGCCAAGGCCTCCTCGATCTACTGGCATCCCGACGTCTCCGGCGGGGTCGCCCGCCAGGTGGAGGGCCGTATCCGCGACAAGTGGCGCGATCTCGGGTGGGAGAACTCCCGCCTGAAGTACCCCACCACCGATGAGATCATCACACCCGACGGTAAGGGACGGTTCAACCATGATGATCGGCCAGGCACTTAAAGAATGCTGGATCGCGAAGCACCCGAACCAGATTGAAACGACAAACCTAGGAGCCGCGTAAGACATGGATTTCGTCGAAAGTCCGCCGGTCGACATTGAACTAAGTCACGACGCCGAATACTACAAAGACATCATAAATGAATACAGATTCAATCCGCCAAAAAACGTGCCGGGACTTGAAAGTATTTTCGATGCGCACACAAGCGTTGAAGGTACGATGTTAATCGACGGCAGCTATCGGAGTGTCTTTATCAATCTGACCCACGGCGTGTCTAATTCATTCTCTACGGACGTCAATGATAGTGATACCATCTACGGTGTTCCGCTGAACAAAAAGCCGGCGAAAGTAAACAAGAAACTTCGGAAAATGGGACACAAAACGTTCAAGGGTCTTCACGATATAGCACTCCTTGACGAGAGAATTGTTCTTGTCTTCAATGAGTTTCATGCAAATGATATTGTCTGGTACGACAAGGATACTATATCGGCGGAGGAAGTTAGACGTTTTGTCTCTTAATCATCACCGACACCCTTCATTCATGAAATATGAACCGTCGGCGAAGTTATTTATATTGCACTCAATACGAAGTTTGCCTTATAGGAAAGAAATATGATGCACTTTTTTGCCCGTCCGAGTATTGCCCTTACCTCGATCGCCGCTTGCGTGGTGGGCCTCACCGCCTGCAGCAGTGACGCTGCTGATGAGGTGGTCTCGAACCCCGACCAGGCCAGTGCAGTGACCAGTCTGGACGCTGGGCAGCCCGCCTCCAGGGCATTGTCTGATCTCATCGTCGACGGTTCACTGACCCCGGAGGGTTTCGAATACATTCCGCCCACTGCCTCCGGTGAGCCCAGTATGGCGGAACTGATCAAGGAACTCTCCGACGACCCTGAGGGTTCGTCTGATGACCTCCCGGGGCTGATCGGTGGGCAGTCCATCGCCGAGATGACAACCACCACGCCCACCCAGTGCACCGGAGTGGCCATGGACTCACTGTCCGTCATTGACTGGATGATGTTACCCACCGACACCCACGCCACCGCCGGTTACGGCAACCTCGCCGATGAGGATGACGCCATCATGATCACCTTGACCAGCGATCCCGTCGATCCGGCCCACTATCCCGCGGAACTGTCCGAGTGTGCTGAGTTCACCCGCACCATGGACGAGTCCGGAACCGTGGCCGCCAGTGCCTTCACTGCGGTGCCCTCGCAGGTGAGTATGGACAACGCGGAGGTCCTCGTCAGCGCCGATGTCACTCTTACCGGTGCGACCTTGAATGATCAGCCTGTCGAGGGTGAAGGTGTCGGCACCACCATCACCGTGGTCACTGCCACCACCGGTGGGATCACTTTCACCGTGGTGGCACCGCAGACCGCGGACGCCGGGCTGATCACGAGTATTGCTGCAGCTCAGGCTGACCGCATCAACAACGCTCCTGCCGCCTAGCCTGCCACGCGCCCGTCTGCAGACCGGCCACGGGGTGGATGCCCCGGCAGTGTGGTGAACGCCTGACGGGCGGCTCTATGGGGGGTCGTACGGCAGGTTGACCCCGGTGAGCTCCGGCACGCAGAATGGGTTCTGCGACCGCATCCGCGGCGTGACCAGTTGCTGTCACCCGAGCGTGCAGCAGAACCCGAGGAAAACTACAGTGGCTGATTCTCTGCAGGACAAAGTCGTCATCGTCACCGGCGCAGCCGGTGGACAGGGCGCGGCGGAAGCGAAACTTCTCGTCGAACGGGGCGCCTCTGTGGTGCTGACCGACTTCAACGCCGAACTCGGGGAGAAGACTACTGCAGACCTGGGCGAGCGGGCCGTGTTCGTCAGACAGGACGTCACGAGCGAAGAAGACTGGAAGCGTGTCATTGAGACCACCGTCAGCACGTTCGGACATGTCGACGCTCTCGTCAACAACGCCGGGATCCTGATCATGGAGCCGCTGGAGTCCTCCACCGTCGGCACGCTCGACAAGCTGCTCGCCGTCAACGTGCGCAGCGTGTACCTCGGAATGATGGCCGTCATCCCCGAACTGAAGAAGAACGGTGGAGGGTCCATCGTGAACATCTCCTCGCTGGCCGGCATGAACGGGCAGGCGAACGCTGTCGCCTACTCCGGCTCCAAGTGGGCTGTGCGTGGGATGTCGAAGTCGGCGGCCCTGGAGCTCGGCCAGTTCGGGATCCGGGTCAACTCCGTCCACCCGGGTGCGATAGCCACACCGATGACAGAAGCCTCCCTGGGAGCCGCGGCGGACGCCCCCTTCCCTCTCGCCGCGCTGAACCGTGTCGGTCGTCCCGAGGACATTGCTCCGGCGGTCGCCTTCCTCATTTCGGACGAGTCGAGCTACATTTCCGGAGCCGAGCTCGTGATCGACGGTGCCAGTGCTGTCTCACAGTCGGCGCAGTTCACCGAGATGATGTCGAACGCAGCCCGGTAGCGCACCTCGCACGGCCCTGCAGTCCAGGTCAACGGTCAACGTCCGTACCGTCCGGCTGTGCCGTCCCTGAGATCGGTGACCAGGGTCTCGGCCAGCCGCTTCGACGACTGAGGATTCTGGCCGCTGTACAGGTTGCCGTCCCTGACGACGTGGGGAAGGAAAGGGATCAGGGCCCTGTCGTAGTCGACACCGATGTCCCTGAGCATGTCCTCGAGCAGCCAGGGGGCCTTCCTCGCGAAGCGGTTGACGAGTTCCTCCCGGTTGGACAGTCCCGTGACACGGCGGGCGGCGAACGGCGTGACCCCGTCGTCACCGACGGTGGCGAGGAGCGCAGCCGGGGCGTGACACAGCAGGGCCAGCGGGCGTCCCGAGAGGAGCCGCCTGTTGAGGAGCTGTCCGAAGGCCGGGTCATAGGCGAGATCCTCCATCGGCCCGTGGCCGCCCGGGCAGAAGACCAGTCCGTGGTCCTCCTCGTCGACGGTGTGGAGGTCCGCCGGATTCTCCAGGACCGGTGAGAGTTCGTCGAGCCGGGACCGGAACTGACGGGCGGTGCGGGGGAGGACGCCACCCGTCAGCCCCAGACTCAGTTCGTCGACCACGGGTTTCCTCCCTCCGGGTGTGGCGACGGTGACCGTGAATCCTGCCCGGGTGAAGATCCCGTACGGGACGAGGAACTCCTCGGCCCAGAATCCGGTCGGGTGCTGCGTGCCGTCGGTGAGCGTCCAGTGGCGGGCCGCGGTCACGGCCATGAGTACGGTGTTCACGGTCAGATCCTCCTGGGCATCCTGAAGTCGGTGGCCCCCTTGGCGGGGGAGAGCTGTGCCGGTCCTACCCGGAAGACCGGGGGTTCCGCTGCGACCGGGCGTCCGGGCCGAGCGTAGAGACCGAAGTGGACGGCGTCAACATATCGTTGACGTGGCGCCGCGGCCGGAGCCGGACTCAGCGCCCGTCCGGGGGGACCACCGCAGCGAAGACGGCGTGTACCCGCTCGGCGACCTCGCCGGGGGACCCGACGGGGAGTTTTCCGTCGGAGTACAGGCAGGCCAGGCCGTGCGCCGTCGCCCACAGTCCGGTCGCCAGGTCCGCGAGTTCCTGCTCCGTGAGGTCCGGGTAGACCGCCGACAGTGACTGCGCCAGGGCGTCATGAATCCTTCCGGAGGCCCGGACCCGTTCGTCACTGCTCCGGTCACAGCCGGTGCCGAACATCAGCCTGAACATGCGGGGGCGCCGGAGTGCGAACTCCACGTAGCGCACCGCGAAGTCCGGCAGGTCGCCTGCACTGCGCGGCAGCTCACGGTCGGAGAGGAGATCGTCTCCGAGATCCCTGAATCCCACTGCGGCGACGGCCGACTCCAGGTGGCTCCGGTCCGGGAAGTGCCGGTAGGGGGCCGCCTGGGACACCCCGGTCTCCCGGGCGACCGCTCTCAGGGAGAAGGCTTCGCCGCGCTCCAGCATGGCCACGGCGGTTTCGACCAGGGCCTGGCGGAGGCTGCCGTGGTGGTAGCCGTCGCCCTTCGGGGTTGACATCGTTAACATACCTCCATATGGTGATGTTGTCACCGTACACATCTTGCTGAGCACCCGGGAAATCATGTCACACGACCTCTTCGCACCACTGACCCTGCCCTGCGGCCGGACCCTGCCCAACCGCATCGCCAAAGCCGCCATGGAGGAGAACATGGCGGCCACCGGCCAGCTGCCGGGCGATGATCTGCTGAAGCTCTACCGCACCTGGTCCGCCGGCGGCGCGGGCCTGCTGATCACCGGAAACGTCATGGTCCACGATGCAGCGTTGACCGGCCCGTCGGGGATCGTCCTCGACAGGCTCAGTCCGGTGCAGCCCTTCCGCGACTGGGCGAAAGCCGCCCACAGCGGAGGCTCTGTCGTCTGGATGCAGATCAACCACCCGGGGCGGCAGGTCCAGGCGGACATGCCCGGAGTCGCCTGGGGCCCCTCATCCAACCGGGTGGACACAGGACGCACCAGCGCGATGTTCGCCCGGGCGCAGGAGATGACGGAGCCACAGATCGAGGAGACCGTCCGACGCTTCGTGGACACCGCCGTACTCGCCCAGAACGCCGGATTCGACGGGGTGGAGGTCCACGCCGCCCACGGCTACCTGTTGTCCCAGTTCCTGTCCCCGCTGGTCAACACCAGGACCGACAGGTGGGGTGGGAGCCTGGAAAACCGCGCCCGGCTGCTGCTGGACACCGTCCGCCGCATCCGTGACGCCGTACGCACCGACTTCGCCGTGGCCGTGAAACTGAACTCCGCCGACTTCCAGCGCGGCGGTTTCGGACCCGGGGACGCACGCCGGGTCATCTCCTGGCTGGCACCCCTCGGTGTCGACCTGGTGGAACTGTCGGGAGGCAGCTACGAGAGTCCGGCGATGACCGGCGGAGCGGGAGCCCCCGACGACAGGCGCCCGGCCCGGACCGTCGCCAGGGAAGCCTACTTCCTGGAACTCGCCGGCCAACTTGTCGCAGACAGTCCACTTCCGCTGATGGTCACCGGGGGAGTGACCCGGAGATCCACGGCACTCCAGGTCATCGACAGCGGCGTGTCCGTGGTCGGGCTCGGCACCGCCCTGGCGGTCGACCCCGACCTGCCGATGAAGTGGAGGGCGGGGAAGGAGGCACCGGTGGACCTCGCCCCGGTGCGGATCAGGGACCGGACCGTGGCCTCGGCGGCCACCATGGCACGGGTACGCCACCAGCTGCGTCGCCTCGGTCGGGGCAGGTCCACGCAGCCGGGGTTCCCTGCGGCTGCCGCGCTGGGCGTGGACCAGGTCAGAGACTTCCTGGCCCTGCGCCGGTACCGTCGCTGGCTCCGGGACCGGACCTGACCTTTCCCTGCCCGTCCCCCGATGTGACCTCGGCGATGATGCTGGCGGAGTCGAGGAGAACGACCCCGATCCCCTCCAGGTCGGCCAGACGCTCCGGACTGGTCCCGGACACGGCGTCGACGGCGAGGACGGAGCGGAAGTCCCGCTCACTCGCGTCGAACAGTGTCGCCCGGGGACAGTTGGGGAGATTGCACCCGGCGACGACGACCGTGTCACAGCCGTGGCCCCGCAACCACTGTTCCAGGCCGGTCCGGTGGAAGGCACTCCAGCGCGGTTTGAACATCATGACCTCCCCGGGGCCGATATCCTGCATTCCGCCGGCCAGGAGCAGCTCCGGGTCCGGGTCGACGGGCCGTGGGAGCAGTCCGGCGGCCGGGCGGGACCCCGGCGAACCGGGGGCGACGATACGGCCACCCTGTTCAATCTCGGAGCGCCTCGGAAGATCAGTGTCGGATCCGCCGGGGACATAGAGCCGTACCACGTGGACGACGGGCAGACCCGCGCCACGGAAGGACGCCGCGAGCGCTGCGACCGTCGGCACGACGGCGCCGGTGCCCGGGACGGGGGACGCCCCGCCGTCGAGAAAGTCGTTCTGCAGGTCGACGGTCACCAGTGCCGAGGACCGCCACCGTGGCTCAGTAAAGCCGGTCGAGTCCCCGGGCGTGTCTTCCCGCATGCTGTCCTCCCTCTCTGCACGGGTGTCTCGGGAGGGTGGCGTCCTCCCGACTCCTGTCCGGACATCCTACAGGGGCCGGGGTCGGGTCGGGGCTGGTTCGGGGCCGGCCGAATCCGGACCGCACGAACGTGTCAATGCTGGTCGCAGCGGGCCCGTTCGGGAGATGAACCCGCTGTTCACCGCACCGACACCGTCCATGCACCAGGGTGGGATAGCGTCCGGCATGTGCCTGTCCGGTGAGCCGGCGGTGACCCCTTCTCCGCAGAGCCCCGGAGCACCCAGAACCTGTACCTCTAAGGAACGCAAACCTATGTCGACACTATCTCTTGACGCCGTGTCCTGCACCTACCCGGACGCCGCCCGACCGGCGCTCAACGACCTCAACATCACTGTCGGGGACGGTGAGTTCCTGGTGCTCGTCGGCCCCTCCGGATGCGGGAAGTCCACGACACTGCGCATTCTCGCCGGCCTCGAGGACGCCACCTCCGGAACCGTCCGCATCGACGGCCACGACGTCACCGACGTCTCCCCCCGGGAGCGGGACATCGCGATGGTCTTCCAGAACTATGCCCTCTACCCGCACATGACCGTCGCCGAGAACATGGAGTTCTCGCTGAAACTGTCGAAGATGTCGAAGGACGAGCGGCGCAGGAAAGTCCGCGATACCGCGGAACTCCTCGGTCTCGGTGACCTCCTCGACCGGAAGCCCAAGGCGCTCTCCGGAGGCCAGCGTCAGCGGGTGGCCATGGGAAGGGCCGTCGTCCGCGAACCGAAGGCCTTCCTCATGGACGAGCCGCTGTCCAACCTGGACGCCCGCCTTCGGGTGCAGATGAGGGCCGAGGTGTCGCGGCTGAGTCGCCAGCTCGGCGTGACGACCGTCTACGTCACCCATGACCAGACCGAGGCCATGACGATGGGCGACAGGGTCGCCGTCCTCCGGGACGGGAACCTGCAGCAGGTCGCCGCCCCCGGGGAACTGTACGACAGGCCGGCCAATGTCTTCGTCGCCGGATTCATCGGCTCTCCGGCAATGAGTTTCTTCACTGTCCCTGTCTCGTCCCCGGGTGTGCTGTTCCTCGGCCAGCTGGTACTGCCGCTGTCCGGGATGACACGGGCCGGTGAGGCCGTCCCGCCGCGCGTCACCGTGGGACTGCGGCCCGAGGACGTGACGGTGTGTTCGCAGGGGGAGCAGGCGGATCTGCAGCTGACCGTGACCGCTGTCGAGGTCCTCGGGTCGGACGCCTACATCTACGGGACCGTGAAACTGGACGCCGTCGCCGGACCGGAGAAACTCGTCGTCCGTGTGGACGGCCGCAGCCATCCGCAGGTGGGGGAGACAGTGCCGGTACGGATCGACAGCAGCCGCATACACCTGTTCGACGGTGACTCCGGGGTGAGGATCAACGGGGCGGTCAGCTGACCGGCACCACACACGGACCCTAGGGACGGACCCTGCGGACGGACCCTAGGGACGGACAATGCCCCGGCCCCTCGTCGGAGGGCCGGGGCATTGTCCGGCGGGTGGCTCCCGCCGGTCAGGCTCGTCAGTCAGGCTCTTCAGTCAGGCGAGGAGCTCGTCGAGAGCCGTTCCCCATGAGGTGGGAAGGTCAACGCCCAGCACCCGGGCGAAGGTGGGAGCTTCGTCGAGGACAGGACGGCGTCCGGCGTCCGCCCCGGGGATGAATGCGGGCCCCGTGGCGTAGAAGACAGGCTGGTTGCCCTGTCCCGGATTGTGCCCGTGGTTACCGAGGTTTCCCCCGAAGTCCGGGTCCCCGCGGCGGACGATGACGCGACGGTCGAGTGCCCCGCCGACGATCACGCCGGGGTGTGATTCGACGATCCAGGTGAAAGGTCCGTCGAGCCCGTAGAGTCGCCGGGCCTCTTCGGCGGTGAGGATCTCGCGGATGCGGTATTTCGGGTCGGAGACGAGCTCGTCGAGGACGTCCTCGATCTCCCGGAGACGCTGGGGGGACAGACCGTCGCGGACGAACAGCTGGCCTGACAGTCCCGCACTGTGCAGGTAGATGTCCCAGTCAACCAGCTCATTGTTCTCGTCGGTGGTCAGCAGTCCCCGTTCCCGGAAGAGGACGTTGAGGTTGGTGTGCTGGACGGTGGCGAGCTGTCCGTGGTCGGAGACCATCACGATGTTCGTCTCTTCGGCACGGCCGGAGTCGTCCAGGGCGCCGAGAATGACGCCGAGGCGGACATCGAGGATGTCGAGGGCCTCCCTGACGTGGGGACCGTCCGGGCCGTACCGGTGGCGCGCCGCATCCAGCTCCACCAGGTGGAGGAAGACCACTTCGGGGCTGTCCTCCCGGAAAATGTCGGCGGTGACCGCGGCGGCGAAGGGACCGTGGTTGGTCTTGCTGCCGTACTCGATGAGGTCACGGTGCCGGTCGTAGAGCTCCCAGCCCCGTTCGGAGGTGGCGGCACGGTAGGTCGCTTCGACGCCGCCGGTCCGGTCGAAGTTCCCGAGTTCGGGTACGACGATGTCGAACGGGGCGCCGGCAGTCACCGGCCAGTCCACGACGGCGACGCGGTAGCCGGCGGCTGCGGCGGCGTCGAGCACGGTCGGCACCTTGATGTAGGAGTAGTCCCAGAACCAGTCCGGGTGGTCGATGCCGGGCTGCATGAGGACGTTGTTGAAGATACCGGTCCGGGCGGGCGGGCAGCCGGTGATCTGGGCGGAGTGGACAGGGTAGGTGAGGGTGGGGAACACCGATTCGATCTGCGCCGTGGCGGCGTTGTCGATCAGCCGTGCGAAGTTCGGCAGTGTGCGCGCGTACTCGATGTCGACGTCCTCCATGGCGTCCACGGAAATGACTGTCAGCCGTGCCTTGTTCATGCGTTCACCTTCGCGATCGTGTCGATGTACTTGCCCATGCTCTCTTCCAGGGTGGCGGCCAGGGCCGTGACCTGGGCGGAGGGGTCGGCGTTGTCTCCGTAGACTGCCGCCATGCTCTTGTTGATCTCCTGGACAGGGCCTTCCCACCAGCTGACCGGATCCGCGGTCTGGGCGTTCCTGACCTGGTCGAAGGCGGTCTTGTAGTTCGGGTCCTCCTTGACCAGCTGCTTGACGATGGTGGTGTCCTGAGCGGCGGTGACGATGGGAAGGTACCCGGTGTCGCGGTGCCACTGGGCGGACTTCTCCGGCTGGGCGAGGAAGCGGAGCAGTTCGGCACAGGCGTCCTGGCGGTCCTGGGACTCGGCCTTGACGATGGACAGGCCGGATCCGCCGGTGGGTACCTTCGGGCCGGCGGTGTCCTTGCCGAGCATGAACGCTGTCCCGATGTTGAACTTCGCCGTCTTCTTCGCCCCGGTCAGGGACGCGGTCGATCCGTGGGCTGCAGCGGCGACCCCGGTGGTGAAGTCGGTCATCGCTTCACCGGCCATGTACCCGAACTTGTCCTTGTGGATGAAGTTTCTGGTCCAGTCGAGCCATTCGACAGCGGGGCCGTCGGCGACGGTGATCTTGTCGGCGGTGGAGAACTTCCCTCCCCAGGCCCACAGCTGGGACTGTCCGAACCACTGGTCCTCGGCGCCGAAGGCGAAGGCCTTCAGCGGGTTGCCCCCGACCTTGATCTTCAGGAGTTCCGGGGCCATCTCCGCGTACTCGTACCAGCTCTTCGGGCCGGTCTCCGGGAGACCGGCTTCGGCGAACCTGTCCTTGTTGTAGTAGAAGAGCGGGGTGGAACGGGCGAAAGGAACGGCGAAGGTCTCGTCGCCGGCTTTTCCCTCTCCGACGTAGTTCTGCAGGTAGACGTCGAGTGACCAGTTGGCGTCGAAGTAGCGGTCCAGCGGGACGAGGGCGTCGGCCTGCCAGAACTGGATCCACCGGTGTTCAGGGAAGCAGACCAGGTCGGGGACCTCGCGGGCCTGCAGCGCTGCGGTGAACTTCTGGTTCAGGTCGTTGTAGTTGCCCTGGGACTGGGCGACGGCGTAGATGTCGGTCTGGGACCGGTTGAACTCGTCGAACAGTGCCTGGAGCGCTTCGAAGTTCGTTCCGGTGAAGGGTGCCCAGAAAAGGATGGCGGTGCGGTCCTTGAATTCCTGGGGCACCTCCATCGCCGCCTGGCGGAAGCCGTCACGGGTCGCTGCGCCGCCGGTGGCGGGAGCGCTTCCGGAGCTTGAGACGTTCACACAGGCGCTGAGGCCCAGGGAGGCTGCTCCGACGCCGAAGAGGCCGAGCAGTGAACGGCGGCTGAGGATGGGGCCGCGGTAGTCAGACATGGGGGTAAAGGATCCTTCTCGGTGATAGTTGATTGCGGGTGGTACGTGTGGTCGGTGTCGGCGGGCCGAACGGGGGCGTCCGGCAGGTCCTGCCCTGATCGGCCCTGATCAGCCTTTGAGCGCTCCGGCGCTGATTCCGCCGATGATCTTCTTCTGGGCGAAGAAGAAAAGGAGGAGCATCGGGAGGGAGACGATGACGGCTCCCGCCATCACCGCGCCCCAGTTGGTGTAGCCCTCCTGGCTCTGCAGGAACTGGAGCCCGATCGGCAGCGTCCTCATGTCCACCGTGCTGGTGGCGATCAGTGGCCAGACGTAGCTGTTCCACTTGCCCATGAACACGATGAGCGCTGCCGTGACAGCCATGGGGACACAGATCGGCAGGATGACGGAGAACAGCTGGCGCAGATGACCGGCACCGTCGATACGGGCGGAGTCGAGGAGTTCCTTCGGGATCTGCCGCATCTGCTGGTAGAGCAGGAACATTGCGAATGCGGTGCCGATGTCCGGCACGATCAGGCCCTGGTAGGTGTTCAGCCAGCCGAGCTGGGAGATGGTGATGTAGTTGACGAGCAGGGTGACGTGCCCCGGCAGCATCATGGATCCGAGGATCAGGACGAACAGCGGTCCCTTGAAGGGGATACGCATGAACGCGAAGGCGTAGGCGGAGAACACCGCCAGCACCATCTCCAGGACGGTGCCGACCAGACTGGTGACGACCGAGTTGACGAAGAACCTTCCGAAAGGCGCAGTCCGCCAGGCCTCGACGAAGCCCTGCCACGTCGGTGACCCGGGGATCCAGTTGATCGGCCAGGAGTAGATGTCGGACTGCGACTTCACCGCCGAGCTGAACATCCAGTACAGCGGGACCGAGAAGGTGAGGGCGGTGACCACCAGGAGGATGTAGAGGGCGGTCCGGGACAGTACCGACCGGGCCCGGCGGCTCCGGGCGTTGCGCAGTTCACCGGGAAGGCCGCTTCCGGGGGTTCCGTCTCCGGGTGTGCCGGTGAGGTCACCGACCGGTGCGGTGACGGGGGTGGTGGTTGACATGGTTAATCCGCACTCCTTCTGGCGTAGCGCATCTGCAGGACGGTGACGACCATCAGGAAGACGAAGAGGACCATCGACTGCGCGGCGGAGCTGCCGATGTCGAAGTTGTGGAAGGCTTCCTCGTACACGGACCAGGTCAGGGTGGACGACGAGACCCCGGGGCCACCGGAGGTCAGGGTGGCGATGATGTCGAAGGCCTGCGCGCTGGAGATGATGCCGGTGCACACGAGGAAGAACGTCACCGGGCGGAGCAGGGGCAGGGTGACGTCGCGGAACAGTCGCCACCCGGAGGCTCCGTCGACGGACGCCGCCTCGTAGATTTCCCGGGGCAGGTCGAGTATCGCCGTGTAGTAGATGATCGCGACGAAGCCGACCTGCTGCCACGAGTAGGCGATGATGACGGCCCAGAGTGACCACTGTGAGGTCGAGGTCCACTGCGGGGAGTCGAGACCGACGAGGCCGAACAGCCACCGGCTCAGACCGTAGTTGGGGTCGAACATGAACAGCCACATGATGCCGACCACGGCCCCCGGGATCATGTGCGGTGCGAAGGTCAGGGTCCGTGCGAGACCCGAGAACTTCAGCCGGCGGGACAGGAGCATCCCGATGCCGAGACCTCCGACGAGAGTTCCGGCGACTGTGACGAAGGTGAAGACGACGGTGTTCCGCAGAACGGTCATGAACTCGGCGTCATGCAGGAGGTCGGCGTAGTTCTTCAGTCCCACCCACTGCATGGTCGGGCTGATCATGTCCCAGTCGACGAAGCTGAAGAATGCGTTGTACAGGGTGGGCCAGTACGAGAAGACGAGAATAATTCCGAGATTGGGCCCTATGAACAGCAGGAAAAGGAGCGACTCCTTCCATGAGTACTTTATTTTTCGTTTCCGGGGATGCGCGGGTTCTGCGTTCCCGGACTCCGGCGGTCTGTTTCTCGTGGAAACCAGTGACATCGTTGTACTGCTTTTCTCTCAGGTCAACGAGATTCGAGGTATCGGTCGTTAAGCGGTCTGGTGTCAGGAAATGCTGAACGAATGACGGCACACGAAAACGCGCACGTCAGTGCGTAGAACCACTGTGGTCGCACCCGTGCTCCGTCGTTCGGGCTACCACAACGATATTCTCCGCCGAATCGAATTGCAGTAGCCGACCGGGAAGATTCACCATGAGTTCATGACGGTTATTCCGGGGTGAATTCACATGGATCGGAAGTGTCTGAGAAGAGAATCCCCGGGGTCAGAACTCCTGCGGTCCCGTGCCCGTACCGGACCCCTGCCCGGACCCCTGCCCGGGACGGAAGAGCACCATCGCCACGGTCCGCAGGGACATGAGGAAACCGCAGAACAGCACCACGTACCCCATCGCAGCATGCCAGGTCAGCCTCTCGACGAGTACCGGTCCACCGTCGCCGAACGCGATGAGCATGACCCCGCCCAGCACACATGCCCCGGCGACCAGCGCCACGGTGACCTGCTGCAGCAGTCCGGTCAGGAAAGCCCTGTCACCGGGGTTCCGGAACAGTCTCATACTCACCGACAACCTCCCCTCCTGCAGGTCATCGGCGATACCCGAGACCCTGCGGGGCAGGTCGCGCAGCAGCGGGAGGGATTCCAGGAGCATCCCCTCCGCGGCGTCCTTCAACCCCCCGGGACGGAACTGCTCCCGTACGAGCCTGCTGCCTTCCGTACGCGCGGTGTCCACCAGCGGATAGTCGGGGTCCAGGACACGCAGTGTCCCCTCGAGCTCGGCGAGACTACGCAACGCCACCGCCACGGTCTCCGGCACGACCAGCCGGTAGTTGCTGAACATCCTGGTCAGCTGGGTGAACAGTGCGGTGCCCCCGCCACGACGGACGCCGCCACGGTACCTGGCCAGCAGTACCCCGACGGACCGCTGGAGGGCCCTGACGTCAAGGTCGTCGGGGCGGTCCATCAGTCCGAGCAGTGCATCGGTGAGGATCCGCGAGTCCCCGTGGTCGATGGCGGCGAAGACGGAGGCCAGCGCCGTACGGTCCCCGGCGTCCAGGTGTCCCACCGCGCCGAAGTCGAGCATCCCCAGCCCGGTCTCGCGCACGGTTGTCTCCTGCGTGGACGAGGACGCCTCAAGCGTCACCGGGCCGAGATGTCCGGACCGGTCCCGGGAGGAGCCTGACTGTACCGTCACGTCGTGCATGAGCAGGATGTTGCCCGGGTGGGGGTCAGCCTGGAACACCCCGTGGCCCATCATCTGCCGCAGGGACGACGCCATCAGCAGATCCCCGAGCCTCCTGCGGTCCTCCGCGGACATCGCCGCGAGTTCCCCGCCGGCCGATCCCAGCGGGGTGCCGGTCAGCTCGTCCATCACCAGCAGACGGCGGGACGAGTACCGGTCGTGGACCTCCGGCATCACCATCCCGGTCGCGGCGACAGGTTCCGCCATCTGCCGCATGTTCGACGCCTCCGTGCGGTAGTCCAGTTCCTCGGCCAGGGTCGCCGTGAAGGACGCCGCCAGCCGGTACAGGCCCATCTCCCGGGCCCACCGGGTCGACCGTTCCAGTCGGGCGCAGATCCGCATGACGATGTCGGAGTCCCTGGTCACCTCCTCGACCACGCCGGGACGCTGCACCTTCAGGACCACAGGGGTTCCGTCCCGGAGCCGGGCCCGGTGGACCTGGGCGACGGACGCCGCGGCCATCGGCTCGTGGTCGACCCCGGCGAAGACCTTCTCCGGGTCCTCGCCCAGGGCGTCCTCCAGGGCGTCCCTGATCACCGGCCACGGTGCGGGTGAGGCGGAGGTCTGCAGGCGCGCCAGTTCCCGGGTGAACTCCGGAGGCAGTGAGGCCTCCCGGGTGGACAGGTTCTGTCCCAGTTTGACGAAAGTCGTCCCGCACTCCTCCAGGGCCTCCCGGAATGAGCGGGCGAGTCGGGCGGTCCGGTCGGAGTGCCCGTCACCGGACCTCTCCCCGGACCTGCCACCGGGGAACAGGGACCGTCCGGAGGTCAGACCGTGCCTGACGAACACTGCGGCGACCTCCCGGTAGCGCCGGTTGCGTGCCCTGGCGTCCCTCAGACCGGACAACCGGGCCAGCGGACCGCCCCCCAGTCCCACGGAACCGGTGGGCACCACCAGCTCCAGCACGGTCAGAGCCGCCGCCCCGAACCCCAGCATCCACAGCAGGGCGATGCCCGCCAGAATCACGGCGGGGCCCGGGTCCACGGAATCGCCCCAGCTGCCGTCCCCGTCACCTCCACTGAAGAACTGACGTACCGCCAGGTAGACCAGCCCGCCGGTCGCCAGGGACACGGCCAGTGCCACCAGCAGTGACCGTGGCCGACCCACCGGCACGCCGAGGATCCTGCGCATCACGGTCGCCAGCAGCCAGGTCACCGCGGCGAGGGCCACCACACCGACGACGAGCAGAAGAGGCACCAGCAGCCAGGTGGCGACCGAGGCGGTACCGGTACCCGCGGCCGTCGCCGGGTACGGTGAAACTGTCGACACGTCAGTCAGCATGGTTCTCAGGCTACCGGCGTAGTCACCCACCACACCGGCAACACGCACCACCCCCGAAAGGCCCCCTATGACAGCCAACGGCGAGCCCGCACAGGTCCACCTCAATCTTTTCGTCAGCGGGTGCGGCCACCACACCGCCGCCTGGAGAGACTCAGGATCGGCCGTGGACAGGCTGGGGGACATCACTTTCTGGGAGGAGCTCGCACGCACGGCCGAGCGCGGCAGGATGGACGCCGTGTTCTTCCCCGACGGTCAGGCGGCACGCACTGACGCGCTCACCTCCGGGCCGACCTGGTTCCTCGAGCCGCTCACCACACTCTCAGCTGTCTCACGGGCGACGGAGCACATCGGACTGGTGGCGTCCGTGTCCTCCACCTTCTGGGACCCCTTCCACGTCGCCCGGATGGTCGCCAGCCTCGACCACATCTCCGGGGGACGCGCCGGGATCAACCTTGTGACCTCCCAGCTGGACGCCGAGGCCCGCAACCACGGGATGGACGCCCTGCCGAACCACGCCGTGCGTTACGCCCGGGCAGGGGAGTTCGCCGCAACCCTCGTGAAACTGTGGTCCTCCTGGCCGGCGGAGGCCGTCGTCGCCGACCGTCAGGGCGTGTACACGGACGTGTCACAGCTCAAGGCGGTCGACCACCACGACAGGTGGTTCTCGGTCGCCGGACCGTTGAACATCCCCGAACCCCCGCAGCACCGGCCCGTGGTGTTCCAGGCCGGGGTCTCCGAACCCGGCCGTGACCTTGCCGCCGCCTGGGCGGACGGGGTGTTCACCGTCGCCTGGGACGCACAGGGGGCCCGTGGTTTCCGCAGCGACGTCAGGGCACGGACAGCAGCGGTGGGGCGTGACCCTGACACCGTGAAGATCATGCCGGGGCTGGTCGTGTCCCTCGGGTCGACGGAGGAGGAGGCGCAGCGCCGCAGGCGGCACCTTGACGACCTCCTCAGTGTGGAGGACGGGCTCCGCGACCTCTCATCCTTCCTCGGCGTGGACGTCACCGGCTGGGACCCGGATTCGGTGGTTCCGGAACTTCCGCCGCTGAGCGGGACAGACGCGCCTGCGGGGCGCTACGCCCTGGTGCGGCACATCGTCGACCACACCGCCGTGCGCGGGGGCTCGTCCACGGGAAGAGATGACCGACGGCGTCCCACCGTCAGGGAACTGCTGGGCTACCTGGCCGCCGGAGGGGGCCACGCCACCGTGGTGGGCACTCCGGAGCAGGTCGCCGACGAGATTCTCCGGTGGGTGGACTGTGGCGCGGCCGACGGTTTCAACATCATGCCCCCGTCCCTGCCGGACGACCTGACGGAGTTTGTCGACCATGTGGTACCGCTGCTGCAGGCCAGGGGGCGTTTCCGCCGCGGATACGAGGGGAAGTACCTGCGGGACAACCTGCTGGGGCACCGGTCCACGGACGGGCGGTCACCGGCGTGACCGGACCCGACGGAGAATCCGGTGTGACCGGAGTGACCGGTGTCGCTGACGACACCACCACGGCGAACGCCGCGTTCGCCGCCCTGTCCGGCGGGACCACCCTGGTGTGGGAGGGGGACTTCCACAACGGTCGTCAGCTGCTGAAGGCGGTGGAGAGACGGCTGGAACGGGGGAACCGACGAACCGGCGGGACGAAGGGAAGGCGACCCCGGAGCGCGGCCGAACTCTTCCTCGCCCGGCGGGAGCAGCGGGCGCGACGGGCGGAGATCCTCGGCAGGATCGTCGTCGACCTCGGCGTCCGCGACGGTGACCGGGGACCGGAGTGGGACCTCCCGCTGCGCAGGGCCCCCGAAGTGGCCGAGGCCTGCGCCCATGCATGGGGACCTCCGGAACCGGCGTCCGGCGGCAGGCGCGTCCGGCTGACGGAACTCCAGGGTGTGCTCGGGGCATGGCAGTGGCACCTGCGTGGTGTGCCCGTCCCCGCACTCGGGGAACGGGACGGCCGGACGGAGAGGGTGTACCCGGACTACGGGGTGTTCTCCCCGACCCGCAGCGAGTACGTGGACCTGGTCGACGAGGTCGCCTCGCGGCACCTGCGTCCCGGGGCTTCCGTCCTGGAGATCGGTACCGGTACCGGGGTCCTCGCGGCAGTGCTGGCACGGCGAGGGGCAGGACAGGTGACGGCGACGGATGTGAACCCGCGGGCGGTCGACTGCGCCCGGAGCAATCTCGACCGTCTGGGGGTGGGGGACAGGTGCACAGTGACCGGGGCGGACCTGTGGCCCGTGCCCGCGACGGCACCGGAGGGCACCACCACCTATGACGTGGTCGTGTTCAATCCTCCGTGGTTGCCGGGGGTCCCCACCTCCGGACTTGAGCTGGGTATCTACGACGACGGCTCGGAGGCCCTGCGGCGCTTCCTCGAAGGTCTCGGTGACCGTCTCGCCGAGGGGGGTGAGGGCTGGCTCGTGCTCTCCGACCTCGCAGAACATCTCGGTCTGCGTTCCAGGGACCAGTTGGAGCAGTGGATCTCCGAGGGTGGTCTGCGCGTGCTCGGACGCAGCAGCACGGTTCCCCGCCATCCGAAAGCCCGGCCGGATCCGGGCGGAGACGCCGACGCCCTGCAGGTGGCACGGTCCCGGGAGGTCACGTCACTGTGGAGGCTGGCCCGGCGGTGACCGGTCGGCGGGGCGGATGATCCGGCGGGCGCGGGTTCTCCCGGCCCCTGTCGTCAGCTCCCCGGACTTCCTCCCTGCCACCTACCCAGGGTGTACACCGGGTGAATCCTGCCGGAATTCCGGTAGCGTCCGGCCGGATGGGACTGCGGACCGGTGGGCGGGCCTCTACGGTACAGCCGTACCCTCACCTCCGACATGTGAAGGAGAGCGCTCCCGTGCGTTTCCCCCGTCTGTCCTCCCGAACCTCCGTCCCCACCCGGCCCCCGGCCACCGTTGCTGCCACTGTGCCGGCCGTCGCCGGACTGCTGGCAGCCGCCGTCCTCGCCGCAGGCCAGGTCCCGTCCGCCCACGCCGCTGCCGGATTCCCCGACCACTCCGCCTCCTGGAGCGGAGTAGCGGGGAGTGCTCCGACTCCGCCCACCGGAAGCAGTGCGGGACCGGGTGCAGGTTCCTCGACGGGGCCTGTGGTGGACCCCACCGACAATCTTCCTGACACCTTCGACCTGCAGTCACACCGGGGAGGACGCGGCGAGTACACCGAGGAGTCACGGGTGGCCTTCGAGAAGTCCCTCGACCTCGGCGTCACCACCCTCGAGTTCGACATCCATATCACCGGCGACGGCGTCCCGGTCGTCTGGCACGACGCCTCGATCCAGGACGACAAGTGCACGGACACCGCCCCGGTCACCCCGGACGACCCCCTGTTCCCCTACGTCGGCAAGGATGTCCACGACCTCACCTGGGAGCAGATCCAGACCCTGACCTGTGACAGGACCCTCTCCGGCTTCCCCGACGCCGTCCCTGTCACGGGAAACCGGATCCTGCAGCTCAAGGACGTCTTCGACATCGCCTCACGCGACCCGGAGGTGCACTTCAACATCGAGACCAAGGTCGAGGCTGACGACCCCTCCCGGTCAGCCTCCCCCCGGGAGTACGTGGACGCGATCCTCGACAACGCTGACGCCGCAGGAGTTACCGACCGCATCGCCGTGCAGTCCTTCGACTGGTCGACCCTGCCCCTGGTCCGTGACCGTGAACCGGGTGTCCCGCTCGTCGCACTCTGGGACGTGACCACCTGGCGTCCGGGGTCACCTTTCCTCGGCCCCGTCGATTTCCTCGCTGTCGGGGGAGACCCGGTCCGCGCCGGGGAGGAGCTCGGCGTGCAGGTGCTCAGTCCCGCCTACAACACAGCCAACCCCTGGTTCACCGGTGACGTCGCCGGGTTCATCGACCGGGCCCACGGCCGGGGGATGCGGGTGGTCCCGTGGACCGTCAACGAGGCCGCCGACATGGAGGAGTACATCGACGCCGGCGCCGACGGCATCATCACCGACTACCCGACCCGGTTGAAGAACATCCTCGACACACGCGGGATCTCCTACCGGTGACACACCGCCTGACGGTGGTGGATGAGGTGTCCGGGCTTTCCGTGGCCGGCGGTGACCGGTCGGCGTCCTTCCGGGGAAAAACCGAATCCGGGGACGTGACCCCCGCACAGCTGTAGTTTGTTGTCCATGACCAACCAGAAGAGCATTTTCATCTCCGGCGGTGCGGCGGGCATCGGACGTGAAGTAGCCCTGAGATTCCACAACGCCGGGTGGACCGTCGGCGCCTACGACATCGACGAGGCGGGACTCCGGAAGCTCTCTGCCGAGGCGCCCGGAATCATCACCGGCAGGCTCGACGTCACCGACTACACGAACTGGGAGGAGGCTCTCGCCGACTTCACCTCCCACACGGACGGGAAGTTGAACGTCCTCGACAACAACGCCGGGATCATCGGCGACCTCG
This sequence comes from Corynebacterium provencense, assembly GCA_900049755.1. GTDB lineage: Bacteria > Actinomycetota > Actinomycetes > Mycobacteriales > Mycobacteriaceae > Corynebacterium > Corynebacterium neomassiliense. The sequence goes on from LT160593.1 coordinate 562,049, forward strand.
ACATCGTCGAACAGCCTGCCGGCCTGATCGCCAAGCAGATCGAGGTCAACTGCACCGGGGTCACCTTCGGTGCGAAAGCGGCCTACCCGTACCTGAAGGTCACCCGGGGAGCCCACATGCTGACCATGGGGTCGGCGTCCGGCATCTACGGGCAGCCGCACATCACCCCGTACTCCGCATCGAAGTTCTACGTCCACGGTTTCACCCAGGCGATGAGCCTGGAGTGGCGCAGGGACGATATCCGCGTCGTCAACATCATGCCCCTGTGGGTCAAGACGAAGCTCTCTGATGTCGAGGCGGCGTCGACGAAACGGCTCGGCGTCCACATCCGTACGCAGGACGTCGCCGACGCGGTGTGGAAGGCGGTGCACCCGAGGAACTGGTTCGAACGCCAGCGCCAGGACTACTCCGTGTCCACCCCGGACCTGCTGCTGCGGTGGTCGGCCCGGTTCGCTCCGGCTCCGGTGGCCCGGCAGGTCAACAAGATCATCGCCGGGTAGACGGGGTCGGGCACAGCGGGGTGAGGGTGGGCCGGGCAGGCAGGACAGGCCCGGCGGGCAGTACCGGCGACCGGCTGGGAGTCAGTCCCTGTCAGTCCCCGTCAGTCTCTCGGCAGTGCGGCGCGGATACCGTCGGCGAAGGAGGTCGGTTCCCTGCCGATGAGTTCCCCGAGTGCCGGGCTCTCGATGTCCAGTCCACCTCGGGCGATGCCGGCGTTGAGTGCGGTGAGGAAGTCGATCTGGCCCTGGGGCAGTCCCGCTTTCTCCAGGGTCGAGAGGAACTCCTCCGGTTCGAGGTCGCGGTAGACGACCTCCCTGCCCACCGACTCGCCGAGTGCTGCGGCGATCTCCGGGTAGGTCAGGGCCTTCCCGGACAGTTCAAAAGTCCTGCCGGCGTAGGTCGGTGCCCCGTCGGCGTCGTCGGCGAGCAGAACCACGGCCGCGGCGTCCGCGTAGTCGAGATCTACACTCTTTCCCTACACGACGCTCTTCCGATCTTAGTCCGCCCGGGTTGCCGCGGCGACCCGCCCGTCGCCCACGGCGCCGTTGAGGACGCCGGTCTCCCTGACCTGGAGAGCATCCGGCAGGTAGTTCTCGATGTACCAGACGTTGCGCAGCACGGTGTAGGGCACGCCGGAGGCGTGGATGGCCTCCTCTGTGGCCTTGTGCTCCGGTGCGAGCATGAAGTCGGTCGTCGTCGCCTCCCCGCAGCTGGTGTAGGCCAGAAGGTCGACGCCGGCGGCGGCCGCTGCATCGATCACCGTCCTGTGCTGCGGTACCCGGTGTCCGATCTCGGAGCCAGAGATGAGCAGTACCCGGTCCGCACCCTCGACGGCGGCTGTGACTGATCCGGGGTCGTCGTAGTCCAGGTGGACCACCCGGACGCCACGGTCAGTGAGGTCGGAGGCTTTCTCGGGGGTGCGCGCGCCGGCGATGATGTTCGCCGGGTCGGCTCCGCGGGCGATGAGACTGTCGATGACGAGGTGGCCGAGGTGGCCGGTTGCTGCGGTGACGAGAATGGTCACAGTTGGTCCTTTGTTCCGGGGGTTGTGCTGTATCCCCACTGTAACCGTGGTTGTGGAGCGTGGTCAGGCACCGTCAGGCGCTGTCAGGCACTGTGGGACGGGCTGCGGACCGGGTTACCCGCCTCACTGTCCGCAGGGTCGACGGCGGTGCCGTCTGCCCGGGGCACGGCGCCGTCTGCCCGTGACCGAGGCGCAGGCGCACCTGGTCCGAGCAGGTCTCATATGCACGACTAGATGTGTGTAAGAGGCCCCCGTAGCCCGCACGGTTGCGCCGTCTCAGGCGGAGAGACCTGCGCAGCTGCTCGAGCACGCGGGCCACCCCGGCAGCATGCTCGTCACTCTCCACCTGCGGACTGTTGCCCACCAACGGCTGTCGGGCGGACTCGGGCAGGAACCTCACGGCCACCATCCCGACGACACCGAACACGGCGAGCCACACCGCCGGCCACCAGGACCCGAACACGGGGATGAGGGCGGAGTTGATCATCGGGGTCGTGCCGGCGAAGACCGCGACGGACAGGTTGTACCCGATGCCCAGGGCCGCCATCCTGGTGTGGGTCGGGAAGATGGCGGGCAGGGTCGCTGCGACGGGACCGGCGAATCCGCCGAGGTTCACCGCCAGCACGGCGCACCCGGTGAAGATCAACGGCATGCTGCCGGTCTGCAGCAGCCAGAACACGGGGAACGACAGTACAACCAGGGACACGGACGCCACGATCAGGACAGGTCGTCGTCCGATCCGGTCGGAGAGGATACCGATGGGGTGGGCGGTCAGGACCGTGATGACGATCGCCGCGAGGACCAGCATGTCCGATTCGAAGACGGTGGTCGTGTGGGACGCGAACTCGGTGAGGTAGGTGTTCATGAACGAGGTGAGCGTGTACCCCAGCACGTTGTACGCGGCGACGATGCCGACCAGCACGAGCATTTCCCGGCGGTGGTCCCGGAGCAGGACCCGCAGTCCGGTCCTCCCGCCGTCAGCGAGGTCCTCGTCCTTCTTCTCCGCGGCCTCCAGGGCCTCACGGAAGGCCGGGGCGTCTTCGAGCTTCAGCCGGAGGTACATGCCGATGAACCCCAGGACGCCGGCACACCAGAAGGGGACCCGCCAGCCCCAGTCCTGCATCGTCTCTGTACCGAGAACGGCGTTGAGCAGGGCGACCAGTCCGGCGCCGAGGGCGAAGCCCAGGTACGAGCCGGCATCGAGGAAGGACCCCCAGTGGCCGCGACGGTTGTCGGGGGCGTACTCGGCGGTGAAGGTCATCGCACCGGCGTACTCGCCGCCGGCTGAGAATCCCTGCACCAGTCGTGCGGCCACGAGCATCAGCAGGGCCACCCAGCCGGGGACGAGTCCGACGGGTATCAGGCCGATGGCCACGGTGCCGGCGGCCATCATGATCATGGTGGTGGCAAGCACCTTCTGACGTCCGATGCGGTCACCCAGGGGCCCGAAGAACAGTCCACCGAGCGGGCGGATGACGAAGCTGATCGCGAATGTCGCGAAAGTGGCCACGAGTGCCAGGGAGTCCGACAGGGATTCGAAGAATACGGCGGACATGGTGACGGCCAGATAGCCGTACACGCCGTAGTCGAACCATTCCATCATATTTCCGAGGGAGGCCCCGCCGGCCGCGCGTTTCAGGGTCGGCCCGTCGACGACGGTCACGTCATCGGCGGTGTAAGGACGACGCAGGGCGGAGGCGTCCTCCCGGTAACGTTTCAGCCGGGCCGTCCGCACGGTGTCGGAGAGTTTCAGGTTGTTTCTGGGCACAGGGGTTTCCTCGGTGGTCTGCTGTCGGTGACAGTTACCCTTTCCAGCGGTACCAGCCCGCGAAGGTGACGAACAAATGTGACAGGGGGTCGGATATGTGGTGAATATCTTTCACCTTGTGCTCTCACCTGTGAGTATGTGGAAACTCCGTGTTTTCCCGGCAGAAGCCGTACCCCGTCGCCGGTGGGACGTACAGCACCCGTACAGCACCCCGACGGTACCGGGACCGGGCGACGTCGTTCGGCGCTCTCCCCGGGTCCCACGGTCCGGTGAGCTGAGGTAACCTTTCAGACAGGAATGTTTGAGCTGAGGAGTTCTCATGGGTGCCTATATATCGCTCGTGGTCGCAGTGGCACTGCTTGCCGCCGTCACCGGGGCGGTTGCCGGCGCTTCGTCACGGGGGACGCTCGCGCGCAATGACGCCGTGGGGATCCGGACGAAAGCCACAAAGTCCTCGGACGCCGCATGGGACGCCGGCCACCGGGCAGCGGTGCCCGCCATGCGGGCGACAGCGTGGTTCGGGGCGGCCACTGTGCTCATCGGCGTGGTGGTGGCGTTCATCGTGCGGCCCGGGGAAACCCCGGGTGCTGAGATCACAGTCCCCGTGGTGGGGTTTCTGGGTGAGATCGTGGGAACTGTCGCCGCAGCACGCGTCGCCGACCGGGCGGCCCGGGCCGCCCTCGGGTAGGGCAGGGCCCACTCCTCGGGTAAAAGTGCAGATCGAGGGTACGATTCCAGCTCATGACGAAGAGAGTGCCCGCAGCTGTGATTCTCGCCGTGGTTGTTCCACTGCCCCTGATCCTGTCCGGTTGTTCCGGTGACGGAAGCGGGGGAGATGTCGTCACCGTGACAGCGACGGCTCCTGCGTCTTCCCCGGTGTCGTCCACGTCCACCGGGCCGTCGCCGACGTTGGGGGAGCCTGCCGGGGCACCCCGGCAGAACCCGGACGTTCCGGAGATCGTGGAGCAGCCAGAGGTCATGGACACTCCGGAGGACGTACCCGGGGACGTTCCGGCCCGGGACGGTGAGGACAGTGCCGGATACGGTTCCGTGCCCCCGGGGCCTCAACTGGGGGACGCATGCATCGGCGCGGACATCGGGGTACGCAGCGTGGCGGCCGACGGCACCGGCATCATCTGTGACAACTACTCCTGGCAGGTGGACAACGGCCAGACGCCGACACATCCGTGGGTCGACGGGCAGATCGAGTGGAGCAACTGTATCGCCGAGAAGACTGTCGAGGAATGCCGGGACGAGCTCAACTGACCGTTCGTCCGGAGTCCGGTTCGGCGAGCGCAGCGCGCACAGGTCGACGGAGCAGTGGGCGCAGCTGCAGGTCGCGATGACTGAACTCGAAGGACGCCTCGGCGATGCCGTACGGGAAGGTGCAGAACCGGGCTCACCGCTGGCCGACGCCCGGGCGCGGGCTCTCGGTGTGGACCCGGACAAGGCCTCTCGGTGTGGACCCGGACAAGGCGGAGTGGGAGTGATCCGGGTCGTCCCCTTCACACCCCCAGCAGCTTCTGCAGGACCTGCACCACGCCACCGTCGGTGTTGCGCGGGGCGATGAACTGCGCCGCGCGCTGCACCGCCGGATGCCCGTTGTCCATCGCGAAGGACCAGTCCGCCTCCGCCATCATCTCGAGGTCGTTGAGGTAGTCACCGAACACCGCTGTCGCCGAACGGGGGATGCCCAGGCTCATCTCCAGTGCCCGCAGCGCACGACCCTTGTTCGCCGAACCGTTCATGATGTCGATCCAGTTCCTGCCGGACACCACCACCTGGTGACTGTCCCTCAGATCCGCGACCCCCGGTCCACCACCGGTGAACAGTGCCGGCGCGGCCTGCGCGGCCGAGTCGAAATCGTAGACCGCGCATTTGAGTACGGTCCCGGACTCGAGGTCCTCCACCGCGTGCAGGTTCGGGACCACCCTGAGGGACGCGTAGTAACGCCCGGCCTCCGCGACGAACCTGGCGTCCTCCCGCTCCACGTACGCGGTCCGCGGGCCGCACAGTACCAGCCCCAGGTCACGGTCCGTCTCCCCGGTCCGCACGATGTCGATGACCTGTCCGACGGTGGGGGAGTCCACCGGCGACGTGGAGACCACCTCACCGTCGTGCACGACCAGGGTCCCGTTCTCGGCGATGAAGGTCCGGATCCCGTGGTCGCCGAACATGCGCTCCAGTGTCGCGTACTGGCGTCCGGACGCCGGGACTACGACGATGCCCCTGTCCTGCATCACCGGCAGCAGGTCCCAGAAGGCGTCGGGAACTGCGTCGTCTCCGTCGAGCAGTGTGCCGTCCATGTCGAGGACCACCAGTTTCAGACCGGGCACGGCCCCGGTGACGTCGGTCCAGGGGCGGGGCGAGGGCACGGCGGAGGTATCCATGCCCCCATGGTCCCTGACGGCCGGCTCCCTGTCACCCCGCCGGTGCCGTCCCTGACCGCTACCATCAGACACATGGGCATCTACTTCCGTAAATGACAGAAGACCGGCAGTGACTCGTGGATCAACTACTCGGGGTCAGGTGCGTCCGTCTCCCGCCGCTTCGGCCCGGTCACCGTCAACTCCCGTGGCACGTACTCGATCAAGCTCCCCGGCGGTATGAACATCCGCGGCAGTTTCAGGAAGAAGCGCTGAACACATCGGTCACTGTCCGTCCCCGGTGATCAGTCTGTACCCCATCCCCGCCTCGGTGAGGATGTGGACGGGGTGGGACGGGTCCTCCTCCAGTTTCCTGCGCAGCTGCGAGACGTACAGCCGCAGGTAGCCGGTGTCCTCGACATGGTCCGTCCCCCAGATCGTCGTCAGCAGGGTCTGCCGGGTCACCAGCTTTCCGGCGTGACGGACCAGCACCTCCATCACCTTCCACTCGGTGGGGGTGAGCCTGATCTGCCGGGAGCCCGGGTCAGAGTCGCGGGTGGCACTGTGTGCCGCGAGGTCCACCGTCACCGGTCCGAGCCGGACCACCGGAGCCCCGTCGGGGGTGTCCGCGCGCCGGGTCAGTGCCCGGATCCGGGCGAGCAGTTCGTCGACGGAGAACGGTTTGGTGACGTAGTCGTCGGCGCCCGCATCGAGAGCCTCCACCTTGTCCACCGACCCGGTCCGGCCGGACACCACCAGAATCGGTGCCCGTGACCAGCCCCGGACGCCGCGTATGAGTTCCATCCCGTCCAACCCGGGCATGCCGAGGTCAATCAGGTACAGGTCGGGCTTCGCATCCACCGCCGCGTTGAGGGCCGTCGCACCGTCGGGTGCGGTGACCACCTCATATCCCCTCGCGCCGAGGGTGATGCGTAAAGCGCGGAGGATCTGCGGGTCATCGTCGGCGATGAGGATCTTCATGACACTCCTTCCCGGGGGTCACGGCTGAGAGGGAGGGAGACCACCATCGTCAGTCCCCCACCCGGGGTGCTCTCCGGCAGAAGCGTACCGTGCAGGGCCTCCGTGAATCCACGGGACAGGGCGAGCCCCAGGCCGAGACCACTGGTGTTGTCTGTGTCCCCCAGCCGTTGGAACGGCAGGAAAATGTCGTCCAGCCGTGCCGGATCCACACCCTCGCCGTGGTCGATCACCCGGATCTCCAGAACCTCACCGAACGTGCTGGACGTGACCGTCACCGGCACACCGGGAGGTGAATGACGCACCGCGTTGGACAGCAGGTTGACCAGGACACGCTGCAGGAGGACCGGGTCCGCCTCCGCGGTACGGTCACCGTGGCCGAGGCACAGGCGCACCTCGTCCGGGCCGAGCCCCAGTTCGTCGAGGGCGGGGGCGACCGCCTCGGAGGGATCCGTCGGCATGGTGGTGATCGTCAGCGCGCCGGCCTGCACCCGACTGACATCGAGGAGGTCGTTGACCAGTGACGCCAGCGCATCCAGGCTCTCGGACGCCGAACTGATCGCGGAGTTCAAGGAGATGCGCAACGCCGATGTCGCGCAGGTCCTCCACGAGCTTCCCCTGGACCGTCGCGCCCGGGTCGCCGGGGAAAGATCGGAAGAGCGTCGTGTAGGGAAAGAGTGTAGATCTCGGTGCCTCCGCGTCGCGCCACGCGGTGACGGCGGTCGGGGCCCCATCCGGGACCAAGGAACGGTCGGGCACGTCCACGCCCTGTCTCTCATGCACATCTAGAGGGGTATAAGCGACAGTCCTGGCTCAACGCGGACAGCAGCGCACCTCTGACCCTGTCGGATGCGGCGATCGGCTCGATCTCCTCGGCGGTGGCGGTCAACCTGCGGTGCTCGAGAGCCACACTGACCTGGGCGGCGACGACGGAGAGGAGACGACGGTCGGACACCGTCACCCCGGTCCCGTGGAACTCCAGGCGTCCTTCCCCGGTGAGGGGGATGACCGACCACTCACCGTCAACGGACGGCGTCCCCGAGGACGCCACGGTGCGCCCCTCCTGCACCACACGCACGCAGTCAAGGCCGAACGCCTCGGCGGCCCTGTCGACGAGGGCACGGACCGCGTCGCCACCGCGCAGTACACTGCCGGCGATGGTCTGGAGCAGCTCGGACTCGGCTGCCGCACGCCGGGCGGCCCGACTGCGGCGGGCGGCCCGGTCCACCACCAGGCTGACCAGGACAGCGATGGTGGAGTACAGGACCAGTGCGACGATGTGGAGCGGGTCGTCGACAGTGACGGTGTACAGGGGCGAGATGAAGAAGTAGTCCAGGGCGACGCCGGAGAAGACGGCGGCCGCCAGGGCAGGCCAGATCCCTCCGGTCAGTGACACGAGGACAACCAGAAGCTGGTAGCTGAGGACATCACTGGTGACGGACTCCGGTGACCGGAAGGCCACGAGAAAGGCGGTGAGCGCCGGGCCGCCCGCCGCAGCGAGGAGAAAACCCAGCAGCCGGCGTTTCCGGGACAGTGCACCACCGGTCCTCGGCAGCAGGAATGAGGGGAACCTGCGTCCCGTACGGGTGTGCGGGACAATGTGCACGTCAATGTCACCGGACTCGCGGATCACCGTCGCCCCGATGCCCGGACCGGTCAGTGCGGTGGTGAGCCGGCTGCGTCGGCTGACCCCCAGCACCAGCTGGGTGGCGTTGAGTGAGCGGGCGACGTCGACGAGGGTCGCGGGAACATCTTCCCCGACGACCTGGTGGTAGGTTCCACCGAGCTTGTCGACGAGCACCCGCTGCCCCGCCAGTGCCTGATGGTCCACCGTGTGCAGACCGTCCTGGCTGGTGACGTGGACGGCGAGCAGTTCCCCGGAACCGGACCGTGCGGCGATCCGCGCCCCACGGCGCAGCAGCAGCTCACCCTCGGCGTCCCCGGCCAGTGCGACGACGACCCGCTCCCTGGCTTCCCAGGGACTGTCGATGCCGTGTTCCCTGCGGTAGGTCGTCAGCGCCTGGTCGACCTCGTCTGCCAGCCAGAGCAGGGCAAGTTCCCGCAGGGCCGTGAGATTTCCGAGGCGGAAGTAGTTCGCCAGGGCGGCGTCGATCCTTTCGGCGGGGTAGATCAGCCCGTCGCCGAGCCGGTCGCGCAGTGCCTGCGGTGCCAGGTCGACGACCTCGATCTGGTCGGCCCCGCGCAGGAAACTGTCCGGGACGGTCTCCTGCTGTGACACTCCGGTGATCTGCTCGACCACGTCGTTGAGAGACTCGATGTGCTGGATGTTCACCGTGGAGATGACGTCCGTGCCCGCTTCGAGGAGGTCACGGACGTCCTCCCACCTCTTGCTGTTCACCGCGCCGGGGGCGTTGGTGTGTGCGAGTTCATCGACCAGGGCGATGTCGGGGGAACGTTCGAGCAGGGCCGGGAGGTCCATCTCGTGGAGGATGACACCGCGGTGGTTGACGACAGCCTGCGGCACCACCGGAAGGCCGGCCGCCATCCGCGCCGTGCCCGCCCGACCGTGAGTCTCGACGACGCCGACGACCACGTCGCGGCCTTCGCTCCGCAGCCGGTGCCCTTCCTCGAGCATCGTGAAGGTCTTGCCGACGCCGGGGGCCGCACCCAGCAGCACCCTCAACCTGCCCTGTCCTGTCGCCGCCCGTCCTGTCATCGCCCGTCCTGTTCCGCCCGGTCGAGGGCAAGGTTCAGTGTCACCACGTTAACGACCGGGTCACCGATGAACCCGAGGTCGGGTTCCTCAGTGTACGTGGCGACGAGGTCGCGGACGGCGTCCTCGTCCATTCCCCTCGCCGCCGCGACACGACGCACCTGGATGGCGGCGTACGCGGGACTGATGTGGGGGTCCAGACCGGACGCCGAGGAGGTCACCGCGTCAGCGGGCACATCCTCCGGTCGCACTCCCTCGAGAGCTGCGACCCCGGCCCTGCGAGCGGTGATGTCGGCGATCAGTGCCGGATTCTCCGGACCGAGGTTCGTGCCCCCGGACGCTGAGGCGTCATAGCCCCGGTCGCCGGCTGCGGAGGGCCGCGACTGGAAGTACCGCCTCAGGGGGCTGCCGCTGTCGTCTGTGAAGGACTGGCCGATCAACGAAGACCCGACGGTTCTGCCGTCTTCCTCCAGAAGGCTGCCGTTCGCGCGGGAAGGGAAGAACAGCTGCCCGATTCCGGTGACAAGCAGGGGGTAGAGGACGCCGAGAAGAACAGTGAGGATGACGAGCATGCGGCCTGCGGCGCGCAGGTTCCGGGCACCACGGAGGACAGATGAGGACATGACGGTCCTTTCAGAAGGTCAGAAGCCGGGGATGAGACGGGTGAACTGGTCGATCACCCATATGCCGAGGAACGGGGTGACCACGCCACCGAGCCCGTAGACGGCGAGGTTGCGTCCGAGAGTTTTCGCGGCTCCCGCCGGGCGGTAGGAGACACCACGCAGGGCGAGAGGCACGAGGAAGATGATGATGAGCGCGTTGAAGATCACCGCGGACAGGACCGCTGACGCCGGGGAGTGCAGCCCCATGATGTTCAGTACCGCCAACCCGGGGAAGACCCCGGTGAAGATCGCCGGGATGATCGCGAAGTACTTGGCGATGTCATTGGCCACAGAGAACGTGGTCAGTGCCCCACGGGTGATCAGCAGCTGTTTGCCGACCGCCACGATGTCGATCAACTTGGTCGGGTCGGAGTCGAGGTCGACCATGTTGCCGGCCTCCTTGGCGGCAGAAGTTCCGGTGTTCATCGCGACACCCACGTCGGCCTGGGCCAGGGCAGGTGCGTCATTGGTTCCGTCCCCGGTCATCGCGACAAGACTGCCGCCCTTCTGTTCCGCCCGGATGTAGCCGAGTTTCTGCTCCGGGGTCGCCTCGGCGAGGTAGTCGTCCACACCGGCCTCGTCAGCGATCGCGGCGGCGGTCAGGGGATTGTCACCTGTGACCATGACGGTGCGGATACCCATGGCGCGCAGTTCGGTGAACCTCTCCCGCAGCCCGTCCTTGACGATGTCCTTGAGGTGGATGACGCCCAGGACACGACCTGCCGAACCCGGAGTCTTCACGGCGACGACCAACGGCGTCCCTCCGGCCCGGGAGATCCTGTCGACCACCTCGTCCAGTTCGGCGGTGACGGCTGAGTCTCCGGGGGCCGCATCCTCGCCATCCTCGCCATCCTCGTCGAGCCACGCGGTGACGGCGGACCGGGCCCCCTTACGGACCATGGAACCGTCAGGCAGGTCCATGCCCGACATGCGGGTCTGGGCTGTGAACGGGACGGACACAGGCCCGGTTCCGTCGGCGTCGACCCGGGCGGCACCGTCGGAGGTGGCGGCGGTGCCGGATCCGCCTGAGACGCCGAGACCGCGGGCGAGCTCGACGACGGAGGTCCCCTCCGGGGTGGGGTCGGCGGCTGAGGACAGGGCTGCCGCGTCGGCCAGTTCGGCCCGGGTGGCGCCGCCGACGGGGATGAAGTCGGTGGCCCGCCGGTTCCCGTAGGTGATGGTGCCGGTCTTGTCGAGGAGAAGGGTTGTCACGTCGCCGGCGGCCTCGACGGCGCGACCCGACATCGCCAGGACATTGCGTTGGACGAGACGGTCCATCCCGGCGATGCCGATGGCGGACAGGAGGGCGCTGATGGTCGTGGGGATCAGGCACACCAGCAGTGCGACCAGCACGGTGACACTCACCGGATCGGCGACGAAGGAGGCCACCGGGTTGAGGGTCAGGGTGACGGCCACGAAGACGACGGAGAGGGACGCCAGCAGGATGTTCAGCGCGGTCTCATTGGGGGTCTTCTGACGGGACGCTCCTTCGACCAGTGCGATCATCCGGTCGACGAACGTTTCTCCGGGGGTCGAGGTGATGCGGACGACGATACGGTCGGAGAGAACCCGCGTGCCGCCGGTGACGGCGGAACGGTCCCCACCGGACTCCCTGACGACCGGGGCGGACTCGCCGGTGATCGCGGATTCGTCGATGCTCGCGATGCCGTGGACGATGTCCCCGTCCCCGGGGACAGTGTCACCGGCGACCACCGTGACCACGTCGCCGGGACGCAGGTCAGCGGAGGCCACGTCTTCGGTGGTGGCGTCCACCGCGGCCGGGTCCGTGTCCGGGCTGTAGCCGGTGACACGGTGTGCGGTGGTGGTGGAGCGGGTACTGCGCAGGGATTCTGCCTGGGCCTTTCCCCGACCCTCGGCGACAGATTCCGCGAGGGCGGAGAAGAACACGGTGAGCCAGAGCCATGCCGCGATGATCCAGCTGAAGGAGACCGGTACCGGGCTTCCCCCCGAACTGGCCGGGCCGCCGAGGAAAGGTTCGGCGACGGCGACGGCTGTGGTGAGGACGGCACCGACCCAGACGATGAACATCACGGGGTTGTGCCACTGTGTGCGTGGACCGAGCTTACGGAGAGCCCCGGGGACCGCGGTCCGGACCTGTGACCAGGTCAGTATCTTCGGTGACTTCGGTGACTTCGGTGAAGTAGGTGACCGACGTGTGGAACGTTCCTGATCCGTTGCGGTGTCCGTTGCATTACCTGCTGCATTACCTGTTGCATTTGCTGACATGTCACATCAGTCCTTCCGCCAGTGGTCCCAGCGTGAGTACGGGAAAGAAGACGAGAGCGGTCACCAGGACCGCGGTCCCGACGATGAGTCCGACGAACAGCGGGCGGTGGGTGGGAAGCGTCCCGGCTGTGACGGGTACCGAGGGCTGGGAGGCGAGGGATCCCGCAAGAGCGAGTACCAGGCAGATCGGGATGAAACGGCCGAGCATCATCACCACGCCTGTCGCTGCGGTCAGCCACGGGGTGTCCGCGGTCAGCCCGCCGAAGGCGGAGCCGTTGTTGTTGGCGGCTGACACGAAGGCGTAGAGAACCTCGGACAGTCCGTGCGGGCCACTGTTCGTCAGGGAATCCGTGACGATACTGTTCTTCAGGCCGGGGACGGCGAAGCTCAGGGCGACGGCACCCAGGACGAGGGCCGGCATCACCAGGATGTAGAGGCTGGCGAGGGTCATCTCCTTCGGTCTGATCTTCTTGCCGAGGTACTCGGGGGTCCTGCCGACGAGCAGCCCGGCGATGAACACGGCGATGACGGCGATGACCAGCATCCCGTACAGTCCGGAGCCGACTCCTCCGGGGGAGATCTCACCGAACATCATGTTGACCATCGGGACTGCTCCTCCGAGACCGGTGCAGGAGTCGTGCATGGAGTTCACGGCCCCGGTGGAGGTCAGGGTGGTTGCGGCGGCGTAGATCACCGACTGCACCAGCCCGAACCGTGTCTCCTTCCCCTCGGTCGCACCACCTGCCAGTTCCGGTGCTGTGCCGTTGCCGGCGAACTCGGCGGCGGCGAGAGCAGTCGTCGACAGCAGGAAGATGGTGGCCATGGCCGCGAGCACCGCATAGCCCTGGCGGTTGTCGCCGACGATTCTGCCGAAAGTCCGGGGCAGCGAGAACGGGATGAGCAGCATGAGGAAGACCTCGAAGAGGTTTGTCCACCCGGTGGGGTTCTCGAACGGGTGTGCCGAGTTGGCGTTGAAGAATCCTCCGCCGTTGGTGCCGAGTTCCTTGATCGCCTCCTGGGACGCCACCGGCCCTCCCGGAAGGGCCTGAGATCCGCCGGCGACGGTGGCGGAATCGACGACACCACTGAAATTCTGGATCACCCCTCCGGAGATGAGGATGACGGCACTGACCAGTGACAACGGCAGAAGAATGCGGACCACGGCACGCACCAGGTCGACCCAGAAGTTCCCGATCGTCCCGGATTCCCGGTACGCGAAGCCACGGATCAGTGCGACCGCGACCGCGAGTCCGGTAGCCGCAGACACGAAGTTCTGGACCGCAAGGAAAGCGAACTGGACCGTGTACGAGAGTGTTTCGCCGGAGTACGCCTGCCAGTTCGTGTTCGTCACGAAGGAGACGGCGGTGTTGAAGGCGACGCCGGGGGCGACACTGTCCGGGCCCGCCGTGAAGGGCAGCAGGTGCTGGACCCGTTGGGCCAGGTAGACGGTCAGGACGCCGACGAACGCGAAGTACAGGACGGACCGCAGGTACGCCTGCCAGGTCTGTCCGCCGGCCGGGTCGACCCCGGTCACCCGGTAGATTCCGCGCTCGGCCCGGAGATGCCGCGGAGAGGTGAAGACCCGGGCCATGTAGTCCCCGAACGGCCGGTATGCGAGCCCGAGGAGGACGACCAGGATCGCTGCACTGGCGAGCAGTGCCCCCCAGGCCATCAGAACTTCTCCGGCTTCACGAGGGCGACCAGGAGGTAGAGGACTGCCGCGAGCCCGAGGGCGGCGGCTGTCCAGTCGAAGACGATCACAGTTTCTCCACCGCCTTCGCGATGACTGCAACCATGACGAACAGGACGAGGACGCCCAGTACGTAGACGACGTCGGACACAGGTGACTCCGTTCGGAAACCGGCGGTCACACTGAGGTGGCCGCACGCCCCGGTATGCGGGCGCGGCTCCTGATCAAACCTGTTCCGCTGTTCCGGTGGGGGAGTCCTTACGGAAGACATACGGGTGCGGGGCGGATCCTGACGGTTTCCTCACACCCCGGCGGGGAGCGCGGGGAAAGGCTCGGGCAGAAAAGAACCGTCGACAGGCAGACAGAGCTGTCTGTTTAATACCCGCTATGACTACTGACACGGCACTCTCATCTCCTGCTCTGACCTTCCACTGGTTCCTGCCGACCTCGGGTGATTCCCGGAGCATCGTCGGTGGAGGGCACGGTGCAGCCGGAAAAGGCGGTGACAGGCTTCTTGACCTGCGTTACCTCCGCCAGCTCGTCCAGGCGGCCGAGACCAACGGGTTCGAATCTGTGCTCACCCCCACCGGTACGTGGTGCAAGGATCCGTGGATCACTGATGCGGCACTGATTGAGGCGACCGAGACGATCAAGTTTCTTGTCGCCGTGCGGCCCGGACTCATCTCACCGACGCTTCTGGCACAGGCTGCGGCAGACTTCCAGACATTCTCCGGCAACCGTCTCGCCGTGAACATCGTCACCGGCGGGGAGGAGGTCGAGCAGCAGTCGTACGGTGATTTCCTCGACAAGGAACAGCGTTACCGCAGAACTGCAGATTTCCTGGAGATCGTCACCCGCCTGTGGCGTGGAGAGAAGGTCACCTACGAAGGAGCGCACCTCCGGGTACGTGACGCATTCCTCAGTGCGCCCCCGGCGGTGGCCCCTCGGATCCTCTTCGGGGGATCGTCGCCGCTTGCCGGGGAAGTGGCGGCAAAGTACGTGGACGCCTACCTCACATGGGGCGAACCCCCGGAGCTGGTTCAGCAGAAAGTCGACTGGATAGACGGTCTTGCGGCGCAACAGGGGAGAGCTGTGGCCCAGGGCATCAGATTCCACGTTATTTCCCGGGACACCACGGAGGAGGCCTGGGCCGTGGCAGAGAAACTGTTGGGCGGTATTACTCCGGAGGATGTGCGCGTCGCCCAGAAGGGATTCCGTACCTCCGGTTCCGAAGGTCAGCGCCGCATGTCCCGGCTCCATGACCGCGGAAATGCGTTCACCGAGACAACAACAGCCCGTGACCTGGAGATATACCCGAATATCTGGGCAGGGGTGGGGCTGGTCCGCGGAGGAGCAGGGACCGCGCTGGTCGGATCGCATGCCGAGGTCGCCGACCGGATCATCGAGTACTCGTCGATCGGGGTGACCGAGTTCGTCCTTTCCGGATACCCGGACCTCGAAGAGGCCTACTACTTCGGTGAAGGTATCGTACCGGAGCTTCTGGCGCGAGGGGTGCCGGTGAAGAATCATCCGGCTCCGTCCCCGGTTCCGGTCCCCTAGCGGCGGCAGTCAACGGAAGAACTGACATGGAACGCAGGAAAGGAATACCGCGATGACAGTCGCAGTGACCGCTCTGGAAACCACTGATCCGGAAACACCGGCCCCGGGGCCCCGGAACCCGGACGGCAGAAAAAGGACGGGATTCGGGATTCCGTGGCGTATGGTGTCACCTCTCGCAGTGGTTGTACTGCTGCAGCTGGGAAGCACACTGGGATTGATCCCCGAGCGGATACTTCCGTCCCCCCTGAAGATCCTTGCAGCGGGGTGGGAGGTTATCTCGGACGGGTCCCTCGTCCAGGCATTGGCGGTGTCCGCGCAACGGGTGGCCGTGGGATTCTGCATAGGCGCGGTCGCGGGCGTGACGCTCGGACTGGTGGTGGGATTCTCCCGCATCTTCGACACCGTCCTCGACCCGTTGCTGCAGGCACTCCGTGCACTGCCGCACCTCGGGCTCGTTCCGCTCTTCATCATCTGGTTCGGTATCGGTGAACTCCCGAAAGTGCTGCTCATCGGAATCGGCGTCCTCTTCCCCCTGTACCTGAACACCGCTTCCGGGTTCCGGCAGGCTGACCCCAAGCTGCTGGAGGCCTCGAAAGTCCTCGGCTTCAGCTTCCTGATGCGAGTGCGCACCGTGATCCTGCCCGGAGCTGCGCCGGCACTTTTCGTCGGTCTCCGCCAGGCTTCAGCATCCGCCTGGCTGACGTTGATCGTGGCAGAGCAGGTCAATGCCAGGGAAGGCCTGGGATTCATGATCAACAACGCCCGAGACTTCTACCGGACCGACATTGTGATATTCGGCCTGCTGGTCTATGCGGTCCTTGGACTGGTCACCGACGCGCTCATACGGCGCTGGGAGCGCCACGTGTTCCGGTACCGGGTGGTCGCCGGCAGATGAATTCCGGTGTTCCGGCACCGCTGCGGCACCGCCCTGACTGAGCCACGAAAGAACGCGGCGACCCGAACCTCCACCGAAACAGAAAAGAGTGACCCCACCATGTCCGAGTACAGTGCATCCGACACCCTCACACGCGAACACCCACCAACTGCCGTCCGAGATGAAAGAACATCCGATGGGTCAGTGGCAGTCGTCCGGAACCTCCGGAAGTCCTACGGAGAACGGGAAGTTCTCGGCGGGATCGACCTGGACATCCGTCGGGGGGAGATCGTGGCCCTCATCGGCCGCTCCGGATCCGGGAAGTCGACGATCCTCAAGATTCTCGCCGGGCTGTCTGACTCCCACTCCGGAGAGGTGAAGGTGTCCGGACACCCTGCAGTAGCTTTCCAGGAACCCCGTCTCTTCCCGTGGCTCAGTGTCGTGGACAACGTCGCACTGGGGCTCACCAGGGACGGTGTGTCACACGATGAGGCGAGGACGAGGGCGTCATCGCTGATCGGGGAAGTACACCTCCACGGACTCGACGACGCCTGGCCGCTGACGCTCAGCGGAGGTCAGGCGCAACGGGTCTCACTTGCCCGGGCTCTCATCAGCAACCCGGACCTGCTGCTGCTCGACGAACCGTTCGGAGCCCTGGATGCGCTGACCCGGCTGACCGCCCAGCAGCTCCTTCTCGACACCGCGACCGAGCGGGACCTCGGCGTCCTCCTGGTCACCCACGACGTCACCGAGGCTGTCTCGCTGGCGGACAGGGTGATCCTCCTGGACGGTGGGCGGATCACCGACAGGGTCACCGTCGGTCTTCCCCGCCCCCGGCGGAGGGATGCACCCGCGTTCTCAGCCCTGACCGCCCGCCTGCTTGACCTGCTGCATGTCACGACACCGGCCTGACCGTCACCAACAACAACAGAAAGTCACACAATGAAGAAACTGCTTTCCTTGCTTGCAGCCGTTGTCCTCGGCGCCGCCGGGACTACGGCGTGCTCCTCCGGCTCCGAACCTTTCACCGGTGACCTGTCCGGCACCACGTTGAAGGTCGGTGACCAGGTGGCAGGAACAGAGAAGGTACTGCAGGCGGCCGGAGAGCTCGACGATGTCCCGTACACGATCGAATGGTCGTCATTCACCTCGGGACCTCCGCAGATTGAGGCACTCAACGCCGGACAGATCGATTTCGCCGTGACGGGGAATACTCCGCCCGTACTCGGCGGTGACACCTCCACCAAGGTGGTTCAGGCCTACGGAAACGACGCGGTAGGGGATGCAGTCCTGGTGAGAGATGATTCCGGCATCTCTACCGTGGAGCAGTTGAAGGGGCGCAAGATTGCCGTCGCCCGCGGATCCAGTGCACACGGTCACCTGGTCCTCCAGCTCGAAAAGGCGGGCCTGTCTGTCGACGACGTGGAGATCAACTATCTGCAGCCTGCGGACTCCAAGTCGGCTTTCGAGGCCGGACAGGTGGATGCCTGGGCGGTGTGGGACCCCTACACCGCCATCGCGGAGCTCTCCGGGGCGAAGGCACTGGTCCGCGCCACCGGAGTGGCCAACGGGTACGGATTCGGCATCACCAGCGACAGTGCTCTCGGAGACGAGGCGCGTACCGCCGCGCTCCGGGATCTTGTTCAGCGCGTGGCCAGAGCCTATATCTGGGCGGACGAGCATCCGGACGAGTGGGCGGCCATCTACGCCGAGGAGACCGGAACGGAACTGGAGGCCGCGAAGCTCAACACGCGGAGCACCAGGTTGGCGATTCCTCTCGACGACAAGGTGAATGAGTCACAGAACAGTCTCATTGACGCGTTCGTGACCGCCGGCGTACTGCCCGAGGGATTCGACTTCGGTGACAAGGTCGACACCAGGTTCACCGATGACGTCCGGCAGTACTTCCGGTGAGCCGGACGGATCCGGTCAGATCTCGATCTCGAAGTCGTCGTCGGCGGTGAGTTCCCGGCCTTCGGCCTGCATCCGGGCGACACCCTGCAGCCGTGCGAGGTCGGTGTCCGTCCCGGTTTTCCCGCGACGCCAGTACCCGAAGACCTGCACCTGTGACCTGGGAAGTTTCCGCTCTTTCAGACTGAGGGCGCGGACGGCACGGATGTCCTCGCGCTCACCGGCAGCCCACACGGTGTCCGTGGCGGGGGTGTCGAGGTCCGCCAGGGCATCTGCCAGGGGGGTGTCGGATTCTCCGGCGAAGATGATCTGTGCCCCCGGGAAGTCCGCGGAGTAGGTCGCGGTCTGCGGGTCCCGGTCCGGCAGTGCGAGAACCACTGTGGCGATCCCGGGTACGGACCGTGCGATGGCTGAGGCTGCGGGGTAGGCGGAGCCGTCGGCGAGGAGGTGGATCCGGCCGGCCGGGTCCACGGCGTCCTGTCCTGTGGGGGCGGGGTGTGGCCGGGGGCCGGAGAAGTCCACCGTGTCCCCGGGGGTCAGTCCGGTCAGCCACCGCATCATCGGGGAGGTCGAGCCGTGGACCACGATGTCGATGTCGGCCGTGGAGGACGCCGTGTCCACGTTGGCCAGGGTGTAAACCCGGCGGCATATCCCGGCCTGTCCGATGAGGGGGCCGAGGGCGTCGTCGGCGTCGGGGACGGCGAGGCGTACCGCGAGATTGGGGTGGGACCAGTCGGCCGGGTCGGTGTCCGCCATGCCCGGGATCCTGCCGCTGACCCGTGCGAGCCACGGGTACCGCCGGGTCACGGAGGTGACCTCGAAGGTGAGGTCGTTGAGCCCGGCCCGGTGCCGGTCACTGTTGAGCAGTGCGTTCACTGTCGTGGCGTCGGGGGTGTCATTCATTTCCGGCTCCGTTCTGCAGTGCGGCGAAGTACGGGTCGAGCTGGTCGAGGATCCAGGGGATGCTGCGGACCGTCGGTCCGGCCAGTGCAGTGGCCGCGGCGGTGTCGAGTTCTGCGACGGATCCGCGCTTCACGGCCCTGAGATCGGCCCAGCCGGCGAGAGTCTCGGGCTTGTCGCCGGTGAGCCACAGTGCCAGCAGGTCAACGTCGAGGGTGTCGAGGTTCTCCGCGGACACGGACACTCCCCGGGCTGTCTCTGTGCCGGACAGCTGGTCGGCGGTGGAGACCATTCCGAGGTCGGTGAAGAAGACGTTGGCGGCGTCCTGTGGGGAGGTGATGACCGAGAAGGCCTGGGCCCGGTAGGCGGCGTAGGCGAAGGTCGAACCCTGCAGTGCGGGGTAGCTGTTCTTTGTGGCGTCCATGTCGGCGTCGACGGAGGAGACCAGTTCGGACGCCTTGTCTTTCTCACCGAGGATGTCTCCGGCTGTGGTGGTGACTTTCCGCCAGTCGTCGATCTTCCCGTCCCCGACGGTGGCTACGGTGGGCGCTACGGCGTTGAGTGCGTCATAGGTTTCCCGGTCGGGCACGTAGCCGGCGAAGATCACGTCGGGGTCTTTCTGCGCGATGGCCTCCATGCCCATTGTGGTGATCAGGTCGGCGGAGGTGGCGGTGACGTCAACTGTCTCGCCCGCGGCGTCCGGGGACCAGGGGGCCCCTTCTTTCGCGGTGCTGTTGACCACCTGGACGTCGACGGGGGAGCCGAGTTCGGCGAAGGCGTCCGTCCAGTTCTGGCTGAAGCTCAGCACCCGGTCCGGGTTGGTGGGGACGTCGGTGGTGCCGTAGGCGTGGGCGACTGCGACGGTGCCGTTGTCCCCGCCACCGTTGTCCCCGGAACTGCCGGAGCTGTCGGGGTTGTCCGTGTCGCCGGAGCAGGCCGCGAGGGTCACTGCGCAGGCCAGTGCGGTGACTGCGGACATGGTGCGGGCGATGCCGCCGGATAGTTTCATTGCATCCTCCAGGGGAACCTCAGACAGCTGAGCCTCAGCTCACTTCACCGCGCTGAGTGTACGGTGTTGACCGTGACAGATGTTGACGGTATTCGTCAGGAAGTTGAACTTCGCCACTGCCAGGTGTGGTGGGTCCTCAGCGGTACCCTCCACATCAGCTGCCGGGTGAGCGACGGTCCCGGACGGCCGGACCAGCCCAGTTCGGGTCAGCCCAGTTCGGGTCAGCTCCGCACCATCCAGCTCGGGGCCGGCCGGGCGACCGTCCTGGACAAGGGCGTCCGGGTCAGTGTCCGTAGACAGCAGGGCACTGTCGCCCTCGGCTACCGTTCGCGGACGGAGGACCCCCTGCCCTTCGACAGGGAGGCCCCGGTCTCCACCGGGACGGTTCCCGCGGACTGGGAGGGCGCCCTGATCGGACAGTTCGCCGAAAGCCTCAGCTACCTTCGCGCCGGGAGAACACCCCGGCCGGCGGCCGTGCCCGTTCTGCACCGGGGCCGCCACTGCCGCTGGACCCCGCCGCCCGGGCGGCCGCCCGGATCATGGTGGAGGATCCCGCTGCGCCTGCCGGAGTCGCGGAACTCGCCTCCGCGGTCTTCCTGTCACCGTCGACGCTCAACCGTCGATTCCGGGAGGACACGTCACTGACCGTCGGCGCCTGGCGATCCAGGCTGCGGATCTCTGTCGCCGCAGAGTACCTCCGGGAACCGGGGAGCACCCTGGAGTCCGCCGCCCACCAGGTGGGGCTGTCCTCGGCGTCCTCCCTGTGCAGGCTCTTCCGCACAGTGGCCGGGACAACCCCTGCCCGCTCCTGTCGTGCGGATCCACCGGAAGACGGTCCACGGCCACCGGGGGAGACCCGTGCGACCGTGAGATCGACCTGGCCACGCACGAACAGACTGCACGTGCTCGTGTGGGCGTTCCGCGGAAACTGCCGGGCCACTGTCGGTGAGACCACCGTGGACGTGGAGGAGGGGCGACTGGTCTGGTTGCCTGCGGGTGTCCCGAACCACCTCACCACCGATCCCGGTGGGATGGTGCTGCCTGTCGGGGCACGTGCCGGGAGAGTCCACGGGATCCGCCGACCGGTGCCCGTCCCGGGCAGGCCGGACAGGGACCGGCTGCTGGGCGTCATCGGCAGGGAGTACGATCCTCTCGCGGCGGAGAGGACCGACACGGTCGACGGCTGGTTCTACGCCTTTCTCTCGGAGGAACCCGGTCCCTCCGAGCAGGGCGGGGAGCAGGGCAGGCAGGGAAGCGCAGCGGGGGGCGATGATTCCGGACTCCGGGAGTCGCGGGTGCTGGAGCGACTTCTCGACGACTTCCGCCGTGACCCGACCCGCAATCTCACCGCACAGGAATGGGCGGAGATCGCCGGATGCTCCGTGGCGGAACTGCGCGAGGCACTCGACGTCTTCGGCATCCCCCGGGTGAGGCGGTGGGCCGGGCATCTCCGCATGGTCGCGGCACGGCGACTCCTGTTGTCCGGGGTACCGGTCGCTGCGGTGGCGCACCATCTGGGGTACTCGGGGAGCGCGTCTTTCAGCCATGTCTTCCGCCGGGCGCACGGTGTCGGCCCACGGGACTTCCTCGGGTACGCCTGAACTTCTCCGGCGCGGGGCGTCCACGGGCCGCTGCGGGAGGCCGGCCCTGTACGGTGTACAGATCCTGATCAGATCCTGCTCAGATCTCCGGGGATTCCCTCCGTGCCGCTGACGCCAGCGCCGCCCTGAACGCCCGCACCGCCGGGTGCCCTGTCTGTCCCTCGCGCACCGCAGTGTAGAGCAGTCGCGCCGGGGATCCCGGCAGCGCCTGGGCACGGGTCTGGTCGAGGAATGTCCCGACCAGGAGTGAGGGGATGACCGCCACCGCGTGTCCGGTGCGCACCAGGTGGGCCTGGAGAAGCGGATCGTCGGTGTCACAGAGGACCTTCGGCACGATACCGGCGTCCCCCAGCATCCGCCGCACCCACCGACCCCCGGGAAGGTACTCCGGGTCGATCGCCCAGGGTGCCTCCGCCAGGGTGGAGAGCGGTTCGGGACCGGGCCAGTCTGACGGGGTGACCAGGAGCAGCGGGTCGGTGAACAGTTCCTGACGTTCCATCCCGGGGCGTACCGGGTCGGGTTCGTCCGGCCACTGGTCACCGATGACCAGGTCGTAGAGGTGTGCGGCCAGTCCGTCGAATGCGGGGCCGATCTCGCGGTGGAACACCTCCACCTGCAGTTCAGGGTGTCTGGCCCTGACCAGGGTGAGTGCCGTGGGCAGGATCGACGCCAACGCCGAGTGGAACGCCGTGACCCGCAGGGTCCCCGACACCCGGGGGGAGGACGCCGCCAGTTCCGCCTCCGCCCGGTCCAGCACCGTGAGCACCTCGTCGGTACGTGCCACGAGCAGACGGGCGGCGTCAGTCAGTTTCACCCCGCGGCCCACCGGTTCAAGCAGGGGGACGCCCGCCTCTTTCTCCAGCCGGGCCAGCTGGTGGGACACCGCGGAGGGGGAGTAGTTGAGCACCCGTGCCACTTCGGCGAGGGTGCCGCGCCGGGCAAGCTCACGGAGGATCGTCAGACGGTGAACGTTCAACATAATTCACCATTATCGGCCGAATACCTGAGCTGGACCACCCGTTCGTCGGCGGTGCACAATACCTGGGTGTCGAACCGCTCCACTGTCTCCGTGACATCTTCCTCATCCACCGCCTTCCCCGTGCTGTGCATCCTGGGATCCTGTGCCTCACTCCAGTTCGGGGCGGCCACAGCGGTGCACCTCTTCGACGACCTCGGGACCTGGGGGGTCACCCTGCTCCGCCTCGGTATCGGCGGACTGGTCCTGCTCGTCGTCTCGCGGCCGGCCGTGCGGGCCTGGAAGGCGGGCCAGTGGAGGTCGGTCGTCCTCTTCGCGGCCACCATGGCGCTCATGAACGGCTTCTACTATGCGGCCATCGGCCTGATCCCCCTGTCCGCGGCGGTTGCACTGGAGTTCACCGGCCCGTTGGTCTACTCCGCGGTGACATCACGGAACCGTGGGGATCTGGTGTGGGTCGGACTCGCGGCCGTCGGTATGGCCGTGCTCGGTGCCGAGTCCTTCGCCGGGGGCGCCGACCTCGACCCGGTGGGGGTGGTCTACGCCCTGGTCGCGGGAGTGTTCTGGGTCGGCTACATCATCTACTCGGCACGGGTCGGCCAGTCCATCCCCGGCACCGGGGGACTGGCGGTGGCCATGTTCCTCGGCGCGGTCATGCTCGCCCCGGTGGGTGCCGCAGGGGCCTTCGTCGGCGTCTCCGGAGGCGACGGCGGGCTGGTGCAGCAGCCGGGACTTCTCTGGTTCGCGGCTGTCACGTCACTGCTTGCCTCGGTCCTGCCCTACACCCTGGAACTCGTCGCGCTGCGGCGCATCTCCGGTGCGGTGTTCAGCATCCTCGTCAGTCTGGAGCCGGCGTTCGCCGCGGCGGCGGGAATGCTGCTTCTGGGGCAGGAGCTCACCGGGTACAGGGTGGTCACCATAGTGCTCGTGATCTGTGCGTCGGCAGGAGTGACCTGGTCCCAGCACCACCAGCGGGTGACGGCGGGGGAGACGGGCGGAAAGGTGGGGCAGGACGGGGACAGTCAGGACGCCGCGGGTGCCGTGCACGCCCCGACCGCGGCCTCACACCCGGCCCCCTGACCGGAGGACCTCCGGACCGGCAGCTGGTCTGACAGCTGCCTCCGGTGTCGTCCGTTTCCGGCTGTCAGAGCCGGTGCTTACCGCTGTCGTCGTCGCCGTCTGCGCTGTCGCTGTCTGACGCCTCAGGAGCTCCCGGGGCCTTGGGGGCGGTGGGGGCCTTGGGAGCAGCAGGTGCCGCAGGTGCCTTCGGGGCAGAGGCGTCCTGCTTCTGCGCCGTGTCCTTCACGGTGTCCTCTGCCGTCTCCTTCGCATCCGCCGCGGCGTCCCTGACGTCCTCGGCTGCATCCTTGACGGTGTCTCCGGCGTCCTTGGCGGCGTCCTTGACGGTGTCCTTCACCTCAGCCGCGGCGTCCTTGACGGTGTCTCCGGCGTCCTTGGCGGCGTCCTTGACACCCTCGGTGACGTCCTTGGCGGCATCCTGCTCACTGGTGCCGGACGTCCCTGCTGCAGGGGTGGGGGCGGGGTTGTTGCGGGGAGTGGACGTGGGCGCAGGGGACTCCTGCCTGCGGAACTTCGCCGCGACAACTGCCACGGCCGCCGCGACCGCTGCGACGACCACCACAGACCGGAGCAGTCCGCGCTTCCTGCCACCGGACTTGTCCGCCTTCTTCAGGGTCTTCGCTTTGACCTTGTCCGCCTTCTTCTTCGCGGACTTCTCGATCTCCGAGGTGGACTTCTTCAGCTGCTTCTCGGCTGTCGCGGCATTCTTCTTCGACTGCTTGGCGAGGTTCCGTGCGGTCTTCTCCGCAGCCTTCCGGGCCCGTCTCGTCTGCTTCTCGGCGGTTGCGGCGACCTTGGGAGCCTCCTCGACCACGGTGTCGATGATGTTCGATCCGGCCTCGCGGAGATCCGAGGCGGTGGACCGCAGAGTATCCGCAGCCGAGGACGCCTGCTTCTTGGCCCGGCGGGAGAGCTTTCCGGCTTCGTCCTTACCAGCCTTACGGGCCTCGTCGGCCTTGAGCGCCAGTGCGGACCCTACAGCGATCTTTGCAGCTTTCTTGGCCACT
Source organism: Corynebacterium provencense (assembly GCA_900049755.1). Classification (GTDB taxonomy): domain Bacteria; phylum Actinomycetota; class Actinomycetes; order Mycobacteriales; family Mycobacteriaceae; genus Corynebacterium; species Corynebacterium neomassiliense. The sequence goes on from LT160593.1 coordinate 586,877, forward strand.
TTCTTCTCCTTCTTCTCGGCTTTCGCCTGGGCCTTCCCGGCCTTGTTCGACTTTTTCTCCGCCTTTGCGGCCAGTTTCTCCGCCTTCTTCCGGGCCTTTTCGGCACGGGCGGTGAGTTTCGCCACCTTGGCGTCCTCCGCGATCTTCTCGTCGGTGGCCGCAGCCTCCTCCTCGGAGAGAATCTGACGGACGACGGCACGCGTGTGACCGGGGGCGTCGGCGAAGAACTTCTCGCGCTCCTCCGGGGATGTCAGCTGACGGCGCAGAACTTCGAGCTCCTGGTGCCGTGCAGATTCATCGCGTTGTTTCCTGGCCTTGTTCCATGCCCGGCCGCGCTGGGCGGCGAGCAGGGCGATTCGTGCGGTGTTGAGGGCCATGGCCCGGTACTCCTTCGCATCTGGCGTGCAGTCTGTATTGGGCGTTTAACCTCCGATCATAAACACTTCAGCGGTCCAGGGTGGCGGGATACGGTCACAGTGGTGCACCTGTCGCCCGGATGACACGCACCGCGCGCGTTTCTGTACCCTTGGACCCATGAGCGCCCAGAAGACTGCGACCGCGGTTCTGCACACGAACCTCGGCGACATCAGCATCGACCTTTTCGGCAACCACGCACCGAAGACCGTGGAGAACTTCATCGGCCTGGCCACCGGTGACAAGGAAAAGGCCCCCTACAACCAGCCCAACGCCTCCGGGACCACCGAAGGTCCGTTCTACGACGGTGCCGTGTTCCACCGGATCATCGACGGTTTCATGATCCAGGGCGGCGACCCCACAGGCACCGGCCGAGGTGGCCCCGGATACCGCTTCGAGGACGAGTTCCACCCCGAGCTCCAGTTCGACAGGCCGTTCCTGCTCGCCATGGCGAACGCCGGCCCCGGAACCAACGGTTCCCAGTTCTTCATCACGGTGACCCCCACCCCGCACCTCAACAACCACCACACCATCTTCGGTGAGGTCACGGACAAGGATTCCCAGAAGGTCGTCGCCTCCCTGGGACGGGTTGCGACGGACCGTACGGACCGCCCGGTCGATGACGTCGTCATCGAGTCCGTCGAGATCACCGAGTAGACAGGTCCGGCGGAGCGACGGAACAGGGCTCCACCGGCGGTCAGGGACATCTGCCGCCGGGGCCTACCGCGCCCGTCGACCTCACGACCACCGCCCCACGACGACATGGACCACCTGCGCAGATACCTCCGGGACGCCCCGGTGTGCGCCACGTTCGTGCTCGCCTGTGCGGCGGTTTTCTGCGTTGAGGTCCTGCAGTCACGCAGCCTCGGCGATCCGGTCGGAGTCCCCGGTGCAGGCAGTGGTGCCGCCTGGGCGCTCATGGTTGTCGCTCCCGAGATCACCGGGGAGCACCAGTGGTGGAGGCTGGCGACCAGTGCGCTGGTCCACATGAGCATCACGCACCTCCTGCTCAACATGCTGCTCGTGGCTCTTGTCGGCAGGGAGCTCGAGAAAGCCTACGGGGCTGCGGTGACGGCGGTGTCCGTCCTGCTGTGCGCCGTCGGGGGGAGTCTGGCCGCGCTGTGGTTCAGCCCGGATCAGGCAGTGGGAGGGGCATCCACCGTCGGCTACGGGATGTTCGCGATGCTGGTGGGCCTGGCAGTGTCGCGTGGCCAGGATGTGCGGGCCCCGTTGGTGCTCATTGCGGTGAATCTCGCGTACACGGTGACTTCTCCGGGGGTCTCCCTCGCCGGTCATCTGGGCGGACTGGCTGCCGGTGGCGTCATCGCCCTGGTACTCCTGGCCCGGAAGAAGGCACGGAACACGGCACGGAGAAAGCGGGGTACTACTTCCACCCCATGGTCATCAGAAGACCGACGATGAGAAGTCCGAAGCCGATCAGGTAGTTCCAGGCGTTGAGGTCACGCATCAGCGGGATCTCACTGCCGGCGATGTAGTTGACGACGATCCACAGCAGCCCGAGGACCATGAGCCCGAGCATGACGACGATGTAGAGACGCGAAGTACCGGTGGCGTTGAGCTTTACCGGGGTCCGGTGGTCGGCTGACGGTGCACCGGAACCTTCAGGGGTGGTGGAGATCCTGGACTTGGGCATGGGACACTCTCGCTGTCTTCACGGGTACTGCTTCTGGGACGCCCCCAGGGTAGCAGCCGGAGCGACGACCAGGACACAGGTCCCGTCCCCGTGCCCGGAAGGCCCCGCGACCCCGGTGAAGATAGAATGAACGCATGCACATCCTCGTCATCGACAACTACGACAGCTTCGTCTACAACCTGGTGCAGTACATCGGTGAACTCGGTGAACAGTGCACGGTCTGGCGGAATGACGCCGTAGAGCTCGGTGACCCGGACAACGGGGTGGCGGGACTGGACGCCGCACTTGACCGGTTCGACGCGATCCTGCTCTCTCCGGGACCGGGGGAGCCGGCTGCGGCGGGAAGGATGCTGGACGTCATCGCATGGGCGGAAGAGCACAGGACGCCGCTGTTCGGAGTGTGCCTGGGACACCAGGCGATCGCACTGCACTTCGGGGGAAAGGTCGTCCGCGCCGATGAACTGTTCCACGGGAAGACCAGCCCGGTGATCCACAACGGTGAAGGGGTCCTCGCCGGGGTACCTTCACCGTTCACGGTGGCCCGGTACCACTCGCTGACCGTGGACCCGGAGACCTTGCCGGACTGTCTCGAGGTCACCGCGACGGTTGAATCGGGGATGATCATGGCGATGAGGCACCGGAGCCTGCCGGTCCATTCCGTGCAGTTCCACCCGGAGTCCGTCATGACGGAGCACGGTCACCGGATCCTCTCCAACTGGCTGGCGGAGGCGGGACGCCCGGTGGATGACGGGGAGCTGAGGCGCCTGGAGCAGAGGCATGCGGCAGCGCAGGAGGCATCGGCCGCGGTGATTGCGGGGGCCAGCGGCACCGTACTGGCGTGAGCCAGGGTGTCTCCGGCCGCGTTGTCAGGGCGCGGTCCATGGTATCTGACCTGCGGGTTTGTGGTGGTGTGGTGGGGTGTGTAGATTATGTCGGGTCGCTGCGGCCGGCTGGGGGTTGTTTTCCTGGGTTGTGGTTCGTGGTGTGCGGTTGTTGTTTGAGAACTCAATAGTGTGATGAACCAAGTTTTTACAAGTCGCAGATGATGCAGACGGTTCGGATGGTCCCGGCAAGTGGGTGACTGCTTGTTAAATATGGATCTTTTGTTTTCTGTCTGTTGGTTTTTGTGACCTGCGTGCGGTCCCGGTCCCCCGACCGGGGTTGTGCGTGGATGTCCGGTTTTTGTGCCGGATGTCAGCAGTTCAGTTTTTTGTTGTGCCGGTGACGGCTCTTTGTAGGGTTTGTTGCTTTTATGGAGAGTTTGATCCTGGCTCAGGACGAACGCTGGCGGCGTGCTTAACACATGCAAGTCGAACGGAAAGGCCCTGCTTGCAGGGTACTCGAGTGGCGAACGGGTGAGTAACACGTGGGTGATCTGCCCTGCACTTCGGGATAAGCCTGGGAAACTGGGTCTAATACCGGATAGGACCATCGTTTAGTGTCGGTGGTGGAAAGTTTTTTCGGTGTGGGATGAGCTCGCGGCCTATCAGCTTGTTGGTGGGGTAATGGCCTACCAAGGCGTCGACGGGTAGCCGGCCTGAGAGGGTGGACGGCCACATTGGGACTGAGACACGGCCCAGACTCCTACGGGAGGCAGCAGTGGGGAATATTGCACAATGGGCGCAAGCCTGATGCAGCGACGCCGCGTGGGGGATGACGGCCTTCGGGTTGTAAACTCCTTTCAACCATGACGAAGCTTTCGGGTGACGGTAGTGGTAGAAGAAGCACCGGCTAACTACGTGCCAGCAGCCGCGGTAATACGTAGGGTGCGAGCGTTGTCCGGAATTACTGGGCGTAAAGAGCTCGTAGGTGGTTTGTCGCGTCGTCTGTGAAATTCCGGGGCTTAACTCCGGGCGTGCAGGCGATACGGGCATAACTTGAGTGCTGTAGGGGAGACTGGAATTCCTGGTGTAGCGGTGAAATGCGCAGATATCAGGAGGAACACCGATGGCGAAGGCAGGTCTCTGGGCAGTAACTGACGCTGAGGAGCGAAAGCATGGGTAGCGAACAGGATTAGATACCCTGGTAGTCCATGCCGTAAACGGTGGGCGCTAGGTGTGGGGGTCTTCCACGACTTCTGTGCCGTAGCTAACGCATTAAGCGCCCCGCCTGGGGAGTACGGCCGCAAGGCTAAAACTCAAAGGAATTGACGGGGGCCCGCACAAGCGGCGGAGCATGTGGATTAATTCGATGCAACGCGAAGAACCTTACCTGGGCTTGACATACGCCGGATCGCCGCAGAGATGTGGTTTCCCTTGTGGCCGGTGTACAGGTGGTGCATGGTTGTCGTCAGCTCGTGTCGTGAGATGTTGGGTTAAGTCCCGCAACGAGCGCAACCCTTGTCTTGTGTTGCCAGCACGTTATGGTGGGGACTCGCGAGAGACTGCCGGGGTTAACTCGGAGGAAGGTGGGGATGACGTCAAATCATCATGCCCCTTATGTCCAGGGCTTCACACATGCTACAATGGTCGGTACAGTGGGTTGCGATGCCGTGAGGTGGAGCTAATCCCTTAAAGCCGGTCTCAGTTCGGATTGGAGTCTGCAACTCGACTCCATGAAGTCGGAGTCGCTAGTAATCGCAGATCAGCAACGCTGCGGTGAATACGTTCCCGGGCCTTGTACACACCGCCCGTCACGTCATGAAAGTTGGTAACACCCGAAGCCGGTGGCCCAAACTCGTTAGGGAGCCGTCGAAGGTGGGATCGGCGATTGGGACGAAGTCGTAACAAGGTAGCCGTACCGGAAGGTGCGGCTGGATCACCTCCTTTCTAAGGAGTTTTTTGGTTTGTTTCCGCGTGTCCGGTTGTCGGGTGCGTGTGAGTGTTTTTTCCGGGTGGATGATTGTCCGGTGTGTGTCGTGTGTGGCTTGTGGGTTGCCGTTGGTGGTGGCCGGGTTTGGTTTGTCATGGTGTTGGGTGTCTGGGACAGCGACGTTGTCGTGTGTTCTTGGTGCGGGTGTCTTGTGTGCTGGTCGTGGTGTTGTGCTGCGGGTGGTGTGTGGGGTGCCTGGTGTTGTTTGAGAACTGTATAGTGGACGCGAGTATCTTCTTTTGATGCAATTTTGCGTGTGTCGTTTTGTGCGGCGCAGTTGTGTGTGAAGTGTGTGAAGGGCGTACGGTGGATGCCTTGGTACAGTGGGCCGATGAAGGACGTGGGAGACTGCGATATGCCTCGGGGAGTTGTCAACCAAGCGTTGATCCGAGGGTGTCCGAATGGGGAAACCCGGCCGTGGTTGTGTGCGGTCACCTGCCGGTGAATGTATAGCCGGTGTGGAGGTTACGCGGGGAAGTGAAACATCTCAGTACCCGTAGGAGAAGAAAACAATAGTGATTCCGTGAGTAGTGGCGAGCGAAAGCGGATGGTGGCTAAACCGGTGTGCGTGTGATACCTGTCAGGGGTTGCGTGTGCTGGGGTTGTGGGGTCTTGTGTGACTGGTCTGACAGCTGGTCGCCCGGGTTGCGTGTGCTAGCGGAAGTGGTTTGGAATGGCCTGCCGTAGACGGTGAGAGTCCGGTACGTGAAAGCATGTGTGGTCGGGTTGCGAGTGTCCCCGAGTAGCAGCGGGCTCGTGGAATCTGCTGTGAATCTGCCGGGACCACCCGGTAAGCCTGAATACCCGTTGTGACCGATAGCGGATAGTACCGTGAGGGAATGGTGAAAAGTACCCCGGGAGGGGAGTGAAATAGTACCTGAAACCGTGCGCCTACAATCCGTCAGAGCCTTTCGGGGTGATGGCGTGCCTTTTGAAGAATGAGCCTGCGAGTCAGCGGCACGTCGCGAGGTTAACCCGTGTGGGGTAGTCGTAGCGAAAGCGAATACTAACGAGTGTGTTGTAGTGGCGTGTCCTGGACCCGAAGCGGGGTGATCTACCCATGGCCAGTGTGAAGCGACGGTAAGACGTCGTGGAGGCGCGAACCCACTTAGGTTGAAAACTGAGGGGATGAGTTGTGGGTAGGGGTGAAAGGCCAATCAAACTCCGTGATAGCTGGTTCTCCCCGAAATGCATTTAGGTGCAGCGTCGTGTGTTTCTTGCCGGAGGTAGAGCTACTGGTTGGTTTAGCGGGACTATCATCTTAGCGACATCAGCCAAACTCCGAATGCCGGTAAGTGAGAGCGCGGCAGTGAGACTGCGGGGGATAAGCTTCGTGGTCGAGAGGGAAACAGCCCAGATCGCCGGCTAAGGCCCCTAAGGGTGTACTAAGTGGAAAAGGATGTGGGATCGCGAAGACAGCCAGGAGGTTGGCTTAGAAGCAGCCATCCTTGAAAGAGTGCGTAATAGCTCACTGGTCGAGTGGTCCTGCGCCGACAATGTAGTGGGGCTCAAGTACACCGCCGAAGCCGCGGAACTCTGCACGTGTGTGCGGGGTTGGTAGGGGAGCGTCGTGTGGCCGGTGAAGGTGCGGGGTGACCCAGTGCTGGAGGCTATGCGAGTGAGAATGCAGGCATGAGTAGCGAATGATGAGTGGGAAACTCATCCGCCGGATGACCAAGGGTTCCTGGGTCAAGTTGATCTTCCCAGGGTGAGTCGGGGCCTAAGGCGAGGCCGACAGGCGTAGTCGATGGATAACGGGTTGATATTCCCGTACCCGTGTGTGTGCGATCATGGTGAATCGGTGATACTAACTGCCCTGAAGCTGTCAGGTCACGTCTTTGGCGTGGTGTGGTGGTGGATGCGTGGGACCTGAGCCGGTAGTAGTCAAGTGATGGGGTGACGCAGGAAGGTAGCCGAGCCACTTAGTGGATTGTGGTGTAAGCGTGTGGCCCGAGTCCCAGGTAAATCCGGGGCTTGTGTGGGTGAGGCGTGATGCGTACCCGTTTGCGGGGATGTCGGTGATCCTATGCTGTCGAGAAAAGCCTCTAGCGAGTGCATGTACGGCCCGTACCCCAAACCGACACAGGTGGTCAGGTAGAGAATACTAAGGCGATCGGGTGAACTGTGGTTAAGGAACTCGGCAAAATGCCCCCGTAACTTCGGGAGAAGGGGGGCCCGTGCTGGTGGCAGGACCTAGCGTTCTGGAGCTGGTGTGGGTCGCAGAGAATAGAGGGAAGCGACTGTTTACTAAAAACACAGGTCCGTGCGAAGACGGTAAGTCGATGTATACGGACTGACGCCTGCCCGGTGCTGGAAGGTTAAGAGGACCTGTTAGGGCTTTTGTCCGAAGCGGAGAATTTAAGCCCCAGTAAACGGCGGTGGTAACTATAACCATCCTAAGGTAGCGAAATTCCTTGTCGGGTAAGTTCCGACCTGCACGAATGGCGTAACGACTTCCCTGCTGTCTCAACCACAGGCCCGGCGAAATTGCAGTACGAGTAAAGATGCTCGTTACGCGCGGCAGGACGAAAAGACCCCGGGACCTTCACTATAGCTTGGTATTGGTGTTCGGTTCGGTTTGTGTAGGATAGGTGGGAGACTGTGAAGTGGCCACGCCAGTGGTTGTGGAGTCGTTGTTGAAATACCACTCTGATCGTATTGGATGTCTGAACCTCGGCCCATGATCTGGGTTAGGGACAGTGCCTGGTGGGTAGTTTAACTGGGGCGGTTGCCTCCCAAAGTGTAACGGAGGCGCCCAAAGGTTCCCTCAGCCTGGTTGGCAATCAGGTGTTGAGTGTAAGTGCACAAGGGAGCTTGACTGTGAGACTGACAGGTCGAGCAGGGACGAAAGTCGGGACTAGTGATCCGGCACCGGCTTGTGGAAGCGGTGTCGCTCAACGGATAAAAGGTACCCCGGGGATAACAGGCTGATCTTCCCCAAGAGTCCATATCGACGGGATGGTTTGGCACCTCGATGTCGGCTCGTCGCATCCTGGGGCTGGAGTTGGTCCCAAGGGTTGGGCTGTTCGCCCATTAAAGCGGCACGCGAGCTGGGTTTAGAACGTCGTGAGACAGTTCGGTCTCTATCCGCCGCGCGCGTTGAAACTTGAGAAAGGCTGACCCTAGTACGAGAGGACCGGGTTGGACATACCTCTGGTGGGCCAGTTGTCACGCCCGTGGCATGGCTGGTTGGCTACGTATGGGAGGGATAACCGCTGAAAGCATCTAAGCGGGAAGCCTGTTTCGAGATGAGGTTTCGTGTGAGGTTCCCTGTAGACGACGGGGTTGATAGGCCGGATCTGGACAGTGTGTGAGCGCTGGAGGTGACCGGTACTAATTGACCGAGTGCTTCACTTCTGATTGTGTGCGTGTGTTGTGTTGTTGTGAGGGTTTTTGCGTCCACTGTGCAGTGTCTGGAACGGCACCGTGTGCCCGGCCCCCTTGGTGTTGTGGGGGGTGTGTGGCGTGTGTTGTTTCGTTGTGTTTGTCGGTGGTTTCAGCGGTGGGGTCACGCCCGGTCCCTTTCCGAACCCGGAAGCTAAGCCTGCCTGCGCCGATGGTACTGCACCTGGGAGGGTGTGGGAGAGTAGGTCACTGCCGGCATCATTCTTTGTTGTTGAGAGTGTGTTGGGTCGGTACTGCACTGTGTAATGTGCGGTACCTTCCCGGCACGCTTTTTTTGTGTCCGAACAGTACATCGGAGCGTCCGGGGACTGCAGCGGGGGACATTCGCGTCGCTCCGTCTCTGCCCACGGCCTCCGGCGGGCCTGTCGACGGCTGTGTGTGCGAGGCTACGGTGGTGCGGTCAAACGCCAGAGCACCGTCCCTGTACGCTGGTAGTCGACTATGCCAGAAGCCTCGGTATGCGAGGTTTTCGAGTTGTATCCAGAGAGGTTTTTGATGAGCGAATCGTCCGGCACTTACGGAGCACGCAACGGTGCTGGAGGCGGTCCCCGGCGTGACCGTGGAGGTGCTCGTCGCCCACAGAACGACCACGGCCGCGGTGGTTACCGGGGTGGTCCTGCCGGTGGCAGGGGTCGTGATGATGATCGTCGCGGTGGTTACCGAGGTGGCTCTGCCGGTGGCAGCGGTCGTGATGATGATCGTCGTGGTGGTTACCGGGGTGGCTCTGCCGGTGGCAGTCGTCGTGATGATGATCGTCGTGGTGGTTACCGTGGTGGCTCTGCCGGTGGCAGTGGTCGTGATGATGATCGTCGTGGTGGTTACCGTGGTGGTTCAGCCGGCAGGAACGGTCGTGGCGATGACCGTCGTGGTGGTTACCGTGGTGGCTCTGCCGGCAGGAACGGTCGTGACGATGACCGTCGTGGTGGTTACCGGGGTGGTTCAGGCGGCAGGAACGGCCGTGATGATGACCGTCGTGGTGGTTACCGGGGTGGTTCGGCCGACCGAGGCGACCGTCGGGGTCATGACCGCAACGGCGGGCGCCCGGACGGGCGGCGGCGCGACCATCACAATGGACCGCAGCGGTCGGGCTACCGGGAGAACCGGGTCAACGACCGCGTCAGTGAACCGGAGATCCCGTCCGATGTGAGTCCGAAGGAACTCGACCCGGCCATCAGGCAGGAACTCCGCAGCCTGTCGAAGGACAACGCTGACAAGGTGGCAGGCCACCTGATCATGGCCGCCGCGCTCATGGACTCCGACAGTGACCGGGCACTCGCTCACGCGCGTGCCGCGAAAGAACGTGGCGGTCGGGTACCTATCACCCGCGAAACCCTGGGCATCGCCGCCTACCATGCAGGTGAGTGGAAGGAAGCCCTCACCGAGCTCCGCGCTGCCCGCAGGATGGCCGGTGGCCCGGGACTGCTGGCGGTGATGGCGGACTGCGAACGCGGCCTGGGGCATCCAGACAAGGCTGTCGAACTCGGTTTCTCCGAGGAAGCGGCTGAACTTGATCCGGAACAGCGCGCGGAACTGGCGATCGTGGTCGCCGGTGCACATCATGATCTCGGTCATGCCACCGACGCCGTCGACGTTCTGGAGCCGGAGACCCGTGCCCGGGATCTGCCCGAGGTCACTGCGCTGCGCGTGACCTACGCCTACGCTGACGCGCTGGCCTTCGCCGGGGAGACCGGGGACGCCCGCGAGTGGTTCAGGAAGGCTGAGAAGATGGACACCCACGGCGTCCTGGACAGTGCGGACCGGTTGCAGGAACTCGAGCGGGATCTCGACGAGTGACGTGCCGATGACATTGCTTGAACAGCAGGAGCGGCGTCCTCACCACATCCTGGACCGTTACGATTCACTGCTCGTCGACCTCGACGGAACAGTTTTCCGTGGTGGCGTCCTCATCGACGGGGCGCTTGCCGGCCTTGCCGGCCGGCCGGCCGTGTACGTGACCAACAACGCCTCACGGTCACCACGTGCCGTGTCCGACCATCTCGCCGGCCTTGGTGTACATACGGAGCCCTCCCGCGTGCTGACCTCGGCACAGGTCGCCTGCACCCTCGCGGTGGAGCTGGCAGGTGGTGCCGGAGACGGCGGGGACGCCGCCGCGGTTCCCTCCGCGCTTGTGGTGGGGGCCGAATCCTTCCGCGAGCTCGCTGCCGAGGCAGGGTTCCGCGTCGTCCGCAGCGCCGACGACCGGCCGGATGTCGTGCTGCACGGCCACTCACCGGACAACGACTGGGCGGTCCTCTCCGAAGCGGCACTCGCGGTACGGGCGGGTGCTGTCTATGTGGCGTCCAACATGGACACCACCCTGCCGTCGGAGCGTGGCCTGCTCATCGGCAACGGGTCGCTGGTCGCCGCGGTCGTCAGTGCAACCGGTGTACATCCGCAGAGTGCCGGCAAACCCGAGCCGGCGATGTTCCACGTCGCGGCGGAACGTCTCGGCGCACGGCGTCCTCTGGCTGTCGGTGACCGGCTCGACACCGACATTGCCGGAGGCATCGCCGCCGGGACGGACACCCTCTGCGTACTCACCGGCGTCTCCGGGCACACCGACATTCTGCACACCCGGTACCGTCCGACCTGGATCGCCGCCAACCTGCGGGACCACCTGGACGGCTGGGGCGCCCACCGCACCGGAGACACGGTCACCGTGACGGCAGGTCGGCAGGGCGACGTCGAGGTCATGGCGGCTGAGGCTCTCGCCGCCGCCGCGCCCCTGGTCTGGGCTGCGCAGGATTCCGGCGACGACGTGACCGTCGTCGACGACGGCAGTGCCGCAGCGGCGGCAGCACTGGGGGCATGGCGGTGACGGGCCCGCTGCCCGGTGAGGGGCAGTTCGACGCGGAGGCACTGACCGCCGAGGTGGACGCCCTGCTCGCCTCGGACGCCACCGGTGCACAGGAGGCGGAGCTGCTGGAGAAGGCCCACCGAATCATCGCGGACGCACTGGAAGGGCAGTCTGGAAGGACAGTGAGGAACCCCTGATGGCCAGAGCAGGAGGAAACCGGCTGCGGCGACTGGACGCCGAACTGGTGAAACGACAGATGGCGAAGTCCCGCGAGCAGGCCAGGGAGATGATCCTCGGGGGGCGGGTCTCGGTGAACGGGATCGTGGCTTCCAAGCCTGCCACCGGCGTCGACGGTGAAGTGTCCATCCGAGTCACCGTGACCGACGACGACCGGTGGGCGTCCAGGGGGGCGCACAAACTTCTCGGCGCACTGGCAGTGTTCGAACCCCTCGGCCTTGACCTGGCGGGCACCCGGGTCCTGGACGCGGGGGCGTCCACAGGCGGTTTCACCGATGTCTGCCTTGACCGTGGCGTCACCGAGGTGCTGGCGGTCGACGTCGGCTACGGGCAGCTCGTCTGGAGACTCCGCAACGACCCGAGGGTCACCGTCCTCGACCGGACCAATGTGCGGACACTTACCCCCGACCAGCTGGGAGGACAGGTGGACGCCATGGTCGGTGACCTGTCGTTCATATCGCTGGAGCTGGTCCTGCCGGCGTTGGCCGGATGCGTCCGCGAAGGTGGCAGTCTGCTGCCAATGGTCAAACCCCAGTTCGAGGTCGGCAAGGACCGTCTCGGTCACGGCGGGGTCGTGCGCTCGCCGGAACTCCGGGCCGAAGTCACCCTGGACGTCGCACGGCGGGCGGCAGGTCTGGGCCTGTCGACACGGGCGGTCACGGCGTCCCCGTTGCCCGGCCCGAGCGGAAACGTGGAATACTTTCTGTGGTTGATCAGAGACGGCGGCGAGACATCCCCGACCGATGACCAGCTGCAGACCATGGTGGAGACGGCCGTCAAGGAGGGACCACAGTGACCGAGGAGATCCCCGCCCCCCGGGAGGTGCTGCTGGTCGCCCACACCGGCGGTGACGACAAGCTCAGCTCCGCAGCGGCGGCGGCCCAGCAGCTCGCGGACGGAGGCCTGACGGTCAGGGTCATGTCCACCGGGGATCCGGCACCGGTGGCCAGGCACGAGATCCTCGGCAGATTTCCCCGCTACGGGCACACCCCCGACGCCGCCAGGGGCGTCGACCTGGTACTGGTTCTCGGCGGCGACGGCACTTTCCTCCGTGCCGCGGACATTGCGCATGCCCAGGACGTCCCTGTCCTCGGGGTGAACATGGGGCACATCGGGTTTCTCGCCGAATGGGAGGGGGAGGACCTGCAGGCGGCGATCGACCGTGTCATCACCGGCGACTACCGTGTGGAGAACCGGATGACACTGTCCGTGACAGTGCGGGACGCCCAGGGCAGGGTCCTGGGGACCGGCTGGGCGCTCAACGAGTGTTCCGTGGAGAACCTCAACCGTCAGGGCGTGCTGGACGCGGTGCTGGAGGTGGACCAGAGACCGGTCGGGTCCTTCGGGTGCGACGGGGTCCTGGTGTCCACCCCGACGGGCTCGACCGCCTACGCCTTCTCCGCCGGAGGGCCGGTTCTCTGGCCCGAGCTCGAGTCGATCCTCGTGGTGCCGTCCAATGCGCACACCCTGTTCTCACGGCCGCTGGTCGTCTCCCCCGATTCGATGGTCGCGGTGGAGACGAACCCGATGACGTCACCGGCGACCGCGGTGATGGACGGTTTCCGTCAGATCCACATGCCGCCCGGTTCCCGGGTGGAGGTCCGTCGTGGTCCGCAGGACGTGCGTTGGGTCCGTCTCGACTCCGAGCCTTTCGCCGACCGGATGGTGAAGAAGTTTCGCCTGCCGATCACCGGCTGGCGGGGTCCACGGAGATGACCACGGGGAACACTCTGGCGTATCGCTCATCCGTTCGGTAGAATCCTGTCCATCATGTTGACGGAACTGCAGATCAGGAACCTCGGCGTCATCGAGGAGGCCACGGCCGAGTTCGCCGAGGGCTTCACCGTGGTGACCGGTGAAACCGGGGCAGGTAAGACCATGGTGGTCACGGGGCTGAAGCTGTTGTCTGGCGCCCGTGCGGAAGCCCAGCGGGTCAGGGGAGGGACCGACAAGGCCACTGTGGAGGGGGTGTTCAGGGTGGGGGACGTGGACAGGGACAAGATCGAACGCCTGATCGATGACGTCGGTGGGTACCTCGAGGACGGGGAGGCCGTCGTCTCCCGGTCGGTGAGTGCATCGGGACGGTCGCGGGCGCATCTTGCCGGGCGGACGGTCGCCGCCGGGGTCCTCGCGGACTTCACCTCACGTCTGTTGACGATCCACGGGCAGTCGGACCAGCTCCAGTTGACCGACCCTGCCCGTCAACTGCGGAGCCTGGACAGTTTCGCGGGACTTGACGGGGACCGCCGTGAGTACCGGAAGCTTCGGAGGCGGTGGGCGTCTCTGGCCCGGGACCTCAACGAACGCACCGTGAAGCGTCGGGAACTCGCCCTTGAGGCGGAGATGCTGCGGCACGCCCTCGAGCAGATCGACGCTCTCGACCCCCGTCCCGGTGAAGACGAGGAACTGAAGTCACGGATCAGCCGGCTGCAGGATGTCGACGACATCCGTACAGCGGTCGCCTCCGCGGCCTCCGCCCTCGACGGCGCGGACCCGGAGTCAGGCGGGGAGTCCGTCACCGATGTCATCGGTGGCGCGTCTGCGGCCCTTGCCGCGGTGTCCGGGTCGGACAGGCGGGTCGCAGGCCTTGCGGCCCGGTTGTCCGCGCTGGTCGGTGAGCTCACGGACATCTCCGGTGAGCTCGGCGCGGTGCTCTCGGAATCTCCGGACCCGGCCGAGCTGGAGGAACTGCTCCAGCGACAGCAGGATCTGCGGGAGTTGAGGACCTTCGCCGTCGACGTCGACGGTGCCCTCGCCTGGCGGGACGAGGCGCGGCAGCGGCTGGAGTCCATCGACGTCTCCGACGACGTCATCGAGGACCTGCGCACCAGGGTGGCCGACGCGGCCGAGAAGATGCTCGACGCCGCCCGGTCGCTGGATTCGGCCAGGCGGTCAGCCTCCGACAGGTTCGCGGACGCGGTGACCGCGGAGATCCGTGGTCTCCACATGTCGGCGCAGTTCAGGGTGCAGGTCCGGACCAGGGGCGGCGACGGTGACGGGGCAGGGGAGGACGCCACGACCACTGACTGCGGTCCCGACGGCATCACCGACATTGAGTTCCAGCTGGTCCAGGGGGGTGACGCACATCCCCTGGGGGCCACTGCATCCGGTGGCGAACTGTCCCGGGTGATGCTCGCCCTGGAGGTCATCCTCGCGGGGCGGGGACGCACGATGGTCTTTGACGAGGTGGATTCCGGGGTCGGCGGCAGGGCCGCGGTGGAGATCGGCCGCAGGTTGGCCCGACTCGCCGTCCACAACCAGGTCATCGTGGTCACCCACCTGCCGCAGGTCGCCGCATTCGCTGACGTGCACATCCATGTCGCGAAGGCTGCCACGGACAGTTCGGTGAGATCTAGTGTGCACACTCTCAGCGAAGTCGAGCGGGTCGAGGAGCTGGCGCGGATGCTGGCCGGCCTGGATTCGGAGACGGGCCGGGCCCACGCAGAGGAGCTTCTGGCCACTGCGAGGGAAGCCAAGGAATTGATGGGCACCGCAGGGTGACGGCAGGGGGCCGGTCGGCGTCGGAGGGTGACCGTGTGCTGTCTCCGGCACCGTCACCGGCGCGCCTCCGCCGGTCGCCGTGCCCCTGCGGTCACAATGGTCACCATGATCTTCTCCCGTACCGACGACACCCCCGGCATCCACGGCCACACCCGGGACTGCACCGGCGCGAAGGGCAGTTCCACCCTGAACAAGCTCGGTGAGGGCGACATCGTCGTCCTCGACGCCCCGGACATCTCCCGGGCCCTCGCGCAGAAGCTCATCGACACGCGGGTGGCGGCGGTGGTCAACACGGCTGCGTTCTCCACGGGCAACGTCCCGAACTTCGGCCCCCAGATGCTCCTCGACGCCGGAATAGTCCTGGTGGAGAACGCGGACGCCGATCTTCCCGCGAAGATGAAGAACGGGAAGAAAGGCCGGCTCGACGAGGGGAAGGTGTACTACGGTGACCGGGTGGTCGGTCGCGGGGAGATCCTCGACGAGGAGACGGCGCAGTCCCGCTTCCTCGACGCCCGGGAGGCCCTTGTCGACCACATGGAGGCTCTGGCCGGCAACACGGCCGAGTTCGTGAGCACCGAGGCGCCGTTGCTCGTCGACGGTCTCGGGGTGCCTGACGTCGACGTCGACATGGACGACCGGAAAGTCCTCGTCGTCAGTCCGGACCCGGAACTCGAGGACAAGCTCAAGGCGCTGCGCTACTTCATCCGCGAGTACGACCCCGTCCTCATCGGCGTCGACGAGGCAGTGGACGTCATGTTCCGGCACGGGTACCGCCCGGCCGTGATCATCGGAGACCCCGAGCTCGTCACCTCGGAGAATCTGAGGTCCGGGGCGAGTGTGGTCCTGCCGGCCGACCCGGACGGGCATGCCGTCGGCCTGGAGCGGATCCAGGACCTGGGGGTCGGGGCGATGACCTTCCCGGCCGCGACGGGAAACTCGACGGACCTTGCTCTCCTCCTCGCCGACTACCACGGTGCCTCCATGGTGGTGAACCTCGGGCCCTCGGTGGACCTGGACCGTGTCTTCGACACCGGCGAGGCTGAGGGAACTCCGTCGGCGATGCTCTCGCGGCTGAAGGTGGGTTCCCGCTTCGTCGACTCTTCCGCGGTGGCCGAGCTCTACCGGGTCTCCCGATCGGGCGGAGGATGGATCTGGGCTGTCCTCGGCGTCATCGTGGCTGTGGCGGTCATCATCCTCATCGCCGGACTGTCCGGGAGTGAAGGCTTCGTCGACAACCTGATCGACAGCTGGAACAACATCGCCCTCAAGTTCCAGGACCTGTTCTCGTGAGCGGGGGGAAGATCGTCGGTGGTGTCGCCGCAGGAGTGGCGGTGGGGACCGTCCTCGGTTTCTACGTCCTCGCCCCCAACGTCGAGGGCGGCCCCGCGGGTACCGACCAGTCCACCACCAGCGAGCTGGACACTGTCCGGGATGAGCTGGATGCCGCGAATGCGGGCCTCGAGGCCGATGACGCTGTCCTTGATTCCGCGGCAGCCGGCATGGTCCGTGACGTCCTGAAGGACCGGAGTGTTCTCGTGGTCACTCTCCCGGACGCGGATCCGGCCGTCGTGGACGCCCAGGAGAAGCTGCTCCGGGCGGCGGGGGCGGCAGATGGGGGCACGCTGCGCCTGACCCGGGCGGCGGTCTCACAGGACAGTGCGGACGCGGTGAAGACCCTGGCGACGAGCACTCTTCCCGCCGGTGCCAGGTTGTCCGAGGACCGCCGTGACCCCGGGTACCACCTCGGCCAGGTCGCCGGTCAGGCACTGGGTTCCTCGGCTGACGGGGAAAGCCAGGCGTCCCCGTCCGACAGGGACCTGTTCCTCGGCGCGATGTCGGACGGCGGATACCTCGACGGTGAGCTCTCCGGTACCGGGCCGGCGGACGCCGTGCTCGTGATCGCCGGCGATGACACGGGCTACGCGGGCACGTTCGCAGCTGATCTCGCGGCAGGTTTCGACGCCACCACCGGCGGAACGGTTCTCGCCGGTGACCGGGGTGCGGCGGCCGAGGGCGGTGCCCTGTCGGTCCTCCGCGGCAACCGTGGGGACACGGAGGCTGTGAGCTCGGTGGACAATGCGGACCGCGTGGCCGGCAGGATCACTGTGGTGCGGGCCCTGGCGGCACAGCTCGACGGTCGGGCGGGGTCGTACGGAACTGCGGAAAGTGCCGCTGCCCCGGCCCTGTGATAGGCTGAAATCCCGTAGGTTTAACGGTTACCACCACGGGAGTTCACTTGTCTCAGGGGCGCAACGAGCAGCACACCAAATTCATTTTCGTCACGGGGGGTGTCGTGTCCTCTCTGGGCAAGGGACTGACCGCGGCCAGCCTGGGGCAGCTGCTCGTCTCACGGGGGCTGACCGTGACCATGCAGAAGCTCGATCCGTACCTCAATGTGGACCCGGGGACGATGAACCCGTTCGAGCACGGGGAGGTCTTCGTCACTGACGACGGTGCAGAGACAGATCTCGACCTCGGGCACTACGAGCGCTTCCTGGACCGTAACCTCACGAAGAACGCCAACGTCACCACAGGCAAGGTGTACTCCACCGTCATCGCGAAGGAGCGTCGCGGCGAGTTCCTCGGCAAGACCGTCCAGGTCATTCCCCACATCACCGACGAAATCAAGGCACGGATCCTGGCACAGGCGGCCCCGGACGCCGACGGTGTCGTACCGGACGTGGTCATCTCCGAGGTCGGGGGAACGGTCGGTGACATCGAGTCGCAGCCTTTCCTGGAGGCTGCCCGCCAGGTCCGTCACGAGGTGGGCAGGGAGAACATCTTCTTCATCCATGTCTCACTGGTCCCCTACCTTGCCCCGTCCGGGGAACTGAAGACCAAGCCGACCCAGCATTCGGTCGCGGAGCTGCGCAGCATCGGTATCGTCCCGGACGCCATCGTCCTGCGCTGTGACCGTGAGGTCCCGCAGTCCCTGAAGAAGAAGATCGCCCTGATGACCGACGTCGATGAGGAGGGCGTGATCTCCTGCGCAGACTCCTCGTCGATCTACAACATTCCGAAGGTGCTGTACAACGAGCATCTCGACTCCTTCCTCATCCGGAAGCTGAACCTCCCGTTCCGCGACGTCGACTGGACGGTGTGGGGCGGTCTGCTGGACCGGGTCCACAATCCGCAGGGGGAGATCACCGTCGCCCTCGTGGGGAAGTACATCGACCTTCCGGACGCGTACCTTTCCGTGGCCGAAGCCATCCGGGCCGGTGCGTTCGGTGAGAACCGGAAGGCGAACATCCGGTGGGTCGCCGCCGACGACTGTGCGACACCGGAAGGTGCCGCCCGTCAGCTCGGCGATGTCGATGCTGTCGTCGTCCCCGGCGGGTTCGGTATCCGCGGTATTGAGGGCAAGATCGCCGCGGTGACCTTCTGCCGGGAGAATCTCATCCCGATGCTGGGTATCTGTCTCGGCCTGCAGTGCACCGTGATCGAGGCGGCGAAGGTCGCGGGGATCGAGGACGCCTCTTCCACGGAGTTCTCCGAGGAGACAGGCGGGACCTGTACCCCGGTGATCTCCACGATGGCTGAGCAGGAGGCGGCGGTCCACGGTGACGCTGATCTCGGCGGGACGATGCGCCTGGGCGCCTACCCCGCGGTCCTCGCCGAAGGGTCGGTGGTCTCCGGGGTGTACGGCACCACCGAGGTGTCCGAGCGACACCGTCACCGGTTCGAGGTGAACAACGCCTACCGGGAGCAGATCACCGAGGGATCGGGCCTCCAGTTCTCCGGGACGTCACCCGACGGCCGGCTCGTGGAGTTCGTGGAGTACCCGAAGGACGTCCACCCCTACCTCGTCGCCACCCAGGCGCACCCGGAGTACAAGTCCCGTCCGACCCGCCCGCACCCTCTTTTCGCCGGGCTCATCAGGGCTGCTGTGGTGCGGCACGAGGCGAAGCGGAGATGAGTGGCATGTCCGACAGTTCCGCCGCAGATCTCTACCGGACACTGTCCAGTGAGCTTCTCGTCGACGCCGCTGTCATCGCGGTCCGCCGGGACCGGATGACGACCGTGACCGGGGAGGTCACCCGTGAGATCGTCGAGCATTTCGGGGCGGCGGCGGTCGTGGTTGTCCGGGACACTCCCGGCGCTGACGCCGGGGAGCGGGAGCTGCTGCTCATCCGTCAGTACCGGCGTCCTGTCGGAAAGTACCTGTGGGAACTGCCGGCGGGGATCCTGGATCTCGTCGGTGAGGAGCCGCTGGACGCCGCCCGGCGTGAACTGGCCGAGGAGGCGGGTCTCGCGGCCTCCACGTGGCATCTTCTCGGTGACGTGGTGACCTCACCGGGTACCAGTGAGGAGATGTGCCGGATCTACCTCGCGGAGGGGGTCCGCGAACTCACCGGCGCTGAAGCCGGTGAGCTACCTGAGGCCGGGGGTGAGGAGGCTGACATGACCCGGAGGTGGGTTCCGGTTTCCGAGGCTGTGGACATGGTCCGTCGCGGTGAGGTGGTGAATTCCATCGCTGTCGCCGGGATCCTCCATGTGGCCGTGGGAACGAGGCGTCCGGTGGATGCCACGTTTGACCGGGTCTCCGGTATCACCGACCGGCGTTCGGCGGGCCGGGAACCGGGCACCGACATGAAGTATGTCCGCTGACGACCGGGATCTTCTCCGCGACTGGGTGAGGCACCTGAGAACGGAGCGCGGGTTGAGCGCGAACACCCTCGAGAACTACGGGCGGGACGCCCGACGCTACCTCGACTGGTTGGAGGGTGAGGGGTTGACGGTGGACACGGTGGGGACCGTGGACATCGAGAGGTTCATCTCGGATCTGCGTCGGGGGCACCCGGTGACCGGTGGCAGGGCTCTGGCGCAGACGTCGGCAGCGCGGTGCCTGAGTACGGTCCGTGGTTTCCACGGGTTCGTTGCGGGGGAGAGGGGGATCCCTGACGTGGCGTCCGCGGTTCCCGCGGCGCAGCAGCGGGCAGATCTACCCAAGGCGCTGACAGTGGACCAGGTGACCAGGCTGATTGAGGCGGTGCCCTGCGGTGAGGGTGCGGGTCCGCTTCAGCTGAGGGACCGTGCCCTGGTGGAGCTGCTGTACTCGACCGGTGCCCGGATCAGTGAGGCGCTCGCCCTTGACCTGGGTGACATCGACAGGTCGAGGGCCACGGTGCTGCTGAGGGGGAAGGGGGACCGCGAACGTGTGGTCCCGGTGGGCACTCCGGCTCTCGACGCCGTGGACGCCTATCTTGTCCGTGCCAGGCCGTCCTTGTCCGCAGGGGGGCCGTCCCGGCCGGGGGAGGACGCCGCGGCGCTGTTCCTGACGGTGTCGGGACGACGGATGCGCAGACAGTCGGGATTCAATGTCGTGTCTGCCGCGGGTGAGCGTGCGGGGCTGGGGAGGGTGAGTCCGCATGCGTTGCGGCACAGTTTCGCGACCCATCTGCTGGCGGGTGGGGCGGACATCAGGGTGGTCCAGGAACTGCTGGGGCATTCCAATGTGGTGACGACGCAGATCTATGCGAAGGTGACCCCGGATCTTCTCCGTGAAAGTTGGGCACTGTCACACCCCCGGACTTGACCGTGGGTTCGACGCAGGATCCGATGCAGGACTCGGCTCAGGACTTGACCCGGGACTTGACGCAGTCCGGTGATGCAGGTGCGTGATAGTCTTACTGGTGTGATTCACGTTGCCGGGCCAGCCCGGTGACGGGCAGGAGAACCGGCGGCGGGACCCGGTCGGACACCGGTAGAGACCCGGACGAAAGTCCAGGGAAGGAGCTTGACGGGATGGCTGAAACCACCGACGGTCCGGAGGATGCACCGCAGATCGGACTGACCGGGCGACCTTTGCGTCCGATCCCGGAACCGCAGCCGGTCGAATCCCACGGGCCCGCGACTGTCATTGCGATGTGCAACCAGAAGGGCGGGGTAGGGAAGACGACCTCGACGATCAACATGGGTGCCGCACTGGCGGAGTTCGGCCGGCGGGTGCTTCTCGTCGACCTTGATCCGCAGGGTGCCCTGTCCGCGGGCCTGGGCATCAAGCACGAGAGTCTCGATGTCACCGTGTACAACCTGCTGGTGGACCCGGACGCCACGATCGAGGACGCCCTGCTGCACACCGGGGTGGAGAACCTCGACCTCGTGCCCGCCAACATCGACCTGTCAGCCGCGGAGATCCAGCTGGTCAACGAGGTGGGCAGGGAGCAGGCGCTCGCCCGTGCGCTGCGACCGGTGATGGCGGACTACGACTACATCATCGTCGACTGCCAGCCCTCGCTGGGGCTGCTGACGGTCAATGCCCTGTGCTGTGCCGACGGCGTCATCATTCCCATGGAGTGCACCTACTTCTCCCTGCGCGGTCTGGCTCTGTTGAACGACACCGTGGACAAGGTCCGCGACCGTCTGAACTTCCGGCTGGAGGTCCTGGGCATCGTGGTGACCCTTTTCGACCGTCGTACCAACCATTCCCGGCAGGTGATGAACCGGGTCGTGGAGGTCTTCGGTGACCGGGTCTTCGACACCGTCATCACCAGGACCGTCCGCTTCCCGGAGACCACGGTCGCCGGTGAACCGATCACCACCTGGGCGCCGTCCTCTGACGGGGCGAGGCAGTACCGCGATCTCGCGGCCGAGGTCATCGAGCGGACGTAGTGGACGTTCCAGCGGTGCAGCCGGAGCTCACCGGTTTCAGGGTGGCCCTGGCCAACTTCGACGGCCCGTTCGACCTGCTGCTGCAGCTGATCAACTCCCGCAAGCTGGATGTGACCGAGGTGGCGTTGGCCACCGTCACCGACGAGTTCATCGCGTACACGAGATCACTGTCCGGTTCCGCCGACGACCTGGACGAGGTCACCGAGTTCCTGGTGGTGGCGGCCACACTGCTGGACCTCAAGGCCGCGCGTCTGGTGCCCCGCGGGGAGGTGGAGAGCGAGGAAGACCTGGCGCTGCTGGAGTCCCGGGACCTCCTTTTCGCCCGCCTGCTGCAGTACCGGGCGTACAAGTCTGTCGCCGAACTGTTCAGCCAGTGGCAGAGGGACGCCGCCCGCAGCTATCCGGTGCAGCTGTCCCCGGAGCCGCGGTTCGTCGATCTCATGCCGCCGGTGGAGCTGGGGCTGACGCCGGAGCGCTTCGCCGAGATCGCTGCTGTCGCGTTCAGGCCCAGACCGCATGAGGTCGGCACAGGCCACATCCATGTGCAGGCGGTGTCCGTGCTGGAGCAGGCCGGTCATATCCTGTCGACGCTGAAGATCGCGGGGCCCGACCACTGGGTCAGTTTCGCCACCCTCATCTCGGACTGTGACGTCTCGATGAAGGTGGTGGGACGCTTCCTGGCGCTGCTGGAACTGTACAAGGCGCGGGCTGTGGGTATCGAGCAGGAGGAACCGCTCGGTGAGATGAATGTGGCGTGGACCGGCCTGGAGGTGGATCCTTCGGTGGTCGCCGCGAGCAACTGGGACTGACCGGGGCCTGACCGGGGGGACGGTGCAGGAGGTCTGCCGGTCGCCTGTGGTGGGGCGCCGACAGGGTTCCGGTAAGGTGCGGGACACGTCGGGCCGACGGGCCCGCCACAGGTGAACAGGATCCAGGAGGTCGACAATGCCGTCTGCGGGACCGGTGTCGCTGCTTCGCAGCAGGCTGGAGTCACTGCTTCTCGTCGCCGATGAGCCGACGACGGCGGCTGACTTCGCCCGGCTGCTCGGAGAGCCGGAGGAGGCGGTCACTGCGGCGCTCACCGAGATCTCCACCGAGTTCTCCGACAGGGGAATGGGATTCGACCTGCGGGAACGGGAGGGGGCCTGGCGTCTCTACACGCGACGGGAGAATTCCGCGACCGTGGAGGCGAAGATCCTCGACGGGGCGCAAACCCGCCTGTCGCGGGCGGCGTTGGAGACGCTCGCGGTGGTCGCCTACCGGCAGCCCGTGACCCGTTCCCAGGTTGCGGCGGTGAGGGGCGTGAACTGTGACGGGGTGATGCGGACACTGACGTTGCGGGGCCTGGTCAAGGAGGTGGGTGTGACCGGGGAGGTCGGCGGCGCCCACCTGTACGCGACCACGGAGCTTTTCCTCGAGCAGCTGGGCATCGGGTCCCTTGACGCCCTGCCTGATCTGGCGCCGCTGCTGCCGGAGGTGGACCAGATCGACCTGTCATGACCACGGGCTGAGTCGGCAGGTCGTGGATGGGCTACACTGGTCAACCGGACAACTGAAGACCACCTCGACCATGCGGCGGACGTGCCGCAGAAAGACACTGAGGATACCGTGAGCAAGCCCGCTCGCCGAGACGGCACACCGGAACGCGACGACAGCAACAGGGACCACAACCGGGATGTGGACAGCTACATCTCCAATGCGCGTCCTGCAAGGCACCAGCATGTGGCCGACCGTAAACCACCGAAGAAGGCCGGGGCGTCCGGTGGGGACGGCCGGAAGAACAGGACGCAGAAGGCGGACTCCGAGAAGGTCCGCCTGCAGAAGGTACTCGCGGCCGCAGGCGTGGCCTCCCGCCGGATGAGCGAGAAGTTGATCGACGCCGGGCGTGTGGAGGTCAACGGCAGCATCGTCACCGAGCAGGGGATGAGGGTCGACCCGGAGAACGATGTGATCCGTGTCGACGGGGTCCGTGTCATCGCCGACGAGGATCTGGTGACTTTCGCGCTGAACAAGCCGCGAGGCGTCCACTCCACCATGCACGACGAAATGGGGCGCCCGTGCCTCAACGATCTGGTGGGGGACCGTATCGCCGCAGGACAGCGACTTTTCCATGTGGGGCGGTTGGACGCCCAGACCGAAGGGCTGCTGCTGCTGACCAATGACGGTGAGCTGGCGAACCGTCTGATGCACCCCAGCTACGGGATCAGGAAGACCTATCTCGCCACCGTTCTGGGGGAGGTGGACCGTAACCTGGTCCGACAGCTCCGGGACGGTATCGAGCTGGACGACGGGATCGCGAAGGCGGACGAGGTGCAGATCATCGACGTGTGGCAGGGGAAGTCGCTGGTGAAGGTCGTCCTGCATGAGGGACGTAAGCACATCGTCCGGCGCATGCTGAAGGAGGCCGGCTTCCCGGTCCAGGCCCTGGTCCGGACGAAGGTGCACACCGTGCAGCTGGGTGAGCAGAAGCCCGGGACGATGCGTGCGCTCAACAGGGCTGAACTGACGAGCCTCTACAATGCGGTGGGCCTGTGATGACGAACGTGAACTCACTCGGGCAGCTGAAGAACCTCGACAATGTTGTCGGCGGTGGACTCATCGTGGCAGTGGACGGGCCGTCAGGTACCGGGAAGTCCACCGTGTGCAGGTTGCTGGCCGGTGCCGCGGACGCCCGTTACCTTGACACCGGTGCAATGTACAGGGTCGCCACCCTGCACGTTCTCCGCCAGGGGACTGATCCCGCCGACACTGCCGCGGTGGTCGCCGCCACTGCCGACCTGCCGATCCGTGTCAACGAGGACCCGGCGTCCACGGAGGTCCTGCTCGACGGTGAGGATGTCTCCTCGGAGATCCGGGGCCCGCAGGTCACGGCGGCGGTCTCGGCGGTTGCCGCGGTCCCGGAGGTCCGGGAGAATCTCGTGGCACTGCAGCGTTCACTGGCGCTCGGCACGGGACGGTGCGTGGTGGAGGGGCGCGACATCGGTACTGCTGTGCTGCCCGATGCGGCCTGCAAGGTTTTCATGACGGCGAGTGCCCGTATCCGGGCGCGCCGGCGTTTCGACCAGGACCGTGCCGCAGGGCGTCGGGTCGACTTCGACGCCGTGCTCGCCGATGTGGAACGCAGGGACGCCGCGGATTCGTCCCGTGCCGTGTCCCCGTTGCGGCCAGCCGCCGACGCGACAATTCTCGATACCGGGGACCTCGACATCGACGGGGTGCTTCACGCCCTCGCTGACCTGGTTGTGGCGTCCTCCGCCCACCCCGCCGACTTCACGATCTCAGGGAGCAACCGATGAGCGACGAGAACAGGAACCCGGGAACCGGCACAGGACCGGACCCGGATGAGGAGCAGCTGGTGTTCCGCACCGCCGACGGTGCTGTGGTGGATGACGGACAGGCTGCGTCGGACGCCGACAGTGACACCGGCTCTGCCAGCGGATCTGACGGTGGCACCGACAGTTTCGACGATGAAGAGGACTTCTTCGACGAGTACGACGCCGAAGATTTCGTGGACGAGGATGAGACCGACGTTGACGGTGCCGGTAGCTTTGACGGTGCCGACGATGTGGCCGCGAGTTTCGACCTTCTCACCGGGGTGGACGAGGACACTGACTGGGACGCCGTGGAGGCGGCTTTCGGCGTCCTCGGTGACGATGAGGCGGAGCGTGAGGCCCTGTGCACGGTCGCTATCGTCGGCCGGCCCAATGTGGGTAAGTCGACGCTGGTCAACAGGTTCATCGGCCGTCGTGAGGCGGTTGTCGAGGATTTCCCGGGCGTGACCCGTGACCGGATCTCCTACATCGGGGACTGGAACGGCCGGAGGTTCTGGGTGCAGGACACCGGTGGGTGGGACCCGGACGCCAAGGGCATCCACGGGGCTATCGCCCGGCAGGCGGAGACTGCCATGGCCACCGCCGACGTCATCGTTTTCGTGGTGGACACGAAGGTGGGTGTCACTGCGACGGACGAGATCATCGCCCGGAGGCTCCAGCGTTCGGAGATCCCTGTGGTCCTGGTGGCGAACAAGTTTGACTCGGATTCGCAGTACGGTGACATGGCGGAGTTCTGGTCGCTGGGTCTGGGTGACCCTTATCCGGTGTCAGCGCAGCATGGTCGCGGTGCAGCGGATGTGCTTGACAAGGTGTTGGCGTCCTTCCCGGAGACTCCCCGGGAGACGTCCGTGGTCTCGGGTCCCCGTCGGGTGGCTCTGGTGGGGCGTCCGAATGTGGGGAAGTCGTCCCTTCTGAACAAGATCACCGGTGAGGACAGGTCGGTTGTCGACAATGTCGCGGGGACGACGGTGGACCCGGTTGATTCGGTGGTGGAGCTGGGCGGGAAGACCTGGCGTTTCGTTGACACGGCCGGGATCCGGAAGAAGTCGAAGACGGCGCGCGGGCACGAGTTCTATGCGTCGTTGCGTACCCGTGCGGCCATTGATTCGGCGGAGGTCGTGATCTTCCTGGTTGACGCGTCGGAGCCGATCGCGGAGCAGGACCAGCGGGTGCTGAGGATGATTCTTGACGCCGGGCGGGCCCTGGTCGTGGCCTACAACAAGTGGGATCTTGTCGACGAGGACCGTCGGGCGGAGCTTGAGCGGGAGATCGACCAGCAGCTGGCGCATGTGCCGTGGGCCCGGCGGGTGAATATTTCGGCGAAGACGGGTCGGGCGTTGCAGCGTCTTGAGCCGGCGTTGACGGAGGCGCTGGAGAGTTGGGACCAGAGGATTCCCACAGGCCAGTTGAACACCTGGTTGAGGGCGGTGATTGCGCAGACTCCGCCTCCGATGCGTGGTGGGCGTCTGCCGAGGGTGCTGTTTGCGACGCAGGCGTCCTCGAAACCGCCGGTGATTGTCCTGTTCACGACGGGGTTCCTGGAGCACGGGTACCGGCGTTTCCTGGAACGTCGGCTGCGTGAGTCCTTCGGTTTCGAGGGGTCGCCGGTGCGGATTGCGGTGCGGGTCCGGGAGAAGCGGGAGCGGAGGAGGAAGTAGCAGGGTGGGTTACCGCCCTGCGGTTCCCTGTTGCTCCCTGCTGACTCCTGTTACGCCCTGCCGAGGGTGCGGACCACGGTTCCCCAGCCTACGGATTCGGCGGAGGTGACTTTCAGCCCCGCGGTGTTGACGAGGTTTTCGAGTTCGGACGGGGTTCGGTGGCCGCCGCCGACGAGGGCGAGGTTGAGAAGGTCGGCTTCTGCGGCGTGTTCGTCGGGGCCGTCGGACTCGATGATTGTGAATGTGGGTTCGATGAGGAGGATCCTGCCGTCTCTGGTGAGGGATTCGGCGGCTTTGCGGAGAACGAGCACGGCGTCCGCGTCCGGGTGGTTCTGGAGTTCGAAGACTACGAGAACGGTGTCTGCGGGGGTCGTTTTCTCGAACACGGACTGTTCGGTGACTGTGATCCGTTCGCGTGCGGCGGGGTCGGGGATGCTCTGCGGGAGGTCGGACCGCAGCCAGTTCGCCTGGGTGGGTAGGGCGGGGATGGTGATCCTGAGGTCCGGGTCTGCTGCGACGAGGGCTGCTGCGAGTGCTCCGGCGCCGTCGGAGTGGATGACCATGTCCCGGGCGCCGGTGACGGAGTGGGAGTGCGCCAGTGGAGCGGCGACGTAGGACGCCCTGGTTGATGTCTGTTCGAGGCGTTCATTCTCGAATGCGGGTTCGAGACGTTGCTGGGTCCATGTTTTCCCGGTGATCTTCCTGTACACGGGCCGTCCGGTCATGACTGCTTCTCTGATGCCGAGGAATGCCTGTTCGGTTTTCGACACGACGCCGTCGTGGTGGATGTGGTCGAGGACGGCCTCGTTGGTGAGGAATTCACCGATTTCGGACAGCCGGTAGGAGGTGCGGTTCTCTGCGGGACCTTCGACAGGGTCGAGAAGTTCGATGCTTTCGAGGTAGCGGAGGAATTTGCGCAGCCCGGTGGGGTCGGCTCCGGTGGCGTCGATGAGTCCGGTGACTGTTGTGGTGCCCTCGGAGATGAGGTTCCCGAGGTTGAGGTCTGCGGCTGCGCGGATGGCCAGCGGTGGGAGGATCTCGGCCATTTCGTGGAACCTGGAGAATGCGGTTTCGTTGCGTTCGGGGTCGGGTACGGCGGAGTCGTCGTCGAGGGCGACGACGGTTTCTTTTCGCCAGTAGCCTGTGAAGTCGATCCAGGCTTTGTCCATTCCGCGGTCGCCGACGAGGTGGCGGCGGATGTCGCGGACGACGGACTGTTCTCCGGCGATCCAGGCGAAGCACTGGCCGTCCTCCCAGATGGTCGGGGGCAGTGCTCTGACCGCGTCGAGGAGGAGCGGTGCGGAGTGTCCGGGGGCGCCGTGTCGGACCAGCCAGGTGACGGTGACGCCGGGGAGGTTTCGTCCTCGGAGGATGTCGTAGCGGTGGGCGTCCTCGGCCACTTCGATGAGGACGGTGGCTTCGGCGTTGTCGGGAAGTTCGTCGAGGTAGCGTGCGATGGCCGGGACGGCGGTGTCGTCTCCGGCGATGAGAGCTCGGTCAGCGCCGGCCGGCAGGCCTTTGGTGAGGGTGGGGCCGACCATGTGGACCTGCTCCCCCGGTTTTGTCCGGTAGGCCCAGGTGGTGGCCACGCCGACGCCGTGCTTGACGAAGTCGATGTCCACCTCGCCGTGCTCGCCGGCCTCAGGGCGCCATGCGCGGATGGTGTAAGTACGGACCAGGGGTGCGGGTTCCTTGGGGAACCGGATGCCGCCGTCGACGATGGTGGGCAGGACAGGTTCGGTCTGCCCGGGGTAGGCGAAGAAGAGCTTCACGTCATCGTCGAAGCCGGCGGAATCGAAGTCGGCGAGGTCAGGGCCGGTGAGGGTGACGCGGCGCAGCGCAGGGGTGATGTCAGCGACGGCGGTCACCTCCAGGTTGCGCAGGGCCATGGGGTGGACGGTGATCGGGCGGACGCGACGGGGCACGCGGGTCTCCTCAAAACGGTACGGCGGTTACGGTCGGTGTGACCGTAACCGCCGCGCGCCGGGGGAGTTGTCCGCAGAGGACGCCGGGTTAGCTGGTGTGGATGCTACTTCAGGCTGTCTAGCATCGGAGCAAGGGTATCGAGCAATTTGTTCATGTCGCGGACTCCTGATCCAATGAGCAGACTCGCCGTCTTCTGGTCGACGAAGAACACTGATTCATTCTTCACTGCCGGAAGGCTTGAGTATTGTGGCAATGCCTTGAACTTTTCTTGCAGTTCGTCAGGGTAGGGCCACACGATCAGCAAATCTGCATTAAGGGTGCTGACATTTTCAAGTGATATCCCTCCTTGATTTGCGTCATCCTGTTTTGGTCCAGGTGTCATTCCGAGCAATTTTAGAACTTCTCCGTTTCCGTACTGAAGGGGTTTGGAGAAATTTGTATATGCGACGTAATTATATGTCTTTGATTCGATGTTCGGTATCTTCGCTCCGACTTCACTAAACCGTTTCTCGGTATTGGAAATCAAAGTGTTTGCTTTTTCTTCTTCTCCCATGGCGGCCGCAAGTGAAAGAAATGAATCTTTCCAGTTGGCGAGTTTTCCATCGCCTGACTGGGATACTGTGGGTGCGATTGCGTTTAGGCGATCAAAGTCATCTTTGCTCTTCAGCATCGAGTTTGTCACGTAAATGAGATCTGGATTGAGATTGGCGATGGCTTCAAAGTTGTACCCATCAGACCCCCAGAGGTCGGGAAATACCTTGTCTTCTCCTATTTCTTCGAGAACGTCGGGATTGTCTCGCTTTATGGCATCCAACTGGCTCCAAACGGCAATGGGGACAGTGCCGAGCTCTAGAAGGTTACCCGCGTTAGCTCCGTTGGCGACGATGACACGTTCGGGCTTCTTGTCGATAGTCACCTGCCCCTGCGTGGTGTCGATTGTGACAGGGTAAGCGTTGTCGGAGGACGTCTCGCCAGTGTTACTGCCGGAATCATCCGAGCTGCAGGCGGTGGTCAGTCCGCCGACGAGTGCCAGGCCGAAGATCACGGCGAGGAGTCGGCGGAGCAGATGCGGTGAACGCACCTGCTCCGTGGGAGTGGGGGTCATGGAACGTCAGGTCCTTCGGGGTCGTGTTCGTACAGGGAACAGCATGAAGGTAGGGTCGGCTCAGCTAAACAGTTGTCCACTGGGGACATGGGATTGACCGGAGGGTGTGTAGTGGCACAGGCGAGCGAGACGTCGGTCGTCGCGACTGCAATGCCTGGGTGTTGCCTGGGAACCGTCACCGTGCACAGTGAGCACCACGTGTTCTGGGTTGTTCAGGGAGCGGCGACAGTGCTGGCGGACGGCAGGGTCTTTCACCTGGGCGCCCTTGACGCGCTCTGGCTGCCGGGCGGGGCAGCCGTCGATCACGTCAGTACCGATCCTGGGACGGTGGCGCTCACGGTGCTTCTTCCTGCCGCTGACTTCCCAGATACCGTCGATGGTGTGGTCCACCGGAAGATTTCCCCGGAACTGTCCATACTGCTGGTCCACCTCTTCGGGAGGTGGCTGATGCCCGCCTGGGACGGGGAGAAACTGACTGACGGTATGGCGACGGTGCTCCGGGAGGCCTTCTTCGGTGGTCGTGCTGGGATCGTCGACCAACCCCGGATGCCGGTGAGCACTGCCGCAGTGATGGTTGCGCGGAAACTCTTTTCTGATCCCGGGGATCCCCGGAGCAGGGAACAGTGGGCTGTCGATGTCGGTCTCAGTGAACGACATCTGACCAGGTTGTTCCGTACCGAGACCGGTCTGTCGCTGAGTTCCTGGCGGTCGGCATTGAGGGTCGCTGCCGCAGCGGAGCAGGTGGCCTCCGGGAAACCCATCGGGCAGATCGCCCACGACCTCGGATACTCGGGAACGGCAGCCCTGTCGCACGCCTTCCGGAGACAGACCGGCACCACTCTGAGCGAAGTCTGCAGGGTAGGAGAAAGAACCGCTGTGCTGCAGGAAAAGCTGAACTCTCTGGATCTGGATCTTCTGATCCCGGCGGACCGTCTGCGGCCGAATATTAACGAATCCCACGTATGTATTGGGGTACTCCGGGGATCCTGCCGAGCGGTTCTACGTGGTCGGCAGATCGATCTTCCCGCCGGGAATCTGCTGTGGCTTCCCGCAGGGGTCTGGCATCAACTGGAAGCTGCTCCGGGAACAGTTCTTCTGCCAGTCGGTGCGTTGTCGGTGACTTTTCCGATGGACCGCAGGAACATGGAGCCGATCCCGGTAGCCGAGACTGACTACCCGTCCCTGCTCTACCGGGCGTGTGTGAACTACACCAGGCTCAAGCCCTACCCGATGATCGAGGGCGTCATGGATGATCTGATCCCTCAGGTGGTGCGGTTGCGGGCGGCGCATGCAGGGAAACGACGGAACCCGGTGACCGAGATCATCACCGGTGACCTCAGTGTCCAACGGACTCTGCGCGACTGGGCGGAACAGTTCGGGATGCGGACCGAGGTCCTGTCTCGACTCTTCGAGGCAGCCACCGGGCAGCCGTACCGGGACTGGATCGTCGATAGGCGGATGACCGTGGCCCGCCGGCTGCTGGAGAACCCCGACCGGCAGGTCGCCGAAGTGGCGTCCGCCGTGGGGTACGGGTCCTCGGCGGCGTTCGTGCGGGCCTTCAAGGACCGGGTCGGGATGACGCCCGGCAGTTACCAACGCCGGTACCGGAAGCGGGAGATCTTCGAGGTGGTGGAGTGACCAGGTGACGTTACTTCAGTGAATCCCCGATCTGGTCCACGACCTGCTCAGCGATCCACTGTTCGGTGAGAGGCGCGGGGGAGGACAGACAGTCCGACCGCCATGGTCGTCCCGAGCTTCTCTGCGTCCGACTGCTCTTCACCGTCCTCCTGGTACGCCGGGAAGGCGGTGAAGGTCGGGTTCGCCTTCAGCGTAGGGGACCCGTTAGACGGGTCGTAGACGAAGACGACATCCGCCTCCACATCAGCGATGTTCTCTTCGCTGAGTTTCGTGTTCTCGCTGTACTTTCCGGCGGTGGCGAGGGTGCTGAACCCGAGTGCAGTGAAGAAACTCTCCCCGGACTGCGGCGAGAGCATCGTCCCGGTCCTGCTGGACGGTGTCTGCGGCGTCCTGCAGGTCCATGGCGGTACCCAGATCGGCGAGCTGGCCCGACCGATGGCGTCCGCTGTCGGTGGAGGCTGCCCCGTAACCCATGGTCGGGGCAATGGCGGACAGTTGGGCATAGGTCTTGTCGGCGTCCAGTCGCCGGAATAGATGATGAGATCAGGGGCCAGTGCGGCGATGGCCTCGACCGGGACCTGTCCGTCGGCCGGTTCAACGATGTCGCCGATCCTGTCGGCACCGTAGTTGGCCAGGATGCTGCGGATACTGGACCCCAGTCATTGGCCGTCGCCGGAATGATCCCCAGGGACAGGGCGAGTTTAGTGGTGACTCCGCCGTAGGTGACGATCTTGTCGGGCCGTTCGGAGAGTTCGGCGGTGCCCAGCGGGGTCTCGACGCTCACCGAGTAAGAGGTGGTGCCTTCTCCTGCGGGCAGGAGGTCGGTGGTGGCGGACCCGGTATCTGCTGTGGTTCCGGCGGTTGTTGCGGCGGTACTGGAATCACCGGAACTACAGGCGGTGAGGCCGATACCGAGCGCCAGTGCGGCCGCTGCTGCGACGCTGGTACGGATGGTCAGGGACAAACGGGAATGGAACGTCTTGCCGAGAAACACTACGGATCAGTATGCGAAGGCAACGTTCTCATGAGACGGGTCGTTGATGGTACGGCTGTAGGTCTGTCCCAGGTAAAGTGGGCCGGGTACCAGGGAAGTCAACGTTTGATTTCTTCCCGCCCTCACGGACGGGGCTTCCGACCAGAAGGATTCAGACGATGGCGGTGAATCGGCGGTGAACCCGGTCGCGTCCTGGTCCTCACTGCTCCACGCCGTCCACAGCTCCGCGTAGCGTCCCTGTGAAGCGAGCAGAATCCGTATTCCCAGGGATAGTGTGAACACATGAACACTGCGACCGCGCCCCACACCGCCGGGCCGGACCTCGATGCAGTGTCCGCAATGCGCGACAGGAGGAGCTGCCCGAGCTCGATTTCTCCGACACCTACCAGCAGGGGCGTTGGCTCCGTGAACTGCGCCTGCGGCAGTCGATGACCAAACAGGACCTCGCACGGGGCCTCGGTGTTCCGAAGACCTGGGTGGATGCCGTGGAATCCGGGGATGCCCGTCTCGGAGACGGGCGGGTTCCCCGGGCATTCGACGCCCTGGGTGCGAACGTCCGGCGGTTCCAGGCGTACGGGTGGCCGGACAATGCGTGATCTCGACGTCTGCCGACGATGCTCTTGGGTGCCGTTTGCTGGCCGCGCGGACCACGGGGATTGTCCGAACATTCGACCGTGTACGGTTGTTGTCCTGTAGACCACGCAGGGTCTACACTATGACCGTGTGGAACGTGGATATTGAGCTGGTCGCCGACTGGCTCACCGCGCTCGACGAAGACTCTCGTGAGCAGGTTGTGGCAGCCATACAGATTCTTGAAGGCCAGGGGCCTCAGCTCGGGAGGCCACTGGTGGATACTGTGGTGGCCTCGCGACACCGCAACATGAAAGAGCTGTGACCGGGTTCTTCGGGTCGGTCGGAACTGCGGATCCTGTTCGCTTTCGATCCGGAACGATCAGCGATCCTGCTGCTTGCCGGAGGCAAGGCAGGGAATTGGTCCCGCTGGTATCGGCAGAACATTCCGATGGCCGACAAGATCTTTGATGAACACCTGCGACGACTGAAAGGACAGTAAATCCAATGGCTATGAATCTGAAGGACTATCTCGCTGATCACCCTGTTGATCAGGCGAGGGTCGAGGAGCATAAAGAGCGGATGCTGTCCGAGGTCCGTGCATACCGGCTACGTGAGCTCCGGGAACAGGCCGGGCTCACACAGGCTGAACTTGCGGAACGAATCGGGGTCGGGCAGCGGCAGGTCTCCAAGATTGAGCGGGGAGACATTGACAATGCCAAGGTGTCGACCATCCGAAGTTATCTGGAAGCTGTCGGCGGAGCACTGTCGCTGGATTTCGTGTCTGGAGATCACCGTATACAGGTTGCCTGAATGAGCCAGCGCCGCTACCGCCGCCGCGCGATCATGGAGACAGTCAGCTGACGCTCCACGCCGCCCACAGCTCCGCGTAGCGTCCCCGCGCGGCGAGCAGTTCCTTGTGACTACCGAGCTCCACCACCCGGCCGGCCTCCATCACCACGATCCGGTCGCAGGCCGCGGCCTGGCTGCGCCGGTGGGCGATGACCAGCCCGGCGATGACCAGCCCGGTGCGTCCGGCCAGGGCAACCTCCGCAGCGTGGTCGAGCACCCGGGCATGGGCGGAGCCGGCCTCCGCCGTCGCCTCATCGAGGATCGCCAGGTCGGGGTGGTGCCGGGATCGCGCGTCACTGGTGACGGGGCAGGGGTTCGGGTGCGGCCTGGAAGAACAGGGGCCAGCGGATGCCGAGGAACCTGCTGCACAGTGCGCCGTCCGGGTCGGTGGCTGGGTCGGGGTGCATGCGGTCCTAGGAGATCGGTGGCGGTTGTCGCGAGTGATCCTAGGGGGCGCCCCGGTCAGACGGTTGTCCGCAGCGGTCGCACGGTTAGCGGGCGTTGCGGTGGGAATTCAGCCGGTCACCTCGTCGTAGATGATCGGATGCGCGTACCGCTTCCGGAACTCGGTGGGCGTCATCCCGTGGCGCGCGGTGAACGCCCGGGTGAAGCCGGAGACATGCGGGTAGCCGACCTCGGCGGCGATCTGTGAGATCGGTACCCCGGGCTTCGACAACCGGTAGCGCGCCGAGTTCAACCGCAGGTCGGTGTGCCACAGGGCGAAGGTCTGTCCGGTCTCCCGCCGGAACCGTTCGGACAGCCTGCTCAGCGGGATCCCGAGTTTTTCGCTCCACTGTGTCAGCGTGCGGGGGCCGGACGCGAGGTCGGCGTTGAGGATCGCGCTGACCGCGGCGTCCGGGCGGGCGAACGGGGTGACCGTCGGCGGGAGCAGGTCGGTCATGGTCGCCGGGTCATTCCGGTCGTAGGGCCAGGGGCGCAGATGGGTGTAACTGAGACCCGCGCGGTACATCAGCTCCGTCTCCCGGCCAGGGGTGACATGCGTCACCGCCATATGGTGCCGCCGCATCGGCACTGTTGCGGGTAGATCACCGACCGGTACGAGGACGCCGCCCTCGTCAAGGTGGATGACGTGCCACACCCCGGAGGGGATCCACACAGTATCGCCGGCGGCCAGGGGGATCTTCCTGTCACCGAGGTCAAGATGTCCGGTACCGGAGGTGATCCAGATCAGGATGTGGAACCGGTTGATCCGGGGCATTGTGCTGATCGCGGGCAGCCCGCCGAGACAGTCCGCGGCCGTGTGGTGATCGGTGGTGGCCGCTGCTGCGGGGACCGGACGACTGACGCGGGCTGCCCAGGCGCCCGGAGTGACGCCGAACTGCCGGCTGAATGCTCGGACGAATGCGGGGGCGGTGGCGAATCCGACGGCGGTGGCGCTCTGTGAGACGCTGTCGCCCCGGCGGAGCAGATGGCTCGCCCGGTCCACCCGGACGCGGGTGTGCCAGGTGCGGTAGCTCATTCCGGTCTCAGCCTGGAATTTGCGGGTGAGCTGGCGGCTGCTCAGCCCGAGACGTTCCGCCCAGGTCTCCAGACTGGTGGTGTCGGCCGGGTTCTGCAGTATAGCTTCGGCCATCGTCCGGAGAACCTGGGAACGGGGGACCGGTGGACTGTCCGGGACCGGTGAACCGGAGTCTGCTGCCGGGGAGGATGGGGTGGTATCGATCATGTAGGGCATGGCCCAGCGGGCGAACTGTCGGGTCAGTACGGCAGCGTCCCCGGCGTCAAGGTCGGTGACCGTCAGCCAGGTCGGTTGGCGGATCAGCCGGTCCGGTGGGACGAGGGCGGAGGTCGCGACGGTGCCGGGTGCGGTCTCGATCGAGGTGACGGTGGTTCCTGCCGGGAACCAGATTGCCTGACCTGTGCCGACGGTGAAGTGGTCCTCGTTGACACTGACCTGTGCCTCACCGTGATCCACCCAGAACACGTGGTGCCTGCTGTGGACGGTGATCTCGCCGAGCCAGCAGGGCGGGAGGGTGTCTCTGTGCCGAAGCTGTTGCGGGCGGTCAGTCATCACGGGGGTGGTGCGACGGTGGGCGGGTGAAGACATGATCCTCGGCTCGTCAGAAATGGTCAACCGGGGTCCGTTCAGGACAAGAACGAAGGTTAGCACTCCCTACTGTTGTCTCCGACCTGACCACTTCACATGAGGATGATGATGAGAAACCCGTTGCGCCGTCTGTCGGCGCTGATCCTGGGGACGGCCGTCGCCGTCTCCCTCGCCGCCTGCGGCTCCGAAGGGGCAGACGATATTGCGGAAGTGAGTGATGGTGCTGCTTTCCCGGTCACGTTGGATCATGCGTACGGCACTGAAAGGATCGATGAAAAGCCCGAGAGAATTGTCGACCTGACCTATGGTTCAGCACTGGAGCCATTTATAGCATTAGGTGAGGCTCCGGTGGCGGCAAACAGTATCGGTGACCTGTCGAATCTTCCCTGGTTGGGAAATCGGGTCAGCTGGCCGATGGAGGAGGGGCTGAGGGAGGATACGGAAAAGGTCGCCAGTCTTGATCCGGATCTGATCATCGTCAATGATATCGACAAGGCGGACTGGGAGAAATTGGAGAATATTGCTCCAACACTGGTGATTAGAACTGAAGATGACAAGTCTACCTGGCATACTTTCCTTCCTGTGGTTGCTGCTGCTACCGGAAACAAAGACAAGGTCGAGGCTATTGAAAAATCCTACAACGATCAGGTGAGGAGTTTTCAGGAAGAGCATGTGGGAGTTAATGAACTGACCTATAACAGTGGGGCGATGACCAGAGGATTTATCTATGCAGGAAATAATGTCTTCCAGGATATAGGTATCGAGATGGAGAGCGGTCAGAAGTCTAAGGAGAACGGAGACTCGATCTCGGACGAGAATATCAGCCTTCTACAGGGAGACATTCTGGTGATCTTTGATCCGCTAGGAAAAAGGTCAG
Source organism: Corynebacterium provencense (assembly GCA_900049755.1). GTDB lineage: Bacteria > Actinomycetota > Actinomycetes > Mycobacteriales > Mycobacteriaceae > Corynebacterium > Corynebacterium neomassiliense. The sequence goes on from LT160593.1 coordinate 623,328, forward strand.
AACTAGAGGGGAAGCCGGCGTTCAAAGCACTGCCCGCGGTGAAGAATGATTCGGTGATCTGGCAGGACAAACCTATGGGCTTCGCGCTGTCTACCGCTCCCGGACCCCTGAGTCTGAAGTGGCTCACAGACAAGATTGCGCCGCAGGTGCAGTCCGCAATAGTCGCCCACGAGTAGCGTCGCCCGGTCAGTGCCAGATACCACTGTCGTTGGAATCCGGGTAGTCGCCTCCGTAGCAACGGACAGGACTCTCAACCTACGTGGCATCCGCCCGCGCGTATCAGTCCCGCACTCTCCCTTGCACGGCCTCGGCGATCGCGGTGATCTCCCGCGGGGTGACGCGGCAGCAGCCGCCGATGAGTCGAACCCCCGCATCAAGAAAGTCAGGCACGGAATCCAACAGGCTCGTCGTCGCCCCGCCCGCAGTCTCCGCCGTCCGCGGCAGCCAGCGGCGGTGCACGTGGTCCCAGATCTCGCCGCTGTTCGGGTACACGGACAGGGGGAGGGGACGCCCGGCGTCAGCCAGTCCCGCACCCAGCTCCCGTACACCGGCCAACGCCGCATCCGCACTCACACAGTTCACACCCACCGTGCGGAAAGCGGGAGTTTCCGTCACAATCCGGACGACCTCCGACAGTTCGGTGCCGTCACTTAGGACCACACCGTCGGCCGGCCTCCCCGGGGTCCGTGGCAGGACAGTCACGCTGAGCATGGCGTCCACCCCTGCCGCAGTGAACTCGCGGGCCAGGGCCTCAATTTCACGGACCGAGGGCACCGTCTCAGCGAGAAGAACATCGGCGCCCGAATCCGCGAGAATCCGGATCCGGTCGCGGTGCCAGTCCGCCAGCTCGTCGACGGTCAGCCCGTAGGCGCCGTCGTACTCGGTGCCCTCACCCGGGCCCGCACCGTAGGGGCCGACCGAGGCCGCCACCCACCTCGGAACTCCCGTGACACCGGCAGCAGCGGACGCCGCGTCCCGTGCAACCTCCACCGCCCGGCGGAGCAGCAGCTCCGCCTGGTCGGTGGCGTCCTGCCGTGACAGTCCGGTGGCGACGAGACCGTCGACGGTCACCTCATAGGAGCAGGCTGTCGCGATCTCGGCGCCGGCGGTGAAGAAATCGCCGTGGGCCGCCTGCACCTCACCCGGATCGTCCCTCAGAATCTGCGCGGACCACAGTGTCCCGGTGATGTCACAGCCCCGGTCCTCCAGGCGGGTGCCGAGTCCACCGTCGAGGATGACAGGCCGCTCAGAGACGACGTCGAACAGTGAAGGTGCTTTCAGGTCGGTCATCCTCGCGAGTATAGGCTGACCCCCATGTCTGAAACCGCAGGGGCAGCAGCCGGGGAGACAACAGGCCTGCAGCGCAGCATGGAGCCCCGACACCTGGTGATGATCGCGCTGGGGGGAGTGATAGGTTCCGGCCTGTTCGTCTCCTCCGGATACACCATCGGTGAAGCAGGTCCCCTCGGAGCGGTGCTCGCATATCTTCTCGGCGCCCTCGTCGCATGGATGGTGATGTGCTGTCTCGGCGAACTTGCCGTGGTGTATCCGGTGTCCGGGGGGTTTCACATCTATGCAACCCGGAACCTGGGCCCCGCCTGGGGTTTCGCCACCGCCTGGCTGTACTGGCTGTGCTGGGCCGTCGCCCTGGGCAGTGAGTTCACAGCATCCGGGATCCTCATGCAACGGTGGTTTCCCGGGGTGGACGTCTGGGTGTGGTGCCTCGCGTTCGGGGTTGTGCTGTTCACCCTCAACGCCGTCTCTGCCCGCGTCTTCGGTGAGACGGAGTTCTGGCTGTCACTGGTGAAGGTTGTCGCCGTGCTCGCCCTCATAGTTGTCGGCGCCGCGACCGTCATCGGGATCAACCCTGCCACGGACGGTCCCGCACCGTGGCTGACGAACTTCGACACCGACACCGGGTACTTCCCGACAGGGTTCAGCGGGATGCTGGTGGTGACCCTCGGTGTCTTCTACGCATTCTCCGGAACAGAACTCATCGGTGTCGCCGCAGGTGAGGCAAGGAACCCGGAGAAGTCCGTGCCGGCGGCAATCCGTACCGCTGTTGTCAGGCTCACCGTCTTCTTCGTCGGGGCAATCTTCGTCATCGCTGCGCTGGTGCCCTACGAGAACGCGGGCATCGACGAATCGCCGTTCGTCACGGTCTTCGACATCGCCGGAATCCCGGGGATGGGTGACGTGATGAACTTCGTCATCATCGCGGCACTGCTGTCGGCAGGAAACTCCGGGCTCTACTCCTGCACCCGCATGCTCTACTCCATGGCCTCGGAAGGCCAGGCGCCGGAAGCTTTCACCCGGACGACGAAGAGAGGCATTCCGATGCTCGCGCTCTGCGTCTCAATGGTGGGGGGAGTGGCGTCCCTCCTGTCCGGTCAGATCGCGCCGGACAGCCTTTACATGATTCTCGTCTCCGTCGCAGGTTTCGCGGTGGTGGCGGTGTGGATCGCGATTGCGGCGTCCCAGCTGTCCTTCCGTCGCCGGTTCGTCGCCGCCGGTGGGAATGTCCGTGGCCTGCACTACCGGGCCCCGGCATCCCGGCTGCTGGCGTGGGGGTCCGTTGCAGCGCTGGTGGCGTCCCTGGTCGGGGTCGGGTTCGACGCCGACCAACGCGAGGCCCTCACCGTCGGCGTCCCCTTCACGGTGATCTGCCTGGTGTACTACCGGACCCGCCACGGGGCCGGCTGCTTCACCCCGCAGGGGAAGGACGCCGAGCTGGACGCCGCGGTCACGGCGTCCCGAAGCTGAACCGGCCCGGCCCGGTCCCGCCTCACCCGGGTTCGGGCGTACCTGGAGCACCGGCCCCGGACACCGAATGTTTCAGGCAGGTTAACTCTCCGGATGAAGGTTCAGCCGGTCGGCGATACTCTCAGGAAATGACCGATTCACCTGCGACGTACCCGGTCACCCCGGGTACCTACGACGAACTGATGTCACCGGAGGGTGTGCGGTCGGTGTACCGCAAACTTCACCAGGTGTTCCGGGACATCAGACCCGAAGATCTCGCCTCGAGAGTCTCCTACCTGAGCACCCGGTACCTCGACACGGGAGTGACCTTCGACTTCGCCGGGCAGGAGGAACCGTTTCCCCTGGACATCGTGCCCCGCCTGATACAGCGGGCCGAGTTCGAGCGCACCGAACGGGGTCTGAAGCAGCGGGTGAGAGCGCTGGAGGCGTTCCTCGCCGACGTGTACGGCCCGGGACGCGCCTTCGCCGACGGCGTCATCCCCAGGTCGGTTGTCACCACATCCGACAATTTCTGCCGGGCGGTGGCCGGATACACCCCGCCCAACGGGGTGAGGATCCACGTCGCCGGGATCGACCTCATCCGGGACGGGGACGGTGAACTGCGGGTCCTCGAGGACAACGCCAGGATCCCCTCGGGAGTCTCCTACGTGCTGACCAACCGGCAGGCGACGGTGTCCGCGCTCCCTGAGGCCGTGGCACAGTACAACATCGCCAGAGTCGACGACTACCCTGCACGGCTACGCTCGGCCCTGGCGAAAGCGGCACCCCCCGGGGTCCCGGACCCGCAGATCGTGGTCCTCACCCCCGGTGTGTACAACTCGGCCTACTTCGAACACTCGATGCTTGCCCGGACGATGGGCGTCCCCCTGGTGGAGGGAAGGGACCTGGTCGTCCGTCACGGCGTGGTGTTCCTCAGGACCACCAGGGGACTGGAGCAGGTCCACGTGATCTACCGCCGCGTCGACGACGACTTCATCGACCCGGTGAACTTCCGGCCGGATTCCCTGCTCGGGGTCGCCGGCCTGCTGTCCGCCCAGGCCAACGGCACGGTCACCATCGCCAACGCCGTGGGCAACGGTGTCGCCGACGACAAGCTGGTCTACACCTACGTCCCCGACCTCATCCGCTACTACCTCGACGAGGAGCCGCTGATCCCGAACGTGCACACCTGGAGGCTGGAGGAACCCGAGGCACTGGAGGAGGTACTGGACAGGATCGACGAACTCGTGGTCAAACCGGTCGACGGCTCCGGCGGCAAGGGGATCGTCATGGGCCCGAAGTGCACGAAAGCGGAACTCGACGAGACGAGGAAGAGACTCCGCGACGATCCCCGCGGGTGGATCGCACAACCCCTGATCCAGCTGTCCACCGTGCCGACGATGACCCCGGACAAGGGACTGCAGCCCAGGCACGTGGACCTGCGGCCTTTCGTCGTCAACGACGGCGAAGACATGTGGGTCGTCCCCGGCGGCCTGACGAGGGTGGCGTTGAAGGAGGGACAGATGATCGTGAACTCCTCCCAGGGGGGAGGGTCCAAGGACACGTGGGTGATCTCCGCGGGGGTGACCGGGCCGGAGTCGGAGCACGGCCGTGTCATCGCCGCCCCGGACCCGGACGCCGAGACGCTCGACAGGTTGGAGACCTCCGTCCTCGACATCAGAGACGACGAAGAAGAGGCCCAGCAGCAACAGCAGCAACAGCAGCAGAGGCAGGACGCCCCGGGCACCGACCCGTCGCAGGCACCACTCACGACACAGGAGGCGGACCAGTGCTGAGCCGCATCGCCGAATCACTGTTCTGGATCGGCCGGTACATCGAAAGAGCCGACGACCAGGCCAGAGTGTTGACCGTCAACCTGGAACTGAGCACGGAGGCGGACAGTTCCTCGTTCGGGGTGGAGCTCTGCCGTGCCATGGGCGCACCCCTGTCACCCGATGCGGGGGCCCGGGACGCCTGGTCACGGCTGGGCACCGACCCGGATTCCCCCCAGTCGATGGTCACCGCCCTGTCCAACTGCCGTGAGAGCGCGAGACGAGCCCGTGAGATCCTCTCCACCTCCTCGTGGGAGGCGATCAACCGGGCGTACCGCAAGGTGGCGTCCGGACGCCTCCAGCTGATGCGGCCGCCCCTGGCGTGCCGGGAAGTCCACGACCACTGCTCCATGATCGTCGGTGACCTCGTGGGGACCATGCCACGGGACGAGGCATGGCACTTCCTCATGGCCGGCCGCTACATCGAGCGGCTCGACATGACCGCCAGGATCATCTACGCCACAGTTGTCGCACCCTCCCTGCCCGCCCACCGACACCTGCTGCTCCAGGCCTGCGGGGCACAGCAGTCCTTCGTGATGTCCAGGGGGCAGGAGGACACCCTCACCGCCTCGGTCGACTTTCTCCTGCGGGACCGGTTGTGTCCGAGGTCGATCATCTTCTGTCTCGACGCCGCCCGCGACTGCCTCAGCGCCCTGGACCCGACAACCCTGCGTTCCGGATTCGAGGACGAGGCCCAGCGACTTCTCGGACAGATGAGTGCAAGGATCGAGTACATGCAGCCCAATGAGGCCCTCGAACAGCTCGGCGAGCTCACCCAGCTCACCCAGGAGACCGGTGCGTCCGCGACGCAGGCGCTCAGCCAGCGGTACTTCGAGGGTGCACTGTCGTCCACCTGGCACGAGAAGTAGGGAGAGCGAGACCATGACAACCACACTGCGTATCGTCCACACCACCGGCTACAACTACTCCGACCGGGTGACCGACTCCTTCAACGAGATCCGGATGACCCCCCTCTACACTCCCCAGCAGCTCATCCGGGAGCAGTCGGTGACCATCACCCCGAAGCCGTGGTCCTACTCCTTCATCGACTACTGGGGGACCCATGTCACCTCCTTCGAGATCCACGAACCCCACGACCAGATGATCGTGGGGGTCACGACCACCCTCGACGTCGACGCTGTTCCGGCGACCCGCACCGGGATGACGCTCGGGGGTCTGCGCGACCACGCCGACGCGCTCAACGAGTACCTCTGCCTGTCCCCGATGGTCGCGCCGTCGCAGGATCTTCTCCGGCGTGCCCGGGAGATCGCCGACAGCTGCGCCACCGTCGACGAAACCGCCCTGGCCGTCGGCCAGCTCGTCTTCGACGAGATGACCTATGAGACGGGGGCGAGTGACGTCACCGGCACCGCCGCCCAGGCGTGGGACGCACGCAAGGGAGTGTGCCAGGACTTCTCCCACATCATGATCGGCGCCCTGCGTGCCGTGGGTATCCCGGCGAGGTACGTCTCCGGGTACGTCCTGCCGAAGAAGGACGCCGGGATCGGGGAGACCGTCGACGCCGAGTCGCACGCCTGGGTCCAGTGGTTCAACGGCGGCGACAACAACGGCTGGTACAGCTTCGACCCGACCAATGATCTCGTCCCCGGTGAGCTGCACGTCATCGTGGGCACCGCCCGCGAGTACTCGGATGTCCCTCCGCTGAAGGGAATGTTCTCCGGACAGGCGACCTCGGAGCTCTTCGTCACCGTCCGGATGACCCGCCTGGGCTGATGCCGGGGAGCTCTGTCAGCTCTTCTCCCGGTTCTCTTTCTGGAGGACGCCGCGCATCGCCCGGGCCAGGTCCGCCCGTGCCTCGTGCAGCCGCTGCAGCGAGCGCTGCTCCTCCTGTCTCCGCCACTCCTCCTTCTTCTCACGCGACTTCCGCCCGTTGCGGACCGCTGTGACGCCGAAACCGATGCCGATCAGCACCGGAACCCATACTTTGGTGTAGTCGAGGGCCATGTCCACGATCCACGGAAGGTGCCAGTCGGGCAGACGGATCTCGGGCACGTCGATGTCCGGCCACGGCACCGACGGCAGACTGATCTCGGGCAAGTTGATGTCCGGCCACGGCACCGACGGCCAGGTGATGTGCCAGTCGGGGAGCAGGGACGCCAGCCACCGCCACAGGGGATCGAGAATTCTCGACAGCACGGGCCCGAGAACCAGCACCGCCAGTGCCCACCCGCCTTTTCCGATACCCCCGAGAACCGGGTACAGCCAGCGTTTCACCGCTGAGCGCTCCATCGCCTGCTGCCGTCTCTCCGCCCGTGAGCCCGAGGGGGCGTCGAACTCGACCACCTCGCCGGCGGACCTGAGGGTCACCGCCGTGACCCACCGGCGGGTCAGGGAACTGTCGATCTGCAGCATCGGAGGGGCGAACGTCACGCTGTGCCCGTACTGCCCGGGGCCGGGGTGCTGACGGGGATCGGCGAGACCTGATGGTGTGAGGTCGATCTTCACGTCGTCGAGGGACCTGCATCTGGCGATGACCACCCCGTCGAACCTGATGAGCAGTCGGGGAGAGGATGACAGGGGACCGGTGCGGCGGCGTGTGGTATCCCGGGAGCCGGTGCCGGGGAAGTCCGGGTCGACTGCGCCGAGAGCGTCCACGGTCCCGGTGAACACCTCGATGACACCGAGGTCCGGGTGCCGGAGAATCCAGTGCTCTGCGTGGGTGTCCTGTTCCATGGTGGGCTCCACGGTACCTGGCCGGCATACAGGAATCCCGCCCCGGACTGCCCTCGCGGGCCCCGGAGCGGGATGTCTGTCGGACTGACAGGATTTGAACCTGCGACCCCCACACCCCCAGTGTGGTGCGCTGCCAAACTGCGCCACAGTCCGTCCGTTCATCTCTGAACGGGGAAAAGCTTACAACAGCCGGATTCAGTGCGCTAATCCGCAGGTGAGGGAGGCCAAACCACGGGTCCCGGTGTCGGTCGGTTACCGGGTGGGGGTCACCGGGGCCTCGGTGACGACCACACCGTCGGCGTCCGCGTAGACGATGTGCCCCGGGACGAAGTCCACGCCACCGAAGTGGACGACCACGTCACGCTCGCCGGCGCCGTCCTTGGCCGATTTACGGGGGTTGGTCCCCAGCGCCTTGCATCCGAAATCCATGCCACCGACGGCGGCGGAGTCCCTGATCGCGCCGTTGATGATCACACCTGCCCACCCGTGTTCCACACCGAACTCCGCGATCATGTCACCCATCAGGGCGGTGTGGACCGAGGCGTCGCCGTCGACGACGAGCACTCCACCGGGATTGTCCTCCTGGAGGATCTTCTTCACGAGACCGTTGTCCTGGAAGCAGCGGACCGTGGTGACCGGACCGCAGAAGTCGGTGTGTCCGCCGAAGTTGCGGAACTGGGTGTCACAGCTGCGGACGCCGGCACCGATGATGTCTACCAGGTCTGCAGTGGGGATGAAGGTGATCTCAGTCATGTCTTCCAACTGTAGTGTGCCCGCCGACACCGACAGACCCGGCCCACCTCGCCACCGTCTCCCCGACCCACTGTGCCGAACCGCGCCGGGTCAGCAGGTGGTCGGCGTCGGGGATGCTCAGCAGCGACTTCGGCCAGGACGCCGCGGAGAAAATCTCCGTGGCGTCCGTCACCGGCACGGTCTGATCGGTCGGCGAGTGCATGACGAGCAGGGGGACGCCACGGCGTCCGACCGCTGCAATGTCCTCCCGGACGTCGGTGGTCACGGAATTCTCCGCCAGATCGGTGAGGAAACGTCTCCGGAAGGTCAGGTCCCGTCCGGCGAGGTGGACGGTGCGCAGGGTGTCGTCCCCGGTACCCGGCAGAGGAACCTGCCGGCCAGCCGGGTCAGCCGTTTCTGCCGGTCCGGCCGTCTCTGCCGGCGGTGCCTGCTCACCGGTGAATGCGTCGAGCAGGCTCGCCGCCGCCCGGCCCGGCAGGAAAGGGGCTCCGACCGTGACGACGGCCTTCAACGAGGGAATGCGGTGGGCCGCCCGCAGTACCGCGGCACCTCCCAGTGAGTGCCCGACCAGCAGGGAGGGCGAGCTGAGGTGACTGTCCAACCATCCGGACACCGACAGCAGATCGGCCACGTTGGAGCTGAAGGTGGTGTCCTCGAAGGCGACACCACCGTTGGCGGGTACGGAATCCCCGAGCCCGGGGAAGTCGAACCGCATGCAGGCGATACCCGCCCGTGCCAGTGCCCGGGAGATCCTGAACACACCGGGTGCGCGTCGACTGCAGGTGAAACAGTGCGCGACGACTGCCACGGACACCCGGGCGGCCCGCAGTTCCGGCAGGGTCAGTTCCCCGGACCCCGGGGGCAGGTCCAGTGACCCGCGCAGTGTGGAGGGGGAGCCGTCGGGACGGGGGAGGGTACCCGGAAGCTCGAGGTCCACCGTGGACACCGCCCGGGAGGTCGGGGAGTGAGACGTCCTGACACCTGAAATCCTGCCATCTGAGTTCACGGTACCGAGACTACGGTCAGCGCCGCTCCCGGCGTCCGTCCCGGCGTCCTTCGGGTGCCTTTCCGGTGCCTTTCCGGTGCCTTTCCGGTGCCGTCCGGGTGCCCGGCCGCGGGCGTCCCCCGCGCCGGGACCGTGTCCGGTGGATCGGCTACGCTGGAACACAAGACTGCAGGACAAACGGGACCTGGTCCCAGGGAAGGCGTGACATGGCCGGATTCGGCTGGTTCTGGAAGGCCATGGGGTCGTCGGCGACGGCGAACCAGAAGAAGTCGAAGACCATTGTCGGAGAGGCGGACAAGGCCGCTGAACGGCTGGCCGCCGCGACGGACGCCGACATCGTCGACATCGCCCGGTCGTGTATCGGTGACGACGAGGAACGGACCATCGAGGACGCCCCGCTGCTCCTTGCAGCGGTCCGCGAGGCGGCGTCCCGCACACTGGGGATGCGTCCGTTCGACGTGCAGCTCCAGGGCGCCCTGCGCATGCTCGTCGGCGACGTCGTGGAGATGGCCACCGGCGAAGGTAAGACCCTGGTCGGTGCGATGACGGCCGTGGGCTACGGGCTCCAGGGCCGGCGGGTGCACGTCATCACCGTCAACTCCTTCCTCGCCGGCCGTGACGAGTCATGGATGGGGCCGTTGCTGGACTTCTTCGGTCTCACCCACGGAGCGGTGGCAGAGGAGGCGGGTCCGGACGAACGCCGTGAGGTCTACCGCAGGGACGTGGTCTTCGGCGCGGTCAACGAGATCGGCTTCGACGTGCTCCGGGACCAGCTCATCACCCGTCGCCGGGATGCGGTCCGCACCCCCGCCGATGTGGCGGTCATCGACGAGGCTGACTCGGTCATGGTCGACGAGGCACTGGTCCCCCTTGTCCTGGCAGGTTCAGAGCCGGGTGCCGGCCCCTCCGGCCGGATCACCGACCTCGTCCGCAGGATGGAGGAGGACAGGGACTTCACGGTGTCCGGGGACCGTCGGAACGTCTTCCTGACCGAGGCCGGTGCGGAATTCGTCGAACGGGCCCTGGGAATCGACTCGCTCTACGCCGAGGACGCCGGAGACGTGCTCTCCCAGGTCAACGTCGCCCTGCACGCCCAGCATCTCCTGGTCAGGGACGTGCACTACCTCGTCCGTGACGGCGCGGTGGCGCTGATCGACAACTCCCGCGGCCGGGTCGCCGAACTCCAGCGTTGGCCGGACGGACTGCAGGCGGCCGTGGAGGCGAAGGAGGGGCTGACGGTGACCGACGGCGGCCGTATCCTCGACCAGATCACCATCCAGGCGCTCCTCGGCCTCTACCCGCGCAAATGCGGGATGACAGGGACGGCGGTCGCCGCATCCGACCAGCTCCGCCAGTTCTACGACCTCTCGGTGAGCGTCATCGACCCCAACGTCCCCACCCGACGTTTCGACGAGGCCGACCATGTCTACGTCACTGCGGAGGAGAGGGACGCCGCGGTCATCGACCACATCGTCGAAGTCCAGGCCACCGGTCAGCCGGTTCTGGTGGGCACCCAGGATGTCGCGGCCTCGGAGGAGCTCGCCGACGCCCTGGTGCTGCGTGGGGTCGAGTGCAATGTCCTCAACGCGAAGAACCATGAGGTCGAGGCCGCGGTCATCGCAGAGGCCGGACGCCCCGGCCGGGTGACAGTCTCGACCCAGATGGCTGGCCGCGGTACCGACATCCGCCTCGGCGGCCCGGACGGTGAACCCGGGCAGCCGGAGCACGACAAGGTCGTGGAGCTCGGAGGTCTGCATGTCGTGGGCGTCGGACGGTTCCGTTCGGCACGCCTGGACAACCAGCTGCGGGGTCGGGCGGGACGCCAGGGCGACCCGGGGTCGACAGTCTTCTTCGTGTCGCTGGAGGACGACATGGTCTCCGTCGGAGGAGTGGGTGAGGAACTCACCGCCGAACCAGAGCAGGACGGACGCCTCGGGCAGAAGAAGGTGCTCCAGTTCATCGACCACTGTCAACGGGTCACGGAGGGCCAGATGCTCGACATCCACGCCACCACATGGAAGTACAACAAGCTCATCGCCGACCAGAGGGCGATCGTCAACGCCCGGCGTGACAGGGTCCTCGACACGGAGGCGGCCTGGGAGGACCTCAGCTACCACGACGTCGAGAAAGCCGGTGCGCTCCAGGCGCAGGGCATCGACCATGCGGTACTGGTCCAGGCTGCACGGGAGATCATGCTCTACCATCTTGACCACGAGTGGAGCGACCACCTGGCCTACCTCGACGACGTCCGCGAATCGATCCACCTGAGGGCCATCGCCAGGGAAAGCCCGATCGACGAGTTCCACCGGTTGTCCATCGCCGCCTTCGGTGAGCTCGCTGAGCGTGCCGTGGCACTGGCCAGGGAGACCTTCAGCGACGCCACCATCACCGAGGAGGGTGTGGACCTTGACGGACTCGGACTGCACAAGCCCAGTGCCACCTGGACATACATGGTCAACGACAACCCTCTGAACTCGACCGGAGGGTCTGTGATGGGGTCCATCGCCTCGATATTCCGGTGAGAAACTTCACGGATGTAATCGGGTGACGCGCCGCCGACGCGGAAAAGGACGGGTAGTATGATGACATCGACTCACAGGCGGACCGCCTGATGTGCTTCGAGTCCTGTCGCACCCGCGACGGGGCGGCAACGGTCACCAGTACCAGATTCCAGGAGGAACTGAACATGAGCGACAACACCGGGATCCCGGAGGCCTCGGTCGAAACCACCTCGGTCTTCCGCGCTGACCTCCTCAAGGAGATGGAAACCGGTGTGCAGTCCGAATCCACGCCCGCTGGTGTGGAGGGACTGCCCTCCGGTTCCGCGCTCCTTGTCGTGAAGCGCGGACCGAACGCCGGCTCTCGTTTCCTGCTCGACCAGGACACGACCACTGCGGGACGTCACCCCGACAGCGACATCTTCCTCGATGACGTGACCGTTTCCCGCAGGCACGCGGAGTTCCGCCGCAGCGGTGACGACTACGAGGTCGTCGACGTCGGATCCCTCAACGGCACCTACGTCAACCGTGAACCGAAGAACTCCGCAGTGCTCAGCAACGGTGACGAGATCCAGATCGGCAAGTTCCGCCTGGTCTTCCTCAACGGGGCCAAGGAATCCTGACCCTCGTTCCGTGGCGACCCGGTGCCGCGGACATGAGTGACCCGGTCAGCAGGACCGCCCTGCGCGGTCACTGTCGCCGGGAGAAGTTCAACCGCTAGCGTGTGAGGAGAATCATGGGTTCGCAGTCCGGAACCGCCCGCCGGCCAGACGACGGCGGTTACGCGCCCAGGAATCCGTCTGTCGCCGACCGTGCACCCGGTATCCTCCCCACCGCCTCCATCGGGGACGTCATCAAGCAGCTCCAGGTCGATTTTCCCGAGGTGCGCGTCTCCAAGATCAGGTTCCTCGAGTCCGAAGGTCTGATCAGCCCCCGCCGCAGCAAGTCCGGGTACCGTCGGTTCTCCCCGGAGGACATCTCCCGGATCCGTTACATTCTCGGGCTCCAGCGCGACGAATTCCTCCCCCTCAAGGTCATCAGGGAGCGGCTTGAGGCCATGGACGCGGGGAATGTCACCGCGATCCGGATCCACAGTGACTCGGTTGCAGGTGCAGTCACCCCTGACCAGCTCCGTGCCCCGCAGATCAGCAGGCTGACGCGGGCCGACGTCTGTCTCCGCTCCGGTGCCGACGACGAGTTCCTCGGGGCCCTGGTCCGCATGGACATGGTCGTCCCCGATGCCGCGGGTTTCTTCTCCGCCGACGATGTCGACATCGTCCGTATCGCCTCCAAACTGCGTGAATTCGGAATCGACTCTCGCCACCTGCGCACACTGGTGACCATGGCACGCAGGCAGGCGGACCTGATCAACAGGGTCGCCGAGCCCGTCGCCCACAGTCGTGACGACAATGCGAAGGAACGGGCGGCTGAGATCGGTCGCGAGGTTGGAGCCCTGGTCGTCTCACTGCATGCGACCCTGGTCAAGGGAAACCTCGGCCGCTGACGGCGCAGTCGCCGACGATCGGCGTCCGACCCCCACCGGTGGTGAGTGACGTCACTCCTGTGCAGGAAGACACGCGTGTTGTTACATGCGTGTCCTTGTCCTGCTCTGCTAGCATCATCCTCAACGTCAGTTCGGTCCCGGGGCACCGGGTCAGTCCACGGCCGGAACCTCCGCCACAGTGCGGCCGGAACGCGGACCGGTCCCCGGGCGGAGATCATGTGGCGCGCCCGCGACCGGCACGTCCGACCAGGAGGAGGAACGTATGGATCAGCAGGATGCGCTGTTCGAAGTCCATCATGACGACCGTGAGGTCGGTTACCGTGTGACCACCGCCTGCCAGGTTGCAGGCATCACATACCGGCAGCTGGACTACTGGGCCAGGACAAAGCTCGTCCAGCCCTCCATCCGCACCGCGAAGGGCTCCGGCACCCAGCGCCTGTACTCCTTCCGCGACATCCTCGTTCTCAAAATCGTCAAAGGTCTCCTCGACACCGGCATTTCCCTGCAGAACATACGGCGTGCCGTGGCGAAACTCGAACACTTCGGCATCGACGACCTCGCCGGGCTCACCCTCGTCTCCGACGGCAGAACCGTGTACGCCTGCAGCTCCCCCGAGGAAGTCATCGACCTCCTCAACGGTGGGCAGGGAGTCTTCGGCATCGCCGTCCCCGGCCTGCTGAAGGAGCTGTCCGGTACCATCACCGAGTTCCCCGCCGAACCCCGCGACGCCACCTCCGACGGTGACTCCACCGGCGCCGACGGACAGGCGGCCGGTGCAGGAGTCGACGAACTCGCCGCGCGGCGACGACTCCGCAGCTCCTAGCCTGCGTCCACGGTACGCAGCAGATCGGCGCCCGCACGCGCAGAATCCTCCGCCACAGCACCGGAGGAACCGAAGACGACCAGGGACACCGGGGCTCCGTCCGCAGTCGTCGCCACAACAGGGGGATCAGGGGGCGCACCCGCGACACCGGACCACGCAGAGTCACCCACCGGGAACCACACCGCGGCTGAACCGGGAGTTCGGGCGTTGTACGCCGCCGCAGCCTCAGCCGTGGGCCTGATCTCCACGACAGGGTGCACGCAGTAGTCCCTCACCACCGGCGACGTCGCAGAGTACTTTTCCAGCAGGTCCCGTGCGGCCACCTCCGCCGCCGGATCGACCCACGCCGTCAGCGACAGATCCCCGTTGATGCACTGTGGAGTCTCATCCTCCGGGTCATCCCGGATCAGGGTGAACCACCCTGCCACCAGAGCGGCGAGCAGGACAACAACCACAGGCACCACCCAGACCCATCCCGCCACACCGCGTCCACGACGCCCGCTGCGGTGACGGGCCCGGGAAACATCCCGGCTGTCGCCCGACGAACCCCCGGAAGAGTTCCCGGAAGAATTCCCGGGAGAGTTCCCGGAAGACGTCACAGGACCGCTCACCGGGACCGACCTCCTTCACCGGGACCGCCCGCAGTCGCGGGGTTCTCCACCGTCGCGTCGGACAACCTGCGCGACTCCGGTACCGGTGTATCGCACAACTGCGGGTACGTGGTCTCGAGGAGTTCGGTCAACCTCCTGCGCAGTCGCTGACCGCGGTCCGCGAAACTTCTCTGCCTCCTGGCGAACTCTGCGCGTCCTCCGGCCGTTTCGACCGGTACCGGGTCATGGCCCCAGGCGCTGAGATCATAGGGCCCCGCCTCCATGTCGGTGGCGCGGATCTCGCAGGCCAGCCTGAACGTGTCGAGCCAGAGATCACCGGGAACAAGAGGACCCAGTTTCGTCGCCCACTTGTACAGGTCCATGGTCGCGTGGAGACAACCGGGCTGTTCGGAGTCGACCTGGGACTCCCGCGTCAGAATGCAGGAGTTCATCGGCACAGCGTCCGGGGTGAAGAAACGGAAGGCATCGAAGTGGGTGCAGTTGACCGGTCTTTCCTCGACCAGCCGGTCGGTAGCCTCCCTGCCGAGCCGCAACGGTTCCGGATGCCGTGGAGATCCGTGGTACACCATCGCCCACTCGTGCATGCCGAAGCAGCTGAACCTGGGGGAGCGGCCGGCTGTCGCCCGCAGGAGACGGTGGATGAACGTCACGCTGTCCGCCCGGGCGGTGAAGAAAGCGTCGGTGTCCACGGTCCACACCTCACCGGCACCGGTCATGACACGGTGGTGGAATTTCGACGGTCCCGGAAGCGCGGTGTCCCGGGCCGCGGCCTCCGGCATGCCGTTGAGCAGGAGGCCCGCCCCGGCACCCGGATTCCACCGCCGCAGCTGTGAGGGCTTCACCGGGTAGTAGTGGAACATGAAGTCCCACACCGGATGCCTCTCACCGCGTGAACGGCGTTCCCGGTGCGCTGCCGTGAGCCTGTCGGCGTCCGCGGCGTGCCTGTCCCTCAGCCTCGTCCAGTCCGCGGGGGTCAGGACACGCAGTTCCCGGGTCAGCGTGTCAGTCATCGTGGGTCCAGTCCCTGACGGTACCGACAAGCTCCTCGATGACGTCCTCGAGAGTGACGATGCCGACGATGACGCCGTTCTCCGACACCTGTGCCATGTGGGAACTGGTCTGACGCAGTTCCTTCATCGCCACGTCGAAGTTGGCCCCGCCCTCGACGGTGATCAGAGGACGGAGGTCCTTCACATCCAGCAGCTGGTCCGGGCCGGTGGCAGGGTCGAGAACATTGTCCAGCACATCTTTGACGTGGACATACCCCATGTAACTGCCGGCGGGGTCCGTCACCGGGAAGCGGGAGAACCCCGTCTCGGAGACGGCCTCCTCGATCTGCCCCACCGTCAGCCCACGGGGGCCGTAGCTCAGTGCACGGACCCGGTCGCGGGGGATCAGGACCTCGTGGAGGGTACGTTTCGAGGAGTTCAGGGCATTGGACAGCCGTCTGGCCTCCGCAGGGGCGATCAGGCCCTCTGACCTGGACTCCGAGATCATCTCCGCCAACTCTGACGGGGACACCGTGGAGTCCAGTTCGTCGCGCTGCTCGACCCCCACCAGGTGCAGGGTCACCCTGGCGATCCAGTTCAGCATCACCATGATCGGGTGGGCGATCCTGCAGAACAGCATGTGGGGACCGACCAGCACCGTCGCGACCGACTCCGGGCCGGCCAGGGCGATGTTCTTCGGCACCATTTCGCCGAGGATGATGTGCAGCACCGTGACCAGCAGCAGGGAGATGGCGAAGCCGACCGGATGGAGCAGGTCGTCGGGCAGCCCGAGAGCATGGAACGGTTCCTCGATGAGGTGCGCGATGGCCGGCTCGCCGACCTTGCCGAGCAGCAGGGAGGCGATGGTGATGCCGAACTGGGCCCCCGCGAGCATGATCGTGAGATCCTCGGTGGCCTTGATCACCTGCCCGGCACGCCTGTTGCCGGCGGCCGCCATATTCTCGAGCCGGTCCCGCCGGGACGAGATCAGCGCGAACTCGACACCGACGAAGTAGGCGTTCACGCCCAGCAGAACGACGGTGAAGACAACCGCCCAGATGTCACCGCTCACTGTCGTCCTCCTTCTTCGTGGCGGCCACGGGACGCAGCATCACCTTGTCCACCCGACGGATGTCCATGGACTCGACCTGGGCCTCCCAACGGACCTCGGGTCCCTCGGCGAAAGAGTCGAGGGCACCCCTGTCGTCGACGGGAAGCAGCACCCTGTCTCCGACTGCCGGGATACGTCCCAGGGTCGCCATGATCAGTCCGCCGAGAGTCTCGTAGGGACCGTCGGGGGCGATGTACCCGCAGATGTCACCCAGCTCGTCGCACCGCAGCAGTCCGGACAGTTCCCAGCTCCTGCCGACCTGCCGGACCTCACGCTCCTCCTCGCGGTTGTCGTGCTCGTCCCAGACCTCGCCGAGGATCTCCTCGACGACATCCTCGATGGTCACGATCCCGGCCGTTCCGCCGTACTCGTCGGCGACGAGGATGAGCTGGGAACCGGCCAGTCTGACCTGACGGAGTACGGCGTCCCCGCCGAGGCTCTCCGGCACCGTGGGGACCGGACGGGCGAGCGAGCCGACCGTGGTGGTCGAGCGCTGCCCGGCGGGAATGGTCAGGGCGTCCTTGACATGCACCACCCCGACAGTTTCGTCGAGGTCACCGCGGACCACCGGGAACCTGGAATGACCCGAGTCGTGGGCCACCCGGATCAGCTGCATGGCGGTGTCGTCGGTGTCCAGGGTGTCGACCTTGGCGCGGGGGGTCATGATGTCCTCGGCCGTGGCGTCCCCGAACCGCAGGGAACGGTCCAGGATCCGTACCTTGGACTGGTCGAAACCCTCGGACCCGGAGGAGTGGCGCACCAGCGCACTGAGCTCCTGCGGGGACCGGGCGGACGCCAGCTCGTCGGCCGGTTCGATACCGAACCGGCGGACGATGTGGTTGGCCACCCAGTTCAGCGCCCGGATGAACCCGCGGAAGATCCGGTTGAAGTGCCAGACCGGTGCGGTGAGCACCCGTGCGGTGCCCAGCGGATTGGCTATCGCCAGGTTCTTCGGCACCAGTTCACCGAAGACCATCGACAGCACGGTGGCGATGACAAGACTGAGGACCAGGGCGAGCGGTTGCGAGGCGGACTCGCTGAGCCCGACGAGTTCGAGGGCGGGCGTGAAGAATTTCGCGAGAATCGGTTCGGCAAGGTAACCGGTCGCCAGTGTGGTCAGGGTGATGCCGAGCTGCATGCCCGAGAGCATGAAGCTCAGGTTCGAGTGGGCCTTCTGCACCATCCGCGACGCCGCGTCACCACGGGTCGCGACATCGTTGTCGATGGTGGAGCGCTCCAGACTCGTGGTCGAGAACTCCACTGCCACGAAAACCCCTGTTCCCGCGGTGAGCAGGATGAAGCCCAGGAGCCCGAGGATGCTGAGCAGGATGTCCATGGCGGGCTACCGACCCTCCACGAGCCCCAGCTCGCCGAGATGGGACGTGATCCCGGGTGCCTTCCCGGGGCCGTCGAGCGCCCACTCGGTCGGACTGACCCCGGCCTTGCGCATCATCGAGAGAGTGTCCTTCTCCTGGTCGGCCAGCGTCAGTGTGAGGACGACACCCTTCTCGCCGGCGCGGGCCGTCCTGCCTGCCCTGTGGACGTAAGCCTTGTGCTCGGCCGGAGGATCGATGTGGACGACCAGGTCCACTCCCTTGATGTCGATGCCCCGGGCGGCGATGTCGGTGGCGACCAGGACGGTGGCCGTGCCGTCGGTGAACTCACGGACGGCGCGGGTGCGCGCGCCCTGGCTCTTGTCACCGTGGAGTCCCACTGCCGGCGTCCCGTCCCGGACAAGCTTCTTGACCTGACGGTCGACGGTGTGTTTGGTCCGCATGAACATGATCGTCTTCGTGGACGCCCGTCCGAGCTCCAGGACCACTTCGTTGCGCGCGGGCTTGTCCCGCACCACGCCGAGGTAGTGCTCCATGGAGTCGACCTTCGCGGCGACCTCTCCTGTGGAGTGGGTGACGGGATCGTTCATGTACCGCTCGATGAGCACCTTGATGTCACCGTCGAGGGTGGCTGAGAAGAACAGGTGCTGGGCGTCCTGCGGCATACGGTCGATCAGTCTCCTGACCTGGGGGAGGAACCCCATGTCGGCCATCTGGTCGGCCTCATCCAGGGCGACGATCCGGACGTCACCGAAGTCGAGGGCCTTCTGGCCGATGAGATCCTCGGCCCGGCCGGGGGTCGCCACGAGAATATCGACGGGGCGGGCCAGGGCCGTGAAGTTGCGTTTGATGTTCACCCCTCCGACGACCTCGATCACCCTCTGGCCCACGGACTCTGCCAGGGGACGCAGACGCTCTGCGACCTGCTGGGCGAGCTCACGGGTCGGGACCAGTACCACGGCACGCGGGTGTCCGGGCCGGGAGGACCCCCCGACGAGACGCGTGACCACAGGCAGACCGAAAGTGAAGGTCTTGCCGGAACCGGTGGGCCCACGGCCCAGGACGTCCCGTCCCGCCAGTCCGTCGGGGATTGCCGCAGCCTGGATCGGGAAAGGATGGACGAGCCCCTGTGCCCCCAGTTCCCTGACGACGGGTTCGGGGAGAGCCATGTCAGCGAAACGGACCGAGGTGTCCACCCCGGAGGCGGGGGAGGAAGGCAGGTTGAGGGGGGAGGACGCCGTGGTCCGGGCGCTGGCGCGGGGAGTCGTGGCCCGGGGGGTTGCCCGGGGCGTCTCGCGTGCCGTCTCCTATACAACTCTAGGCCGCCTGAGCTTCGGGACCTGCGTCCTGCGCCGTCGCGTACCGGCCTGCCCTGAAGGTCGACCTTGTCCGGGCGCCTGTCACGCCCGGGGCGTCGCCCGGCGTGACCGCCCTGACCTGTGGTGCCGGACTGTCCGGTCGGGGAGTCCTGTCGGGAACCCTGACCTGCCCGGGATGAGTTGCCGCCCTGGCTACGGGTACGTCTGTCACCGGAGTCGGAACCGGCACCGCTGCCGGTGGCGCGGCTTCCCCTGACCACTCGGCGACGCCGGTGGCTGGAGGAGGAACGTCTGTCGGAGGAGGATTCCACTTACGCTTCAACCTCGCTACGGTCGCCGGACCACAGGGTGTGGAACTGCCCGGCGCGGTCGGTGCGGCGGTAGGTGTGGGCTCCGAAGAAGTCCCGCTGGCCCTGGATCAGTGCGGCGGGCAGACGCTCGGCACGCAGCGAATCATAGTAGGACAGGGACGAGGCGAACACGGGCACCGGAAGTCCGAGCCGGGTGGCCACGACAATGACGCGTCGCCACGAGTCCACGAGCCCCGAGACCTCGCCCTTGAAGTAGGGGTCGAGGAGCAGGGAACGGACATCGGGATCGGCGTTGTATGCGTCGACGATCCTGTTGAGGAACTTGGCCCGGATGATGCATCCACCGCGCCAGATGGTGGCGAGATCGCGGGGATCGACGTTCCAGTTGTGTTCGTCGGATCCGGCACGGATCTCGTCGAACCCCTGGGCGTAGGCCACCAGTTTCGAGGCGTAGAGGGCCCGGCGGACATCTTCGACGAAATCGTCCCTGGACACGCCGAGCTCGGCGAGGGTGCTCAACTGACCCGACGGCAGGTTGCCGGTCGTGGCCTCACGCTGGTCACGGGCACCGGAGAGGGCACGTGCGAAGACCGCCTCACCGATTCCGGTGGTGGGGATGCCGAGATCGAGGGCGGCCTTGACCGTCCACCGTCCGGTACCCTTCTGGCCGGCGGAGTCGACGATGACGTCGATGAGCGGCTTCCCGGTCACGGCGTCCACCTGGGAGAGGACCTCCGCGGTGATCTCGATGAGGTAGGAGTCGAGGTCACCGGCGTTCCAGGTGCGGAAGATCGCTGCAATCTCGGCGGGTTCGATACCTGCGGCGTAGCGGAGCAGGTGGTAGGCCTCACCGATGACCTGCATGTCGGCGTACTCGATACCGTTGTGGACCATCTTCACGAAATGGCCCGCACCGTCCGGACCGATGTGGGTGCAGCAGGGGGTCCCGTCGACCTTGGCGGAGATGTCCTCCAGCAGCGGGCCGAGGGAACGGTAGGATTCCTCGGGGCCACCGGGCATGATGGCGGGTCCGTTGAGAGCACCCTCCTCCCCGCCGGAGATACCTGCGCCGACGAAGTGGAGGTTGCGTGCGGCCATCTCCGCCTCGCGCCGGATGGTGTCCGTGTACAGGGCGTTACCGCCGTCGATGATGATGTCGCCGGGCTCCATGGCGTCGGCGAACTGGTTGATCACAGCGTCCGTGGCGGCACCCGCCTGCACCATGATCAGGGCGCGGCGGGGACGCTCCAGGGAGGCGACGAACTCCTCGACCGTCGCCGCGGGAAGGAAGGAACCGGTGGACCCGAACTCGGCCATGAAGGCGTCCGTCTTTGCGGTGGTGCGGTTGTAGACGGCGACGGTGTACCCGTGGTTGGCGAAGTTCCGGGCGATGTTCGAGCCCATCACTGCCAGGCCCACGACACCGATCTGTGCGGAGGAAACTGTCATGGTGACCCATAGTAGCGCCCGCACCCGCGAACCCGCCCGCCACGGCGCCGGGGTGTCTAGACTCACCAGGGACTGCACCGTCGACCATCCGCAGTCACCGGCAGTCACCGGCGCTGCACGGTGCATGAAGGACGGTGCACAGGTCAGCCGGCGAGGTTTCCGGCGGCGACAGGCAGACCGCGACAGACAGATGGCCAGAGGAGCAGGGAGTAGTCGACCATGACAGGATTCAACGGGGACGCCGCACAGCCGGGACAGACCGGGCAGGCACAGGGCGCCACAGTGCAGGACGCCGCAGTGCAGGACGGTACGAAGGACGCCCTGACCAGAATGACCGGACTGCTGGCGAAGGTGAAGTCCGGTGGGCTCACGGAGGCGGAGACCGCCGAGCTGGCCGTGATTCTCGGTGGCAGGGTCGGGGGACTGGACTCCACCCTCGGCGTCCGCTACATCTCCTTCCTGCCGGAGATGGTGCTCGAGCTCACGGTCACCCGGGACCACGTCCAGCCCTGGGGGATCACCAACGGAGGGGTCTACGCCAGTCTCGGGGAATCAGCGGGGTCTTTCGCCGGATTCATCGCTGCGGGGGGACACTCCTCCGTCATGGGTGTGACCAACTCCACGAATTTCCTGCGGCCCTCTGTCCCCGGAGACGTCATCCGTTCGACCGCGCACGCGGTGCACACCGGCCGGACGAGCCAGTTGTGGAGGATCGACCATGTCAACGCCACGAGCGGGAAACTGCTGGCGACCACGGAGCTGCGGACTGTCGTCGCACCGCGCAGGTGAGACCGGGTGGTGGGAGAACACCGAGCCCGGGTGAGTCAGATGCGGGGGTGAACCGTGTCCGGGGGTGGCTGACAGCCCCCCGGGGGGGGGACTGCTGCGACGTTCAGTGTCGGCGGGAAGCCTGGTCGAAGAACTCCAGTTCCCACCTGGAGGCGTCGAGGTAGGCGACGGCAGCCTCGGCCCGCGCTGCGGGACCGGCGTCCTCGAACGCCTTCTCCACCAGTGCCACAGCCTGTCGGACGCTGTCGGTGAAGTCGCTGCCGGAGTAGGTCTCCAGCCATGCCGAATAAGGGTTGTCCGCAGGTGAGTTGGCCGCGAGTTCCAGCCCGACCTCGGCGTACAACCAGTAGCAGGGCAGCACTGCGGCGGCGCCGACGACATGGTCACGGGTCCTGACACACCGCATGAGATGCGAGGTGTACGCCCCGGTCACGGGAGAGGGCAGGGCGGGGGCGCTGTCCCCGTTCCAGTTGCGGTGCAGTTCGGCCTCTTCCTCGAGACACTCCGCCGCGCCCTTCACCCAGAACAGTGCGGACTCCTGGTCCGGGGCGGACGCCGCCAATGAAGCCAGGGCGGGGGAGTACAGGGACAGGTAGACGGCGTCCTGCGCCAGGTAGAAGGAGAAGTCGTCCCGGTCCAGCGTCCCGCTGCCGAGATCGGTGATGAAGGGAAGGTCCGTGACGGACCTGTGGATGTGCGCCGACGCGTCCCACAGGGCCGCCGTCCACGGACCTGCAGCCGGAATACGCGGGGGTTTCCGGGTGGTGCCTGCACCGTCGAACTGGCCGGACAACAGATCCCCGGGCTTTTCCAGGGCTGCCGGCATATCCGGGACATGGTGCCAGGGGGTGGTGTCTGCGGCGGCGGCGAGCCGGCGCGACCGGTGGGTGTGGTCGACAGGGCCGTTTCCGGTGCCGACATGCAGGTCGTCGGCGTAGCGGATCGCCTCGGTCAGCCACCGGGTCGCCCAGGACAGTGCGGCTGCCACGGACTCTCCGGCGGCGAGGCGGGTGGTCAGGGCGGAGGACAGGGAACATCCGGTGCCGTGGGTGTTGTGGGTGGCGATGCGTGCCACCGGGACAGTGTGGACTTCACCGTCAGGGAAGACGACGGCGTTGTCCGCTCCACCGCCTGTCAGATGTCCGCCCTTGACTATCACGGTGGTACCGAGTTCAGCGGCGAGGTGGCGTCCCTGGTCCACGGCCTCCGGAAGCGTCGTGGCCTGCCCGGTCCCTGACAGCACCGCGAGCTCGGCGAGATTCGGTGTGATCACGTCCGCGAGGCGGCACAGTCCGACAAGAGCCTTCTCCCCGTCCGGGGTGAGCAGACGGTCACCACTGGTGGCCACCATCACAGGATCGACGACGAGCACCGGGACGGGGTGGGCACGCAGGTAGTCGGTGACCGTACGGGTGATCTCCGCGGTGCCGAGCATCCCCACCTTCACCGCGTCCACACGGACGTCGTCGAAGACGGCGTCCAGCTGGTCGGTGAGGAAGCCGGTGTCGGGGGTGTGGATGCTGCGTACCCCGTGGGTGTTCTGCGCCACCAGGGCGGTGACCACCGTCATCGCGAAGCCACCCGCTTCGCAGATGGCCTTGATGTCCGCCTGTACACCCGCACCGCCGGTGGGGTCGGTGCCTGCGACAGACAGGACCCTGGGGACGGAACCCTGCAGGGGGAGGACCGGGCGTGAAGATGTCATCTGACATTCCCTTCGCTAGTACGAACTAGAGCAGGTTCGACGGGTGTGATCTCAGCGTCATGGGCGACGCACCCCGTGTCACGGTGGACCATCCTACCCTGCAGGGCCTCCACCGGCGGCGGACACTCACGCCGTCCGGACCGGCTCCCCCCACCGGACGGTCGCGTTCCCGGCACGGCAGAAAAACCGGTGCCGTGGTCGTCGGGGGACGACCACGGCACCGGGGCAGCTCAGACGGTCACGGGCACCGCCGGGCAGGGAATGTCAGTCGGTGGTGGGCCGGATGTCGCGGCCCTCCCCGACCTTGAGGTTGTCGCGGACCATGACGGAACGGATACCCTGCTCGTCCTCGAGTTCGCGCAGCCGACGCAGGATGTTGCGGCCGTGAAGCTGCTGGCGGGTCGCCACCAGGTTCCACCGGTTGGGCGACAGCGAGTTCAGCCCCCAGCTGTAGGCGGCGACGAAACGGTTACGGAAACCGACCAGGAACATCATGTGGACGGCGAGCCACATGAGCCAGCCCGGGAAGCCGGTGATCTCCCGGTCACCGATCTTCACCACGGCGTAGAACCGCGAGACGATGGCCATGGTGCCCTTGTCGTGGTAGCTGAACGCGGGACGGGAGGTGCGGCCTTCCTCGACCTCACCGCGGATGACGTCAGCGACGAACTGGCCACCCTGGATGGCGACCTGGGCCAGACCGGGCAGACGGTCGTGGCTCATCATGTCACCGACGACGAAGATCTCCTTGTGACCTTCGATGGAGAGGTCGTCACCGACGGGGACGCGGCCTGCACGGTCGGCGTCCACCCCGTCGATCTGCTCGGTGACCATCCTGCCCAGCGGGCTGGCGGCGACACCTGCGGACCAGATCTTGCAGTAGGAGCCGACAGTGGTCTCCTTCTCGGTCTTCATGCTCTTCCACGTCACGCCCTCGGCGTCGACGTTGGTGACCAGGGAGTCGGTGACGACCTCGACACCGAGCTTCTCCAGCTTCTTCTGGGCCTTCTTGCCGAGATTCTTGCCGAAGGGGGGCAGAACCTGGGGCGAACCGTCGACGAGGAGGATACGTGCAGAGTCGGTGTCGATGTCCCGGAACTCGTTGCGGAGGGTCCGGTGGGCCATTTCCGCGACCTGGCCGGCGAGCTCCACGCCGGTCGGACCGGCGCCGACGATGACGAAGGTCAGCAGGCGACGCTTCTCCTCGGGATCGGTGGTGATCTCCGCGCGCTCGAAGGCGCCGGTGATCCGCGCCCGGATCTCGAGTGCGTCGTCGATGCTCTTCATGCCCGGGGCGAACTCCGCGAAGTGGTCGTTGCCGAAGTAGGACTGTCCGGCACCGGCGGCGAGGATGAGCGAATCGTACTGGAGGACGACCTCACGGCCGCCCAGGTCACCGGTGACGGTCCGTGCGTCGACGTCGATCTCACGGACCTCGGCCTTGACGACCCGGGTGTTCTTCTGCTTCCGCAGGATCTGGCGGATGGTCGGGGCGATCTCACCCGAGGACAGCACGCCGGTGGCCACCTGGTAGAGCAGCGGCTGGAAAAGGTGGTGGTTGGTGCGGTCGATGATGGTCACGTCGACATCGGCGTCCGCGAGCCTCTTGGCGGCGAACAGTCCGCCGAAACCGGCTCCGACGATGACGACGTGGTGGCGACCGCCGGCGGGGCGGGTCGGGGTGGATGCCATGGAATCAGTCTCCTCGCTTTTCGGGGACGGTGACCGCGCCGGTGTGGGGTGCGGCCGGACGTCCCCGGAATTCTTGGTCGGTTGCACACCTTGTCCGGGCGGTCCGATGACGCGGTACACGTCCCCTGCCGGCCGGTCTGACGGCAACCTCGGTTGTTATGCGACTAGTGTAGTGGTTTGTTCTGAGGTGTTCAGGGCGTGGGTACGTCTCCGGAGCCGGCCACGTCCGCTGATGTCCGTTTGGTGCCTCCCGCCCTGTCAAGGGGTGGGGGAAACCACCCCTGTTGTGCGAGAGATCACCCCGTCAGTGCCCCCGGTGGTGCCGACACTGAAAGGAGTTGCCGGTGTCCGAGGGTTTCATCGACCCCGAGCGGTGGCCGGATCTCGTGCGCCGGCCGGAGGCACCGTTGCTCGGCTCACGGGCCGCCCGTATCAGGGAACATCTCGAAGAGCTCACCCGTGAACACGGTGTGTCCCTGGCCGGCGACGGGCACCCCAGGTTCCTCGTACATGACGGGCTCGTGCTCGACCGGATGGTCGCCGACGGGTGGCTCGGACTGGCTGAGGGGTACATGGCGGAGGAATGGGACGCCGAACCACTCCCCGAGGTACTGCAGGTACTGATGTCACGCCCTCTCGAAACCGGTCTGGGGGGTTTCCTGTCACGCAGGAGCAGACGTGACTTCGGGCACGTCGTCAACGGTGAGATCCCGGACGCCCTCGTCGAGCTCTACGCGGGCGGCACCCGGGCGACGGGGTCGGCGCTGTTCGCCTCCGGCACCAGGACCTCCGCGACACGGCTGGTCTCCCAGCACGGCAGGCAGACCCCGGTGGTGGTGACCTGGATGGACGCCCCCGAGGAGGTGGACCGCGCAGACCTCGATCCGGCCCAGGTCAACCGGATCAACCTGATGCTGGACATCGCCCGGGTAGGGGCCGGGGACCGGGTTCTCGAGCTCCCCGGCAGCGGGGGCGCCCTGCCGGTGCTGGCAGCCCGGCGCGGAGCCAGTGCCGACGTGCTGACCTCGGACGCCGACCATGCCGAAGTCGTCAGGTCACGTGCCCACGCCGCGGGAGTCGGCGGTGCCGTGCGTGTGGAGACGGTGAGGGGGACGGTGCCGTCTCCGCGGCAGTGGTCGGGCAGCTATGACGCCGTGTTCAGCGTGGAACGGATGGAGACCCTGGGGGACAGGGGGTCAGAGGCTTTCCTCGCCGCCGTGCACCGGATGCTCACGCCGCAGGGCACGGCGGTGGTCCAGTCGTTGACGACCGCGGCGGACCAGGTGATTCCCGGAGACGTCGTGGACAGGAGCCTCGACGTGATGAGGGCCTACGTGTGGCCGGCGCTGCAGTATCCCCGGGTGGAGCGGGTCATTGAGCAGGCCAACCGTGTCGGCCTGGAGCTGGTGCGGGAGATCCATCTCGGCTCCCATGCGGCGCTGACCCTGGGACTGTGGCGGGAGGCTTTCGCTTCGCGGGAGCGTCAGGCTGCCGCGGCCGGGTTCGATCCGGTCTACCGGCGGCTGTGGAACTACCAGCTGGCCCTTCACGAGGCTCTGATCGGTTCCGGTGCCCTGGACTGTGTCCAGTACGTTCTGCGCCGCGCCGGGGCGTGACATGACAGAGGGTCAGACCGCGTTTCTGCCGGTGATGTCGTCTGTGGAGTCCCCGGCGTCCGTGCCGGTCGCCGTGTCGGTTTCTGTACCGTCCTGCGCTGCGAGGGTCTCCCGTATCCGGTCCTGCTCCCGGCGGGAGTGTGTCCGGAGCCGGACAACTTTGACGACCACCGGGACGAGCACCACACACACTCCCGCGATGATGATGAGGTCGAGGTAGTCCCGGATGAACGGGACGCCGCCGAGCAGGTAGCCGAGACAGGTGATACCCGCTCCCCAGATCACACAGCCGAGGACGGACCAGAAGGTGAAGGCCAGGCGGGGCATCCCAGCGATTCCCGCGACCAGGGGGTTGAGGGTCCGGACAACGGCGATGAACCTGGCGAACAGGACGGTCACCGCCCCGTACCTGTCGAAGAACCCCTCAGTCCTGGCGACGGCCTCCGGGCCTATCCAGTTGAGCACCCGGGACTGCAGTGCCGCTGGCCCGTAGCGGCGTCCCAGGGAGTACCCGAGCTGGTCGCCGAGTGCCGCGGCCAGCGGAATTCCGGTGCACAGGGCCCACAGCGGGGCGAAGGCGTTGTCGGAGGCGGCCATGATCCCGGCGGTGAACAGGAGGGTGTCGCCGGGGAAGATGAAACCGATGAGGACGCCGGTCTCCATGAAGATCACGAGCAGGACCCCTGCGAGTCCGAACGTGGTCAACAGGCTGTCGACATCGAACATGCGGCGGTGACCTCACTCGGTAGGCGGGTTCGGGAGGGTGACGGACGCCGTGGGCGGCAGCGTGATCCGGGACCTGTTGTCCGGCACCTTCCGTCAGCTAAACGTGACCCAGAATAGGCCAACGGCCCCGGGGCTGCTGCCCCGGGGCCGTTGAGTCTGCCTCTGGAGTCTGCCGGGGGAGTTGAGGACCGCCGATGTGTTATAGCGGTCAGTAGGCCCGGACGGTGAGAGACCGGACGGTGAGGGTCAGATGCTGTAGAGGTCGATGTCGCGTGTCTCCCGCATGATTCGGATCGCCACCAGCGAGATGAGGGTAACGATCGCCAGGTACATGCCGACGGCCCAGGGACCGTAGTTGGTGGCCAGTGCCACGGCGATGAACGGTGCGACTGCGGCGCCGAGGATGGAGGAGAGGTTGTAGGCGATGCCCGAGCCCGTGTAGCGGACATTGGTGGGGAACATTTCCGGCAGGACCGCTGACATGGGACCGAAGATCAGTCCCATGAGGAACATGCCGATGGACAGGAAGACGCCCGCGGTGAGCTCGGTGGCGGTGTCCGGGTCGAGGAAGAGCTGGAAGGCGCAGCTGTAGACCAGGATGATGACGGAAGCCACAGTGAGGAACTTACGACGACCGACGGTATCGGCCAGGTGCCCGGCGATCGGGATCCCGACGACGAAGAAGCAGGCGGAGATCAGCTGGATGACGAGGAAGTGCTCGTACTCGATGCCCAGTCCGGCGCCCTTGTCACGGTCACCGATGCCGAAGGAGAGGAACCACGTCGTCACGATGTAGAACAGCGTGTAGGTGGAGACCATCACGAAGGTGCCGAGGATGACCTCTTTCCAGGCGACCCGGAAGACCTCTGCGGTGGGGACCTTGACGTCCTCGCCCTTGTCGAGGGTCTCCTGGAAGACCGGGGTCTCGTCGAGCTTGAAACGGACCCACAGGCCGATGGCGACCATGACAGCGGAGCAGAGGAAGGGCACGCGCCATCCCCATGCCAGGAAGTCACCTTCGACGTCACCGTCGGTGTGGTTCATGATGGTCACCAGCAGCAGGAAGAGACCGTTGGCGAGCAGGAAGCCGAACGGGGCGCCGAGCTGGGGCCACATGGCGGCCCGGGCACGCTTACCTTCCTCGGCGTTCTCGGTGGCCAGCAGGGCGGCCCCCGACCACTCTCCTCCGAGGCCGATGCCCTGACAGAAACGCAGGAGCGCCAGCATGGCGGGTGCCCACAGGCCGACCTGGTCGTAGGTGGGCAGGCATCCGATGATGAACGTGGCTATGCCCATGGTCAGCAGGGCACCGATGAGGGTGGCCTTGCGGCCGATCCGGTCGCCGAAGTGTCCGAAGAGTATGGATCCGAGGGGACGGGCGACGAAGGCGAGTCCGAAGGTCGCCAGTGACGCTAGGAGGCCCACGGTGGCGTTGTCGGTCTTGGGGAAGAACAGGTGCGGGAAAACCACGACGGCCGCGGTGGCGTAGGCGTAGAAGTCGTAGAACTCGATGGTGGTGCCGATGGTGGACGCGATGATCACGCGGCCGCGGCTGTTGCCGTTGACCCGGGGAGGGGTCTGTGGAGACGGCGGTTTCTGCTGGAGGGTGTCGGTCATTGTCTGCTCGGGCAATTCTGTCGGTTGTCAGGTGTCTCTCCGTCGGATTCCCACATCATGGAACGACAGAGTCAATGGACGGGAAGATACACTCTCACATCGTGGACGTCAATCTCCCAGAAGTTGGGATGGAGGAAGTCCCGTGGAAATGTGAACCGTCCGCTCCGCGGCGTCCCGCCACCCCTTAGGATGACTGTGTATGGGAGCGAAAACTGATGTGATCGTGGTCGGCTGCGGACTCGCCGGAATGGTCGCAGCCTACGAGGCCCAGCGCGCCGGGCTGTCGGTCCTGATCCTCGACCAGGAGAACCGGGCGAACCTCGGCGGCCAGGCCTACTGGTCACTGGGCGGACTGTTCTACGTCGGCAGCCCCGAACAACGGCTCATGGGTGTGAAAGACTCCGAGGAACTCGCCTGGCGTGACTGGGAGAACTCCGCGAACTACGACGACACCCGCCCGGGCGGAAACGACCACTGGGCACGGGAATGGGGTCGCGCCTACGTGCACTTCGCCGCGACGCAGAAACGTGACTACCTCAAAGGACTCGGCCTCAGCGTGCTGCCCACCGTCGGCTGGGCCGAGCGCGGAAGCGGGGACGCCTCCGGACACGGCAACTCGGTACCCCGGTTCCACCTCACCTGGGGTACCGGCCCCGAGGTGGTCCGCGTGTTCCGTGAACCACTGCTCGAGGCGGAGAAGGCGGGCAGGGTCAGGTTCGCGTTCCGCCACCGTGTCGACAGCCTGACCGTCGAAGCCGACAGGAACGGCACCCGCAGAGTCGTCGGTGTCCGGGGCAGCGTGCTCTGCCCCTGCGACGACCTGCCCCGCGGGG
The DNA here is from genome assembly GCA_900049755.1 of Corynebacterium provencense. Classification (GTDB taxonomy): domain Bacteria; phylum Actinomycetota; class Actinomycetes; order Mycobacteriales; family Mycobacteriaceae; genus Corynebacterium; species Corynebacterium neomassiliense. Next base: position 653,282 of record LT160593.1, read on the forward strand.
TCGCCTCACCACGGGAGGTCGTGGACACCTTCGACCTGCGGGCCGCGGCAGTGGTCGTGACCTCCGGAGGAATCGGGGGAAACCTTGACCTGGTACGCCGGTCCTGGCCCACCGAGCAGTGGGGGCAGTGCCCCGACGACCTGGTCAGCGGAGTTCCCGCCCACGTCGACGGACGCATGCTCGCCATCACCGAGGACGCCGGCGCCGCCACCGTCAACACCGACCGCATGTGGGCCTACGCCGAAGGCATGAAGAACTGGGACCCCATCTGGCCCGACCACGGCATCCGCATCATTCCCGGCCCCAGTTCGATGTGGTTCGACGCCACCGGTCAACGACTGCCCACCAACCTCTTCCCCGGATCGGACAATCTCGCGGCACTGTCCCACATCGGACGCACCGGCCACGGTTACAGCTGGTTCGTCCTCGACAAGACCATCGCCGCCAAGGAGTTCATCTTCTCCGGGTCCGAGCAGAACCCGGACCTCACCGACAAGGAGTTCCGCAAACTGCTCGGCAAGATCGGCCCGGGAATGCACGTCGCAGTCCAGAACTTCATGGACCACGGCGAGGACTGGGTCATCGCCAACGACCTTGACGCCCTGGTCACCGGGATGAACGAGCTCGCTCACGCCGAGAAACCCGGCGCGCCCACCATCGACGTCGACCGGCTGCGCCGTCAGGTCGAGGACCGTGACAGTCAGATCGAGAACAAGTTCAGCAAGGACGCCCAGGTCAACTACATCCACACCGCGCGCAAGTTCCTCGGGGACAAGATCGTCCGTGCCGCGGCACCCCACCGCATCCTCGACAACAGGCACGGGCCCCTCATCGCCGTGCGGCTGCGCATCCTCACCCGCAAGACCCTCGGCGGCCTGGAAACCGACCTGTCGGGACGGTGCCTGCGCCCGGACGGCTCAGTACTGCCCGGCCTCTACGCTGCCGGGGAGGTCGCCGGATTCGGCGGCGGCGGCATGCACGGGAAAAACGCCCTGGAGGGGACGTTCCTCGGCGGTTGCATCCACTCGGGGAAGAGAGTCGGGGAGGCACTGGCCGTCCAGGTCCGGGTCCTGCGCCGCTGACCCGGCGCGGTGTGCCCGCTGCGGCTAGGGTCGGAGGATGGAGAACTCCCGGACACCCCAGACATCCGCCACCGCACCGGTGGACTGGCACACCCTCGACGCCCACGACTGGCGCGAACAGGTCATCGCGCTCAGCGACAGCACCAGCGGCACCGGCCCTTCCGCCGGCAGCGCGCCGGGCGGAGGCGCGGTGGCGGGGATTCAGTCGGCCCTGGCCCGCATCGCCCGACTGGACCGCGACCTCAACGCCTTCTCCACCGTCCTCGCCGATGAGGCCCTGGAGACCGCCCGCACTCTCGACGAGCTTCCCCCGCAGCGTCGGGGTCCGCTGCACGGGGTACCGGTGGCGGTCAAGTCGGAGATCGACGTCAAGGGCGTCGTGACGACGTTCGGCACCAGGGCGAACTCGACCCCGGCCGGGGAGGACGCCCTGGTCGTGCGCCGGTTACGTGACGCCGGGGCAGTGATCATCGGGGTGACCCGGATGCCGGAGTTCGGGGCCTGGCCCTACACCCAGTCCTCGGGGTACGGGGTGACCCGCAACCCCCACGACCAGTCGAGGACCCCGGGCGGTTCCAGCGGCGGATCCGCCGCCGCGGTGGCCGCCGGCCTGGTCCCCCTCGCACTGGGCGGTGACGGGGGCGGGTCGATCAGGATCCCGGCGGCGAACTGCGGACTTTTCGGACTCAAACCGGTCCGGGGGAGGGTGTCCGCCTCGCCTCACCCGCACCTCTGGCACGCCCTGGGTACGACGGGCCCGCTGGCACGTTCGGTCCGTGACAGTGCACTGGTCTACGACATCGTCAAGGGGAACGTCGACGGTGACGCCTACACGGCACCACCGTCGGGGAGCTTCCTCGACGCGTACACGGGTGCCGCCAACCGTGACCGACTGAGGATCGGCATGGCGCTCGGCGCACCGGCGGCGACGGGCAGGCTCCACCCGGAGCATGCCGCTGCGGTGCACCGGGCAGCTGGCATCCTGAGGCAGGCGGGTCACAGTGTCGACCTCTTCGATCCCCGGTACCCGGACCCTACGGCGTCATTCATCCCCCAGTTCTTCGCGGGGATCCGGACTGAGGCCGCCGACGTGGAGCACCCGGAACTGCTGGAGGCCAGGTCGCGCAGTCTGGTGCGTCTGGGCAGCTGGGTGCGCGGGCCGGTGCACCGTCGCGCCGAGCGGGCCGGTTCGCGAATCGCCGCCGAACTCGACCGGGTGTGGAGGGAGGTTGACGTCCTGTTGACCCCCACCGTCCCCGACCGGCCGGGTGCCGCCGACGCCATCGTCGGCAGAGGGGCGGTGCGTACCCTGCTCGCGGCGTCAGGCCCGGTGGCCTACACCGCGATGTGGAATGTCACCGGGCTTCCGGCTGCGGCGGTCCCGCTGGGGACCGGAACTGACGGACTTCCCCTGTCTGTGCAGCTGGTGGCGCCGGTGACGGGGGCGGGCGGGGTGTCCGGCGAGGAGCTGATCGTCGCCCTGGCTGCGGAGATCGAGTCCGCGGCAGCCTGACCGGCGTGTCAGCCGGACTGTCAGCTGGCCTCTCCACCGGCGGGGAGGCCGGACGGAGTGATGACGGGGAAAGAGGACCAGGGGAAGTCGATCCACCGGTCGGTCTTCTTCCACACGTAGTCGGGTTTGATGATCGACCGGGACTTCTCGTAGATCACCGCGGTGCGGGATTCGGTGACGGTCTCGGCGCAGAACTGCTGGACGAGCTCCAGGGTCTTGCCGGAGTCCGCGACATCGTCGGCGATGAGGACCTTCATCCCCGAAAGGTCCACCGCCTCCGGGGTCGGGGGAAGCATGACGGGCTGGTCGAGGGTCTCACCGATTCCGGTGTAGAACTCCACGTTGATCACCGAGACGTTCTTCACGCCCATCGCGTAGCCGAGTGCCCCTCCGATGAGGAGGCCTCCGCGTGCGATGGAGAGGATGAGATCGGGCCGGTAGTCGTCCACTATTTCCTGGGCAAGTTCCTTGATGGCGTCACCGAAGAGTGCGTAGGTGAGAATCTCGCGTTCGTCGCTCATGGGGTCTCATCGTAGCGTGTGCCCGCCGGGCCTAGGATGGGCGCCATGAGAATCGGAATCATCGGTGCCGGAGCGGTCGGCACCTACTTCGGCGCGTCCCTGGTGAAGGCTGGTCACGAGGTCACTGTCCTGGCACGTGGCGAGGCGCTCGACCGCCTGCGTTCGCGGGGGCTCAGCGTGACGGTGGGGGAGGCTGAGGCAGAGTTCACCCGGGCCCGGCCGGCGGAGAATGCCTCTCAGCTTGTCGGTGCGGACGGCCGCCCGCTCGATGTCGTCCTGCTGGCGGTGAAGGCGACGGGGGCGACCGTGGATGAACGGCGCTCCCAGATCTCCTCCATGGTGGAGGGTATTCCGGGCGCTCCGGTGATCGCGACGACACAGAATTCGGTGGAGGTCCACAGGCTGGTCGCCGATGTGGTCGGGGAGGAACGGACCTGGCCGGGGGTGGTCCGCGGATACTTCATCCACACCGGCCCGGCGGAGGTGCGTTTCATCCCTCCGGTGGCCAGTTACACCGTCGGACTGTGGAAGGGGGAGGGCAGTTCCGGTGACAGTCTGCTCACCGCGTTTGCCGGGGCGCTGACCGGGGCCGGTGTCGAGGGGATCGTCCGTGACGACATCTGGTGCGACATCTGGGAGAAGGCCATGTTCGTCACCTGTTTCGGGGCTCTGGGGGCGGTCGCGGACCGTCCGATGGGTGTGCTGCGTACGACGTTGCGGAGTAGTCTCCGCGCCCTGATGGAGGAGGTGGATGCCGTGGCACATGCCGGTGGTGTTCCGCTGGCCGGCGATGCGGTGGACAGGACGATGGCGTCCTGCGACGCCCAGCCGGAGGACGCCACGAGCTCCATGCAGCGCGACATTGCAGCCGGTCTGTCCGGTGAGCTCGATTCCCAGGTGGGGGCGGTGATCCGTGCCGGCGACGCCTGCGGTGTGGAGACTCCGGTGCATGACCTGGTCGACGGTCTGCTCAGGCTGCGGCTGAACTGACGGGCCCTGCTGACGGGCCCTGCTGACGGGCACGGCGGGCGGGGTACGGTCACTGACCTGTGTTCCGGCCGACTGTCCCTAAAGGGTTGTGCACAATCGAATTGTGTGCAATCATGTCTGGCATGGGAGTGACAGATCAGATGGTGTGTTTCGCGCTGTACTCGGCGGCGAGGTCGACGGCCCGCGCCTACCGCACACTGCTCGCCCCGTGGGGCCTGACCTACCCGCAGTACCTGCTGCTGGTGATCCTGTGGAGCCACGGTGAGCAGTCGGTCCGGTCCCTCGGGCAGATGATGCAGCTTGATTCCGGAACCCTGTCCCCGCTGGTGCGCCGACTGGAACAGGGCGGCCTCGTGGAACGCCGGCGCGACAGTGACGATGAACGCGTCGTCACCGTTGCGCTGACCGACCGGGGTGCGGCCCTCCGACAGGAACTGGCCCACATCCCCGGGAAGATCAGCGAAGCCATGGGCGTCACCGACGCAGAACAGGCCGCCGGTCTGATCCGCTCCCTCCATGAGGTGTGCGACTCGACGGAGCAGATGTCCCGTCGGTCCTCCGCCGACGGAAACGCCGACGGAAACACCACCCCCACCTCCGTGAAAGGAACTCAACCGTGAAAACTCTCTACACTGCCGAAGCACTTGCCGTCGGCGCAGGACGCGACGGACACGTCACCACCACAGACGGGAGGCTCGACCTGGACCTGGCCGTCCCCAGGGAGATGGGGGGCAGCGGTGACGGAGCCAACCCGGAGCAGCTTTTCGCCGCCGGATACTCGGCCTGCTTCCACTCCGCGCTCCAGATGGTCGCCAGAACCCGCAAGGTCACACTGACCGACACCTCCGTCGGTGCCCGGGTCAGCATCGGTCCCGACGACAACGGAGGATTCCAACTCGCCGTCCATCTCGAGGTCACGGTCCCGGACATGCCCCATGCGCAGGCCCAGGAACTTGCCGACGCCGCCCACCAGGTGTGCCCGTACTCCAACGCCACCCGGGGCAACATCGAGGTCACGGTCACCGTCACCGACGACTAGTCCGGTACGGACCGCCGGGCAGACTTCAACGCACATTCTCAGACACATCACCGCTGGCGGGGCTTTCAGAGTGCCCGGACCGGCAGACCGGAGGAAAAGATGACAGACACCATGGAAGCAGTGGTCCACGACACGTTCGGCGCACCGGAAGAGGTACTGCACCTCGAGAACCGTCCTGTCCCCGAACCAGGGCCCGGGCAGGTGAGGGTGCGGGTCATCCTGTCACCTGTCCACAATCACGACCTGTGGACCGTGCGCGGTACCTACGGGTTCATCCCGGACCTGCCCTCCGGGGCGGGAACTGAGGCACTCGGTGTCGTCGACGCACTCGGCCCCGGAGTCGAGGGCCTGGTCACCGGCCAGCGGGTGGCCACCGGCAGCAGTTTCGGAATCTGGGCCCGGTACGCCGTCATTGACGCGGCAGCGGTCGTCCCGGTGCCGGAAGGACTCTCCGACGAGTCGGCGGCCCAGCTGGTCTCGATGCCGTTCAGTGCACTGAGTCTGCTGGACCACCTGGAGCTGGAGCCCGGTGACTGGCTGGTGCAGAACTCCGCCAACGGTGCGGTCGGACGGAATCTCGCACAGCTCGCCGCAGCCCGTGGCGTCCACCTCCTCGGCCTCGTCCGACGGCAGTCCGCCGTCGACCAGCTGGCCGAACTCGGCATCGACGGCGTCGTCGCCACCGACGGGGAGAACTGGCGGGACCGGGCTGCTGAGGTGACCGGTGGTGCCCCGGTCGTCGCCGCACTGGATTCTGTCGGAGGACCTGCCACGGCGGACCTTGTGTCACTGCTCGCCGACGGCGGGGATCTCGTCTCCTTCGGGGCGATGGGGTCACCGGTCATGGATGTCCCCAACAGTGACGTCATCTTCCGCGGCATCACCGTCAGGGGCTTCTGGGGCAGCCGTGTCAGCCGCGAGATGGATCCCGCGAAGAAGGCGTCCCTGTTCGGTGAGCTGATCCGGCGGGTCCTCGACGGTCAGCTGGCACTGCCGGTGGCCGACATCTTCGACGCCGCACGGGTCGCCGACGCGGTGAAGGAGAGCATGCGGCCCGGCCGCACCGGTAAGACACTGCTGAGGTTCTGAGCCTCAGTCACGCACCCTGCCACACCGTGTCGAAGGGCGTGTTGGCACTGACCCGGTGCTCGATACCCCGGGTCACCATCTTCTTCGCGGTGTCGACCGCCGTGAGGATGTCACTGCCCTTGGCGAGTTCCGCGGTCAGCGCGGCGGCCACCGTGCAGCCGGCGCCGGAGACACGCTGTTCACCGATCTTCGGGGCGGTGAAACGGGTGATCTCGTGACCGTCCCACAGCACGTCCACGGCGTCCTCGCCGGGAAGCTCGACCCCACCTTTGGCCAGGACGTACGGAACCTTCTCGCCGATACGTTTCGCTGCTTCGGCGAGCTCGTCGACCGTGTCGATGTGGTCCATGCCGGACAGACTCGTCGCCTCGAAGACGTTGGGGGTGACCACGGTGGCCAGCGGGAGGATCTTCTCCTTGAGCGCATTGTCGGTGTCCAGCGCGGCACCGGGCTCCTGTCCCTTGCAGATCAGCACCGGGTCGAGCACCAGGTTCTTCCAGTCCCTCCCGGCGAGCTTCTCGGCGACGACGTCGATCGTCGCCGGAGTGCCCAGCATGCCGACCTTGGCGGTGTTCATCCGCTCGGGGGAGTGTGCTGCCAGAGCGGCCTCGAACTGCTCGGCGATGATCACGGGGTCGACCGGATGGAACCGGTGCGCCCAGCCGTCGGCGGGGTTGAAGGCGACGATGCAGGACAGGGCTCCGACACCGTACACCCCCAGCTGCTGGAAAGTCTTCAGGTCCACCTGGAAACCGGCGCCGCCGGTGGCCTCGGACCCGGCGACGACGAAAGCGATCGGGGGAGTGGCACCTGACCCGGTGCCGGTCACGGAATTTGTCATAGGGCAATTCTAGAGCAGTTCCTCGACGCATCCGGAGGTCCCCCCGGACTGTCCGGGAGCCCACTCGACAACGGCAGCGCGTGGGCGGAGTGTGACACCGCTCAGACCAGCCCGTGCAGGACCGCGAAAGGATCATCTCCCGGGTCCCGGTGGACCTCCAGTTCAATGTCCGCGGCCACGCTGTCGGCCACCTGCAGTCCCTCCCGGTCTGCGATGAGGGCGTGCGCCATATCCGTTCCGGCGGCGACACCGGAGGACGTCCACAGGTTCCCGTCGGCCACCCACCGCGCCCGCGCGACCCAGTCGACCCGACCGGTCAGCTCCCCACCCTGTCTGATGCCCTGGGACGTCACCCAGTCCCATGCGCGCTTGTTCGAGGTCGCGCGGCGGCCCTCCAGAAGACCTGCGGCGGCGAGAAGGGCGGAACCGGTGCACACCGACGCGACCGTCCCCGCCCGGGACGCCGTCGTACGCAGCAGGTCGAGGAAACCGGCGTCCCCGACCAGTCGCCGGGTCCCCGGCCCGCCCGGCACAAGAAGAATGTCGGTCGTCTCCCCGTCGGCGGTGAGATCGGACAACCCCGACTCCGTGGTCACCGTGACACCCTGGGCCGCTCGCACGGGAACTCCGGCGACAGGTCCGAGGAAACGGACCGTCCACCCCGGAACGTGCGAGAACAGTTCGACCGGCCCGAAGACATCGAGGACCTCGAAGCCGTCGAACAGGACGACGGACACCGTCTGCGCCGTCACCGCCGAACCACCGCACACCCGGAGGCAGAGGCGCGGACAGCGGCGGAAACAGGGACAGGGACAGGCACAGTCGTCGTGCCCACACCGCCGGCACACGGACAGCCGGTCGTGGAGGGGGGACATGCTCTTCCGGACATCATGGGGCCCACCATACGACCGTCCGGAACATTCCGGCGCCGGTGCAGGGCACCGGCACCGCTAAACTCGCCTCCCGCTACTGCCGGTAGGACGCCAGGAAGTTGCCGAAGCGTTCCATCGCCGTGGCGAGGACCTGTTCCTCCGGCAACAGGACTATCCGGAGATGGTCCGGGGCAGGCCAGTTGAAGCCCGTTCCGTGGACCAGCAGGATGTGCTCCTGCTCCAGAAGGTCCAGCACCAGACGCTCGTCGTCCCGGATCTCGTGGACCTCCGGGTCGAGCCGGGGGAAGGCGTACAACGCACCGCCCGGTGTCACACAGCTCACCCCGTCCATGCCGTCCAGTGCCGCAGTCACGGTGTCACGTTGCCGACGCAGGCGTCCTCCCGGTGCGGTCAGTGCGGTCACGGACATGTCGGCGTCCTGCCCGGTGCCGGCACCGCCCAGTGCCGCGATGACGGCCTGCTGCCCGGGGACGTTGGGGCACAGACGGGTCGACGCCATGAGATTCAGACCGTGGAGGAAATCGGAGGCGTGGTCTGTCGGACCGGTGACCACCAGCCAGCCGGCGCGGTACCCTGCCAGTCTGCTGGACTTCGACAGACCGGAGTAGCTCAGGGTCAGAAGATCCGGGGCGACCGCGGCAAGGCTGGTGTGGCCCGACGACGGTCCTGCGACGGTGGCTGTTCCGGTGGCGTCCCCGTAGATGATCGCGTCGTAGATCTCGTCGACGAGGAGGGTGAGTCCGTGGCGGCGCGCGATGTCGGCGATTCCGCGCAGGATGTGCGGCGGGTAGACCGCCCCGGTCGGATTGTTCGGGTTGATCACCACCACTGCGGTGGTCCGTTCGGTGACCCGGGCCTCCATGTCGGAGAGGTCCGGATTCCAGGCGTCCTGTTCGTCGCACCGGTAGTGCACAGGAGTTCCCCCGGCGAGGGTGACCATCGCCGTCCACAGCGGATAGTCCGGGGACGGGACGAGCACCTCGTCGCCGTCGTCGACCAGTGCCTGACAGGTCATGGTGATCAGCTCGGACACACCGTTTCCGAGGAAGACCCTGTCACGGGTCAGCGAGGGGAAACCGGGAACAGCGGAGTACCGGCCTATGACGGCGTCGAGCGCCTCAGGCAGACCGTGGGAGGCGGAGTAGCCGTGTGAGATGTCGAGGGTCCGCGCCATGCCGGCCACGATGCCGGGTGGTGCCGCGAAGCCGAAGGGCTGCGGATTGCCGATGTTGAGTCTGAGGATCTCGACACCGTCACGCTCCAGTTCGGCGGCCCGGTCGGCGACCGGCCCCCGGATCTCGTAGAGCACGTTGCGGAGCTTCGACGACTGTCTGACGGTTCTGACGGTCCGGCCGGTACGGGAGGCACGGGAGGTACGGGAGGTACGGACGCCGGAGGGTGCGGAACCTGCGGGGACTGGGTGGACCGGGTGGACTTTCCGGGGGGAATGCACGGGGAACCTTTCGGTGGAGACAGGGGGGGGAGACAGGGGGAGATAAGGGGAGATAGGGGGAGGAGCATTTCAGCGCTCATCTGCTTCCGGACATCTGTTTCCGGGAGCATCTCAGGAGCGGGAGCGAACGGCCGTGGCGGCGCAGACGATGACACCGGCACCGGCGAGGACGGTGGCCGCCGACACCGGCTCCCCGAGCATCAGGACGGCCCAGGCGATACTGAGCACCGGCTGGACCAGCTGGATCTGGCTCACCTGCACCATCGGCCCGTACGCGAGCCCCCGGTACCAGGCGAAGAAACCGAGGAACATGCTCACCACACTGAGATAGGCGAGGGACGCCCAGGCCGGGCCGTCCACCACGGACCAGTCGGCGGGCCGGGACAGCACGGCACACAGGGTCGTCAACGGCAGGGCCAGGACCAGGGCCCGGCAGATCGTCTGCCAGGAGCCGATCTCCCGGGACAGCAGACCGCCTTCGGCGTACCCGATCCCGCCTGCCACCACGGCGAGAAGCAGCAGAAGATCCCCTGTGGCGACACCACCGGTCCCGCCGTGCAGGACCCCGGCCGTCACCGCGACCACGGCACCGCACAGTGCGGCGGCCCAGAACCGGAGGCCCGGCCGTTCACCGGTCCTCAGGACGGTGATCACCGCCGTCGCCGCGGGAAGCAACGCGACAGTCACTGCACCGTGCGAGGCCGGCAGATCCTGAAGAGCGAAGGAGGTGCAGACAGGGAATCCGACCACGACGCCGCCGGCGACCAGGAACAGACGACGCCACTGGGATCCGGTCAGCCTGCCACGCAGCTGCCCGGCCGCGCCGAGCACGAGAACGGCGAGAACTCCGGCGACCACCGCCCTCCCCGTCCCGACGAAGACAGGGGAGAGCCCGCCTGTCACGGCGATGCGGGTGAAAGGAACCGTGAACGAGAAGGCGACGACTCCCAGTAAGCCCCACAGCACACCGGGGGACAGCTGTCCCGGCGGAGCTGCACCGTCGACCCCCGGCGACTCAGTCGATAGCAGTTTCGGAACACGCGCAATAGCGCTATTATCATTCTTCATGTCTGACAGTAGCAGTTCGAGGCTGGCAGCGGAACTCCGAACCTGGGTGGCGGACCGCGCGCCGGGAACCCGGCTGCCGTCCACCCGAACCCTCGCCCGGGACCACCGGGTCGGACCCGTCACCGTCCAGGAGGCGCTCAGAACCCTCGGCGCCGAAGGCCTCATCGAGACCCGCCCCGGGTCCGGCACCTTCGTCGCCAACGCACACAGGGCACGCAGGGTCCGGCCCACCGACTACTCCTGGCAGGTCGGAGCACTGGGAGAGGTCACCGGCCGCTCCGCCGCAACCGCCGGTGTCCTGCGGCCCACCCCGGTGGACGCCGTGGCACTGCACAACGGATTCCCAGACCCCGACCTGCTGCCCGTCACAGCGGTCAGGCAGGCACTGGTGAGAGCGGCCCGCTCCCAGGCGGCGGTCGGCACCGCGCCCCGGGCAGGTCTCCAGGAGCTGCGCGGCTGGTTCGCCCAGGAACTCGCCGACAGCACACCGCCGGGCGTCACCCCGGTCACCGCCACCGACGTCACCGTGCTGCCCGGCACCCAGGCCGGCCTCTCCGCGATCTTCCGTGCCGTCGCCGGGGCCGGGGAACCGGTCGTCTTCGAATCACCCACCTACTGGGGTGCCGTCCTCGCGGCAGGACAGGCAGGGGTGCGGTGCGTCCCCCTGCCCGGAGGAGCGGACGGGCCCGACCCCACCGAACTTGACCGCATCCTCACCCGGACCGGTGCCAGGCTCTTCTACGCCCAGCCCCGGTTCGCCAACCCTACGGGAGTGGTCTGGAGCCCCGGAGTGCGTCAGGGCGTCCTCGAAACCCTGGCACGGCACTCCGCCTTCCTCGTCGAAGACGACTGGGCCAGGGACTTCCCGGTCGATGCCGCCGAGAGCAACGACCCCCGGCCCCCGCTGGCCTCCACCGACGACTCCGGACGGGTGATCTACCTCCGGTCCCTCACCAAGTCCCTGTCACCGGCACTGCGGGTGGGAGCTGTCATCGCCCGCGGCCCCGTCCGCGAACGCATACTCGGCAACGTCGGAGCATCGGCCATGTACGTCTCACCTGTCCTGCAGGCCGCGGCCCTCGACGTCCTCGGTACCCCTGCCTGGCGCAGTCACCGCAGGTCCCTGCCCGAACGACTGGCCTACCGGCGCGACCTGCTGGTGACCGCCGTACGCTCCCGGCTGCCCGGGGCCGTACTCGACCGGGTGCCGTCCGGAGGACTGAACCTGTGGGTCAGACTGCCCGACACCACCGACCTCGGCAGGCTCGTCGCAGACTGTGAGGCCCGGGGGGTGATGGTCGCCAGCGGTGACGACCTCTTCCCCGCAGAGCCCACAGGCAGGTACCTGCGGCTCAACTTCGCCGGCCCCGAACCCGGACGCTACGACGAGGCGGTAGGGGTCATCGCGGACTGCCTCCGGTGACGGAAGTTCAGCCGAGTACCGATTCGATGACCCGTGCGACCCCGTCGTCGTCGTTGGAGGCGGTGATCCCGTCCGCGGCGTCCTTCACCGGGTCCAGTGCATTGGCCACCGCCACTCCACGGCCCGCCCAGGACAGCATCTCGATGTCGTTGAGTCCGTCACCGAAGGCCAGGACCTCCGTGCGGTCCACACCGAAATGACGGCACAGCCTCGACAGACCTCCGGCCTTCGACACCCCCGTGGCCATGACCTCCACGAACGGGGCACCTGAGAGTGTCACCACGAAACCTGAACCGTCGAGTTCACCCGCGTCACTGAGCTGCCTGACAGTCCCGTAGAGTTCAGCCGCGCTGAGCGTGGCATGCCGGAGAACCAGCTTCACCGCCGGTGACGCTGCCAGCTCCCGGTGGGGGACACCGGTCATCGTCGCAGGATCCCGCCGGTGGTCCACGAAGGACGCCAGGTCGGCGTAGCCCTCCGACGGGACGAAGGTCTCCCCGGCGTCCCTGACGACCGCGTAGCGCACCCCGTCGACATGCCGGTCCACCGCAGAGATGATCTGCGTGAGCACCGCGGCCGGGATCTCGTCGGCGAAGAGCAGCTGCCGGGTGGTCAGGTGCACCCCGAAAGCACCGTTGCTGCACAATGCCCACCCGTCGAAGCCGAGTACCGGCTGCAGGTGGCGCAGTCCCACCGGATTGCGGGCGGTCGCCGGAACCACCCGGATACCGGCGTCCGCCGCAGCGTCCAGGGCGGCGCGGGTCCGGGCACTGATCCCGCCCCCGCTGGTCAGCAGTGTGCGGTCGAGGTCCGTGGCGATCAGGCGGGGACGCCACGGGACCGCAGGAGGGGTGACCGTCAGACTTCCTCCGGTGCCTGTGTCCATGGTCCTGCTGTGCATGGTCCTACTGTGCCACGGCCGGTTCACCGGGGGAACCGGCGGAAGAATCGTCGAGGGCCCCGTCGAGAGCGACGTCGAGGGCCCCGTCGCGCAGCAGGCGGCCGGAGAGCTCCACCGCAGGAAGAGAGGAGTCCGCGCCGGCGATGAAGGTGCAGAATGCGACGTCACCGACAATGCCCACGAACCATCCGTGGGCCGCCTGCCCGTCCACCTCGGCGGTACCCGTCTTGCCTCCCAGCCCCGGGATGTCCCGGAGCGACGCCGCGGTCCCGGACTCCACCGTCTCCCGCATCATCGTCTTCAGTTCGTCCACGACAGCAGGGTCGACCGGACCAGGGTTCCGGTCCGACGCCGTGCTCTCCCCCTGGACAAGAGAAGGGGTCACCATTGTCCCGCCCGCGGCGACGGACGCCCCGGTCAGCGCCATACCGAAGGGGGACGCCAGAACCTCGCCCTGCCCGATCGCCGACTCCACCCGGGCCGCACCCTGACCGGTGACCGGTACTGAACCGGTGACCGTGGTCATACCCGGCGCGGTGAAGTCGACTCCGAGTCCAAGCTGCGCGGCCGTGTCCCTCAGATCCTCCGGGCCGAGATCACGGGAGATCAGGGCCTGGGTGGTGTTGCAGGACTGGGCGAAGGCGGTGTGCAGCGGCACCTGCCCCAGGGAGAAGTCGTGGTCGTTGGGGATGGTGCGCCCGTCGACGTCCACGCTCGCAGGACAGTCGACGATGTCGTCAGGGCCGACGGTTCCTTTCGACAGGGCTGCCGCCGTCGTCACCGTCTTGAACGTCGACCCCGGAGGGAAGAGGCCGGTGAGGGCGGGCGTGCCCGTGGCGTCCGCGGCGCCGTTCTGGGCGGCGGCGAGAACCCCGCCCGTGGACACTGACAGTGCGACGACGGACGCCGGGAGTTCCACAGAATTCACGGCCCGGTTCGCCGCGGCCTGCACTCCGAGGTCCACGGTCGTGTGCACCGGTTCGACCTGCCTGGCGGCCCTGCTGCCGATCACCGGGCCGGGTGAGCCGTCGGTGTGCGTGACCGCCAGCGTCCACCCCGCGGACTCGTCGAGCTTCCGGGTCCAGTAGTCGGTGAGCCCTCCGTCGAGCGCCGAGGAGGACGCCCTGTCCGCGAGAAGCCGTCCCTCCTCCCGGGTCGCGGTACCGGGCAGGTCGGTGAGCGCTGCTCCGACCCGGTCGAGATCCTCGGCCCGCAGGGAGAACAGTGCGACCGGTGAATCTCCGGCGTCGGCGATCCGGGCCTCGGCGTCGGCGACGTCGAAGTCGGGGATCACGGGGCGGACCGCCTCGGCGACGCGGGTGATGTCCGCCTCCCTCGTCGCGGTGACGACGGTCACCGGTGTCCAGGTCATCTGGACGGTGTTCCTCCGGTCGAGGATCTGAAGACCGTAGTTCCGGTCGTCGGAGTAACTGACGGTGGCGTCGGGGGAGAGGCCGTCGGCGAATATCGCCGGACTCCAGGTCACTGTGCCTTCACCACCGGTGGTCAGCGTGCCCGTGGACGTGGTCTCGTCGCCGTCCGGGACGGTCCAGGTCACCGTGGAGGTGTCATCCTCGGACTCCAGGTGCAGGCCGGTGTCACCGATGTTGTCGTCAAGGTCGCTGAGCCAGGCCTGCGCCGCAGCGGGATCCGAGGTCTGCGCCGCGGCGTCCTCCCAGTTACCGTCGTTGACCGCCGAGATGAACTTGTCGGAGGGGGAGTCCGACCACGGCATCGCGCACCCGGAAAGCACGAGAACAGGGACAGCGACAGCGGAGGCGGTGGCCAGGACCGTGGTTGTCTTCATCGGACCAGTAGACCGTGCCCGGCCGACAGTTGCAAGGCGGCCTGCCGCCGGGACAACGCGAGTTCGTGTACTTTCGTCGACGACACTGACATTACCTCCGAAAGGACCGGGCGATGCTGCACAACGACTTCTACACACCCGACAAGCAGGGACCCTACGAGACCGCGTCCGTCGGACGCCTCGAACTGGAGGAAGGCGGAGTCATCGAAGACTGCTGGCTCGCCTACGCCACAGCCGGGGAACTCAACGCCGACCGTTCAAACGCGATCCTCATCCCCACCTGGTACTCCGGCACCCACTCCGCATGGTTCGAGAACTACATCGGGGAGGACCACGCCCTCGACCCCTCCCGCTACTTCATCATCTGCGTCAACCAGATCGGAAACGGACTGTCGGTCTCACCGGCCAACACCGACGACCCGTCCATCGCCATGTCGAAGTTCCCCCACGTACGTATCGGGGACGACGTGGTCGCACAGGAACGGCTGCTTCGGGAGAAGTTCGGCATCGAGGAGCTCTTCGCCGTTGTCGGAGGGTCCATGGGCGCACAGCAGACCTACGAGTGGATCGTCCGATTCCCGGACAAGGTCCGGCGGGCCGCCCCGGTTGCCGGTACGGCCAGGAACACGCCGCATGACTTCCTGTTCACCCGCACACTCAACGAGGCGATCCTCTCCGATCCGGGGTACAACGGCGGCGAATACACCTCACACACCGACGTCGCCGACGGTCTGCGCAGGCAGTCACACCTCTGGGCGGTGATGGGCCTGTCCACGGAATGGTGGAAGCAGGAGGCGTGGAGGGGCCTCGGGCTGGACTCCGTGGACGCCGTCATCGACGACTTCCTCGATCCGCTGTTCGCCTCGATGGACCCGGGGACACTGCTGAACAACGCCTGGAAGTGGCAGCGCGGGGATGTTTCGCGGCACACCGGAGGTGACCTCGCCGCTGCTCTGGGGAGAGTGACCGCGAAAACTTTCGTAATGCCCATCAGCGAGGACATGTTCTTCCCGGTACGCGACTGCGCCGAGGAGCAGAAGCTGATCCCCGGAAGTGAGCTGCGGGTCATCGACGACATCGCCGGACACCTCGGCCTGTTCAACCTCAGCCCCGGGTACATCCCGCAGATCGACGCCAACCTCCGTGAGCTCTTCGACGCGGAAGTGTAGCCCCCGTTGACGTACATCCCGCTTGACGGCAAGTCCGACCGTGGCTTCCGGGGCGGCCCGTACGGCTACACGCACGGCCACGGAGAGGCGGTGCTGCGCAGTCACTCCCGGCGCACGGCGGCCGGTTCCCTGGCTTATGTGCTGCCGTATCTCACCGCCGGCTCCAGCGTTCTCGATGTCGGGTGCGGGCCAGGCTCGGTCACCCTCGACCTTGCTGGGGTGGTCGCCGGGCTCGGTGGTGCCGCGTCCCAGGTCACGGGGGTGGAGAACACTCCGGTACCGCTGAGGGCAGCAGTCGCGGCCGCCGCGGCCCGGGGGCTCGGGGCCCGGTTCATGCAGGGTGACGTCTACCACCTGCCCTTTGCTGCGGGGAGTTTCGACGTCGTCGTGGCGCACCAGGTGTTCCAGCATCTCACCGACCCCGTGGCCGCGATGAGGGAGTGTCTCCGCGTCACTGCCCCCGGCGGTGTTGTCGCGGTGCGGGACGCCGACTATTCGGCGATGTCCTGGTACCCGGAGCTCCCGGGGATGTCGGAATGGTCACGCGGATACCGTGCGGCCGCACGGGCCGACGGAGCAGAACCGGACGGGGGACGCCACCTTCTGCGGTGGGCGCTGGAGACCGGCTGCGATCTACGTGAACTCACCTACACCGTGTCGACCTGGGTCTATTCGCATGCCCCGGGCGGCAGCTCCGCCGAAGAGTTCGCCGCCGACTGGTCCGACCGGGTCAGGGAGGACCGTTTCCGTCGACAGCTCGCGCGGGTGCAGCACTCCGGTGACGGGGACTGTGGCGGGGACTGTGACGGGGACGTGGATGCCGCAGTGGAGAGAATCTGTGAGGGGTGGAGACTGTGGGCGGACGACCCCTCCGCCGTGTTCGTCATGCCCCACGGAGAGCTCCTGGTCCGTCGCTGACACTCGCGCGCAGCTGTCCCGGGTGCAGGTCACGGGCGGTCAGCTGCGGTAGTCCGCGGCGTCCTTCCAGGTTGCGGTGATGTTGCTGCGGTAGTGTGCCCGGTATCCTGTGGGTGTACGGGCCTGCAGTGTCCGAACCGTTCCGACCCCGATCCGATGGAGAGCGACGTCCCGATGAGTAACCAGTACCCCTACGGCAATGACGGTTACGACGACCGGACCCGGCAGTACCGCCGCGAGGACTACCCGCAGTCCGGTTACCGGGATCCCGGCTACCGGCAGGGAGGATACGGCGACCCCGGGTACTCCGACGGCTATGAGGCGCAGGGGCCCACCCTCATCGCCGGCAAGTTCGAGGCGAAGAAGGTGACGGTGAACCTGGTGCTGCTGGGCATTCTCGCCGCCATTGTGACCTTCGCAGTCGTTCTGGTTGCCGACCAGTTGATTTCAGTGGTCACCGATGACGTGGCCCAGGGGCCGGGGGCGGCGGTCCTGCACGGTGTGGTGTCCGGGATCGTCGGCGTCCTTGCCGGTCTCCTGTACATCCCGGTCTCCGGCACGGGCAATGAGGGACTGTTCAATGCGGCGATCATCGCACTGACGGTGGCTGCGGCCGTGTTCTACGTCATTTTCGGCGGACTGCTCGACGGTGACTGGCAGACACTGCTGTCACTGGCGGCCATCCTGTGCGCCGGGATCACCGCGTACACCGCTCCCAGCAGGATCGAGAACGCCAGGGTCCGCTGAGCGGACGGTCCGGCAGGGTCCGCTGAGCGGACGGTCCGGCAGGGTCCGCTGAGCGGACGGTCGGGAGGGGAGCTCAATTTGCCCGGGAGCAGGGGTGGGTGTGAGGGGCACCACTGTCCATTGAGGATGATCTGAGTAGTATGACCGGCAAATATTGCACCTCAGAAAGGTAGTTCTGAATGCCCGTCACACCTGATATCCCACTCATCGACGTTTCAGTATGGCGTTCCGGGGACGCCGGGCAGAAGGCGGAGCTGGCCGAACGCCTTGACCGTGCCATGAAAGACTCGGGGTTCTTTCTCGTCACCGGTCACGGCATCGATCCGGAGCTGTCGACACGGCTCCGCGCCGCGGCGCGGACGTTCTTCCACCTGCCCGACGAGGTCAAGGAACAGTACCGGACCGGGGTCGGCGGTCGTGGCTGGATCCGTAACGGTGACGAGGCGAACTCCTACTACGGGGAGGCCGTGGATCCGGACAAGGCCGACCTCAAGGAGACCCTCACCTTCGGACGTGACCATCTCACCGGAGATCCTGCGGTGGACGCGGAATTCTTCCGTCCCAACGTCTACCCGCAGGAGGTCCCCGAGCTCCGTGACCTCGTCCTGACATGGATCGGGCAGGGAAGGGCCCTGTACACCGACCTGTTGGAGATGTTGGCGGCCGCCCTCGGGCTCGACGAGAACTACTTTGTCGACAGGGCGTCCGATTCCCCCAACACCTTCAACATCAACAGGTATCCGGCACTGTCCGTGGTCGGCAGGGCGAAGCAGGGACAGTACCGCATCGCCCCACACACCGACTGGGGGCTGGTGACCATTCTCGACAGGCAGCCGGGGTACGGAGGACTGGAGGTTCAGACTCTCGACGGGGAATGGGCACCGGCGCCGTACGTTGAAGGCGCGATGACCATCAACATCGCAGACCTGCTGGCCCGGTGGACGGGGGACAGGTGGAGGTCCACCAGGCACCGGGTGCTGGCCCCGCCGGAGGAGGCCCCGCAGGAGGAGCTCTACAGCATCATCCTGTTCTGTGAACCGGACATGGACCAGATCGTCGAGCCTTTCGCGCCGCCGGTCGGCGGGGGAGTCCACTACGAGCCCGTCCGGGCCGCCGACTACTTCACCGAGCGGAACAGTGCAGCTTCCGTCAACGGGGACGGCCTCGTGACGAAGTGACCGGAGAGCCGTGTGACACGGGGTCCGGGACGCCACGACCGGGTCAGGCCGCCACTACCGGGGCTCTTGAGACCCTGTCAGGATGCGTGATCGCCGGATCCGGCGTCCCGGTCGCTGTCCCGGATCGCACGGTTGAGTCGTTCGACCTTGCCGGTGATCTCACCGGACCTGCCGGGCCTCAGATCTGCCTTCAGTACCAGGGACACCCGGGGAGAAACCTCCGCGACAGCCTCGCACGCCCGTCTGATCACCGGCATCACCTCGTCCCAGTCACCCTCGACCGTGGTGAACATCGACGAAGTTTCCTGGGGCAGACCGGACTCCCGGACAACCTTGACGGCACGGGCAACCACCTCCGACATTGATCCGTCGGGGTCAGGGGTGGTGGCAGGGGAGATGGAGAACGAGAACAGCACGGCAGTTCCTTTCCGGCAGTCGGTTACACGTGTTCAGCCGGCGGTACCGGAGCGGTCAGCTGCGGCGGTGGCGGGTGTGAGCTTGTCCAGACCCTTGCGGAGGCGCTCGACCGTACCGTCGATGTCTCGGAGCTTGTCGATACCGAACAGGCCGAGACGGAAAGTGCGGAAGTCCGGGCGCTCACCGCACTGCAGCGGAACGCCGGACGCCACCTGAATCCCGACTCTCCTGAAAGCGGCACCGGACGCGATGTCAGGGTCCCCGGTGTAGGACACCACGACACTGGGGGCGGCATACGCGTCGGCGACGATGGAGATGAAACCCCGGTCTGCGAGCAGCGAGCGAACTCTGCCACCGAGTTCAGTCTGGGCGTCCTTCAACCTGTCCAGACCGAAGTCCCGCGCCTCGGTCATGAGGGCAGCATTGTGTGCGAGGCTGTCAGTCGGCATCGTGGCATGGTAGGGGGTCGAACCGTCGACATAGGCGTCGGCGATGCTCAACCACTTTTTCAGGTCCATGGCGAAGCTGGTGGACGTGGTGGACTCCACAGCCTTACGCCCGGCCTCGCTGAGCATGACGTACCCTGCGCACGGTGTGCCGCTCCACCCCTTCTGCGGCGCACTGACCAGGACGTCCACGCCGGTCCGGTCCATGGAGACCCACGAGCACCCCGAGGCCACGCAGTCGAGGACGAACAGGGCGCCGACCTCGTGCGCGGCGTCCCCCAGTCCACGCAGATACTCCTCGGGAAGCTGCAGACCTGCGGCAGTCTCCACGTGCGGGGCAATGACAACCCCGGGCCGCTGCGACCGGATCGTCGCAGTCACCTCGTCGAGCGGGGCAGGTACCCAGGGAGCCGTCGTGGCGTCAGCGGTCTGACGGGCCGTGAGCACCGTGACATCGTCGGTGACGCGGCCGGCGTCGATGATCTGGGACCACCGGTAGGAGAACAGGCCGTTGCGTACTATGAGGGTCTTACGCCCGGTCACCAGCTGACGGGCGACGGCCTCCATTCCGTACGAGCCCCCACCCGGGACAACAGCGACGGCGGAGGCGTCGTACGCCTCGCGCAGAACCGAGATGATGTCCTGCATGACGCCGACGAACCGTTCCGACATGTGGTTGAGGGACCTGTCGGTGAACACCACCGAGTACTCCAGAAGTCCGTCAGGGTCGATATCGTCGTGGGGAAGTGTCATGACCACTATTCTGGCACAGCCCCGCCTGTGCCACCCGGCCAGCCGGAGCTTGGTGACATGAAGTTTCACTGTGCTACCATTCTTCAGGTTCACTACTCATCCGTACAGAAAGTGCCCGAACTTTGCGATCTGAAGCTCCCCGCCACAGCCGTCGTCGCCGCGGAACGCGTGCCCTTCTCTCACTCGCCGCGATCGCGGGAATTGCCGGCGGTGCCGCCGCCGCAGTGGCTCCCAGCGCCACCGCTCAGCCGGGCAACATCGTCACTTTCGGGGATTCCTTCTCCGCCAACCCGGACCAGGTCCAGAACACCCTCCGCGGTGTGCCCGGCGTTTCCGAGGTGCTCGGGCCCTACCCGAGTACGGCCGGGTGCCTGCAGGCTCCGGACAACTGGCCGCACCTGCTGGGGGAGAAGACCAGAAAAACTGTCGACGACTGGTCCTGCACCGCGCAGACGTCACGCAGCATGCTGGGGAGAGTCGACGGAGCACTCGCCGCCGGCGTGATCCGCAACGACTCCACAGTCGTCATGGCCATCGGGATGAACAACTTCGGTGGCTTCGGTGTTCTCGACGGGGTGAACATCCTCGACCCCGCGAACATCCGCGACAACTACATCGCCGACATCAGGACTGCAGCTGACAGAATCCGTACCAAGGCGCCTGACGCCAAGATCGTGATCTCCGGTGCACTGCCCACAGTCGACCGGGACACCATGGTCTTCTGCCCGGTCAACGTTGTCCCGGACCACCCGGCCGGAATCCCCGTGCCGCTGCTGCGGGACATCGAGAACTGGAACCGCGAGAACCAGATCGCGGCCGCACAGGCTGCCAAAGGGACCTACGTCGAAATGATCGACACCTCCCGTGGCCATGACACTTGCGCCCCTGACCAGGAAAGATATGTGGCCGGAGTTGTAGACACGACAACCCCGAACTACCACATGATCTTCCACCCGTCACTGAAGGGTTCCCAGCACATGGCTGACGTCCTCAGCTCAGTGGTCTGACACAGGGTAGTGCCCGGCAGGCTTCAGAGTTGAGCCGGGTGGTGCACGGATGTTTTTCGGGGGTCAGGGGCAGAGGGGGCTTCGGGGGGGTCAGTGACCGGGGCCGGAGGAACCCGCCTCCCGGCGACGCTGTGGGCTCCTGCGCCCGGATCCGCCAGCCCCGGTGATCCGTAGGAACAGGACCACAACGGTCGCTGAGACCAGCAGTGCCGCTGCCTGAACCCACTCGGATTCATCCGCGGTCACGGTGTACAGGACCATCACGGTGGCGAACACCGTCAGTAGTGCGCAGGCTCCCATACCTCCCGTGAACTTCCTGACACGTGGAATCGTGATCATGTCGACGTCAGTGGTGGGTACATCGGCCGGTCCGGTGATCGGTTCAGTCTTCGGTCCGGTGATCGGTTCATCAGTCACGGTGCCGTCCTGGGGATACGTCCTCGGGTTCAGAACACTGCAGGTCCTTTTCCTGCGATGCTGTCCGTCTGCCGCCACGCTACGTGCATGTGTTCCGGCGGTGCAACCGGGGCCGGCACGTGTCCGGCCGGCAGATCGGTGGCTGCCGGTTCTCACCGGGCCGCTCCGGTTGCCGTCACTGGTCGTCGCGATCCGTCTTCTGTTACCTGAGCTGTCACCTGACCGGCGAGGTCGGGGAGTGTCTGACGCTGATCGGCGATGAGCATGTTGCCACAGGCGGTGTGGGAGCGATGGTCGCTGCGGGCTACTACTACACGTCGAAATGTCATAATGTATATTATCGGCTAACCGGGGATGTGGGGTGGTGGACGTCCTTGCCTGGCTGTGACCCCAGGCTGTGACCTCAGGTTGCGACACTGTGACGGAGCCGGTGCCGCACCCCCGGTGTTCCGCTGACCGGTGTCAGTTGTGCCTGCGTCACGACAGCACCACTTGTGGTGGGATTCTGTCCGCGGCTTGTGTCGGGCGTCCGCGGGCTATGTCGACATCGGAGTCTTTGTCGACATAACCCGCGGTCATCTGTCACAACCCGCGGACGCTCCGGTTGGCATATGTTTCGTGGGGCTTCTCGGATGCGGACCTCATGATGCGGACCTCACCCTGCCTGATACGCCAGATTCGGCGGTCCTGCGTCCGGTGCCCGGCCACGAGACTGCGGCCCTCATGAGGTCCCGGTGGCTGAGGGTGTCGCTGAGGGTGCCGCTGAGTCTGGTGTGGCGTCAAACTCACAGTGGCCGGGGCATCTGCTCCGGATACCCCTGGTACGGGGAAAACCCTCTCCGGAAGCTCTGAGCCATGCCCGGTCCAGGTGAGAACCCACAACCCACTTACGTCACAGTGACGAAAATGATGATGTCAGCCACCCATGCCATTCAAGTACTCCGACAAACAGAGCCCGGTCAACGTACCGGATATCGACAGATCGGCCGGAGTCCCTTCGAAGACTACACGTCCACCTTCCGTCCCCGCCCCCGGGCCGATGTCGATGACATGGTCGGCACGTGCGACCGCCCGGAGACTGTGCTCGATGACGATGACTGTTCCGCCTGCCTCCACGAGGTCGTCGAAGACGGTGAGCAACAGATCGACGTCGCTGGCGTTCAGTCCTGTCATGGGTTCGTCGAGGATGATCTTCACCGGCTTCGTGGCACCGCTTCCGCCACTTCCGCCACTTCCGCTACTTCCGCCACTACCACCGTCGACGACAGCCTCCGCCAGATGCCGCGCCAACAACAGTCGCTGCCGCTCTCCACCGGACAGTCCGTCGACGGTCCGGCCCACGGCCAGGTAACCGAGTCCGACCCGGCACACCCACCGCAGACGCGCGGCGTCCTTCTCCCCCAGCAGGTCAGCGACAGCTGCTGCGCTCATTCCACCCACATCAGCCACGGTCAGTCCCTCCACCGTCGTCGCCAGCGCCCGGTCGTTGAAACCGGTACCGCCGCACGCCTCGCACCGGACCCGCAGGTCATCCATGAACGCCAGATCCGTACGCACCTCACCGCTGCCGTGGCAGTCCGGGCACGCCCCCTGCGAATTCCGGGAGAACCACGCCGCAGGCCCACCCGAGGACGCCGCGAACAGTGATCTCACGGCGTCCGCCACGCCCGTCACCGTCAGCAGATCCGAACGCCGCCCACCGCGCAGAGGTTCCTGGCCCACGACCGTGAAATCCGGGAACGCGGCGGGAAAATCCACTGTGAACAGGCTGGATTTCCCGCTGCCCGCAACCCCCGTCACCACAGTCAGAACACCCTCGGGCACCGTGACCGAAACATCGCGGAGGTTGTTGCTCCGGGCATGGGCCAGTGGCAGCGCACCTGAGGGGGTCCGCACCCGGGACCGCACCACAGCCGGGTCCGGTGACGGCATCGATGCAGCCGGCCCGCAGTAGGTCACGCGGCCACCGGAGCTCCCCGCGCCCGGACCGGTGACCACGACATGGTCGGCTGCGGCAATGACATCCGGACTGTGGTCGATGACCAGGACCGTGTTCCCACGGTCCCTCAGTTCGCCCAGCAGCCCCGTCAGACGGCGGACGTCATGAGGGTGCAGGCCTGCGGAGGGTTCGTCGAAGATGTAGGTCACCTCCGTCAGCGGGCTGCCGAGATGCCGGACCGTCCTGATCCGCCGGGCTTCACCGCCGGACAGTGTCGGAGTCGGACGGTCGAGGGTGAGATAGCCAAGACCCACGGTGAGCAGGGCGTCCACACGGCGTGAGATCTCCGCGGTCAGGGGTGCAGCCGCCTCGCCGAGTTCCTCGTCCGCGCGGTCGAGAAGTCCGTGGAGCCGGTCGACCGGGATCGCACACCACTGTGCGATGGACTCACCACACAGGAGACTGGCTCTTGCTGCGGCGTTGAGGCCGGCCCCGGAGCACTCCGGACATGTCGTCCGGCTCACCACCGCGTCCAGTCCCGCCCGCTCGGCGGCGCTGAGCCGGGTGGGCGTCCGCCGCAGGTAGCTGTCACGGATCCTGGGGACGACACCGTCGAACCGCCCGTGGGCGGGATAGCCCGGCAAAGGACTCTCCAGCTGCAGGTCGCGGGCGTGGAGCAGCAGGTCACGGGTGTGGGAGGGTAGTTCACCCCAGGGGACGCCGGGATCGCAGAGTCCGGAGGTGACCAGTCTTCTCCACCGGTACGTCCCGGGCGCGAAGGTGGGGAACTGTACCGCTCCTGCGTCCAGTGACCTTGAGGGGTCGACCAGGGCGTCCTCGTCGATGACGGTCACGGTCGCCAGTCCCTCACAACGCGGGCACATGCCGGACGGATCATTGCGCGAGTACGCGGGCGAGAATCCTGCGGAAGGTGAGGCGAAGCGGGAGAAGAGCATGCGCAGTGGCACGGCCAGGTCAACGGCGGTCGCCACCGTGGAACGGGCGTTACCGGTGAGTCTTCTCTGGTCGACGACACTGGTGAAGGTCAGACCGTCGATCCGGTCGACGTCCGCCGGTGGGAACCGGGCCATTCGAGTACGCACGAAACTGGGGAAGTCGGCGGCGGTGGCCCGTTGCGCTTCCGCGGCGACAGTGTCGATCACCAGGGAGGTTTTCCCCGATCCGGAGACTCCGGTGACCACCGTGACCGCGTGCGCAGGGAAATGGACGTCGATGTCGCGGAGGTTCCGGGTCCGTGCCCCCGAGACGGTGATCCCCGGAGGGGGTGAAGGTTGCAGGGCTGAGCGGGAAGAGTGCGAGCCGGGAGACGCCGAAGACGCAGGAGACGCAGGAGACATGGAGGACGCAGAAGAGGTGCCGGTTCTCATGGTCAGACACGGTACGGTGAAATGCGGCAGGAAAGTGGCCTCGTCTCCTGGCAGGTCGAACCGCCACCACCCCACCCACCCCGTGAAGGACGCTCACCGGTGACCCGGACAACACGACTTTTCAGACTGCTCGACCTTCTGGCCGGTGGGACCCCCTGGTCGACGGACCGGTTGTGCACACTGCTCGACGTCCCTGCCCGGACGCTGCGGCGCGACATCGCCGAGCTCAGGGAGGTCGGGTACGACATCGTCGGAGTACCCGGACCCGGCGGACACTACCGGCTTTCCGCGGACAGCCGACTCCACGGCGCTCCTCCCCCCGTCCGTCCGACCCGGCACGGCACGGCAACCGACGCCACGTGGGCAGGCTCTCCCGCCACCTCCGACGCCGTGGAGGTCGACACCAGGGTCCCCGGAGTGCCCGACAGCCGGCTCGCCGTCCTCACCGCAGCAGCCGAGGAACACCATGAGGTGACCTTCACCCACAGGGGCAGGGACGCCACCTCCGCCAGAACTGTGGAACCCGTCCGGCTCGTGCTCCTCGACGGCCGGTGGTACCTGCACGGATGGGACCGCGACCGCAGGGACTGGCGGACATTCCGCATCGACCGGATCGACGACGTCACCGTCACCGGCAACCGCTTCATCCCTGCCCCGCTGCCCGGGAAGGACGCCACCGGCCTGCTGCGTGAGAGATTCAGGGGCCGGCGCACGGTAGAGGTGGTCCTGGACCTGTCCGCGGACCCGGTCACCGCCGCAGCGCGGCTCCACCGGGTCGACGGCACCCTGGAGGCACTCGAGGGTGGACGGGGCACCCGCTACACCGCGCTCGTGGACTCCTACGAGTGGCTCCTGACGGTCCTCCTTCTCAGCGACGTCGATTTCACCGTGGTCGGACCGGCAGGCTTCAGGAGCGCTGTGGCGGCAGTCGCGGAACGGTTCGGACGTGCCCTGTGAACTGTGGCGGCGAAGTTCCGGAGGCCCGGGCACCCTCCTGCCGCTCCCCGGCCCTCCTCCTATTTCAGGTACTTCTCGTCGTGGTACAGCTTCCACAGCTGCCAGCCGGTGAACCCGAGGAACAGGACACACACGGCGACGCACACCAGCGGCACCCAGCCGTCGAGGAAGAGCAGTACGACGATGAAAGCGAGAAGTGTCACCAGCCGTATCCAACGGGTGGTGACCATGACAGTGCGGTCCACGGGTAACTCCTGTTTCCGGTACGGCTAGCTGAGGGCGAGGACGAGCAGCAGGTCGATGGTACCGTCGTCGGCGATCTGGGAGGCGACGAACTGCGGCGACTGGAGCCCGAAATCCTTGCGCACGACCGGGAGTTTACCCTCGACGATGACGTTCTCCCCGGTCCTCAGAACCTTGAGGTCGGCCGACACCTGTCTCGTCTCACCGTGGAGGGTGAGGTCACCGGTGAGCTTCACCGTGGCCGCGGTCCCGTCGTCCGGCAGTGCGGAAAGGTCTGCCGGTTTCGTGACCTCGAACACGGCGTCCGGGTACAGGTCGGTCTGGAGGATGTGCCGCCGGACGTTGATGTCGCGCTTCTCGATGTCGGAGCCGATGGAGTTGACGTCGACGGTGACGGTGCCCTCGGTGAGGGTGCCGTCGTTGACGATGAGGTCGCCGGTGACGCCCTCCCCGCGTCCGGAAGTGGTCTTGGCCTGACCCGGCAGAACCTCATCGAAGGTGTAGCCGGCCTGGGACCGGTTCGCACCCACCCCGGGGATCACCGACCAGTGACCGTCGACTCCCACGCTCGCGGGCTCCCCTGATCCGTCGGCGATGGACGCAGTCTGCAGTCCGTGACTGGTGATGAGCCGGTACACCGGGGGTGCGACCAACCCGACAGCCATGGCGATGACTGCGACGACGAACAGCGTGACAAGTCCCTTACGCATGCCGACCATGTTATCCGGCACCGGCCCCCGGACCCGCATCGGTCCATAAAGACCGGTTATCGCTCATCGACCCGGCCCCGGATCTTCTCCGCTGCCCGGGCGAGGTCGACCAGCTCACGGCACAGCGCACCGACGGATTCGGCGTCCTCCCCCGCCGCGACGGCCTCCGCGACATCCTCGGCACTGCAGCGCAGCTCGAACAGTCTGTCGGTGAGCTCCTCGGCCGCCGCGCGCGGCAGAATGAGAGCGTCGGCGGGGACAGAAGTTCCTGCCAGGTCCCGTCGCTGCTCATACGCCCGCTGCCGGCAGGAGTGACCGCAGTAGCGGCGGCGGCGGCCGCTGCCGGACTGGGTGACTTCCCTGCCGCACCATGCACAGTGGGTGACCTGTTCTGAGCTGCGGTGGGAAGGATCGGGAATGTGGGGTAACATTATGGGGTTGACAATACGCGAGAGACCGGAAGGATGATGCAGCGATGGCAGATCGCGTTCTCCGCGGAAGCAGGATGGGCGCCGTCTCCTATGAGACGGACCGTGACCATGACCTGGCACCCCGAAACGTGGCGAAGTACCGGACCGAATCGGGGGAGATCTTCGAGGTCCCCTTCGCCGATGACGCCGAACTCCCGAACGAGTGGCTGTGCAAGAACGGCCAGGTGGGAAAACTGCTTGAAGGTGAAGGACAGGAGTCCAAGCCCGTCAAGCCCCCGCGTACCCACTGGGACATGCTGCGCGAGCGCCGTTCCATCGAGGAACTCGACGTACTCCTCGAGGAGCGCATCGAGCTTCTCCGCAAGCGCCGGCGAAACGCGATGAAGCTTCTCAAGGAACAGGAGTCCCAGTCGTAGACCGGCCCTGTCAGCGGAGCTCCTGAGGTCTCCGCGGGCCGGAGCCGGCAACGTCAGCCTGTTCCGGTGGCCGGCCGGACCGCCCTGCGGGACCCCGGCGGCTGCTAACTGAAACTGCCGGCTCTACCGGCCGAACCGGCGCCGCAGGGACGCCGTCAGCTTTCCGAGCTGTTCGAGGCGGTGCCGGAGACCCCATCTGGTGACCTCGAGGAGACTGTCCTTGACGAAGCTCCCGTCAAGCTTCGATTCGCCGATCACCCTCTCCGTGAAAGTGATCGGTACCTCGCGGATGTCTGCCCCGGCCTGCACGGCCCGCCATGCCAGATCAACCTGGAAGATGTACCCCGCACCCGAGAGTTCGTCCAGGTCGAACTGCTCCAGAAGTTCCCGACGGTACGCCCGGTAGCCGGCGGTCATGTCCGACAGTCCGGCTCCCAGGGCCAGGGAGATGTACATGTTGCCGCCCTTGGACAGCAGCCACCGGTACCAGGGCCAGTTCACGGTGCGGCCACCACGGACGTACCTGGCGCCGATGACGAGGTCCGCTCCCCTGTCGATCTGGTCGAGCAGGAGGTGCAGCTGCTCGGGGGCGTGGGAGCCGTCGGCGTCCATCTCGCAGATGACCTCGTACCCCTTCTCCAGGCCCCACCTGAACCCCGCGACATAGGCACCGCAGAGACCACCCTTGCCGGCCCGGTGGATCACGTGGACGTGTCCGTCCTCGGCAGCCAGTTCGTCGGCGAGGTCCCCGGTCCCGTCGGGACTGTTGTCGTCGACGACGAGGATGTCGACCCTCTCCGGTTCAGCGGTCCGGACCCTGCCCGTGATCAGGGGCAGATTCTCCTTCTCGTTGAAGGTCGGGATGATGACGAGGGTTCTGTCGCTGGGATGTGCCACTGCTTACCTCTGTTTGGTCGGACGGACAGTTCGGGTCGGTCGTGCGGGACGGGC
The DNA here is from genome assembly GCA_900049755.1 of Corynebacterium provencense. GTDB lineage: Bacteria > Actinomycetota > Actinomycetes > Mycobacteriales > Mycobacteriaceae > Corynebacterium > Corynebacterium neomassiliense. The sequence goes on from LT160593.1 coordinate 681,989, forward strand.
GGTTTCCACAGTGCGGCCGGAGCGGCCGGAGCGGGCAGCCACGAAGGCGTACACCACTGCTGCGGAGCCGAGGGCGGCGAACACCCACTCCGCCACCGGCCCGACACGTGCGGACAACGTCACAGTATCCCGCACGGGGACATCCGCCTGCAAAATGCCTTGCCGGAAAATCTCCGTACGTTGGCTGACCGAACCGTCCGGTTCGACGATCGCGGAGACCCCTGAGGTCGCCGCGACGACCACGGCACGGTCGTACTCGATCGCCCGCATACGGTTGATCGCCAACTGTTGGTAGGTCATGTCCGTGAAACCGAAGGTCGCATTGTTGGTGGGACTGGTGAACACCGTCGCACCGTTGCGCACGGCGTCGCGGTAGGCCCCGTCGAAGGACACTTCGTAGCAGGTGGCCACGGCCAGGGTCTGCCCCGCGGCGTCCACCGTGTTGTCGCCGGTTCCCGGGAGGAAGTTCCCCGCCATGTCGACATAGGGGCTGACATGCCTCAGCAGGTCGCGGAACGGCATGTACTCGCCGAACGGCTGGAGGTACTTCTTGACGTGCTGCTGGCCGGGGCCGTTCTGCGGATCCCACACGATCACCACGTTCCGGTCCCCCTCCTCGTCGCGGGTCACCGCCCCGACGAGGACCGGCGCACCGATCTGAGCGGCCGCGTCCTGGATGCGGACGTAGGCGTCAGGGTTACGGTAGGGGTCGACATCGGAGGCGTTCTCCGGCCAGACCACCAGGTCGGGGCGTGTCCGTTGGCCGTTCCTGACCTCGGCGGCGAGCTGCTCGGTCGCACGTACGTGATTGTCCAGGACGGCCTCGCGCTGGGCGTTGAAGTCCAGCCCCAGACGGGGGACATTGCCCTGCACGGCGGCGACGTTGAGGGTGGGACTGTCATCACCGGAGGACCACACCGGAGAGACCACAGGAATCAGTAGACCGCCGATGAGGGCCAGAGCGACCGGGACGGCGCCACTGACCCACCGCCGGTGCGCCAGCAGGCTCAGTGCGAAACCGGTGAGCACGACTGCGAACCCGACCAGAGCGGGACCCGCGACACTGATCCACTGTGCCAGCGGTCCCCCCAGCTGACCCCAGGCCAGACGGGCCCAGCCGAACCCGCCGAACGGCCAGTTGGCGCGCAGCCACTCCACTGCGACATACCAGGCGGGCACGGCCAGCAGGAGCAGCGGATGACGGTGCCAGTGGCGCAGGAGGTACGCCAGTCCGGCGCCGAAGAGCAGGCAGTACAGGGATTCGACCAGTGACAGACCGATCCAGGCGATCGCGCCGACGTACTCCCCCACCCACGGCAGCAGGAACAGGTAGCAGGTCAGTCCCTGGACCCAGGTCAACCACAGGATCCACCGGGTGGGGTGCCGCGTGGCGGAGCCGGTAGGACCGGCGCCGTCGGTGACACGGTAGACGGCGAGGAAGAGGACGCCGAATCCGAGCGGTGCCGCCCACCACAGCCCCGTGGGCTGGTAGGAGGCGAACTGGGCGACCCCGGCGAAGGCTGCTGCAGCAGTCAGTGCGGCGAATCTCAGGGCAGGCTTCGCCGCCCCTGCCGGCTCAGACGATCCGCCTCGGCCGGAACGGGTCACCGGGGGTCACCGGCGTCCCCGGTGGTACCGGAACCGTGACCTCCCGGAGGATCCTCCCGGTCACGTACCGTACCGCCGTCACCGGCCTCCCCGGCGCGGTGGTCGATGACCTCTCCCCAGCCGGCGTCGCCGTCATTTCGGCCCCTGCCTGTGAAGATCCCGGTCCCGGAACCGGCGAACCGTTGACCGACGGAGATGACGCGAAGTCCCAGACTACGACCGAGACGTGAAGCGATGACCGTTCTCACCGGAGGCACTGCCACCACGAGACCGATGATGAACGTGGCTATCCCGGGAATGACGAGAAGAAGGCAGGCGAGCAGCGTCACCGCGGCTTCTGCCGTGAAAGTGTCGGTCTTCGCCGGATCGGAGCGCTGGGAGGGGATACGGCTCCGCATTCTGCGGAGCAGGGCCCTGGCGATGAGGAACCCGATGACCGGTGTGAGCAGGAGCGCCGGGAAGACCCAGCCGAACCCCACCCATCGTCCGAGGAGAACGAGAGTGACGATTTCGACGGCCGGATAGACCAGGAACAGGAGGCGGAGCATGCGGACCACTGTACCGGCCGCACCGGACAGGTACGGTGTCACCGTGGTGCGAGCCGCCACAGAAAACGCGGCACCAGTCGCATGACCCGGGCCAGCAGTCCCAGCGACCGGGGCACCCACACATCGGTAGTCCCCTTCTGCAGCGCCCTGACCACGGCATCCGCCACCACGTCCGGTGTCGTCGACAACGGTGCCGGCTCCATCCCCCCGGTCATCCGGCCGATGACGAACCCCGGCCGTATGACCGTCAACCGCACTCCGGTGCCACGCAGGGCGTCCTGCATGCCCTGGCAGAACCCGTCCAGCCCGGCCTTCGCCGAACCGTAGACATAGTTCGGACGCCTCACCCGCGCCCCGGCAATCGACGAGAACGCCACCAGGTCGCCCCTCCCCCTGGCCCTCATCCGTTCCGACAGCTCGGTGAGCAGCACCGCCTGCGCCGTGAAATCCGTGTGGAGCACACGTGCCACTTCGCGACCGTCGCGCTCAGCCAGCTCCTGGTCCCCGAGGACACCGAAAGCGGCCACTGCCGTGTCTATCGCGCCGCGGGACTCGATGTCCCCGATCACGGACGCCTGCGCCTCCACATCGTCGGCGTCGAAGAAGACAGATTCGACGACAGCAGCTCCTGCCGTACGGCAGGCGTCCCCGAGAGCGGTCAACGACTCAGGCCGCCGGGCGGCGAGCACGATCTCATTGCCCGGTGCGAGACGGGTGATGATCTCTCCGCCGATCTCGCTGCTCGCCCCGAACAGGACGATGCGGCTCATGACCCCTCCCCTGCACCTGCTGCGACCAGGTCGCGGGTCGTGACATTCAACGGTTCGCAGCCGTCAGCGGTGAGCACCACGATGTCCTCGATCCTGGCACCCCAGTCGCCCGGCACGTAGATCCCCGGCTCGACAGAGAAGGTCATGCCCTCCTCCAGTGTGAGTTCATTGCCGGCGATGATGAACGGTTCCTCATGACCTGACAGGCCGATGCCGTGGCCGGTGCGGTGGGTGTAGAACCTGCCGTAGCCGGCGTCGACGATGATGTCGCGGACGATCGTGTCCAGTGCACCGGCGGTGATGCCGGGCTTCGCGGCGTCCAGCCCGGCCTGCTGTGCCCGGCGCAGGACGCGGTACGTCTCTTATACACATTTAGATGGGGATAAGAGAGAGCAGATCGGAAGAGAACACGGCTGAACTCCAGACACAGCCCGGCCTGCTGTGCCCGGCGCAGGACGCGGTACGCCTCCGCCTGGTCCGGGCGGGCGGCGTCCACCGGGCCGACGATATAGGTACGGGTGCAGTCCGAGTGGTATCCGGAGTCCAGTGTGCCTCCGATGTCGATGACGACAATGTCACCTTCTTCCAGGATCCGGTCGGAGTAGTCGTGGTGCGGGTCTGCGCCGTGCGGGCCAGAGCCGACGATGATGAAGTCCACGGCCACATGTCCGGCCAGGATGAGCTTCTCCAGATCACCGGCGACCTCCCGCTCGGTGCGGCCGGCGCGCAGCAGACCGGGGACCTGACGGTGCACCTCATCGATGGCGGCCCCGGCCCGACGCAGCTCCGCGATCTCGGACGCGTCCTTGACCATGAACACGTCCCGCAGTACCGCGGTGGCGTTGACCGTTCTCAGACCGCGGGCCTGGAGGTTCAGCAGGTGATTGGCGGGCATCTCGCCGGAGACCGCGACTGTGGCGTCTGCGGCGTGCCTGTGAAGGTCTCCGACGGCGAGCTCGAGTGCATCCTGACCGTCGGTCCACGGCACGACCTGTACCCCGGCCTGTCCGGCGATCCCGTCGCGCAGTGCCCCGGCGTCCACGGCGGGCACCACGATGCGGCGGGTGGTCGGGGTGATGACGAGGGCTGAGAATCGCTCGTGGGTGTCGATGTCGCTGGCCAGCAGGAACCGTAGGTCGGCACCGGGGGTGAGTACCGCGGCGTCGATGTGCTGCTGCCCGAGCAGCGCTGCGACGGCGTCGAGACGTGCGGTGTAGGTGGAAAGTGGGAACGGGACAGTCATGGTCCCCCACTCTACGACTACGACGTAGCTCCGAGCTCCACCACGCCACGCCGGATCGCGGGAACCGCTCTGCGTGCGGCGGCTCTCACGGAGTCTGCGTAGCCGGTCCGTTTCACCTGCTCCAGCAGGTCGATCACCCGGGTACACCAGCGTACGAAATCCCCCGGGGTGAGCTGTGAGCCGGCGGCCTCAGCCGCCCGCAGACAGTAGTCCAGCGGGGCACCTGAGGTCCACTGGTGTACGGCGGTGGCGAAACCTGTCTGCGGTTCGCGGGTCAACGGCAGTCCGTGCCGGGTCTCGTCGCTGGTCAGCTCACCGTGGATGCGTCCCACCGCGGATATCGCGGTGGCCAGGGATTCTGTCGGCACCTCGGTGATGTGCCGTCCGGTGGTCTCACGACGGTTCTCGAAGACGACGGTCGAGGCCACTGCCGCGAGTTCCGCCGGATCGAGATCGTCCCACACTCCTCGTCGCAGACACTGGGCGACCAGCAGATCCGATTCGTGGTGGATCCGGGACAGGCGCTCTCCCTCCGTCGTGACCTGCAGGTTCTCCCTCAAGGGATCACCGGCGTACTCCACGTAGTCCAGTTCCACCAACAGGTCGAGAATGTGGTCGAAGGTCGCTGACAGGGTCTCTGAATCCGGGGTCACCGCCTCCAGCTCCCGGTCCAGGGTCCGGCGGGCGGCGACGACCCGCTCGGCCGGGCGCACCAGATCCTCCCGGTTACGCAGCGAGTGCACCGGGTGCATGTGCACCTTCTCCCGCAGAACCGCCGCCTCGCGTGATGAGCCGCCGCCGGCCTTCATCTTCAACTTCCGTGGCCTGTCGACCCGCTGACGCCGCAGATTGGACGCCACCGCCCGGGCGTTGCGCTTCGGTGAGCGTCCCGCGTTCCTGTGCAGCTTCATGTGACCGACCGGCACCGGCACATTGCCGAAGGACTCCGGGGCGACCGGACCGCACCAGCCGTCCTCCACGACGATCCACGGCCGTGGGTGCCTGTGGTCGGAGTCTGACCGTACGACCACCGCGACGTCCGGGTTGTTGCCGGTGGGCAGGGCGATGATGTCGCCCACACTCAGCGACGACAGCAGGTTGGAGATCTCCTTCTCCCGCTGGCTGCCGGAATCGAGTTTCGACTTCCGCTCCGCCAGTGCCAGGTCACGGCGCAGGGCGGCGTACTCGATGACGTCCCGGGACGTCAGGTCCGTGTGCTGTGACCGCAGCTGCCCTGCCAGGTCCTTCTCCAGGCCGGCGAGGTCACGGCGTCTGCGCGTCATCCGGGAGGCCTGTTCCACCACGTGTGCGGCAGCCTGGTACTGGGCGAAGGAGCGGTCCAGAAGCTGCTGGGCTGCGTCGTATCCCCGGGTGGCGATGAGGTTGACGGCCATGTTGTAGCCGGGTCGGAAGGTGGAGTCCAGGGGGTAGGTCCGGGTCCCGGCGAGCTGTGCCACGGCGTGAGGGTCCAGTCCCCTGGACCACAGGACGACCGCATTGCCCCGGGTGTCGATGCCGCGGCGTCCCGCCCTTCCGGTGAGCTGCGTGTACTGCCCCGGGGTGAGCTCGACGTGCGATTCGCCGTTGTACTTCACGAGCTTCTCGAGCACCACTGACCGGGCGGGCATGTTGATGCCCAGTGCGAGCGTCTCCGTGGCGAAACAGGCTTTCAGCAGGCCCCTGCTGAACAGGTCCTCGACAATGTGGCGGAATGCGGGCAGCATGCCGGCATGGTGGGCGGCGTAGCCGTTGCCCAGCGCCCGACGCCACTGGCGGAAGCCGAGGACGCCGAGATCGCCGGTGGGGATGTCCCGGACCCCGTCGTCGACGGTGCGTAGGATGGCGTCCCGGTCGGCGTCGGTGGTGAGGCGTACGCGGTCGACGAGGAGCTGACGGACCGCTCCGTCACAACCGGCGCGGGAGAAGATGAAGTAGATCGCCGGCAGCATTCCGGCGGCCCCCATCCGGGCGATGACGTCGGTGCGTTTCGGTCCCGTGCGTCTGCCCTTCTCCTCCGCGCGCGCCGCTGCGGCGAGGACGGCCCTGTTGGCTTCCTCGGGGTGACCGGGGTCGTTGAGGGGAAGGATCTGCCGGTCGACCATCATGAACTGGTCGAGAGGGACCGGACGGTGGGTCGTGATGATGATGTCGGTGTCACCGCGGACCGTGGTCAGCCAGCCTCCGAACTCCTCCGCATTGCTCACCGTCGCCGACAGGCTCACCAGGACGACGGAGGGGTCGAGGTTGAGGATGACCTCCTCCCATACCGGCCCGCGGGAAGGGTCGGCGAGGAAGTGGACCTCGTCCATCACGACGTGGGTGAGGTTGTCGAGCCGTTCGGAGCCTGCGTAGATCATGTTGCGCAGCACCTCGGTGGTCATGACGATGACGGGCGCGTCACCGTTGACGCTGGTGTCTCCTGTGAGCAGGCCGACCTTCTCCGGTCCGTACCGCGCGACAAGGTCGTGGTACTTCTGGTTGCTCAGTGCCTTGATCGGGGTGGTGTAGAAGCACACCCCGCCACGTTGGAGGGCGAGGTGGACGGCGAACTCCCCGACCACGGTCTTCCCCGCCCCGGTGGGGGCGCACACCAGGACCCCTCGTCCGGCGGCGACCGCACAGGCGCCACGGAGCTGGAAGTCGTCGAGGGGGAACGGATACTGCGTGATGAAGGACGCCACGGCTTCGGGAAGTACCGCCGGGACCCCTGCTGCGGTGGAGTTGTCCACCGGGTCAGAGGATGTCATCGAGATTTCCGGACGTGTAGCTGTTCCCGCTGTTGCCGTGGGGGCCGGACTGACCGGACCGGGCGGGCGCGGTCCCCGGGGTGTCCCGGAACCGTTCGTGCTGCGCGGCATGCACAGGCCGGGGGGGTTCGAGCGGGGCCGGGGGTTCGGGCCCGTCGCCCGGGGCGGCGGGTGGTTTTTTTACATCCCTCGGCTGGGATTAGAGTTAGGCCCCCACCGCCCTCAAACAACATTGCCCCGGGGTACCTGAGGCTCACCTGGGCACGGCGGGTGGGGCACACTTTTGCCGGTCTCTGGGCCACCGCTCTCTGTGCCGGGGGG
>LT160593.1:689311-817058 GCA_900049755.1 Corynebacterium provencense
GTCTCTTATTCACATCTAGAGGTGTATAAGAGACGGGCATGCACAGGCGGGGGGGGTTCGAGCGGGGCCGGGGGTTCGGGCCCGTCGCCCGGGGCGGGGGTGGGACCGGCGGCCCCCTCGACGGCGGACAGCGGAGCGGCGGGGAGGACCGTCGACGCTGCCTCGTCATCGAGTGCGTCGGTGTCGAAGGTGTCGGCTGAAGCGGGATCCAGGCCTGCCCGGCGGGCACGACGCCGGTCGTTGACTCGCGCGAACTGGGTGGCCATCTCCATCATGACGCACAGCGACACGGCGAGGATGATCATGGACACGGGATCCTGGCCGGGGGTGACCAGGGCGGCGAAGACGAACAGGAACATGATGATGATCCGCCGCTTCTCCTTGAGCACCCGGTACGGGAGGACGCCGGCGAGATTGAGCATCACCGTGATCAGCGGCACCTCGAAACTGACCCCGAAGATGAGCAGCAGAGCGAGAGCGAAGTTCAGGTACTCCTTGCCGTTGAGCGCGGAGATCTGGGCGTTGTCGCCCATGGTCATGAGGAAATCGAGACCGTAGGCGAGGACGAAGTAGGCCAGGACCGCGCCGAAGACGAAGAGGAGGGTGGCGACTGTCGCGAATCCGCGGGTCCAGCGCTTCTCGTTCTTCTTCAGCCCCGGGGTGATGAACCCCCAGATCTGACCCAGCCACACCGGGGCAGACAGCACGAGACCGGCGATGAGGCCGACCTTGAGCCGGAGCATGAACATGTCGAACGGCGCCGTGGCCAGCAGCCGGCAGTCTCCGGCGTCACCACCGAGCCGGTTCTCCGGGGGCACCTGGCAGTACGGTTCCTTGAGGATGTCGCCGAGGCTCGGGGTCCCGAGCACCGAGGCGTCATACCAGATGTAGCCCAGGATCGTGCCGACGGCCACGGCGGCCAACGCGATGAGGAGCCTGCGACGCAGTTCCTTGAGATGCTCGACCAGGGTCATGTTCGCGCCCTCGGCGCGGACCTTACGTCGGGAGGTACGCCGGGGCCGGACCCCGGTCTGCTCAGTGGTGGACATCGTCGGGGGCTAGAGCTCCCGGGTCCCGGTTTCCGTGGCGGAGCCCTTCACCGGGACGTCACCGGTGGTCGTGTCGGCGACATGCGTCGCGGGGTCGGCGATCCGGCGCGCCGCCTCAGCTTCTGCGGACACGGCAGGGGATTCGACAGCGGGCTTGTCGTCGTTCTTCATCTCCTTCATCTCACTCTTGAAGATCCGCATGGAACGGCCGAGGGAACGTGCCATGTTCGGCAGCTTGGCAGCGCCGAACAGGAGCAGCAGAACGACGACGATGAGGAGAAGCTCGGGCCATCCGATGTTGCCCATTGGTCAGTGCCTTTCAGTAGTGGTACCGGGCCGTGAAGAGGCCGTAGAAGTTACACCGGTCAGGTTACGCCAGGCGTCCGTACGCGGCCAATGCGGACTCGCACCTGTTCACCGCACGTTCAGCTACGTCCGCCGGCTCGACGGCGGTGATCTCCGGGGCGTAGGCGATGAGGAAGCGGTCCAGCCACTGCCCGGTGTCGGGGATCTCGACCCGGGTACCGTCGATATGCCACACGGGAAGGTACTCCAGCATCCACATCGCCTCCCCGGTCAAGGTCAGTTCGGCCCAGGAGTCCGCGGCGTCAAGGAAACCGAACGGGTCCTCTGCCGTGATCTGCCGGGGCTGTGCGGGCGGGGCGGCACGGTCGAGGATCTCGACGTCGTCCATGCGTGACACCGAGAAACACCTCTGCGGTCCGGTGTCCTCCCCCGCCGCAGGGCGTCCCCACAGGTAACCCGAACCGTCGAGCACGGCGACGGTGTCTGGGATGATCTCCCGCACTGTCCGGGAGTCGGAGGACACCGAGAGATAGGAGAACCGCACCCACCGCCGGGACGAGTTCGCCTCGCGCAGAACCGCCAGGGTGTCCGCGGCGGAGGAACCCGGGCCGGTTTCCGCCGGTGCCGCCGGGGTGGGGACCGGCAGGGGTCCAGCCCGGTGGCGGGGGTGCACCAGGGAACGGACCACAGAGGCGGCACTGTCGGCGTCGGCGCGTTCCCCGTCGGTGAGGATGCTGGACAGTTTCTCCAGGTTCAGTACCAGGGTGGCGGCCTCCGTGTCATTCAGGGCGAGGGGGCGGCCGAGGCCCTGGAGGTCCCTCAGCGTCACTCCGGCACCGTCGATGTCCAGGTCCACGGTGTCGCCCGGCAGAAGCCCCGGCAGGCCGCTGTACCTGACCTGCCTCAGTTCCTCCCGCAGCTGCGGGACACTCACCCCGAACCGTTCCGCGGTGGTCATGAGCGTGGCGTCCGGATGTGTCCGGAACCAGGCCAGCACCGACAGGATCCGTCTGAGCTGGTCGAGCCTGCTCACCGCACTGCCCCTGCGGGACGGTGCGGCAGGGGAAGCTGCATCACCGGTGGTGGTCACGGTTGTCCTCCTGTGTCGTCGGCGTCCCCGGCGTCACCTGTACTGTGCCGGCACTGCGGGACAGGATGTCACGGGCGTGGCGGAGCAGGGTGACGATCTCGCCCACGATGTCGTCGGGGCCGAGCACCACCGCATCCGGGGCGTAGGCGGCGGCGGTCCTGACCAGCCAGAGGCGGTCCACCGGCCCGACCGTGAGGACCTCCCCTTCCCTGTGCAGGACAGGGTCTCCCACCGCCCGGGCGCGCAGTTCCTGCGCCCGACCGTTACGGAAGAGCACGGTCGCGGTGACCAGGGAGGACGCCGCCTCCAGACCTTCGATGACCAGTTCGCGGACGGGACGGTCCGGGACAGGCACGGACCGTGTGGCGGGCACCGGTTCCAGGTCGGCGATGCGGGAGAGTCTGAAAGTGCGCTGGGCACCGCGGTCGACATCGTGGCCGGTGAGGAAGAGACGGCCGTCCACCGCGGCGACCCCCCACGGTTCGAGGGTGCGTTCCCGGGGTTCCGCGGTGGGGCTGGGCCAGTAGTTGAAGCGCAGCAGGTGTCCCTGATCCAGGGACCGGGTGAGCGTACGGATGTCGTCGTCGGTCAGGTCGGTGGTGTCGGGCAGTGCCCCGACGACCGGTGCGGGGCCTCCGACGGAGACAGGACCGGCAGGCGTGAGCTTCGTCACCGCGGCACGTACCAGGGCAGCCAGTTCCGGTTCCATCGCCCACCGGCCCGCGGCGGAGACCGCCGCCCACTGCCCGGGGGTGAACCGGAACTCCGGCAGGAAACTGGTCTCCCGGTCCACGCTGTACCGCTTCTCGGTCAGTCCTTCGTCATCCGTGGCAGACTCCACGGTGACCTGCACCCCCAGCTGCCGGAGGATCAGACGGTCGCGTTCGAGCTGTTTACGGACCGTGTCGGCCGTGCCCTCGTAACCCCCGACCTTCTCCCTGATCCACCCGGTCGACCGTGGGGTACGGCTGTCGAGGAGTGTCACCAGGAGGTTGAGGATCCTGGAGGCGCCTTCCTCCCAGTAGACCGGCACGGGGCGGTTCCGACCTGACCTCCCGCTCATGCCGGGGACTCCGCCAGGACGGTGAGGAGGTCGTCGAGTCCGGCCTCGATCTCCGGGGAGGTGACGAGGAAGGGGTCGGGCAGGAGCAGTTCTCCCCCGCCCTCCCCGTTGACCTTGAGGCGGGGCCCGTCCCCCTCCCTTTTTCACACTTATATGTGTGTAAAAGAAAGAAAACGCCCCGGGGGCCCCGGCGGGGGGACCAGATCGGGAAAGCGGCGGGTTGGGGAAGAGGGGGTATATCCGTGGGGGCCGGGCTCCTCATAAAAAAAAACACACGGCGGCACGGGTGGTCGCCGGCGCCTGCCTGGTCGCAGCCTCGACAGCCTGCGGGTCGACGAGGGTGCGGGCGGCCCCCCGACGGACCAGGAGCCGGAAGAGTCCCCGCTCAGGGTTGATGTCGTGGTAGGTCAGGTCGATCTGGGCGATGCGGGGATCCGTGATCTCCAGTCCGTTTCGCTCGGCTACCGCGTCGAGCAGCTTCTTCTTGATCACCCAGTCGATCTCGGTGTCCACGGCGGAGAAGTCCCCGGTACCGAAGCAGTCCAGGACCCGACCCCACAGGTCGAGGACGTCGGCGAGCTGGTCGTCGGGAGTGCCGGTGCCCTCAGCTTCGCGCCGGGTCAGCCACTCCGTGGCCGCGGAGTGGAAGGCGCGCTGGATCTCCAGGGCGGTGACGGTCCTCCCGTCGCGCAGTTCCAGCGGGGCTGCGCCGGTGAGGTCGCGGGCGATCTCCCGGATGGACCTGATCTCGTTGGACAGTTCGAAGTCCGGCAGTTCCACACCGGCCTCGATCATCTCGAGGACGAGGAGGGTCGAGCCGACCTTCAGTGCCGTCGTGGTCTCGGACATGTTCGAGTCCCCGACAATGACGTGGAGTCTGCGGTAGAGGGAGGAGTCGGCGTGCGGCTCATCCCGGGTGTTGATGATCGGCCGGGACCTGGTTGTCGCCGAGGAGACTCCCTCCCAGACGTGGTCTGCCCGCTGGGAGAGGCAGAACCCCGGCCCGAAGTTCTCGTTGGGGGAACCGGGTGACGGGACGCTGACCTTCCCCGCCCCGCAGATGAGCTGTCGGGTGACGAGGAACGGGAGCAGCTGCGCGGACAGTGCCTTCAGCGGCATCTCCCTTCCGACCAGGTAGTTCTCGTGGCAGCCGTAGGAGTTGCCGACCGAGTCGGTGTTGTTCTTCAGGAGGTAGACTCTGCCGCCCACGCCCCGTCGGGCCAGGGACTCCTCGCAGGCGACGGCGAGTCGGTTGAAGATCACCTCGCCCGCACGGTCGTAGGTGACCAGCTGGTGCAGGGAGTCACATTCTGCTGTGGCGTACTCCGGGTGGGCACCCACGTCGAGATACACGCGGGAGGCGTTGGGCCAGTAGATGTTCGAACTGCGGTGTTCTTCGACAACCGGGGCGAACAGGTGGCGTGCCACCTCGTCGGGGCCGAGACGACGGTGGGAGTCCAGGACACTGGTGATCCCGAACTCGGTCTCCAGACCTGTGATCCGACGGGTGTGGACGGTGCTCACTGCCCGCCCTTCTGAACGTAGGACTTCACGAACTCCTCGGCGTTGGACTCCAGCAGCCCGTCGATCTCGTCGAGCAGGTCATCGGTACCGGAGACCTTGAGCTGCTCCTGCCCGGACGCGGTGACGTCACCGGAGGCCGGACCGTCCCCCCGTCCCCGTCCGCCGTGGACCTGTCCCTGTCCTGAACCACCTGTCGTCATGTGCGGGATCCTGTTCTTCGTGTAGTAGGTGTCTGTCTGCGCCTGCAGGTCTGTCCGCAGGAATCTGCGTGTGACCTCTCACAGGTGTCTTCTCCTGTGTCCAGGGTAGTCCCGTCAGCTTCCGGGCACCGGTGTGACACAGCCCGGGAGCAGTCTGTCGAGGACCGTGACCAGTTCCCCGGGGGACGCCACGGTCGACAGTGCCTCCTCCAGTTCCGCTGCAGTCGCCCGGGCAGGGTCAGGCATCCGTACACGGGTGGCGGTAGACCCGTCGTGTTCCACGTCGAGTACCAGGGAGTCCCAGTTGGCGGCCAGGAGACTGTCCGGGAAGCGCCGGGTGACCTCACCACGGAGCCAGGCCCGGGTGGTGCGTGGCGGTGTCGTCACCGCGGCCCGGATGTCGGCGGCAGGGACGAGCGTCCTGATCCTCCCCCTCCTGACCAGGGCGTGGTACAGGCCTTTGTCGGGGTCGATGTCGTGGTACTGGATGTCGACCAGCGACAGCCTGGGGTCGCCCCAGTCCAGTCCACGGGAACGGTACGCGTCGAGCAGCGAGTACTTCGCGGTCCAGTCCAGCCGGTCGGCGGTGGACAACGGGTCCCGGGCGAGATCCCCGAGGATCTCGCCCCACAGTTCGACGACGAGGTCGTCCCGGCCGGCGGCGTCGATGTCCAGTGCCTGTACCGTCCTGTCCCGGATCTCCTGCTGGATCTGCACCGCGGTGAGTTCGCGACCGCCGTAGAGACGGAGCGGGCGGGCGCAGCTCAGGTCACGGGACACCTCCCGGACCGCCTCCACCGGGTCGAGCAGTGCGAGGTCGGTGAAGTCCACGCCGGCCCCGACGGCGTCGAGGACCAGGGCGGTGGTCCCGAGTTTGAGGAAGGTGGCGAATTCGGAGAGGTTGGCGTCCCCGATGATCACGTGCATCCGCGCCCAGTCGGAGCCGGAGTGCGGCTCGTCACGGGTGTTGATGATCCCCCGGTTGAGGGTGGTCTCCAGGGAGACCGTGGTTTCGATGTAGTCGGCGCGTTGGCTGATCTGGAAGCCCGGGGTCCCACCGGTCTGGCCGATGCCGACCCTTCCCGCACCGGTGTACACCTGACGTGTCACGAAGTGAGGCACGAGTGCCGCCTGGACGGCGGCGGTGTCGTAGGCACGTGGGTAGAGGTAGTTCTCGTGGGCGCCGTAGGACGCGCCCTTGCCGTCGACGTTGTTCTTGTGGATCTGCAGTCTCGGACGGCCCTCGACCTCTCCTGCCGCTCGGGCGGCCTCGTGCATCATCAGTTCACCCGCCTTGTCCCAGATCACGGCGTCCCAGGCGTCCGTCGTCTCCGGCGAGGAGTACTCCGGGTGCGCGTGGTCGACGTAGAACCGGGCTCCGGACGTGGTCACCACATTCGCGTTGCCCAGGGAGTTGGGGTCGATCACCGGTGCGGTGCGGTAGCGGCGCAGGTCGAAGCCCCGGACGTCACGCAGGGGCGACTCCTGTGCGTAGTCCCACCGGGTCCGTCGGTCGACCCCGGCACCGGAGGCTGCCGCGTAGGCGACGACCGCCCTGGTGGAGGATTCGATCGGACTGGTCGTCGGGTCGTCGGGGGTGATGATGCCGAACTCGGTTTCGGTGCCGAGGATCCGTCTCGGCCGGTTCATGCCGCCACCTGGTCGTGGTGGACGGTGATGTCGACGACACGACGGGAGCTGTGGCCGGATATGCGGGCCCATTCGGCGGGGTTGGTCGTGTCGGGCAGGTCGTCGTTGTCGTGGCACTCCTCGGCGACGGCGAGGTCGACGTGCCCGGTGGAGATACCGTCACCCCTGCCCTGCAGGGCGTCCTTGATCGCGAATTTCTTGGCACGGTCGACGATATTGGCCAGCATCGCCCCGGAGGCGAAGTCACCGTAGTAGAGGGTGCGGGTCGTTCCGTCGGCGAAATGCAGGGTGAGGAAAGGCATGTCGCGGGAGAAGAGTCTGTCGACGATCCTCTCCCGGAGCTGCGCGGCACTGACCCCGGGTTCCAGAGGCAGGTCGTCGGTGAGGTACTTGCCCAGGATATCGAGGGAGGCGGCACGGTCAGGACGTTCCACCCGGATCTTCACGTCCAGACGGCCGGGGCGCAGGATCGCCGGGTCGATCAGTTCCTCCCGGTTGGACGCCCCGATGACGATGACATTCCTCAGACCCTCCACACCGTCGATCTCGGCGAGGAGCTGGGGGACGACCGTGGACTCCATGTCGGAGGACACTCCGGTGCCGCGCGTCCTGAAGATCGCCTCCATCTCGTCGAAGAAGATGATGACCGGGGAACCCGCCGAGGCGATCTTCCGGGCGCGTTCGAAGATGAGCCGGATCTGCCGTTCGGTCTCACCGACGAACTTGTTGAGCAGCTCGGGGCCCTTGATGTTCAGGAAGTAGGAGCGGGCGGAATCCCCGTGGCCTGCATTGTGTCCGGCAACCTGTCCGGAACCCTGTTCCCCACCCTGTCCCGCGCTCTGGGCCGCAGCGTCCATCCTCCGGGCCAGGGAGGACGCCACGGCCTTGGCGATGAGGGTCTTCCCGCAGCCGGGAGGACCGTAGAGGAGAACTCCCTTGGGCGGCAGCAGACCGTAGCTGCGGTACATCTCCGGATGCAGGAAGGGAAGCTCGACGGCGTCGTGGAGCTGTTCGATCTGACTCTTCAGACCTCCGATGTCGGAGTAGGAGACGTCCGGGACCTCCTCCAGGATGAGGTTCTCCACCTCGGCCCTGGTGACGACCTCGAAGGCGTAGCCTGCCCGACGGTCCACGACGACCGTGTCGCCGGCGCCGACCTGCCCCTCCCTGATCGCGGAGGTCAGTGCTCCGGCGCACCGCATGAGAGACTCCTCCCCCAGCTTGTCGGCGACGATGATCCGGGATCCGTCGACAACCTCGACCACGGTCGCCAGGTCGCCGGAGTCGGTGACTCCGCACACCTCGACGACCTGCTGGCCCTCCCCCAGCCGGACCAGCGCCCCCGGCTGCAGGTCCCGGCGGTCGACCCGGGGGCTGACCTGCAGGCGCATCCGCCTGCCCGCGGTGTGGACCTCGGCGGTGGTGGCGTCCGGCCCGGACTCCAGCAGCGTGCCGTAGGTGCTCGGAGGCTCGGCCAGCGCATCGAGGCGGGCGTTGAGCTCGTCCAGCTTGTCGCGGCTGGCCTTGAGCAGTTCCGTGAGCTTCGCATTGCGGGTGCCCAGGGTCCGGTTCGCCAGCTGGAGCTGACGGTAGGATTCCGGGCCGGAGGTCACCGGGGACGAGGGGCCGCCGGGACCTCCGCCTGATCGGGCTTCGGGGGTGGTGTCTTGGGCCGGGCCGTTGGTCATGTCGACCAGTCTACTAGGCAGGTAACCCTGGGTTGACCGGTACCGGCGGACCGGCGTCCCGATCCTGCTGCCGGACCCTGCACAGCAGGCCCTGCTGCAGGGCCCTGCACGGCAGGCTCTGCCGCCGGGCCCTACTTCCGGGCCCTGCCGGTCGGACCCTACTTCCGGGCCCTGCGCTGAGGACGCGGGGCCACGGTACCGTCGGCCAGTCTCCGCGCCCAGACCAGAAACGCCGTATGGGCGTTCATCCGGTGCTCGGGACGGGTCGCCAGGCCCTCGACCTTCCACTCCCGCACCAGGGACTCCCACGCCTTCGGCTCGGTGAAGCATTTCAGTTCCCGGATGCCCTCCATCACCTTCATCAGCTGCGGGACCGTGGCGACGTAGGTCATGAACACCCCGCCCGGGATGAGCAGGTCCCGTACCGTCTCCAGGCATTCCCACGGGGCGAGCATGTCCAGGATCACCCGGTCCACCGGACCGTCCGTGTCCCCGACGGTGACGTCCCTCAGGTCGCCCAGGCGCAGGTCCCAGTTGTCCGGGTGGCCTCCCATGTACTCGTCGACGTTGGCTTCGGCGAAGGCGAGATGGTCTTCCCTGACCTCGTAGGAGATGACTCTGCCGTGTTCACCGACCGCCCGCAGCAGGGTCATTGACAGAGCACCGGAGCCGGCACCTGCCTCCAGCACCTTCGCGCCGGGGAAGATGTCCCCTTCGACGAGGATCTGCGCGGCGTCCTTCGGGTAGATCACCGCCGCTCCGCGGGGCATGGACAGAACATGGTCGACGAGCAGGTGCCGGAAGCACAGGTACTCACCTCCGACGTGGGAGACCACGACGGTTCCCTCGTCGCGGCCGATGATGTCGTCGTGCCTGATCTCACCTTTGTGGGTGAAGTAGCTTCCCCCCGGTTCCAGGGTGATTGTGTAGTGCCGGCGTTTGGCGTCGGTGAGCTGTACCCGGTCTCCGGGCTGGAACGGACCCGAGTAGGCCACGGTGTCCCCTTCATCTGTCGTCGTCTGTGTCGTGGAGGTGCCGTGCAGGTTGCGGCCGGCTGACCCGACCAGTCTAGAGCGAAGAGCCCGGATCTCCAGATCACCGCTGTCGTGTTTCCTGGACGGGTCCGGTTTCGCGCAGGGACGCCCACGGTAGTGTGAGCGCGTGCATACCTACCGTCGTGGCGAGCAGCTTCTCGCTGTCGCCCTCACCGTGCTGGCCGGGTTCGTCGACTCGGTCGGCTTTCTCTACCTCGGTGGCGTCTTCCTGTCGTTCATGTCAGGGAACACGACCCGATTCGCCACCGCCGCCGTGGAAGGCGACACCCACCTTGCCGTCCTGGCGGGCAGCTGTCTGGTGCTGTTCGTCACCGGTGTCATTCTCGGTGCCCTGGTCAACCGGCTGTCGGCGCGTCGCTGGGACATCACCCGTGCCCGTGAGGCGGTGATGGTCACCGTGACACTGCTGTTCGGCTTTTCCGCCCTGCTCGTCGCGCTGGACGCCGACCGTCCCGCCACCCTCGTGCTCTCCGTGGGAATCGGGGTGATCAACAGTGTCTTCGAACGCGACGGTGAGGTGGCGGTCCCTCTCACCTACATGACGGGCACCCTGGTGAAGATGGGACAGAGGATGGTGGACGCCTTCTTCGGAGGGGAACACATCCGGTGGATCTCGCACCTGCTGCTGTGGTGCGGACTGGCGACCGGTGCGGTGTGCGGTGCCCTCGTCTTCCAGGCGCTGGGAATCTCCACGGTGTACGTCATCGCCGTCTACATGCTCGTCCTCACTGTGGTGAACCAGATTGTCCGGGGCTACCGGCGTCGGCGTGGCCTGCCGCTGTGAGCGCACGCCGAGCATGTTCTGAGGAAAATCCCAGAATGTGACGGGCCAGGGAAGATCCGGGAAAGGCCGGGAAAGCGGGGACGGGGACGGGGGACACTCCGGGGGTGTCCACCCGGCGCAGACTACAGTCATATGTCATGACTGTTTCCAACCCCGGTCCGGTTCCGGGTGCGTCCGCGGCGTCAGCGACATCTGTGGGGGCGGGTGCACCTGTCACAGAGGAGCTGCGCGAACTCGGTGAGAAACTCACCGGTTCACTGACCACCGACCCTGACATCCTCGCCACCTACTCCCGTGACCAGTCCCTCTACTCCCCTCAGGGCACTCCCCTCGCACTTGTCCGTGCACGGTCGGTCGACGATGTCGTCGAGACGGTGAAGTTCGCCCACCGGCGGGGTGTCCCGGTGGTGCCGCAGGGCGCACGGTCGGGCATCTCCGGCGGCGCAAACGCCGTCGACGGGTGCATTCTGCTGTCGGTGCGGTCGATGGACCGGATTCTGGAGGTTGACGAGGTCAACCGGACGGTGACGGTGGAGCCGGGGATCATCAACCTGGATCTGAAGAAGGCGTTGCGTGCCTACGGGCTGGCCTATCCGCCGGATCCGGGGTCGGTGGCGATGTGTTCGGTCGGGGGCAACATCGCGACGAATGCTGGTGGGATGTGCTGTGTGAAGTACGGGGTGACCCGTGAGTATGTGCGGGAGCTGAAGGTTGTGCTGGCTGACGGGACGGTGACGCGTCTGGGTCACCGGACGGTCAAGGGTGTCGCCGGTCTGGATCTGGCGGCGTTGTTCACCGGGTCGGAGGGGACGTTGGGGGTGATCGTGGAGGCGACGTTGAGGCTGGTGCCTGCCGGTCCGGCACCGTTGAGCGCCCTGGCGACCTTCCCTGACGTCCGTTCGGCGACGGAGGCTGTCGCTGCGTACATGGACACGGGGGCGGAACCGAGTCTCCTGGAACTGATGGACAGCATCACGGTGGGTTTCGTCAACGAGATCGGGGATTTCGGTCTGGACGCCAGTGTGGGGGCGGTGCTGATCATGCAGTCTGATTCGGTGACGGCGGCGGCGGACACGGAGGCGTTCGCGTCGGTGGCCCGTGACAACGGTGCCCTGGACGTGGCTTTCGCCGACAATGCCGAGGATTCGGAACTGCTTGTCGCCGCCCGCCGCTCCGCCCAACCGGCCTGGGAGCACTATGCACACAGTCACGGCGGAGGTCAGCTCCTCGACGACGTCTGCGTTCCCCGTTCGAAGATGGTCGAGTTCTGCGGTCGCGTCGAGGAGATCAGTGCCCGGACCGGGGCGATGGTGGCGGTCATCGCCCATGCCGGTGACGGCAACATGCACCCCTCGGTCTTCTTCGACACCGGAGACCCGGAATCGGTTGCCCGGGCCCAGGACGCCTTCGACAGGATCATGGCGCTGGGTCTGGAACTCGGCGGTACGATCACCGGCGAACACGGCGTGGGAAACCTGAAGAGCCGGTGGCTGGCGGAGGAACTCGACGAGGGCAACCGTAGACTGCACCGTGAGATCAAGAACGCCGTCGACCCGACGGGAATCCTCAACCCCGGAAAGATGCTGGAGCACCTGTGAACGTCACCACCTCCGGCCTGGCGGATCTCGCCGGCCGGCTCACCGGTTCGCTGACCACCGACCCTGACGTCCTGGAGACCTTTTCCGGGGACGAGTCAGAATACCGGGCGGAAGGTTCCCCTCTGGCACTGGTCCGTGCCGCCACCGTCGACGATGTCGTCGAGACGGTGAAGTTCGCCCACCGGCGGGGTGTCCCGGTGGTGCCGCAGGGTGCACGTTCCGGACTGTCGGGCGGGGCCTGCGCCGTCGACGGGTGCATTCTGCTGTCGGTGCGGTCGATGGACCGGATTCTGGAGGTTGACGAGGTCAACCGGACGGTGACGGTGGAGCCGGGGATCATCAACCTGGATCTGAAGAAGGCGTTGCGTGCCTACGGGCTGGCCTATCCGCCGGATCCGGGGTCGGTGGCGATGTGTTCGGTCGGGGGCAACATCGCGACGAATGCCGGTGGGATGTGCTGTGTGAAGTACGGGGTGACCCGTGAGTATGTGCGGGAGCTGAAGGTTGTGCTGGCTGACGGGACGGTGACGCGCCTGGGTCACCGGACGGTCAAGGGTGTCGCCGGTCTGGATCTGGCGGCGTTGTTCACCGGGTCGGAGGGGACGTTGGGGGTGATCGTGGAGGCGACGTTGAGGCTGGTGCCTGCCGGTCCGGCACCGTTGAGCGCCCTGGCGACCTTCCCTGACGTCCGTTCGGCGACGGAGGCTGTCGCTGCGTACATGGACACGGGGGCGGAACCGAGTCTCCTGGAACTGATGGACAGCATCACGGTGGGTTTCGTCAACGAGATCGGGGATTTCGGTCTGGACGCCAGTGTGGGGGCGGTGCTGATCATGCAGTCTGATTCGGTGACGGCGGCGGCGGACACGGAGGCGTTCGCGTCGGTGGCCCGTGACAACGGTGCCCTGGACGTGGCTTTCGCCGACAATGCAGAGGATTCGGAACTGCTTGTCGCCGCCCGCCGCTCCGCCCAACCAGGTAACGAGCACTACGCCCGTAATCACGGAGGGGGGCAGCTCATCGACGATGTCTGCGTACCACGCTCCCGTCTCGCCGACTTCTGCTCGGGTGTGGAGCGCATCAGGGACGAGACGGGCACGGTGGTCGCCCTGGTCGCCCACGCCGGTGACGGCAACGTCCACCCGTCGGTGTTCTACGACCGCAGGGATCCCGCCTCCGGCGTGGCGGCGACCGAGGCTTTCGACAGGATCATGGCGCTGGGTCTGGAACTCGGCGGTACGATCACCGGCGAGCACGGTGTCGGTGCGTTGAAGAGCCGGTGGCTGGCGGAGGAGCTCGACGAGGGCAACCGTAGACTGCACCGTGAGATCAAGAACGCCGTCGACCCGACGGGAATCCTCAACCCCGGAAAGATGCTCGATTGTCTGTGACCCGACGTCCCCTCGCCCTCTCCCCCTCCCGGGTGGGAGACTACCGGCAGTGCCCGCTGCTCTACCGGCTCCGGGCGATTGACCGTCTGCCGGAACCGAGCACTGTCGCGCAGGTCAAGGGAACTCTGGTCCACGCTGTACTGGAGGAGCTCCACGGTCTCCCGCGTGAACGGAGGACCTATCCGGCTGCCGTGAAGATGCTCGTGCCGCACTGGGACTCGATGAGGGCGGAGGACCCCGAGCTCGACAACCTGGTCCCGGACACTGACCGGCAGGATTTCCTCGTCGCTGCCAGGGACCTGGTCAAAGGTTATTTCCTCATGGAGAATCCCGAGGGTTTCGACGCCGAGGCCTGCGAGAAGTTCGTCGACCTCACCCTGCCCAACGGGGTGCCGGTACGCGGCTTCATCGACCGGGTGGATGTCGCGCCGTCCGGTGAGGTGCGTGTCGTCGACTACAAGACGGGAAAGAAGCCGGCTCCCCGGTTCGCCGGTCAGGCGATGTTCCAGATGCGTTTCTATGCGCTGGTGTGGTGGCGACTGTTCGACCACATTCCCGAGCAGCTCCGTCTGATGTACCTGAAGGTCCGCGACGACCTGGTGCTCTCCCCCACCCCGGCGGAGCTGAACTACGTGGAGAAGGACCTTGGGAGGGTCTGGGCTGCTGTCGGGGAGGACGCCAGATCCGGGAATTTCGCACCGAAGACCTCGAAACTGTGCGGATGGTGTTCCTTCCGGTCGGTCTGTCCCGCTTTCGGAGGCACGCCACCGGAGTATCCCGGTGTCCCACCCGAGTTCAGCTGACCGGCGCAGGACCGGAGCCGGAACGGTCAGGAACGGCGCAGGACCGGGGCCGGACCGGTCAGGAGAGGCCGAGGTCGTCCAGGAGTCCGAGGAACGCGGGTGCGACGGGGGTCCGCCAGACGGTGTCGACCCGGGCGTCCGCCCTCCCCGGACCACCGTTGACGACGCTGATCGTCTTGCCCTGTCGACTGGCCTGGAGCACCGGGCGGTAGCCGCTCATCACCGCCAGGGAGGAACCGACGACAAGGACCGAGGACGCCTCCTCCACCATCTGCGAGGCCCGCTCCCGGCGGTGCCCGGGAACCGGTTCTCCGAAGTAGACCACGTCCGGCTTCAGCAGCTCTGAACCACAGCCGGTGCAGCCCACCATGCGGAACCTGCGGACGTGGGCGTCGTCAAGCTCCACGTCCCCGTCGGGGTTGACCTGTGCGGGATCGGTCCGCACCTCGTCGAGGAAACCCGGGTTCGCGGCGTTCAGTCGGATGTCGAGTTCCCTGCGGTCCTCGACCTGGCCGCAGATCAGGCAGATGACCCGGGACAGGTCGCCGTGGAGGCACAGCAGGTTTTCTGTACCGGCCGCGGCGTGCAGGCCGTCGACGTTCTGGGTGATGACGCCTCCGACCAGACCGTTCTGCTCCAGTTCCGCTATCGCGTAGTGCACCGGGTTCGGCACTGCCGCCGCCATGGTCCGCCATCCGACGAAGGACCGTGCCCAGTACCGGTGCGAGGCACGCGGATCGTACCTGAACTCCTGGTAGGTCATCGGCCGGTGGCGTCCCAGTGACCCGCCGGGACCCCGGTAGTCGGGGATCCCGGAGTCCGTCGACACACCTGCGCCGGTGAGCACGAGGACGCCACCTCCCTCCAGCTGGCGGGCGACAGCTCTGCGGGCAACGTCGGGAGGGGTCGGATCGGCGGTCTCCCCGACGACCCTGGCGATGGAGCGCAGTGCAGACCGGTGGGCGAGGGAGATCTGCTCGGGGACGGACACGGGTCCAGTCTACGGCTCCGGGCCAAGAGTCCGGTCTAGGAGTCCGGTCTAGGAGTCGAGGAAGAGTTCGCCCCGCCAGACCGGGTGCAGCAGGTTCTCCTTGCTCAGCACCTTGTCGAGAGTCTCCTCGTCGAGCAGGCCTTTCTCCAGCACGACCTCACGCACCGACTTTCCGGTGCGGGCGCATTCCTTGCCGACGATGTCACCGTTGTGGTGGCCGATCAGCGGGTTGAGGTAGGTGACGATACCGATGGAGTTGTCCACGTAGGCGCGGCACACCTCGGGGTTGGCCGTGATGTCGACGACGCAGAGGGTGCGCAGGGTGGTGCAGGCGCGGGCGAGCAGGCGGATGGACTCGAACAGGGACTGGGCGATCACCGGCTCCATGACGTTGAGCTGGAGCTGGCCCGCTTCTGCGGCCATGGAGATGGTGACGTCGTTGCCGAAGACCTTGAAGCAGATCTGGTTGACGACCTCCGGGATCACCGGGTTGACCTTCGCCGGCATGATCGAGGAGCCGGCCTGCCGTTCGGGAAGGTTGATCTCGTTGAGACCCGCGCGCGGGCCCGAGGACAGCAGGCGGAGGTCGTTGCAGATCTTCGACAGCTTCATCGCCACCCGCTTCACCACGGAACTGGCGTTGACGTACGCGCCGGTGTCGCTGGTGGCCTCGAGCAGGTCACGCGCGGGCTTGATCTCCAGACCGGTGACCTCCGACAGTGCCGAGGTCACCTGGGCCTGGTAGCCCGCCGGGGCGTTGACACCGGTACCGATCGCCGTGCCACCGAGATTCACCTCCAGCATGAAGGACGCCGCCCTGTCCAGCTGGGCCTGTTCCTCCGCCAGGTTCCGGGCGAATGCGGTGAACTCCTCACCGAGGCTCACGGGCACGGCGTCCTGGAGCTGGGTCCGTCCCATGGTGATGATGTCGCGGAACTCGTCACCCTTGGCGGCGAAGGCACGTTCCAGGGCCCCGAGGTGTTTGATGAGCTCCTGGAAGGCGGAGTGGATGCCGAGGCGGAACCCGGTCGGGTAGGCGTCGTTGGTGGACTGGCTCATGTTGACGTCGTCGTTGGGGTTGATGACGTCGTAGCTGCCTTTGTCCTCCCCGAGGTACTCGAGGGCGAGGTTGGCGATGACCTCGTTGACGTTCATGTTCGTCGACGTACCCGCACCACCCTGGTACACGTCGATGGGGAACTGGTCCATGCAGCGGTGGGCTTCGAGGACCTGGTCGCAGGCCCAGACGATCGCCTCGGCCTTCCTGCCCGGCAGGGTGTGCAGGCGGCGGTTGGCCAGGGCCGCTGCCTTCTTGACCTGCACCATGCCCCTGATGAACTCGGGGAGCTGGTTGAGCGTGGTGCGTGAGATCTGGAAGTTGTCCACCGCCCGCAGGGCGTGGATGCCGTAGTAGGCGTCGGAGGGGACCTCCATTGTGCCGAGGAGATCTTCCTCGGTACGGAAGGATTCCGCGGAATGGGCCTGCCGGGAGATGGACTCCGCGGAGGTGATGATGTCCGTCGACAGCGTCACCGGCCGGTATGTTCGGCCGGTGGGAACGGACTGGGCGTCATTCTGGGCGTCATTCTGCGGGTCGTTCTGAGTGTCTGACACTGGTACCGCTTGACCTTTCGGATCAGCGCCGGGCCCGGGACGACAGGGGTTGGGTGACGGTCAGATCCTGGCGATGCGGATGTCGCTGGCCAGGATGGCCTTGGCCCCCAGAGCCGACAACCGGTCCATGAGTGAGTTGGCGTCCCGGCGCGGCACCATCGCCCGCACGGCGACCCAGTCCTCATGCGCCAGCGGCGACACTGTGGGGCCGGACAGGCCCGGCGTGATCGACGATACCCGGTCCAGGATTTCCCTGGGACAATTGTAGTCGAGCATCACGTAGTTGCGCGCGTGGAGGATTCCCTCCAGGCGCTTGAGGAAGACGCGCTGCCGGGCGTCGATCTCGGCTCCCCGGCGTCCGACGACAACGGCCGCGGAGGAGATCAACGGCTCTCCGAAGGGCTCCAGGCCCTGCTGCCGCAGGGTTCGTCCGGTCGAGACGACGTCGGCGATGGCGTCGGCGACACCGAGGTGGATGGAGATCTCCACGGCACCGTCGAGGCGTACGACGTGGGCGTCGATTCCCCGGTTCCGCAGGTCCCTGCGGACGAGGTTCGGGTAGGAGGTGGCGATTCTCTTGCCTTCGAGGTCTGCGACGGTCCACGGGCGTCCTGCGGGTGCGGCGTAGCGGAAGGTCGAGGACCCGAACCCGAGGTCCATGAGTTCGTCGGTCTCCTCGCGGGTGTCCGCGGCAAGGTCTCGTCCGGTGATGCCGAGATCGAGGTGACCACTGGCCACGTAGATGGCGATGTCTTTGGGGCGGAGGAAGTAGAACTCCACCCCGTTGGGTTCGTCGACGACAGTGAGGGACTTGTGGTCCCCCCGTCCGGGGTAGCCTGCTTCACGCAGGATGTCGTCCGCGGTCTCCGACAGGGAGCCCTTGTTGGGGACGGCGACGCGCAGCAGTTCGTCGGGTGCACTCACGTCGGGTCTCCTAGAGGTACCTGTAGATGTCTTCGGGCCTGAGACCCCTCTTGAGCATGACGACCTGGAGCCAGTAGATGAGCTGGGAGATCTCCTCGGACAGTTCGTCGTCGGTCTGGTATTCGGCGGCCAGCCACACCTCCCCCGCCTCCTCGGCGATCTTCTTGCCGAGGTTGTGGATTCCGCCGTCCAGGGCCTTGACGGTGCCGGAGCCTTCGGGCCGCTCATCGGCGCGTCGGGCAAGTTCCTCAAACAGGGAGTCGAAGTTTTTCACGGCACTCATTGTCGCACATCAGCCGCCCGTGCACCGATGCGACCCCACAGTTCCCGCAGGTCCGCCAGTGACAGTCCGGCGAGACTGTCGTGGCCGGGCAGCAGCGCCGAGACGGTGACCGCCCCGGGGGGAACGGGATTCCCCGGTGAGGGGACGCCGAGGACCCGGCAGCCGGCGGACACGGCTGAGCGCATGCCGTTGGTGGAGTCTTCGACGACGAGGCAGTCGTCCGGGGCGTATCCGAGCATGTCGCAGGCGGTGAGGTAGGGGTCGGGGGCGGGTTTGCCGGAGTCGACCTCGTCGCCGCACACCGACGCCCGGAAGAATCCGGCGCCGATCGAGGACAGGGCGGTGTCGGTGAGTCTGCGGTAGGTGTTGGTGACCACCATCATCGGCAGTTCCGCAGCCCCTTCGGAGAGGAGGGCGGGGATTCCGGGTCGGAAGGGCAGACCGTGGGAGAAATTCCCGGACACTGTCGTGTAGAGCATGTCGATCCAGTACTCCAGGTCGCCCGGGGCGAGGCGGACTCCGGCCCAGTCGGCACAGACCCGTACCGTGTCCTCGGCGATTCCCCCGACTGTCCTGTCCCTGATCTCCGGTGTGAGCTCCCGGCCCATCTCCCGGCACATCGTGTAGGTGGCCTCCCCCCACAGTGGTTCGGTGTCCACCAGTGTTCCGTCCATGTCCCACAGAATCGCCTTCATGATCTCCCATCATGCCTGCTGTGGTCCGGCACCGCCCGACGGGGGCCGCTCCCCGGTGTCAGGCGTCGGGGTCGGTGATGCGGTCCAGGTCGGCGAGGATCTCTCCGGGGTCCCGGTCGTTCTCCTCGGCCAGGGCGGAGACCAGCCGGCGGAAGTCCTCCTCCTCGTCATCTTCGAACACGGCACCTCCGTGCCTGTCGCTCAGTGCGGTCAGTGCCTCGTAGGCGGAGATCACCGCCAGCGGGATCTCCGTGGGATTCTGGCGCGCCTCGGTGGTCAGACGACGCAGGATCTCCGCGGCCTCCGCGGTCACTTCGGGCGGATAGGGGGGTTCCCAGAACTCCCGCTCATCCTCTCTCAGGTAACTGCCGGAGGACAGGGCGTCGAGTGTGCCGAGGAACTCGGAGACCAGCTCGGAGACGGGGTCGGACGACCGGCTCACAGGCGGACCCCCAGCAGGGCGTCGCACATCGTCCTCACCAGGGTGCCGGCGTCCTTCCCCTGCTCCGGTACGGATTCCGGTGCAGATCCGGGGACGGTGCCGGGGGCGGTGCCGGGGGCACTGCCGGTGGCGTCCTGCTGCCGTGCCCAGGCGTCGACCAGGTCGAGGACCCGGGGGGTGTCCAGGTCGTCGGCGAGGGCGGCACGGACGTCGGCGACAAGATGGTCGGCGGCTGTCTCCGGCAGTCCGTCCGCGGTGCCGACGGCCCGACGCCACAGGGCCAGCCGGTCTTCGGCGCGGGTCAGCACGGCGTCCGACCAGTCCCTGTCCTGCCGGTAGTGGCTCTCGTAGAGGCCCAGCCGGATGGCGGAGGGGTCGTGCCCGGCGGCAGTGAGTCCGGAGACGAACACGAGGTTGCCCAGTGACTTGCTCATCTTCACCCCGTCCAGGCCGATCATCCCGGTGTGGACGTAGTGGTCGGCCATCCGGGTGCAGGAGTGCGCCGCCTCGGCGTGGGCCGCGGAGAACTCGTGGTGCGGGAACCTCAGGTCGATGCCCCCTCCCTGGACGGCGAAGGAAGCCCCCAGCCGGTTGGTGGCGATCGCCGAACACTCCACGTGCCATCCCGGCCGGCCGGCGCCGAAGGGGGCGTCCCAGGACGGTTCGCCCTCCCTGTTCACCCGCCAGACCAGGGCGTCGAGGGGGTGTCGCTTACCCTCACGGTCCGGGTCGCCGCCCCGTTCGGCGAAGTAGCGGGTCATCGTCGCCGCATCGTAGCGGGACACGTACCCGAACTGCTCGGTGAACGTGTGGTCGACGTAGATGTCGGGGTAGCTGTCGTCGAGCCGGTACGCTGCGCCGACGTCGAGAAGACGGGAGACCAGGTCCACGACCTCGTCGACGGACTCCATCGCCCCCACGTACTCTCTCGGCGGGATCACCGCGAGGGTCTCCATGTCCGAGCGGAACAGGTCAATCTGGGACCGGCCGAGGTCCCGCCAGTCCACCCCGTCACGCTCGGCGCGCTCGAACAGGGGGTCGTCGACATCGGTGATGTTCTCGACGAAATGCACCTTATGGCCGTTGTCGAGGAGCTGACGGTGCACCAGGTCGAAGGTCACGTAGGTGGCGGCGTGACCCAGGTGCGTCGAGTCGTAGGGGGTGATCCCGCACACGTACATCCCCGTCTCCCCCGACGGCCAGTCGGTGCGTACCGGACGGACCTCGTCGTCGGCGGTGTCGTACAGGGAAAGGGGGACGCCGTCCCCGGGCACGACGGGGACTTCCGGGACAGGCCATGAACGCATGGCCACAGATACTACCGCGCAGTTACGCGGCCATCACGCCGGCACCCAGCAGGACCATCACGAGCAGGCCCACCGGGATGCGCCACGCGGCGAACCAGGCGAAGGAATGGTTGGCGACGAACTTCAGCAGCCAGGCGATCGCCGCATAGCCGATGAGGAAGGCCACTCCCGTGCCCACCAGGAGCTGCAGGCCGCTGGCCGACTGTCCCGCCTCCGGGTTGAACGCGTCCGGGAGACTGAACAGGCCGGACGCCAGGACCGCGGGAATCGCCAGCAGGAACGAGAACCGGGTGGCGACCTCCCGGTCGAGGTTGAGGAACAGGCCGGCCGAGACGGTACCGCCGGAGCGTGACACGCCCGGGATCAGTGACAGGCACTGGGCGAACCCCATGACCAGGGCGTCCTTCATCGTCAGTTCGGAGAAGCCGCGGGACTTACTGCCCACCTTCTCGGCCCAGATGAAGACGAACGAGAACAGGATGAGCACGGACGCAGTGATCCACAGGTTGCGCAGGGCGTCCCGGATGATGTCCTGCAGGAGGAAACCGAGCACTCCGACGGGGATCGTGCCGGCGATGACCATCCACCCCATCCGGTAGTTGAGGTTGTCGCGGCGGGAGCGGTCGAACAGGCCCGCAAACCAGGCGGTGAGGATCAGCCAGATGTCCTTCGCGAAGAACACCAGAACGGCCAGTTCGGTACCGAGCTGGACCACAGCGGTGAAGGAGGCTCCGGCGTCCTCCCCCCAGAAGAGTTCGGAGACGATCCGGAGATGGCCGGAGGAGGACACCGGGAGGAACTCGGTGAGCCCCTGGACGACGGACAGGACGAGGACCTGCAGCCATCCCATGTCGGTGGTCGCCGCCTCCGGGGCGGAGAGAAGAGTCAGGGTCATGGGACGACAGGTTACCGGTACCCCGTGTAGTAGCGTGAGACGGGTGAAGAGCCTGACCTCCAAGACAGTCTGTACCTCGGTGGTCGCCCTCGCGACCGCTGTCTCCCTCGTCGGCTGCTCCCCGGGCGGATCGGACGACAGCACCGACGGCGGGGAGTCCGTCGTCGGGGTGGCCGCCACACCGGCGGCGTCCCCGGACACTGACGGGGACGCCGCCGGTTCCGTGTCCGCAGGGGACAGGATCGGGGCCCTGGTGCGGCTCGGCGGTCCCCGTGCCGGTGACGCCGGAACACAGGACGGCTCCTCCGGCACCCGGGTCGCGGCCCTGGCCTCGGGCAGACTGCTGGTCGGCGACCTCGACGAGGTTGCGGAGGGTACGGCGAAGGCCACCCCCGTCGACCCCGACTGCCACTCCCTCACCGCCGCGGTCGACCAGCTCGTCATGGCGTGCGGGCAGACCGTCAGGATCCTCGACGCCACCGGACGCGAACTGCGTTCCGTCGACGCCGGTTCCCCGGTCACCGCCGCCGCGGCGGTGCCCGACGGCACGGTCGTCGTGACCACCGAGGGATCGGACAAGGCACGCTGGTTCGACGCCGCGGGCGCTGAACGCAACAGTGAAGGGGTCAGTGAGACACCCTCCTCGATGCTGGTCGTCGGCAACACCCGGAACAGTTCCGGTGACTCCGACGCCCAGCTGCGCGTGGTCGTCCTCGATGCCGCGCAGTCGAGCATCTCCGACCTTGACATGGACAAGGCGCAGTTCAACGCGTCCCTGCGGGCCGGTCAGGGTCTGGGGACCGCCTCCTCGGGCTCCCTGGCCGACGGTGTCGTCGTCGTCTCCGACCCGCGCTCCGACCAGGCCCTCGTCTACACGGTCACCGACGTGGTCCGGCACACCCAGGCCACCGTCACCGGTCCGTCCCCCTGGGCGGTGCTCTGGGACTCCGAAAGACAGCTGATGTGGGTCTCCACCACCGGCGACAACCGACTGACCGCCTACCGGCTGTCCACCGGCACCCCGGAGCCGGTGGGGCATGTCACCACCGTCCCGGACGTCAGGTACATCGTCGACGGCGACGGCGGTGACCTCCTCCTCGTCGCCGAGGACGGCACCCGTCAGCTCATACCTTCATCCGACCTCCCCCTCAGTGACTGACAGGGGTCCGGAGAGCAGACCCGCGACCAGACCCCGCGACCAGAAAGGCAGCCCGGCACCTTGCCCGCTCACATCCCCACCTTCCGTTCCGTCCGCGGGGCCCTGTACGACTCCGCGTTGACGGTGATGTTCCGGCTGCGCCCGGAACGGATCCACATCCTCATGAACCGGTGGCTCAGCTTCGCCGCCCGACTTCGGCCGGTCCGCGGCGTCCTGCGTCGCCTCCTCGTCGTCGAGGACCCGGCGCTTGCACAGACCGTCGCCGGGGTGAGGTTCCCCCGTCCGCTGGGCCTGGCCGCGGGGTTCGACAAGAACGCCACCGAAGTGGACATCTGGGGTCCCCTCGGGTTCGGGTACTCCGAGGTCGGCACAGTCACTGCAGTGGGTCAGCCCGGCAATCCGACGCCGAGACTGTTCCGTCTGCGACGCGACCGTGCCCTGCTCAACCGGATGGGCTTCAACAATGACGGAGCCACCGCCGCCGCAGGTCGACTGCGCGCCAGGGTCGAACCGGAACCTGTGGGGGTGAACCTCGGGAAAAACAAGACGACTCCGGCCGTCGACGCCGCCTCCGACTACCGTGCCTGTGCGCGGGCGGTGGACGCCGTCGCCGACTACCTGGTGATCAACGTGTCCTCCCCGAACACGCCGGGACTGAGGGACCTGCAGGCCGTGGAATCACTCCGACCCATCGTGGAGGCCGTCCGGGAGGTCAGTGCGAGGCCACTGTTCGTCAAGATCGCCCCGGACCTGTCTGACGAAGACGTCGACTCGGTCGCCGACCTCGCCGTGGAACTCCGGCTCACCGGGATCATCGCCACGAACACCACGGTAGGCAGGGAGGGGCTTCTCACCCCCGGAGTAGCCGCCCTCGGCGCCGGCGGCGTGTCCGGTCCCCCGGTCGCGGACAGGGCGCTGGAGGTCCTGCGACGTATCCGGTCCCGGGTAGGCGACCGACTGGTGGTCATCGGGGTCGGAGGGATCACCGACGCCCGACAGGCGTGGGAACGCATCGGCGCGGGCGCCACCCTCCTGCAGGGTTACACCGGGCTGATCTACGGGGGCCCGGACTGGATCAGGGACATACACCTGGGGCTGCTGCAGCAGGTCCGGCGTCACGGTCTGCCGGGGATCTCGGCCGCGGTCGGGAAGGAACTCCCCTGGCTCGACTGATCGGGTCTGCGTGGCCCGGCGTGCGCGGTCCGGTCTGTGCGGCCCGGCCTGCGTGACCCCGCCCCNCGGAAGAGGTGAGCCCGCGGGTTGTCATGGCCTCCCATTCCGGCTCCGACAGACCCAGCACGGGGGCGATCTGCCGGTCCGAGTCCGGGTCGATGCTCCAGACCGGGGCGAGCTGTCTCACGTCCCCGACGACGAGGGCGCGTTTCGCCACCGCGAAGGCGGCGGCACCGACGGAGGTGTCCACCTGACCGGACTCGTCCATGATGAGCAGGTCCGCCCGCCCCAGATCGTAATCCGTCTCGTCCTCGTTGCGGGTCCAGAGCTTGAAGTACTTGGGCAGCTGGTAGGCGGTCATGACGAAACAAGGGGTGGGGGCCGTGACCTGCCGGTGGCTTCGCACCGTAGTATCCGCGGCGTCCCGAATCTCCGCGCAGGGCGACCGCGCCCTCGGGAAGCCCGACGAGTTCGTCGTCCCCGGCACCGGCGGGCAGCGAGGTGACCTCGGCAGGAATGTTGAACACGGCCCAGTGCCAGTAACCGGAGCCTGTGGGCGCGTCCGGGTCGTAGCAGGTGACGGCGTAGGTGACTGTGTCTTCCGGTGCCCCCGACCATGACAGCTGCGGAGAAATGTCGTTGCCGCCGAGCTGTGCAGGTGAGAGCCGGGAGCCGTCGGTGAGATCGTCGCTCGTGAGAGCGAAGGTCGGAAGATCTGTCAACGGAGCATAAGGGTCAGGTCCCGGGAACCGGTCGTCAATGTACGTCGGCTGATGGTTCTTCTGTTCAGGAACGCTCATGTGCTCCAGTATGCCCCAAACCCCGTCGCCCGGGGAGCCCCGGACAGCAGACCCAGGGACCTGCGGGGGCGGCCGTGACCCGGCGATTTGGAGACCCCGGCGGCCCCGGGCTACAGTGTGCGAGTCCGCAGGGCGCCCCACAGGGTGTCCGGTGACGACCCTGTCCGGGTGGCGGAATGGCAGACGCGCTAGCTTGAGGTGCTAGTGTCCTATTAACGGACGTGGGGGTTCAAGTCCCCCTCCGGACACTCACGGAGACCTGGAAAGGTCCCGGCAACCGTGGTCGAACACACGGTACCCACCGCCACCGGTTTCCCGGTGGCGGTTTTTTGAGCAGTGAGGAGAATGATGCGCGGACTGCCGTGGCGGAGAATTCTCGTTGCTGCAGCTGTCCTTGCAGTCCTGGTCGTCGTGGTGCTCACCGTTCCCTCCCCCGATGTCGAGGCGGTCCGTGGCGCCGTGGCAGGGACCGGGGTGTGGGCCCCGTTGACCTGGCTGCTGCTCATGGTCGCGTGCACTCAGCTGCCGTTCCCCAGGACAGTGTGGACCATCTCCGCCGGTGCCCTGTTCGGCGGGATGCTCGGCAGCGTCCTCGCTCTCGTCGGTCTCGGTGTCTCCGCCCTGCTGTCCCTGACGGTGATCCGTAGGCTCGGGGCCCGGGCGGTCCGGGCGACCTCGGATCCTGCGCAGCATTCGCGTCTCGCGGTGGTCCAGGAGATGCTCGCCGAACGAGGCTGGCTCAGTGTCCTGGGCCTGCGGATGATTCCGGCGGTCCCGTTCAGCCTCCTCAACTACTCCTGCGCGGTGACGCGGATTCCGGTGGGACCGTACCTGGGTGCGACACTGGCCGGCTCCGCGCCGAACACTGTCGCGACCGTCGTGGTGACCGACACGGTCCTCGGCGGGGGCAGTCCGTGGGTTCTCGCCGTGAGCGCGGTCGTGATCCTGACCGGGTGTGTACTCACCGCCAGGGAGGTCAGGACAGTGTCTGCGAGGGTCAAGGACACAGCATAGACATCCTCGGAACCACGGGAGGTATCCTCGGACCATGTTCGCCATCCACGCTGTCTACGACGGCCGCTCACGACGCCGGGCGGACTACATCCGCGACGTCGCCGAAGCCCTCGCCTCCACCCGTGCCGTCGCCGACGTCAGAGTGTACGGTGCCGAGGGGTTCGCGGTGATCTCCCCGGACGCCGACGGTGCGACGACCGTCGTGCTCAACCTTCTGCAGGCAGGTGACTTCGCCGTCGGCATCGGAACCACGGTCGGTGCGGCAGACACCGTCGGGCTCCAGTCCCCCGACGGCTCCCCCTCAGGGGCCGCCGGTGTGACTGACACGGCCGGCACAGACGGTGCTGACGGTGCTGGCGGCACTGACGGCACCACCGGTCCCGACCACCTCTACGGTGCAGCCTCCCGCTCATTCGGTGGACGACACCGGGCGGGGACGGTACACACGAGGATCGAACGACCCGGGCCCGGTGGTGTGACGGCCCCCGGTATCCCGGCGGAGGTCGCCGAGGACATCACCGCGGCGTTCACCCTTCTCGCCCACGTCCTCTCCCGGCGGACCCCCGAAGGCAGGGAGGCGACCGCCCTGATGCGGCAGGGGCATCTGCAGACAGAGGCTGCGGAGATCGTGGGCATCACCAAGCAGGCGATGTCCCAGCGGTTGGCTGCGGCGGGCTGGCAGGCGGAGCAGGCAGGGTGGACCTTGGCGGTCCACATGCTCAGGCGTGCCTCCGAACTGCAGTGACGCTGACCGAACCCGGCATACACCGGTCACCGCCGGGGTGCGGAAACGTCAGGATCCGGGCTCGGTGACGAAGTCGACCAGCCTTTCGACGGCTCCGATGAGGGTGGCGTCCAGATCACGGAAGGTGTGCACCGAGGAGTAGACGTGCCGCCACCCGTCTCTCGGCGTCCCCCATCCGAGTCTGTCACATACACCGGTCTTCCAGTCTTCCCCCCGGGGAACCCGGGGCCATTCGCGGATCCCGACGGCGGCGGGTTTCACCGCCTCCCAGATATCGATGTAGGGGTGTCCGGTGACCATGACATGGTCGCGGAATCGCCGGTCGATCCCCTCGATGATCCTGGTCTCCTTGGACCCTTCGACCAGGTGGTCGGCGAGAACCCCGACCCGGCGTCCCGGTTCCGGCCGGAACTCGGCGAGCATCTCCGGGAGGTTGTCCAGACCCTCGATGAATTCGACGACCACTCCCTCGATTCTCAGGTCGTGTCCCCAGACCTGTTCGACGATCGCGGCGTCATGGACTCCCTCGACCCAGATGCGGGAAGGGGCGGCGACCCGGGCCCTGGCACCGGTGACCTTCCTCGAGCCTGAATTCGACCGTTCGGGGGCCTGCTTCACAACGTGACGTACCAGTGTGACCGGTTTCCCGTCGACCAGGAACGCCCCGGGGCGCATCTTGAACAGTCTCTCGGCGCCCCTCCGGTCCTCGAGCCGGACGAAGTCACCGTCATAGGTCCTCTCGAAACCGGTGACCGCACCGACCCACTCTCCGTCGGCGGTCTCCACCACGAGCCCCGGCGTGGCCGGGACTTCCGGAGGTGCAGGACGCCGGTGTGCGTGTCCCCCACGAGCCGGCAGTCCTGCCCGCCCACCGCCGAGGATGTCGGAACCGTACCTGTCTGAGTAACCCATGGCCGTGAATTCTAGGCGGAGGCGGCTAAGCTGTGACGAATGACGTCCCCCCGTCCTACTCTCCGCCACTCACTGCGGGAGCAGCTCTGGTCCCCCGTACAGAATTCGACACTGTGGCTGGGCTGGTGGTTGCACGGTCTGTTGTCCACCGACGAGATCATCGACGCTTTCACCGAGGTCCAGGGACCCGCGCACAGTCTGACCGTGGACCCGGGTTCCGGTGACCCCTTCGACGGTGAGTTCGTCGGCAGACCCACGGGACTTGTTGACCTGTTCCGGGCCGTCCGTGCGGTGACGTCCGATGCTCCGGTGTCGGTGCAGGACCGACCCCTGGTGGGGCTGGCGCTCGCCGGCCCCGGTGACGTCCCGCCCCTGCCGGCCGGTACCAGGGGTGCGGAGGCCGTGGTCGCCTCCGGAGCCGGGATAACAGTCGCAGACGTCGACCCGGAGATCACACACGTGCTGGTCCCTCGGCTGGTCGACCGTTCCCTGGTGCAGTGGACCTGGTACCGGACCGCCGGCCCCGTACCGGCGCTCACGGTGTACTCGCCCGGTGACGCCGACCTTATTCTGCGCGAGGCCACCGAAACGGCGGCGGCCCTGATCAGTTCGGACGGGCATGTCCCCGTTCCCCACCGCGGACCGCGACTGGCGGTGGGGGCCCTGAGCGACTACTTCGGACTTCCCGGTCTGCCCGCAGGAGTCAGCCCGCGTTCGGTGAAACTGATGTCACGTGCCGATGTTGTGGCGTCCGTCATCGAGGTCGCCCGCGAGTCGGCGGTGGGCCCCTCTCTCGACCACCGCCTGCTTCCCCTGTCACGGGCTGTGCGCACCGCGCGGACGACTGCCGTCGACCACGCGATGCGCGAGCTTCTCAGATAGATCCGCCGGGAGTGCGGGGCCGCAGGGGGCTACTCGATCATCCTGGTGGCGTAGGGCTCGATGCCGCTCCACCGCACATCCGAGACCTGGACCACGGAACCGGACTGCGGTGCCTCGAGCATCTTGCCGTCTCCGAGGTAGAGCGCCACGTGGCTGGATCCGCCGGGACCCCAGAAGAGCATGTCGCCCCGTTTCGCCTGGTCGACGGGGACCTGTGTTCCCGAGGTGTACTGGTAGCCGGAGTAGTGCTCCAGCTGGATTCCCACCGCGTAGAAGGCGTACATCATCAGGCCGGAGCAGTCGAAGCCGACTTTGTTGTAGTCGCCGTAGGAGTCGGCGACACCACCGTCGCGGATACCGAGGGTCGGTCCGTACCAGTTTCCTCCGCCCCAGGCGTAGGTGACGCCCAGCTGGGTCATACCACGGGCGATGACCTGTTCGATCTGCTCCGCGGTCGTTCCGGAGGTGTCCGGGGAGGAGCTGTCTCCCTGGTTGGTTCCGCCGCCCGGAACCACGGCGTCATCGGTGCCGGTACCGTCGTCGGTCGTGTCGTCAGGGATGGAACCGTCGTCGGTGCCGGAGCTGTCGGTCTCGTCCCCGGTACTGTCGTCGGGTGTGGTGACGTCCCCGGTTCCGGTGTCTTCCCCTTCACCGGAACCGCCCTGTCCTCCGGTCAACGCCGCGTAGGACCGGGAGGCGGAGTCGCGTGCGGCGTTCCCTGCTGCGCTGACCGGGTTACGGCCCGAAGAGGCGGCGTCGACGCCGGACACCAGGGCAGCCCCCGCGGCGTCCACCAGACCGTCAATGGCGGCCTGCCGTCGAGTGTCACCCTCTTCACTGTCTTCAAAGGAGGTGTCCGTGGACCCGTCCGTGGATCCGGTCGGAGCAGAGGTCTCGACAGGTTCTCCGGTGGTCGTGGACTCGGCGGCGGGGGTGGTGGAGGGTGAGGACTCCTCTGTCGTGGCCTCTGTCGTCGAGGTCGGTGCGGACGTGGTCGCGGAGGTCGGTGCGGACGTGGTCGTCGAGACCTTCGCGTCCTTCAGCCCGTCGTCACCGGCGCTGCCGGACGAATCCGGGACAGCGACGCTGTCGGCGGCGGCCTCTGCCGCTCTGCGTTTGTCGAATGACGAGGCACCGGGGTCGCGGGCGACGATCCTGTCCACGGCTGCGCGGGCGGCGGCGAGACGCTCGCGTGCCTCTTCTGCGGCCTCCAGCAGTTTCCTGTGGGCCTCCGCCTTCTCACTGAGCTGGCGGGCGACCTGCTCCATCTGTTCCTGGGCCCGGTTGCGTGCCTCCTGGGCGGCGGCGACCGTGGCGTCGGCGGTGTTGCGGGCCTCTCTGAGCCTGGCGTCCTCGTTGGCGGCCTGGGTGCGGGCCAGATCGAGTCGGTCGATCTCAGCCTGCTGCTTCTCCTGCGCCAGGCGGATGAAGGTGGCGCGGTCGACAGCGTCATCGGCGGAGCTGCCGGATGCCAGGGGAACCGGTGAGGCGTCACCGCCTCTCGTGTACGCGGCTCGGGCGATCTCGTCGAGCCCGGACTGTGCGGTCTCCAGTTCCTCCTGGCTGCCTCCGAGACGGGAGCGCGCCTGGGTCACCGCGTCCTGGGCGTCCACGGCTTCGCGGGTGCTGCGGTCGAAGTCCACGCGGGACTTGTTGACCGACTCCCTGAGGCCGCCGAGTTCGGTCTCCAGGGAAGTGATCTGTTCCTGGGTGTCAGAGACACTGCCGACGAGTCCTGCGAGATAGTCCTCGGACCCGGATCCGGTGGAATCCTGGGCCACGGCCGGAGTGACCTGGGAGGTCAGGCCTGCCGTGACTGCGACAGCCAGCAGGGCACCTGATCCCCTCAGGGAAGCCCCGTGGGCACGGCCACGGGATGTCAGTCGAAGTGCCACGGTGATGATCTCCTCGTGCGGGTGTGCGGGTGTGGGTTTACCGGGTCGCACGCGGCGGCGGCTCCCGTTCCTCCCGCTTCCCCGCGGGAGGGGTCGGGGCCCGAGGCTGCGGACCACCCGCGCCGACCGGGACTGTGTCATCTTTCGTGACCTGGGTTCCTGACCCGGGCCGCTTTGATAACGATTCGTGACCAATCGGCGACAGGAGCACCGTAGGTCACACCACCCACGGAGGGAACCTCAACCACATCAACCACATCTGAAACCATGAGTAACAGGGGCCCCATACGGCCCGTGAGCTGCGGCCACGTCCCCCAGTGTGATGTGTATCACTATCAATGTCCTGGCGGCGTGTCGGCTTGCGACAGGCCCGAAGACTTTACTTAAACCTTCCAGAGGTCGTTTAACAGCGTCAAGGTTCTGTCATTGACAACTTGGTGAGTAGCTGGTGAGCTGCCCCCGGTTCCGGGGTGGCCCGGGTGGCCCGGGGTCGGGATTCGGACGGGTGCAAGCAGGTGCAAGCAGGTGTGGGAAGGGGGGGAAGATGCAATGCGTTGTAAGTCCGAGGTTCGGAGATTCGGGAGAATCAACAGACGTCAAGTGTGTGGGCTGTACTTTCATCGATCTGGAATCGGTGTGGGATGCAGTGGTCCCGGTGGCGGTGTCAGAGGGATGCTGACGGGGACAGACGGGTGCGGACGGAACTCGGCAGCGCAGCAGGCTGGTGCCTGCTGTGGCGGGATGACCACCGAATGTGACCTGGATCTCCGACAGGTCGAAGTTCTGCTGCTGTCCTCAGTCCCCCCGACCAGCGCACCTCTTCATCTTCCCACCAGCAATTATGTAGCAATACAGTCGTACTGTTATGGTGGATACGACGGATCAGGGACCGCTGTTGCACAATAGTGGTACGCCTCACGCCGGAGTCCCCGATATGG
Organism: Corynebacterium provencense; assembly: GCA_900049755.1. GTDB lineage: Bacteria > Actinomycetota > Actinomycetes > Mycobacteriales > Mycobacteriaceae > Corynebacterium > Corynebacterium neomassiliense. The sequence goes on from LT160593.1 coordinate 720,182, forward strand.
GCGGCGCCGCAGACCAGGTCCACGGTCGTGCGCGAGGTGAGACGTCAGACGAACGTCACAACGACGACATATAACGAGAAGAGACTCAGGAGCACTCACGTGACTGAAAGCAAGAACTCGTTCGGCGCCAAGGGGACTCTCGAGGTTGGCGACCGCACGTACGACATCTTCCGCCTCAGCGCAGTCCCGGGTATGGAGAAACTCCCCTACTCACTGAAGGTTCTCGGCGAGAACCTCCTGCGCAACGAAGACGGCGCCAACATCACCAGAGAGCACATCGAAGCCGTCGCCAACTGGGATCCCACGGCGGAACCCAGCATCGAGATCCAGTTCACCCCGGCCCGCGTGATCATGCAGGACTTCACCGGTGTCGCCTGCGTGGTCGACCTGGCCACCATCCGTGACGCCGTTGTCGCCATGGGAGGCAACGCTGACGACGTCAACCCGCTGAATCCTGCCGAGATGGTCATCGACCACTCGGTCATCATCGAGGCGTTCGGTGACGCCAGCGCCCTCGAGAAGAATGTCGACATCGAGTACCAGCGCAATGCCGAGCGCTACAAGCTGCTGCGCTGGGCCACCGGTGCCTTCGAGAACTTCCGTGTCGTCCCCCCGGGAACCGGCATCGTCCACCAGGTCAACGTCGAGTACCTGGCACGCTGTGTCTTCGACAAGGACGGCCTGGCCTACCCGGACACCTGCGTGGGTACGGACTCCCACACCACCATGGAGAACGGCCTCGGCATCCTGGGCTGGGGCGTGGGCGGCATCGAGGCAGAGGCCGCGATGCTGGGCCAGCCGATCTCCATGCTCATCCCCCGCGTCGTCGGCTTCAAGCTCAGCGGTGAGATCCCCGTCGGCGTCACCGCCACCGACGTGGTGCTGACCATCACCGACATGCTCCGTCAGCACGGCGTTGTCGGCAAGTTCGTCGAGTTCTACGGAAAGGGTGTCGCCGAACTCCCGTTGGCCAACCGCGCCACGATCGGCAACATGTCCCCCGAGTTCGGTTCCACCGCGGCGATCTTCCCGATCGACGAGGAGACCGTCAACTACCTGCGCCTGACAGGACGTGACGAAGAGACCCTCGCACGAGTCGAGGCCTACGCCAAGGAACAGGGCATGTGGCTGGACCCGGAGTTCGAGCCCACCTTCTCCGAGTACCTCGAGCTCGACCTGTCCACCGTCGTGCCCTCCATCGCCGGCCCGAAGCGCCCCCAGGACCGCATCGAACTGGTGGACTCCAAGGCCCAGTTCCGCAAGGACCTGCACAACTACACCGACAGCACCTCCGGCTCCACGGACGCGCAGGACTTCGTCGCAGAAGGCGGCAACGTCGGTGCCCACACCGGCAACCCCGCGTCTCCCGCGGACGCCAAGGGCAATATCCCCTCGGCGGCCCGTGGCAACGAGGGTCGCCCGTCGAACCCGATCGAGGTCAACTACGACGGTCAGGACATGGTCCTTGACCACGGTATGGTTGCCATCGCCTCCATCACGTCCTGCACGAACACCTCGAACCCTTCCGTCATGGTCGGCGCCGGTCTGCTCGCCCGCAAGGCAGCCGCCAAGGGCCTGCAGTCGGCACCCTGGGTGAAGACCTCCATTGCCCCGGGCTCCCAGGTCGTCACCGGCTACTTCGAGAAGGCCGGTCTGTGGGAGGACCTCGAGAAGCTCGGCTTCTACCTCGTCGGCTACGGCTGCACCACCTGCATCGGCAACTCCGGCCCGCTGCCGGAGCCGATCTCCAAGGGCATCAACGACGCCGACCTCGCCGCGACCGCTGTGCTGTCCGGTAACCGTAACTTCGAGGGACGCATCTCCCCGGACGTGAAGATGAACTACCTGGCGTCCCCCATCCTCGTCATCGCCTACGCGATCGCCGGCACGATGGACTTCGACTTCGAGACCCAGCCCCTCGGCCAGGACCGGGACGGCAACGACGTCTTCCTCAGGGACATCTGGCCCTCCACCGAGGAGATCCAGAAGGTCATCGACTCCTCGATCACCCGCGAGCTGTACACCACCGACTACGCGGACGTCTTCAAGGGCGACGAGCGCTGGCGCTCCCTCCCCGTGCCGGAGGGCAAGACCTTCGCCTGGGACGACGCCTCCTCCTACATCCGTCGTGCGCCCTACTTCGACGGTATGCAGCCCACCCCGGACCCGGTGTCCGACATCCACCACGCCAGGGTGCTCTGCCTCCTCGGAGACTCGGTCACCACCGACCACATCTCCCCCGCCTCGTCCATCAAGCCCGGCACCCCCGCCGCGCAGTACCTCGACTCCAAGGGTGTGCAGCGCAAGGACTACAACTCCCTGGGCTCGCGGCGTGGCAACCACGAGGTGATGGTCCGCGGAACCTTCGCGAACATCCGACTGCAGAATCAGCTGCTCGACGGTGTCTCCGGCGGCTACACCCGTGACTTCACTCAGGAGGGCGGCCCCCAGTCCTTCATCTTCGACGCAGCCGAGAACTACAAGGCGCAGGGAACTCCCCTCGTCGTGCTCGGCGGCAAGGAGTACGGAACGGGCTCCTCCCGTGACTGGGCGGCGAAGGGCACCCTGCTGCTCGGCGTGAAGGCGGTCATCGCGGAGAGCTTCGAGAGGATCCACCGCTCCAACCTCGTCGGTATGGGAGTGGTTCCGCTGCAGTTCCCCGCCGGCGAATCCTGGAAGTCCCTGGGCCTCGACGGTACCGAGACCTTCGACATCGAGGGCATCGAGAAGCTCAACGAAGGGGTCACCCCGGAGACCATCAAGGTCACCGCGACCAAGGAAGACGGGACCGTCATCGAGTTCGACGCCGTCACCAGGATCGACACCCCCGGTGAGGCCGACTACTACCGCAACGGCGGCATTCTCCCCTACGTTCTCCGTCACATGATGAAGAACGCCTGACGGGCTCTCCTCTCCCGGAAGGGGACATGACGCATGCCGAAGGTCAGCGAGAGCGACCTCTCTGAGCGGCGGGCCGACATTCTCGGCGCCGCGCGCCTGTGCTTCATCGCCTACGGGTATGACGGTGCCACAGTGTCCCGGCTGGAGAAGGCCACGGGGAAGTCCCGCGGCGCGATCTTCCACCATTTCCGGAACAAGGAGACCCTGTTCCGGGCCGTGGCGCACCGTGACATGCTCCGTATGACCGAGCTGGCGTCCTCCAGGGGCATGATCGGACTGATCCGGTACATCCTCGAAGAACCCGACCTGGCCGACTGGTGGAGTCTGAGGGTGGAGATCACCCGGAGGATCCGGTCGGACGCCCTGCTGCGCACCAGCTGGGAAGCCGACCAGAAAGCCCTGAGGCAGGCGGTCACCGCCCGTCTCACGGAGCAGCGCGAATCCGGTCGACTCCGTCAGGACATCGACCTGGAGACAACCATCCAGCTGCTGGAGCTGACCCTGGAGGGAGTGATGTCCCACCTGGACTCCGACCGGGTCAGCGACCATCTTCCGGCCGCGCTCGACCTGGTCGAGCAGTCCCTGCGCTCCCCGGACGCCGTCGGAGACTTCGACGACACCGTGACCGTCACCGACACCGCCCTGGTGGACGCCGACAGACAGTGACAGAGGTCGACACACGCACCCTCCCCCGCTACCGCGGGCCGGAGGGTGCTGTCAGTTCCGGGGGCACTACCATAGCGGGAATGATCGCGATCATGACCGTCACCGGACGGGACCACACCGGAATCATCGCCGCTGTCGCCACCGCCTGCGCTGACCTGGGTATCAACATCCTCAACGTCTCACAGACCATCATGGACGAATGGTTCACCATGATCCTCCACGTGGAGCTGCCCGAGGAGCTGGACGTGACCTCACTCGACGAACGCATGGCGCAGGTCGAGAACGACCAGAAGCTCGTCATCACGGTCCAGTCCCAGGCAATCTTCGACGCGATGCACCACATCTAGGGGCCACCATGTCAGCGACATCACCGTCATTCCTCCCGTCCTCCTCGGTACTCGAGACCATCGAGATGATCCAGCGGTACCGCCTGGACATCCGTACCGTGACCATGGGTGTCAACCTCCTGCCCTGTGTCCGCGCGACCTCGGAGGCCACCTGCCGCGCCGTCTACGACACTGTGACCGAACGAGCCCGTGACCTCGTCCCCGTCGCCCGCGGAATCGAACGTGAACTGGGTATACCGATCGCCAACAAGAGGGTTTCCGTGACTCCGGTCTCACTCGTGGCGTCCGCCGTCCCGGGATGTGACCCGGTGGACATCGCCCGGGCCCTGGACCGGGCGGCCGCGGAGATCGGTGTCGACTTCATCGGCGGCTACTCCGCGCTCGTCGACAAGGGGGGGACCGACAGTGACCGCCGGCTGATCCGGTCCATTCCCGAAGCACTGAGCGAGACCTCCGTCGTCTGTTCCTCGGTCAACATCGGATCGTCCCGGGCAGGCATCAACATGAACGCGGTCCGGGAGATGGGCAGGATCGTCCGCGGCTGCGCCGAAGCCACCGCCGACCGCGGTTCCATTGCCGCAGCCAAGCTGGTCGTCTTCTGCAACGCGGTCGGCGACAACCCGTTCATGGCCGGTGCATTCCACGGTGTCGAGGAACCCGACTGCGTCATCAACGTGGGCGTGTCAGGTCCGGGAGTCGTCGACCGGGCGGTGGCAGCCATGGGCGGGGACGCCACCCTCAACGAGATCGCCGAGGAGATCAAGAAGGCGGCCTTCAAGATCACCCGCACCGGCCAACTGGTCGGGACGATGGCCGCCGAACGCCTCGGTATTCCGTTCGGGATAGTGGACCTGTCACTGGCGCCCACCGCCGAGATGGGGGATTCCGTAGCGCACATCCTCGAGCACATGGGCCTGGAACAGGTCGGAACCCACGGAACCACCGCGGCCCTGGCACTGCTCAACGACGCGGTGAAGAAAGGCGGGATGATGGCCTGCTCCCGTGTCGGAGGGCTTTCCGGTTCCTTCATCCCCGTCAGCGAGGACGCCGGGATGATCGACGCGGTCCGTGCCGGCAACCTCACCGTGGACAAACTCGAGGCGATGACCGCGATCTGTTCGGTGGGCCTCGACATGATCGCCGTTCCCGGTGACACCCCGGCGTCCGTGATCTCCGGGATGATCGCCGACGAGGCGGCCATCGGCATGATGAACCACAAGACCACGGCAGTGAGGGTGATCCCGGCGATCGGCTGCTCCGTCGGAGACGACGTGGACTTCGGCGGACTGCTCGGTCACGCACCGGTCATGCCGGTGCATACCGTGGACAACTCGGGATTCATCGGCCGGGGCGGATTCATCCCCGCCCCCGTCCACGGTTTCCGGAACTGATCCTGCGGGCGTCGGAAAGTCATACCCGGGGCTGACGACCCTGCCGCCCGACAGTTGGACAATGGTCGCCGGAAGAAACACCCCTCCGACGAAAGAAGTGGTACATGGTCACCGTTGTTGCGGCAGTCACCGATGCGGACGGCGCGCTCACCCCGGGTTGGGGCACGGCACTCGCCGTGCTCCTCGGCGTCCTGGCACTTGCTCTCCTTGTCCTGGTCATCTCAGCGCTCGTGAGCATTGTCAGGGCTGACGCCCTGACCACCGGGGGGAAAGTCCTGTGGGCGGTGGTGGTCTTCGCGTTCCCCTTCATAGGGTCACTCGCCTGGTTGATCTGGGGCCGTGGTGCGGTGCTCCAGAGGCCGGCGGGTCAGGCCAGTTCCACGATGTCCATGTAGGCGTCGGACCAGAGATCCTCGTCCCCGTCCGGCAGTACGATGACGCGTTCAGGTTCCAGGGCACGCACGGCTCCGGGATCGTGGGTGACCAGAACGACCGCCCCGGTGTAGGTGCGCAGGGCGTCGAGCACCTGTTCCCTCGACTGGGGGTCGAGGTTGTTCGTCGGCTCGTCGAGGAGCAGTACGTTCGCCCGGGAGCTCACCAGGGTCGCCAGGGCCAGACGGGTCTGCTCACCGCCTGAGAGTGTCCCGGCGGGCTGGTCCAGCTGCTCACCGGAGAACATGAACGCACCGAGAAGGCCCCTCAGGTCCTGTTCGGCGGAATCCGGGCAGGCGTTCACCGCGTTCTCCCACACTGTCGCAGCAGGGTCGATGGTGTCATGCTCCTGGGCGAAGTAGCCGATCTTCAGGCCGTGCCCGGTGACCAGTCCACCCTCCCCGTCCGTCCGCTCGACCCCGGCGAGAAGTTTGAGCAGGGTGGTCTTGCCCGCACCGTTGAAACCGAGGACCACAACGCGGGACCCCCGGTCAATGGCGAGGTCGACTCCGGCGAAGACCTCGAGAGATCCGTACATCTTCGTCAGCCCCTTGGCGAACAGCGGGGTCTTGCCGCATGGTGCCGGCTCCGGGAAGGAGATGTGGGCGTACCTGTCCTCCTGACGGACCTCGTCGAGGCTGTCGATCATCCTGTCCGCACGGGCCAGCATCTGCTTCGCCGCCGCGGCCTTCGTGGCCTTGGCGCCGAGTTTCGCCGCCTGCTGACGCAGGGCCGAGGCCTTCTTCTCCGCGTTGACCTTCTCCCTGCGCCGGCGTGCCTCGTCGGTGGCCCGGGCGTCCAGGTATTTTTTCCAGGTCATGTTGTAGACGTCGGCTTCACCACGGACGGCGTCGAGGAACCACACCTTGTTGACGACATCATTGAGCAGGTCGACATCGTGCGAGATCATCACGAGACCGCCCTCGTGCTTCTGGAGGAAGCCGCGGAGCCAGTGGATCGAGTCGGCGTCGAGGTGGTTGGTGGGCTCGTCGAGAAGCAGTGTGGTCTGTGACCTCCCTGAACCGGCTGTCGCTGCGAAGAGAATCTGGGCGAGTTCCACACGTCGACGCTGGCCACCGGAGAGCGTCTTGAGCGGCTGGTCCAGGATGCGTTGGGGCAGTCCCAGTCCGTCACAGATCCGGGCGGCCTCCGAGTCGGCCTCGTAGCCACCCAGTGCGCTGTACCTTTCTTCGAGGCGGCTGTACTTGCCGATAGCGGCGTCACGCTGGGCGTCAGAGCCTGACTCCATGAGTTCCTGCTGGCGGTCCATGGCTGAGCGGATCTGGTCGAGACCACGGGCGGAGAGGATCCGGTCCCTGGCGGACTGTTCGATGTCACCTTCCTTCGAATCCTGGGGAAGGTAGCCGATTTCCCCGGACCGTACGACCTTTCCACCGTAGGGTTCGGTCTCTCCGGAGAGGATCCGCATGGTGGTGGTCTTGCCGGCGCCGTTACGCCCGACAAGTCCGATACGGTCGCCGGGCTGCACGCGGAGCAGCTGTCCCGGTGCGTTGAGCAGGGTGCGGGCCCCCACCCGCACCTCAAGATCCTGGGTAACAATCACAACGGTCCAGCCTATCATGCCACTGCTGTCAGACCGGTATGCGGCATCTGTCGGTCGTGGGGGCGGGCGCCGCGCTCTCTACCTCCCCCCGAGGAGAGAGAGACTGCAACGGAGTAGTCCCGCGGGCGACCCGCCCCGCACTTCCGGTCGCTCCGGAGTATCTGTGTTTCCGACCCCCTCCGGAGCAGTCCTGCCGGATCACCCGTGAGGGGAGTCCATGTGGACAGTCAAGAATATATATCGTATATCAGTTTCTGGCTACAGTCTGTGATATTCCTGTCAGCTCAGACACAGTGGGTGGGGGTGGGTAAGACCGCCGTTTGTAGGGTCTGTTGTCCACTGAGGCAAAATGTTTAGGCTGTTCATACGATAGCGTGTGATTTTTGTATTCTGCCACCTACATCATGCTTTCGGGGGTAGAATGACATCCGTGCATGTCGCAGTCGTGGGCCTGGGGCCCGCCGGAGCCCTCGTCGCCCACCGTGCGGTCGCCCGGGGATGGACCGTCGACGGTTACGACCCCGCGTGCGTGATCGACGACGGTACCGTCGCACTACCCGGGTGGCGTCACACTTACGGCTTCCCGGTGAGGGCACTTCCCGCGGCCCTGCGGGAAAGTGTCCCCTTCTCGACCGTCACTGAACAGGTGACCGCGCACACTCCGCATCTGCACCGGCTGCACCACGGTCCCTACGGCATTGTCGATGTCGCGGCTGCGAGGGACCGGCTCTCCCCCGGTGTGCGCCTGCACCGGACCAGGGTCACTGACATGTCTGCGGCGGCACTGGGAGTCGACGCCGTCATCGACTGCCGGGGTGTGGTCGACAGGCCCGGAGCGGTCCGGCAGGTGGCCTACGGCCTTTTCCTTCCGGAGGACGCCGCGGCCCGTGCAGGCCTGACTGTCGGCGAGTTCATGGACTGGCGGCCTTCCCCGGCAGCATGTTCCGGTACGTCCGGGACAGCGGCATCGGGTCCGGCAGACCAGGCAGGTCAACCGGAGACACGACCGGGGAAGCAGGGCACAGGGAATTCTTCCCCTCACACGGGCACGGACCCCAGTTTCCTCTACGTCCAGGACACCGGAACGTCGGTGCTGGCGCAGGAGACCGTCCTGGCCACCCGGACGCCCTCACGGACCCTGCTGCCGGAGCTGCGGGTGCGTCTCCTGTCACGCCTCGGAGACGCCGCGGCACAGGCCACCGGCACAGAGACCGTGCACTTTCCGACCGACCGCCGCAGGCGCCCGTGGTACCTGGGGCCGGATGACAGGGGCACGGTCACCTTCGGCGCGGCGGGCGGTCTCACCCACCCTGCAACCGGCTACTCCGTGGCGGCGTCGGCCGCCGCCGCCGACCTGGTCCTCGACAGTATCGTCGAGGGTGCACCTGTGGGCAGGATGCTCTCGGCGTCCCTCGCACACCGGCTACGGCTGCTCGGAGCGGAACTCATCGTCCGGGCGGACGGGCCGACGCTGCGCAGGTTCTTCGACGCCTTCTTCAGTCTTCCGCCGTCGCTGCAGCGGGGGTACCTCACCGGCCAGGGTGCGGGCGCGGTCGCCGCCGCCATGGTGGCCCTGGGTTGCCGACCGCGGGACTGCCTGCCTTTCCTCCGCCCCCTGCCGCAGGCTCTGCGCTACACGCTGAAACCCAGGTAGCGCAGCTGTTCGCGGCCTTCCTCATTGATCATGTGCGGCCCCCACGCCGGTGACCATACCCAGTTGATGCGCAGCTCGGCGATCCGGTCGAGGGTTCCCACGACCGCAGACTGGGACTGGTCCTCCAGCATGTCGGTCAGGGGGCACGCCGGGGAGGTGAGCGTCATGTTCACCACAGCCACGTTGCCGTCTTCGATCCAGATGTCGTAGACCAGTCCGAGGTCGACGACGTTGATGCCGAGCTCCGGGTCGATGACGTCGAGGAGACACTCCTCGACCTGCCCGGCCAGCTCCACCTCCTCCGGAGTCGGTTCGGCGGGGGGCCGGGGGACGTCGTTGAGCGGGTTCGGGTCCATCTGAGGTGCGGAGGGCTCGCCGGCGCCTGTCTGGGCGGTCGTGCCGGTGGTGTTGGCGTCCTCGTTCACTGTGCGGTCCTTTCAGTGGGGCGGGCATTGTCCGGGAGCGGGTCTTCCCGGTGTGCGACGTCAGGGGCCGGACTGTCAGCGGGGCGGTCGTCCGGCCGGTCGTGGGAAGACTGGGACACTCCGGCATCCAGGACCGCGGCCTCGAAGGCCTTCCATCCGAGGAGTGCACACTTCACCCGGGCCGGATAGCGGGACACCCCGGCGAAGGCTATGCCGTCACCGATGAGGTCCTCATCCCCCTCGAGCTCTCCCCTGCTGGTCACCATCTTCTCGAACTCGCCGAGCTTGGCGAAGGCCGACTCGACCGGCTGGCCGATAAGCTCCTCCGCCATGACCGAGGTGGAGGCCTGGCTGATCGAGCAGCCCTGGGCGTCGTAGGAGATGTCCTCCACCGTCGACCGGTCCCCGCTCAGACGCACCCGGAGGGTGACCTCGTCACCGCAGGAGGTGTTGATGTGGTGGACCTCGGCGTCAAAGGGGGTGCGCAGGCCCGCATGCTGCGGGTTCTTGTAGTGGTCCAGGATGACCTCCTGGTACATCTGCTCGAGTTTCACGGGCGGACCTCACTTTCTGTACTGGTGCTACCGGGTGCCGAAGAAATCCTGGGCGTGACGGACGCCGGCAGCCAGCGCATCCACCTCGTCGCGGGTGTTGTACAGGTAGAAACTGGCCCTCGCACTCGCCTGCACTCCGAGGCACCTGTGCACGGGCCAGGCGCAGTGGTGACCGACGCGGATGCACACCCCGAGGTCGTCGAGAACCTGACCCAGATCGTGGGGGTGGATACCGTCGACGACGAAGCTCACCGCCGAGCCACGGTTCTCCGCCGTGGCAGGTCCCACGATACGCAGTCCCTCGATCTCACCGAGCTGCCCGAGCGCGTAGGCGGTCAGGTCATGCTCGTGGGCGGCCACGGCGTCCATCCCGATTCTCTCCAGGTAGTCCACTGCGGCGCCCAGCCCGACGACCTGGGAGGTCATCTGGGTTCCGGCCTCGAAGCGTTGGGGAGGTTCGGTGAACGTCGTCTTCTCCATCGTCACCAGCTCGATCATCGACCCTCCGGTGAGGAAGGGCGGGAGCACCTCCATGAGGCTCTTCCGGCCGTAGAGGACGCCGACACCGTTGGGGCCGAGCATCTTGTGCCCCGAGAATGCGGCGAAGTCCACGTCGAGGGTGTGGAAGTTCACGGGCATGTGGGGAACCGACTGGCAGGCGTCCAGGACGAACAGTGCACCGACCTCGTGGGCACGGCGGACCGCCTCGGCGACGTCGAGCTGTGCACCGGTGACATTCGACTGGTGTGTCAGTGCGACAACCCTGGTCCGGTCGGTCAGCTCGAGGCTGTCCAGGTCTATGCGGCCGTCGGGGGTGGCGCTGTACCAGCGCAGGGTCGCACCGGTACGGATCGCCAGCTCCTGCCAGGGCACCAGGTTGGCGTGGTGTTCGACCTCGGAGATGACGATCTCGTCACCCTCTTTCACGGCGTACCTGCCGCTGCGGGGGTCGCCGAGAATGAACGCGACCTCGTTGAGAGCTTCGGTGGCATTCTTGGTGAACGCGATTTCGGCGTCCTCGGCCCCGACGAAGCGGGCGATCCTGTCCCGGGCGGACTCGTAGGCGTCCGTCGCCTCCTCCGCCAGCTGGTAGGCGCCGCGGTGAACCGGAGCGTTGTGGTTCAGCAGGAAGTCGCGCTCGGCGTCGAGGACCTGCAGCGGCCGTTGCGATGTCGCCCCGGAGTCCAGGTAGACGAGGGGTCGACCGTCGCGTACCGTCCGCGACAGGACCGGAAAATCCGCGCGGACGGCGGTGGTGTCCAGTGTGGTCATGTGTGTGATGCCTCTTTACGCGTTCTACTTGTGCCGTACCGGTGGCTTTACCTGTGCCGGCACCTATGCCTTGGCCGTGTACTTCTCGTACCCGTGCGCCTCGAGCTCCTTCGCGAGGTCGGCACCACCGGACTCGACGATCCGGCCGCGGGCGAAGACGTGCACGAAGTCCGGGTGGACGTAGTTGAGGATCCGCTGGTAGTGGGTGATGAGCAGCAGTCCGCCGTTCTCGCGCTCCTTGTACCGGTTGATGCCCTCGGAGACGATCCTCAGGGCGTCGACGTCCAGACCGGAGTCCGTCTCGTCGAGGATGGCGAACTTCGGCTTGAGCAGACCGAGCTGCAGGATCTCGTGACGCTTCTTCTCACCTCCCGAGAACCCCTCGTTGACGGAACGCTCGGAGAAGCTCGGGTCGATGTCCAGCTCCTCCATCGCAGTCCTGGCCTCCTTGACCCACGAGCGCAGCTTCGGCGCCTCACCACGCACCGCGGTCGCGGCCGACCGCAGGAAGTTGGCCATGGACACCCCCGGCACCTCCACCGGGTACTGCATGGCGAGAAACAGCCCGGCGCGGGCACGCTCGGACACGTCCATGTTCACGAGGTTCTCCCCGTCGAGGAGCACCTCACCCTCGGTGATCTCGTAGCGGGGGTGTCCGGCGATGGCGTAGGACAGGGTCGACTTGCCTGAGCCGTTCGGACCCATGATGGCGTGGGTTTCGCCGGAGTTGATGGTCAGGTTGACGCCGTGGAGGATCGGCTTGGGCTCCTCGCCCTCCTCCTGGGGGACGACCTGGGCGTGGAGGTTCTTGATCTCAAGGGTGCTCATCGCAAGTGTGCTGCTTTCTTCTGCTGTTGTGGTGCTCTTCGGGGCGGAGAGGTCGGGTGCGTCCGGTGGGACGCGGTGGTCACAGGACGGTGTCGGCGAGTTCGCGCTCGACGACATCCTCGAGGTTGTCGCGGACCTGCTCGACCGGGACACGCCGGATGACGTCGGAGAAGAATCCGCGGATGATGAGACGGCGGGCCACCTCGTCGGGGATGCCCCGGGACATCAGGTAGAACATGTGCTCGTTGTCGAAGCGTCCGACCGTTGCGGCGTGGCCGGCACCGACGATCTCGCCGGTCTGGATCTCCAGGTTGGGGATCGCGTCGGCGCGGGCGCCTCCGGTGAGAACCAGGTTCTTGTTCGTCTCGTAGGTGTCTGTGCCTGTGGCTTCGGGACGGATGAGGCAGTCACCGATCCACACGGTCCGTGCCTCGGTGCCGTGGCGGCCTTCCTCACCCTGGAGTGCCCCCTTGTAGAGCACGTTGGAGCGGCAGTTCGGCTGACTGTGGTCGACGAGGAGGCGCTGCTCGAAGTACTGGCCGGCGTCGGCGAAGTAGACACCGAGCATCTCGGCGTCCCCGCCGGGACCTTCGTAACGGACGTGGGGCAGAGAGCGGACGACGTCGCCCCCGAACACTGCGCTGGTGTGGCGGATGGTGGCGTCGCGTCCGATGAGGATGTGGGAATTCGACAGGTGCACGGCGCTGCGGTCCCAGTCCTCCCACACGACCACGGTCAGGCGGGCGCCGTCGCCGAGGACGAACTCGAGGTTGTCGGAGTGGACGCCGGCACCGTCGTAACGGATGACAACGACAGCCTCCGCGAAGTTGCCGAGGTCGACCACGGTGGTGCCGTACGAGGTGACCTCGTCACCCGAGCCGGTGACCGTGACCGTCACCGGCTCGGTGAGGACGGTCTCCGGATCGACCCGGATGTAGTCGGCGACGGTGCAGTGGGACCAGGCTTCGGCTGCGGGCCGGTCGACAGGCAGGCCCGCCCGTCCCACCCGTTCATCGTCCATGGGCAGTTCTGTGGCGGTGACGCCGGACTGTCCTGCGGTGTCGACCGTCACTCTGGCGCGGACGGCGGGGGCGGCGGTGTCGTTCTGCAGCCCGCGGAGGCGCCGCAGCGGTGTGAAACGCCAGTCCTCGTCCCTGCCGTAGGGGACCGGGAAGTCCTCGGGGTCCGTTGACTGGAACCGGTCGCCCTTGGTGGGTGTCCGGTTGGCGGGGGTGAGTGAAGCCGGGGTGGTCGTCTTGGTCGTCAATGTCGTCATTGTCCTAGCCCACCGATCCTTCCATCTGCAGTTCGATCAGGCGGTTGAGTTCGAGTGCGTACTCCATCGGCAGCTCCTTGGCCACCGGCTCGACGAAGCCGCGGACGATCATCGCCATGGCCTCGTCCTGCTCCAGTCCCCTGCTCATCAGGTAGAACAGCTGGTCCTCGGAGACCTGCGACACCGTCGCCTCGTGCCCCAGGGTGACGTGATCGTTACGGATGTCGTTGTAGGGGTAGGTGTCGGACCGGGAGATCGAGTCGACCAGGAGGGCGTCACACTCCACGTTCGCGGTGGAGTGGTGGGCGTCCTTGTTGATCTGGATCAGGCCACGGTAGGCGGCACGACCACCGTTGCGCGCCACCGACTTCGAGACGATGTTGCTCGAGGTGTACGGGGCCATGTGCACCATCTTCCCGCCGGTGTCCTGGGTCTGTCCCTCACCGGCGAAGCCGATGGAGAGCACCTGGCCCTTGGCGTGCGGCCCTGTCATCCACACCGCCGGGTACTTCATGGTGATCTTGGAGCCGATGTTGCCGTCGACCCATTCCATCGTCGCGCCCTCTTCGGCACGGCAACGCTGGGTGACGAGGTTGTAGACGTTGGTCGACCAGTTCTGGATGGTGGTGTACCGGCACCGGCCGCCCTTCTTCACGATGATCTCGACGATCGCGGAGTGGAGCGAGTCCGACTGGTAGATCGGTGCGGTGCACCCTTCCACGTAGTGGACGAAGGCACCCTCGTCGACGATGATCAGGGTGCGCTCGAACTGACCCATGTTCTCGGTGTTGATCCGGAAGTAGGCCTGCAGCGGGATCTCCACGTGGACGCCCTTGGGGACGTAGACGAAGGATCCGCCCGACCACACTGCCGTGTTGAGTGCCGCGAACTTGTTGTCGCCGGCCGGGACGACGGTACCGAAGTACTCCCTGAACAGGTCGGGATGCTCACGCAGTGCCGTGTCCGTGTCGAGGAAGATCACACCCTGCTTCTCCAGGTCCTCGCGGATCTGGTGGTAGACGACCTCGGACTCGTACTGGGCGGCGACACCGGCGACGAGACGCTGCTTCTCCGCCTCCGGGATTCCGAGCTTGTCGTAGGTGTTGCGGATGTCCTCGGGCAGTTCCTCCCAGGACGTGGCCTGCTTCTCCGTCGACCGGACGAAGTACTTGAACTCGTCGAAGTCGATGTCGCTGAGGTCGGCGCCCCAGGTGGGCATGGGCTTGCGGCCGAAGGTGTCGAGTGCCTTGAGGCGACGCTCGAGCATCCACTCGGGTTCGTTCTTCTTCGCGGAGATCATCCGGACGACGTCCTCGGACAGGCCGCGTCGGGCGGACTCGCCCGCGGCGTCCGAGTCATGCCATCCGTACTCGTAGGCTCCGATGGAGTCGATGATTGCGTCGTCCTGACGCAGTTTCTCCTGGTCCTTGGCCAGCCGCGCCTCTTCGACGGCGTCCGGTGGGGTGGATGCTGCTTGGGTCATGTCAGCTCTCCTTCGTGGGGGAAGGGTGAATGGTGGTCAGCGGAATGTGGGTGGTGCAGATGCCGTTGCCGTCGGCGATGGTCGCCAGCGGCTGGATGTGTCGGCCGAGCAGTTCCGCGACTACCCGGTGTTCCGCCGTGCAGAGTTCGGGGAACTCGTGCGCGACCTCCTGGACGGGACAGTGGTGGCGGCAGATCTGGACGCCGCCGCAGGCGTGGTCGACGGTCGCGGCGTACCCGCGGGAGGTCAGTGCCCCCGCGATCTGGCGGGCCTTTTCGTCGACAGAGCCGTCCCGGTCCGGACGGACCCCGCTGAACAGCTCCTCCATCCGCTGGTCGGCGAAACGTTCGACTGCGGCGTCCCCGCCCGTCTCCCGCAGCGCCCTGAGGGCCAGCAGTGCCAGACTGTCGTAATCATGTCCGAACTGGCCACGACCGGCGTCGGTGAGGCGGAACAGGCGTGCTGGCCTGCCCCGGCCTCTGGTGCCGGCGGCGGTGGCCCGGGGTGCCTCGACGGTTTCGGCTAGTCCCTCGGCGACGATGTTGTCGAGATGACGCCGTACCCCCGCGGCACTCAGGCCGAGTGCGTCGCTGATGTCCGTGGCACTGACCGGTCCGTTACGCAGGATCTGGGTGAGTACCGCCCTACGGGTGTCTCCCTCGCTCATCCTGCCCACCTCCTTGTGCTGTGCCTGGTTGCGCAGGCCCCGGCGTCCACCGGGGCCTCCATGATTAGACAACACGAGTGTGGCGTAATTCCTTCCCGTTGTCTAATAAGGGTAGGCTGACCTGCAATTTTCCAGGTGCTCCGCGGAGGTGAATTACGCAACGCGCCCGAGCGCGGCCGGGGCGTCCCACCCCCCGGCTAGAATGCCCGTGTGCCCCGCCGTGAAGCTCAACCGTCCCCCGGAATGTCCGGTCTCCGTTCCCTGTTCCCGGACCTCGGGACCGCAGGCTCACGCAGCGCGCTCCTGCACCGCCCCTCCCCGGAGACCGTCGGAACCCGGACCGTCTTCCCCGCCCGCGACCGCACCAGGTTCAGGGCGGCACAGCTGTCCGGAACCTTCGGGGCGGTCCTTGTCGCGGTCGGCGGTCTCGGTGCCGGCGCAGTACCGGTCGTCGACAACAGTCTCTGGTCCCTGCCTGTCGTGGGGTTTCTCTCACTGCTGCTCCACTCGACGACCGTCACCGTCTTCGTCGGCACCGGGTTCCTGGTGCTCGGATGGCTGATGATGTGGAGGTACTGTCTGCCGGCCCGTGACAGAGACGGCGCCGCGGCCCCGACGGTGCCCCTGCGGACCCTCTGGCGTACGGTCCTTGCCTGGTCACTGCCACTGCTGGCGACTGCCCCGCTGTTCACCCAGGACATCTACTCCTATCTCGCCCAGGGGTCGGTCGCCGCGCGTGGCCTCGACCCCTACTCCGCCGGGCCGGCGGACCTGCTGGGGGTCGACGACCCGCTGGCCAGGTCGGTCCCGCTGGTGTGGGCGCACTCCCCCGCCCCGTACGGGCCGGTGGCGGTGGGCCTGGCGTCACTGATCTACCGGGCGGTCGGGGACGCCGTGGGACCCGCGGTCCTGCTCCACCGGGTGATCGCCGTCGCCGGGCTCGCACTGGCCGCGTGGGCGATGGTCAGACTGGCCCGTCGCTGCGGGGTGAGGCCTCAGGCGACCCTCTGGCTCGGTGCGCTCAATCCGCTCGTTCCCCTCCATCTCATCGGCGGACTCCACAACGAGGCACTGATGATGGGGCTGATGCTCGCCGGTCTGGAACTGTCCCTCACCGCGACCGACCGGAGCGCCGGACACCGGAACCGGTACCGGGTCCTGGTCGGTGCGGCGGGTCTGGTGCTCATCTGTTGCGCCGGCATGGTCAAGGTCACCGCCTTTCTTGCCCTGGGTTTCGCGGGGGTCGCCGTCGCCCGCTACCTCGGCGGAAGATTCCGCGACCTGGTCGCCGTGGCCTGCGTCTACCTGCTCGGAGCGGTGGCCGTCGTCGCCGCCTTCTCCTACGGGTCAGGTCTCGGGACCGGCTGGCTGCTGGTCCAGGGAGGTGCTGCCGACGTCGTCAGCTGGATGTCCCTGACCACCGACATCGGCCTGCTCAGCAGTTCAGTGGGAAGTGCGCTCGGTCTCGGCGACCACACGGACACTGCCCTGACGGTCATGCGGCTGGCCGGCCTTGCGGTCGGAGGGTTCTGGGTGGTCAGGATGCTGTGGGCTTCGTTCCGCGGGGCGGTGCACCCCGTCGGCGGCCTGGGAGTGGCGACATTCTTTCTCGTACTGTTCTTCCCCGTGGTCCACCCCTGGTACCTGCTCTGGGCTGTCATGCCGCTGGCGGCCTGGGCAGACCGGGCGGGCTTCCGGGTCATCGTGGCCGTGATCTCCTCGGCCCTGAGTTTCTTCATCCTTCCCCGGGGTCTGAACCTCCCGCCGTCGACGGTGTCCCTGATCTATCTCATGTTCGTGTTCTTCTTCCTCGTGCTCCTCGGGGTCGGGGTTCTCGCCTACCGTCGGATCCGGGCCGCAGAATCAGGTTCCGGTACGGCGCACGGAACGGTCACCGGGGCGGTGTCCGGGACGGTTCCCGGCAGTGGACCGAACAACGACGCGAACAACGCTGCCGCCGCCGCCAACGATGCTGCCGACGGCGCCGACTACACTGGAGCGTCGTGACGAATTCAGCGACGAGTTCAGCCGCCCGACCCGCCGACCGGCAACCGGGCCCTTCCCCGGAACCGGTCCTGCACATGGCGGGGGTCGTGAAGAAATTCGGTCCCGTGACCGCGGTGGACGGCCTGGACCTCGACCTCGGCAGGGCCGAGGTTCTGGCACTCCTCGGCCCCAACGGGGCAGGAAAGACCACGACCGTCGAGATGTGCGAGGGGTTCATCACCCCGGACAGGGGCACTGTCCGGGTTCTGGGGACGGACCCGGCCACCGATGCGGACCGTCTCCGGGGCCGTATCGGGATCATGCTTCAGGGTGGAGGCGCCTACCCGGGCATCAGGGTCGGTGAGATGCTCAGGCTCGCGGCGTCCTACTCCGCTGATCCTCTCGACCCGGACTGGCTGCTGGAGATCGTGGGGTTGTCAGGCCACGAGAAATCGAACTACCGGCGGCTGTCCGGCGGACAGCAGCAGCGGCTCTCGCTGGCACTCGCCCTTGTGGGCCGTCCGGAGCTGGTCTTCCTCGACGAACCGACGGCAGGTCTGGACGCCCAGTCCAGGCTCGCGGTGTGGGAGCTCATCTCAGCCCTGAGCAGGGACGGTGTGTCGGTTGTTCTGACCACCCATCTCATGGACGAGGCGGAGGCGCTTGCGGACCGGGTCGTGATCATCGACCACGGGGCGGTCGTCGCCCAGGGGACGGTCTCCGAGCTCACCGGGTCGGCTGACCCGGTGGTCACGGTGAAGTGTTCGGGAACTCCTGATCTGGACGCCCTCCGCGACCGGCTGCCCGGCGTCACGGTCACCGCGGTCCGCCCGGACCGTTTCACGGTGACCCCGGTTTCGCCGGCGTCGCACCCGTCTACGGTCTCCCCTGTGTCCCACGGGGCCGGTGGGACCTCTGCCGTCACTCCGGCCCTGGTGGCCGGCATCGCCTCCGCTGTCGGCGACCAGGGCGTCCTCATCACCTCACTGACCGTGGAACAGCGCAGTCTCGAAAGTGTGTTCCTCGACATCACCGGACGGGAGATCCGCTCATGAGCACCTCAGGGCACACCCCGGGCCGCTTCGCACCGGGGACGTTCCGTCCCGGTCCCTCGCGTGCACCCGCGGTCCAGATGCTGAAGTCCCAGGCGAAGATCGAGACTCTGCTGTTCCTCCGTCACGGGGAACAGCAGCTCGTGTCCCTCGTGATTCCCCTGGGAATGCTCGTGATCTTCAGTCTGCTGCCGCTCACCGGACTCGACGACCCGGTGGACTCGGTCTACCCCATGACCCTCGCGGTGGCACTGATGGGCGCGGGGTTCACCGGACAGTCCATATCGGTGGCGTTCGACCGGAGGTACGGGGCACTCAAACGCATCGGCGCCTCGGGTGTGCCCACGCGGATCCTCATCGCCGGCAGGATCGCAGCGGTCCTGGCCGCCGTCGTGACCCAGCTGGTTGTCCTGACAGCGGTGGCGCTGGTGCTGGGGTGGAGGCCCGACTTCGCCGGAGCACTGCCGGCGGCGGCGTTCCTCATTGTCGGAGCGGCCGCATTCACCGCACTCGGACTGCTGCTCGGCGGAACGCTCAGTTCCGACCTGGTCCTCGCCCTCGGCAACACCGTCTGGTTCCTTCTCATGGCTGCTGCCGTGGTGACTGTCCTCGACCCCGCGCTTCCCGTTCCGTTGACCGTCGCACTGGACGTGCTCCCCTCCGTGGCGCTGACCCACGGTCTGCTGGAGGCGGCTGCCGGCGGTTTCGACGGTGGTGCACTGCTCGTCCTTGTGGTGTGGGGTGTGGGGGGCACCCTCGCTGCGCTGCGCTGGTTCTCTTTCACGATGGACGCCGACTAGACTCGGCGACCGTGACCACGACGCCGGAGACGCCCGAGAAACTCAGCAGCACTGTTCCGGAGGCGGCGGTGCCGGCAGTACCGCCGGCGGACGTCGCGCGGCCCCCACGGCGGGTAACGACCGTACCGGGCGTTCCGCCCGCCGGCGGTTCCCCCGGACCGAGTGGGCGACCCTTCGCGCCCCCGGATTTTCCTTTCACCTGGGTGTGACTGTGGGGCTGTTGGCTGGTCTTTGTCTCTTATACCCATCGGATTGTTTAAAAGGGACGGGCCTGACTCTCCGCCTCTAC
The DNA here is from genome assembly GCA_900049755.1 of Corynebacterium provencense. Lineage (GTDB taxonomy): Bacteria > Actinomycetota > Actinomycetes > Mycobacteriales > Mycobacteriaceae > Corynebacterium > Corynebacterium neomassiliense. The sequence goes on from LT160593.1 coordinate 739,769, forward strand.
GCGGCCGTGGCCCGCCTGTGCCGCCGTCTGCCTGTGCCCACGGTGCAACGGCAGTGGCTCTACGCTGTCATCCTCATGTTCTGCCAGGGGGGCATCACCTTCACCGGATCTCTGGTGAGGGTCACAGGCTCCGGCCTGGGCTGTCCGACGTGGCCGGAGTGCCAGCCGGGTTCCCTGGTCCCGGAGTCGGGGGCGGCGCCGGCGATCCACCAGGCCATCGAGTTCGGCAACCGGATGCTCACTTTCGTCGTGTCCCTTGCCGCGTTGCTGGCGTTCCTGGCGGTCCTGCGTGCGGCCCGCCGCAGTTCACTGCTGGACATTGCCTTTCTGCAGGGTCTGGGGATCATAGCCCAGGCGGTCATCGGTGGCGTCACCGTCCACATGGATCTGGCGTGGTGGATGGTCATGGCGCACTTCCTGCCGTCGATGCTGCTGACTTTCTTCGCGGCCGTGCTGGTGGTGAAGGTCCGCGAGCCTGATGACGCGGTGAAGCACGCCGGTATGCCGGCGGCCCTGCGGTGGGCCACCTGGATCTCTGCGGCCAGTCTGGCGGTGGTTCTGGTCACCGGGACGATGACGACCAGTTCCGGCCCCCACGCCGGTGACGACGCTATCCGGCAGTCCGACCGACTGCAGATACCGCTGATCGAGATGGCGAACCTTCACGCCCACGGGATGTACCTTTACCTGGGTGTGACTGTCGGGCTGCTGGCTGGTCTTTTCGCTGTCCGGGCTGACCGCAGGATTCTGAGGGTGGCAGGCTGGCTCATTCTGGGCATAGTCCTGCAGGCGGCTGTGGGGATCATCCAGTACAACATGAATGTGCCCAGGTGGACGGTCCCCCTGCACGTCATCGGTTCTGCCGTGCTCACTGCGGCGACCGGGATGCTGTGGTCGATGAGGTTCCGCAGGGGGGATGCCTCACTTGACCGGACCTTCGACAACTGGGAGGACGGACAGGGCAGGCAGGACGCCCGGGGCGGGGACGCGGACACTGTCCGGTCCTGAGGCTGCCGGACAGAAGGAGGGCGGGTGCGGGCGCTCCGGCCCCGGTGCGCAGCGGCAGCCGTCCGGTGGTGACATCGGGGTCGGTGGAGGTTCAGCGGGGAGGAAGCGTCCCCAGGTAGGACTGCCGGTACCGGTCGGTGACGCGACGGGTCGCCGACCTCTCCGGTGGGAGTCCGTCATTGAGAGGTTGCGGCAGTCCCACGGTCGGAAGATCCATCGGCAACCGGACGGGTACCTCTGCCATGAACGTCGTGACCACTGACTCGACCGCTTCTTCGTCGGCGGCGAAGTGCCGGTCGGCAAGGTGACTGGTGTCCACCCGTCCGAGGCCGAGGTCGGTGGCAAAGTCTTCGCGGGAGTACCCGGCCCGTCGGGCTCCGTCCGCAGTCATGGGCGCGAAATAGTAGGTGTAGGACCGGTACAGGTCGCAGTCTCCGATGCCCGGAGGGGTGCCGTCCGGAAAGGCTTTCCGGGTTCTTTCCCCGGCTGCGCGCTCCGCTGCCCTGTCGAGAGCTTTCCATATGAGCACTGCCGCGGTCACTCCGAGTACCAGTCCGAAGATCCCGGTGAAGAAGCCGACCCCGAAAAGCTGCACAACCACCGCTGCCGTAACGAGGACCGTGACGGCTTTCGCCGGTGCCCGGAGCCTGACGGCCGGTGGTTTCTCAACTGAAGAGACCCGGCTTTCGGCCTCGCTCACCAACTGTCTGACGGACCGTGCATCTGCGACGAAGGCTAATCTGAATGACGCCCTGTACTCCCTGATCACTGTCAGAAACGGGACGGCAAATCCCTTCTCCCATGCCGTGTATTTCTTTCCGATGGTGGTGTCCAGCCACTGCTGGTAGCGGAGGTTCCGGTTCTCCGCTGTCTCTCTCTGCTGGGCCTCGAGCTGTGCCCGTGCGATCTCAGAATGGTCCTGAGATTCCCGGAGAATCCGGTCGAGCTGGTCGTTGGCCAGGTTCTGGGAGCGGAGAATATGCTGCTGGGCGGCCAGCGACTGCTTCTCTCTCCGTATTCTCCTGTCTCTCTCGGAGCCGCCGAAGAAGTCGTCTACGGCATCTTCAAAGTCTGGCATGACGGTATAAGGTGTCCTTTCCGCGGTCTGACTGAGTCAGTAGGTGTCAGTCTGTGTCACGGGAAACGAGCCGTGTCCAGATGTGCAGTTCGCGGGGTGTTCCCATCAGGGAGGCGACATGCACGGCCATGGGCAGTCCCACAGGGGCGCCGTTTCTCAGTGCGTGGAGTTCTTCAGGGGTGACGCGCAGCGATGCTGCGAGTTCACGGTCGTCGGTGATGCCGAGGGATCCGGCTATATGGTCGAGTGCTCCGGGTCGGAACTCATAGACTGCCCGTACCATCGGCTCCCCTCCCTCCGCTGCGATCTGCCCGTGGCGCCGGTCTGCGGGCACCGGCCGGCCGGCTCCGGGCCGGTAGTCCGGATCTTCCGGCACCTGAAATACATAATGCAATCTCAGCGGACAATATGCAACAGTCCGCGGATGTGCTCTCCCCCCGCGTATGACTACATCGTGCACTAGCATGGGGACAATGAATTACCGTGCGTGGATCAACGCGCTCATCGGAACGGACACTCTCCGGGTCGCCTCAGCGAAGATCGGTCTCTCCCACAGCACCATCACCCGCCAGCTCAGCCGGGGTACCCTCACTCCCACGGCCGTCATCTCACTGTGCCGCGCCTACGGGAGATCTCCGGTGGACGGACTGGTGGAAACCGGCTATCTACGGGCCGAGGAGACCGAAGGTGTCGGTGTGCCCCGTGCGCTCGTCGCCGCGACCAACCAGGAACTGCTCGACGAAGTCCTGCGGCGCAGCGATCCTGAGGCCCGCACCCTTTTCGGTCTGGACGATGACCTCATCAACCCCGCTCCGGAGGGTCAGCACGCGGGCGGGACAGGGGGTACGGGAAGGCAAGGAAGACAGGGAAGGCAGGGAAAACAGCCTGTCACCGACCGTGACGACGGCACGGTGGTCTCCTGGCGGCCGCACCCTCATGCGGCCGACGGCAGCCCGGACGAGGATGAAGGACGCGCTGATGCCGGAAGCGACCCCCTCCACTGAGGATCTGCTGGCCCTGGCAGAGCTGCTCACCGGCAGCAGCGTCCGCTGGTACCGGGGCGGCCCCAAGGGTGAGTGGGACAGTGACGCCCGACGGATCAGTGTGCGCCACGGAATGTCGGACGCCCAGACCAGATCTACTCTCGCGCACGAGCTCGCGCATGTGGTCCACGCCGACCCTGCGGACTGCGGAGGCGCGCAGGAGGCGCGGGCAGACCGCTTCGCCGCACATCTGCTGATACGCGTGGAGGACTTCGTCCGGGCGGAAACTGTCTACGGCGGGGACGAGGACCGGATTGCCGAGGAACTCGGGGTCACCCGACACCTCGTCAGGGCATGGAAACGCTCGGTGGCAGGGCACCCGGACTGACCCGCTGGCGGGCCCGGGGGAATTCCGGGAAGCTGCAGTCAGGCGCCGCCGAGCATCTCCGCGACCGTCTGCAGTCCGACCACGGCGTCCACCGAGAGCCCGACAAAGAGGATGGACAGGTAATTGTTCGACAGGAAGAACAGGTTCATGGGTTTGACCTTCTCGCCGCTCTTCACTCCGGTGTGCAGGGCCCAGGCCCGGATGATGAACCAGGCACCACTGACGACGGCGACTGCCGCGTAGATCCAGCCGGCCGCGGGAACCAGGAGCAGGGAACAGATGACTGTCGCCCACGTGTACCAGAGGATCTGGCGGGTGACCTCCACCGGTGGTTTGACCACCGGCATCATCGGAATTCCCGCGGCCTCGTAGTCCTCGCGGTAGCGCATGCCGAGGGCCCAGGTGTGCGGTGGCGTCCAGAAGAAGATGATCAGGAACAGCACCAGTGCCTGCCCCCATGACTCCCAGCCGGCGTGGAAGGCACCGCCGGTGGCGTCGGTCGTCGTCGCCCATCCGACCATCACCGGCATACATCCGGCCGCACCACCCCAGATGACGTTCTGCCAGGTCCGCCGCTTGAGCCACTTCGTGTAGACGAAGATGTAGAAGAGGATCGTAACGATGATGAACACGGCGGCCAGCCACGATCCGCAGAGCAGCCAGAGCCACAGGACACTGGCCACCGTCAGGCACCACGCGAACACCGTCGCCTGACGCTTGGTCACGGTGTGACGGGCCAGGGGGCGCCTGTGGGTCCGGCGCATGATCTGGTCGATGTCGTAGTCGGCGATCATGTTGAAGGCGTTCGCCGCAGCAGCGCCCATCCACCCGCCCACCAGGGTCAGCAGGACGAGTCCCAGGTCGATCTGACCGCGCTGCGCCTGGAGCATGGAGGGGATCGCGGCCACAAGGAGAAGTTCGATGACCCGTGGCTTGGTCAGCGAGATGTACGCCTTGATCTTCTCCACGGGTTTCCTGTCCTCCGTCTGCCACAGTCATGTCGCCGTCCCCGCTGACCGGGCAAAGTTGACCGGGCAAACCGGAACTCTCCTCCGGCGACCGACGGCGGCGCTGCCAGTCCGTCAGGTTACCTGAGCCCCACCGGTGATCGTAATCCACCGCACCGCAGCCCCATAACCATTCCGGGGGAACTACACTGTCGGGGTATCCCCGAAACACTTCAGGAAGGCGACCCCAGCGTGACTCTCCCCCCGGAACTCGAATCCCGTACCGTCCGGCGCTACCCGGAGGACTGGACTGAGCTCGACACCCGGGCGGTCGACACCGCGCGAGTGCTCGCGGCAGACGCCGTCGAGAACTGCGGATCCGGCCATCCGGGCACCGCCATGTCTCTCGCTCCCCTGGCCTACACCCTCTACCAGCGTGTGCTGCGGCACGATCCCGCAGACCCCGCCTGGATCGGCCGTGACCGTTTCGTCCTCTCGGCAGGTCACAGTTCCCTCACCCAGTACATCCAGCTCTACCTGGGCGGATTCGGTCTGGAGCTCGACGACCTCAGGGCCCTGCGCACCTGGGGCTCCCTCACACCCGGTCACCCGGAGGTCGGGCACACCCCCGGGGTGGAGATCACCACCGGACCGCTCGGACAGGGCCTCGCGTCCGCCGTGGGTATGGCCATGGCCTCCCGCCGTGAGCGCGGGCTCTTCGACCCGGACGCCCCGGCCGGGGAGTCCCCTTTCGACCATCGCATCTACGTCATCGCCTCCGACGGTGACCTCCAGGAGGGTGTCACGGCCGAGGCGTCCTCGCTTGCCGGCACCCAGCAGCTGGGGAACCTCATTGTCTTCTGGGACGACAACTCGATCTCCATCGAGGACAACACCGACATCGCCTTCACCGAGGACGTCGTGGCCCGCTACGCCGCCTACGGCTGGCAGACCCTCGAGGCGGACGCCGAGGACGTCACCGCGATACTCGCCGCCGTGAAGGAGGCGCAGGCCGACACGGCCCGGCCGTCCTTCATCCGGATCCGGTCGGTCATCGGTTACCCCGCCCCCACCAAGATGAACACCGGCAGCGCCCACGGGGCGGCGCTCGGGGCCGACGAGGTCGCCGGTGTCAAGAAGATCCTTGGCTTCGACCCGGAGCAGAGCTTCGCCGTGGACGACGACGTCATCGCCCACACCCGGCGACTGCGCGAGCGCGCGGCAACGGCACACGCAGACTGGCGGAAGGACTTCGACGCCTGGTCCTCGGAGAATCCGGACCGCCGTGAACTCCTCGACAGGCTGAGCGAACGGCGTCTGCCGGAGGGCTTCGACGCCGACCTGCCGACCTGGCAGGCCGGGGAGAACCTGGCGACCCGCAAGGCGTCCGAGGCGGCCCTCCAGGCACTGGGTGCGACTCTTCCGGAACTGTGGGGAGGGTCGGCCGACCTCGCCGGGTCAACCAACACCATCATCAAGGGCTCCCCCTCCTTCGGACCGGTCTCGATCTCCACCGGGGCCTGGGACGCCGAGCCTTTCGGCCGTAATCTCCACTTCGGGATCCGGGAGCACGCCATGGGGGCGATCCTCAACGGCATCGCCCTGCACGGCGGCACCCGTCCCTACGGTGCGACATTCCTCCAGTTCTCCGACTACATGCGGGGCGCCGTCCGTCTCGGCGCCCTGATGGGCACGGACGTTTACTACGTCTGGACGCACGACTCCATCGGCCTCGGCGAGGACGGCCCCACCCACCAGCCGGTCGAGCACCTCGCGGCGCTGCGCGCGATCCCGAATCTGTCGGTCATCCGTCCGGCGGACGCCAACGAGACTGCCGTGGCGTGGGCCGCTGCGCTGAAGGCCCCGGCCGCCCCGAAGGCACTGGTCCTCACCCGTCAGGGTGTCCCCGTCCTCGAGGGCACCGCCGACCTGGCCGCTGCGGGTGTCCCACGCGGCGCCTATGTGCTCGTCGAGTCCTCCACCGAGGTACCGCAGGTGATCCTCCTGGCCACCGGTTCCGAAGTCCAGCTCGCCGTCGAGGCCGCTGCGACGCTGGAGGCCGGTGGAACGGGTACGCGGGTCGTCTCCGTTCCCTGCATGGAGTGGTTCGAGCAGCAGGACGCCGACTACCGGGAATCCGTGCTGCCCTCCGCTGTCACCGCCAGGGTCTCTGTCGAGGCCGGTATCGCGATGCCGTGGAAGGCCTACACCGGACTCGACGGTGTGAACATCTCACTCGAACACTTCGGTGCCTCCGCCGACTACAAGACCCTCTACCGCGAGTACGGCATCACCGCCGACGCCGTGGTCGACGCCGCCCGTTCCCTCCTCTGATCCCGGTACACCCACCACTGAAAGCTGGTTCTTCCCGATGACCTCCAACGCAGTAGCCGACCTCGCCGCCGCCGGGACGTCCGTCTGGCTCGACGACCTCTCCCGGGACCGCATCACCACCGGAAACCTCTCCGATCTCATCACCGACCGCGGCGTCGTCGGGGTGACGACCAACCCTGCCATCTTCGCGACGGCGATGTCGAAGGGGACCGCCTATGACGCCCAGATCGCCGAGCTCAAGGCTGCCGGCGCAGACGTCAGCGAGGCCGTGTTCACCATGGCCGTCGACGATGTCCGTGACGCCTGTGACATTTTCACGGACACCTGGCGTGCCTCCGACGGCGTCGACGGGCGGGTGTCCATCGAAGTTGACCCGCGTCTCGCCGGCGATCCTGAGGAGACTGTCGCTCAGGCCAGGGCACTGTACGAACGTGTCGGCCGGGACAATGTCATGATCAAGATCCCCGCCACGGAGGTGTGCCTGCCCGCGATCACCGAGGTCCTCGGTGCGGGCATCAGCGTCAACGTCACCCTGATCTTCAGTGTCGCACGCTACCGCCGGGTCATCGAGGCCTTCCTGGCCGGTCTCGAGCTCGCGGAGGCCAACGGTCACGACCTGTCCACGATCCACTCCGTCGCGAGCTTCTTCGTCTCCCGCGTCGACACGGAGATCGACCGCAGGCTCGGTGAGATCGGCGGGGACGCCGCAGGTGCGCTCCTCGGCCGGGCCGGTGTGGCCAATGCACGGCTCGCCTACCGCGCGTTCGGAGAGCTTCTGCTCGACAGTCCCCGTTGGCGTGACCTCGCCGCCCGGGGCGCACACATCCAACGTCCGCTGTGGGCGTCCACGTCGGTGAAGAACCCCGACTACCCGGACACCCTCTACGTCACGGAACTGGTCGGACCCCACACCGTGAACACGATGCCGGAGAACACGCTGGACGCCACCGTCGACCATGCGGTGATCACCGGTGACACCCTGACCGGCACCTCCGATTCCGCGGCGGGGACTTTCCGGGCGCTCGAAGAGGTCGGTGTCGACCTGGACGACGTCTTCGAGGTTCTTGAGCGTGAGGGCGTCGAGAAGTTCGTCAGTTCCTGGACTGACCTGCTCGGTGTGATCGGGGCCCGCCTGTGACGTCCAATCCTCTGCGCAACGCCGAGGACAGGCGTCTGCCCCGGATCGCCGGTCCGTGCGGTCTGGTGATTTTCGGCGTCACCGGTGATCTGGCCCGGAAGAAGCTCCTCCCTGCGGTCTACGACCTTGCCAACCGTGGTCTGCTCCCCGCAGGTTTCAGTCTCATCGGCTACGGCCGTCGGGACTGGACCAAGGAGGAGTTCGAGGCGGAGGTACTGTCCTCGGTCCGTGACCGGGCGCGTACCCCGTGGCGGGATTCGGTCTGGGACCAGCTCGCGGCCGGCATCCAGTTCGTCACCGGTGACTTCGTGACTGACTCGGCCTTCGACCGTCTCGCGGAGATGACCCGCAGGATGGACTCCGAACGCGGTACCGCCGGGAACTGGGCCTACTACCTGTCAGTGCCGCCCCAGTACTTCTCCGACGTGTGCAACCAGCTCGAGCGGGCAGGCCTGGCCGACAGTTCCGGCGGTTGGCGGAGGGTCGTCATCGAGAAGCCTTTCGGCCACGACGAGGAGTCCGCCCGCGAGCTCAACCGGACCGTCAACGCGGTGTTCCCCGAGTCTTCGGTGTTCCGCATCGACCACTACCTGGGCAAGGAGACCGTCCAGAACATTCTGGTGCTCCGGTTCGCCAACCAGATCTTCGAGCCGCTGTTCAACTCCAGGTACATCGACCATGTACAGATCACCATGGCCGAGGACATCGGACTCGGCGGCCGTGCCGGCTACTACGACGGCATCGGTGCCGCCCGTGACGTGATGCAGAACCACCTCCTCCAGCTCCTGGCCCTCGTGGCCATGGAGGAGCCGGTCACCTTCTCTCCTGCGGAACTGAAGGCCGAGAAACTCAAGGTCCTGAAGGCGACACGGGCCCTGGGACCGTTCACCCAGACCACTGCCCGCGGCCAGTACACCGCAGGCTGGCAGGGTTCGGAGTTCGTGCCCGGTCTTCGCGAGGAGGCCGGTTTCGACCCGGAGTCAGGTACGGAGACGTACGCGGCCGCGACGTTCGGGATCAACTCCCGACGCTGGGCCGGTGTGCCGTTCTACCTGCGGACCGGGAAGAGACTCGGACGCCGCGTGACAGAGATCGCCCTGGTGTTCAAGTCTGCCCCGCACCAGTCCTTCACCGAGGCACAGACACAGACCCAGGCGGACAATGTCCTGGTGATCAGGGTGCAGCCCGATGAGGGTGTGCTGCTGAGATTCGGGTCGAAGGTACCGGGTTCGGCGATGGACGTCCGTGACGTGAACATGGACTTCTCCTATTCCGAGGCTTTCACCGAGCAGTCCCCCGAGGCCTACGAGCGTCTCATCCTCGACGCGATGCTCGATGAGGCGAGCCTCTTCCCCACCAACGAAGAGGTGGAAGAGTCCTGGCGCATCCTTGACCCGGTACTGGACTTCTGGGCGGGAGCCGGGAGACCGGAGGACTACCCTGCCGGCACCTGGGGCCCCGAGGGCGCCGACCGGATGCTGGAACGCTTCGACAGAGCTTGGAGGAGACCGTGACATCCGGTGACTTTCCCGTGGACAGGACCCGGCACATGACCGGACACGAGACAGAAAACATCTCCGGCACCGCCGGCACACCCGCTCCCCCACGCGACGCCGCGAAGACACCGCCGACGGCGGATCCCGTCGCGGCCCCCGCTGATGAAGTCCGCACTGACGGCGGCGTGAACCTGGGCAGGACCAGCACGCACCGCATCGAGAAGACACTCCGTGCCCTCAGGGAACAGCGTGGTGAGGTCGCCACCGGACGCGTACTGACCCTCATCGTCTCCGTGCGTTCCGAAGAGGATCTTCCCTCGGTCGTCCGCGGCGCCAATGAGGCGGCCCGTGAGCACCCTGCGCGGGTGATCGTCGTGGTGCACGACAGGACCACCGACGAAGTCTTCCTCGACGCGGAACTCTATGTGGGCGGGGACGCGGGAGCCGCCGAGGTCATCCTCATGCGTCTCCACGGTGAGCTGGCCGACCACGCGGACGCCGTGGTCACCCCCCTGCTTCTGCCGGACACCCCGGTGGTGGTCTGGTGGCCGTTCACCTCGCCCCGCAATCCTGCCGGGGACGCCCTCGGCACTCTCGCGACCCGGCGCATCACCGACTCTTTCTCGGACGCCGCGGCCGGGAAGGGGACGAAGGCCATCTTCCGTCGGCGTATCGGATACTCGCCGGGTGATTCCGACCTGGTGTGGAGCCGTGTCACTCCCTGGCGGGGACTCCTGTCAAGTGCCATGGACCAGCGCGACGGCGAGACTGTCACCGCCGTGGAGATCACGGGGCCTGCGGAGGACCCGGCCGTCGACATCGCGGCCGGCTGGCTGGCCGACCGGCTCGATGCCCCTGTGACACGCCTGTCGGGCAGTGCCCCTGCGGTTCCTCTTGACGCGGACGGGTTTCCCACCGCGCCGGTTGAACGGGTGGTCCTCCATTTCGACGCCGATGATCTGGTCATGGAGGTTGTCGACCACCGCACGGTCCGTATCCTCAACGGGGGAACGGAGAATCTGGTGACCCTGCACCGCAGGACCCTCGGCGAATGCCTTGCCGAGGAACTGCGGCACCTGGAACCTGACACCGCGTTCGGCGACGCCCTCCACGGACTGCCCCGGGTGACCGTCGCCGCCGACGGGCCCGGTCACGCCCCGTCTGTTCAGGAGAGTGCGCGGTGAGTGCGGAGGCTTCTCCTGTGCCTGCGGAATGCGTGGTGTGGCAGAACCGGGACGACCTGGTTTCCGGTGTGGCCCGCCGGATGGTCGAACTCATCGCCTCGGTACAGCAGGGTGGCGGTGTGGGGGGGGTCCACGGGCCGGACGGTTACGCCCGTGTCGTCCTCACCGGCGGTGGGGCGGGTATCGGCGTCCTGTCTGAACTGGCGGCGCTGGACCGTGCCGCACGGGCGGTGGCGGACTCCTTCCCCGTCGTTGCCGTGGACTGGAGCAGGGTCCACGTCTTCTTCGGCGATGAACGGTACGTGCCGGCCGACGACCCGGAGCGTAACGAGGGGCAGGCGGACGCCGCGTTGCTGTCACACGTCGGCATCCCCGCGGAGAATGTGCACCGGTACGCGGTGCCGGCCGGGGACGAGGACCCTGCCGGGCCCGGGCTCGACCGCGCCGCGCAGGAATACTCACAGTGCCTGGAGCGTTTCGCCCCGGAAGGATTCGACCTCCATCTGCTGGGCATGGGACCGGAGGGGCATGTGAACTCCCTGTTCCCCGGCACGGCGGAACTGACCTCGGAGCGGTCGGTGGTTCCGGTGAGGAACTGTCCCAAGCCCCCGCCCGAGCGGGTTTCGCTGACGCTGGCCGAGGTCCGTCGTGCCCGTCAGGTGTGGCTGCTGGTGTGCGGTTCCGCCAAAAAAGAGGCCGCGGGTCACGCGGTCTCCGGTGATGATCCTGCCGGGTGGCCGGCGGCCGGGGCGCGGGGGTCGGTGTCGACGGTCGTCCATGTCGACGCGGACGCGGCGCCGGACACGGTACCGGGGCCGGCTAAGGTCCGTCAGACCCCGTAGTTGAGGGCGAGGTTCAGGCCGATGACGGCGAGGACCCAGATGACGGCGGTGGCGATCGTGAGCCGGTCGAGGTTCTTCTCCACGACGGTGGAGCCTGAGAGGCTGGACTGCATTCCCCCGCCGAAAAGGGTGGACAGGCCGCCTCCCTTACCCTTGTGGAGGAGCACGGACAGTCCCATGAGGAGACTGGTGAGCACCAGAACAATCTGGAGGGTGAGAATCACGGGGTCTTCTGCCTAACGTCGGTCGGGTCACGGTGGACGGCCACGACCCGGGGGCCGTGGACAACTCCACGTATTCTAGCACCAGGGACCGCGGGTGCAGTCCTCCCGCTGCCGGGGTGTCCGCCGCCGGGCTGTCCCCGGGACCTGCTGTCAGACGTGCCGGAGTCTACCCGGAGTTCCGCAGCCCGGTGGCGAGCCCGTTCATCGTCAACCGGATACCGTCGAGAACGTCCTCCGACCTGTCCCCTGCCCGGTACCGGCGCAACAGTTCGACCTGCAGGAGGTTCAACGGGATGAGGTAAGGGAACCGGTTGCGCATCGACACCGCCAGCCCGGGGTTGTCGTCGAGGAGGCTTTCGGTACCCGTGACTCTGACGTACATGTCCAGGGTCAGCCGGAATTCGTCGACGATCGCGGTGTAGATCCGTCGGGCACTGTCCGGGTCGGCGACCAGCCCGGCGTAGAGCCGGGCCACAGACAGGTCCGCTTTGGCCATCACCTGGGCCATGTTGGACATCACGGAGCGGAAGAACGGCCAGTCCCGGTGGAGTTCACGCAGGTAGCTGAGACGTTCGGCGTCACCCTCCGTCCAGTCCCTCAGTGCCGATCCCACCCCGTACCACCCCGGGAGCATGACCCTCGACTGTGACCATGACAGGACCCAGGGGATGGCACGCAGATCGGCGATGCTGCTGGTCTGCTTCCGCGAGCTGGGACGGGAACCGATGTTGAGGTTCCCGATCTCGGCCAACGGTGTCGACGAGGTGAAGTAGGAGATGAATCCCGGGTCGTCGTGCATGAGTGCCGAATAGGTCTCCCGGGAGCTCGCGGCCAGCGCCCGCATCGTCGCGTAGGCGCGGTCGGGGTCGCGGATCCGGTCGACCGGCAGCAGGCTCGCCTCCAGGGTCGCCGAGACCAGGGCCTCCAGGTTCCTCCGTGCCACCGAGGGGACCCCGTACTTCGCGGAGATGATCTCCCCCTGCTCGGTGATCCTCACACTGCCCTGGACTGCACCTTCCGGCTGGGCGAGGATAGCCTCGTGGCTGGGCCCGCCGCCACGACCTACAGTTCCGCCTCTCCCGTGGAAGAGGCGCAGGCCCAGTCCGGCCTCCCGGGAGGCTGCGACGAGGGCGAGCTCGGCGTCATAGAGTGCCCAGTTCGCGGCGAGGTATCCGCCGTCCTTGTTGGAGTCGGAGTAGCCGAGCATGACCTCCTGAACTCCGTCGCGGTGGGTGACGACGTAGTCACGGTAGAAGTCCAGCTGCCACAGGGCGGTCATCACGGACGCCCCGGCGTCAAGGTCGTCGATGGTCTCGAACAGGGGGATCACGTCGACTGCCCCGCTGAGGACGCCGTCGTCGACCCTGACCAGCCCGACCTCCTTGAGCAGGAGGAACGGTTCGAGGATGTCCGAGACGGAGGACGCCATGGAGATGATGCAGTGCGGGACCACCTCGGGGCCGAACTTGGTGGCGGCGGAGGCCGCGGCCCGGAATATCCCCAGTTCCCTCGCGGTGACCTCGCTCCACTGTGCCGAGGGGTCGGACAGCGGGCGCGGGGTGTGCAGTTCCTTGGTCAGCAGTGTGACCTTGTCCTGTTCACCCAGTGCCGCGTAGTTGTCGGTCACTCCTGCCCGTGCCAGCATCTCGGTGAGGACCGCTTCGAAGCTCTCGGAGTTCTGGCGGAGGTCCAGTGCGCTGAGCCGGAAACCGAAGGTGCGCAGTCCGCTGATCACTGTCGCGAGTCTGTGGTCGGCGATGATTCCGTCGTTCGAGGCGCGGAGGGAGCGGTCGACAACTCCAAGGTCGGTGAGGGCGTCCGCGACTGCCGCATAGGGGCGGTGACCGTCGGCCAGTCGTGGCGGTACGGCGTCCTCCCCCAGTGCTGTCGTGGCCGTGGCTGCGAGCCTGCCGCGGATGCCGTGCACCGCCCTGCGGTAGGGTTCGTCGGCCCGGGAGGGGACGTCGTCGTTGCCACGGTCGGCGAGTTCCGTGAGCTCGGGGAGGACGTCGGTGAGCCGGGTGGACAGGCTCAGTTCATGCTCCAGTTTCCCGAGTTCGTCGAGGTACCAGGTGAACACTGTCTGGGCGGCCCTGTCCGTGGCGTACCGGACGGTGTCTCCGGTGACGTAGGGGTTGCCGTCGTGGTCGCCCCCGATCCAGGATCCGGGCCGCAGTACCGGGGTGTCCGGCACCCCGGGACCGTAGATTTCCCGGAGTGTCCCGCTGATCTTCAGGTTGAGCAGCGGTATCTCCCGGAGGAGGCTGATGGTGTAGTAGCGCAGTCCGACGTTGATCTCGTCTTCGATCCGGGGACGGGCCGAGCGGATCAGGGCGGTCTGCCAGAGGATGGTGACGCGGCGGCGGATGTCACGGTCGATGTCGGTGAGGATCACGTCACTGCTGGCGGTGCGTCCGGCTGCGATGATCCTGCCCCGCTCCCGCATGAGGCGGGTGATGTCGGCCTGCACGTCGAAGACGGTGCGGCGGCGGGTCTCGGTGGGGTGGGCGGTGAGGACGGGGGCGACGTAGGCGTGCTCCATGACCTCGGTGACCCGGTCTGCGGTGACCCCGCTGTCGGAAAGGGTGCGCCAGGTCGCGGCCAGCGTTGCTGCGGGGGGTGGGTCACCACGTTCGGCGAGGTGGTCGCGGACCCGCTCCTCGTGGAGGTCCTCTGCGAGGTTGGCGAGCAGCGCGAAATGGCTGAATGCCCTGATGACCGGCAGTGCGCGGTCTGCGGGGATGTCGCGGAGCCTGTCCGCCAGGTCGCTGACGGGGGTGCTGCCCTGACGGATGGAGAAGGACGCCCTGCGCGCCGACTCCACCAGGTCGAAGACCGCCTCCCCCTCCTGTTCCCGGATGACGTCACCGAGGATCGCCCCGAGGTAGCGGATGTCCTGCCGTACACCGGGGACGATCTCCGGGGTGTCCACGTCCGGGGGGACGACCGGGACGGCTGTGCCGGGGACGGTCTGCCGGGCCGGGGTGTCCCGTCCGGCGTTGTGACCGTCACTGTTCCCGGCGTTGTCGTCAGTTGCGGACGGTGTCGTGGAGTCCATGACAGCCATTGTGCCGTCTGACGGCCGGCCCCGCAGAACGGACGGGACCCGGGTCAGGTGGCCGGTGGCAGGACCGTGGCTGTCAGGCCCCGCGGTGGGTCACCGCTGTCAGGCCCCGCGGTGGGTCACCGCTGTCGGGCCCCGCGGTGGGTCACCGCTGTCGGGCCCCGCGGTGGGTCACCACTGTCAGGCTTTGGCCGCTGCGGCGCACAGGCGGGCGAACTCCTCACCGTCGAGGCTCGCGCCGCCGACGAGGGCTCCGTCGACGTCCGGCTGGCTGATGATCTCGGCGACGGTCCCGGTTTTCACGGAACCCCCGTAGAGGATCCGCACCGTCGATGCGACCGACTCCCCACCCAGTTCGGCGAGGACCCCACGCACGGCGTGGCAGACCTCCTGGGCGTCCCCTGAGGAAGCCACTCTGCCCGTACCGATGGCCCACACCGGCTCATAGGCGATCACGAGGTCGCCCAGACGGGACTCCGGCACCCCGGCGAGGGAGGCCCTGGTCTGCTCCGAGACGAAGGCGACATGCTCGCCCGCCTCCCTGGTCTCGAGGGACTCTCCGACGCAGACGACCGGTGACAGCCCGGCACCCAGGGCTGCGACGGCCTTGGCTGAGACGGTGGCGTCATCTTCGGAGTGGTATCTCCGACGTTCGGAATGGCCGACGATGACCCAGCTGCAGCCCAGTTTCGCCAGCATCGACGCGGACACCTCTCCGGTGTAGGCGCCGGACCCGTGGGCGGAGACGTCCTGGGCACCGTAGGTCAGCGGAATCCTGTCCCCGTCGACGAGAGTCTGCACACTGCGGATGTCGGTGAAAGGAGGCATGACTGCGACGTCGACATGGTCGTAGTAGTCGCGGGGCAGGGCGAAGTCCAGCTTCTGGACCAGCTGGAGAGCCTCCAGGTGGTTGAGGTTCATCTTCCAGTTGCCGGCGATGAACGGGGTGCGCTTACCGGTGGTGGTCATGAGCGCTGCTCCTGGTTCTCGAGGACGGCGATACCGGGCAGTTCCTTACCTTCGAGGAACTCCAACGAGGCCCCGCCGCCGGTGGAGATGTGACTGAAACCGTCTTCGTCGAGGCCGAGTGTGCGCACTGCTGCGGCGGAGTCACCTCCACCGACGACGGAGAACGCCCCGTCGGAGGTGGCCCCGATGATGGCGCGGGCGACCCCGCGGGTTCCCTCGGCGAAAGCCGGGAACTCGAAGACACCCATCGGGCCGTTCCAGAACACGGTCCGCGCCCCGTCCAGGATCTCGCCGAAGGCTCTGACGGAGGCAGGTCCGATGTCGAGTCCGGACTGGTCGTCCGGGATAGCGTCCACGGCGACGGTGGTGGCGGGGGCGTCGGCGGAGAACTCCGGCGCCACGACGACGTCCGAGGGCAGGACGATGACGGAACCGAAACGTTCCAGAAGGTCCCGACAGGTGTCGACCATGTCCTCCTGCAGCAGGGAAGTGCCCACGCTGTACCCGCGGGCGGCGAGGAAGGTGAAGCACATTCCTCCGCCGATGACCAGATGGTCGACCTTCGGGGCGAGAGCCTCGATGACGGCCAGCTTGTCGGAGACCTTTGAACCGCCGAGGACGACCACGTAGGGCCGGTCCGGGGATCCGCTGACCCGGCGCAGGACCGAGAGTTCGGACTCCACGAGCCCGCCGGCGTAGTGCGGCAGCAGGGTGGCGACATCGTAGACGGACGCCTGCCTGCGGTGCACGACCCCGAAACCGTCGGAGACGAAGGCACCGTCGTCGGCGGTGAGGGCGGCCAGTTCTCTGGCGAAGGACAGTCGCTCGGCGTCGTCCCGGGACGTCTCGCGAGGATCGAAACGGACGTTCTCCAGCAGCAGGATGTCGCCGTCGTCGAGGCCGTTGGCCCGCTCGTGGGCGTCCTCACCGGTCACATCGGACGCCAGCGGAACCCAACGGTCCAGCCTCTCCGACAGGGCCTCGGCCACGGGGGCGAGGGAGAACGCCGGGTCGACCCTGCCTCCCGGCCTGCCCAGGTGGGCTGCGACGATGACGCGTGCACCGGCGTCGGACAGGCGGCGCAGCGTGGGCACCGAGGCGTCGATCCGGCCCGGGTCGGTGATCTCCCCGTCCTTCAACGGGACATTCAGGTCGGCGCGGACGAGGACGTGGCGCCCCTCGACCCCGTCGGCGATCAGGTCGTCGATGGTTTTCACGGTCATGTAGTGGTCTCCTGGATCTGTGCGGACTGACGGGAAAAGTGTAGCCGCCGGGGGTGGCAGGTTATCGGAGGGCAGGACGGACGACCCCACCCGTCACCGTTCACCGGTGCGGTGGTGGGGTCGGTGGTGAAGTCGCTGTCAGGACACGGGGGTGGTGCAACTCCGGGAGGGACGTCAGAGACGTTCCCCGACGTACGCGGTGAGGTCCACGAGACGGTTGGAGTAGCCCCACTCGTTGTCGTACCAGGACACGACCTTGACCTGGTTGTCGATGACCTTCGTCAGTGCGGAGTCGAAGATCGAGGAGTGCGGGTCTCCGACGATGTCGGTGGAGACCAGGGGCTCGTCGTAGGAATAGGACAGAATCCCCTTCAGCCCCCCTTCGGCCGCTTCCCTCAGGGCGGCGTTGACCGCGTCCACGCTCACCGGCTTCTCTGCGTCGAAGGTGAGGTCGGTGACGGACCCCGTGGGGACGGGGACGCGCAGGGCGTAACCGTCGAGCCTGCCCTTGAGCTGCGGAAGTACCAGGGAGACGGCCTTGGCGGCGCCGGTGGAGGTCGGGACGACGTTGAGTGCTGCGGCGCGGGCACGGCGCAGGTCCTTGTGCGGGGCGTCGTGGAGGCGCTGGTCACCGGTGTAGGCGTGGACGGTGGTCATCAGACCGCGGACGATGCCGAAGTTCTCGTCGAGGACCTTGGCCAGCGGCGCCAGGCAGTTGGTGGTGCAGGAGGCGTTGGAGATGATGTCCTGGGTGGCGGGGTCGTAATCGGTGTGGTTCACCCCGACGACGAAAGTGCCGTCCTCGTTCTTCGCGGGAGCGGAGATGATGACCTTTTTCGCGCCGGCGTCCAGGTGCGCCCGGGCGGCGTTCGCGTCAGTGAAGAAGCCGGTGGACTCGACGACGATGTCCACCCCCAGGTCACCCCAGCTGAGGTTCTTCGGGTCGCGCTCGGCACTGACGATGATGCGGTGGCCGTCGACGGTGATCGACTCGTCGTCATAGGTGACCTCTTTCCCGAGGCGTCCCATGATCGAGTCGTACTTCAGCAGGTTGGCGAGCGTCCTGTTGTCGGTGAGGTCGTTGAAGGCGACGATCTCGAGATCGGCGTCACTGTCCTGGAGGGCACGGAAGAAGCTGCGGCCGATGCGACCGAAGCCGTTGATGCCTACTCGTACTGTCACGGTGGTCTCCTGGGTAAGGGGGAACGGTTCCGGTTCCGACACTACCCACGTGAACCCGGGTGTGCAGGAAGTGTGCGGAACCGTTCACCGTCTGTTCCGGGCAGAGCTGCCTGACCTGCCCACCACCGGTGCACGGGGCAACCGGTCAGCCAGTCGTCGAGTAACTCAGGGGACCGTGTCAGCCCCACCGTGGTCGACGGCGGCGGTGGTGTCCGGGACGCCGAGTTCGCGGGCACGACGGTCCGCCATGGTCAGCAGGCGCCGGATTCTCCCGGCCACGGCGTCCTTCGTCATCGGCGGTACCGCCAGGTGACCCAGCTCTTCCAGGGATGCCTCCCGGTGCGTGACCCGCAGCACGCCAGCCTGGTGGAGATGCTCGGGGACATCGTCACCGAGAAGCTCCAGCGCCCTGCCCACCCGGGCGGCGGCCGTGGCGGCGGCCCTGGCTGAACGTCGGAGGTTCGCGTCGTCGAAGTTGGCCAGTCGTGTCGAACCTGACCGGCTCTCCCGGTGACGGCACTGTTCCTCCCACCTCCTGCGTCCACGGACCGCACCCATCTGTCCGAGGAGCTCCGCGGTGCCCTCACTGTCACGGACGACCACCCGGTTGACCCCACGAACCTCACGGGTACGGGCGGTCACACCGATCCGGCGGGCCGCGCCGACGAGCGCCAGTGCCGACTCGTGCGCCGACGAGCGCCAGTGCCGACTCGTTGCTCGGGGTCGCCACGCTCAGCGCCGCGGGACGCCCCGGGTCCCCGACCGAACCGTGGGCGAGGAATGCACCCCTCCACGCCGCGGCGCACTGTGCGGCACTGCCGCCGATGATGAACGGCGGCAGTCCCCGCACCGGGTGACCGCCACGGTCGATCAGACCGGTGCGTCGGGCCAGTTCGGTGCCGCCCCGCGACCACCGCAGGTGGTACCAGGATGAGTCGGGGACAGTGGGGCGTGCGGGGGCAGCTCCCGTGCGGGAGTCCCGCCCGGCGGGCGGCAGGCACCCGTCGTCCACGGGAAGTGAGAACAGTTCCTCCACGGCGTCGACGAGCCGGCGGGACGTACCCGCCCCCTCGACCTCAGCTTCGACGACGATCTCCCCGTCGACGAGGTGCATCGACCCGGTGTAGCGCAGTAACGCACTGACTTCGGCGGTGAGTACGTCCGGACTGGTCACCGTGACACCGAGAAGCTCCTGACGGACGTCAGCGGTCAAGGTCCACGGTGGCACCCGCTTCTCCCTTCACTGTCACTGTTCCGCTCCCTGTGCCTGCTTCCGTTCCGCCTCCGGACGCGCGCCGGCCACCGGTGCAGTCGAACTCCCTGAGAACGTCGGCGAGCTTTGACGGGGAATGCCGGTCGGTGAAACGGCCACGGCCGTCATCCTCCCGGACGTCCCGGTAGATCACGGTCGCACCGAGTCGTGCGGCCGCCCGCTCCAGGTGGCGACGTTCCCGGGCCGACTGCACGGAACTCCTGTCGACGACGACGACGTCGATCCGCAGTTCCGGGCAGTGCTGCAGAAGCATGTGGATGTGGCGCTCCATCGAGAATCCGTTGGTCTCGCTGGACTCGGCGACCAGGTTCATGATCACGACCCGGACAGCGTCGGTGCGCAGCAGTGCATCGACGATACCCGGGATGAGCAGGTGCGGGATGACCGAGGAGAACCATGATCCGGGGCCCAGGGTGACGAGGTCGGCGTCCAGGATGGCCTGCACCGCCTCGGGGGTCGCCGGGGCGTCCTGAGGGATGAGACGGACACGCCGCACCTGGCCGAGGGTGGACGCCACCGCCACCTGGCCACGGACGGCCGTGACCTCACGGGGATCGTCACCGAGCCCCTGGACCTCTGCCTCGAGGTCCAGCGGTTCCAGGGACATGGGCAGCACCCGGCCACGGACGCCGAGCAGATCGGACAGCTCGTCGAGGGCGGCGACACTGTCCCCCATCACCTCGGTGAGTCCGCCGAGGATGAGGTTTCCCACCGCGTGACCGGCGAGTGCCCCGTGCCCGCCGAAGCGGTGCTGCAGGGTACGTTCCCACATTCTGCCGCGGGGCGTGTCCCGCACCAGGGCGGCCAGGGCCATCCTCAGGTCACCGGGTGGCAGGGAGCCCAGTTCGCGGCGCATCCGTCCGGACGAACCGCCGTCGTCGGCGACGGTCACCACGGCTGTGACATTATCCGCCGCACCCCGGGCCGCCCTGAGCGTGGCGAACAGCCCGTGGCCCCCGCCGAGACAGACGACACGGTTGACTGTGCGTTCACCGGCGGACGCCGCGATGTCCTCCGAGGGCAGTCCGGGATCGGTGGTGTCAGGAATTCCTGTGACGGTCACTTCCGGTCACCTCCGGCCTCCGGGAACCTGTCCTCGTATTTCACGAGATCGCGGTGCACTGTCCTGACCTCGAGATCCTCGTCACCTGACAGCCGTGCGGCGAGTGCCTCCGCGACGGCCGGACTGCGGTGCTGGCCGCCGGTGCACCCGACTCCCACGGTGATGAACCTCTTGCCTTCCCTCCGGTAGCCGGGCAGGGCGGTCTCCACCACGCGCTGGACCGCGTCAAGGTAGTCCCTGGCCTCCGGCCGGTCCAGTACGTAGTCGGCTACTGCGGCCTCCAGTCCGCTGTGTTCCCTGAGCTCCGGCTCCCAGTAGGGGTTCGGCAGGAACCGTGCGTCGAACATCAGGTCCAGGTCCCGGGGGGCACCGTTCTTGAAGCCGAACGACTGCACGGTCACGTGCTCGCGGCGGTCGGACAGAGCGGTGAAATAGTCCTCCAGTTGCCGGCGCAAGTCATGGACGCTGGTGCCGGTGGTGTCGATCACGATGTCCGCGCGTTGCCTGATGCCCTCGAGCATCTCCCGTTCGCGGTTGATGCCTGCCTGGAGAGTCTCCCCGTCCTGCACCCGTACCAGATGGTCAAGGACCTGCGGACGAACTACGAGGTCAACGACCCGTCGAAGGTGCTGGACGGGGACATCGACGGGTTCCTGGAGGCCGGGATCCGCTGGCGGATGGCGGAGCAGCAGGGACAGTAGGCGACCGTCGGCGGTTCGCGCAGGTACCGCAGGCGACACCGGAGTAACATGCGTAACACCTGCAACATCTGTTTCATCAGTCACAGGTGACCAGGTAGAGTTGCCCACGTGATCACATTCGAGAAGGTCAGTAAGGCGTACCGCGGGTCCGGCCGCCCCGCGCTGAAGGATGTCTCGGTCAACATCGACAAAGGGGAGTTCGTCTTCCTCATCGGCCCCTCCGGCTCAGGAAAGTCGACGTTCCTGCAGCTGATGATCCGGGAGGAGGACGCCGACTCCGGCGAAATCCACGTCGCGGACTTCCACGTCAACGCGCTCAGGCCGCGTGAGATTCCGAAGCTGCGTCAACGCATCGGTTATGTCTTCCAGGACTTCCGTCTGCTGCCGAAGAAGAACGTCTTCGACAATGTCGCCTTCGCCATGCAGGTCATCGGCAAGGACAGGGACACCACCGCGGACGCGGTGGGACGGGCCCTGGACCTGGTCGGACTGGCGGGCAAGGAGAACCGGCGTCCCCACGAACTCTCCGGCGGCGAACAGCAGCGGGTCGCCATCGCTCGCGCCGTGGTCAACCGCCCACTGGTCCTCCTGGCCGACGAGCCCACCGGCAACCTCGACCCGGACACCTCCGGGGAGATCATGGCACTGCTCAACAGGATCAACCGGAACGGGACGACCGTGGTCATGTCCACCCACGACAACACCGCCGTCGACTCGATGCGTCGCCGGGTCCTCGAGCTCTCCAAGGGAGAGCTCGTCAGGGATGACGCACACGGTGTGTACGGCGTCGGCAGGTAGCGGACAGGCAGAGGAACAGAGGGAGAGACAGTGAAACCGGGTTTCATACTCCGCGAGGCCTTCGACGGCTTCCGGCGCAACGTCACCATCACGGTGGCCATGGTCATCACCACCGCAATCTCCCTGGCCCTCGTGGCCACGGGAGTACTGCTGACCAACATGACATCGGAGACCAAGGACATCTACCTGGACCGGATCGAGGTCATGGTCCAGTTCGACGACGCCGTGTCCGTGGCCGACCAGGACTGTTCCGGCCCCGAGTGCTCCGCGGTCCGCGGAGCACTCGAGGACAACAGTGAAGTCGAGTCTGTGACCTACCGGAACAAGGCACAGAGCTACGAGAGATTTGTCGAACTGTTCCAGGAGTCGGACCCGCAGCTTGTCGCACAGACCAGCCCGGACGCCTTCCCCGCGGCACTGCACGTGCGCCTGGTCGACCCGCTCGACACCTCCGCCATCGACGAGGTCCGGGACTTGCCCGGCGTGGCGACCGTCGTCGACCAGGGGGACGATCTCCGGGGAGCGACCCGCAACCTCGACGCGATCCGTAACGCCAGCTTCATCCTCGCGGTCGTCCAGGGTGTGGCGGCTGTCCTGCTGATCATGAACATGGTGCAGATGGCGGCGTTCCAGCGCCGCACGGAGGTCAGCATCATGCGCATGGTGGGTGCGACGAGGTGGTACACCCAGGCCCCGTTCGTCATCGAGGCGGTGTTCGCCGCCCTGCTGGGATCGGTCCTTGCGGTGGCCGGCATGTTCGCGGGCAAGGCGATGATCCTCGACAAGGCGCTGCGTTCGCTCTATGACTCGCACCTCATCGCGAGGATCACGACCTCGGACATCTGGACCATCGCCCCGCTGGTGGTGGTCGCCGGTGTGGTCGTCGCCGCGGTCACCGCCCAGGTGACACTGCGGTGGTACGTGAAAAAGTGACCGTGACCGGGTAAGGTTGCCCGGGTTATGGCGAAGAAGAGTACGCCGGTGGACTCCGGCAGGACCGCGGGGAAGAAGAACGCCGCGAAGGGGACACCCGGGCGCAGGGGTGGTGCCCCCCTGGTCGTCGCCACCAACCGCAAGGCCCGGCACAACTACAGGATCCTGGAGACCTATGAGGCCGGGATCGCGCTCGTGGGGACCGAGGTGAAGTCGCTGCGTGAGGGGAAGGCGTCTCTGGTGGACGCCTTCGCCACCGTCGACGACGGTGAGATCTGGCTGCGTGGCCTCCATATTCCGGAGTACACCCACGGAACCTGGACCAACCATGCTCCGCGGCGAACCCGGAAGCTGCTCATGCACCGCGGCGAGATCGACTCGGTCATGGGTAAGGTCCGCGACGGAAAGAACACCCTCGTCCCGTTGCAGATCTACTTTTCCGGGGGGCGGGCGAAGGTGGAGCTGGCCCTGGCCACCGGCAAACAGGACTACGACAAGCGCCAGGACATCAAGCGGCGCACCGAGGAGCGCGAGGTGACCCGGGAACTGGGACGCCGCGTGAAGGGCATCAACGCCTGAACCGTGCGGGCCGGTCCAACCGCTGCTGTCCCACCCCTCTCTCGTCCTCCCTCGTCCTCCGCCCCTGCTGCACCACTCGCTGGCGGGGAATTGAACGGACAGCCTGCGGGTTGTAGTCTGTAGATCCTGCCGTTGACCGAGCTTTCCTGCGGCAGGGGATGCGGGTGATCCGGTTTTCCGGGGATCCACGAGGGGTCGATCAGGTTTCGACTCCGTGCATTGAGCCAGGGGAAGCGTGCCGGTGCAGGCTGGAGACCACCGTGAGCGTCGCAGCACATGATTAAGCGCCGAGAACACTCAGCGCGACTACGCTCTCGCTGCCTAATTCAGCGAGGCGTGTCTGTCGGCCCGGGGCATGTTCCCCCTCCGGTCACCGGCATCGTTCCGGGAACTCACCTGACGGTCCCGCCATCCGGACTGTCAGGGACATCTCAGGGTGGCTGGGCTCATCGTCCGGACAGGTCTGCGTGATCCGGAGAGCCGAGCAGGGATAGAGCGGACTGCGCACGGAGAAGCCCTGGCGAGGTCGCGGAGGACCCGGGTTCAATTCCCGGCGGCTCCACCGGTACTCCCGGTCACCAACCAGGTGACCGGGAGTTTTCCTGTCTGAGGTGGCGGAGTCCTCGCTGCCGAGTTTTCCGCCGCGACGTCAACTACGGCAGAGCACGCTGGTCGGCCACGGGGTTGCCACGGATGTGACAGAGAGAATCGCCAGGGTGCGGTGGCCGGGCCCGTCGTCCCTCTGCAGAAGCTGAAGTAACTCCAGCCCCGGTCTACCCCTTCGATTGAGTTGAACTGTGGTACAGCCTACCTTTCTCCCAGTGACCGAACATGGTCACCTTCACGAGGAGAAGACCCACCATGAACCGAAAACCAGCAGTTGCGACAGTCGCCGTCATGCTGTCACTGTCCCTCACCGCCTGTGGCTCGGGCGACAGTGAGGACGCACCGACCACGGTCACCTCGACCAGTCATACGGTGACCACGACCACCAGCACCACGTCGACCACGGCCCCGTCGAGCAGCACACTGCCGCAGCCCACCGCGGAAGAGCCGGCCGCCGCGGTGATCGTTCCAGGTGACGACGATGGCGCGCACGTGAATCTGGACGCTCCGCGGAGCGCCCCTGAGCCGGCTCCGGCAGCGGGGCAGGCTCCCCAGGTACCTGCGCAGGTTGAGGAGGCACCTGCTCCTGCACCCGCACCTGTGCCTGCTCCCGCGCCGGCCCCGGCCGAGGAGGTTCCCGTCCAGGAAGCTGAGGCACCGGGTGCGGCCTACTACCCGGACTGTGCTGCTGTCCGTGCCGCCGGAGCCGCACCGATCCATGCCGGTCAGAACGGATACTCCACCGACCTTGACCGGGACGGCGACGGAGTTGCCTGCGAGTCATAAGGCGAAGCCGCCCGGCCACCAGAGTTCTTCCGGGACGGTACCGGGACAGCGCCGGACAGTGACTGCGGCCCCGTGGCCGCGGCCCCGGAGATCCGGAGGTCATCCCGGTTCGTGTGCAGAGAGTCCTGACGGGCGTGTGCAGCACCGCAGGATTTGGCGGTGAGTTGACCCTGAGAATACGATGAGCCGGCACCGTCCGGCGCACCACCCACCACCCAGAAAGACCGCACCGCACATGTTTGTCACCGTCATCACTGGCGTCGTCTGTCTGTCCATCGGTTTTGTCGCCGGAGCAGCTGCGGTGGTGGGTTCCGTCCAGAAGGCGCCGTCATCGGAGTCCGTCCAGGGTGGTGCGTCGGGAGCCCCCGAATCCCTCGAATCCCTCGAACCGTCAGCCGGCCACCGGCACTCCTGGAGTATGTGGGAGCTGGAGGACGCGCCTCGTCCCGGGGAATCCGGTGAGGGGCGTGCCGGTGGGGAATGGGTGCAGTCACGGCGGTGCTCCGGGTGCGGGTACGTGCAGCGGGAGATCCGGTCCCTGTAGTGGGGCGCGTCAGCGGGGCTGAGCCGTAACCAGAAGGTCGGATACAGGGGTGGCAGTTCTGTCCGGAGGGGACACGGGTGGGAACAGGGAATGTGAAACCCCGCCGAAGGTCGTCGCCGGAAAGCCGCAGAGAGTGTCTGTCAGCGCGTCGCTGTCTGACCCGACGTTCGGCGGCGCAGGGCGTCCTTCCGCACTTTTCCTGTGGAGGTTCGGGGCAGTTCCGGGAGGATTCGGTAGTCCCGCGGGATCTTGTACCCTGCGATGAGTTTCCTGCAGTGGCTGATCAGCGACGACGTGAGCCGCGCGGACCAGCCGTCGTGGCCGGCGGCGTCGGCTGTCTCCCGGTCGAGGACGATGAACGCACGGAGCCGTTCTCCCCAGGTGTCGTCGGGCACACCGACCACCGCGACGTCGGCGACCGCGGGATGGGTTGACACCGCCTGCTCCACCTCGATCGTGGAGATGTTCTCTCCTCCGGAGATGACGATGTCCTTCGACCGGTCGAGGATCTGGATGTAGCCGTCGGGGTGCCTGACCGCCAGATCACCCGTGTGCATCCAGCCGTCGGTGAAGGCCGCCGCGGTCGCTTCCGGGTCGTGGAGGTAACCCTTCATCACTCCGTTGCCGGCGAGGACGATCTCCCCGACGGTCCGGCCGTCCCGCGGTACGTCGGTCAGCGGGGTTTCCGCCGGGGAACCCTCAGCGGAACCCTGAGGGACGGGGTACACGACCCGGGCGTCGGCACTGGTGATCATGGGGACGCCCTGGCGCGCCTTGAGCCTGGCGCGCTCGGAGGCCGGAAGCTCGGCCCATTCCGGGCGGAACTCGCAGACGGTGTAGGGGCCGTAACTCTCGGTGAGTCCGTAGACCTGGGTGACGGTGATGCCGAGGTTCTCACAGGCCTCGATCACGGCGGGCCCCGGAGGGGCACCTGCGGTGACGGCCGAGACATCGCGGACGCGGTGGGCCGCAGGGTCTGTCACGACGGTGGTGAGGACAGTCGGTGCCCCGCACAGGGCGGTGACATGCTCGGTGTCGATGAGTCTCCAGATCTCTGCGCCGCGCACGGCCCGCAGGGCCACCTGCGTGGCGGCGACGGCTGTCGCGGCCCACCCGGTGCACCAGCCGGAGCAGTGGAACATCGGCAGGGTCCACAGGTAGACAGTGTCCCTGGTGAAGTTCTGGGTGGTGACCTGACCGAGGGCGTTGAGGTAGGCGCCCCTGTGCGTGTACACCACGCCTTTCGGGCGCCCGGTGGTGCCGGAGGTGTAGTTGACGGCGACGGGGGACTCTTCGTCGTCGACGGCGAAAGGGAAGGTGGAGTCGTCGTCGGGATCACCGGGGTGCAGGACGCCTCCGGCCGTGAAGTCGTCGACGGTGACCACGGTGGAGGTGCCGCCGACTGGACCGGATTCACGGAAGCCCGTCTGCGGCACGGTCCCGTCGGACCCGGGCACCAGAACGAAGAGTTCCACCGTGCCGGACCCGTCGAGGACGGGGCGGCAGGCTTCCACGAGGTCGCTGTCGCCGAACAGGACCCGGATCCCGGCGTGGTCACAGATGTAGCTGACCTCGGCCGGGGCGAGGCGTGTGTTGACCGCCACCAGGACGCCGCCCGCCAGGGGGACGGCGAACTGGGCCAGGAGTGCCTCGTAGGAGTTGCGGGCCAGCACACCCACGCGGTCACCGGGGCGCAGTCCCCGGCGTCGGAGCGCGCGTGCGGTGGTCAGGGCGTCCTCCCGCATGGCGGAGAAGGTGATGCGACGGGGGCCGTCGATGCACGCGGTCCTGCACGGGTACACGTCAGCTGCGCGTTCGAGGAACCGTAGGGGTGTCAGCGCTGTCCGGGCGGGACTGGTCACAACCTTGTTCTCCTTCCCTGAATCCCGACCCAGCGTCGGTCCGTCAACGTTGTACATCCTTTCGTGACACCCGGACAAAGCCGCGGGAGCGTCGGGGGTGTCCCCGGCCGGGAGACGTCGACGGTCGAGTTCACGCCCCGGCTGACGGTTTCCTGTCAACAGGGGGTCGGGGGAGCGGAGGATGTGGTGGTTGACATGTCCACGGGGCTAGTGTGGACGCCGGTACTACAGCACACACGGACAGAGAGCAGGATCAGGTGAGCCAGAAGATCAAGGCCCCGAACCAGAAGAGCAGTGGATTCCTCTGGGGACTCGTGGCGATCGTCGTCATCGCAGTTGTCGTGATCGCCGTCGTGGTGATCCAGGGAAGGGACAGTAAGGACGTGAAGTCCGGTCTCGCGGCAGCTGACGTGAACTTCAACGTCAGTGTCGAGGACGGCGACATCCTGGTCCGCGGCGAATCCGTCCCCGCGGACGCCCCGGCCGTGGACCTCTACGAGGACTACAGCTGCCACTACTGTGCGGACCTCGTCGAGGCCGACCACGTCAGCCTCAAGGACGCCCTGGACAACAGCAAGCTGTCGCTGCGGCTCAACGACGTCAACTTCCTCGCCGGTGGGGCAGACGGGCACTCCACGCTGGGAGGCATCGTCGCCTACGCCATCGCCGAGACGGGGAACGCGGGAGCGTTCTGGGCCTACCATGACTGGGCCTACCTCAACCGGACCGAGATCACCGGCTACAGCCTGGACGATTTCGCTGACTCTGCCGAGAAGCTCGGTGTCGACGCCGCCACTGTCTCCGCGATCCGTGACGGTTCCGCGCGTGACAAGTACCAGCCGATGCTCGAGTCCAACTACCAGGAGCTCATCAGCAAGGAAGGCGACCAGGCAGGTACGCCGGCCCTGTACGTCAACGGGACGAAGTTCGACATCAAGAAGAACCCCGATGACCCGACGAAGATGGCCGACTGGGTCCCCGACGTCGTGAAATAGGGTGACGCCGACCACCTGACCGTCAGGTCCCGGTGACAGGACCGGCTGGTGGTGGTCACCACAGTCCGGCGACGGCGCGGTTCCTCCTCCGGGGGGTGCCGCGCCGTCTGCGCATGCGGGCAGTGTGCCGGGGGCTGTGTACCCTGAGAAGGGAAACAACGTTCACCCCTCTTCTCAGACGGAGTACCACATGCGCACCGCCCGACCTGTCCGATCCACCCGATCCGCCCGATCCACAAGCACGGCAAAGGCAGCAGCCGCACGGACAGCCGGGCGCACGGCCGGACGTGCTGCCAGGCGTGCGGCACTGGCCACAGCGGCCGTGGGCCTCGGATTCGCCGCCGCAGGCTGCGGAAGCGACAGTTCCTCCGACGCCCAGACGACCGTCACCGTCACCGAGAAGGTCACGACCGACGCTGCTGCGCAGAGCCCGTCAACCGGCTCTTCATCGCCGGCGTCCGCCGCGGCGTCAGACGTCCCGCAGGGGGCCTCTGTGGACGCGGTGGACGCTACCGCCGCCATGGACGCAGCCCTGAAGCACCGGCCCGGTACCTGGGTCGTCGACGTCGACAGGGACGACGACGGTGACGACCTCGATGACCGTGACGACAGGGACGACAGGGACGACAGGGACGACAGCCGTTCATGGGAGGTGACCGTCGTGGACGCCGACGGACGCGGCACCAAGATCTTCGTCGACCGCAGCAGCGGGGAGATCACCTCCGAAAGGGAGGTACGCCTGGACTCCCTGAGACAGCAGGCGCCGTCCGTGACCGCCGCAGACGCCGCGGCAGCGGCCGTGGCGTCCCGGCCCGGGGAACTGGAGTCCCTGGAACTCGACAGTGACGACGGACGTGTGGTGTGGGAGGCCAGGATCGGGGACGGACCGGGGGAGTGGGAACTGTGGATCGACCCGGAGACCGGGGAGATCCTCAGGACTGAACACGACGACTGACCCGGGGCCCGGGAACAGGGCGCCGCAGGCAGAAATGACTGACGGGGGCGGTCCGCATCATCAGATGCGGGCCGCCCCCGTCATTCGAAGGTGGTGGAGCTAAGGGGACTCGAACCCCTGACCCCCACACTGCCAGTGTGGTGCGCTACCAGCTGCGCCATAGCCCCGTACGCTGCATGCCACCGGTGTTCCGGAGGTGTGTTGCGAACGAGGGATAAGGTACAACACTGCAGTGACTACCACCAAATGCGCAGGTGGTGGACGCCGAGAGGGGTGGAGTTTCTCGTGGTGGAGCTGAGGGGACTTGAACCCCTGACCCCCACACCGCCGGCGTGGGGCGCTGCCGCCTGCGCCGTAGTCCCGGATACCGCGTCCGCCCCGTACGGGTGTGGCACGGATGTCATACGGTCGGAATGGAAATCTGTCCGGGTACCGGACAGACCGGGAAACGTGCTGGTCGAGGTGAGAGCTGCTGTGGAGTGGAGTCTCCGGTAACGGAGGATGGACGCCCGGTGACTAGTTGACGTGTCGCCCAACCGGGATTGCGATGGTAGAACGGCACCCGTCCGGGAACGTATCCGGACGTTCCGGGTGACACCCGGAGCTCTCCCCGACGTCCACGAAAGGACACCCCCCATGAGCAGGAACCACAGCGCCGCAGCCCGCCGTTCGGGACGCGCCGTCTCTCTCCTCGGATACACGTTCATCGCCGTCGGAGCCGTCGGCTACGCGAAGGTCCGGCAGGAGCTCGTCGCCGAGAACATCATCGTCCACAAGGATGTGACATCACTGGCAGGAAAGAAGGTCGCCGATCCGGTGACCGCCTACGCCCAGGCCGCCATCGTGAACAAGCACGCTCTGGCGATGACGGGAGGGAAGCCCTTCGCGGACCTGCCCATGGACGCCCCCGAGCGGGAGACCGCGCTCATGGCGGCGAACGTCCGTTCCTCACTGCTCACCTCGGTCGTGTCCTTCGGCCTGGCCGGTCTCGCCGCAGGTGCGGGTGTCGTCGCCGTGGCAGCCGGCCGGGGTATCCGCTCTCTCGCCGCTGACGAGAAGTAACAGGGGTCACATGCAGGTGGGCTCTCAGCGGAGGTTACCGGGGGTGGCAGGTGCTTTTGACCCCCTCCGGCACTGTCCACGGACACCCGGCTTCTGCAAGGATCGGAGACTATGAGTCACGTGACGACAGACGGGTCGGCGGCGCAGGTGCCGTCGACGAGGCAAGAAGGGTCCACCGGTTTCTGGGGCGGGTCGCGGTTGTACGCACTTTCCCTGGTGGTCTTCGGAGCGGTCGGGCTGTTCATGTCCGGTCTGATCATGTACGACAAGATCGAGATCATGCAGAACCCGGACTTCGTTCCGGCGTGCACGATCAATGACGTCATCTCCTGTACCGATGTGATGCAGTCGCACCAGGCGGCCGCCTTCGGTATCCCGAACCCCTTCATCGGGCTGTTCGGTTTCGGGGTGGTGCTCACCATCGGTATGGCACTGCTGGCGGGGGCGAAGTTCCGGGCCTGGTTCTGGTACGGGTTCCTGGCGGGACTGGTGTTCGCCGTCCTGTTCGTCCACTGGCTGGCCTATCAGGCCGTCTACGAGATCCAGGCCCTCTGCCCCTACTGCATGGTCGTCTGGGCGGTCGTCCTCCCGTTGTTCGTGACGACCCTGCTGCACATCGTGTGGGAGCGTCAGCGTGACGGTGAAGGGATCCTCGGCCCGGACCGGTACTCCTTCTCCGGTGGTCGGGTGATGCCGGCTCTGGTGCTGATTGTCTGGTATGCGGCATTTGTTGTGCTGATCCTCACCCATTTCATGTGAGTTTGGTTCCGGGAGAGTTCTCGGTCTAGAGTGTTCCGATGTGCCATGACCCGGTTTCTCCGGGTCTGTCTGTTTCACATCAAGCCGCGGTCGTCATCAGGCGTCGAGGCCCATGACGAGGAAAGGAGCGCCCGATGAAGGTCCGCAAGTCCCTTCGGTCGCTGAAGAACAAGCCGGGCGCCCAGGTCGTTCGTCGCCACGGCAAGGTCTACGTGATCAACAAGAAGGATCCGCGTTTCAAGGCCCGCCAGGGCTGATCGCCGGTTCTTCGACCGTAGCGCGCCCCCGTTTCCCCACCCCGCCGGTGGGGGAGCGGGGGCGTCGTCATGTCGTGTAGTCCTCTTCTTCTGCTGTCTCGGCGACGGAACCGACGTGGATGAAATTACAACGGTGTAGCCGGCCCCAACATGTAGTGCCCGACCCCTGTGACCACCTGCGTCTTTGACTCAATCAACCACTACATATTGTGTTCATGCGATGTAATTACCCCTACATCTCGTGTCCTGGGAGGTTGTGTCCGGACGCCGGGCTGTGTATCGTCGACGTCATCGCATCGCCGGGAGGTACTCCTCCCCTGGGATGCACTGACCCTCACCCGCCCCGCCGTCCGCAAGGCCGGCGCTGCGCAGTCGCCCAGCAGTCTCAACCTCAAGGAGCCGTCACGATGATCACCGTCTACACGAAGCCCAGCTGCGTCCAGTGCACCGCCACCCGTCGCGCCCTTGACCGTGCCGGCCTCGACTACGAGCTCGTCGACATCACCCTCGACGAGGAGGCCCGTGACTACGTGATGGCCCTCGGTCACCTCCAGGCACCTGTCGTCGTCGCCGGCGCCGAGCACTGGTCGGGCTTCCGCCCGGAGCGCATCAAGGCGATGGCCGCACAGGCCGCCTGATGTCCCGGAGCACCGGGAACTGACGGACGCGGGGGAGCGGATCGCCGCACCACGGCGTCCGCCCCCCTTCCCGTACCCCGGCCCCACCCCTGCCCGGCCCGCCGTCGAGTTCACTGACCTGCCCGTGACCCTCCTCCGGGCCCGGCCGGGAAATCCGTACGGCGACCGGCACCTCCGGTAACCAGTGAGAGGTCCCTCAATGCCGGCCCCCGGTCCACTCCGCTCCCTGCTCGCCGACACCACCCCGCTGCAGCACCCGCATTTCCGCCGCCTCTGGACAGCCAACATCGTCACGGTGATCGGAGCCCAGCTCAACATCATCGTGGTGCCCGCCCAGATCTACGCGATCACGGGAAGCTCCGCGTACGTCGGCCTCGCAGGAGCTTTCGGACTGGTGCCGCTGGTGGTCTTCGGTCTCTACGGCGGTGCACTGTCCGACCACATGGACCGGACGAAACTCCTGCGGATCACCACCACCGGCATGATCCTCACCGCAGTCGCCTTCTGGGCCCAGGCGGCCTCCGGTCTCGACAATGTCTGGCTCCTGCTGACAGTCTTCGCCGTTCAACAGGCGTTCTTCGCGGTCAACCAGCCGAACCGAACCGCAGTCATCGCCCGGATCGTCCCTGTCGGGAGCATCGGTGCAGCAACATCCCTGAACATGACCGTCACCCAGGCAGGAGCCGTCATCGGCCCCGTCATCGGCGGTCTGCTCATACCGGTCACGGGATTCGCCTGGCTCTACCTCATCGACGCGGTGTGCCTCCTGTCCACTCTCTGGGCGGTACTGAAGCTGCCCGCCCTGCCCCCGTCGACAGCGTCGTTGACGGCGACGTCAGCAGCGTCGCCGGCGGCGTCGGGGGCGTCCGCGGACTCCGTCCCGGGAACCGTGAGAGCCGGCCGCCCCGGGTTCCGCTCCGTGATCGAGGGATTCGTCTACCTGGCTGCCATGCCACTGCTTCTCATGAGCTTCCTGCTGGACATCATCGCGATGACCTTCGGGATGCCCCGGGCACTGATACCGGAGATCTCCGCGGTCAACTTCGGTGAGCAGGGGGAGGGCGGGCTTTTCTACGCACTGCTCTACGCCGCCATGCCCGCCGGAGCAGTGTTGGGCGGAGTGTTCTCCGGGGCAGTCACCCGGGCCCGGCGTCAGGGACTGGGCATTGTCATCTCGGTGCTCTGCTGGGGAGCGGCCGTGACCGTGATGGGACTCGCCGTCACGGCCGCCGACGGCCGGGCCGGGGTGTGGGCCTGGGTGGCCGTGATCTCCTTCCTGCTGGGAGGAGTCGCCGACATGTTCTCCACCGTGCAGCGCAACGCCATGCTGCAGGAGTCCGCCGACGACAGAATGCGGGGACGCCTTCAGGGCGTCTTCCTCGTCGTCGTCGCCGGCGGACCCCGCCTGGCCGACATCCTGCACGGATGGGCCGGCGCCCGCATCGGCGCCGGGCCCGCGACGGCGGCGGGTGGCGTCCTCGTCATCCTCGGAGTTGTCGCAGCGGTCGCCGCAGTCCCGTCCTTCCTCCGCTACATTCCTGCCCGCTTCACCGTCACAGAACGGAGTTGACAGTGCTTCTCGTGTATTTTTCCTCCACAACCTGCAATACCCTACGGTTCGTGCACAAGGTGGGCCTGCCCGCCGTGCGGATCCCGCTGCACCGTAACGAGGAACCCCTCGTTGTGGAGACCCCCTACGTCCTGGTCTGTCCGACCTACGGCGGGGGAGCGTCCATCACAGGCGACCTCTCCCGGCCCGTGCCGAAGCAGGTGATCAGATTCCTCAACGACGTGCGCAACCGCGCGCTGATCCGCGGGGTGATCGCCTCCGGGAACCTGAACTTCGGACGGGACTTCGGGCGGGCGGGGGACGTGATCTCCGCGAAGTGCGGGGTACCGTACCTCTACCGCTTCGAGCTGATGGGTACGGACGAGGACGTGGTCCGGGTGAGAGAAGGCCTGGAGGAGTTCGAGGCAGCATCGCAGGCGGACGGCACATGGGAGGCTGCCGTGACCGGATGACCAGTACACGTGGCGCCGCGGCGCGCCACACGGTAGTAATGAATCAATATGCGCCACACCATCGTCGGTGCGAATCTACAAGGGGACATGATGACGACTGATCTCGGTAAGACTGTCGCGGAGCCGGTGGACCGGGCTGACCAGCTGGACTACCACGCGTTGAATGCGATGCTGAACCTGTATGACGGTCAGGGCCGTATCCAGTTCGACAAGGACCGGGAGGCGGCGAACCAGTTTTTCCTGCAGCATGTGAACCGGAACACGGTGTATTTCCATGATCTGGAGGAGAAGCTGGGGTATCTGGTCGACAACGACTACTACGATGCTGCGGTGCTGGACCGGTATGATCCGGGGTTTGTCAAGGGGTTGTTCAAGCAGGCGTATGCGCACAAGTTCCGGTTCCGGACGTTTCTGGGGGCGTTCAAGTACTACACGTCGTACACGTTGAAGACGTTTGACGGCAGTCGGTACCTGGAGCGGTACGAGGACCGGGTGTGCATGGTGGCGTTGGGGTTGGCTGACGGTGACGAGGGGTTGGCGTCGCGGTTGGTCGACGAGATTATCGAGGGTCGGTTCCAGCCGGCGACGCCGACGTTTCTGAATGTGGGTAAGGCTCAGCGGGGTGAGCCGGTGAGTTGTTTCCTGTTGCGTATCGAGGACAACATGGAGTCGATCGGCAGGTCGATCAATTCGGCGTTGCAGTTGTCGAAGCGTGGGGGCGGGGTGGCGTTGCTGTTGAGTAACATCCGTGAGGTCGGTGCGCCGATCAAGCATATTGAGAATCAGTCGTCGGGTGTGATTCCGGTGATGAAGTTGCTGGAGGATTCGTTTTCTTATGCGAATCAGCTGGGGGCGCGGCAGGGTGCGGGTGCGGTGTATCTGCATGCGCATCATCCGGATATCATGCGTTTTCTTGACACGAAGCGGGAGAATGCGGACGAGAAGATCCGGATCAAGACGTTGTCGTTGGGTGTGGTGATTCCGGATGTGACGTTTGAGTTGGCGCGTCGTAATGATGACATGTACCTGTTTTCTCCGTATGATGTGGAGCGGGTGTACGGTCGTCCGTTTGCGGATGTGTCGGTGTCTGAGCATTATGATGAGATGGTGGAGGATCCGCGGATCCGGAAGTCGAAGATCAATGCCCGGCAGTTTTTCCAGACGTTGGCGGAGATTCAGTTCGAGTCGGGGTATCCGTACATCATGTTCGAGGATACGGTGAATCGTGCGAATCCGATCGAGGGTCGTGTGACGCATTCGAACCTGTGTTCCGAGATTTTGCAGGTGTCGACGCCGTCGGAGTTCAATGATGATTTGTCGTATGCTCGGGTGGGGGATGATATTTCGTGTAATCTGGGGTCGTTGAATATTGCTGCGGCCGTGGATTCCCCTGATTTTTCGTTGACGATTGAGACGGCGATTCGTGGGTTGACGGCGGTGTCCGACCAGACGTCGATTGATTCTGTGCCGTCGATTCGTCAGGGTAACGAGCGTTCTCATGCGATTGGTCTGGGTCAGATGAATCTGCATGGTTTCCTGGGGAGGGAGCATATTTTCTACGGGTCGGAGGAGGCTCTGGATTTCACGAACGCGTATTTTGCGGCGGTGATGTTCGAGTGTCTGCGGGCGTCGAATGTGCTGGCTCGTGAGCGGGGTGTGCGGTTCGGTGGGTTTGAGTCGTCGGAGTATGCGTCGGGTGCGTTTTTTGACCGGTATGATCCGGAGGAGTTTGCTCCGGTGACGGCGCGGGTGCGGGAGATTTTTGAGGGGTCGTCGATTCGTGTTCCGTCGGTGGGGGACTGGGCGGAGTTGCGGGCGTCGGTGATGGAGTTCGGTCTGTACAACCGGTATCTGCAGGCGGTGCCGCCGACGGGGTCGATTTCGTACATCAATAATTCGACGTCGTCGATTCATCCTATTGCGTCGAAGATTGAGATCAGGAAGGAGGGGAAGATCGGGCGGGTGTATTATCCGGCGCCTCATATGGACAATGATAATCTGGAGTTTTTCCAGGATGCGTATGAGATCGGGTATGAGAAGATTATTGACACGTATGCTGTGGCGACGAAGTATGTTGATCAGGGTCTGTCGTTGACGTTGTTTTTCACGGATGATGCGACGACGCGTGATATTAACCGTGCGCAGATTTATGCGTGGCGGAAGGGGATCAAGACGTTGTATTACATCCGGTTGCGGCAGACGGCGTTGACGGGCACTGAGGTGGAGGGGTGCGTGAGCTGCATGCTCTGACCCGTGTCACGGCACTGACCGGAGTGCAGACCGTGCCGCGGACCGCAGCAGTGGTCACAGTGCGGACTGTGGCACAGACCGTGCTGCGGAGTTCAGCGTCTGCGCCTGCCCGGGTGACATACAGCTGAAGGGCCCGGCGCAACCGTGACGGTTGCGCCGGGCCCTCCGTGGACCGGCCGGCTGCTAGGCCGAGGTGCGTGCACCGAGCTTGGCGTCGATGCGGAGGAGACCGGAACCGTCGTTGCCCACGACCTTGATCCAGTCGATGATGTCGTTGACGGTCGACTCTTCCTCGATCTGCTCCGCGAGGAAGAAGTTGATCAGGGACCGCGAATCGATGTCGCCGGTTTCATCGGCGACGCGGGCGAGGTCACGGATCATCGCGGACACCTTCTGCTCGTGGGCGAGAGCGGCCTCGAATGCGTCGAGCGGGGTCGCGATCTTCAGCGACGGCAGTTCGATGTCCGTCAGGTCGACACGTGCCTCACGGTCGAGAAGGTGGTCGGCGAACTTCTGTGCATGGGTCCGCTCCTCGTCTGCCTGGGCGCGGAACCAGTCCCGCATGCCGAGGAAGGACAGACGGTCCATCTCGTAGGACAGCTGGCTGTAGATGAGTGACGCCTGGTGCTCGGCGACGACCTGCTTGTTGACTGCTTCCTGGAACTTCTCGTTGATGCTCATACCGGCAACCATACTGATCGGATCATCCTCTATCTAGACCATTTAGCCTTACCATTGCTTATATGTGCAGGTAAACAGGCGTGTCTGACCTTAGTGAACTTTGGCTGCACTCTTGTGTGTGTCTACTAAAACATGCAGGTCATATAGGGTTTCTGTAGCTGTCGGGAGTGCCTGCCGGCAGTTCGGGACTCCGGCCCCTCGAAGGCAGGTATCGTTTACCTTGTTCGGGGCACCTCAAAACGGGGGTAGGGGTGTGTTCTGTGGCTACCGTGACGGGGAGGCGGAAGGTTTTCCGGCACTGCCCCCGACCCTTCTCCGGTGGGGTGCCGGGAAGGCTCTCGACAGTGTGACCGGGACCTCTGAGGCAGGTGGTGCAACCTGCCGTGGGCCGGGATGGAGATGGGGTACGGTGAGGGTTGTGCCGGGCCACGGGGGAGTACCGGGCCGGGCGGAGAATCCGCACTACAGCAGGAGAGCCGTATGACGACGTCGGGACAGATTACCACTCCGGTCCACCACCGGGCGGGAGGTCGGGTGACCGCAATCAACTGGAACACCATCGCCGATGAGAAAGACCTCGAGGTGTGGGACCGGTTGACCGGAAACTTCTGGCTTCCGGAGAAGGTGCCGCTGTCCAACGACATCAAGAGCTGGGGAACGCTGAGCGAGGCGGAGAAGCGGGCCACCATGAGAGTGTTCACCGGCCTGACGATGCTGGACACGATCCAGGGCACGGTGGGTGCGACCAGTCTCATCCCGGATGCCCTGACCCCGCACGAGGAGGCGGTCTACACCAACATCGCCTTCATGGAGTCGGTGCACGCGAAGTCCTACTCGTCGATCTTCATGACCCTGGCGTCCACCCCGGAGATCAACGACGCCTTCCGCTGGTCGGAGGAGAACCAGAATCTCCAGACCAAGGCGGACATCGTCCTGAACTTCTACCAGGGCGAGGATCCGCTGAAGAAGAAGATCGCCTCCACCCTGCTGGAGTCCTTCCTCTTCTACTCCGGCTTCTATCTGCCGATGTACTGGTCCTCGCACGCCAAGTTGACCAACACCGCCGACGTGATCAGGCTGATCATCCGCGACGAGGCGGTGCACGGGTACTACATCGGATACAAGTACCAGCGTGAGCTCGAGAAGGAGACCGAGGCGCGCCAGCAGGAGCTCAAGGACCACACGTTCGAGCTGCTGTTCGACCTCTACGACAACGAATGCCAGTACACCGAGGACCTCTACGACGACCTCGGGTGGACAGAGGATGTCAAGCGCTTTCTGCGGTACAACGCCAACAAGGCGCTGAACAATCTCGGATACGAAGGTCTGTTCCCGGCCGACGAAACCAGGGTTTCGCCGTCAATCATCTCCGCCCTGAACCCGGGTGGCGACGAAAACCATGACTTCTTCTCCGGATCGGGTTCGAGTTACGTCATCGGCAAGGCCGAGAACACCACCGACGACGACTGGGAGTTCTGAGGCCGGGGTGCCGGTGAGGGGGTACCGCCAGCTGCCCGTCAGGAGGTCACCACCCCCGATCGCGCAGCCCCGACCGGCCAGGGGGGTTCCGGCTATCAATATCAGGACGCACCTATTACCATGGGTTGCAGTCTGCGCTGGATGGGTCGGCGGAGGTGACGACTTCGCCGCCGAGCCACACACCGTGCAGTTCATTCAAAGGGAGCCGTCCCTACGAGCGGCTCCGCGTAGTCAGGAGGATTGAATGACCGCAGTAGCGCCTCGGGAAGACCATCCGGTCGCTCCCACACGGCCTGCTCCGCAAGGCGGGAAGTCCCTCAAGGGCAACCACGCCTGGAACATACTGACGACCACCGACCACAAGCAGCTCGGGATCATGTACATCATCATGTCCTTCTGCTTCTTCTTCATCGGCGGTCTCATGGCCCTGCTGATCCGCGTGGAGCTGTTCCACCCGGGCATGCAGTACCTGTCCAACGAGCAGTTCAACCAGCTGTTCACCATGCACGGCACGGTGATGCTCCTGCTGTACGGGACCCCGGTCGTGTGGGGTTTCGCGAACTACATCATGCCGTTGCAGATCGGCGCCCCTGACGTCGCCTTCCCCCGCCTCAACGCGCTGGGATTCTGGCTGACCACCTGGGGCGGCGTGCTCATGCTCTCCGGGTTCCTCACCCCCGGTGGCGCTGCCGACTTCGGCTGGACGATGTACATGCCCCTGGCGGACGCCATCCACAGCCCGGGGGTCGGTTCCAACCTGTGGATCCTCGGTGTCGGTGTCGGCGGTGTCGGCACCATCGCCTCGGCCATCAACATGATGACCACGATCCTGTGTCTGCGCGCCCCGGGTATGACCATGTTCCGGATGCCGGTCTTCACCTGGAACATTCTGGTCACCTCCCTGCTGGCCCTGCTGATCTTCCCGCTGCTCACCGCGGCAGCTCTCGGCGTCCTGTACGACAGGCTCCTGGGCGGTCACATCTACGACCCGGCCAACGGTGGTGCACTTCTCTGGCAGCACCTGTTCTGGTTCTTCGGCCACCCCGAGGTCTACGTCCTGGCACTGCCGTTCTTCGGAATCGTCTCGGAGATCTTCCCGGTGTTCAGCCGTAAGCCGATGTTCGGCTACGTCGGCCTGATCTTCGCCACCCTGTCGATCGCGGCCCTCTCCCTGGCAGTGTGGGCGCACCACATGTTCGTCACCGGTGCGGTACTGCTGCCGTTCTTCTCCTTCATGACCTTCCTCATCGCCGTGCCGACCGGTATCAAGTTCTTCAACTGGCTGGGCACGATGTGGAAGGGCCGGATCACCTTCGAGACCCCGATGATCTTCGCACTCGGGTTCTTCGCGACGTTCCTCTTCGGCGGCCTCACCGGCGTCATGCTGGCCTCCCCGGCACTGGACTTCCACCTGTCGGACACGTACTTCGTGGTCGCGCACTTCCACTACACCCTGTTCGGCACCATCGTGTTCGCCTCCTACGCCGGCGTCTACTTCTGGTTCCCGAAGATGACCGGCCGGATGCTGAACGAGAAGCTGGGCAAGATCCACTTCTGGCTGACGTTCATCGGTTTCCACACCACATTCCTGGTGCAGCACTGGCTCGGCAACATGGGCATGCCCCGGCGCTACGCCGACTACCTGGACTCGGACGGTTTCACCACCCTGAACCAGGTCTCGACCATCGGCGCACTGATCCTGGGTGTCTCGGTCCTGCCGTTCATCTGGAACGTGTTCAGCTCCTGGCGTTACGGCGAGGTCGTCACCGTCGACGACCCCTGGGGTTACGGAAACTCGCTGGAGTGGGCGACCTCCTGCCCGCCCCCGCGGCACAACTTCGACTCCCTGCCGAAGATCCGTTCCGAGCGGCCCGCCTTCGAGCTGCACTACCCGCACATGGTCACCCGGATGCGCGAGGAAGCGCACGTCGGACGGCACTTCTAGCCACCCGACAGTCTCCCGACCGGAAACGGGAGACAATACGACAGCCGTACCCCAGCTACGCGGGGTGCGGCTGTCGCCGTATCCGGCGCTGATGACACAATGGTTCCCGTGGACCACGCACAACAGACAGCACAGACCACCCTGCACAACACGACACCTGCCGGCGGGGGAGCCGGGACCGCGACCGGAACCGGCACCCCCGACGTCCCTGCCCCCGCAGACACGTCGAGACTCACTGTCACTCTCGCCGAAGGGCTGAGCCCCGCTGTCGTCACCGTCACCGGGCCGGACCGCCCGGGAGTGTCGGCACGATTCTTCCGGGCCCTCGCCGACCACGGCACCCAGCTGCTGGACGTCGAGCAGGCAGTCTTCCGGGGCAACCTCAACCTCGCCGCGTACATCGGGTACCGCCCCTCTGAAGGCAGGGAACTGCGCGCAGAACTGGACCGCGTGCTCGCCGGCACCGGTATGACCGTCACCGTCGACGCCGGCGGAGAGGTCCAGCAGGCCCGGCGTCGGTCCACACACACCGTGGTGGTCCTCGGAGACCCTGTCACCGCAGAACACATCTCCGCCATCGGTGGCGTACTCGCCGACCACGGAGCCAACATCGACCGTATCCGCGGCATCGCCGACTACCCCGTCACCGGGCTGGAACTCAAGGTCACGGTGGCGGATCCTGCACCCGGTGGTTCCGCGGAACTGAGGGAGGCTCTCGCAGAGGTCGCGCACAGCACCGGGGTGGACATCGCCATCCAGCGCGCCGGACTGGCCAACAAGGCCAAGAGACTGATCTGCTTCGATGTGGACTCCACCCTCATCCAGCAGGAGGTCATCGAACTCCTGGCAGCTCACGCCGGGCGGGAGAAGGAGGTTGCCGCGGTCACCGCGAGGGCGATGCGGGGCGAACTCGACTTCGCGGAGTCACTACACGAACGGGTGAAGGCACTCGCCGGACTCGACGCCTCGGTGATCGAGGAAGTGTCACGGGCTGTGCAGCTCACGCCGGGCGCGCGGACCACCATCCGGACCCTCAAGCGTCTCGGATACCGCACCGGCGCGGTATCCGGCGGATTCGTGCAGGTTCTCGAACCTCTCGCCCGGGAGCTCGGACTGGACTTCTACCGGGCCAACACCCTGGAGATCGTCGACGGAAAGCTCACCGGACGGGTCACCGGTCAGATCGTCGACCGGGACGTGAAGGCGGAGAGCCTCAAGGAGTTCGCCTGGTCCAACGGCATAGCCCTCAACCAGACCGTCGCTGTCGGAGACGGGGCGAATGACATCGCCATGCTGTCTGTGGCCGGCCTGGGCATCGCCTTCAACGCCAAGCCCGCTCTGCGGGAAGTGGCCGACGCCGCGGTCAACCACCCGTTCCTCGATGAGGTCCTGTTCATGCTGGGCATCTCCAGGGAGGAGATCGACTCCGCAGACCTGGAGGACGGCACCTACCGCAGGGTTCCCCTGGAGCACCGGTGAACGTGAACCCGGAGAACCTGCCGGCCGGAGACCCGTCCGGTCCGCAGGACGGTGAGGACGCCGCGGTGCGGCAGGCGCACATCCGGCTGTCCGGGATGATGGCGGAGGACCGTGACGGTGAGGATCCCACCGACCCGGACACCGTACAGGCCATGCCGGTGGTGATGGAGTTCCCCCGGTCACCCCTGCCGGACCGACGGGCACTTCTGGAAGCGGCAGCCACCGCATGCGTGGCCGTGTGCCTGGACCCGAGGGCCGGTGGCGAGGGTGACTTCGCGCAGGCCCTTCTCCGGTGGTACGGGGCACGGATACGCAAGATTGTGCGGCGTGCGCGGAACAGCAGATGGCTGGACGTCCAGGAACTGCCCGGGGTGACGGCATCCGTCCGGTCCCCGGAGGGCGGTGTCGCCAGTGCTCGTGCCTTCGTACCCTGCCCGGTGGGTAAGACACCGGCACCGGTGGCGAAGCTGCAGATCCAGGGGGCGGACCTCGAGCCGGGGCCCGGCTACGCCGAACACCCGGAGGAGGTGCTCTCCGGGGACACCGCCCCGGTGATCTACGTGGATGCTTCACTGGCCATGACCGTGGGGAAGGCCGCCGCCCAGGTGGGACACGGCTCGATGCTGCTGGCTGCGGCGATGGACACTGACTCGGCGGTGGACTGGGCGTCCCGGGGTTTCCCCCTGCACGTGTGTGAGGTGGACAGGTCCCGTTTCGCTGAGGTGCGCACGCTGGCGGAGAAGCGGGCGGCGGACGGTTCGGCGCGGGCGGCGGCCGTGGTACAGGACGCCGGATACACCGAGGTCGCGCCCGGGTCAGTGACAGTTGTGGCCCTGGAGCGAGACTGGGCCCGAGACTGAGCCCGGTGTCAGTCTGGCGCTGTCAGATTGGCGCTGTCAGGCCAGCGGTGTCACAACCTGGACCGGAGTTCCCTGCGCAGGATCTTCCCGGTCGCGGAGC
The DNA here is from genome assembly GCA_900049755.1 of Corynebacterium provencense. Taxonomy (GTDB): domain Bacteria; phylum Actinomycetota; class Actinomycetes; order Mycobacteriales; family Mycobacteriaceae; genus Corynebacterium; species Corynebacterium neomassiliense. The sequence continues at coordinate 782,456 of LT160593.1, forward strand.
GGGGGATCTCACTGATGAACGCGATCTCCCGGATCTTCTTGTAGGGTTCGACCCGCCCGGCCACGGCGTCCATCACCGCTGCGCCGATCTCCTGGTCTGTCCTGTTGTCGCCCTCTGCCGGGTGCTGGCGGACGATGAAGGCCTTCGGGATCTCTTCACCGCTGGTGGCGTCCACAGCTCCCACGACCGCGGCGTCCGCCACATCCGGCAGGGTGAGCAGCAGGGCCTCCAGCTCAGCGGGAGGTACCTGGTAGCCCTTGTACTTGATGAGTTCCTTGAGACGGTCGACGATGAAGACGTCACCGTGGCGGTCCTGCTGTGCGAGATCACCGGTGCGCAGCCACCCGTCACCGGGGAGGGCGTCGGCCGTGGCCGCGTCATTGTGCAGGTATCCTGCCATGACCTGCGGTCCGCGGACCCACAGTTCGCCGGCGGCGCTGAGAGCGTCATCTTCCGGCACCGGGATTTCCGCGAGAGTCTCCGGGTCGACGATCTTGTGTTCGGTGCCGGGAACCGGCCGGCCCACCGAACCCCGGGAGAGTGAGTCCGCGGTGTTGGTGTGGGTCACCGGGCTGGCTTCAGTCAACCCGTAACCCTGGTAGACCCGGATTCCGAGCCGCTGCTCCACCGCCCGTGCCAGTTCGTCGTCCAGCGGAGCCGCACCGCTGAACACCCCGCGCAGGGAGGACAGGTCGTGCCCGTCGACGGCGGGATGCTTGGCCAGGGCGACCGCCACCGGGGGTGCGATGAAGGTGAAGGTGATTCCGTGCTCCTCGTGGGCGGTGAGGAAGGTGTCCAGCTGGAACCGCGGTGAGGTCACCAGCTGTGCCCTGAGACGGACGGCGGCGTTGGCTAGGACGGTGAGCCCGTAGATGTGGAAGAACGGCAGAATCCCGTAGACCGTGTCCTCGGGGGTCACCACGCCCACGTTCTCGATCTGGGCGATGTTGGCGACCAGGTTCTCGTGGGTGAGCCGGACCCCCTTGGGAAGTCCGGTCGTCCCGGAGGAGTAGGGCAAGGCGGCCAGGTGGGTCGACGGATCGAAGGACACCGCCGGCGGTGTGTTCCTCTCCGCGTACATCTGTTTGAGCCCCTGTGAGGTGTCCAGCTGGATCAGCCGGTCGTCCGCGAGCCCTGCGAGACGGGCCGCCTCCTGCCCGCCGTCACCGAAACCGGCGATGGTGAGGAACAGGGACGCGCCCGAATCCTGCAGTTGGTGTGCGACGGTCTCCGGGGTGGACAGCAGGGCCACCGGTGTGAGTACCGCACCCAGGCGCCACACCGCGTGGGCGGCGACGATGAAAGCCTCGGAATTGGGGCACTGCAGGGCGACGACGTCCCCGGTGCGAACCCCGTAGCGGGCCAGCCAGCCGGCTGCGGCGTCGACATGGCTGCGCAGGGTCGCGAACGAGGATTCCGTGCCCTCGGCCAGGTCCACGACCGCGATCCGGTCCTCGTCCTCCGGGGCGAGTGAACCGTACAGGTACCCGTAGAGGTCGTCGGTGGGGACGGTGAAGTCGCTCTGTTCACTGGACACGGGCATGGGCATCTCCTGCGGACATTTCGGCGGTGCAATAACTACATTCCTGATCCTACGCGGGAGGTGTTCCTACGCGCGCAGCCGGCGCAGGGCCGCGCGGACCTTACCCCCGTCGGTGGTTGTCCAGAACGGGGGCATCGACGAGCGGAAGAACCGGCCGTAGCGCTTTGTCGCGAGCCGGGAGTCGAGGACCGCCACGACCCCACGGTCGTCGACTCCGCGGAGCAGACGGCCCGCACCCTGTGCCATGAGGAGAGCGGCGTGGGCGGCCGAGACCTCCATGAAGCCGTTGCGTCCGGCGGCGTCGGCGGCGTCCTTGCGGGCCTGCATCAGGGGATCGTCGGGGCGGGGGAAGGGGATACGGTCCATGACGACCAGTGACAGGGACGGCCCGGGGACGTCTACTCCCTGCCACAGGCCCAGCGTGCCGAAGAGGCAGGTCTCCGGTTCGGCACGGAATCGGTCGATGAGGGCGCCGAGGGTGTCGTCGCCCTGGAGGAGGATCTCGTAGGGGACCAGCGTGCGCAGTTCCGCAGCCGCCGCCTCGGCCGCCCGGCGTGAGGAGAAGAGTCCGAGGGTGCGTCCGCCGGCGGCGTTGACCAGCTGTGCCAGTTCATCTGCCGCTCCCGGTGACGGGCCTCCCCGGCCGGGCGGGTCAAGGTGCTGTGCCATGTAGAGGATGCCGTGGGTGGAGGCGTCGAAAGGAGTGCCGACGTCAAGGGTCCTGCACCCGGAGGCCGGGAGTCCCCAGGAGGCCAGCATGGCGGTGAAACGTCCGCCGAGGGCGAGGGTCGCCGAGGTGAGGACAACGGTGGCGTCGGAGAAGAGCCGGGTGCGCAGGAGGCCCGCGACACTCAGCGGAGCCACCCGCACGGTGCGGTGGTGGGGGTCGCCGCCGAGCCAGACGACGTCTTCGCCGAACCGGGTGGGGGACGCCGCGGAGCCGGTGCTTCTCCCGTCGTCGCCGACTGTGCCTGAATCTGTCCCTGACTCTGTGCCTGTCCCCGTGCCTGTCTCCGTGCCCGACGGCGCGGCCGGTGACGCGTCGAGGATGCGCACCACCGTGTCGTGCATCTCCTCGCACGCGGAAATGCAGTGGTACAGTTCAGCGGCTTTCTCGGCGTCCTTCCCGGTGCCGTCGGTTCCGCCCGTGCCGTAGCTGCTGTCTGTGCCGTCCCCTCCGGCGTACCCCGGACCAGCCGGACGTGACCCCTGCAGCCTGAACCTCAGGCCCCACAGGGCGTCCCGGAGCTGGATCAGCGGCTCGTGGAGGGACGCCGGGACGTGCTGCCACCGGCCTTCCGGGGCGTCACCGGCGTCCACCGCAGTCTCCACCGCAGTGGCCCACCGCTCGCCGACCTCTCCGAGGGAGTCGGCGCAGCCGTCCGGTCCTGCTTTCGCGCAGCGTCTGACCAGGGCGGCGACCGATCCCGCGGTGAGTTCCTCGGTGGCCACCGAGGTGATCCGCGACTCGAGTTCATGGGCCTCGTCGACGACCGCGACATCATGGGCGGGGAGTACGGACTGGTCCGCCATCGCGTCGATCGCAAGGAGGGCGTGGTTGGTCACCACGACATCGGCTTCAGCGGCGCGGGAACGGGCGGCCTCGGCGAAACACCTGTCACCGAAAGGGCAGCGGGTGGCCCCCACGCACTCCCTGCTCGTGACGCTGACCTGACGCCACACCCGGTCGGGTACCCCGCGGGGGAGCGAGTCACGGTCGCCCGTACCCTTCCCGGACTCCAGGATCTCCACCGCCCAGTCCCGCAGCCGTGCGACCTGGGCCCCGGTCTCCGTCACCTCCGCCTCGTCGAGCAGGGCGTCCGGGGCAGGCTCCTGCCCCGCAGGGTCTTCCGCGCCACCGATGCGGTTCAGGCAGAGGTAGTTGTTCCGGCCCTTGAGGATCGCGAAGGCAGGACGCTTCCCCAGCTTCCCGGCGAGGGCGTCGACGACCCGCGGAAGGTCACGGTCGACGAGCTGACGCTGCAGGGCGATCGTCGCCGTCGACACGACCACACGCCGACCCGAGCCCACCGCATGCGCCAGAGAGGGGACGAGATAGGCCAGTGACTTTCCGGTTCCCGTACCTGCCTGCACCGCAAGGTGGTGTTCGTCGTCGATGGCCCGGGCCACGGCGGCGGCCATGTCACGCTGGCCTTCACGACGGGCACCGCCGAGCGAATCGACGACATGGTCGAGCAGGTCGAGGACGCCGGGGGTGGCAGGGGCGTCTGTGGCGTCCGTGGCAGCCGTGGCGTCCGTGGCAGCGCTCACAGACCGATGAAGCGGACGGCCAGGGCAGGCTCGTCACGCGACAGTGCGAGCCCCTCCCAGGGCAGCGAGACAAGCTGGGCGGCCAGGTGCGCCCGGGACTCGGCGAGGGTGGGGAGGTCGTCGACCGGCTCACCGTCGCGCATGAGCGGCACCGTGAGCTGGACAGGGTGGAGCACACCGCCGAGGTCCGGGACGGGTTCACCGATCGGCCACGCGACCTCCTCGACGGCGGTGCCGGTGGACCGGCAGGCGCGCAGGGCCTGCTTGGCACCGCCGTGGGTGATCTTGCCGCGGCTGCGCTTGTGCACGGGAATGCCGTCGACCTCGACGAGTTTGTAGACCAGTCCGGCGGTGGGAGCGCCCGAACCGGTCACCACGGAAGTCCCGGCACCGTAGATGTCCACCGGTTCACTGCGCAGTGAGGCGATCGCGAACTCGTCGAGGTCGGAGGAGACGCAGATCTTCGTGTCATAGGCGCCGAGGGCGTCGAGCTGACGTCGGACCTGCCGTGCCATGACGCCGAGGTCACCCGAGTCGATCCGGACGCCGCCCAACTCCGTGCCCGCCACCTCGACGGCGTTGGCGACCCCCCGGGTGATGTCGTAGGTGTCCACGAGCAGGGTGGTGCCCACTCCCTGGGACTCGATCTGGGACCGGAACGCCGCCTTCTCGTCCGGCTGACCGTCGGGCCCGGTGTGAAGGAGGGTCCACGCGTGGGCGCTGGTGCCGCCGACGGGGATGCCGTACCGGGCGGCCGCCTCCAGGTTGGAGGTGGACACGAACCCTGCGAGGTAGGCTGCCCGGGCCGCGGAGACCGCGGCGTCCTCGTGGGTACGACGGGAACCCATCTCGATGATCGGCCGGCCCTCCGCGGCGGTGACCATGCGGGCGGCGGCGGAGGCGACCGCGGAATCGAAGTTGAGGATGGACAGCAGGACGGTCTCCAGGACCACGCATTCACCGAAGGTGCCGCGCACCGTGAGCACCGGCGACTGGGGGAAGTAGAGTTCGCCCTCGCGGTAGCCGTCGATATGCCCGGAGAACCGGAAGTTCTCCAGGTAGGTCCGGGTCGGGGTGTCGAGGAAAGGCATGCCGTCGAGCTGTTCGGCGGTGAACCGGAAGTTCAGCACCGCCTCGATGACCCTGGCGGTGCCGGCGACGACGCCGTAGCGACGCTCGTTGGGCAGTCTGCGGGTGAAGATCTCGAAAGCGCACCGGCGGTCGGCGGTGCCGTCGGCCAGGGCCGCCTTCAGCATCGTCAGCTCGTACATGTCGGTGAGCAGTGCGGTGGATCTGCTGTCGGAGCGTGGGGTGGATGCGGTCACACCGACACATACTAGTGCTGTGCCGTTGCCGTGGGAGCAGCCACCGGTAGGCTGGGTCACATGACTTCCCCTGCCGCACCGGTGGCCGCACCTGTGGCCGAGCAGCTGCCGGACACTCTGACCGAGGCCGACCTGCCATGGCTGTGCATCTGCTGGGATGACCCGGTCAACCTCATGAGCTACGTGACCTACGTCTTCCAGACTGTGCTGGGGTACTCGCGTAAGCGCGCCACCGAGCTGATGCTCGAGGTCCACAACGAGGGCAGGGCCGTGGTGAGCTCGGGGGACCGTGACAAAGTCGAGGCGGACGTCAAGAAGCTCCAGACCGCCGGCCTGTGGGCGACCATGCAGCGCAGCGAAGGATGATCCGGTGATTCCCTGGACGAAGAAGAAGGGCCTGGTCCGAGGGACCAGGTACGTCACGAAACTTGAGCCTCTGGAGCGTGAGATGCTCGGCAATTCCGCGGTGACCGTCTCCGAGGCACTGATGGGCAGGGCGCGGTCGGCGCCGAAGGACGAGCTCGCTGAGATGACCGGTCTGCCGTCCGGCCACACCACGGCCCCCGACGACCCGGCACTGGCCCGTCTGCTGCCCTCCTTCTTCCGTGAAGGGGAGGAGGAGGTGGACGGGGAGGCTGCGGTGACGCGGCAGTTCACGGAGACGGACATCATCCGCGCGAAGCTGGTCAACCTCCGGATCCTCGTCGATGCGCTCGGCCCCGACGGTTCCGTCAACCTCAGCCTCACCCGTGAGCAGGTCGGCCCCTGGCTCAATGCGGTGGCGGACATCCGCACCTTCCACGCGGCCCAACTGGACTCCTACCGGGCCGGGCACGGGGAGGACTCGGACGAGTACCGTACCGCGCAGAACTACGTCGAATGGCTCGGCTACCACCAGGACAGCCTCCTCACCGCTGTTGCGGGACCCCTGGACATCCCGGAGGACACCGACGACCCCGACGGGAACTGAGGGACATGGACACCGCAGCAGGACGCACCGGCCCCGCAGGAGGTCACGCCGGCGACCTCTTCGGTGCGGTCCCCGGCCGGGTCAACGGACTGGCTGACGTGCCGGGGACCGCTGTGGGACACGCCCCCGCCCGGGACTCCGACGGCGGAGAACTGTCCTCAGGTGTGACCGTGGTCGCCACCCCGGCCGGCGCGGTCGGGGCAGTGGATGTCCGGGGAGGGGGCCCCGGTACCCGGGAGACCGACCTGCTCGCCCCTGCCAACGCAGCCCAGGCCGTCCATGCCGTCGCCCTGTGCGGCGGCTCCGCTTTCGGGCTGGACGCCGCGGGCGGCGTCATGGCCGGCCTGGAGAACCACGGTGCGGGCCTGCGTGTCCTCGGGGACGCCGCGCCGGACCTGATCGTGCCGATCGTTCCCGCGGCGGTGATCTTCGACCTCCCGGTCGGTTCCCCGGCCGAACGGCCCGACGCAGCCTGCGGACGTGAGGCCCTGGAGCGAGCCCTCGGAGCTCTCGACGAGCTCCCCGGGGTGACCGGTCCGGCGCTCAACGGCAGTGTCGGTGCGGGCAGGGCGGCGACCGCCGGGGCGGTGAAGGGCGGCTTCGGTCAGGCAAGTGCCGTGCTGCCCTCCGGTGTCACTGTCGCGGTGGGCCTGGTCACCAATCCGGTCGGTTCCGTCGTCGACCCGGCCACCGGCCTGCCCTGGGGTCTCGGCTCCGAACTCTGCGGCGAATTCGACCGATACCGTGACGGTGACGGAACACTGCCGGACCCCGGTGCCGGTGGACGTGAACGCCTGCTCGCCCGCGGACTGGGCGGGACGAAACTGCCCGTGCCGGGCGGTGACGGCGGCATGTCCCCGCTCAACACCGTCATCGGTGTCGTCGCGACCGACGCTCCGGTCACCAAGGCCCAGGCCCAGCGCCTGGCCACCTCGGCCCATGACGGACTGGCCCGCGCGGTCCGTCCGTCCCACCTGCCGATGGACGGGGACACGTTCTTCGCACTGTCCACCGGGGGAGGTGGCGACACCGGAGCCGGGATGCCGGTCGAGGACCTTGCCGTGCTGATGTCTGTCGCCGCCGACTGCGCGGAACGCGCGGTCATGCACTCGGTGCTCGCGGCGTCCTCCCTCTACGGTGTGCCCTCATGGAAGGAGCTGATGACATGACCGGGACCGGAAAGACCCCCGCCACGACCGCCGGCAGGCAGGTGCGCTCCACCACGGGCCGTCCGCTGGCCCGGCTGCTGCACAGCCGGGCAGGCCGGGCACTGGCCACCACCGTGGTGTTCCTGGTGGTGATCTGGGCCCTCATGCTGGTCAACGCACTGTCGAACTACACGCTGACCGGCTACGGTGTCGAACCCCGGGAGATCGGAGGACTGCGCGGCATCCTCTTCGCCCCGTTCCTCCACGTCGACGTCAACCACCTGACGGCCAACACCCCGGCCTGCGCGGTACTCCTCTTCCTCGTCGCACTGTCCGGGCAGAAGGCGGTGTGGTGGTCGAGCATCTGCACCGTCGTGGTCGGAGGTGCGGGTATCTGGCTGACCGGTGCGGACAACACCGTGCACGTCGGTTCCTCCGTCCTCATCTACGGGTGGACGGCGTACCTGGTGCTGCGCGGGTTCTTCGCCCGGAACCTGTGGCAGATCCTGCTCGGCCTGGTCGTCGCGGTGGTGTACGCGGGCCTGGTCCAGGGACTGTTCCCCGGGGACCCCGGGGTGAGCTGGCAGGGTCATCTCTTCGGCGCGGTGGGCGGTGGACTGGCCGCCGTGGTGCAGGGGCGCCGGGTCCGAGGCAGGTCCGTCCCGGGCGACGGGGGACCGGCGGCCGNCGTCGGTTCCTCCGTCCTCATCTACGGGTGGACGGCGTACCTGGTGCTGCGCGGGTTCTTCGCCCGGAACCTGTGGCAGATCCTGCTCGGCCTGGTCGTCGCGGTGGTGTACGCGGGCCTGGTCCAGGGACTGTTCCCCGGGGACCCCGGGGTGAGCTGGCAGGGTCATCTCTTCGGCGCGGTGGGCGGTGGACTGGCCGCCGTGGTGCAGGGGCGCCGGGTCCGAGGCAGGTCCGTCCCGGGCGACGGGGGACCGGCGGCCGTGCCGGGCAGAGGAGCGCGCGCGGGCAGCTAGGATCGGTTCACATGGCATCAGCGACGGCAGGCAGTTTCGACAATTCACCGATCGGCGTCTTCGATTCCGGTGTCGGCGGGTTGACCGTCGCGCGCGCGATCGTGGACCAGCTGCCGGGCGAGTCGATGATCTACATCGGTGACACCGCCAACTCCCCGTACGGGGACAAGCCGCTGGCCGTCGTCCGTGAGCTGGCGACCGCCATCGCCGACGACCTGGTCGAACGGGGATGCAAGATGATCGTGGTGGCCTGCAACACGGCGTCCGCGGCCTTTCTCAGGGACGCCCGGGAACGCTACCCGGTTCCGGTCGTCGAGGTGATCCTGCCGGCGGTGCGACGTGCCGTGACAGTGACCCGCAACGGCCGGGTCGGGGTGATCGGGACACGGGCGACCATCACCTCGGGGGCGTACCAGGACCTGTTCCGGGCCAACCCGAACGTGGAAGTCTTCGCCCGGGCCTGCCCCCAGTTCGTGCCCTTCGTGGAGAGGGGTATCACCACCGGCCGGCAGATCCTCGGGCTCGCCGAAACCTACCTGGAGCCGCTCAAGGACGAGGGGGTGGACACCCTGGTCCTGGGATGCACCCACTACCCGTTGCTCACCGGGGTGCTCCAGCTGGTGATGGGGGACGAGGTCACCCTCGTGAGCTCTGCGGAGGAGACGATGAAGACGGTGTACCGCACCCTGAACGACGGTGGGATCCTCGCTGACGACGATCCGAACAGGACCCCGGTCCACACCTTCGAGTCCACCGGTGACCCCCGCCGGTTCGCCCAGCTGGCCAGCCGCTTCCTGGGCCCGCAGGTGACCAGTGTGTCGCAGATCCCGGAGATACTGAGGTAAGAGGGTGCGGGCGGTGGTGGAGACGGTGGTGCAGATGCCGGCACACACGGTGTCCCGTGCGGTGGACGACGGTTCCGGAGGGGGGACGCCCCGGTTCGGTGACCTGCGGTGCAGTGACGCGGGGCACGTCGCAGAACCACCACGGAAACGACCTGTGGGACAATGCCTGTCATGGAAATGACGATTCTGGGATGCTCGGGCAGCCTCGCAGGCCCCGGCAATGCCGCGTCAGGTTATCTGCTGCGAATGTCCGACGGAGAGCACATCGTCATGGACATCGGTCCGGGTGTGCTCTCCCGGCTGCAGTTCCACGACCGCCCCGGGGATGTTCACGTGCTCTTCTCCCACATGCACCCGGACCACTGCCTCGACTTCCCGTCCCTGGCGGTCTGGCAGCGTTACCATCCCACGGACGCCTCCGGGCGGGTCCACACCATGCTGGGACCGTCGATCGCCCCCGTGCACCTGGGCAGGGCGTCGGCTGACGCTCTCGACGAGGTTGACGACTTCAGCGACATCTTCGACATGTCCGGCTGGCAGGCTCCCGGCCAGGAACCGGTCGAGTTCGCCGACGGGACGTACCCGGAGCACCGTATCGGGTCGACGAGGCTTTACGCGGCGACGGCGGTGCACCCGACGGAGTCATACCTCATACGGGTGGAGGACGCGGACGGTTCCTCCCTGGTGTATTCGGGTGACACCGCCGCCACCCCGAATCTGGCGGCACTGGCCTCCGGAGCTGACGTGCTCCTGTGCGAGGCCACGTGGGGGGAGAGGGACAACGGTGACAATCCGCCGCAGATGCACCTGTCCGGAGAAGAGGCCGGACAGGCGGCCGCGGAAGCGGGGGTGGGGCGGCTGATCCTGACACACATTCCCCCGTGGGGGGACCGGGAGGGGGCGTTGCGGGGGGCGCGGCGTTTCTTCGACGGACCGGTGGACCTGGCGGTGCCGGACATGGTGGTCGTCCCGGGGGCTCCGGCCTGAATCCGGTGCCTGGTCTGGGGCATGAACCTCTGGCAGGCCGGTGACGTGCAGGTGACATGCCGCTGCGTGCCGGCGTCCGTGGCGCCGGTAGGCTGTCCGGCATGAGTTCCTCTGATTTCCGACGATTCGACGGACGCGCCGTCGACGAGCTGCGGCCGGTCCGCATCACCCGTGGTTTCACCACCAACCCGGCAGGCTCGGTGCTGGTCGAGTTCGGCGCCACCCGGGTGATGTGCACGGTCAGTGTCTCCGAGGGCGTGCCCCGGTTCAAACGTGACTCGGGCGAGGGCTGGCTCACCGCCGAGTACGCCATGCTTCCCTCCGCCACCGCGGAGCGGATGCCGCGTGAATCGCTCAGGGGCAAGGTCAAGGGGCGTACGCACGAGATCTCCCGGCTCATCGGCCGTTCGCTGCGCGCCGCCGTGGACCTGCGGGCACTGGGGGAGAACACCGTGAACATCGACTGTGACGTCCTCCAGGCCGACGGCGGTACCCGCACCGCCTCGGTCACCGGAGCCTACGTCGCCCTGGCGGACGCCCTTTCCGTACTGCGGTCCCGGGGAGTGGTGCCCGGTCAGCCGTTGCTCGACCCTGTCGCCGCAGTGTCCGTCGGCATCGTCGACGGTGTTCCCTGTCTCGACCTTCCCTACCAGGAGGACAGCCGGGCGGACGTGGACATGAACGTGGTGATGACCGCACAGGGCAGGTTCGTGGAGATCCAGGGCACCGGCGAGCATGCGGAGTTCAGCCGTTCGGAGCTCAACGAGCTCCTCGACCTGGCGGAAGGCGGCCTGTACGATCTGGTCGACCTGCAGCGTGCGGCTCTGGACGCGGAACTCGGTGAGCCTGTGACCCTGGGGGAGTGGCGGTGACGGTGGACGCCCCGGTGAAGGTCCTCGTCGCCTCCCGTAACGTCAAGAAGCTCCGCGAGCTGGAGCGGGTCCTCGCCGCGGCGGGGGTCGACGGAATCAGGCTGCTGACCCTGCGCGACGTCGCCGACTACCCGGAGACCCCGGAGACCGGCGCCACTTTCGAGGACAATGCGCTGATCAAGGCCCGCGACGGGGTGCGGCACACCGGTCTTCCGACCGTGGCCGATGATTCGGGTATCACCGTGGACGCCCTCAACGGCATGCCCGGTGTCCTTTCCGCCCGCTGGTCCGGTGGAAAGAGTTCACCGGTGCTCTCCGCCCACGACGACGTGGACGCCGCGAACAACGCCCTGCTGCTCGCCCAGACCTCCGACGTTCCAGACGGGCGTCGTGGCGCCGGATTCGTCTCGGCCTGTGCACTGGTTCTGCCGGAGTCCGCGGCGGCGAAGCTGGGGGTGGACTCCGAGACCACGGTACGGGGGACCTGGCGTGGGACGCTGCTGCGCCAGCCCCGTGGTGAGAACGGTTTCGGCTACGATCCGCTGTTCGAGCCGGAGGAGACCCTGGGCCGGTCCAGTGCCGAACTCGCCGCGGAGGAGAAGGACGCCCTGTCCCACCGGGGTCGTGCGCTGCAGCAACTCGTCCCGTTGCTGCGCGAACTTGCCGCCTCCCGGGTTACAGTGGGGGACTGAACCCCTTCCCCGACAGCTGAGAGGAACCGGTGGCGTCGTGAGTGTGTCCGGTAGTCCGTCCCATATCGTCCGCACGGCCGTCACGGGAGGGGCTGACCTCAGCTGGCAGGTGGACCTCTACAAGGACCTGCACCGTTACCCGGAACTGTCCGGGGCGGAACGGGAGACGGCGGCGAGGATCGCGGCCGAACTGCGACGCTACCCGGACTGGGAGGTGACCACCGGGATCGGCGGGTACGGGATCACCGCAGTCCTGCGTAACGGCGAGGGCCCCACCGTGCTGTACCGGGCGGACTTCGACGGCCTGCCCGTCGCCGAGGCCACCGGTGTGCCCTACGCGTCTACCCACTCCCAGCTCAATGCGGAGGGACAGCAGGTCCCGACGATGCACGCCTGCGGGCATGACGCCCACACGGCCACGGCCCTGGGGGCGATGACGATCCTGGACGCCGTCCGGTCATCCTGGTCGGGCACGGTGGTCATGGTGTTCCAGCCGGCCGAGGAACTGGCCATCGGAGCACACGGGATGGTCACCGACGGACTGTGCGATGTGGTCCCCCGCCCTGACGTGTGCCTTGACCAGCATGTTCTTCCCGGCCCTTCGGGTACCGTGTACTGTTCCCCCGGTCCGATGACCACCAGTTCCACGACAATCGAGATCACCTTGTTCGGGCGCGGGGCACATGCCTCGATGCCTCACCGCAGTGTGGACCCGGTGGTGCTGACCGCGGCAGTGGTGATGCGCCTGCAGACGATCATCTCCCGTGAACTTCCGCCCGGGGAGTTCGGTGTGGTCACCGTCGCCTCGATAGAGGCGGGGAAGGCCAACAATGTCATCCCCGATTCGGCGAAGATTGCCTTGAGCTGCAGGTTCTACAGTGAGAAGTGGCGCCTCAGGGCAGTGGAGGCGATCAAGAGAATTGTCCGGGCCGAAGCCGCCGCGGCGGGGTGCGAACGCGAGCCGGAGTTCCGTTTCGTCGGTCTTCTCGCCGCAACGGACAATGACGAAGGGGTGTTCGAGGTGGTGCGACCGCACTTCGACGACCATTTCGGGGAGGATTCCCGGGACATGGACCCGTGGACGGCGTCGGAGGATTTTCCCGTCATCCCGACGGCATTCGGCTGCCCCTATCTTTTCTGGACGGTGGGAATCACTCCGCGGCGTCAGTGGGCGAGAGCGGAAGCTGCGGGACGTCTCGACATCGACATCCCCTCAAACCACAACCCGGGTTTCCTGCCCGATCTCGGGTCACTTCCGGTGACGACGGAGGCGGCTGCGGTCGCGGTTCTGGCATGCCTGGGCCACCAGTGGCGTGACGGTGACGCCTCCGACGACGAGTGGGCTGCCGCCGACTGGGCCGGGGAGCCGGCGGGGACGGTGGCGGCCGGGGAGCCGGCGGGGACGGTGGCGGCACCGGCCGGGCCTCCCCGGCACTGACGCTACCCGCGGCACTAGCAGCACCGGCGGCTCTGACGTTAGCGGTGGTTCAGAGGCCGAAAGCCTCGACCACTTCGTCGCGGCGACGCCGTTCCAGGATGAACGAGAGCACCGGAATGACGCCGGCGAGAATGGTCGTCACCCATTTCCCGGGTACCCAACGGGCCTTGACACCGAGGTCGAGACAGGTCAGGCAGTAGATCAGGAAGATCCATCCGTGAGCGATGGCGATGAAGGAGAACCAGCCGGGGGATTCGACGTCCAGCGGAGGAAAGACCAGGTACTTCAGGATCATCTCGAGGCACAGCAGGAGCAGGAACACGCCCGTGATGTAGGCCATCACCGAGTAGCGCTTCAGTGCGCCGGCGACCCGGCGCCTCCGGTCCTCGCTGACGACCGGTGCTGTGGTGGGTGATGAAGACGGTGAAGAGGTCATGCTGTTCAGGGGATCCTGTTCTCGTCGGAGTGCTGGCTCTGGTTCCGGTCCGTGCTCCGGCGGGCCTCACGGGCACGACGGCGTCGGTCGTCCACGAAAATGTCCGGGGTCCCGCCGGACTGCGGGTCATCCCGTCGGGGCAGGAGTTCCTCGGACAGTTCGGTGATCATGTCGGGGGAGTCCGGCTTCGGTGCGGCGGGGGCGTCCTCCCCGTTCGCCCGTTCGCGCTCGTACTCCATGTACTTGCGGTAGGCGACGATGAAGAAGATTCCGAAGATGGGCCACTGAAGGGCGTATCCGAGGTTCTGGAACGACCCGTCGCTGTCATGCCACCGGCCCCACTGCCACCATGCCAGGCACAGGGTCGCGATGACCGCGGCGCTGAGGAAACACCACTGCACGATGCGCACACGCAGCGGAAAGGGGTTCTTCTGGGCTTCCCGGGACACGCCCTCCACCGTACCCTCACCACGGTGCGCGGTCGAAACCCCGAAGGGGCGGTATCCGGGTACCGGGGCGACGGTGGGCGGCCGGGGCGCTGCTACGATGACGGGGCGTTCAGAGCGGACGGTGCCGGGGTGGTGACCGGATGGTCACCGCACACTGTTACCGTGCCGCCGGACGTGGACGCGCCCGTGGCGGAATCGGCAGACGCGCCAGGTTTAGGTCCTGGTGTCCTCGGACGTGGGGGTTCAAGTCCCCCCGGGCGCACATGCAGGTCAGAGCCTGTCTTCGGGACAGGCACCCTTCCTGGGCCACCTGGCTTGACGAACTCCCGACGCAGGTCGGGGACTCGGCGTCCGTTACCTCAAGTTCCGGCAGTGACCTCGTCTGACCTCGTCGGACCTCAGAGGACCTCAGAGCGGTACGCCAGGAGAGCCCCGCAGAAGTCGGCTGCCGCACCCGACAGTGCGCTGCGGTCACGGGTGACCAGTACCGCCCGCCGGTGGGCCCACGGGTCCGGAAGCTCCCGGGCGTTGCCCAGGCCGGCGCGTCTGGCACTGGCCCTGGGTACGACAGCAGGACCGGCCCCGGTCGCGGCCACCGCACACACGGCGGCGAGGGAGGGCAACCGCACCCGGTAGGAGGGTGTCACCCCCAGCTCCGTGGCTCTGTCCTCGATCAGCTGCTGCAGCGGACTGGTCGAGGTCAGGCCCACCAGCGGACGGTCGAGCAGGTTCCGGAACGTGGCGTCCCCGTCGACCTGGGGTGACCGGGGGCCGGGGGTGCGGGATCCGGCGCCGATGACGACGAGGGTGTCGTCCCACAGCGGCTCCACGTCGAGGTGGTCGGCGGTGACAGCGTCGGAGATGACGGCGAGATCCACTGTGCCGGCGTCCACCAGTCCGACTGCGTCGGAACTTGTGGTCTCCCGGATGATGACGGAGATGTCCGGGAGACGGGTCAGAGTCGCCGCCAGGAACTCGGTGAGCGTGTCGACGGCCGAACTGTTGGTCGCCAGACGGATCTCGTGGCGCAGGCCGTTGCCGTATGCGGTCATTCTGCGGTCGAGTTCCTGTGTCTCGGCGATGATCCTGCGGGCCTGTTCCACCATGACCTGCCCGGCAGGGGTGGCGGTGACGCCGCGTCGGTTCCGGTCGAGCAACCGCAGCTTCCGCTGCCGCTCCATACGGCTGATGCGTGTACTCGCCGCGGACAGGGACATACCCCGGAGGTCGGCGCCCGCGGTGATCGAACCGGTGTCGACGACGGCGACGAGCAGGGCGAGGTCGCGAAGGTCTGTCGTCACTGCGGTTCCGTTCCCGGGTCGGGCCGCCCGTCCTGGTCGCCTTGCCCGGCCTCTGTGCTCTGGTCTCTGGCTTCTGGCTTCTGGCTTCTGGCTTCTGTAATTCGGAAGGATAGCACGGATTATCTGAAGCACGATGTGCTATTGAAGCGGAAGAATGCCGTACATGACTTCGTCAATCAGGAATACAGGGCACCCCGGCTCTGCCACCTTCGAGGTATCAGGAGCAGTCCGGTGGTCGGTGTGACGGAGCTCGGGTTCATCCCGGAACTTGTCGCGGTCTTCGCCGCAGGATTCTCCGCCGGGGCAGTCAACGTGGTGGTCGGCGGTGGGACCCTGGTGTCCTTTCCCGTGCTGGTGCTCCGCGGGTCCCCGCCGGTCACCGCGACCGTGGCGAACACGGTGGGGATCGTCCCCGGCAGCGTCGTGGGAGCATTCGGGTACCGGCGTGAGCTGTCCGCCCGGCGGAAGGTGGTGCGGGCCCTGCTGCCGTCGTCGGTGGCGGGGGGAGTGGCAGGATCGTTGCTGCTGCTGTCCCTGCCCGGGGAGGTGTTCACCAGGGTCGTTCCGTGGCTGATCTGTACCGGGACGATACTGGTGCTGCTCGGACCCACGGTGAAGAGGACGGTCGCCGTAAGGCGTTCCCGCCTCCGCACCGCCGGCGACGGACCGGGTGACGGACAGGGCGACGGACCGGGTGACGGACCGGGTACCGCGGACGGGAAGCTGCCAGCCGCCTTCAGCTCCCGGGGTGCCGCCGCCACCGCGGTGGTGGCTGCCATTCTCCTGGGCATCTACGGCGGCTACTTCAGTGCCGCCCAGGGAATCCTGCTGACCGGGGTGCTGGGGGTCATCTCCCGCATGGACATGCAGGAACTCAACGCGGTGAAGAATCTCACCGTCGCGGGAGTGAACCTGGTCGCCGCCGCCGTGTTCCTGGTCGTGTCACCGGAACTCGTGGACTGGTCTCTGGCTGGAACGGTCGCCTGCGGCGCCGTGTGCGGAGGCGTCGTCGGGGTCCGTGTCGCCAGACTCCTGTCCCCCGCGGTGCTGCGCGCCGCGGTCGCGGTCGTCGGGGTGGCGGCGGTGGCCCTGACGGTCAGCCGGGGATGACCGCGGTGTCGTAGTCGGCGCCCCCGCGTCCCCCGGTGTCCCC
Organism: Corynebacterium provencense; assembly: GCA_900049755.1. Lineage (GTDB taxonomy): Bacteria > Actinomycetota > Actinomycetes > Mycobacteriales > Mycobacteriaceae > Corynebacterium > Corynebacterium neomassiliense. Next base: position 798,869 of record LT160593.1, read on the forward strand.
GCTCCAGGCGTGCTTCACAGGATGTCCTTGAGAATCCTGGCCACATGTCCGGTCGCTTTCACGTTGTACCTGGCCAGCGCGAGCTTCCCCTGCTCGTCGACGAGGAAGGTCGACCGGATGACCCCCTGCACCACCCGCCCGTAGTTCTTCTTCTCCCCGAAGGCCCCGTAAGCCGAGAGAACCGTCTTGTCCGGGTCGGACAGCAGAGGGAAGGTCAGGTCGTGGTTGTCCCGGAATGACGCCAACTTCTCCACCGGGTCAGGGGAGATACCGAGCACATCGACCCCGGCGTCGTTCAACGGGGCGAGTGAATCCCGGAAATCGCAGGCCTCGGTGGTGCACCCGGGGGTGTCGGCCCTGGGGTAGAAGTACACGAGAACTTTCCGGCCGCGGTAGTCGTGGAGTGACACGGAGTGACCACGGTCGTCGGTGAGGGTGAAGTCCGGGGCGGTGTCGCCGACGGCGAGACGGTTGTCAGTCATGCAGGCCAGCATACGTCCCCTCACGTCCGACGGGGTTCCCCTGCGACCGGTGACACCCACGCCGTACAATGGCCCACTGAAACCTGATTGACACCTGATCCGATCCGGCCCCGAGGTACCCGGCGTGGTATCCGGCACACCGTTGCCGTGCGGGCCTCACACCCCAGGAGATCTTCCGTGGCACGTAGCACCGACGCCATCCAGCGTGATATTGAGCGCACCCGTGAGCAGCTCTCCCACACCCTTGACCAGCTGAGCTCCAGAGTCGCCCCCGCCGCCCTGGCGGACGAGGCGAAGGGGAAGGTGCGGTCCGTGCTCGAGGACCCGAAGGTCCAGCTCGTCCTCGGAGGTGTCGCCGCCGGCGTGGTCCTCATCGTCGCCGTGGGGCTGCGCAGCAAGCGCAACGAGAAGAAGCAGATCAGGGAGATCCAGCGCCTCCTCGCCAACGCACGGTAGTGGGCGGTACCCGCCCCAGGGCGAAGGACGGAGACCCCGGCCGGTTCCGCGTCACAGCGGAACTCGCCGGGGTCTGTGCTGTGGCACTCGTCCTGGGGCAGTGGTGTTCCTCGGTCGGCGTCCCGGCGTCCTGGATCTTCGCCTTCCTCGTCGTCACCGGTGCCTATGCACTGGTGCGTGACCGTGCCGTCACCCCGCCGACGGCGGTCATGCAGCCCGCCCAGGTCCTCATCGCCATGGTCTGCACCAGCCCGCTGGCGGCACTGGACGGAGCCACTGTCCGCAGCTACCTCCTGCCCACCGTGCTCTCGGTGGTGGTCATGCTCCTCGTCAGCACCGTCGCCGGTCTGGTGCTCTCACGGTCCGGGAACACCGACCCTGTCTCGGCGATGATCTCCACACTGGCGGGCGGCGCCAGCGCAATGACGCTCCTGGCCCGCGAACTTCGGCTCGACGTGCAGTTCGTGGTGTTCACCCAGTACCTGCGCCTGACAATGGTGGTCCTGACCCTGCCCTTGTTCGTGCATCTTCTCGGCGGGGGAGGGACCGCCGGCAGTGGGGAGGGGGACCGCTGGTACGACCCCGATCTCCGGCCGGTGGCAGGGGCCGCCCTTGTCTGGGCGGTGACCTGGCTGACAGTACGGGCTGTCCGGGGACGCCTGCCTCTGCCCGCCCCGTTCCTCCTGGTTCCGATTGCCGTGACCTGGACCGCCTCGGCACTGGGAATGCCGGAAGCGTGGCTCTCACCGCACGGGATCGTGCTCACCGTGGCCTACGCTGTCATCGGTGTGCAGGCGGGCGGCACCCTGACCGTCAGTGCGCTACGCCAGCTGTCCCGGGCATTGCCGGTGATCGTCGCCGCGGTCACCGTGATGATTCTCGGCACCGTCGGGGCGGCACTGGTCATCGCCAGGGTCTCGGACATCACCACCCTTGACGCCTACCTGGCCACCGTGCCGGGCGGGATCTACGCGGTCCTGGCTTTCGCCCACGAGTCCGGGGCGTCCCCGGTGGTCACCGTAGGTCAGGTGCTGCGGGCGGTGGTGATGATCGTGGTGGGGGCATGCCTGCCGGCGGTGGTCCGTCGGGTCACAGGGCTCCGTGGCAGACGCCGGGAAGATGCTGCCGGGCGGGATGCGTCGGACGGGGCGGGGAAGGACGCCGGCGGAAACTGATAGCGTCGGACAGGTGAGCTTTCTCTGGAACTTTCTCGTCCGTGCCGCGGGCAACGCCGTGGCCCTGTGGATCGTGGTCGCTCTCGTCGACGGGGTGGACGTGGTGGCCCCGGCCACCCCCTTGTTCGGCGATGGTTCCCACGACCGGCTGCTGGTCTACCTGTTCTCCGGCCTGGTGATTCTGCTGCTGAACATGACTGTCCGTCCGGTGCTCCAGCTGATCGGACTGCCGTTGAGCATCCTGACTCTGGGGCTGTTCGCACTGGTCATCAACGGTGTGGTGTTCGGCCTGGCGGCAGTGGTCACCGAGACGGTGGGTACGGGGCTGACGGTCTCGACGTTCGGTGCCGCGTTCTGGGGGGCACTCATCATGGCTGTGGTGAACTGGGTGATCGGGCCACTGGTCGGCATGCTGCAGACGGGGCCCCGGATTCGCTGAGCGGCCGGGTCCGCCGGGCGACCGGGTCCGCCGCAGAACCGGACTGTGGTACCGGTCAGCAGAACCGGTCTGTCCGACTGAATGCGAGAACCCCGGCGAGAATGAACTCACCGGGGTCTGTGTGGTGCGCCATCAGGGACTCGAACCCCGAACCCGCTGATTAAGAGTCAGCTGCTCTGCCAATTGAGCTAATGGCGCGTACAGATGTCGCGTACAGAAGATCTGCGGCCGGTCCCGTCAACCGGCCCGGCGCATCTGTGCAACGCAGAAGACTATAGGCCACCACCCCCGTCCGCGACAAACGGGCAGGTCGGCGTCGGAGAGATTCGCACGCGGGATAACAATTGGGACACAAATTGCCGGATCGGCGATTCTGATGTCCTTCGTGTCCGGGGTGCTCGCTACAGTTGCAGTCAACGGCGGGCCGGATGATCTCCACCACACTGGCTGGTCCGTCGACCACACGACGAAAGCGAAGTTTTGACACCCATGCAGTACCACCCGGGTCGTATCTTCCGGTCCATTCTCGCCGCCGCCGGTGCGGCTGCCCTCCTGGCGACCACCGCCTGCACCATCGACAAGGGCAATGACGGCGGTGTCGGCAATGTCGCCTCGACGACCACCTCCACCCCGGTCACCGATGAACTTGTCAGCAGCGTCAGCGACGGTGCGACAGGTGTGAAAGTCGACTCCCCGGTGACCGTCACCGACGGGGACGGTCTCGACGACGTCACTCTCGTCGACGCGGCGGGAACCGAGGTCGCCGGCACGTTCTCCGAGGACAGGACGAAGTGGACCAGCGCCGAACCGCTGGAGTACTCCAGCAGTTACAGTCTCTCGGCTTCCGCCGGCGACGATGAGCTGAACCAGACTTTCACCAGTTTCAGCCCGGACCTGCTGACCGACGGTGCGCTCGCTCCGCTGGACGGGGTCACGGTCGGAATCGGTCAGACTGTCGCACTGAGGTTCGATGAGATTCCCTCGGACCGTGAGGCTGTCGAGAAGGCGATCACCGTGGAGACCGAGCCGCATGTCGAGGGGGCCTTCTACTGGATCACATCACAGGAGGTGCGGTGGCGTCCCGAAAACTACTGGGCGCCGGGCACTACGGTGCACGTCAAGGCCGACCTGTACGGCAAGGATCTCGGCGACGGCATGTACGGTCAGCAGAACCGCGAGGCCACGTTCACCATCGGCGATGATGTCCGCGTGGAGGCCGATGACCGGACCAAGCAGGTTGTCGTCACGAAGAACGGTGAGGTCGTGCGCACGATGCCGACCTCGATGGGCATGCCGGGGCACGAAACCCCGGTCGGGGTGTACACCATCGGTGACCAGTACGACACCTTGATGATGGACTCCACGACCTACGGTCTCGCCCTGGACGCCGGGGGCTACCAGACCCAGGTCGCCTATGCGACGCAGATGTCGTACTCCGGCATTTACCTGCACGCAGCCCCGTGGTCGGTGTGGGCCCAGGGCAACACCGACACATCCCACGGGTGCCTCAACCTGTCGGTGGAGGACGCCAAGTGGGTCTACGACAATCTCAGGCGCGGCGACATCGTCACCGTGAAGAACACCGGGGCTGAGACACTCAGCGGTTCCGACGGGCTGGGGGACTGGAACATCCCCTGGTCGACCTGGTCCCAGGGCAACGCCAACGGTTAGGCCGGGTTCAGTTCAGGGTCAGGCCGGGTTCAGGCCGGGTCTGTCGGTGTCTCCGGGCGCGGGATCGTCCGCGGCGCCGGTTGCCCGCGGTCGTGAACAGAACGTCCGGTCGACGTACAGAAGGTGGGGCAGGTCGCCGGAGAGGACGGCGGGGGACGCCGTGACATCCAGGACCTCAGCCGCCACCAGGGTCGCCGGGCCGACCTCCACAGTGCCGGCAGGCCGGACCCGGAACACGGCCGGCGCGTCGGTGAGCAGCGGCTCCCCGGTCGGGGCGGTGGTCCATCCCTGGTCGGCGGTGAAGTGCCGGCCGTGCGGTGAAGCGAATTCCCGGGCGATGTCGGCCTGTTCCCCGCTGAGGAAGTGCACGAGGCAGGTGGATGCCCTGAGCAGCGCGCCGGGGCGTCCCGTCTTTTTCGCCAGGGAGTAGGACACCGCCAACGGATCCACGGCCAGTGACGCCAGACTGGACAGCACCAGGCCGACCGGCCGGTCGTCGACGGTGGCGGTGACGAGGACCACTCCGGCGGGGTGGTGGCGGAACACCGCCCGGAAGTCCTCGGTCTGCGAAGGCATGGCTGTCAGGTTACTCTTCACTCAACAAACTTGATGAGGAAACATTGTTGACGGGGAGTGAACTGCTGTGGCGTGGATCGTACTGGTTGTAGCCGGACTGTGTGAACCGGTGTGGGTCACCGCACTGGGGAAGGTGGACTCGGTGACCAGGGTCGGGCCGATAGCGGTGTTCCTCATCTTCCTCACGGTCAGCCTCGCCGGGCTGTCACTGGCACTGCGGGAGCTTCCGACCGGTGTGGCGTACGCGGTGTGGGTGGCCATCGGTGCGGTGTCCACGGTGGCACTGGGTGTGCTGACCGGCGAGGAGTCTCTGACAGTGATGAAGGCGGTGTTCCTGGCGGTGATCATCGCCGGGGTGGTCGGGCTGAAGATCGTCAGCTGACCGGGGTGCGGGCCCGGCACGTGAACCTAGGATGACAGGGGCAGTCCCCAGGCGTCCGCCAGAATCGACATGGAGGTCAGCGCCTCGGTCGTGGTGGGGGACTGCAGGGAGATCATCAGCTCGTCGGCGTCCGCGTGGCGGGTGAAGCCCTCCAGGTATTCCGCGACCTGCTCGCCCGTACCGACAGCGTGGTACCGCAGCATCGACAGGATCATCTCGGCGGCGGGGGAGGACATGAGAAGGTCGAGGTCCTCTTCGCCGACCTGACGGCCACGCAGCGCCATTGTCTCGACCCTGCGGCGCCGGACGATGTCACTCTGACGAACGGCGTCCTCCTCGGTGTCCGATGCGGTGACGTTCACAGCGGCGATCACATAGGGTTCCGGGCAGAACTCGGACGGGGTGAAGTTCTCCCGGTACGCCTTCACCGCCGGGACCAGGGCGTCGGGGGCGAAGTGTGAGGCGAAAGAGTAGGGCAGGCCGAGCTTCGCCGCGAGGGTGGCTCCGAAGAGTGATGATCCGAGGATGTAGAGGGGGACGTTGGTGTCCGCCCCGGGAATCGCTTCGACGCCCTGGACCCGGGACCTGCCGGCGAGGAACCCCTGCAGTTCCAGGACGTCCCTGGGGAAGTTCTCCGCGTTCTGCGGGGAACGCCGTAGAGCCGCGACCGTGCGGGCGTCCGTGCCCGGGGCCCGGCCCAGGCCGAGATCGATACGGTCCGGATACAGTTCGGCGAGAGTGCCGAACTGTTCGGCAATGACCAGTGGCGCGTGGTTGGGCAGCATCACCCCGCCCGACCCGAGGCGGATGTGGTCCGTCTTCGCCGCGACATGGGCGATGAGCACGGCCGGGGCCGATGACGCGATGGAGGTCATGTTGTGGTGCTCGGAGTACCAGATCCGGGTGTAACCCAGTTCCTCCGCCCTCCGGGCCAGTTCGACTGAACGGCGGAAGGCGTCACGGGGAGTTTCGCCACGGTAGACCGTGGCGAAGTCGAGGAGGGAAAGGGGGACGTGCGGCGCGGGGGTGCTCATACGTCCCGAACCTACTCCCGCCTCCGGTCACTTGCCGAGATTGCGTACCTTGACGGCGAAGACGATCAGCGAGATGCCGAGCGCGACTGCGGCGATGCCGGCCAACCAGGCGAGACTGACGACATTGTCGACCGGGTTGAACAGGGCGAGTGCCCCGAGAATGACGCCGAAGAGGATGTTGACCACACCCACTGCGATGGACCAGCCGCTGCGGTTCTCCACCGGCGCGGACAGCTGTGCGATGCCCGAGAGCACCATGCCCACCGCCATGAAGCCGATGACGAAGAAGGCGCTGACGATGGCGAAACTGACGGGGAAGATGATCACGAAGATGCCGAAGAGCGTCTGGATGATGCCGTCGGCGAGGACCCAGCCCCAGGGGGCGTCCCGCTTCTTCAGGTCGACCGACAGGCCGACAGTGGACAGACCGTCGACGATCATCCACGCGCCGACGATGATGCCGAAGGCGGTGGCTGACCCGAACGGGGAGATCAACAGGAGAATGCCGACAAGGACGGCGAGGATGCCCCGCCACAGCAGGAACTGGAATCCACGCTTCTGGAGGGACTCCAGCAGTCCGGGACCCTGGGAGATGTAAGAGGTACTCATGGTCGCGATTCTACTCGTCACCAGTGTGTTCGTGCCGCCCCTGAACTCAACCCTGAACTCAACCCTGAATTCAACCCTGAACTCAACTCAGAAGTAACTGGCGAGCAGACCGTCCTCGGTGTGGAGGACCTTGACCGGGGTTCCGAAGATGTCGGTGAGGATCTCGTCCCTGACGACCTCCTCCGGGGTGCCGAACACGGTGACCCTGCCGTCGGCCATCGCGCAGATGTGGTCCGCGTAGCGGGCGGCGAAGTTGATGTCGTGCAGGACGATGACGACGGTGCGGCCCAGTTCGTCGCAGGCTCTCCTCAGCTGTCTCATCATCTGCACCGAATGTTTCATGTCCAGGTTGTTCAGTGGTTCGTCAAGCAGCACGTAGTCGGTGTCCTGGGCCAGCACCATGGCGACGTAGGCGCGCTGTCTCTGGCCGCCGGAGAGCTGGTCGAGGTACCGGCTCTCCAGGTCCGTGAGGTTGAGGAAGTCGATCGCCTCGGAGATGTGCTTCTCGTCCTCGACGGTCAACCGGCCGTGGGAGTGCGGGTACCGTCCGAACCCCACGAGCTGACGGACCGTGAGCCTGGTGACGAAGTGGTTCTCCTGCCGCAGGATCGACAGGATCTTCGCGACCTCCCCCGAGGGCGCGGAGGCGACATCGAGCCCGCCCACCGTGACGGTACCCGAATCGGGTTTCTGGAGACGTCCGATCATGGTGAGCAGGGTCGACTTGCCGGCGCCGTTGGGTCCGACGAGGGCGGTGACGCCCCCGGCCGGGATGTCCAGAGTGACCGGTCCGACGGTGACGTCACCGCTGTAGGTCCTGGAGACGTTGTCGAGGGAGATCACAGACGGCCTTTCCGCATGATGAAGAGGAGGAAGACGGACCCGCCGATGAGTTCGATGATGATCGTCACCGCACCCTCGGCGTCGAAGATGTTCCTCATGATGAAGTAGGACCCGCCGAGGAAGACATAGCCGACCAGGGTCGCGACCGGGAGGATGAGGCGGTGGTCGTAGGTGTCCGTCAGCTGGTAGGCGATGGTCGCGACGAGGAACCCGAGGAAGGTCATGGGGCCGACCATGGAGGTAGTCATGGCCATGAGGACAGAGACGAGGAACAGGATGAGCATCAGTTCCCGCCGGTGGTCGACCCCGAGGTTTGTGGCGGTCTCCCGCCCCAGGGCGATGACGTTCATCCGACGGGACCTGAGGTAGAGCACGAGACAGACGACAGCGACGACAGGGATGATGACCGGGAAGTTCTCGGTGTTCGCGTTGGCGATGTTGCCGAAGGTCCGTGCCGTGAGAACATCGAATTCGTTGGGGTCCAGCAGGCGTTGCATGAACGTGGACAGGGAGCGCAGCCCGCCGCCGAGGACGATCCCGACGAGAAGCATCACCTGGATGTTGCCGAATCTTCCGGACAGCAGCCAGGTGAACAGGGTGACGGCGAAAGCCACCATGATGCCCACCTGCAGGAGGAACTGGGGGAGTCCGGTGAACTGTGCCAGGCCGACGGAGCCGAAGAAGAATATGACCGATGTCTGCACCGCGACATAGATGGACTCGAAGCCCATGATCGACGGGGTGATGATGCGGTTGTCCGTGGCGGTGTGGAAGGCCACGGTGGCGAATGCCTGGCACAGGGCGACCAGGGCGATGGCGATGAGGGCGTCCCGCCGCAGGTTGACGATCCTCCAGAACCCTTTCTCTCCGAGAGGAACCGGATTGCCGTAGGTCATGTGTGCCACGGTGACGAGGAGGGCGAGGGCGACGAGGACGGCGACAAGAACGGTGTAGCGCACACGCTGTCGTGCAGTGGTGAACGGTCCGCTGGTGCGTTGTGGCGTCCCCGTCGGGGCGGTGGTGTGTGCGGGCGGGGCGGTGGCCCCGGTGTCAGCCGGCATGTCGGCGTCCTCTCACCAGAAGGAACACGAACACCACGGCGCCGATGACGCCGAGGATCAGGGAGACGGGGACCTCGAAGGGGGCGATGACGGTCCGTGCGAAAATGTCGGCGGTGATCAGCACCCACATTCCCAGCATCGCCACCCAGGGAAGATTGGAACGCAGGTTGTCCCCGCGGAACAGGGAGATGATGTTCGGCACGATCAGGCCGAGGAAGGGAAGGTTGCCGACCACGACAGTGACGATGCCGGTGACGACGGCGACCATGCCCACGCCGACGAGCTGCACCCGGCCGTAGTTCAGTCCCACGTTGGTGGCGATGTCCCGGCCCAGTCCGGCGACGGTGAATCGGTCGGCGACGATGAACACGGCCACGCACACCAGGAGGACCAGGTAGAGCAGTTCGTACCGGCCCCGGACGATACCGGTGAATGAGCCGGTGAACCAGATGCTGAGCTGCTGGAGCATGTCGGTCTTCAGCGCCACGAAACTGGACACGGACCCGACGACCGCGCCGAGCATCATCCCGACGATCGGGACGATGAGTGAGGATCTCAGCCTCACCTGACGCAGGAAAAGGAAGAATACGCCGGTGCCGACGAATGCGAAGAGCACCGCCCCGACCATCCGGGTGGTCAGGGACGCCCCCGGTATGACGATCATCGTGGTGATGAGTCCCAGTCCGGCCCATTCCGTGGTTCCGGTGGTGGTGGGCTCGACGAACTTGTTCTGGGTGAGCAGCTGCATCACCAGCCCGCACATCGCCATCGACGCCCCGGCGAGGGCGAGGGCGACGGTCCTGGGCACCCGGGTGATGAAGAACATCTCCCAGCCGTCCTCGCCGCCGGTGATGTCGTAGACCCCGACGAACAGGGAGGCGGTCACCAGTGCGAGGGTGACGAGGACGCCGAGGAGTATCGGCCAGGTGGTACGCCAGACCCTCCGGGGTCGGGTGGACTCCGGAGGGGCGGGGGTTGTCGTGGTCACAGCGGTGTCGTCACAGTGGTGTCGGCGGGGAGGTGGGAGCTACCGGGCGGCTTCGAAGGAGTCGGCGACGGAGTTGAGGACCTCGGTGTAGGCCTCGATGTCCTCGGTGGTGTAGAAGTCCGAGGGCAGGTAGATGATGTGGTCCTCCTGGACGGCGGGGACGTTCTTCAGCGCGGGGGAGTTCTTGATGAGCTCTTCTGCGGACTTGTACCCGGCCTCGTCGGCGCTGACGGCGGCGTCGCGGTCGAGGACGATGATCCAGTCGGGCCTGGATTCGGCGATGGCCTCGACGGAGATGTCGTCACCCTGGTGGTTGGAGGAACCGTCGTGGTTGTAGGACGGGGTCAGGCCGACCATGTCGAAGACGGGTCCTACGGAGCGGCCGGTGGACGGGGCGGCGTAGTTGATGTCGCCTCCGGAGGTGACCAGACCCATGACGGTCTGCTCCGGGTTGTAAGCTGCCTTGGCGCGGTCCTTGGCCTCGTCGAACTTCGCCTCGAGGTCGCTGGCCTGGTCCTGCTTGTCGAAGACCTCTCCGATGAGGGTGGTGATGTCCTTGAGGGTGTCTTCGGTGGACTGGGTCTGCTCGGCTTCGCCGTTCTCGTCGCGGGGACCCTGGCCGAAGCTGAGGTCGAGCACGGGGACGTCGGGGAGAAGCTCCTTCATCTTGTCGTACTGGCTGGCGTAGCGGTAGCCGGTGATGATGAGGTCGGGGTCGGAGGCGACGAGCTCCTCGAGGTTCGGCTCACGGTGTGAGCCGGTGTCGTGGATGTTCTTGTCCTCGTGGTACTTGGTGATCGTGTCCGGGATGAGGGTGACCGGTGCGGAGACCAGGTCGATGTCCCAGTCCTGGAGGACCCGGAAGATGCGGTTGTCGAAGGCGGCGACACGCTGCGGGTCGGCGGGGATCTCGACCTCGCCGCGGGCGTCGGTGACGGTCTTCGTGTCTGCTGCGGGGGCGCTGTCGTCACTGTTGTCGGAGCAGGCGACGAGGGATCCTGCGGTGAGCAGGGCCGTGACAGTGAGTGCTAGCGGGGCCGTTCGGCGTCCGCGGAACAGGGTGCGCATGGATGAATGTCCTCTCAGAACGTCAGGTTCGTTGAATCTCTGTTGCACCCTAGCCAAGCCGGAGCCTTCTGCGCCAAGTGGAGCCTAAGTATACCGGTGTCTAACCTCACACTGCTTTTCTTTTCCTCTGCGTCACTTTCTGTATCGTCACTGTTCGCCACGGAGAGTCCGGAGGGTGACCGGGTGACTGGCACTCACTGGACGGGGGTAGGTGACGGGGGTAATTTCTTTGTCCGTTCCGCGCCGGTGTATGTCCGCCACGCGTCGTCGTGTGCGGGCCCGAGGGGACACCTACCGTGAGGCGCTCCAGGCGTCCCAGAGCTGTGCGTATCTGCCACCTGCGTCGACGAGTTCCCGGTGCGAGCCGATCTCCACGATCCTCCCCTGTTCCATCACCGCGATCCGGTCGCACGCGGCGGCCTGGCTGAGACGGTGGGCGATGACCACGGCGGTGCGGCCCTCGGTCGCGGCGTCGGACGGTGCGGCCCTCGGTCGCGGCGTCGGAGGCGAGGTCGAGTTCGCGGGCGTTCGCGGAGCCGGCTTCGGCCGTCGCCTCGTCGAGGATGACGAGCGACGGGTCGGCGACAAGTACCCGGGTGAGGGCGAGGTGCTGTGACCGGGCCGCGGTCAACGGGTAGCCGCCGGGGCCCAGGGGAGTGTCGAGTCCGTCGGGAAGGTCGGCGAGGATGTGGCCGGCACCGGTGCGTCCGATCGCGTCGAGCAGGGCGGTGTCGGTCACTGCCGTGGGGTCCGGCGCACCGACGGCGAGGTTGTCCCGCAGTGTCCAGGAGAACACGTGACTGTCCTGGCTGACGAGAACTGTGTCCCGGGGGGAGGACAGGACGCCACGGGTGACGGGATGGACTCCGGCCAGGAGTGCGGCGACCGTCGATTTCCCGGCCCCGGAGGTTCCGACCAGGGCAAGGTGCTCACCTGGTGCGACGGTGAGACTGAGATCGTGGAGGACGTCGTCGGCGTCGGGCCCGTCGGGGGTGTAGGAGAAGGACACATGCTCCATAAGCACCCGGGCGTCGCTGTCACAGCCGGCGTCCCCGTCACCGCCGGTGTCGCCGGCGCGGTCGGCTCCCTCTGCCCCACCTGTACTGCCGGCAGGCCGGGAGTCGGTGACCCCGACGATCCGCGCCAGTGACGCCGTCGCCGACTGCAGGACATCGATCTCCCGCATCACCTGGCCGAGCGGCCCCTCGATCCGCAGGAAGAACAGCACGGCGGTGGTCACCGCACCGACTGTCAGCGACCCGGAACCGTCGGGGCCGTCCCCGACCAGGACATACCCGACGAACAGGACTGCGGTGAGCATGAGCAGGAAAGCCATGTCCACCCTCCACATGAACATCGTCTGCACGGTCCTGGCGCGCAACGCCCACCTGTTGACCTGCCAGGAGGATTCGGCGATACGGGCGCTGTGGCGTCGGGAGAGGCGGAAGGCGAGCACCGTCGGCAGTCCCCGCAACGACGACAGGAGATTGTGCGCGCGGTCACCGAAGGCGGCGCGTTCCGCGGCGTACATTGCAGGTGCGGTCCTCAGGTACCAGCGCAGGGTCCACCAGTACAGCGGAAGGGCCACGAGGATCACCAGGGCCAGCCGTGGATCGAGCACCGCCATACCGGCAAGGGTGAGGATGATGGTGAAGAATGTCCTGGTCAGCTGGGGGACGACCTGAGACAGAGCTTCGGAGACCTGGGCGACGTCATCGCTGGCACGGGAGATGAGGTCCCCGGTGCCGGAGCGTTCCACCTGCTCCTGCGGCATCCTGAGTGCCGAGTCGACGAGTTTCTCACGCAGGGAGGCGAGAAGCCTCTCCATCAGCCGGGACGCCACGAGTACCCCGAGCACGGACAGGACAGCCGCGCCGACGGACGCGGCGACGACGGCGAGGCCGTAGATCCAGGCCGGGGTGTGCGTTGCTCCGCCGCCGCTTCCACCGTCGGAAGCACGCGCGACATCGTCGACGACCCGGCCGAGGATCCACGGTGTGACCAGGTCAAGTGCGGCACCGGCGGCGGCGAGGACCGCGGAGACGGCAAGGAGTCCACGGCGTCCCCGCAGCTCCGCCCACAGCACCGCGGCGGTGCGTCGACCGTCGGCGACGGGGAGGCGTTCCGGGGCGGTCACAGTTCCACCACCCTGTCGCAGGCAGAGAGCATCGCCGGGGACGCCGTGACGACCACGGTGGCACGCCGACGCCGGAACGGTCTCAGGCGTTCCGCGACGGTCGCCTCGGTGACCGGGTCCACCGCCGTCGTCGGGTCGTGGAGAACCAGGACCGGTGGATCGGCCGCCAGTGCGCGGGCCAGAGCGATCCTCTGCCGTTGCCCGCCGGACAGTCGCAGCCCACCGTCACCGACCATGGTGAGCTCACCGTGGGGAAGGGTGGCGAGGATGTCGTCGCAGGCCGCGGCGTGCAGTGCGCCGGGGACCAGGGAACTGTCCGAGCCCGGGACAGCGAGATTGTCGGCGACGGTCCCTTCGAACAGGTCGGCGGTGTGCGGCGCGGTGAGGACCAGATTCCGGTAGTCGAGGATGTCCAGGTCGCCGGCGGGGATGTCGTCGACCAGGACCCCGTGTCCGTGGGCGAGCTGCCCGACCAGCTCTCCCGCCCGCGACCCTTCGGCGCGGACCCCCACACACTCGCCGGAGGAGACGGTCAGGACCGGGGTACCGCCGCACCCCCCGTCACCGCTTCCGCTGTCCGTTTCCACTTCCGTTTCTGCGTCCGTTTCTGCGTCCGGTGCCGCGCCTGCCGAAACGGTCGCGCCGGTGACCGTGAGCGTCAGCGGCCTGTCCCGTTCCGGTGCCGTCCGAACTCCCGGCCCGGTGTCGGAGCCGGGAGTACGCAGCAGGTCCAGGACCCGGTCGGCGGAGGCGACCCCGGTGGCCCACGGTGCTCCGATCATGGTGGGCAGTGAGGTCAGCGGTCCGAGCAGGAACTGTGTCAGCCCCACCACCGAGATCAGCTCACCGACGGTCAGCTGACCTTCCAGGGCGAGCACGGCGGCGCCGACGGTCAGCCCTGCGATGAACACCCCGGACACCGAGTTCATCGTGCCCAGGTACAGGGCACGGGAGTTCCGTGCCCGCAGTGCGCCGTCCAGTGCTCCGGAGCTGACACGCCGGTAGCGGTCGGATGCGGTGCGTTCGGCGCGCAGGCCTTTGATGACCCGGTACCCGGCGATAATGTCCCCGGCCTGGCCGGTCGCCCGGGCCACGAGGGCCTGCTGCGACCGGCTGCGCCTCTGGAGCGGCCGGCCGGCCGCGGTCATGATCCACAGCATCAGCGGCGCCCCGACGAGCACCGCCAGACCGAGGGGCCAGGACACGGCGGTCAGGGCCACCGCACAGGCCACGACGGCGCACAGTTCACCGACAGGGTAGATGCCGAGCTGCATGGTCGCTGCAAGACGGAACACGTCGCCGGTGGCGGTGGCGAGAAGGGCTCCGCTGAGACGTCGGGTCTCCATGCCGGCAGGATCCAGCAGCCGGTCGGTGACGTCCATGCGCAGGCGGTGCTGGACCTGTTGCATACCGTAGAAGCCCGTGCGGGACCCGAAACGGAAGCACAGGGACGCCGCGACCGACACCGCGACCAGAACCCCTGTCCACCCCAGCAGTTCGGCCAGGCTGTGACGGGCGATCGCCCGGTCGACGACGAGGCCCGCGGTCACCGGGACAGCGACCGAGCACAGCTGACTCAGGGCCAGGAGGATCCCGCCGGGGACCGTGTATTTCACCGCGCCGAAGACCACGCGCCGGGTGAACTGTGCGGCGGTGGTCGTGTCATCGAAGGGGATCGGCCGGCTGGCGACCTGCTCCTGGGGAGCCTGGAGCAGCAGAGGCCACCGGATGCCGAAGAGGTGGCTGCGCAGGGCGTCCTCCGGGGTGGGACCGGGTGGACCGGCAGGGGCGGCGGGAGAGTCGGCGCTGGTGGTCACGGTGCCTCAGACTACGGAGTGGTCCGGGGGTGGGGTTGTCCTGAGATGACAGCCGGTTAGCGTGAAGGTGGGGGATGAAAAATGAGGGCCGGGGGAAGAAGGTGAGGACGCTGTCAGCTTCTCAGAGCGCTGCGGTGAGCTGTGGGGCGATCCTGTCGACGGCCCAGTCGAGGCTCATCGGCCCGGACGCCGTGGTCACCGCGTAGCCGAGGGCGGTGTCCTGCCAGATCAGGGCACCGTCGCGCACGGAGGCCAGACCGCGGAACTGGTCACTGTCCTCCAGCTTCTTCCTCTCTCCGGCCGGGTCGTAGATCACCAGCACATCTGCGTCGAGTTCGTCGAGCCGCTCCAGGGAGACGGTCCCGCGGGCCCCGGCGGCTTTCTGCCTGTCGGCCTGTTCCAACCCGAGGTCCTCCAGCAGGGAGTTGGTGGAGTAGACGAGCTGCCCCTGGTTGAGCATCGCCGAGTTGTAGGTGAGGTCTCCGACGCCGGAAAACTGTGCCTGTATCTCCGCGATGCGGCCGGCGTAACTGTCCCTGACTTCTTCAGCCCGGTCCTCCAGACCGGTGGCCTGTGCAATGCCGTCGAGGATCGGCTGCCAGGCGGGTCCGTCTGCCGGCCAGTCGTAGACGAGGGTGGGGGCCACGTCCTCGAGGGCCTTCCAGGTGGAGTCGTCGGCGTAGACGTCACCGACGACGATGAGGTCGGGGTCGTACTTCGCGACAGCCTCGGGGTCTGCGGTGCGGTCCGCGGTGAGCGCGGCGTCCTCCGGCCAGTCGATCTTCCCCTGCAGCCAGGGCATGTTGGCGTCACCGCCCTGGATCTCGAACATGGCCACCGGTTCAAGGCCGAGGGAGAGTACTGGGTCGACCGCGGCCTCGTGCATGACCACGATGCGTTCGGGTTTCGCCGGTACGGTCGATGATCCTCTGACGTGGTCGACGGTGACGGGCCAGGACGCCGTCTGCTGCGATTGTGCGGCTGAAGTTGTCTGCTGCGTCGACTGCTGTGTTGTCGAGGTGGTGCCGCCGGTTGGATCGGTCGGTTCGGGGGAGTTGTCGCTGCAGGCGACGAGACCGGTGGCGAGGACGGCGGCGCCGATGAGTGCGGCGGGGACGGTGCGGAAGAGTTTCACTGTTTCTCCTGGTCCTGTGGTCGAAACGGGTACGGGACGTGCCCGGGACTTGTGCATCAGGTGCACGGCAGTAGGTCAGGCTATGCTCATTGTGTGGACCGGAATCGTACGGGACTGCCCCGTGCTTGATGATCTGGCACCGTTCCGTGCCGACCTGGAGGCGGGGGAGCGGTACCTGCTGCTGTGGTGCCACGCCGGCACTGTGGAGGTCAGGTACCGCGCAGAGGTGGACAGGTTGACCGGGGGACGGGGAATCCTGCTGCCGCCGGGAACCCGCGCAGGCGTGACTGTCGCACCAGGTTCGGTCGCCGTACCGGTCAGGATCGCCGCCCCGGAGATCTGTGACGGTGGGGACGCCGTGGAGAGGCTCTCCGTGGGAGACTGCGGGAGAGACGGGTGGGGGAGACAGCGGTGGAACGACTGGGTCCTCCACCAGTTCAGCGCCTCCGTGTCTCCGCTGCGGGAACCCGGTCACCGGGCGGGGGACTGTGTGAGAGTTCTGCGGGGTCTGCAGTCCCGGGTGCCCGGACCTCCACTGCCGCAGTCGGCGGGGGCCCTGGAGGTGGCTCTGGCGCTGACCCGGGGCCCGGCCTGTCCGAGGACGGTGTCGCAGTGGGCGGAGGAAGTCGCGACCGGGGAACGGACCCTGCACCGCATGGTCGTCACCGAGACGGGTCTGACCTTCGGCGGGTGGCGGAGGCAGTGCAGGCTGGCTGCGGCGGC
The DNA here is from genome assembly GCA_900049755.1 of Corynebacterium provencense. Classification (GTDB taxonomy): domain Bacteria; phylum Actinomycetota; class Actinomycetes; order Mycobacteriales; family Mycobacteriaceae; genus Corynebacterium; species Corynebacterium neomassiliense. The sequence continues at coordinate 815,465 of LT160593.1, forward strand.
CCGGCTGCTCCTCTCGGACAGGTCGAGACCGGTCAGCGAGATTGCCGGTTCGGTGGGCTTCGGGACCCCCACAGGGTTCATCCGTGCGTTCCGCCGGTGCACGGGGGCCACTCCTTCGGAGTGGCGGACCGGTGACGGTGCCGGTACCCGGGTGGACCGCAGTCTCTCGACGCCTCCGGGGTGGGGCGGGGCGTCCTCCCCTCCGGGGCTGGACCACGGTTTCCACCTGCTGCTCTGGGTGTACCGGGGGCGGATGCTGCTCCGGACAGGTGACCTGGTGAACGTGGTCGGGGAGGGGCAGGTCGTCTGGATGCCCGCATACCGGGGTCACGAGGTTCTGACGGCCCCCGGCTCGGTGGTACTGCCGTTGACCTTCACCGTGGGACAGGTGTGCCCGGACGAGGGCACTGTTCCGGTGGCGGTCGACAGCGGTGACACTGTGCCTCTGCTGCAGCATGTCGTCGCCAACCAGAGTGGTCTCGGTCCCGGGGGTTATGACAGCACGGCCGTGCCGGAGGCGCTTTTCGGGACCGTCGTCACCGCGGGTGCCGACCCGGCACCTGCTCCGGTGGGCACCGTGGAGGGCACGGGCACGGTGGTGGACGCCGTGGACGGGATGCCGGTGCAGGTTCGCCAGGTTGCGGACGCCGTCCTGCGGGATCTGCGTTCACCTGCAGGTCTTGACCGGTGGGCGGTGTCGGTGGGGTGGACGCCGCGGAAGCTCAACGCGGGATTCCGGGAATGGACCGGGATGACCTTCCTCAGGTGGCGTGCGACGGTGAGGTTGCAGACGGCCCGCCGGTTGATCGCCTACGGGTCGGCTCCTTCGGAGGCTGCCAGGGCGGTGGGCTACCGACACCTGTCCCAGTTCAGCCGTGAGTTCAAGGCACGGTTCGGGGTGAGTCCACGGAACCTCAGTGGTGTAATGTCAGGAAACAGGTACAATGCACAGTAAACAACAAAAGGTCCGCTGATCTGGAGACGGTCAGTGGCTTGTGTCTCTCATGCGGAGCTGATGCGATTTTCGACACATGGAGGGCCTGTGGGCTATCCTCTGTGCAAGGTAGTTATCAAATCAGACTCGTTGAGTTCGGCGTACGCCGTATCCGGACGAAACACAACCGCTGTGTCCGATGTGTCGGAGCATTCCCGAAAATGGGATGAACCGGCAGGTGGGCGCTAAGATCTTCAGCGACATGGACCGGTACGGGCCAGGACTTTGACGGAGTCCGTCCACGGTACAGCCACAACTCAGCAGCGCTACAGACGAGCGAAAAGCAGGAGGAGACAAGACAATGTCGACCACACCCCCGCCCCCGGGCGTGCCCGGGGAGCCTGACGACACGTCCCCGTCGAGTGCCGACACTCCTATCAAGCTGAGCGCTCCCGGCGCTCCGGGCGCTCCCGGCGCTCCGGGCGCTCCGGGTGCACCTGTTGCTGCGCCTGCTGCGCCTGCCGCGCCTGCGGCCCCGTCCGGTCCGATCAAGCTCGGTGCGACGGCCCCTGGTGTGCCGTCCGCTCCCGGTGCCCCTGCGGCTCCGGCTGCTGCTGCGCCTGCTGCGCCTGCCGCGCCTGCGGCCCCGTCCGGTCCGAT
>LT160593.1:817258-994726 GCA_900049755.1 Corynebacterium provencense
CCTGGTCTCTTGTCCACACCTAGTGCCGACTGCGCGGGTGCTCCCGGCGTCCCCGGTGCTCCGGCAACCCCCGGTGCCCCTGCCGCAGGCAGAGGGACCGCGCCGGCTGCCGCGAAACCTCAGCCCAAGGCCAAGCCGAAGAAAAAGGAACCGCTGACGATCGCCGGTGTGGAGGTCGGGGACCTCCTCGCGGGTGCCGGTGCCGCAGTCACGGGAGCTTTCGCCTCCCTGAGAAAGCTCGGGAAGAAAGGTGCGATAATTTTCGCAGCAGCCGTCGTGGCCGCTGTCGTCATCGTCGTCATCTGCAGGCTCATCACCAACATCGACGCAGTGAAGAGCTGGATGCAGCAGTACCCGGGAGAGTATGAGCCGGCCGTCACCCCCGACGAAGGGTTCCCGATCTGGGCACGGTGGCAGCACTACCTCAACTTCTTCTTCATGGCACTCATCCTCCAGTCCGGACTCCGGGTCCGCCACCAGCAGAAACCGCCGGCCGTGTGGCAGCCGCGCAAGGGCGGCAAGAAGATCAGCATCAACCTGTGGCTGCACACGTCTCTGGACATCTTCTGGATGCTCAACGGTCTGATTTTCGTCATCCTGCTGTTCGCAACCGGTCACTGGGCCCGCATCGTCCCGACGAGCTGGGAAGTGTTCCCCAACGCGATCTCCGCAGGTCTCCAGTACGCCTCGTTCCAGTGGCCTCCGGAGAACGGGTGGGTCAACTTCAACTCCATCCAGCAGATCATGTACTTCCTGGTGATCTTCGTCGCCGCGCCGCTGGCGATCATCTCAGGACTGCGGATGAGTGAATGGTGGCCGAAGGACGCCAAGACGCTGAACAAGATCTACCCGGCCCCGGTGGCCCGGAAGATCCACTTCCCGACCATGCTCTTCTTCGTCCTGTTCGTGATCATCCACGTGTTCCTGGTCTTCACCACCGGGATGACCCACAACCTCAACCACATGTTCGCCGGCAACCAGTCCGGAAACCTCGGAGGCTTCCTCTGGTTCGTCCTCGGACTCGCCGTCGTCATCGCGGCACTGGTCGCAGCCCGACCGTTGGTGATCCAGCCGATCGCCGGCAAGTTCGGCCAGGTCAGCGCCCGCTAGAAACCCCCGGCGCCGGCCGAACCCCCGCCTCCGGTGTCACCCGGGGCCGTCACCCGGAGGCCGTGTCACGGCAGCCGGTACGTCCACTCCGGGGTCGAGAATTTCACGTCACACCGCTCACGCGCGACCTGCAGGTCGCGTTCGGTGATCTCACCTTCGCTGGCGCCGTACTTCTCCTTGAAGGTGTCGTGGAACACCCGGAGGATCTCTTCACGGGGCAGCTGAGTCTGTGAACGCATCGGGTCGACCCTCTTCACCGCCGACCGGGTGCCCTTGTCCTTCATCTTCTCCTTGCCGATCCGGATGACCTCCAGCATCTTCTCGGCGTCGATGTCGTAGGACATGGTCACGTGGTGGACCATCCACCCGTTCGAGAACCGCTTCTGGGCGGCGCCACCGATCTTTCCCTCGTCGGAGGAAATGTCATTGAGGGGTACGTAGTGGGCGTTGATTCCCACCTTCTTCAACGCCTCCATCGTCCACTCGTCGAGGAACGGGTAGGACTGTGCGAAACTCAGCCCGTCCACGAGAGCCTGCGGCACGACCAGGGAATATGTGACACAGTTACCCGGCTCCATGAACATCGCCCCACCACCGGTGACCCTCCGGGACACCGTGATGCCGTACCTGTCCACACCCTCCTGGTTGATCTCGTTCGCATAGGACTGGAAGGACCCGATGACGACCTGGGGGGCGTTCCACTCCCACAACCGCATGAACGGCTTACGCCGTCCGGCGGCCACCTCCTCGGTGAGGGTCTCGTCCATCGCCACGTTGAGCATGGGGTCGACAGCGGGGCCGTAGATCACGTCGAAATCGATGTCGTCCCAGCCCACGGCATGGCCGAGAGCACGACGTACCGCTATGCCCACACCCTCGGCGGTGATGCCGAAGAGCACGTCACTGCGCAGCAGGGAATCGGACACACGCTCGGCGTACCCCTCCGCGGTGAGGTCAGCGGGAGCCTCCTCGAGTGCCGAGGTGATGCGGACAAGCACTTCATCCGGTTCCAGGAAGAAGTCGCCCGCGATACGGACGCCCGTCAGAACCCCCGGTGAACTCTCGGAGGCCCTGGTCACCTCCAGATCGACGACAATGAGTTTCCCCCCGGGGACCTTGTATTCTCCGTGCACGTCAGGCTGCCTTTCTCAGGTTTCTCGGGGCCCCGGTTCACTTTGGGTACCCTCACCGGAACAAGTGTACGCACCGGGCGGACACCCTAGCCCCGCACAGCGAGGGCGAAAGGCAGGACCGCTCTCGCCCCCGCCCGTCGCAGCTCCCGCCCCGCCATTGTCACCGCCCACCGGGACCCGATCTCCGAGTCGACGAGCAGCACCACCCGTCCCCGGACCGCGGCGGCGGTCTCCGCAGGAACCTCGAATGCACCGTAGAGGTTGCGCACCCGGTAGGCACTGTTGACATCCGGTGTCCCCGGATCCCGGGTGAACCTCAGTTGGCCTGCGTCGACCATCCTGCCCAGCCGCGCCAGACCGGAGGCGGTGTCCGCCACGGTGACCGGACGGGTCGTGGAGGGCATCGCCACGACAGCCTCAGGGCGTTCCTGCCACCTCCACCCGCTCAGAACCCTGACACACCAGTCTGCGATGTTCCCCGGGACCGGACCGTCGGCGTGGCCCTCGGCCAGGAACTCCCGCAGCACCTGCCCGGCCCCCAGGTCGGTGAGGCGGGCCACGGTCATCCCCGCCGCGACCTGCTCATCGGCAGGGACAACCCCTTTGAGCGGGACGCCCACCTTCTCCATTCCGCCGGGCCACCGGGTACGTGGCTCGACCGGGACGCCGAGAGTGGACAGCACCTTGCGTGCCCCGGACTCGGCGTCCTCGCTGACCGTGGCGTCCCACCACACCCCGGCGCAGACGTCGCAGCGTCCGCAGTCGTGGGCGGTCGGATCGTCGAGTGCTTCGGCGAGGAACCGCATCCGGCACATTGTCCCGGCTTCGTACCGGAGCATCGCCTCAGCCTCCCTGCGACGTGCCTCGGCGACCGCCTCATAGCGTGGCGCGTCATAGGTCCAGGGTCGTCCGGTGGTGACGAAACCGGAACCCGCCCGCTCCACCGCCCCGTCGACCTGCAGTGTCTTGAGCAGCAGGTTCAGTCGTGTCCTCCTGATCCCGACCAACGGTTCCAGTGCGGGAACCGACAACGGCGACGCAGATTCGGACAGGGCGGCCAGCACGGCGAGGGCGTCCTCTTCCCCGGGCATCGACGCGGTGGCGAAGTACTCCCAGATCTCCGGGTCGTCATCCCCGGGCAGCAGCAGAACATCGGCGGAGTCGGTGGCACGCCCTGCACGTCCGACCTGCTGGTAGTAGGCCACCGCGGAGGAAGGTGCCCCGAGGTGCACGACAAACCCCAGGTCGGGTTTGTCGAACCCCATCCCCAGGGCGCTTGTCGCCACAAGGGCCCTGATCCGGTTGTCCCGGAGGGCCTCCTCCAGGCTGGCACGGTCCTCGGCGTCCGTCCGGCCCGTGTACGGGGCGACGTCATGGCCGGCGTCGCGCAGTGCGCGGGCTGTGTCCTCCGCCGCGGAGACGGTGAGACAGTAGATGATCCCCGACCCGGTGAAGTCGTTGAGATGACTGATCAGCCAGCCGACACGGTGACCGGAGGACGCCACGGGTGCGACCCCCAGGCGCAGTGAGTCTCGCGACAGCGGACCCCTGATCACCATGGTTTCGCTGCCCAGCTGGGCGGAGACATCCTCCACGACCCGGCTGTTCGCCGTGGCGGTGGTCGCGAGCACCGGTAGGTCCTCCGGCAGGGACTCCAGCAGCGAACCGATACGCCGGTAGTCCGGGCGGAAGTCGTGGCCCCAGTCGGAGATGCAGTGCGCCTCGTCGACCACGATCATCCCCACCCCCGGCGACGCCGGACCGTCCTGCAGAGAACCGTCGTGCTGAGAACCGTCGTGCTGAGAACCGTCCAGGAGCGGGTCGAGGACGCGGTCGCGGAACCGGGGGTTCGTCAGACGTTCCGGGGAGATCAGCAGCACATCCAGCCGACCGGAACGAAGATCCCCGACAACCTCGTCCCACTCGGTGACATTGGAGGAGTTGACCGTGGCTGCCTTGACCCCGGCGCGCCGGGCCGCGGCAACCTGGTCCCGCATCAGGGCGAGCAGCGGGGAGATGATGAGGGTGGGACCTGCGCCCCGCTCACGCAGCAGCCGGGCAGCGACGAAGTACACCGCGGACTTTCCCCACCCGGTGCGTTGGACGACGAGGACGCGACGGTGCCCGGTGACGAGGGCGTCCACGGCCTCGAACTGCCCCTGCCTGAACTGTGCGTCGGGGCGTCCGGTGAGTTCCCCGAGGATCCTCGTCGCGTGGGGCAGAAGGTCGGGGTGAAGGTCACCGTCCCGGCGTTCCGGTTCCGGAGATGCTGCGGGAGGGGTCATCGGCAACCTTGTCTGGGAGGATCGGGTCAGGGAGACGGGTCTGGTCCGGCGGACAGTGCCTGGTCCGAGCCGTCGACCACCAGGGTACCGGTACCACCTGCCGGCTCTGACCTGTCCGCCGGCCCCACCGCCTCGCCGCCCCCTCAGGCTTGTCTCTTATACACTTCTAGAGGTGTATAAGAGACTGGGATGCAGCAGGACCCGGGAGAGTATGAGCAGGCCGTCATCGCCGACGAAGGGTCCTCGTACTTTGCTCGGTGGAAGCACTACCTCATCTTCTTCTCTATGGCACTGGGAGTCCCTCGCCGTCTAGGGGGCTGTCTCTTATACACTTCAGGAGGTGTATAAGAGACAGTTCAGGCCCCGCCCGCCGGCGTCTACGGGGGCGGGGCCGGCAGTGCAGGGGCTACAGTGCAGGGGACAGGGCCGTGGTCAGGCAGGGACAGACCGTGAGTGAGGTGGAGGACAGTGCAGGACTCGGGAACGGAACTCCGGGACATCTGTGTCGTCGGCGCAGGTGTTCTCGGACTCTGCGCGGCACGGGAACTGGCGGTACGCGGACACCAGGTGACCCTCCTGGACGCCGAGGCCCCGTTCGCCGGGGCCAGTCACCGGTCCTTCGCCTGGATCAACGCCAACAACAAGCCCCCGCACGCCTACCACCGCCTCAACGTGGAGGGCATGGCCGAGCACGACCGCCTGCAGAAGGAGCTCCACGGAACCTGGTTCCACCGTTCCGGGGCGGTCCTCGCAGCCACGGAAGGCAGCCCCGGCCAGCGCGCCGACCTGCTCGGAAACCGTCTGGACCGGTTGCGCCGGGAACAGTACCCGGTGGAACCGGTGACCCTCGCCGACCTTGAGGACCTGGAGCCGGTCGTGCGCTGGCGCGATTTTCTACCCGAAGGCACCACCGCCCTCTACTTCCCCGGCGAAGGCTACCTGGACGCCGACCTCTTCGCCGCAGGGCTGCTCAATGACCTTGCCTCGCACGGGGTGACCGTCCAGCAGGGACGGGTCACCCACATTGATTCCACCCGGGACAACGCCAGGGTCATCCTCGACGACGGCACCGCACTGACCCCGGACGCGGTCGTGGTGGCGGCAGGTGCAGCTTCCCGGGGGTTCGGCCTGCCTGTCGCCGACCTCTCCGTCCCGGGAGAGAGGACCCACAGCTTCCTCGGCCTGACGGTGCCCACCGACGTTCCTCTGGGACGGGTGGTCATCAGCGACCGTGTCAATGTCCGCCCCCGGCATGACGGCCGGTTGTGGGTCCAGCTTCCCCCGGTGGAACACCGTGTCGCCGAGGCGTCGGACCCTGCCGCACTGCCGGCACTGCTCGACGAGATCCGTCACCTCATGGAGATCGAACTCGCCACGGTCTTCGGTACAGCCGTGCCGGTCGCCCGTGTGGAACTGTCGGCGCGCAGTCTGCCAGAGGACGGGCTTCCCCTGGTCGGGTTCACCGACCCCCACCGTCGCATTTACGCGCTTGTCAGCCACTCGGGGATGACACTGTCCGCACTGCTGGGGCGCCTGGTCGCCGAAGAGGTCGCCGGAGAGCCCGGGGGCCGGGGTGCACAAGGGGACCGTGAGACTGCCGGGGACCTGCTCGGACCCTTCCGTCCCGGCCGTCCGGGAGGTGCGGACCCGGCACCGGCCACCCCCTTCATTGGGCGGCAGTAGACCGCCGGGTGCCCCCGGGGCGTGACGGACGCACTACGGGACACCACAATGGGACACATGGACACCACACCAGTCACCACCCCGGCGCCCGGGGCGTCCCCGGTACCACGCACGATGCGGGCCTGGCAGGTCACAACCCCGGGCCCCGTCGACGGCCCCGACGCACCCCTGGAACTCGTCGACAGGCCTGTACCGGATCCCGGCCCCGGTGAACTGCTCGTCCGGGTGCACACCTGCGGGGTGTGCCGGACCGACCTCCACGTCACCGAAGGCGACCTGGACGTCCACCGCCCGCACGTCACCCCGGGCCACGAGATCGTCGGCGATGTCGTCGCACTGGGAGCCGGGGTGGACAGTTCGTGGGCGGGTGCGCGGGTCGGCGCCGCCTGGCTGAGGTCGACCTGCGGTACCTGCCGGTGGTGCACCTCCGGCCGGGAGAACCTCTGCCCGTACTCGACCTACACGGGGTGGGACGCCGACGGCGGCTACGCCGGATACATGACCGTGGACGCCAGATTCGCCTACCTGCTCCCCGCCACCGACGACGGCGGCGAGGGCAGCGAGGCCGGTGGCCCGGGCAGGGCCGGCGACGTCGCCATGTCCCCGATGCTGTGCGCGGGAATCATCGGATACCACGCCCTGCAGCGCGCCGGGTTGCCCGCGTCCACACCGGAGCACCCGGCCCGCCTGGGCCTCTACGGTTTCGGAGGCTCGGCGCACCTGTGCGCCCAGGTGGCCCTGGCCCAGGGTGCGCGGGTCCACGTCCTGACCCGGGACGCTGACGCGCAGAACCTGGCACTGTCCCTGGGGTGCGCCTCGGCGTCCGGGGCGTACGACATGCCCCCGGAACCGTTGGACGCCGCGATCCTGTTCGCACCTGTCGGAGACATCGTCCCGGTCGCCATGCGGGCACTCGACAGGGGAGGGGTGCTGTCCATCGCGGGGATCCACCTGTCAGACACCCCACCGCTGAACTACGAGAACGAACTGTTCTACGAGAAGGAGATCCGGTCGGTCACCTCGAACACCCGGGCCCAGGGACGAGAGTTCCTCGACCTCGTCGACCGGTACCATGTGCGCGCCACGACCCACGAGTACCCGATGAGCAGGGCCCTTGACGCCCTCCGTGACCTGAAGGCCGGGCGTTTCGACGGGGCGGCGGTGCTCGTCAATGACTTCTGAACCGTCAGGGGACGCCGCAACGCTGGTCGGGGGCGTCGGCTGCGCCCACTGGCATTCAGCGCGGGACGTCGTCGCGGTGCGGTTCCGCTGCTGCGGGCACACCTACCCCTGCCTGCTCTGCCACGCGGAGGCAGAAGACCATCCGGTGACGCCGTGGCCCACCGCCACCGACGTGCAGCGCCGGGAGTCCGCGGTGCTCTGCCGCTCCTGCGGAACCTGGCTGACGGTGGGGGAGTACCTCGCCGTCTACGGGGTGGACCACGGGGCCGGGGCAGGTCACGACGGGAGACCACCGGCCTGCCCGGGGTGTGGCGCCGCGTTCAACCCGGGCTGTGCACTGCACACGGGAATCTACTTCGACGTCTGAACCGGAGTGCGCAGCTCCGGTGACCGGATGACCAGGCTGCCCCGGTGCTGTGGCGCGTGCGTCGAAAGACCCCCGGACCTTCGCGGAGAAGGAGCCGGGGGTCTTCCTGTCGGGGGGTGTAGCGCGTTCGGCGATGTTTCCCCGAAGGAGAATACGCTGGTCATGCGCCTGAACCGTGGAGTCTACCGGGTCTGCAACCGGCCCCGGAACACCGCTCCGATGGACCATCAGGGCCCTGTTATGACCTGACTTGGTTCAATTTAGTGCCCACATCGCTCGGTAGCCGACCTGATTTTGGTCATCAGTTCGGATAGTTCCGGCGGCAACGGCACAGCAGCCACCGCCTCGTGCCCGCCCACATTGGGTTGTGTCCTCTAGCGTGGTGCTTCTGTAACTGCCGGTGACCGCGTCGTCCACGACGACGGCGACCACCGCAGGTACCTTTCGAATCAACTCTCACATCTCCTCGAAAGGCACAACCCACGATGGTCACCAGCCCCCATGATATCGACCCGTCGACCTACCTCGACGACCTGCTGACCGAAGCCTCCCCTGACCTGATGCGCCAGATGCGCCCGTAGCTTCATCAACCAGATCCTGTCCACCCAAGCCGACCAGGTCTGCGGTGCCGACTACGCCACCACCTCAGAGTCACGTACCAACACCCGCAACGGCTATCGTCACCGCGATCTGGACACCCGTGTGGGCACCGTCGACGTCGCCGTTCCCAATCTCCGCTCCGGCTCGTTCTTCCCCGACTGGCTGCTGGAACGCCGAAGCCGCGCCGAACGAGCCTTAAGCACCGTTATCGCGACCTTCTACCTGAAAAGGCATGTCCACCCGCAGGATGAACGACCCGGTCACCAGCCTGGAGATCACCAACCTGTCGAGATCGCAGGTGTCCGACATGGCAAAAGATCTGGACTCCATGGTCGAGGACTTCCGTCACCGCCCACTGGACGGCGGGCCGTACCTGTACGTGTCGGCCGACGCGCTGACGATGAAAGTCCGCGAAGGCGGACGGGTCGTCAAGACTTCGGTCCTGCTGGCGACCGGGGTCAATGCCGAAGGCTACCGCGAACTGCTCGGCATGCAGGTCGCCACCAGTGAGTCCGTGGCCTCCTGGACCGGGTTCTTCCGTGACCTGAAAGCCCGCGGGCTGGATCAGGTGTACCTGGTCACCAGTGACGCGCATCTGGGCATCCAGCACGCGATCGGTAAGGTGCTGCCGAATGCGTCGTGGCAGCGGTGCCGGACACACTTCGCCAAGAACCTGTCCGGCTTGGTGGCTAAGTCGCAGTGGCCGACATTGTCGGCGATGTTCCACACCATCTTCCAACAGTCCGATGCCGAGGCAGTGTGGTCCCAGGTCCGGGAGGTCGTCGGTTTCTGCCAGGGCAAGTTCCCGCATGTCGCCGACTACCTGGAGGAAGCAATCGACGAGCTGCTGGCGTTCACCAGCGTGCCGAAAGCGGTGTGGACCAAGGTGTGGTCCAACAATCCGACTGAGCGGCTGAACCGGGAGATTCGCCGGCGTACCGATGTCGTCGGGATCTTTCCCAACCGGGATGCCGTGGTGCGTCTGGTCGGGGCCGTGCTGGCCGAGCAGCATGATGATTGGATCGAGGCAGAAGCGGTACATGTCGCTGACGAGCCTGGAGCAGACCCGGACGATGATGACCGCCAACGTCATCGATGTCGACGGCGACGAGTCAGCCCGGGAGGCGGCGTGATCCGTCGTCAACACCGAGCCCGTGATGGCCCCTGACCCGGTGTCACCAGCCCTGTTTTATCGAAAGGCAGGCACACCACTTCCCCGGACTTGACCCGAATGGGGCTCGGTCACCAAGACCGTCACCGCCCGGATCACCGAACAACTCGACCTCGCGGGCACCCTCGAACTGTCCGCGCCGGTCAGCGAGTTATTGCCGCAGACGCCGCTGCCGAGCACCGATGATGTTCGCTCGCTCGTCTTGCACACCTCGGGCTTGCCGCGAATCCCCAAGGGCATGATTACGACGGTGGCGGAGGCGCGCGATCCGTACGTGAAGTTCACGACCGCGTACTTTGATGCCGAGGTGTCACCGGCCCTTGCTGAGCAGCACCGTGGCACCGTGGGATCGTTCGAGTACTCGAACCTCGGCTATGCCGTGCTGACCCGTTTGCTCGAAGTTGTCACGGGACGCGATTGGTGGTCGCTCGCCTCCGACGAAGTGTTCACGCCGCTCGGCATCACCGGCGTATCGATCCACCCGGCCCCGGAACGCGTGCCCGTACTGCGCACCTGGACAGGCGGCGTCCGCCAACAGTGGACAGATACCGGCCCATTCATCGGTGCGGGCGGAATCTGCGGCACTTTCGAAGCGCTCGAACAATACGGTACCGCTATCGCGGCGCAATCACGCGGCGTGAGGCCGTTCGGGTGGATGGACGACCCCACGCTCTGGTGGCACAACGGACACAACCGCGACCACGGAGCGTTCATCGGCGTCTCACACGACGGAGTAAGAAGCGTGACCGCGCATACCCTCGGATACAACGCTGGCCGTGCTGACCAGATCGCGGCAACGCTCGAACGGCATTATCCCCAAGCGTGACATGCCAGCGCCCTTGCGCTTACGACAGGAGCGGTTTTCGCATGACGACACGGGGAAAACCCTCGATCATCGATGATGTTTCTGACGCCAGAATGAAACCGGCGCTCTCGAACAGTCTTCGCGTACCGACGTAGGCCATCGTGAGGTTGATCTTCTCTCCATGACTATCCACCGGGTAGCCCTCGACCGCGGGTGCACCGTGGTCACGCGCGAAATCGACTGCACCCTCGATGAGGTTGTGCATGATCCCTTGTTTGCGATAGCCGGGCCTCACCCGAAAACACCACAGTGCCCACGCATCAAGATTGTCAACATGCGGGATCGTTCTACTTCTAGCAAAGCTCGTGTCCGAACGCGGGTGCACGGCAGTCCATCCGACTGGTTCGCCATCGAGATAGGCAATCACCCCAGGCGGCAGAGCGTCCTCGCATAGCTCGCGCGCCCTACCCGCACGAGCGAGTCCTCGCAGGCTGTTGTTCTCCTTGCTGCTAATGCGATCAGCCAGGCAGTAGCAGCCGTTCGATGTCGGCTTCTTCGGGCCAACGAGGAGCGCCATATCCTCAAACACTGTGGCCGGGCGGATCTCAACTCCCATGAGTCCAGCCTACTTTGAGTGCGTCACGGACGTCAGGAAACTCGGATACTGTGACATCCTCGCATGTCCGCGACAAACCCCGCTCGGTAACGTCGACCGGCCGTCGTAAACTGATCATGTGCAGACGCACACGACCACGGGTGAGTGTGTTTGGGGTACCTCGGCTACCCGAGTTCTACGTGTTCGGCGACGTAGTCGGCCGGAACAATAACGGTCCCACCCCACTTCGCTCCAGCACGTTGGCGAGCGATGGAGCCATGGTCACGGAGGTCCATCAGGTTCCAACGGTCGCCGTTGCGCACCCCATCCCCTCCCGGCACGCAGGCGCCGATCGTTGCGTCGGGTAATGACGACATCCCCAGTGGTAGCTCGGGTTCCGTCGCGGAGACCTGTCTCGCGAGGCCCTCGGACGACGCCATCAAGGATCAAGTCGGTGCGGGCGCGGCTATTCAAGGCGGTGACCGACATTCCCGTCGCGTGTTGCTCTCGGGCTGGAGTAGTGCTGGTTCAGCACACCTGGTGTCTACTTTTCCGCCCCATGACACCTTCCATCTGCCCCCAGAATGCGCAGCAGAGCTGTGACATCGTCCGGGCACCACTGCCTGTTCGACAGTCTAGCTCTCACGGTGCTACGGACTGCTGCCGGCGGGTTATACGACAAAATGTGTGTCTTTCACCGGCGTGTCATCGGCCGAGCCAGCCTTTCTGCACTCCCATAGAGTGTTGGTAGGTGGAGTCAATCGCGGTGTCGTAGATAGTTGGCCGACCGTCGTCAGACGGTGACTGGTCTTCATTTGCGAGCAGGTCTTGTGCTTTGGCGAGTGCGACCTTGCCCCATCTCTGGTCCCCGGCGATCCCGACAGGGTTGTCGGAGATTTGCGTGTGCAGGTGCAGCCACCAGTCGATGACGGTGCGCTGATGCTCGGCGCTCACGCCGCGGTGGGCGCGGGCGAGGGTTTTGATCATCGCGTTGAAGCCGCCTTCCAACGTGCTCGTCGTCGGTTTCAGGACCGGTGGCGGGGTCTCACTGCTGGACATCCGGGTGGGGACCTCGAGGTAGTTGAACTGGTGTCCTCGCCGGTAGACGGTGAGCAGGCTGTTGTGGGCCTTGCGGACTCTGGCGTGTGTCCAGGTCCAGTTGCGTCGACCTGGTGTGGTGCGCGGATCGGCGGCGGTCTTCTCGTTGAGGTAGTCGTCGTAGACGGTACCGTAGTCGTGCAGGCGGGTGATCCAGGCGGCCGCCTGGTCGAGGTCACGGATGCCGGTGAGTTTCAGGGCGAGGCGGTAGAGGGTTTTCCCGGCCGGGGTGCGGGGTCTGCTGGTGGTGTGGCGGCGGACGACGCGTTGGACGTGGACGAGACAGCGCTGCACGGTCGTGGTGGGCCAGCAGGTTCTGATGGCGGACTGGGCGCCTTGACCGCCGTCGGTGGTGACCAGCAGTGGGGCGGCGATGCCGGTGAGGAGTTCGGTGTAGGAGGTGGTGGTTTCACGTTTGCACCAGTGCCAGTCGATGACGTGGGTGGCGGTGGCGGCGATCAGCAGGCAGCCGCCGGCGAGGTAGGTGCCGTCGATGAAGATCTGATCGTGGATCCGGTGGGGGTCTGGGGTGTGGGGGATGGTGATGTACCAGCACCAGGTGAAGCGTCGTTGCAGGGTGCGGGCCGTGACATGCTGTGCGGCCGCAACGTCGTCGAGGGGTCTTGTGCTGGTGGCCCAGGTGATGAAGGTTCTGAACGTCGCTGCCTTGACGGCGGTGGTCTGGGTGGTGCGGGTTGAGGAGGCGTTGCAGGTGGTGCAGCGCCAGCGGGTGGTGCCTTTGGAGGTGGTGCCGTTTTTCTTCATCGAACCGTGGCAGACGGGGCATCGGGGTCTGTTGGTTTTCACCCTTGCTGATCCAACCGTCAGGGATGGATCGGAGGCGGAGCATATGGGCGGGGTGTTGTCACGTACCCTGGGCGAATAGCTGTCCGGGAGCTATTATTCCGTCGTTTTGGTGTGGTGACCTGCTGGGGAGTTAGGATCCCGGACACACTTTTTGTCGTTTAACCCCTGCCGGCCCCATCTGGGCTGACCATGTCCGCACCAACGCAAGTGCGGCGACAAAGTGGCGAGAAAAAAGTCAGGTCTGAGGGTGGAACGAGAGAAAACCCTCGGCCCAGAATCTCAGACCTGACTCATCTGGGGTGGCTGACGAGACTCGAACTCGCGACACCCAGGATCACAACCTGGTGCTCTACCAACTGAACTACAGCCACCATCGCTGCTGTACGGCAGCGGGACTCATACTAGACCACGGTTGTCATTCGGGGCAAAAGCGCACCGTGAACAGCATCAACAGCGTCCGGGGCGCAGGGCCGTGTCAGACTATCGGCGTCGCCGCTGTGGCCGCCGCGGCCGCCGCCTCCACGGCTTCGGCGTCCGGGCCGGGGGAGGGGACGAATGCCGCCCGCCGGTAGTAGTCCAGTTCCCGGATGGACTCGAGAATGTCCGCCAGTGCCCGGTGCTGCATCCCCTTCGCCGGTTGACCGCTGTACACGCGCGGGTACCAGCGGCGGGTCAGTTCCTTCACCGAGGAGACGTCGATCATCCGGTAGTGCAGGAAACTGTCCAGCCCGGGCATGTACTTCGCGATGAACTTCCGGTCGCTGGCGATCGAGTTCCCGCACAGAGGCGCCACGCCGGGGGAGGCCACATGGCTGCGGACGTACTCCAGGACCCGGTCCTCGGCGTCCTTCACACTGACGGTGGAGGCGCGGATCTCGTCGGTGAGACCCGATGAGCCGTGCATCTTCGTCACGAAGTCGTCCATCTCCGCCAGTTCCCCGTCAGTGGCGTGGATGACGATGTCGATACCCTCATCCAACGGAACAAGGTCAGCGTCGGTGACGATCACCGCGATCTCGACGAGTACGTGCCGGGACGGGTCGAGCCCCGTCATCTCGCAGTCGGCCCACACGAGCCGGTCGGTCCGGGCGATCTGGTTGGGTGTCATTGCCTGTTCCTTCTGCTTGTCCACTGCCACTTGTCCACTGCCACTGTGTCCACCGTCAGTCTTCCGCCATCCTGGCGTACACCCTGCCCAGCAGCGGGGCGGTGACGCGCCGCGGGAGGTAGGTGGAGATCACGTTCGCGATCTTCGACAGTCCACCGGGGACAACCCGGAGCCTGTTCGCGGCCAGGGCGTCGAGAGTCTCGGTCGCACAGTCCGGGTATGTCGTCCACACGAAGTCCGGGGTGGCCCGGTCCACGATGGTACGCTCGGCGTCCTGCTTGACCTCTTCACGGACCGGTCCCGGGGCCAGGAGGGTGCACCGGACACCCGTGCCCTTCAGCTCGTAGTGCAGGGCCTCGGTGAAGGTGTTGACCATCGCCTTCGTTCCCACGTACGTGGCATTGTTCGGGATCGCGGCGTTACCAGCCACCGAACCGACGTTGACGATCCCGGCGTCCCCGCCGGCGACCATCCCCGGCAGCACCGCCGCGGTGAGCTCGAAGACAGCGGTGGCGTTCAACTCGAACTGGGCGCGTTCCCGGGCGGGGTCAAGCCGGCGGAACTGCCCGAACGTGGCCACCCCGGCTGAGTTCACCAGGATGCTGACGTCCCTGCCGGCGAGCTCGGCGACGAGTTCCCCACGGGCCGTCGGCTCCGCGAGATCGCAGGTGCGGATCTCGACGTGCACCGGGGACCCCTCCGCAGCGAGGGAATCCCGGATCTGCTCCATAGGACCGGCGGTCCGGGCCACCAGCAGCAGGTTGTGGCCGCGTCGACCCAGCTCAAGGGCTACGGCCCGTCCGATACCTGAGGACGCCCCGGTCACCACGGCGACACGGTCGGGTCCGGGGGCGGGAAGTGAACGGTTCTCGGACGAACGGAAGAACACCTGGTCTCGTCTCCTGTGGTGGTGGGGAACTGGGGATGGGCAGCTGACGGAGGTCAGCGCCGCAGATCGCCGGCAGATCCCCGTCAGATGACTGCCCGTTCAGGCTACACCGGCCACAGGAAGGGAAGTGCAGGACACCGGCAGCCGCTTCTTCCGCCCGGTGCCCGCAGCCCTGCCCCACCGCAGCTCCCCGCACCCCGCTGTGAGCCCCCGTGAGACCGGCCGAATGCTCCCCACGGTGAGCCCTGATGTGTGCCCCTGGCAGGATTCGAACCCGCGACCAGCCGGGTAGAAACCGGATGCTCTCATCCACTGAGCTACAGAGGCGTCGCGCCCTTACGGCGCGAGAAAACATGATAGCCCACCCGGCGCCCGATCCTGAACCCGGGGCACCGTGTCGGAGGGAAGGTTCCGCGCACCCGGGCCCGGGGTCCACCCCGGCGTCCCCGTCGAATCGGATTCAGCCGTTCCCGCTAGTAATGTCAGGGATCATGTCCGACACGTCCCACGCTGTCACCCCGGTCACCTCCACGCCCCGGCGGCTCGGTTCGCCGGTCGGTGTCTACGTCGGAGCCACCGTGCTGGCCGGTGTGGTCGCGGCGGTGATCGGTGCAGCCTTCCTCGGCCAGTCACTCGCGGTCCTCGGAATCCCTGATCCCGGCCCGGTCACCTCGTGGGGCGTCCCCCTGGTACGTGGCGCGGGAACCGTGCTGGCCTGCATCGGTGTCGGCGGTTTCCTCATGAGCGCGCTGGGTACCCCTCCGCGTGCCGACGGCTTCCTCGACATCGACGGCTTCCGCGCCGCCCGCACGGGAACCTGGGCGATGCTGGGTTGGGCAGTGTGCGCGTTCCTGCTGATTCCGCTGTACCTGTCCGATGTGTCCGGGTCCCCGTTGTCGGAGACTCTCGCCCCGGACATGTGGGGCACGGCCATCGACCAGGTCTCCACCGCCGGGGCGATGCGCTGGATTGCGGTCATCGCCGGGCTCACCGGTGTCCTCTCCCTGATGACCCGCAGGTGGATCTGGCAGCCGGTCTTCCTCGCTCTGTCGGTGATTTCCCTGGTGCCGGTCGCGCTGGAGGGGCACTCGGCGTCCGGCGGTGACCACGACTACGGCGTGAACTCACTCCTGTGGCACATCATTCTGTCCGCCCTGTGGATCGGCGGGCTGGCTGCACTGGTCGCCCACGCCGCCCGCAGGGGCCCGCACATGCCCGAGCTGGTGCGCCGCTACTCATGGCTGGCACTGGTCTGCATCGCCGGTATCGCGGCGTCCGGCCTGATCAACGCGGCGATCCGGCTGAAGTTCTCCGAGTGGTTCACCACCGACTACGGACGTGTGATCGTCGCTAAAGCGGTACTCACGGTGGTCCTCGCGGGGATGGGCTGGTTGCACCGACGGTGGACCATCCCGCAGCTGGAGAACGGGTCTGACGCCGCAGCCGCCGCGACCTCGTGGTGGAGGCGCCCCTTCGTCCGCCTGGCCGTGGTGGAGGTTCTCGTCATGGCAGCCACGGTGGGCGTGGCGGTGTCACTGTCGCGCATCCCGCCGCCGGTGACGTTCACCGCGAACATCACCCCTGCCGAACTGATCATGGGGTTCAACCTCACCGAACCGTTCTCCGCTGCGGCGGTGTTCACGAACTGGCGGTTCGACCTGGTCTTCGGCACTGGTGCGCTGATACTCCAGGCGGTGTACATGTGGGCCTGGCTGAAACTGCGCAGGCGTGGCATAGCGTGGCCGGTGAGCCGGGTGATCTGGTGGACCCTGGGCAACGCGACCCTGATCTTCACCACCTGTTCGGGTCTGGGCCTGTACTCCATGGCGATGTTCGCACCGCACATGCTGCAGCACATGACCCTGACCATGATGATCCCGGTGTTCTGGGTCCTCGGTGGTCCCATGACCCTGCTTCTCCGGGCCCTGCCTCCGGCGGGCAAGGACGGCATCCAGGGGCCGCGTGAGTGGCTGGTCGTGTTCATCAACAACCCGGTGTCCCGTTTCCTCACCAACCCGGTGGTGGCAGCGGTGCAGTTCGTCGTCGGTTTCTACGGTCTGTACCTGTCGGACCTGTTCAACGACCTTGCCAGTGAGCATGCCGGCCACCTGTTCATGAACATCCACTTCCTGATCTCCGGGTACCTGTTCTACTGGGTGGCCATCGGGGTGGACGCCGCTCCCCGTCAGCTCAGTCCGTTCATGAAACTGCTGATGACACTGTCCGCGATGGCCTTCCACGCCTGGTTCGGCATCGCGATGATGCAGATGTCCCAGCCTCTCGCGGAAAGCTACTACCTCTCCCTGCAGCTGCCGTTCCCGGTGGATCTCATGGAGCAGCAGCACACCGGCGGGGCCATCGCCTGGGGACTGTCGGAGATCCCTCTGGTCCTGGTCAGCATCATGCACGGGGCGCAGTGGGCGAGTCAGGACCGCAGGGAGCAGAAGCGCTACGACCGCAAGGCCGAACGCGACGGGGACGCCGAGCTGGAGGCCTACAACGCGATGCTGGCCGACCTCGGATCGGGCAAGGACACCTCCCAGCAGGAGTACTACGGTTCGGAGTACCAGGGTGACGAGGTCCGCGGGTACCTGCACACCGAGGAAGCGAAACGCGAGTACCGCAGACAGCACCGGGAGTGACCACCTCGGCGGTGGCCGGGCACGGTATGTCGCGGGTCACGTTGTGGAGAGACTTCGGGACACAATGCCGGGTGTTGTCCACAGGACGGTGTCCCGGGGTCGACATGACCGTCATAGCGGGGGAGTATCGGCGGTCACCGGGGGCGGGAACCACCTGCCCTGTGTGACCCCGGTTGCGGGGGAGGGGAGAAGAACAATGCCGTCTGCACTGAATACGTTGACTTTGAGCGGCAACGTCGTGGGAATGCCGCGCAGGAACGAGAAGAATCCGGACCTGGTCTCGTTCCGGATCGCATCGACAGGAACCTACTGGTCGGACGGGGCCTGGAGGGAGAAGCCGACCGTCTACATCGACGTCCAGTGCTGGAAGCGACTCGGGGAGAACGTCCTCGGCAGCGTGATGACGGGGATGCCGGTCGTCGTGACCGGTGAGCTCACCTGCTTCGAGTACCAGCCGGAGTCCGGGCCGACAGACCGGGACGGTCAGGTCTACCGGCAGCAGATCTACCGGCTGAAGTCGAAGTCAGTCGGCCTGGACCTCAACTGGGCGAAAGTGAAGGAATGGGCGCGTCGCAGCAGTGACAGGGAAACGAAGGTGACCCCCGCCGCCGGAGGAGGTGCGGACGGCTCCGGGCCTGCCACGGCTGCGGAATCCACGGTCCGGGCAGGGGCAGCTCCCACGGAGGAACGGGAGCTGCTGGCCACCGTGACCGGCGGCGAGGAGGCACCGTTCTGACCCCGCTGCGCTCACAGACCCGGTCGGCGGACACCGGGAGCAGACCTACAGCGGTGGGGAGGTGACCGGTAGGACGGTCATGTAGGGTGGACCTGACCAGGGACGCCGCTGCGCAGATGTGCGGCGGCGTCCCCTTCATGTGGCGAGGGTGAATCCACCCCCCGCCGTGACACACCCGCGAAACTCACCGAAGGGGATTTGATGGCTGAGTTCATCTACACGATGAAGAACGTGCGTAAGGCACACGGTGACAAGGTTGTCCTCGACAACGTCACCATGAGCTTCTATCCGGGAGCGAAGATCGGTGTGGTCGGGCCGAACGGCGCCGGCAAGTCCTCACTGCTGAAGATCATGGCCGGGATCGACCACCCGTCCAACGGTGAAGCATTCCTCGACCCCGGCGCCACCGTGGGCATCCTTCTCCAGGAGCCGCCTCTCAACGAGGAGAAGACCGTCCGCGGCAACGTCGAGGAAGGCCTCGGCGAGATCATGGACGTGAAGAACCGGTACGAGGAGATCGCCGAAGAAATGGCGACCAACTACACCGACGAACTCATGGAGGAGATGACTGTACTCCAGGAGAAGATCGACGCAGCCGACGCCTGGGAACTCGACTCGAAGATCGAACAGGCGATGGACGCCCTGCGCTGCCCTCCCTCCGACGAGCCCGTCACCCACCTCTCCGGAGGTGAGCGCCGCCGTGTCGCCATGGCGAAACTCCTGCTCAGCGAGCCTGACCTGCTGCTGCTCGACGAGCCCACCAACCACCTGGACGCCGAGAGTGTGCTCTGGCTGGAGAACCACCTGAAGTCCTACAAGGGTGCCGTTCTCGCCGTGACCCACGACCGCTACTTCCTCGACCACGTCGCCGAATGGATCTGCGAGGTCGACCGGGGCAAGCTCTTCCCCTACGAGGGCAACTACTCCACCTACCTGGAGACCAAGGCCGAACGCCTCGCCGTCGCAGGCAAGAAGGACCAGAAGCTGCAGAAGCGGCTCAAGGAGGAACTCGCCTGGGTCCGTTCGGGTGCCAAGGCCCGCCAGGCGAAGAACAAGGCCCGCCTGCAGCGCTACGAGGAGATGGCGGCGGAGGCCGAGCAGTACAAGAAGCTCGACTTCGAGGAGATCCAGATCCCCACACCTCCCCGGCTGGGCAACCAGGTCGTCGACGTCAACCACCTCACCAAGGGGTTCGACGGCCGGGTCCTCATCAAGGACCTGAGCTTCACCCTGCCGCGCAACGGGATCGTCGGCGTCATCGGCCCGAACGGTGTCGGCAAGACCACCCTGTTCAAGACTATCGTCGGGCTCGAGGAACCGGACTCCGGCGAAGTCAACGTCGGCAAGACGGTGAAACTGAGCTACGTCGACCAGAACCGTGAGAACATCGATCCCGAGAAAACCGTCTGGGAGGTCGTCTCCGACGGCCTGGACTACATCATCGTGGGCCAGAACGAGATGCCCTCCCGCGCCTACCTCTCCGCATTCGGGTTCAAAGGTGCCGACCAGCAGAAGCCCGCGAAGGTGCTCTCCGGTGGTGAGCGTAACCGGCTCAACCTCGCACTGACACTCAAACAGGGCGGGAACCTGATCCTGCTCGACGAGCCGACCAACGACCTCGACGTCGAAACACTCGGCTCTCTGGAGAACGCCCTGCAGAAGTTCCCGGGCTGTGCCGTGGTCATCTCCCACGACCGCTGGTTCCTCGACCGCACCTGCACCCACATTCTCGCGTGGGAGGGAAACATCGCCGAAGGGCAGTGGTTCTGGTTCGAAGGCAACTTCGAGGACTACGAGAAGAACAAGGTTGAGCGGCTGGGAGCGGACGCCGCCCGGCCCGGCCGAGTAACGCACCGTCGCCTCTCACGATAGACTGTTGGCAGAACAAAACAGCCTGAGGAGAATTGATGCCCTTCATCGACCATGAGGCTTCCGGGAGTCGGTACCACAGCACGCGGATCAACCTGCGCTGGTCGGACTTCGATCAGTTCCAGCACGTCAACAATGCGGCGTACCTCGAGTTCTCCCAGGACGCCCGGATCGATTTCGTCCGGGACGTTCTCACCGAGATGGACATCTCGGTACCGGCCTTCATCGTCAGATGGGCGTCAGTCGACTACCGCAAACCACTGTCCTCCAGTGACACCCAGGTACTCATCGAATCCTTCATGTACGAGATCGGTGAAAAATCCTTCAAGATGCGGCAGTACATCCGCAACGGCCAGCACCGTATCGTCGCGGTGGTGGACACCGTGAACGTGGCGGTGGACATCCTCTCGGGCAAGTCCCGACCGTGGACGGACAGTGACCGTGAAGTCATCAACATGTTCATGATCCCGGTCGAAGATGACAGGGAAGAAGACTCCCTCGCCGTACAGGCCCGCAAAGACACCGAGTTCGAGACCGGGATCTGAACGGCGGGCAGGGGGAAAAGAGCGGGTAACGTGGGGCGCTGTGTCCGCCACAGAACCCACGACCCTCACCCTGACCCGTCCCGGCAGGTCCCAGGCCTCCACACTGCGACGGGTCGCGGCCGTGACAACCAGGATCCTGCGCACCGACCAGTCGGCGATGGCACGCCTCATCGCCGTCGACGGGGATACCACTGACATTCTCCTGTCTACACCCCTGGGATGTGTCGTCGCACAACGGGTGTACGCCACCCCGTCGCACGACGGTGCCGTCGTCGGCGCCGACCCCCTGCCGTCACTGCTGACCGGAGCGGCCTCCGGGGACAAGGTACCGGCCGAACTCACCCTCGGCTCCCGGATGGACCTCCTGTGGACCGGGGCGCCTCCACCCCGGACAGGGTGGACAGTCGTGGACACCATCCCCGGCCCCGACGTCCGTGACGTCTACGACAGGCTTCACGACGAAGCCCGGGAACACTCCGGACCGGCAGGTCTTCCACCCTCCCTCCTGGACCAGCCGCTGCTCCGACTGACCAGCAGAACCCAGACAGGCATCATCGAGGTGCCCGGCAGTGTCGTCGCCGCCCTGGGATCGTTCGGACTGATCGTCCGGCCCCGTGAAGAACTCACCGAACACGACCGGATCAGGGTCAGCATCACCGGATCCTGGATCCGTATCGACGCCCTTTTCGGCACCGTCTACCTCCCACGTCGCGGAGGACTGGCGAGAATTCCCTCACCCCTGGACTGCTTGGACCGCATCTTCAGCACCACTGCGCAGTAGACGTGCAGTACCAGGCAGACGATGAGGACCACCCGCAGGATCCACAGGATGGTCTCGTGGGGGAAGACCGGCTCCCCCATCCGGCGCAGGAAAGCAGCGTACTCGTCGAAGTGTTCCTCACCGGTGTAAACCTTGAGGTTTCCCACCATGTGGAACAGGACGAAAAGGACGAAGACGATGCCAGTCACGGCCATCGTCAACTTCATCGCCCAGGACGGGAAATCCGGCTTCTCCCGCAGCGGTCTAATGTTCAGCTTCCCGTGCTCCAGTGCGACGGGATCATCGTATTTAACAGTCATGGCACCTCCAGTGTCAGTGACACTGTACGACTGCCAGAGTGGCAAACACTAACCGGACCCCATCCGGGTGAAGAAGATCACATCCATCCGGGGTCCCTGCCGCATCGGACCATGAGTGCGCAGGTCAGGGGCGCATTCGGCACCGTTGCGAGGTGAGGTTCGCCTGCCCTGACCGTGGCATCCTCCCGCAGAACGCCGTACGCCGCAGCAATATAGTTATATCTAAATCACTTATCGACGGTGACGATGTCCTGGACGACATCTGTGGCGATACCGGCCTCCACGAGTCCCTGCTCATCGGCGACGAGGGTGGTCTCACCCTCCACCCGGACAGGGCGGGTGCCGACGACCACCTCCTTTCCCATGACCGTGACGGGACCGACCAGACCTTCCCCACCGTCGACGATCTGCAGCTCCACGGCGTCCTCCTCCACAGTCACCCGGACCTGGTAGCCCTGCAAGGTCACATTGAACTCCAGCGACTCCCAGCCCTCGGGAAGACGGGGGTCGATGCTGAAGTGACCGTAGTCGTCACGGAAACCGCCGAACCCGAAAACCAGGGCACTCCACACACCCCCGCAGGAAGCGATGTGCACTCCGTCGGCACTGTTGCCGTGCAGGTTCTCGAGGTCGAGGAACAGTCCCCGGAGGAAGAAGTCCATCGCTGTCTCCCGGAACCCCAGCTCCGCGGCCACGATCGACTGCACGACTGCCGACAGTGAGGAGTCACCCGTGGTAAGCCGGTCGTAATACGTGTAGTCCCTCTTCTTGATCTCCGCGGGGACGTCGTCACCCTGGAGGAACAGACCGAGCACCACATCGGCCTGCTTGAGCACCTGGTACCGGTAGATCGTCAGCGGATGGTAGTGCAGCAGGAGCGGACGCTTGGGCCCCACCGCCGGATCGTCGAGGTTCCACAGCTGGCGGTTGAGGAACTGGTCGTCCTGCGGGTGGATCTGCATCCCCTCGTCGAAGGGGATGTACATCGCCTTCGCCGCCCTGTCCCACAGGTCCAGTTCGTCGATGGACAGGCCGGAACGGTCGGAGAGTTCCTGGAACGCCTCCGGCCTCTCCCGGCGCATCTGGAGGGCCACGTCCGCCGCGGCACGCAGGTTGTACCGCGCCATGACGTTCGTGTAGAAGTTGTTGTTCACCACGGTGGTGTACTCGTCGGGGCCGGTCACCGAGTGGATCTGGAACTTCTCCCCCGTCGGGTCGAAGAAGCCCAGGGACATGAAGAACCGGGCGGTACCGACGAGGATGTCCACGCCCTCCGACAGGAGGAACTCAGAGTCACCGGTCGCGTAGACGTACTTCATCAGGGCGTAGGCGATGTCCGCGTCGATGTGGTACTGCGCGGTACCTGCGGCGTAGTAGGCACTCGACTCGTGCCCGTTGATCGTGCGCCAGGGGAACAGGACGCCGTCGTGTGAGAGCTCCCGGGCCCGCTCGGTGGCCTGGGGCAGCATGAGGTAGCGGAACCGCAGTGCATTGCGCGAGAACTGCGGGCTCGTGTAGGTCAGGAACGGAAGCGCATAGACCTCCGTGTCCCAGAAGTAGTGGCCCCCGTAGCCGGAACCGGTGAGTCCCTTGGCGGGAATCCCCTGTGTCTCGGCCCGGGCGGACGCCTGGATCAGCTGGAAGAGGTTCCACCGGACAGCCTGCTGCAGTTCCGGGTGGCCGGACACCCGCACGTCCGAACGCCGCCAGAACCGGCCGAGCCACTCCGCCTGATTCGCCATCAGCGTCCGGTACCCCACCTGACGTGCCCGGTTGATGGTCCGCGCACACCGGAAGGCCAGTTCCTCGGCCGACACATGCCGCGAGGAATGGTAGGAGACGACCTCCCCCAGCCGCATCCGCAGACCCCGTGTGCCGTCACCGTGGTCCACCCCCCGTGCGACATCGTCACGCATCTCGGTGTGGATCCCCCCCCCGCCGACCGCGTCCGAGGACGCCGGACCCCCGGAACCGCCTGTGCCCTGCGCCTGAGTCACGTCGAGGACATGGTCCATGCTCACCGCCACGGTCATGCCCGAGTTCGTCACCCGGTACCCCAGGGTGACCCGCTGGTCCTCCGAACTCGCCCGGTAGGTGGGCTGGAAGACCCTCCCCCCGATCTTCTCCGCCTTGCGCGGGTCGGCTCCCCGGTTGACGTCGGCGGCGGCCGGCGGCGGCCCGCGCCCGGGCCCGGTCGTCCGCCCCCGAGGACGCCGCGTAGGTGTCGAGGATGCTGGAAAACTCGTCCTCGCCGTCCTGACGGTTGAGGATCTGCGAGGAGATCACCACCGCAGCATCCGAGTCCAGCAGTTCGACCTCGATGCTCATGAGCGCGAGATGCCGTTCCTGGAAGGACACCATCCGGTCGGTGACCACACGGACCCGTTTGCCGGCCTGGGTCCGCCAGATGAAACTGCGTCGTTCCACCCCCTCGCGGAAGTCGACCGTGCGTCCGTAGTCCTCCACCTCGGCGACACCGAGGCGGAGTGGTTCATCGTCGATGTAGAGACGCATGGCCTTGGCGTCCGGCACCTGGACGATCGTCTGACCTTCGCGGGCGAAACCGTAGGCGTCCTCGGCGTGCTCGATGTTCCACGTCTCGTGGACGCCGTTGATGAAGGTCCCGTGCTCGTGCGAGTCCCGGCCCTCAGGCGGATTGCCACGCATCCCGAGGTAGCCGTTCGACAGCGCGAAGAGAGTCTCTGACTGCCCGAGTTCATCGTCCGTCCGGGCCGGCCGGGTCTCGTGCCAGGCCCACTCATCGACAGGGTGGACGCCACGGTCGATCTGCGTCAACGGATCGACCCCGTCCATGTGCACGTCGGTGCGGTACCCCGGAGGGAAATAGTCTGAGGGATCGGCGGGGCCCGCGGCCCGCCTCCTCTACACATCTAGATGCGTGTAAGAGACAGGAGCCACTCCGCCCGATTCGCCCTCAGCGTCCGGTACCCCACCCGACGGGCCCGGCTGGAGGGCCGCGCCCCCCGCCAGGCCAGGTCCCCGGCCGACACGAGAGGTGTAAAGGGGCCCGAGCCTGAGCTGCCGGCCCCGGCGGGCCGGGTGGCAACCGAGGCGACGCGCCGCCGCTGGGCCAGAAATGCCTCAAGTCTGTCGTCCGCTCCGGTGGAGCCGTGGTCAGTCATCGATGTTCCCTTCGCTCGGATCGACGTTCAGCGTACCGACCCGCCCGACGAGCTCGTCGAGGTCCGTGACGACAACATCCGCACCCGCCTCCAGCAGAGCGCGGGTGCCGGCGCCCCGGTCCACCCCGAGCACCAGTCCGAACCCTCCTGCCGCACCCGCCGCCACCCCGGAGGTGGCGTCCTCGACGACCACCGCACGGGAGTTGTCCGTGTCCAGCAGGGACGCCCCGTAGCTGTAGGTGTCCGGGGCGGGTTTGCCGGGCAGTCCCTCCCTGCCAGCCCGGACACCGTCGACGACAACTTCGAAGCGGTCGAGGAGACCTGCCGACCTCAGCACGGGAACCGCGTTGCGGGAGGAGCTCACCACCGCCAGCCTGGTGCCCGTCCCGGCGAGGGCGTCAAGCAGTGCAACAGATCCCGGATACGCGCTGATCCCCTCCCCGAGCAGTCCGAGGAAACGGTCGTTCTTCAGCAGCCCCAGTCCGGTGACCGTGGCGTCCTGCGGCGTGTCCTCCCCCGGTCCACCTCCCGCGGCGGCCCACCTCGGGTCCCCGCGGTCCACCGGCAGGCTGATCCCCCGGGACGCCAGTAGTGCGGCGACACCTTCCGTCCTCGGACGTCCGTCGAGGAAGTCGAAGTAGTCCTGCTCGGTGTACGGGGGGACGCCCCTGTCCGCGAAGTATCTGGTGAACACCTCGGACCAGGCCTGACGGTGCAGGTCAGCGGTAGGTGTGATCACACCGTCAAGGTCGAAGAGCACCGCTGCATAGGCGGCGAGGTCTGGCAGGGGACTCCGGTCTGTCCGGGTGCGGTCCGTCATTCCCCCATCGTAGGGCCACACCCGACCCGATGCGCGCCGGACACGACGGGCGACGGACGGGCCTGCACGGTGGCGGTGTGTGCCGCCCGTGGCACCTCCACGGCTGCCACCCCGGCACCCCCCGACACCCCCGGTCATGCCCTCCCCGGGTCAGGCATCCTGCCTACGGCGAACCCCCCTGTCAGGCGATTCCGTGGAGCTCCTTGAACTCACGGCGCCGGGCGTGGAGGATCGGCTCGGTGTACCCGGAGGGCTGTGACGCCCCCAGCAGCACGAGGTCGCGGGCCGCCTTCCAGGCCACGGAGTTCTCGTAGTCCGGTGCCATGTCACGGTAGGCGGGGTCACCGGCGTTCTGCCTGTCGACCACCTGCGCCATCCGCTTGAAGGCCTCGATAACCTGGTCCTCGGTGACCACCCCGTGCTTCAGCCAGTTGGCCAGCAGCTGAGAGTTGATCCGGCAGGTGGCGCGGTCCTCCATGAGGTCGATGTCGTGGATGTCCGGCACCTTGGAGCATCCGACGCCCTGCTCGACCCAGCGCACGACGTACCCCAGGATCGACTGGCAGTTGTCGTCGAGCTCTTCCTGGATCTCCTCCGGGGTCCACACGGCCTCACCCTCTCCGACCTTCGCGGCTGCGACCGGGACCGTGAGGATCCCGGGCAGGGAGTCACGACGTCCCTCTGTCATCAGCTTCTCCTGGACCGCGAAGACGTCGACGAGGTGGTAATGGGTGGCGTGCAGGGTGGCCCCGGTCGGAGAGGGCACCCATGCCGTGGACGCCCCCTGCTCCGGCTGGGAGATCTTCTGCTCGAGCATCTCCGCCATCAGATCGGTCTTGGCCCACATGCCCTTGCCGATCTGCGCCTTCCCGGACAGGCCGTGGGCCAGCCCGGCGTCGACGTTGTTGTGCTCGTAGGAGTCCATGAACAGGGACGCCTTCAGCTTCGGCTTGCGGAACATCGGCCCGGCGAGCAGCGAGGTGTGGATCTCGTCCCCGGTACGGTCCATGAACCCGGTGTTGATGAACGCCACCCGGTCCGCGATGGCCTCGATACAGGCGTCCAGGTTCACCGACGTCCGCCGCTCCTCGTCCATCAGCCCCACCTTGAGGGTGAACCGGGGCAGGCCGAGGAGATCTTCGACATCGGCGAACAGGTCATTGGTGAAGGCGGACTCCTCCGGACCGTGCTGCTTCGGCTTGACGATGTAGATGGACCCTTCCCTGGAGTTCCTGCGGGGGTTCTCCGGGTTGAGACCGGGGATCGCGCAGGCGGCCGTGATGACGGCGTCCATGATCCCCTCGAAGACCTCTTCGCCGTCGTCGTCGAGGACGGCCGGGTTGGTCATCAGGTGGCCGACGTTGCGGCAGAGCATGGTCGACCGACCGTGAAGCCGGAGTTCGGAACCGTCGCGCGCGGTGAAGTAGCGGTCGTCGTTCTGCTTCCTGGTGAACGTCTTCCCGTTCTTGGTGACCTCTTCGGACAGGGTGCCCAGGTTCAGCCCCAGCCAGTTGCGGTAGCCGAGGACCTTGTCGGTGGCGTCCACCGCGGCGATGGAGTCCTCGAAGTCCATGATGGCGGTGACCGCGGCCTCCAGGACGATGTCCTTGACACCTGCCCTGTCGGTGGCTCCGACCGGTGACTCAGGATCGATCTGGATGTCGATGTGGAGCCCGTTGTGCCGGAGCAGGATCGAGGAGGGGGACGCCGTGTCCCCGGAGTGCCCCACATAGACCTCGGGCTGCCGGAGGTGCACCTCGTTTCCGTCGATGACGGCGGTCAACTGTCCGGAGGAGATGTCGTAGCGGTCGACGTCGGCGTGAGATCCGGTCTCCAGCGGCACCGCCTCGTCGAGGAACCTGCGTCCCCAGGCGATGACCTTGTCTCCGCGGACCTTGTTGTAGCCCCTTCCCGGTTCTGCTCCCCCGTCCTCCGGGATCGCGTCGGTCCCGTAGAGGGCGTCGTAGAGGGAACCCCAGCGGGCGTTCGCGGCGTTGATCGCGAAGCGTGCGTTGAGGATCGGGACGACCAGCTGCGGGCCTGCGGTGGTGGCGAACTCGGCGTCCACGTTACGGGTGCGGATCTGGAAGTCACCCGGGTCGTCGACGAGGTAGCCGATCTCCTTCAGGAATGCGGTGTACTTCTCCGGGTCCTGCTTGCCCGGGTTCTCGCGGTACCACTGGTCCAGACGTGCCTGGAGGTCGTCACGCTCGGCGAGAAGTTCGCGGTTGCGCGGGGTGTACCTGGCCACGATCGCGCCGAAACCGTCCCAGAAGCTGTCCCGGTCGACCCCGGTGTGCGGCAGAACCTCACCGTTGACGAAGTCGTACAGGGTCTTGGCGACCCTGAGACCCCCGGCGGTGACGCGCTCTGTCTGCTGTGTCATTGAGAACTCCTTCGTTCACATGTCGACTTGTCCGCAATACAGTCACCACCCTAGGTGAGCCACATCACGGAAGGGAGCGAACGGTGTCCCGGACGACGCCGTTTCACCCCCGTCCGTCCCCCGTACCGGACACCCGAACGCCGATTCACTTCAGTCTGACAGTAGCACCTTACGTGACGCAGGTCGCACGTTGTCGCTGCAAGACGCCTTTTTGACCACCTGATGGGACAATGCTTCCCATTCTGAGAGACGTAATAAAACAGAACGATCGTACTACCCCCGCCGTGTGCTGGATCACGTCTTTGCTTTGACTAGGTCTTTTCCCTCTGTATCCTCGTCCCCAGCAGATCCGGCCGGGGAGCAGCCGCCCCCGGGGTAGCCGGAATCAGCGTTGTTACCGCCATCCTCCACCACTTAAAGGGAGTGTGTTTAGCACATGTCGAACGTCGGACAGCCGCGTACCGCCGCCGAGATCCAGAAGGACTGGGACGAGAACCCCCGTTGGGCCAACGTCCAGCGCGACTACACCGCCGAGCAGGTTGCCGAGCTCCAGGGCACCGTTGTCGAGGAGCACACCCTCGCCCGTCGTGGGGCCGAGATCCTGTGGGACGCCGTCAACGAGCCCGGCGACGGCTACATCAACGCCCTCGGTGCCCTCACCGGTAACCAGGCCGTCCAGCAGGTCCGCGCCGGCCTGAAGGCCGTCTACCTCTCCGGCTGGCAGGTCGCCGGCGACGCCAACCTCGCAGCACAGACCTACCCCGACCAGTCCCTGTACCCGGCGAACTCCGTCCCCGCCGTGGTCCGCCGCATCAACAACGCCCTCTCCCGCGCCGACGAGATCGCCCGCATCGAAGGTGACACCTCCGTCGACAACTGGGTCGTCCCGATCGTCGCCGACGGCGAAGCCGGCTTCGGTGGCGCCCTCAACGTCTACGAACTGCAGAAGGCCATGATCACCGCCGGTGCCTCGGGCACCCACTGGGAGGACCAGCTGGCCTCCGAGAAGAAGTGCGGTCACCTGGGCGGCAAGGTGCTGATCCCCACCCAGCAGCACATCCGCACCCTCAACTCCGCCCGCCTCGCCGCTGACGTCTCCAACACCCCGACCGTCGTCATCGCCCGTACCGACGCCGAGGCAGCCACCCTGCTGACCACCGACGTCGACGAGCGTGACCACGAGTTCCTCACCGGCGAGCGGTCCGCAGAGGGCTACTACTACGTGAAGAACGGCATCGAGCCCTGCATCTCCCGTGCCAAGTCCTTCGCCCCCTACGCCGACCTGATCTGGATGGAGACCGGCACCCCGGATCTCGAGCTCGCCAAGAAGTTCGCCGAGGGCGTCCGCTCCGAGTTCCCGGACCAGCTGCTGTCCTACAACTGCTCCCCCTCCTTCAAGTGGTCCGCCCACCTGGACTCCGAGGAGATCGCCAAGTTCCAGAACGAGCTCGGTGCCATGGGCTTCAAGTTCCAGTTCATCACCCTGGCCGGCTTCCACGCCCTGAACTACTCCATGTTCGACCTGGCCTACGGCTACGCCCGCAACCAGATGAGCGCCTTCGTCGACCTGCAGAACCGCGAGTTCACCGCCGCCGAGGAGCGTGGCTTCACCGCCGTCAAGCACCAGCGCGAGGTCGGCGCCGGCTACTTCGACCGCATCGCCACCACCGTCGACCCCAACTCCTCCACCACCGCCCTCAAGGGCTCCACCGAGGAGAAGCAGTTCTAGCTTCCACACCGGAGGGACATGCACGACGTCCCTGACATTCCGCGAAAAGGGCCGGCTGACCTTCAGGGTCAGCCGGCCCTTCTCCGGTCCGTCCCCGACCGTCCCCGACCGTCCCCGTCCGTCCCCGGTTGTCAGCGGACGGTCGCCGTAGCCACCGTAGCCGCCGCAGGTGCTGTCACCGGGGACGCCGGGATCACCGGGGACGCCGCCGGACGTGGAGGCGGGAGGGCGGCTTGTCCTCGTAGAGACCGGTGATCTGACGGCGCAGGTGCTCACGACGGTTGTAGGTGGCCTCCCTGATCGCGTCGTCACTGTCGAAACTCGACCCGATCGCCCCGGCCATCGTGCCCAGAGACGCCGTCATCCACGCAAGTTTCGCATAGCCCCAGGGGAAGGGCTCATCGTGGACCTGCATGCGGAAGTAGTTGACGTCCACGATGACCAGTGACATCACCAGCAGCACCAGAAACACCGTGGCGTAGATCATCGAGGCCGCGACGAGCACTGTCCCCACCGTCGCCCAGTTGTCCATCCGGGCACGCCACCTGGCGACGGAATCAGGTTCCCTGTCCGGCCACCGGTTCCACAGTCCGTTGTGGTAGATCAGCCAGAACGTCAGCGCGCCCACCGAGGCCATGCTGATCACTGCCATCCGCAGGATCGTGACGGCATGGGACATCTGCCACATCGAACCGTAGAAGATGCCGTAGGCGCCGGTGGCGACGGCGACCGCCAGGCAGCCGGTGAGCACCTTGTACAGCTGGCCCGGCCGGTTGCCGGCGATCATGCCGAGGAGCAGGCGGATGCCACGGCCGTGTCCGTCGATGACCCTGGTGACGTCGGCGTCGACGTCACCACCCTCGATGTCCCCGCCCTCCGAGACTCTCTCGCGTACCCCGGCACCCGCGGGCCTGCCCTTCAGCAGTCTCCCCAGTTCCTGGCGCAGCCCTTCCTGACAGCGCAGAAGGCCGAACGCCGGCAGGCAGAGCATTGTCGCCCTTCCGTGGTACACGGTCTGACTGATGACCGGACGCCGCGTCGTCAACGGGAGATCAGTGACGTAGATCAGCCGGTCCCAGCCGTAGCTGTCGAGAATCCCCGGGGCGGTGTCCGCCAGGCGGACACTGCCGTCCAACCGCATCGGCAGTGTGGCCGTGCGGACCTGGACCAGGGGACCTCCCCCGTCCCCGGACCGGCCCCCCGGACCGTACAGATCATCGGGCGGGACGCCGAGCCGTGCGAGAGCGTTCAGCACCCGCTTCTCCGGCAGCCCGCGGTCGACCATCACCCCGATAACTCCGGATCCGGTCTCCCCGTCACCGTCGGCGAGCGCGCCATCTGACATGGCTGAGATCGTACCCGTCCGCACTCCCGTACGGGAGTGCGGCCCGCCCGCAGACTACAGGTTGATCATATGACCCATGACACCCTCGGCGGCCTCCTTCACGGCCTCCGACAGGGTCGGGTGGGTGTGCACGTTGCGACCGATCTCCTCCGCGGTGAGGTCGAACCTCTGGGCGAGGGTGAGCTCGGGAAGAAGCTCCGAGACATCGGGGCCGACCATGTGGGCGCCGATGAGCTCGCCGTACTCGGCGTCCGCGATGATCTTGACGAAACCTACTCCCTCGTTGAGGCCCTGCGCCTTACCGTTGGCACTGTAGGGGAAGGTCGCGACCTTGATCTCACGGCCGGATTCCTCGGCGCGGGCACGCGCGGCGTCCTCCGTGTAGCCGAAGGAGGCGACCTGCGGGCTGCAGAACGTGGCACGGGGCATGTTCATGTAGTCGCCCAGCTCCTGGGTCTCGGCTCCCGCGATGGTCTCCGCGGCGACGACCCCCTGAGCCTCCGCGACGTGGGCGAGCTGCAGCTTCGCCGTGACATCACCGATCGAGTAGATGTGCGGGACACTGGTCCGCATGTGCTCGTCGATGGCGATCGCCCCCCGCCCGGTGAGCTCGACCCCCGTATTCTCCAGACCGAAGCCCTGCGTCCGAGGGGCGAAACCGATGGAGACCATCACACGGTCTGAGTGGATGGTCTCCGAGGCGGAACCGTCGGCGGCCTCGATGTCGACCTCGACACCCCTGTCCCCGCCGAGGTCACGGACAGCGGTGGTCTTGTGACCGGTCTTCAGGGTGACACCGAGCTTCCTGTACTGCTTGGCGATCTCCTTGGAGACGTCCCTGTCCTCGTTGGGCAGGACGCGGTCCATGAACTCCACGATGGTGATGTCGACGCCGAAGTTGGCCAGTACGTAGGCGAACTCCATGCCGATCGCACCGGCACCGATGATGACCATCGACTTCGGGGCGTTCTCATCGAGGATCTGTTCCTCGAAGGAGACGATGTTGCCGCCGATGGTCACACCGGGCAGGGACTTGACGACCGAGCCGGTGGCGATGATCGCGTTGTCGAAGGTGAGTGTCTTACCGGCGTCCGCGCCGTCGGAGATCTCGACGGTGTGGTCGTCGGTGAACGTTCCGAGACCGTTGATCTCGGTAATGCCGTTCTTCTTCATCAGGAAGTGGACGCCCTTGACGATGCCCGCAGACACTTTCCGCGAGCGTTTGTGCGCGACGGTGTAGTCCATGCTGATGTTCTCACCCGTGATGCCGAAAGCTCGGGCGTCATGGGTCAGGATATGTGCGATGTCCGCGTTGCGGATCAGCGCCTTGGACGGGATACACCCGACGTTCAGGCACACCCCGCCCCAGTACTGTTTCTCGACCACGGCGGTCTTCAGGCCCAGCTGGGCCGCACGGATCGCGGCCACGTACCCACCGGGGCCCGCGCCGACAACTACTACGTCATAATGTTCAGCCACGGAACCGATGATACGTCCTTGTGCCGGAAATATCGTCCCGGGCACCGGCCTGACGGTCAGCGTCGGCCACGGGGTCCGTCAGCTTCCGATGACGAGCACCGGGGCCAGGAAGCTCAGCACGTCGTTGATGATCCCCCCTAAAGCTGAGTTGACGGCAACGACGAACTGGTCGACGGGTGAGAGATTCATGGTGGTGTGCTCCTGTGTCTGACAGTCTGCGGACCCGGCACGGGCCGGGTCACGGTCCGGGGCGCGAAGTGGTTCACGCAGCCCGGCGGATCGGATCGGTACGGGCCGGTTCCGGTCGACCAGCGCACACTACTGTGCACCTGGCCGTGGAACTCGACCGGAATGGACGGTACACGACCCGCCGGAACCGGGGGTGACGACGGGGAACAGCGTCCACGGGCCCTCCCGCCACGGCGGCGTGCATGTTAGTGTGTTCCACGTTCCAACCACCTCACAACGAATGACGAATCACGAGGTCCTGATGCCCGACAACACCACACCGCTCAAGCGACGTTCTCTCAGGATCGCCGCAACAGCACTGGCCGCGACCCTCCCGGTGTGGGCGGTGACCGCCGGACCGGGGGGAGTTGTCCCCACTGCCGCCGCCCAACCCGGGCAGGAGGCCTCCGCCAGCGCTGAACCAGCGGTCGTCGACGGTCCCTTCGACAGCCGCGAGGCAGCCGAGAAGACGAACTACGTCCCTGCCGAGGAGGCCGCGTGGCGCAACCACGTGTACTCCGACACCGGGAGGCTCGACAAGATGGAGGAGTACAAGGTCCATTCCCCCTCCATGAACAGGGACATTCCGGTCGTCGTCATCAGGGCCGACAATGATGTCGTCAATCCTCCCACCCTCTACCTCCTCAACGGTGCCGACGGCGGTACCGGCCTGGCGAACTGGCTGGAACAGACCACCGCCGCCGACTTCTACGGCAACCGTGTCGGCTCGGTGAACGTCGTCATCCCCATGTCCGGTGCCTTCTCCTACTACACCGACTGGGAGCAGCCCTCGGCCCTGGCCGGAGGCGGGGTCCAGAAGTGGGAGACCTTCCTCACCGGCGAGCTGCCCGGCCCGATGGAGAAGAAGCTGGGTACGACCAACCAGCACCGCGCCATCGTCGGAATGTCGATGTCGGCGTCCTCGGTACTCGTGTACGCCGAGCAGCACCAGAACCTCTATGACGCGGTCGCGTCCTACTCTGGCTGCCCCGCCACCTCAGGTGCCGCAGCCTCCACCGTGGATGTCGTCCTGGACCGCGGGAACGCGACCTACGAGGAGATGTGGGGCGACCGCAACGGGGAGACCGCCAGAAGGAACGACGCGCTACTCAACGTCGACAAACTGAGCGGTCAGAAGAACATCTACATTTCGTCCAGCTCCGGCCTCATGGGTGAACACGACGTGCCCTCCGGTGACCGTCTGCGCGGCAACCCCGTCGGCTCCGTGACCCCCGCCGTGGAAGGCGGCGCGATCGAGGCCGTGTCCAACGTCTGCACCCACGCCTTCAAGGCCGCCGCCGACAAGGCGGGAATCGACTCGGACAGGAACAACATCAACTGGAACTTCCGTGACACCGGAACCCACCAGTGGGGTTACTGGCAGGACGACATGTTCCTCTCCTGGCCCACCCTCGCCGCCGGCCTCGGCCTCGACACCGGGGAAGCCGAGAAGAAGGCCAGGCAGGCGGCTGAAGACTACCTCGCGGCCAACCCCGGTGTCGGGGCAGCGGGGTCTGTCCCCCTGCTCATCGACACCTGGAACAACGCCTGGGAGAAGACCTACGGTGACGGGGCAGACGGGAACGGCGAAGGGGCCGGAGCCTGACCGGAGTCACCGGGCGGCCGCCGTCGACGACCCGGGCAGCGGAGCCGGCACGGTTTGCCGGCCGGGCCCTGTCAGCGGCGACCGTGGTCGTCGCCCTCTCCGGCTATGTCGTGATCGTCGTCGCCGGACGGGCACTGGACACCGCCGACTACGAACGTTTCACTGTCTACTGGGGTCTCTTCTTCACCTGCACGGGAATACTCGACGGGCTTCTCCATGAGACCACCCGTGCCGTGGCAGCGCGACGGGTCTCCGGGGCAACCGTCATCCCGGCCGGCCCCGGCAAGCCCGCCCCGGCAAGCCCGCCCGCCCCCTGCATGTCGCGGCCCAGGCAGCGCTCGCCACAGCCGCTCTCGGGCTCGTCGCTTCCCTGCTGCCGGTGCCGACGATCACCCGGGACCCCGGGGGTACCGGCACTGTCCTGTTCGCACTCGGCCTGGCGTCATACACCGTCCAGGCCGCCGTCTGCGGCATACTCTCGGCCACCGGCCGGTGGAGAGCCTACGCCCGGCTCATCGGGGTCGACAGCGCAGTCCGGGTGGTGCTCGCAGTCGCGGCCTGGGCGGCCGGACTGCAACTCACCGCATTTCTGCTGGTGACCGTCATCGGAGCCGTGAGCTGGACAGGAATACTGTTCACCGGTCGCTCCGGAGTGCGGACCCTGACACAGGCCGTCGCCGATGTCACGACCGGCCGGTTCCTCCGGCGCACCGGGACGGCGATGCTCGCCTCAGGGGCAGGTGCACTGCTCATCACCGG
Organism: Corynebacterium provencense; assembly: GCA_900049755.1. GTDB lineage: Bacteria > Actinomycetota > Actinomycetes > Mycobacteriales > Mycobacteriaceae > Corynebacterium > Corynebacterium neomassiliense. The sequence continues at coordinate 852,459 of LT160593.1, forward strand.
GTTCCCGGTGCTGCTCACCGCCACCTCCGGGGACGCCGCCCCCGGTTCACTCGCCGCCCTGATCACCGCGGTCACCCTGACCAGGGCCCCTCTGCTCGTGCCCCTGCAACGGTTCACCCCGGCGCTCATAGTGCACTTCGCCCGCCGGAAGGACCGGCCGGTCCGTGCCCTGTGGCGTCCGCGCCCTGTGGCGTCCGCTGGCGGCCTGCGCGGGTGCCGCAGCCGGTGGCGGGCTGCTCGCCCTGTGGACGGGGGTCCCACTGGCCTCCCTGTTCCTGCCACCGGAACTCGTCACCGGTGCCGGGGTCTACGCTGTCCTGACCTGCGCCTCGGGGGCACTCGCCGTCCTGACCGTCACCGGCACCTCCGTACTGACCCGGGAGCAGCACGGTGCCTACCTCGCAGGCTGGGCGGTGGCCACCGTCACGGCCGTGGCACTCCTCCTGACCGTGGCGGACCCTGTCACAGGGACAGCGCTGGCACTCGGCGTGGCGCCGCTGGCAGGAGCCGTGGTCCACCTGGCGGCGCCCGCGCTCATCCCCTCCCGCATCAGGCCTTCGTGACCTCCACGGCAGGCCCGTTGTCCACGGGCAGATTCCGCCGCGAGAAGACGGTGACGACGACCAGGCACAGTACCGACATGACGATCCCGAACCCCAGCATCTCCGGGTAGGTGAAACTGTCGGACAGTTCCGTGAGGATCATCGGGAAGAAGAACCCGATGTACGTCAACGTGTAGTAGACGGCGGTCAGGCCACCGAGGTCGTCCGGGCCGGCGATGCGCTGGACCTCGGTCAGCCCGGACACCAGGCACAGCCCGTACCCGCATCCGAGGATCACCGCGACAACGACAGTGTTCCAGATCGCGATACTGCCGGAGGAGGCGGTCGCCACGACCATTCCGACAACGACAATGCACAGTCCGCTGATCGGCCCTCGCGCACTGGAGGTGGTGTTGATCCTCGGACCGAACCTCTGGATGGCGAACCCGCAGCCCAGCGCGATGACGGTGAGCAGGGCGGAGAAGGCGATCGGCGCGGAGACCTGGGACTGGACGAGTCGGGGCATGATCGCGTACGAGACACCGGCGGCGCCGAAGACCCAGGGTGCCATCGGCGCGACGACGGTGAGGAAGCGGGGATGCCGGGCAGTGGGTGTGAGCAGGTCGGACCAGAAAGAACCGCGGACCCTCAGGTGGGCGGACTGACGGGTCTCCGGGACCGAGAGTATCCCCGCCGTGGCGAAGACCGACAGGACGACATGGACGATGTAGGGCAACTGACCGGGAATGGGCCCCCATTCCGCGAGAACACCAGCCAGGCCGGCCCCCAGGCCGAACCCTGCGGTCATCGACATGGTCGCACGCTGAGCTCCCGAGGACGGGCCCGCACCCGGGTCGAAGGGGGCGACGGACAGCTCCTTCACCCACGATCCACCCGCCGACATGACGATGCCGACAGCCAGACCGGCGAGGACACGGCCCGTGAAAATGGACCACTCCGTGGTTTCACCGGCGGCGATGAACACGCTGCCGAGAAGAGCTATCAGCGGGGCCGGGAGCATGACCGGTTTGCGCCCGTACCGGTCGGACAGTGGACCGCAGACCAGCAGGCCGGCGACGATACCCACCGCGTAGGAGACGAGCAGTGAATCGACGAAGACGTCACTGAACACCGCCTCGTGACGGTAGAAGACCAGCATCGGGGTGGCCTCGTTGCCTCCCCACGCCACACTGAAGACGGCGAAGGCGACGAAGAGCCAGGCTTTCGAGTCCCTGCCCGTGTTTCTGCCCCTGCCTGTCTTCTTCGTCGTCGACACCGGTTGATCCGGTTCTTCCTGAGTCATGTCGTTCATCCTAGACTCCGCCCCCACCTGCATCGCAATGTGGTCAGACCTTAGTGGGGGGCGTTGTCGGAACTCCGGCTCCGATACCATCGGCTGGTATGCCACCCACCGACACCACAGGACTGACCCGCCGCACCAGAGGAACCCCGGGAGACTCCCCCCGCAGACTCAGCCCCCCTGACGACACCGAACAACCTTCCGGTTCCGGTACCGCAGCCGGGACCGCATCCCGGGCCACCTCCGAAGTCACCGCCGAACTCAGAGCCGTCCTCGACGGCCCCTTCGCCGCGGCACGTGACTCCGCCAGAGCCCTGACCGAACAGAAGCACTTCCGCCCCGACGCCACCCTCACCCTCGACGAGGCACGCGAAAGGACCTTCGCACAACTCCACGACATCCTCGGCACCGGAGCTCCCCGCGGGGCCTTCCGGACCGCCCACGGCGGCACCGGAGACATCGGCACAACCCTCGCCGCGATCGAGACCGTCGGAGGAGCCGACCTCTCCCTCATGGTCAAGGCGGGAGTCCAGTGGGGCCTGTGGGGCGGAGCGGTGGAGAATCTCGGCACCGAACGCCACATTCCGCTGATCAGGGACATCATGGAGCTTCGTGTCCCCGGCTCCTTCGCGATGACTGAACGCGGACACGGCTCCGACGTCCAGGCACTGCAGACGACCGCCGTGTACGACAGGGTCACCCGGGAATTCGTGATCAACACCCCCACGCCCATGGCGGAGAAGTGGTACATCGGCAACGCGGCCAGGCACGCGACCAAAGCAGCGGTCTTCTGCCAGCTCTACACCCCCGCCGGAGACTACGAACCGGAGGACGCCACCGATCCCACCGTCGTCACAGGTGGCGTCCCCGCGTCCTGGGGCCCCTCCCACGGCGTGCACTGCATCATCGTCGGACTCCGGGACCACGACGGTGGCGTCCTCCCCGGGGTACACATCGGCGACCACGGTCACAAGGGCGGACTTCCCGGCGTCGACAACGGGACAATCAGATTCGACCACGTGCGGGTACCTGCGGAGAACCTGCTCAACCGCTTCGCCGACGTCTCCCCCGACGGCACCTACTCCTCACCCGTCGAATCCGACGGGGCACGGTTCTTCACCATGCTGGGAGCCCTGGTCCGCGGCAGAATCACCGTCGGAGCGTCCGCCGGGGCAGCAGCCCGCACCGCCCTGACGATCGCCACCGGCTACGCCAACAGGCGACGCCAGTTCGCCCCCGACGACTCACTGCCGGAGACCAGACTCATCGGACACCGGCAGCACCGGCTGCGCCTCATCCCGCTCATCGCCCGTTCCTACGCACTCCAGACCGCGACCAACCAGCTCATCACCAGACTGGCCGAACTGGAGTCCACCGTGCCGGACCGCACAGCCATGACCGATGACCAGGCAGTGGACCAGCGCGAACTCGAGGCCCACGCCGCAGCGCTCAAAGCCGTGAACACCTCCCACGCCACCCGCACCATCCAGGAATGCCGCGAAGCCTGCGGCGGAGCCGGATACATGGCGGAGAACCTCCTCACCTCCTTCAAGGCCGACTCCGACGTCTTCACCACCTTCGAAGGCGACAACGTGGTCATGCTGCAGCTGGCAGCCAAGGAACTCCTCACCGGATTCTCCCGCGAGATGAGCGGACTCGGCCCCCTCGAACTGGTCCGCTTCGGCCTCGACAGTTTCGGGACACTGCTGAAAAGACGCACCGCCGCAGGAACCGTCATCCAGAACCTCGTCGACTCCGTCTCCGACCGCGAGACAACCTCCCTGTTCGACCCCGCCTACCAGATCGAACTCCTCACCGAAAGGGAGGACCGGCTGCTGATGAGTCTCATCCGCAGGATCAGACCGGCCCGGAAAATGGACGTCGCGGACGCCGCAGCCCTCGTCGACAGCACCCAGGACCACATGGTCGCCTGCGCCCTCGCGCACGTGGACCGCATCGTCCTCGAAAGTCTCCTCGAAGCAGAGTCCGGCATGGAGGAAGGCCAGGCCAAGAGAATCATGGAACAGGTCCGCGACGTCTACGTGCTCGACATCATCCACTCCGCCGGCAGCTGGTACCAGGAACAGAACATCCTCACCGGCACCCGCACCAAAGCCGCCCGGGCAGCGCTCAACGACCTCGTCGACTCCCTCGGACCGTGGTCACAGGTACTGGTGGACGCCTTCGCCGTACCCGCCACCGTCCTCGACATCCCCCTGCTCCAAGACGTCGACGACCCCTCCACGCTGACATACCGGTCCGACACCTGTCCGGCCGCCGGAATGCCCCCTGCCGGAGAACCGGAGACGACACCGTGAGGCTGCTGCTCAACATCATCTGGCTCGTCCTGTCCGGATTCTGGCTGTTCTGCGCCTACGTGCTCGCCGGAATCATCGCCTGCGTCTTCATCGTGACCATCCCGTTCGGGGTGGCGTCCTTCCGCATCGCCGGGTACGTGCTCTGGCCCTTCGGCCGGGACGTCGTCGACACCCCGGGAGCAGGAGTGGCCTCCGGAGTCGGCAACATCATCTGGTTCCTCGTCGCCGGTGTATGGCTGGCGGTCGGGCACGTGGTCACCGCGGCCGCGCTCGCGGTGACAGTCATCGGACTGCCCCTGGCCTGGGCGAACCTCAAGCTGATCCCGGTGACCTGCTTCCCCTTCGGCAAGCGCGTCGTGCGTGCCGGAGACCCCGCACGCGCGCCCGTGCACTACCCGGGGGGCATGTCGACTCCACAGGCCCGGTGACGCGCGGGCAGGTGAACAGCCCCGGCAAGGACCGGACAGGGGAACCGACCGGTCAGGACCTGCCGGCAGAACCCTGCCGGTCAAGGCCGAAAGCCGGGTCGCGGCCCACATACGCCATGAGACGGATCGTGGGGGTGGCGTCCTCCGGAGCCTCGACAGGAGGACCGAAACCACCCCCGCCTGAAGCTGATCACCCAGTGAGCGCAGACCGGCGAGATTCCTCTCCGCGAAATCGGGGTCCAGCTCCACATCATGGCCCTGGGACCTGGCGAGATCCCAGGTGTGCATGAAGATGTCCGGGATGAAGAACGCGGTCGCGTTACGGGACAACGGCTGCCCCGGCACCGGCCCCCGGGACACCGTCCGCTGAGCGACCTCCGGGTCGTCGAGAGCATCCTGGACAATTGCCGCGAACTGACGCCAGGCTGCGGCAGGATCCGAGTACTTGTCCTCCTGCAGGTCCACAGGCACCCCGACATCCTCCAACGCCGGAGTGAACCAGCTGATCAGATGCCCCACCAGGTCACGGGCCTTCCACTTCGCACAGGGAGTCTGGGCGTCCCACCCCTCCCCGGTGACCCCGGTGGCCTGCGCGGTGAAACCCTCGGCAACCTCACGGAACCGGTCGGCAGGTGCAGTGGACAGAGCCATGGTTGACCTCCTCGGTGACGGATACAGCTCGGTACCGAGACTACTCTTGGGCCTGCTCCGGGAAGTGCTCCGGGAACCTCCCCGGGCAGCCCGGAGGGACCGGGCCGGGTGCAGTCGGAATACAGGGAGTCAGGACGCCTTCTCCGGGGTCAGCTCGACAATGGTGAACTCGTCCCCGGTACCCTGACCGGACCGGTGCTCGACAGCCAGCTCGGCGGTACGGCGCAGCTGATGGGAGGCGTCAAACTCCCACGGCTCGGAAGGCCCCTCGCGTCGCAGGACAGCAAAGCGGTCACTGTGCTGTTCCTCACCTGCCACGACAACCTTCGCGCCGGTCTCCGGGTCGGTGTAGCTGTACTGGTTGCCGATGTCGGACATGTGGTGGCTCCTGGGATTCTGGTGGGCGGTGAATACAGATCACCCGAGAGAGTACCCGGTACCCCCGGGCGACCGGGCCGAAACCGCAGGACGGGTGTCGCGGACCTCACTTCCCCACCCACACCACACCCTCACCCACCGGCAGCACCAGAACCCCGGACACAGGAGAACCCCGGACAGAACCGTGGTTTACGCCGTATTCTACCTGGGGTTACGTGGAGCCGCTTGCGAGAATCGAACTCGCGACCTTCTCATTACGAGTGACCGCTATCAGGCGTTTCTTGGAATCAGGACGGTTGCCGACAGTTCCATTATTGCAGGTCATAGCACTAACAGCGTTTCAGTGGTCGGAGAGTGAGTATTCCCGTAGCGGACTGAGAGCGGACTACAACACCCCAAGTGCAACGTGAATTAGAACGGCAAACAACAGAATCGAACAACGAAGTCCGCACCACATGCAATCATCACCGGCATGGAGACCATGCTAGCGACATCGACAATCCTCAACCTTGTACTTCTACTTACCTTCACGATCACAGATCGCATGAAGCCGAGCACATCAATCGAACATGCACTGAACATCCACCGAACCGCTGAGGAAATCAAGGACTCATCTCTCCGCGCAGAAGCTACGGCCTTCACACGTCGTAACCTCAAGGTAGAGCTGGAACTCTCCGCCAGCATGATGAACAGAGCCCGCCATCTATTTCCCGCACTGTTTGTTATCCTCGTCGGGAGTTTCGGGGCAACCAGCTTTATAAGTCTCGGGTACGACGAGCCGCCGACAAACAATATCGGATTCATAGTTGGCGCATTGGCCTTTAGCCTCTCAGCTTTAACTATAGCCTTGCTTTCAACGCTTCCTCTCGTCGTCGATGCATACCGCTCCAGGAAGGAAAAGAAGCGTAAAAAAGGGGATAGAGACCACAGATCATGAAGATGAATGAGCCCGGGGCGGGGACAATCCCCTCCCCTGGACGATTCCCAGCTACGGTAGGCATAAGCGTTCTGTACGCGTACGAGTCTGGTGTTTGACCGCCGTAGGCCCGCAGTGGGGTCTGTACGGCTGTCTGGCGGGGTGTCTGGTGCTCGGTGAGGTTCGAGTGAGGGTGTGGCCCGTACGACCGCCCTAGGGTGCCTATGTGTTGGTTCGTGACATCCTATGAGCGATTGACGGGTGTTCCCACCGGTTCCCGGTCACCCGGATGAACCGTGCCCGCGTGTACCGTTCCACGCCGCCATCCTCGACAGCACGCCGCCGGCCCGGCCCCTCCGGAGCCTCCACGAACACGTGCAACCCCTCCCCACTGACGGACACCTCAGCGAACAGGACACGCTCAGTGATGGACTCCACGACCTCCCGTGCCCACGGCTTCAGCTCCCCACCGTCTAGTGCGTGGTCCAGGTCGTAGCAGCCCAAACCCCCTCCCAACATCACCCCGAAACCATCACCCGCCGTCGAGGTCTGAACCTCCCGCCAGGACGACCACGTGGACGGGTCAGTAGACGACGCAGCACGGCCCTCCACGGTGACAGGCCGCTTCCCCGAACACCGAACCCAACGGCCCTCAGACAGGCGCTCAGGCGGCCCCACAACCGCCCGGTGGTGGCGTTGACGACACCGGGGAGTGCAGAACCGACGGCGCGACGAACCCCCGACCAACACCACCCCACACTGCTCGCATTCCATACCCCCCATAATACCATGCAAAACATGCCCCCACCAGCAGCAACAGTGAAAAATCTGCCCATAGTCGGAGACACCACACGACGGTGATGTCCCCTGCTAACAGCAGCTACTCACTACTCGTTTCCGCGAACGCTTCGGCACGGCACCTGGAGCACAACCAGCAGTCCCCACGAGACGTCACCGAACGAATCAGCGCCCTGTGACGCTGCGAGATCATCCGGGAAGTCACCGTGCACGGCCACAGTGCTCCCCCGTCACCGCATACGGCACACACCCCCGGCACCTCGGACAGTGCCCGCATGTGGGCGTCCACGTGTTTCACGAACGGTCACCGTCCCTGCCCAACCCCAACGGTGGCGGGGTCGCCCGGCGGAACCTGCCACGACGGGCCGTAGCCTCCCGCGACGACTTCACCCGGTGACACTCGTGACACAGCCACTGGACGTTATCCAAGGTGTCCGACCCGCCCCTAGCCCGGTTCACAATGTGATCCAGTTCCAGGCGCTCAGTGGCCCCACAGTGCTGGCACCGCAAATCCAACTCCCGTTGCGCTTCACGGCGTAGCTTCTTCCACTCGTAGCCCTGATACCACGTATCCCCGTAAGGCATTTACTCGTCCTCCCAGTAATCATCATCCAGAATCAGATACAGCCCCCGCAGTTCCCTGAACGGAAACGTTTCCACCAGGCCGGGTATCTCACAGCCCGCCTGAATACCGTCAATCAATATGCCCCCCACTTATAAGATGTCACGAAAGGGAATACGATCCCTAAAAACGCCGTTTTAAGGCGAAGAATAACGCCACCCAACCCCACACCCATAAACCCCACAAAAGCCCGCCACACAAGCCCCCAGGCCCCGAAACGGGCGGATAACAGCAGGGGCACGGCATGGGAACCCGTACACGGTCGGAAAGGCCCTATGCCTACCGCTGCTGAAGTTCGTGGGGAGGGGTCTCCCCCCAGGTGTTTAGACCTGAGTGGAGGTGCCGGCACCGTTCAGTCGATCCAGCCGGGCACGGTACACGTCAGGCTGGAGGGTGGTGGCCAAGCTGAACCCGGGGTACTTGCCGAGCGCCAGGTCTACGAGGAACCGGTCCTGTCTCGCTTCGTCTCGGAGTTTACGCGCGGTCCTGTGGAGGTCCAGCGTGGCCTCATCGTAGTGCTTGGTGATTTTGCCGAACCCGTCCTTACTGTAGGTGAGGTCCGGGAGGTCGGGGATGTCGGCGTGGAGGGCTGCGCTGTCCCTCCACCGGGCACCGAGAGCGTCCAGCCACAGCAGTTTCGGGGACGTAGCCATGTAGGTGGCGAAGGCGTTCGGGTTGGCCTGTGCAGCGGCTACAGCGTCGTACACGGTTTCACCGAGGTCGTTGATCGCGTTCTGGTAGTCCTCGACGGCCTTGTCTACGTCCAGGACACTGGCCACGTGCTCCCATGCGGCGTCATCGTGCAGTGTCGTGGTCACGCGATTGTCGAGCGTCGCGGACACGCGGTTGTGCGCGTCGTTGATGAGTCGTGCTGCAACAGCGTCACTGCTCTGCTTCTTGATGGTGCTCAGCCACTTCGTGCGGTCAGTGCTGGTCACGATCTCTTGCACATCAGGTTCCGTCACAGTGACGGTGAGGTCGTTCCACTGCTTCAGGTCGGCTACGGCTTCACGGTGCGCGTCAGTGAACAGGTCGTTCACGTCCACGCCCCAGGCGTCGGCGAGCTTTCGGTACGCGGCTTCGCCGGTGAGAACAGTGGTTCCCCGGTCGAAAGTAGTAGTGGTGTTGGTGGTAGTAGTCATGCTGGTCTCCTTAGAGTCGGTTGATGTTCAGTGATCTGGTCACGGTCTGCTCGAAATCGTGAAGGGCTTCTGCCTCACGTGCGCCGGGTGCTGTACCGCCCCGGCCTGCTTCGGGCACGGGAGCGGGCCGGCGTGGCCCGGTGTCCGTGTCCGGGGTGTCCGGGGCCGGGGTGTCGGGCAGGACGGGGGAGGTGAGCGCCTGTTGGACCAGGGCGGCAAACTGTTCGGCGTTATCACGGCTCATGGCTGGCACCTCCCGTGGGTCATGTCCGCAGGACGCGGGTCATGTCCGCCGGGCCTGTCGACCGGTATCCACGGGTCCGGTTCCGGGTCCTGCTGTTGGCGGGTGGCCCGGAGCATTGCGCTGTATCGTGCCGCCGGGGTGGTGTATTTGTCACTCATTTGTTTCCTTTCCGTCAATGTAGGCGATTGCCTTGTCAGCTGAGTTGAACGCTTTAATGTCGGACTTGTCGGGTGAGGTGGCTATTATTCCCCTCCCCGCCCGTGGCTTCAGTGTCCATCCCCTGTATTCGTCTGTGGTCATTCGTTTCCCCTTTTTCTGCGGTATCCGTTCGCCCGGGCTACTTCACTGTCAATCCATTGACCGGCTAATGTCATTGTGGGGAATGCGCGGTATTCTTTCACCGGTGATTCGATGATGAACATTCCCGCTTTCTGCATTATTCGGAAGTTCTCACGTTTCAATGCTGTGTTTAATCCCCTTTCTGCCCTGCCTCCAGCGCTTCTACGGTGTCTACGACCGCGTTAGCCAGGGCTAGGGCCTGTTCGATGGTGAGCATGTAGTCATTCCGTCCCTGCCTTATGTGGACTTTGGCCGGCTGCCACCAGGCCCGGACGCGGAACTGTGTTGCTCCGATGAGTTCACCGCTCCGCCGTCGGTGCTCCAGCACGGGGACATAGATGATTGGATTGGCCATGAGCCTCCTAGGTGTTGGTGTGCCAGCCGATTGCCGACCGGCTGGCGACGGGGCGCTACGCGGGGGTTGTCGTCCGCGTGTAGAGCTTCCCGTTGGGTGTGGTGACCTTCCCGTCCTGCTCCAGGGCGTGGAGGTGTTGGAGGATCACTTCTGGTGCTTCTCCGCGTTGTTCTGCGATGACGGTCACCGGGGTGGCGTCGCCGGGGATCATGGCGTTCAGGGTCTCCAGCGCTTCCTTGTCCGAGGAAGGTGCAACAGGTGCAACAGGTGCAACAGCGCTGGTCAGGGGGCCGTGGGATGTTGCGCCCTCATTGCGGTGTTGCACACCTGCTAGTGCAACGACCTCCGCCCCCGCAACGCGCTGACCTGCACTGTTGCGGCTGTTGCGGCTGTTGCGGGTATCTGCAACATCGACAGGGGGAAGGTGCCTATCCCAGGCGTCCTGGAGACCTACCTGTTCCTTGCCGCGCTGCATTGTCGGATGGACCGTGTACCCGCGTGGGGTCTTACCCGATCCCAGGCGTATCCCAACTGGTGCGACGCCGAACGGTCGAAGCATTCGGGCGACCTCATAGGGCTGAATACCACCCGGCAACGAACCCCACTCCGCGCTCTCCAGGCCGTTCAACAAGGTGCACAAGTCCACCGTGGGGATGGACTCCCGACCCTCCATCACCGTCCGGATGTCCTCCAGCAGTCGGATAGGCCGGGGCTTCTCCTCCAGTGATGGCCGGCCGAGAAAGTACACGCACGCCTCCCTGGCCCACTGTCCCCACGGCTCCTCCGCCAGGTCCGCTATCGTTATCAGCGGTTCCCACACCTCCCCGGCCCTGTCCTCCACGCCGGGTGGTAGTTGTGTCTCCACCTCCTCCAGGTACTCGGTTACGGCGGCGTCCCCGGACCACAGTTCCAGCCATGCGCGGATGTCCTCGGTCTCGCGGCGTGCCCTACGGGTGTTGTACGGGGCCACGGGTTCGCCACGTTTCCGCTTCCTCATCTCCAGGGTTATGGCGCGGGACACGATGGTGTCGGGCATGTTCCCCGCGATACCGGCGAACGCGACCGGTGCGAACGTGTGGAACGTCTTCACCTCATTGTCATTGCCTACGCACCGTTCAGCCGTGCCTCCCTGCTTGTAGCCGCTGTTCGCCAGGCCCCGTAGTTGGTCCTGCTTCCCACCGCCGAACTCGTTGAACGTGGCGTCCGCTTCGTCAAACAGGATGGTGGGAGGTCTGCCCTGCTCATGGCCCTTCTCAATGGTTCGGAACAGGACAGCCGGGGTGGTGTCCGCTGTCAGCTTTGGGGCGCATGTCAGGTTCTCCAGCAGCTCCAGTTGCCGGGTCTTGCCGGAGCCTTTCGTAGCACTGGAGAAGATGAGTCGTGGGGTGGTGTAGAAGCCCATGACAACCCAGGTGTGTGCCGCCCACAAGGCCATGACCCGTGCCTCATGCTCCGACAGGTGCACGCTGTACCGGTCGATCCACGCCGTCATGCGGTCCAGTACGGCGGTGAGCGTCATACGTTTTGCGGTACCGGCGGTTTGTCCGGTAGGGTTATTATCCAAGGAGATCCTCCATTCTCTTCTTGCCCCGTGGCGTTCCCCACGGGGTTTCTTCTTGTGTTCACTTCTTCCAGCTGTCTTCCAGCCATTGCAGGTACTCCCGGCCCGGTCCGATAGGCACGCGGGGGCCGTCGTAGCCCGGCTTGTACACGGCTGAGATGTCCAGCGGTCCACCGAACCGGCGGCGGGCTTCTTCAAGGCTGAGCTTCATGGTGCGGTTCTCCTAGTTGTTGTTTCGTGCGCGTTCGATACGGGCGTAGAACTCTTCTCGTTCCGCTTCCCGGTTGACGCCGATGATCGCGTCCAGGTCCCCGGCTATGGCGTCGGTGAGTGCCGACGGTTTCACGCCTAGGGCGTCGAGTGCGCGGTGGATGTAGTCGGAGGTCAGGCCCGTGTTCCAGATGTAGGCCTCATCCGCCATCTCTTTCTCGGTGAGGTGTGAGTGGATGAACATCTCCCCGATTGCGCGGGTGATCGTGTCTTGCAGGGTCCAGGTGGGGTTCATCGTGTCTCCCGTGCGTTGTCGAGTGCTTGATCCAGGCGTTCCCGGGCGTAGTCGAGGTCTGCTTCGCAGATCACCCCGGCGGCGTAGTCACGCTTCGCCTGGAGGTAGGCGGCGTTCAGGTCTGCTAGGCGGCTCATTGGTTGGTCCTTTCCTCAAGGTGAACGAGAAGTGCGATGAACGCGACGGGCGCTAGTGGGAAAAGCCACCCGCCAACCCAGAGCAGTAGGGCGTCAAGCATTGGTGTGCGCTCCCCGTTCGTGGGCGATGGTCAGCCGGGTGACGGCCAGCTCGGACGACAGCCCGGGGTCCAGGTCGTCGGGGTCGGTGTCCTGCCCTTCGAAGGTGAGGACGGTTCCGCCCGGGGTGGTGATCGTGGTGGTCTGTCCGTAGGACACTTTCACCGCGTGTATTGGGTAGGTGGTCGGCTCACCGCCGAGGTCGTAGGTGAAGTGCGTGTAGGCGAAGTCGCATTCGTCGTTCTCACGGAGGACGCCGATGGCGTTGGGGGTGTTCATGTGTGTGTCTCCTTGGTGGTTAGGCGCTCTGCTGAGCGGTGCCGGTGGTTTCGTAGGCGTTGGTCAGCCATTCCTCAACGTCGGTGGCCTTATAGAAGCTCTTTCGTCCGAGTTTGAAGTGGCGGGGTCCGAGGCCCCGGTGCCTCCAGGTGCGGAGGGTGACTTCTGGGATTCCGAGGTATTCGGCCAGGTCTGCGGTGTCGAGTAGTGCCGCTGTGTTGTCTGCCAAGGTGGTTCCTTTCGTTGTGGTTTGGTTGGTTGCCCCTCCGTGCCGGTGTGGCGGGAGGGGGTGTTGCTGCGCGCCGTGCCTATTGCGCCCGTGGCCGGGGGTTCATGCTCCCCACTTACGCTGTGGCGTCTCGGTTGACGGTTTGGTGTGCGCTTTCCGTGTCCACTGTTCTGTTGTCAAAGATCTGAAGGTGCTTCGCTGTCCATCCCCCGGGGAGCTTCACCGGGTTCGTCTCCGGCACTCTAGTCGGTGACGATGTAAGTAAACCGTGGCGTTGTATGCGATGTCAACGTCACCAAGCTGCAATCGCATACATCATACTGTTTTATCCATGCTGTCATGTGTTCTACCTGCGAAAACGCGGCAGGTTTCCGTCAGTGTGTTCTTCGTCACATGTGATATGCGCAGACCGATACCATGACGTTGTGATTGGGCCATCTGGCATGGCACCATTGCCATATGGCAACCCCCGACCCCAACCGCGAAGAGCTAGGAAGATTCATCCGCGAGCGGCGTGAACGCGCTGGAATGACCCAATCTGAGTTGGCGAAATTGATGACCAAGAGACTCGGTAATTCAATTTACCAAACGACAATTGGGAGAATAGAGAATGGAGAGCGATCCCTCAGTCTCACCGAGGCCACAGTAATTGCAGATGCACTCAATGTGCCTATTCACGATCTGTCATACCGCGCCTCTCCAACAACTCCAGAAACGCTAAGGCAGAATTACATAATAAGGATTACCGAGGCTGTCAATTCACTAGTAATGGCCGAATCGGCACTTAAATCACTATCAAATACTGCCGATAATCTAATCGATCTTCCCGAAGATCAAAGAACAGCATTGCCAGATGGACTACAGAAGAGAATATCTAATCTTTCCGCTGACGCCTTCATATACGACGACTTGCGCAATTCAATTAAAGAATCTATTCAAATTCTGAATGACGACTTCCATAAATGGCTAGGCAGCGTCGATCAAGATTCGACCGATGACTAACCAGCGCCGTACTCCGGGCACTACGCGCATAGAAGACAGGTGGACCAGGCGCGACGGCACCCCCAGCAAACGCCACGGCACCGGCAAACGCTGGCTACTCCGCTGGATCGACCACAACGGCGAAGAAAAAACAGCGTCCTACACACGCAAAATCGACGCCACCCGGCACGAGAAAACGATCACCGCCCAGTTCCACAACGGCGACTACATCGACCCCCACAACGCCCGAACAACACTCGCCACCATCCACGAAGAATGGTCCACAATCACCTCCCCCACCGTCAAACCCACCACCCGCACCAACCGCAAAAGCACGTGGAAAAACCATGTGGCACCCGTGTGGGGAGACAGGGAAGCCGGGTCGATACGCAAACCCGAGGTGAAAGCATGGGTAGCGGAACAGCACAAGAACGGCACCGGCCCCGCCGTCCTCCAGCAGTCCATGTTCATTCTCCGTGCCGTCCTCGGTCACGCTGTCGAAGCGGGGATCATCGTCCACAATCCTGCCGCCGGGGTGAAACTCCCCCGCACCGGTCAACGGCCCCGGCCCATCCTCACTGCCACGGAGGTGGAACGTCTGGCCCGGACGGTGGACTACCTCCCCGAGATTGTCCGCTTTCTCGCGTACACGGGACTCCGGTTCGGTGAAGCGTCAGCGCTCACGGTGGCGGACATTGACCTGAAGCGCCGCAGAATCAACGTGAACAAGGCGTACAGCGACGTTGGGGGGACGATGGTGTTAGGAGACACGAAGACATACGAGACACGCTCAGTGCCGTTCCCAGGCGTCCTGGACGGCGACCTACGGGCACTCACAGCAGGGAAGCTGAAGACAGCACCAGTGTTCACCAGTGTGGAGCGCAGACCACTACGGCACAGCAACTACAGGAGTCGGTACTTCCGGCCGGCGGTGGACACGCTCCGTGAGGTGTACGAGGACTTCCCGGCGTTGACGCTGCACGATCTCCGGCACACGGCGGCGTCGCTTGCCATCTCGTCTGGTGCGAACGTGAAGGCGGTTCAGAGAATGCTCGGACATGCGACCGCGACGGAGACGTTGAACAGGTATGCGGACTTGTTCCCGGACGACTTGGACGCTGTTGCAAGGGGTATCAACGCACTGGTGAAGCCGTCACGTTCGGGGCGTAGCGGACTGAGAGCGGACCAACAGGAAAAGACCACATCCCCCGTTGCCGAGGAAATGTGGTCTGACCTGCTAACTTACTGGAGCCGCTTGCGAGAATCGAACTCGCGACCTTCTCATTACGAGTGAGACGCTCTACCGACTGAGCTAAAGCGGCACGATCGGTAATCCTAACGGACACCACACAGCACCGGCAAACCAGGGGCACACAGTCCCCGCTCCTGCGCCGGTACCTGCCGGAACCTGCAGGAACCGGACATCCACCCGCCGTCCCCTGTCTTCGGTTCCCTCAGGTCCGGCGGCGACCCTCACACCTGCCCGCAGCACTCCCGGAGCCGGCCGACCATGGCATTCAGAGCCACTTCGGGTTTGACGTTGCGGCGCAGCGTCTCCCGGCACCGGGTCACCGCATCGATGCACTGCACCAGGGCCTCGGGCGTGTTGCGGCGGGCCAGTTCCCGCGACACCTTCTGCTGGTCCGGATGGAGAAAACCGCCGACCGGAACCGGTGGTGCGTCCTGCGGGGCAGGGGTGCCGGCCCCGGACTCCCCGACAACTCCCGGAGTGACTGCCCCGGCGGCGATCATCATGGCGTCCCGGTAGAGGCCGGCGATGTCGATGAGTGCCAGATCCAGGGAGTCCCGCAGCATCCTCGTACGCCGGTTCTTCTGCTGCTTCTCAAGTTCCTTCACCTGCCCGGCAGATCCGACCTGGGCTCTGGCGACACCCCTGCCTTTCGCCCCCATGCCCAGGGAACTCTCGAGCTCCTCCAGTTCCCGGGCGTCCCGTTCCTCTGAAGACGCTGCTGCTTCCAGGGTCGCGGTCTTCACCAGTTCCGCGGTGAACCTGTACCCCTCCCCTGAACGGTAGATAAGGCCGGGCAGTTTCAACGCCGTGGCGCGTTTGGTCCGGGCCGCCTCATCGGAGGCCAGGTGACGTGCACGCCCGATGTGCCCTCCGGAAACTTCCGCGGCCCAGTGCGCCTGCTCTTCCGTCAGGCCGAGCCGGGGATCTGCCCGGAGCACCGCCTCCACCTCGTGTTCCGACGGCGTCGGAACGTAGATGTGCCGGCACCTGGACCGCAGGGTGATGGAGATGTCCTCCGGGTCGGTCGAGGGCGCACACAGCAGGAACACCGTGTGGGCTGGCGGCTCTTCCACGCTCTTGAGCAGGGCGTTGGCTCCGGAGTCCCCGAGACGGTCAGCGTCCTCCACGATGACCACACGCCACCGAGCCACCGACGGCAGTACTGCCGAGGTGCGGATGATGTCCCGGACATCGTCCACCGGAATCGTGACGCCGTCGGTCCTGATCCACGAGATGTCTGGGTGCGTTCCCGCCGCGGCCGACCTGCACTGGTCACACTCCCCGCACCCGGCGATCTCCGGATTCTCGCACACCAGTGCGGTGGCGAACGCTCTGGCCGCCACGGAACGCCCGGAACCGGGTGGCCCGGTGAACAGCCAGGAATGGGTCATCGCGGCGTCATTGACCGCCTCGTCGGACACCCCGAACCGGTCCCGGTCCCGGACCCTGGCACGGGCGGAGCGGACCGCTTCCCGCAGGGGGCCGCTGACGTGCGGACTCAGCGCGGAACGGGCGAACACGTCGGCGGCGGGAGTGACCGGAGCTGACATGACCGTCAGTCTAGACGGGTCACGGTCAGGCAGGTGCTGCGGGGACACCCGTCCTCCCGCTCCGATAGGCTGGACAACCATGCGGCGACTAGCACGGTACCTACGGTGGGCATGGGGCACGAGCTGGCCCCTTTATGCCCTGTCTGTACTGGTCGTCAACGTTTTCGGCGCTCTCGCCGTCGCCACGTTCCTGCGTTTCCTCGTCCCGCTGCCCGGCGCCAGGGAATTCCTGTCGGTGAGTACACTCACGGCGTCCCTCTACGTGGGCTACTTCGGGTTCGCGATCATTGTGGGTGTCGGGATGACCCTGTACTTCTTCACACCCGTTCTCGGCTGGGAACGGGCCCCCGACAGCTACGACCCGACCATGATCAGGCGTCTCGTCCTACGGATACCCGGCTTCCAGGCGCTGCTGGGAGCGGTGCTCTGGCTCGTGGGCGTGGTGATATTCACCGTTGTCGCCATGGCTGAGGTGTCCCGGAGCTGGGCGCTCACCGTGGCCGTGACCGCGATCCTGGGCGGGGCGATGGTGGTGCTGCTGACCTACATGGTCGCCGAGCGCATGGTCCGTCCGGTCGCCGCCCGCGCCCTGAAACCTGAACTGGGTTCAGAGGGCAGGATCGCACCGTTGTCCCGGCAGATCACCTTCGTGTGGATCCTCACGTCCGCCGTCCCGGTGATCGGGGTGGTGCTCATGGTGGTGGCCCAGGCCAGCGGGTTCTTCGGAGGAGATGCCACCGAGATCCTCCCCGGTGTACTGGCGTTGAGCCTGACGGAGCTTTTCACCGGATTCTCCGGAACCCGGCTCATGACCATGACCGTCGTCGATCCGATCCGTGAGCTGCAGGTGGCCATGAACCGCGCCCGCAGGGGGGACAATGACGCCAAAGTGCGGATCTACGACAGTTCCGAGATCGGGGTTCTGCAGGCCGGCTTCAACGAGATGATGACGGGTTTGCGGGAACGGGAGCGGGTCCGGGAGCTCTTCGGCCGTTATGTCGGGGACGAGGTCGCCCGGCGGGCCCTGGAGGAGAAGCCGACGCTGGGCGGCGAGAACCGCCAGGTCGGGGTCCTCTTCGTCGATGTCGTGGGTTCCACCGGGTTCGCGGTGTCCCGGGAGCCGCAGGAGGTCGTCCGCGCACTGAACCGCTTCTTCGACATCGTGGTGGAGGTCGTGCACCGTAACCGGGGAATCATCAACAAGTTCGAAGGAGACGCCGCGCTCGCGGTGTTCGGTGCCCCGCTGCCGTTGGACGACATCGCCGGCCACACCCTCGCCGCAGCCCGTGAGCTGAAGACAGAACTGGCCGAACAGGAACTTCCCGCCGGCATCGGCGCCGCCGTCGGGCCCGTCGTCGCAGGACACATCGGGGCGAAGAACAGGTTCGAGTACACGGTCATCGGAGACGCCGTGAACGCCGCGGCCCGCCTCACCGACGTGGCCAAGGAAACACCGGGGCGCGTTCTGACCACCGCGGGCACAGTGCGTCAGGCCAACGAGGCCGAGCAGGCGCGGTGGACGATGCTGAAATCGGTGGAACTACGGGGACGCCGCGAAATGACCCAGCTGGCACGTCCCATCCGGCCGACGATGGCGGAAAGGGAAGCGGAGCGCGCGGCAGAACGCGAGGCGGAAAAAGAAGCGGAACGCGCGGCAGAACGCGAGGCGGAAAAAGAAGCGGAGCGTGAGGCGGAACAGACTCC
This sequence comes from Corynebacterium provencense, assembly GCA_900049755.1. GTDB lineage: Bacteria > Actinomycetota > Actinomycetes > Mycobacteriales > Mycobacteriaceae > Corynebacterium > Corynebacterium neomassiliense. The sequence goes on from LT160593.1 coordinate 870,789, forward strand.
GCAGAGCCCCGCCGCCGGGTCAACTGCAGCAGCGACCGGAACCGACCGGTGACCCCGCCGGGGAGTCACCCCGGCCGCTGCTAGCCCTGCCCGGTCACGGTCAACCAGATGAGCACCACATTGAGCGCGATAATGACGGTCGCGAAGAACCAGCCGACCAGTGTCAGCCCCCGGGCGTTGACGTAACGCCCCATGAGTGAACGCTTCGCGGTCAGCGCCACCAGAGGCACCAGCGCGAAGGGGATACCCACCGACAGGACGACCTGACTGATCACCAGGGCCCAGGTGGGGTCAATGCCCAGTGCCAGGACCGCCAGTCCCGGAATCATCGTGACCAGGCGGCGCAGCAGGATCGGGATGCGGATCTTCAGCAGGTCCCTCATGACCATGTCGCCGGCATAGCAGCCCACCGAGGTCGACGCCAGACCCGATGCCAGCAGACCGATGGCGAACAGTGCCCCGATGACCGGACCGAGAGCATCGGTCACGGCGGCATGGGCGCCCTCGATCGAGTCCGTGCCCTCCACACCACGCAGCGCCTGGGCCGCGAGACACAGCATCGCGATGTTGACCGTACCCGCCAGGCAGAGTGCCCCGAACACGTCGATCCTCGTGGCCTTGAGGTGCCTGCGCATCGACGCCTCCGTGCCCGGGTTGAAGCTCCGGTCACGGACCAGACCCGAGTGCAGGTAGACGGCGTGCGGCATGACGGTGGCGCCGAGCATGGACGCCGCGAGAATCACCGAGTGCGTCCCCTGGAACCGGGGGACGATCCCCTCGACCATCTCACCGACCGACAGGCCGGTGACGAACAGGCCCGACAGGAAGCCGACAGTGATGATGACGAGGAAGCCGACGATGATCGCCTCGAAGGTGCGCTGCCTCTTCCTGCCCTGGAAGGCCAGCAGTCCCAGAGACACTGCGCCGACGATGAAACCACCGAGCAGCTGGGGGATTCCGAACAGCAGGTGGAGGGCGACAGCGCCGCCGATCACCTCGGCGATGTCCGTCGCCGCGGCGATGATCTCCGCCTGCCCCCAGTAGGCGAGGCGTCCCGCACGGGACCTGCTGCGACGGGCGTCGAACCAGTCCGAGATATTCGCGGTCAGACTCCTGCCGGTGACAAGGCCGAGCTTCGCGGACAGGTACTGGACGACCATGGCCATGATGTTCGCGGCCACCAGCACCCACAGCAGCATGTACCCGTACTCGGCACCTGCCGAGAGGTTGGCGGCGACGTTACCGGGATCGACGTAGGCGATGGCGGCGACGAACGCCGGCCCGAGGATGCCTATGATCCGGGGTTTCTTCTTCTCTCCGCCTGCGGGCCCGTCCGGCCGCGTAGCGGTCTGCGTCACCGTGGTTCCCACGGTCTTGTCCGCAGCCTGTCCCGCATCCTGCACTGACACTGTTCTCCACCTGTCATCAGAGAGTTCAATTATGTGAACATCATCGTAGGACCGCTCGAAAACAGGGTCAAACGATGGGTCACAGCTGTCGCAACAGTCGAGCACCGCGTCGTATTGATATAAATTCACCACAAGTTCACTCTGGGGCCACTGTCCCGGTGTCTGCGCCGCTTAGCCTGACCGCACGTGAAGACCCGCAGACTACTTCCCGCGCGACCCGTCGCAGCGGTGCTCATCGCCTCCCTGACATCCGCCACCATCATCCTTCCCCAGGCCGCCGCCGCCCCGGCAGCGGACAGGTCACCTGTCGACCAGCTCACCGGCCAGGTCCGTGACCTTCAGTCCCAGTTCCTTCCGTCCACACTGCCGGCGGTCCAGCACCCCGGCGCTCCCGTCCCCCAGCCGTTCGGACCGGACGCCTACGTCGGATACATCTCGGACATAAGCTCCTACCCGGGAGGAACCTACTACCAGGTGGTCGACGGTTTCAACGATCTGCGCGACAACCACCCGGAAATCATCACCGAGAACCTCGACACCGTGGTCAGGATCAACAACACCGCCTCCCCGGACCGCGTGGCCCGGGCACAGGCGGATGCCAGGGTCGACGACGGCAATCTCCTCGCCGGATTCTCCGACGCTTTCGGAACCACCCTCGCCCCCCTGGTCCGCACCGCCATCGAAGAGAACCGGCTGCCGAAGACCAGGGCGCTCCTCGACTCCGGCTATTTCTCCCGCGCCCAGGGAATCGCGGCGTCCACCCTGGTGGAGAAGGAGATCTTCGACAATCCCCGCCCCTTCGAGGTCGCCCCGGACCGGATCGTGCACCACAATGACGATTCCGGCGAAGACTACTACGAACTCGGTGGTTCGGCATCCTTCCCCTCCGGACACACCAACCAGGCGGTCCTGGTGACCACCCTGCTCGCCGCGGTCCTTCCGGAACTGGCCCCTCAGCTCGTCGCCCGTGGATCTGACGCCGGCGAGAGCCGGGTGGTCATGGGCGTGCACTACCCGTTGGACGTCATCGGCGGGCGCATGACCGGCACTGCCGCGGCAGCCGACCGCTGGAACGACCTGAAAATGCGGGACGCACTGACCCAGGCAGGTCAGGAGATCCGTGCCGAACTCGAGTGGAGGCTCGGCCGGCCGCTGTCCGAGGCTGTGGCAGCACAGGACGCCGCCGGCGGCAGCTACCGGAGCGACGACGAAGCGGCCCGGACCTACGCGGAACAGGGAACGTACGGCTTCCCCACCGTGTACGCCACGGACGTACCCGTGACCGTCCCGCAGGCTGCCCCGGACCTGCTGATCAACCGCTTCCCCACGCTCACCTGGGAACAGCGTGCCGCGGTCATCGCAGCCACCGCCCTTCCGTCAGGGTATCCCCTCGACGACCAGGGTCCTGACGGGTCGTGGCAGCGCATCAACCTCGCCGCCGCGTACTCCGCACAGGTCGACGTCAACGCCGACGGTTCGCTCACAGTCAACGGCAGGAAGGCCTGAGACCGGTGTCCCCCTACTCCCGTCGCAGCTTCCTCACCGGCGCCACCGCTCTCGGCGTCCTCACCTACGCGGCCGGCACGGTCAACCTCGTGTCCGCGAACGTGCAGGGCGCCACCGGTTTCCTCCATTCCGTCGCCTCCGGCGACCCTCTCCCGGACGCCGTGGTCCTGTGGACCCGCGTCACCCCCTCCCCTGACGCCGTACCCGGCTCCGGGCTCGGATCCCCGGTCACCGTCAGGTGGGAGGTGTCGACCTCCCCCGGGTTCACCGACACCGTGAACTCCGGTGAGGTGACCACCGACGCCTCCGCGGACCACACGGTGAAGGTGGACGCCACGGGCCTGCAGCCCTCCACCGACTACTTCTACCGCTTCACCGTCGTCGACGGGCCCGCCACCGGTACCGTCTCCCGCACCGGTCGTGCCAGGACCGCCCCGGCCGTCGGAGCTGACCCGGGGAGCCTCAGGTTCGGTGTCTGCTCGTGCGCGAACTACGAGGCCGGGTACTTCCGCGCCTACCGGGAGATGGCCGACCGGGACGACCTCGAGTTCACCCTGCACCTCGGGGATTTCACCTACGAGTACGCCACCGGGGAGTACGGGGCGATGCACGAGACGACCGTGCGCCGCGTCCAGCCCGCCAACCGGACCACCTCCCTCTCCGACTACCGGATCCGGCAGGGTCACTACCACAGGGACGCCGACCTGGCGGACCTGCTCGCAGCCCGCCCGCTCATCGCGATCTGGGACGACCACGAGTTCGCCGACAACACGTGGAGGGACGGTGCCACCGGCAACTCCATCGAACCCGGGGACGACTTCGCCGCGATGAAGGCCGCCGCCACCCAGGCCTACCTGGAGTGGATGCCGTTGCGCGGCGTCCCCGCCCAGAGGCATCTCCGGTTCGGTACCCTCGCCGAACTGATCATCCCGGACCTGCGCTCCTACCGTGACGAGCAGCAGGAGATCCCGGCGGCGTGGAGAGGTTCCGCGGATCCTGCGCGGACCATGATGGGACGCTCCCAGTTCGACTGGTTCGCCGACGTCCTCACCACGTCCGACACCCGCTGGCAGCTCATAGGCAACGAGGTGATGTTCGCCCCGATGACCCTGCCTGACTCCCTCGACCCCCGCATCCACGACTGGCTCGTGGAGAAGACGGGGATCCCCGCGGACGGCCTGGCACTCAACGCCGACCAGTGGGACGGGTACATGGCTGAACGCCAGCGGATCATCGACCTGATCGTCGGAGACGGCTCCGTCCCGGCCCGCGGCGGCGTGGTGTTCCTCACCGGAGACATCCACTCGTCCTGGGCTGCGGACATTCCCGCCAACGCCGGTGACTGGCGTCTGGGCCGGAACACCCGTGCTGCTGCGACGGAATTCGTGACCCCGTCAGTGACGGCGGCCAGCGCCTTCGACGGGATCGCCACCTCCCCTGCCCTCGACGCACCCGTCGCCGCGGTGCTCAGTGCCGGTGAGCAGATCCTCAGGCAGGTCGACAACTGGTTCCGGTACGTCGACCTCTCCCGTCACGGGTACATGGCCGTGGACGTGGACGCGAACCGTGTCCAGGTCGACTGGCACCACGGCGACGTACTGACCCCGGACGCCCCTCTGGCATGGTCGACGAGCTACCAGGCGGTCCACGGTTCTCCCGGGGCACGCCCGGTGGGAGCGCCGCTTCCGAGGTGAGCCGGCGCGGGGACGCGGGCGGGAATGCCACGCGCGGGAGTGGTTGTGGTCTACCTCTCCGCCGTGGACTTCCTGACCGTCTTCTTGACTGTCTTCTTCGCAGCTTTCTTCGCCGTCTTCTTCGCAGGGGACGCCTTACGCGAAGACTTCGCCGACTTCTTCGCCGGCCCCCCCTCTGCGGCCTCCTTCGCCCTCCGCTCACTGAGCAGTTCATTGGCCCTGGCATCGGTCATGGTCTCGGGTGTGTCGCCCCGACGCAGAGACGCATTCGTCGTCCCGTCGGTCACGTAGGGGCCGAAGCGTCCCTCCTTCACCGTCATCGGCTTACCGGAGACATCATTGTCCCCCAGCTGCTTCAGCGGCGGCTTCGCCGCGGCGCGCCCACGACGCTTCGGTTCGGCGTAGATCCGCCGTGCCTCTTCGAGGGTGACCGTGAAGACCTGGTCCTCACTGGCGAGGGAACGGGAATCGTTGCCCTTCTTCAGGTAGGGGCCGAACCTGCCGTTCTGCGCCAGGATCATCTCACCGTCTGACGGGTCGACACCCACCTCGCGGGGAAGGGACATGACCTTCAGGGCGTCCTCGAGGGTCACCGTCGCCGGGTCCATGGACGACAGCAGTGACGCAGTCTTCGGCTTCAGGGTCTCCTCGAGGATCTCCCTGATCCGACGTTCCTTCCTGTTCTGTGCCGTCTTCGTCTCTCTGCTGAGGGGCTTCTTGCCCTCGGCGGCGCGCGCGGCGTCCTCGGCGTCCCGTTCCGCGTCGATGACTTTCTCCGCCTCGGCGACGACCCTGGCCTCTTCGTCGTCGGTGACCTTCTCGGTCACATAGGGGCCGTACCGTCCCTCGCGGACGACGATGACCCGGCCGTTAGCCGGGTTGACGCCCAGTTCCCGTCCACCCTGCGGGGTGGAGAAGAGCTTCTCCGCGATCTCCGGGGTCAGTTCGTCCGGAAGGAGCGACTCCGGCAGGTTCGCGCGCTGCACGGTCGGTTCGCCTCCCTCGGTCGTCGGGGGAACGATTCTCTCCAGGTAAGCCCCGTAGCGTCCCACCCGCACGACCACCGGGACGCCGGCGGCGTCGTCGAACAGGTGCAGTGAGTTGACCTTACGGGCGTCGATCTGCTCGAGGTTGTCGGCCACGAGATGCTTGAGACCGCCCAGGCGGGCGACAGTTTCCGCCGGAGCGTCGGAGGCGGACGTGTCCCCGAAGTAGAACCCCTGCAACCAGTGGGACCTGTTCTCCTCACCGCGGGCGATCTCGTCGAGTTCGTCCTCCATCGACGAGGTGAACTCGTAGTCGACGAGGGAACCGAAGTTGTCTTCGAGTAGCCCGACCACGGCAAAAGCAGTCCAGCTGGGCACCAGAGCCGAACCCCGGGAGACCACATATCCGCGGTCCTTGATCGTCTTGATGATCGAGGCGTAGGTGGAGGGTCGGCCGATTCCGAGCTCCTCCATGGTCTTGACCAGGGAGGCTTCGGTGTATCGTGCCGGCGGCTGGGTCTCATGGCCCTTGGCCTCGACCGCCGCGGCGTCCAGGGCGTCACCCACGGCGAGCACGGGCAGGGCTTTCTCGGCGTTGTCCGCGACATCCCGGCCGTCGGCGTTGCGGGTGGACTCCACATAGGCTTTCAGGAATCCGGGGAAGGTGATCGTACGGCCGCTGGCCTGCAGGTCGACGTTCTCCCCGGAGGATGCGGTGCCCGAGACCGTCACCTTCATCGAGGTTCCCCGGGCGTCAGCCATCTGTGAGGCGACGGTGCGCTGCCAGATCAGCTCGTAGAGTCTGAACTCTTCGGCGTCCAGCTGGGAGGCGAGTGCCCCGGGGGTGGCGAAGGTCTCACCGGCCGGGCGGATGGCCTCGTGTGCCTCCTGGGAGTTCTTCACCTTGCGGGTGTACTGCCGGGGAGAATCTGCCACATAGGCGGGACCGTAGAGCTCGGCGGCCTGCTGCCGGGCCGCGGCGATGCCCGAGGCGGAGAGGGTTGTCGAGTCGGTACGCATGTAGGTGATGTGACCGTTCTCGTAGAGCCGTTGCGCGATCCGCATCGTGCGCTCCGAGGTGAAGTGCAGCTTCCTGCCCGCCTCCTGCTGGAGGGTGGACGTCATGAACGGTGCGTAGGGACGCCGTGTGTACGGCTTCTCCTCCACGTCAGACACTGCCATGGTGGCACCGGTCAGGGCGTCAGCAAGAGCACGGGCACGGGCCTCGTCGAGCACTGTGACATTCTGCCGGGACCTGCTTGTCCGCAGTTTCCCGTCCTCACCGAAGTCCCGGCCTCTGGCGACTCTCGCACCGTCCACGGCGACCAGGTCGGCATCGAAGGTACGGGGATTTCCGCCCGCGGTGTCGGAAGCCCCACGGTCCCCGCGGTCAAGCGTCGCGGTCAGGTCCCAGTAGCCGGCCCTGACGAAGGCCATACGCTCACGCTCACGGCGGACGATGACCCGCGTGGCGACGGACTGCACCCGGCCCGCCGACAGCCGCGGCATGACCTTCTTCCACAGCACCGGTGAGATCTCGTACCCGTAGAGGCGGTCCAGGACCCGTCGGGTCTCCTGGGCGTCCACCAGGTCGAGATCAAGCTCACGGGTGTTCTCCGCGGCTTCACGGATAGCTTCCGGGGTGATCTCGTGGAAGACCATCCGGCGGACCGGAACCTTCGGCTTGAGCACTTCGAGGAGATGCCAGGCGATGGCCTCCCCCTCACGGTCGGGGTCGGTGGCCAGCAGAAGTTCGTCGGCCTGTCTGAGCTTCGCCCTGAGGTCGGCGACCTTCTTCTTCTTGTCCGCACTGACGAGGTAGAGCGGCTGGAAGTCGTGCTCGACGTTCACGCCGAGACGTGCCCACGGTTCCTTCTTGTACTTCGCGGGAACATCGGCGGCCCCCCGGGGCAGGTCACGGATATGTCCGACGGACGCCTCGACGATATATCCGTCGCCGAGGTAGCGCTGGATCTTCTTCGCTTTCGTGGCGGACTCCACGATCACGAGCTTCCTGCCGCTACCGCCCGTACCCGCACTATCCTGCGCTGCCATCCGGTCCGTCCTACCTTCATACCTCGAAACCAGTCTCGACGTGCGACCATACACGGACCACCGGACAGGTGTGTGTTTCCCTCCGTTGTAGCGGGGGGAAGTCGTACCGTCCCCCGCCACCGCGGATGCCGCCGGTACACGGACCGTCCAACGACGGTTGTGCCTGTGGCGGGGAGCCCTTGCCCGACATCGGGAGGACGGTCAGAAGCGTGCCGGCAGGGCCTGTCGGTCAGGCGTTGGCGACGGTGAAACGTGCACGCCGGTGAGCCGGCTTCTCCAGCTCGTCGACCGCTGCCCTGGCGAAGGTACCGGCGGTCACGAAGTCACCGGCAGGCTGGTCGTCACCGAGGTTGTAGGACTCGGTGGGCTCACCCGGGGCGATCTGGGGCGCCGGGGCGAGCATGGTCCAGTCGAGGTCACGGGCGGAGCCCTGCCAGAGCTCCAGGATCCTGGCGAAGCTCTCCGCTTCGGCCTTGTACGCGGCGGGGAAGTCGGGGGTGTCCTTGAGCATCGTGCCGTCCGGGGTACGGGTGGCTCCTGCCCCTCCGACAATGAAGATGCGGGCGGTGATCTTCGCCCCTGCGAAGGCTGCGACGATGCGCGAATGGGCGTCGATGATGGGCTGGACCGAGCTTCCGTCACGCGGACCGGGCACGGAGAACACGATGATGTCCGTGGCGCGGGCCTTCTCCACGACGTCTCCGGTGTCGGCGATGTCACCGGTGACATAGGTGACGCCGGGGACCGGGTTCTTCACATGATCCGGGTTTCCCCTGGTCACTCCGGTGACGGTGAACCCACGGGAAGCTGCTTCGGCGGTGATGGCGGACCCGACCATGCCGGTGGATCCGTAGACGGTGACGGTGCTCATGAACTGACCTTTCGTGACGGTGTGCGACAACGACGGCGCCTGCCGGCACCGTACCTGACCTGAAGGGACCGGTTCGGCGGTCCCGGGCCACGACCCGTAACGGGTGTCGTCGTGGTTACGCAACCGACCATACCCTTGTAACTTACCAATGTAAAGTGTGTATACGGTGTTGTTCCGGCGGCCGCTGCCGGTGCTAGTCTGATTCACATGTCCACAGCAGTCCCCCCATCACCTTCCTGGAATCCGGCCGCGCGCAACTGCCCGAGCCGAGTCCTCTTCACCACCGTCGGCGACAGGTGGAACATGCTGATACTTCTGGCCCTCGAGGACGACGACCGGCGTTTCGGAGACCTCAAGAAGCACGTGGACGGCATCTCCGACAAGGTGCTGACACAGCGCCTCGGCGTCCTCACCTCCGACGGACTGGTCGAACGGACCGCCTACCCCGAAATTCCCCCCCGGGTCGTCTACCGGCTGACCGACCTGGGCCGTTCCGCACTCACCCCGGTACACGCCATGTTCACCTGGACAGTCGAACACATGGATTCGGTCGTCGCCTGGCAGGAACAGCACTGACCCGACCGACCTCGGCAAATTCCGGGGCAGGTTCCGGGGCAGGTTCCGGACGCCGGTGGCGGCGTTGCCGCCCAGCACAGGAAGACTGACCGCCGCGACCGCAGCGGGGACATCCTGAGACACGACACCGCCCCCCACCGGACGTATCCGGTGGGGGGCGGTGTCTTCGAACGGTTCCGGCAGAGCAGAACCGGTCTCCGAGACCCGGGGGGACCCTTTCAGGCCCCGGAGAGTCTTAGAGAGCGGTGACCTGCTGAGCCTGCGGGCCCTTGGCGCCCTCGCCGATCTCGAACTCAACCTGCTGGTTCTCCTCGAGGGTACGGAAGCCGTTGCCCTGGATCTCGGAGTAGTGGACGAAGACGTCAGCGCCACCATCGTTCGGTGCGATGAAGCCGTAGCCCTTTTCAGCGTTGAACCACTTGACGGTTCCCTGTGCCATGTTCTTACCTTCTTCAGATTCGGTGATCGACATCTCCACGTTCTTTTACGGAGACACCGGGCCGATGCATAGACCACCGGAGTGGAGGTCCGTCCGCATTCAAGACAACTCCCGCGAACGTTTCGCCTACTGACTCGGCGAAGAACCGGTGGAACAGCGAGCAAAGCGACGCACAGAAACTGTGACCGCCCACCAGTGTTCCACGTTTTGCGCCGGACCACCACACCGACCCCGAAAAAGTCTCCGACAGGTCCCTCTACCCCCTGTCCTAGACTCGACCCACATGACCGCAACCAGCACCACCGGGAGCACCCCGGGCGAGCCCGACGGGACCAGTACAGGAACCCCGGAAACGCACGCTGACCACGTCACAGTCGCCGGGACGCCGTCGGCGACCACATACGGGGCCGAGATTCTTGAGGCACTGCTCCCGCTCGCCCGCAGCGGCACACCACGGTCCGGCAGCCGGTCCGCCGACAGCGAACAGCACTGCGGCGCCGCGGCGTCCGGGGGTGGAGGGGACGGAGGGGACGGAGGGGACGGAGAAACCGTACTCACACATGTCCGTACCGAACCTGCCAGAAAATCGGAACCCGTCGCCTGGCCCGCGTGGGTCGACCCGGACGTGGTCCGCCACCTCACCGACGAGGGCGTCAACCGCCCCTGGTCCCACCAGGTCGCCACCGCCGACACGGCACGCCAGGGACACGACGTGGTGGTCGCCACCGGTACCGCATCAGGAAAATCCCTCGGATACCAGCTCGCGGTCATCGACGCCCTGATCCACGATCCGAGGGCGACCTGCCTCTACCTGGCACCCACCAAGGCTCTGGCACAGGACCAGCGTGCCGCGATGTCACGGCTCGTGGCGTCCTGCCCTGCACTCCGGGACGTCACGGTCGCAACCTACGACGGTGACACACCGGGTGAGGCCCGACGCCTCATCCGCGAAGAGTCGCGGATGATCATCTCCAACCCGGACATGGTCCACGCCTCGGTCCTGGGCAACAACTCCCGCTGGACCCGGCTGCTGCGCAACCTCCGCTACCTCGTCATCGACGAATGCCACGTCTACCGGGGCGTGTTCGGCGCACATGTGTCACTGGTACTGCGCCGGCTGCTGCGACTGGCGGCCCGAGCCGGTGCACATCCCACCGTCATCCTCGCCTCCGCGACAACCGCCGACCCCTCCGGACACGCGCAAAGGCTCACCGGACGACCCGCGGTCGCGGTCACCGGCGACGGCTCACCCCGTGGGGAACGCACGGTTGCGCTCTGGGAACCGGGATTCCTCCCCGACACCGTCGGCGAGCACGGTGCCCCGGTCCGACGCGCGGCGACGACCGAAGCCGCGGCGATCATGGCACGCACCATCGCCGAAGGCGCCCGAACCCTGACCTTCGTGCGTTCCCGGCGCGGTGCCGAGATCACCGCCCTGGCGTGCGCAGACGATCTCACCGCCCTGGGACACCCCGACCGGGCACGTCGCATCGCCGCCTACCGTGCCGGCTACACCCCCGAAGCCCGCCGCGAGCTGGAGCACCGTCTCGACGACGGGGACCTGCTCGGGATGGCGGCCACGAGTGCACTGGAGCTCGGAATCGACGTCGGCGGCCTGGATGTCGTGGTGAGCTGCGGATTCCCCGGCACCGTGGCGAGTTTCCGCCAGCAGGCGGGCCGGGCGGGACGACGTGGTCAGGGCTGTCTCGTGGTGATGGTCGCCTCCGACAACCCCCTGGACACCTACCTGGTGCACCACCCCTCCGACCTGCTCGACCAGCCGGTCGAAGCCTCGGTGTTCGATCCGACCAACCCGTACATCCTGGCCGACCATGTACTCTGCGCGGCCGCGGAGGCACCGTTGACCTCAGATGAGGTCTCCGCGTTCGGCGGCGACATCGACGCCACCACCGTGGTCAGGGACCTCACGTCCCGGGGACTGCTGCGTCGCCGGCCGCGGGGATTCTTCGCCGACGTGGACGCCGCAGCGGGTGTCCACGCCCGGGTCAGTATCCGGGGCGGTTCGGGGGAGCAGATTCTCATCGTCGACGTCACGACCGGGGCGGTGCTCGGCACCGTAGACGCGGCACGGGCGATATCCGAGGTCCACGACGGGGCGGTGTACGTGCACCAGGGTGAGTCGTATGTGGTCGACGAGCTCAACCTGGAGGGGTCGGTGGCGGCGGTGCATCCGGAGTCACCGGAGTGGTACACCCGGGCCATGGAGACCACGGACATCCGGGTGAAGGGGGTCAACCGGACCCGTGAGATCGGCGGCACCGGCTCCACACCTTCGGGAATCTGGCTGGCGGACGTGTCAGTACAGGTCAGTCACCAGGTCACCGGTTATCAGCGACGCACCTCCTCGGGAGAGGTACTGCAGACCGTGCCGTTGGACTGTGCCCCTCAACTGCTCGACACCCGCGCCGCGGCCTACACGGTAGATCCCGGCGTGTTGCTGGACCTGGGTATCGAGGAGCCCCTGTGGCCGGGGACACTCCATGCCGCCGAACATGCGGCCATCGGTCTGCTGCCACTGCTGGCGACCTGCGACCGGTGGGACATCGGAGGGGTCTCCACAGTCCTGCACGCTGACACGGGGCTTCCGACGGTGTTCGTCTACGACGGCTATGCGGGGGGAGCGGGTTTCGCCGAAGCCGGGTTCGACCGGTTTCCGCAGTGGATGAGAATGACAGCCGAAGCGGTGGAATCCTGTTCCTGCGAGTCCGGTTGCCCGTCATGTGTACAGTCTCCGAAGTGCGGGAACGGGAATGATCCCCTGTACAAGAAGGGCGCGGCTGTGCTGCTGCGGGCCCTCGCGGACTCGGCGGAATCAGCAGAACCGGCTGTACTCCCCCCGACCGTTCCCGACGGTCCGGAAGATGGTCCGGTGTAGAGCTGACCACCGCAGCGACGGACAGAGCTGACCGGTACATCGGCCCACCTGACCCGGTCAGGGCCCTGCGACCGCCGTGGCGGAAGCCTGCCCGACCGTCACCACGACGAGTACCCCCTCCGAGCCCGCGGTCCCGCCGGGAGCGTCCGGACCACCGCCGGTGACTGCACGGCAGTCGGACAGGTCGGCCCCGTTCTCTTCTGCGACAGATGCGGCCCGGGCACAGGCGTCGGCAGTACCCGTCACCAGCTGGACCGTGGCTGCGGACAGGGCGACCAGGTCGGCCGCAGCCACAGCACGGTGCTGTTCGACAAGCCCCGAGGTCCGGAAGCCCACCAGCGCAGCCAGCGCGATCACACCGAGTATCACGCCCACCCCGGCAACTGTCGCGGAACCGTCGTCTCCTGCGCGACTCTGCTGTGCCTCCCCGCCCTCTACTGCCCTGTCCACACGCCTCACCGGCCGGTGACCCCCGTGGGAACTTCCGGGGCCGGCACAACAGGTTCCGGCACGGTCACGGCAGTTGCGGTGAGGTTGAACAGTCTGCCGGGCCGGGTCACCCGCACGGTGACAGTGTCGGTGACCGTCACCGATGCCCTGGCCTGACTGTCGACCTTCCCGACGAGATCGGCCACCACAGCTTCCGCGTTCGCCGGGTCGAGGGAAGCGGCACGCGCCGCATCCCGGGCAAGGTCGACAGCACCGAGATAGGACGCCACGGTCACCACCCCTGCCACCACCATCCCGACCACAGCGGTGAGAGCGGTGAACACGACAGCCGCTTCAACGGTGACGTACCCCTCCTCCCCCTCTCCGCGGTTCTCCGGCTTCTTCATCTTGGCCCTCGGAGGCCTGTCACTTCGTGTCGAGAGCACGTTCGAATATCCCGGTCAGAGCCGCCTCGACGGAGTCGGACGTCACAACAACGTAGAGCAGTGCCCCCAGTGCGGCCGCGGCCACACACCCCAGGGCGTATTCGATGGTGCTCATCCCCCGGTCATCACCTGACAGTGCCAGAAGGCGGTCGATGAGGCCGGTTTTTCCGGCCACTTCCCCCTGTGACTCCATTGTCCCGACAGCGGCGTCCACCGTGGTACCGCCCCTCCTGTCCTGCACTCTCTCCTGCAGAGTCCCCCTTTCCCTCTCATGAGCCTCCGGCATCCCGGGTGAGTTTCCTGTTACTTCGGCCAGTTCTGCAGTTTTCTCGGACATGGTCATGTCCCCTTTCTGTGAGTGTTTGTCTTCTGTGTTTGTCTTCTGTGTTTTCTGCTGTGCGTATCTGGTGCGTGTCGGTTGGATGTCGCCGGGCAGCGTTGCGTCCGCACTGCGCCCACGCACCTGCGGTGGTGGAATGACCCGGGGCCGGCAGCTCATATACCTGCGAAGCCCACCACCAGCGGAATCAGTCCCACCAGGACAAACGCGGGAAGGAAGCAGAGGGTCAGCGGAGCTGCGACGACGACGAGGACCCTTTCCGCCCCCGCGCGTGACGCGTCCGCCGAATCCTGCCGCAACCTCACTGCCTGCGCTTTCACGCCTTCAGCCAGCCGTCCTCCGTGACGTGCCCCCGCACCGGCGAGCCGTGCAACAGCTCCGAGCTGAGGATCGTCGTGGAGAGGCTTCCACGCGTCCGCACCGGCACCCAGCATCAGCAGTGCCGCCACTGTGCGGACTGCAGAGACCGTGCCACCGGTTGTTCCCCTCTGTTCCGCCGGGTCCCGGCCTCCGCAGTCGATCGCTGAACCCCATGCGACGGCGATGGGAAGCCCGGTGGTCAGTCCTTCAGCGAACAGATCGAGCAGCCGTGCAGCCTCGGTCGGTGACAGCCCACGGTGCCCGGAGGGGCCCGCTCTCCTGCCCACACCGCCGAGAACGGTGACGGTGAGGGACTCCGTCCACAGTGCCCCTGCACATCCGAGCAGGACACCGCCGACCAGGAGAATGACCCCGAGGACGTTTCCGGTGAGGAATGCGACGGGCCTCAGACCCATCGACTGCCCCAGCCCCAACGCCCCCAGCGGCAGAAGCAGAAGAATGGTCTCGGTCAACCGTGCCCCCGCCAGTGCTCCGGATGTGTGGCCCAGATGAGTCAGCCTCGCCTCCAGATCGGCTCCGAGGCTTCCCATCATCGCCCCGAGAGCAGTGCCGTGGCGTCGGGACGAAGACCACACGGCCAACATCCGACGTACCCCCTCCTCAGGGACCGTGGAGTCCGCACCTCCCGGGCGTCCCCTGTTCCCCCGGTTTCCGCGCAGTCGTCCACACTTCCGGAAGCACCCTCTGTCCTGCTCCCCTGCGACCTGCCCCACGACCGGACCGGACGGGTCCGGGCCCTGCCCGGGTACCGCCCCCAGACGGATTCTTCTGATCTCCAGTCCCAGCCGGTCGATCAGTTCCCTGCTGCCGGGACGTCCGGCATCCGGTGAAGTCGACACAGACTCAAGCGCGTGCTCTGCAGCAGTCACCGGGGTCGCACCGACATCGAGCTCGCGGGCGAACGCGCCCACGAACTCCCGCAGGATACGGGTGTGTCTGCGTTCCACGGACAATCTCCGTACCCTGCCGCCGATGAGCCTGGCCGTCAGCCCCACCGGGGCTGCCACCCCCACAGACGCCAGAACTGTCACCGTGTCCACTGCAGTTTCCCTTCCGCGTTGAGATCCTGCGCAGGGTTCCAACCTTTGTGCGCATCCCATACCGTCTCCACACTCAGCCCCCCGCCCCCGGGGAGGAACCGTCCGATCTGGGAGACCCTGCGTCCGACCGCTGTCCGTTCCACGTGGACGACCACGCCGATTCCGTCGATCACCTGCCGCGCCACCGCTGACTCCGCGAGCCCCGCCAGTGACCCCAGCGCCGTCAACCTTCCGGGAACTGAACTGACGCTGTTGGCGTGGACCGTTCCGGCACTTCCGGCATGGCCGCTGTTGAACGCGAGCAGCAGCTCCGCGATCTCCGCACCCCGGATCTCCCCGACCACCACCCGGTCGGGCCGCATGCGCAGGCTCTGACGCACAAGGGTCCGTACGTCGATCTCTCCGGCACCGTCCACGCCTGCGACCCTGGTACGCAGACCCACCACGTGGGGGTGGTCCGGCATCAGTTCCGGGGTGTCCTCCACCAGCAGGATCCTCTGGTCTCCCGGGACCTCCGCCAGCAGAGCTGCGAGCAGTGTGGTCTTACCGGCACCGGTCCCGCCGCTGAGCAGCAGACTGCACCGGTCACGTACCAGGGTCCTGAGCAGCCTCCCGATCTCCGGGGGAAACATTCCCGCGCGCCGGAGTGCCTCAAGGTTGCGGTGGGAGGTGCTGAGCGCGCGCAGGCTCACACAGGTTCCCTGGCCTGAGAGCTGGTCCAGGACCGCGTGGACCCTGACCGCCTGCGCCACCACACCAGGTGGAAGGGCGGTGAGCACCCCGTCCGCGAACGGCCGGGCGTCATCGAGACGGACTCCGCACGCGGCGGCGAGCCTGACGGCGATCTCCCGGCAACGGACGGGGTCCGTGATCCACAGGTCAGTGGCCTCCAGTCCTTCTCCCCGGTCCACCCACACAGGTCCCGGCCCGTTGAGGAGTACATCGGTGACGGCAGAGTCCGCCAACGGAACCGCCAGCTCACCGAGCCCCGAGAACTCCCGTGCCAGTGCCCGGACATCATCCGCCTGCGCCCCTACCGTCCCATGGCGTCTCCTTCTGCGGTTCCCGTCGCCATTTCTCCGACCTCCCCCGGCTGTCAGCCGCTGCACAGACACAGCGATCTCCGCCGGGGTCGGCGTCCCCACTCCCCGTCTGGCGAGATCGTCACGGACCTCCGACAGCAGTGACTCCCGCGCCGGGTCCACCGCACCCGTGCCGCCTGCCACGCCCGTGCTGCCTGCCGTACCCACCGTGTTCACCACACTTCCCTCACCAGACGGGAGGCCGCAGCTCCCGCGGTTCCTGCCCCGCTGAGAGTCGGGGTGAACTCTCCACGGTCAGTCTCGCCGACCAGGTAGGGATCATCACGCCAGTCTGCCTCGGGGGCACGTCCCATGAGCGTCAGGGCGTCATTCCACTCGAGTTCGGCCCGTGGTACTTCCCTGAGGACAACCGAGGCACCGGGCAACTGCCCGAGCACCGCCCTGGCAGCGAGGGTCCCGGGCACTGTCGCCGGCACGACCAGTACAGTCCGGTTCACCTGCATGCCCGCCTGTGACGGTGACCCGCACATCCACCTGCCGCAGTCATGGACGACCGGGCAGCCGACATCCAGCCGGGCGGGCGGGGTCCCCCTGCCGGTGAGCACGGCGACGTCCGCCGCCCACGGAAGCTCCCGGAGCGCAGGGCCGGTGAGGACGGGTGTGCCGGCGATGTCCCTCATCCTGTGTCCCGTGCTGTCTTCCAGCCCCAGCAGAAACTCAAGGTCTCCGTTACCGGATGAGTCGACCAGCAGGCTTCGTCCGTCTCCACCCAGATCCGGGTCTGCCAGCGCACCGGCGAGAGCTGCCGCGAACGTGCTCGCGCCCGCTCCTCCGACAGAGCCGTACACAGCGCACACCGGTACATCGGACGCCCCCAGGTACGCCGCAAGCTCGGGAGCCTGCGCCGGCAGCAGGTAGAAAGGCTCCGGCGAGGTGTGGGACGGATCACCGGTGACGGTGACCTGCCGGACCGAGACGCCACGGGAGACGAGGTCAGCCGCCACCTCCTGCCTGGACACCGGCGCACCGTCACGGCCACGCACAGTGCCCGTGCCGGTCACCAGAAGCACCGAGGTCACGTCACGTGGAAGGGCCAGCTCCGGCCTCCACTCCAGGTGACGCCTCCCTGTGACCGCGATGACGAGGGAGATCTCGGAGCCGAGGTCCTCCGACGACCGGTCGCCGAGGGCTGTGACGACAGGTGCGGGCGTACGGTACTGCGGCGGCCCTGACGGGCGCCGTTCGAAGCGGTCGATGAAGTTCTGCAGTGTCCCCAACATGCTGAGGGAGAATGCCAGGGACCCGCCGACCCGGCAACCGATCTCCGCAGAGCTGTGGACAACAGCACTGAACCCGGTTCCGTGCTCTGTGGACAGTTCAGGTCGGCGACCAGCCGTCCACTCTGGTCAGGTAACGGATGTGACTGGTGGGACGTATTGTGGGGGTGTGAGGCCTGTCCCCGTAGACAGTGGAGAGCCCGCGGCAGCAACCGCAGCGTCCACTGACACCACCCCCGTACCGCTCCGCATCACCACCGACCCCGGAGTCGAACCGTCACGCGTCCTCGCCGTCTTCGACCTGGACAAGACAGTCATCGACACCTCAGCCTCGATGGCGTACCGCAAACCGCTCGCCGACCGCGGCCTGATCACCACCGGAGAAATGCTGAGGCTGCTGCTCATGCTCGGCAACTACCGGCTCGCCGGACACGACGAAAACTCACTGGAAGCCACGAAAGACATTCTCGTCGAGATGGTCCGTGGACGCCGGGCCTCCGATCTCGCGTCAGTCGCCTCTGACGCACTCCACGAGGTCATCGTCCCCTTCATCTACGCCGAAGCCCGGGACCTCATCAACGCCCACCATGCGGCGGGACACAGGGTCGCCATGATCACGGCGTCCGCCAGAATTCTCGTCACCCCCATCGCCGAAGAACTCGGGGTCGACCACCTCGTCGCCACCGAACTGGCCGTCGACGCCGACGGAACCTTCACCGGGGAAGTCCCCTTCTTCTGCCGCGGCGCAGCGAAAGTCGACAAACTGAAGGAACTTGCCGCAGAGCAGGACATCGACATGTCGGCGAGCTACGCCTACTCCGACTCCGTCACCGATCTCCCCCTGCTGGAGTCCGTGGGCCACCCCGTCCCGGTCAACCCGGACAAGGCGCTGCGGAAGGAGGCCGCGCTCCGCGGATGGGAGACGGTCACCTTCAGCAGACCCGAGCCCCTGTTCCATATCCAGGACCGCGGTATCGCCATCGCCGGCGCCTCCGCCGGAGTGGCGCTGATCGCCGCCCTGGCGACCGGCCTCGTCGTGCGTTACCGCGGCCGGGACTGACCGTCGACGGCACCTTCCCGGCGTCTTCCCGGCGTCTTCCCGGCGTCTTCCCGGTGTCTTCCCCAGGGGTTCCCCGCCCCGGGAACCCCGCGGCATGGCAGAATGGCCCAGAGTCAGCACGTACGAGTCAGCACGTACATCGTGTATGTCAGGTAGGACAGGGAGAACACGCAGTGACCGAAAAGGACAACAAGAAGGCAGAGGGCCTCTTCAGCGACGCCGACAGCTTCACTCCCCGGGTCGACAGCATCCCGCTGACCGACGTGGACTCCGGCCGCACCCCCAGCGTCGGTGAACTCGTCCGGGACGCCACCACCCAGGTCTCCACCCTGATCCGCTCCGAGACCGAACTGGCGAAGACGGAGATCGCCGGCTCCGCGAAGAAGGCGGGAATCGCCGCCGGTCTGCTGGGGGCCGCAGGGGTGATCCTGGCCTACAGTTCGTTCTTCTTCTTTTTCTTCCTCGCGGAACTGCTCGACAACTGGATGCCCCGCTGGGTCGCCTTCCTCGTCGTCTTCCTCATCATGGTCGTCCTCGTCGCTGCTCTCGCGGTGGTCGCGGTCAAGTTCATCAAGGGCGTGAAGAAGCCCGTCGCGACCATTGAGTCGGTGTCACAGCTCAAGACCGTCGTCCCGGGGCCGGGCAAGAGCGCGGCGTCCGCCTCCACGGACGCCGGGCTGTTCACCTAGGTCGGCCGGACACGGACGGATTCCAGTGACACCCGCCACCGGACCGGAGCACATCTACGTCCACACCCGCGGCATCCGGCTGCACGTCGCGGTCTCAGGACCCCGCACCGCACCTCTGGTCCTGCTCATCCACGGATTCGGTGGCGGCTGGTTCGACTGGACCGAACTGCTCCCCCGGTTCGGGGACACGGACAGCTACCGTGTCGCCGCAGTGGACCTGCGCGGATACGGCCGGTCCGACAAAACACCCCGCGGCTACGACCTGACCACCGCAGCATCGGACATGTGCGGTGTGGTCAGGGTTCTCGGTCACCCCGACGCACTCGTCGTCGGGCACGGTGAAGGCGGACTCATCGGATGGACCATGGCCGCCCACGAGCCCGAACGCGTCCGGGCACTGGTGACCCTGGCGTCCGCACATCCCCGTGTCGTCGCCCGGTCGGTGCTGCTGCATCCGGTGTCCCAGTGGCCGCGGATACGGTCCTCCCTCTTCGCCCAGCTCCCCCGGATCCCGGAACGCCTGCTGCTGCGCAACAACGCCGAAAAGGTGGCCCACGCCTTCCGGATGTCGGTCGCCCCCGGATTCCGCGACACCGACGTCTGCGCCAGGCACGCCGAACTCCGCAGGGAGGCGATGCAGGTGGACAAGGTCGCGCACCTGTCCTGCGAGTACCGTCGGTGGACCGTGCGCAGCAGGTTCCGCCCCGAGGGCGGTCATTTCGACCACACCCTCCCCAACCACACGGATGCCCCGGTGGTCTGCATCGACGGTTCGATGGACCGTACCTACAACGCGAAGATCGCGCGGATGTCCGCCGCACACGGCGGCCGCGGTTCCCGCACAGAGGTCCTGTTCGGGGTGGGACATTTCCCCCACATCGAGGACCCCGCAGCGGTCGCCCGGATCATCCGCGACGCCGGGTGACCGTCCCCACCACGGTCACGCCACACACGCCCGGGTGTCCACGGACTCCGTGTAGGACGAGTCGTAGCCGGCGGGGTCGCCCAGATGGTCAAGGACCTCAGCCTTCGACAGGGCGTAGCCTGTCTCGGAATCCCCCACAGCCGCGCCGAAGACCAGCCCTATGACCTCACCGGAGGCGTTGAGCACGGGGCCGCCGGAGTTGCCCTGCACCACCGTGCCACGTAGCGTGTACGCCTCCCGGTCCACCCGGGTGTCGGCGTAGATGTCGGGACCCGAAACCGTGAACAGGTCACGCACCCGCGCCGGTGTCGCCTTGAAGGGTCCTCCCAGCGGGAACCCCATCACGATGGCGTCGTCGTTCGGCTTCGCAGGGTCGGGGGCCCATGCCAGTGGGGCCAGACCGGTATCGTCGGTGACACGCAGCAGCGCCACATCCTCCTGCGGGTTGTAGTACACCACGGAGGCGTCGAACTCCCCGTTGACCGTGTCGATACCCACCACGTCGGTACCCGCGACAACGTGGGCGTTGGTCATCACGGTGTCCGGTGACACCAGGAACCCGGAGCCCTGCAGGACCCTCCTGCACTGCTCGGCCTGTCCGACGACCCTCACGACGGAGGGGCGTGCGGCCTCCACCGCGGGGGACGCCGCCAGACCGGAGTCCGGGGCGTTGACGTCTACCACCGGGACATCGGCGAAAGGATCGGTGACGGCGGGGAAACCCGAGTCGCTGAACAGAGTCGCCGCTCTGTTCGGCAGCGCCTCCAGCCATTCCGGGGACACCGAACTCACGCCCCGCAGGATCTTCGATCCGCGGACGGAAGCACCCAGGTCACCGGAGTTGTTACCCGCGACCGGGACGACGACCATCCAGATCACCACCAGCGTGGTGACTACCTGGACCACCGCGCCGAAGGCGGAGTCGACCCGCAGCATGCTGCGGGTGCGGATCCCGTCCCGGAGCTTCAGGCCCGCCCACGATCCGAGTGAGTAACCGGCCACCACACCTACTGCGACGACGGCCACCGCGACGAAGAACCTGGCGGACTCCCCGTCCACCAGGTCCAGCGCCTCCGGCAGGAGATCCAGGGCGAGCCAGCCTCCTCCGAGGACGCCGACGAGGGACAGCAGCGCCGAGATCCCTCCCTGGCGCCAGCCGGTGAGCAGTGCGCCGAGCGCGGCCAGCGCCAGCAGTGCGTCAACGATCGTCGAACCGGTCACAGCAGATCCTCCGGGGTCAGGGTTTCACCGTTACGCGACTGCGCCAGGGCGTCGAAGAGGTCCAGGACCGGGGCGGTCGCAGTCCACGGCTGCTCCCATTCCCCCATCTTCAGCAGTCCGTCGACCAGGGCTCCGGTGAAGCCCCACAGCAGGTAGCCGTCCACGTCGAATGCCGGGGTGCGCCAGCCGCGGGTCCCGGGGATCCCGAGGTACATCCGTTTCGCCGGGTCCGAGAGCTCCGACAGGGGGACACTACGCACCCAGTCGCTTTCCGCGGTGGCGGGAGCCACGGGGACAGGACGCCGCCACCAGCCGATGACCGGCACCACGGCATGGTTGGTGCGGTCGATGTACAGGGGGTCGAGAACTGCCAGGGGTGTGACCCCTGAGGGGTCGAGACCGGTTTCCTCGGTCGCTTCCCGCAGCGCGGTGGCCACAGGGTCGGCGTCCACGCTCTCACGGTGTCCGCCGGGGAAGGCGAGCTGGCCGGAGTGGCTGCGCAGGGTCGGGGTCCGGTGGGTGAGCATCACAGTGGGGTCCTGCCCCTGTTCGCGCCCGAGAAGGACGAGGACCGCCGACGGACGCGGTGGTGTGCCGTCCGGGCCGAGTTCGGGCACCGTGGAGGAACCGCCGACGGGCAGGCCCGGGGTGGCACGGTCGGTGGAGGTTCGTCGCGCCCGTCCGACCAGGGGCCTGAGCCAGTCCGGCAGAGGACCCGGCAGGTCGGGCTGGCGGCGTCCACCGGCCAACCAGTCGCCGAGGGGGACGCCGCCCCCGCGGACCCGCTCATCCGGTGTCCTGTCGTCCGGTGTCCTGTCGTCCGGCGTCCTGGACTGTGGTGTGGAAGTCATGGGGACGCCAGTCTAGCCCAACGGCCGGTCAACCCTGCCGGCACCGGAACCGGGGGTCACGCCGCGCCTGCCATCAGTTCCTCGAGTTCCTCCACCGACCGGATCTCCCCGGGGTGGAACGCCGCCCGGGTGCCGTCGGCACGGTAGACGACTGAGACGGGAATCACCTCGGGCAGTTCGGCGGCGGCGGTGAAGACACCGGTGCTGTCCTGGAACGCGGGCAGCCGGACATCGAGTTCCTCCAGCAGATCGGCACCCGCCTGGCCCTGCCCGTTCTCGTGGACGCCGACGATGTTCCACTCGGGATGCTTCTCTGCCGCGTCCTGCAGCACGGGGAGCTCCGCACGGCAGGGCTGGCACCACCAGGCCCACACGTTGACCAGGGTCGGTTTCCCGGCCAGGGCGGCGGCCATCGATGTCCGGGCCTCACCTCCGCCGGTGGTCAGGCAGGGCAGGACCACGTCGGCGAGTTCGGAGTCCACCGGGTCGGTGCCGTCACCGGCGGGGCAGGCCGTGCGCCGGTCTGCGGCGATGTCGTAGCTGTTTCTTTTTCCCAACTTAATGTGGTTTAAGGAAAGGTCCTCTCCTACTCGGCCCGTCCCACCAACCTCCCCGCCGGGGGGGGGGGGGGCCCCCCCCCGCGGGGGGGCCCCCAGCCCGGGGGCGGGGGGGGGGGNCTCCGCGACCGGCGTCCCCGGCTGGCCGGCCGACGGTGACACCGGGGACGCGTCCTGCACCGGGGATCCTGTTCCACCTCCGGACAGGGACAGCACCAGAGGGACGGCCGCCACACCGAGTCCGACGAGCACGACGACGACGAGGAGGAGTGTGCGGGCCCTGTCGCTCACGCCGTCACCAGCTTTCCGGCGTCCGCGACGTCCAGGGGGCCGGCCGTCCCGGCGGAGGGGCACAGCCGTGCCAGGACGCACACCCCGCAGGCGGCGCGGCGGGAATGACAGACGCGACGTCCGTGGAATATCAGCCGGTGGGAGAACATCGTCCACTCCTTCTTCTCGACCATGGCGGTGATCTCCCGCTCAACTGCCACCGGATCGGTCTGCTCCGTGAGTCCGAGGCGTCGGACAAGACGTCCGACATGGGTGTCCACCGGGAATCCTGGCACACCGAAAGCGTTGCCCAGTATCACGTTGGCGGTCTTACGCCCCACACCCGGAAGCGCGACAAGTTCCTCCATGGTGCGGGGAACTTCACCTCCGTACCTTTCGGTGAGGACGGCACCGGCCCTGATGAGGTTGGACGCCTTGTTGCGGAAGAACCCGGTGGGCCGGATCAGCTCCTCGAGAGCTGCGGGTGACGCCCCTGCATAGGCCGCCGCGTCCGGGTAGGCGGCGAACAGTGCCGGGGTGACCTGGTTGACCCGCCTGTCTGTGCACTGGGCAGAAAGTACCGTGGCGACCAGCAGTTCCAGCGGATTCGTGAAGTTGAGCTCACAGTGTGCGTCCGGGTACTCCTCTGCCAGGAGACGGTTGATCCGGCGGGTACGACGGGTACGCGCCAGGGGAGTTTCAGGCTTACTGGCCGACATGAGCGACCAGCCTAGTCGTTGACCCTGTGCTGTACCCTGTCCCGTAGCCTGTGACACGGTCGGTGCCTGTGCGCCCCCCAGTTCCCCCCGCACGGCAGCGCACGCTGTACTCTGTGCGGTAAACCATGACGCCGGGCCGTTGTGACCAACCTGTCACAGCCGACGTCCACGGCAGCGCAGCTTTACAGGAGTCTAACAGGCAATGGGCGAAGTACACGAGATCCTCTCCCGCGCAGGCATCTTCCAGGGAGTCGAAGCAGCGGCGGTCAACACTCTGATCGAGCAGCTGGATTCGACGACTTTCCCCCGCGGCACCACGATCTTCGACGAGGGGGAACCCGGTGACCGCCTCTACATCATCATCTCCGGCAAGGTGAAGTTGGCCCGGCACGCCCCCGACGGCCGCGAGAATCTGCTGACCATCATGGGACCCTCCGACATGTTCGGCGAGCTCTCCATCTTCGATCCCGGCCCCCGCACCTCGGCGGCGGTGTGCGTCACCGAGGTCGCCACCGCGACGATGGACTCCCGCATGCTCCATGACTGGATCCGGGCGCACCCGGAGATCTCCGAACAGCTGCTGCGTGTCCTGGCGCGGCGTCTGCGCCGCACGAACAACGCCCTGGCCGACCTCATCTTCACGGATGTCCCCGGCCGGGTGGCCAAGGCACTCCTGCAGCTCGCCAACCGTTTCGGCGTGCAGGAGGGTGGCGCACTGCGCGTGCACCACGATCTCACCCAGGAGGAGATCGCCCAGCTGGTCGGAGCGTCCAGGGAAACGGTGAACAAAGCCCTCGCAGAGTTCGCCCACCGGGGCTGGATCCGCCTTGAGGGCAAGTCTGTCCTGATCTCGGACACGGAACGTCTCGCCAAGCGCGCCAGGTGACAGTCCGCCCCTCACTGACCCTCAGGCGTTTTCCGCACTCTCCGACGATTACGCCGCGCCCCGGGTACGGAACTGCTAGTTTCGGACCTGATGCAGGGCCACCTGCAAGAATTGAGGGCCAGGCGCATGAGGTCACCACACGTCGGAACCGACCCTGAAATCGACCATCCGGGCGAAACCGGCACCGGCGGGGCAGCCGGGCCCGGGGGCGGGGGCGGGGACGCCGGAACCGGCACAGACGGCATCGACTCCTGCGTGGGCGGGACTCCACTGATCCGCCTCAACCGCCTCTGCCGGGCCCGGGGCGTCTCCGTCTGGGGAAAGATGGAGGGGTTCAATCCCGGGGGAAGCGCGAAGGACAGGACCGCCCGGGCACTCCTCGATTCAGCGGTCTCCACCGGTGTCACCGGACCGGGGGGCACTGTCGTCGAGTCCAGCTCAGGCAACCTCGGGGTCGCACTGGCCCGGTCCTGTGCCCTGCGCGGGATCAGCTTCCACTGCGTGGTGGATCCGAGGGTCAACCGTCAGACCGTGGCGGTCATGGAGGCTCTGGGGGCGACCATCCACCGGGTACTGTCACCGGATCCCGCGACCGGGGACTGGCTGGCTGCACGCCGTCACCGTGTCCGGGAGCTGCTTGAGACGCTCCCCGGATCCGTGAACCTCGACCAGTACTCCAACAGGGCCGCACTGGACGCCCACGCCGACGGCACCATGAGAGAGATCATCGCGCAGCTCGGCCACCCTCCCGACCATCTGCTCGTCGCCGTGAGCACCACGGGAACGATCGGGGGGTGCCTGCGTCTCCTGCGGCGGATCGGGGCGTCCACCACCGTCACCGCCGTGGACGCCCGGGGTTCGGTCCTGTACGGGGGGACACCGGGGGAGAGACCTCTTCCCGGCTACGGCGCCGGCGTGGTGCCTGAGCTCTCCCGCATGTCCTCCCCTGACCGCCTGGACCGGGTCAGTGCGCCGAGAGCTGTGGCCGGTGCCCGGCTGACCGCCCGGCGTGAGGGTTTTCTCCCCGGCGCCTCCGGAGGAGCGGTTGTTGCCGCGTTCATGGCCCTGCGGTCGGCGATACGTCCGGGCGAGGACGCCGTCCTCGTCTTCCACGATTTCGGCAACGCCTACCTCGAGACCCTCTACGACGATGACTGGGTCAGAACCCACATCGCCGAACCGGGTGACCTCCCGGATCTGGACGGTTCGACGTCCGGCGTCTCCGGGGATTCTCCGGGGGCTGTCCTGTGACCGCCCCCGGAACTGTCAGGGTGGCCGTGGTCGGTGCAGGACCGCGGGGGTTGTGGGCGGTGGAGGAGTTGACGGCACAGGCCGCCGCCCACCGGGTGCCGGTGTCGGTCGAGGTGTGGGACCCCTCCCCTGCCGGGGCCGGTTCAGCCTACGGTCCGGGGCAGCCGGACCACTGGACGATGAACGTGTCCTCCTCGATCGTCCGCACGGCCGCCGGTTCCTTCGACGGGTGGCGTCGGTCCCGTGGGGAGGCCCTGCCTCTTGACCCGTTTCCGCCGAGATCCCTCGTGGGCGAGTTCTTCGCCTGGTCCTGGCGGGTTCTTCTCTCCGGACTTCCCCGGGGCTGTACGGTCCGCCATGTCCGGGACAGGGTCACCTCGGTGGAGCCTGCTGACGGAGGTGACGGCTCCGACGGGTGGTCGCTGACATGTGGTGACGGTGTGCACCTGTACGACGAGGTTCTGCTTGCCACGGGTCATGCGGCCCGGTGGCCCGGAATGCTTCCCCGGGATGCCCGTACCTGCGGCGTCTATCCTCCCGGGGAGCTCTCCGCGGTCGCCCCGGGGTCGCGCACGGTGGTGCGGGGTACGGCTCTGACGTTCATCGACGCCGCCCTGGAACTCACGGTGGGCCGGGGCGGCTCCTTCGTCCCCGCCGCTGACGTCGGGCCGGGTGTCCGGGCCGGTTCCGGTGGCCGTCACGACCTGGTCTACGTGCGTTCCGGACGGGAGCCGGCCGCCATTGTTCCCGTGGGCAGGAGGGGACGGTTCATGGAGGTGAAACCTGACCCCCGGCTGCCCTTGGCGTCCGTTTCCGCGGAGGACGCCCTGACCGCCGGCCGGGCACGGGCACGGATCTGCGGGGATCTGGCGGAGCTCCGGGAGGTGGTCGCGGACTATGCCGTGGTGCTGCTGGACCGGGTCCGGGGTACGGGGTCGCACGATGAGGTCACCGCGGTCCTCGACGGGACAGACGGGGACGATGGACCGTCCGGGGGGTCTCGGACGCAGTCCCGGCAGGCGGTGGAGGAACTGCGCAGGTCGCGCGATATCGCGGTCGGTGATCTTCCCCCCGGGCCCGCATGGGCGGTCGGACAGGCGTTCCGACAGCTCTACCCGGCCGTCGTGGACCGGGTCGCAGACACCACCCGCCCTGAACTCACCGGATTCCGCGCTCTGGCAGCAACCCTGGAGCGTGTGGCCTTCGGCCCCACCCCCGGCAACGCGTCGAGACTGCTCGCCCTCATCGACGAGGGCATCGTCGACTGCGGGTGTCTCACCGGAATTGTGGCACCGGAAGGCACAGACAAGACTGCAGGCAGGGGCGCAGACAGAGATGCAGACAGGGATGCAGACCACGTGGTGGACGCCGTGCTCGCGCCCCCCGGGGTCACTCGGGGCTCCCTTGTCGACTGCCTTGTAGACGGCCCTGTCGACGGCCCTGCTCGCCGGACCTCGCCTGCCTGCACCACCGGTGGCCGCAGGGCACCCGGTGAATCCGGCACCACGGTCCTGCCCCCGGACGGCAGTGTCCCCGGATACACCCACCTCACCGTGGTGGGCAGGGACGTCGAGCCCCGACGTCCCGGTGCGGACACACTGTCGCGTCGGCTCCACGACGTCATCCCGCGGTGGGCTCAGCGGGTCATCCGGGACCACGGGCGAACCACGGTCAAGGACACCCGTGCCCACGCCACCGTACCGTTGACGGGAAGGCTGGAGCCCTGGATGGTTGAACTCCTCGAGGACCCGGACACGGTCAGCTCGCTCCTGGACGACCACGGTTCCCCGGTCAATGTCCACCACACCGCCCCGGTCCTGAGAAATGCCGGGGAGCTTGTCGGGGCCGGCCGGGACTGCGGGGTGGACGTCCGGGTGTTCCTGGCGCGTAAAGCCAACAAGATCCTCACCGCGGTGGACACCGCCGCTGCCGCCGGACACGGCATCGACGTCGCCGGTGACAGGGAACTGAGCCAGGTGCTGGCACGGGGGGTGCCCGGGGAACGTGTGATCCTCAGCGCTGCGGTGAAGCCGGTGGAGCTCATCGACGCGGCGGTCAGGGCCGGTGTCACCGTCTCGGCGGACACTCCCGCGGAGGCGGAGCGGGTTCGGCGGGCGGCGATCTCGGCCGGTGTGACCGCTGTCTCTTTTATACATCCTGAGTGGTTTAAAAGACAGGCGCTGCGGGTGGCGGTACGGCCCGGGGGGGGCGCCGGCCCTGCCTCCCCCCAGTTTGGGCGGGTTCGGCGGGCGGCGATCTCGGCCGGTGTGACCGCCCGGGTGGCTCCCCGGATCGCCCCCGACCCGTCGACGCTGCCGGCGACCCGCTTCGGGGCGTCCCCGCACGAGTGGATCCGCTGGATGGAGGACACCGGTTCCGGCTGTGGCGGGGACTCCCTCACGGTCTGCGGAATGCACGTGCACCTGCACGGCTACTCTGCCGCGGACAGGAGGACTGCCCTGGGACAGGCACTCACGGTCGTGGACGCCGCCGGAGAACTCGGTCACCGTCCGGAGTTCGTCGACCTCGGAGGCGGGGTGCCGATGAGCTACCTGGACGACGCGGAGCAGTGGGAGGCCTTCCTCAGGGAGCGGGCGCGCGTCGCCGTCCGGGACAGCGGGATGCCTGCGGACGAGGGCTTCACGTGGAAGGATGATCCGCTGCGCACCATCTATCCTTTCCATCAGGGCCCGGTCCGGGGCGGATGGCTCCGTGACCTGCTCACCGGACCTGTGGCGGTCGGGGATGTCACGGCGACGGCCGCGGACGCCCTGACCGGAAGGGGACTGCGGCTGCACCTGGAACCGGGGAGGTCCGTCCTCGACGGAGTCGGGATGACCCTGGCCAGGGTCGCATTCCTCAAGGAGCGCAGTGACGGGGTGCCGTTGATCGGGCTGGAGATGAACCGGACCCAGTGCCGGACAACCTCCGACGATTTCCTGGCTGACCCTGTTCTCGTTCGCTGCGGGCCGGGTACGGGCCGGACCGGGGCCCGCAGCGGCTTTCTCGTCGGCGCGTACTGCATCGAGGACGAGGTCATCCTCCGACGCCGGGTGACATTCCCGGACGGGGTGGAGGTGGGCGATGTCGTGGCCCTGCCGAACACCGGCGGGTACTACATGCACATCCTGGAGAGTGCGTCACACCAGATCCCGTTGGCTGTGAATCTGGTCACCGCAGAATCCACCGGGGTCCCCGGGGCCCACGGGACGGGGGGACGCGTATCACGCGGGCGGGGCGCAGATCAGGGAACCGTGTTTCCCCCGCTCCGGTTCGTCGTCGACCCCGTCGACCGCTGAGCCTGCAGAACTCCGGCCGGCTGGTTCAGGGCCAACCGGTTTCTGCCGGCCGGCTTCTGCCGGTGACCGTCAGTTCGTGGGCAGACCGAGGTAGCGCAGTGTCACCCGGGTGGACTGCTTCGCCGCCGACCGCAGTACCGGGTCGACATCGGTGTATATCGCGTCGACGATCTGTCCGACCGTGGCGTCCTCCCCCAGTTCCTTCACTGCGGCGGTGACCTGGGCGATCCTCTGTTCACGGCGGTCGATGTACTTCTCCACGACCTCCGCGGCATCGGCACGGTCGGGGCCGTGACCGGGCAGCAGACGGACGCCGTGACTGCGCTTCTCGAGTTTCCGGAGGGAGTCGAGGTAGTCCCCCAGATCACCGCTGGTCTCGGAGATCATCGTGGTGTGCCGCCCGGCGAGGGTGTCACCGCTGATGATTCCTTCGACATCGTCGTCTGTTCCCGCGGCGCCACCTGCACCGTGCACGAAGAAGCAGACCGAGTCACCGGTGTGCCCGGGGGTCGCGACGACCTCGATGGTGGGGGTGAGACCGTCGACGCGGATCAGCTCACCGTCTGTGAGCACCTCCCCGCCGGCGCAGTAGCGCGGATCCAGGGCCCGTACCGGCGCCCCGGTGAGCTGACGGAACCTGGCGGCCCCGTCAGCGTGGTCGCCGTGATGGTGGGTCAGGAGGATGAGCGCGACTTTCGCTCCCCCCGCCTCGGCCCTGGACTGAAGCACATTGAGATGCCCCTCATCCTGCGGACCCGGATCGACGACGACGGCCGCCCGGTCTCCCGGAGCCCGGATAATCCATGAATTGGTGCCTTCGAGAGCGGTGTAGCTGGGATTGTCACACAGCACCACTCCGACCGAGTGGGTGACGGGACGCAACTGGCTGTAAGCGGGATGCTCCATGAACCCGATCCTACTGTCATCCACCGCCCCACCGCCCGGCTGATCCGCGGGGAACTGCCGGAGACCCGCTTCGTGTGGATCGGGGACGGGGACGGCAAAGACACCGGGTGGAGCAGCGGCGCAGGTCCCGCGCCGGTGCCCGGACGGCCGCGCAGTGGCGCGGGAGCGTGTGGAAGGGGGGCTGCCACCGACCTCAGTCGGCGACGCGGACGATGAGCTCGATCTCCACCGGACTGCCGAGCGGCAGTTCTGCGACCCCCACCGCGCTGCGCGCATGGGCGCCGGCGTCACCGAAGATCTCCCCGAGAAGTTCGGAGGCCCCGTTGACGACGCCGGGCTGACCACCGAATCCGGGAGCAGAGGCGACGAATCCGACGACCTTGACCACCTGGACGACCGAGTCGAGGCCGACGAGGGCGTCCACGGCGGCCAGGGCGTTGAGGGTGGCGGTACGGGCGTAGTCGCGGGCCCGGTCGGGGGAGACCGCGGCGTCCTGACCGACGGAACCGGTGGCGGGGAGTTCCCCGTCGACGAAGGGGAGCTGGCCGGAGGTGTAGACAAGGTCGCCGCTGCGCAGGGCCGGCACGTAGGCGGCGACAGGTGCGGCAACCGCGGGCAGGGTGATGCCCAGTTCGGACAGGCGTGCGGTGGCGGTCATCCCTACTTCTCCTTCTTGAGGTAGGCGATGTGCTGCTCCCCGGTCGGCCCGGGGAGGACGGTGACGAGTTCCCAGCCGTCATCTCCCCAGGTGTCGAGGATCTGCTTGGTGGCGTGGGTGAGAAGCGGAACGGTGGCGTATTCCCAGGAAGTCATGGAGCAAGAATACTGCACCGTCGGGAGGAGCCGGGCGGACCGTCATGCGACGCCCCGAACCGGATACCCAGAACCGGATACCCCGGACCGGCTCGCCCGGGCAGGACCACGGAACCGGGGTCCCCGTAATCAGACGCGGGAGATCAGGCCCCGGGAAATCAGGTGCGGGAAACCGGGCGTGGCAGATCAGGCACTGCGGCTGTCCTCGTCAGCGGGGTTGAGCTGCCCGGCGAAGAAGTCTGCCCAGCTGGTGATCTCGGGGTGCCTGCGCAGCAGGGCCCGGCGCTGACGCTCGGTCATGCCGCCCCAGACACCGAATTCCACGTTGTTGTCGAGGGCGTCGGCCCGGCACTGCAGGACGACGGGACAGTGGCGGCAGATGGCGACAGCCTTGCGTTGGGCTGCTCCCCGGACGAAGAGTTCTTCGGGGTCCACGTTCCGGCAGTGTGCCTGCGTGACCCATTCGCCGCGGTTGGAGAAGGACTCCCGGGTGGTCACCTGCTGCGCTGTCCGTCGGAGTACACCACTGTCTGCCCTGCGGGTGTCGGAGCCGGTCTGGTCGGCGGTGCGGGTCACACCGTCGGAGGCTGTGCGGAGCGGAGCAGTCATCGGAGAGACCTCCCTGTGAGAGTCGGTTAAGGCTGTCCGGCACCCCGTCTGGCGGCTTTCTGGGCCGTCAGCGGCTCGCTGCCGGAAACTAGATGTAAGTCTATTCACACAGATTTAGAAGTGTCTAATAGCTCACATCGCCCTCCATTGTGGGACACGTCACGCTTCAGGACGACAGTGTGCCGGCGCCGACATTGTGACTGCCACCACATACTTTGCCGAAATCGTCAACCCCCCCGCTCCTTTTCACCTCGTTACCGCAGGTCATCCGCATTACTCCCCCTCCATCCCCGGACGTGGAAGCCCGGACCGACAGCTCCTTACCGCACCCGACACCGGAGCCGTCAGAGTTCCGTCCATGATCCCCGAAACGTCTACCCCCGCGACTACCCCCGTTGTCGGATGATGAACCCCGTCCCCGGCCCACCTTTTCCCTCGGGCACCGGACCCGCCACCCGAGGGCCTCGTCCGGATACTGTGTCCTACATGACCGGACCCCACAAGACTGGAAAAGCGGCACCCGGGTCCCCCTTCCCCGGCCTGCCGGGGCTGCTGGCCGCAGTCCTGCTCACCGCGGTCGTCCTCACCCTCGCCGCCGTACCACTCATCGGCGGCGCCGGGGTGGCGACCGTGGCAGCGGACGAGACCCTCAGTTCCGACCTGGAGGACATCGACGCCAACAGGTCACTGCCGCTGGTGTCCACCGTCACCGACCGTGAGGGGAACGTGCTGGCCAGGTTCTACAACCAACGCCGCTACCAGGTCGGTTCCGACCAGATCTCACAGCACGTCAAGGACGCCGTCGTCGCCGTGGAGGACCGCAGGTTCCTCGACCACGACGGGGTCGACGTCCGGGGGACCCTGCGGGCACTCGCCGCGAACGTGGCAGGAGGAGGAGTCGAACAGGGAGCCTCCACGATCGACCAGCAGTACGTGAAAAACTACCTCCTGCTCATCGACGCCGAAGACGACACCGACCGGGACGCCGCGACGGAGACCTCGGTGACCCGGAAACTCCGCGAGATGAAGCTCGCGGTGGACCTCGACAGGAACTACTCAAAGGACGAGATCCTCACCCGTTACCTCAACCTCATCTCGTTCGGGCGCGGTGCCTACGGCATCGAGGCGGCGGCCCGCACCTACTTCGGGACTTCCGCCGCCGAACTCGATGTCCCGCGGGCGGCCCTGCTCGCCGGCATGGTGCAGTCCACCACCGCACTCGACCCCTACGACCATCCGGACGCCGCCCTGGAGCGCAGGAACATCGTCCTCGACTCCATGGTCTCCACCGGGGTCCTCTCCCCCTCCGACAGGGATGCCGCGGCCTCCGCACCACTCGGAGTCTCCGAGACCCCCTCGACCGAACCCTCCGGATGCATCAGCGCGGACGACGCCGGGCTCTTCTGCGACTACGTGCTGGACTACCTCGGCAGTCACGGTATCGACGAGGCCGTGCTCTCCGAAGGCGGCTACACGGTGAAGACCACCCTCGACCCCGCCGTCCAGGACGCTGCCGTTGCCGCGGTCAGACAGCAAGCTGCCCCGGACGCCGAGGGGGTCTCGGTGGCCTCCGACTTCATCGCCCCCACCGACGACGGTCACGAGGTGGTCGCCATGGCGTCCTCACGCCGTTACGGGCTTGACGAGGACGCCGGACAGACGGTTCTCCCGCTCACCCACTCGACCGTGGGGAACGGGGCAGGGTCCGTGTTCAAGATCTTCGCCGCCGCGCAGGCGCTGTCGGAGGGCGTCATCGGTCTGGATGACACGGTCAGGGTCCCCGCACGGGTCGAGGTCAGCGGAATGGGTGAAGGAGGGGCCGAAGGCTGTCCCCCCGGAAAGTACTGCGTGGAGAACTCCGGTCCCTACCGTTCCACGATGACCCTCCGGGAGGCGCTGGCCACCAGCCCCAACACCCCCTTCATCGAACTCGCGCAGAAGGTCGGTGTGGGATCCATGGTCGACCTGGCGGTGAAGCTGGGTCTGAGGTCCTACGCCGAACCGGGCAGCTTCGACGCCGACACCTCCGTCGTCGACGCCGTCACCGCGACCGGGATGGGGTCGTTCGTGCTCGGACCTCTGGCGGTCGACCCCCTGGAACTCGCCAACGTCTCCGCGAGCCTGGCAGACCACGGCCGGTGGTGCCCGCCGACCCCCGTGCTCAAGGTCACCGACCGCTCCGGAAAGGACGTCACACCTGAGGTGGGAGGATGCGAACAGGTCCTCGACCGGAAGGCCGCCGACGCGCTGGCCGTCGGACTGGGCGGGGACGCCGGTGACGGGCAGGCTCTTATACACATCTAGATGGGGATAAGAGACAGCCCCATTGTGGGACACGTCACGCTTCAGGACGACAGTGTGCCGGCGCCGCCAGTGGGACCGCCGCCACATACTCTGCCGAAACCGTAAACCCCCTCTCGACGCCGGTGACGGGACCGCGGCGGCCGCGGCCCGCAGCGCCGGGTGGTCCGGACCGGTCTCTGCGAAGACCGGGACGACGGAGTCGAATCAGTCGGCGGCCTTCCTCGGATTCATTCCGGGACTTGCCGGGGCCACATACGCCTTCAACGACGGCGGTTCCGTGCAGCAGTTGTGCAGTTCCCCGTTGCGGCAGTGCGCGTCCGGTGACCTCTTCGGTGGCGGTGAACCGGCGCGTGCGTTCTTCACCACACTGACGGCCACCGCCGGCCTCTACGGCGGCGGGGCTCTGCCGGAGGTGGACAGGTCGTTCCTCCACGGACGGGATTCCCGGCTCTGACACCGGCACCGCCGCAGTAACGGACCTACCTGTGGATACCGGCAGGTGGAGGGTCTTTTCCGGCGCCCCGGTTACACTGGTCCGGTGACCAATTCAGCACTGCGTACCGCGCTCACCGCCGGTGGAGTCCTCGCCGCAGCGGGCCTGACCACCGCGGCAGGGGGTTTCCTCGGGACCCGGGACTTCGCACTCAGGGAGGTGACCGCCCCGGTCCTCGAGTCCGGGACCTTCGACAGGTTGAGCAGGTTCCACGGCGACGGCCGCCCCGCCGGACGCCGGGAGTTCACCATCCTGCATGTCTCGGACCTGCACATGCTCGCCCACCAGAAGATGAAGCAGCGGTGGGTGTCGGCGCTCGGGGCCCTGGAGCCGGACCTGGTGGTCAACACCGGCGACAACCTCGGAGAGCGCGAGGCGGTTCCCGGGGTCCTGCAGGCGCTCGACCCCCTGCTCCGGCGCCCGGGGGTGTTCGTGTTCGGCAGCAACGACTACTACGCCCCCCACCCGGTCAACCCGGTGAACTATCTCCTGGGCAGGAAGAACCCTCCGGGTGACACGGCCCTGCCGTGGCAGGACATGCGGGCGGCCTTCCTCGAGCACGGCTGGGAGGACGCCACCCACCGCCGCATCGATTTCACGGTGGACGGGCTGAGGCTGGCCGTCGGCGGTGTCGACGACCCGCATCTCGACCGTGACGACTACCCGGCGCTGGGCGGGGGGCCCAACCCCGGTGCGGACCTGGCGCTGGGCCTGTCCCACTCCCCGGAGCCCCGTGTCCTCGACCAGTTCGCCGCAGACGGGTACCAGCTGACCATGAGCGGCCACACCCACGGCGGGCAGCTCTGCCTGCCCGGAGGGCATGCTGTCGTCACCAACTGCGGTATCGACCGTTCCCGGGTCTCGGGCCTGTCCCGGTGGAGCGAAAGGATGTGGCTGCACGTCTCCAGTGGGCTCGGGACGTCGAAGTACGTGCCCTTCCGGGTGTTCTGCCGCCCCTCGGCGACTCTTCTCCACGTGGTGGAGAGGCCTTCGGTACCCGCCTGACGGCACGCCGACGGTACCGGGAATGACCTGCAGCTTTGCTCAGCAGGTCCGGGCAGTCTATAGTTTGTCCTCGTTGCGACACAGCCGCCTGTCACGGGCGACGGTGCCGTTCCAGACCGGGGTATGGCGCAGCTTGGCAGCGCGCTTCGTTCGGGACGAAGAGGTCGTGGGTTCAAATCCCGCTACCCCGACAGCCACAGAGAAACCCTCCGACCTGTTCACCGGGTCGGAGGGTTTTCTGCGTCACCGCGCAGCCGGCGGACGGACGCCCGCAGAGCGGTGCCCGGCGGTCAGCCTGCGATGCCCACCTGCCCCAGGTTCACCGGGCCGAGGAAGAGGTCTGTCGTACCGTTGTTGTCGACGAGGACGCCCAGCACGCGACGGGTCACGGCGTCGTCGGAGGAGTTGTAGGAGTCAGACACTTCTGCGGTGAGTAGCCGGGTCCCGTCCTCCCGGGTCTCGATCCACGGATCTCTGACCACCACATCCGCCAGCGAGAACCTGGCGGTCGCATGGACTGTGCCCCGGTACCGGACCACGTTACCGTCGGCACCGTCACCCTCCACCCGGGAGTAGGAGACCCTGCCGTCGTCGAGGACCTGTGCACCGTCTCGCGGGACAAGTTTGCCGCCGGCAGTCGTCGCCACCTCCTCGACCACCCCGGCGTCCAGCACGAGGTCGGCCGTCGGTGCTGCGGGCGTGTTCGGTCCGGGCTCCGGCGAGAACGGGAGGGGGACGAACAGTTCCTCGGCGGCGTTGACCGAGCCTGCAGCCGGGTAGACGTACACCCCGAAGTTGTCCCCGGGGGTCTGCTCCGGGGGATCGACGACGATTCGCGCGGTGAAGGTGCCGTCCTCGTTCATGCGCTGGGATTCGCGGGCGATCGGCGTCCTCATGTCCAGCGGTGCGGTGGGCAGGGCCTGCAGGGAGGAGTCCGGGAGAACCCAGGCCAGCTCGTCGTGGGGGTGGGTGCGGGCTTCCCCCGGGGCACCTTCGGAGGGGCGCCACTGATCGCCGAAACCGGAGTAGAGCACGTAGACACCGTTGGGCACCCCGGGTGCCACCGGCATGATGAAACCTCCCCGGTTGGCTTCCGGCGAAAAGCCGGTGCCGTGGACGAGGAGGACGTCACCTCGGTGGGCCACCGAGGTCTCCGTCACCGGCGTGCCGTCATCGAAGGTGACACTCACCGAGGGGTTCTCTGCCACGGGCGGGAAGAGGGAGTCCGGGACGGTGGGGAGGGTAGCCGCAGAGGCCGTGGCTCCGGCGCCGGGTGCGACGAGACCGGGGACGAGAAGGGCGGACACTGTCAGGACGGACGCTGTCAGGACGGCGCCGGCACGACGGGTACCGCGGAGGGAGTTCAGAACACGGGGATGGCGGGCGGCACGTGCCCGGCGCTGAGGAAACGTCATGGAATGAGCATAGCCTCAGCTAGGCTGTTTCACCTGTGGTCTGCGACCGCTCCTCCGGTGTGCCCCTTCCCGGGGGTGGAACCCGCCCGGGGCAGGGGCGGGAGACCGGGGTCAGAACTCTTCGTAGACCGCCGGGTCCTGGTCGTTCAGCCGACCGTCGGGGCGTCCCAGTGCGGTGATCGCCGCGATCTCCGCGTCAGTGAGCTCCAGCTGCAGGGATTCGAGGTTCTCCTGCTGACGTGCCCGGGAGGACGCCTTGGGGATGGCCACGGCCCCGAGGGCCCGGTGCCAGGCCAGGATGACCTGCCCGGGGGTGGCGTCATGGGCTGCTGCGGCGGCGCGCACCGGTTCCGAGTCCAGGGAGGTCCCGCGGCCCAGCGGGCTCCAGGACTCTGTGATGATGCCGTGTCCGGTGTTCCAGGCCAGGGCTCCTTCCGGGGCGCCGGCCAGCGGTTCGTTCTGGGGGAAGGAGGGGTGCAGTTCAATCTGGTTGACCTCGGGCAGAACCCCGGTCTCATCCTCGAGCCGGCTGAGGTGCTCCGGCAGGAAGTTGCAGACGCCGATGTGTCTGACGAGTCCACGGTCACGGGCTTCAATGAGCGCCTTCCACGCCTCGACGTAGAGTCCCTGTCCGGGATTGGGCCAGTGGATGAGGTAGAGGTCCACCGGACCGATGCCGGCACGCCACACACTTTCGGCGACCGTGTCGAGGGCGTCCTCCCGGCGCTGGTACCGGCCGGGAAGCTTGGTGGTGTAGATCACCTCGTCGCGGGAGACGGTACCTGCGGTGACGGCGTCACGGATCCCGGCACCGACGGTCCCCTCGTTCTCGTAGTTGTAGGCGGCGTCGATGAGCCGGTAGCCGAGTTCCAGGGCGGTGGTCACCGAAGAACGTCCTTCTTCCCCGCGGAGCTTGTACGTGCCGAATCCCAGGGAGGGCAGTGTCAGTGGTTCAGAAGTCATGGTGGCCATGGTAGGACCACTTCCCCCACCTGTGCAGGGCTCAGCGTGGGTCAGTTCACCGGCACACTCTCGATGCTTCACCGTCCACCACCTGTGACCTGCAGCGCAGGAGTGGCGCCCCGCCTGTTACAGTAGAGCACGCATCTGTTCACTCTCAGGTTCATGCCGTTCACTTCGCCGCCAGGGCGGACGCCTGTGTGATATCCGGGCCGGTCTCCGGCCCGACATCCTCCGGGCTTCCCTCCGGACCTCCCGCCGGAGTCCCACCGACGTCCACAGACGTCCACCGGCACGCAACGGCAGTATCCACCGTCCCCGGGAGATGTCACGCAGGTAACTGAAGTTTCCGTACATTAGACCCAGCAGACCCCAGTCAAACAGTGAGGTGGCCCGCAGACCGTGACGAGCATTGTCCTCATCCCCGTCATTCTCGCCGTGGCCCTCGTCCTCGCCCCCGTTCTGGTCCGTGTACTCGACCGGAACGCGGGCTGGCCGTTGGCCGCCCTGTTCACGGCACTCGCAGTCTGGATCCTCGCGGATCCCGCGCTCGCCGGTGCCGTGAACGACCATGGACAGGTGACCTGGTCGACGACCTGGTTACCCGACGTCCTGCCCGGCGGAGGAGACATCTCCTTCTCCCTCCGGCTCGACGGCCTGTCCCTGTTCTTCGTGCTTCTCGCACTCCTCATCGGCGCGGCCGTCTTCGCCTACTCCACCCGCTACCTGCACCGCGGGGACGGGGCGATGAGTTTCTACGTGCTCATGACCGGCTTCATGGCCTCCGTCGTGCTGCTCTTCCTCGCCGACGACGTCGCACTCCTGTTCATCGGGTGGGAACTTGTGTCCCTGGCGTCCTTCTTCCTCATCGCCCGGGCAGGACACACCGGCGAACCCGGCGCGATGCGGACCCTCCTGCTGACCTTCACCGGAGGCCTGAGCCTCCTTGTCGCCCTGGGGATCTCCGTCGCGGCCACCGGGACCACCAGCCTTTCCGGGATCATCGCCTCCGACGTCTGGGGGCGGGACGCCGTGCTCACCGGCGTCGTGGCCACCCTGACCGCGCTGGCCGGATTCTCCAAGGCAGCGCAGTTCCCCTTCCACGCCTGGCTCCCGGAGGCGATGGCCGCGATCACACCCGTCTCCGCCTTCCTCCATGCCGCAGCCGTGGTCAAGGCCGGCGTGTACCTGCTGCTCCGCTTCTCCGGGGCCTTCCACGACGTCACCGTCTGGAACCTCCTGCTCATCATCTCCGGTATGTTCACCGCGGTCATGGCCGCCGTATTCGCCGTCCAGAAGCCCGACCTGAAGAAGCTCACCGCCTACTCCACGGTCTCCCAGCTGGGCTGGATCGTCGCGACGATCGGTGTCGGCACACCCGCCGCCCTCGCCGCCGCGGTACTGCACACCGCCGCACACGCCCTGTTCAAGTCCTCGCTGTTCATGGTCATCGGCGTTCTCGACCACCAGGCCGGCTCCCGCGACCTGCGCGACCTGGGGGTCCTCTGGCGCAGGATGCCCTTCACCTTCGCCGGCGCAGTCATAGCCGCCGCCTGCATGGCGGGGATCCCCCCGACCCTCGGCTTCGTGTCCAAGGAAGGCATGCTCGCGGCCTTCGAGGAGGCGCCGCTGGGCACCGCGGGACAGACCGTGCTGCTTGCCACCGCCGCGGTGGGGGCCCTCGCCACACTCCTGTACTCCGCGAAGTACGTCTTCGGTGCCTTCATCGACGGGCGCCCCGTCGACTCCGACGGCACCGAACGTGTGCCCTCCCCGTCAACGAAGCCGGACGCCGAGGTCCGTGAGGCCTCACCGGTGTTCTGGATCCCGGCAGTGCTCCCGGCGGTCGCCTCCCTGCCCGCGGTGGTCATGCTGTCAGCCTGGGACGGTCCCCTGGACACCGTCGTCGCCGCTACCGGGGCGGGGTCACCCCACTCCCACCTGTCACTGTGGCACGGCTGGACCGTGCCGCTGTGGATCACCTGCGGAGTCATTGTCGTCGGCGTCCTCCTGCTGTTCCGGCGGCGGCAGATCTTCGCCGCGGCAGAGTCCCGGCACCTGCTGCCGTTCACCGGGGCCGGTTTCATCTCACTGACCGTGCAACTGGCGAACAGGTGGGGACGCCTGGCCAATCTGCCGGGCAGTTCACTGAACCCGAACCGGCATCTCATCTGGATCTTCGCGATGGTGCTGGTGCTCGCCGGCGCCGCCTTCCTCGACGAGGAGGGCCTTCGGCAGCTGGGGTCCCTGCCCCCCCGGGTGGACGGCATAGACCAGATCGGTGACCTCGTCGGCCTCGCAATGGTGCTGCCGGTGGTCATCGCGATCATCTCCACCCGGTCCAGGTTCGGCTCGGTGATCCTCGTCGGTGTCGCCGGTGCCGCGGTCTCCTGGATCATGCTGACCCTCGGCGCCCCGGACGTGGCGTTGACCAACCTGATGGTCGAGTTCGTGGTCACCGTGTTCCTCATGCTCGTCGTCCGGCACCAGCCCCGCCTCTACCTGCGCGAGGGGGAGAACCGGGCGAAGTTCTCGGTGGTGGCGGCCACGGTCGTCGGCATCGTGGTCTTCGTCGGCTCCTGGTTGCTCGTCGGACGCCACGGCCGGCCGGAGCTGGCGATGTGGTACCTGGAGAACGGTCCGGAGGAGACCGGGGCGAACAACATCGTCGCCTCGATCATCGTCGAGTTCCGTGGCTTCGACACCCTGGGCGAACTGTGCGTGCTCGGCATGGCGGGCCTGGTGGTCGCCGCGGTCGTAGGGTCGGTGCCCCGGTCCCCCGTGCCCGGCTACGGCCCGGGTTCGACCTCCGAACTGTTCCGCCGGAAGACCACCGGTAAGGCGACCGCCCGGTTCGCTGACGTTCACAACGTTCCGGAGCTCGCCCCCTTCTACTC
Source organism: Corynebacterium provencense (assembly GCA_900049755.1). Taxonomy (GTDB): domain Bacteria; phylum Actinomycetota; class Actinomycetes; order Mycobacteriales; family Mycobacteriaceae; genus Corynebacterium; species Corynebacterium neomassiliense. Next base: position 911,307 of record LT160593.1, read on the forward strand.
CCGTTACCTGCGCAGCACCTACCTCAACTCGATGCTCGGACGGGTGGTGATGTGGCCCATGGCGGCCGTTCTCGTGCTCTACTCGGCTGCAGTGTTCTGGCGTGGCCACCAGTCGCCGGGTGGCGGATTCCTCGCCGCACTCGTCCTCGCCCTCGGCATCGTCTTCTGGTACCTCGTGCAACCTTCCTCCCGGACCGTCGGGGCACCGGAGATCGGCTACCGCATCATCGGGGCCGGTATGCTCCTCGCCCTGGGGACCGGACTGGTCGGTTACCTCGCGCCCGAGGGTGCCGGTTTCCTCACACCGTTGCACGGTGAATTCGCCGGTCAACATCTCACGACCTCTCTGGTCTTCGACGCCGGCGTGTACCTTGCGGTGATCGGGACCGTGATGACCGTGGTGAACATGCTCGGCGGCCGGGGCCGACCCGGCGCGGACCCGGACCGTTCGCACAAGGCGGACCCGGTCGAGACCGGTGACACACCGGCTCCCCTTCCCGCCACCGCAGCATCTCCGGTCGCGGTGAACTTCGGCGGCTCCGCCGTGCCGCTCAATCCCGGGGAGGTCCGGCGCGCCGAAGAGGCCGGGCACGACAGGGGGACCGGAGAGACCGGAGCGACCCGAGACACCGGAGAGACCGCGGACGCCGCGGGGAAGGAGAAGGACCAGTGATCATCTCCGCTGTCATCGCGATCCTCATCGCCGGCGGTGTCTACCTCGTCATGCAGCGGGGCATGGTGCGCATCATCATCGGAACGACCCTGATGAGCCACGGCGTTAACCTCCTGCTGCTGGCGACCGGAGTGGGCGCCTGGCGGGACGACCCCGTCGCCTGTCTCTTATACACATTAGATGTGGATAAGACACAGCTGCGGGACCCGGGGGTCCTCTGGCGCAGTCGCCCTGCTGGTTCCGGCCGCCGGAATTGCCGGCGGTGGCGTCCTGCTGGCGGCGGTGTCCGGGCCCGGTGGACAGGCCGGCACCGGCGTCATCGCCACCGGTATCGGCCAGTTCGTCGGCGGAGTGTCCATACCCCTCGTGGCGGACACGCTGTCGGCGCTGATGATCATGACGACCTCGGTCGTCGCCCTGGCGGCGAACTGGTTCGCCGAGGTGGTGGGTGAGAACCGGGTCAGATTCTTCCCCTCCATGACCCTCATGCTTCTCGGAGGTGTGTGGGGGGCACTGCTGACCGCCGACCTGTTCAACCTCTTCGTGTTCATCGAGATCATGCTCATGCCGTCCTTCGGGCTGCTGACGATGACCGGTACCTGGGCGCGGCTGTCAGCAGGCCGGACGTTCATCCTCGTCAACCTGGTGACCTCCATGTGTCTGCTCGCCGGGGTGGGCCTGGTGTACGGGGTCGTGGGGACGACCAACCTCGCCGCCCTGGCCGGGGCGGCCGGACCCCGGGCCTCTGAAGCCGGCTTCGACGACGGAGTCTTCGGGACCCAGTGGCAGCTGTGGCTCGCCCTGGGAATGGTGCTCATCGCCCTGTGCGTGAAATCAGGGTCGACCCCGGTGCACACCTGGCTGCCCCGTGCCTACGGGTTCACCTCCCCGACGGTGATGGCACTGTTCTCCGGTCTCCACACGAAGGTCGGCGTGTATGCCGTGCTGCGTGTGTACATGACGGTCTTCGACGGTGACCAGCGGTGGGCCCAGGTGATCCTCGGCTTCGCGGTGGCGGGCATGCTCATCGGCAGTTTCGCCGGGCTCGGCGAGACCACACTGCGTGGCGTCATCGCGTACCAGATGGTCAACGGGATCCCTTTCATCCTCATCGCACTGGCCTTCCTGTCCGGCAATGCCGGGCTGATGCTGTCCGCGGCCGTGTTCTACATGCTGCACCACATGGTCAGCGCGGCCGCGATGATTCTCGCCGCGGGTGCTGTCGAGGAGACCTACGGAACCGGCCGGCTGCGCCGCCTGTCCGGGCTGATGCGTCGGGACCCCCTGGTCTCCACCGTCTTCGCCGCCGCGGCACTGTCTCTCGCAGGACTGCCCCCGTTCTCCGGACTGTGGGGGAAACTGCTGATCGTGCTGGGTATCAGCGCCGACTCCGGGTGGAAGGTGTGGGTGGGCCTGGCGGCGGTCGTCGTCGCCTCGGTCGGTGCCCTGCTGAGCCTCCTGTACGCCTGGCGCAAGACGTTCTGGGGCAGGCCGATGGACCCCCAGGACATGGATCCGTCCCTCGCCGTCAGCGGCAGGATGACCCTCCCCTCGGCCGCGCTCATGGCCGTCAGCGTGGTGATGTTCGTCGCCGTCGGGCCGGTCACCGGGTGGACCAGGGACGCTGCGGCCGGTCTGATCGACACCACCGGCTATGTCAGGGCGGTCCTGGGCGACCCGGAGGAGGCGGTGGGAGTTGTCCTCCCACCGGAGGAGCTTCTCGCCCCCTACGATCCCTCCGCCCCCACGACCTCCGACGACACCCCGCCGGCAGAAACCCCGCAGGCTGACACCCCTCAAGCCGACACTCCTCAAGCCGACACTCCTCAAGGAGGTGACCGGTGATGGCGCTCCGCTCCCCCGGTTCCCTGTTCAGGTCCGCCGTGCACGTGGTGACGTACTGCGGCTGGCTCGTCGGCCAGATTGTCAGGGAATCGCTGATCATGGCCAAGGACACCTTCACCACCGGCCGCAACATCGCCCCGGTGATCATCTACTATCCGCTGCGCGTCACCAAGGAGACCGATGTCGCGGCGTTCATCGCATCCATCACCATGACACCGGGCACCCTCGCCCTGGGGATCACCGGGCCGAAGGAGGTCGACGATGACGCCGCGTCCGGGAAGTTCAACCCGCGGGACATCGGTGCCACCGGGCCGAAGGAGTTCCGCACCCACGGTCTGCCCCGGGTCCAACGTTTCCTCGCCGTCCACGCGATGTACGGCGCGGACCCCCAGGAGCTCATCCATTCCCTGGCGGTGATGGAGGCGAAGCTTGCTCCCGAGGTCAAGCGCAGAACTCCGGAGTTCGATGTCGAGCACCTGGTCGAACGCGGTGTCCCCGGCCCACGCGGCTACCGGGGCACCCACGGTGGACGTGCCAGCGAAGACAGTGTGTTTGCTGTGGAGAAGGTCGACTCGACCCCTCATGCCACCGCATTCGTCGCGGCGATCATGCGTGCCGAGGATGAGCTTGATGTCGCCGACCTTCCGGACCTGTCCAAGGCGGAGCGGGAGAAGATCGCCCGGGAGCACGCGGAGAAGATGGCGGCGAAGCGGAAGCTGGAGCAGAAGCGGCGGCGGGAGGCCCGTGCCGCACTCGCTGCGCTGGGAGAGGAGGACGCCAGCATCTACGAACGCGCCGCAGAAGGTCTCGGTCTGACGTCGGGCCTGACCCGGTCCCGCGACGGGGCCTCCACCTCCGACGCCGCACCCGGTTCCGGCGCCACCGGGAGCAGTACCGGGGATGGCCGGGAGGGAGGTTCGGACCGGTCGGAGACCGGAGACGGCGCCGACTCCGGAACGGGGAAAGGCTCCGGCAGGACGGCCCGGAAGCGACGATCCGGTGTTCCCGCGAACTCGTCCCTCATCAACGCTCTCGAGGTACGGGCCCGGTTGCCGCTGCCGCGTCTCAACATCGGTCGCCGGCCCGCGGCACCTGCACCGCCTCCGGAGAAGGACTCCGGAGGAGACCGTCCCGGCACCGGCACCACCAACGGCGACGGCGACGGCGGGACCGGCACTGACACCGGGAACAGGAACGGGAAAGACAAGAAGAAGGAGGAGGACCAGTGACCCCGACCCATCTGCTGTGGATCTTCGCGGGAATCTCCGCGGTGATCGTCGGCATCTCCATGCTCGTCGTGCTCTGGAGAGCGGTGACGACAGGGAACGACGCCCGGCGGGCGGTTCTCGCCGACATCATCTTCGTCACCGTTATCGCGGGTTTCCTCGTGTACACCCTGTTCGAGAGATCATCGATCGTCTATGACGTGGTTCTCATCGCCGGTCTCGGCGGTGCCATCAGCACCATCTCCTATGCACGGGTCCTCACCCGGGGACGACGGTGAGTGAGATGGGTGCATTCACCGGTTCCGTCACCGGTTCCCTGTCAGTCCTCGCCGCCGAAGCACCGGTCATGCGCGAATACCATGAACTGACCTGGTGGGGGGCTGTGGTCGTCGGTCTGCTGGCGGTCGCAGGATCCCTGTTCATCCTTGTCTCCGCTGTGGCGATGTACCTGGCCCCGGACGCCCTCAGTCAGGTCAACATGCTGGGCCCTGCCATGGGTATGGGACTGCCGCTGCTGATCATCGCGCACCTGGTCAACTCGTGGCTCACCGAGGGGTTCGCACTGGGACAGCTGCTCGAGGCCGTCGGGGCGATCGGAGCTCTGCTCATCGTCCAGGCGGTCGGTTCGTGGGTGATGGGCCGTGCCCTGCACGCCACACACTGGGACCACACTGTCCCGTTGTCCGGAGGGGAACGGGAACCGGGGAAAGGGTGACAGGCCCCCGCCTGTCACCCTGTCATCGGACACCTGCGGCCCGCTCTTCACGGACCTCGGTCTCCGACCCCCCTGTGCCCGGCAGCGTCAGCTGTTGCTGAGCTCCGTGTAGATCTCCCGGACACGGTCCCGCAGGTTCTCGTCCACTTTCCCCCAGTAGACCCAGCACTGACCCTCGACCTGCTCCGAGACGCCCTGCATGGCGCGGGCGATGTTGCCGGCGAGCCGTTCGCGGGCGGCGTCGTCCAGCACCTCACGGACCAGCTGGCCGGCCTGAACGAAATCGTCGTCCTCCGGGTGCCGGACGTAGGCTCCCCGGGTCAGGTCACCGCCGTAGTTCTCGTCGAACAGTCCCAGGTCGTCAGCCGGCCCGGTGGCGGATTCCGCGCCCCGTCCGAAACCGTACTTCGAGGTGCCCGGTTCCACGCCTGCCTCCACGACACCGGATCCGTCGGAGACGTCGGCCACGCCTTCCTCACGTTCGTAGCGGTTCGGCGAGTAGAGCGGCGTGCCTGCCGGCGGGAACTCGTAGGCCGCGGCGCCGTCCTTGGCGGTGTAGAAGTTCCTGTCCTCGACCACCGGCCGGTTCACCGGCAGCTGGAAGTAGTTCACCCCCAGGCGGTAACGCTGGGTGTCCGCGTAGGCGAAGGTACGGGCCATGAGCATCTTGTCCGGGGAGAACCCGATGCCGGGAACGATGTTGGAGGGAGCGAACGCGGCCTGCTCGATCTGGGCGAAGAAGTTCTCCGGGTTCCGGTTCAGGGTGAAATGGCCCACCGGAATCAGCGGGTAGTCCTTCTGGGACCAGGTCTTGGTGAGGTCGAAGGGGTTCCAGCGGTAGCCCGGGGCTTCGTCGAGGGGCATGATCTGCACCTTGAAGTCCCAGGTCGGGTAGTCGCCCCGTTCGATGGCCTCGTACAGGTCGGCGCGGGTGTGGTCGAAGTCGCCGGAACCGACGATTCTTCCTGCTTCTTCGTCGGTGAAGTACTCCCATCCCTGGCGGGTCTTGAAGTGGTACTTCACCCAGAAGCGTTCACCGGAAGCGTTGATCCACTGGTAGGTGTGGGAGCTGAAGCCGTCCATGTGGCGGGCGTCCCGCGGGATACCGCGGTCGCCCATCAGGTAGGTGACCTGGTGCGCGGACTCCGGACTGCGGGTCCAGAAGTCCCACTGCATGTCCGGGCTGCGCAGCCCGTTGGTGAGCCGCTTCTGGGAGCGGATGAAGTCGGGGAACTTCATTCCGTCCCGGAGGAAGAACACGGGGGTGTTGTTGCCCACGAGGTCGTAGTTTCCCTGCCTGGTGTAGAACTTCAGCGAGAATCCGCGGACGTCACGGACGGTGTCGGGGAAGCCCTGCTCACCGGCGACGGTGGAGAAGCGGGCGAGCATCGGGGTAACGCGTCCGGGCTGGAACAGGTCCGCCTTCGTGTACCTGGAGACGTCTTCCGTGACGGTGAGCTCGCCGAATGCGCCGGTGCCCTTGGCGTGGACATTGCGCTCCGGGATGCGCTCACGGTTGAAGTGGGCGTGCTTCTCGAGCAGGTGGGTGTCCGTCAGTGCGAGGGGCCCCTGCTCCCCCACGGTCACCGAGTGCTCCTCGGTCCGGACCGGTGCTCCGTTGACGTTGGTGGAGTGGCCCGAGTAAGGGCACACACCCCGGGTTGCGATGTCTTCGGGTCCGGTGGGACCGGATGCTCCGGCCCGGTCTTCAGGGGTGGTGCGGTCGTTGACAGTCATGGTGTCCTCCAGTCAGGTGGATCAGTGGAACTCCGTCAACACCGGTTATACACGATCTGATCGTTTCTGTCGATCAGTCGCAACTTATTACCTATGGTTTACCTATCATGCGGGGGGTGTGTGACCACCCGGGTGCTACAGTTATGCGCGTGCGTGAACACTTCTCCCGGCAACGCCGGTCGGCCACCTCCGGACACGGTTCCGACGATGCCGCCGTCACCGATCTCGCACTGAAGGCCGGGGCCGGGGACAGGCAGGCACTCTCCGCGTTCATCGAGGCCACACACGGTGACGTCTGGCGGCTCCTCGCCCATCTCGCGGACACCGACCGCGCCGACGACCTCACCCAGGAGACTTATCTCCGCGTCCTCGGTGCACTCCCCCGCTTTGCCGCACGGTCCTCCGCACGGACCTGGATCCTGTCCCTGGCCCGCAGAGTGTGGGTCGACAGTGTGCGACATGACATGGCCCGGCCGCGGAAGTCCGTCGAAGAATGGGAGGACGCCGCGGGTCAGACCCCCTCGTCCGACACCGCCGGCGACCAGGCGTGGGCCGAGCTCGTGGATGCCCGGGCGATGCTCGACAACCTGCCCACGGAACGGCGCGAAGCGCTCGTACTCACCCAGATTCTCGGCTACTCCTACGCCGAGGCCGCCGACATCTGTGACGTGAGAGTCGGCACGATCCGCTCCCGTGTCGCCCGGGCCCGCGCCGACCTCCTCGAAGCACAGAAGAACGCGCGTCGGACCGTCCCGGGGACCGCGGGCAGCCAGGTGTCTTCCCGCGGCAGCGGAGACACGGGCGGCCACCTCCACCTCGCTTGACCGGGTCCCCCGGTCCGCCCGGCGAAGCTCAGCCGGGCCGGGCACGACCGGTCCGGGCACGACCGGTCCGGGGAGAGTCCCGGTCACCCGGGGCAACTCCGGTGGCGTCGAGGGTGGTCTAGCGGTGCAGTGACCGGTAGAACACGATGCCGTTGCCCGCGTTGTCGTAGACGACAGCGCGGCGCTCATGGGCGTCATCGTGGGCCTCCTGGACAACTGCTCCGCCGTTGGCGTCGACGAGAGCGGCGTCCCGGTCCGGATCGTCGCTCTTGATGCCCACGACGACCTTTCCGGGGATGGGGTGGTCGATGGAGGTACTCAGGGCCAGGGTCACCTGCCCCGCATCAAGTGCGGCGAAGTGACTGCCGTCCCTGAACTTGAGCGGGAAACCGAGCACCTCGGTGTAGAACTTCAGCGACTCGTCGATGTCTTCGGTGGACAGGAAAATGAACTTCAGTTCGCGGCTAGGCTCGTCGGCCATGGTCGTCTCCTCGGGAATGTCGGGATGTACGGTGACTGTCTTCTGGTTCAGGCACGTGCCGGTTCACTGTGGTGACACGTGCACCGTCCACGCTACCGCGCGCGGGGACGCGGCGTCAGATCCCGGCAGCCCCTGAATCAAACCCTCCGACCGGCACCCGTGCGTTGTCAGCGGCTGCGCTGCCCGTCCGACCACGTACGGTAACCGCCGGTGAGGTTGTACACCCGGGTGAAACCCTCTCCCCGGAGCAGTGACTCGGCCACATGACCACGCTGACCGACCTGACAGAACACCACTGTCGGACGAGGTCCCTGCGTCCCCTCACTCAGCTCCCGTAGCTCGTCGAGGCGTCCCCGGAGCTCGTCCAGCGGAATGTTGACCGCTGAAGGTACCGAACCGGACGCGAACTCTCCGGGGGTGCGCACGTCGACAAGTACGGCGTCGGTGAGATCCTCCGGGGCGGTACCTGTAACGATCTTGTCGACATCCTCCCATGTCACCAGCTCGGTACGGCCGGTGCGCAGGTTGTCCGCGACATATCCGAGCATGTTGACCGGATCCTTGGCGGAACCGAACTGGGGGGCGTACGCCAGTTCAAGGTCCGCCAGGTCGGGGGCTGACCGACCTGACTGCATGGCCGTGGCGATGACGTCGATGCGCTTGTCCGCCCCCGCACCTCCGACGATCTGTGCTCCGAGGATCCTGTCGGTGAGGTCTTCTCCCCTGAACGCACCGGACCCGACCGTCATCTTCACTGAGAGGGTCTGTGACCCCGGGTAGTAGCCGGCATGGTCGGAGGGGTGGGTGGCGATGACCCGGTGGGGTACGCCGGCGGCGACCAGCTTCTTCTGCGACCATCCGGTGGACGCCACCTGCAGTCCGAACACCCCCATGACCGAGGTGCCGAAAGTGTCCGGCATCTCCCTGCTCCGGGAACGGCCGGCCCCCGGTGCCCCTGCCGACCCGGCGACATCCTCCGCGCCGGCAGTCTGGTCGGCGATGATGTCGGCGACGTACCGGCCGTCACGGTTCGCGGTCTGCGCCAGCGGAACGACCACCGGATCGCCGGTGAGAAAGTCGGGGGCGGCCACCGCGTCCCCCACGGCATAGACGTCGGGGGCGGAGGTACACCAGTGACGGTCCACGACGAGTGCCCCGCCGGGGAGGGTCTCCAGCCCCGCCTCGACGGCGAAGGCGGTGGCCGGCCGGACGCCTGCGGCCATGATCACGGCAGCGGCGGGGAGACTGGTGCCGTCCTCCAGGGTGACGTCGTCGGCGCCGACTGCGGTGACCCCGGCCGAGGTGAGGACGCGGACGCCGTGGTCACGCAGGTGCTGTTCCACGATCGAAGCCATCTCGGGGTCGAGGGGCCCCATGATCTGGTTGCCGTGTTCGACCACGGTGACCTCCAGGCCGCGGTGCACCAGGTTTTCGGCGACCTCGATCCCGATGAATCCTCCGCCGGCCACCACGACAGGTGCCCCGTGCGGAAGTGAGCTGACCTCGGCGTGGATCCGGTCGGTGTCCTCGACGGTACGCAGGACCAGTGCCCGCCCGATGCCGGGGATCTCGGGCACGAACGGGGCCGCACCGGGGGCCAGGAGGAGGGAGTCGTAGCGGACGGTCCGGCGCCGGCCTGTGGTCAGGTCAACGACCTCGACCTCGTGGGCGTCGGCGTGCAGCGCCGTGACCTCGGTGTTGACGAGGACGTCGAGGTTGAAGCGCCGGTGGAGGGATTCCGGGGTCTGGAGCAGGAGCTGTTCCCGCCCCCGGATCACGCCTCCGATGTAGTAGGGCAGTCCGCAGTTGGCGAATGAGACGTGCCCGGACTTCTCGATGACGGTGATTCTGGCGTGTTCGTCGCGGCGCCGGAGTCTTGTCGCGGCGGACATTCCTCCGGCGACGCCTCCGACGATGACGGTGTGGTGTGGTTCTCTCATGCCCACACCATACCCCCCGGGGTATATGAAGTCATGGCGCTTCCACGATTACCTGCTCCCGGCACCCCCGCGGGTAGGCTGTCCTTCATGGCTTCAGAGTCTCCACAGGTGCCGCACCGGGCACTGCTTCTCCTGTCTTTCGGCGGCCCCGGTTCCACCGAGGACGTCATACCTTTCCTCGAGAACGTCACCCGCGGGCGGGGCGTCCCCCGCGAACGGCTCGCCGAGGTCGGGGAGCACTACTTCGCGATGGACGGCAGGAGCCCCATCACCGAGCAGAACCTTCGCATCATCGACGATCTGAAGTCGCTGATCGCGGAACGGCTGGCCCCTGCGGGCATTGACCTGCCCGTCTACTTCGGAAACCGCAACTGGCACCCCTTCGTCGAGGACACGGTCGCGCAGATGTCCCGGGACGGCATCACTGAGGCTCTGGTCCTGGCCACCTCCGCGTGGGGCGGCTACTCGGGGCATGTCCAGTATCTCGAGGACATCGCCCGCGCCGAAGAATCCTGTCGGGAAGCGGGTCTCACCCCGCCGGCGATGACGAAGATCCGTCCCTTCCACGACCATCCGCTGTTCCTCGACGCATTCGCCCGTCTCATCGACGAAACCCGTGCGAAAGTCCCGGACGCGGGGGAAGAGGGCATACGCCTGCTGTTCACCGCGCACTCCGTGCCGGTGAGCGCCGACGAGGCATCCTCCGCCGACAACATGCACCGCTACTCCGGACAGGTGCTCACCGCCGCACGAGAGATCCGCGAACGTTCCTCCTTCGCCGTCGACGGCGCTGACGGAACCGATGTGGAACTGGTGTGGCAGTCGCGTTCGGGACCTCCCCACATCCCGTGGCTGGAGCCGGACATCTGCGATCATCTGCAGGCGACCATCGCAGGAGAGGGGGCCGCCAGCTTCTCCGGGGAGTTCGTCCCCGGCGGCGACCGGCGCCCGGTGCTGCTGTGTCCGGTCGGTTTCATCACCGACCACATGGAGGTGATCTGGGACCTCGACACCGAAGCCAGAGCGACGGCCGAGGAACTCGGCGTCCCCCTGGTCAGGGTCCCCACCCCCGGTTTCGAGCCCGAGTTCACCCGCATGGTCCTCGACCTCGTTCACGAGCACTGGCCCGACATCCCGGGTGAGGAGGAGACCTCCGACATCGCCGCACGGTGACTGTCGGGGGTTCCTGACCGGTCGATGACGACCCGTGGAGGGCACCGGCACGTCGGCAGGGACACGGTGCCCGGGACCGGAGCAGCAGCTCCGCAGTCAGGACCGGAGCAGCAGCTCCGCGATCTGGATCGTGTTGAGCGCGGCACCCTTACGCAGGTTGTCCCCGGCGACGACGAGGACGAGTCCCCTGTCACCGTCGACCGACTGGTCCTGACGGATCCTGCCCACCAGTGAATCGTCGGTACCCGCGGCCGCGAGCGGGGTAGGCACGTCCACCACGGTGACACCCGGGGCGTCCTCCAGCAGTGACTTCGCCTCCCCGGGGGTGACGGGGGACGAGAATTCCGCGTGGACCGTCATCGTGTGCCCGGTGAACACCGGGACACGGACGCAGGTCCCTGCGACCCGGAGATCCGGGATGTGGAGGATCTTGCGGGACTCGTTGCGCAGCTTCTGTTCTTCATCGGTCTCCAGGGAACCGTCGTCGACCAGGTTCCCCGCGAAGGGCAGGGCGTTGAAGGCGATCGGCGCCACATAGGGTCCGAAATCCTCCGCGACGAGAGCTGATCCGTCGGTGGTCAGTTCCTCCAGAATGCCGGTGTTCGCACGGACCTGGTCCGCCAGTGCCCTGACCCCGGCGAGACCGGAACCGGAGACCGCCTGGTAGCTGGAGACGTGCAGCCTGGTCAGTCCTGCCTGCCGGTGAAGGGCACCGAGGACAGGCATGGCGGCCATGGTGGTGCAGTTGGGGTTGGCGATGATCCCCTTCGGGACCCGGTGGACGTCGTCCGGGTTGACCTCGGAGACGATCAGCGGGACATCAGGGTCCTTACGCCAGGCCGAGGAATTGTCCACCACGGTCGCCCCCGCCTCCGCGAAGCGCGGCGCATGCTCGCGGGAGGTCCCTCCACCTGCGGAGAACAGGGCGATGTCGATTCCTCGGAGATCCTCGGTCGAAGTGGCTGCAATGTCCTCCACGACGACGGACTCACCCCTGAAGGCGATGGTGGTACCGGCAGACCGGGGGGACGCGAAGAACCGGACCTTGTCGGCCGGGAAACTCCGCTCCTCGAGGATTGAACGCATGACTCGGCCGACCTGTCCGGTCGCGCCGACGACGGCGAGAGTGGTCACGGGGATTCCTTTCTACCTGCCGGTACCGGCATGGACGACGGCCTCGGTGTCTCCTCCGAGCTGGAAGCGCTCGTGGATGGCAGCCACAGCCTTGTCGAGTTCGGTGTCACGGATGAGCACGGAAATACGGATCTCGGAGGTGGAGATCAGCTCGATGTTTATTCCTGCGTCACGCAGGGCCTCGCAGAAGTCGGCGGTGACGCCCGGATGCGACTTCATCCCGGCACCGACGAGGGACACCTTGCCGACCTGGTCGTCGAAGAGGATCTGGCCGAACTTCTGGTCCTCCTCGGTACCCTGCAGACCCTTGAGCAGCTCCACCGCGCGGGGGGCGTCCGCCCGGGGGCAGGTGAAGGTGATGTCCGTCAGGTTGTCCGAGACACTCGAGACATTCTGGAGCACCATGTCGATGTTGATCTCCGCGTCCGCCAGGGCGCGGAAGACGCGTGCCGCCTCGCCGGGCCTGTCGGGGATGCCGAGAACGGTGACCTTGGCTTCGGAACGGTCATGGGCGACACCGGTAAGGACTGCTTCTTCCACTGGAATATCCTCCACAGACCCCGACACGACAGTGCCGGGCTCGTTGCTGAATGATGAACGGACGTGAATCGGGACGTTGAAGGCACGGGCGTACTCGACACACCGCAGCATGAGAATCTTGGCACCCACGGCTGCCATCTCCAGCATCTCCTCGAAGGAGATGTGGTCCAATTTCTGGGCGTTGTGCACGATCCGGGGGTCGGCGGTGTAGACGCCGTCGACGTCCGAGTAGATCTCGCAGACATCGGCGCCGAGAGCAGCCGCCAGAGCGACCGCGGTCGTGTCTGACCCGCCGCGACCCAGCGTGGTCACGTCCCTGGTCTCACGGTTGACCCCCTGGAACCCTGCGACGAGACAGATCCGGCCCTCGTCCAACGCCTCCCGGACCCTGCCCGGGGTGACGTCAACGATGCGGGCGTTACCGTGACGCTCCGTGGTGATCACACCGGCCTGCGACCCGGTGAAGGACTGCGCCTCGGCACCGAAAGAGTTGATCGCCATCGCCACGAGGGCGTTGGAGATGCGTTCACCGGCGGTGAGGAGCATGTCCATCTCGCGCCCCGGGGGAACCGGGTTGACCTGGGCGGCAAGATCGAGGAGTTCATCGGTGGTGTCCCCCATCGCGGAACAGACGACGACAACGTCATTGCCCGCCTTCTTGGTCTCCACGATGCGCTGGGCGACCCTTCGGATACGCTCGGCATTCTCCAGGGACGAGCCACCGTACTTCTGGACGATCAGGGCCACTGTTGTCTACTCCACTTCCCGTTGTCGCGGATGCCGCCGCGTACGGTCACGCCACCGACGGCGCGAATACTGTCAGACCGCCTCAGCGTACCTGACCAGTGTAAGGCCCGGGTAACAGAGGTCTGTGACCCGCCGACCGAGCCGACCGACCTGTCCCGGGGCCCGGGGACGGGGACAGGGACAGGGAGTCGGAGTTTCAGAGCTTCAGAGTCACCACGGCATGGCTTCCCCACCCGACGGGAAGATCGGCGACCCCGGTCAGCCCGGCGTAGGCGACAGCTGCGGACACGTCCCGGGCAGTGGGGACGGCTCGTGCGTCGAGAAGCTGACGGGTGAGGTCCTCGGCGTAGTCGTGGTCCTCGTCCCCGGTTTCCGCCAGAAGGCGGGTGACCACGACGACACGCGGCGACACCGCCGCCGCGGACTCCAGCAGGGCGGGAACCTCGCCCGGAGAGACTAGGGCATAGGGGTCGACGACGACGACCGCCCCGACCCTGCCCTCCGGGCCGACAGGCAGAGCGGGGATCACGGGAGGCTGCGGGACAGCCGTCAGGTCCCAGGCTGCGACTGTCAGCCGGTCCCGACGGGACGGTCCGACCTCCGCAGTGAGCCGGTCAGCGCCGACCCCGGTGTCAAGGACGACAACCTGCAGGTCCGGATGGTGACGCAGCAGCTCGTCGGCGTACACCGCTGCGCCGGTCCCCTCCCCCGCCCCTGCGACGGCGACGGAGGCGAGCCCCTGTCCGGAGGTGAGCCTGTCGGCGAGCCGGCCGAAACCCTGCGCCAGAGCCGGTGCGACCCACTGGGACCGGGTGACCTCGGCGTCCGCCAGACCGGCGACGACAGCGGGGTCGGCTTCCCGGAGCTGCGCCCAGGTCTTCCCCGTGTCCCCGACGGCCACCGGTCCTGCGGTGCGCAACCCCTCGACAAGATGCAGCCAAGCCAGGGAGCGCAGGGATTCAGGGCCGGTGAGACGGGAGACCGGTCCCTCCGGGTCGGCGAGTTCGCGGCCCAGGGAGGTGAGCCGGACACCGGTCGTCGAGGCTGCGTCAACGGGTACGTCACCGTCGGTGCGATCCACCTTGACCGACCCTCCTGCATGCTCTCCTGCACGGCCGTCAGCACCGCCCCCGGGACCGCCCTCGGGCACATCCAGCTCCACCAGTCCCAGTGAACCCAGGTACCGGAGGAACCGAAGCAACAGTGCCGCGTCCACGCCGAGGACAGGGGCGAGGACGGCCGGGGTCACCACGGGTGACCCGGCTCCGGCCTGCGTCCCCTGAGAGGAACCGCCGGGGGCGGTGCGACCGGACTCTCCCGCGGCGTCCACAGCCTCGAACACGCCGAGCTGCGCGGCCGCGCGCAGCGCCAGACCCGGGGTGATGTCCGCCATCTCGTAGAGCTGCATCAACGGGGCCACACTTGACGTTCCGGCGCCGTCAGCTCCGGTGGAGTCGTTGCGACGCCAGTAGCCGGTGATCTGCACGTGTTCCCTCGGAACCCCCGACCTGCGGGCGAAGGCGCGGATCTTCTTCAGCCGGCCTGCCTCTCCGGCAGCCCAGATGAACGGGGTACCTGAGGGAAGTCTGTTTCCCGCCCGGCCGAGCCGCAAGATCTCGTCGGTGAAGTCCCCTCCCTCGTCCCGGACCACCCAGTGCATGTCGAGGGCGGCCCCGGTGCTGATCTCCTGGATGTCGGCGCGCGAAGGCACTTCGACGACCGCCGTGACCGGATGGCCGGCCGGGCACTCCTCGAGACAACGGCCTATCGCCGGGAGCGCGGTCTCGTCACCGATGAGCAGCAGCCAGTCAGTGTGGGAGGGGTGGGAACCGCAGTTCTTCGGCCCTGCGACATACACGAGGTCACCGGGCTGCGCTTCTGCGGACCAGCTCTCGGCGAGCCCGGCACCGTGTCTCGCGAAATCGATGACCAGCTCCCCGTACCGGCCGGCGTCCGGGGTCCACTTCCGGACCGTGTACGTCCGGAAAAGGTCGTTGACCTGTTCAGTCCACTCCAGACGACCGTCCCCGAGGGAGCGGGGCCGGGGACGTCCACCGGTGTCGGGGTCAGGCAGGATCAGCCGGACGTCATCGTCGAAACCGTCACTGACCAGAGCGGGGACTTCTTCGCCGTCTCTGATGTGGGTGAGCAGCCCAGGGCCGCCGAAAGTGATCCGGCGCATGGAAGGGGTGACGTCCTCGACCCGCAGCACCTCCAGTTCACGCAGGGAGATGGGGTAGATGTCGGTGTCACGGCTGATGCGGGGCACGGGGCGTCCTTTCGGTTGTTCACTACGGGGCAAGGCTAGCATTGGCTTGGCTCGCGGAAGGTGATCCGGTATCTGCCGGCCCACCCCGCGCTTCTGATCTGACGTGCTACCCCGGAGGAAGCAAAGTATGTTCAAGAAAGATCTGCGTCCCAGGCTGCGCCCCAGGCTGCGCGGCATTCTCGCCACCGCCACGGCGGTGGCCCTGACCACCGGACTTGCGGCCTGTTCGGACAACACCGGAGACGGTACCGGCGAATCATCATCAGGGGACGGTTCCTGGCCCCGCACCGTCTCCTCGCTGGCAGTGAAGAACCACCATCTGGACTGCACGAACCAGCTGGACATCTCCACCTGTGCCACTGAGGATGTGGTGATCCCTGCCCAGCCGCAGCGCATCGTCTCCACCGCCGTGGGACTGACAGGAACTCTCCTGGCGGTGGACGCTCCGGTCACCGCGACAGGCGGGGCCACCCGCGGTTCCACCGCAGACAATGACGAGGGGTTCTTCAACCAGTGGGCCGACGAAGCACGGGAGAAGGGGGTGGAGAGCCTGTGGCAGCTCAGCCCTGACCTAGAGAAGATCGTCAACGCTGACCCGGATCTCATCCTCGTCGCCGCCAACGGTCAGGACTCCGCCGTAACCGGCATCGAGAAGATCCAGGCCATCGGCGTCCCTGTGGTCGTCATCGACTACGTCAACATGGACTGGAAGGAGCTCACCACAGAGATCGGTGAGATCACCGGAAGGGAGGCAGACGCCGCCGCCCGGATAAGCGAGTTCGACCAACGGGTCGACGAAGTGAAGAACAACATCAATGATCCGGAGCAGCCGGTCAGCCTGGTCCTTCCCAGCGCCGACAAGAGCGGTAACGCGAACTACATGACAGCCGAGTCGCCGCAGGGACGGGTTGCCGCCCAACTCGGATGGGACCTCACCGTTCCCGACGACGTGGCCCGCTCCGACGGCCCCTTCGCCGGTCGAACCGATGTCAGGCAGGTCACCGCTGAAAACCAGGACAAGGCCTTCGTCGGGCACACGGTGCTCGCCATTGACTCCGGTATCGGAGAAGACCCCGCAGAGTATCTCAAGAGCCTTCCGATACTCAGCGGCACCTACGCCGTGCAGAACGACCGCGTGTACACGATGCCGCCGGAACTGTTCCGCATGGACTACTACAGCGCGATGATGATGCTCAACCGCGTCGACGAACTGTTCGTGAAGTAGCTCCCCCACCGTCGGACACCTCCCGCCGGGGGCGTCCGGGATCCGGTCGCTCCGGTGCCGGGAGACCCGAACTCCCGCAACGGTGCGGCACAGAGATTTTTCTGATGAATATTTTACTTAGAGGATGCTATCAAAATTCTGAACATTCCACCTGGTGGTACCGGTAAGGCCAGTCTTTCTTTACTCTGGACCGCGCGTGCCTTTCGGGGAAGCGCACCAGTACAGTCCGATCCACGAGAAAGAGAGTCCGCGACAATGAACTTCCGTACCCTCCCGCTCCGACGGAACAGGCCCGCACGGGCCGTCGTCGCAGCCGCAGCTGCATCCGTCCTCACGCTGGGACTCGCCGCCTGTTCCGGCGACGATTCCGGAGAGTCCGGAACCTCGGCGTCCCAGACCGGGACGACCGGTGCCGCCGGTGGCACGGAAACCGGGGACGCCTCAGACGACCAGGGAACCTGGCCCCGGTCCGTCGACTCCGTCGTCGTCAGCAACGGCAAAGCCACGAAGGAGACCGAGAAGGTCGAGATCCCGGCGAAGCCGGAGAAGATCGTCTCCACCGCCGTCACACTGACCGGTTCGCTCCTGGCCGTCGACGCCCCCGTCGTGGCCTCGGGCGGGGCGAATGTCGGTCCCACCTCGGACGACAAGGGATTCTTCACGCAGTGGGCAGGGGAAGCCGACGACAGAGGCGTCAAAGCCCTCTGGCAGCTCGAGCCTGACCTGCAGAAGGTCGCGGCAGAGGACCCCGATCTCATTCTCGTGTCGGCCAGCGGCGCAGACACCGCCACCGCACAGTACGAGGAGCTGAAGAAGATCGGCGTCCCCGTGGTCGTCCTCGACTACTCCGACAAGACCTGGGGCGACATCACCACCAGCATCGGCGAGATCACCGGCCACGAAGCCGAGGCAGCCGACGCGATCCAGAGCTACGACGACCGGGTCAGGGAGGTCACCGAGAAGATCGAGAAGCCGGAACAGCCGGTCAACGTGGTCATCCCCGCCCAGGAAGGTGCGGTCAACTTCTTCACCGCCGAATCCGCGCAGGGCGAGATCGTCAAGGACCTGGGCTGGGACCTCGACGTCCCCGGTGACGGGGTCGCCCGCACCGACGGCAGCTACGCCGGACGCACCGATGTCCGTCAGGTCACCGCGGAGAACGCCGACAAGGGGCTCGTCGGCAAAACTGTCCTGGGTATCAACGTCGACGGCAAGGAACCGGTCATCGACAAGCTGAAGGCAGTCCCGAACCTGGCCGGCACCTACGCCGTCAGCAACGACAGGGTCTTCGAACTCGCCCCGTCCGCCTTCCGCATCGACTACTTCAGTGCGATGGACATCCTCGACCAGATCGAGGACTACTTCGCCAAGTAGAAATGCGGCGGCAGGGGGGGCGGCAGGGGGCGGCGGCAGGGGGCAGAGAAGGAGAGTTGACGGGGCAGTGACATGCATCCGATCTGCCACGTAACTCTCCGTCGGGGGCCCCGGTCAGATAACCTGGCTCCCTGATGATGCACAGCAACGCGCTCGCTGTCGTCTTCGCCCTGCTCTCCGCCCTCACCATCGCCTGGGGCACCGTCCTGAGGCACCAGACTGCGGAGCAGACCTCCGGCGACCCGGACGACGCACACCGCTCCCCACTGCTCGCCGCCGTCATGCGGCCGAAGTGGTGGGGAGGACTTCTGTGCGCGGCGACGGGGTACGCACTGCAGATCGTCGCCCTCGGCTTCGGGACGCTCCTGGTCGTCCAGCCGATCCTCGTGCTGTCACTGATGTTCACCCTGCCCCTATCCGCGAAGTTTGACGGCCGCCGGGTCTCACGCCCGGAGATGTTCTGGGCCGGCCTGCTCACCGTCGCTGTCGGCGTCCTCGTGATCATGGGCCGACCCCTTCCCGGGCGCTCGGTCCCGGACCTGGACGCCTGGATCATCGCCCTCGGCGTGGGTGTCGTGGGCCTCGCCGCGGTGTGCTGGGCCGCGGGGCGCCGACCCGACAACCAGAAGGCACTGCTGCTGGGGCTGGTCACCGGAGCGGTGATGGGGTACGTCGCCGTGCTCTCCAAGGCGGTGGTGGACATCTTCACCACCGACGGCGTCCACGGCCTGGTGACCAGCTGGGAGATCTACGGACTCATCACCGGCGCGACGGTCGGGACGGGAATCCAGCAGCTCAGTTTCAATGCCGGGGCGTTGAAGAACTCCCTGCCGGCGATGACCATCGCCGAGCCAGTGGTCGCGTTCATCCTCGGCTACACCCTGCTCGGCGAGAAGTTCCAGGTCCACGGAACCGGCTGGCTGGTGATGGCTGCGGCGCTGGCGGCGATGATCGTCGGCACAGTGGTTCTGTCACGTCGCGGCGTCGACTGAGGCAGGCGGTACCTCAACCTGGATGTCCTCATCGTGCATGTCTCCGGCTATATCGCGTAGGCGAAGTCCACGAGCATCGCCGCGGAAACCAGCGTGCCGGCCACACACCAGGTGACGCCGACGACCACCGGAACCCCTGCCAACCACGGGCGTCGCACAGCTCCGGACCGCACCGCGCGGACACCGCGGACCACCGCAGGCAGCAGAAGGAAGAGCACCGGGATGAGCAGCAGACGCGGCCGGGAGTGCATTATTCCGTCCGACCCGAGCGTCATCCCTGCGACTGCCACGGCCGGAAGCCACAGCTGCCAGGGGATCGTCCCGGTCAGCAGCGGCCACAGGGAGACCGCACACAGCACGGCCACGAGGATCATCGACCACCCTGATATGGCGTATCCCGGCATGGTCCCGTCATCGACGCCGTGGGAGAAGATGTTCAACGGTCTGGTGGTCACCCATTCCCAGGTGGCCACGCCGAAGTCGAAGCCGGAGTGCCAGCCTCGTTCCTGGGCGGCGAAATAGCCGCCGATCTCCGCGGTCTGTCGGTTGGCCCAGATGATGTAGCCGGCGGTCCCGAGAGCCCCGATCACCGGCGCGGCACAGGCACGCTCGACCCGGCCGGCGGTGTCCGCTCCCCGCCCGGCGCGCCACCAGTGCCACAGCTCCACGACGGCGGCGACTAAGAGGGTGAGCACGAGCACCACGGCGGTGATGCGGGTCAGGCCCGCCAGGAACACCAGGACACCCGCCGTGAGGTGGCGCCCCCGCAGCAGCATGTACACCGTCCAGACCGACAGTGCGGTGAAGAGGGACTCTGAGTACGGCATGACATAGACCACGGCCATCGGCGCCCCCAGCGCCAGGACCCCTGCCGACGCTGTCAGCAGTCCTTCGGTGACCGGGCCCGCCGGTGTCACGGTGGCGTCGTCCTGTCGTCCCCGCATCCCCCGTACCCGGGGCCACAGGACGTCCACGGCGAGGCGTCCGAGCCCCCAGACCATGAGGAAGGACGCCACGACCGACACTCCGACCGCCGCTCCGGAAGTGATCTCGGCGCCGGTCAGGAACCTGACCGGCGCGGCGACCGTCCGGACGAGGAAGGGGTAGCCGGGAAAGAACGCCACCGACTGCCACTGGATCGGCTCCCCTCCCGGCTGGCCGGCAGTGCCCATGGAGAATCCTGAGTAGCCGTGTCGTGATATCAGGGTCATCCACTGGGAGTCCCACTGCATCAGCACCTCCGTCAGGGACATTCCCCGGCGGGAGCCGGCGATCTGCATGGAGAGGAACTGCACCGTCTGCAGCAGGGCTGTGGTGGCGAGCGCCACGACCGGGACCACGGGGATACGGCGGGGGCTGGTGGTTGGACTCGTGGTGGGGCTGGTGGTTGGACTCGTGGCGGGGCTGGTGGCGGGGCGGGCTCCCGGGGCGTGGCTGTTCATCGCCCCTGAGGTTAGCGAAGCCTCGCAGGAATCCCCCCGGATATGGTGTGTCCTATGGGCCGTGTCACACTCTTCGGCGCCGATGGGTTAGAGTGGTCGCCGTGAACACGTTCCGCGGTCAGCTTCTTCTTCTCTGCCGCGGCGGGGTCAGGGTGTAATACCGACCGGCTCCCCGTCGCGGGGTTGAGTTGCGCCGGTCGGTGTCGAGAGTTTTCCACCGAGACGCACCGCCAGCGTCAGACCTGATCAGGAGCACACCGTGACCCCCACCGATTCGTTCATCTCCGCCCCGGCCCACATCGACACCCCGGCCGGTGAGATCCCGGCCGACCAGCCGTCCTGGAACCGGCAGCGTCCCTCACAGATGCCGGTCCACCGTTACCAGCCGCACTTCACCGAGGTGGAGGACTTCCGGCTGCCGGACCGTACCTGGCCGGACAAGGTCATCGACAGGGCCCCCCAGTGGTGCGCGGTCGACCTGCGTGACGGCAACCAGGCATTGATCGACCCGATGAGCCCGGAGCGTAAGCGCCGCATGTTCGACCTGCTGCTGCGCATGGGATTCAAGGAGATCGAGGTAGGTTTCCCGTCCGCCTCACAGACGGACTTCGATTTCGTCCGCGAGATCATCGAGAAGAACATGATCCCCGACGACGTCACCATCCAGGTCCTGGTCCAGGCCCGTGAGCATCTGATCCGTCGGACCTTCGAGGCCTGCGAAGGTGCGAAGAACGTCATCGTCCACTTCTACAACTCCACGTCGATCCTGCAGCGCCGGGTGGTGTTCAGGAAGGAGAAGCCGGCGATCAAGAAGTTAGCGACTGACGCCGCGACGCTGATCAGGGAGATCGCTGCGGACTACCCGGACACCAACTGGCGCTGGGAGTACTCTCCGGAGTCCTTCACCGGCACCGAGGTGGCTTTCGCCAAGGAGGTCTGTGACGCGGTGACCGCGATCATGGAACCCACCCCGGACCATCCGATGATCATCAACCTGCCCTCCACGGTGGAGATGACCACCCCCAACGTCTACGCGGACACCATCGAGTGGATGGACCGCAACATCGACCGTCGTGACTCGGTGATCCTGTCCCTGCACCCGCACAATGACCGCGGGACCGCGGTGGCCACCGCGGAGCTGGGGTACATGGCGGGTGCCGACCGTATCGAGGGTTGCCTGTTCGGCAACGGTGAGCGAACCGGGAACGTCGACCTGGTGACCCTGGGGCTGAACATGTTCACCCAGGGGGTCGACCCCCAGATCGACTTCTCCGATATCGAGGAGATTCGCCGTACGGTCGAGTACTGCAACCAGCTGGAGGTGCCGGAGAGGCACCCGTACGGTGGTGACCTGGTGTTCACCGCTTTCTCGGGTTCCCACCAGGACGCCATCAACAAGGGCCTCGACGTGATGGCGGAGTCTGCGTGGCCCGGCCACCACGCCAACGAGATCTCCGACGGACAGTTCCGTGCCGTGCAGTGGGCCGTCCCCTACCTGCCCATCGACCCCAAGGATGTCGGCCGCAGCTACGAGGCGGTCATCCGGGTGAACTCCCAGTCCGGCAAGGGCGGGGTGGCCTACATCATGAAGACCGACCACGGCCTGGAACTGCCGCGGCCGATGCAGGTCGAGTTCTCCTCTGTCGTGCAGTCCGTCACCGACGCCGAGGGCGGTGAGGTCAATTCCAAGGCGATGTGGGACATCTTCTCCGGGGAGTATCTGGACCGGACCGCTCCGTTGGAGCAGATCTCGGTGACCGTGGACGGCCCGCAGACTGAAGGTTCCGAGACCAAGGTCACCGCGGAGGTGGAGTGGAACGGTGCCCACCGCACCATCCAGGGTCACGGCAACGGTCCCCTGGCCGCCTACGCGAACGCCCTGGAATCGTTGGGGGTCGACTTCGAGGTGCAGGAGTACAGCCAGCATGCCCGCACGGCCGGCGACGATGCCGAGGCCGCCGCGTATGTGCTGGCCGAGGTCGACGGTCAGAAGGTGTGGGGCGTGGGTATCGCGGGTTCGATCACCTATGCGTCGCTGAAAGCGATGACCTCGGCGGTCAACCGGGCGTATTCGCAGCCCGTCGCCTGATCCTGTCTGACGCCGGCCCGGTTCCTTCCACGGAACCGGGCCTTCGTCATCCTTCCGGACACTTACGGACACTTCCGGATGCTTCCGGCAGGTTAAAAGTCCCGTCCCCTCTGGCGGTCCGCCACCACCGGGTGTTTACTGTCATGCATCAGCACATCATACTAGTAAACACATGGTGTGCCGGACACATCCCCGCCCAGGAACAAGGATCATCCGTGAGCGACAGCCCCACCGACCGTAACCCGGAAACCCCCGCCACCCGCACCGGCCTGCAGGCAGACGTGATCGTCATCGGTGCCGGACTCTCCGGCTCCGCCGTGGCCAGGGCCCTGTCCGCAGGACAGGGCCCCGCACACTCCGTCATCGTCGTCGACCGTGACATTCCCGCCTCCGCAGAAGCCAGTTCACACGGCTCCGCCCGCATCTTCCGGTACTCCTACCCCGACCCTCTCTACACCTCTCTCGTCGTCGAATCCCGGAAAGGCTGGGATGACCTCGAGCAGCAGACGGGCAGGCGCCTCATCACCCCATCCGGTTCCCTCGACTTCGGCACCGTCCGCGACCCCGCCGCCCTCGCCCGGGTGCTCTCCGACGCCGGAGTGGAGCACGAACTGCTCACCGTCTCCGAGGCGTCGGACCGGTGGCCCGGGATCGTCTTCGACACGACAGGCGACGGGGACGACCCCACGGCGTCCTCCCCCGTCCTCTGGCACCCGGGGGCCGGGGTCATCGACGCTGAATCGACCGTCCACGCCCAGCTGGACCTGGCCCGCAGAACCGGGGACACCCTCGTCCTCGACCACTGGGAGGCCGCCTCGGTCCGCCGCCGCACCGGTGCTGCCGGGTACACCGTCACCTCCACCACCGGAGACGTTCTGGAGGCCGGACAGGTCGTCATCGCCGCCGGAGGATGGGTCGCGGACATCACCGCAGCCGCCGACCTCCCTTCCGCATTCCTCCACCGCCTGCCGGTACCCCGGGTCAGCCAGGAAAACGCCTACCACTTCCCCTACCGGGACAGCAGAGACTGCGGCCGCACACCAGAGGACGCCGGGACGACCTGGCCCACCTTCATCCAGAAATCCCGGGACACCAGGGTCTACAGCCTCCCCGGAGGGCGGGACGCCGGATGGCGGGGCCAGAAGATCGCGGAGTACAACGCCGGTCGGAAAATGAGGTCGGCGTCCCTGCAGGACGGCCGCATCGACCCGGAGAACCGCCGACGGATGACCGGCTACGTGACACGCCACCTGCCCGGCCTTGTCCCGGAGCCCTACGCCGAAACCACCTGCCTGTTCACCAATCTTCCGGGCGAGAACTTCCTCATCGACCGAGCGGACGGCATCACCGTCGTCTCGCCCTGCTCCGGCCACGGAGCGAAGTTCGCCCCCCTCATCGGAGAGCTCGCGGCCGGACTCGTCACCGGCACGGGTACCGTCCCCGACCTCTTCCGCGTCCCGGGCCATACACCGGGCCACACCCCGGGTCATACACCGCGGCACACCGCCGACGTCACCACCGCCGACACCCCGGCGCACCACTCCTGAGAGGACCACACCATGACCGTCACCCGTACCGCCGCCCACCCTGCCACCGACCCGGCCGTCCGCACCGCCACCCACCCTGCCACCGACCCTGCCACCGCAGCACCGGAGACCTCCGCCCGGCGCGGTCACCGCACCGAACGTGACCTCCTCGGAACCGTCGAGGTCCCCGACGACCGGTACTGGGGTGTCCACACCGGCCGGGCTCTCGTGAACTTCCCGGTCTCCGCCACCGCCGTCGGTGACTGCCCCCCTCTCGTCAGGGCACTGGCAGTGCTCAAGGAAGCCGCCGCCGTCGTCAACGCCCGTCACGGACTGGTCGAACCCCAGGTCAGGGACGCCGTCGTCGCCGCGTGCAGGAAGCTGCGCGGCGGTGCCTTCGACGACCGTCTGCGTGAGCTCTTCCCGTTGAGCATGATCCAGGGCGGGGCAGGCACCTCGACCAACATGAACGCCAACGAGGTCATCGCCAATATCGCACTGGAACACCTCGGCCTTCCCAGGGGAAGGTATGACGTGGTCGACCCCCACAATGACGTCAACTGCTCCCAGTCCACCAACGACGTCTACCCCTCGGCCGTGAAGATCGCCCTGACCTCCCTCGTCGACGAAGCCGTGAAAGAGCTGCGACTCACCGCCGACGCCTGGGATCGCCGCGCCGCCGAGTTCAGTGGCGTGCTCAAGCTGGGACGGACCCAGCTGCAGGACGCCGTGCCCATGACCCTCGGCCGCGAGTTCGCCGCCTTCGCCCATCTCGCCCGGGAGGACGCCGACGCCCTCCTCTCCACCACTGCGGGACTGCGCACACTCAACATCGGCGGCACCGCCATCGGAACCGGTCTCAACGCCCCCGAGGGCTACACCGCCGAAATGATCGCGGAGATCACCGGACTCACCGGACTGGAGGTACGCCGCGCCCCGGATCTCGTCGCCGCAACCCCCGATGTCGGAGCATTCGTCGACCTGTCCGCGAGACTGAAGAGGGCGGCACTGAACACCTCGAAAGTCTGCCACGACCTGCGACTGCTCTCCAGTGGACCAGGATCAGGGATGGGGGACATCGCCCTACCTGCGGTGCAGGCCGGCTCATCGATCATGCCGGGGAAGGTCAACCCCGTGATCCCGGAGGTCGTCAACCAGGTCGCCTTCGAGATCACCGGTTTCGACATGACTGTGTCGATGGCCGCGGACAACGGTCAGCTGCAGCTCAACGCCTTCGAACCGGTGATCGCCCATGTCCTGTTCCAGGGGCTGGAGCATCTCACCCGCGCTCTGGAGACACTGCGCGTACGCTGCATCGACGGCATCACCTGCGACGCTTCCCGTGCGGAACGTCTGCGCGACAGGGTGTGGTCCTCGGCGTCCCTGGCCACGGCCCTGTCGCCCTGGATCGGCTACGGCCGGGCGACGGAGGTGGCCGGGGAGGTCGCCAGAACCGGACGCAGTGTTCCCGAGGTGGTCCGCGACTCCGGTCTCATGACCGCGGAGGAGCTGTCGGCGGCACTGCCTGAACTGTCGCCGGGGCGGCTCACCGCCGGTGCTTAGGACGGCCGACACACCGGACCGTATGATGGCTCCATGACTTCCACCGGCCCGGACAACGAGACAACCGGGAACTCCGGGACGACCGGGGCGTCCGCTTCCTCCTCTTCCGGCCGGTCCCGTCGACGTAGACGCCGCCAGGTCCACCGGCGGGCGGCACCACCGTCCACCCGTGTCCTCGAACAGGCCGACGGCACCCGCGGAACCGGTGACCCTGCGCGCAGAGGTGACAGATCCCCCGCAGACCGTCCGTCCCGCGACCGCCCGACCCGGCTCCCCAAGACCTTCCACGGGGACATTCCCGATGCCGGGGCCGCCCCGTTCATCTCCCTCACCATCGCGACCTCGGGAATCCACCCCACCACCTCACGGCTCGTCGGAGTCGCCGCAGTACACACATCCTGATGCTTAAAAGAGATAGTCCCCCCACACCCCCTCATCGTCGTCCACAGCAAGATTCCCGCCTCCGCACAGCCCACTTCACCCGCCACCCCCCACATCCTCCGGTAATACCGGCGGAGCCGGCACGGCGGACGCGGCGGCCGTGCCCGCCGACGGCACTGTCGAACTCACGGGTGTGGTGCAGCAGATCAACCCCGGGGAGGACCCGGGGCCGTGGCACCTCCACGGTTACACCGAAGCTGACCTGGGACAGGCGCCCGGTTTCGCGACTGTGGCCCCCCTGCTGTACACCCTGCTCGACGGGCGGACACTCATCTGCCATGGCACTGCCGTGACCTGGGGTTTCATCGTGCAGGAGTTTCGTCGAGCGCAGCGGGCCGCCAACCGGTCCGGGGCCCAGTCCGGGGGCAGGGGGCGCCGGCGCAGTACCCGGCGTCCCCGCAGGATCAACGTCCCGGTCCCTGAACGCATCGTCGACACCCTCGCCACCGCCAGACGTCAGTCAGTTCCCGTGGAGGATCCACGACTGCGCAGCATTGCCGGGTACTACCGGGACCACGAAGGGCTCGAACTCCCGGAGTCCGCACTGCCGGCACTCGGCGCCGCGGCGTCCGAGGCAAGGTCGGACACCGGTGCCGACGAGCTTCTGCTCGCCGACGCCCGCATCCTCATGCCTCTGCATCTTGTCCAGGAAGATCTCGCGGACGCCGGGCGCGGTACCATCCAGTCCTCCGTGCCCGCCGACCTCACCGCCGACCGTTTCGGCCTGCAGCGTTCCGCCGTCCGGGTGGACGCCACGACCGCTCCCCGACCGTTCGGTAACCCCGGGGTGCCGGAGTCCACGCATCCCGGTTCCCTGGTCGAGGGCATGGAATTCGTCGTCAGCCCCGACGTGGCCACCGACCCGGACGTGCTCATCTCCGCGGGACTGCGTGAGGGCCTCGTCTACAGCGAGAAACTGAACCGGACCTCCAGCCTCGTGGTGTGCAACGCGAACCATGCACTGCGGGGCAAGGCTATGCACGCACACAGGAAGAACATTCCCCTGTTCAGCGACGAAGAGTTCCTCGCCGCACTGGAGGATGTCGCGCCCGGTTCCACGACTCTGGAGGACCCTGATCCACGACCTGCGACACCGCGCATACCCGCCCCGCAGCGCGGTGGTCACGGCCGCGGCAGGAACAGGAAGGGCGGCGGGAAGCCCCGTGACATGAAGAAACAGGGCGCGAAGAAGCAGGGCGGCAGGGTGTCCGGCGGGCAGGGCGGCAAGTCTGCAGGGCAGGCGTCCCCGAAGTCCACCGCAGAATCCCCGGAGGGCGGCCCCTCCCGGGACGGAGCCGTGAAGAAGAACCGTAAGCGGTCACGCAACCGCGGCCGTCGCCGTGGTGCGGCGGGTTCCCGCGGGGCCGGCTCCACCCGGAGTGACAACGGACAGCAGAACCGGCAGGACCGGCAGGACCGTCCGGCACAGGGTGGTGCGACCGGGCCCGAACCGGACCGGTCGGCGCCCCGGCGTCGCCGGCGCTCCGGAGCAGACCGACAGACCAAGCCTGACCAGCAGAGATAGGAAGGATTCCGATGGGACTGCGTACCTCACTCGCTGTCCGTGCCGCTGACGTGGCCACCTGGGCGTCCAGGAAGGCCGGCCGGGGCAACGGAGGAATGATCGGCGGCCTGGTCGCCGACTTCATCGACCCGAAACTGATGGAACGTCTCGGACGGGGGCGTCCCTGTGCGATCGTCACCGGCACCAACGGCAAATCCACGACAACACGGATGCTCGCCGAAGCGGTCCGCAGCATCGGCACCGTGTGCACCAACGACGGTGGCGACAACATGGACGCCGGAGTCATCTCCGCACTCCTGGCGGGGCGGGACGCCGACCGAATCATCCTCGAGGTCGATGAACTCCATGTCCCGCACATCGCCGCGAAACTGGAGTGCAGTGTTCTCGTCCTCCTCAACCTCTCCCGCGACCAGCTCGACCGTGTCGGTGAGATCAACAGGATCGAACAGGTCCTCCGTGAGTACGTCAACTCCCGCCCCGACCTGACTGTCGTGGCCAACTGCGATGACGTACAGGTCACTTCCGTGGCCTGGGACTGCCCCAACGTCGTGTGGGTGTCTGCCGGGGTCGGCTTCACCGGCGATTCCACGAGCTGCCCGCGGACCGGCGGTGCTGTGGTCAGGACGCAGAAACCGGACGGGACCCCGGACTGGTACGCGGTGAAGCCCCTGCCGGACGGCAGTGAGTTCCGGCGCCCCACCCCGACCTGGTCGGTCGATGCGGAGGGTCTCCACACCCCCGGCGGGACCCGGGACCTGTCCCTGACCCTGCCCGGTAACGCGAACCGGGGAAATGCGGCTCAGGCGGTCGCCGCCGCGGTCGCTCTGGGAGTCGGTGAACCCGACGCGGTCGCCGCGGCGGAACATGTGGACAATGTCGCAGGTCGGTACTCCACCGTCATGTACGCGGGCCGGGAGGTCCACCTGCTGCTGGCGAAGAATCCGGCCGGCTGGCAGGAGGCACTGTCGATGGTTGACCGCAGTGCCGACGGCCTCGTCATCGCCGTGAACGGTCAGGTCGCCGACGGAACCGACCTGTCCTGGCTCTGGGACGTGGTCTTCGAGAACTTCGGTTCCCTGAAGGTCGTCGCCTCCGGGGAACGCTCCGCTGACCTGGCGGTACGCCTCGGCTATGCGGGAGTGGAGCACGTCACCGTCCCCGACATGCTCGAGGCGGTCCGCGCCTGCCCACCGGGGCGGGTCGAGGTCCTCGCCAACTACACCGCGTTCCGGGACCTCAACAAGTCACTGAGCAGAGATCCCGGCAAATCGCCGGACAGGAGCAACCAGGGAGGACGCCATGAGTGACCTGACGATCGGACTTGTGCTCCCTGATGTTCTCGGAACCTACGGAGACGACGGGAACGCCCTGGTTCTGAGACAACGCGCCCGGATGCGTGGCATCGACGCCGAAATCCACCGCATCCTGCTCGGGGAACCCGTCCCGGAGGGACTCGACGTGTACACGGTCGGCGGTGGTGAGGACGTCGCCCAGATCCTCGCCGCCGAACACCTCATCGCCGACGGGGGCATCACCCGGGCAGTCTCGGCGGGACGCCCCGTCCTGGCGATCTGCGCCGGCCTGCAGGTCTTCGGCCGGTCCTTCCGTGCCTCCGGCCGGACCGTCGAGGGTCTCGGACTGATCGACGCGACGACCTCCTCCCTGCAGAAGAGGATGATCGGCGAACTCAGGTCCACGCCCGTGGCCCCGGAAACCGGTGGCACGGGACAGGGCACGGACCCGGAGAACACGGAACCGAAGAACGCGGACCTGCATGAACTGACGGACACCCTCACCGGATTCGCGAACCACCAGGGGGCCACGATCCTCGGACCAGACGCCGCACCGCTGGGTCGGGTCATCCACGGCACAGGCAACACCGACGCCCACGGAGCGTTGCACGCCGGACTCACCCCGGAGCAGGCGAAGGTCGAGGTGTACCACGAGGGAGCGGTACAGGGACCAGTGATCGCGACATACATGCACGGCCCCGTGCTGGCCCGCAACCCGCAGCTGGCGGACCTGCTGCTGGCCCGCGCCGTGGGATGTGCCCCTTCCGAACTGCCGCCCATGACCGGAGCTTTCGCCGACCAGCTGTCAGGGGAAGTGGCCCGACTGCGCTCCGAGAGGCTGAGAGCGTAAGGTGAGTTCCGTGAGTTCATCCTGCACCGGCGCATCCTGCCGGCCCCGCGCATGGTGGTGGCTGTCCTAGACAGGCAGCTGCCGGATGACCCGTATTTTTCGACGCCGCCTCCACACGAGGGCGGCGTCCTTCTTTCTGTCAGGTGCCGCCCGCCCCGTGGAGACATGACCTCCCAGGAGAAGACCACATGACGAACAACGCCTCCCTCACCGCAGCCCGCCGACGCAGCGACCGCCTGCGGCAGCTCATCGACAGCACGGACCCGGCCGACGCCCCGGCCCGGGGCAGGCTCCGCGTCCTCACCGGCGACCGACCGACCGGTGCACTGCACATCGGGCACTACCTCGGCACCGTCCGCAGCCGGGTGGAACTGCAGGACAAAGGCATCGACACCTTCCTGCTCATCGCCGACTACCAGGTCATCACCGACCGCGACTCGCTCGGCGACCTGCAGGGAAACGTCCGGGGCGTCCTCGCCGACTATCTCGCAGCCGGCATAGACCCGGCGAGGACGACGATCTTCGCACACTCGGCGGTACCGGCGGCGAACCAGCTGATGCTGCCGTTCCTGTCGCTGGTCACCGAGGCGGAACTGCACCGCAACCCGACAGTGAAAGACGAGCTCGCGGCCACAGACGGCCGGGCGATGTCGGGACTGCTGCTCACCTATCCGGTGCACCAGGCCTGTGACATTCTGTTCTGCCACGGCAACGTCGTGCCCGTGGGCCAGGACCAGCTGCCGCACATCGAGCAGGCACGCGTCATCGCCCGCCGGTTCAACGAGCGCTACGCCGGCGGTGAGCAGGTGTTCACCGAGCCGGAGGCACTGCTGACCGACGCCCCGATGATCACCGGCACGGACGGCCGGAAAATGAGCAAGTCCCGGGGCAACACGGTGCCCCTGGGAGCGACCGCGGACGAGACGGCGAAGATCCTGCGCCGCGCGGTGACCGACGCTGAACGCAGAATCACCTTCGAGCCGGAACGCCGCCCCGAGGTCGCGAACCTGCTCACCGTCGCCGCCGGCTTCACCGGCAGGGACCCCCGCGACATCGCCGAGGAGATCGGTGACGCCGGGGCCGGCGAACTCAAACGGGTGGTCACCGAGGCAGTCAACGATCACCTCGCGGGGCATCGCGCGCGACGCGCTGAACTGCTGGCCGACCCCGGCTACCTCATGTCGGTGCTGCGGGAGGGCAATGAGCGGGCCAACGAGGTCGCGGACGCCACGCTGACCCGGGTGCGTGAGGTGATGGGGATGCTGTACTGAGGTCTGTCGATTCCTGGCGCCGGACGCTGCGCCACCGGCCCGTCGCCACGGGGTGCGTGACGAACGTGCTCCGGTGGACGGGGGAGACGACGGGCCGGACGTCGGCGGGGGAACTGACGGGGCGAGCGGGCCTGCGGAAACGGTCGCGGAGATGTCGGGGCACGGTGCCGTTCCTCTCGTGGTCCATGTGGGGTTTCATGTGCTGACGGACCCCAGTGTCAGTGTTCCGGCTGGCACCTCCCCGACGGGAACCCGTGACGCGACGGACGGTCCCCTGCCGATTTCCTGACCGTCGCCGATCATGCCCTGACCAGGGACACGGCCCCGGCTCACCACCGCGGGGGCAACGAATGTCCGCGTCCCGGCAGCGGCCGGTCAGCACGGCGAGCTGTAGGACGTGTCCGAGTTGAGCAGGCGGGCATTGCCGCGTCCCTGAGCCTCCGCGGTGCACAGCGACGACAGGTCGTCCCCGTAGTCGATGACGACAGCCGTCACCGACGTCCCGTCCGTGTAGGACCGTAACGAGGGACACGTGTCCGGCGGCAGGACGAGCGCACCGGGGTTCTGCGACAGCGCGGTGCTCACCTCCCGGTCGAAGCTTGGGCTGTTCCCCATGACCGAGTTGACGATGAGGACGCCCCGCCCGTCACAGGTGGGAACTCCGCCGGAGGAGTTCCGTGCCGGAGCGGAGTGCTGTGCCGGGGCGTCCGGTTCCGGTGCCGGCAGAGGAGCCGCCCGGGGTTTCTCCGGCTGCACCGTGACGGTCTCGGTGACAACGACCTCGGCGGCTGTCAGCTCTGCCTCTGCGCCGTCGATACCGTCGGCGGCGTCAGTGTTATCACCGCCGTCAGCGTCATCGGCCGTGGTCGTTGTCGGCGCCGCCGTGAAACCCGGACCCGCGGTCACATCACCGTCGCCACCGCCGCCGACGATGGCCCTTCCGCCACCGACAGCAACCGCGCCGACAAGTACAACTGCTCCGGCGACGAGGACGCCCCACTTCCATTGCCCGCCACCGGGCTCCGGCCCGACGGGAGCCTCGTACACAGACTCGTCCTGTTGCGGTGGCCTGCCCCAGGTGTTGCTCATGACGCCTGCTCCGCTCCTGCTATCGGGGGGCCACCGCATTCCCAGTCATCGGGAACAGGGTCGGTGGAGCTGAGGATCCAGGAGCCCTCAGGAAGATAGCTGAACAGTTCCAGCTCCTCCTCCTCGAGGATGCTCGCCGCAAGTTCCTGACCGGGGGTGACCTCCCTGATGAGGTTCATCTTCTCCGCCTCGCGCGTCATCTGACCGACGACGATGTCGATGTCAGGTCCGGAGCCGCTCCAGGTGAGGTCCCAGTTCGCCGGATTGATCATTCCGGAACAGATTTCCAGGTCACCGGTACCGTCCTCCGCCAACGTCATGACGATTCCATGATCGGACCAGCGTCCGACCGCAGGACCGTAGAGAGATACCGGTTCCTCGGCCGGCACAGTGGTCTCGGTCACGGTCATTGTCCAGGTGGTGGTCGGGTGGTCTGGGCCACTCTGCGCAGCATCTCCGCCGGCCGTGAAGTCACCGTCCTCGGAACAACCGGCGAGGAGGAGAGCTGCTGCAGCACACAGTGTGACGGAGTTTCTCCGGATCCGGTCCGGCGCCATGCTCAGCATGCCCAGTCCGAATAGTCGCCGGTGTCCCTGCACACCGGCATACCGTTGAAGGCGTCCAGGTACATCTGGTCACCCTCCACCGAGGCGTGGATCACCTTGCCTGTCGACAGTCCTGCGGACGCAGAGGTGACGTCCCCTAGAGACCGGGTCATGTCCAGGATCTCGATGTCGATCTCGCTGGTCTGACCGGACCAGCGGACCTGGTAGGTGACGGTATTCATCGCTCCGTTAGCGCCTTGGACATACCCGAAACCGGCCTCGTTGAGTTCCAGGCTCAGACCGTGCCGGATCCACGTCCCGACCGCCTGCGGATACAACGGAGGAAGGTCCGGGTCGAGTGTCGACCCCGTGTCCGGTTCCTGCACATCGTCGGCAGCAGGTTCGCCGGAGTTCGAGAATGCGTCGTCCCCGGCCGCCGACGCTGCCCCGTCATCCGGCACTGCCTCAGCCTCCGACATTGTCTCGGTCACCGTCACCGTCCGAGTGGTGACCTCCTCTGCTGCGGCACCCTGTGTGGTGTCTGCGGTGGTGGCGGCACCGCCCCCGTCGTCGCCATCGCAGGCCGCGAGAATCAGAGCCGGTGCAGCGACTCCTGCGACGAGGAGCTTCTTCAGACCTGCCGTCGTCGTATCGATCATCGGTCCAGCCCTCCTGACCAGCGCTGACCGGGAATGTCGTTGCGCGGTCCAGTCGACCTGGACGG
The DNA here is from genome assembly GCA_900049755.1 of Corynebacterium provencense. Classification (GTDB taxonomy): domain Bacteria; phylum Actinomycetota; class Actinomycetes; order Mycobacteriales; family Mycobacteriaceae; genus Corynebacterium; species Corynebacterium neomassiliense. Next base: position 944,559 of record LT160593.1, read on the forward strand.
CATGACCGGGGTCACTGAGACTCCCGGCCGACGGCGCAGCCAGAAGTACCCGCCGGCGGCCACGCCACCTGCGACCACGAGTCCCAGCAGACCACCGACAATGCGCCACGTGGTCCGGGCGGAGTTCACGTGGTCCTCGGCCTTGTCGATCGCCGACAGCATGGCAGCCCTGCCCTGCTCGTACACACTGTCCAGCGACCCACCGAACAACAGTTCCCCGAGACCACCGGCAGACTCCCGCCGGCCATTCTCCACCTCTTCCCGACCGTCGATGAAGTCCCCGTATGTCATCTCACCCTCACCCGTGTATTCCATGCCGTACCCCACGAAGTCTGTCGGAACCGTGTCATTGCGCGCTGAGTTCGCCCCGATCGCCCCGGCGATCCCACCGAACAGCAGCATGAGCATCAGGCCGACTGCCACAACGCCCGTCACGAGGATTCTCGGGTCCTGCGACCACACCGTGGTCTCAATACGACCGAGGACGCCGCCACCCGCGGTCCCGCTCTGCTGCCCCTCGCCCGGAACTCCGTCCCCGGGGTCACTCCCGTTCTGTATCGGGTCCAACATGTCACTCTTCCTCCCTGTCATGTCCTTAGTCTCGGCTGGATAGTAATACGGATGGCCGAAACATTACCATGGCTCTGAGTAATATTCCCCAGGGAGCACCCCGGAGCATCACAGATTCCACCGATCACCGCATCTACTAGACACCACTCTGACCTGCAGTGATACCATCCCTTTCATGCCGATAACACGTCACCTCGGACTCACCACCAAGTTAATGTCCCCGCCCTACCACCCCAACCACATAACGAATGTTTCCGCCTCAATCCTCGCCGCCGTACTCGTGCTCGGCATGGCGTCCTGCACCTCCTCTCCACCGGAGGAAGATCCGGACCACCCCTCCGCCTCATCCACGACAGATGCGGCAGTTGCCGCCGAAGCAGCCGCCTTCCCCGTCACCGTCACCTCCTCCGTCGGCAGCGCGACCATCACCGGACAGCCCCGGCGCGTCGTCACCCTCGGTTGGGGAAGTTCGGACGTCGCAGCGGCCCTCGGCGTCCCCCCCGTCGGAATCCAGGAGATCTCCGACGACACCGGCGACTACCGCGCGGTCTTCCCGTGGAACAAGAACGCCTTCGCGGAGACCCCGGAGTTACTGAACCCCGACGAGATCCCCTACGAGGCGATCGCCGCACTGCACCCCGATGTGATCCTCGCGGTGAGCTCCGGGATCACCACCGAGGAACACGCCCGCCTGACAGAGATCGCCCCGACCGTCGGCTACCCCGGCAGACCCTGGCAGACCGGGTGGGAGGACCTCACCCGGAGAGTCGGCACCGCCCTCGGCCGGTCGGAGGCCGCTGAGTCACTGATCAACGCCACCGACCGGGCGTTGTCGGAGACCGCTCGAGATCATCCGGAATTCGCGGGACGAACTGTCACGTTTGCCGTGAACACCGACGGCACCAGGCTCCGCGAGATACCGGCGACAGATGCCCGGTACGCCGTCCTCCGCCGACTCGGATTCGCCACCTCACCGACGACACCCTGCAGTTCCCCGTCCTTCCATGTTCCCCGCGGCCTGGAGACCCTCACCGACATCGACGCCGACATCCTGGTCGTCTGGCACCTCAGTGACCGGGCACGACAGACATTGGAGGCCCAGCCCACCTTCGCGGAGATCCCCGCCGTGACATCCGGCGGCTATCTCCCGGTCACCGACCCGCTCCTGGGTCTGGCGGTCAGCACCGCGACAGCCACCTCGGTCCCCTGGGCGCTCGACAACGGTTACGTCGACGGACTGGCGGACGCGGCCGAGGGGAGGACTGTCCCCGGACCCCGCGACTAGAGTGTCATGTGTACGACGGACGACGACACCGCTCACCCGACATCACGCGAGGAACCCATGCCCCAGGACCCCAGAAAGCGTGGCCTCACGGCCGCGGAGCTTCAGGGTGCCCGCAACCGGCTCACCCTCTCCCCCGACCTGGTGCGCCGTATCGCCGCACTCGGCGGATACGACAGGTACGACGCCTTCACCGACCGGCTCACCGACGTCATCGATGTCACCGACCTCATCGAACTTCTGGTCACCCGCGGCCTCGCGGACATGGAACTCTGCCCGTCACCGCAAAGGAAGATGGAGGCGGACCGGGCACGGTGGATCCTCGACCGGATCGTCGCCGGACGCGCCCTCACCCGTCACCACGTCCACGATCAACTGCCCTCCGAGACCGTTGTCCTGTTCCGCATGGGGCCTCCCCGGCTGTGGGGCTACCCGGTGCGGCAGCGCCTGCCCCGAAATGCCGACAAAGCACTGCCCTCACGCGTCGTCGACGACCCCACCGGCCCGTGGACGGATGCGAAGGAGGCCTGGTTGGGCTGGCACATCACCGATGCCTCTGACCTCGGCGAACTGGAGACGGTCGTCCCTGGTGTGCCGGCAGACGATGACCGTAACCAACGGCTGCGCCTGGGGATGTCCCTGTCCGACGGACCGGACCAGGTGTGGAGTTCGGCCCGCGGTCACTGGAGTATCAAGCCGGAGACCACCTACATCGTTCCTTCCCGCTACGGGTGGTGCCCCTACGTGTTCCGCATCCCTGACGGTGCCTGGCGGGGCGACGAGTTCGAGGGCCACCGCACCCGCTACATGGCCGAGCGTGGCTACTGGATCGATGTGCAGCACAAACGGCTGGTCGAGATGGGTGCACCGGACCCGGACAACGCCTGGCTACCCCGCATGACCGTCAGTGGGGACGCCCCCACTCCGACCGATCTCCGGGTTGCCGAGCTACTCACCGACCAGGTGCTCCAGCTGGGCGCGGCGGGCAAGAATCCGGTGATCCGGCTCCGGCAGAAGGGCCGTCGCCTGTTCTGAGGCTGCGGCCGGTCCCCCAGTTCTGTGCCTGCTTTTTCAGTTCATCGTTCGCCGCGCTGACCGCAGCACCCAGGTCTGCCCGGTACACGGCCAAAATCTGCGGCTTCGCTTCCAGCGGCTCCAGTGTCGGGACCTCATCCATCGCCGGCGGATTGAGCTGTTCCTCGGCGATGATCCGGTCGATACGCTGACGGATCTGCGTGGTGGCCCGGCTCGCCCACTCTGTCTGCCAGCCCGGATCATTGATGTCTGCGCCGATCTGTTCGGCGAGAATCCGGTGCGCCTCTGCTGCCTCGGCGGAAATCCGCATGTCCCACTGGTGATCGGACCGCGCCCTCCTCGACCGCAGCATCACGTGCAGCCACCTGGGCCCGCCATTCGCGCTCCGCCTGCTCCCGCGTGCGGAACTTCCACCGGTCATAGGCTTTCTTCGCCTCTGACGCGACAACCACCGCAAGCAGAATCCACCCCAGGTATCCTCCGGTCAGGTTCAGGAACAGGAACAGGACGAAGAAGATGAGGAGGGACAGCCCCATCGAGAGGTATGTCCCCTAACCTGAGTTCCTGGCCTGTGCCTTCACCTCGGGGCTGGCACCGACGGCCCGCGGCACAAGTTTGAAGATCCAGGACTGCGTGAAGTTCTTCCGACGTGGCAGTGACTCCGGAATCTTCACCGTCACCGAGGGGACATCCGGACCCGCAGGTCTGGCGAGGAACACTACGGTCACGAAGCAGTCGTCAGGCCAGGCGTCCCACTTCCAGGACGACAGATTCTCCACATTCTTGCGTATCTGCTGGTTGACAAGTCCCTGCCATAGACCACTGACACCCCCATAGGCGTTGACGTACCTCCGCGCACGGGGCCGCCAGCCGTAGTAGTAGTCCCGGCCCGCCCCGTCCCTCCAGCGCGCACAGTGCGCGCCGGCGCTGCGCTTCGACGCGTCCGCGATCGTCCTCTGTGATGCCGCCTGGTTGCTCCGGATGTCATTCCCCCGAGCGACGGCGCGGTTGAGGTCACTGATCCGGTCAAGGGTCTGGACCCTGATGGCGTTCCCATCGTTCGCCAGGTCGTTACCCTTACTGAGCAGGCTCTTCACGACAGCGTGGTGCGCCCGGTCAGCGAGGAATCTCCTGGTCTGCTAGACATTATGCTCTTAGAGCCGGGCATTCTGATCCTGCAGCAGCCGGTTGCTCTCCTCCCGGTTGCGCAGCGTCTCCTTCTGGTAGTCGCTGTAGTATCCCGACACCATTACCACTCCTCGAGTCAGTGTCACCCACGGTCAATACCCGTTCCAGGAAAGGGAACGGGCGTCGGATCCATGTCTTCCATTCCGCAGTGTAGTATAAATGCCCTAAAATTGACATTTTGGCAGGGAAGCTTCCCTCACGGCGTCGGGGTCCACGGAGACGCGGTCCCGGCTGAAGGGCTCCACCGCGCCTGTTCTGAGTCTGCGGCCGAGAGCGCCAGCCGGTCCCCGGACGACGAATGCCCGTGTTCCGTGACCGGAGGACGGTGGAGCCCCCTCTCCACCGTCCTCCGGTCACGGGATGCGGACAGGACCCGGCCTGGGACAAAACGAGTTGACCCGGCCCGGTCGTCCCCGGGGAACGGGGACGACCGGGCCGGGTCAACTCAGTGCAAGTGTCGACGGCGGACCACGGTGACGGACCGCCACGGCGGTTACGCCGGGTACCACTCCCCGACCACGAACGCCTGGGCGACAGGCCCGTCATGCGACAGGCTCAGCTGCCACACCGCGTGACCGGAACCGTCGGCACCACCGAACCGGGCGGTCAGCGCGCCGTTCACCCGGGCCTCCAGCACCGGCGCCAGCCGGATGTACGGCCGACCCCAGCGGTCCTTGACCACCTCGATCTGCGACCAGTCCATCTGTGCGCCCGGAATCTCGTCTCCGGCGTCGGCCAGCGTCCAGGCCTTGTAGAAGGCCTCCTTCGCCGCCCACCGGGCCGCGAGGTGCTGCGCGAGATTCCCGCTGGTCTTCGCCAGACGAGCGCACTCCCGACGCTCCGCCCCGGTGAAGGACCGGGCGAACGTCGAGCCGGGCTGGTCGAGCTGCTCGGCGAACGAGGGGATGTCGACCACATCGACACCGATGCCCAGCACGAACGGCCTGGTCGGCGCCGGATCCACCGGCTCCTTCCTGCCGCGCGCGCTCACCTGCGCACTCTCCGGGGAGGATGCGGGGCGCACCCCGTTCACCGGGTCACTCACCGGAACAGTCCGTCCTCTCCGGCGCGGGCGGCCGGGTCGAGCAGCATGGCCGGCTCGACCTCGTCGATGTCGGCGTCCTCGGCGAAGCGACGGTGGTCGATCTCCTCGAAGAGTGCCTTGTGTCCGAGCATCCCGGCCTCACGGCGGCGGACACCGGCCCGCAGCCGTTCAGAGGCCCGCGCCACCCACTGTTCGGCGGCGTCGGCACCGAGCTGCTGTTCGACGGCGATCCGGAAGGCCTCCGGGTGCACCAGCGCAAGCAGGGCGGAGACGTGACCGAAGCCCAGCGAGGTGAGCAGTCCGGCCTTGACCGTCCGGGACAGCTTCAGGGGTTCCCGCAGCCACACCAGGTCCGGGGAGGACGCCATCTCCGGGTCGACGCAGTCCAGCGAACGGTTCGCCGGGATGGTCGAGGTCCGGAACATGTCGTTCAGTCCGGCCGTCTGGAAGACAGCTGCACCACCCTTGGCGTGTCCGGTGAGGGTCTTCTGCGACACCACGTAGAGGGGGTTGCCCTGCGTACGGCCCAGCGCGCGGGCCAGCCGGGTGTGCAGCTTCGACTCGTTCGGGTCGTTGGCGTTGGTGGAGGTGTCGTGCTTGGAGACCACGGCGATGTCATCCGCCGTGACTCCCAGCGACGCCAGGTCACGTGCCAACCGGGAGTTCTTCCCTCCCCTGCCCGCGGCCAGGGCACCCTGCCCCGGAGCGGGGATCGAGGTGTGCGCACCGTCGGCGTAGGACGCCGCGAAGCCGACCACCGACTGGACCGGCAGACCCATCTCGACGGCGACGGAACCGCGTGCCAGCAGGATCGTTCCACCGCCCTGGGCCTCGACGAAGCCGCCGCGGCGGCGGTCGTTGGCCCGGGAGTAGAAGCGCTCGTTGATGCCCTTGGCCGCCATCTTGTCGGAGTCCGCGGTCGCGTTCATGTTGGCGAACCCGGTGACGGATTCGACGGAGATGTCGTCGGTCGCTCCTGCGACGACGAAGTCCGCCTTGCCGAGCATGATCTTGTCCACGCCCTCCTCCACGGATACCGCGGCGGTGGCGCAGGCCCCGACCGGGTGGATCATCGCACCATAGCCGCCGATGTAGGACTGCATGGTGTGCGCGGCGACCACGTTGGGCAGGGTCTCCTGGAGGATGTCCGAGGGGATGTCCTCCTCAAGGAACCTGTCGACGAAGAGTTTCCGCATCGAGGTCATGCCGCCGAATCCGGTGCCCTGGGTCATGGCCACGTCCGAGGGGTGCACGGCCTGCAGGATCTCTGCTGGTGTGAAGCCTGCGGAGAGGTAGGCGTCCACCGCGGTGACCAGGTTCCACACCGCGATCCGGTCCACGGATTCGATCATGGACGCCGGGATCCCCCAGCGTGCGGGATCGAAGTCGGTGGGGAACTGGCCTCCGACCTTGCGGGCCAGCGTGGCACGGCGCGGCACCCTGGCACGTGCACCCGGAAGGCGGGTGACGGACCATTCGCCGGTCTCCGGGTCATGGTTGGCCCGGGTGAACGCCGGGTCGTTGTCGACGAAGGACGCCGCGTCTTCGGCGGTGTCCACGGTGAAGGTCACCTCGTGGTCGAGGAAGATCTCCACGGCCTGGGGGGTGTGGAGGTCGTCGACGGCGACGTCGTCGACGAAGGTGCGGACTCCTGCCCGCGCCACGACCTCGTCCCGGTAGCGGGTGTAGATCTCCTCCTCCGGGACGATGTTGCCCTCGACGTCGTACCATCCGGCGACGGGAGTGTCGTTCCAGGTCAGAAGCCCGGTCATCCAGGCAAGTTCGAGGACGCCGGCGGCGGAGAGGTCCACCGAACCGTCGGCCCTGATACCCAGTTCGGCTTCGAAGCGGGTGCGTCCGGAACCCCAGGCGCTGACTTCGCCGAGACCGACGACGACCACCATGTCCTCGAGACTGCGGGTGACTTCGCCCCAGTTGTCGTCGGTGGCGGCATGGTCGGCTCCGACAGGCTGACGGACCCGGACCGGGGACGGCAGGGCGTCGACGGTGGCGCTGGCGGGGGTTTCGTCGCCGGTGTCCTGTGCGTCGCGGGCGGCGTCGGCGAGCGCCTTCTCCCGGAGTTCCACAAGGTTGATCTTCCCGAGGCCTCCGGTGAGGTCGGCGTCGACCGGGCCGTCGAGGGCGCGGGTGCGGACCTCGTCGGAGCACAGGGCGAGCAGTTCCCCGGCAATCTCCGCCGGCGTCCACACGTGGACACCTGCCTCGACCGCGGCGTCGACCAGCGGGTCGTTGCCGCCCATGAGTCCGGTACCCGAGACCCAGCCGATCCGGGGGTGGGCGATGGTGACACGCTGACCCCAGGGCTCGTTGAACCACTTGTTGCAGACGGCGTCGAAGGCGGCCTTCACCTCACCGTAGGCACCGTCGCCGCCGAAGGTTCCGCGGTTGGGCGAACCCGGCAGGATGACATGCAGGCGGTGCGCCAGGTCAGCGTCGTGTCCGATGCGGGACAGGGCGGTGAAGGACCGTTCGACACTCCACAGCAGCAGTCGGGCCTGGATCTCGGCGTCGCTCCCGGCGTCCTCGACGGTCCCGGAGACGGTCGGGGCGGCGAAGGGGAGGAAGAGGTCGGGCACCAGGGCAGGTTTGACGAGTTTCTGGTCGGAGCCGACGGTCTCGGTCTGCTCGGAGCCGATCCACTCCACCAGGGCGTCAATGTCACGGTAGGAGGAGAGGTTCGCCGGGACCAGCCAGACGGCGGCGGACGCGGTGGCATGCTCACGGTAGAGCTTCTTGACGAACTCCAGCCGTGCCGAACTGATGCGGGAGGCGGTCATGACCACGGTCGCGCCCTCGCTGAGCAGGTCGCCGACCACTCCCCCGGCGATGGAGGCGGGGGTGACGCCGGTGACGACGGCGACCTTGCCCGCGAACCTGCCGGTGTCGGTGGAGCGTGCCTCCTCCGCGATCGCGCGGAAGCGGGCGGCGAGGTCGGTGTCCCCGTTCCTGTCTGCGGCGTCTGCCCGGTAGCCTGCGTGGACGGCCACGGTCTCACCGGTGCCGCGGAAGGTCACCGTGTCGGCGAGTTCCTCACCGTTGGCCAGTCTGGCGATGTCCTCGCGGGCGGTGGCCCAACGGTCATCGACGAGCACGGCCCGGCGGGCGTCGAAGACCGGGGCGACAGTGGACGGCCAGTTGGCACCGAGTTCGGCGGAGACCGCCTCCAGGACGGCGGCCGTCTCGTCTGCGTCAGGGTCGGACAGTGGTGCGGAGGTGGGGACGTCGATGCCGAGGGCGTCGAGGATGTGTCGGGCGGTGGTGGCCAGGACGCCTTCCTCACCGGTGACCTCGGCGGCGAAGGCGTCGAGTGCGGCGGAGTCCACGGTCCCGCCTCCTGCGGAACCGCCGGCGGAGGGCTTGGCCACCGGGATACCGTGGGCCGTGCCGACCTGGGTCACGGCCTCGTCGATGATGGCGTTGACGTCGTTCATCGTGGTGGCGGAGGTGGGCAGGGTCGCGAGGTCCCCGCCACGGGAGGACGCCCCTTCCCTGGATCCGAGGAGGATCTGTGCGATGGTGTGGTCGACCCAGCCGGGGCCGAGCTCCCAGGTTCCGGTGAGGCGTTCCTCCACGGTGGAGACCTTGGCACCTGCGGCTCCGAAGAGCTTGCGCAGACGGTCCTTCACCGCTTCGCTGAGGACGGGGCCGAAGGCACTGTAGTTGTGTGCCGCGGCGTCCACGGTCGCGGAGAGGGTGTCCACGTCAGCTTCGGCGGCACCTTCGACACTGGACAGACCCAGCTCAGCGGAGATGTCCATGAGCAGCTGGTTGAGCCTGCTGGACACACCGTTGGTCAGGGTTCCCGTGGTGTCTGCCCCGCCGATCTGGTCCGGGCGCAGCTTGTTCGCGTACGCCAGAAGAGTGCGGATCGCGTCGGAGGCCCGGTAGGGCAGGTCTGCGGGACGTTCGACCGCGCCTGCAGGGGCGGCCGGGGCCGTCGGCAGGTCGGCGGCCTGCGTGACCGGGGCGGGCAACGGTTCCGGTGCCGACTCCGAGGGAGCTGCCGGGGACGGTTCAGCCGCGGCGAGCACGGGGTCTCCGACGGGTTCCCGGCCGGCTGTCGGCTCCTCCGGGTATGCCGGCGCGTCGATGGTCTGCTGGTCAGTGTGGTAGACGAGCTTCTCGTCACGCTGGACGTTGCGCACGGCGACGTCTGCGGCGGAGAAGCGCGGCAGCTTCAGGGTCTTGGTGGCCAGGTTGGCCAGGGTCGGTGAAGCTCCGAGACCGATCTCGACGACTTCGTCGATGTCGAGGCGGTCGGGGGCGAAGAGGAGGTCCTGGGTCTCGATCCAGCGGACCGGGGACGCGAACTGCCAGCACAGCAGCTCGATGAACAGGGTGCGGGCGGTCTTCGCCCGGGCGGCGTCGTCGGCGACCGCGGCGTCCCAGTTGTCGAGCAGGTCACGGGCAGGTTCGGAGGGGACGACGTCGAGGATGGAGCGGACGAAGTCCTCGGTGAGTTCGAAAGGCCGGGCCACGAGGTTCGGGATGTAACGTCCCTCGAGGATCGGGTAGTTGATGAGTTCCGGCAGCAGGTCGTCGAGCTTCTCCCGGAAGTCGGGGACTCCCGGGTGCAGGACACGGGAGTGGAAGGGCACGTCGATGCCGGGGACCAGCATGAAGGAGCCACGACCACCGTGTTCTGCGGTACGTCGGGCGGCGTCGGCTTCGAGTGCCTTCAGTCCTGCGACGGTGCCGGCGACGGAGTACTGCTCGCCCGCGAGGTTGAAGTTCACGATCTCCAGGAACTCGCCGGAGGCCCGGGCGACAGACTCGACGTATTCGACGACGTGGTCGTCGTCGATGCCGAACTGGTTCGGCCGCAGGGCACCCATGCGGTAGTTGGAGCGCCCCGCGCTGTCGCGCGGGATGAGGTGGTGCATGGTGGAACCGCGGTGGAAGACGACCTCCAGGACAGTCTCCAGGTCGATGGTCCCGGCGTAGGCGGACAGGGCGGTGTACTCGCCGAGGGAGTGTCCGGCGTAGTAGGCGTCCGCCACCAGGGCGCCGGCCTCCCTCAGCCGTGCCGTCTGTGCCAGGGCCAGGGTCGCCAGGGCGACCTGGGTGAACTGGGTGAGGTACAGGACACCGTCAGGATGGTGGTAGGTCACCCCGTTGGCGGTGAGGTCGGTCGGGTTGTCCCGTACGACGGTGAGGATGGAGAAACCGAGGGCTTCCCGGGTGTGCCGGTCGGCACGGTCCCAGACGTCGGCGGCCGCCTTCGAGGCGGCGCGTTCGTCAAGGCCCATTCCCTTGGCCTGGATGCCCTGGCCCGGGTAGACGTAGGCGGTGACGGGGGCGGCGGTGACAGCTGTGCCCTGGGACACGAGTTCGTCGCCGATCCGGCAGGTGACGTCGAGGAGGAGGCCGCCACCGGCGACCCTGCCGACACGTTCGACCTGGATGTCCACCGGGTCGCCCAGCTGGACGAGGCCGAACATGCGGTAGGTCCAGCCGAGGATCCGGTGTCCGGTTCCGGCGGCGGAGGCGGCGTGCTGGGCGGTGGCGGACAGCCACATGCCGTGGACGAGAGGGGCCTGCAGGCCTGCGACGCGGGCGGCGACATGGCTGGTGTGGATCGGGTTGAAGTCCCCGGAGACCCAGGCGAACGGGGTCATCTCCTGCGGGGCGTTGACACGGGTACGCAGCAGGGTCGAGCGCGGGGTGTCGGTGATCTCCCGGTCGATTCCTCCGGCGGGAGCGGGGTCGGCCGGAGGTGTCGTGCCGAAGGCACGGCCCCGGATGGCGAACCGTTCCGTCTGCCGGCCGAGCAGTGTCCCGTCGGAGTCGCGCATGTCATGGTGGACGGTGACGACCCGCCCTGAAGAGGACTCCTCGATTCCCGCGGCCCAGCTGGTCACGGTGACGGCCAGTCCGCGGCCTCCTGCTGCGACCGCGTCTGCCGCGCGGGCCTGCAGTTCCTCGGCGGGAACTTCGAGGGCGACGGAGTGGTCGAGGTGGACGGCATTGAGCAGTCCCTCGATCACGGGATAGTCATCGACGGTGGCGGAACCCAGGGCCGCGTAGATCGCCGGCCAACAGGTGCCCAGCAGGGCGTCGGGGACGATGGTGGCCCGCTCGTCGGAGCGGGAACCCGACCCTGTCGTAGACAGGTCGGGCAGGGCTGCCCCGGTGACGCCGGCGTGCTCGGCGCCGAGGGTCGGGGTGAGGTGGAAGACGTAGTCGAAGGTACCGAAGGGGGTCCCGTCGGTTTCCGAGCCCTCGTTCTTCACCGGCATGTGCTCGATGCTGTCACCGGTGACGGACACATTGCCGACACCGGCAGTGCCGGCGAGGAGCCCGTACATGGTCTCAGGGAGCTTCTCCTCGTCGACGACGGGCAGTGCACCGGTGGTCACGGCGTCGGTGAGGATCAGGGGGACGGGCAGGCGGCGGACGGCGTGGACCTCAGAGTCCCCTTCTCCGGCGGCGGTCCCGTCCCAGAAGGTGTCGAGATGGAGGTCGACGGTGACCTTGACGGTGCCGTCGGAGCCCTCACCGGTTCCGTCGTCGGTGACGATGAGCTCGTAGCGGTCCTCGTCGATGATGTGGGCCGGGTTGTCCATGAGGTGCCCGGTCCAGGAGATGTACGGGGCGGATTTCAGGAAGGACGCCACGTCGTCGGCGTCGGAGATCCGCGACCATGCTCTGGTGACCTCGGCGGGGGCATCGTCGAGGGCGTGGCGTCCCGTGGTCGTCGAGTCACCGGTGATGCGGTCCCGGCAGGCCGCCTCGAAGCGGCCCAGGATGGAGGCGACGGGTTCGTCGACCGTGGTGATCCCGGAGACGGACACCGGGCCGGGAATGATCCGGCACTGGTCGGCGGTGTAGCGCGAATCCTGCGACTGCCACAGGCAGTCCTTGCCCCACCAGGCGAGGAGGTCCTCGTCGATGGCGGGGACGAAGCCCACCGGCTTCGGGAACTTCCTGCACAGGACGAGGAACCAGGCGGTGTCGAGCGGGGTGAGGGTGTCGGTCTCGGCGGCGGGGTACGCCGCCACGAGTGCCTTGACGGCCTTGTCCGGGTCGGCGGCGTCCTGTTCAGTCGGGAACAGGGTCACGACCTCGCCGTGGTCGACGTCGGACAGCCGCGCCTCGACACGCTGCAGCAGCAGGTGGAAGCGGGACAGCCAGGACGGGTCGACCCAGGGGAATGACAGTTCCGCGAAACGGCGGACGACCTGTGCGTAGGTCATCTCCTCGAGTTCGCCGAAGTAGGGCTTGGCGGTCTTGTTCAGGGCTGCGATGATCTCGTCGCGGCGGGCGTTGACGGCCTCGAGGTTGGACCCGATCTCCTGGATCAGGCGCATGCACTTCGCGGCGGAGTTGTCGATCTCGTGGATGTCGGCACGCAGGTGGGACAGGCCTGAGGTGGAACCCCCGGCCGTGTGGCCCGGGGCGATCCAGCCGCCGTTGGGGGCGGTCGCCGCGGACCCGGTACTGTCGGCGACACCAGGCGTGTCGACGAGGAGCTGCTTGATCTCCGGGGTGGTCTTGGCCTCCTTGGCGGTCATGGCGGCGGTGCCGACGAGGACGCCGTCGACCGGCATTGCGGGCAGTCCGAGTGCTTCGGACCATCCGCCTGTGAGGTAGTCTGCCGCCCTCTCGGGGGTACCGATGCCGCCGCCGACACAGAGCACCACGTTGGGCTGCCGGCGGATCTCCGCGTAGGTGGCGGTGAGCAGGTCGTCGAGGTTCTCCCAGGAGTGGTGGCCGCCGGCGTGACCGTCCTCGACCTGGAGGATGATGCTGGTGCCGGTGTCCTCGATCTGGCGGGCGATCGCCAGTCCGGCGCGGATCTGCGCGACGGTGCCGGGTTTGAAGGCGATGTAGGAGAATCCTGACCTTCGGAGCGCTCCGATGACCTCAGGGGCTTCGTCCGGTTCGGGGATACCTGCGGAGATGACCACGCCGTCGAACGGGGCGCCCGATTCCCGGGCCCTGGACACGACCCTCTGGGTACCGAAGTGCAGGTTCCAGAGGTAGCGGTCCATGAACATGGCGTTGAACTGGACGGCCCGGCCCGGGTCGAGCAGGCCCTTGAGTTTGGTCAGGTTCTTGTCGAAGACTTCGGCGGTCACCTGCCCGCCGCCTGCCATCTCCGCCCAGTATCCGGCGTTGGCCGCGGCGGCGACGATCTCGGGGTCCACGGTGGTCGGTGTCATCCCGGCCAGGAGGATCGGGGACCGCCCGGTCAGCCGGGTGAACTTCGTCTCGACGGTGCGCCCGGTGGGAAGGTCGAGCAGCCGGGGTGCGAACCGGGACCAGTCGACGGTCCGCGCAGGGTCCTCCCCGGGAGCTGCCAGGGTGTCGATGTCGTTCAGGGTGCCGGCGCGAACGAGTCCGGCACCGGAGCCTTCCACCAGGCCTGCGGAGATTCTGGTGACCGTGTCACCGGGGCCGAGGTCGAGGAACCAGGATGTGCCGGACGCCAGGGAACCGGTGATTCCGTCGACCCAGTCGACGTGGTCGGTGAGCACGGCACGGGCCAGGTCACCGGCACCGGTGAGGCCGCATTTCTCCGCCCATTCGACGGCCTGGGCGACGGCCGGTTCCATCATCTCGTGGTGGAAGGGCACGGTGACGTCGAGGTACTCGGTGACAGGGGACAGAGGTGCCCCGCCACGGGTCTTCGCCGCGAGCTCCGCGGCGTCCTTCTCCGCGAGGACGGCGATGGTCTTCTCGACGACGCCGAGGTCCTCGGGAGTGCCGGAGAGGATGAACCGGCGGTGGCCGTTGCGGATCGCGATCCGGGCTCCGGTGCCGACGCCTCCGGCGGCTTCCGCCACTTCGGCGAGTGCGGCGTCGAGGGTGGCGCGGTCGAGTCCACGCACCGAGAGCATGGGGGTGGCTTCACCTGCGGACACTCCGAGGGCACGGGTGGCACGTGAGGCTGCTGCCCCGATGAGCCTGGCGACGGCGATGATTCGTGCGGCGTGTCCGTTGTCTCCGGCGGATTCTCCTGCCCGACTGTCGACCAGGGCGGCACCGAGGACGCCCTGGGAGTGGCCGAGGGCGGTGGCCCTGCCTTCTGCGACGGCTGCCACGGCGTCGTAGCCGGCGTTCTTGAGGGCGACGACCTGTCCGAGCTGGGTGAGTGCGATACCCGGTACGGAGAGGGCGGCGGGGACCGGTCCCCCGGCACCGTCGCCGATGAGCCGTTCGAGGGTGAGGGCACCGGCGGTCGCGGCGGTCAGCCGGGCTGCGACGGGGGCGAGGATTGTGTCGGATTCCGCCAGGACGGCCCTGACGGTGTCGGCGAGGGCGGGGTCCTCGGAGACGGCGGTCAGTCCGGCGCGCCACGGGGTGGCCTGGCCGCCGAAGAGCAGGGTGACCTTCTCCTCGGACTCGGAGTTGAGCCGGGAGAGGAAGCTGGTGTGGGTCATGATGTCCTTTTCAGAGGGTCAGTGACGGGGGATTGTCTGTTGTGGTGACGGGTCCCGTCACAGGGGCCCGTTGGAGTGGAACTTGAACCGGTTGAGGTCGCGGTGCTTGGTGCGCAGTGCCCGCAGTGCCGCGGCGATGGTGTCGCGGGTGTCGATCGGCTGGACGATGCCGTCGAGCTCGCCGGTCTCCACCGAGAAGTTCGGGTTGATGTTCTCTGCCGTGTAGTCGTCGGCGAGCTTCCGGGCGACATCGACGCGCTCCTCTTCGGGGGCGGCGGCGATGTCCCGGCGGTTGAGGATGTTGACCGCGCCGTCGGCACCCATCACCGCGATCTCCGCCCTGGGCCAGGCGTAGGCGTAGTCCGCGCCGATGCCCTTCGAACCCATGACGATGTAGGCACCGCCGTAGGATTTGCGGGTGATGACGGTGATCATCGGGACCGTGGCGTTGCCGTAGGCGTAGATGACCTTCGCACCCCGGCGGATGATCCCTGCGCGCTCCTGTTCGGCTCCGGGAAGGTAGCCGGGGACGTCGACGAGTGTGATGACGGGGAGTCCGAAGGCGTCACAGCAGCGTACGAAACGTGCTGCCTTCTCGGAGGCTTCGACGTCGAGGGTGCCCGCATTGTGCATCGGCTGGTTGGCGACGACGCCGACGGGTCGGCCCTCGATGCAGGCGAAACCGATCACGATCGATTTCGCCCAGTGCTCCTGGACCTCCACGAACTCGCCGTGGTCGACGAGCGCCTCGATGACCTCCACGACGTCGTAGGGCATACGTGGGTCGTCGGGGATGATGTCCCCCACCCCCATCGCGGACTCGACGTCCTCGGGTGTGGCCGTGTACGCGTAGCAGGCCTGCTCGTCGTTGCAGTTCTGGGGAAGGTAGTCCAGCAGGCTGCGGGCGTAGTCGATGGCGTCCTCCTCGTCCTCGGCGAGGTAGTGCGCCACACCGGAGACGCTGTTGTGCATTTCCGCGCCACCGAGGTCGTCGAGGCTGATCTCCTCACCGGTGACCGCACGGACGACGTCGGGGCCGGTGACGAACATGTGGGCGTTCTCCCGGGTCATGATGACGAAGTCGGTCATGGCCGGCGAGTACACGGCTCCGCCGGCACAGGGTCCGAGGATGAGGGAGATCTGCGGGATGAAGCCGGAGGCGCGGCAGGAGGCGCGGAAGATGCGTCCGTACATGGACAGTCCACCGACGCCTTCCTGGATGCGGGCCCCGCCGGAGTCCAGGAGTGCGAAGCAGGGCACACCCTGCTGGACTGCGCGTTCGATGAGGTCGGTGATCTTCTCCCCCTCGACTTTGCCGAGGGTGCCTCCGCGGACGGAGAAGTCCTGGGAGTAGACGGCGACGGGGCGTCCTCCCACGGTGCCGAAACCGGTGGCGACGGCGGATCCGAGGAAGCCTGCGGCGGGGTCGCCGCCGAAGAAACGGCCGTGCTCGACGAAGGAGCCTTCGTCGCAGAGCAGTTCGATGCGCTCGCGGGCGGTGAGCTTGCCTTTCGCGTGCTGGAACTTCTTCGCTTTCTCGTCGGCGGCGGCGGCCAGTGCGGTGTAGTCGACGGGGGTTCGCTGTGCGGTGGTCATCTACGCCTCCTCGGTGGTGTCGCTGGTGGCCTCTGCCGCGGTGTCTATGTGCAGCAGAGGGGTGCCGGCCGGGACGTTCTGCCCGATCTCGACGTCGATGGAGGTGAGGACGCCTGACGCGGGAGCGTGGATGTACTTCTCCATTTTCATGGCTTCGAGGACGATGACGACATCCCCTTCGTTGACGTGGGACCCGGGCTCGGCTCCGGTGCGTACGACGATGGCCTGCATCGGTGCAAGCAGTGCCCCCTCTGCGGTGAGGCCCTCCCCTGCGGCCGGGTTGTTCTGGGAGTCACGGTTCTTCCTGCGACGGGATCCGCGCAGGGGCTGGACGCGACGGCGTGCGGTGTTGCCCAGTTCCCCGAGCGAGTCTCCCAGTGTGTCGAGACCGGAGTGCATCATCGCGCTGAATCCGGCCAGGGAGGCGAGTCCTTCGGGCAGGGTGATCCGGTGGCGGCGTCCGTCGATCTGGGCGGTGAAGGTGCGCAGTGCTTCGGCGATGGCGCCGCCGACGCCGTCTCCGGAGGAAGTTGTGCCCGATTCTGTACCGTCGGCCTTCTTCCCGAGCTTCGCCCACTCCTGTTCGGTGAGTTCCGGGATGAACTTCGTCTCGAGCCACCGTGTCCGTACCTGCAGGTCACCGTGGTCGTTGGTGGCGTCGAAGTCCGGGTGCGCCAGGACCAGGTCGAGCAGCGGGGTGACGGTGGCGATGCCCTTGATCTCCAGTTCGCCGAGCGCGCGGCGGGCCCGGGCGACCGCGCGTTCGCGCGTAGGCCCGGTGACGATGAGCTTCGCGATCATCGAGTCGAACTCAGGGGAGACGGTGTCTCCGAGGCGTACACCGGTCTCGATGCGGACCCCGTGCCCTGCCGGCCAGGTGAGTTCACTGATCTTGCCGGCGGCCGGGGCCAGGTCGTTGGCGGGGTCCTCCGAGGTCAACCGGAGTTCTATGGAATGTCCCCGCACCGCGGGGACCTCGGGGATGCTGCCTCCGCCGGCGACGGTGATCTGCGCCTCGACGAGATCGAGGCCGGTGACCTCCTCGGAGACGGTGTGCTCGACCTGCAGTCGGGGGTTGACCTCCAGGAAGTACAGCTCACCGTCGTCGGCGAGCATGAATTCGCAGGTGCCCAGTCCGACGTAGCCGGTGTGGTCGAACAGTGCCTTCGACCAGCGGGTTAGGGTGTCTGCCGCCCCGTCGGGGAGGAAGGGGGCAGGTGCCTCCTCGATGACTTTCTGGTTGCGTCGCTGCACGGAACAGTCCCGGGTGGTGACCACCGCGAAGTTCCCGTGGGAGTCCCTCATGCACTGGGTCTCGATGTGCCGACCGGAGGTGATGAACTTCTCGATGAAGAATTTGCCGAGGTCGCCGCCCGCCATGGCATGACCTGCGGCGAAGTTTTTCACGTCCTTCTCGTCCCGCATGACCTCGATGCCACGGCCTCCACCACCGTCGGACCGCTTGAGTACCACGGGGAAACCGTGTTCGGCGATGAACGCCTCGACCTCGGACATGTCGGAGACGGGGTCGACGGTTCCGGGGACCGGGGAGACGCCGGCCGCGACAGCGACCCGGCGTGCGCTGATCTTGTCGCCGAGCTGGCTGATGGTGTCGGCGGAGGGGCCGATCCAGGTCAGGCCCGCGTCCTCGACGGCGCGGGCCGCCTCCGGCACTTCGGAGAGGAACCCGTAGCCGGGGTGCACTGCATCGGCGCCGGCGCGTTTCGCGATGTCGATGATCTTGCTGACGTCGAGGTAGGTCTCCTGGAGGGTGGTGCCTTCCAGTGCGTAGGCCTCGTCCGCCAGCACCACGGCCGGGGACTCGATGTCCTGGTCGGAGTAGACGGCCACTGAGTGCAGGCCGAGGTCACGGGCGGTCCGGACGACTCGTGCGGCAATTTCGCCGCGGTTCGCCACGAGGATGCTGGACGGCATCGGGCTCCTTTCGGGCAGACAGAGGGATCTTGGATCGTCTGTCCTGTCGTGTTCGTGGATCAACTGCGCGGGAACGGTTCCCACGCGAACGAGGACACACGGTAGGCGTGCCCCGCCCGTGCTCGACCGGTCCCTACTGTCGCCATAACAAAAACACCCCCCGTTCAACCTGTCCCGGTCACCTCACGGGAGGTCCTCGTCAGTGGCGCTGTCGCAGGACCATGGCGGTTTTGCCGCCGAACCGGCTACTTGTCTGTGAGTTACCTGTCCTACCCCCTCCCCGGAGTGGTCAGACCACACAAATGTGATCTGCGTCACTGTATCGTGACATGTTTAAAAACATACCGATGAATCGGGGTTCACCCGTCAGATCTCCCCCCTGCACACCGGACCCCCGTCCGGACTACCTGCCCTGCCCCCTCAACCGCAGCACCGACATGATCATCGGTACCTGACCGACGACGCGCACCCACCCGCCGGCGCGGAGCAGAGGTGACTTACGCGGGTCCCTCTGCCAGTCCAGTGCCATCTTCACGTTTGCCGGGAGCACGCCTGCCAGGAACAGTGCGGCGGGGACCGCCGCCTTCTCCCGCGTCCCCGGCGACGCGATCGCCGCGGCCAGCCCGAACTCGGCCACGGCGCTTCCCCAGGTCCAGTACCTGGCGGGCCCCGGAAGCTGTGCCGGCACGATGGCGTCGTAGAACCGGCGGGCCGTGAAGTGCAGGACCCCCGCCCCTCCGAAGACGGTGGCCCACACCACCGCCCGGGTCTTCGACCGGTCAACTGTCACTTCTCTGTCCCTGATGAGGCCCATGGCTTCCAGACTACGGCCACCAACCGGGTGTCCGCAGCCGATTTCCGGACCTCACCCACGTCGGGGACGTAGGGGACCAGCAGGTCGTCGGAGCCGTCGAGGGCGACCGCCGCCAGGGCGTTCGGGACCGGCGTCCCGGCGTCCACAACCCGGATGTCAAGGCGTCCGGCGGCGGGACTGTCCCGGTCGACGACGAGGTTCACCGCCCTGGTGGGCACCGGAAGCACGGTCAGCTCGGTGCGGGCACCTCCGTCGAAGGTGAACGGTGTGCAGGCGGGAATGGTGTGGAGTTCACCGTCGACTGTCAGTCCGATCCCGGCGAGCGGCACGTGGACCCGGTCCTTGTCCGGCAGCCGGGAGTAGGGCCCGGGCTCGTCGAGGGACGCCACACTCAGCCTCCACCGGCCGTCGACCGGGAAGCTGCGGCTGTAGAAAAGGGAACTCTCGTCGGGTGATATGAGTTCGACCGTCGTGCCCCGGCCGTTGGCCCAGGGCACTTCCGGCAGATCGGCGGTACGGCGCAGCGTGCGCCAGCTCGTGGTTCCGGAGGTGTTCACATGGTCCAGTGTGCCCTCACAGGCATCGGTGCGCAGGTCGGACGGCCGATGTCACCGCACCGGCGTGCGTCCTTCGAAGGCCCTGGAGAGGGTCAGTTCGTCGACGAACTCGAGGTCTCCTCCCATGGGGATGCCTGATGCGAGCCGGGACACCGTCAGGCCTGGAAAGTCCTTCAGGAGGCGTCCCAGGTAGGACGCCGTGGCCTCCCCTTCCGTGTTCGGGTCGGTGGCGATGATGACCTCCCCGATCACCGGAGGTTCAGGGAGGGTCCCGTCCGCGGACGGCACGTCGTCGACCCTGCCTCCGATACGTTGGACCAGGGTGGTGACGTTGAGTTCCTTGGGACCGACGCCGTTGAGCGGGTCCAGTGCACCGCCGAGGACGTGGTAGCGGCCCTTGTACTCCCCGGTTCGTTCGATGACCTGGATGTCCTTCGATTCCTCGACGACGCACACGGTGGTGGCGTCACGGGAGGAGTCCGCACAGATCCGGCAGACGTCCTCGGAGGAGATGTTGTTGCAGATCCGGCAGAAGTGCACCCCCTGCTGGAGCCGGTTCAGGGCGGAGGCGAGCCGGTCGACGTCCCGGGGATCGGCCTGGAGCAGGTGGAAGGCGATTCTCTGCGCGCTTTTCGGCCCGACCCCGGGCAGGCGGGAGAATTCGTCGATGACGTCCTGGAGAGGACCCTCGTACAAGGCGGTTCCCCTAGAATCCGAAGCCGCCGAGGCCCTGGGACAGCGGGCCCATCTTCTCCTGCGAGAGCTTCTGGAGGTTGTCGTTGGCGGCCTGGAATGCGCCGACCAGCAGGTCCTGGAGAGTGTCGACGTCTTCAGGGTCGACGACCTTCGGGTCGATGGTGACGCTCTGGACTTCACCGGCTCCGGTGATGGTGACGGTCACGAGTCCGTTGCCCGCGGACCCTTCGACCGTGGACGCCACGATCTCAGCCTGGGCCTCCTGAAGCTTCTGCTGCATCTGCTGGGCCTGGGCCATGATCTGGTTCATGTCGGGCTGGGGCACTGTATGTCCTTTCAGTGGTCGTGTCGGTCGTCTTCCGGCGCGTTCGAGGTTCTTTCAGGGGACGAGTCTACCGACCCGGGTCAGCGGGTCCGCTCTGCGCCGAGATGCTTCTCGAGCAGTTCGCCCGCGATTTCCAGGGCGGACCGGTGGTCCAGGTGTCCCGGCGTCCTGTCGTCGAGCTGTGCAAGGGCCTCCTCGGCCTCAGCACGCTGGTCGTAAGGGTCGGGTCCACCGGCACCGGGATCGGCGTGGGCCGGGGCACCGGGACCGTCGTCCCAAGGTTCGGACGGTTCGTCGGGAAGCGGGATACCGTTGAAGCCGTTGTCCGCGGCCTCCTGCGCCGCCGTCCGCATCCTTCCGGTTCTTGCCATGCGGGCTCTCCACCCGGTGAGTTCCTGCCCTTCACCGGGATCTGCGGTAGCGCTCACGGACGTCGTGCCGGTGAGGGCAGGCGTCGCAGTGGCCGTCGCCTTCCGGACAGTCCCGGAGGACGCCGGGCTCCCGGACGCTGGGCCTGACGACACCGGGCCCGCAGTTTCAGGGCCCGCAGTTTCAGGGCCGGAGTTTTCAGAGCGGCCGGTGTCCTGAGCTGCCGGGGAGGTGGTCCCGGAGACCAACGGGGAATGTCCCCGTGCCCGGGCGAGCGCGACGGACACCGGATCGACGGGGGCGGACTCCGGTGTGTGACTACCGGAACGGCCGAGGCCGGGATCTTCCGCAGCTGTCCGCACGGCTTCGTGGTCCCCGACCTGTGCCGGAGGCAGGTCTGCCACCCTCTGTGCGGGTTGATGCGGCTCCGCGCCTTCGGCGGCGGCCGCTTCAGCTTTTCCCGGCGGCTCCACAGGATCAGTGGGCTCGCCGTCGTCCCCGGGGGCCTCCGGAACCGGGGTCCGCGGTGCAGCCTGCCTGGGCACGGAACCCGACGGCCCCGGATTCACCTGGCCACCCACGACCGCCCGGACTGTGACGGGGAAGCCCGTGACCTGGCCTGCCGCTGAAGCATAGGCTTCGGCGTGGGCAGGGTCGTTGATGAAGTTGGCGAGCGCCCCGGTGTGGTGGTGGAGCACGACGACGGCTGTCCCGTCGGAGGTGGGTTCACCCGGTGACGGGGTGGCGTCACGGGCGGCGATCCACGCACTCAGGTCAGTGGCACGCACTGCTTCGAGAACATCCGCCCACCGGTTCACCGCCTCCTGAGACGGTGACAGGGCCGGGTCAGGCACGGAGGCAGGTGCCGGTTCAGGGGCCGGTTCAGTCGAGGGGGCAGCAGGGGACGTAGTCGGTGCCTCATCGCGGGCCTCATTCTGGGCCTTATTCTGGGCCACGTCGGGAGTCCGGACCGGCGCAGCGTCCTCTGCCGCCCGGCGCCGGTTCCTGCGCATGATCTCCCTGGCGCGCTCTGCCTCCGTCATAAGGTCGCCGGTGGCCGAAGCTTCCACCGGAGCCTGGCCCAGAGACTGGTTCGGCGACTGGCCCGGAGCCGTGTCCGGAACGGAGTCCGAAACCGGGCTCGCATCCTGTTCAGCAGCCGGAGACCGGACCGCAGTCGCCTCCCCTGCGGCCTCAGGGGTCGGGGACGCCATCACAGGCTCTGTGGGAGGAACCACCACGGCATCGCTGCCCCGGCCGTCCTGACCCTCGTCCTGCCGGCGCCGAGACTTGCGCACGTAGCGTGCAGGTCCGCCGGCGGTGCCCCCGTCACCGGGACCCGGGACCCGGTCGTTCAGCTGGGGCGCACGCTGCCCGGACTCCAGTGCCTCGACCCGCTGGGCAAGGTTCTCCAGAGTCATCCCGGCAGCCGGCAACGCCATCCGTGCACAGAGGATCTCCAGCAGCAGCCGGGGCGAGGTTGCCCCGCGCATCTGCATCAGCCCCTCGTTGACGAGGGTCGCGCACCTGGTCAATGTCGCGGTCCCCAGTTCCTCGGCCTGGCGGGTGAGAGTCTCCCGCAGGTCGGCCGGGGCGTCCACCAGGCCCGAATCGAATGCGTCCGGAACCGCCTGGACGACCAGCAGGTCACGGAACCTGTCGAGCAGATCGGTCGCGAACCTCCTCGGGTCATGCCCAGCATCGATGACATCGCTGACCACGGAGAACAGTCCCGCCTGGTCAGAGTCGGCGAGAGCATCGACCGCCCGGTCGATCAGTGCAGAATCAGTGACGCCCAGCAGCGCAACCGCTCTCCGATAGGTCACCCCTTCGGGTCCCGCACCCGCCAGAAGCTGGTCCATGACCGAGAGAGAGTCACGGGGAGAGCCCCCGCCGGCGCGTATGACCAGCGGGTACACGGCGTTCTCAACCTCCACACCTTCTTCACCGCAGATCTTCTCCAGAAGGCTCCGCATGGTGGGGGGTGTGAGGAGACGGAACGGGTAGTTGTGCGTCCGCGACCGGATCGTCGGCAGAAGCTTCTCCGGCTCGGTGGTCGCGAAAATGAAGATGAGGTGCTCCGGCGGTTCCTCCACGATCTTCAGGAGCGCATTGAACCCCGCCGAGGAGATCATGTGCGCCTCATCGATGATGAAGACCCGGTACCTCGACTCCGCCGGAGCATAGAAAGCCCTGTCCCTGAGCTCACGCATGTCATCGACACCGTTGTGGGTGGCAGCGTCCAGCTCCGTGACGTCAAGAGTCCCCGGCCCGCCGGGAGCCAGGGCGACGCACGAGTCACACACCCCGCAGGGCGTGGATGTCGGCCCTTCGACACAGTTCAGCGAGCGGGCCAGGATCCGCGCCGAGGAGGTCTTGCCGCAGCCGCGCGGGCCGGAGAACAGGTACGCGTGGTTGATCCTCCCGCTGTCCAGCGAGGTGCACAGCGGTACGGTCACATGTTCCTGCCCGACCACCTCGGCGAAAGTCGCCGGCCGGTACTTCCTGTAGAGAGCCACGGGCACCAGAGTACAAGGGGCACCGGAACCTCAGACGCGCACCGACCGCAGCCACGAAACCGGTCCCCCACGGAACCACTCCCCTGGACACCGGCACGTCGGGGCCGGGCTCACCGCCAGACGTCGTTGAGGTTGACCTCCGCCTCGGTCAACTGCCGCTGAACGGCACCGAGCCCCTGCCCTGTGGCCGTGGCGTACTCCGCGTCGGTGAGCATCACCAGCTGGGCGACAACCGTCATCCGGCCCGGATGAGTCCAGTCATGGTGGCCTCCCCCACCGTGACGGCCCCCGAAATCCACCTCGTGGACGTGGGGGACGCCGTCCTCCCACAGGAACGGGGGGACAAGCAGACCGTGTTTCGCCGTCATCTTCTCGTCCACGTGCCAGCCCAGGTCCGGGAGAATCAGCCCGGGCCGGGGCGGCCGCTGGTGGGGATCCTGCGCGATCATCGTCGCCGCGGCGGTGACCAGGTCCGCGGCCGCGCGGGAATGCCCTGACGTCACCGTGATCAGCTCGACCCGCAGGTCGGAACCGTCGTCCGTGACCAGACCAGGGTCGATCCTTGCCGCGTCGAGGGTGACGGCGACAGTTTCCGCAGGCTGCGCGTCCGCCGGCGCCGGCCGCCCCGGCTCTCCCTGCCGGGGCCGCCCCCGGCCGGCCCCCGTTGTCTCGTGTTTTCCGGGCCCTCCTCCTCCCCCCCCCCGCACTCCCCTGCCCTGCAGAGCCCCTGTGCGCCTGTCTCTTATCCCCATCTATATCGCGACATCAGCGACCGTGAACTCCGGGACCCCCTGGTTCACCCGCCGTGTCGTTATCCGCGGCGGCGCGGGCAGGAGGTCACCCACCCAGACTGTCGTCTCCTGGAGGTTCACGGCCCGGACCCTACTTCGACGCCGGCTGTGCTGCAGCCGACCCGGCAGCACCGACCGCTTCGGCAGCCTCCACCGCAGCGAGAAGCATGCAGGTGGCGACACCGTCCATGGCGACTTCGACCTCCTCCTGCGGAGGCAGGGACGGCGCGAGCCGCAGATTCCGGTCGTTCGGGTCATTCTTCAGCGGGAATGCGGAGCCGGCCGCGGTGAGTGCGATCCCGGCGTCCTTGGCCAGTTCCACCACCCGGCGGGCTGTTCCGTCGACGACGTCGACAGAAATGAAGTAGCCGCCTTCGGGTCGGGTCCACTCGGCCACTCCCAGGCCTCCGAGCCGGCGCTCCAGGATCTCGGTGACGGCACGGAACTTGGGGCCCAGGATCCCCGCGTGCTTCCGCATGACCGAACGCACACCGTCGGCGTCCCCGAAGTACCGCACGTGGGCGAGCTGGTTGACCTTGTTCGGCCCGATTCCACGGACCCCGGCGATCCGCCGGTACCAGGCCAGGTTCTCCTCCGAGGTGTTGAGGAAAGCCACTCCGGCTCCCGCCAGGGTGATCTTCGAGGTCGAGGACATCGCCCAGAACCGGTTGGGGTTCCCCTCCTCCGCGGCGAGGCCCACGATGTCCAGGATCTCCGGGAACTCGTCGGTCAGGGTGTGGACCGCGTAGGCGTTGTCCCAGACCACACGGAAGTCGGGGGCTGCGGTCTCCATCGCGGCCAGCTCGCGGGCGACCTCCGCTGACACGGTGAATCCGGTCGGGTTGGAGAAGACCGGGACAATCCACATCCCCTTGACCAGCGGGTCCTTGACCAGTTCGCGGACGGCGTCCATGTCAGGTCCGTCCTCGTTCATCGGGACGGTGACCATCTCGTAGCCGAACGTCTCAGTGATCGAGAAGTGACGGTCGTAGCCGGGAACCGGGCAGATCCAGCGAACCTTCTCCTCAGCCGACCAGGGACGGTCCGAATCATTGTTCCCGAAGGTGTGGGACCACGAGATGAGGTCGAACATGATGTTCAGGCTGGAGGAGTCTCCCGCGATGACCAGGTCCGCAGGAATACCGAGGACATCCGCCCACAGTTCCCGGATCTCCCGGATGCCGTCGCCGCCGCCGTAGTTGCGGACGTCGCTGCCGTCGGCAAGGGTGTGGTCGCCTTCTCCGGGTAGTGCGAGCAGGGACTCGCCCAGGTCGAGCTGTTCGGAGGAGGGCTTTCCACGGGTCAGGTTCAGGCTGAGGTTGCGGGCCTTCAGCTCCCCGTAGGACGCGGTGACCTCGTCCTTGAGAGCGAGCAGTCGGTCGGTGTTTGCTTCGGTCAGCTTCATAGTCCCGCAGGACCTCCTAGACGTTCACGGAACAGGTTGTTTCCGCCGGTTGTTTTCCGTCGGCAAGTCTAGTGTGCCGTGCCTTGCGTGTCAGTGGGGTCCCCGCCACATTCCGCATTCCCGCCCTCACTCCCGGCGCCCCGGCAACTTCCTGCAGCTTCCGGGCCGTTGCGCCCCCAGAAGACAGGGCCCGGCAGACAGTCCTGAAAAATAGACGGACCCCACGCACCCGCCAGAGCCCGCTTACCCTTGCTGCATTCCTGCCCTGGGGGAGTTCGCAGGATTCACGCCACGTGAGATCCGTGGACCATGGTAGCCCAGGATCACCCGGCCGACAAAGAACCTGTACTCCCGTTGACGTACACAGGGGGAGGACGCCGCACCCCGGACCCTGCCTCCCCACCGGAACGGCTTCCGCCGGGCACCCGGAGGACACACCCGGTGTGCTGAAACCGAGGCGCGCCGGTCATGGACCAGTGGGGGACGGCACGGGACGAAACCCGGCAAAGTCGTCCCGACCTGCCACTTTGTGTCCGACTCGACCTCGTGTGTATATTTGGCGGCGGAGGATTCGACTAGCGGCCTATGTCACACGCCTGGAACGCGTGAGGGAGTCACATCCCACAGGGGTTCAAATCCCCTATCCTCCGCCATGCACAAAACCCCGGTTCAGTGAACCGGGGTTTTCTTTTTTTCTGCGGATCCTCTTCTGCACATCCCATCAGTTGTATCTGCGCGCCAGCTCCCTCGAAGGCGGTGCTGCGACCGCCCCGCGCCCGGCCGGGCACCTACCGGAGCCGTCATCCGGCTCCGCACCCGCCGCAGTCCGCATCAGCATCCACATCAGCATGCATCAGCATCAGGGTCGGCAGAGAGTTCCGGGAGAGTCGTCAAAAAGCCCGAAAGACCGAAAAATCGGGAACAATCCGGAACACAGAAGAGCCACGGTCCCCGAAAGGACCGTGGCTCCTGCGATAAAGAGTCAGAACAGAAGACTACGCACCGACGGTGATGGTGAGCAGGTCGTTGAGGAAGCTCACCGAGGAGGTGAAGCTGGGGGCAATCGTGATGGTCAGGTCGCCGAAGAACTGGGTAAGAGCAGGGAACATCTGTTCATTCCTTAAGGTAGGTGCTTTATCGTTGCGCGAGTCAGACTAACCTGACGGGCATGGTTGCACAATACTTTCAGTGTGAAAAGCGGGGGTGATTTCATCCTCTTCCGGCACTGTCAGGACGCGACAGATCCTGCCACAGAAGGGCGCAGCATAGATCACCACATCGCCTGTGAACTGCAGTGACACGAACGACACCACGTCAGGGACAGGTATGCCCGGCGGCCCCAGGAAAACCCGGGGGTCACCTCAGTGAAACATTTCGGAGGCCGCGAACGTTGTGCCCCTCCGACCCCTTACGGGGGTAGCTGAGTAGTCGGTGGCAACTTTTTCCCCCGACATGCACCGACGCACACTTTCCCGGTCCTCTCCTTACAGATCCCGGGACTGCCCCCTGCGCCACAACCGCACCGGGACCACCCTCACCGGTCCCGGACGAAACCGGACCGTCCACTGCCTGCAGATCCGGCCGGCCGACTGCCGGTTGTCGCACCGTGTGGCCGCCGGACAAGACGCTACCGTCTCCAGCCGGAACGTGCAGTATGATCCCGTATCAGTCCGGTGCCCCTGCTCCCCCCCCGTACAGGGAACACGGGGGCAGAGATCGTGGACAGTCACCGATCCGCCTGACACCGCCGGGCTTCCCGGAACTACCCGCAGTCACCCTAGAAAGCACCGCTGAGCATGCATGCACGTCATCCCCGCTCCGGCGGGACGGCCCGGAACCACCGGCACCGCCGTCCCACCGGCAGAGGAACCCGCATCGTCACGCGCAGTCTGCTCGCCCTGACCGGGATCGGTGTTGTCGTGGCGTCCGGCCTGACCATGGTCTCACTGTCGGGGGCGGCCTCGGGCGGGCACCGGAGTGTCGTGGTTTTCGGGGACTCCTACTACTCCACCCCGGACGCACCTGCCCTGCAGAGGCCCTGTGCGCAGTCCGAGCACAACTGGCCCCGCCTCGCCGAAGAACGGACCGGCGTCACAGTCCACGACTGGAGCTGTGGCGGAGCCACCTCCGCCAGTCTGCTCGACCGTGTCAAGGAGTCGCTCGTCGCAGGCGATCTCGGTCAGGACACAGGAACGGTCTTCCTGTCTGTCGGAGGAAATGACTTCGCCCACCAGGACGCCGTGCGTGGCGGAACCGTCGACGACCTGGAGGGACGCCGCGACATCGTGCTCGCCAATGTGTCGACCGCCGTCGGGATCATCCGTGCCACCGCCCCCGGTGCACGCCTGGTGATGTCCAGCTACCTGCCCAGCACCGTCGGACCCTATGTCTGCCGCACCGCCGGCCCTGTCCAGGGGGTCTCTCTGCCCGTGTACGATCCCGACCTCGACGCGGTGGAAGCGTACATCAGCGAGACGATGGCACTGGCGGCGCAGCAGCACGGGGCGGATTTCGTTGACCTGCGGGCCGCCGCGGAGGGAAACTCGACCTGCAGCCCGGTGGGTTCCAGGTTCGTCTCGGGGGAACAGGACGGTGCCGCGGACGTGCTCATGGCCTGGCACCCGACCCAGGCCGGAGCGGTGTTCATGGCGGACAGTCTCATTCCGCATTTCGCCGACTAGTCCACGCCGACGTCACCGACTCCGCCTGCCCTGTCATGACGACCACGGTGCGACGTCCCGTGCCGCCACACACCTACAGTCCCGGATACGCGGCATCCAGCTCGGCGATCCAGGCCCGGGCGTTACCGTCCGACGGGGCACGCCAGTCGCCACGGGGTGACAGGGAACCGGCCGGAGACACCTTCGGCCCGTTCGGTATCGCCGTGCGCTTGAACTGGGCGAACCCGAAGAAGCGGGACAGGAAGTTACGCTCCCACTTCACGATCGTCGCCAGATCGTAGGAGTACCGGTCCTCGTCGGGGAAACCGGCCGGCCACTCCCCGACCCCGGCGTCCTTCCAGGCGTGCCAGGCGAGGAACGCGATCTTCGACGGACGCAGCCCCGCCAGAACATGCCACAGGGTGAAATCGTGCAGGGCGTAAGGGCCGATCGCAGATTCGGTGGACTGCACCTTTCCGTCAGCCCCCGGCGGCACGAGCTCGGGACTGATCTCCGTGTCAAGGACAGACCGGAGAACCTCCACAGTTGCGGCGTCCACCCCCTCCCCCTCGGAGATGACCCACCGGATCAGGTGCTGCATCAGGGTTTTCGGCACACCGGAGTTCACCCCGTAGTGGCTCATCTGGTCCCCGACACCGTAGGTGCACCAGCCCAACGCGATCTCCGAGAGGTCACCGGTGCCCACCACGATCCCGCCGTGGAAGTTGGCCAACCTGAAGAGATAGTCCGTACGCAGCCCTGCCTGGACATTCTCGAAGGTGACGTCATACACCGGCTCACCGTCACCGAACGGGTGGTGCATCTTCTGCAGCATTTCGGTGGCGGCCGGGCGGATGTCGACGGTCTCCACAGTCGCACCGACCGCTTCCGCGAGAGCCAGGGCGTTGGACCTGGTGTGCTCACTGGTGGCGAACCCGGGCATCGTGTAGGCGAGGATGTCGGACCGGGGGCGTCCTGCCCGGTCCATGGCCCGGGCGACGACCAGCAGGGCGTGGGTGGAGTCCAGTCCCCCGGAGACGCCGATGACAGGCCTCGGATCCCCGATCGCCGACAGTCTCTGGACCAGTCCCGAGACCTGGATGTTGAAGGCCTCGTAGCAGTCCTGTGCCAGTCGTGCCGGGTCGCCGGGGACGAAGGGGAACCGGGCGAGGTCACGACGCAGCCCGATCTCGTTCACCGGGGGGTCGAGGGTGAATTCGACGGTACGCCACCGGTCCCTGCCCCCTCTGCCCTCTCCGTCCGTGTCGGTGAGGGTGCGCCGGTTGTCGTCGAAAGTTCCCTGGTGCAGGCGTGCCTGACGGATACCGTCAAGGTCGACGTCAGCGACGGACCACCGGGGGCCGTCGGGGAAACGTTCCGTCTCCCGCAACAGGACGCCACGTTCGTACACCATCGTCAGCCCGTCCCAGGAGACATCGTTGGTGGACTCCCCCTGCCCGGCAGCGGCGTAGACGTAGGCGGCCTGGCAGCGCAGTGAGGCGCTGGACGCGAGGAGGTGCCGGTCGTCCGCCCGACGCTGGGTGATCGGCGAGCCGGAGAGGTTGAACAGTACCGTGGCACCGGCCAGGGCGGCGCGGGCGCTCGGCGGCACAGGAACCCACATGTCCTCGCAGATTTCGACGTGGAAGGTCAGACCGTCGACGTCTGCGGCGGTGAACAGCAGGTCGGTGCCGAACAGGGCCCTGTTGTCGCCGACGCGGACGGACTCACCCCGGATGTCGTCACCCGGCGCGTACCAGCGGCGTTCGTAGAACTCCCTGTAGGTGGGAAGATTCGATTTCGGAACGACACCGAGAATCTCGCCGCGGTGGATGACGACGGCGCAGTTGTACAGGCGGTTGCGCCACGCCAGCGGTGCTCCGACGACGAGGACGGGCATCAGGTCGACGGATGCTGCGACCAGGGTTTCGACGGCAGCGGTGACAGCGTCAGACACGACATCCTGGAGGACAAGGTCATCGATGGCGTAACCGGTGAGACAGAGTTCGGGGAAGACGGCGACGGCGACGTGGTCGTCGTGGAGTTCGCGGGCCGCGGCGACGATGGTGCGGGCATTCGTCGCCGGGTCGGCGACAGCGACAGGGACGGTTACTGCGGCGACGCGGGCGAAACCGTGGGCGTACGCCCCGGCAGAGGGCTGATCAGGCATGCCCCCAGTCTGCCAGGCCTGCGGTGCACCGGCGCATCCTCACCGCAGCTGCGGGTTCCCCGGTCACCGGACCCCGGCCAGTCCGGCGGCGAAGTCCCAGGCCTGCGGGTCGAGGTGACTTCCGCCGGCGTCGTAGACACGGGCCTGGAGGACCCCGGCGTCCTCGACGGAGGGCCAGTCGGGGTTCTCCCCACGGATGAACCGCACCCAGTCACCGTGCATGGCGTCGGCCAGCTGCCGTGGTACCCCGGTGCCGGAGGCGGTCGTGACCCCGGGGGCGTCGGTGACGTCGAAGGAGAAGGGGATGTCCGAGCAGTGGGGGGACAGTCCGGCGGGGCCGGTCCGGCCGTCGAACTCGTAGAGCCAGGTTCCTGCACCGGCGACGTCGGCACCGCGTCTCGCGTCTGCCACCCGGACGATACCGACCCCGAACTGCAGTGCCGACAGCACCAGACTCAACGCGAACTGTCCGCCCGTGACCGCGACACGGTCCTCCAGCCGGTCGAGTGACGGCTGCGGGACCCCGGCCGCACGGAGGTCGGCGAACACCTTCTCCACCGGTACCGGGGTCGGGACCGGGAACTCGGTGGGGGTGCCTCCCACCAGCAGCGGAACCTGCACCCCGTGACCGTCGACGGCGGCGGTGGCCACCGCCGCCGGGAAGAGCTCACCGTCCACCGCCGGCGCCCAGATCATCGTGGGTGTCACCGGGCCACCGCGACGCAGTGCGGAGACCGTCGCGGTGACGTCGGGGACGGTGGGAGGATCGAACATGCTGTACCCGCCGTACGCGGCACCGGAGCGTTCGACGTCCAGGATCTGTTCCGGGGAGAGCGACGCCCACCCTGCGGGGGTGCAGGGGATGCCGAGGGTGCCGGCCAGGGTGCGGGACGCCCGGATGACCTCCGCCGCGGGGATGTCGTTGACCGCCGGGGACTGGGCTGTCGCACGGTGGAAGAGGCCCTGTGCACGCGGGACGGCCAGCAGGTCCAGTACCGAGGTCCCACCGGCGCTCTGGCCTCCGAGGGTGATTCTGGAAGGGTCTCCCCCGAATCCGGCGATATTGTCCCGGACCCACTCCAGTGCCGCGATCTGGTCCAGCAGTCCCCGGTTGAGTCCGCCTTCCTCCTCGCTGCCACTCCAGCCGAAGCCCTCGAAACCAAGCCGGTAGGAGACGTTGACGGTGACGATCCCGTCCCGGTTGAAGGAACGGCCGTCGTACCAGGGGCTCGAGGGGGTGCCGGAGATGTAGGCGCCCCCGTGGATCCACACGAACACCGGCAGCCGGGCCTCCCGGTCGCCCGGGGCCGGGGTGAACACGTTGAGGTTGAGGATCTCGTCGCCGGGGATCACGGGTTCCGGAATGGTGGGGTGGTCCGAGAAAGGCCGGCGTTGGGGCGTCGGCCCGGGCCGTGTCGCGTCGAGGGTCCGTGTCGCGTCGAGGGTCCCCGACCAGGGACGGTGCGGCGCCGGCGGGGCGAAGCGGAGATCCCCCACCGGGGCCGCCGCGTAGGGGACACCGAGGTAGGCTGCGGACTCTCCACGCCACAGTCCCCGGACCCTGCCTGCGGTGGTGGTCACCTCGGGTGCCGGGCCCTGTGCCCTGCTGCTGGCGGAGGGGTCGGCACGGTCGGAGGGGTCGTGGCTGTCATATGTGGTGTCGGTCATGCCACCAGTGTGTCAGTATGTCCCGGTCCGGGCAGGATGACGCTCGGATCCACCGGCCCGGGGCACCAGGTCCGGTGGACGTCCGGGCACCCGGTCCGGTGGACCGGTTCAGAGCACCCGGTGGCGTCCTATGGGCAGTACCAGCGGTGCACCGGACACCGGGTCGGTGATGATCCGTGACCGCAGGCCGAAGACCTTCTCCACACGTTCCTCGGTGAAGACCTCCGCCGGTGTGCCGACAGCCTCCACCAGACCGTCGGCGATCATCACGATCTCGTCGCAGTAGCGTGCCGCGAGGTTGAGGTCGTGGAGCACCATGACGATGGTGATCCCCGAGGTCTCGTTGAGGTCGGTGAGCAGGTCGAGCACCTCCACCTGGTGTGACACGTCCAGGTAGGTGGTGGGCTCGTCGAGCAGGAGGATGTCGGTCTGCTGTGCCAGCGCCATGGCGATCCACACCCGTTGACGCTGGCCTCCGGAAAGCTCGTCGACGGCCCGGTCCGCCAGTTCCGAGGTTCTCGTCCGGTCGAGGGCGAAGGCGACCGCCTCATCGTCCTCGCGGCTCCAGCGGGACATGATGCCCTGGTGCGGGTGGCGTCCCCGTCCCACCAGGTCGGCGACGGTGATGCCCTCCGGTGCGACGGGGGACTGGGGCAGCAGTCCGAGGGTGCGGGCCAGTTCCTTGGGCGGGACACTGTGGACGTCCCTGCCGTCGAGGAGCACCCGGCCCGTGGTCGGTCTGAGCAGTCTGGACATCGATCTCAGGAGGGTGGATTTGCCGCAGGCGTTCGCGCCGATGATGCCGGTGACCCGCCCCGGGGTGACGCTCAGGTCGATGCCACGGATGACGGGGCGTCCCCCGTACCCCAGTGACAGGTTCTCGGCGGTCAACGAGTGTCCGGTCCCGGTTCGTGGTGTCACAGTGATCCTCCTGCACGGTTGGTCCGGATGATGAGGTAGATGAGGTACGGGGCACCGAGCACCCCGGTGACCACTCCGACCGGGTAGCGGGTGTCGAAGGCGAACTGGCCGCAGAAGTCGGCGACGAGGACGAGCAGCGCCCCGACGAGCGCCGCCGGTATGAGAAGGGAGGTACCGGGGCCGGCGAGTCGTCCGGCGACGGGGCCGGACAGGAAGGCGACGAAGGCGACCGGTCCGGCGGCGGCGGTGGCGAAGGCGATGAGTCCGACTGCCGCGACAACGATGACCAGCCGGGTCCGCGACACCCGGACTCCGAGTGCGGCGGCCGTGTCGTCACCCAGCTGGGTCGTGGACAGGTCCCGGGACTGGCTGAGCAGCACGGGGACGAAGATGACGACGGCGAGGGCTGCGACGATGGCGAGCGCGGAGACCGCGGCCCCGCCCAACGAGAGACTGACGATGGAGAACACCGCCGCCGCCGACGCGCCCGAGCTGATGCCGATGATGTCGGGGCTCGCCAGGGGGTTGCGGAGCATGGTCTGGAAGACGACACCGCCGAGACCGAAGGAGAATCCGCAGATCAGGCCCAGCGTCGCCCGTGGAAGACGGAGGCGTCCGACAGTGAAGGACGCCCCGGACACCTGTTCGCCGGTGATGACGCGCCACACGTCGGACGGCGGGTAGAAGGTCCGTCCGAAGACCAGGGAACAGCACCACACCGCGACGACGAGAATGACGAGGACCGTGACCACCGTCCACCAGCGGCGGCTGCGGGCACGCCGGTCACGCCGTACTGCGGCGACGGTGGCGGGATGTGCGGGTGACGGGCTGCCGTCACCGGCTGTTCCCGGTCCGGAAGCAGTTTCTGGCGTTGTCACAGGGCGCGCACCTTCCTGCGTCGGACTATCGCAATGAACACAGGCGCACCGACCAGGGCGGTGAGGATACCGACCTCGAGTTCGGCGGGCCTGGCGACGATTCTCCCGAGGATGTCGGCGCCGGTGAGAAGCGCTGCCCCGGCGACCGCGGAAAACGGTATGAGCCAGCGGTGGTCCACCCCGACGAGGAGGCGGCAGGCGTGGGGGACCACCAGGCCGACGAACCCCACGGGTCCGGTCACCGCCGTGGAGGCCCCGCAGAGTACCACCGCTCCGACGGCGGCGGACAGGCGGGTGAGCCACACTTTCTCGCCGAGTCCGGTGGCGAGTTCGTCGCCGAGGGCGAGGGAGTTCAGTCCTCGGGCGGACAACAGGCACACGACGAATCCGATGACGAGGAACGGTGCGACGAGCCGGATGGAGTCCCAGGTGCCTCCTCCGACTCCGCCGATCTCCCAGTCTCTTGCGAGATCGACGATGTCTGCACGGGTAAGGGTGACGGCGCTGATGAACGAGGTGAGCGCCGCTGCGGTGGCAGATCCGGCGAGAGCCAGCTTCAGGGGGGTGGCTCCGCCGTGTCCGAGGGATCCGATGACGTAGACGAACACCGCGGTGACCGCGGCACCGGCGAGCGCCAGCCAGATGTAGTCGGAGGCCCTGGTCATGCTCAGGTAGGTGATTCCCAGGACCACGGCGAGGGACGCCCCGGTGTTGATCCCGAGGATCCCCGGGTCTGCCAGGGGGTTCCGTGTCACTCCCTGCATGACGGCCCCGGTCACGCCGAGGGCGGCGCCGGTGATCACGGCGAGGACGGTGCGCGGGATACGTTTGGCGACTGCGCCGCGGTCGATGCCTTCGGTGGACCCCCCGTAGGCGGCGATGATGTCACCGAGTCCGACGTGCCGGGACCCCACGGCCGTGGAGAGCACCACGATGACGAGGAGGACGCCGACCCCGACGAGGAGCCAGGCGGTCCTCTTCAACGCCCGGTGACGCAGGCCTGCGGCGGTGCCCGCCGAGGCGGTGCCTCCTGCCGGGGCGGTGTCTGCTGCTGGGGTGGCGCGCGTCATCGTGGTGTCGGTGTCCCGGTCGGAATCCTAGGCTGCGTTCTGCTCGGTGGCGTCCTGCGATGCGTCCTGTGCGGAGGCCTTCTGTGCGGCGGCGTCGAGGACGTCGACGTACTGATCGAGAATGTAGGGAAGGCCGAGGGGGGTGGGGTTGGCGGCGGTGCCCAGCTCATCGTCTCCGAGGAGGACGACGGCGTCGTTCCTGATCGCGGGGATCTGGCCGAGCACGGGGTCCCTGCGGATGGTGTCGATCATGGCCTGGTCACCGTAGGTGACGATGATGTCGACGTCGGAGAGGGTGTCCGCCTGTTCCGCGCTGATGGTGCCGGAGAATTCGTTGTTGGCGTCCCCGAACTTCTGGATGGCGTCCGGGGTGACCATGCCGAGGTCGTTGAAGAACTGGGGGCGGGTGTCGTGGTTGGTGTAGAAGGTGACCTGGCTGAGGTCACTCGGGTCGACGTGGGTGAGGAACATGGTCTTCTTGCCCTTGATGGCGGGGTGGGCGTCCGCGGCCTCGGTGATCTTCTTCTCAAGGTCGGCGATGAGGGCGCGGCCCTCCTCCTCCTTGCCGATGGCCTTGGACTCGATCTCGATGTTCTCGCGCCACGGGGTTCCCCAGGCGACCTGGTCCTTCGGGAAGGCGACGGTGGGGGCGATCTCGGAGAGCCGGTCGTACTGCTCCTGGTCCAGTCCGGAGTAGCCGGCGAGGATCACGTCGGGGTGGGTGTCGGAGACAGCCTCGTAGTCGATGCCGTCGGTTTCGTCGAAGAGGACGGGGGCCTCGACGTCGCCGCCGGCGCCGGCACCGAGTTCGTCGAGCTTCTCCTGCACCCAGGGCAGGACGTCGGAGCCGCCGAAGTTGGCCTTCGCCATGCCGACGGGGACGACGCCGAGGGCGAGGGGCACCTCCTGGTTCTCGAAGTTGACGGTGGCGACGCGTCCGGGGTCGGCGGGAACTTCGGTGGTACCGAACGCGTGCTCGATGGTGATCGTGTCACCGCTGTCGGAGCTCTCGTCGGAGGAGCAGGCGGCGAGGGACAGGCCGAGGACGGCCGCGATCATCAGGACGAGGGGGCGGAGGACCCGCCGGAACCCGGACTTCGGGCTGATCAGGGTGGACACAGGAAACCTTTCAGAGGTGGATGACTCTCGAAACTTTCCTCAAGGTAGTGCAGCCTTGCCTGTGGGGCAATCACGTAAGAATGACATACTTTTTCGCAGTTCGGACAAATCGCTGATCAGAGCGAGCGAATGTCACCGACCGCCGGTGTGGAACTGGCCCGGAGTTGTGCCGGTCACCCTCCGGAACGCCGTGGTGAAGGAGCTCGCCGAGCTGTATCCCACGATCCGGGCCACCTCGGCGATGCCTTTGTCACCACCGAGCAGGGTCACCGCGTACTGCACCCTGGCTGCGGTGATCCACCGCGAGAAACTCAGACCCGTCTCCGATTCGAACGCCCGGGTGACGGTGCGGGTGCTCACCCCCAGCTGCCGCGCCCACTCCCGCAGGGTCCTCCCGTCACCGGGGTTGGCGCGCACCGCCTCCACGACCGGGGCCAGCAGAGGCGCGGAGGGCACCCGCAGAACCAGGCCGTTGTCCGACGGGCGCAGCACGTCGAAGATCATCTGCTCCGTCGTCCGGTGCTCCGTGAGGTCCAGGTCCTCGGTCACCAGTCTCTCGAGGAGCAGGCGCAGCAGGTCCGTCAGGTCGACCGCGACCGGTCCAGCGGCCAGCGGCGGGGTGTCGGCGGCGAAGTGGACGGCCATCTGCCGCGATCCGGCGGGGGTGCTGCCCGAGTGCGGCGTCCCCGCGGGGATCCAGAGACCGACTGTGCGTGTCACGGTCCACACCCTCCGGCCCGTCACGGCGTGCCCCGCCCCGAACTCGTTCCAGATCAGTTCGTGGGTCGGGTGGGAATGCTCACCCCACCAGGTGTCGCGTTCGTGGTCTTCCTCGTTGCCGAAGACCCGGACAGGGAACCTGAGGGCGCCTGCCGGATACATGGGCAGGTAGCGGGCATCGACGGACCCGTCCGGACCTGGGACGGTACGGGCCCCGGCAGCGTGTGCGGTCACATCGTCCAACAGTAGCGGACAATCCGGACACCTACTCCGGTCACTTAGGTGAGGTTCACCATTGCCTTTTACGGCCATTCCTCACTAATATGCGGCGCATGCCATCACCCACCACGGCGGCACCGCACCGCCCGCCCGCCACCGTCCTCGTCCTCCTGGTATCCGGAGCCCTGTGCGGGACCCTCGTGGCCTGTTCCCCGGAGCAGAGCTCCTCCCCCGGCACAACCACGGCGTCCTCGTCCGCCTCCACGTCCCCGGTCACCGTCACCCACGCCATGGGGACCACCACCATCCCCGCCGACCCGGGCAGGATCGTCAGCTTCTCCTCCGCCTTCACCGACGCCTTCTCCGCGCTGGGCCGACCGGTGGACGTGGAGTACCGCTCCGACTTCTACGCGGACGCCGCGCCATGGGAACCGACGGACGTCCCGGAGTCCCGCACCTACCCGCTGGGACAGGTTCCCGACGTCGAGGACGTCGCCGCAGCCGACCCCGACGTCATCTTCGCCGGCTACCTGCCCGACCAGGCCACCTACGACAGACTGAACAAGATCGCACCGACCATCGCCGCCGTCGGTGGCTCGACCCAGACGGACAGCTGGAGGGACGCCACGACCGTCGCCGGACAGGTCCTGGGAAAGACAGCCGAGGCGGAGAAGCTCATCGGGGACGCGGACGCGGCATTCGACGCCACGACCTCCAAATATCCGGCACTCGACGGAGCCACCGGGGCATTCGGCCAGATCAGTGGGCAGGGCCTCGCCGTGGTCACCGGTGACACCGACCCCGCCAACGAGTTCCTCTCCCGGCTGGGCATCGTCATCCCCGACAACATCCGCAGCGCCTCGTCCGACGGCTCCCGCGCCTTCATCTCCGAAGAGAACACCGACCTGCTCGACACCGACCTGCTGCTGATGTGGCCCGTCGGAATCACAGAGGCCGACGTCCCGACCAAGGTCCGGGGGTGGGATGACCTCAGGTCCGTGAAGAACGGTTCCGCATTCCTCGCGGACAACACCTCGGCGCAGTCCCTGGGCACGCCGACGATCCTGTCGATCAGCTGGTCACTGGACAAACTCGACCCCGTCTTCGCCGCCGTCGAACAGGCGGCGTCCACCCCGTCCACCCCGGCCGGTGCCGGGAACTGAACACACAGACCGGACAGACCGGACAGACCGGACACAGAAAGAGGACACCTGACATGGGTAAGGGACTGGGTGGAGTGGTCCTCCGCGCATTCGGCGCGAAGGAACACCAGATCACCGTCACAGACAGACAGCAGGTCACCGACAACCTCATCCGCGTGCACTTCCATTCGGACACACTGCTCAACCCGTCCGGGGAGGAACCCGGCAACTGGATGCGCGCCTGGTTCCCCGACCCTTCGGGCAACGGGAAAGAACACCAGCGCGGGTACACCTACGTCGACGTGGACGCCGCGGCAGGCAACTTCGCGGTGGACTTCGTCATCCACGAACCCGCCGGACCGGCGAGCACCTGGGCGAGGAACGCACGCCCGGGCGAGACACTGGGGGCGCACCGCCTCGGCGAAGACCCCTTCCACCCGGAAGCGGAGATCGACGGCGTCGGACTGCCTGAGGGCTTCCTCTTCCTCGGCGACCTGGCCTCGTATCCGGCGGTCAACCAGATGGCGCTCGCGGCCCGGGAGGCCCGCCCGGACGCCCCGGTCGAGGTGATCCTGGAACGCCACTCCCCCGCCGACGAACAGTCACCGCTGCCCGCCGGCCCCGGCATCACCGCACGGTGGGTGGACCCGGTCGGCGAAGGCGAGTCACTGTACCGGGAGATCAGGGACCGGGACTGGAACGGGTGGTACATCTGGGCCGCCGCCGAACAGCAGGTCACCAAGCGGGTCAGGGCATTCCTGAGGAAGGAGGCCGGCCTGCCGAAAGCGGCCGCGCACACCCAGGCCTACTGGGTCCGGGGAAAGAGGATGGGGACCGACAGGTGATCCGCAGGTGACAGTGCGGCAGGAGTCTCCGGCAGGACCGGGTGGTCCGGATAGAATCGGTGACATGCCTGTCAGACGTAAGTCGGTGGGGCGTCCGGCACGGACCTCACTGTCCGCACTGCTGGATGCCGCCGTGGAGCTCGGTCTCGACCGTTTCACACTCAGCGCCGTGGCGAAGCGCACCGGCATCGCCGAGGCGACGGTGTACAACTACGTGTCCGGCCGCGACGAGCTCTACCGTCTCGCCTGCGACCGACTGTTCGCGGGGGTGACGTTGGAGACCGACCCTGCGGTGGATTCCGGCAGCTGGTCGGACTACATCGACAATGTCAGCGAGCAGGCCGTCACTCTCGCCGCAGCGCACCCCGGGCTCACCGAGTACCTGTTCTACGGTCCCCTGGGGCCTGAGACGGTCCGGATCTACCGGACGATCGTCGACGAAACCATGCGACGCTGTCCCGTCCTCGACGCGAACACGGCGTACTTCGTGGCGTCCCGGAGTTTCCTCGCGGCGCTGACACTGGCGTCCCACCCCCGCTACCACGGTGCCGGAAGGTGGCTGAGGCAGGCGCTGACGGCCGGCATCGACACCAGGATCGCGGCAGGTGACCTGCCCGAACTCCCCGGCGACTGGACGGACGTGCTCGAAGACCTGCGTTAGTCCCCTGTCAGTCCCGGTCCCCCAGCGAGATCCGTTCGGCCAGTCCCGGGTCGGAGACGTCCTCCCCGGCCGCCATCGCCTCCCGGAACTTCACCATCTCCTCCTCGTCCTTGCGGGTGCTGTCGACGTCCCTGGTCCAGTACGCCCGGGCGAGCAGGTCGTCACGCGCCACCGACCACCCGTCACGGAGGACACCGCGCAGATGACGCACCGTCGTCGTCTCCGCGGCGATCCACCCCTGCACCCTGCCGGCGCCAGAACCCGGAAGGTGACCCGAAAGGTGCGGCAGTGTCCCTGCGGTGACCTCCGCGAGATCATCCACGACCAGCAGGTCCACACCGTCCCGCCGGGGCAGCAGGGTGGCGTCCTCCGGGTGGTTCACGGAGACGACCACGTCGGCGGGCATGCCCGCGGGCAGTGATTCGACGACTGCCGCGGCTGCGGGGATTCCGGCGGGATCGGCCAGGAGCACCACCCGGTCCACCTCCCCGGCACCCGCGGGCAGTGCCCACTCGCACCGCATCCCGGTCGCACCGACCCGCTCCCCCGGCCGCAGTCCGGACAACCACTCCGCGAGGACGCCGTGGTCGTGCCGGGCGATGTCCACGTCGATCTCCCCGGGGCCGGGACGGTACCGCCGTACCGTGACGGCCCGGAGCACCGTCATGTCCGGGAGCAGCAGCTTCATCGCGTCGGCGGGCAGCTGTTCGGTGTAGGCCGCCAGTTCCCCGTCGGACGGTCCCTCCTCTGCCAGGGTGACCCGGACGTAGCCGGGGGACAGGTCCTCCACCGCTCTGACGGTCAGCTGCGGGGATATGACGGGACGCCGCACCGTGGCGGAGCGGATGAGCGACTTGATGGTCTCCATGTCCCCAGGGGTACCCACCGGGAACCGCGGTGTCCACCGACTCTCCCCCCCTGACTCCCCCGCCTCGGTTAGCGTTGGCCCATGACCACCACCGGCCCTGAGGGGCTTCCCACCCTGACCTTCACCGACGACCCGGACACCGGCGCCCGCCTGGCGCACGTGAGGCTGAACCGGCCGGAGAAACTGAACTCGCTGACCCTCGGCGTCCTCGGTGAGCTTGTCTCCGTGGCGGGCAGGATCCGGGCCGACCGCACGGTCCGCGCCGTGGTGCTCTCAGGTGAGGGCCGCTCCTTCTGCTCCGGGCTCGACTTCGCCTCGGCTCTCGGCGATCCTCGGGCACTGGCGGCGAATTTCCTGCCCCGCCCGTGGAAGGGGACCAACGTCTTCCAGGAGGCGTGCTGGGCTTTCCGGCGGCTGCCCGTACCGGTCATCGCCGCCGTCCACGGCCACTGCCTCGGTGGCGGCCTGCAGTTGGCCATGGCCGCGGACTGGCGGATCACCACCGCCGAGGCCCGGTGGAGCATCCTGGAATCGAAGTGGGGACTGGTCCCTGACATGACCGGGATGCAGTCACTGTCGCAGCAGCTGCGGGCCGACGTACTCAAGAGACTGACGATGACCGGGGAAATTCTCGACGGTGCGACGGCGGTGGAGTACGGCCTGGCGAGCGAGGTCGTGGACGGGTCGGACGCCCCGGTCGACGCCCCGGTCGACGCCCCGGTCGACGCCGCAGTCACGCTGGCAGGCAGGATCGCGACACGGTCCCCGGACGCCGTGGCCTACGGGAAGCGGCTCGTCGACGAGACCTGGAACCGTGGGCCCCGGGCGACGTTCGCATGTGAACGGTTGCGGCAGTTCAGGCTGCTGGTGGCGTCCAACACCGCTGTCGCGCGCAGGGCGGCGGCCCGGCACACCACGGCTGTCTTCACCCGGCGCAACGTGCGGTGACGCCTCCCTGCACGCTGCTCCTTATCCACATCAAGATGTGAATAAGGGGCAGCGGTAGCCGCAGGGCGGGCACCCGCCCCGCGGCGGCGAGGTCACGCCGCCGGCGTTCTCTCTCGGCATCGGTGAGGTCACGGCAGGTGCCCGGATAACGGTCCGGGGCGGTGTGGGGGGCCCGGGACGCCTCCCGGATGTCACGACGCGAGCAGTAGCACTCGTAGACGAGGCCCCGTCCCGACAACTCCGCCAGGGCTGCAGCGTAGTCGTCGATACAGTCGGATTCGTGGACGATCTCCCCGTCGAAGTGCACTCCGACGGCCTCCAGGTCCCCGATCTGACGTTGCGCCGCCTCCTCCGAAGACCTTCCCCGGTCGATGTCGTCCACCCTCAGGACAAATCCCCGGCCTGTGACCCGTGCCCACAGTTCCGCGATCACCGCGGTACGGAGATTTCCCAGGTGGAGATCACCGCTGGGGCTCGGTGCGAAGCGCCCGTTGCCGTGAGTCATGGTTCACAGGGTAGCTGTCCGGTCCGACGCGTACCGTGGCAGGTGTGACGACCACCGTGGACTCACCACCCTGCTGACCCTCACACCGGTGCCGCGCACCGGTACATCAGCCGGAATTGACCACCAGACCACACACAACAGGAAAGGCTCCGACCATGGCATACACCGACAACGGCAGAGACTCCACCGATCCCCGGGACTACAGCAGACTGTGGGAGACACTCCGGGGACTCCGGGACGATTTCGCCGCCCACCGGCCCCGGCTGGAGATCTCCGGCGAAGACACCGCCGACCACGACGTCCGTGAAGCTGTCCTGCGGGTACTGACAGAGAAGCCGGCCACCGGTGCAGCTGTGATCCGCACGGTGACGGAACGGTCCACCGACGGATGGGTGCCCCTGGCCGCCGAGGTCTACCCCACCCTCCAGCTGCTCGTCGACGAAGGCTTGGCGACGGTCAGCGAGGACAACGGGCGCCGTACCTTCACCCTGACCGAGGACGGCCGTGAGGAGGCCGCCGGACTGGACTCCGACGCCGACGACAGTTCCGACACGGACTGGTCGGAGCTCTTCGCACCGCTCACCCGGCTCGCGGACGCCTCCCCGTTCGGGGGGACCTTCACCCGGAACTTCAGCGACCTCCCGAAAGCGGGACTGAAACTGGGCCAGGCGGTCCGCCAGGTCCTCGTCAGCGGCGACCGCGACCACATCGACAGGGTCACCGCACTGCTCGACGAGACCCGACGGAAGATCTACGGGATTCTCGCGGAGGAGCCCGCGGCGTCGCCGGACAAGCCGGCGGACGGTCCCGCTGAAGATTCGGGCGAGGATTCCGGACAGACCCCGGGGACGCCGTCGACGGACGACGGCACCTCCGGTGACCCGGCGGCCCCGACCGCGGAGTGAGTGCACCCGGTCACCGCCGCCTGCGGTCCCGGTACCGACGGATCACCTATTTCGGCATGTCGGTCATCCTGCAGGTGTAGTGGTTCGACATCGTCCTGCCACGGACAGGTCTCCGCGAATGGAGCAGACGGGGCCAGACGCGGCGCCTGACCCGGTCGGCTGTACGGTTCCGTCGCCTCGCCACCGATCTGGGCGGCCTGATGATCAAGGTCGGCCAGTTCCTGTCGACCCGTATCGACATGCTCCCGCCGCAGGTCACCGATGAGCTGGCGACACTGCAGGATTCCGTGCCCGCCGCCGACTTCGCCGAGGTCCGGGTATGTGCGGAAGAGGAACTCGGCATGCCTCTGTCTCGGGCGTTCGCGTCCTTCGGAACGGAACCGATCGCGGCGGCGTCGCTGGGACAGGCGTACCGCGCACGACTGGCCCCTGCCCTCGCGGCCGAAACAGGTTTCGCCGACGTCGTCGTCAAAGTCCAGCGCCCGGGGATCGCCGATGTCGTCGACGTCGATCTCTCCGCCCTGAGGAGAATCGCC
This sequence comes from Corynebacterium provencense, assembly GCA_900049755.1. Taxonomy (GTDB): domain Bacteria; phylum Actinomycetota; class Actinomycetes; order Mycobacteriales; family Mycobacteriaceae; genus Corynebacterium; species Corynebacterium neomassiliense. The sequence goes on from LT160593.1 coordinate 987,928, forward strand.
GGATGGCTGTCCCGGGTACCGTTCATCGCCCAGCGCGCAGACGTTCCTGCACTGGTCGAGGAGTTTGCGCGCACCAGCTACGAAGAGATCGACTACCTGCACGAGGCCGGGGAGGCCGACCGGTTCCGGAAGGAGTTCGCCGACGCCGCGCCCGGCAGGACCCACCCTTCCCGGGCCCCGGAGGTCGTGTGGGAGCGCAGCACCCGGCGCGTCCTCACCCTCCAGGACGTCACGGCCGTGAAGATCAGTGACACCGCGATGCTCAGGGCCCTGGGAACCGAGCCGTCGGATGTCGCCGCAGCTCTCGCCGAATCAATGTTCACCCAGCTGTTCACCACGGGCCATTTCCACGCGGACCCCCACCCCGGCAACATCTTCGTCACCCCCGGGCTGTCACGCGGGGAGTTCTCCCTGACTTTCATCGACTTCGGGATGACCGGCACAGTCGACGACACCCTCCGTGAGGGCCTCCGCCGACTCGTCATCGCCGTGGGGCTGCGTGACGGTGAGGGCATGGTCGCGGCCATGGAGTCCCTGGGCATCCTGCTCCCCACCGCGGACTCGGATTCCCTCGCGGAGGCGATGACCGAACTCTTCGACAGGTTCGGCGGTATGGCGGTCACCGATCTCCAGCACGTCGACCGCGCGGAACTCGAGGAGTTCGCCCACAGATTCCGGGACATCATCCGGTCGATGCCCTTCCAGTTGCCGGAGAACTTCCTGCTCATCATGCGCGCGGTCTCGATGATGTCGGGACTGTGCTCCACCCTGGACAACAGTTTCAACATCTGGGAGTCCGTGACCCCCTTCGCCGCCCGTCTCATCCGTGAGCAGGCCGGGGACTCCGCCCGCGACGTCGCCGAACGGGCGGTCCACACAGCGGCCGGCACGGCGAAGACCGTCGTCGCTCTCCCCGGACGCCTCGACCATGTCATCGGCGTGGTCGAGAGCGGTGACCTGTCGGTGAAGACCCCCCAGGTCGAACACCAGCTCAAAAGGCTGGAACGGGCCGCCGTGCGGGTCGTCGCCGCCCTCATCTTCGTGGGACTGGTGATCTCGGGGGCTGTTCTGCGCAGCTCCGCGGACACGGGAGGCCCGTTCGGCGCCGACGACTGGAGCACCGGGGCGAACGTGGTGGGGATCGTCATGATGGCATCTTCGGCTCTCCCCCTCCTCTACTCCCTGTTCGGGGGTCGTGGACTTCGCTGACCCGGTCCCCGGGGCGCACGGTTCCCCCGGTACCGCAGACGGAACCGACCTCACCGGGTCCCTGCGACCCGTACGGCAGCATGAGGACCCCCAGAGTCGGCTCCCGCTGGCCCAGGTCCCGGGTCAGCACCTTCAACAGGTTGACGTCCCGGACCCCGGAGTCAGGGTTCGCCGTGACTGCCGCGCACCGCACGATCGGCTTCTGCGCCGTCAGCAGGACCTCCCCTACCCTGACCGTGGTCCCGGACTCCGCCCACTCCAGTTCCTGCCACGGGTCCAGACCGTCGACCACGATATTCGACCGGAAACGACGGTCATCGACGTCAACCCCGGGGCTGACCCGGTCCGCGGTGCCGCCCAGGTCCCGCACCGACGCCTCGCCGTGCAGTGAGACGAAGCCCCGCGGACGGTCCTGGAACCTGGCATGGACTCCGTCGCCGACGAGTTCCAGGGGAAGCCGCCCCGGCCGACGCAGCCGGCGGGCGTCAGGGCCGGAGAGGACACGGTCGGTGACCGCGTCGCACAGCTCACGGCGTCCTTCCCGGTCAAGGCCGGCGGAGACCAGCACGGCCCCGTCCTCGCAGACGGTCAGCACCGTTCCGTCGAAGGTGACCCGCAGGCGGGCGAGGGAGGGGAAGTCCTGCAGGCACAGCCCTTTCGCCTTCGGCCAGTAGTCCAGGCCGTCCCTGCTCTCCGGTGTGGCGTCGTCGGCGAACCGGAACGCCAGAACCCGGTCCCCGGCCACCCTGCCGTCCGGCTGGATGACGAGTTCGTCGACCGGTTCCGGGGTGAAACCTTTCACGGGGTAACGGTAAAGTGCTGTGACCTGCGGCATACCGGTCAATGTACCCGGTCAGCGCCCCGCTGGCCTGGCCGCGGTCGACAGGCCGGCGGGGAACAGGATTCCGGCGGACGGCAGATACACTGGTCCACCATGACTGACTCTGCGGACCCGGTGGCGTCCCTGCCCTCCGACACCACCTTCGACCCGGGAATCCGGATCGGGACCACCGACGGCAAACCCTCCCACGGCCGGACCGGTGTGATCCACACCCCGCACGGTGACATCCACACCCCGGCGTTCATCCCCGTCGCGACGAAAGCCACCGTGAAGACCCTCACCCCCGAGCAGGTGCGGTCCACCGGTGCCGAAGCGATTCTCTCCAACGCCTACCACCTCTACCTTCAACCGGGTGAGGACATCGTCGAAGAGGCCGGAGGGCTCGCCGAGTTCGAGAACTGGCACGGTCCGACGTACACCGATTCGGGCGGATTCCAGGTGATGAGCCTCGGCGTGGGCTTCAAGAAGGTACTGGCCATGGATGTCGCCAACCTGACCGAGGGGGACATCCGGGCGGCGAAGAAGGAGAGGATGGCCCTCGTCGACGAGGACGGCGTGGACTTCAGGAGCATCATCGACGGCTCCTCCCACCGGTTCACCCCGGAGAAGTCGATGCAGATCCAGCACAGTCTCGGAGCCGACATCATGTTCGCCTTCGACGAGCTCACGACGCTGGTCGACACGAGGCGCTACCAGGAGGAGTCCGTGGCCCGGACCCACAGGTGGGCGCAGCGGTGCCTGGCCGAGCACGACCGTCTGACGACGCTGCGCTCCGACCGTCCCCGACAGTCACTGTGGGGGGTGGTCCAGGGGGCACAGTACGAGGACCTGCGCAGACAGGCCGCACGCGGCCTGGTCGAACTGTCCCGACAGGCAGAGGAGGAGGGACGCCGCGGTTTCGGGGGCTTCGGTATCGGTGGTGCCCTGGAGAAGGAGAACCTGGGGACGATCACGGGGTGGGTCTGCGATGAACTGCCGGAGGACAGGCCGCGCCACATGCTGGGGATCTCGGAACCGGACGACCTCTTCACCGCGGTCGCCGCGGGGGCGGACACCTTCGACTGTGTCGCCCCGACCCGGCTGGGGCGCCGCGGTGGTGTCTACACCCTCGACGGCCGTCTCAACCTCGTCGCCGCCCGCCACCGGCGCGACTTCATCCCCATCGACACGGAGACCGGCGGGTACGTCAACGCGAACTACACCCGGGCCTACATCCACCACCTGCTCAAGGCCCACGAGTTCCTCGCCGGAACCCTGTGCACCCTGCACAACATCAATTTCATGATGACGCTGACCCGCAACATCCGACGTTCTGTCGAGGAGGGGCGCTTCGAGGAGTACCGGGACGAGTTCCTCGGCCGGTACTACGCCGGCAGGGCCCCGGAACTGCGCGGACGGTGAGAGCGGCCGAGACCGGTAGGGGTCACATTCTGCTGATCTTCCCTGACTCGTAGGCCTTCTCCAGTTTCTCGCCCTCCACGTCGAAGGTCGGAAGTACGCGGTCCAGCCACTTCGGCATGTACCAGGTGGCCCGGCCGGTGATGAACATGAGCGCCGGCACCAGTGTCATCCGGATGAGGAAGGCGTCGAAGAGGACGCCGGCCCCCAGTGCGAACCCGAACACCTTGATGAACGGCAGCGGCTGGGCGATGAAGGACACGAACACGGCGATCATGATCAGTGCTGCCGCCGTCACCACGCGGGCTCCCAGCGAGAACCCCCGGACCACGGAGTCTTCGACGGCGTTGAACCTGCCCGCCTCCCCCGTGGCCACCGCGCGGTGGGAGTGTTTCGTCCATCTCTCCCGCATCCGGGAGAGGATGAACACCTCGTAGTCCATCGCCAGTCCGAAGGTCACGCCGATGAGGAAGATCGGCATGAAGCTGATCAGGGGTCCGGGAGAGTCGATGAGACCCCACAGGCCCTCCTGCCAGAACAGAACGGTGACGCCGAAAGCTGCACCGATGGACAGCAGGAATCCTGCCGCGGCGACCACCGGCACCAGCAGGGACCGGAAAACCATGAGGAGCAGGATCAACGCGAGTCCGACGACGAGTGCCAGGTAGACGGGCATCGCCCCTTCGAGTCGGTCGGTGACGTCCTGCTGGATGGGTGTGAATCCGGTCAGGCCGGTGTCTACGCCGGTCTCGTCCTCGATCCGGGTCTGTTCACTGCGCAGCTGGCCGATGAGCTGGACCGTCTGTTCGTCGGTCGGCCCGGTTGTCGGGGTGACGAGGATCTGCGCGGTGGTACCGTCCTCCGAGGTGGCGATCAGCTGGGAGTGTTTCACACCGACATTGTTGGACAGGCGGTCCTTGACGGTGACGAATGCGGCCTGGGCGGGGTCCACACCGGAGGAGACCAGTGGTTTCAGTGACTCGGAGTCCGCCCGTACGCCGGAGGCGTCCACGAGGACCAGGAGCGGGGAGTTCCGGCCCGGACCGAACCCGTCCTCGATCAGTTCCGCGGACCTGCGCTGGGTGGTCGACTCCGGTGAGGTCATGTCCGAGGGGAGTGTGAGGTGGAGTCCACGCGCCGGGAGGGTGAGCAGGACGAGAACGACCACGACGAGGACGACGAACAGTCCGGGTGCCCGGTGGACGAGTGTGACCCAGCGGGTACCGAGGGTCGGGGCGGCCGTCTCCCCCGCACGAGGACGCCCCGGGTCTCCGCTGCTGCCGACAGTGCCGGTGACAGTGCCGGACTCCTGCTTCCGGTGCCGGCCTCCCGGTACCGGTACGGCTCCGGTGACTGAACCGGCGGCAGAAGCGGCGGCGGAACCGGCGGCGGCGTCTCTGCGGAACACCCGGTCCCCGCCGAAGCCGAGGAGTGCCGGCAGGAGCGTGAGCGCCACCAGAACGGCGATGAGGACGATCGCGGCGGCGGCCAGACCCATGTAGGTCAGGAACTCGATGTTCGCCAGCGCCAGGCCGACGAGGGCGACAATGACGGTGAAGCCCGCGAACACGACCGCGGATCCGGCGGTACCGGTCGACAGTCCGACCGCGTCCGGTCGCGACCGGCCGTGCCGCAGCTCGTCACGGTAGCGACTCATGATGAACAGTGCGTAGTCGATGCCGACTGCCAGCCCGATCATGATCCCCAGCACCGGGGTGATGTTGTTCAGTTGTACGAAGGCGGTGGCCCCGGTGATGCCCAGAGCGCCGAGAGCCACCCCGATCACGGCTGTGACCAGTGGCAGTCCTGCGGCGAGGAGGGAGCCGAAGGTGATGACGAGGACGATGAACGCCACCACCACTCCGATGAGTTCGCTGATCGGTTCGATCCGGATGGGGTCGCCGAAGCCGGCTCCTCCTGCCTCCGCCTGCAGGCCGGCGTCCCGGGCGATGTCCAGTGCCGCGTTGACCGCCTCCTTGTCTTCGGTGGTCACGTCCGCGGGAAGGTCGACATCGAAGGAGAAGCTGGTCGTCCCGGTCGTCCCGTCAGCACTGACGAGTGCCACGTTCGCGGCGTCCTCTTCGGCGACCTCCCGGGAAAGCCCTGACTGCGTCTCCTGTTCGATCAGCATCCTGGTCTGGGCGTCGTTGAGGGCCACGGGGTTGCCCAGCGACTCTGCCGCACCGAGGTCCCTCACGTTGTCCCGGACCGCCTGGACTGAGGCGTCCACGGCGGCGGAGACCTCGGGGTCGGTGAGTGTCCTGCCCTCGGGCGCCTTGTAGACGAGGGTCACTCCCGCATCCATCATCGGGTTCTTCGTTCCCGGGAACTTGTCCAGCAGCATCTGTGTGGCGTGCTGGGAGGGGACGCCGTCGATCGAGAAGAGGTCGTTGTACCCCTTCTGCACCGCAGCTGAAGCACCGCCGACGACCACGAGTATCCCCACCCACACCGCGAGGACGAATCTGCGGTGGAGGTAGGACCAGCGACCGAGGTGGAAGAGGAACGTTGCCATGGGCGACCATCCTAGGGGAAGCTGCTGGGAGGTACTCCGCGCAGACCCTGCGACCGGGACGCCAGCCCGGCCCGCCCGACTGCTACTCTGCTGTCCCGGCGTCCGCCGCTTCCCCGGCGCTTCCCGCGCTTCCCGCACTTCCGGCGGAGGTCACCACGGTCCCTCCCTGCACCGGGTCGACGACCCCGACCGGGAAGGCGTTGGCGAGGGCGGCAGCGAACAGTCGGGCGCGGGCCGCGTTCCCCTCGGCGTTGTAGTGGACGTCGTCACCGTCGAGGAACCATTCCATGTGTCCGGCGACATCAGACGCCCAGTCCCACACGACGACGTCCGGGTAGTCTTTCGCCACTCTTTCGAGAACCTCGTTGAACTTGACCATGTTGGCGTCGTTCCAGTGTCCGGTGTCCAGGCGCGTCTTCGCCGTGGACCACATGACCCTCTGCCCTCTGAGCTGGTCGAGCATCATCCGGATCCTCGTCTCCTCGTCATAGGTGGCGCCGGCGGAGATGTTCGCGGCATCGTTGACGCCGGTGGCGATGACCCAGCAGGTGCCCTCCGGCTGTCCCTGCGCGAGCAGCTCGGCGACGGAGTCCACCGCAGACGGGTAGTCCTCGAAACCTTCGGTGGTGTTGCGCCCGCCGAAGACGCTCGTCACCACGTCGACCGCCCCGTACTCCAGGTAACGGTTCTCACCGGAGTCCGCCGGGTCCGGGAGCATGTCCGGATCGAAGATCCCCAGTGATGTCGAGTCCCCGACATGGATCACCCGGGTGCAGGCGGTCGCGGTGGCGGCCGCCCCTGCTCCGGGCCGTCCCCTATTCCCATCTAGATGTGGT
>LT160593.1:994927-1144937 GCA_900049755.1 Corynebacterium provencense
CCCCTGCTCCGGGCGCGGCACCCGCGGCGGGGTCGGAGGGGGCGCCGGGTTTCGCGGCACCTGCCCCGTCGAGTTCCATCCTCATGCCGGGACCGTGACTTCCCGACACCGTCGCCCCGTCCGGATCTGCGACGACGGCCGGCGCGCCGATGACGACCACGGCGGAGAGGACCACTGCAGCCCCCGCTCCTGCGTAACTCTGCAGACTGACCCTGGCACGCGCCGGGGCGTCACCGGTCTCCGGACGCATACCGCTGCCGCCCCCGTCGTGGACCGGGGTGCTCGACCGTCGCTGCGCCCACCACTGCTTCACCGGGCCGACGACCCCGTGACGGCGGATGGGATCCTCAAGGTACCTCCAGCTCAGCGCAGACAACAGGACCGAGATGACGGCCACCAGGCCGGCGGAGAGCGCGAGCCGGTCACTGAGCCACGCTGAAGGGAGGAAGGCGATGACCGGCATGTGCCAGAGGTAGATGCCGTAGGAGCGTTCACCGAGCCACCGCATCGGCAGGCAGCCGAAGACCCGGGACCACAGACCCGTGGGACGGGACACGGCGAGCACTGCACAGACGGCCGCCACTGTCAGCAGGGTGGTTCCCCCGTGGTACAGGAACATGCTGTCCCGGTCGACCAGGACGACCATGGCGACGATCCCCGTCACACCTGCGGCTCCCAGTAGCACGGAGGCGGGGCCGTCCGGGGTGGTGGACTTTCCTGCGGCGCGGCGGGAGGACAGCCATACCGCCAGTGCTGCGCCGAGTAGCAGGCCTCCGGCGCGGGTGTCGGTTCCCTCGTACACGCGGGTGTTGTCCGCCCCCGGAACGGCGAGAACCCACATGAGTGCGAAGGACGCCACGGCGACCAGGACGGTGGCGAGGGCGACGGGTCCCCTTCTGCCCCGCAGGATGAACAGCATGACGAGCAGCAGCAACGGCCACACCAGGTAGAACTGTTCCTCCACGGACAGGGACCACATGTGGTCGAGGGCACCCGGCCCGGCGAAGTTGTCGAAGTAGGAGCTGCCGGCGAGGATCGTGTGCCAGTTGTTGACGTACAACAGGGTGGACAGTGCCTCACCGGCGCGTGTGGTGAGGGATCCGCGGTCCAGGGCTGCGGTGAGGATGAGGGTGGCCACGACTGTAGCGATCATGGCCGGGGCCAGGCGGCGAAACCTGCGCAACCAGAATGTCTTCAGCCCGAGACCGCCGTGCCGGTCCCAGGAACGCATGAGGTTCGAGGTGATGAGGTATCCGGACAGCGTGAAGAAGACCCCCACCCCCAGCAGTCCACCGGGGAAGCCCGGGACGCCGAGGTGATAGAGGATCACCACCGTGACCGCGAGTGTGCGCAGCCCGTCCAACCCCGGGACATACGTGGTCCCCTTGTCCACCGGCTTCGGCACGCCGAACCGCCCTACCTTTCCGCATCTGCCGTCACCGGCCGTCTTCTGCCGTGCTCCGCCGCCCCCGGGCACGTGCAGTACCTGAGACTTCCACGGCTTCACATCATTTTTCCCCGACCAAAAATAGCACCATGGGAAGAAGTCTCCACGGTGAACCCGAGGATCTGCTCATGTTTTCCGCCGGAAGCGCCCGCCGGGCACCCCCGTGACACCCCTTGTATCTCCGCCCGTGCCTGTCTCCGTGACTGTCCCCGAACTGGGGCGGTCACGCTTCCGGGCGGCCGGCGTCCTTCAGCTTTTTCAGCCATTCGAGGAAGAGCCGCGTCTCTGCCGTCCCGAGAATCTCAGGGTGGGCGGCCGCCGTCTCCGCCACCGTCGCCGCGGCCAGATCCTCCCCTTCCCTCCCCTCCCCCGTGATGGCCCGGACCACCCCTTCACGCACTGCCGCAGACAGGTCCGGGTCAGGTGTGTCGAGGATGATCTGGCGCAGTGTGACACCGATGTTCGTCGCCAGGATGTGGGCGGCCGCCTGCTCCGGGGAGACTGCCAGCCTCCCCTGCTCCGCAGCTTTTGCGGTCAGTGACCTCAGCGCTTCCCAGGGACCGGACTGTGCCGCCGGAGAATAGCCCGGCTGAACTTTTCCGTACATCAGCGCGTAGAAGCCGGGATTGGCCAGGCCGAAGGCGACGTGGGCGTCCCAGCCTGCACGGATGTCCTGGACCGGGTCACCGGAGCTCTCCATGGCGTTCTTCTGCGACATGTACATGTCGAATCCGTGTTCCACCACAGCTTCGACCAGCCCCTGCTTCGACCCGAAGAAATGGTAGGCGGTCGGAAGCTTAACCCCGACGGTGTCACAGACCGCCCGGAGTGAGAAGTCCTCACCGGGAGAGCCGGCGATCATGTCGGCGGCTGCGGTGACCAGTTTTTCTCTCGTACCTGTCGACACGGCGTGACCCATGCTGCTATCGTAGCCGCCATATCATCGCTATATAGTGATATACCGGTGATAACCGAGTCCGGGTACGCACGAAAGGAAATACCGCATGACCGAACGCACACTCACAGGAAAGAACGTCCTCATCGCCGGAGGAGGAAAGAACCTCGGCGGTCTGGTGGCACGCCAGTCCGCCGCCGCCGGCGCGAACGTGGTGATCCACTACAACTCCGGGTCCAGCCGGGCCGAGGCAGAGGAGACCCTCGCCGCGGTGGAGGCACAGGGCGTCCGCGCAGGGCTGCTGCAGGGCGACCTCACCTCCGCCGCAAACGTCGAGGCCCTGTTCGACGAGGCTGAGAAGATACTCGGAACGATCGACGTCGCGGTCAACACCGTCGGGAAAGTCCTGCGCAAACCGATCGTCGAGACCACCGAGGAGGAGTACGACTCGATGTTCGACATCAACTCCAAGGCCGCCTACTTCTTCATCCGCGAGGCAGGCAGACACCTCGCAGACGACGGAAAGATCATCACCGTCGTCACGTCACTGCTGGCAGCCTTCACCGACGGGTACTCCACCTACGCCGGCGGCAAAGCCCCTGTGGAGCACTTCACCCGCGCAGCAGCCAAGGAGTTCGCGGACCGCGGAATTTCCGTGAACGCAGTGGCTCCGGGGCCGATGGACACCCCCTTCTTCTACGGCCAGGAGACACCGGAACGCGTGGAGTTCCACAGGTCACAGGCCATGGGAAACCAGCTGACCCAGATCGAGGACATCGCCCCGATCATCCGCTTCCTGGCCACCGACGGGTGGTGGATCACCGGCCAGACCATCTTCGCCAACGGCGGATACACCACCCGCTGACGTCCACTGGAGTCCGCTGAGGCCCTTCGACCCCGCGGTACCTGTCCTGTCCCGCAGTCACAACGGGCGCGGAAACGGAGGAACCCCCGGCACACTGTGCCGGGGGTTCTGCTGCGGTGGCGGAGGGATTTGAACCCCCGGTCGTTGTTACACGACACTCGCTTTCGAGGCGAGTACCTTCGGCCGCTCGGACACGCCACCGCGGAAAAGGCTACATCACCGCACGGGCGGAACGGAAATCTACTTCCCGGTCAGCTTGTCGAGACCGCTGTGCAGGGCGTCCTTGACCTTGTCACCCTTGTCACCCTTCGCCACCTTGTCGATGGCCTCACCGGCCCTGCTCTCGATGGTCTCCCGGTTGTCGGAGACGGCGTTCCTGGCCTTGTCCGCGAACTTCTTCAGGTCGTCGATACCCATGGTGTATCCCTTCCGGGTCAGTGGAGTGCCGGAACGGTCCCGGCGTGCCCTGCCGAGAATACACAACACCTCACCTGCACACCCGGCGGGAACGCGGGCCAGAACTCACCCGTCGGACCGCCTCAGGGAGAAGAACGTGCGGAGAAGTCGGCCACACTCGTCGTCCAGGACCCCTCCCCGGACCTCGACCCGGTGCAGCGGAGACTCACGGGCCACGTCGAACACCGAACCGCAGGCACCGGTGCGCGGCTCCCACGCCCCGAACACCACCGCACCGGTCCTCGCCCCCACCAGTGCTCCGGCGCACATGGCGCAAGGCTCCAGGGTGACCACGAGGGTGCAGCCCGTCAGTCGCCACGAGTCACCGTGGACCGCGGCGGCCGCGCGCAGTGCCAGGATCTCGGCGTGCGCGGTGGGGTTGGGGAGACTCCGGAGGACCGTTCTCTTATACATATCTAGATGGGGATAAGAGACAGCGTCCGGGCCGAAGACCACCGCCCCCACCGGCACGTCACCCGGGGGGGTGGACGCCGCGACCTCCAGAGCCCTGGCCATCCACATCCTGTCCCGGAGAACCGACTGTTCCACAGGAAGTCCACTGCCGACCACCTGCCGGCCGGTGCCCGTGTCAGTCATCGGTGAATTCGGAGAGCTCACCGTCGTAGAGGTCGGCGAGTTCGTCACCGAAGCCGAGCTCTTCTGCGATGGTGAGCAGCTGGCGGGAGGCGTAGATGTCGGGGTCGTCGAAGAGCACGGACAGTGACTGTTCCCCGACGCCGAGGTCGGCGAGGATCCCGAAGTCACCTTCGGGCCAGGGAGCGTCGGGATCGTCGGCGTCCTCGATCTCTTCGTCGGAAGGTGCGTCCACCCCGAGTTCGTCGAGGATGTCGGACGCCAGGCGCACCCCGTCGACCTCGGGGTCGTCCTCGTCCTCGAGGGCGACGGTGGAGTCCCCCAGCAGGAGGCGGGCACCACCCGGCGCGGGGCGGACCAGCACAGACCAGTCGTCGTCGACACTGACCATGCCGAGCAGCACCCCCTCGGCACGCATGGCCCGCAGTTCCGAGATCAGCGGGGCGAGCCCCTCCGGCACCGACCGTTGGACCACGCGCAGATGCCAGACACCGTCAGCCAGGTGCGCTGCGACAACGAAACCACTCATGCCCGCAACGGTAGTCGGCTTTGTGCCACACTTGGTAGGTGACTTCACCGAGCTCTGTCCCCTCCTCCGGCCCCGCACCGTCCCCGTCCCCCGCGGCCCCGCACGGCCCGGGCAGGTCGGGGCCGGTGTGCGTGCTCGGACTGGGGCTCATCGGAGGCAGTCTGCTCCGTGATCTGACGGCCGCCGGGATTCCCGCGTTCGGCTGGAACCGGTCACCGGAGACGGTCACCGCGGCCTCCGACGAGGGCTACGACGTCTCGGGCGACCTGCCGGCAACCCTGGCCCGCGCCGAGAGGGAGGACGCCCTGGTCGTCCTGGGTGTGCCCGTACCCGCCCTGCCGGACATGCTCGCCGCGGTGGCCCGCCACGCACCTTCGTGCGGGATCACCGACGTGACCTCGGTCAAGGGCGAGGTCCTGCGACTGGTGGGCCGCTACGGACTGTCCGGGCGGTTCGTCGGCGGTCACCCGATGGCGGGTACCGCCGACTCCGGCTGGGACGCCACGACCGAGGGACTGTTCCGTGACGCGGTGTGGGTGGTCACCACCGACGGCGCCGCCGGAGAGGACGCCACCGGGTACACCGCAGGTGAGAGTACCGGAGAGAGCGCCGGAGGTCCCGCCCCCGCCGACGTGGAACCGTGGCTGCGGGTCTGGCGTCGGGTGATCGACATGGCTGTGGCTGTCGGTGCGGCGGTGATTCCCGCCCGCGCCCGCAAACATGACAAGGCTGTCGCCCGTGTCTCCCACCTGACCCATGTCCTCGCCGAGGCCCTGGCAGTCACCGCGGACCAGGGTGGGGCACTGTCGTTGTCCCTGGCGGCGTCGAGCTTCCGGGACGCCACCCGGGTCGCCGGCACCGAACCGGGTCTGGTCCGGGCAATGTGCGAGAACAACAGGGACGCCCTGGTCACCGCACTCGACGAGACGATCGAGCTGCTCAACGGGGCACGGAAAGATCTCGCTGACCCTGAACGTGACATCAGCGGACTTGTCGAGGCCGGTCACGATGCCCGGCTGCGGTACGAGGCCCGTGCGGGTCGGTCCGGGTCGGGGCAGGCTAACCGCCCGTTCATCCTCCTGCGCCCCGGGACGCCCGGCTGGCTCGACCAGCTGCACTACGCCGAGAGCATCGGGGCCCAGATCGGGTTGCTGGAGGTCTGATCCCAGACACCTGCGGCGGGCCCAGTGCCGGTCCAGCGCCGGTCAGGTCTGGTCGATCGGAGCGGCGGTGGATGCCGCCGGAACTGAGTCCGGGACCTGGCACTCGGCCTTCCCCCCGAGCCCGGGAAGCTCGGCGATGAGCGGTTCCATCGCTTCAGCGAGGGCTCCGGACGCCTGACGGGCTGTGGCGTCACTGCCGTCCCGTGACAGGACCGCGACAGCGAGGGGCACCTGGCTGCCCCGCTCACCGACGAGCCCGAACTCACGCAACAGGTAGTTCCCGTCCGGTTCGCCACCCCATCCGCCCTTGAACCGTGCCCCGGGCAGGAGGCCGAGGCCCCGGCGGTGCTCGGGCACGACCTGTCCCATCTGGTCGAGCACAGGTGCTGAACCGTCGAGGCACGCCAGACGGTTGGAGAAGATGACCTGGTTGTCGAGACTCCAGTGGACGTCCCCGAATCCGCCGTAGTCTTCCCGGCCACGGTCACCTTCGGCGTCTGTGGGGTCACCGGCCTCCCTGAAGACGGCGTCCACCGCGGCGGAGGACTGTTCGTCGGTACCAAGGGTCTGCCAGAGCCGCAGCGCGGCGTCATTGTCGGACATACCCAGTGCCAGCCGGAGATCCTCGGCGAGGTCGGCACCGTCACTGTCTTCCGGACTGTCTTCCGCACTGTCGCCCGGACTGCCTTCGAGGGACTTCTGCACGGCGGCGAGAGCGACAGGCACCTTGACCGTCGACCATGCCCGGAGATCCTGTACAGCCCCGACATGGACCACCCCGCCTCCGGCGCGGAGACTGACCCCGACGGAGACGTCGTACCTTTTCTCCACGTCAGCGACCAGGGTGACGATCCTGGTGGTGACGGACTCCGCCTGGTCGTCGCTGGTCGGTCGGGCGGCCTGCGCCGCCGCACTCTGCAGCGCCGCCTGCGGCGGGGTCCCTGACCGGGAGTTGTCCGGGGAGTCGCGTAGAGCTGAGACGAAGACCGCGACACTGAGTATCAGCAGGAGGATGGCACCGAGGACCCACAGGCCGACCCGGTCTGCACCGGCGGATTCCGTGCCTGCAGGATCCGGGGTCCCCCGGATTTCGGCGTCCGGCTCCTCCCCGTCGCGGAGGTGATGTTCTTTCCTGCTGCCCACCCCCATGACCATAGAGCATGTGTGCGGGAAGCGACGAAAGGTCAGCAGGCGGTGCCGCTCACCCCGTGCGCGCCGGCGAGGACGCCGCTGATCCGGTCGACGAGGGTGTCCAGTGCGGCCGACCCCGACGCATAGCTTCCGTCGGCGGACACCACTTCTACGGCGACGGGGACGAGGGTGCCGTCGGCACCCGGCACGAGACCGAACTGCCTGACCTGGTAGGCACCGGACAGGTCCGGCCCCCAACCGCCCTTGAACACGGCACCGGGAATTCTCCCGAGACCGTAGTCCTGTCCCTCCGAGATCTGGCCCATGGCAGTGAGCACCGGTCCTGCCCCGGCGAGGCACTGCAGTCCGGCAGCGAAGCGCGCCTGCGACTGCGTGGTCCACACTGTCTGTCCGAAGGAGGTCAACCCGGGCCGGGTGACCGTGGTCTGCACCCGGGTGGTGGTGTCACCGCCGTCGCGGAGCACGGCGTCGGTGGCTGCACCTGCGGCGGCAGGGTCACCCAGTGAGTCCCACAGTGCCTGGGCCGCCGCATTGTCGGAGGCGGTGATCGCCGACGTGACGTTCGCGCGGACGGTGGCGTCATCCGACAGGGATGTGCCGTCGGCGACGGCCCGAAGGGCTGCGACCGCGACCGGGACCTTGCTGGTCGACCAGGCGACGGGTCCCGGAGCCGCGAGTGTGCCCTCCAGTTCTCCCCCGGTGACGGGGACACCGTTGTCGAGGTAGGTCAGTGAGTACGGGACCCCGATGTCCACGACCGGGCCGGGGGCTGTGTCCGCAGGGACTGTGGAGGACGCCGCCCCCGGCGTCCCTGCGACGGTGGGGGCCGGGGCGGATCCGGTGACTGTGACGACAGTCGCCTGCCCGGCGTCCTGCGGGGCTGTTTCTCCGCCCCGGTCACTGTCCGGGGTACCGATGACACAGCCTGTCAGGGTGGCCAGGGTGACTACTGCGAGGGACGCCGACAGGACCGTGGGGCGGGCAGGGTTGTTGGACCGGGTGAGGGCCATGGTGCGGGCGGGTGCCGGATCGGCCGCCGGGCCCGCCGGCCGGCTATGTTCAGGCGATGTAGACATTGGCGTTGTTTCCCCCGGTGCAGTGGACGTAACTGCCCGTGTCCGTGCAGGTCATCGTGTAGGTCAGCTGGGTGGTGGGACTGTAGGCGTTGACGGTCTGGTCGGTGTCACGGTCGGCGAGGTAGGCCTGGACGTAGGCGTCGCGGACGGCGAGAGCGAAATCGTCCGTGGTCGGCCCCGACTTCCAGATCGAGTTGAAGTCGCCGGTGGGGGCACCGCTGAGCGCTGCGGCGTTGACTGCGGTGACCCCGGAGGGCAGGGAGGGCCGGGTGGGCCGTGCGCCGGAACCACCGGCTGTGGAACTGTCGTCCGTTCCCCGGCCCTGCCCGCCACCGGAGCCCGGGTCCTGTGCGCCGCCTGATTCTCCCGGCGGTGGCACAACCACTGTGGTGACCGCCGTACCGTCGGACTGCCCGGACCCGCCGGAGCCGAAGAGACTGTCCCACCGCATCGCGAGGATCGTTCCCACCGCCGCGAGCAGCAGGACGACCAGGACCGCCACCACGATCCACGGTCCCCGGCTCTTCTGCCCTTCCGCACCTGTCACGGGCACCGGTCCGCCGTACCACGGTGCGCCTCCGGTCACGGGGCCGCCGTCCTGCCGACCGGGATCCTGGTACGGGATCTGCTGATCCCACTGGCCCGCCCCCGCCTGACCCGCACCAGACTGGCCGGCACCCGCCTGGCGGAAAGGATTGTCGGTGAACTCCCGGTCCGGCCCGGACGGGGCGGACCCCGGGGTGACCGGCGGGAACATCCGGGTGGCGTCATCCATACCGCGGTCCGGGTCCTCCGGCGGGTTGTGTCCCCAGCCCTGGGTCATGTCGGCACCTTTCCTGAGTTCTTTTGTTCTCCTGTGCATTCTCCTGAGCAGTTCCTCAGTCTAGGACACTGCCGGACGCATCAGGAGGTGACAGGCTGGGAAAGTGCCCCGGCAGGTCATGACCACGGGAAGTTCTCGGCGACGGGGACACCGTCCCCCTGACGCCAGCTGTTCGCGGTGACGACGGCGTCCGCGACCTCGGCCGCCACCCGGCATCCTGCCCGGGACACCGGTCCACCTCCGCAGGAGGAGACCATCCTCGCTGCGAGCTGGCGGTCAAGGGCGGGACGTACCCCCGCAGGTACGGTCTCCCCTCTGTCTGCCGCGAGCCGGAGCAGGTCGTACCCCAGGTCGTGGGTGAGGCACGCCGGGGTGAAGGACGCCGGCAGCGGCACCGGGGACGAACAGTCCCCCTCCGGGTCCGCGGGCATGCCGTCGACGGTCACGGGGACATATCCGAGGGCCTCGACCGTCCCCTCCGGAAGGGCGGCGATCCACGCCGCCGCCCCGGCAGGAGCACCCCCGGAGGTGAACGAAGCAGTGCCTGCAGCCAGATCCTGTGCCGCCGCGACGACACTGCCCGACGGCGCTGCGTCCTCATATCCCGGCGTCCCCACCATCTGGGGCGGGTCCGCCACGGCCGTCTCCGCAGACCCCGCCCCGGCGGCACTGCCTCCCAGGGCGGAGACGAGGAGGACGAGCAGACGGCCGAGGACCATGTTCCGGTGAATTCGCATGGTCCGGCACAGTAGGAATGACGGGCCTGCCGGCGGATCCCCCTCCGAGGGGATTCTCACCGGCCCTACCCCGTCCCCGACCACCGCACGAATCCCTCTCAGGGGGGATGTGTCCGCCACCGGACCGTCATAGTGTCTGGAGACCATGTCCCCCACCGCACGTCGACCCCTCAGGCCCCTCAGATCCCTCACGTCGCTGGTGTCGTCACGTCCGGCGGGGGTACCCGCACCTGCGGTCCTGCTCACCGTGGTGCTGTTCGCCGTCGCCTGGCCCACGTTCCACCTCACCCACTCTCTGACCCCCGTCCTGGTTCCGGTGCTCTGCGCGACCGGTACCTGGCCGGTTCTCACCACGCACCGGAGACCCACGACCTCGTGGGCGGTGGTGGCGGCGTCCTGCCTGGTCTGTGTACCCCTGCACGACAGTCCCGGATTCGCCCTCGGATGGCCGGTCACGTTCCATCTGGCGTTGGCCGCGACCCTGGCGGCGGTGGTTCTGCAGGCCGACACAGTGCGGGTCTTCGCGGCCGTGGCCACGTCCACCCTCCTCATGCTCGCCAACCCGTCCCCCGTGGTTGTCGGGTGGGTCGTCGGAGTTCTCCTGTGGTCGGTGTTCTTCGTGCTGCTGCGGTGGCTTCTCGTCTCCCGCCGGCAGGTACGGGCGGAGACAGCGCGTGCCTCCGAGCAGTCCCGCCTGCGGGTCACCGCCGAGGAGAGGAACAGACTGGTCAGGGACCTCCATGATGTCGTCGCACACCAGATGTCGATGATCGTCGTCCAGGCACAGTCCGCGCCCTACCGGCTCCAGGGGGTGACCCCGGCGATCCACGCCGAATTCGACTCGGTCGCCGGCACCGCCCGTGAAGCCCTCAACCAGGTGCGGGAACTCCTCGGTGTGCTGCGCAGTGACGCCGCGACCGGAGCGACGACCCCTGTCGGTGCGGACCAGATCGAACCGGTGCTCACCGCCGCCCGACGGGCGGGGATGGACCTCACCTGGTCTGTCACCGGAGATCTCGGGCGACTTGACGGCACGACCGGAATCATCCTGCAGAGGGTGGTCCAGGAAAGCCTGTCGAACGCGTCCCGGCATGCACCCGGTGCCACGGTGCTGGTCCGGATCACCGTCGACGATGACACGGCGACCGTCGTCACCGACAACGGTCCGGGTGTGGACGGTGCACCGGCCGTGCCCGAACACGGCGGGGGGACGGGGATCGCCGGTATGGCGGCGCGGGTGCAGGCGGTGGGGGGTACCTTCACCGCGGTTCCCGCCACCGACGGCGGGTTCACCGTCACCGCGGTGGTACCGGTGCATGTGCGGCCCCGGAAGACCCGGTGATAAGAAGACACGGTGGGCACTGACGGTAGGTTGGGTTCCGTGGGCATCACCGTCACTGTCGTCGACGACCAGGCCATGGTCCGTCAGGGGTTCGCGGCACTTCTCGGTGCACAGCCGGACATCACTGTCGTCGGGGACGCCGCCGACGGTGCCGCCGCCGTGGAACAGGTCACCCGCCTCCACCCGGACGTGGTGTTCATGGACGTCCGCATGCCGGTGATGGACGGCCTGGAAGCCGCCCGCCGCATCCTCGCCTCCGGGCTGGACCCGGCACCGAGGATCGTCATGCTCACCACCTTCGACCTCGACGACTACGTCTTCGAGGCACTCCGGGCAGGATGCAGCGGATTCATGCTCAAGGACGCCCCGGCCGGGGAACTGGTACGCGCCGCACGCCTCGCCGTGTCCGGGGAAGCACTGCTCGCCCCCACAGTGACGAAGAGGCTCATCGCCGACGCCCTCGCGGCAGACCCCGTCAGACGGGACAGGACGCCACGGTCACGTCGTACCCTGGCCACCCTCACGCCGCGGGAACGGGAGATCCTCGAACAGATCGCCACGGGACGGTCCAACCAGGAGATCGCCGAGGTGCTGTTCATCTCCGAGGAGACCGTGAAGACTCATGTCCGGCGCGTCCTGCAGAAACTGTCGTTGCGCGACCGGGTGCAGGCGGTTGTCTTCGCCTACGAGAACGGGGTGGTGTGACGGGGCAGGAGTCAGCGGTCTCCGGCTCAGAGAAGAAGCCCGTCGGTCCCGGGAACTGTCTCGGTGGTGGCCCCGGGAACTGTCCCGGTGGCGTCCTCCCTCCCGCCGGACGCACCGACCGACGGTTCCACCAGTGCCCGCAGCCTCTCGACGACCAGACGTGACCAGGAGCCCACAGTCTCGCAGGCCTCCGGAGTCTGCGGATAGCGCACCCGCAGGCGCATACCGTCGGAGTTGAGCACGAACCAGGCCATCACCCCGTCGGTCCTGATCCACGCCGACACATGCTGGGGGTGTGCCTCCGCAGGCACCTGAACCGGCAGACGGCGGTTGTCCAGCCACGACAGTGCGAACATTCCCGGGGTCTTCGGCATACCGCCCCAGGGTCGCAGCAGGGGTTCCAGGGGGTGGGAGCCCAGGCCGATGGCGTCGGAGACTGCGGCATCGCAGTCGAGCGGGTCGGCGGAGTCGCATTCGAGGACCGAGTTGGTGATGAACCAGCCCACCGAGTCCGCCCATTTCCTGCGGTCACCCTCCGGGCCCCGACGGGAATGGACCGGGAACACCGCGCGCAACGGCCCGGCGTCCATGAGATGGTTGACCTGCACCAGGACGCTGACGGTCAGCGGCAGCAGACGGACGCCGGCGTCATGGGCAACCGACTCCAGGGCGGCGACCCCGTCGGCGTCCAGCACGTCCACCACCTCGACGACCTCGTCGCGGGGGGCGGAGACGTCACCGAGGGTCAACGGGAACCTGGGCATCAGCCCTCCCCCGTCCGCCATGATCCGGGCCCAACGGTTACGCACCTCGTCGGGGGCGGTGGGCCTCCGCTCCAGTTCCCGGGTGTGGTCAGCAAAAGAAGGGACGCTCGGCCTGAGCCGCACCGGACTGTCGGCGGACAGTTCTGTGGACCGTCCCACCCCCGCTTCTTCACCGACCCCGAGGAAGGCGAGCATGTCGCGGACGAGCACCAGCAGGGACCAGGCGTCACCGTGGCAGTGGTCGAGTCCGATCACCGCGGTGCGGGTCCCGTCGTCGTGTGCCACCACGGTCATCCGGTACGAGGGAAGCCCGAAGGGTTCACACGTGGCGTCAAAGAGTTCACGCAGGACCTTCCGGGGGTCCTCTGACCCGTCACCGACCCGGCGCCACTGTCCACCTGTGACGATGATGTCGTGTGTGCGTACCAGTGTCGGGGAACCCGGCGGGGCGCTGCGCGAGGCCGGATCCTGGGTCAGTACCGTGCGCAACGTACCGTGCCGGTCGATGACCCTGCGCCAGGCGTCACCGATTCTGCCCAGCCCCACCGGTGGAATACAGAAGGAGACCGCCAGCCAGGAACCCGGGCGCGTACCGGCACCTGCGTGCATGCTCTGGTCGAATGATGCGGCATGACCGTCGGGGTGCGCCCCCGGTGCGGGGGCGACCGTCGTCTCGAACACATGAACCTGTCCTGCAGAAATGTCCATACGGGCTACAGTTGTGAGTCTCATGCCCCGCAATCTAGGCAGACGGGGTTACGGCGGTATTTCCGGGAAGGGACAAACCATGGGTGGCACGGGCGGAACGATCGAGGCGACCGACGCAGTTGACGCGACAGCGGGTTACATCGACGGACTCGCCTACGATGCGTGGGGGCCGGCGAACGGAATCCCGGTCGTCCAGCTGCACGGACTGACATCCAGCCGCGCCCGTGACGTGGTCCTTCACCTGGACCTCACCGCGGGGCAGGACCACCTGCGCGTCCTGCGCTACGACGCTCGTGGACACGGGCATTCTCTCGGAGCGAGGATCCCGGCCCTGTACCACTGGACCTCCCTGGCACGTGACCTCGGCAAAATGGTGCATTTCTTCGACGAGACGGGGCCGGACGGCCGGACCGTCACCCCGGCGGTGCATGCGGTGGGGCAGTCCATGGGCTCGGCGACGATTCTCACTGCGGCGGCATCCGACCCCGCCACCGCCCGTGAGCGTTTCGCCTCTCTGGTGCTGGGAATCCCTCCTACCGTGTGGGAGTGGCGCGGTGACCGCGCCGCCATCTACGAGGCGAACGCCAGGTTCGTCGAAGAGCACGGTCTGGCGGCGTTCGCCGAGACCACCCGGGCGGAACCGGTGCCTCCGACCAGGGCCGCCGACGTGCCGTTCACCTGGCCCGACATCGACCAGTCACTGCTGCCGTCGGTGTACCGGGGGGCCGCGGGCAATGACCTGCCACCGCGCGAACGGATCGCAGAGCTGGGCCGTACGGGGATTCCGGTGTTCATGCTCGGCTGGGGGGAGGACAAAGGTCACCCGCTGGCGGTCATGGAGGAACTGAAGAAGCTGCTGCCGCAGGCGAGGACGACAGTGGCCCGGACCCCGGAGGATGTCGCGGAGTGGCCCGGCCTGATCGGACAGTTCATCCGGGAGCACGCGTGAGCCTGCCGGGGTTACCGGGCGCTTGCACAGTGCCTGCACCGGACGCGCCCGGACCGGCCACATCCCGGGGACAACTCGGTGCGGACAACGAAAAACCGGAGGTCACCAACTCTTTCGAATTGGTGACCTCCGGCCCTGCAGTTCGTGAACTGCACAGCGTGCGCCCGGAGGGATTCGAACCCCCAACCTTCTGATCCGTAGTCAGATGCTCTATCCGTTGAGCTACGGGCGCTTTCCTGTTGTTGCCGGATCGCCCTGCAACGAGGACATAGCTTACACAGCGACCCGGCGCATCACAAAGAGGCAGATCAGTACGGGTTATCCCGCGTTCTCCGGCGCCATGCCGGGAAGGTCAGGGCCCGCCCGGGCCGGTCAGGTCGGGTCCCAGGTCAGTCCCAGGTCAGGTGAGTCTGCTGACCAGCCACAGCGGAGAGACCCGGAGCAGGAGCGCCACGCCCCTCCACGGAAGGGCCGGGACGAACGCCCTTCGTCGGCGTTTCTCCACCGCAGTCATGATCGCGCGCACTCCGGTCTGCGTGGAGACCATGAACGGTGGCCGCCGTCCCCCGGCCGGACTGTCACCGGCCGGACTGTCACCGGCCGAGGCCCCGCCGGTGATCCCTGCGGTCATCTCCGACTCGATGAAGCCCGGCAGCACCACCGTCACATCGACCGGCAGCCGTGAACGCAGGAACTCACTCTGCAGGCCCTCCCCCAGGTTCGCGACGAACGCTTTCGTCGCTCCGTAGGTGGTTACCGCACCGCGGTTGCCCCGCACCGCCGACACCGAGGACACCAGGACGAGGTGTCCTCTCCCCTGTTCCCTGAAGATCTCGGTGGCCGCCTCCGCCTGTGCGAGGGCTCCGAGGACATTGGTGACGGCGGTCTCCCGGTTGGCTTCAGGGAAACCCGACCCGATTTTCCTCCCCTTTCCCAGGCCCGCATTGACCACGACCCTGTCGAGGTGTCCCGCGTCGGTGTCGGCGGTCCTGAAGACTCTGCGCACGGCGTCGGCATCGGTGACGTCAAGGGCGTAGGTCCGCACCGTGACCGTGGGGAAGGACGCCGTGATCTCCGCGGCGAGGGCGTCAAGCCGGTCGGTCCTGCGGGCACACAGTGCGAGATCGTGTCCGAGCGCAGCGGACTGGCGGGCGATCTCAGCTCCGATCCCGGAGCTCGCCCCCGTAATGAGAGTGGTGAAAGTCACGTGGGTGGGCACGGGTCCGAACCTAACAGAAGTACCCCGTGTCCGGAGGCTGTTCGCCGGGTCCGGTCACGGGGTACAAGAAAAGCGTGCGCGGTCCACGATACCAGCTCACAGCCCCGATCCAACGCCTCGTTCCCGCTCACACCCTGCGGAAACTCCCGAGGGTTTCCGCGCACTTGTAACACCCTCCAGCACTCCCTCGCAAACGGACCAGAAACCAACTGACGGTCCTATTCCCCAGCTCTCTCCACCACTCCCTGGAGACCCGTGTCGGCTCCGTGGCGATTCTCGACACCGACTCGTGGACGTGGCGCGTGGCCTCGGGCAGGCGCGACACCGGCGACGACCTAACGATGTGGAACGAGGAAGCATGACTGTCCACCCCGACTACCCCGATCCCCGGATGATCCCGGATGACGTCCCCTTCGAGCACGTCTGCGAGGTCTGCGGGAAAACCGAGTCGCTGACCTCCACCGAGGCCTACGCGGCCGGCTGGGGCTACCCACCGCAGATGTACCAGTGGGGTGTGGTTTCCCCGCGTACCTGCGGACGCTGCGGGATGGACGCCACGGTGTGGTGGGCGTTGATGGCCGATCGCAAGCAGTTAGAGGATCTCACGCCGGAGCAGCTGGCCACGGTCGACAGGATCCGTAACGAGATACCGGATTAGGAGGAGCCCCATGACCAACAGCCAGGAAACCTCGGACACCAGCACCCGGGACTGCTGCGCGGATAGGTGACAGGGTGTAGTCACGCCGTCAGTGCGACGGTCGTGTTCATGATGGTCTCGAACTCGATGGGCGTCAAACGGCCCAGGCGTGCCTGTCTGCGGCGTCGGTGGTAGGTCCGCTCGATCCAGGTGACGATCGCGATGCGCAGCTGCTCGCGGGTGGTCCAGGCTCGGCGGTCGAGGACGTTCTTCTGCAGCAGGGCGAAGAACGATTCCATGGCGGCGTTGTCCCCGCTGGAGCCGACGCGGCCCATGGATCCGACCAGGCGATGACGGGCCAGAGCGCGCAGGAACTTCCTGCTACGAAATTGACTGCCCCTGTCGCTGTGGACGATGCAGCCGGCGACGTCGCCGCGCATCGAGACGGCGTTCTCGAGCGCCTGAACGGCCAGGCGGGACTTCATCCTCGAGCCGATCGAGTACCCGACGATCTTGCCGCTGCAGGCGTCTTTGATGGCGCAGCAGTAGAGCTTGCCTTCGGCGGTCTTGTGCTCCGTGATGTCGACGAGCCAGAGCTGGTTCGGGGCGTCGGCGGCGAAGACGTGCCGGGTCCGGCCGTGCTCGTCGATGACGGCGCAGAGGTCGTCGTGGACCGGCGGTCCCGGCTTCTTGCCGTTACGGCCCCGCTTCTTCCCGAACGCGGACCACCAGCGGTTCGCTGAGGCGCTCCGCCACGCGGTCGGGTCCGGCATCGCCTCACCCGCGTCGCGGGCCTCGTCGGCCAGCAGCCGGTGCCCGAATTCTCCGGTCGTCGCGGTGTGCGTCGAACAGCGCGTTCGCGCGATACGCCTCCACCACCTCGCTTGTGGTGATGGGGTTCGCCAGCCACCGGTAGTAGGGCTGACGGGAGAGCTTGAGCACCCGACACGTCACCGTCACAGGGATCCCTGCTTCGGCGAGCTCCGTCACGAGCGGGTAGAACCTTTTCCCGGCAGGTTCGCCTGCGACAGGTACGCCGCCGCACGCCGGAGGACCTCGTTCTCCTGCTCGAGGAGCCGGTTCCGCTTGCGCAGCTCACGGATCTCCGCAGCCTCGGTTCGGGTCGTTCCGGGCTTGGCTCCGGCGTCGATGTCGGCGCGACGCAGCCACTTCTGCAGCGTCATGGGGTGAACGCCGAAGTCTTTCGCGATCTGCTCGATCGTCACTCCGGGCTCACGGTTCCTCGCGACGCGCACGACATCGTCACGAAACTCGGACGGGTAAGGCTTGGGCACAGCAACATCCTTCCAGGCCCACCCCACGGCAAGCCAGATCAGATGTCACCTACTCGCGCAGCAGTCCCATTCGAACCCCCAACCTTCTGATCCGTAGTCAGATTCGATATGGGCTTGACCTGCTGCGCAACTCTCCGTGTTCGGTTATGGTTCGGAACCAGAATGCGAGGAGGCCCCCACCGTCCATGGACGATGGGGGCCGTGTGGGGAGCGCTGCCCCTGGGAGGGGGCGACACCGGGGTGGCCCGGCGAGGAAGTCGCTGCGGCGCAGGAGACGTACTCCGATGCCCCCACAGTCCGAGTTGCGGGTAGAAGAGGCTATACGGGGAAGAGTGAGCCGATCCCGTATGTCAACGCCAGCCCTATCGCACCGCCGATGATGAGCCGAGCCACCGACCTTCTCGTCCGCGTGTCTGATAGCCGGGCTGAGACTAAGCCTGTGCCCCCAAGTGACACCAGAGTTACCAAGGTCACCACTGCGGCCGCGGAACTGTGCGGAGCGAGAAGGACTGATACCAACGGCAGCAGAGCACCCAGGATGAAGGACAGCGCTGAGGAGGCAGCCGCGGACCAGGGGCTAGTGAGGTCCTCTGCGTCTATCCCCAACTCAAGCTGCAGATGGGCATGAAGCGGATCTCCGGCATGAATCTCCGCTGCTGCCGTAGCCGCAGTTTTCTCCGACACGCCGAACCCCCGGAGAATCTCCTCCATCTCACTGGTCTCCTCGGTCGGCATGTCCCTCAGCTCACCGCTCTCTTTAGCGATGAGGGACTTCTCACTGTCGCGCTGGGCAGACACCGAGACATACTCGCCCAGCGCCATGGACACCGCACCGGCAACAGCAGCTGCCATGCCGGCAGTGAAGGTCTCTGTAGCCCCAGCTCCGGCGGCGATGACTCCGAGCAACAGGGCAGAGGTGGAGACGATACCGTCGTTTGCTCCGAGCACTCCGGCGCGCAGTGTGTTCAGCTTCGAACTCACGGAAGTCGAATGTGCTTCACCTGGATGTGTCGAGTGCATAACGTCACAGTAGGGGAGCAATCCGGGTATCTACCAGCGTGGACAGGCTTCCTTCACCGCCGCCTGACCCTCTCATCTACCGTATCCGGCGCGCAGCCTCCACATCCGGTCGGATGAGATCCGGCACCGGCGGGAGCCACGGCGGGCGGACCGGCCCGAGATGTTCATCGGCGGCATCCTCGCGGTGCGCGATGTGGTCAATGGCGACACCATGGCGATGGGACACCTCCGTGATCCTCACCTCCTGCAGGGTTATTCTCTCCCCTTGGTCAGACACGGTGCGTTCGGTCCGCTCGATGGTCTTCTCCGCGCGCTCCAGTGCTGCGCCCAGGGACCGGACAGCATTCTCGGATTCCTCGACTGCCACTGACCGAGCCGTATGCTCGGCGTCTGTCTTCGCCTGCGCGATCTGCGCCTGCGTCTCGGTCCGTTCCTTCCGGATCTTCCAGACCACTCCCACTACCGCGATGATGAGTGGGACGGCACTGGCGATGGTGAGGTCCGCGAGCATCTGTCACCTCTCCCTGACTGCCAGGAACCTTCTGACCATTTCGGACAGGCCCGCGGCGTCCATCGAGGGTGAAGGCAGAGCGTGGCATCCGGCTTCCTCGGTTGTCTCCTGCGTGCTCTGGCCGGTGAAGGTCTCCGCAGCGGTGACCGCAGCTTCGTCGTGGGTGTGACGGGCGTCGATGTAGTCCGCCTGCCACTGCTGCAGCTTCTCGATCTGCGAGTCCGAGAATCGGTTCTTCGTCTCCCTGACACCGAGGACGGTGCCCAGGGTTGTGACACAGATGACGGTGAGCATGGCCCAGTCCGGCAGGTTGATCCCCATGGACATCGCACCGGCGGCGATGGTGACGACCGCGCCGACGAGCGCGGTGACAGTGTTGGCGACTTTCCGCCCCCCCACGGCTGCGCTTCGAGCTTGTCGTTGATGATGTGGCCGATGAACTCAAGGTCCGTCGACGTGGACTGCGGTGTGGTGGCCATAGGTCAGTTCCTCGGGACGCCGCCGAAGAGTTCGCCGCGACGAAGGGCGGCAAGTCGAAGTCCACCGTCGACAACTACCACTCGGCGTGGCGGCAGCACCGGGAGCCCGAGTGGGCTGACCGCACGTGCGCCTCAATCAGACGATCCGAGGTCGTCGTCTGGCTCCACGGACTGACAACCACCAAGGGCACCGAGCCGAGTGATGATCCGCGCCCGCTGGGGGACTCCACCCGCCGCCTGGTCGCCCTGACGATGAAACAGCTGCTCGACGCCACGGTCGAGGAGCGCGTACTCCTCCACAACCCCATGAAGCCGAAGGACGTGCCCACCCAGGGCCCGGTGGAGCGCCGGTATCTCTCGGTGCCGGAGTTCGACCGGCTGTGCGCGGCCGCCGACGAGCTCGACCGGGCGGCCACCGAAAACGGGGAAGAGGTGGAGCCGCGGATCCGGATGACCATCGAGACGCTCGTGCGCACCGGCGTGCGCCCCGGGGAAGCCTTCGGGTTCCAGGTCGGGGACTTCTCCCCCACCCGGGGGCGCATCCGCGTCCAGCGGGATGTGGACGCCCTCGGCCGCATCGACACGACGAAGACCGACCGTCATCGGGACGTTCCCGTCGGCGGCGAGTTCTGCATGGACCTCGAGGACTGGGTCGAGGGTCGCACCAGGGGCGAGTGGCTGCTGCCGGCCACCGCCGACGGGCATGTGTGGACCTCGGCGCGGTGGCGGACGGTGTGGAAGAAGTTGCGGGATGCCGCCGGCATTGAGGACAACTTCACGACCTACGAGCTGCGGCACACCGCGGCGTCACTGGCGATCCACGCGGGGGCGAATGCCTACACCGTCGCTCGGATGCTCGGGCACTCCGACGTCTCCACGACGCTCAAGCACTACGGGCTTCTGTGGGACGAGGAGCTCGACGCGATCCCGGCGCGGATGGACGAGCACATGCGGGAGGAGCGGGGGCGGTTCCGTGCCCGGCGCGAGCGCGCGGCGGAGAAGAATCTCGGCCGGAGGAAGGACGAGCCCGGGGACGCCGGTAGTGGGTCGGGCGTTCGGGCGGTGTGACTGGATCACCCGTGGTTGTACAGCTCGTTGTACTTCTTCTCGATCCAGATGACGTAGTAGACGTTGTCCACCTTCACCCCTGCCATCGGCAAGTTTCCATGGTGCCGGAACACCATGAACTTGTCCTCGGCGGCAAACCGCTCCGGGATGGCTGGCTTGAACTCTCTCTTCGGCAGCTTCTCGCTGCCGATGTTGTGCCTATCGATCTGGGACAGCTCGCGCCATGTCTTCACCGAGCGCTTCTGCCACTTGCAGACGAACTCCCGGCACTGCTCGTCTGACAGCTCTTCGAAGTCCCACCCCTTTTCGAGAAATCGGAACGACAGTACGGGATACTCCTGTCGAGGATCATGGGTGGGCGCGAACACCCTCCCCGGGTCCTGCGGCGCGCCGCTGTTCGGCGGCGTCCCCCGCCGCTTCCTCTTTTTGACACTCACTGCTGGCAGAAGAACTCTTTGAGATCAGCATCAGTGATCTCCACATTGCGTCCTTCGACGAAGTTCTTCCGCCAGGGGGTCTCCTGATGGGTCTTGTTGCGCAGGGCCCAGGCGGAGTAGACAGCGTACTTCTGCCAGGTCTCAACGAGGGAATCCTCGACTTGTGCGTAGTCACCCCAGTCGAAGTCGTCGCCGATGAAGGCGTCCGCATCGATGGGATTCTTCCCGTAGTGCCTCAGCTCCCGGTACACGCCACGGACTACCGGCCCATGCGCCCATGCCTGCATCTGGTCAGGGAACAGGGGAAGACCGCCGCTGTTTTCATGTAGACGCCCTTCGCGTAGTAGAGCAGCTTCTGCAACTTCAGGGGGGTCAGGTCGGCGTCCTCTGACTCCTCTGCCCACGCGACGAACCACTTGG
This sequence comes from Corynebacterium provencense, assembly GCA_900049755.1. Lineage (GTDB taxonomy): Bacteria > Actinomycetota > Actinomycetes > Mycobacteriales > Mycobacteriaceae > Corynebacterium > Corynebacterium neomassiliense. Next base: position 1,016,219 of record LT160593.1, read on the forward strand.
CGATGTCAATCGCGCTCAGTCCAGTTCCAACCACGGTGTTCACCTCCGCTCCCTTCTCCAGCAATGTCGTATCTGTTCAGGAAGTAGTTTTCCTGTTCGTCCTACCCTATCGCAGGGGACGTGTCGTGTTAACGTGTGACGCGGCGTTTTCCATCCGTGCAACCCCAATCAGGTGCGACAAGGCTTCCCTGCCCCAGGAGCCCCGTTCGGTGTTCGGGATCTGTTCGTGACGAGCACACACGACCAGGCGTGATGTGTCGTGTTCTCCCATGGCCCGGACATGACTGAACCCCCAGGCCAGAGGGTGTCTGACCTGGGGGTTTGTGTCCAGATAAAGCGTGCGCCCGGAGGGATTCGAACCCCCAACCTTCTGATCCGTAGTCAGATGCTCTATCCGTTGAGCTACGGGCGCCCGCTGTTTCCAGCGACTTCAGTCTCCCCGGCACACCACCAGACGGAATACGTCACCCTGCCCCGGGGTACACCACACACCCCGTATAGCGGGACAGGGGCCACAGTGTCCGGAACTCACCACAAGATCCGGACGGCACACTGACGCATCCTCACGAAAGCCGTGGGAAACTGAAGTGGCGGAGACGAGAGGATTTGAACCTCCGGTCCTCGGTTAAGAGGACAACTCATTAGCAGTGAGTCCCATTCGGCCGCTCTGGCACGTCTCCACGCCGTCGCACTCACGCAACGGCTTTTGTCACCCTACATCAGCCCCCGCAGGGCCGACAAACCTGCACGGAGACTAGGCTGTTGACCATGATAAGGCCTGCTCTGTCCACCCTCCCGTCCTACGTCGCCGGCCGCAGCGACCCGCAGGGGGTGAAGCTGTCCAGCAACGAGAGCTGCCGGGGACCGCTGCCCGGTGTGGTCGACGCCGCAGCACACGCTCTCGCAGAGTCCAACCGGTACCCGGACATGGCGGCCCTCGAGCTCCGCACCTCAATCGCACGGTGGCTCGACGACGACTCCGCCCTCAGCCTCACCGCCGAGAACGTCGCCGTCGGTGCGGGGTCCTCCGCTCTCATCCAGCAGGCCGTCCTGGCGTGTTGCCGGGGTGGTGACAGCACTGCCGCAGACAGCTCCGCAGAGAGCGCCGGACAGGGCGCTGCACAGGATGACAGACAGGGCTCCGGCGACTGTGCTCCGGTGGCGGACCAGGTCATCTACCCGTGGCGCAGTTTCGAGGCCTACCCGATCTTCGCCAAGGTGGCGGGTGCCGAGGCCGTGGAGATCCCCCTGACTCCGGACCTGCGCAACGATCTTCCCGCGATGTCCGCCGCCGTGACCGACCGCACCCGGCTGGTCATCGTCTGCAACCCGAACAACCCGACGTCGACCACCGTGTCCCGGACAGAGCTCGAGGAGTTCATCGACTCGATCCCCGACGACGTCCACATCCTGCTCGACGAGGCGTACTACGAGTACGTCCGTGACGAGTCCTCCCCGGACGGTCTGAGTCTGCTGGACAGGCACCCCGGTCTGGCGGTCGCGCGGACGTTCTCCAAGGCGTTCGGGCTGGCCGGTCTGCGGGTCGGTTACGTCATCGGACGCCCCGGGTTCATTGACGCGCTGAACAAGGTCTGCATCCCGTTCAGCAACAATGCCGTGGCCCAGGCCGCCGCGGTCGCGAGTATCGCCGCCCGGGAGGAACTGCTCGGCCGCACCGACGAGACCGCCGTTCAGCGTGAGAGGGTTCTGGCGCGTCTGCCTGAGTCCCTGCGTGGGCAGGCCGAGGCGAACTTCGTGTGGCTTCCGCTGGGTGACCGTGCCCGGGAGCTCACCGACGCAATGGCGGCCTGCCACGTGGCGGTCCGTTGTTTCGACGGCGAGGGTGTGCGCATCACCGTGACCGACGAGGCGGAGACGGATCTGCTGCTCAGCGTGCTCGACGTCGTGGACATCGACAAGTTCGCACGTCCTTAACAGTGGCGTAACCCGGGGGGCGGACCATTCGTACATGGACACACCGACCTTCTCCCCCCTGTTCGCGACCCGTCCCGCCTCCACCCCGGCGGTCCACGATCTCGCCGGGTTCAACGCCGCGCCCGCCGAGCAGCTCACCACACTGCTGACGTTCATGACCGCCTGCCGGGAACTTGCCCGCACCATCGTGGTGGGAAGACCGTACCTGCGGGACGGGGACGTCTACAACGCGGCGGCGAGGTCGCTCCACACTCTGCCGACCCCGCTGATCAAGGGGATCGTGGACGTGCACCGCCCCATCGACCGGGTGCCCCTGATCGAGGACGCCGCGAACGCGGGATCGTTGAGCGCAGACCAGATCGCCGAACTGCGCGAGGCGGCACTGGGATATGCGGCGGTCCAGGGACACCTGTTCATCGCCGACCCTGAGGTGTGGGGTTCCCCCGAGGCCGTCGCAATGATCCCGGTGTCCGACCCGCAGGCGGTTCCCCCGGTCGAGGAGGTCTACACCCGACTTCTCGCTGACGTGGACCGGCGCACCGCCCTGCCACCGGCGAAGGCCTGGGAACTGACCGTGGCACACCTCGAGGAGTCCAACCGGCTCAAGCTCGAGACCCTTCTCGGAACCGGGGCCGGCGACTGACCGCAGGGTCCGCGCCACCGGGAGCATGACGGGACCCCGGCGTCCTTCCCGGTGGAATCAGTACCCGGCGTCCTTCAACGTCCCCGGAATGTACCCCGCGGAAGGGTCGGTGACCACGCAGGTGACCGTGCGGTCCCCACGTGCCCAGCTCTCTTTCGACGGGGCGTAGGTCACGACATCGAAGACGGAGTAGGCGAAGGGGTAGCCGATGTAGTCCTCGAAGGCGTCCCCGGTGCACACGGCGGCGGTGAGCCGGTTCATCTTCTGCCCCGGGAAGAGGACTTCGTTGTCGAGCTCCCGCTGCTCGAACACCTCACCGACATGGGGCAGGTCACAGTCGGTCTTCGTCACCCCGGTCGCGGAGTCAGGGACGGTGTCGTCGAGGACGCCCGGCTCCGATGCACTCGCAGTGTCCCGGGGCTCGTCGGGGACACCGTCCCCGTCCCGGTCCCCGCCGTCGTCGTTCTGCGAGGCAGAGCGGGTCGTACGTTCCTCTGTGCCGGACGGGGCCACTGTCCCTGAGCCTGCGCCCCGCACACCACGGGCAGGGGTCTCCGACGTGGTGGCGGGACCCGTGGCGTCACCGGTATCTTCCCCCGGTTCCTCCCCGGTGCCCTCTGCCGCGCCCCGGTCCCCGAGGTCAGCGACACAGTCACCGACGGTGAGCCCGAGCGTCACCGGATCCGCCTCCGTCGTCCCGGCCGCGGACGTGCCCGACGTCGGTGAGGTGGTACCGGCACCCCCGGACGGATCCACACTGTCGTCCCCGGAACTGCACGCGGTCAGGAGCAGGGCGGTGACGGCGGCAGTGGTCAGGACACCGGCGCCCGTGAATGGCCTTGGCATGTGGCCGATTCTAGAGGCCGGCCCCGTCACACCGGGAACAGGGCGCCGGTCAGGGCCTCCACCACTGACGTGTCGGGACGCCGGTGAACCCGTCCTCGTCCGGCTTCACCCCGAGCACCTGGTGCAGCTGGACCTTGTTGTGCTCGAAATGCCACTCGGCCCCGGCCATGTACAGTCCGAACAGGCGGGCGGTGGGCTCCCCCACCAGTGCAACGGCTTCGTCCCAGTTCGCCACCAGCAACTCACACCAGTCGTGGAGGGTGCGCTGGTAGTTGGGGCGCAGGTCCTCCTCGTGGACCACGTCGAAACCGGCGTCCTGCATGATCGTGATGATCCGGCCGGAACCTGTCAGCTCACCGTCGGGGAAGATGTACCGGTCGATGAACTGGCCGGTCTTCGTCCTGACGTTGTTCGGACGGGTGATGCAGTGGTTGAGCATTCGCCCGCCCGGACGGAGCTTCCCGTAGAGGAACGAGAAGTAGGCGCCGTAGTTCTGCACGCCGATATGCTCGAGGATTCCGATGGCGCTGACGGCGTCGAACTTCGTCTCCCGGATGTCGCGGTAGTCCATGCACCTGACCTCGGCGAGATCCTGCAGCCCCTCCTCCTCGATCTTCGCACGGCCCCACTCGTACTGCTCCTGTGACAGTGTCACACCCAGTGCCTTCACCCCGTGGCGGGCCGCGTACCTGACCATTCCACCCCAGCCACAGCCGACGTCGAGGAGCCGGTCACCCGGCTTCAGCCGCAGTTTGTCGAAGACGAGACGGTGTTTGTTGTCCTGTGCGGCGGTCAGCGGAGCATTGGCGTCCGCACCTTTCGGCCAGTTCACCGGATTCCAGTCCCCGTAGGGGCCGGGGATGTTGTCGAGCCCCTCGTCCTCCGGGTAGTAGGCACAGGTGTAGGCCATCGAGTCGCCGAGGAAAAGCTCGTAGAAGTCGTTGCCGACATCGTAGTGGCGGCTCACGACCTCCTTGTCACGCTCCCGGGAATGCCTCGACAGTCCTTCGAGCAGTGCCCGCTTCCACCCTGGCAGGGTCTCCTGCGCCGGGGCGGGCTGGAACCGGAACGCCCCCAGCCGCTTCAGACTGCGCGCGATCGCAACCGCGTCGGACGCCGTGGGCCTGTGGAACTGGCCGTAGAGATGCTGCAGGTGGTCGAAGACTGCGACGGGGTGTCCCGGGTGTTCGCCGCTGACCCGCAGGCCGCCGGTGATGTACGCCCGGGCCAGACCGAGGTCACCGGGTGCGGTGACCGCGTAGGCGAGTGCATCCGGCGACGTGATGTCGAGGTGCAGCGGGGCGTCCTCCGGCCCGGCGGTGGAACCGTCGAATGCGGTGACACGGAAGGGCATCGGCGGTGCGACGCACTTCTCCACGATCTGTCCCACGGTCAGTGGGGTGAAAGCGGTGCGGCTGCTGCTCATCAGCGACTCCTCTTCATTGTCTTCTTCTGCGGTCTTCTTCTGCGGTCTTATTCTGCGCTGGATCTTGCTGTGTCGTGCTGGGCCGTACTGTGCCGGAGCCCGGGTCAGGACCGTCCGCTCAAACGCCCCGGACCGTCTTCTCGTACAGTCCGGGGAACCGGCCGTCCGGGTCGTAGACGTCCTTCAGCTTTCCCGGAAGGTCACCGCCGTACAGCGCGGCGAACTGCTCAGGGGTGTAGAACGCCTCCGAGTACAGGGACTTGTGCCCGCCGAGACCGGCGACAACCCGCTCGATCTCCCGGTTGAAGGCACCCGGCGCCGCGTCAGGGCCGGTGAGGTCGGCGGGGACCGAGGACCAGAACCCCACGTTGACCCAGGTCGTCCCCGGGGTCAGCGGGTACAACGGCCAGGGACTTGATTCTGCGGTGTCCGTGTCCAGGACCCCGGTCCTGCCCACCAGTTCTCCGGCGTCCCCGGCCAGACGGATCGGGCACAACCACACCGGCTCAATCTCGCAGTGGGTGAAGAACCAGGTCAGGAACTCCGGCAGTTTATCCGGGGTGACCTCGATATCCTGGACCACCCTCTCGCGCGGTGGACGCCCGTGGTGAGCCTCGATCCTGTCGGCGATGTCGAACCTGCGGTCAAGTCCGATGATCTTCCAGTAGAAACTGGACCTCAGCAGATCGCGGGGCCAGAGGGTACGGACCGTGGGATTCTGGGCGCCGAAAGCCCGGTTGCACCAGAACCAGTCGATGTCCCAGCGCCAGATGTAGTCGCGGACGGTCAACCTGTCGTAGCTGACCCCCCGGGGATGCTGGAGGGAACGGTAGTAGATCCGGCCGCGGGTGTAGTCGCTCACCGGGCCCGGCTCACCGGTCTGCCTGCCCAGGGTCAGGTAGGCCTCGTCGAGGCTGAACACCACCCCGTCGAGGTAGTCGACCTGCTCACCGGCGTACTGCCTGGTCTCACTGATCTCGGCGAGCGCACGCGACGCCGACTCCACGTCATCGAACCGGACATGCCGCAGAGCAACATACGGCTGCACCTTCTCGCACACGATCTTCAGCCGCACCGCGTACCCCAGCGACCCGTACGAGTTCGGGAAACCACGGTAGAGGTCGGTGTTCCGGGTCGGCGAGCAGGTGAGGATCTCACCGGTTCCGGTGAGCACGTCCATCTCCCGGACCGCCTCGTGCGGCAGGCCGTTACGGAAACTCGTGGACTCCACCCCCATCCCGGTCACCGCCCCTCCGAGAGTGATGGTCTTCAGCTGCGGGACGACCGTGGGGGCCAGGCCGTAGGGCAGGAGCGTGTCCACCAGATCCTCGTAGGTGCACATTCCCTGGACGTCCGCGGTGCAGTTCACCGGGTCAACGGCGATGACACCGTGCAGTCCCGAGACATCGAGCCCCTCAAGATCCCCGCTGCGCCCCCTGAAGAGATTGGAGGTCTTCTTCGCCAGTCTCACCCGGCGCCCCGGGGGAACAGCGGCGAAACTGTCCTTCAGCCGGCGGACGGCCCTGTCGTGCTCGAACCAGCCCACCGGAGCCAGACTGCGCTGGTCAAGTCCATTTCCTACGTGGATGCAGTCGGTCAACCTACCGGCTATGCCGACTGCGGCGTCCTTCAGGCTCATGGAGAGCAACTGTAGTCCTACCCTGGACGGCATGCCTGTGATGCCCGAACTTCCTTTCAGCGCCGGACGACGTCCTCTCATGGAGGCCCTGTCCGCCCGCGGAACAGCTGTCGTCCAGGCCCCTCCCGGAACCGGCAAGACGACACTGGCCCCCCAGTACGTGCTGGAGTTCCTCCGGGACGCCGGCAGAACCGGGCGCGTCATCGTCCCCCAGCCCCGCCGCGTCGCCGCCCGCTCCTCGGCCGCCCGTATCGCGGCCCTGCGGGGGTCGAAGACCGGTGGGGAGGTCGGCTACACCGTCCGCGGTGACCGGAAAGTCTCCGCCGGCACACTGATCGAGATGGTCACGCCGGGAGTCCTGCTGCGCCGCCTGCTCTCCGACCCTGACCTCGACGGGGTCGACGCCGTGGTCATCGACGAGATCCACGAACGCCACCTGGAATCTGACCTGGTGTTCGGCATGCTCGCCCAGCTGCGGGAACTGCGCGGCGACCTCGGTGACGACCTCGTCGTCGTCGCCATGTCCGCCACCCTCGACGCCGCACAATTCGCCGGACTGCTCGGCGGGGCCGACGGGCCGGCACCGCTGGTCGACGCCCCCTCCCCCGTCCACCCGTTGGAGATGCACTATGCGACGTCCCGGGACTCCGTCACCAACCGGGACCGCCGGGACCGCCGCGCGGTGGAGGACCTGGTGACCGCCACCGTCCGTCGCGCCCTCGCGGAGACGGCACCCGGTGCGAACGGCACGGGCGGCACAGGCGGCACAGGCGGTGATGTGCTCGTCTTCGTGCCCACCATCCGGGGCACGCAGACGGTGGCCTCCGCACTGTCCCGGGACGGAGTGGACGCCGTTGCCCTCCACGGGCGACTGACCCCCGCCGAACAGGCACGCATAGTCAGCGGCCGCAGCGGTGACGGGAACCACGGAGGCGGGGACGGACCACGTCGCGTGGTCGTGGCCACCGACGTCGCGGAATCCTCGCTGACCGTCCCCGGCGTCCGCGTGGTCGTGGACTCCTGCCTGTCACGGGTGTCCCGGCGCGACACCACCCGCGGAATGTCGGTCCTGGTCACCGAGACCGCCTCACAGGCGTCGATGACCCAGCGCGCCGGACGCGCCGGACGTGAGGGCCCGGGCACCGTATACCGGTGTCTCACCGCCGCGGAGTATTCCAGAGCCCCGGTCGCGTCCCCGCCGGCAGTCCTGACCAGTGACCTCACCGCCGCGATGCTCGACGTCGCCTGCTGGGGCTCACCGGGAGGGACAGACCTGCCGCTGCCGGACCCCTTCCCCGCCCCCGCCGCAGAAGCCGCCGCAGAAACGCTGCGGAGCCTCGGTGCCCTCGACTCCTCCGGTGCGGTCACCGGGTACGGACGCCGGCTCGCGGAGATCCCTGCCGACCCCCGGCTGGCGCGGGGCGGACTCGTGGCCTCACGACGGGTCAGCACCGGCACCGTCGCCAAGGTTCTCGCCGTACTCGACGGAGGAGCCGGACCGGTCGACGACCTGACCCGGAATCTGCCTTCCGCGAAAGACCCGGTGGTCGCCAGGTTCCGCAGAATCCTGGAGGACGCCGCGACGCAGGGCGGGCGCACAGGGAGCAGCCTGCACGGTACCGACGCTGTCGCATACACCCTGGCGTGTTCCTTCCCCGGACTCATCGCCCACCGCGTCGACGACAGGGAAGACGGTGGCGGCCGAAGCAGCAGTGGCAGCCGGGGCAGCCGGGGCGCCGGACCGAATTCTCCCGGGTCCCACGGTCAGCGCTATCTCACAGTCTCCGGCACCGGCGCCGTGTGGCGCGACGCCGGGGGCACCGGGGCCCCGGAATGGATCGCCGTCGCCGACATCACCGGGGCGTCCACCCGCTCCACCGACGGCACCGGAGCAGTCATCCTCGCCGCCGTCCCGCTGACGGAATCGCTCGCCTTCGAGGCAGCGGCACCGCTACTTCACGACGAGGTGACCTGCACCTGGACTCCGGGAGGCCCTTCCGGCAGGCTCAGCGCACGTCGTGTCCGTGGGCTGGGGGCGGTGGAACTGGCGTCCACCCCCGTGTCCGTGAAGGATCTGGCCGCCGGGGAACGGGAGAAGGCGGTGCGCGCCGGGCTGGCCCGGCACGGACCGGGCGTCCTGGAGTGGTCGTCCAACGCCGCCGAACTCCGTCGGCGTATCCAGTACCTGCATGACCGGCAGGTCGAAGGCTACCCGGATGTGGCGGACTCCGGCGGAGCTGTGCAGCTCACCGAGTTCGTCGTCCCCGACCTGGCGGCAGGACGCCGTCCGGACCTGGCCGGACTTCTCCGCGGACTGGTCCCGTGGAACCGGCACCTCGACACTGATGCACCGACCACTCTCACACTGCCTTCGGGCCGCACGGTCCGGCTGCGGTACCCGGACGTCGGGTCAGGTGGCCCGGTGGTCGTGGTGACGAAACTGCAGGACTGTTTCGGTCTGGAGGCGTCTCCGGAGATCGCCGGGCGTCGGGTGCAGTTCCAGCTGACCTCACCGGCGCAACGGCCGCTGGCGGTCACCGATGACCTGGCCAGTTTCTGGGCCGGTCCCTACCACCAGGTCCGTTCGGAGATGCGGGGCCGCTACCCGAAGCACGCCTGGCCCGAGAATCCGTGAGCAGACCCGGATCACCGCTGAAACCTGCGCGAAATGCGACGGTGCAATACTCTGTCCGGTCAGAGGTGGACAGCCGGACGCTATACGGCCCGGAAGGAACTCAGAAGAGCACGATTCGATCCGGGCGCCCGGACCCAGGCGGCCGGTCCACCGAGAGTCACCAGGAGATCCACCCGTGACTACTGCACAGACAACTGAACAGTTCACTATCACCGTCAACGGAGTGACTCTCCGTGGCGGAGGAGACCGGGGCGTCCACACCAACGCGTTGGACGCCCTGCGCGACCACGGCCTCACCGGTTGCAAGGAAGGCTGCGCCGAAGGCGAGTGCGGCGCCTGCGCGGTGATGGTCGCGCGCCCCGACGGTCCTTCCGGCGAGCGGACCCGCTGGGTGCCGGTCAATGCATGTCTCATCCCCGCCGCCGCACTCGACGGCCAGGAGGTCGTCACCGCCGAGGGGCTGGGGACGCCGGACTGCCTGCACCCGGTGCAGGAGGAGATGGCCCGTGCCGGCGGTTCCCAGTGCGGATACTGCACACCGGGGTTCGTCTGTTCGATGGCGGCCGAGTACTACCGCCCGGACCCGGAGAAGCCCTTTGACCTGCATTCCCTGTCGGGCAACCTGTGCCGTTGCACGGGCTACCGGCCGATCCGGGACGCCGCGCTCGCCCTGGGCACCCCGGACATGTCCGCGGCACGGCATGTCTCTTATAGCGCGACCGTCCCGCCCCGGCGCCGGTGGGCACGGACGTCGTCTCGGTGACCGCGACCGGTGGCACGGCCAGGTTCCGGCGTCCGATGTCCCTCGGTGAGGCTCTCACGATCCTGCGGGACGAACCTGACGTCACCGTGGTCGCCGGTTCCACCGACCACGGCGTCCTGGTGAACATCAGGGCCCTGCGCCCCGGCAATGTCATCGCCGTCGACAGGATCCCGGAACTGCGTGGTGTCACCAGGCGCAGCACCGCCGACGGTGAGTTCATCGAGATCGGTGCCGCGCAGACACTCACCGAGATCGAGCGGGAGCTCGGGCAGGCGGTGCCGTTGCTGGGTGCACTGCTCCCGCAGTTCGCCTCCCGTCTGATCCGCAACAGTGCGACCATCGGCGGCAACCTCGGCACCGGATCCCCGATCGGGGACACTCCACCGGCGCTGCTGGCCCTGGAGGCGTCGCTGGTGCTGGCCTCCGCCGACTCGGAGCGTGTGGTTCCGTTGTCGGAGTACTTCACCGGTTACCGGCAGTCGGTGAGACGGGCCGACGAGCTCATCGCCGCGGTACGGATCCCTCTTCCGCTGTCACCGCTCACCGCATTCCACAAGATCGCCAAGCGTCGGTTCGACGACATCTCCTCGGTCGCTGTCGGATACGCGGTGACCGTGACGGACGGCACCGTGTCGAAGGCGAGGATCGGGTTGGGAGGTGTCGCCGCCACGCCGCTGCGCGCCTACGCCACCGAGAGTTTCCTCGAGGGGTCCCCGTGGTCGGCGGACACGGTCGCGGCCGCAGCGGAGATCCTGCGGTCGGAGGGCACGCCCATGTCGGACCACCGTGCCAGTGCCGCCTACCGTTCGGCGGTGCTCGGCACTTCTCTGGAACGTTTCTACGCCGAGAAGTCCGGTACGGACGGTACGGACGGACCTGGCGGACCGGGCGGACCGGGTGACGCAGACGGGCTTCAGGAGGTGCGGTCATGAGTTCCCTGTCACAGCGTCCCGCTGACCCGGTGGTCGGCGAGTCCCACGCACACGAGTCCGCCGCCCTCCACGTCACCGGCACCGCCCTGTACACCGACGACCTGATCAACCGTTACCCGGGTATCCTGCACGCCTGCCCGGTCGGGTCCCCGCACGCCCACGCCCGGATCACCGGACTGCGGGTGGACGCCGCTCTCGGCGTCCCCGGGGTGGTCCGGGTACTGACCTCCGCCGATGTCCCCGGGGTTAACGACGCCGGGACAAAACATGACGAGCCGCTGTTCCCCGTGGCACCGCCTGCGGACCGCCCCGGTACCCCCGGCGGAGAGGTCATGTTCGTCGGGCACGCGGTCTGCTGGGTCCTCGCCGAAAGCCTGGAGGCGGCCAGGGAAGGTGCCGCCGCGGTCGAGGTGGACTATGAACCCCTGCCGGCGGTGCTGACCCTCACCGACGCGATAGCCCGGGGGAGTTTCCACGGTGCCCGGCCCACCATGCTGCGGGGGGACGCCGCGTCCGCGCTCAGGACCGCGGCGTCCGACCCCTGTCAGCGCGTCATGTCCGGGACTTTCGAGTTCTCCGGCCAGGAGCACTTCTACCTGGAGACCCAGGCGTCCGTCGCCGTGGTCGACGAGTCGGGGCAGATCTTCATCCAGTGCTCCACCCAGCATCCCACCGAAACCCAGGACATCGTCAGTCACGTCCTCGGAATCCCGGCGAACGCGGTCACCGTGCAGTCCCTCCGGATGGGCGGTGGTTTCGGCGGCAAGGAGATGCAGCCCCACGGTTACGCGGCCGTTGCAGCACTCGGCGCGGTGCTCACCGGTCGTCCGGTGAGGGTCCGGCTGTCACGGGCCCAGGACATGGTGATGACGGGCAAGCGTCACGGTTTCCACTCCACCTGGACAGTCGGCTACACCGACGAGGGCCGGCTCACCGCCCTTGACGTGACCCTGACCGCGGACGGCGGGTGGTCGCTCGACCTGTCCGAGCCGGTGCTGGCCCGCGCGATGTGCCACATCGACAACGCCTACCGGATCCCGGACATCGCGGTCCACGGGCGTATCGCCCTGTGCCACCGGACGTCGCAGACCGCCTTCCGGGGTTTCGGCGGACCACAGGGGATGATCGTCATCGAGGACATCATGGGCAGGATCGCCCAGGACCTCGGTCTGCCTGCCCGGGAGGTCCGCCGCAGGAATTTCTACCGCAGCGGCGACCGCACCCCCTACGACATGCCGGTGCGTCACCCCGAACGCCTGGAGGCGGCCTGGGACCAGGTCCTCGACCATGCGGACGTGGTCGCCCGGGAGGCGGAGATCGAGGCCTTCAACGCCACCCACCGGGACCGGAAGCGTGCCCTGGCGATGACCCCGGTGAAGTTCGGCATCTCCTTCAACCTCACCGCGTTCAACCAGGGCGGGGCTCTGGTGCTGGTCTACAAGGACGGGTCGGTGCTGGTCAACCACGGCGGTACCGAGATGGGCCAGGGCCTGCACACGAAGATGATGCAGGTCGCGGCGACAACCCTCGGGGTTCCTCTGTCGATGGTGCGGAGTTCTCCGACACGGACCGACAAGGTCCCGAACACGTCCGCGACGGCGGCGAGTTCCGGGGCCGATCTCAACGGTGGTGCGGTGAAGGACGCCTGCGGGCAGATCATCTCCCGCCTGCGCACGGTCGCGGCCTCCCGCCTGGGGGTGAACCCCGCAGACGTCCGTTTCTCCCGCGGGAGGGTCACCGCCCTGGGCGTCCCCGGTTCCCTGACCTGGGAGGAGGTCGTCGCCACCGCCTACAGTCAGCGGGTGCAGCTGTCCGCGTCCGGTTTCTACCGGACCGAGGGACTGCACTGGGACGCCTCGGTGATGCAGGGCGAACCGTTCAAGTACTTCGCCTACGGTGTCGCCGCCGCGGAGGTGGAGGTCAGCCGTTTCGACGGTTCCTGCGCACTGCGGCGGGTCGACATCGTCCACGACGTGGGGGACTCCCTGTCCCCCCTGATAGACCTCGGCCAGATCGAGGGAGGTTTCGTCCAGGGCGCCGGCTGGCTCACCCTGGAGGACCTGCGCTGGGACGACGGTTCCCATGACGGGGACCGGGGAACCGGACGCCTGACCACCGCCGGCGCCTCGACGTACAAGATTCCGTCACTGTCCGAGCTTCCCCCGGTGTTCAACATCGAACTGCTCGACAAGGCCCATGAGGAGGGGGCGGTGTACGGGTCGAAGGCTGTCGGTGAGCCGCCGTTCATGCTCGCCTTCTCCGTCCGTGAGGCGTTGCGGCAGGCGGTCGCCGCCTTCGGTGACGCGGGAGAGCCCGGCGTCGGCAGCGGCACAGTGGTGGAGCTTCCCTCCCCGGCAACCCCCGAGGCGGTGTTCTGGGCGGTTCAGCGGGTGCGCGGTCTGCGTAGCCTCCAGCCGGTGTCGTCATGAGCTGGATCTCCGACGCCGCCGACCTGCGCGCCCGCCGGATTCCTTCGGTGCTGGTCACCCTCGCAGCCCGCCGGGGACACGCCCCACGTGAGGCAGGTGCGAAGATGCTCGTCACCGGGTCGGAGATCTTCGGCTCCGTCGGTGGCGGCAATCTCGAGGCCGGAGCGGTCGACCGTGCCCGCGAGATGCTCGCCGCGGCGGCGTCCGGCCCGCCGGACAGTCCCCCGTCCGGGGGCCCGGAGTTCCTGGAGTTCGCGCTCAACGAGCACGCCCCCTACGAGCACGGCCGCCAGTGCTGCGGCGGAGAGGTCACCGTGTTTCTCGAACCCCTTCCCGTCCCCCCCGCGGTGGCGGTGTTCGGCTGCGGTCATGTGGGGCTGGAACTGGCGCGCATCCTGTCCAGGCAGGACGCCGACCTGTGGTTCTGCGATTCCCGTCCCGAGGCCGTCGACGCCGTGGCCGCGGAGGTCAACGGTGCTCCGGCGTCCGTCCGCATGCGGCACAGCATGGTCCCCGAGGAGGTCGTCGACGAGCTCCCCCGGGGTTGTCATGTGGTTGTCATGACCCACGACCACGGTGAGGACCTGCACCTGTGCCAGGCCCTGCTCACCCGGGCCCGGGCTTCGGGTGACCTGGGGTCTGTCGGCCTCATCGGGTCGTCGGCGAAGTGGGCCCGGTTCCGGATGAAGCTGGGGGACGCCGGCTTCACCGACGGGGAGATCAACAGTATCCGCTGCCCCGTGGGCATTCCCGACCTGGGAGGACGCCACCCTGCGACCATCGCCGTGAGTATCGCCGCCGACCTTCTGCAGCGCATGTGACGCCCCTTATGTCACAGGACCCCGTCAAGCCAGTCCTCCAGGACCCTGGCGTGGGTGTGGACGGTGTCCCTGCCGGCGAAGAGAAGCACCACGTCCCGTTCGCTGAGAGTCTGTCTGAGCAGGGTGAGGATGTCGTCCAGTTCACCGGCGGAATGTCGCCCGTCGAGTTCGGTGCGGTAGGCGTCCCCGAACTGTTCCCAGGTCAGGGTTCCGTCGTGGAGTTGCCGGCGCAGTGTTGTCGACGGGGTCAGTTCCCGGGGCCAGCCGGTGAGCCGGAGGTCGGTCTTCTTCACCCCACGGGGCCACAGCCGGTCGACGAGGAACGTGGCGGCACCGTCGGGGACGCCTTCTGCGCCTTCTCCCCTGCGGGCGTCGTACACCCGGTCGATACTGAGATGACCCTGACCGTCCCTGTCTGCCATGACCCCCACGTTACGCGCGGCAGAATGCCCTGACCGGGGAGTTGTCAGAACCTGCCCAGCAGTCTCTCCGCCTCGTCGGCGAGCCGGCGGACCACGTCGCCTGCCGGTGCCTGCTGCCGTACCAGCCCCACCGACTGCCCGGCATGGAGCTTGAGCTCCCCCGCGTAGGGTCCCCCCGGTGCCCGGGCGGCGACCAGTTCCCCGTCGGTGACGGTGGCGTCATCGACGTACCGGTCGACGAAGGCGTTGCGCACCGTCCTGGTGGGCCAGAGGGTGATGTCCCAGGCCTGCTGCTCCGCACGGTCGTAGATGCCGGTCAGTACCGTCGACCCGCTCCCGGCCTTCACCGCCGCAGCGCGGAGTTCCTCGTCGCCTTCGGCCTCCGGGGACGCCAGCAGTGCGGTACCGATCCACGCCCCGTCCGCTCCGGCGGCGAGGGCTGCGGCGACACCACGGCCGGTACCGATGCCGCCGGCGACGACGACAGGCACACCCGGGGCCTGGACGGCCGTGAAGTCGAGGACCTCCTGCATCAGGGGCATCGTTCCCAGCCGTCCGGTGTGACCTCCGGCGTCGGTACCCTGGACACAGAGCACATCGACGTCAGCGGCAAGTGCCTGCCGGACCTGCAGCATGTCGTTGACCGGGGCGACAACGCTGATACCGGCCCGGTGTGCCGCAGGAACCCACGGGGCGGGGTCCCCGAAGGCGAGGGACAGGACTGTGGGGTTGGCCTCGACTGCGGCGTCGAACACCGTCGAGGTCCCGTCATTGTCCGCGGCCTCGGCGTCCAGGGCCCAGACCATCAGCCCGATGCCGAAGTTCCCCCCGGTTCCCGCGGTCTCCGCCTCACCGGTGATCCACGCGGGGGTGCTGCGTGCACCCACCCCGATCATCCCGAGGCCGCCCGCCGCACTCACCGCGGCGGCGAGACGACCGCCGGCCCTGCCCGCCATGGGTGCCCCGACAAGGGGGAGGTCCACTCCCCACAGTCTGGTGAGTCTGGTGGCGAGAACCCCCGGAGACCGGTGGGTGCCCGGGACGGTGGAGCTGCCTGGGGTGGACTGTTCCCGGCCGACCGGACCGGCGTCCTGTCCGGTAACTCGGTCGGCATCTCGGTTGACCACAGGTGGACTCCCCTTCCGGACTGACTGGACCATGACACTTTCTGGAACACGATTTCTGCTGCCACGTCGTGTGGCACGTTCTCCGGGTTCGACGTACACGTCACTGCGGGTGAGGGAACCGGCACAGGAGACCGCTCCACCGGTTCACAGCAGACCGTACGTCGGAGAAGTCTACCCGGGAAGACGCACCGCGTACCATGGCTGTCCATGGACATGTCCCTGAAAAAAGCTGAAGACGTCAACACCTCCGCACTCGTCGGACTCGGCCTCGTCGGTGGCTGGCTCACCGCCAGGGAGACCGGGATCCGGCCGCTGGGGACGATTCCCATGGTCGCGGCACTCGGTTGGGCGAACCGTTCCTGGGTCGCCAAAGGCGGCGCCCCCCTGGCGGTCGGGCTCACCGGCGCTTTCATCGGCGCTTTCGGGCTCTCCCACCCCCTGGCGAAGAAGATCGGCGCCTGGCCCTCGGTCATCGCGGTGACCACGGCGGCGGCCGGCGCCGCGCACTTCCTCTCTGACGCGAAGTAGTCTCACGTCCCCACCGGGTCAGAGAGCCCGGTTCAGTGCCCGGTTCAGTGCCCGGTTCAGTCCAACGAGGCGTACCAGGCGCCGACGGTGTTCTCCGCCATCTCCCGCAACGCATGTATGTGCGGCGCCGGGTCTCCGGTGAAGCACACGGGGTCGGCGGCACGCGTCCAGCCGTATCCGGTGGTGATGGAGTCCATGGCCTTCTGCGCGCCGGTGGTGTCGTGCCCGCCACGGATCCAGTAGCTGAAGGGCACGTTGCGGGCGCTGTATCCGGGGTCACCGGTGACCTGCCTGAATGTCGAGTCGAAGTAGTGCTTGAGGGCCCCGGAGATGTAGCCGAAGTTCGCGCTCGTCCCGAAGAGAAGGGCGGACGCCGCCAGCAGTTCATCCGCGTCCGGCCGCAGGGCGTCCCGCTGCCTGACCTCCAGGTGAAGTCCGGCGGGCAGGGTGGCGTTGACCTCGGCGGCGGCGGAGCTGGCCGCGTCAACGACCTCCTCCGTCCCCGAGTTCAGCAGGCCGGTGGGGCTGTGGTGGACGATGAGCAGACAGGGCCGGGCCGTTTGTCGGGACATGGCCCTGGTGTATCACACCTCAGGTAGACGGTGAGACCCACAAAACTGTCCCACCCACATCCATCGGACCCCAGGGGTGCGGACGCCACATCGAGAGCAGCTCAGAGCCGACGCCGTAGCCGTGGTCACCGAGCTCGACGCATCCCGCACCGAGGTCGCCGCCGTCCTCCGGCTCCCCTGACAGTGACGGCATCGCTGTCTGCCGCAAGATCGCTGCAAGTACCTCCACCCTCGAGGTCCACTCTTGTGGCCCTGGCCTTCCCCGCAAATCGTGGACAGGTGACTGAGCTGCGTCAGGTTCCTCAGCAGCAGGTTTGTTGGGCAGATTCATGTCGAGCTCCACCGGCGGAACGTAACCCAGCGCTTCAGTGCAGCCGCCGACGGTTGTACCGGGACTCGATCCAATCGCTGACCTTCATCCGCGCCTCAGCCCGGGTGGGACACTTACGCCGGTCGTAGAACTGAAGTCTTCAACGTCCCCCACACACTCTGAAGCCATCGCAGTGTCCCAACACACACCCGTCCGCCCGACTGACTGCACCATCTCCAGACCCCGGCAGACCTTGAACATGTCATCACTGGTGAACCCCGTACCGCGGTCAGCATGGACCACCACACCGTCAGGAACCTCCCCACGCAGTGTTCGAGCCATTTCCAGGGCTCTGGCGACCAGGGAACGTAACCATGTGAGAGTCCATCGACCATCCCAGGATCCGACGGGAGTGCGCATCGGTGACCGCGGCGAGGTACAACCAGCCTTCACCGGTACGCAGGTAGGTGTTGTCCGACATCCGGACGCGGTCGGGTCTGCCCTGGTCCCAACCGCGCTTGACCCGGTCAGGGATCTTGTAGGGGGCCACACCGGGGATCGTTGTCACCACCGGTGAACTTCTTGTTCACCCTGCCATCAGTGCGTACCGTTCGTCGGTCGTCGGCAAGGCTCGCGAAGAAGGTTGCTGCTTTTCCCGGGAACTCGTTGTCCTTGTGCAGGTCCTCGACCTGTCGGCGTGAGGCTTTGAGCTCGGCGCGTTCATCCAGGGTCAGTTCACCGGTGGGTTCGCCCGGTGTCAGTGGCTCGCTCGGCGGCGACCCACTTGCCCAACGACCGGGGGGGGCGACGTTGAGCTCTCGGGTGACGTCGGCGACGGCCCGCCCGGTGTCGATGACAAGACGGGCGGCCTCGTGCTGGTACTCGGGGGTGAAAGTCCGGCGGGGTTTCTTCCCGGAGGTCTTCTCGGCGATGGTGACATCCCCTCGTGCGGAACGGGTCCCGCTAAATCGGGTGTCCACTCAACGAAGGTAGGGCCAAACCCGACTCTGTCGAGCTCATGCGGGGCTCGTGAGCTGGATCAGGTTGCCGCAGGTGTCATCCAGGACCGCTGTGACCACCGGGCCCATAGCGGTCGGAGCCTGCGTGAAGCTCACCCCTCGCGCCACGAGATCCTTATGGACGGCGACCACATCGTCGACGGCGAACGAGGTGAGTGGAATGCCGTCCTCGACCAGTGCACGCTTGAACGCCTTCGCGGCGGGATGGACGTCGGGCTCCAGCAGCAGCTCGACGCCGTCGGGCTCGTTCGCTCCGACCACGGTCAGCCACCGGTGCTCCCCGAGCGGAATGTCGGTCTTAGCCACGAAGCCGAGCATGTCGGTGTAGAAAGCGAGCGCCTTGGCCTGGTCATCGACCAGCACGCTCGTCACATTGATCCTGGGCATGGTGCGTTCACTCCATGAGTCCGTGTTGTGGCCAGCGATCGACGATCGAAAGCGGCGATTCAGTGTTCAGGTGATAGATCTCTGCCCGCCCTTCCCAGCGCGAGCGGACAAGGTCGGCCTTCTCCAGCAAGGCCAGGTGCTCAGAGATGACCTGCTGCGACGAGGTGTTGCCGTGCCGCACGGCCGGGCGCGAGCAAATCTCGAGCAGAGACTGCCTATCACACACTCGGTCAGCTCGCCCGGGATCGTGCGCCGTGTCGGGTTCTCCAACTCTTTGAAGACATCACCCATCCCGCGATGATAGGCGAGTACCTACTTGCGTGTCCATGGTCGGCGCTACGGGTCATCAATAGCGACTAACCCGGGGGGTCTGCTGCACGGTGAGGTGACATCTGATCTGACTTGCCCGGCAGGGCAGGCCTGGAAAGATGGCATCGTGCCGTGCAGCAGACCCGTCTCACCGTCTACTCAGAGCATGGGATTCCACTCCCGTCATGCCCCGGCCGTCCGTTAGCGTGGTTACATGAGCGGAACTCTGCCTCCCCCTGTCACCGGTCCCCTGATCCTCCCGTTCAACGGGAGGGTGCCACGAATACACCGCTCCGCCTGGATCGCCCCCGGTGCTGTGATCGTCGGGGACGTGACAGTCGGGGAGGACGCCTCGGTCTTCTACGGCGTGGTCCTGCGCGGCGATGTCGGTGCGGTGCGGATCGGTTCCCGCACCAATGTCCAGGACAATGCGGTGATCCACTGTGAGCAGGCCTCTGCCGCGGTGCTCGGTGACGATGTCACGGTCGGGCACCAGGCTCTCGTCCACGCCTGCACCGTCGGCGACGGGACCCTGGTCGGCATGCAGTCCACTCTGCTCAGCAGGTCAGTCACAGGATCGGGGTGCATCATCGGCGGCGGGGCCGTTGTTCTCGAGGGCCAGGAGATTCCCGACGGGGTTCTCGCCGCAGGTCTGCCGGCGAAGGTCAGGCGGGAACTCTCCACCGCGGAGCGGGAGCATCTCATCGCTCACGCCGCCGGTTACGTTGCACTGGCCAGGGCCCAGGCGTCTCCCGGGGACGCCCTGGACCTCGATGAGGTCCGGTTCGGCTGAGAGCCGGCGCACGTTCTGTCACGTCCCTCCACCTTCCCTACCGCACTCACCGCCGCCGAATCACCACCGCCCCCCACCGGCCCTCACCGACGACCCTCCCCACGACCTCACCGACGCGGCGGATCAGCAGGAAGCACATGCTCCCCGCTCACATCCAACGTCAACGCCAGAGACGACACATACTGCCTTTCCCCGTCAGGCCCCGGCAACGCCGAGGCAACCATGTCCGGACGCTCACACGACTCCCCCGTGATCGCACAGGTCAACCGGTCGTCGACCGGATTACCGTCAGCGTCGAACATCGGCAGATCAATACCGTCGTCAGACCGGCGCAGGTAGTACCGGCCCCCGGTGACCACCGCCGCCAACGGCGTGACCACCACGGCAATCACCGCAGCGAACAACGGGGAAAACGCCGCGACACCGTCACCGAACACACCGAAGAACATCGCCACCGAAATCCCACCGGAGAGAATGACCGAGGAGATACCCACCGGGTTCCAGTCGTAGAGCATCCCGCGACGGAACTCCGGCACCTTCGGCGACAACCCCAGCAGGTACTTGTTGATGACGATGTCCGCGGCAACGGTGAAAATCCACGCGATCGCCAGATTCGAGTAGAAACTCAGCACAAAGCTCAGCACACTGAACATGTTGAACTCCATCAACGCCAGCGAAATCCCCACATTCAGCACCACGAACCACACCCGGCCCGGATACCTCTTGAACGTCCGCGAGTAGATGTTCGTCCACGCCAACGACCCGCAGTACGCGTTGGTCGTGTTGATCTTGATTTGCGAGATCACCACCAGGATCACCGCCAACGTCGTCGCCAGCCACCCCGGCATCATCTGCCGGTACTCACTCATGAACTGATTGACCGGCTCCACCGCCAGATCCGTGCCCTGACCCAGCACAGAAATCATGTACACCGCCAGAAAAATCCCGATGATCTGCTTCGTCGCACCCAGCACCACCCACCCCGGGCCGCCACAGACCACCGCAGTCCACCACGCCCGACGGTTCTGCGCCGTCCGCGGCGGCATGAACCTCAGGTAGTCGATGTTCTCCGCGATCTGCGCCGTCAACGACAGACACACCCCCGCAGCCAGCATCATCGCCGCGAACGACACCCCCTTGTCCTCCTCACCGGAGTACTCCAGAAACGTCCCCACCGACCCCGGCTCCTGGATGATCAGCACCACCAACGGCACGAACATCATCACCAGCCACAGCGGATTCGTCCACGAATGCAGCTTCGACAACAACTTCATCCCGTACACCACCAACGGAATGATCATCAACGAACTCACCGCGTACCCCGCCCACAACGGAACACCCAGCCCCGCCTTCAACCCCTGCGCCATGATCGCCCCCTCCGTGGCGAAGAGGATGAACGTGAACGACACGAAAATCAGGTTCGTGATGATCGACCCCTTGTACCCGAACCCCGACCCCCGGGTGATCAGGTCAAGATCCACGTTGTACCGGGCAGCGTAGTACGCCAACGGGAAACTCGACACGAAAATCAACACCGCGGCGATCAGCACACCACCGACAGCGTTGACCGTCCCGTGTTCCACACCGATGGTCGCACCGATGGAGAAATCCGCCAGATACGCGATACCACCCAACGCACTGGCAGCCACCGCCGCCGGAGTCCACCGCCGGTAATGACGCGGCGCAAACCGCAACGAAAAGTCTTCGGTACCCACCGGGCTGGCACCCTCGACGGCGGAGACGGGACCGGACCGCCCGTCCGTCGGTTCGGAGTCCCGGGTCTGATGGAGCATGTCCACTGGAGGAGTCATGGGAGCCAACGGTATGGACGTCCGGTTTCCTCCGGATGACCTTGTATGTTTCCGACACGGTGCTAAACAGGGTTCACCCGGCGTCCTGTGTTACGGACGTGTGAGACGGCGTGAGACAGCAGGACCCTGCAGGACAGCACAGGCCGGAGCACCCACCCGCGCAGCTTCACATCCGGCGCAGGTCCACGGCCGGCCGGCCCAGCAGAGCCAGACGGGCGCACCCGTACACCGTGTCCACCACTGACCGCACCACCACCGGGTCCTCCCCGGCGACCCGTACCGTGATCCCGGCGTCCCCCACCATGGTGGACGCCGCGGCGCTGAGATCCTCCGGGACTGCCCCGTGGGCAGCCGACACACCACCGGTCACCTCCGCCAGCAATTCGCGGATCTTCACCAGCAGATCTCTGACAGATTCTCCGACGGGCGGGACGACGAGCACCGTCGCCCACACCGGCCACCGGGACAGCAGCATCTCCGACCTGCCCTGACCTGCCCCTGTCACACACAGCGAATCAGACAGCAGGGGCCGCCCCGCCCTCTCGACACGCCAGCACTGGCCGAGGGCGTCGTAGAGGTCCCGTTCCCCGCGGGCCAGACGCCCGGTGAGGACCACCTCGGCGGCGAGAAATGTCGCCGAATCTGCCAGGACCACGTCGGTGACCTGCAGCAGACGGGAGCCTGCGAAGAGAATGTTCTGGCCGGGGAGGTACTCGCACACGGCGTCCTGCCCCACCTCCAGGGTGACCCACTGGGTCGCCAGTCCCGCGTTCATCCGGTGCACCGGAGTACCAGCGGGAGTGGTGACCGTCGCCCGTGCACCGACGCCCAGCCTCAGCCGCTGCCGGATGCGATCATTCTGCGCCAGCCCGCCGCCGGTGGAACGCACGTAGACGAACGCCTCCCCCGGATCGCCGGGGTCGATGTGCAGGGGACGGGTCAACTGCATCGGCGCCTTGACATACCGGGAGGTCACGCCGGTCCTGTGCACCGGGGACACCATGTCTGCGGTCAGCGTGAGGTCGAGGATCCCCACCTTCCCGGGGCGCCCGACCGGCTGGACTCCGTCAGGGACCGCAGCTCCGTCGTCGCCGGTCCCCTCCCCGGTCTCACGGACGAGGGGGAGGAACTCCCACGGCACCGGAGGGGTGACGGACGCCGGGTCCAGGCGGGACATGTCCGACCGGGCTCCGGGCACTGCCGGGGAGGACGGTCTCACACGCGGTACCTCTCCAGCTTCGCCGCAAGCTCCGCGATTCCCCTGCCGGCGAGACAGTCTGTGAGCACGACCGGACGACCGTCACGGACATCCACGGCGTCGGCGTTCATGATGTCCAGGTCACAGCGGACGTACCGGGCGATGTCGGTCTTGTTGATGACGAGGATGTCGGACTCGGTGATGCCCGGGCCACGCTTCTTCGGCATCTTCTGCCCCTCCGCCGTGTCCAGGACGAAGACGAAGACATCCACCAGCGCCGGTGAGAAGGTGAGGGTGAGATTGTCTCCGCCGGACTCGAAGAAGACCGTGTCAATGTCCGGATGCTCCTCCACCAGGTCGGCGGCGGCCATGAGGTTCATCGTCGGGTCGTCACGTACGGCGGTGTGCGGGCAGGAGCCGGTCTCCACCCCGATGATCCGGTCCGGGCTGATGATCCCGTCGAGTTCCCGCCGGACATGCAGGGCGTCCTCCTGGGTGTAGATGTCGTTGGTGATCACGCCGACCTGGCGGCCGGCGTCGACGAACAGGGGGACGAGAGCTTCGAGGAGGGGGGTCTGGCCGGACCCGACAGGCCCGCCGATGCCGATGCGCAGCGGGGAACCGGACCCGGTCACCGGGTCCGGTGCGGCAACGGCGGACGGGGCGGGGGCGGGGTCGCGGACATCTGAGGTGGCTGCGGTTGTTGAGGGGGGTACGTCTGGGGGGGGCATGGCGTCCTTTCTAGCTCATGAACAGGCGGGCCGGTGCGGTCTCGTGCGCGGCTGAGGCGAGGTCGGAACCCGGACTGGCCCGGCCCAGGAACCGCCAGCCGCGGCGGCCGGGCGAGTTGGCGTACACGTGACCGGATCCCGGGCAAGGTACGGGTTCCGGGCCGGTACCGGGCACCAGGTCGGACGCCACCTGCACGCACTGCACGGCCAGCCCGGCGATGACCGGGTGCGCGGCGGTGATGACGACCTGGGCGTCGATGTGGTCGCACTGCCGCAGCCGCAGCGCCGCCCCCGCCCAGCCGACTGCGAGGCCCGTCAGCTCGGTGGCGACCGCGTCCCGCGGGGTGAGACCGTGGGCGCGGTGGACGAGACCGGCGACGACAGCCTGGTTGCCGGGGGTCTCCTTCGCTGCGACGGCGGCGGCGTAGCTGAGCAACGGTTCCGGGAGTTCACCACCGAGGCGGCGTTCCACCTCGGTGGTGACCTGCAGCATCTGGCGTCCCACCCGGGTGGACGCACGGCGCAGCTCATGGGTGACCTTCGTCGCCGACAGTTCGTGGTCGAGGTCGATGAGCACGGCGATCCGGCCGGGTCCCGCCGTCGCCGCGGCCGCGGTCGCCACCCCGTCACCGGGGGCGGCCGTGTATCTCAGGTGGTCGGCGAGCGCGGACGACACCTCGTCCGCGCCCTGCACACGGTGCGCCTGGACCAGTCCCTCCAGACCGTGCGACAGGGTGTACCTGCCGGAGGGGTACGCGGAGTCCGCATAGGTCATGGCCTGGAGGAACGGCAGCAGGGACCGTGGAGCGGGTGGCGGGGACGAGGAGGTGGGCGGCATCAGGGCACTCAGAACAGGAAGAACTTCTGTGCCAGGGGCAGGGTCTCCGCCGGTGCGATGGTGGCGTGGACTCCGTCGACGGTGACCTCGTAGGTGTCCGGGTCGACCCGGATGTCCGCCGTACGGTCGTTACGGACCATGTCCTTCTTGCCCAGGCCGCGGGTGTTCTCCACGGGCAGGACCAGTGACTGCAGTCCCAGGTGCTCGGGTACTCCGGCGTCCACTGCTGCCCGGCTCATGAAGGTTGTGCGGGTGTTCTGCAGGGCGGAACCGTAGTTGGCGAACATGTCCCGGTAGAACACCGGCTGCGGAGTGGCCAGTGATGCGTTCGGGTCACCCATCCGGGCGTAGGCGATGCGGCCCTGACGCAGGACCAGGTGCGGTTTGGCCGCAAAGGTCTCCACGGGCCAGAGGACCAGGTCGGCGAGCTTGCCCGGTTCGATGCTGCCCACATGGGCGCTGATTCCCTGGGCGATCGCCGGGTTGAGGGTGATCTTCGCGACGTAGCGCAGTACGCGCTCGTTGTCGTCGCCGTGGCCCCTGTCCTCCTCCAGCTCACCGAGTTCCACTCTGCAGTGGTGGGCGGTCTGGAAAGCACGCTGCCAGGATTCGCCGACGCGTCCCATCGCCTGGGAGTCGGAACTGAAGATACTGATCAGGCCCAGATCGTGGAACACCGTTTCCGCGGCGATGGTTTCGGCACGGACACGGGAGTCCGCGAAGGCGACGTCCTCCGGGATGTCGTGGGACAGGTGGTGGCACACCATCACCATGTCGAGCAGCTCGTCCACGGAGTTGACCGTGTACGGGAGGGTGGGGTTGGTGGACGCCGGGAGCACGTTGGGCATTCCCGTGACCCTGAGGATGTCCGGTGCATGTCCGCCGCCGGCGCCCTCGGAGTGGAAGGTGTGGACGGTACGTCCGCCGAAGGCGCGGGCGGTCGACTCGAAGAATCCGCCCTCGTTCAGGGTGTCGGTGTGGATCGCGAGCTGCACGTCGAAGCTGTCGCACACGTCCATGGCGTTGCGGATGTTCGCCGGGGTCGCACCCCAGTCCTCGTGGATCTTCAGCCCGGCGGCACCGGCGACAATCTGTTCTGCCAGTGCCTCCGGCAGGGAGCCCGACCCCTTGCCCAGGAAACCGGTGTTCACGGGGAGTCCCTCGGCGGCACGGAGCATGAACTCCACACCCGAGGGCCCCGGAGTACAGGTGGTCCCCAGAGTTCCCTCGGACGGTCCGGTACCTCCGCCGAAGAAGGTGGTGATCCCGCCCGCCAGGCCGTGCTCGGCCTGTTGCGGGGTGATGTAGTGGATGTGGGAGTCCACGCCGCCGGCGGTGAGGATTCGGTGCTCCCCCGCGATGACCTCGGTGCCGGGACCGATGACCAGTTCAGGGTCCACCCCGTCCTGGGTGTTCGGGTTTCCGGCCTTGCCGATCCCGACGATCCGGCCGTCCCTGATGCCGACGTCACCTTTGACGACCCCTGCCACGGCGTCGAGGACGATGACGCCGGTGATGACGGTGTCGAGGGCACGGTTGCCGGCACCACCGGTGGAGGTGGCCGTGGGGTCCTGGGCCATCCCGTCGCGCACCGCCTTGCCACCGCCGTAGACGGACTCGTCACCGTAGGCGGAGGCGAGGTGGTCGCGGGTGATCCGCACGGTGAGGTCGGTGTCCGCCAGACGGACCGTGTCACCGGTGGTGGGTCCGTAGATCTCCTGGTAGCGACGTCGGTCGATGCGGGTCATCAGCGGGTCTCCAGTTCGTCGTTGCTGTGCAGGAATGCGGGCAGTTTCTCCAGTGCCGCTGCCCTGACCGCAGGGTCGTCGAGGGCACCTTCGGTGAGACCGGCGAATCCGTGGAGGATGCGGCGTCCTCCGAAGTCCACCAGTTCGACCTCCCGGGAGTCCCCGGGTTCGAAACGCACCGCCAGGCCGGAGGGGATGGACAGGTGCATGCCCCATGCTGCTTCCCGGTCGAAGTCGAGGGCTGCGTTGACCTCGAAGAAGTGGTAGTGCGAACCGACCTGGACGGCGCGGTCACCGGTGTTGGACACCCGGAGTGTGACGGTACGGCGTCCCGGATTGAGTTCGACGGTGGGCGCGGCACCGGGTGCGGTGCCGTAGCCTGCGGCGGATCCGGACATGGTGGTTCTCCTGCCTTAGTGGTGGTGGGTGTGACTGTGGCTGTGCGTGTGACTGTGACTGTGACCGTGACCGTGCGGGTGACTGTGACTGTGGTCGTCGTCGCCGTGGGAGTGTGCGAAACCGGTGGCGTGGTCGGCGAGCAGTCCGTCGGCGATTCCGTCGTCACCGTGGTCCCGCAGCAGGTGCAGGGCCGTACGGGACGCCTCCCCCACCGCGGTGGCCAGGGCGGACGCCCGGAACAGCGGGGTGCCCCACCGCGGTGGCCAGGGCGGACGCCCGGAACAGCGGGGTGGCGTCATCAGTGGCGTCCGCGGCGCCGTCCCCGGCACGGGCGGGGAACGCCAGATCGGCACGGACCTGCACCGTCTCCCTCGCTCCCAACAGCCGCAGCCGCTCTCTGGCCTTCGCCGGTGACGGCCACGCCCCCTCGAACGCGACCTCGACCTCCAGGTCCTCGGAGAACTGGCGTGCCAGACGTACCCGGCGGAGCAGTTCGGCGTCGGCGAACGGGTCCACGGTGCGGGCCAGGAAGAGCACCGAGTCCGCCCCGTGGACCGACACCGCGGCACGCAGGTGACGTCGCATCTCGGCGATCGAGCGGGTGGCGTCCGCCAGGGACGGGCCGAGAACCACCCCGGTACCCGAACGGGCCGCCCACTGCAGGGCCTGGGCGGCCTGGGTCACCGAGGTGAGGTCACGGCCGGTACCGGCGGGAATGACGACCAGGGGGACGCCGAGGCTCCCCGCCCTCTCCAGATGGGGTGACAGACCCCGGGGTCCGGTGACCACAGTGGTTCCGGTGGCCTCGGCGAGTGGGCCGGGAGCCGGCGCCTCGGCACCCGCGTACAGGACAGTCACCGCGTCAGGCGCGGGACCTGACGCGGCGGGAGTGGACCCTGTTCCGGTTCCCACGGTGTCACTGTCCGATCGGGTCATGGACACTGACCAGCTTCGTTCCGTCGGGGAACGTCGCCTCCACCTGGATGAGGTCGAGCATCTCCCGCACCCCGTCCTGCACCTGCTCGGGGCCGAGGACCTTCGTCCCGGTCTCCATGGCCTCGGCGACGGTCTGCCCGTCACGGGCGGCTTCGACGACGGCTTCGCTGATCAGGGCGGTGGCCTCGGGGACATTGAGTTTCAGACCACGGGCCAGGCGTCGACGTGACACCTCGGCAGCGGTGAACAGGAGCAGCTTCTCCTGCTCCCGGGCAGTGAGATCCATGGCGTCCTTCCGTTCGGTGTTTGTCCCCAACGGTACTGCCGCGGCGGGACGCCGCGCACCGGACGACGGGGTGTTTAACTCCGCCGAAACACGCGGCGGGCGGTGTCCCAGAGCACGCTGGCCGCCACGAACGCCAGACAGGTGACCCCGAACAGCGGGGCGATGACCCCGTAGGCCACCAGAGCTGCGCAGAGGATGAGGGTGCCGACGGTCGGACGCCCCCGGCCCGCCCGGCGCGGGGCCCGCCCGGCGCGGGGCAGCGGGCAGCGTACCGGCGGACCTGCCACGGGGACGCCGCATCCACCACATCCGGTAGCCCCGGACCACCATCACGATGATGGCCGCCGCCAGGAGCGCCAGGACGATCTGGTTCGGCAGTCCGAACAGGGTCCCCATGTGGAGCTGGATCAGCCAGGCGGTCGCCTGCGCGGCCAGAGGCCAGTCGGAGAACCGCAGCCTGTCGGTCACCTGCCCGGTGGCCCAGTCCACCGCCACGGAATTGTTGTGCAGACGCCAGGCGGTCCGGTTCTCCGCCGCGGACCAGGCCGCACCCTCCTGTGCCGGCGGGGTGAGGGTCAACGGGGTCTCCAGTTCCCGGCGCGCGGCGGCGGCGACGCGGTCGACGGCACCCGGGTTGAGTCCGCTGACCCTCACAGACGGTCCGGTCCGGCCGCCACCGTGACCCTCGTGACCGGCATGTCCGGCTGCACCGGTTGCGGCGGTTGCGGCGTCGGGGGTGTCCCTCATCCCCGGCATCTCCGTGGAGACCGTGGGCGTGCCCCAGTTGAGGTTCGCCCGGACCTCGCCGATGTTCGTGCCGGCGACCGAGGACCAGGTCAGCCCGGTGACGGTGAGGAAGACCAGTCCGACGGAGATGACCGTTCCGGTGGCTCCGTGGCGTCTCATCACCTGCGCCCGGCCGCTGCCGTCCCGGCGCAGCATGCCCCGGAGCCGGGTCACCGACCCGCTGCCGCGCTGCCGTCGCCACAGGACCACCAGACCCCCGACAGCGAGGACGCCGAGCCAGCTCGCCGCCAGTTCGGAGTAGAGGCGCCCCTTCTCCCCCAGCCACAGACTGCGGTGACCTTCGTCGATCCACTGGCGCAGCGGCAGCGACGCCGAACTGCCGTACTGGGTGCTGTCACCCTTGACTTCACCGGAGTACGGGTCCAGGAACACCGCCCTGAGGGTGGACGCCGGCAGCGTCGGGTCGGTGAACAGGACACGGGTGGTCTCGTCCGGGTTTCCGAGCCTGACCCCCGCCAGGGCCAGGTCGGGGTGGAGCTCCTGTGCCCTGGTCACCAGGTCGCCGACAGGCTGTTCGACAGGGTCGGCGGCGGTGGGTTCGGCGGTGAGCATGTCGTGGTAGACGATCTGCTCGACTGTCGGGGCGGTGGCGTAGAGCAGTCCGCTCAGCGCTGCCACGAGAATGAACGGTGCGCAGAAGATCCCCGCGAAGAAGTGCAGGCGGGTGAGAAGGCGCGTGGTCTGGCGTCCTGAACTGCGGTCCGGGTCTTTCCTGCGTTCTGCTCCGGGGGTTCCGGACGGTTCCGGGGCGCGGGAGGGGTGCTGGGTGTTCGTCGTCACGGGGTAGTAGTCGTCCGGGAGGGCCCCTGAGTTCCCGGAGCGGTCCTGGGCCCGTCAGTGGGCGTGGGTTCCCCCGAGGTGGTGCAGCAGCCTGTGGACCCTCTCGTCGGTGAGTGCGTAGCGCATCATCCGTCCGTCCCGGTGCGCGGTGACTATCCCCGCCGTCGTCAGCAGCCGCAGTGCCGCGGAGGCGGTCGCTGTCCTGACGCCTGCTCTCTCGGCCAGCTCGGACATGCTCAGGGTGCCGGGGCCGGCGTAGTGCAGGAGGGTGAGCAGGCGTAGGCGGGTCGGGTCACCGAGGAGGCGGAAGGTTTCGGCCCAGTCGTCGGAGAGCGCGCACAGGTGGGCGAGTGGGTCTGCGTGTGCGTCGCCGCCGGTCATGGCTCCGGATTCTAGTCCTGCGTCGGGTCGGGTGCCCTGAAAAGGACGGGGACCCCTCCCCCGGGCCGTGTTACCGTCAGGTAAAACCTTCATTCAAACAGTCGATTGAATGTGCAAATGAGGAGGTCCGCCGGCTAGCGTCAGAGCGGTGACCGTACTCGCCGACCACCACAGGACCCGTCCCGGTGACCGGACGCCGGACGCCCTCGGCTTCACGGCCTCCCACCGCCGCACCGTGTCCTGGGTTCTCGTGCTGACGGTCGTACTCGTCGTCAGCCTGGTGTTCAGCGTCGGATTCGGCTCCGTCCACGTCCCCCCCTCCGATTCCGTCCGCATCCTCGCCCACCACCTCTTCGGCGCCGGCCCCGACCCCGCCGGCGACGGTACAGGTGGACAGGCGTCCGACCTCGCCAGGGACGACGCCGTCATCTGGACCATCCGCGCCCCCCGGGCAGTTCTCGGCGCCCTGGTGGGGGCGGGTCTCTCAGTCGCCGGAGTCATTCTCCAGGCGGTTGTCCGCAATGTCCTGGCCGACCCGTACGTGCTCGGGGTCTCCTCGGGTGCCTCGGTCGGCGCCGCCGGAGCCATCACCCTCGGCGTCGGGACAGGTGCGACGGCCGCTCTCGGCGACTACGCCCTGCAGACCAGCGCCTTCCTCGGGGCACTGGTGGCGTCCGTCCTGGTTCTCGGCGTGGCGAGGACCGCCGGTCGTTTCACGGCCGACCGGCTTCTCATGGCAGGCATCGCCGTCGGATACGCCCTGTCCGCCCTGACGAGCTTCCTCGTCTTCGCCTCCGATTCGGCGGAGTCGAGCCGGTCGGTGATGTTCTGGCTCCTGGGGTCCCTGGGCCTGGCGTCCTGGTCGGGCCCGCTCGCCGCCGTCGCCGTCGTGGTGGTGTCCGGTGCGGTGATCCTGGCCGTGGCAGGTCCGCGGGTCGACGCCCTGAACCTGGGCGACGGTACCGCCCTGACCCTGGGGATCAGTCCGGAACGGCTGCGGCTCGGACTGATCGTCCTGTCCTGCCTCATCGTCGGAGCAGTCGTGGCGATGGCCGGGGCGATCGGTTTCATC
Source organism: Corynebacterium provencense (assembly GCA_900049755.1). GTDB lineage: Bacteria > Actinomycetota > Actinomycetes > Mycobacteriales > Mycobacteriaceae > Corynebacterium > Corynebacterium neomassiliense. The sequence goes on from LT160593.1 coordinate 1,046,742, forward strand.
GGCCTGGTGGTCCCCCACCTCGCACGGCGTCTCGTCGGGGGACGCCACCGTGCCCTCACCCCGGTCGCCGCCCTGCTCGGCGCGGTGCTGCTGAGCTGGGCTGACGTCGGTGCCCGTACTCTGCTCGCCCCGCAGGAGATCCCCGTCGGCATCATCACGGCACTGGTCGGCGCGCCGTTCCTGCTCCTGCTCATCCACCGTATGCACCGGAAGGAACCATGAACCACATTTCCAGCATCGTCTCCACCGTCGCCGCGGCCGCCGTGGCCGTGACCCTGGCGTCCTGCTCCGACAGCGGATCCGGGACCACCGAGGTCCGTAACTGCGGTGCCACCGTGAGCTTCGACCATGTCCCGGAGAACGTCACCCTGCTCAAGAGCGCCGCAGTGCCGACACTGCAGCATCTGGGCGTCCTCGACAGGGTCCACGCGAAGGCGGGCGTGTTCCCCACCGGGTACTACGACGACGCCACGAACAGTGCCCTCGCGGCCGTCCCCTCGATCACCGACAAGCTGAACCCGGAAGGCCATGTGCAGGTCAGCCGGGAGGAGGTCGTGGCCACCGGGGCAGATCTCGTACTCGGGGCGACGGACACGGTCAACGCGCAGACCCTGGCCTCCTCCCACATTCCTCTGATCGAGGAGCCCGCGTTCTGCGGAGCACTCGACGAGCCGGCGAACTGGGACGATGTCTGGGACCAGATCCGGCTGTACGGCACGGTCTTCGACCGGGGTCAGGACGCCGACTCCTACATCTCTGAACTGCAGGAACGCCTCGAATCACTGCCCGGGCCGGCCGAAGGAGCCCCGCGGCCGCGGGTCGCCGTCCTCTACCCGACCCCGGGCGGAGGAACGACCTACGCCTACGGGGCCGGGTCGATGGCCACACCCGTCGTGGAGAAGGCGGGGGGTGAGAACGTGTTCGCTGATTCGGCGGACCGGGTTTTCGAGGTGAGTGCCGAAGAAATCGTGGACCGCAACCCGGATGTCGTCATCGCCCTGCATTCCGCGGAATCCGGTCCCGATGACGGAGACGCCATGGTCGCGGCCGTCACCGCCCTGCCCGGGATGGACCGGACCACCGCCGGGCAGGGCCACCGGATCATGCCCCTGATGCTGAACTACGCTGAGCCTCCGACCCCCCTGGCAGTGGACGGTGTGGAGAAGGTCGCCGGGTTCCTCCGGGACGGGTCGGCGACAGGCCCGTCGACAGAGGCGGAGGCCCCGGGGGACGCCGGATGATCGAGGCCCGTGACCTCGCGGTCCGTTTCGGTCCGGTGACCGCGGTCGACGGGGTCTCACTGACGGTCGCCGACCACGGTGTCCTCGGACTGGTCGGCCCCAACGGCTCAGGTAAGACCACGTTGCTGCGCTGTCTCTACGGTGCGCTGGGACCGACATCGGGTGATGTGCTCCTCGACGGCACGTCACTGTCTGCGATGCACCGGCGGGCGGTGGCCCGGCGGATCGCCGTCGTGGCGCAGGAGCACCACGACCCTGCCACGCCGATCTCGGTGGCGGAACTGGTGATGCTGGGACGTCTGCCGCACCAGGGGATCATGGCTCAGACCACCGACGAGGACCGGACCACGGTGGTCGGGGCCCTCGAGTCCGTGGGACTGGGCGCACTGGCTGCCCGGGACGTCGCCGTCCTGTCCGGAGGAGAGCGTCAGCGGGCGTTGATTGCCCGGGCGCTGGCCCAGCAGGCGGGGCATGTCCTGCTCGACGAACCGACCAACCACCTGGACATCCGCTTCCAGCATGATGTTCTGGAGCTGGTCAGTGAACTGCCCGGGGCCGCCGTGGTACTCCACGACCTCAACCTCGCCGCCCGTTACTGCGACCGGATCGTCGTGCTGGACGCGGGGAAGGTGGTGGCGGCCGGTACCCCGTCCCAGGTGCTGGTCCCGGAGATCCTGGAACCGGTGTACAAGGTCCGTGTCAGGAGAGTGGAGTTCGACGGGGAGATGCACCTGCTGTTTCCCCGCTGAAGCCCAGCGCGGTTCCGAGCGGGCAGGTCACATGTAGATCGTCATACAGATGATGAGCCCGATGAGCATCAGGGCTCCGAGGATCATCGTGACGACGTCGGCGTTCGAGGAGTACGGGATCTCCTGCTGTTCAGCCTGGAGTTCCTCCTGCCTGCGCAGGGCCTCCTCATATGCGGTGGGATCGTCGGTGTCACCGGACCGGGCGGTGGAACGGGCGGAACTGTTCGTCTCGTTCATGAGGCCAGCACCTTCGTCATCTCGTGGATGATCGTCCCGATACTTATGACGTATATCAGAGCCATGAACCAGGTGTAGACCCACTTTCCCTGGTGGTCGGTCTTCCAGAACCGACGGACACCGAGCCAGCCGTTGACGAGCGCGACCAGGCACAGGGCGATGCTGATCGGTGAAGCCAACGAGCCCATCACGCTGAGAATCGGAATCAGTACCGGGATGATGACGTAACTGATGGTGCAGCGCACGGCGGAGACGACGATCGCCCACCGGAAAGCGCGGTGGGCGGCGCGTACTTCTTCGGTGTCGATCTTGTCGACATCCGCCGGGCTGATCCGGAGCATCCGCAGCATGAACCGGTCAGCGCGGGACCTCGGGGCGGACACGGCCCTGTGGGGGCGGTCGTTCGACTGCTCCGCCGGTGACCCGGCACTCCGCGTGCCCCTGACCTGCACGTCAACGACCGGTGAGACTTCACCGGTTGTCAGTGCGGGCACTCCCGTGACGCCGTGACCCGTGGCGACCTGGCTGGTGGTGGACATGGGACCCACGTTAGCAGCGTCCGAGGCGGCGTTCCTAACTACGCACAACACTGTGACGAGTCCGTGACCAGTGTGAACGGGAACCCCCGTAGAGCTCAGCAGGACCACCGCCGGGCGTGGGGAAGCCGGGTCACCGTCGTGGCCCTGCTGCCGGCCAGGCTGCCGGCCAAGCTACCGGCCCTGCTGGCGCTCGGCGGCTCCGGGCGTCGCCGGGTCCCCTGCCGGCACCTCTCCCTCCGATACCCCCCTCCGGGGGGAGTCGTGGCTAGAGTGTCATCTGTACGACGGATGACGGACGACCGGTCACCCCTGCCACGCTGACCGCACCGACCGCACTGCCGCGACTGACACCGACGATCCGACCGATCCCACCGATCCCACCGATCCCGACGACAACTGAGGACGCCTCATGCCCCAGGACCCGACACAGCGCGATCTCACGGCCGCGGAACTCCAGGGTGCGAGAAACCGTCTCACCCTGTCCCCGGAGCTGGTCAGGCGTGTCGCCGTCCTCGGAGGCTACGACGCCCACGACGCCTTCAGCGACAAGCTCACCGATGTCGTCGACGTCACCGATCTCATCGAACTGCTCGTCACCGCCCAACTCGGGGAGACGGAACCCGGCCGGACCGCCGCGCGGCAGGTGGAGTCGGAGCGTGCCCGCAGGATCCTCGAACGGATCGCCACCGGGCAGACCCTGACCCGGCAGAGCGTGCACGACAACCTGCCCTCCGAAACCGTGGTCCTGTTCCGGATGGGCCCTCCGCGACTGTGGGGGTACGCGGTGCGGCAGCGTACCCCGCGCAATGCGGGGAATGCACTGCCTGCCAGGGTGCCCGCCGATCCCACCGGGACATGGGCCTCCCCGGAGGAGGCGTGGCTGGGCTGGCACATCACCGACGCCTCTGACCTGGACGAGCTTGCCACGGTGGTTCCCGGGGTACTCCACGACAATGACCTCAACCGGAGACTGCGCCTGGGAATGTCCCTGTCTGACGGTCCTGACCAGGTGTGGAGTTCTGCGCGGGGGCACTGGAGCATCAAACCGGAGACGACGTACATCGTCCCGTCCCGCTACGGCTGGTGCCCCTATGTCTTCCGGATCCCCGACGGCGGCTGGCGCGGCGACGAGTTCGAGGGCCACCGCACCCGCTACATGGCCGAACGCGGTTACTGGATCGACGTGGACAACGGCCGGCTCGTGGAGATGGGTGAGCCCGACCCCGACAATTCCTGGCTGCCGAGGATGTCAGTCAGTGACGAAGCCCCCACGGAGACCGACATGGCCGTCGCCGGACTGCTCACCGACAGGGTCCTGCGCCTCGGCGCAGCCGGAAAGAATCCGGTGATTCGGCTACGGCAGCGGGGACGCCGCCTGTTCTGAACACCTGTTCCGGACACCTCTTCCGGACACCGTTTCCGGACACTGTTTCCGGATGGCAGCGCCCGGACACTTCCGAGAGGCCGCTACCGGTGGTCCGGGTACCCGCCGGAGAAGCCGCCGAACTGCGGGTTCTGCCGTCCCTGTTCCTGAGGTGCCGCGACCGACGGACCGAAACCCTGCGGACCGGAAGTCTGCTGAGGTAGCAGTCGCCGGCTACCGCCGATGATCCCGAACTGTGCGAGCAGGTACACCACCGCGACCGCCAGGAGGACCAGGCTGAGGAACAGCGAGGCGAAGATCCCGGGCGATACATCGGTGCTGTCAATGAGTCCCGCGGTGGGATCCTCGCCGCCCCACTCCCGGAGTGCTCCCAGGTCACTCAGTAGCCCGACCAGGGTGTACACCGTCGACAGTGCCGCACCTCCGGTGAGAAGCACCGCCCCGGCCAACGTCCGACCGGTCGCTGCGACCAGGAGGACACCGCCGGCGACAAGGACGATGACCGCGGACGCCGTGAGCAGGGCGCCCAGGTTCACGTCCGTCACCGAGAGGGTCTCTCCACCGGCGTACATGTCGAAAGTCCGGCGTCCCAGACCGTCGACACCGATGCTGAACCTGCTGCCGGAGTCTTTCTCTGTCACTGTCCGCCAGTCCAGGAGGTAGCTGCCGGTGAGCAGCAGAAGAAGGAGGACCGACGAGGACGCCACATACAGCGGACGCAGGAGGCCGGACACCGGGGCACGGGTGGCAGCGGGCAGCAGCGGTCCCGGGCCGGACAGGAGGTACAGCAGACCCACCGCCAGTGTCGCCAGGCTGACGAGGACGGCGAAGATGAGACCGAAGCGGACGCCGAAGTCGAGCGGGGTGTCACCCGCAGCCGCATTCATCGTCAGCCCCATGAAGTTCTCGTCCATGCCGAAGTCCGTGACCAGCGACAGGAGCCCGTAGAGCAGCCCGACGCCTCCAGCAACGGTCAGACACAGGGCGGCGATCCGCCGGTACACCGACGTCAGTGCCAGCACCGCGGCAGCTGCGACGAGCAGCACCACCACGAGGGAGAGGAAGAACCAGGGGGTGGCCAGGCTACGGGCGGATTCGCCGTCGGAGAAGATCTTCTGTATCCCGAAGCCGTTGACCAGGGCAGAACCTCCGTCATCTTCCACGGCTTTCTTCCAGTTCAGCGAGTAGCTCAGCACGGTGAGCAGGAGCAGTACCCCTGCGGCAGCCCCAACTGTCACAGGAGTGAACATGCCGGTCGTCACACCGGGCTGACCGGAGTGCGTCGCCGGCGGGACCGACGGTGACGACGGTCCCGTCGGTGCCTGTACCGGAAGGCCCGACCAACGACCCGGCTGCTGCGGGGGCTGTCCGGTCTGACCGGCATGCCCGGTCCGCTGAGGTGGGGTGTTCCACTGTGGTGCCTGAGGCCGGTACCGGTCCTGCCACTGGTCCTCCGGCCCGTCGGGCCGTCGATGGTCCGCCATATTCTCCTTCTCCCTGTGACACCCGCACATTTCCGGCGAATGCCTGTCGACGTCATTCCAAGGCACACCTTACTTACTGTTTCTTCTGTTATCACCGGCACCTTCTGTGTCCCCTCTCCGTCTCCTACCATTTCTTCCGCCCGTCTGCCGCCTCCGGGAACCGGACCCGGACGCAACCGCGGCCCGGCGCAGATCCGGAGTTGGCCCGACGCGTGGCAGACTGGTCGGGACAGCCCGGCAACCGGGACCACTGCATCTGGCTCACCAGATCAACCCCAGAGAAAGGCAGCTCTGACGTGGGACGACACCATGCAGCCCCGGAACCCGACCGACCGGAGTCCCCGGCTGCGGCGCCGACCCCGGCGGAGCCGGGGGTTCACCCGCACGGTCCTGACCGTGACCGCACCTCCCCCCGTTCCCCCGAGTCTGACCCCGAGTCTGACCCCGGACCCGTCCACCGGAGCGGGCACGTGCACAGCCACTCCCACGACACCGGACCGTGGATCTCGGACCCGCGCAAGATCGTCTGGACCGCGCCACGGGTGATCCTGGCGTCCTTCCTCTTCCTCGGCGCCGTGGCCACCGTCATCGCCGTGACGCTCCAGTGGCCCCACGGAAAAGCAGTCACCAGCGACAACTTCCACCAGACATCCAACCTCGCCCAGCAGGTCGCCGAAGGCACGGTCGCCCTGGAAACCTCCGGCTCCTGCTCCTCGGCGCAGATCGGCCGGACGTTCACCTCCGCGCCCGCCACCGAACAGGTGCCCGCCGGCACCCGGGCCTGCGACCAGCTGATCGTGGACATCACCGACGGACCCGACGAAGGAACCCGCACACTGCTGGCCTCACCTAACGCAGACGGTGACGCCGACGTCAACATCGGCGACAAGGTCCTGCTGTCCACCACCACCAACCAGGACGGGACCCGCTCCTACGCCTTCCAGGACTTCCAGCGGGGAACCCCCCTGTGGATCTGGCTGGCGGTCACCCTGCTGGCCATCTGCGTGGTCGGCGCATGGCGGGGAGTGAGGGCGATCGTGGGACTGGCGATCACCCTCGGCGTTATCGCGGTGTTCCTGCTGCCCGCGCTCGCCCGCGGCGGCAACCCCGTCACACTGGCGATCACTGCCTGCGCGGCGGTGCTGTACCTGGTGCTCTTCCTCGTGCACGGGATGAACTGGAAGACGGCGTCCTCCCTGGGAGGCACTCTCGTGGCGATGATGCTGGGCACCGGACTCGCCGCCCTGGCCATCGACACCTCGGAACTGAGGGGCCTCGCCGACGAGAACAACTTCCAGATCCTGCTGTACCTCCCCGGGGTGCAGGTCACCGGACTGCTGCTCGCCGGATTCATCATCGGCACCCTCGGCGTGCTCAACGACGTGACAGTCGCCCAGGCCTCCACGATCAGTGAACTCCAGGCGGCGGACCCGGACGCCTCCCGCTGGAAACTGTTCACCACCGCGATGCGGGTGGGACGCGACCACCTGGCGTCGACGGTGTACACCCTGGTGCTCTCCTACGCCGGCGCCGCCCTTCCCCTGCTGGTCCTGCTCAGCGTCTCCGGCCGCTCACTGAACCACATCCTCACCTCCGACATCATGGCCACCGAGATCCTGCGCTCGGCGACCGGGTCCCTGGCTCTCGTCGCCGCGGTGCCGTTGACCACCGCGATCGCCGCCGTCACCACGACCGCGAAGACCAGGGTCAGGGCCGGGACAGCCGGGTGACCGGGCCGTGGCCCTGAGGGCCGAACAGGTGCAGCAGTTCCACAGTGGTCTGCCCCACCGGTCCGAACCAGTGCGGAGTCAGTGGGTCGAACCGGGCCGTCTCCCCCGGCTGCAGAACAAGCTCCTCCACGATTTCCCCACCTTCCCTGCCTTCCCTGCCTGTCTCAGGATCACCGAAAAGCAGGCGCAGTGAACCTGCCAGGACGTAGAGCCAGGCATACCCGGGGTGGCTGACCAGGCGCGGTTCGCGGGGACCGAGGACATGCTTGAACACCTGCACCCTGCCCGGGTACCCGGTGAGGGGGACGATCACGCTGCGGTCCGAGGACGGTCCGGTGAAAGCCCGGGGCTTCAGGTTCACCCGTGGGTCACCGGTCTGCGGCGGGTCCACCATCTCGTCGAGGCTCACCCGGTACACACGGGCAAGGGGGATGAGCAGGTCCAGGGTGGGCTGCCGTCGGCCGGTCTCCACCCGGGACAGCACACTGACCGACAGCCCTGACCTCCTGCCCACTTCGGCGAGGGTGAGCCCGCGCCCCCGGCGCAGTGCCCGGAGCCTCGGACCCACCGCGCTGAGGACAGCGGAGAGCTGGGCAGGTCCACCGGGGCTGCGCCCGGTGTTTCCGTCGACACTGTGGCCGGTGGCGGGGTCGGTCATGCTCACAGTGTCCCAGAATTCTCCGGGGGTGTCCCGCAGCGGGCCTGTGGCGGACGGCCCTCCCCTGCGCCCTCTCCTGCGCCCTCTCCTGTCCCCGTCCTGCACCTTCCTGACCTTCTTGCAGTCTCCGCAAGAAACCTGGTTCCCCGGGGCCGGCCGGCCCCATGATGTGGACGCGACATCACCTGTTCCCCAGCCACCCTGCCCCGGAGATCCCGTGCACCCGTCACAGACCACAGCAACCGCGCTCTCCCCCACCCGACGGTGGACGGTCCTGGCGGTCTGCGCCTCCGCGCTGTTCCTCGTCGGGCTGGACACCACCGTCGTCACCGTCGCCCTCCCCGCGGTCGGCGACGGACTTCAGGTCGACCCCGGCCAGCTGGCCTGGGTGGTGGACGCCTACACCGTCCCCTTCGCCGGACTGCTGATCACCTCCGGGGCCCTGGCCGACCGGTTCGGACGCCGACGGGTGTTCTGCACCGGACTGGTCATCTTCGCCGCGGCGTCCCTGGCCTGTGCCCTGGCACCGACGGCCGGGATGCTCGTCACGGCGCGCGCGGTCCAGGGGGTCGGCGCCTCGATGCTCTCCCCGGTCGCCCTCGCGATCGTGGTCAACGTGATCACCGAACCGCGGGAGCGTGCCCTGGCGGTCGGGGTGTGGGGGTCGGTGTTCGGGCTGAGTACTGCCGTGGGCCCGGTGGCCGGAGGTCTGCTCACCGATACGGTCGGGTGGCAGGGAGTGTTCTGGATCAACATTCCCCTGGTGGCCGCGGCACTGGCGCTGGTGGCACGGTTCGTTCCGGAGTCACGGGCCGGACAACCGCGGCGTCCTGACATTCCCGGACAGCTGCTGCTGACACTGCTGCTGGTGTGCGGGGTGGGACTGCTCATCGAAGGACCCCGTCTCGGATGGTCTTCCCCGGTCACCGTGACAGCTGTCCTGGTCCTGGTGGTGACGGTGCCGGTGTTCGTCCTCACCTCGTCCAGGCGTGCCGAACCGCTGCTGGACCCGGGACTCTTCCGGTTCCTGCCGTTCACCGGGGCGGTCGTCTCGGCGGTCGTGGTGTTCACCGCGTTCAGCGTGATGCTGGTCCTGACGACTGTCCTGCTGCAGGACGCCTACGGCTGGTCCGCCACCGCCGCCGGAACCGCTGCCCTGCCGGCCGCGCTCGGTGCCTTCGTCGGTGCCCCGGTGTCCGGACTCCTGGTCGGGAGGACAGGGGCGGGGACGCCACTGCTGGTCTCCGGTGCCTGTCTGGCTGCGGGCGGACTGCTGCTCAGCGTCGCGGCCGGCGACGGCGGTGTCGACCGTGTCCTGCTGTCCGCCGGCTGTCTCCTCACCGGTACCGGGGTGGGCCTGTCCAGTTCTCCGCTCACCACCACGGCGGTGAACAGTCTTCCCGCGGACCGGGCGGGCGTGGCAGGGGGTGTGACCTCGACGGCGAGGCAGGTCGGTACGTTCCCTATAATCAACTTGGTTCGTATAAGAGCTAGTTTCCGGTCACTTTGGGGAATTCCCGTGGCCGTGAGGCGGTCACTTCGCCAAATTTCGGTCTCACCTCCTCCGATGTCGAGTCCCTTTATGGTTCTGCGTGGCAGGGGGTGTGACCTCGACGGCGAGGCAGGTCGGTACCGCTGTCGGGGCGGCGGTCGCAGGAGCGCTGGCCGCCGGCGGCCCCGGGGCGTGGACCGGCACTCTCGTCACCGCGGTCTGCGGGGTCGTCGTCATCGTGGTGACCCTGATCTGTTGCCGGTCCGGCAACACGCATTGCGGTCCGCGGTGAGGGTGGTGCAGTCTGGCGACCATGCATCAGCACACCACCATCGCGACCGCCTACGACGTGATCATCGTCGGTGGCGGAGCAGCCGGCCTCAGCGCCGCCCTCACCCTCGGACGCGCACGTCGCCGCGTCCTCGTCATCGACTCCGCAGCCCCCCGCAACCGCTTCGCCGGCCACATGCACGGCGTACTCGGCCACGACGGGCTTCCCCCGCTCGACCTGCTGGAAGCCGGCCACCGGGAACTGGAACGCTACGACGTCACCGTCACCACCGGAACCGTCGCACAGGTCGGCGACATCGTCCGGGGACTGAAGGTCACCTGTGCCGACGGGACCGTGGAGTACACGCGTGCGCTGCTCCTCGCCGGTGGAGTCGACGACGAACTCCCGGATGTCCCCGGACTCGCCGAGCACTGGGGAGACACCGTGTTCCAGTGTCCCTACTGCCACGGATGGGAGGTCCGGGACCGGCGCATCGGAGTTCTCGCGACCTCCGGGAGCATCGCCCACTACGGGATGCTGCTGAGACAGTGGACCGACCGTCTCACCGTCCTGCCGGTGGGCGAGGCCGGCACCGCGGCGCTCAGGGACATGGACGAGGACACCCGCGCACGGTTCGCCGCCCGCGGCATACGGTTGACCGGGTCCCCGGTGACCGAGGTCCTGTCCTCCGGCGGAACCCTCACCGGGGTGCGGACCGCTGACGGCAGCGTCCACGAACTCGACGCCCTGGCTGTCGTCCCTGTTCCCCGGCCCCGCGACTCCTGCGTCGCCGGCCTCGGCCTGGACCGGACGCAGGTCCCGGGATCGGGCAGCTTCCTCACCGTCGACCCGGCCGGCAGGACCGGGCACCCGCGGATCTGGGCGGCGGGCAATGTCGTCCAGCCCTGGCTGAATGTCCCGATGTCCGGCGGACTGGCCACGATGACGGCGTCCGCCCTGAACCTCGCGCTCATCGAGGAGGACACGGACGCCGCCGTGCGCGCCACCGAACCACACCGCGGACGCCCGGAGATCGCCGACGCCGGCTACTGGGAGAGCAGTTACGCCGGTGCCCGGCCCCGCTGGAGCGGACGCCCGAACTCCGCCCTCGTCGACTACCTGACCAGGTACCTCGGCGAGGACGCCACGGGCGGAGCCGCCCACGCGACCGGAGCGGCCGGAGCTGCCCACGCGGCCGACATCGGATGTGGTGAAGGCGCCGACGCGGTCTGGCTCGCCACCCACGGCTGGACAACCACCGGAGTCGAAGTCTCCGGAACCGCACTGGGACGCGCGCGTGCCCTCGCCGAGAAGGCCGGAGCAGGCGACCGGGTGGAGTTCACCGCAGACGGCCTGGTGGGGTACAGCGACGCCGTCAACAGCGGGACCAGGCCACGCCCGGATCTCGTGACCGTCAGCTACCTGCACTCACCGTCACAGGCCGACCGTGCTTCCCTGCTGCACACCGCCGGTGACCTCCTCGCCCCCGGCGGCCATCTCTTCGTCCTCTCCCACATCCTCCCCGGGGACGACTCCGGCGCACCTGCCGACGCCGGCGGACACGGCTCCACCGGCCCGGACCGTGCTGCCGCGGTATCCACGGTTCCCGGACTCGACCCGGAGGACTGGACGGTGGTCGCCGGCGGCGCCCCGGAACGCGACGAGATCCTGCCGGACGGTTCGGTCGCCCGGTCACGTGACCGTGCGCTGCTGCTCCGTCGACGCTGACACCACAGAAGCCGCAGAATCCGCAGTCACCGCAGCCTGGCGGTCGGATACGCCGGGGTTCAGGGGATCATGTCCAGGATCGCTTCGGTGAGGACGCGCCGCTGCGCCTGCGTCAACGTCCTGTGCACGTGGTCGTGGACCCACAGTCCGTCGGCGGCGATCTGCACCAGGTAGGACGCCCGCGCGAGCCCGGCGGCCTCCCCGTCACCGGTCATCGCCGTCGCCGAGGGCATCCACCGCCCGTCGACCTCGTCCCAGACTTCCGCGAACGCCGGATCGGATCCGGCGTCCAGCTGCACCATCAGCTCGGCACGGGTCGCCGAGTGACTCATGGTCTCCACGACCGCACGCAGGCGGGTCGCGGCGTCCACCTCGTCCGCGGTTCCGCCCGCGGCGTCCTCCAGTTCGCGTTCCCACCTGGCCGCGAGATGCCGGTGGATCCCCAGGAGCAGGTCACGGCGGGAGGGGAAGTGGTAGACCATGCCGGACTTCGACATTCCGGCTGCTTCCGCGAGGGACTCGTAGGTCACGGCGTCCACCCCCGCCTCACCGATGATCTTCACCGCGGCGTCCAGGATGAGGTCCCTCTTACTTGAGCGCAACGGTCCCCCTGGGGTTACCGCGGAAGCACCTGGCGGTGACCACGGCGCCGACCAGGGCCACGACACAGGCGATGAAGATGACGTACTGGTAGGCCGAGTCATAGGCGGCGACCGCCTGGGCACCGAAGACCGGGTGGTTGACGCCGTGGTCCACGTCATGGGCCACAGCCTCGGGTGCCTTCAGCGCGTAGAACATGGGCATCAGACTACCCAGGACCGCCACGGACAGCAGGGTTCCGAACTCGTAGGAGACCTCCTCGACGGAGGCCGCCATGCCTGCCCGGGACTCCGGTGCCGAACCTATGATCGCCGTGGACGAGACAGACATGACCATCCCGGCGCCGACGCCGAGGGCCACGAGACAGAGCACGAACACCGCCAACGGTGCATGGGCGAACGCCCACAGCCCCACCAGCAGACCCGCCGCCATGAGGAGGAAACCTCCGCTGATCAGGGTGCGGAACCCGAGTCGGTGCAGGAACGCCCCGCCGAGCACGGACGCCGGGACAGCCGGAACCGCGGCACTGGCCACCAGCATGCCGGCCTCGAGCGGGCTGAACCCGCCGGCGGTCTGGTAGCGCTGGGTGGTCATCATCTCGGTGCCGGACATGATGAACATGGTCAGCACCGCGGCGAGAGTACCGCCGGTGAACATGGCGTTGCGGAAGATTCCGAACTCCAGCAGAGGTTCGCGCCCCACCGACCGCAGGTAGCCCTGCCTGCGGGAGAACGCCACCGCCCCGACGGTGCCGACGGCCAGGGCCGAGACGAGGAGGACCGCGGTGCGGTCAGGGTTGGCCAGCTCCTTGACGGTCATGATGCCGCCGACCATCGCGACCATCGCCAGGACCGAGGACGCCAGGTCCCACTGCCGCGTGGGATCCGGCAGGTTCGCCGGAGCGAACAGGACCGTGCCGATGAGGACGGTGACGGCCACCGGGATGTTGATGAGGAACACCGAGTGCCATGAATAGTGTTCCAGCAGCAGACCGCCGAGCACCGGCCCGGAGGCTGAACCGACGACCGCGACCGAGACCCAGACACCGATGGCGGTGTTGCGTTCCCGCTCGTCGGTGAAGATCTGGCGGATGAGCGCCAGGGTGGCGGGCATCATTGTCGCCGCTCCGACGCCCAGGACGGCCCGGGCGGCGATGAGGGCGGTGGCGGTCGGAGACAGTGCCGCCAGCAGTGAACCGAGGCCGAACACGGTGACGCCGACGGTGAACATCAACCGGTGGCCGATGCGGTCACCGAGGGTTCCGACGCCGAGCAGCAGTCCGCAGAGCACCAGCGGGTAGGCGTTGATGATCCACAGCCCCTGCAGGTCGGTGGTGTGCAGCTGGTCCCTGAGTGCGGGCAGCGCCGTGTAGAGGATCGAGTTGTCCGCGCCGACGAGGAAGAGGCCCAGGCTGAGCAGGATGAGGAAGCCCCACCGTCGCGCAGGCGACACCGGCGCGCGGTCGGGCCCTCTTCCCGGCGTTGTCTGTGCGGTGATTCCCGTTGTCATTTCAGCTCCCGTGTTTCTCCTGTGTTGCATGTCTGTTTCCTCCCGGAATCGCACCACCCCCTCCGGTCATCCGTAACTGTAACGCACGTTCGGTGCAGTTATCAAGGTCAGCATGTATCCGGTGCCGGACATCACGCGGTGCCCGCCGGCCGGCCCACACCCCCGCCGACTGTTCCGTCACGCCCGGGACCACGGTTAACATGACCGAAACGCGCCTGTCGCCGGGTACGCAGTCCCGTGCCATAGCGTGTGCCGGGTCACTGACCTGACGACAACCTGACAACACTCCCGGAAAGCGCCTGCCCTTGCCCACCATCGGAATCGTCAACGTGAACACCAGTTCATCAATGACCCGGACCATCGTCGACGCCGCGCGCACCGTCGCCGCACCCGACACGACCGTCATCGGTGTCACCCCCGCAACCGGACCCGAATCCGTGGAGACCCACATTGAAGCGGCCCTGTCCCAGGTGGGCGTGATCACCGCGGTCCACCGGCGCCACACCGCGCCGGTCACCACCGGCACCCCGGCGATCGACGCGTGGATCATCGCCGGATACGGCGATGAAGGCCGCGAGGCCCTCCAGGAACTCGTCGACGTCCCCGTCGTCGACATCACCGAGGCCGCCGCCGTCGCCGCCATGGCTGTCGGAGACCGCTACGCCGTGGTCACCACCCTCGACCGCACCGTACCGATGATCCGCGGACGCCTCCAGCTCGCCGGACTTCACGAACGGTGCGTCAGCGTCAGAGGCACCGGACTCGGCGTCCTCGAACTGGAGGAGGACCCGGAACGGACCGACCGGATCATCCTCGACCTCGCCCGGCAGGCACTCACCGACGGTGCGGAGGCCGTCTGCCTCGGATGCGGCGGAATGGCCGGACGGGCACACGAACTGACCGCCCGGCTCGGCGCACCCGTCGTCGACGGCGTCACCGCCGCCGTCGGCATCGCCGAATCTCTCGTCAGGCAGGGACTCACCACCTCACGGACGGGGACCTACGCCCCCCGCTCCCCGAAGAAGCTGACCGGATTCGAAGAACTGGAGATCCCATGAGCGGCACCACCGGCAAAGACGTCATCCACCCGCAGGGCGCGGACCCCGACCTCATCAACGACGACATCGCCCCACTCAAGGAACAGAAGTGGAAGTCGTACAACGTCTTCGCGTTCTGGATGTCAGACGTCCACTCCGTCGGCGGGTACACCACCGCCGGCAGCCTCTTCGCCCTCGGACTGACCTCCTGGCAGGTACTCCTCGCCCTGCTTATCGGCATCTTCCTCGTCTACATCTTCTGCAACCTCGTCTCACTTCCCTCCCAACGCTCCGGCACCCCCTTCGCCGTGGTCTGCCGTGCCGCCTTCGGTATCCAGGGTGCCAAGATCCCCGCGATGATCCGGGGACTCATAGCCCTGGCCTGGTACGGGATCCAGACCTACCTCGCCTCCCACGCGCTGGTCGTCCTCATGGTCAAGCTGCAGCCGGATTGGGCCGAGTGGGCGGACAAGGACGCCCACGGCTTCCTCGGACTCTCAGTGCTGGGTTACGTCGCCTTCGCGATCCTCTGGATCGTCCAGGCACTGGTGTTCTGGCGTGGGATGGACACGATCCGCAGGTTCATCGACTTCTGCGGACCGGCCGTGTACATCGTCATGGGCGTCCTCGCCGTGTACCTGTGCTCCAGGGCCGGCTGGTCCAACATCGACCTCAACCTCTCCGACCACCGGCTCACCGGGTTCGCCGTCTTCTCCACCTTCTGCGCCGCCGTGGCCACGACAGTCAGCTACTTCTCCGGACCCATGCTCAACTTCGGCGACATCTCCCGCTACGGTGAGTCGCAGAAGGCGGTGCGGCTGGGCAACTTCCTCGGACTCCCGGTGAACTTCCTCGTCTTCTCCGTCATGGTGGTGCTCACCGCGTCCGCGACAGTGCCCGTCTACGGCAGACTCATCACCGACCCGGTGGAGACCATCGCCGAACTCGACAACACCTACGCCATCGCCTTCGGGGCCCTGACCCTGCTCATCGCCACCGTCGGCATCAACATCGTCGCGAACTTCATCGCCCCCGCCTTCGACTTCTCCTCCGTGGCACCGAAGAAGATCTCCTGGCGCACCGGCGGGATGATCGCCGCCGTCGGATCGGTGTTCCTCACCCCGTGGAACCTGTACAACTCACCGGACACGATCCACTACACACTCGACACCCTCGCCGCGTTCATCGGACCGGTGTTCGGCGTGCTCATCGCGTACTTCTACGTCATCAACCGGGGCGATCTCGACATCCCCGCCCTGTTCGACTCCTCCCCCTCCGGCGCATACTACTACACGAAGGGCTTCAACGTCAACGCCGTGATCGCCGTCGGGGTGGCCGCCGTCGTCGGCATCGTCATCGTCGTCACACCGGCGTTCTCCGCAGCGGCGACCTACACCTGGTTCATCGGCGCCGCTCTGTCGGGGATTCTCGTGATCCTGCTGGAGAACATCCGCCCGTCCGTGATCATGCGTGACGCCGCCACCGCGGCCGCAGCCCGTGAAAACACGGTGCGCATCCTCGACTAGCCTGCGACTAAGCTGACCGTGTGAACACCCACCCGACTCTCCCCGGTCACTGCTCCGGGCACCTCTCCGAACTGACCGGCGAACTCGGCGCCCTCGCCGACGCCCGCCTCACCGGCACCGACAGACTGGTCCGGGGTCGGTGGGCCACACCCGTGACATGGCGTCAGCCGGTGCACACCGTCTACGTGCCCGCACAACTCATGACCGGGGACGCGTCAGACCCCGACATCGCCGGCACATGGGGGGACGCCGCACTCTCCACCCTGGAGAGCTACGGCTCCGCCGCCTTCCCGGAGACCGCCGCCGCCGCGCTCGCCCGTGAGCTCGGCGTACCCGACGCAGAAGCAGACACGGTCGGAACGCTGACAGTGGCCAAACTTCGGCGCGAACCCGTCGAAGACCTCCGCATCGACTTCGAGGACGGGTACACCCGTCGCGGCGTCCCCCCGGAGCAGTGGGACAGCGACGAGGACGACCGGGCCGCCGAAGCCGCGGGCATTCTCGCCCGGTGGCTCGGCCGGGACGCGACGGCACCGGACCGGACCGGACCCTCCCCGGCTTTCGCCGGCATCCGGTTCAGGTCCTTCGACCCCGACGTGCGTGACCGCGGTCTGCGCACACTCGTCATCGTCCTCGCCGGCCTCCATGACCGTGGCGTCCTCGCCGACCTGCTGAAGCGCGACCGCCGGGCACTGCGCCTGACCTTCCCGAAGGTGCAGCACCACAGCCAGGTGGAGGCACTCGTCGAGGTCCTCACCCGGATCGAGGAGAAGTTCGGCGTCCCGGAGATCCCCTTCGAAGTCCAGATCGAGACACCACAGGCCGTCACCGGCATCGACGGTGAAGCCGAACCCGCCCGCATTCTCGCGGCCGGAGCCGGCCGGATCCTCGCACTGCACTACGGCACCTACGACTACTCGGCGTCGATGGGTGTGGACGCCGCCCGGCAGTCGATGGAGCACCCCGTCGCCGACCACGCCAAGGATGTGCTCCAGGTCGCCACCGCAGCGGTCGGCGTGGAACTCTCCGACGGTTCCACGAACCGGATCCCCGCAGGCTCCCCGGCGGAGATCCTCGACGGCTGGCGCCTCCACCACAGACTGGTGACCCGCCACCTGCGCCGCGGCATCCGCCAGGGATGGGACCTGCACCCCAACCAGCTCGTGACCCGGCACCTGGCCACCATCGCCTACTTCCGGGCCTCCTGGGAGGAGAGCGCGGCCCGGCTGCGGGCCTACGTCACCGGCGACACGTCCCGCTGGATGGACGAACCCGCCACCGCGAAAGCCATGGCCGGCTACCTGCTGCGGGCACGGGGATGTGGAGCGGTGACCGACGACGAACTCTCCCTGACCGGGGTCACCACCGGCCAGCTCCGCACACTGCAGGTCACCGGCCGACTGTGACCCCCGACGACCTGACCCCCGACGACCTGACCAGAAAGGCATCATGACCACCAGAATCTTCCGCGCCGCACAGGCCGTCTACCTCCCGGAGGAGGCCGGTCCCGACAGCCGTCCCACCCTCGGACCCGCCACCGTCGTCACCGACGGCGCCACCATCGTCTCGGTACTCCCGGGCCTGCAGCCGGACGTACATGCCGGCCATGACGCCGAGATCATCGAGATCCCCGACGACCAGGTCCTCATCCCCGGACTCGTCGACACCCACGTGCACGTCAACGAGCCGGGCCGCACCACCTGGGAAGGGTTCACCTCGGTCACCCGGGCCGCGGCGTCCGGCGGGGTCACCACCCTGCTGGACATGCCGCTGAACTCCGTCCCCTCGACAGTCACCGTGGACGCCCTGGACACCAAACAGGCTGTCGCGAAAGACAAGGTCAAGGTCAACGTAGGTTTCTGGGGCGGGGTCGTGCCGGAGAACATCGGCACCGGTGATCTCCGGGCACTCTGGGACCGCGGAGTCTTCGGTTTCAAGTGTTTCCTGCTGTACTCCGGAGTGGACGAGTTCCAGCCCCTGGACAAGGACCAGCTGCGCGCGGCGATGAGGGAGATCGCCGAGTTCGACGGTCTGCTCATCGTCCATGCCGAGGACGGGGAGATCATCGACGAGGCCACGGAGAAGGTCGGGGCCGCAGGTGGTGTCGACGAGACCTTCGACAGTTTCCTGGCGTCCCGCCCCTCCTCCTCGGAGGCTGCGGCGATCGCCACCGTCATCGCCGCGGCCGAGGAGACCGGCTGCCGGGCGCACATCCTGCACCTGTCTGACTCAGGGTCCATCGACCAGATCGCCGCCGCACAGGAACGCGGCGTCCGCATCTCCGCGGAAACCTGCCCCCACTACCTGTCCCTGTTCAGCGAAGAGATCCAGAACGGCGCGACACAGTACAAGTGCTGCCCGCCTATCCGTACCGCCGGCAACCGTGAACGCCTGTGGAAGGGACTCGTCGACGGTGTCATCGGCACCGTCGTCTCCGACCACTCGCCCTGCACCGCGGAGCTCAAACGGTTCGCCGAGGCAGCCGACGCCGCCGCAGCCGCGGGAGTCTCCGACGACCTCGTGGCCTTCTCCGCCCTCGCCGCGAAAGGCAACGACCTCGGTGCCGGCGGTGCCGACCACCGAGGGTCCGGCGGTTCCTTCGCGACGGCGTGGGGCGGCATCGGCGCGGTGGAGCTCGGGCTGCCCGTCGTGTGGTCCCAGGCGCGGCTCCGGGGGCTCGGCATCACCGACGTCGTCCGCTGGATGTGCCAGAATCCCGCCGAATGGGCCGGACTGTCCGACCGCGGGGCCATCCAGGCGGGACGCCGCGCCGATCTGGTGCAGATCAGCGCCGACGACGCATTCGTGGTCCTCCCCGAGAACCTGAACCAGCGCAACAAGGTCACCGCGTACGCCCAACGGGCATTGGCCGGTGTGGTGACCCGCACCTTCATCGACGGCGAGCCGGTCTACGTCCGGCCCTCCGCCCCCCGGCCCCCCGCTGCCCCCGGAGAGCCCGGTGACCGTGCGGTGTTCCCCGGAGATCTCCGACCTTTCACGCTCCGCCCCTGACCGTACACACCCTGCTCGCCCCTGCTCGCCTCTGCTTTTCATTTCCCTGTACGACCGACCTCTGAGGAACCGACACATGAGTGACATCCCCACCGAACTTCCCGATTTCCTGGGCTGGCCCGACCTGGCCAGCCGTGCCAACGCCGGTGCCGTGGTCTGGGCCACCGACGAATCCTTCGCCGAACGTGAAAACCTCATCCGTTCCAGCGAACCGGTCTTCGACCCGACGGAGTTCGGGAACAAGGGGAAGGTCTACGACGGCTGGGAGACCCGTCGCCGCCGCCACGGTGAGATCGGCGGCCACGACGCCGCCATCGTGCGTCTCGGCGTCCCCGGCCAGATCAGAGGGATCATCGTGGACACCGCCTGGTTCACCGGGAATTTCCCGCCGCAGTTCGCCGTGTCCGGACTGACCTGCGACGAAGTCCTCTCCGGCGAGGAGATCGCCGCACTCCCGGAGGACTCCTGGACCACCCTGGTCCCGGTGACCGACGCCCTCGGAGACCACAGGCACTACTTCGAGATCACCGGGGACGCCGCCGGCCGCCGTTTCACCCACGTCCGTCTCGACATGATCCCGGACGGAGGCATCGCCCGTCTCCGCGTGCACGGGCAACCGGTCCCGGACCCCCGCTTCCTGGGGGGCACCGTCGATCTGGCCGCCCTGGAGAACGGTGGCCGGGTGACCGCGTGCAGCAACATGTTCTACTCACGACCCGACCATGTCATCTCCCTGGGCCGCGCACGCAACATGGGTGAGGGCTGGGAGAACGCCCGACGCCGCGACGACGGCAATGACTCCGTCACCGTGGAACTCGCCGGCGAAGGCAGGGTCCGGTGGATCGAACTGGACACCTCCTACTTCGTCTTCAACGCCCCCGGTGACGTGAAGATCACCGGGATCACCGGTGACGGAGGGGAGGTCGAACTCGTCGCGAAGACCCGTTCCCTGCCAGACCACCGTCACCGTTTCCTCGTCTCCGACCCGGAGGAGGGCTCGACCGGCCCGACCCCGGTCACCGCGGTACGCGTCGACGTCTACCCGGACGGCGGCCTGTCCCGCCTGAGGGTGTGGGGTGAACTGACCGAGGAAGGACGCCGCACCATCCGTTCACGGTGGTGAACTTGCCGACCTGCCCGGCCGCGTAACACATCCGTAACATCGCTGTCGCAGCTGAAACATGCCGGGGTAATAGTGTGGGACACATGACCGTCGTCTATGACCCCACCAGGCCGGAACGTAACCGTCCCACCCCTCTGCCGGACGCCGAGTCGCAGTCCCGGCTCGCCGCCCTCGCGGACCGGGCCCGCGCCGACATGGAAATAGACAGGACCGGGCCCGCGCCGACATGGCCCTGCTCGGCCACAACCATGACTGGGTGCCTGCCCCGGAGGAGGGCGCGTTCAACGTCCTCGTCCTCGGCGCCGGGCAGGCCGGTCTCGGCTCCGCCTTCGCCCTGTCCCGTCACCGCATCGGCGCGGTGAAGATCCTCGAGGCAGGTCCCGCGCACGAGGTCGGTTGCTGGACCAGGTACGCCCGCATGCACACGCTGCGCAGTCCGAAGAACATGAAGGGCATCGAGCTGGACATCCCTTCACTGCACACGGAGCGCTGGTTCGAGGCGAAGTACGGCAGGGCGGCGTGGGAGGCCACCGACCTGGTTCCCAGGGAGGACTGGAACGAGTACCTCACCTGGTACCGTGACGTCACCGGCGCCGACGTGGACTTCAACACCACGGTGACAGGTGTCACCACGCCGGACGCCGCGGGCTACTTCCACGTCACCGCCGTCCGTGACGGCGAAGAGGTGGAGTACCGGGCACGCCGGATCATCTTCGCCCTCGGGCTGAAAGGCGGCGGCGGGATCTTCCTTCCCCCGCTGGTGAAGAAACTGCCGGAGCATCTGCGCGCCCACACCGAGGACGACATCGACTTCGACGCGCTGGCGGGCAGAAGGGTGATCGTCCTCGGTGGCGGTGCCTCGGGTTTCGACAACGCCTCCACCGCCCTGGAACACGGTGCGGCGAGCGTGGAGATGCACGTGCGACGCAGTGACATCCCCCGGCAGAACTCCCTGCGCTGGATGGAGTTCCCCGGGATGCAGGAGCACTTCTTCGACCTCACAGACGACCAGAAGTGGGAGTTCTCCCTGTTCAACGGTGGTCTTCCCCAGCCTCCCACCCAGGCTTCGGTGTGGAGGGCATTCTGCCACGACAATTTCTCGATGCTCACCGACACCCGGTGGGCCGACGCCGAGGTCCGCTCCACCGGCGACGGTGAGGAGATCGTGGTCACCGACGACAGGGGCGTGGAGCACACCGGCGATTTCGTCATCTCGGCCACGGGCTATGCGGTGGATCTGTCACTGCGGCCCGAGCTTGCGGAGTTCCTCCCCGACATCGCACTGTGGTCTGACGTCTACGGGCCTGCGGAGGGCCACGGCATGGGACTGTGCCCGTATCTCGGTGACGGGTTCCAGTTCCGGCCGAAGGACTCGGCCTCCGACGCGGCGAAGGAGTACATTCCGCGCCTGGTGCACCTGTCCACCGGGGCCAGGGCATCCCACGGTGTCGCAGGTAACCAGCTTTCGGGGATCTATGCGGGTCTGACCAGGGTTGCCCGGAGGATCGCCACGGACATCACGAAGGAGAACTGGCCCACGTTCTTCCGTGAGTTCAAGGCTTTCGAGCACGTCGAGATCGAAGAGGTCGGCCCACACAGTGAGGGTGAGCCCTGGTACCCGGACAGCCCGCGGTACTGATCCGGTACTACCCCTCGGCACCGACGCGGGCCTCCGCCTCGGCCGGGGCATCGTCCTCGTCACCGGTGAGGAAGGCGTAACTGATTCCGGCGATCGCGGCACCGAGCAGCGGCGCGAGGATGAACACCCACACCTGGCCGAGGGCGTCACCGCCTGCGTAGAAGGCCACACCGAGGGAGCGGGCGGGGTTCACCGAGGTGTTGGAGACCGGGATCGAGATGAGGTGGATCAGGGTGAGGGTCAGTCCGATGGCAAGAGGTGCGAAACCGGCGGGAGCCTTCTTCGAGGTGACACCGAGGATGACCCAGAGGAACACGGCGGTGAGCACGACCTCGATGACGATCACCGCGGCGAGCGAGTAACCGTCCGGGGAGTGCTCCCCGTAGCCGTTGGTGGCGAACCCTGATTCTGAGGCGCTGAACCCGTCCTTGCCCGAGGCGATGACGTAGAGGACGCCGCCCGCGACGGCTCCGCCGACGACCTGGGCGATCCAGTAGGGGACGACGGCGGCCCACTCGACGCGCCTGGCGACCGCGCAGCCGAGGGTGACGGCGGGGTTGAAGTGTCCGCCGGAGATGTGGCCGACGGCGTAGGCACCGGTGACGACGGTGAGTCCGAAAGCCAGGGCGACGCCGACGAAGCCGATGCCCATGTTGATCGTGCCGTCGCTGACGACTTTCGCGGCGAGGACGGCGGAGCCGCAGCCGCCGAAGACGAGCCAGAAAGTGCCGAAGAACTCGGCCCAGAGCCGTTTGCTCATCGGGATGGAAGTCATGGGGTCCTCCTGTAAGGGGCGTACGGATTGGTGCTGACGTTACTACTGTGACAGTTGGGACGGGTGACGTACCGAATATATCCCTGGGCACAGCCGAAAAGCAGCCCCCGCCGGATGAACTCTGCTGAATTCTGCTGAACTCAGCTGAATTCTGCGGCAACAACGCCGTCACCTTCCGGGCACAACCCTGAAATGCCCGCTCCGTAGCGTCGACGTTGTCAGGGCACCGGCACAGCCGGACCCCGGACACGCAACTACGAGACCACAAGCGGCTCAGCCGGGTCTGCATCGCACGGCGTCGGGAGACGGAGCGTACGACCGTAGGGGAAACCGCGTGACGTGAAAGGACCGTCCATGGTTCACTCCACCACGCCCACCAGCACCGACACCGTCCCACCCGAACTCGAACTCGAGTCACGCATGGGCGGCGTCGGAACAGAGACCACCGACCGGGCAGTGCCGGTCATCGACGTCAGAAACTGGGAACTCACCGACGAGGAGTGGGACGCCAAGGCAGAGGAATTCTGGGACGCAGCGACCACCATCGGCTTCTTCCAGCTGACCGGTTTCGGAATCACCAGGCAGGAGATCGAGGCGCAGTTCGCCGAGGCGGAACGGTTCTTCGCACTCCCCGGAGACACCCTGGCCACCGTCGCCAAACCGAAAGGCAGGAACGTCGGCTTCGAGCACAGGTCCCAGATCCGCCCCTCGACCGGCACCCCGGACGAGAAGGAGAGTTACCAGATCACCCGCCCGCTGATGGAGGGCATGTGGATCGACGAGGACGCCAACCCCTCCGTCGCCGGGTTCAGGGAGGCCTCCCTCGCCTTCGAGGCGAAGTGCCACGAGGTCGCGATGCGCGTCCTGGAGTTCTTCGCCGTGAAGCTGGGCTTCCCGAAGGACTACTTCCGTAAGGTCCACGACCCGGAGTCAGACCTGCACCAGTGCACTCTCCGGATGATCCACTACATGGCCATGGACGCCAGGCACAATGTCGCCGACGAGCACGGCAACCCGATCTGGCGTGCAGGGGCGCACACGGACTTCAACCTCCTGACCCTGCTGTTCCAGACCGACGGCCAGTCCGGCCTGCAGGTCATGCCGGGTGCGGACGCCGGCCAGGACGTCCAGGCCTGGACCCCGGTCCCCGCCTTCACCGACGTGCTGACCTGCAATATCGGTGACATGCTCATGCGCTGGTCCGATGACCGGCTGAAGTCGAACTTCCACCGGGTGAAGGCCGCCGACATCGGCGTCGACATCCCCGAGCGCTACTCCATGCCCTACTTCGCCCAGGCCGACCGGGACGCCGTCATAGCCGGCCCCCGGGGCAAGTACGAGCCCATGACCGCCGGAGAGTACCTCGACATGCGCATCCAGGCGAACTTCGGCAGGGCCGAATCCGCCGCGTCCACGAAGTAGGACGCCGGGAGGACGCTGCACTCCCCTCGTCCTCCCTCCCCGTCCCTCCCCCTGCGTCCGCATCGGGCACGACCACCGACACCCCCCCCCGTCAGACCGCCCCGACATCGGACGCCTCCTTCTCCTCCGACGGATCCGCCGTCGACCGCAACCTCGGCTGGCGCCAGAACCTCGTCTTCGGCATCCAGCACGTGCTCATGATGTACGTCGGCTGCGTGTCCGTCCCGCTGACCATCGGCGCAGCACTCGGCCTGAACTAGGCGACTGTCGCCATGCTGGTCAACGCCGACCTGCTCGTCGCCGGCGTCATCACGCTCATCCAGTCGCTCGGTGCGGGAAAGTTCGCCGGTGCACGCATACCTGTCGTCGGCGGTGCCGCGTTCGCCCAGGTCGCGACGATTATCTCGATCGGCAACACCTACGGTCTGCCCGCCATCTGGGGCTGTATGCTCGCCGGCGGTGTGATCGGCCTGGCCCTGGCCTGGCCGTTCAGCAAGCTGCTGAAGTACTTCCCTCCGCTGGTCACCGGTGCGGTCCTGCTGGTGCTGGGAATCTCACTCATCGGTGTTCCGGGTGGACTTATCCTCGGCGACGAGGGCACGGACAGCTACGCCCGACCGCTGTACATCGGTATCGCCGCCATCGTGGTCGTCATCGCCTTCGGGCTCAGCGCCCTGGCCCGTGGCATGGTCGCCAAGGCGCCCCTGCTCATCGCCGTGGTCACCCCGTTCCACTTCGGCAGCCCCGAATTCCCGGTCGTCGGCGTGATCTCCATGACCGTGGTCATGATGTTCCTGTTCTCCGAGACCATCGCCAGTGTCGGCGCACTCTCCGAGATCACCGGCATGAAGCTCTCCCGCGGCGATGTCGCCCGTGCCCTCTCCGGCGACGCCCTCTCCGGTGTTCTCGGCGGGATCTTCAACGGCTTCTACGACACGGTCTTCACCCAGAACGTCGGCGCGATCAAGACGACGCGCGTCCACTCCCCGGTTCGTCACCGCGACCTCCGGTGCGATGCTGCTGCTCATGGGTCTCATGCCGGTGACCGGAGCGGTCATCGCCGCGCTGCCGGACCCCGTGGTCGGCGGGGTGTCGATGATGCTGATCACCTCGATCGCCGCGGTGGGCGTCTCCACCCTGCGCAAGGCGGATCTAGGCGACACGATCAACTCCCTGATCCTCTCAGCGGCGGTGGCCGTGGGTCTGCTCTCCGAGTTCGCGTCGGACATCTGGATCAATTTCCCGGACTGGGCGCAGACGCTCCTGTCCGACGGCGTGGTCCTCGCCGCCCTCTCCGCCTTCTTCCTCAACCTGCTGTTCAACCACACGTCCCTGGCGGAGAAGGCGCGGGCCTCGCGCAGTGAGACGAAGCCGGTCAGCGAGTCACTGTTCCTGTGATATTCCGGGGAGTCCAGGAAACTGCTCCGAATCAGTGCTTGCCTTGGGGTAGCACTCTGTGTAGCCTAACCTAACAACACAGAGGTTGACACCTTCACCCGGGCAGGAGAGAATGAAAATGAGTAAGTTCAGCGACGAGTTCCACGACTGGTATATTCCCGAAGAACTAGACAATGCGTATTCCATTATAGAGTCATCACCTCACCAAGGATTCAGCAGTGCGACATTAGGGGAACCTTCGCCAGGTGACGAATTCTACCCATCCAACTCAAGAAATCTCGAGTCGTTCAATTCCGAAGTCGAACCAGGATGGGTGGACCCCGGTAACACCATAGAGCTCACCAACTGGGACGACCTCAACATAAGGGGCTCTTCTCGATTTAGAGTGCGTTGATCCGGTCCTGCAGCTGGCCGGAGTGGATCAGCGACCGCAAGATGTAGTGGTCGAGGTTCCTGAACCCTAGGGCGATGCCGCGTAGATGCTCCAGCCTGCCGTTGATGGCCTCGACCGGACCGTTGGATGCGCCGATATCGAAGTACGCCAGGATGTCGTGCCGTCGGCGCCACAGGGTCCGGCCGAGTTGCGCCAGCTCCTCCAGCCCCGTCGGTAGGCCCTTGCGCAGGGTGCCGATCACCCTGCCCATCAACTTCTTGCCCCGCGCTCTGTCCGGCTGACCATAGGCACTGACCAGGTCCTGGTAGAACTCCCAGGTCACCTGCAACGCGACGTAGTCATCGTCGGTGTCCCACAGCCGATCCAGGCGCTGGCGCTGCCGGTCGGTGAGGAAATCGGTCCTGGTCAGCAGCGCCCGGCGGTGCTTGTACAGCGGATCGTCTTTCTGCCCCCGACGTCCGGTGGTTTCTCGCTGCAGGCGTTGCCGACACCCGCTGAGCTTCTCTGCAGCCAGGTGGACGACGTGGAACGGGTCCATGACTTTGCGCGCCGCAGGGAGAGAGTGGTCGACGGCGGTGGCGTAGCCGGTGAACCCGTCCATCGTCACGACCTGCACCCCGGCCCGGAAGTCCGGGTCCCGCTCACCCAGCCAGGTTTTCAGGACGTCTGCGGACCGCCCCGGGCGCATGTCGATCAGACGTGCCGGGCCTGCCCCGTCGGTCAGCGGGGTCAGGTCCACCAGCACGGTGACCATCGAAGACGGCTCGCCGGGTCGGCGGGTGTGTTTCCAGACGTGCTCATCGACGCCGAGGACCCGGACCCCAGCCAGGTGGGAGGGGTCAGCGTAGACCATGCTCCGGGCCGCGGTGACGGCGACGGTATTGACCAACTCCCAGCCGATTCCGAGAGCCTTCGCCGTGGCGGCCACGCTCATACGGTCGATGGCGAGGCGTTGGAGGATCCAGCGGGTCACCCGGTGGGTGAGTTTCGCCCCGTCGTCAGCGCAGGCCAGTGAGGTCTGGAAGATCTTCCTGCTGCAGGTGGGGTTGGTGCATGTGAAGCGGGGTACCCGGACGTTCAGGCGGGTGGGGAACCCCACGACCGGTAGGTCGACGAGTCGACGTCGGATGTGGTCCCGCTTCACCCCAGGCATCGCGCAGTCCGGGCAGGTGTCGGCTACGTCCACCGGCTCGGCGTTGATGATGGTGAGGGTGCCGGCGTCGGCGGCATCGGTGATCGTCAGACCGAGTTCTGCGGTGCGGCAGATGGTGTCGGCGACGAGGTTGCCAGTAGGGTGCACGGTAGGGTCCTGGTTCGGTCAGATGGAAGCTTCGCAACTCTCATCTTGTACCGGCCAGGGCCTCTGTATGTTGTACCACCCCGCGTCCCGCCCTTCAGCTATCTACGCACTCCGAACCGCGAAGAGCCACATAAGGTCGTACGATAATGGAATACACCCTACCTACTCTCCCGTGGACTTGAGCCTGTATGGCTCAGAATCCTACGCGCCTGACGATATTAAAGAGGGAAATAAGAATCTCGCCGCCGCTGGAATCATTTGGGTAAGGGATGTGCAGGGAAAAATCGAGACACCGAAGCTTTACCAGCACTACTACAATAACAGTGGCGGCATATACATACTTGACACCTCAATCGTCGACAAGTGGATCAAAGATGAAACCAATGACTACGATTCAAGTGCACCGGATTGGGTTGACCCTCCGTGGCCACTTATCCTGATCCACCGACAGATCGCGATTTCTAGCGCTGTAGGAGTTGCCAGGGGCGCAGGTAAGAATGTTAAATACGCCCGTTCCACACGCTGGTACACAATCGCAGGAATTGACCAGGACTACACAACTTCTCTTGGACGACACCAGATGTCGACTTCCACTACAGTCATCGCACGACCTTACCCCAACGGCCACACATACCTTCAGTACGAGCAAGTAGCATATTTTTATGACCACTACGACTTCGGCCCCGGCGAGCCAGAGTACGGAGGCAGGCAGAGAGAATTCTCAAAGTTAGCACATCAAGCAATGCTCTACGGAATTGCCAAGCCGTTCGAAGTTCAAGGGGAAAGTACGCCTATGTCAGGTTTTGAAACTCGGTAAACATAAAACCACTCAAGTGACTATGGGCAACCATTCACGGACAACATCGCACCCGCCACATTTTTCAATAGTGGCGATGATTGTGACGTTTGTTACCGGACTCGCAATAGGGGTTACATCCTACCGGTCCGGCGTATGGAGATTATTGAGCGCACTCAGTTTCAAAAACCCCGAAGGAGAATATTATTGGGGAACAGGGGTATACATTACTTTGACCCTATTGTTACCCACCGCATACCTGGCTGGAATGTACTGGATCTACCAGAACCTGTAGCTCAGCAACCCCGCGAGTCAAAAGCCCTGGATATTCGCCAAGATCCTCATCATGGGATTACTTATTGGAAGTTCCCCCTGGCTACTTCTCTGGATTCTAGTTGGTTAACCCGGATTTTTCATGGAGAGGGTCTGCCCGCCAGCCCTCAGGCCAGGGCTCCGTCAAAGTCGTTGGTGAGCGGTTCTGACCAGCAGTGATGCCTGCCCGGGATCACGTCCGTGGAACCTGAGAGCCGCGGCGATACTGTCGTGCCCGTCCAACCGCAGCAGACTGATCACCGTCGAACGCAACGTCGCCATCACCCGCGGGCCCGCACCGGTGCGTACCCGGGAGGCATCTTCACCGAAGGTCACGTCTCTGACCCAGTGCAGGGCGTTCTCGATTCGCCAATGAGACTGCGCCCACGATGCCAGGGCCTGGACCGGTGCATCCACTTGCGACAGGGAACATAGCAGGTAGACGACCTCCACACTCTTCTACGGCTTCTGGGTTGACCTTCTGGCCGGGTACACCGTGCGGGTCCGGCGGACCTGGATCAACTGTCGGGCGTGCGGAAAATCGGAGTCCTCCGGGGACAACTGCAGGACCTTGGTGGTCCGGGTGACCCGCCGGCCGTGCCCGTGTTCGGTACGGTGTTCGGCGGGAGGTCCTTCCAGGTCTTCGTTTTC
The DNA here is from genome assembly GCA_900049755.1 of Corynebacterium provencense. Taxonomy (GTDB): domain Bacteria; phylum Actinomycetota; class Actinomycetes; order Mycobacteriales; family Mycobacteriaceae; genus Corynebacterium; species Corynebacterium neomassiliense. Next base: position 1,075,749 of record LT160593.1, read on the forward strand.
GCCCAGCCCAGCAGGCTCGGCCGGTTGGCCTTGATGGTGAGCAGATAGTCCCCACCAGCGTTGATGATGCGCTCGGCGGTGGTGTCCTGGCAATGCATCGCGTCCGCGGTGACCACGCAGTCGGTCAGATCGAACTGGTCGAGCAGGTGTCGTAAGGCGGGGATCTCGTTTGTCTTCGCGTCGATCTGGAGCTGGCCGAGGACCGTTGCGCCGGCGTGGTCGTAGGCGGCGACCAGGTGCGGGGCACGGGAGTGAGGATCCGAGGGGGTGCGGGCACCGCGGACGGTTTTCCCGTCGACGGCGATGATCCGACGATCGTTGATGGTGGCCGTGCAGGTCCACATCCAGGTGCCGAGGACACGGTCGAGCAGGTCGGCATCGACGTGGGACAGAGCGCGCCGCAGTGTTGCTTCCGACGGCCGTCGGTGCAGGTCGACACCGAGGTCGGCGACGGCTGTGTTGGTCGGGTCATTGATCCACTCCGCAACAGCCACGAAAGACTTCGCCCCTGCGAGCATCGCGGTGAGGGCGACGGTGAGCAGGGTGGACAGTCGGTAGCGGATGCCACGGGGGTCCAGGTGGTCAGTCACCCGGGCGAACAGGTCGAGCAGGCAAGGCGTGGTGAACTCGGCTGCGGGTTCGACAGAGCGGGGCCTGGTCAGGGAAGATGACATCGGCGAGCGTGCGGTCCTTGTGAAGATGTTGGCGTAGAGAACTTTCATCTTCGGTTGTGACTGCACGCTTGTCGTGCATCTACCCCGACGTGTCGCCGACGTTCAGGCTGGTCACAGGGCCGTCAACCGACTTTGACGGAGCCCTGGTCCTCAGGCCCGATGGTGTTGACCTGCGCCTGATCCTACCCACGGCGCGCGACGCCGCGGGCCGTTGTTCGAACCAGGGCCGGTGCTGGGGTCCGGAAACGTATCGGCGGGACAAGGACAGGGGCGACAGAAGGTATTCAGGGCAGGGTAAGGCCTCTGGTCAGGCGATGGTCAGTGACCGTATCCGGGCTAAGGCGACGGCCGACAGTCCGGCGTTCGGGGCATTGCCATCGAGGTGCACCCGCACCTGCCGGGCGTGACGTGCCACCGTCGCAGCCGTGGCCAGCAGTCCGGTGATGTCTTCCGACATAGGCGGTGTCGGTGACTCCACCGTCAGCACCTGGTCGCAGGACTCCTTGTTTCACGTGCTCGGGCAGGGTGGACACCAGGGTGCCGATTTTGTCGTTGACCCGGATGCCCAGGGAGTAGGCGAAGCCGCGGGAGTGCAGGTAGGTCGCGACTTTTCTCGTCCCGCCGGCGCCTTCGGTGCGCACGAGGATTTTGTGGCCGATGTTGCCGCCGAGGTCGGATCCGGGCAGGGCCCGGTAGGCGTTGCGGATCAAGGTGATGTGGTCGTCGGCGTTGTTCGCTCCGGCGTTACCAGGGCGCATGAGCAGGGCCAGTGGTTCCCCGCCCAGTCCTGGGCCGTGGTCGACAAAGGCGCACAGTGGGTGGAAGCCGTAGCCGCCTTTGTAGGTCGGTGCCGCATCCTGCTTGGTGGAGTGGATGTGGATTATGGAGGCGTCGATATCGATGATCAACGGATCGTCCCTGGTCGCGATCTTCGTCGGATTGAGGGGCCCGAGTGCGTTCCACGCGTGGGTGCGGATGGTGCGCATCGCCCGGGTCATCTTGTCGTCGACGGTGTCGGCGTGGTCAGCGAGTTGGTGGACCCGGCGGTGGGCGGTGGGCACGGAACCGATGGCGCGGGTCAGACCGGTGGTGACCAGGGGATTCAGCAGGTTCAGGTCATCCAGGCAGGTTGCTCCGGCGGTCAGGGCGACGGCCAGCGACGTCATCACCGTCCCGGCTGTGTGGGTGACGGTGTCGGGAGTCAGGCCGGCGAGGTGCTTGTCGAGAACCTCTGTGATGCCGAGGGTGGTGGCGGTGTCGGCGACCAGCAAAGTGCCGGCGTTGGAGCAGATTGATCGGTCGGTGGTCACATCGATGATCGTGTTGGTAGTCTTCACCGTGAGGGTGATGCTGTTCGTGCGGGGATTCTAGCTTCAGCACCATGAATTCTAGCAGTTCAGGGTCACTTTTCTCGTGTTTTCAGGGGCCTGGATCAGCGGTGGGATGAACTATCCGGGTTAACTGTTAATTCTGGCACTGCGAGTTACAACCTTCACCTCTATTGCTCGCCCTCCGGCATCTCCCCTGGCACCACGCCGGACCGGGCCATCAGCGGGATAATCTGTTCCAGCTTCCGCTCCCCCTCGTCACCGGTCCATCCCTCGGGTTCGAGGATCTTCGCCCAGGCCCGGGGGATCTCCGAGATATACGTGTGCCCGTGCCCGTCAGGCACGTCCGCGGAGACCGCCATGTCGGCAGACACCTGGAGGAAGGTCACCACCGGGATCCACCGCATCTCGGACAGCACATCTGCCCCACGGGCCTCCCTGAGCCAGTCAGGCTGCTCGAACAGGAGGTCAGGTGACCACCGGGAGATCGGGTCGGAGGCGTGCTGGAGGTAGACCGTCCGCGGCTCCTTCCAGTCCGAGGCCGGCAGCTGCGGGGTGTCCAGGTCACCGACCTGGGAAGCAAAACGCACATGTTCACCACCGTCGTAGACCGGCAGCCGTTCCGGGGACCCGGCGTCCCTCTGGTCGGTGGCTTCCCGCCACAGGTCGTTGTTGAACGTGGGGCCGACGAACAGGGCCCCGTCCGTCCTCGCGGTCAGGGTCGGCACCGTCCCGAACGCCGCCTCCGCACCGAAGGAGCCGAGCGACTCACCGAAGACCACGATCTTCGGGCGCCGGTTCTCGGGAAGCTCACGGACCTTGGCGTCCACGGCCTCGAAAAGGTACAGGCCGGCCTGTCGCGCACGCTCCTTGTCGACCAGGAAGGACAACCAGCTGGGCAGGTACGAGTACTGCATGGACACCGTCGCGACGTTGCCGTTGTACATGTACTCGAGGGAGTCCACCGTGGCCTGGTTGATCCAGCCTGAACCGGTGGCGGAGCCGACGGCGATGACCTGTCGCCCGAGGCCACCGGCGCGCACCAGTTCCTCGGCCGCGAGTTCCGCATCCGCCCGCAGGTCGTCCCCGGGGTCCCCCTCCTGACCGTCACCGGTGCCCAGGCCCACGAAGGCCCGGACAGGTTCCACCGCCCGGTAGCCGTTGACCGCCTCGAGCTGGTCGGTCGTCGGCCCGTGGGAGACGAACTTGCGGCCCTCCCTGCCCAGGGAATCCCAGCTCACCAGCGAACCCGGACCGCCGGAGCGCCGGTCGGAGGTCGGCTGCACCGAGGTGTCCGTGGTCGTCTCGTTCGCACTGGCGAAGGACGCGTTGAGCAGGCGCAGGGAGTAGTTCGCCACGACACCGTTGGCGAGCACCACGGTGAGTGCGACCATCACGGCAGCGGCGGAGACCCTGGCGATCCTGGGCGGGACGACCCTGCGGAACGCCGAGTACAGTCTGCCGACCAGGTCCCCCCAGCCCTGTCCGACCAGTACCAGCAACAGGAAGACCACCGCGGCCACAATGACGGTCACGGGCACCGCCGTCCAGTCCAGGTGCTCCACCCCGACCAGGTCACGGATGTCGTTCTGCCACACCGTGAACCATCTGAGCATCACGGACGTTCCGACGACCCCGAGCGTCCCCAGGGGTATCCACCACCGGGCGGACAGGGTACGGCCCCGCGGATCCTCGGTGAGGTCGCGGGAGAGCATGTAGCGCCACAACCAGGCGGCGAAAACTCCGGCCATGTAGCCCACCGCCGCGGACGCGCCGCTGACCGCACCCTGGAACAGTGGTCCCCGTGGCAGCAGGGACGGTGTCATCGACGCCATGAGCATCACCACGGCGACGACTGAGCCGGTGTAGCTCAGGCGCAGCCGGTAGGAGGTGAATCGTCCGGTCTCCCGGACCGGACCGTCCGGCACGACCGGACCGTCCGCTCCTGCCGTCCCCTCCGCGCCGGATCCGGTGTCAGTCGTCGAGGTCAAAGTCCCTCTCCCAACGGTCGAGTGTGCCACCGGGGTCCCCGGAGAGCACCAGGTCACGGTACATCATTGTCTGACGCAGTCCGGAGAAGAGCATCGGCGACCCACGCAACTCTTCCCAGCCCGAGGACCATGTCAGCTGTGACGCCAGGCGCCACACACTGATCGACGGGTTCCAGGCGAGCACCCGCTCCACCTCGCGGGCCCGGGAGAGCACATGGTGGGCGGTGTCGCGCCGCCGGCGGGCCAGGCCGGTGAAGACGTAACCGTGTCCCGGGACGACGAGATGGTCGTCGAACTCCCCGATCCTGCGCAGCGAGGTGAGGTAGTCCACCACCGGATTGCCTCCGAGAGATCCGACGCCGAGTCCGATGCCCGGATGGATCTCCGGCAGGATCATGTCCGCGGCGATGAAGAGCTTCGTCTCCCTGTTGACCAGGCACAGGTGTCCGGGAGTGTGCCCCGGGGTGACGACCGCCTCCGTGTGCGGGTCGGCGGACAGTCCGAGGTCGCTGAGACGGTCGCCGTCACTGAGGAGGACATCCGGGCTTCTGCGCGGGATGAACCCGGGCACCCCGGGCTTCTCCAGCTGTTCGACGACGGTGTCGAGCACTCCGGCAGGTGCCCCGACCTCCTCAACTGAGAGCGAATAGTCCCCCGCACCGTTTCCGGAGCGGGCAGCCTCCACGCTCCGCCATTCCGTGGCGCCGACAATGAACCGAGCGCGCGTGGCCTCCAGCAGACAGGACGCCGCGGTCACGTGGTCCGGGTGCGCGTGGGTGACGATGACCTGGGTGATCTGTTCGAGGCGGCGTCCCCGCTCGCGGAGGAATGCGTCCAGCCCGCTGAGGTACAGGCCCTCCTGACCCTGGCCGGTCCATCCGGGGTCGACGACGGTGACGCCGTCGTCGCCGAGATGCACGGTGGAGAACACCGAGGCCATCACCCCGGAACCGGGCATGGCCACAGGGCGCACCCATGTCCCGGTGCCGGGAGCCGATCCGCCGTCGATCCGGACAGGTCCGGGGGTACGGCTGTTCACGGCCGCGGTGTACTGGGGTTTCGCGAAGGGAGTGACCTGGTGGGTGACCTGCCGGTGGACCATGGATGTCAACGTACCTGCTTCACTGCCGTACCGTCACTGCAGGCACCCGCCCGCAGCTGCCCACAGGCTGCCCGCAGCTGCCCACAGCTCAGTAGCGGTCCGGTTCGGCGCCCAGGTGGAACTTCCTCCCCGAGATCCCCCCTTCAGCGGGGGTTATCTCCACGTAGTTGTACTTCAGTGTCGGCAGCCAGGGGCGCAACGGCAGCTCATCGGCGGCGTGGATCTCGGCGGACTCGGTGAGGATCCGGGCGTTGCCCTTCACGATCACGGACCAGGCCCGGCCGTCGACGTCCGAGACCTGCTCGACGTTGTCGGCCTCGAAGAGGACGTCGTCGTTGAGGTTCAGGCTGAACAGTTTGGTGCCCTCAGCCGTGCGGAAGTAGATCTTCCCGTCGCTGACGGTGTAGTTGAGCGGGAAGAGGTCGATGTCGTTCGAACGGTGCACCACGAGACGTCCGAAGGTCTTCGTCGCGAGAAGGTCGAGGGACTCTTCGTCTGTGAGGCGGGTGACGGGGGAATCGTTGTCAGTCATACATCTCATTGTTCCACTCACGCTGCACCTGTGCAGCGGCCGTCACCCCTCCCCCACCGGATCAGCGCACATCGGATCCGCCCCACGGCAGCCGCCCGGTTCTCCGGCGCTACCTCTTCGAGGCCAGCACCCGCTGTGCCTCGGACATGGTGTCCGTGTCGTTGAGTTCCAGGGCCCGTGACCCGGCGAGTTTGCGCGCCACATGCTCACCGACGGTCATGGGCCGGTAGCGGGCGGGACGGTCCTCGTCGACGGTGCCCGGCAACGGGCCGACGACCGCGTCCACGTTCCCGTCGTGGAAGAACGCCGCCGACCGCCGGCGGCGTATCGTCCCGTCCACCACCGGGGGCTTCACCCTGTGCAGTGTCGACTTCCACCGGTCATTGGTCAGGCGTGCGGTGACGTCACCGAGGTTGACCAGGAGTGCCCCCGGGTCCGGCATCACATCGTGCCACCCGCCGTCCTCACCGAGGACCTGCAGCCCCTCCACCCGGTCCGCCCACAGGACGGTCACGATGCCGTAGTCGGTGTGCTCGCCCATCCCGTTGAGCTCACCGTCGAGTTCCACCGCCTGCCCCGGCTCCAGGGCGTAGTTGATGGTGCGCAGCACGTCGATGGAATGGTCGGTCAACTCCGCGAGAGTGCCCCGCGGCACGTCCAGGGCGACCTCGAAAATGTCGGTCAGTGTCCGGGCGACCCGTTGTGCCTCAGAGAACCACCGTTCCAGGTTCTCCCGGAACACCGCCATGCCACCGTCAGTCTCCTGCGGCCACACATTGGCCGGGTAGTCGGCCTCCGGGAGGTGGAGGTCCGGAAAGTCGGACGCCTGGACGCCGATGTTGAAGGCCTCGAAGAAGTCGTTCATCCCGTCCGCGGATTCCACCCCCAGTGACAGGGAGAGTCTCTCCGACTTCGGCGGCGAGTATCCGCGGTTGATCTCCGGAGGGGTGGCGACCTTCTTCTTCAGTTCCAGGTCGCGCAGGAAGAAGGCGTCGAGGGCGTCTGCCAGTCCGTCCCAGGTGCGGCTGTCGATCCCGTGCCCGGTGACCTGGATGAAGCCGACTTCGCGGGCGGCGGTGTCGACCTCGCGGGCGACACGCTCACGTCGGTCGTCTGTGCCGGCTTCTGTACCGGCGCCTGTCCACGGCGAGATGTCGACGACCGGGACCCGGAAGGCTCCCCTCCCGGTGGTGTGCGCCTCCTGTGTCGTGTCCGGTGTGCCCGGTACCGTCTTCCCTGAGCTCAGGTGTTCTTCCCCGGTGTCCATTGTCCGGCGTCCTCTCATGCTTCGTAGGTGTGAGTCTGTCTGAATGTGCCTGAGTCCGTCTGATCGTGCCTGCGGGTGTGCGGGCCGTTGTCGCGTCGGTCTGTCCCCGCCCTATCTCGCCGGGACAGCTCTGCCGGTAAGCAACCGGTCCAGACCGGACGCCAGCTCCGACTCCTCCGCGGTGAGCAGTTCACCGTCGCGCACCACCCACTCCCCCGCGACCATCACGTCACGGGGCCTGCGTCCGGGTGTGGCCCACAACAGGCCGGCGGGCCAGTCGTGGACCCCGGCGTCCGACACCCCGGAACAGTCCCAGACGCACAGGTCAGCCGGAGTCCCCGGGGCCAGTGTGCCCAACTCGGGCCGGCCGAGACCGGTCGCCGACCCGGACGTCGCCATCCCCAGGGCCTCGTCGGCGGAGAGCACCCTGCCGGTGAGCCCGGAGACCTGCACCGCGAGACGGGCGTCGGCGAGGAGGTGACCGGCGTCATTGCTCCCCCCACCGGACGTCCCCAGTCCCACGGACACACCCCGGTCCAGCAGGGCCCCGGCAGGAGAGATGCCCCAGCCCATCGGGACGTCACACCCCGGCGCGTGGGTCACGCAGACCCCGGACTCCGCCACGGCGTCAATCTCCGCGTCCGTCACCCCGCACAGGTGTGCGACCGTGACACCGGGTTCCAGCCATCCCCATTCCGCCAGAAGCTCAAGGGGACGCCTGCCGTACGCGGCGGCGGCGCGTTCCACGTCCACCTGCTCATTGGCCTGGGTCCGTCGCAGCAGTCCCAGTTCCAGGGCGACCTCACGCAGTGCAGTGAACATCTCCCTGCCGTCGGTGTGCACTCCGGAAGGACCGACGGCGAGCTGCAGCCTCCCCTCCCGGACCGGTGCTCCGCCGCCGACCGTGCCGAAGGCGTCGTGGAGACGCCGGACAGAGTCGACCACCTCGTCCGGGTCCCCGCCCGTGGTTACCAGCCCCCCCCTATATCTCCACTCTCCCCCTCCGCCACCCTCTCCCTACTCTCCGGGTGCCCGCGGGGCCCCGGGGCCGCGTCTGCCACCTCCCCCCCGACAATTTCCCCGTCCCGCCTACACCTGTCTCTTATCCACAGAAAGATGTTAATAGGAGACAGAGACAGAGCCGGGCCCCCGCCTCGTCGGCGGCGACGGCGGTCGCGGTGGCCAGTTCCACCTCATCCACCCCGTCCGGCCAGGTCAGGTGGTGGTCAGCGACTGTCGTGACCCCGCACAGCAGAGACTCCGCCAGGCCGACCCGGGCGGCGGCCCCGGCAAGCTCCGGGTCCACCCGGAAGTCGCGGTAGGCCTGTCCCATGATCTCCAGCCACCGTCGCATCCTGACCCCCCGCGTCCCCGGGAGGGTACGGAAAGCAGACTGGAGAAGGTGGTGGTGGGCATTGACGAGGCCGGGGGTGACGACACAGCCGGAGACGTCGACGCGGACAGCGTCCGCGGCCGGTTCCGCGGTCACCACTCCGTCGGTCACTGCCGTGTCCGTGCCTGTGAGGGCTCCGGTGAGCAGGACATTCACAGGTCCAGCACCAGCCTTCCGGACCGGCAGCGGGAGACGCAGATCATCATCGACTCATTCTCCGCGCGTTCCTCCGGGGTGAGGACCGAGTCCCTGTGGTCGATCTCACCTGCGACCACAGAGACTTCGCAGGTCCCGCACATCCCTTCCCTGCAGGAGGAGGCCAGCAGCTTGCCGTGCGCCTCGAGGACCGACAGGACCGAGGCGTCCTCGGGGACGGTGAAGGTCTCCCCGGTGCTGGCCAGGGAGACGTCGAAGGAGGTGTTCACACCGGTGCTGACCGGGGCGGTGAACTGTTCGGTGAACACGTCCACCGCCGGTTGTCCCTCCACGGCCGCGGCCACGTCGTCGGCCAGTGTCCCCGGACCGCACACGTACACGGCCGTCCCCCGAGGCAGGTCGGCCAGAGCGGCGGCGAGATCGATCCTGCCCTCGACCGAGGCATGGAAAGCGACGGCGCCGCCGTGTCGTTCCTGAAGTTCCTGCAGGTAGGGCATGTCCCCGGAGGTACGGGCCAGGCAGATCATCCGCCAGGGACGCCCTGACCGGGCGGCCTGCGCGGCGAGGGGGACCATGGGGGTCACACCGACCCCGCCCGCGATGAAGACGTAGTTCAGCGCCCTGGTAAGAGGGAAGTGGTTCCGGGGCTCGCTGATCTCCAGGACCGTCCCCGGGGTCGCGTACCGGTGGAGGGCGGCGGAACCGCCACGGGAATCCGCTGAGCGGTCGACAGCCACCACATAGCTGGACGGGTCCGCCGGGTCCGAGCACAGCGAGTACTGGCGGACCAGGGTACGGCCGGTCTGGCCGGTCTGGCCGGTCTGGCCGGTCTGGCCGGCGTCAGGGGTGTCCGGGGAGGCGGGTGGCGAGTCGACCGGGATGCGCAGGTCGATGTGCGACCCCGGGGTCCATTCCGGCAGCGGGCTCCCGTCCGCGGAGGTGAGGCGGAACTCGGTGACCCTGTCGGTCAGTTTCCGTCGGCCGCTGACGGTGACGGTGAGTGTGCCGGAGGCGGGAAGGGCCCGGACGGCGGCAGATCCGGAGGCCGGACCGGCTGCAGTACCGGTCACAGGGGCGGGAGCGTGGGGGAAGACAGTCACGGTGATCACTTTCGGGCGTGCTGTGACGCCGGAGGTTCCGGCGCGCCCCAGCCCGGTCACGCACTACCGGTACTGTAACACGGCCGAGATGTCGGGGCCTCCGGGAGCGGACCGGCATCACAGCAGCTCAGGAAACCTTTCACCGGAAGGAAACACGACCGCACCCTTATATCGGGAAACCGTTTCAGCACGCGGTATGTGTCACCGAGGTGAGTTGATCCGGAAACAGACGGGAAACACACCCTCCGTAGCTTTGCTCGGTGCATGACGAAATAAGCGGTGCACCACCGTTGTCCGGTCCCCAGTCCCGTCAAGCCCCAGCCCGGCCACGGACACTCCCCGGGACACCGACCCGGGGAATCACGGACACAAGAGAGCACTCCTGCACACCGCCGCTGTCATGGTCAACGAACACGGCCGCCGTCCGGCGTCCGTTTCCACGACCGGCACAGCCGGTGACTCTGCACCCCGGTGACAACGGGGTCCACGACGTCCGGCGGTTCCGGTCCCAGACCCAGGAGAGGAGGGTCCCGTGAACGTACGTCCGGGTGACCGACTGCACGGCATCACCGGTGTTCACCTGCCCGACGGCAGAACCGTGGACATCACTTTCGACGGCGGTGTCGTCGCCGACGTCCTGCCGGCCGGAAGTGTCGCCCCCGTGACCACCGGTACACCGGGCAGGACAGAGACCGGGACGGCAGCCCGGTCAACAGTCCGGACAACAGCCCGGGGAAACTGGATCGACCTGAGCGGATACACCGTGTTCCCCGCGGCCGCCGACCCGCACGCCCATCTGGACAAGGCTCTGAGCTGGGATGTCATCGACCCGCCGGCAGGTGACCTCGACGCCGCGATCAGGTCCTGGGTGGAGGCGTCCGACCGTTTCACCGAGGACGACATCCTCGACCGTGCCCGACGCGCCGCACTGATGATGCTCGCCGCCGGCACCACCGCGGTCCGCACCCACGTCGACATCTACCGTTCGACCGGTCCCGGCGCGGACCCGTACCGCGGTGTCCGTGCACTCAACCGGCTGCGCGACGAACTGGCGGGGACGATGACACTCCAGCTCGTCGCACTCGTCCCCGCGCACACCCCGGACGACCTGCTGGTCTCCGTCACCGAGGGGGCCCTGGACGCCGGAGCCGACCTCGTCGGCGGGGCCCCGCACCTGGCGGCCGACCCACTCGCCCAGACGGACACCCTCCTGGATGTCGCCGAGGCCCGGGGCGTCGGCTGCGACCTGCACACCGACGAGTTCCTCGATCCGCCTGCACCGTCCGACGGTTCCCCCGCCGTGGCGGGCACCCGCACGGTCCGCAGGTACGCCGAACGTGTCCGCGGGTGGCCGGCCGGCCGGATCCGGGGTGCCGGACACTGCTGCCGACTGTCCCAGGAGGGCCCGGAGGAGCTCGCGGAAACCGCGGCCCGGCTGCGGGACGCCGGGATCCATGTCATCGCACTGCCGGCGACGAACCTCTACCTGCAGGGCGGCGACGGTGTCCCCGTCCCGCACGAACGGGGGGTGGCCCCGGTGTCGGTCCTGCGCGAACTCGGCGTGGCGGTGTCCGCCGGAGGTGACAATGTCCGTGACCCCTTCAACCCCACCGGACGCGCCGACCCTCTGGAGACCGCGTCCCTTCTGGTCACCGCCTGCCACCAGAGCCCCGGGCAGGCACTGGACCTGGTCACCCGTGACGCGCGGGCCGCCCTCGGCCTGCCTCCCGCCCGTCCCTTTTACACCTCTCGGTGTGCATAAGAGACAGGTCCGGACCACAGCGATGCGCAGCAGTGCCGAGTTCGCCGCACGGTCTGCGGCGCCGGCGGACATGCCGGAGGGGACGGTGAAGATCCACTGCAGGATCGTCAGCTGGTAAGCCAGTGCCGCCCGACGGACCGCACCGTCATCTCGGCGGGACGCCTCGCCTCACAGTCGCGTACCACCGTCGAACTGCCCCGGGCCTTCGGGCCGGACCCCCGTGCAGACCCTGCAGACCCTGCAGACCGTGCAGACCCTGTCCGGCAGACCGACCCCGACCCCTACCTCCGGACGGTCCACTGACCACCGGCATCCGCCGGTCACCGTCCCCGCATACCGCGAAAAAAGGAGAACACCGTGAGTACCCCCAGAACTGTCGTCGCAGACAGTCGTCCCGCCGACACGGCAGCTGAACCTCTGGTCAGCTTCGTCGACACCGGAATGACCTTCGACGGCGGCACGACAGCCCTGACCGGAGTGACCTTCGACGTCACCCCCGGCGAGTTCATCAGCGTCGTCGGCCCCTCGGGCTGCGGCAAGTCGACACTGCTCCGCCTCGCGTCCGGACTGGAATCCGCCACCGAAGGCACCATGACCACCTCCACCGACCGGATCGCCTACGTCTTCCAGGACGCCACCCTCCTGCCCTGGCGCAGTGTCCGTGACAACGTCATGCTGCTCGGTGAACTCGACCGTCTGCCGAAGGAGGAGCGGGAACGCCGGTGCACCGAGGCACTGGAGACGGTGGGGTTGACCGGATTCGAGGACCACCTGCCCCACCAGCTGTCGGGCGGCATGAAGATGAGGGTCTCCCTCGCCCGGGCACTGACCATCGAACCCCAGCTGTTCCTCTTCGACGAGCCGTTCGCCGCCCTCGACGAGATCACCCGCGAACGTCTCGGGGTGGATCTGACCCAGCTCTTCGCGGAGAAGCAGTTCGGTGGCCTGTTCATCACCCACTCGGTCAGTGAGGCGGTGTTCGTCTCCACCAGGGTGACGGTGATGTCGGGACGCCCCGGAACCGTCGTCGACGTCGTCGACGTCCCCTTCGCCTTCCCCCGGTCACCGGAGCTGCGGTTCACACCGGAGTTCACCGCGATCGCCGAACGGGTGTCGCGCTCACTGACGGCGGCGCACAAATGACCCCGCCCGCACCGGTCAGCTCATCCGACACCCAGAAGGAGGACGCCATGTCCGTCAGCACGGGACCCACCACGGAATCAACCCCAGGATCAGTCACGAACACGTCAGCACCCGCCCAGTCGTCAACCGGTGCGGGGACGTCCCCGGCAACCGGAAACGGTGGGCCGGCACCGTCCCCCACGACGCGCAGGAGGTCCCTCAACATCCCCTACGCCTCTGTCCTGCTCCCCCTCGCAGTCCTCGCGGTGATCGTGGGTATCTGGTACCTCGTCAGCTACGTCCTGCTCGACGAGTCCCGCCGCTTCCTCATGCCGCCGCCCCACCAGGTCGTCACCGAGGGTCTGTTCGGCCCGAATGCCGGGGAAATGTGGGAGGCCCTGTGGCAGACCACCCGGATCGCGGCGACCGGACTGCTCATCGCCGCGGTCATCGGCGTGGTCTGGGCCATCGTCATGGCCCAGTCGAAGCGGGCGGAGACCGCACTGTTCCCCTACGCGGTCATCCTCCAGTGCATCCCGGTCCTCGCGCTGGTCCCGCTCATCGGGTTCTGGTTCGGTTTCGGGTTCTCCGCCCGTGTCTTCGTCTGTGTGCTCATCTCCCTGTTCCCGATGGTCTCCAACACCCTGTTCGGACTCCAGTCGGTCAACCCGGGTATGAGGGACCTGTTCGCCCTGCACCACCCCTCACGTCTGACGGTGCTGCGCAAACTGGAGCTCCCCGCCGCGATGCCGTCCATCTTCGTCGGCCTGCGCACCTCCGGTGGCCTCGCCGTCGTCGGTGCGATCGTCGGTGACTTCTTCTTCAAGCAGGGAACCCCCGGCATCGGCGTCCTCCTGGACAACTACCGGTCACGGCTGCAGTCCCCGGACCTCTTCGCCGCGATCATCCTCGCGTCACTGCTCGGTGTCGTCGTCTTCCTGGTCTTCGGCTGGATCGGCAACCGTGTCGTCGGCCGCTGGTACGGCAAGTAGTTCCGGCCGGTTCCCGCGCACGACCGGATCTCCCCGGCCTCTTTCCCGCCGTCCCCCGACGGCTGTTTCCCAACCAAAAATCCTGACAGGAGCTCAACCATGAAGTACACCGTCCGCACCCTCACCGCCGCCACCGTCGCCGCGGCCGCCGCCGTCTCCCTCGCAGCCTGCGGAGGCGATGACTCGTCCACGTCCGCGGCGTCCTACGACGGCGAGATCGGCTCCACCGACCTGTCCTCGGTCTGCCCTTCCACCGTCGTCGTGCAGACCGACTGGTTCCCCGAGGCTGAGCACGGGCACCTCTACGAACAGCTGAACTACGGAGGTGAGGGCAAGGACCACATCACCATCGACGCGGACAAGAAGACCGTCTCCGGGCCGCTGTTCGACGGGGCGAACGGATACACGGGCGTGAACCTGGAGATCCGTTCCGGCGGCCCGGCCATCGGCAACCAGTCGGTGACCTCGCAGATGTACCAGGACCAGGACATTCTCCTCGGCTACGTCGACACCGACCAGTCCATCCAGCATTCCGCGGACATGCCCACCGTCGGGGTGATGACCACCCTGGACAAGAGCCCGCAGATGATCATGTGGGATCCGGCGACCTACCCTGACGTCCACGGGATCGCCGACCTCAAGGACAAGAACGTCACGGTGCTCACCTTCGCTGACATGTCCTACATCAAGTACCTCACCGGTTCCGGCATCCTCAACCAGTCGCAGATCGACGAATCCTACGACGGCGCCCCCGCCACCTTCGTCGCCGCCGGCGGAGCCAAGGCCCAGCAGGGCTACTCCTCCTCGGAGCCCTACAACTACGAGAACACCATCGAGGGCTGGAAGAAGCCCGTCGAGTACCAGCTCATCCACGATGTCGGATTCCCGACGTACAAGTCCGCCCTCGCTGTCCGCGCCGATGCCAAGGACGCCAACGCCGACTGCCTGAAGGAGCTCGTCCCCGTCCTCCAGCGTGGTGAGAAGTCGTACCTGGACAACCCGGACGCCACCAATGAACTCATCGTCGAAACGGTGTCCGAGTTCAACTCCGGCTGGGTCTACGACGCCGGCAACGCCTCCTACGGTGTGGACAAGATGAGGGACGAGAAGCTCGTCGCCAACGGTGCGGACGGCACCCTCGGTTCCTTCGAGGACGCCCGACTGTCCCGCCTCGTCGACATCCTCACCCCGATCTTCGCCGCCCAGAACACCCCGGTGAAGGACGGCGTGAAGAACTCCGAGTTCGCCACCAACGAGTTCCTCGACCCGGGGGTGTCACTGTGAGCCAGGCAGTCAGGGAAGGGGTGAAGGTCAGCACCGACGTCGGCCATCTCTTCGCCGTCGCCGACGGCCGGGGACGCCCCGACTTCACCCCCGCCGACGTCGACGCCCTCGTCGACGATCTTCTCGCGGTTCTCGGACCTCGCGGGGTGACCCAGCTGCCGCGCGCGGTGGAACGTGCCTCACGCGACGGTTCCGGGATGTCCCCGGTGATCACCGCCCAGGTCGCCGACGGTGAACTCGGCGTCCCCGACGTGGTCTGTTATCCGCGCAGTGTCGAGGAGGTGCCGGAGATCATGCGGGCGGCCGTCCGCCACAATGTGCCGGTCACCACCCGGGGCAAGGGCACCGGGAACTACGGTCAGGTCCTGCCCAGGTTCGGTGGACTGGTCCTCGACATGACCTCCCTGACCACCATCCACGGACTCGACCCGGCAGACACCGGGGCCGGGACGATCACGGCGGACGCCGGGGCGCAGATGCTCTCCCTGGAGAGTTACGCCTGGGAACACGGACACCAGCTGTGGATGTACCCCTCCACCGTGCAGTCCACCCTCGGCGGTTTCCTCGGCGGAGGTTCCGCCGGGACGGGAACCATCGTGCACGGGCGCAACCACGAGGGGTTCGTCACCGCCGTGGACATCGTCCCCGCCACCGAGGACGCCAGGATCATCCACCTCGAAGGCGAGGACGCGCAACCCTACGTCCACACCTACGGGGTCGCCGGGGTCATCGTCCGGGCGACGGTCAAGGTCGAACCTCTGGCCGACTGGCGGGCCGTCTACGCCTCCTTCCCCTCCCGGGACGCCGCCTTCTCGGCAGCGACCGAGGTCATGCGGGCCCGGCTGCAGCCTCGGCTGATGTCCGCGGACGGCCCCGACATCGTCGCCGCCCTCCCGTCCGACGAGGCCTTCGTCCCCGGCCGTGGCAGCGTCCGGGGCATCCTCGACGCCTCCCGTCTGGACGATTTCACCCGGATCGTCTCCTCCTGCGGGGGACGGATGGAGGCCGTGCGCACCGGCATCAACGCCACGGTGAAACTGTCCACCCTGTCCTACAACCACCCGACCTGGTGGCTGCAGAAGAAGGAACCCGGCCGCTGGTTCCACATGGAGTGCCAGGGCACGGCCGTGGTGGAGCACCTCGACGAGGTACTGGCCGTCTACTCGACCCCGCTGAGGTCGGCGAGCTTCCACCTGGAGGTCGGCAACGGCATGATGTTCGGCATGGTCAACGGCCCGATCGACCCCGGTGAGTCCGTCACTTCGGTGAGGGAGCGGATCGCCGCCGGTGTCCCGCAGCTCGAGGCTCTCGGAGTGTCCGTGCACTCACCGCACCAGTGGTACATCGACCTGGAACCTGACCGGGTCCGGGCTCTCGCCACGGACTTCGACCCCCACGGCATCCTCAACCCCGGGAGGTGGATGTGAGTACCGCGTCCCGCCGCTGGGCGGATCTCAGCACGGCCGAGGTTCCCACCGCCGTCGGCCCCGGCTCACTGGTGGTTCTGCCGGTCGGTGCCGTGGAGCCGCACGGCCCCCACCTTCCCATGTCCACCGATGCGGTGATGGCCGCTGCCGTGGCGTCCGCTGTGGTGGAACGGTCCGTCGCCGCCGGTCATGACCTGTGGCTGCTGCCGACCCTGTCGGTGACCAAGTCCGACGAGCATTCCGCCCTGCCCGGCACCCTGTGGCTGAACGCCTCGACCCTCTTCGCCACGATGGTGGACCTGGGCCGGTCGCTGGCCGCCTCGGGGGTGCGCCGGCTGCTCATCGTCAACGGCCACGGCGGCAACTCTGCGCTGCTGGAGGTCGCCCTACGTGAACTGCGCAGGCGTTTCGACCTGCGGACCTTCCTGGTCTCCTCGCCTCCCACCCCGGGGGAGACGGAGTTCGGCATGGGTATCCACGCCGGATGGTCCGAGACCTCGATGATGCTTCACGTCGCCCCGGAGCTGGTCTCCATGGACGCCGCAGCTGAACTCGGTCCGAAGCCCGCCGCCGCTGTGGCGTCCGGCAGTCACGTCGGTTTCGGCAGAACTGTGAAGTTCGGTTGGCTGTCGACCGACTTCGACGCCTCAGGCGTGGTGGGGGACCCCACCGGTGCCACGGCGGAGGCCGGGGAGCGGCTCTTCGAGGACTACGTCACTTCAGTGGTGGACGCCGTCCCCGAGATCCTCACCTTCAACCCGGGGGCACTGTGATGACGGCGGCGACGGACCGTTCCACAGGCACGGTCACAGGCACGGTCACAGACCCCACCGTGCTCTTCGACACCTGGATGTCGGACTTCCGCGCCCTCATCGCCGAGGACGCCGGTCTGACCTGGCCGCCGGTCTCCGGGGACCTCTCGGAGGTTCCGCCGGTGCTCATGACACTGGCCACGGTCGGCCCGGACGGCTACCCGCGGACCAGGAATGTCATGGTCAGTCACACCGGCGCCGCCGGGTCGCCGGCGGCCGGCCGGATCTACCTTCACACCGACTCCCGGTCCGACAAGGCCCGGCACATCGGGGCCGACCCGAAGGTCTCGTTGACTGTCCTCGCACCTGACCGGTCGCGTCAGGTCACCGTCGTCGGGGACGCCGTGCGCTCCGATCCGGACGAGGAGGCGGAGGCGTTCTCCGGCCGGGTCCGCTATCTCCAGCTGCTCGCCTGGTTGAACGACAGTGACCTGGCGCAGCGTCCCGAGGATGAACGGCACCGGACATGGGCACAGTTCGCTGCCGCGCACCCGGACCTCTCCTCCACTCCTCCCGACACCTGGGCCGGTTACGCGGTCGTGCCGCGGGAGTACCTGTTCTGGACCGCCGACTCCGACGGCCCGTCCCGTCGGCTGCACTTCACCCGTCCCTCCGGCCGCCTGCCCGGCACCGTGCCCGGCACTGTGCCCGGCACCGTGCCCGGCACTGTGGCCGACAACTGGATCATGGAGGTCCTGCCCGGATGAGCACCACCCGCACCGCCGTCTTCACCGACGCCGTCATCATCCCCGTCGACCCGGAACAGCCCCGCTGGTTCCGCGGATGGCTCTCCGTCGACGACACCGGCCGCATCAGCGGCCTCGGGGAGGGGACACCCCCCACCTCACTCACGGCGTCCTGCCTGGCCGCCGGAGGCCGTGTCACCGACCTCGACGGGGCGTTCCTCGCACCGGGGTTCGTCTCCGGTCACAGCCACATCTACACCGGCGGCATGCGCGGGGTGGAGCACTCCTCACCCCTGTACGCGTGGGTCACGCAGAATTCGGCGATGCTCGCCGACGCCGACCCGGAGACGATGTACTGGCTGTCGAGGGCCGGAGGTCTCGACCACCTCGCATCCGGGGTGACCTCGGTCTACAACTTCACGCAGTCCCGGGTGATCTGCCGTTTCGACTACGCGACCTCGACACTGAAGGCCGTGAAAGTCCACGACCCGGACTTCGTCATCCGTCAGATCGACGGCGTGGAGGCCTCCGGTATCCGCTCGGTGACCTCGGTCCGCGTCGACGACGAACAGCTTCCCGAGGACGAGGCGGTCGCCGGCTTCGACGCTGCAATGCAACGCCTGGCGTCCTCGGCGGACGGGCCCGCCGCCGATCTCAACCTGGGCGGTTCAGTCTACGGCGCGGTGCAGTGGGCCTCGCGTCCCCGCACCGCCGAGCTCGAGAGGGAGCTCATGGTGAAGTGGGGTGTCACGGACCAGGCACACTTCGTGGAGACTGCCGAGCAGATCGACATCCAGCAGTCGAAGTTCGACTGGTACGACGACGCCGGAGTCCTCGGGCCGGACTTCGCCTTCGGCCACTTCGTGCACCCCACCGGGCACATGGTGGACCGGGTCGTGGAATCCGGGACCTCTGTGGTGTGGCAGGCCATGTCCAACGGCCGGCTGGGCTCCGGGATCGCCGACATCACCACCCTCCTGGCACGGGGCGTGACCGTGGGGATGGGGGTCGACGACCAGTCCTGCACCGACACAACCGACCCCTTCGAGAACATGCGCACCGGCCTGTTCACACAGCGGGCTGTCCACTCGGACCCTTCGGTCATGTCGGTGGACCAGGTACTGCACCTGCACACCCTCGGTTCCGCGGAGGCTGTGGGGATCTCTGACCGGGTCGGCTCGCTGACGGTCGGAAAATTCGCCGACCTGGTGGTCGTGGACCCCCGGGACCCTGCCACGGGTCCCGTGTGGGATCCGGTGGCGACATATGTGCTGGCCTGCGGACTGCGGCACCTGCGTACCGTGTACGTCGGCGGGAAGGTCGCCTTCGACGCCACCTCCCCGGTCGTCGGAGCCGACGGGGTGACTGTCCGGGAGGTCAACCGGCTCGCTGACGAAGGCATGGTCCGTTCCGCGCTCGCCGGCGGTTTCACTCCGGCGTACTGAGGCGGCCCGCCTGCCGGACCGGACGGTCCGCTGACAGCGGATCCGCCTCCGGCAGCGTGGCCTTGCCGGTGCCAGTGCGGCACCACCAGGGTGGACACCATGTCAGAGAACACACCCGACCCCACCCGTATCCTCGACGCCGAGATCTACCGGGACCTCTTCGAGCGCCGCACTGTCGTCCTCGGCGACGCTCTCGGGCAGGACACCGCCAACCGTCTCTGCGCCTCGGTCCTGCTCCTGTCCGCCCGCGACCCGGAGGCGGACATCGTTCTGCTCATCAACTCCCCCGGAGGTTCCGTGCCGGGGATGCTCGCCATCCGTGACTGCCTGCGCGGCGTCCCCAATGACGTCGCCACTGTCAACCTCGGCATGGCCTACAGTGCCGGCCAGTTCCTGCTGTCCTCGGGGACGCCTGGCAAGCGCTACGCCCTGCCGCACTCGAAGGTGCTGCTGCACCAGGGCTCGGGCGGTATCGGCGGCACCGCGCAGGACATCGAGATCCAGGCGGCGGACATCACCCACACCCGCGACACCGTGCTCGGCTGCATCTCCGACGACACAGGACGACCTCTCGACCAGGTCACCCGCGACTCACTCCGTGACCGGTGGTTCACCGCGGAGGAGGCGAAGGAGTACGGCTTCGTCGACCACATCGTGTCCGACCTGGGCTTCCTCACCGGCCCCGGCGCGCTCACCGCCCGTCGTCCCCGCCTGGGACTGGGGGCCTGACCGTGACCAGTTACCCGATCCCCTACGTCACCACCTCCACCCCGGTCGGCGAGAAGACGGTGGACATCTACAGCCGCCTGCTCGACGAACGCATCGTCTACCTCGGCACCCCCGTCGACGACGGTGTGGCGAACGCGGTCATCGCCCAGCTACTTCACCTCGAGAGCGAGAGTGCGGACGCCCCTGTCTCGCTGTACATCAACTCGCCGGGCGGGTCCCTGTGGGCGACGATGGCGATCGTGGACTGCCTCGAGTTCATCCGGCCGCAGGTGGAGACCACCTGTGTGGGCCAGGCTGTGGCCTCCGCCGCTCTGCTGCTGGCCTCAGGGACGCCGGGGTGCCGGGCGATCCTGCACCACGGGCGGGTCGTCCTGTCCGCCCCGGCCACCGAGGGGGGACGCGGCACCATCCCCGATCTCATCATCGAGGCCGAGGAGATGGAGCGGGTCCGCCGGCTGCAGGAGGAGGTGCTGGCCTCCCACTGCGGACGCACCGCGGACCAGGTCAGGGAGGACACCGAACGTCAGCTGGTGCTCACCCCGGAGGCGGCGGTCGAGTACGGGATCGTCGACAGGGTGCTCACGCGGCGCACATGAGGACGGTCCCGCCGGAGCCGGCTGCTGCAGCACCCCAGCCGCGGACCGCCGAGCGGGTGAGTTCGAAAGAGGACTTCCCCAGCGCCCCGGCCACCGCCTCAAGCATCTCCGAGGACGGGTCCTTCATGCCTCGTTCCAGTTCGGAGAGGTACTGCGGCGAGATCCCGGCCCGGGCGGCGGTGTCCCTGAGACGTTCCTTCCTGGCGGTGCGGTGACGGCGGATCTCCTCGCCGAGTACCTCCCGCCACAGTCGGTCCGGGACCGTACGTTGCGGAGTTCCCGTTCCCCGACCACGCGGGTGCAGCGGCACCACGGTGACGTCGGACATGCTGTCGGTGGAGGTTCCCGCCGGGGAGCTCTGTGTGGTGTCCGTGCGCTCACTCATGCCGACCAGCCTACGGTGTCGGGCACCGGCGGGGCAGCACGAAGCTACTTCTCCCCGGCGTCCCCGGCGTTCGTGGCGTTAGGGGACGCTGCACCACGCGCCTTGTGCGCGGCTTCGGCGGCGAGGACCTCCTCGTGCCCTGCCTCTCCGGCGTAGTGCCTGCCCAGACGGCTGTGCCGCTGTGAGTAGGCGAAGTAGACCACCACGCCGATCGCCAGCCACGCCACGAACCGGATCCACGTGTCCAGCGGGAGGCTCAGTGCCAGGTACCCGCAGACGATCACCGAGAGCACCGGCACCCACGGGACCAGGGGGACCTTGAAGGCGCGGGGGACGTCGGGGCGGGTCTTCCGCAGCACGATGACAGCGACCGAGACGATCATGAACGCGAAGAGGGTGCCGATGTTGATCATCTCGACCAGGGTCGCCAACGGGACCAGTGCCGCGATCACGGCGATGACCACACCCGTGACGACGGTGATCCGGTAGGGGGTCCTGAACCGGGGGTGGGTGCGGGCCAGCCACTCGGGGAACAGACCGTCGCGGGCCATCGCGAAAGCCACGCGGGTCTGTCCGAGGAACATGGTCATGGACACCACGACCAGGCCGATGACCGCGATGACCGAGATGACGTCGGCCATCCAGTGGACACCGACGGCATTGAATGCGGTGGCCAGCGGGGCACCGTCGGCCGGGTCGATGTCCCGGAAGTTCTGCATGCCGGTGATCACCAGGGACACCGCCACGTAGAGTACGGCCACCACCGCCAGGGAGCCGAAGATCCCGATCGGCAGGTCCTTCTGCGGGTTCTTCGTCTCCTCCGCTGTCGTGGCGACGACGTCGAAACCGATGAAGGCGAAGAACACGAGCGCCGCCGCGGAGAACAGTCCGCCGAGACCGTAGGTGCTCGGCTCGATCCCCAGCAGTGTCTGCAGCAGCGGGGCGTGCATCACCGAGGACACACCACCCTGGGTCCCCTCCGACGGCGGGATGAACGGGGACCAGTTGGACACCTTGATGAAGAAGCATCCGACGACGACCACGAGCAGCACGCCGGCGATCTTGATGAAGGTGATGACCTGGTTGATCCGGCTGGAGAGTTTGATCCCGGTGACCAGGACGGCTGTCAGGCCGAGCACGAGGATCCCCGCAGGCAGGTTGACCACGCCCTTGTCCGTGTTCTGGATGGACTCCGGGATCGCCAACGGGGTGCCGTCGAGCACGATCGCCAGGTAGTCACTGAACGAGGTCGCCAACGCCGAGGAGGCGAGAGTGAACTCCAGGATGAGGTCCCAGCCGATGATCCAGGCGATGAACTCCCCCACCGAGGCGTAGGCGAAAGTGTAGGCACTGCCGGCAACCGGGACGGTGGACGCCAGTTCCGCGTAGCACAGGCCGGCCAGTCCGCATCCGACGGCGGCGATGACGAAGGCCAGGGCCACCGACGGGCCCGCGTGGTCCGCGGCGACCTGTCCGGTGAGCACGAAGATCCCCGCTCCGACGCACACCCCGACACCGAACACCACCAGGTCCAGGGGGCCGAGGTTCTTCTTGAGCTGGTGTTCGGGATCCTCGGTGTCCCGGATGCTCTGCTCTATCGACTTCGTCCGGAACAGATTCGTCACGGCGTCCTCACTCTCTGATAGGTCGGGGGCCAAGTGTAGTGAGCGGTACAGCCGGGGCGAAAGAGGACATACCCTGGTGTCCATGAAAATCACCGTCATCGGGGCCGGCGTGACCGGCCTGTCCTGCGCCCACGAACTCGCCGAGGCGGGCCACGAGGTCACCGTCGTCGCCGACCGGGACACCGTAGGGGTATGAGCACTCGGACGCCCCGGCCTCTTCATCCGGTCTCTTATCCGCATCTGGAGGTGTATAAGAGACGGGGCGACACCGTCTCCGCCCGCGCCGCCGCAGTCTGGTTCCCCTACCGGACCGCCGTACCCTCCGGGGAGGACGCCACCCGGCTGACGGAACGCTCCCTCCTCCGCTTCGTGGAACTCGCCGACTCGGCGGCGGCGGCTGTCGCGGACGGCGCCGACGACGTCACCGATGACATCGCCCCTGTTGAGATGCGTCGCGGCACCGTCATCGAACGTCGGGGGACGCCGGACCGTTCCTGGGTTCCCGCTGTCACTGCGGTTCTCGGCACGGACGCCGTCCGTCCGACCGCGGGCGGTGTGGAGACGACCCTGCCGATGATCATGATGCCCACCTACCTGGCCTGGCTCATGGACTCCTGCCGCGTGGCAGGTGTGCAGTTCCGCTGGCGGAAGGTCGAGTCTCTCGCGGCCCTCTACGACGGGGAGTACGCGACCGCGGCCCCGGACGTCGTGGTCGTCGCAGGGGGGCTGCGCGGGGGTGAACTCCTCGGAGGAGATGAAGAGGTCACCCCTGTCCGGGGGCAGATCGTGGTGCTGGCCAACGGGACCGGAACGGACGGGTCACCGGAGCCGCTGACGGACTGGATCACCGACGACGACAACCCGGACGGGGAGACCTATGTGCTGCCCAGGGTCGACGACATTGTCGTCGGCGGAACCGCCGAACCGGCTGTGTGGGACGAGACCCCGGACCCGGAGACCGCCCGGGCGATCCTCGCGCGGGCCGTGGCACTGGTCCCTGAACTGGAGGGACTTCCCGTGCTCGGTCACGGGACGGGACTACGCCCGGGCCGCACCACCATCCGGCTGGAGGTGGTGGATCCGGCGACCCTCCCCGACAACGCCGCCCCGGCGGCCGGTGTCCCGGTCATCGCCGCCTACGGGCACGGCGGTGCGGGGGTGACACTGAGCTGGGGCACCGCTGAACGTGTCGCCGAACTGGTCGCCGAACTGGCCGCAGGGACTGCCGGGGGGAAACAGTGACCTGCTCAGCTCCCGCGGTAGGTGGAGTAGCCGAAGGGGTTCAGCAGCAGGGGGATGTGCAGGTGTGACGGTGCCGCAGGGTTGTCCGCCGGATCCTCGACCACGAAGGTGACGTCAACCCACGGGTACAGGGTGGGGGTGCCGGCCGCCGACAGGTAGTCCCCGGTGTGGAACCGGAGACGGTAGGTGCCCGGAACCGGGTCCACGACGAAACGGTACCGGCCCTCACCGTCGGTGGAGGCGGACTCCAGCACGGTCGGATCGGCGGTGATGTCGGCGCCGGAGTCCACGGCGTGCAGCTTCACCAGTTCGACCTGCAGACCCTTGGCGGGCAACCCCGTGGTCGTGTCGAGGCAGTGGGTGGAAAGGCTCATCTGGTTCTCCTTCATCGGTCGGTGTCGTCAGTGTCGTCGGTGACGTACCCGCGCAGGCGCAGTTCGTTGATCGCACGGAGCTGGTCCACGCTGAACACCCACTCCTCGTCCGGCCCGACGCTCATGCGCCGTTCCAGTTCCGCACGGATCTGCCCACTGGACCGGCCTGCGGCACGGATGAGGAAGTTCCAGCCGAACTTCTCCCGGTACACCGGCTGCAGGTCACGGACAACGTCAAGGTCAGCGGACTCGGTCGCCCCGGCCTGTTCATCTGCGGACCGGGACCCCCGCGCCACCGAACCACCGATCGGGGGGTGCGCGTTCACCGCGTCCCTGACCTCCCCGGTGGACAGGGCATCCAGCAGCCGGGACGTGGCGGCGACAAGATCGGCGACATCCCGGAAAGGTCGGGCGGCGGCGACGGAGTCCGCCAACGGGGCCGACCCCAGGATGCTCTCCAGCTCCGGAACAATGACGGACGCCGGCGCCGTGTTGAACTCGGCCAGGGTGATCGTGGGCATGCCTCCATCGTATCCACCCCCGCCCGGATCCGTCGGGCGAGCAGGCACCGTCACAGCCACCGGCACCGTCACAGCCACAGCCACCGTCACCGGGGTGCGTCCGAGACGCCGTTGACGACGACCCGGTCCACGGCCCGGTCGTCACCGAGGAGCATCAGGGCGAACAGGAGCTCCTCCGTGGACGTGCACTCGACGGCACGGTTCGCGAGGACCGCATTTCCACTGCTCTCCGTGGCGTCGAGGATGACGAGGTCGGCGTCCTTCCCCGGCTCGAGGCTGCCGACATGTGCGTCAACTCCGAGCGCCCTGGCCCCGCCCAGCGTGGAGTAGTACAGCAGTTCCGCCGCCGACAGCGGGGCCACGGCGTCCCCGGAGCTGGCGATCAGCCGGGAGACCTTGTACGCCTCCCCCGCCGTTGCCAACGGTGACAGGGAGGTCCCCCCGCCGACGTCCGACCCGAAACCGATGCGCAGACCCGGGGCCGTGTGCAGGGACGCCGCCAGCGGGAACAGTCCGGACCCCAGGAAGTTGTTCGACGTCGGACAGTGCGCCACCGAAGCGTGCACTGAACCGAGCCTGTCGAGTTCACGGTCGGTGAGGTGGACACCGTGCCCGAAGACGGAACGCTCCCGCACCAGGCCGACCCGGTCGTAGACGTCGGTGTAGTCGACGGCGTCGGGGAAGAGTTCACCGACCCATCCGATCTCGCCGACATTCTCCGACAGGTGGGTCTGGACCACCACGTCGGGGTAGGAGTCGGCGAGCTCTCCGAGCGCTTCGAGCTGGGCGTCCGAGGAAGTCGGGGCGAACCTGGGGGTCAGGGCGTACTCCAGGCGGTCCACCCCGTGCCACCGTTCCAGCAGAGCGGCACTCTGACTCTGGGCTGTCTCGGGCGTGTCCAGCAGTTCAGCCGGGGCGTTACGGTCCATGCAGGTCTTGCCGGTGATGATCCGCAGACCCCGTTCCCTGGCCGCGGTGAACAGCGCGTCCACACTGTGCGGGTGCACGGTGGAGTACACCAGTGCCGTGGTGACACCGTGACAGATGAGCTGGTCGGTGAAGAAGGACGCGGTCGCCCTGGCGTGGGCGAGGTCGGCGAAACGTGCCTCCGCGGGGAAGGTGTACCGGTCGAGCCAGTCGAGCAGCTGCTCCCCCGGTGAGGCGATCATCCCGATCTGCGGGTAGTGGACGTGACAGTCGACGAAGCCCGGCACGATCAGCTTCCCGCCGTGGTCGTGCACGACCGGGGACGCCGCACTGCGGGTGTACCCGGCGACGACCTCGTCGGCCGGGCCGACAGTGACGATGACCGGTCCGTCCGTGACGACCGCGCCCCGGGGGATGTCGAGAAGAGTCCCGGGGGTGGCGTCCGTCCCGGACGAGGGGGTGACGACATGGCCCAGATGGATCTCCACGGGCTGCCTCACCTGGTCCGGGGACTGCCAGTGCCGCCGGCGTCCTCCCGGGGTGCCCCCGGCGCACCGACCGAACCTCCCGTGGCGTTCTCGCTTCGCCTCGGCGACCGCCGCCCGGGCCTCCTCAGCCTTGCGCTCGGCCCAGGCCGCGGCACGTTCGGAGTTGTTGAGCACCACCGAGGTGGATTCGGAGTCCCCGGTCGGGCCGGGTTCGGTCTCGTGGACGCCGTCAGCCAACGCGGGCGCCAGGTGGCCGCCGCCTTCCCGGTTGAGCAGGAGGTTCAGGAGGATCACGACAATCGCGCCGGCGGAGATACCGGAGTCCACGATCATCTCGATCTCGTCCGGCAGTTTCTCGTACAGTCCGGGCTGCACGCTGGGGAGCATGGCCACCGCAATGGACACGCCGACGATGAGGGCCCGGGTCTCCGTCCAGGTCACGGTCGACAGGGTCCTGATACCGGACGCCGTGACCATGCCGAACAGTGCGACACCGGCTCCACCGAGAACCTCGGACGGGATGCCGGTGACCACCGCACCCATCTTCGGCAGGAGTCCGAGGATGATGAGGATGACACCCGCCGCGGTGACCACGAACCGGGAGGCGATACGGGACAGGGACACCAGCCCGACGTTCTGCGCGAACGCGGTGTACGGGAAGGTGTTGAAGATACCGCCGAGGACGGTCGACAGGCCGTCTGCCCGCAGACCGTCGGACAGGGTCCGGCCGTCCACGGGCTTCTTCACCACGTCACCGATGGCGATGATGTCACCGGTGGTCTCGGTCATGATCACCAGTCCGACGATGACCATGGTGAAGATCGACGCGGCGTCGAAGGTGGGGGCACCGAACTGGAAGGGGGTGGGAATGCCGACCCACTCGGAGGGGCCCACCTCCGACCAGTCGGTCCTGCCCATGAACTGTCCCACCACGGTGCCGACGATGATCCCGCCGAGGACGGCGAGGGACTTCATCGCCGGGGAGGCGAAACGGTGGATGAGGATCACGACGACGAGGGAGACCAGCGCCAGGAAGAACCCGCCGACTGTACCGTGGTCGGCTTCGTCCGGGGCGCTGCCGTTGTACACCCATCCTGCGGCGACGGACAGGAGTGACAGTCCGACGACCGTGATGATCGTGCCGGTGACCAGCGGGGGGAAGTAGCGGACGATCTTCGCGAACAGTGGGGCGACCGCCATCATCACCACACCTGTGACGATGACGGACCCGTAGATCGCGGTGACGCCGTGTTCCGAACCGATGGAGATCATCGGGGCCACGGCGACGAAGGAGACCCCCTGCATCAGCGGGAGTCTCGCACCGAAGCGCCAGAGGCCGATCGACTGGATCACCGAGGCGATGCCGGCGACGAAAAGATCGGCGACGATGAGGTGATGCAGGTCAGCGGCATCGAACTGGCCTGCATTGATCAGTGCGCCACCGACGATGAGGGGAACTGCGACCGCTCCCGCGTACATCGCCAGCACGTGCTGGAGACCGAGGATGATGAGCCGGGGCCACGGTGGCCTCTGGTCGACCGGGTGGACGGCCGGGGCAGGGGCCGGGACAGCAGGGTCAGGAGCTGAAACAGTCATGTCCCACAGTGTCCGTGGGTCGTGTTAACGGCAGATGTCCCCGGTATTGCGGTCCCCGGCAGACCCCCCCCGGGCCTCACACGAAGTTCGGGACCACCTGGTCGATGAACAGCTGCAGTGAGGCCTTCTTCTCCTCGTGGGACATGGAGTTGTCGATCCAGTAGGAGTACTCGTCGTAGCCCATGTCCTCGTAGGAGTGCAGGCGTGCGGTGATCTCCTCGGGAGTGCCGATCATCGCGGACCGGTGCAGGGACTCCAGCCCGAACTCCGGACGGTCCTTGACGGTCTCCAGCGGCTGCGGGGCGAGGAAGCCGTCGTCCGGGACCTTCTTCCCGAACGCCCAGGAGCTGAACGTCCGGTAGTAGCGGCTCACGGCCTCGGCTCCGGGGATCCAGCCGTCCGGGTCCTCCGGCGAATGGACGAAGGTGTGCCGCAGGACCATGATCTCCGGCTTCTTCTCCACCTCAGGGTGGTTGGCGACTGCCGCATCGAACCTGTCCTTGAGGTCCCGGACCTCGGTGTCGTCCTTCATCAGGGGGGTGACCTGGACATTGCATCCCTGGGAGACGGCGAAGTCGTGGGTCTCGGCGGTACGGGCCGCGACCCAGACTGTCGGTCCCGGCTTCTGGATCGGCTTCGGCACCGAGGTGGATGTGGGGAACGACCAGTGTTCGCCGTCGTGGGCGTAGTCCCCGACCCACAGCTTCTTCATGGCGGGGATGAGTTCCCGCAGGTAGCTTCCGCCGTCCTTGGCGGACATGCCTCCGGCGAGGCGGTCGAACTCGAACTGGTAGGCGCCACGGGCCACACCGATCTCGGCGCGTCCTCCGGAGATGATGTCCAGCAGTGCGGTCTCCCCGGCGGCACGGACCGGGTTCCAGAACGGGGCGATGATCGTGCCCGCACCGAGGCGGATGGTGCTGGTCTTCGCCGCGAGGGAGGCGAGGGAGACCATCGGGTTGGGGGAGACCGTGTACTCCATGGAGTGGTGCTCGCCGGTCCACACGGTGGTGAAACCGCCGGCTTCAGCCAACTGGACGAGCTCGGTGAGGTTGTTCCAGTGCTGTTCGTGGGAGATGGAGTCGTCCCAGCGCTCCATGTGGATGAAAAGTGAGAAACGCATTGTCACTGCTCCTTGCTGTGTCGTGTGTGTGAGAATTCTGTTCCGGCGGCGTCTGCGGCAGGTGCACGCGCCGCCGCCTCCCGCTCGGCGATGGTCGTGTTCGTGCGCGACCAGAGTTCGTGGGGGACCTCGCGGACGATGACGGTGATGTTCTCCGGGGCGGCACCCACGGTCTCTACGGCGACCCTGTGGACGCCGTCCATCAGCGCCCTGAGCTGTTCCGGACTTCTACCTGCGGCGATGGAGATGTCGATGAGTGGCATTGTGGGCACTCCCCGACTAACCGCGCATGACGAAGGGGTCGGCGACAGGACCCTCGTCGGTGTTGATCCACACGGACTTCAACCGCGTGTACTCGTACATCGACTCGATACCGTGCTCGATCCCGACACCGGACTTCTTGAAGCCCTGGCGCGGGGACATCGGCGACATGGCCCGGTAGGTGTTGATCCACACGGTGCCGGCCTCCAGACCGCGGGACATCCTCATCGCGCGCTGCAGGTTGGAGGTCCACACACCGGCGGCCAGTCCGTACTCGGTGTCATTGGCCAGGCGGAGCACCTCCTCCTCGGTGTCGAAGGGGATCACCGCGGTGACGGGGCCGAAGATCTCCTCACGGCACACGCGCATGTCATTGGTGGCGTCCGTCAGCACCGTGGGCTGCAGGAAGTAGCCGGGGAGACCGACGTCCGGGCGGTCCCCGCCGTAATGCACCGTCGCGCCTTCGGACCTGCCGAGGTCGATGTAGGACTTCACCTTGTTCAGCTGTGCCTCGAAGGCCAGCGGACCGAGTTCGGTGTCGTCGTCGACAGGGTTGCCGATCCTGATGGTGGATGCCCTGCGGGTCACCTTCTCCAGGAGTTCGTCGTAGACGGAGCGGTGGGCGAAGACCCGTGAACCGGCGATGCAGGTCTGGCCCGCCGCGGCGAAGACACCGGCGACGACGCCCATAGCGGCGTTGTCGACGTCGGCGTCCCCGAAGACGATGTTCGGCGACTTGCCGCCGAGTTCCAGGGTGCAGCCGATGAACCGTCCGGCGGCGGAGCGGGCGATCCCGGCACCGGTGGCCGTGGAACCGGTGAAGGAGATCTTCGCCAGCCTCAGGTCGTCGACCAGGGCTGCCCCGGCCTCGGCACCGTATCCGGTGACGACATTGACCACACCGTCGGGGAAACCTGCCTCGGAGGCGATCTCCGCGAGGCGGACGATGGTGCGGGACGTGTATTCGCTGGGCTTGATGACCAGGGTGTTTCCGGCGGCGAGGGCCGGGGCGAGCTTGGAGACCGTCAGGGTGATCGGCGAGTTCCACGGGGTGATCGCCCCGACGACGCCGAGGGGCTCCCGCATCGTGAAGTTGATGATGTCCAGGTTCGAGGCGGGGATCTGGGAGCCCTGGACCTTGTCGGCGAGTCCGCCGTAGTAGTACAGGTACTCCGGCACGGACTTCAGCTGCCCCCGCATCTCGCGCAGCAGTTTGCCGTTGTCGAGGCTTTCGTAGAGGGCGAGTTCGTCACCGTATTCCCCGATGAGGTCTCCGAGGCGTCGGAGCAGACGGCCACGTTGTGTCGCGGTGAGTCCGGCCCAGGCGGGGTCACGGAACGCCCGGTGTGCGGCGTCGACGGCGGCGGTGACGTCTTCGTCGGTGCCACGGGCGACCTCGTAGAGGGTCTCCAGGGTTGCGGGGTTGGTGGATGCGAAGTACTCACCGGATGCGGGGGTCCGGTGTTCGCCGTTGATGAAGTGGTCAAGACGTGGGGTCGTGGCGGCTGTTGCAGTCGTTGCGGTCATGGCTCAGTTCAGCTCCTTTCGGGGTGTGGTTCGGTGGTCTTTTCGGCGGTCCCGACCAGCTCGGAGATCAGCGCTGCGAGCAGCTCGGGGTGGGTGTCGGGCACCATGTGCCTGGCGCCCGGGATGATGTGGACGTGGGCGGAGGGGATGCGTTCAGCGATCCGGCGGGACATGTCGGGTGTTGACCCGGGGTCCTCCTCCCCCGTCACGGCGAGCACCGGAACGGTGATCCGGTGCAGTTCCGGGGCAAGTTCGGCGTCTGCTGTGGCGAAGACGCGGTAGACGTGCAGGTAGGAGGGGATGTCGTTGGCGAGCAGGATGCGCCTGGTCCGGTCCCTCAGCAGCTGTGTCGCAGTGGCCCCGGGGACTGTGGCGTCCTCGGGGAACCACCGGTCGACCGCGCGTTCGGCACCGAGGGCGAAGTCGGTTCCGGCGGTGTCCAGGCGTGCCCGGACCGCGGCGGCCTCCTCCGGTGTCCGGGCGCAGACGGAGCTCACGCAGGTCAACGAGAGGACCCGATCCGGGTGGTGCACCGCGATGTACTGCGCGATGAGGGCCCCGACGGAGAACCCGACCAGGTGGACGGGTCCGGTGGTGGTCCGGGAAATCCGGTGGAGGATGTCGGACGCCAGGTCGCCCAGGCTGACCTCGTGGGTCAGCGGTGGTTGACCGCCGTGCCCGGGCAGGTCGAGGGCGACGGTCTGTCGCCCGGACCTGCCTGCGGCCGTGTGGGACAGTTCAACGGTGACGGCGTCCCAGATCGTCCGGTCCAGTCCGACGCCGTGCAGCAGGATGATCGGCGCACCCATGGGCGTTCCTCTACCTGGTTTCCGTGCTCAGTGCGGCGAGCCGCTGCTGGGGACGCCCGGACCCGGTGCCACCCAACGCGATGACGATCTCGTCGGCGTGGGGGGCGTCGGAGACCCGGCACTCGACCGTCTGGTGGTGGGAACGGATCGTGGCGTCGGTGAAGTGCTTCAGCGGCATGTCGAAGGGCGCCCCGGAGACGCCGCGCTTCTCCACCGCGGGCAGCAGGGTCGAGGCGTTCGCGGCGTCCCGGAAGTGGTTGCCGAACTTCAGGGTGTGGATCAGCGCGGACCCGTGCTCGATCTCACCGTCGACCCCGACGATCGCCGCCTTGCCGAAGGCTTCGAGCGGGACGCCCAGGGCCTCGATGACCCGGGGTGCCAGCAGTGCACCCAGGTCCGAGGCGGTCGCGTCGATGCCGGGGGCGAGGTCTTCGACGAAGCCCTGTCCTGCCCAGGGGTTGCGGATCACCGCGGCGACGACGACCACGCGCTTGGGAGGGGTGACCTCACGTCCGCCCTCGGAGAAGATCTCGTCGACGGTGGTGGTGAGCTTGCGGAGTTCAAGAGTCATGGAAGCAGGCCTTTCAGGATGTCGGTGGTGACCGGGATGTCGGTGGTCCGGTCACCGATGCGGGGGAAGGGGCGCGGCCCGGTGGACGCCGCGGCGATGACACAGATCTCGTCGGCGTGCGGGGCGTCCGCCAGCGGGACGTCGATGGTCTGGTAGTGGTCCCGGTTCGCGGCGTGGGTCTTGTGCCACATGGGCACGTGGACGTCGGTCCCGGGTTCGACCCTTCCGTCGGTGAAGCAGATGATGGAGGTGCCTTCGAGCATCTCCCGGATGAGGTTCCCGAAGTAGGGGGTGTGGATCAGGGCGCCGGCGTGTTCCAGTTCGCCGTCGGTGCCGACGAGCGCGGCTTTGCCGAACGCCTCGATGTTCCCGGCACCGCCGAGTGCCGCGAGGAGCCGGTCGGCGAGGAGTTTGGCGATCACCGGGGCGATCTTCCGGGTCGCCGGGTCGAGGTCGGCGTCCGTTCCGGTGGTCGTCCCGTCGACGATCCACGGGTTCTTCACCACGGCGACTGCCGCGGCCTTGTGTACGGGGGTGTCCAGAACGGATCCGGCTTCGCCGAACACCTCCTCGTGGACGAGGGTGACCCGGCGGATGCCGAGACTCGCTCCGAGCTCCTCGAATGTGGTGGGTCTGTCTGTCATCGCTGCTCCTCGTCGTCGGTGCTGTGGGTGGTGCGTGAGTGTGCACCGGTTGTGCCGGCGTCACCTGGTCCGGTGGCGGGGACAACTGCGTCGGGGTTGCCGAGGTAGTTGAACCGTGCCGGCCGGGCGGACCGTTCCCCGGGGGGATCCTGGTGCCGGTCGTGCCGGTCGAAGGTCTGGTGGAGGGCCGCCCGGCTGGACGCGTGCACGTGGTCGCGCATCGCCATCTCGGCGCCGTAGGGGTCTTTCTGCCGGATCGCGTCGAGGACCTTGTTGTGCTCCCGGTCGGAGTCCTTCAGCCGCTGCGGGTCGGAGACGGTGCGGGCCACCAGCTGTTCATAGGCGAGCTGGTTCATGAGCCGCTCGTACATTTCGTAGAGCTTCCGGTTGTCCGCCCCGCGGACCAGGGTCCAGTGGAACTCGCCGACGAGTTGCGTGTAGCGGTCGGCGTCCCCGCGGGCGGCGGCGGCGTCGGATTCCTCGATGTTGCGCTGGAGGACGCCGAGCTCGGGGACCTCTCCGCGTCTGGCGAGCAGGGCGGCGGCGAGGCCTTCGAGGCTCTCCTTGAGCTGGAACAGTTCAACGATCTCCCGGCGGGTCGGTTCGTGGACGAAGGTGCCGACGCGGGGGCGGATGTCCACCAGGCCCTCCATCTGGAGTTC
Source organism: Corynebacterium provencense (assembly GCA_900049755.1). GTDB lineage: Bacteria > Actinomycetota > Actinomycetes > Mycobacteriales > Mycobacteriaceae > Corynebacterium > Corynebacterium neomassiliense. The sequence continues at coordinate 1,108,902 of LT160593.1, forward strand.
CTTGAGTGCCTCACGCACCGGGGTGCGGCTGACGTTGAACTCCTCCGCCAGGGCGGTCTCCGGGATGAGGACGCCGGGTTCGAGTTCTCCGGAGAGGATCCGGGCGCGTACCTGCTCGCGCAGGGTCGGCTCCGACTTCCTGTCAGCGGGTGCCTGTTCCGTGATCTCTTGCATGCAAGAGAGTGTGCCATCACCGTGTCAGACATGCAAGAGGAAGGCAGCACATTTCTTCCATGTTTCCTGGAAAGTTACATTTTCGTGCGTTTACGAGTTTTTTACGTCCTGGCATTGACGTGACGCCCCTCACTGCATACGGTTCCATGCATACCGAATGGAGATTCTGTTGCATACAACAGATGCAGTGACCGTCACAGAGAGGTGCACATGAACCACATCCTGAAGAAGACCATCGTCAACTCCTGGCACGCCGCCTGGGACAACGGTGACGTCTCCGTCTTCGACCAGCTCACCGCGGACAACTACCGGCGACGCAACGCCAGGTCCTCCACGACGACCGGTCTGGACGCCATCAAGTCCGACATCCTCGCCATCCGCTCCGCCTTCCCCGACCTGACGACCACCGTCGACCACATCGTCGTCGACGGTGACGAACGGGACTGCAAGGTCGCCGTGTACTGGCACTCCACCGGTACCTTCACCGAGCCTCTCGGTGACGTGCCCCCGACCGGCACCGAGGTCGTCACCGCCGGGTCGAACCTGCTCACCTTCGACGCCGGCCGTGTCGTGTTCGAGGAAGCCACCTGGGACGCCGGGGCACTGCTCGCCGACCTGGGTCTCAAGAGCCTCGGATCCGCCTTTGACCAGGACACCGACTCGGTCTCGGACAATCTCGACGGCGAGCCCACGAAGGAGGCGCTCAAGGCTTTCAACCGCCAGTTCATCACCGGCGTCACCGTGGTCACTACGATGGACGCCGAAGGTAAGCCCCGCGGCCTGGCCGTGAATTCCTACAACTCTGTGTCCCTGGAGCCGCCGCTGGTCATGGTCTGCGTGCAGAAGACCTCGTCGACCTACCCGGCGCTGTTCGCTTCCGGTCACATGGGCATCAACATCCTCGGCTGCAACCAGCGCGACACCCTGCGGACTTTCGCGTCCAAGGCCCCCGACAAGTTCGCGGACCTTGAATGGCACGCGGGCCCGAACGGTTCCCCTCTGCTCGACGGCTCCGCCGCCGCGATCGAGGTGGAGATCAAGGAGCGTTTCCAGGCACTGACCCACACCATCTTCGTGGGCCGTGTCCGCACGTCCGAGTCCACCGACAACGACCCGATCATCTACAAGGCGGGCCGGTTCTACGAGAGCCACGACCTCACCCCGCTCGACTGACAGTCCCCGACAGGAGCTCCCCTACTGAAGGTCACGGAAGCCACCCGTCTGAACTGCACCGACATCTCACCAACCTTCCCCTCACGACCCACAACCCACACCCTCTCCACCCGCACCCACTGCACACCCCCCATGCAGATCCACTGCACACACCCACTAGCTCTTCCTGCACAGAAAACGGAGATCACCGTGAGCACTCCCACGGATCCCAGCACCGAGAAACTGACCGCCCCGCCGACTGAGGCGATCCCCGGCCGGGGCATCGAACCGGTCCAGGGCAGTTCACCCGCACTTGAGGACGCCTACGCGCGCAGGGGCCGCCCCGGCACCGTCTTCTGGGTCTCCCTCGCGGTCGTCGCCCTGCTGATCATCTGGGCCGCCGTCACACCAGACGGTCTGAACAACGCCCTGACCTCGAGCATGAACTGGATCGCCGACAGTTTCGGCTGGGTCTACCTGCTTGTCGCCGTCGGATGCATCGGTCTGATGGTCTGGCTGGCGTTCAGCCGGTTCGGCACGGTGGTCCTCGGCCGTCCCGACGAGAAGCCCGAGTTCAGCACCCTGTCCTGGCTCGCCATGATCATCTCCGCGGTGATGGGAATCGGTCTGATCAGCTACGGTGTCGCCGAGCCGGTCAGCCACTTCGCCTCACCGCCGCACGGCCTGGCTGAAGCGGGGACGGAGGACGCCGCGGTCCGCGCCCTCCAGTACTCCTTCCTCGACTGGGGCCCCCACGCCTGGGCGATCTTCGGCGTCTTCGGACTCGGCGTGGCCTACTCCACCCATGTCCGGGGCAACACCGGTCTGGTCTCCCCCATCCTCAAACCCCTCTTCGGTTCGTCCATGGACCGGTGGCCCGGCAAGGTCATCGACATCTTCGCCGTGATCGCCACCCTCTTCGGCACCTGTACCTCCCTGGGACTCGGGGCGTCCACCATCGCCGAAGGGGCGGGTCGCCTGTTCCACATCTCCGACTCCACCTTCGTCGAGGTCGTCATCATCGCCGGGGTGACGGTCATGTTCACCCTCTCCGCGCTCACCGGTGTGAACAAGGGGATCAAGTTCCTCAGCCAGGCGACATCGGTCCTGTCGATCTTCCTGGTCATCTTCGTCCTCATCTGCGGTCCGACCGGGTTCCTGGGCAACCTCTTCTTCCGGTCCGTGGGGCAGTACGCCTCCGACTTCTTCTCCATGTCGCTGCGGACCCCGCTCAACGGTGATGACGCCCAGTGGTTCCAGTGGTGGACCTACTTCATGATGGCGTCGTGGCTGAGCTGGGGTGCGTTCGTCGGGGTGTTCCTGGCGAAGATTTCCCGCGGCCGGACCATCCGCCAGTTCGTCGCCGGCGTCATGGGCGTTCCCTCACTCATCTTCTTCGGATGGTTCACCATCTTCGGTGGTACCGCCATCAAGTTCGACATGGACAACGGTGACGGGGCGATCGGCAACGCCGCCCTGGAGAACGTCAACAACGCCTTCTTCGACACCCTGGAGAACATGCCCATAGCCACGGTCACGACGTTCATCACCATTGTCCTTGTGGTCCTGTTCTTCGTCTCCGGCGCGGACGCCAACACCTATGTCCTGTCCATGCTCACCTCCCGGGGCACACTGGAACCGACCAGGCCCGTACTCGGTGTGTGGGGACTGGTCACCGGTCTCAGTGCTGCCGTGCTTCTGCTGGTCGGCGGACTGTCCGCGTTGCAGCAGGCGTCGATGTTGTCGGCATTCCCCTTCGCGTTCATCATCGCCCTACTGGCGGTAAGTCTGGTGAAGTCGTTGCGCGAGGACCACGATCTCGACTACGCCAGGGTTGTGAGACAGAAGGACCTCCTCGCCCGGGGCTGGACAGTACCTGCTCTGGCGGGTCAGCCCGGTTACGCCACGGCTCCGACGGTCGCCGCCATGGAGCAGCCGGCGAGCATCTCCGACGCAAGAGCCGTGGGAGTGGAGTGGAATTCCCCGGAGTCCGACCCCCGCAAACCCTCGTCGGAGTGGCCGCAGGTGCCTGAAGCTGATGACGGTGCTTCAAATGACGCAGGACCCGCACAGTAGCCTGCACCGCCGTCACCTCGTGAAGGTTCACGTCCCGTGAGGGCGATCTGAACACGTCAGATCGGTCTTACGGGACGTAAAACTGTATCGGCTACCTGCCTGCCGCGATCACGCCCCGCGCGGTACCGGACTCCCCGCCCGTGACCTCGGTACGCAGCAGCCGGTACTGCGGGGTGCACAGTGCCGCCAGCGACAGCAGTACACACAGCACGCCGCCGGCGACGAAGACCAGGGCGATGCCGCGCGACTCACCGGTACCGACCAACCAGGACCAGGCGCCCCGCCCGGCGTCGGTCTCCATGTACGGGATCACCCACAGCTCCGCGAGCGGCGCGACGAGCAGACCGACCACCGGTGCCGTCGCCGCCTCGAAGGTGTTCGCGAAGCCGAAGACACGCCCCTGCTTCCGGTAGGGCACGACCTGCTGGATGACGGTCTGTTCCGCCGCCTCGACCGCGGGGATCAACGCCATCATCAGCCACGAGCCGAGCAGGAAGAGCCAGCCGGCGTCGCGGATCGTGAACAGGGCACCGACCACACCGACCGCCGCGGCGCACAACAGCATGGTGCGCACGGGATTGCGCCCCAGACCCTTCGCGGCGACCAGTCCGCCACCGACGAAGAGTCCGGTGGCGGCCACGGCGAAACCGATGCCCCAGCCCTGTACCCCGAACAGTTCGATGCCGTAGGGGTCCATGAGCGTCATCGTCAGCCCACCGAAGAGGTTGTTCAGCGTGGTGAAGAGGATGAGGGCCAGCAGCCCGGGCACGGCGAGAACCGCGGCCCAGCCGCCGCGCAGGTCGACCAGACCGGTGGGGGACGCGGCGCTGTCGGCGTCTGCGACACCCTCAGCGGCGTCCTCAGTGGCGTCCTCGGTGGCGTCCTCCCGAATCGTGAGGGACGCCAGATGGAGCAGCACCGGGACAAGGATCCCGGTACCGATGACCATGGTCCAGCCCATGCCGAGATAGCCGACGGACAGGCCGCTGAAGATACTGGTGACCAGCATCGACAGTCCCTGGACGGTGCCGACCATGCCATTGGCGTTGGCGCGTCGTTCCTCCGGGACGAGAAGGGTGACCGTGGTGGACAGGGCGATGCCGCGGAGCTGCTCGACGACCGCGCCGGCGAGCATGATCGCCGTGAACAACCAGAACCACAGCTGGGTGATGTCGGACAGGCGGTCGGCCCCGGCGACGGCGAAGAATGCCAGGTCAATGAGGAACATGCCGAGGGCGAAGACTGTCGCCCAGACCATCACGGCCTTCTTGTCGAACCGGTCGACGAGCGTGCCGAAGAGCATGCTGCACGCGGAGACGAACAGCATGTAGGCGGCGCCGACGGCACCGGAGGCGATGACATTGCGGGTCTCGGCGTAGATCCAGAAGGTCAGGCCGAACCAGAGGAAGCTCGTGGCGAGGTTGGCCACGGCGGTGTTGACGAGGATGTGGACGAAGGTACGCATACCGTGACCAGGGGTTGTGCGCGCGGATCTGCGCGGGGTTGTACGGGGCATTCTGCTCTCCGGTGGAGTGCGGGGGCAGGGCAGCGCTGAGGGCAGGGCTCAAGAGCTACCCGACGACCCGCGGATGTGCGGTGGGCCGTCGGACAGCGGAGAGAACAGGAGTGGACTCGACCGTTCTCCGCTGTCAGAGGAGGGTGCGGAGCTTCAGAAAGGCGGTGCCGGTGTACATGGTTGACAACATTAACAGATCGGGGGGGTGGCTTCCCGACCGAGAAACCACCGCCATGGACACACAGGTAAAACTCATGTAAGTTGTCTTTCTTACAACTTTCCCTCACGAAGAAAGTTCATGAATGTCTTCTCTCCGATCTGGAATTATCAGGCCATTCGCAGTGGCCCTGACAAGCATCGGAACATGAAGCGCAATCGACTATGAACCGATCACAGGGTTCTCCTTCAACTGGAGAGGGAACACGTACAAGGTCGCAACTCCGGATCAATGTGCGAGGCTTTTTGTCGGCGGAGCCTCCCGAGGCGAACAGTGTCACAATATTCACTAATCTCGGCGTTGCTGTGTCTGACAGCCACCGTGGCCAGCATCGTAAGTTGTGTGGCCCTGATCATGACATGGAGCAATCTCTACAATGCGGACGCCTTCCTGTCCGGTGACGTCAGCACAGATGTTTCCGGCCTCGTCGGCCCCGCTTTCACCTACGTGAAGGTCGGTACCGTCTCCGCGGCGGTGGCAGTGCTGAGCCTGGTGCTCCTGGCGTGGCGCACCGCCGCACAACGTCGGGCCTAGACAACGTCGGAAGTAGCTTGTCCCCCTGCCCCGAGGTGGTATGTACGTCACACATACCATCCCTCTGATGGTCAGCCTTGCCTTTGCTAGGATGCCCTCATGCGCACTCTCTCCGAGCACGACCGCCAGCAGCACCTCACCGCTGCCGTCGAGGCACTGGAGTCCCGGATGACGGGACGGTTCATCGACGTCGACGAAGCTTTCGCCCAGCTTTCCCCGGAACCGCAGTGGCAGACCGACCAGGCCGCAAGCCTGCTGCGCCGCGCACACCGTCGCCTGCGCACCACACGTCGCAGATCCTGAGCCTCGCTACGGTCTACCCCGTGCGCCGGTTCCGGTGATCCTGACCGGCCACCCCCGCGGTCCCTCCCCTCGGAAGTTCCTCCGGTGCAGGACAACTGACCGGGTGGCTCAGGGAAGTTTGGTACGGTCGGCCGGTGACCACTGTACTGAAGGTATTTACCCGGGACCTCCGCCGCCTGTGGCAGACCCCCAAGGTCTGGGTGATCATCATCGGTGTCATCATCACTCCCGCGCTGTACGCGTGGTTCAACATCGCCGCCTTCTGGGACCCCTACGGCAACACGCGCAACATAGACATCGCCGTGGTCAACCAGGACACGGGAGCGGACTCGTCACTGACGGGACACATAGACGTCGGCGCGCAGATGGTAGAGCAGTTGTCGAAGAACGACCAGCTCGGATGGCGCTTCATGGACGCCGACGAAGCCGACCACCAGCTGAAGAAGGGCGAGGTCTTCGCCTCGATCACCGTCCCACCCGATTTCTCCTCCGACTTCCTCAGCATGTTCGGCGGCACCTATGAACGACCCACCCTGACATACCGGGTCAACGAGAAGCTCAACGCGATCTCCCCGAAGATCTCGGACCAGGGTGCGTCACAGATCGACACACAGATCACCTCCACCTTCAAGGAACAGGTCGCGTCGGCGGTGACCACCGAACTGCGCAACGCCGGCGGTGACATCGGTGACCGTCTGGCGGAGACCGGGGGAAACACCTCGGACGCCTTCGCAGGGGCGGCCCGGACCATGGCGTCCGCCCGGGACGAGATCGACCGGGTACGGCAGAGCATCAGGGACGCCTCCCCCACCATCGACGCCACCCGGGACGCCCTCGGTTCCGTGGGGAAGACACTCGACGACGCCGGCACTGCCCTGCAGCAGGTCCAGTCCGTCATGACCGAGGTCCAGAAGCAGGTCGCCACGTTCTCCGATTCCGCGACGACAGCTTTCGCGGACAGTACGACAGCACTGGCCGAGGGAACCTCCGCGGCCACCGGGGCGGTCGCCTCCGTCACCGGGGAGCTGGAACGGGCCACCAGTGGTCTCGACGGGGCGACCAGGTCCCTGACCGGTGTCGTCGACCAGAGCGGTCAGGCAGTCAGCCGCCTGCAGGCCCTGGTCGACGGTGCCGCCCCCGAGATCGCGGGTCCCCTCACCGACGCCCTCAACGGACTGCAGGAACGTAACCGGGCCGACCGCGCACTGCTCGACGACATCACCGGGCTGCAGCGTTCCACGGCAGACACCGTCTCCTCCGTCAATGCCGCGGCCACCGCACTGGAAAGCGCCACCGCCGACACCCGCGACTCCGCCCAGGCGCTGACCACCGCTGTCCGGGACACTCTCCCCGCGCTGAACCGGGCCGTCAACCGGGTCAACGAGTCCGCGGGGTCCTTCGCGGGCACCCTGCAGTCCCAGCGGACCATTCTGGACCAGTCCGTCGGTCTGCTCGACGGGGTCGAACAGCAGCTCGGCCGCGCAGACGGCGTCCTCGGCGGTTTCAGCGACAATCTCGCCGGCATCGAGGACGGGCTGAACACCGCCCGTGCAGACGTGAATGCCCTGGTAGCGGCGTCCGGACAGGGTGCCCTGGGGACGGTCAGCAACCTGGACTCGGTGAGCATCTCCCGGTTCCTGGCGTCCCCCGCGGAACTGGACAGCCACCCGGTGTACCCGGTGGCGAAGTACGGGTCCGGCATGGCGTCCCTGTTCACCAACCTCTCACTGTGGATCGGCGCATTCATGCTGATGGTCATCTTCCGCACCGAGGTGGACACCGCCGGTCTCAGGAAGCTCACCGTGGCCCAGGCCTACCTCGGCAGACTGCTTCTGCTGTCCGTGCTGGCACTGTTCCAGGGGTTCGTCGTCTCCGTCGGAGACCTCGTCCTCGGCGTGCAGCACGTCAACCCGGTGATCTTCGTCGCCACCTGCATGCTCATCAGTGTCGCCTACCTGAGCGTCATCTACGGTCTGATCACCGCATTCGGCCACATAGGCAGGGGCATCGCCGTGGTCCTGGCGTTCATACAGATCCCCGGTTCCTCGGGTATGTACCCGATCGAGATGACACCGGACTTCTTCCGCGCCGTGTACCCCTTCCTCCCGTTCACCTACGGCATCGACGCGATGAGGGAGACGGTCGGAGGGTTCTACGGCAACCACTACTGGAAGGCGATGGGCGTCCTGGCGCTGATGGCCTTCGTCGCGTTCGTCGTCGGAACTTTCCTGCGCCGCAACCTTTCCCACGTCAACATGCTGGTCAACAGACAGCTCGGGCAAGGTGGACTCATCATCAACGAAGAGGTCCAGGTGGTCGGCAGCAGCTACCGGCTGTCGGACGCCATCCGCGCGCTCCGGGACCGTGACGCCTTCCGCGACGAAATCGACGGCCGGTGGAGGCGTCTGCGGGAGAATTACCCGGCCCTGCTGAAGATCACGGTCGGCGTGGGGGTGGTGGGAGTGCTGGTTCTCGGCGTCCTCGCCCGGGTCCACCCGGACCAGAAAGCGGTCATATTCGGACTCGTGTGCCTGTGGATCCTCCTGGTCATCACGCTCATCGCCATGCTGGACTACGTGAAGAACAGTTTCGGCCAGGCGCAGGAACTCATGGACCTCCCGGAGGAGAAGCTGCGGGGGATGGTGTCAGGCAGTGCCGGTGCAGGCAGGGAACCGCGTACGGGAGGTGACGGCGAATGAGGACCGTCCTGAAGATCTTCTACGGTGACCTGCAGAAGATCCGGCACAACGTGATGACCGCGATCGTCATCTTCGGTCTCGTCATCATCCCCATGCTGTTCTCCTCGTTCAACGTGCTGGCCAGCTGGAACCCCTTCGACAACACCGACCGGCTCAAGATCGCCGTCGCGAGCACTGACGAGGGGTACGACAGTGACCTCATCAGACTCCGGGTCAACCTGGGTGACCAGGTGCTCTCCCAGCTGAGCCGGAACGACCAGATCGACTGGGTCGTCACCGACGAGGCCACGGCAGTGGACGGCACGAAATCGGGTGAGTACTACGCCTCGATCGTCCTGCCCCCCACTTTCAGCACCGACCTGCTGACCTTCTTCGTCCAGGGGACCGAGCCCTCCCGGCTCGCCCTGTACACCAACGAAAAGAAGAACGCCCTGTCCACCCTCATCGCACCCCAGAGCGCAGAGGGGGTGATCTCACAGATCAACGACAGTTTCACCCGTATCCTCAGCAATGTTGGACTGGGACTGGTCACCTCCCTGTCGGACTACCTCAACCAGGATGACACCAGGGCTGCCGTCGACCGTATCGAGTCCCGGGTCCGTGATGTCGGCAACCAGCTGAGTTCCGGGGCGCAGACGGTGCGGGCGCTCGGCGCGCTGGTCGATTCCACCGTCCCGCTCGTCGACAGTGTCGACAGCATGGTCAGCGCAGCCGGGGCACAGTTCCAGGACAACGGTTCACCGGCGGGTGACGGGACGAGCGCGGTCAGCGACCTGCAGTCCACCCTGGACAGGGCCACCGGGTCCCTGGGCTCGGCGCTGGACGCCGCGGGCGGCGGATACGACGCCGTACGGGACCGTCTCGACGACCTGTTCTCCGACGCCGGGGCGACCAGTGACTCCACCGCTGCGACGTTGAACGGACTGGCGGACCGGGCCGGACAGCAGGCGGACAGTTACCGGGCGGTGCGCAGCACTCTGGTCGACGACATCGGCCCGGCACTTCCGCCGGCCGCCGCCCCCGGACTCGACCGGGTGGTCGGCGCCCTCGACACCGTGATCGACCGCACCCAGGACCTCCACGACAGTTTCCGGCGCACCGCGCAGGACATCACCGGGGGCAACACGTCCGCACAGGAGGCGCGCCAGCGTGCCGGTGACGCCGTGACCAGGGCCAGGGACGCGGTCAGCAACGCGGTCTCGTCCTACCGGACCGACCTGAAGCCCCAGTTGGACGCGTTGGGTGGTTCCCTCCGCACCCTCGGTGAGGACATCAGCACCGTGCGTGAGGACCTGGGCGAGATCGGCCGGACACTGTCCGACTCCCCCGGATCCCTGCAGGAGACCCTGGGCCGTGCCCGAGACACCGCGAACACGGTCGCCGACAGTCTCGACGAGCAGTCCCGACGCTTCTCCGAACTGGAGAATGCCCTGGCCACCGCCGGGGAGACCGGTGATTTCTCGAGACTGCGGGAGATCGTGGGTTCGGATCCGGAGACACTGGCCTCCCAGCTCGCCGCACCGATGGCCGTCGACCGGCAGCCGGTGTTCCCGGTCGCCGGGTTCGGGGTCGGCATGGCCCCGCTGTACACGGTGCTGTCCCTGTGGATCGGAGCTCTTCTCACCGCGGTGCTGATCCGCATCGGTGCCGCTCCCTCGCCCGTGAAGAAGGACGGGAAGGAGAACGGGAAGGACGCCGGGGACGGGGACGGTGACGGGGAGGACGCCGACAGCGGGCAGGACGCCACGGTCGCAGCAGACGCCGGTACCCTGCCCGGAGTCGAACAGGACGCCCCTGCCGCCCGGGCGGCGGGTGACACTCCCTCCCCGGCACAGGCCTACTTCGGCCACTTCGGGGTGTTCGCCCTCATCGGACTGGCTCAGAGCACCCTCGCGATGCTCAGCCTCATCGTTTTCGTCCAGATCAAGGCCGAGCACCCGCTGCTGCTGCTTCTCACCGGGTGGGTCACCTCGGTGGTGTTCATGCTGGTGATCTACACACTGGTGCTCTCGTTCGGCAGTGCGGGCAAGGCGATCTCCGTGTTCCTCCTGGTCGTGCAGGTCTCCGGGTCCGGTGGCGCCTATCCCCTGCCACTGCTCCCCCAGTGGTTCCAGAGCATCAGCCCGTGGCTGCCCGCGACCTACGGTATCGACGCCATGCGGTCGGCCGTCGCGGGGGTGTACCAGGGCGACATCTGGATCTACCTCGGCAAGCTCCTGCTCTTCGTGGTCCCGGCACTGGTTCTGGGGCTGTTCCTGCGCCGACTGCTCGACGGCTACAACAGAAGCACCACGGCAGCCATCGAGTCGACCAGGGTCATGTCGTCCTGAGACCCCGGGACACAGTGGTCCCTGAAGTGGGCCCTGGATTGGGCGCCCTGAAGTGGGCGTCCTGAGAAGCGGGCACCCGGTGTCAGGGACGCCCCGACGTACGCGCCATGTCCGCCACGGTCCAGGCCATGGCCGTGGCCCCGTCCGCCAGGGTCTGCTCCGCGACCGGTCCCACGCAGGCGTCAGCGAACTCGGCCTGGTGGTTGAGCACCGGGAAGGAACCCACCCCGATGTACGGGTGGATCGCCGGTACCAGCCATGACACGTTCGCGAAATCGGTCGACGCACGGCACATGTCCGCCGCCGGATCACCGTCAGAGTGGGCGTGCGGACCACCCGGGGCACCCGGGACAGCCCCGCCACCCTCCACGTGGAGTTCCCGGCCGAGGGCCAGGGCGTTGAGCCGGTAGTACTCCAGGGCGTCCTCGCAGGTCCTCATGTCCGAGTACGGTTTCGACTCGTCACGGATCTCCACGGTGCACCCCGTCGCCAGGGCTCCGGCACGGAAACAGTTCCGCACCTTCTCGGCGGTCTCCTCCAGCTCGTCCATGTCCCCCGCGCGCACGTACCACCGCCCCCGGGTCTTTCCGGGGATCGCGTTGGGGGCGTCCCCGGCGTGCGTGACGATCCCGTGGACCCGCACGGTCGGCGGAAGCTGCTGACGCAGCAGTCCGACGGCGACCTCGGCGACAGTGAACGCGTCAGCGGCGTTGACCCCGCGGGTGGGGTACGAGCCCGCGTGCGACGCCCGGCCCGTGTAGGTGATCTCCCAGTGTCCGACCGCGAAAGGACGGGCACGGACCACGTCGACGGGGGCGGGGTGCACCATCATCGCGAAGTCGAGTCCTTCGAAGGCCCCACGGTCGAGCATCTCGATCTTGCCGCCCCCGCCTTCCTCGGCCGGGGTACCGAAAACCTCGACCGTGATGCCCTGCGCGTCCGGCCCACCCGGCCACCTGTCGCATCTACACCGCTAGCTGTGTATAACAGCTAGCACACGGCCCACCCAGGCTGTCGGCCACCTCCGCCAGTGCCGCTGCGGCACCGAGGGTCATCGCGGCGATGAGGTTGTGTCCGCAGGCGTGCCCGATGTTCGGCAGGGCGTCATACTCCGCCATCAGTCCCACCCGGAACGGACCGGAGCCCGCGGTGGCGTGGAAGGCGGTGGGCAGACCGACGAAGTTCTCCTCCACGCTGAATCCCCGGTCCCGCAGCCATTCCGCGCACCGGGAGGCTGACCGGAACTCCTTCCAGGCGGTCTCCGGGTTGTCGTGGAGCCAGTCCGACAGCTCCACCAGGGACGGGCGCAGCTGCTCCACCCTTTCCCGGAGACTGGACTTCAGGCGGGAGGTCACGGCGTCCTCACTCATCGCCGGGGACCCCGTACGACGGTGAGGTGGCCGGGTCGATTCCGCGGGTGACGTAGTCGTCACGCTGCGGCAACCAGATCTCCAGCAGGTCGGTGAGGTCGCCCAGCGGATCCTCCGACCAGTCGACCCGCAGGTCGGTCTCCGCCCAACCGGCGGACCGCACGACAGACAGTCCCGCCGAATGCACCGGCCCTGCCTCGCCTCCCTTGTCCAGACCTGCGAGCATCGCGGCGAGGAGGCGGGACTCCAGGTCCCCGGTCGCCGCGGTGAACGCGGCGAGCATCGCCTCGGGGACCCCGGACGAGGCGAGCATGTTGCCGGCACAGACGGCGTCCTCCCCCACCGCCGAGGCGTAGGTGCCGAGGGTCCCGGGCCCGGACCAGGCGACCGGTGTTCCGGTCGCACCGAGGACACTGATCTGCCGGTAGTCGAGGGTGGAGTCGGCGGCACGGAGGGTGTCCCACGCCTCCGCGGCGGACGCCCCGGACGCCAGGGCGTCGAGGAGGAACGGACCGAAGCGGGGGTCCGTGATGTTCTGGGAGGCCACCGCGCCCACACCACCGCGCAGGTGCAGGCAGCGGGCGGCGACGGCGGGGGACGAGGAACTCACGGCCATGCCGAAACTGACGCTCCCGTCCGCGGCGGTTTCCCGGGCGACGACGGAGAAGGTCACAGTGCCTCCCTCTCCTTCTCGGTGAGCACGGCGGTGGCGTCGATCTCCACCAGCCACTCCGGGCGGGCGAGCGCCGAGATGACCAGGCCCGTGGACACGGGGTGGACGCCCCGGAGCCAACGGCCCATCACCCGGTAGACGGGTTCGCGGTAGCGGATGTCGACGAGGTACACGGTGACCTTGACGATGTCGTCGAGGGTCCCTCCGGCCTCCTCCATGAGCATGGCGATGTTCGCCATCGCCTTCTCCGCCTGGGCCTCGACATCGCCGACGCCGACGTTCTCGCGGGTGTCGAGGTCCTGTCCGATCTGTCCGCGCAGGTAGACGACACCTCCGGCGACGACCGCCTGGCAGAGGTCGTTGTCGAGGTTCTGCTCGGGGTAGGTGTCCTTCGTGTTGAACGGGCGGATGCGGGTGTGTTCCATGTCAGTTCTCCTGTGTGTGCTGTGTACCGGCGGCAGCGGGCTCGGGGGTGTAGGCGGCGTAGCCGCGCTGGATGAGGATCTCGTCGACGACGTACTTCGCGTCATGCCAGCAGCCCCAGATGAAGCTGGAACCGCGGCGGGACAGCCACGGCAGTCCCACGAAGTAGAGGCCCGTCGCCGGGCTCACGCCGCGCTGGTGGACGGGGCGTCCCCGGTCGTCGAGGACACCGTCGACATGCAGCCACGAGTAGTCCACCCCGTAGCCGGTGGCCCAGATGACCGTGGTGATCCCCGCAGCGGCGAGGTCGAGTTCCAGCACCGGGTTGACGGCGTCCTCGGGGTCGGGGCCGAGTACGCGTGCCCCGGGTTCTGCGGGCAGGTCCAGACCGTTGGCTTCGATGTAGGCGTCCGCCTCGTCGAAGAGTTCGAGGAGGTTGCGGTCACCGGCGTGGATGTTGGCGGCGAGATCGTCGCGGAAGTGCAGTACACCGTCGGCGTCGCAGCTTTCGGCGCGGCCGACCAGGTGGATACCGTCGGCGGCGAGGTCACGGAAGTCGACGGTGTAGCCGCCGTCGGCACCTGTCACGGCGATGGTGACGTGCTCGGCACCGACCGGAGGTGCGGCCATGTCCCACTTGCCGAGGACGCCGAGCCACCACACGTTGTCGCGGCCCCGGTACCGGCGCGGCGGACGGTCGTGCTCGCCCACGGCGAGGGTGACGTCCCGCCCGGCACGGTTGAGTTCGACGGCGATCTGCAGTCCGGAGGAGCCCGCCCCGACGACGAGGACGCCCCCCTCCGGCAGATTCTCCGGCCTGTCGTAGTCGGCCGAGTGCATCTGCACTATGCCCCTGTCGGTGGCGACACCGGCAGGGATGACGGGCGGGATGACGGGGGTCTGGAAGGGTCCGGTCGCGGAGACGACATAGGTCGCGGCGATCGTCTGCCGCTCCGCCGGGTCGGTGGAGCCGGTGGGCCGTACCGTGACGAGGTAGCCAGGTGCTCCGGGGTTCTTCACCACCTCGGCGACCTCCACACCGGTGGAGACGGGACTCCCGAGCATCTCGGCGTAGTCCTCGAAGTAGCGGGCGACGCGGTCCTTGGGGACGAAGGCGTCGGCCGGATAGGGTTCCGCCCCGGAGGGGGTGGGGGTGTCGAAGGCGAGTCCGGGGAAACGGTCATGCCAGCTGGGCCCGTTGGCGCACAGGGAGTCCCAGCGGCCGGTACGCCATTTCTCGGCGATGCGGTCACGTTCCAGGACAATGTGGGGAATTCCTGCGGCAGTGAGGTGTTCACTTGTCGCAATTCCGGACTGACCTGCTCCGATGACGAGTACCTCAATGGTCTCCGGTAAATTCTCCGGAAAGTTTTCGCGTTTCATGGAACTATTCTCCGGCCTATTCCCGAGGCATTCAAACATTGCTTTCCGGACTCGTACATCAGTTTTTCTGATTTACATGGTCGTCACATATCGGTTATCCGGATGAGCTTTTTGTTGACGAACTCGTCTGCGGCAAGTAGGCCGAGCTCCCGGGAGGTGCCGGACCGCTTCACCCCTCCGAAGGGCAGCTCCGGACTGTCCGCGAGAACGCAGTTGACGTAGACCATGCCGGCCTCCAGGGCGTCCGCGACCCGGTCCGCCTGCACCGGATCATCGGTGTACACGTAGGAGCCCAGTCCGAAGGAGGTGTCGTTGGCGATACGGACGGCGTCCTCCTCGTCTGCGGCACGGTAGACGACGCCGACCGGACCGAAGAACTCCTCCCGGTAGGCGTCCATCTCCGCGGTGACGTCGGCGAGCACCGTGCCCGGGAAGAAGTTGCCCTGCCGGGTACCACCGGTGAGAAGTGTCGCCCCCTGCGCCACCGCCCTGTCCACCTGGTCCTGGAGCCGGTCCGCGGCCGCCGGGGACGACAGCGGCCCCAGCACCGTGCCCTCCTCGGTCGGATCCCCCAGAGGGACGGCCGCCATGCCCTCGGTGAACTTGGCGAGGAAGTCCCGGTAGTACTCCTCGACGACGATGAACCGCTTCGGGGCGTTGCACACCTGCCCGTTGTTGTCCGTGCGTCCCGCGACCGCGGCGTCCACCACCGCGTCGAGGTCAGGGGTGGACAGCACCAGGAAGGGGTCCGATCCCCCCAGTTCGAGGGCGACTTTCTTGAGGTGGCGTCCCGCCTGCCCGGCGACGGCCGAACCGGCACGCTCGGACCCGGTGACGGACACGCCCTGCACCCTGGGATCGGCGATGATGTCCGCGGCCTGCCCGTTGGTGGCGTAGACGTTGACGTAGGCCCCGGCGGGCAGGCCCGCCTGAAGGTGGAGTTCCTCGAGCAGTGCGGCGGTGCGCGGGCACTGCGGGGCGTGTTTGAGGACGATGGTGTTGCCGAGCACGAGATTCGGGGCGGCGAAACGGGCCACCTGGTAGACGGGGAAGTTCCACGGCATGATGCCGAAGAGGACGCCCAGCGGCGCACGGCGTACCAGTGCCGAACCCTCCCCGACGACGGCGATCGGCTGGTCGGCGGTGATGGTGCCGGCGTTGTCGGCGTAGAAGTCGATGATGTCGGCGGACAGGTCGATCTCCCCGTACGCCTGGTCGAGCGGTTTCCCCATCTCCGCGGTGACGGCCCCGGCGAACTCGTCGCGCCGTTGCCTCAGAATCTCCGCACAGCGGTGGACGGCTGCGGCACGGTCGGCGACAGGGACCGTCCGCCAGGTGCGGTAGCCGGATTCTGCGAGGGTGAGTGCCCCGTCGATCTGCCCGTCGGTGAAGGTGTCGTAGGTTTCGCGGACTTCTCCGCTGGTCGGATCGGTGACAGCGTAGGTCATCGGTGTGGTCTCCTGTGGATGTCGGTCGAATGATTCCGGGTGGGTCAGGACTGCAGATCAGGACCCCGGGGGTCCGCGTCCCGGATGACTGCCCGGCAGACCCCCGCGAACGCCCTCGCCTTGGCCGTGAGCCCCTCACCTGCCCGGTAGGCCAGCGACACATTCAGCGGCCGTACCTGCTCAGCCACCGGCACGGCCGCGATCGGCAGACCCGAGTAGGTGTAGTCGTGGTGGGGGACCTGGTTGAGCACCGTGTACCCGTGGCCGGCGGCCACCATCCCGCGGACCGTCTCGAAACTCTGGAACTCGCAGGCCACCGTCGGGGTCACCCCATGGGAGGTGAAGGCGTGGAGGAAGTACTCCCTGCTGCCCGGCAGGTTCAGCAGGATCAGCGGCTCCCCGGCCATCTCCCGCAGCGAGATCTCCGACCGACCCGCCAGAGGATGGTCCACGCTCAACCCCACATAGGCGGGCCGTTCCTGCAGCGGTTCGAAAGTCACCGCCGGATCCGTGGTGACGTCGTAGACCAGGGCGATGTCGATCCGCCGTTCCTTCAGTGCCTCAAGAGCGTCGGGACAGGTCAGCTCCACGGCATTGGTCCGCATGCCCGGGTACTCCTCGGCGAGGCGGGCCCAGATCTGGGGCAGGTAGAACGGGGCGAGGGTGGTGAAGCAGGCGGTCTCCAGGTGGCCGCGCAGTGCATCAGGGTTGACGGCGTCCACCGCGTCACGCAGTTCCGACAGGATCCGGCGGGCCCGGACGAGGAGTTCACGGCCGTCGGCGGTGAGCTCCAGCCCTTTCGACCGGTGTCTGAGGAACAGTGTCGTCCCGACCCGCTTCTCCAGCTGGGCGACAGACGTGGAGACCGCGGACTGCGCGACGTAGAGTTCCTCGGCGGCCGCGGTCATACTTCCGTGCTCGGCGGCACTGACGAAGTACACCAGCTGAGCCACCGATATTCCCGGATTGGTGAGCATGGGCGCGACGGTACGGAGACCGTGTTGCCGTTTCATTTCGTTGATATTGCACGCGGTCTGCATCATTTCCCCAGATGGGAGTCACCTGATTCCGTTGCCCCGCAGCTGTTGCCGACCACGTCACCGGTTCCTAGCCTCAGGGTTCATGAGCAGCGAGAACAGCACAGCACCCGCCGGGGACGCGCCCACGGGACCCTACGACCACATCATCGTCGGCGGCGGTACGGCAGGATGCATCGTCGCGGCCCGTCTCGCGTCCCGGGCGGACCGTCCGCGGGTCGCCCTGGTGGAACGGGGCCCGGAGGACACCCACGAACCCCTCGCCCAGGCGATCCGGAACTGGGACCGGATGGTCGACAGCAGGTACGCCGTCCAGCACAGGTCAGTGCCGCAGGCCCGTGGCAACAGTCACATCGACCACACGCGCCTGCACATCCTCGGCGGGTGTTCCACCGCGAACACCATGATCTCCTGGCGTCCTTTCCGCGGGGACCTGCAGGAGTGGGAGGCCCGCGGTGCAGTCGGATGGGGACCGGACCAGTTCCTCCCCTACTACGACCGTCTGCGCACCGCGATCTCGGTGATCCCCCTCTACGACCGCAGTGCCCGGCTCCAGCGCGTCCTCACCTCCGCGGCGACCGCCCTGGACATTCCCGAGGTCGTCGAATGGAACGGGACACTGCCGGACACCCGGTCGGAGTACCACCCCGGCGCGGGATTCTTCGAGATCGGCTACATCCCGGAGACCAACCAACGCTCCAGCTCCTCCAACGCCTACCGGGACCTGCTCACCCGCGCCGGCCTGCGGGGCAACCTCGACCTGCTGACCGGGCACCGGACGGAGAAACTGCTCCTCAGCACCACCGGGAACACCGTGTGCACCGGGGTCCGCGTCACCGGCCCCTCGGGGACGGCCCGGGACCTCAGGCTCGCCGACGGAGGCGAGGTCATCATGTGCGCGGGAGCGTACGAGACACCCAGGCTGCTCATGGCCTCCGGTGTCGGAGACCCGGAGGTACTCTCCGCCGCCGGGGTGGAGACCCTCGTCGACCTGCCCGGGGTGGGCCGCAACCTCCAGGACCATGCGGAGGGGATCGTCGTGTGGGAGACCAGGGAACCCACAGGTCCGGAATCGGCGACCGGGTGGGACGCCGGGTACCTGTGGGGCAACGCCCACGCCCGGGGAGAGTACAGCGACCTCGACCCGGTGCCTTCGGTCACCACCCATGTCCCTGTCGAAGCATGGGTTGAACAGCTTGTCAGGGCGGGCGTCGACCTGCCGGAACACTATGCGGGGGTCGCTCCGAACGTATCCCGCCCGGCCAGCAGGGGGCGGGTCTGGATCACGTCACCGGACCAGGACGCCGAACTGCAGATCGACTACGGGTACTTCACCGACGAGGACGGCCTGGACGAGAAAGCCCTCGTCGACGGCGTCAAGAACGCTCGCAGGGTGGCGGCCGAGGAGCCCTTCGCCTCCGAGATCGTGAGGGAGGTGTTCCCCGGCCCGGACGTCACCTCGGACGAGGACATCTCCGCGGCGGAGAGGGCGGTCCACCAGACCGTGTACCACCCCTGCGGCACGTGCGCGATCGGAGCGGACTCCGATCCCGGGGCGGTTCTCGACCCTCAGCTGCGCGTCCGTGGGGTGGCCGGTCTGCGGGTGGCGGACGCCTCCGCCATGCCCACCGTGACCTCGACGAACCCTGTGGTGACGATCATGATGATCGCCGAACGGGCCGCCGACCTGGTGAGCGGGAAGTAGAGCGGAGGAGAACCCCGGTGACCGGCGCGCGCCGGGGTCTGTCACACCCGTGACCGGTGGGCCCGCGCCCGGGCGACATTCCCGCAGCCTTCACTGGTGCACCAGCGACGCCGCCCGGCCGCCGTCTTGTCGATGAACACGTGCGTACAGGGACTGCGTTCGCACCGCCTCATGCGCCCGGACCATGGTCCGGCGACAGCGTCAAGGGCGCTGTTCGACAACTCCGACAGAAGCGAGGCGAATGACATCCCCTGCGGGTAGGTCAGGTTCCACGCATCTTCCGCAATGACGGGGCGGATCCTCGGCAGTCCCGCGTACTCGTTGAGCAGACACAGATCTCCGCGGGCAGCGACGCCACCGGCCAGTCGGGCCATGACGGTCCGGTAGACCGCACGGCGAAGGTCCGCGAGAACGTCCTGCTCCGCCCGGTTGACGGTCCGCCGCAACGGTGGAAGACCCACCATGTCCAGCCACTCCCCCAGTCGGTCCGGTGAGTAGAGCCGGTCCGCCTCCGCACCTCCCCACTGGGCCACGGTGGCGATGAAGCTCAGTCCGAGGGTCTCCGTGACGAAGACCTTGTCCAGCACCCTGGCAGGTACGGACGTCGGGGCGTCCGGACTGTCGTCGGACGGGTGCCCGCTGAAGACGGCCAGCCGGTCCGGGTGGTGGGGTTCGTGTGTCACCGGATCAACGGTGCCCGTCAGGATCTGTCTCCGCAAGTACCACGGCGCGCTCCCCTGCCTCCACGGAGATGTCGAGACGGTTCTCTGCCGCAGGCAGCGGGCACAGGAAGTGGTCGCTGAACGCGCAGGGGGGAAGATAGGCGTAGTTGAAGTCGATTACGGTGTGACCTGCGGGGTCGGGCCGGTCGACGGACAGGAACCGGAACCGGTGCGTGCCCAGGGCCGTAGAGGCGTCGGAGAAGACCGCCCGGAGACTGCCGTCACCGTCGGCGGACACCTGGAGCCGGCGTTCCGCACCGTCCACAGTGAAACTGACCCACCCCGCGGCAGTGGATTCCGAGACATAGCCGTCAATCGCCGTCACTCCGACGGTCCTGCTGTCAGGGATGAACGTGGCGGGGAGCACCCACCGCCCGGAGGGGGCGAAGGTGTCGATGCCGGTGAATGCCGTCCGGGTCCGGGCTGCCCTGTCAAAGGTCCGCACCGCCCGCCGACCTCCGCGTTCAATGACGGTGAGGGTGACTGTGCCGTCGCTGATGCTCTGTCCTGCAGTCAGCTCGACCTCGGACGCGCCGTAACCTGTGGGCAGGCCGGTACCGGACACACCGTCGACGGTGGTGTGCCACAGGCCGGGGAGACCGTCGACCACCTCCGCACCGGAGTCAGTGGTGGCACTGATCCAGTGGGTGCCGGTCAGGGCTGTCTGACCGGTCGGCCCGGCGACCGATGTCTCCCTGTCGGAGTGCCAGAGCTGCCACTGTTGCTGCCACTGTTTCAGATCGCCGGTCAGGTCGCCGGTCAGGTCGCCGGTCAGGTTGCTGTGGTCTGCGCCGCTGGTCATGCCCTGCCCCCTGTCGCCACCGGGGCTGCCAGCCCCAGTTCCCTGCGCTGCTCCGCCCAACCTTCACGGACCAGTGGAACCACCTCGTCGAGCAGTACACCGGCATGGGCGACGGCCTCGTCCACCGTGTGCTCCGCCGGGTGTATCCCCAGGACAAGTTCGTCGGACAGGGCCAGCGTCGGATCCGAGAGCAGATCGGCGGCCAGTTCGTCGACGGTTCCCCACACGGCGTTGTCACCGAGGAGTTTCTCCGCCGGGGTCTGGGACTCCAGGGCTCGTCCCACCCGGACATCCTGCGCGTGCCAGCGGGCCGTCCGCTCACTGAAGTCTTTCAGCGCGTCCTCGGAGGTCGGCCCGTCGAACACGGACCGGGACGTGATGACGTAGGGAGTGCGGGAATCACCCCAGGTCTCGGCGAACACCCTGCGGTACTCGGTCACGGAATCGGCCTGGCGGCGGTGGAATGCCCGACGGTTCTCCGGTGTGCGCTCCTCACCGTTGCCGAACCTCTCGAGGATGAGCCCGTCCCCCCTCCTGGCTGCGTTACGGATGGTCCCGATGTTCGAGCTGCCGTGGAAGATCCTGCCGCCCAGGTTCCGGTCCGGTGGCCAGACGGAGGCACTGCCGCCCTCGACCTGGTTACCCTCCAGCGCCCAGTGGAGCCGGTCGATCTTCTCGGTGAAGCTGCGGTCCCTGTCGGAGTCCCAGCCCTCGAAGACGTGGAAAGAATCCGAGGGGACGCCTTTACCGACACCGAGGAGCAGCCGCCCACCGGAGAAATGGTCGATGACGGAGACCTCCTCGGCGACGCGGACCGGGTCGTCGAGCACCAGGGGAAGTACCGCGGTACCGAGGTCGATCCTGTCCGTCACTGCCGCGGCCGCCCCGAGGAAGGCGAACGGTGAGGGCAGTGCCGCCCATCCCGCGTTGAAGTGCCGGGTGGCGATCCACGCGCTGTCGTAGCCCTGTCTCTCCAGCTCCCTGATCAGACGGATGTTGTCGGCGAAGATGGTGGACAGGTCGTCATGCTGGTCAAGGTGGGTGATGAAACCGACGCGCAGCCGGTCACCTGTGCCCTGCGTGCCCAGGGGTGTCAACGTCCCCTGCGAACCTGCCGGTGAATTACTTGACGACGGATAGCTCATTGTTGAAGATCCTTGTCTGGGAGGTGGTCTGGGAGACGGTCTAGGAGGTGAAGAAGGGGGTCGATGACGTGGCGGGGACACTGTCAGACGGTCCGGGGTCGCTGAATGCGACGGCCGTGGCCGGAGCGTCCCCCTGCAGCTCGGGGAGCACGGTGGCGAACAGTTCGATCGACTCGAGGACGTGTTCGTGGGCGACGTGCGGCCCCTGGAACTGGATCGCCGTCTCCTCGGTCCCGTCGAACTGTCCGGTCCAGTAGCTGATCTTCTCGGCGACCTCGTCGGCGGTGCCCACCGCGAAGCTCAGTTTCTCGGCGATCTCGTCGAACTCGGGGCTGTCCGGACCGCCCGTGAACTCGTGGTGCAGGTAGGTCGACGAGTACGCGCGCAGGAACTCCACTGCCCGCTCCCTCGCCAGCTCTGTCGTGGGTGCCACCAACCCTGACCTGAGGTGGATGACCTCCCCTCCGGGAACCGCCGCCCGGTAGTCCGCGTTGAACTTCAGACGCTGCTCCAGCGGGAGGGGCCGCGGAATCATGAGCCGGTAGCCGTGTTCCCTGGCGAGGTCGATGGCGTTTCGCC
This sequence comes from Corynebacterium provencense, assembly GCA_900049755.1. Taxonomy (GTDB): domain Bacteria; phylum Actinomycetota; class Actinomycetes; order Mycobacteriales; family Mycobacteriaceae; genus Corynebacterium; species Corynebacterium neomassiliense. The sequence continues at coordinate 1,131,190 of LT160593.1, forward strand.
CCGCCGCAGTCCAGATGACGTCCTTCGCCGGCCGTCCCGGCCGCGGGGACAGTTCCACGCCCCTGTAGGAGTAGAAGTCCCCGTCGAAGTCGATGACTCCCTCATCGAAGGCCTGCCGCAGAATCTCGTGGATCTCACGGGCCCGCGCGGAGGCGTCGTCGGGACTGAACCCGAACACGTCACCGATCTCCGGGAAGGCCATGCCCGTGCCCACTCCCAGGTCGAGGCGTCCTCCGCTGAGAGTGTCCAGCAGGAGTGCGGACTCGGCCAGTCTGACCGGGTGGTAGTAGGGGGCGCACACGATCGAGGTCCCCAGCCGGATGTGTTCCGTGACTCCGCTGATGCGGCTGAGGAAGAGCAGCGGGTCGGGCACTTCACCGCGCGACCGGAAGTGGTGTTCGGTGACCCACACCCCGTTGTATCCGAGGCGGTCACCCAGGACCACCTGTTCCTCGATGTCGCGGTAGAGCTCTGCGGGGCTCTGCCCCGGAGTGGTGTCCCCGTAGTAGAAGAGATCGATTCTCGGCATGGTTCGCCTGCCTCAGTTCGGTTAGTTGTTGATCTGGACGTCGTAGAAGGTGTCGGTGTAGCCGACGAGGTCGAACTTCCACCCGGACACGGCCGGTGTCGTTCCGACGATCTTCTTCGGGATGTAGAGCGGGACAGCGAAACCTTCGTCGAGGATCCGCTTCTGGGCGGTGTGCGCCGCGGCGATCCGGGCGTCCGTGTCCTGCGAGGTGCTGATCACCGAGTACGCCTCGTTGACCACGGGATCGTCGAGCAGTCCGTAGTTGATTCCCGAACCTCCCCCGGAGCGGGGGATCGAGCTGGCCGCGAACGGGGACACCGACGTGGCGACCTCCGCGAATCCTCGGGAGGCGTCGGCGAGATTGTGCGTACCCTTCGCGATCTCGCTGGTGAAGGAGGCGGTGTCGAACGGGGTACGGACCACCTCGAACCCGGCGTCCTTCAGGGACGCGGCGATGGCCTCACCGAGCTGCTGCCGCTGGTCTGTCTGTACGTAGAGACTGTCCACGTACCATTCGATCCTGAGCCGCTTCCCGTCCTTGACGCGGTAGCCTTCGGAGTCCCTGGACGTGTAGCCGGCCTTGTCGAGCAGCCGTGCGGCCTCATCGGGATCGTAGGACCAGGAGTTCACCAGCGACTCGTCGAAGCTGCCCTCCGGGGGTGTGCCGGGCAGGGTCGTCGACCACGCCTTGTCGTACACGCCGTCGTACACACCGTCGAGGATCGAGTCGATGTCGATCGCGGACCGGAACGCCAGACGGACGTCACGGTTGTCGAAGGGGGCGGTGTTCGGGTTCAACGCCAGGTAGTAGGGGGTGCCGGTGTTGTCCTGGGTGAGGATGCTGTTGCCTGCGGACTCCACCTCGTTGATGTTCAGCGGCGGAACCTGGTCGACGGCGTCGGCCTGCCCGGAGTTCAGTGCCCCGATCCTGGCCTGCGGTTCGGGGACGAACTGGATGTTCACCTCGTCCAGGTACGCCGGGCCGTCATGGCCGGCGGTCTCCGGGGCCCAGTTGTAGTCCTCGTTCTTCTCCAGGACCAGTGAAGACCCCCTGGAGTACTCCGCGACCTTGAACGGTCCGGTGCCGATGGACAGGGTCGGATCCGCACTCAGTTCCGCGGGAGTGTGCTCGCTGAGGACCTTCCCGGAGTACACGGGCCAGTGCGGGGTGGAGAATGCGTGGATCAGACCGGCGTTGGGGCGCGAGAGTTTCACTTCGAGGGTGCGGTCGTCGATGACACGGTTCTCCGCGATTCCGGATGACACGGTGGCCAGATCGGGTTCGTTGAGGGGGCGGTCGAGGTTCTGCTTGAGCACCTCGGCGTTGAACGGGGTCCCGTCATGGAAGGTGACCCCTTCCCGGAGGGTGAAGGTGTAGGTCAGGCCGTCCTCGCTGATCTTCCAGTCGGTTGCGAGTCCGGGGTGGTAGGTGCCGTCGTCTGCCTGGGACGTGATCGTGTCGAAGATGCTCGAATTGACGGAGTTGGCGTTGAGGCTGGGGACCCTCTGACCGTCCCAGACCGGGGGTTCGGTGTTCGCGAGGTAGGTGATCTCCCGGTTCTGGTCTCCGCCGGAACCGTCACCGTTCCCGGAGCTCTGTCCGGAGGTGCATGCGGTCAGCAGGAGTCCTGCGGTGAGGACGGAGGCGAGGACCGCCAGTGGTCGTTTTCCCATGATTTCTCTTCTTTCGTCTGTGAGTTCTTCCTGCAGGTGACAGCTGCAGGTGGTTAGGGGGCCGGTTGAGCGGGTGGTCAGGTCAGCCGGGGTATGGCGTCGATGAGTTCCCTCGTGTATGCGTCACGTGGTTCGGTGAACACCCTGTCGACGGGGCCTGTCTCCACGACACGCCCCCGGTGCATCACCACGACGTCATCGGCGATGTGCTGGATGACGCCGAGGTCGTGGGAGATGAACAGCATCGACACCCCGGTCTGCTCCTGCAGGTCGGACAACAGGTCCAGCACCTGTGCCTGGACGGAGACGTCGAGGGCGGAGACCGGCTCGTCACAGATGAGGATCTGCGGCGAGGTCGACAGCGCCCTGGCGACGGCCACCCGTTGGCGTTGCCCTCCCGACAGCTGCAGGGGGTGACGGGACAGGTGCTCCTCCCCCAGCCCGACCTGCACAAGCAGTTCGGTACTCCGCCGGCGGACGTCCTGCTTCCGGGTTCCCGCCGCCACCAGGGCCTCGGCCAGCAGGCCCTCGACCGTGTACCGGGGGTCGAAGGAGCTCAACGGGTCCTGGGAGATCAGCTGCATGAGATGGCGGCGGGGACGCCGACGCGCCTCGGGCAGCGCGGACCACGGTTCTTCCCCGACCAGGACTTCTCCGCTGTCGGGACGCTCAAGTCCCAGGACGATCCTGGCGACGGTGGACTTGCCGGAGCCGGACTCGCCGACGATGCCGAGCGTGGTACCACGGGGGATCCGGAAGGAGACCTCCTCCACGGCGGTGACGGACCGGCCGCCCGCCAGGCCGAAGACCCTCCGCAGTCCGGTCGCCTCCACGGCGGTGTCCGGGATGTCGCCACGGTCCCCGTCGCGTCCCCCGCTGGCCACCGCCGGGAAGTGCGCCACCGGGGCCGGGGACAGGCGTTCACCACGTGAGGACGCGGAGGGGACGGCGTCGAGGAGCTGCCTGGTGTAGTCACTCGACGGGTGGTGGAGCACGGTGTCGGGGGTGCCCTGCTCGACAACTTCCCCGGACTTCATCACGACGATGTGGTCGGCGAGTTCGGAGACGACGGCCAGGTCGTGGCTCACCAGCAGCAGGCCGGTCCCGGACGCCTTGAGCCTGGCGAGGAGCCTGAGGACCTGTGCCTGGACGGTGACGTCCAGGGCCGTGGTCGGTTCATCGGCGATGATCAGACGGGGGTCGCCTGCCAGTGCCGTGGCGATGAGGGCACGCTGGCGCAGTCCTCCCGACAGCTGGTGCGGGTACCTGTCGAAGGTGTGCGCGGGGTCCGGGATACCCACCTGTTCCAGAAGTTCCACAGCCCTGTCCCTCCGCCCGGCGCGTGACAGGCCGGTGTGGAGCCGGAGAGTTTCCGTGATCTGGCGTCCCACGGGGACCAGCGGGTCGAGGGAGACCAGGGCGTCCTGGAGCACCAGACCTATGTCCCCGCCACGGAGCCTGCGCCACTGCCGAGCGTTCAACGTGCGGAGGTCGTGACCGGCGAAGTCGAATGTCGTGGCGGTCAGTGCGGCTGTGTCGGGGAGGAGACCGAGCAGGGACTGTGCGGTCATGCTCTTGCCCGCCCCGGACTCCCCGACGAGTGCGGTGCAGGTTCCCGGAGCGACAGTGAAGCTGACGTCGTGGACGACGGGGACTCCGGCGATACTGACGTCGAGGTTCTCGACCGTCACCAGGGGATCGTCAGGCGGCGGGGTGGCCGGGGCGTGTGTCGGTTGTCCCGGTCGGCGGTCATGTCGGGTGGGTGTCACAGTGAACTCCTCCGGGTGATGAAGTGCTGCTGGAGCCAGCGTCCGGTGACGGTGACCGCGATGACCGTGACGGTGATCGCGACTCCGGGCCAGATGGCGACCCAGGGGTTGACTCCCAGGTACTGGCGGGCCTCGGACAGCATCAGGCCCCATTCGGGTGCGGGCGGTACCGCCCCGAGTCCGAGGAAGCTCAGCCCGGCGCCGAAGATGATGCACACCCCCACACCGACGACGGCGTTGACGAGGACAGGGCCGAGACTGTTCGGGAGAACGTGCCTGAGGACCAGGGCCGGGGGCTTCAGCCCGAGGATGACTCCGGCCTCGACATATCCCGATCCCCTGATCTGCATGACCTGGGAGCGGACCAGTCGTGCCGACCCCGGGATTCTCCCCAGTCCGACCGCCAGCAGCAGGCTCCACTGCCCCGGCCCGAGGATCGTGATCGTGAGCAGGGCGATGAGAACCTCCGGGAACGCCAGGGCCACATCGAGGATCCGGCTGATGACCCGGTCGACCACTCCTCTGGCGTAGCCGGCGACCACGCCGAGGACGATGCCGCCGACGGCACCTACCGCCGCGGCGCCGAGCCCCAACGATATGGAGTAGAAGGCTCCGTGGACCAGGCGGGAGTAGACGTCCCTGCCGAGCTGGTCGGTGCCCAGCCAGTGTTCCGCGGACGCCGGTGCGAAGGTGTCGGACGGGCTGGTCTCGAGCGGGTCCCGGGTGGCGAGCAGGCCGGGGAACAGCGCCGCGACCAGCAGAACGGCCAGGAGCACCATGGCCAGTGACACGCCTGCCGGAGGTGTACGCCGGTACCAGGGCAGGGCCCCGCCCCGCGGGCCCGTGGACCCGTCCCGGCCACGTCCGACCACGGTGGCGGCATCTACGGGGGCGGTCATCGCCTCTCTCCTTTCAGTCGGGGGTCAATGAGCGGGTACACCAGGTCGACAACCGTGTTGACCAGGACAAATATGAGTGACGCGAGGATGACGAACCCGAGGACCACGGGAATGTCACGGTCCTGGACCGCCATCACCGCCACTCGGCCGATGCCCGGTCGGGCGAAGAGGGTTTCGATGATGACTGTTCCGCCGAGCAGTGAACCGAAGATCATGGAGGACAGGGTGAGGGCGGGCAGGCCGGCATGTCTGAGGACATGCCGGGAACGCAGTGCCCCCTCTCCCAGTCCCCGTGCCCTGAGGCTCTTCACGAACGGTTCGTGCAGGGTGAACTCCATCCGCTCACGGAGAATCTGGGACAGGACGCCGAAGACCGTGGACGCCAGGGTGACGGCAGGGAGGATGAGCGATTCCGGGGTCTCGTTCCCGAAGGCCGGCAGGAGTCTCAGCTGGAAGGAGAAGACGGTCATGAGGATGATGCCGAGCCAGAACGCGGGTGTGGACACGGCGACGAGTTCGATGAACTGGGCGGCGAAGCGGGCTGTCCTGTTCCTGCCCGAGGTCGCCAGGGCGACGGCCACCGCGAGGGTCACGGCAATGAGCATCGCCACGAGGGTCAGCTCGACCGTGGGTGCGAGCTCGGCGGAGAGGACGTCAAGGACCGGGGTGCCCCGCTGGTAGCTGGTACCCAGGTCACCGGTGAGCACACCGCCCAGATAGTCGAGGTACTGCCGCCACGCCGGCTGGTCGAGACCGTAGTCGGCCGCTATCCGTGCCCTCATCTCGGGGGTGGCGTCCTGTATCCCCGACATCAGGATGTCGAGGGGGTCCCCGGGGATGGCCTTCACCGCCAGGAAGGCCAGGGTGGCGGCCGCCCACACGGTCAGGACAATGTCCACGAGCCGCTGGAGAATGAACCGGGGCCAGCCGCCTGCACGGGAAAGTCCCCGTGAACCGGGGGTCCGGTCGCTGAGCGCACCCCTTCCGCTGCCCTGGGTCTGCACCGTCACGGGTGCCTGCGCGGTCATGTCACTCCACCTGTCCACGTACCCGGTAGTTGAACTCGCGGCGGACGGCGTCACGGAGGTCGGCGTCGGCGAGGAAGTCGGCGGCTGTTCCGGCCAGTGACACTGCGGCGTCGATGAGGGCGTCCACCGCGGCAGGTTCCACCGTCGTCTCCGCGAAGGCCGCGTTGTGGGGTGCGACGTCCGGGGAACCGCCCAGGCCCAGTGCCGGGTGGATGGCGGGAATGGTCCGGCTGACGTTGCCCATGTCCGTGGACGGTCCCCCCTGGCGGGTGTGTGCGGGGTAGAGGGGTACCTCGCGACCGCGGTCCCGGAGATGGTCGGCCCAGCGTTTGACCAGTTCGATGTTGTTCTTCATCGGCAGGTAGGCCGGCTCGAAGTCCAGGTCGATGTCAGCGGTGGTGCCGGTCGCCGATGCCGCCGCCTCCAGGACCGTGACGACCCGTCGGGTCAGGATGTCGAGGGTGTCGATCTCGGTCGACCTGACCAGGAACACCGCGGAGGCTGTCTCCGGGACGACGTTCGCCGCCGAACCGCCGTTGGTGATGACGCCGTGGATGCGGTCCACGGGGAGGATGTGCTGCCTCAGCTGTGCCACGGACTGGTAGGCGGTGACCACGGCGTCGAGGGCGTTCAGCCCCAGGTAGGGGCTCATCGCAGCATGGGCGGCACGTCCCCGGTAGGTCACCGCGATGCGTCTGACCCCGCTGGTTCCCGGGCCGTAGACAGGTGACACGGTGTCCCCGACCCCGGGGTGGACCATTCCGGCGGCGTCGACCCCGTCGAAACCGCCGGCACGCAGGATGAGTTCCTTTCCACCGCCGGACTCCTCCGCCGGGGCGCCGATGAAGGACACCCGCCCGCCGATGTCCCCCAGGACGTCCCGGAGGGCAATGTACGCACCGACACTGATTCCGGCGATGACGTTGTGCCCGCAGGCATGCCCCACCTCAGGCAGGGCGTCATATTCGGCGACGACGGCGAAGTGCGGGGCACCTTCCTGCGGGCCTTCGGTGGCGTACAGGGCGGTGTCGAGACCGAAGGCGCCCACCTCCACCTCTGCTCCGTGGGATTCCAGGAGGTCGGCGACGGCCCTCGCCGACCGGAATTCTCCGAAAGCTGTCTCCGGGTGGTCGTGGAGGTCCACGGCGAGGCGCGCGAGTTCCGGTCGCAGTTCCTCGACCCGGTCACGGATACGGGTGTGGACGCTCTCCGGTGCACCGGAGAAGTGGGAGACGCCGTCGCCCGCATCGTCGCCGGGGCCGCCGGAGCTGTCATCTCCTCCGTCCCGCCGGGATTCGTCGAATGCGAGGTAGGTCTTCAGGGGGTCGACGGAGGTCGTGTGTGCGGTCACTTGTCGTCCTTCACTTGTCGTCTTTGGAGCGGGCGGGGTTGAACGCGGTGGAGGGGTCACAGACCGCGTCCACCGCGGCGGTGATCTCGTCGAGTACCGCATCGTCCAGCGTGAGGTCCGCGGCGGCGCGGTTCGCCGCGAGATGCCGGGGGTCCCGGGACCCCACCACGGCGAGGCTGAGCGGGTGTCTCCCGAAGATCCAGGCCAGGGAGAGGGCGTGGGTGGTGGTACCGAGACGCTGTGCCGTGGGACGCAGCTGCCGGTGGATGGCGTCGTAGACGCTCCGGGACACGCCCCTGCCCAGCAGCGGCCAGTAGGCGACGAAGGGGATCCCCCTGTCTCCGAGAGTGGTGATGATCTCCCCGTTCCTACGTTCGACGAGGTTGTACACGCTCTGCACCACGGCCGGGGTTTCGATGTCGAAGACCTCCTCCAGCTGTGCCGGAGTCGGTTCGCTCACTCCGATGTGGCCGACAAGTCCTTCGTCGCGGAGCTCCTGAAGCGCCCCGAGCTGGTCGGCGAGCGGGTAGGCGGGGTCGATGCGGTGCAGGTAGACGAGGTCGATGCGGTCCCGGCGGAGCCGGAGCAGACTGTTGCGGACCTGCTGGCGCAGGTAGTCGGGGTGGCCGAGGACGCCCCACCGGGTCGCGGAGGGACGCAGCATCCCGACTTTCGTCGCCACGAGCACCCGGTCGGAGTTGCCCACCACGTCCCCGATGACGGCCTCGCTCACTCCGGGGCCGAGTGAGTCCGCGGTGTCGATGTAGTCGTATCCGAGGTCGATGGCACTGCGCAGCAGGTTCCTGCTCGCGCTGATGTCCTCGGGGACACCCCAGCCGTCTCCGGCGGTCAGTCGTGCCGCTCCGAAGGCGACCCGGGAGACGTTCCTCCCCGCCAGTTCGACACGCTGCGGGCCGACTGTCGCCCCGTCACCCGCCGTGTCCTTGCGCGGTCCGGGCGCAGATCCTTGCGTAATGGGTGGCACGTGTTACTTCTTCCGGGAGTCAGCGGGAGGCCGGTATCCGCCGCCAGTCACCCGGATCACGGGTTCTGCGCCGATGACGACCATGTCTTTCCCTTGACTCTGCAGGATCGGCGGCCGGTCTCATACTGATTGAATCCACGTGAAAGTATTGGACATGAGGCATGACATGTGAAGACACCCGTCACCTGCCCGACAGTTCCCCCGCAACTGTCCCCGCCGCCCTGCCCCCCTTCCCTGTCCCGCCCCTGTTCGCAGGCCCCGCCCGCCGGACCCCCTGCCCGGGGCGTCCTGCTACTGGAACTCCCCCATGATGTCCGCGTACAGGTCCCTGAACTCCGGGGTCATGATCACCGACGGGTCCCTCGGCCTGGGAAGGTCGACCCGGACCTCGCGCTTCACCGTCCCGGGCCGGGCACTCATGATGACCACCCGGTCAGCGGTGAACACGGCCTCCTCGATGTCGTGGGTGATGAGCATGACGGTCAGCTTGTGCTCCTCCCAGATCCTGGTCAGCAGGGCCTGCATGCTCCTGCGGGTCAGGGCGTCGAGGGCGCCGAAAGGCTCGTCCATCAGCAGCACCTTCGGCCGGTAGCTCAGCGACCTGGCCAGAGCCGCGCGCTGCTGCATGCCTCCGGAGAGCTGGTTGGGGAACTTGTCTCCGAAACCCTCCAGTCCGACGAGCTCCAGGTGACGTTCCACGGTGGCCTTCTTCTCCGACCTGGACATCCCCTCCTCCCCGCGGAGCGCGAACATGACGTTCTCCGAGACGGTGAGCCAGGGCAGCAGGGTCGCCTGCTGGAAGACCACGCCACGGTCCCGCCCGGGGCCGTGGACCGGTTCGCCGTTGATCTCCACGGTGCCGGAGGTGGCGGACTCCAGGCCGGCGATGACGGAGAGCAGGGTGGATTTTCCGCAGCCGGAGGCTCCGACGACGGAGACGAACTCATTGGAGTACAGGTCGAGGTTGAGCCCGGTGACGGCGGTGACCTCGCCGAACTGCTTGACCATGTCGGCGACGTGGACGACCGGCACGCGGGACTCTCCCCCGACGGGGCCGGTGCCCCCGTTGCCGGCGGTGCCGGCGGCTGCGGTGGATGCGGGAACTGCGGCGGTCATGAGCGGCCCTCCAGGTAGCGGAACATTCGGCGTCCTGCCGCGCGCATGACCTGGTCGAAGACCAGACCGAGGACGCCGAGGACGATGACGTAGGCGATGATCGTGTCGGTGGCGAGGAACCGCTGTGCCTGTGTGATGCGGTACCCCATGCCGGAGGTCGCTGCCACGAGCTCGGCGACGACCAGCCAGCTCCACGCCCATCCGAGGCACAGACGCAGGGTGTCCCAGATACGGGGAAGTGCGGCCGGCACGATGATGTGGACGAGGATGCCGGTGCGTCCCATGCCCAGGGTCGCCCCGAGGTTCTGGTAGCTGCGGGGGACACGGCGGACCGCGTCCGCGACCATGAGGACCATCTGGAAGAACGTGCCGAGCCAGATGATGAGGAACTTCTGCGTGTCCTCCGTGCCGACCCAGATGATGGTCAGCGGGACGAAGGCGACGACCGGCATGTACCGGATGAAGTCGGTGAGAGGTTCAATGGCGGCCTCGGCCCGGGGACTGGACCCGGACAGGACGCCGAGGGGGACGGCGAGGACGACGGCCAGCAGGTAGCCGACCATCACCCTCCAGACGGACACGCCCATGTCGTCCCAGAGCTGGCCGGAGGTGGCGGTCTCCACGATGACCCTCACGACGTCCGCCGGTCCGGGCAGGAAGGTCTCGTCGATGACGCCCATCGCGGTGATCAGCCACCATACGGCGAGCACCACGATGAACGAGGTCACCGCGATCCCCAGGTACCGGCGCCGGCTGATCGGTTCCGGGATGACGCTGCGTTGTCTACGGCCGGTCCGGGAGCTGCCGGATGTCTCGGTTGCTGCTGTACTGGTCACAGGTCACTCCACGAACCGGGTGTCGACGATCTGGGCGGGGTCATGGTCCTGGCTGATGATCCCGGCGTTCTTCGCCGCTTCCTGGACACTCGGAAGGACCTTGTCGCGGTACTCACCGCCGAGGTAGGTGCGGTTGTCCTCCAGGCTGTAGAACTTCACCCCGTCGAAGGCGGTCTTGAGGGATTCAGCGTCAGAGCCGATGTTCTTCGCGATGATCGCCTGGGCGTCGGCGGTGTCGGAGTTGTAGTAGTCGATGGCGGGACCCCATGCGGCGACGGCCTTCTTCACGGCCTCCGGCTTCTCCTCCATGGCCTTCTTCGAGACGAAGAGGATGTCGGAGATCAGTCCGGGCTGGGCGTCCGCGGTGTAGAGGGTCTTCACCGAGGCGTCCTTGCCTGCGGTGTCACTGATGTAGGGCTCGTAGGTGACTGCGGCGTCGACCCGACCGGCCTGGAGTGCGACGGCGGCGTCGGAGGGCGCCATCGGCACCGGGCTGATGTCGTTCACGCTCATCCCGTTCTCGGACAGTGCGTGGTCGAGAAGGAGGTTGGAGACCGATCCTTCCTCGAAGGCGACTTTCTTTCCTTTCAGGTCGGCGACGGAGTTGATGCCGTCGGCGGCGAGAATGGCGTCCGCTTTCATGGACGTGTCGAGGACGAGGGTGATGTAACCGTCCTGGCCGTTCTCCAGCCACTGCAGTGCGGAGTGGGTGGCGGCGTTGGCGATGTCGACGTCACCGGATCCCAGGGCGGCCGTCATCTGGGAGTCGTCGTCGAAACTGGTGATGTTGACGTTGACCCCCTGGTCGGCGAAGTAGCCTTTGTCCTGGGCGATGTACCAGGGGCCGTAGCCGAGCCACGGCTGGGTGGCCATGGTCAGTGAACCTTCACCGCCCCCTGAGCTGTCTCCTGAACCGGTGCCCGAGGAGCAGGCGACGAGGGCTGCTCCGGCAGTCACTGCGACGAGGGCGGTGGCGGTGATGCGGCGCACCGTGCGGAATCTGCGGGATTTCGGGCGCCTGGTTGTGTTCGTCATGTCGGGATTCTCCTGTCGGGGTATCCGGACGGGATTCCGGAATACTGGTTCCCCACATTTGTGTTCCGGACTCCCGCATTCAAATACACAACCTGCGCAGCGATCATCTGATTTGCAGATAACATCCCTCACGCAATATCTGCGAAACAAATGCACAACTGAGGCGTAATCTGCCGGTGTGCCCGCCGGAAAACGCCGGGAACCGACCTGCGACCATTCACCACAGTGATGGAGGACATTCAGGAATCAGATTCAGAGGAAACATTTCCGGGTCACGGCGACGGCGGGCCGGTGTACGGCGCGGGGCATACAGTCACCGGACATGACCACCACCACAGACAGGGAGTCCACCTTCACCGTCGTCGACGCCGACGTGTACCTCGGCGAGGGCGTGTGGCGGCACGGAGCCGTCCACGTCGCCGACGGCGTCATCCGCTCCTTCTCCCCGGACCCCTCCGACCTGCCCTCAGGGTGCCGCACCGTCGACGCCGACGGCGCCTCCCTGCTGCCCGGCTTCATCGACGCCCACGTCCACCCCGAGCACGGGGGCGCCGGCATGCTCGGTGCCGACCTCACGCCGGTCCATGACGTGGACGCCTACCTGAGGATCATCCGCGAGCACGCCGCGGCCCACCCTGATGACCCGGTGATCGTCGGCGACGGCTGGTACGGCGACCTCTTCGACGGTGGCATGCCCACCGCGGAGATCCTCGACAGTGCCGGGGAGTCCGTGGCCGCCCGGCCGGTGGTCATCGACGGCCACGACGGTCACGGCGTGTGGGTCAACACCGCGGCGCTGCGGGCCGCCGGCATCACCGCGGAGACCCCCGACCCCGACGACGGGAGGATCGTCCGCGACGCCGACGGCAGTCCCACCGGGACTCTGCTCGACGGTGCGATGCAGCTCGTCGCCCACCTCACCCCCGCGCGCACCGCCGATTCGCTGGCCCAGGCCCTGCTGGCCGCCCAGCGGCGTCTCCACTCCGTGGGCGTCACCGCCTGGGCGGACGCCATGGTCGGTGTCACCGAGACCCACCCCGACCCCTTCGACACCTATCTTGACCTGTATGACAGTGGCCTGTTGACGGGGCGCGTGTCCCTGGGACTGTGGTGGCAGCGCACCGAAGGGATCGAGCAGATCGACCTGTTCCGGCAGCGTCGGGACCTGGTCGCCGCGCTGGGGCACCCGGAGCGGCTGCGGGCGTCGACGGTGAAGATCATGCAGGACGGTATGGTCGAGAATCTCACCGGTGCGATGGTCGACCCGTACGTGGGTTCCTGCGGGTGCGGCGGGGGCACGGGCCCCAGCTTCAACTCCCCGGTACGGCTGGCCGAGGCGGCCGCCGCCCTCGACGCCGAAGGATTCGACCTGCACTTCCACGGCTGCGGCGACCGTGCGGTCCGGGAGTGTCTCGACGCGGTGGAGTACGCCAGGGCCTCCGGTCAGCGGCCACCGACGGTGGACCGACGTCACCAGATCGCCCACGTGGACGTGGTTCACCCGGACGACATGACGAGATTCGCCGACCTCGACGTCACCGCGAACCTGCAGATGCTGTGGGCCCGCCGTGACACCGAGATGCTGGAACGTAAACTTCCGCAGCTGGGTGCGGAGAGGGAGGCATGGCAGTTCCCCTTCGGGGGTCTGCACCGGGCCGGTGCCCGGCTGGCGGCGGGCTCGGACTGGCCGGTCTCGGACCCGAACCCGCTGTGGGCGATCCACACCGGTGTCAGCCGAACCGCACCGGCCGCGGACGTTCACGCGGTCGGCGGGCAGGCGCACACCGTTGCCCTGGAACGGCAGCACGGACTGGACTTCACCACAGCACTGGACGCGTATCTCACCGGTTCGGCGTGGGTGAACAGGTTGGACGGTGTGGCCGGGCGCATCGCCCCGGGGACGGCCGCCGACCTGGTGGTCCTCGACGCCCCGTTGCGCCGTGTCCCGGATGTGTCGACGGTGGGTGTGGTGGAGACCTTCGTCGGCGGTGTCAGCGTATGGCGGAGGTGACCGATCCTGTTCCCTGACCTGTTCCGGAGGCGGGACCGGTGACCGGTTCCCGGAGCAGCAGTTCATGGAGCAGCAGTTCGCGGACGGTCCCGGCGCGGTAGGGGTGCCCGAGACCGTCCAGGACGCCGGGGCGGGCGTGCTGGTCGGCGAGCGCGAGTTCGGTGGCACCCGTCTTCCCCAGCAGCAGCCGGGGGGCGGGTCCGGGAACGGGGATGTGCAACGGCACCCTCAGTTTCTGGAGGTCGGCGAGCACGTCGGCGAACTCTGCCTCGGTGATGTCCTCCGGGGCGACGGCGTTGACGGGACCGTGCAGCTGCGGGTCGACGACAGCCCGGTGGTAGATGTCGGCGAGGTCGTCGACTCCGATCCACGGGAAGTGCTGCGTGCCGGCTCCCAGGCGGCCGCCTCCGACGCGGGAGGACACCGCGAGAAGGCTGAGCAGCGGCGACCCGCCGGCGAGGACCAGACCGGTCCGGATGTTGACGACGCGCAGGCCCTGGCTCTTCTCCACATCT
>LT160593.1:1144961-1233514 GCA_900049755.1 Corynebacterium provencense
ATCTCCCCCGTCTCCCTCGTACCCGTCCACCGCACCGGCCCCTGCATCCGCACTTCCGCGGTAGGGATCAGCGTCATAGGAACTGTCGTCGTAGGCACCGTCGACAGGCCCGGCAGCGGCGAAAACCGCGGACAAGGACATGACGGCAGTGTTCGGCGAGCTCACCAACTCCACTGACAAGGACATCCACCTGACGAAGGTGACCGGTGACCTTGATGCCGTGTACCAGTACCACGAGGTCGTCGACGGCGTGATGCGGGAGACCGCAGACGGTCTCACCATCCCTGCGAACAGTTCCATGACACTGGAACCCGGCGGACACCACATCATGATCATGGAGAACCATGACGACATCGCCGCCGGTGACCAGCTCACCCTTACCCTCACCGCGGAGGACGGGGCGATCTACACTCTCGCCGACATTCCGGTGCGGGTGCAGCAGTCCGGGCACGAGGACTACGGCACCGACGGGATGGACATGGGAGACATGGACGGTATGGACGGCATGGACGGGACGGAGAGTTCTGGAGCCGCTCACGAGACCGGTCATGCGGACGATTCCGGACAGCACTGACAGCGGGCAGAGAGCGACGGTGACTTCGATGAAGCGACACTCGTCTTCCGGACAGCTCAGCAGGCGTTCCTTCCTCACCACGGTCGGCCTGGTCTCAGCGACCGCGGCCGCCGGGGTGACCACGGCCTGTTCATCGGGGGAGGCCGGCACTGACAGCTCCGCGGATCAGCAGGGCGCCGACCGCCCTGACCCGGTCGTCCCCTTCGACGGTCCCCACCAGGCGGGGATCGCGACCCCGGTGCAGGCACACAACACGACCGTCGCCTTCACACTGCGTGACGGTGTCGGGCCGAAGGAAGTCCGCAGACTCCTGAACATCTGGACCTCGGACGCCCGGAGGATGTGCTCCGGTGAGCCGGTACTGGCCGACCTGGAACCGGAACTGTCGTCAGACCCGGGCAGGCTGACCGTCACCTGCGGTTTCGGTCGCGGGCTGTTCACCGCCGCCGGGGTCGCAGACAGAGCCCCCCGCTGGCTCGGCCCCCTCCCCGCGTTCAGCACCGACCGGCTCGACCCCCGCTGGGGTGAGCGTGACCTGGTAATCCAGGTCTGCGGGGACGACAGGACCACGGTTTCCCACGCCCTGCGCATACTTGTCCGGGGCGGGGCGGACTATGCCCGCCCGTCGTGGACCCAGACCGGATTCCTGGATGTTCCCGTGGGACCTGACGGCGAGCCGGGTACACCGCGGAACCTGTTCGGCTTCAAGGACGGCACAGTCAATCCGCGCACAGAGGCAGACTTCGACGAGCAGGTGTGGATCGACGACGCTGAGGCGTCCCACCCGGCGCATGTCGGTGGTACGTGCATGGTGATCCGCCGGGTGGCGTTCGACATGCCGTTGTGGGAGTCTGCGGACCGTACGACCCGGGAGGTGTCCATGGGGCGGACAATCACCGAAGGGGCCCCTCTGACCGGTCGAGCGGAGTTCGACGAGCCTGACCTGGCCGCCATCGGAGACGACGGTCTTCCTGTCATCGACGCGCACGCCCACATCGCCCTGGCCGGCGTGCATGACGGTGACACCCGACAGCGCATGCTGCGGCGCGCCTACAACTACGATCTGCCTGTCACCGCGGCCCGTGCCGACGGTCTGGAGGACGCGGACCTTGTCGCTCTGGCGGACACGGGGCTGATCTTCACCTGCTTCCAGACGGACCCGCGGACGTCGTTCATCCCGGTGCAGCGCAGGCTGGCCGACGGTGACCGGCTCAACGAGTGGATATCCCACGTGGGATCGGCGGTGTTCTTCATTCCTCCGGGAACTGCTGAAGGGGAGTACTGGGGAGAGAAGCTGCTCGGTTAGGCGTCCTACCCCTGTTGTGTGCCTGTTGTGTGCCTGTTCTGTGGCCGGGGAATGAGGCCGGGTGAGCGGCAGGTAAGGTGGTGGACGGAATTATGACTGTCACCAGGTATGTGACCGTCTTCACCTTTGTGTAAGGAGCACACCACCCGTGAGTGAAACAGCACTGGACGCCGGCAACGGAATCGGAAACCCGGAGGTCACCGGCACCACGGTGACGTTCACCGTTCCCGCCGGAGAGTCCGCCGGTGCGGCCATGCGCCCCCTGGACCTGCCGAACAAGGGGCCGGAGGCGATCGTCTGTGTGAAGGACGCCGAGGGCAACCTCCGCGACCTGGCCTTCACTCCGGACACGGACACCGAGGTCACCGCGGTGCCGGCGAACACCGAAGAGGGGCGTTCCGTCATCCGCCACTCCTGCGCCCATGTGCTGGCACAGGCGGTGCAGAAGGACTTCCCCGGCACGAAGCTCGGAATCGGCCCCGCGATCCAGGACGGTTTCTACTACGACTTCGAACCGGCCGAGCCGTTCACCCCTGAGGATCTGAAGCGTCTCGAGAAGACGATGAAGAAGATCATCAAGTCCGGTCAGCGCTTCGAGCGGCGCACCTACCCCTCCGTGGAGGCCGCCCGGCAGGACTACCTCGACGAGCCTTTCAAACTGGAACTGGTCGACGACAAGTCGCGTGGTGACATCCCCGAGGGGGACGCCTCGGTCGAGGTCGGCGAAGGTGAGCTCACGGCCTACTCGAACGTGAACCCGCGCACCGGCGAGGTGGAGTGGTATGACCTGTGCCGTGGTCCCCATGTCCCGACCACCAGGTACATTCCCGCGTTCGCCCTGACCCGTACCTCGGCGGCGTACTGGCGCGGTGACCAGTCCCAGCCCGGACTGCAGCGCATCTACGGGACCGCATGGGAGTCGAAAGAGGCTCTCGACGAGTACCAGACGATGCTCGAGGAGGCGGAGAAGCGGGACCACCGGCGTCTCGGCGCCGAGCTGGACCTGTTCAGCTTCCCCGACGAGATCGGCTCCGGTTTCCCCGTCTTCCACCCGGACGGTGCCACCGTGCGTATGGAGATGGAGGAGCATTCGCGCCGGCGTCACATCGCCGCGGGCTACTCCTTCGTCAACACCCCGCACATCACCAAGGGGGACCTGTTCAAGAAGTCCGGGCACCTCGACTGGTACGCCGACGGCATGTTCCCTCCGATGAAGCTGGACGAGGAGCGGGACGCCGACGGCAACATCACCCGCCAGGCCGTCGACTACTACGCGAAGCCGATGAACTGCCCGATGCACAACCTCATCTTCGCCTCGCGGGGCAGGTCGTACCGTGAACTGCCGTTGCGGTTGTTCGAGTTCGGCACCGTGTACCGCTACGAGAAGTCCGGTGTGGTGCACGGGCTGACCCGTGCCCGCGGATTCACCCAGGATGACGCCCACATCTACTGCACGGAGGACCAGCTGCAGACCGAGCTGACCACCGTGCTGGAGTTCATTGTCTCCCTGCTCAAGGACTACGGTCTCGACGACTTCTACCTGGAACTGTCGACGAAGGACCCGAACAAGTACGTCGGTTCCGACGAGGTGTGGGAGAAGGCGACGGACACCCTGCGCGAGGTCGCCGAGCGGTCGGGACTGGACCTGGTCCCTGACCCGGCCGGCGCGGCCTTCTACGGCCCGAAGATCTCCGTCCAGGCCCGCGACGCCATCGGCCGTACCTGGCAGATGTCCACGGTGCAGCTGGACTTCAACCTTCCGGAACGATTCGACCTGGAGTACACGGCCCCCGACGGTTCCAAGCAGCGCCCGGTGATGATCCACCGCGCCCTGTTCGGTTCGATCGAAAGGTTCTTCGGCGTCCTGCTGGAGCACTACGCCGGTGCCTTCCCCGCATGGCTGGCCCCGCACCAGGTCACCGGCATTCCGGTCGCCGACGAGTTCATCCCGTACCTTGAGGAGGTCACCGCGGAACTGCGGGGTCACGGCATCCGCGCCGCAGTGGACACCTCTGACGACCGGATGCAGAAGAAGATCCGCAACCACACCACGGGCAAGGTGCCGTTCATGCTCCTCGCCGGGGCACGGGACGTCGAAGCCGGTGCGGTGAGCTTCCGCTTCCTTGACGGCACACAGGTCAACGGGGTGCCGAAGGAGGACGCCGTGCGGATCATCGCCGAGTGGGTGTCGTCCCGCCGGAACGATCAGCCGACCGGGGAAGCCGTTGACGCGCTCCGCTGACGGCCGGCCTGGTACGGTGACCGACCACGGGGCAGGTGTCGGTGACCGTCTGACCAGGCTGTGGGCCCCCTACAGGTCACTGTATGTCGCCGAGCAGACCCGTCCGGAGGACCCGTTCGTGGACCTGCCCTCGGGCAGTGACGAGGACGGGCTGATCGTGGCGCGGGGGCGTGAGGTGTTCTGCATTCTCAACCTGTACCCGTACAATCCTGGTCACATGATGGTCATCCCGTACCGGAAGGTCGCCTCCTACGAGGACCTCACGGACTCGGAGACCGTGGAGTTCTCCGCGTTCACGGCGAAGGCGGTGCGCGTGCTGCGCCGGGTCTCGGACCCGGACGCCGTCAACATCGGCATGAACCTCGGACGGGCGTCAGGAGGGTCGGTTCCCGGCCACCTGCACCAGCACATTGTCCCGCGGTGGACCGGTGACGCGAACTTCATGACGGTGATCGGCGGGACGAAGGTCCTGGTCCAGGCCCTGGCGCAGACCAGGGAGCTGCTGGCGTCAGCATGGCAGGAACTTGACGAAGGTGCAGAGGAGACAGAGTAATGCTGAGTGTGCGCGGACGGCGTCCCGCGGCGGTGGTGGTTGAACCCGTCGCCCGGAGACTGGTGTCCTGGGGGGTGACTCCGAACACGGTGACGATCGTCTCGACGACCCTGGCCGTGGTGCTGTCAGTCGCACTCATTCCCACCGGCTGGCATTTCCCCGCCGCCGTACTGCTCGGCATCGCCGTGGCCAGTGACATGATCGACGGGACAATGGCCCGGATGAGCGGGGGAGGTACCCGATTCGGCGCCACCCTCGACGCCACCTGCGACCGCATCACCGACGGCGTCCTGTTCGGGTGCATCGCCTGGTGGATGGCCTTCCAGCACGACCACGAACCGTACCGGGGACTGTTCGCCTGTGCGCTGGTGATCATGGTCGCCAGCCAGGTCACCTCCTATGTCAAGGCTCGGGCCGAGGCGTCGGGGATCAAGGTCGACGGTGGTCTGATCGAACGTCCGGAAAGACTGATCATCGGTCTGGTGGCACTGGGGTTGTCCGGTCTCGGCGTCCCCTACGTCCTCGGCGGCGGACTGATCATCCTCGCCGTCGGGTCGGTGTACACCGTGGTCGAGAGACTGGTCATCGTCGCCCGCTCCAGTCTGGCGCAGGAGACCATCGCAGCACCGACGGGGGCGAAGGACTTTCCGGACGCCGACATCCCGGAGCGTTAGCCGGCGCCCGAACCGTGTGCGCCCCACCATCCTGAGCACGAGAGGACCTCACGCGTGACAGATCCCGACCGTCCGACCCTGTCGGAGAGACTGACGTCCCTGGCCTACCGGGCCGGCTGGACGGTGGTGCGCAGAGTCCCCGGACCGGTCGCGGCCAAGGCCTTCCAGATCATCGCGGACGTTGTCTCCGACCACGGCCGAGGGCCCGAACAGCTGCGGGCGAACCTCGGCCGGGTGGTGGGGGACGCCAACGTCACCCGGCGCCTGGTGCGGGACTCCATGCGCTCCTACATGCGCTACTGGATGGAGGCCTTCCGACTGCCCTCCATCGCCGGGCCTGAACTGGCCCGGAAACTGGACGCCGGATTCGACCCGGAGGACATCAGACGCTTCGTCGCTGCCCGTGACCGGGGACGCGGAGTGGTCCTCACCCTCCCGCACTCGGGAAACTGGGACATGGCGGGGGTCTGGCTGGTCAACACCTTCGGCCAGTTCACCACGGTGGCGGAGAGACTGAAGCCGGAGAGCCTGTTCGAGGCTTTCGTGGAGTTCAGGGAGTCCCTCGGATTCGAGGTTCTTCCACTGTCCGGAGGGGAACAGCCGCCTTTCGGGCGTCTGCGCGAGGTCCTGCGGGCAGGTGGTGTGGTGTGCCTGATGGGGGAGCGGGACCTGTCCGGCCACGGTGTCGAGGTCGACTTCTTCGGTGAGCGTACGAGCATGCCTGCCGGCTCCTGCCGTCTGGCTCAGGAGACCGGCGCCGCGGTGATGCCGGTGCACTCCTACTTCACCGGGGACGGCTGGGGCTTCGTCATCGACGAGGAGATCGACAGTTCCCTGCCGCTGGAGCAGATGGTCCAGGTACAGGCGGACCGCTTCGCCGAGAACATCGCGGCGCATCCCTGTGACTGGCATCTGCTGCAGCCCCTGTGGTTCAGCGACCTGTCCGAGTCCAGGCGCAGGCGCCTGGGGCTGGAGGACACCCGGCCGTGAAGATAGGGATGGTCTGCCCGTATTCCTTCGACGAGCCCGGCGGGGTGCAGATCCACGCCATCGAACTGTGCGAGGAACTGCAGCGCCGTGGGCACGAGGTCAGTCTCATCGGCCCCGGCAGTGACGCCGCGGACGTGCCCGACTTCGTCGAGTTGGGAAGAGGGGTCGTCTCGATCCCGTACAACGGTTCAGTGGCCCGGCTGGCCTTCGGCCCGCGCACGTGGCGGCACCTGCGCCGCTGGATCGGTGAGCACGACTTCGACCTGGTCCACATCCACGAACCGAACTCCCCGAGCTACTCGATGATCACCCTGGCAGAGGCTGACGGGCCGCTGGTGGCCACCTACCACGCCTCGGCGAGCGGGTCGCGGGTACTACGGACCTTCCTGCCCGTGCTCAGGCCGTACCTGGAGAAGATCCACGCGGGCATCGCGGTGTCCGAGGAGGCCCGTCGGTGGCAGGTGGAGATGCTGTCAGGGGATCCCGTCCTCATCCCCAACGGGGTGGACACGGCGATGTACCGGTCCGCCGAACCGATGCCGGAACTGGACCCCGACCGGCCCCGCCTGATGTTCCTCGGCCGGTTCGGGGAACCGCGCAAGGGGTTCCCCGTACTTCTGCGGGCACTGCCCCGGATACTGGCGGCTGTGCCGGATCTGGAGGTCGTCGTCGCCGGCGGCGGGGATGTCACGGAGCTTCACGAGGTGCTCCGACGGGAGGGCGTCTCCCGGGTCGGTGACGGCAGCACCCGTCCCACTGTGAGGATCCTTGGCAGGGTCAGTGACGCGGACAAGGCTGCGGCACTCGCGGCGTCCGACGTCTATGTCGCACCGAACACCGGTGGTGAGAGTTTCGGCATCGTCCTGGTCGAGGCGATGGCCGCCGGTGCGGCGGTGGTAGCCAGCGACATCCCCGCTTTCGCCGCGGTCACCGACCGTGGTCGGGCGGGAAGACTGTTCGCCAACGGTTCGTCCCGGGATCTGGCGAGGACGGTCGTCGAACTGTTCTCCGACACCGGGGGGCGCCGTGAACTGACGGTCCGGGGGACGCGGCGTGCCCGGGACTTCGACTGGCAGACCGTGACCACCAGGGTCGAGCAGGTCTACGAGACGGTGGTCACCCCCGGCAGGAAGGTTGTGCCGTCATGATTCCCGGGTGGCTTCTTGTCGCGGTGGTGGCCGTCGCGGTGGTCGTGGTGGTCGGTATCTGGTTGTCGGGACTCGCTTCCCGGCTCAACCGTCTGCACATCCGGACTGATTCGGCCCGGGTGAATCTGGAGGGTGCGCTGCAGGCCCGTGCCGCGGTGATCGGGGTGCTGCGGCCGGACCTGTGCCGCGGTGATCGGGGTGCTGCGGCCGGACCTGCTGCCGGCGGTCAGCCGGGCCGGCGGGCTGGCACTGCGTGCCGAGGACATGGGTGCCAGGTCGGACGCCGAGAATGTGCTGCTGCAGGAGCTGGACAGGGAGGACATCGCGAGCCCGTCGTTCGTCGCCGCGTCGACGAAGGTCGATCTTGCCGCCCGGTTCTACAACGATGCCGTGGGGGACACCCTGGGGCTCCGGTCGCGTCCGGTGGTCAGGGTGTTCCGTCTGGCGGGGTCGGCACCCTTGCCCGCCTACTATGAGGCGATGTCGGTGGGGGACAGTTCGCAGTAGTCGTGGTGACGGATCCCGCCCGCGGCTTCCCAATTTTGGCCTAGGCCATTATCATCTCCCGGGTAGACGGGAAAGGAACTGTCCTAGGACAATCCGACGGTGTGTGGAAGAGCATGCCCCGGATCCGGCGGTCCCCGGTACCGGACGTGCGTGACCTGCAGACACAGTCAGACACAGTCAGGCACAGTCAGGCACGCACAGAATCCCAGACACCGACAGTGAGGACCATCGCGATGGGCGAAAGCACCCAGACCACAGGAACCGGACGCGTCAAGCGCGGGCTGGCCGACATGCTCAAGGGCGGCGTCATCATGGACGTCGTCACCCCCGATCAGGCGAAGATCGCCGAGGACGCCGGAGCCACCGCCGTGATGGCACTTGAGCGGGTCCCCGCCGACATCCGGGCGCAGGGCGGGGTCTCCCGTATGTCCGACCCGGACATGATCGAGGGGATCATCGACGCGGTGAGCATCCCCGTCATGGCCAAGGCGCGCATCGGCCATTTCGTCGAGGCGCAGGTGCTCCAGAGCCTCGGCGTGGACTTCATCGACGAATCCGAGGTCCTCACTCCCGCCGACTACAGCAACCACATCGACAAGTTCGGGTTCACCGTGCCTTTCGTCTGTGGTGCGACCAATCTCGGTGAGGCCCTGCGGCGCATCAACGAAGGCGCGGCGATGATCCGGTCCAAGGGAGAGGCCGGTACCGGGGACGTGTCCAACGCGGTGACGCACATGCGCACCATCCGGGCCGAGATCAACCGCCTGCGGTCCATGGCCCCCGATGAACTGTACGTGGCGGCCAAGGAGCTGCAGGCACCCTATGAACTCGTGTGTGAGGTGGCCGCTGCAGGTAGACTCCCTGTGGTGCTGTTCACCGCGGGCGGGATCGCCACTCCGGCCGATGCCGCCATGATGATGCAGCTCGGGGCCGAGGGAGTTTTCGTCGGCTCCGGAATCTTCAAGTCGGGTGACCCGGTCAAGCGCGCGAAGGCGATTGTCCAGGCCACCCTCAACTACGATGATCCGGCCGAGATCGCCAAGGTCTCACGGGGCCTGGGCGAGGCGATGGTCGGAATCAACGTCGACGAGATTCCGCAGCCGCACAGGCTGGCGGAGAGAGGCTGGTAAACAATGACGTCCACCGAACCGGGACGACGGGACGCACCGACGCAACGGCGTCCCCGGATCACCGATGTGCTCGACCTGGAGCGCATCGACACCGGGATCTACCGCGGGCAGGTCATACCCTCCGCGTTGAGCCGCACCTTCGGTGGACAGGTGGCGTCCCAGGCTCTCGTGGCCGCGACCCGCACAGTCGGCCCGGAGTACCGGGTGCACTCGCTCCACGGCTACTTCGTCGGCCCCGGTGACTCGGACCGTCCGATCATCTTCCTCGTGGAGAACGTCCGTGACGGCAGGTCCTTCCGGGTCCGGTCGGTCAAGGCCGTGCAGGACGGACGCACACTGTTCCTCATGCAGGCCAGCTTCCACGTCCGTGACGACCACGGCCCGGAGCACTCCAACACGATGCGCAAAGTCCCCCGTCCGGAGGACATCGTCCAGGATCTGTCGGACACCCGGCCGTCGACCCGGGCGTTCGCCAAGGACTGGGAGGACTGGGACATCCGCATCGTGCCCCCGGACCAGTTCGACCACGACCCTTATGCGGCGTCCCAGCAGGTGGTGTGGTTCCGCTCCCGGCTTCCCCTCCCGGACGACGAGACCTTCCACATCTGCACCCTGGCGTACATGTCCGACATGACCCTGCTGGGATCGGCGACGGTTCCCCACCGCGGTGAGGAGGTCCAGGAGGCCTCCCTGGACCACGCCATGTGGTTCATGCGGCCGTTCCGCGCCGACGAGTGGCTGCTCTACGACCAGACGTCGCCGTCGGCGCACGGAGGTCGGGCTTTGACCACGGGCAGGATCTTCAACCAGCAGGGTGACCTGGTCGCTTCGGTGACCCAGGAGGGGCTGACCCGCACCCTTGCTCCGGGCAGGCAGGCCATGCCTCTCAAGGAGACCGGCCGGTGAGGGTGCGGCGGGTCGGTCTGCAGGACGCCACGGGACAGCGGGCCGGAGACCCGGCCGACGCTGCGGAGGTCACAGGTTCTGCGGTCTCCGCACCGGCCCCGCACACGCTGATCGGTGTCCTGGCGGTGCAGGGAGGGGTCTCCGAGCATGAGCGTGCACTGCGTGGCCTCGGTGTGGAGACCAGGCTGGTCCGTCGACGCAGCCAGCTCGACGGTCTGGACGGGCTCGTGCTGCCGGGCGGGGAGTCGACGACCATGTCGAAACTGCTGGAGATCTCCGGAATGATCGGACCACTGCGTGGCCTGCTCGCCGAGGGGTTGCCCGCCTTCGGCACCTGTGCAGGACTGATCATGCTGGGTTCGGAGATCCTGGACACCCGCGAGGACGCCCTGTGTCTCGGAGCACTGGATGTGTCGGTGCGCCGTAACGCCTTCGGCCGGCAGGTCGATTCCTTCGAGACTGATCTGCAGGTCACAGGAATCACAGATGTCACTGCCGACCCTGCCGGCACGACCGACCCTGCCGACCTGCCTGCCGCCGTGGCCGGCCGGCCTGCCCCGGTCCATGCGGTGTTCATCCGGGCTCCGCGGGTCGAGAGGGTGGGAGAGGGGGTCGAGGTCCTGGCACGGGTGGACGACAGAACCGCCGGCGTCTCCGACGGTGCCGTTGTCGCGGTACGTCAGGGCTCTGTCCTGGGGATCTCCTTCCACCCGGAACTGACCGGGGACACCCGGATGCACCGCCTGTTCCTCGAATCTGTGGCGTCCGGTCCCGGCTCCGCCTGACCCTGTGGAAGGGTGTGCGGTGCACGGGTGGAATACCGTCACCTGTCGACGGGAAACAGGCGGGGGTGGACTACGATGGTGACGACAGAAATCGACCGAGGAAGAGCAGGTATCCGATGAGCGGCCACTCGAAATGGGCGACGACCAAGCACAAGAAGGCTGCGAACGACGCCAAACGCGGCAAGGAGTTCGCGAAGCTGATCAAGAACATCGAGGTCGCAGCCCGGACCGGTGGTGGTGATCCGTCGGCCAACCCGACGTTGGACGACATGATCAAGAAGGCCAAGAAGGCCTCCGTGCCCAACGACAACATCGAGCGCGCCCGCAAGCGTGGCTCCGGTGAAGAGGCCGGCGGCTCAGACTGGGAGACCATCGTCTACGAGGGTTACGGACCCAACGGTGTGGCCATGCTCATCGAGTGCCTGACGGACAACCGCAACCGTGCGACGACGGATGTGCGCACCGCGATGAACAAGAACGGGGGCAACATGGCGGACGCCGGATCGGTGTCCTACATGTTTAACCGCAAGGGTGTCATCATCCTGGACAAGGGCGACAACACCGAGGACGACCTTCTGATGGCGGTCCTCGATGCCGGCGCCGAGGAGGTCAACGACCTCGGTGACAAGTTCGAGGTGGTCTGCGACCTCGCCGACCTCAGCACCGTGCGAGCTGCACTGACCGAGGCCGGCATCGACTACGATTCCGCGGACCCGGACTACCGGGCCGAGGTCGAGGTGCCCCTGGACGCCGACGGTGCGAGGAAGATCCTCCGCCTGATTGACGCGCTGGAGGAATCGGACGACGTCCAGGACGTCTACACCAACATGGACGTTTCTGACGAGGTCCTCGCAGAACTCGACGCGGAGTGACCAGAGCGACTTAGTCCCGGGGTCGGCACGGGAATGGCCCGGGACCGGCACGGAACTGCCCCGGGGTCAGGGGGCCTCTCAGCCGAAAGGCCCGCCGATGACGAGCATGACAGCGAAGATGACGAGGACGCCGCCTCCGAGAACTCCTGCGGCGAGCCGAGGGTGACCGGTCAGCGGTGCGGTCAGGGGGTTGTCCGCACGCCAGTCACCGTCGAGGGCACCGGCCTTCGCCGAGGAGCGTTCGAACGGGACGGTGCAGAACGGCAGGACGGCACTGGCCAGACCGACGAGACCGCGCAGCGGTGACCAGCGGTTGTTCGCCCACACGAGGACCGTCAGGACAATGAAGCTGATGAAGGCCAGGCCGTGGACAGGGCCGGCGATCTTCACCCCGACTTCGGTGACGTCGAAAGCGTACTTGAGGAGCATGCCGAAAATGAGGAGTGCCCAGGTCACGGCCTCGATGTCGGCGACGATGCGGTAGATCTTCTGTGGTTTCATCGGGACATGATCCTACCCGAGGACCCTGAGGAGTCCACCGGCCCTGTAAGTGACGTTCACCTCACGGGGATATCGCACACCTGTGCTATGATCGCCGGCGGTGGTGCAACGGTACGGAAGTGGAGATCATGGTGGCTGAACTGCAGGGACTGCGGGTGATGGGCATAGACCCGGGCCTTACCCGCTGCGGGCTGTCGGTGGTTCAGGGCGGTCACGGCCGGTCGGTGCTGCCGGTGGCGGTCGGTGTGGTCCGTACCCCGCATGATGCTCCGTTGTCGGTCCGGTTGCTCAGGTTGTCCTCCGCCGTCGAGGAGTGGATGGACGACTACCGCCCGGATGTCGTGGCGATTGAGCGGGTCTTCGAACGTGGCAACGTCTCCACCGTGATGAACACCGCCCACGCTGTCGGTGTCCTCATGCTCGCGGCTGCCCGACGTGGCCTGGAGGTGCACCAGTACACTCCCAGCGAGGCGAAGAAGGCCCTGACCGGGAACGGTCGCGCAGACAAGCGCCAGATCACCAGCATGGTCACGCGGATCCTGGGGCTCGCTGAACCTCCGAAGCCTGCGGACGCCGCCGATGCCCTCGCCCTCGCGGTCTGCCACTGCTGGCGTGCCCCGTTCATCGCGCGCACCGCAGAACTTGGACAGGCTTCCCGGGTGTGCGGCGGGACAACACCTGAAAAGACGAGGAGTGGACGTCGTTGATCGCATCCCTGCACGGAACGGTGCTCGACAAGGGAACGGACCACGTGGTCATTGAATGCGCGGGGGTCGGCTACCTGTGCCAGGCAACGGCACGGACCCTGGCGGGTCTTCCCAGAGGGGAGACGGTCAGGGTACTGACCTCCATGGTGGTCAGGGAGGATTCCCAGACCCTGTACGCCTTTCCGGACGCTGCGAGCAGGGAACTGTTCACCCTGGTGCAGAGTGTGTCCGGCGTCGGTGCGAGGATGGCGATGGCCCTGCTGTCCGTGCTCACCCCGGTGGAGATCGCTGCAGCCGTCGCGGAGGGTGACGTGAAGACCCTCCAGCGGGCTCCGGGGGTGGGCAAACGTCTCGCCGAACGCATGGCGGTGGACCTGAAGGGCAAACTGGACGCCTATGCCGGACCTGCGGTACCCCGCAGGGAGACCCCGGCTGTCGCGGAGGGGATCGACCCGGTGGTCCGGGACCGGGTTGTCGAGGCACTGTCGGGGCTCGGTTTCCCGGAGGAGCGGTCATCGGAGGTGGTCGCTGCCATGGCAGACGAGGATCCGGGGGCGGCGTCCGACGCCTCGGCCCTTCTGCGGGGCGCACTGGCCCGGCTCGGGCGAGAACAGTAGCGGAAGGAGACGGGCATGGGAGACATCGAGAGGACCGAGTTCGATCTCGGAGGGATGTCAGCTGGTGGCGTCCCCCCGTCGGGTGCGGGGCCGAACGCTGACCTGTCGGCTGCGCAGCTGCCGGATGACGGGGACGCCGAACTGTCGTTGCGTCCCCGGTCGCTCGGGGAGTTCATCGGTCAACCCAAGGTCCGCAGTCAGCTTGACCTGGTGCTCGGCGGTGCCCGTTCCCGTGGAGTCGTCCCTGACCATGTCCTGTTGGCGGGACCGCCGGGTCTGGGCAAGACCACCATGGCGATGATCATCGCCCAGGAGCTCGGTACCGCGTTGCGGATGACCTCCGGCCCTGCCCTGGAGCGCGCGGGGGACCTGGCCGCGATGCTGTCGAACCTCATGGAGGGCGATGTCCTGTTCATCGACGAGATCCACCGGATGGCACGTCCGGCCGAAGAAATGCTCTACATGGCGATGGAGGATTTCCGGATCGACGTGATCGTCGGCAAGGGTCCGGGGGCGACGTCCATCCCCATCGAGCTTCCCCCGTTCACCCTCGTCGGCGCGACGACCAGGGCGGGAATGCTCACCGGGCCGCTGCGGGACAGGTTCGGTTTCACCGCGCAGATGGAGTTCTACGGGACCGCCGACCTGACCAGGGTCGTCACCCGTGCCGCCCGTATCCTCGACGTCGATATCACCGCGGACGCCGCGGCCGAGATCGCCTCACGGTCCCGGGGAACGCCTCGCATCGCCAACAGGCTGCTGCGACGGGTCCGGGACTACGCCGACGTGCGTTCTGACGGCAGGATCACGGTGGAAGTCGCCAGGGCTGCCCTGGTGGTCTTCGACGTCGACGAGCTGGGTCTGGACCGGCTGGACCGGGCGGTGCTCGATTCCCTGGTGCGTGTCCACGGTGGAGGACCTGTCGGGGTGAACACCCTGGCCGTGGCGGTGGGGGAGGAACCGTCCACCGTCGAGGAGGTGTGCGAGCCCTACCTTGTGCGTGCCGGCATGGTCGCCAGGACCGCCCGTGGACGGATCGCCACTCCAGCGGCGTGGCGTCATCTCGGGCTGGAACCGCCGACCCCGTAGTCGTCCGGCGGGAAAACCTGCCCCGGCCGCGTCGCGTCAGTGAACGGCGTGAACCCTGTCTGCGGGCCTCCGGCGGGTCTGTGGCAGACTGGCCCGCATGGAATTCATTCTTCTCATACTCGTCGTCCTCGTCTTCCTGGGCCTGCCGCTGCTGCAGATGAGGAAGCAGTCCCGGCAGATCGGGGAGATACGGTCCTTCCAGTCCAGTCTGACCCCCGGCATGGTCGTCCAGCTGACCTCCGGGCTTCACGGACGGATTGTCTCGGTCGGTGAGACCACCGTGGACATCGAGGTCTCACCCGGGATCGTCACCACCTGGGAGAGGGCCGCAGTCCTCAAGCTCGTCGACGCCGTGGACCCCGGAACAGCTGAAGCCGACCACCTCACCGGCGCCGCCGACTTCGACGGTGGAGTGGGCCGGGTCCCCGACGACCTGTCCTCACTCGACACCGGCACCGCCACAGGAGCCGCAGGTTCCGGCACCGGCGACCGTGGTGACTCCGCCGACAGTGACCGGGGCACGGGCAACACAGACGGGACTGACGGCTCGCACGGGGGCGGGACGGGCGGCAACCACGGCGACGACGAGGACAACGACAACCGGCGTTGACCCCGCCACCGGGGGACCGGCTGTGGTCTCCTGCCAGGATGAGGGTCTAAACTCTCCGGGGTTGCCCGTACTTCACCACCGGTGGCGTGCGCGGCCTCGTGTCCGCAGTCCTCTCGAACCCCAGGAGAAACAAGCGTGAGCTCAACGGGTGCAGCAGCCGCCAGGGCGAGGAAGTGGCCCGTCAAGGCACTGTTCTTCTTCCTCGCCCTCGTGGTCGTCATCTACAGTCTGGTCTTCTTCACCGGAGACAGGAAAGCCGAACCGAAACTCGGCATCGACCTGCAGGGCGGCACCCGAGTCACGCTGGTGCCCCAGGGTGGCAACCCCTCCGACTCCCAGCTGGAGCAGGCCCGTCGGATCCTGGAGAACCGTGTCAACGGCATGGGGGTCTCCGGGGCCCAGGTCGTCACCGACGGCGACACCCTGGTCATCACTGTCCCGGGGGAGGACTCCTCCCAGGCACGCTCCCTCGGCCAGACCTCCCAGCTGCTGTTCCGCCCGGTGGGTACCGGAAGCAACCCCGACGACAAGCTTTTCGGAACCCTCACCGACATGGCGAACCGCTGGGTGGAGAACGGTATCCTCACCGTTGACGAGGCGAACACCCACCTGTCGGACGCGACAACGAATCTCAAGGGCGCGCAGGGGATCACCGTCCCGGACAAGGCACCCACCGTCACCGTGAAGGCACCCGAGCCTCCGGCGAACTCCATCGAGGAGACCGACCGTCGCAACGAGATGGTCGAGGTGCTGAAGACCGACCGGCAGTCCACCGACCCGAACACCCAGAACTCCGCTGCCCTCCTGCTGGCCTGTGACGCCCCCGACGATCCTCTGGCCGGCGCCGACGACCCCGCGAAGCCGCTGGTGACGTGCAGCGACGACGGAAGCCCGATGCTGCTCGACCCGGCTCCGCTGCTCCAAGGTGAGACCGACGGCCCAGATGCCCGTCGCCTGACCGGTGACATGATCGACCCGAACTCCAACATCTTCGGCGGGCTGGACAGCCAGACCAACCAGATGGTCGTGACCTTCGGGTTCAAGCAGGGGGCCTCCACCCCCGGCAGTGAGACCTGGGCGGACCTGACGACCCAGTACATGGGCAGCCAGATCGCGATCACCCTGGACAGCCGGGTGATCTCCGCTCCGACGATCCAGAGCCCCACCCCGGTCGGTCAGGGGACCCAGATCACCGGTGACTTCACCGAGCAGGAAGCCAGAGACCTCGCCAACAACCTGAAGTACGGTGCACTCCCGTTGAGCTTCACCGGTGAGAACGGGGAGAAGGGCGGCACCGCCGAGACCATCTCCGCGACGATGGGCTCGGCGTCCCTGAAGGCCGGTCTCATCGCCGGTGCCATCGGCCTGGCCATCGTGGCGGTCTACGCCCTGGCCTACTACCGGGGTCTCGGCATCATCGCCCTGCTGTCCCTGGTGACCTCGGGCATCCTGATCTACGGCGGTCTGGTGCTGCTGGGTCGTTGGATCAACTACAGTCTCGATCTCGCCGGTGTCGCCGGTCTGATCATCGGTATCGGTACAACGGCGGACTCTTTCGTCGTCTACTTCGAGAGGATCAAGGACGAGATCCACAGGGGTTCGACCTTCCGTTCCGCTGCGCCGCGAGCGTGGAAGCGGGCACGTGCGACGATCATCACCGGTAACGTGGTGTCCCTCGTGGCGTCCCTGGTGCTCTACTTCGTCGCTGTCGGCAACGTCAAGGGCTTCGCCTTCACTCTCGGACTGACCACGGTGTTCGACGTGGTCATCGCCTTCCTCGTCACTGCTCCGCTGGTGATCCTGGTCTCCCGCAGGGAGGCTTTCGCCAGCCCCCGCCTCAACGGACTGCATTCCGCGTTCCGTGCCGCGGAGAGGCGCAGGGCCCGTGAGAGTGCAGCTGCCACGGTCTCGTCTGACGGGCAGAAGGACACGCCCGTCACCGACGGGCAGAAGGACACGCCCGTCACCGACGGGCAGAACGACACGGGGGGCGCCGACACCCCTGCCACGGACAAGGACGCCACCACCGGAGAGGAGAAGTGACCATGGCCAAGACCACATCAACCCTCAGGCCGGCCGGCTTCATGGAGCGGATGTACAACGGTGAGGGCGGATTCGACATCGTCGGCACCCGTCGCCGGTGGTACTGGATGTACGCGCTGCTGTGCGTGGCGTGCGTCGCCGTCATCGCCGTGAAGGGCTTCACCCTCGGCATCGACTTCGAGGGAGGCACGAAGATGTCGATGCCTCCGTCGAACGGTGCGACAGAAAGCTCCGTCTCCGAGACCTTCGAGGAAGCCACGGGGGTGGAACCCCAGTCCACCCAGATCGTCGGCTCGGGGGACTCCAGGATCATCGAGGTCACCGCAGAACGTCTCACCGACGATCAGATCCGGGACGCCCGGGTCGCGCTCTACGACCGTTTCACACCGGTGGACAACAGCGGCACCCCCAGTCCGGACGCGATCAGTGACTCCACCGTCTCGGAATCGTGGGGCCAGTCGATCACCCAGCGCATGCTGTTGGGCATGGTGGTCTTCCTCGCGGTCGTCTTCGTCTACATCACCATCCGTCTGGAGAGGGACATGGCGATCTCCGCGATCGTCAGCCTCGTGCTCGACGGTGTCGTGGTGGCCGGTGTGTACTCCCTGGTCGGTTTCGAGGTGTCCCCGGCGACTGTCATCGGCCTGCTGACGATCCTGGCGTACTCCCTGTATGACACGGTCATCGTCTTCGACAAGGTCCACGAGAACACCCAGGATGTACTGAGTTCCACCAGATCCACCTACGGGGAGCAGGTCAACCTGGCGGTGAACCAGACGATCATGCGTTCGTTGAACACTTCCCTGTTCTCGGTCATACCCATCGCAGCGCTGCTGGTCGTCGCGGTGTGGCTCATGGGTGTGGGAACCCTCAAGGATCTCGCCCTGGTGCAGTTGGCCGGTGTGGTCGCAGGTACGGTCAGCTCCATCTACTTCTCCGCACCCCTGCTTGTGACACTGAAGGCCCGTCAGCGCCGCTACCGGGACCATGACGCCCGCGTGGCCCGTGCCCGGGAACTCGCTGCAGTCGGCGGGCCCGCCCCGGTGCCTGCCGGGGAGCCGCGGCCGTGGCCGTGGCGGTGGCGGCAGCGGCCGTGACAGTCTCGTGCGGCACGGACGGCGAGGACGGGGCCACAACGGAGGAGGACTTCACCTATGTCCTCGACAGCACACCTGTGACCACTAACGCGGCGTCCTCCACCGGTGTGGTGACGGACGCGGCGAAACTGTCCGCCAGGCTGTACCCCGGGGCTTTCATCCCGGGGCCAGGAAACAGGCTCCTGCCGAACACGGACCTGGTCACCGCGACCCCGGAGGACGGCAACCCGGACGCCGTGGACTACGTCATCGCCGACACCGCCACCTACTCCGACGGTGCGCCTGTGGTCTGTGACGATTTCCTCCTGTCCTGGGTCGCCGCGCACCGGACCGATCTCTTCGCCTCCGACCCCGGCCTGATGACCCGTGTCCGCGACGTCAGCTGCGTGGCGGGGGAGAAGAAGTTCCGGGTCGACTTCGATGCGGGCGCCGGACAACGGTACCGCGAGCTCTTCGGGCCCGGGGAGGTTCTTCCCTCGCACACGGTGGCCTCGGCGGCAGGGGTGCCGGATGTCGTCGACGCAGTGAACACCGGGGACCCCGACGCGCTGGCCGCCCTGGGACGGTCCTGGACGTCGACTTTCGACCTGGCGACGACTGACCCCGCCACCGTGCCGACCTACGGTCCGTTCCGGATAGAGGCCCGGGAAGGCGACGGGGCGCTGCTGCTCAGTGCCAACCCTGAATGGTCGGGAGACCGTCCGGGCATCGACCGCATCGTCGTCACCGGTGGTGGTGACCTGGCACGCGCGGTCAACGGAACCGCGGACGTGGTGGACGCCGCAGTCCGCCCGGGCCAGCCCACCGACGCCGATCTGGCGGCGGCCGGGTTCACCGTGGACCGGACGACAGGCAGCAGGATCGACGGCCTGACCCTGGCCACAGACGGTGTTTTCGCCACCGCCGACAACCGCCGGGCCTTCACCCGGTGCATCGACCGGGACGCCGTCGTCGCGGCGGTCGCCACGTCCACGGGTGCCAGTGGGCGGGGGGTCCACACCCACCCCCCGCCTGGTCCGCGGACTGGCCTCCTCCTGTCTCTTAGCCCCATCTAGAGGTGTAAAAGAGACAGGGCCGAGGCATTGACCCCGTCCGCCACCGCAGACAGCAGCTACGATCCCGCCGCGACGAGGGCGGTCCTCGGCGGGGTAAGTGTCCGTGTCGGTTTCCCCGCGGACCGGCCCCGCTACGCCGCGGAGGTGGAGGCGGTGACGACGTCGTGTGCTGCGGCAGGGGTGACGGTGGAGGCCGTCCAGCTTCCCGCGGCGGCCTTCGACCTTCCCGGTGTGCTGGGGCGTGACGTCGACGCCGTCCTGGACACGAGGACAGCCTACGGGCGTAACCCGTCGGTGACGGCGTCCCCGGTCTCGACGGTCTCCCAGATCAGGGAGGCCGAGCAGGCTCTGGCACAGGAGGCCGTGACAGTGCCCCTGTCGGTTGAGCCGCGGCTGACGGCCGTGGCAGGTACGGT
The DNA here is from genome assembly GCA_900049755.1 of Corynebacterium provencense. Lineage (GTDB taxonomy): Bacteria > Actinomycetota > Actinomycetes > Mycobacteriales > Mycobacteriaceae > Corynebacterium > Corynebacterium neomassiliense. Next base: position 1,164,784 of record LT160593.1, read on the forward strand.
GACTGACGTCAGTGATTCGGGAACGGACACGGGGCTGAGCTGGAACATGGACCGGTGGATCTCCACCGACCATCCGGTCACCGACAGTGCCGCTGAAGGCGAGGAGGACGCGTGACCGCTGCAGAGATCCCGGCAGGGGCTGACGCCCGGTGGGCGCTGAAGACCCTGACCCGTTTCGTGCCCGACTACCCGGCACCGGGGATCGTCTTCCAGGACCTCACCCCGGTTCTCGCGGACGCCCACGGTTTCCGACTCATCGTCAATGACCTGGCGGACGCGTGCGGTCCGTGCCGTCCGGATCTCGTCGGCGGCCTCGATGCGCGTGGTTTCCTGTTGGGTTCTGCTGTGGCGGTGGAGCTGGGGGTGGGCATCCTGGCTGTCCGTAAGGCGGGCAAGCTTCCGCCGCCGGTGCTGCACGAGGAGTACGCCCTGGAGTACGGTTCGGCGGCGTTGGAGATCCCCGCGGAAGGTCTAGACCTGCAGGGGAAGAGGGTTCTGCTGGTCGATGACGTTCTGGCGACCGGAGGTACGTTGGCGGCGTCCCGGCGGCTGATTGAACGGGCCGGCGGTGTGGTGTGCGGGGTGGCTGTCGCTCTGGAGGTCACCGAACTGGACGGGCGCAGCAGGTTCTCCGATCTGCCGTTGTACGTGGTCTCTGCGGGTCGATAGGTGCCCTTGTTGCCGGTCAGTGCCGCTGTGCCGTTACTCTTACAGCACACGCATGTACCTGCGTGACCAGATCCCCGGCACGCAGGTTGGACGACCGGTGCGGGGTGACACCCCGGGAGAGTTACGGTGAGGCATGAGTAACGAGAAGAACTCGCTGTGGATGGCGGCGCGGATCGCGCGCAGTCTCACCGGCAGGAGCCGGATCAATCCGGTGCTGGGTCCTCTCATCGCGGTGCACCGCCGCTACCATCCGAAGGCGGACATCGAGCTGCTCGACCGGGCGTACACGACCGCGGAGAAACTGCACGAGGGTGTGCTGCGGAAGTCCGGGGAGCCGTACATCACCCATCCTCTGGCGGTGGCGAACATTGCCGCGGAGATCGGCATGGACACCACGACCCTGGTTGCCGCGCTGCTGCACGACACGGTGGAGGACACGGACTACTCCCTGGAGGACCTGACCCGCGATTTCGGTCCCGAGGTCGCCCAGCTTGTCGACGGGGTGACGAAGCTGGACAAGGTGGCCCTGGGGTCGGCCGCCGAGGCCGAGACGATCCGCAAGATGATCGTGGCGATGGCCAATGACCCGCGGGTGCTGGTGATCAAGGTCGCCGACCGGCTGCACAACATGCGGACGATGCGTTTCCTGCCGCCGGAGAAGCAGGCGAAGAAGGCGAGGCAGACCCTGGAGGTCATCGCCCCGCTGGCGCACCGGCTGGGTATGGCGACGATCAAGTGGGAGCTGGAGGACCTGTCCTTCGCGATCCTGTACCCGAAGAAGTACGAGGAGATCGTCAGGCTTGTCGCCGACCGGGCCCCGAAGCGGGACCAGTACCTGGCGAAGGTGATCGACGAGATCCAGGCGACGATGAAGGAGGCGCACATTGTCGCCGATGTGGTGGGCCGGCCGAAGCACTACTGGTCGATCTACCAGAAGATGATCGTCCGGGGCCGCGACTTCGACGAGATCTTCGATCTGGTGGGGATCCGTATCCTGGTCGACGATGTCCGGGACTGCTACGCGGCCGTCGGTGCGGTGCACTCTCTGTACCAGCCGATGCCGGGAAGGTTCAAGGACTACATCTCCCAGCCGCGTTTCGGGGTGTACCGGTCACTGCACACCACGGTGCTGGGACCGGACGCGAAGGCCCTGGAGGTGCAGATCCGCACCCACGAGATGCACTACCAGGCGGAGTACGGCATTGCCGCCCACTGGCGGTACAAGGAGACTAAGGGGTCCCACAAGGGGGACAATGCGGAGGTCGACCAGATGGCGTGGATGCGCCAGCTGCTGGACTGGCAGAAGGAGGCCGCCGACCCGAACGAGTTCCTGGATTCGTTGCGTTACGACCTGTCGACGAACCAGATCTTCGCTTTCACGCCGAAGGGGGACGCCATCACCCTGCCGGCGGGGTCCACCCCGATCGACTTCGCCTACGCGGTGCACACGGAGGTGGGGCACCGGTGCATCGGGGCGAAGGTCAACGGCAAACTGGTGGCCCTGGAGACTGAGCTCCACACCGGTGACAAGGTCGAGGTGTTCACCTCGAAGGACGCCCATGCGGGCCCGTCGAAGGACTGGGAGAAGATCGTGGTCTCCCCGCGGGCGCGCAACAAGATCCGGGCGTGGTTCAACAAGGAGCGTCGGGAGGAGTCCCTGGAGAAGGGGAGGGACGCCCTGGCGCATGAGGCGCAGCGCACGGGTATCCCCCTGCAGCGCCTGGTCACTGCTGAGGCCTTGAAGACGGTGGCGACGTCCCTGCACCGTGACAGTGTGGACGACCTTTACACTGCCGTGGGCTCGGGTGGTGAAACGGCGGGGCATGTGATCAATCTCCTGAAGGAGATCTACCAGGGTGACGCCGGTGAGGATGTCGACGACATCCCGGAGACGAGGACGGGGAGGCAGCGTCAGTCGACACCGCAGCAGGCGGTGAAGGCGGGGCGTGGTGACGGCTCGGGGATCCTGGTGCAGGGTAACGCCGATTTCTCGGCGAAGCTGGCGAAGTGCTGTACCCCTGTGCCAGGTGACGAGATCTTCGGTTTCATCACCAAGGGCGGTGGGGTGTCCGTGCACCGGACGGACTGCACCAATGCCGCGAAGCTCCATGCCGAACCTGAGCGGTTGATCGAGGTGGAGTGGGCCTCGAACGTGAGCAATGCCGTGTTCATGGTGACCCTGCAGATCGAGGGCCTGGACCGGACGGGGCTGCTTTCTGAGGTGACCCGGGTGGTCAGTGAGCAGAAAGTTCCGATCATGGCGACGAGCACCCATGTCTCCGAGGACCGGGTGGCGGTGTGCCGGTTCACCTTCGAGGTCTCCGACATCAAGCAGCTGGGGTACCTGATGAACCAGCTGCGCAATGTTGAGGGAGTGTTCGACGTGTACCGGGTGACCGCCGGGGGGTAGGGCGGGGTCAGTGCAGCCACCGGCGCTGCCGGATGTACCCGCTCGGGGTGATCCCGAGGACCTCTCTGAAGGTCTTCGTGAGCCCGGAGGCGTGGGAGTATCCGACCTTTCTGGCGGCGGTGCCGACATTCTCACCACGGTCGAGCAGTTTCCGGGCGGCGTTCACGCGGAGGCTGGCCCGCCACCGTGGGAAATGATCCCCGGTGACGGTGGTGAAGGTTGATCTGGCAGTTTAGTAACTGCGGCAGTGACCGGTTCCGCACGGCGGCCCTTGGGGCACTCCTCGTCATCAGAATACGAGAATTGATTGACTATTCCCAGGTGGCTGGCACCGCTACCTCGCCACGAAGACGAAACTCATCCTTGCACAGTCAGTTCAGTGTCGGTTACGGAAGTACTGCAAGACCTCCATTCTCCGGAACCTGGCTGGTCTGTAGAGGGCCGGCCACCAAAATGTCGGTAACCAACTTACCACTGTCCTATGAAACTTGTCCGTAAGAAGGAAGAATACAGATAGAGGTATAATGAAGATAGTCGATGTCACGGAGAGAATCACTTCTGACCCGTTCAACTCGTCCGCAAAAGATCTTGTCTTTTACGTATGCTTCTGGTTAAAGATAGAAGAATTTGACGAGCTCTACTACCGGTTTTCATATTTCGTCACTGATGTCCCTGATGCGGGTGAAGTGATCGAATGGGAAAAGCGGAGCAGTCGAGGGAACAGCTACTCGGTCTCGGTGGTGCTGGGAAATGTTGAAGATTTTCCCGCACCTCCTACCGAGTGGGTGGTCATTAGTGGAGAGTATCCTGAAGTGGAAGAAGTCAACCACGGTCCTTTCCGTGGATCGTTCCTGTGACTGAGTTTCTTCCCTGTTGAATTCCGTCAACCCTCACCGCTTACTCGAACTGAGGGCCGGCACTCTCAATGTCCGCACAACTTTCTACATCACGGGTATCGGCTCAACGTTCGACAGTGGAGGCTCATCGTAATCGGAATTGCGATTTTGACCTTCGGGCGGAGACTACGAGGAATCGGGTGGGTAAGTCATGGACAGGTCCGGACCTGTTCAAGATGTGAGTTACCGTACCGTCATCTGATTGAACCAGGACCCTGCTTTGCACGCTGCCAGCCACGTCGTCTACACCGTTCCGTCGTATTTGTCCGTTCGGGCGCTCGGTGTCAATGAGCATGTCTGGAAGAACACCCGCCGCCCTGATTGTCCGCTCGGGTTGAGCTCACTTCAATGACTGACGGGTCAGGTTCGGCCCGACCGATCGACATGCGCCCTCCATCTCAGCACAGACGTCCTGAAGACCTGACTGGGCGAGCGTTACCCACAAGTTACGGGACGCCGTCGAAGTCATGGCAGCGGGCCCTCACCGTCTTGTGTCACCGTCTTGTGCCACCGCCGTGGACCACGGCCTACCAACGGGCGCGGAAAGCAATGGACGAAAGCCGTGGACCGTGATCAATGCCGCCTACCTGGGAAGCAGAGAAGTCCACCGGCCGTCGGGGGACGGAAGGATGCCCCGATGTACAGACCCCGACGGGAGCAGCCGCCCAGGACAGATTCATTCTCCAGACGGCAGGATCAGTGCCGGGACCTGCTGTGGGACAGCGACGACGACAAGCTGATTCACCCGGGACAGCTGAAGACAGAGTCGACACCCGGTGAGTACAGGGGGATGGCGATGAACTGCACTGCCGGAAAGGCAGTCGCGTCAACTGGCTGCCCCAACTTCAAGAGAACCGATACCTGTACCGGGTGGAGTGCCTTCTCCGCAGTTCGGAAAGATCACATACCCGACACATAGACGAGAACTTGAAGTCCACAGAGGAGCTGACACGGGCAGGAAAGAACCGCACAGGAGTTGAAAGGCGGCCCCCGGTGGTCCCTGCGCAGTCCCGCCGCAGCGTGTGGCCACGCGTCAGGAGTTGACGGTCGCGGAGGTGATCCGGACTTCCTGCGCAGGCTTGCCGTCGCCGCCGTTGTCGGCGTTGGCGTCCTTGTTCTCGTCGATGACCTTGTCGAGGGTCGTCAGGCCGTCCTCGGTGACGGTGCCGAAGATCGTGTAGTCGTTGGTCAGCTGGGACTGGTCGTCGACCAGGAAGAACTGGGAACCGTTGGTGTTCTTGCCGGAGTTCGCCATGGCCAGCACCCCACGCTTGTACAGGCCCTGGTCCTCGACCTTCTCTCCGTTGTCACCCCACACCGGGTACTCGTCGGGGAAGGAGAATCCCGGTCCTCCTGAACCCGAACCGGTCGGGTCACCGCACTGCAGGATCTTCATCCCCTCAGAGACGACCACACGGTGGCAGATCGTGTCATCGTAGAACTTCTCCTCCACAAGGTGCTGGATCGCATTCGCGGCACACGGCGCCTGGGCGTGGTCGAGGGTGATGCCGATGTTCCCCTGGTTCGTCGCCAGGGTCACCGCCGTGGTGCCCTCGGTGGACATTCCGTCGGTGGAGGGCAGGGAGACCTGCTTCGCGGCGTCCCCCGTGTCGGTGTACGTGCACGCCTGGGGGCCCTCAGCCTGCGTCGTCGTGGCGGCAGCGTCGGTGGCGTCGGTGGCGTCGGCGACTGTGTCGGAGGAGTCGTCGCGGGTGACGGCGAACCAGATACCACCGACGAGGACGACGAGGACCACGACTGTGGCGGCGACGACCCCGAGCGGACGCATCTTCTCCCGGCGTGACCGGGACTTCAGCTCCTTGGCGAGTTTCTTCAGTGCCGCATCGCGGCGTGCGGAGTTGTCAGACAACGCTCGGGGCCTCTCTGATCGGGGAACAACGGTAAACTGCTACGGGTGTAGCTGCAACAGACGACCATTGTTCCATCCCCACCTGTGACAGGCCACAACCGGCTCGGTGACACCGCCCCCCGGTACCGGGGCCCGGCGGTAGCCTCGGAACCATGAACCCGCACACCGGCCCCCGCCCCGGCGCTCAGACCGGCCCGCACACCATCCCCGTCGTCGAGGTCCTGCCCACCGGACCGCTCGACATGAACTGTCTGGTCGTCCACGACGGCACACGCGCAACCGTCGTCGACCCCGGAATGGGGGCGGCGGACCGGATCCGTCGGCTGATTTCCGACCGGGGACTCACCGTCGAACAGGTCCTGCTCACCCACGGCCACATCGACCATGTCCGTGACCTCCCCGAGATCCAGGAGGAATACGGCGTCCCCGCCTACATGCACCCGGACGACCGGCCCTGGCTCCTGCGCGAGACCCTCGACTCCCTCGGCGAGCTCGGCCAGATGCACGCCACCGACCGTATGCCCACGCCCCGGGTTCCCGCACCGGTCAACGACGGGGACACCCTCAGCGTCGCCGGCGTGGACTTCACCGCCCACCTCATGCCCGGGCACTCGCCGGGGTCCGTGATGTACCGCGGGACACTCGGCGGCACAACCGTCATCCTCGGCGGTGACGTCCTGTTCCGCGGGGGAGTGGGCCGCACCGACCTGCCCCTGTCCGACCCGCACGCGATGATGGACAGTCTGCGACGGATTCCGGAGATCTTCGACGACGCGGACATCGTCTACCCCGGCCACGGACCGGCCACCACGGTCGGCCGGGAGAAGAAGGACAACGGATTCCTGCGGTCCGTGGTGTGATACGTCAGTCACGGTCACGGCCACAGCCCGGGGCACGCGGTCACCGGGACGGTCCCGTCGACCCGCTATAGTTGACCGGCGTGACTGACACTGCGAAGAGTGCGAGAATCCAGCCGTTTTCCGCCCCCAAGGGCGTACCCGACTACGTGCCCCCGGCGTCGGCGGACTTCCACGCCGTACGCAGCACCTTCGAGACCGTGATCCACAACTCCGGGTACGGGCACATCGAACTGCCCGTCTTCGAGGAGACCGGCCTGTTCGCCCGCGGAGTCGGCGAATCCACCGACGTCGTCTCCAAGGAGATGTACACCTTCAACGACCGTGGCGGACGCTCCGTCACCCTGCGCCCCGAAGGCACCGCCGGGGTGATGCGCGCCGTGATCGAGCACAATCTCGACCGCGGTCAGCTGCCGGTGAAACTGACCTACTCCGGACCGTTCTTCCGCTACGAGCGTCCCCAGGCCGGGCGCTACCGTCAGCTCCAGCAGGTCGGCGTGGAAGCCATCGGTATCGACGACCCCGCTCTCGACGCCGAAGTGGTGTGCCTGGCGGACCGCTGCTACCGGGCTCTCGGGCTGACCGGGTACCGACTGGAGCTGACCAGTCTGGGGGACTCCACCTGCCGGCCCGAGTACCGCCGCAAACTCCAGGACTTCCTCTTCGCCCTCCCGCTCGACGAGGAGACCCGCCGGCGTGCCGAGATCAACCCCCTTCGCGTCCTCGACGACAAGCGCCCCGAGATCCGGAAGATGCTCGACGATGCTCCGCTGATGCCCGACCACCTGTCCCCGGAAGCCCGGGAGCACTTCGAGACCGTCACCGGCCTGCTCGACGACATGGGCGTGGAGTACACACTCAACCCCCGCCTGGTCCGCGGACTGGACTACTACACGAAGACCTGCTTCGAGTTCGTCCACGACGGACTCGGCGCCCAGTCCGGAATCGGCGGCGGCGGGCGTTACGACGGTCTCATGGCGCAGCTCGGCGGACAGGACCTCTCCGGTATCGGCTTCGGCCTCGGGGTCGACCGCACGCTGCTCGCACTCGAGGCCGAGGGTGTGTCGGCGACGGAAGGACGCCGCGTCGACATCTACGGTGTGCCCATGGGCCACGAGGCGAAACGCAGACTCGCTGTGGTCATCGACCGACTGCGGCGCGCCGGGGTCAGCGCCGACATGGCCTACGGTGACCGTGGCCTCAAGGGTGCGATGAAGGGGGCCGACCGCGCCGGTGCCCGCTACGCCCTGGTGATGGGGGAGCAGGAGCTCGCCGACGGCACAGTCGTGCTGCGGGACCTGACCACCCGCGACCAGCACGAAGTCTCCCTCGAGGACGTGGTGCTCACCGTCCGCAGCGCCCTCGGCGTCGTCCCCCGCTGATCCCGCACCCGACTCTGCACCCGACTCTGCACCGACTCTGCGCCGACCCCGCAGCGCCCCGGCCGGGCGTCCTACGAAATCTCTGCACGGTCCGTGCACCATCTCTGCCCTGTCACATCCTGAGCTCCGCCCGGTTCCTTCCCTGCACCACTGTTTCCCCAGCGTAAGGTGCACAACAGTGGCTCCCGCGCATCACCGGCACGTCATCTCCGGGCCACCCGGACCCCGCAGAACTCCGGTTTTCCCACACAGCGGGACGCCTGAGGTTCAGCTACGGTTGGCCGCGTACCGGTTCAACTGACACACAGCTGAAAGAGGGAACGCCTGTGAGCGGATCACAGAATAGTGCGCAGCAGTCAGCAGGGACCGGAGAGACCGACACTCCGCCGGAGAAACCCGCCCATTCCGCGGTGAACTGGCCGGTGTTCGGCACGGCCTCCGGCCTGATCGTGGCTTTTGTGCTGTGGGCATGGCTCGCCCCTGACGCCGCAGATGCGGTCATCAACAACGTCAAGAACTGGATCTCGGTCAACCTCGGCTGGTTCTACGTTCTCACCGCCGGCGCGGTGGTCGTCTTCGTCCTCATCATCGCCTTCAGACGCACCGGGAACACCAAGATCGGCCCGGACCATTCCCAGCCGAAGTTCGGCCTGTTCACCTGGGGTGCGATGCTCTTCGCGGCAGGAATAGGCGTGGACCTGATGTTCTTCGGCATCTCCGGTCCCGCGACCAACTACCTCACCCCGCCTGAAGGCGCGGAAATGTCCGACGAAGCTGCCCGGATGGCGCCCCTGTGGACCATGTTCCACTACGGAATACCGGGATGGGCCATGTATGCACTGATGGGGCTCGCTTTCGGACTGTTCGCCTACCGCTACCACATGCCGCTGAGCATCCGCTCAGCCCTCGCCCCCATTTTCGGACGCCGCATCCACGGCGGCACCGGTCACGCCGTGGAGATCGCGGCCTCCATCGGCACCGCATTCGGGATCTCGGTGTCACTGGGGATCGGGGTCGTGTTCATCAACTACGGGCTCTCCGAACTCTTCGGCATCCCCACCAGCACAGGCGTGCAGATCGGCCTCATCTGTCTGTCAGTGTTCATCACCATCCTGTCCACCGTCTCCGGGGTGGACAAAGGCATCAGGCGCCTGTCCGAACTCAACGTCTGGCTCGCCGTCGTACTCATGGTCTGGATCATCGTGATGGGCAGGACCAGTGAACTGCTCAACGCGCTGGTGCAGAACATCGGCGACTTCGTCGCTCGGTTCCCTTCGATGCTGATGAACACCTTCGCCTACACCGACGGGTCACCGGACTACCCGGCCCAGGACTGGATGTCGGACTGGACCCTGTTCTTCTGGGCCTGGTGGATCGCCTGGGCACCGTTCGTGGGCCTCTTCCTCGCCAGGATCTCCCGCGGTCGCACAGTGCGCCAGTTCGTCCTCGGCGTCCTCGTCATCCCCTTCGCCTTCATCGCGATGTGGATCTCCGTCTTCGGCAACGCCGCCCTCGGGTTCTTCCGGGACGGCGACGAAGAATTCCTCCACACCGCCGTCGACACCCCGGAGTCCGGCTTCTTCCTGCTGCTCCAGCAGTACCCGGGTGCCACCTTCTCCGTGTCCCTCGCCGTCATCACCGGCCTGCTGTTCTACGTCACCTCCGCCGACTCCGGCTCACTGGTGATGGCGAACATGACCTCGAAGGCCTCCGTCGACGACTCCGACGGACCACCCTGGCTGCGTATCGTGTGGGCGGTGATCACCGGCGCTTTGACCCTGGTGATGCTGCTCATCGGTGGGGTGTACACCCTCCAGTCCGCCACTGTGCTCATCGGACTTCCCTTCGCCTTCATCATGTACCTGCTGATGATCAGCGTCTGGCGGGTCCTGGCCGCAGAGGGGCACTCACTGGACTCCCGGGAAGTCTCCAGGATGAGGGCACTCATCGACCGCACCGGCGGAACCGGACCGGCCAGACTCGCCTGGCGCAGGCGTCTGAGACGCAGGATGAGTTTCCCCTCCGCCGCGGAGACGGAGAAGTACGTCGAAACTGTCGCAGCACCGGCGATCGAGGAGGTCGCCGAGGAACTCAAGGGCATGGGCCTGGACGTCTCCTGCCACCGGGGCACCCACCCGGACTACCCGATCAGCTACGTGGACCTGGTCGTCAACTTCCCCGGGCAGAACGAGTTCAAGTACGAGGCGTATCCGGTGGCCTGCCAGGTCCCCAACTTCGCCGTGAACCTCAATGTGGACCACGACGTCTACTTCACCCTCGAGATCTTCTCGGCGACCGGGTCCCGTGGCCACGACATCCTCGGCTACACGAAAGAGCAGGTCATCACCGACGTACTGGACGCCTACGACGCCCACCTCGAATTTATGTCACTGTCGGGGGACCGGGGCACCCCCACCGGGGAGACCCAGGCACCTGTCCCCGAATTCTGGGCCGACGACAACTACGACGGCTCCGAGAGCAGCCCCGTCAGCACCGCAACCGGCACAGCTGGAGAAACCGGCACGACCGGCACGACCGACACCGCCGTCAGGACCGGCACGACCGACACAGAAGGAGATAAGAAGGAATGAACGCAACCGACGATTCCACCGCACCGAAGACGCTCTACATCGACGGCCGGTGGGTCGCAGCCTCCGACGGCGGCACCAGGACCGTGATCTGCCCGGCCGACGGCACCACCGTGGGAACAGTCTCCGAAGCGACATCCGCGGACACGGAGAAGGCCGTGGCCGCCGCACGCCGTGCCTTCGACGCCGGAGAATGGTCCTCCACCCCGGCAGCCGAACGCGGTGACCTGCTGCTTGCCGTCGCCGACGCCGTCACCGCCCGCAAAGACGAGTTCGCCCGCGCCGAAGCCCTCGACACCGGCAAGAGACTCGTCGAAGCCGAAGGGGACATGGACGACATCATCAGCTGCTTCCGCTACTTCGGGAAGATCGCCGACCAGCACCCCGGACGCCTCGTCGACGCCGGAAGTCCCGCGGTGATCTCCCGGGTCGTCTACGAACCCGTCGGCGTGTGCGGTCTGATCACCCCCTGGAACTTCCCGCTGCTGCAGGCCAGCTGGAAAATCGCCCCCGCCCTCGCCGCCGGAGACACCTTCATCCTCAAACCCGCCGAGCTCACCCCCCACACCGCCGTCCTCATCATGGACGTCCTCGACAAACTCGGACTGCCCGCCGGTGTGGGAAATCTGGTTCTCGGAGCGGGCGCGCAGGCCGGGGCACCCCTGTCCACCCACCCGGACGTCGATCTCGTCTCCTTCACCGGCGGCCTCGTCACCGGCCGGAAGATCGCCGAATCCGCGGCGCCCACCGTCAAGAAGGTCGCACTGGAGCTCGGGGGCAAGAACCCCAACGTCGTCTTCGCCGACGCCGACTTCGACGCCGCGGTCGACAACGCCCTCAACGCCGGTTTCCTCGACTCCGGCCTGGTGTGCTCGGCAGGAACCCGCTTGATCGTGCAGGACACCGTTAGAGACCGTTTCGTCGACGAACTGGTGCGCCGCGCCGAAGGCATCGTCCTCGGCGGCCCCTTCGACGAGGACGCCCAGGCCGGACCCCTGATCTCCCGCGCCCACCTGGAGAAGGTCAGTGACTACGTCAGGCGTGGGATCGAGGCCGGGGCCACCCTGCGCTGCGGTGGTGAAGGGGGAGGACCCGGCCTGGAGAACGGTTTCTTCTACCGGCCGACAGTGCTCGACAACTGCACCGCCGACAACCCGGCCGTCATCGAGGAGGGCTTCGGCCCCGTCATCACCGTGGAGACCTTCTCCACCGAGGCCGAGGCTGTGGCGATCGCCAACGACACCGACTACGGACTCGCCGGGGCGGTGTGGACCTCCGACAGGGGAGTGGCCAACCGTGTCTCCCGGGCGCTGCGCCACGGGACCATCTGGATCAACGACTACCACCCCTACCTTCCGCAGGCCGAGTGGGGTGGATTCAAGGCGTCCGGCATCGGCCGGGAACTCGGCCCCACCGGGCTCGAGGAGTACCGGGAGGCCAAGCACATCTACGAGAACACCGAACCCGCCGTGACCGGCTGGTTCCCCACGAAGTAACAGGTGAGACGAGAACAGGGAGCACACATGCGTGAGAAGTACGACTACATCGTTGTCGGAGCCGGATCCTCCGGTGCCGTTGTCGCGGCCCGGCTCAGCGAGGACCCCTCCGTCACAGTGGGACTCGTCGAAGCCGGACCCACCGATGTGGACAAACCGGAGATCCTCAACCTCCACGAGTGGCCCGCACTGCTCGAATCCGGCTACGACTGGGACTACCCGATCGAACCGCAGGAGAACGGAAACTCCTTCATGCGGCACGCCAGAGCGAAGGTCCTCGGCGGCTGTTCCTCCCACAACTCCTGCATCGCCTTCCACACCCCCGCCCAGGACCTGGACCACTGGGTGAGCCTCGGTGCAGCCGGCTGGGACTCCGCCACGATCCTGCCGCTGCTCCGACGGCTGGAGGACAACGACCGGCCGGGAGACCACCACGGCCACGGCGGGCCCGTGCACCTGCGCTCGGTCCACCCCAAGGACCCGGTCGGAGTGGCACTGCTGGAAGCCTGCGAGGAGGAGGGGCTGCCGGTCACCCCGTTCAACGAGGGAGAGACCGTCAGTCACGGTGCCGACTGGTTCCAGATCAACGCCGGAGACGACAACATCAGGGCGTCCTCCTCGGTCGCCTACCTGCACCCGGTGATGGACCGGGAGAACCTCGACATCCTCACCGACCGGCGGGTCTCGCGGATCCTGTTCGACGGTGACCGGGCCGTGGGAATCGAATACCTCGACAACCCCTTCGGGCGTCTGAAGACTCTCCACGCCGAGCGCGAGGTGATCGTCTCCGCAGGGGCGATCGACAGCCCCAAACTGCTCATGCTCTCCGGCATCGGCCCCGCCGACCACCTCAGGGAGTTCGGCATCGACGTCCTCGTCGACGCACCAGGGGTCGGATCGAACCTGCAGGACCATCCGGAGGCGGTGATCTCGTGGGAGTCGACGGTCCCGATGCTGCGGGACGCCAGCCAGTGGTGGGAGATCGGTATCTTCGACGAGGTCGACGAGGGCGGCGCCGACGGGCTGGGACTGCCGGACCTGATGATGCACTACGGGTCCATGCCCTTCGACATGCACACCCGTCGTCAGGGATACCCCACCGCCGACGAGGCCTTCTGCCTCACCCCGAACATCACCCACTCCCGCGCACGCGGCACCGTCAGGCTGCGTTCCGCCGACTACCGGGACAAGCCGAAGGTCGACCCACGCTACTTCACCGACGAGGAAGGCTACGACATGCGCATCGCCGTGGCCGGGATCAGGCTGGCCCGCCGCATCGTCGCCCGCCCGGCGATGGCCCCCTACGCCGGGCGCGAACTCTTCCCCGGCCCTGACGTCCAGTCCGACGAGGATATCGCCGACTACATTTCACGCACCCACAACACCGTGTACCACCCTGCCGGCACTGTCCGGATGGGTGACCCCGGTGACACGATGTCACCCCTTGACCCGCAGCTGAGGGTCAAGGGGGTGCAGGGGCTCCGTGTCGTGGACGCCTCGGTCATGCCGCAGCTCACCGCGGTGAACCCCAACATCACGTGCATGCTCATCGGGGAACGTGCAGCAGACCTGATCCGGGCCTGATCCGGGGACGACCGGGGGACAGGATACCCCGGGTCCGGGGAGGACCGGGGCGTCCTACCTGGTGAAGTCCTGGTGGCAGGAGTCCACGGTCCCGCCCTGGTAACCCTGCAGGAACCACTGCTGGCGCTGCTCAGACGAACCGTGGGTCCAGTTGTCAGGGTTGACCGCGGAGCCTGAGGAGCGTTGGATCGCATCGTCACCGATGGCCTGCGCGGAGATGATGGCCTGCGAGACCTGCTCATCGGTGAGCGGATCGAGCATCGCGTTCTCACCGGAGTCCGCGTGACTGGCCCAGACCCCCGCATAGCAGTCCGCCTGCAGTTCGATCTTCACGGCATTCGAATCCTCACCGGCGTTGTCGTAGTCGGACAGACCGATGGTCCCCTGGAGATTCTGGATGTGGTGCCCGAACTCGTGCGCCACCACATACATCTGGGCGAAAGGTCCGTCGGAGCCGCCCATCTGCTTGAGCTGGGCGAAGAAGTCGTCACCGATGTACACCGTGCGGTCACCGGGACAGTAGAACGGGCCGGTCCGGGCCGTGGACGCCGTACCGCATCCGGTGTTCACCGTCCCGTCGCCGATCTTCACCGCAGGTTCCGTGTAGGTGATCCCCGTCTGGGCCGGCAGGATCTGCGACCACACAGCGTCGAGGGACACTGCGGTGCCCTCGATACGGCAGTCGTCGTAGGCGTTGGCGTCCTGCCAGGTACGGCAGTGCTCCAGGGAACTGCCCGACGCCGCGGTACCCGACCCTCCGGACCCGCCCGGGGTGCCGGTGGAACCACCGTCGGAGAACAGGCCCGTGCCCCCTCCCGCAAAGAACGCGACCGCCGCGACAACGATGATGCCCGGGAGTCCGAACTTCGAGCCGACGATCCCCATGATCAGTCCCAGCAGTCCGTTGCCCCCGCCGCGGTTGCCGCCCTCGAAACCGAATCCGCCGCCACCACCGGCGCCGCCGCCCGAGGACGCCCGGTCACCCAGTCCGTTGAGATTGGAGTTGAAGGTCATGGGGGAAGTGTAGCGGGCAGGGCAGGAGTGTTGTCATGTCCGGCCGACGCCGTGGTCGCCCCGGAACCCAGGGCCGACCACACGCGCAGCCGGGCCACACTCGCAGCTGGTCACACACGCACCTCTGCGACAGAGGTCCGGATGAAGTCCTTGACCACGTCCACGTCATTGGACAGGGCCGTGACATGCCTGGGTGCGGACAGGATGTCCCGGAAACGTGCGGGAGTCATCGAATCCGGCTCACTGCCCAGTGCCTCTCGGATCGTGTCCGCGAACTTCACCGGCAGGGCCGTCTCCAGGCAGACCACCGGGGCCGCGTCCGGATGGGAGGAGAGGAAGTCCCTGGCCACCTTCACCCCGTCGGCCGTGTGCGGGTCGACGAGCACGCCCGCCTGCTCCCAGCACGACCGGATGGTCGCCAACCTGTCGGCGTGAGTCGACGACCCCGAAGCGAAACCGAAGGTCTTGTCCACCTCCGGGAAGGCAGGGTCGCCGGCCAGGGAGAAACCGCCGGAGGGAACCCCGGTGCCGAAAAGCTCGGCCGTGCGTGCGGCGTCCCGTCCCAGAAGGTCGAAGATGAACCGCTCGAAGTTCGACGCCTTCGAGATATCCATCGACGGGCTCGAGGTGGCCAGGGTCTCCGCCGAGGTGCGGACCCGGTAGTCGCCGGTGCGGAAGAACTCGTCGAGGACGTCGTTCTCGTTCGTCGCGACAATGAGCCGGTCG
Source organism: Corynebacterium provencense (assembly GCA_900049755.1). Lineage (GTDB taxonomy): Bacteria > Actinomycetota > Actinomycetes > Mycobacteriales > Mycobacteriaceae > Corynebacterium > Corynebacterium neomassiliense. The sequence goes on from LT160593.1 coordinate 1,180,276, forward strand.
ATCGGTACCCCCATCTGGCGGGCGATGTGACCGGCGCAGATGTCCCCGAAGTTTCCCGTGGGCACGCAGAAGGACACCTTCTCGCCGGGGCCGGACGTGGCCCGCAGCCAGCTGGAGACGTAGTAGACCACCTGGGCCATCAACCGGGCCCAGTTGATCGAGTTCACCGCCCCGATGTGGTACTCGGCCTTGAACGCGGCATCCGAGGACACGGCCTTGACCACGTCCTGACAGTCGTCGAAGACCCCGTCCAGGGCGATGTTGAAGATGTTCGGGTCATCCAGGCCGAACATCTGCGCCTGCTGGAACGGTGTCATCCGGCCTGCCGGGGTGAGCATGAACACCCTCACGCCCGGCCTGCCCCGCATGGCGTACTCGGCGGAGGAACCTGTGTCCCCGCTGGTGGCACCAAGGATGTTGATCGTCTGCCCGCGCTCGGCGAGGACATACTCGAAAAGCTCCCCGAGAAGCTGCATGGCCATGTCCTTGAACGCCGCCGTGGGCCCCTCGGACAGGTGCGCGATCTTCACTCCCGGCTCCAGATCGGTCACCGGCACGATCTGCTCAGAGGCGAACTTCGGGGTGGAGTAGGCCCGGGCGGTCATGGCCCGGATCTCCCCGACAGGGATGTCGTCGACAAACAGGGCCACAACCTCGGCTGCCAGGGCCGCGTAGCCCTGCGACGCCAGGAGACCCCGCCAGGTCTCCAACGTCGAGGAACTGACACGCGGATACTCCTGCGGCAGGTACAGGCCGCCGTCCGGTGCCAGGCCGCCGAGAAGGATGTCGGAGAAGGACACCGGGGTGGCCCGGGCGTCTCGCGTGGAGATGTATTTCATGGTCCCAGCCTACCGAGTGCCCGGACGTGACCGCCGCCCCGGGCGTCCCCGGGTCACCGGTAGCATCGTCACCTGTGCGAGTCATGCTGATCACCAACCCTTTCGCGACCACGACCAGCAGTGCCGGCCGTGACCGTCTGTACGAGTCCCTGTCCGCCCGACACAGTGTGGAACTCGTCGCCACCACCCGCCGCGGCCACGCCACCGAACTCGGTGCCCTGGCCGCCGGAACCTTCGACGCCGTCGTGGTCAACGGGGGTGACGGTTCAGTCAACGAAGTGGTCAACGGCATGCTCGGCGCACCTGACAGAACCGACCGGCCCGCAGCAGGTGACCTGCCGGCCCTCGGCGTCATCCCGGGCGGCAACGCCAACGTCTTCGCCCGTGCCCTCGGCATCGACCCGGACCCCGTGCGGGCCGCCGCCCAGCTCGCCACGGGACTTGACCGCGGGACCCGACGGCCCGTCAGCCTCGGGCACACCCTCGGACGCTGGTTCCTGTTCACCGCGGGAACCGGGCTGGACGCCACAGTGATCCGGCGCATGGAACAGCTGCGGGCCACGGGACGCCGGGTCACCGACCTGCGCTACGTCACCACGGCCCTGGGCACCTTCCTTTCTCCCGCCCACCCTTCACCGACCTTCACCGTGGAAATGCCCGGCAGGACCGTGGAAGGGGTGAGATTCGGATTCGTCAGCAACACCAGCCCGTGGACCTACCTGGGGCCCCTCGCCCTGCGGACCAACCCGGGTACCGACCTCGACCACGGACTCGGGGTGGCCGCACTGACCTCACTGGCGGTGGTGCCCACCCTCGTCCTGGCCGGCAGGCTGCTCACCGGGTCCCGCAACCCACGGTCGGCCCACCTGGTGCGCGAGGACGACGTTCCCACCGTACGTTTCACCGGGACTTCGCCCGCCGACGTGCAGATCGACGGGGACTACGTCGGCAGGCACAGCCGACTGGACTTCGGATGCGTCCCCGGGGCACTGGACGTCATCGCCCCGGCCCCGGCCTCCTTCCGATGAAACCGGCATCCACCAGCTGAATTGCGCCCCTGTCAGACCGGGGCCTATAGTATCCGACTGTTGCGCGGCGAGGCCGTCGCCACCGGCGCCATTAGCTCAATTGGCAGAGCAGCTGACTCTTAATCAGCGGGTTCGGGGTTCGAGTCCCTGATGGCGCACCACATGACCCGGCCCGGGGGGAAGACGGGCAGGATCAACCGGATGCAGTCGGGGCAGAAACCCCGGAGCCAGGGACGGAGGGGGAGCGGATGGTCCAGGGGCCGACCCATGCCATGTCCGGAGCTGCCGCGGGACTCGCACTGGCAACCACCCTGCCGACCGCCTGGGGCGGCGCCACCGGTGTGCCCGAGATCCTCTGCTACGCCGGCATCACCGCCGGGGCCGCACTTCTGCCGGACCTCGACGCACCCGGCTCGACCGTCTCGAGGTCCTTCGGCTTCGTCACCGGGGTCCTCTCCCGCACCGTCGCGGCCGTCAGCGTCCTCGTCGTCAACGCCACGGGCACCCGAAGGGACACCCGCGTCACCGGTGCACACCGGACGGCGACCCACACCGTCTGGTTCGCACTCCTCGCCGGAGCATGTGCGTGGGCGGCCGGAGGAGTGGCGGGGGAACGCGGCGTCACCGTCATGCTCGTCTTCTTCGCAGGACTGGCCCTACGCGGTCTGTTCCCGGAATGGAGCTCGGCCAGGGGTGGACCCGTGGTCGTCCTCGTCGCCGTCGCAGCAGGGGTCGCCGCCTACCTCACGGTCCCCGCACTGCAGACACCGCTGCTGCCGGCCTCGGCCGTGACCGCCGGAGTACTGGCACACCTGGCAGGGGACGCCCTGACGAAGACCGGGGTCCCGCTGACCTCGCCGCTGATACCGCGGAAAGGACGCCGGTGGTGGAACTGGACCCTGCCCCCGGCACTCACGGTCACGACCTCCGGAGTCGCGGACCGGGCGCTGTGCCTGGTCTTCACCGCGCTCAGCGGGTGGCAGCTGGTGCTGGTACTCATGGAGGCATGACCACCGGAAGGTCGTCGACGGACATCCTCGTCGACGGACATCTCACCAGACTCAAATGGCACCGGGCCCGGCGGACATCCACCGACACCCCTTTCACCCTCGCCCGCATCACCGAAGGTCTGCGCGAGGGGGCGAGCGTGGAGATCGACGTGAGGGTCAGTGCTGACGGCGTCCCTGAGATCCGCCATGACCCCGTCCGACGGTGGCGCCGACGACAGCCGGCACCGGCACTGTGCACTCTCGCCGACGCCCGCATCACCGGTACAGCTCCCGGTGCCGGGGAGGACACCGGCGGACAGTTTCCGCCCACCGCCCTGCTGCAGCTCGACATCAAAGACAACGCGTCCGTCATGACCCCGGCGAACGCCCGGCGGACAGCCGGGGCCGTCGGGGCACTGGCGTCACACGTCATCGTCTCCGGAACCGACCCTCGCGCCGCGGCCACGGTGGCCCGGCAGGACCCGCGGTTGAGACTGGGGCACGACCCCTGCACCCGGCGGGCGGTACTGCGCCTGCGACGCACCGCAGACATCGCCCGTTTCGTCGGCGACGCCCTCGACGCCCAGCCTTCCGCGGACACCGTCTACCTCGACCACCGGATCATCCTTGCTGCGGCCGGTCGCGGACACGACATCGTCGCCGATTTCCACGCCGCAGGAAAACTCGTGGACGCCTACACCCTGACGGGCCCCGACGAGACAACTCTCGCGCAGGCCCGCGCCCTGCTGGAACTGCGGGTCGACCAGATCACCACCGACGACCCCGACGGGTTCGCCCGGTCGCTCGCCTGAGCCGGCCCCGAGAGACACCGACCGTATTCGTCGGGCGGCAGCCGGCGCGCGGCAGGCAGCGGCCGGCCGGCGACCCCCGACATCTCCACTCTTCCCCTACACGACGCTCTTCCGACCTGGCGCCCCGCCGAACCGGGGGCAGTGCCCCAGACAAGGAGCCGGCTCCGGTCCCGCTGCCCGCGCCGGAACCACACCATCAGGGCTGTCTTTTATCCATACCGGTGACCCAGGCGCCCGGTTCACCGGCCGCCAGACCGTAGACGATCGCGCAGACCGCCACGACCGCCGACACGGCCAGCACGACCTGGTTGGCAACCCAGAAGAAGCGGTACACGTCCCTGCGGTCCAGCGGGGTGACGATGGTGTCCTCGACGGACAACTGGTCGGGGATTCCGTCCGAGTCACGCGGGGCACCGTCGTCCGGGCCCTGGGAGGCAGGGCTGCGTCCCGTTCCGCTGTCCGGGGTATCTGCTGGAAGGTTCTCGGCCATGACCCCACGGTAGCGGCTGCCCGGCGGAAACGTCGGGGCCGGGTCACCCGGTACACCCACCCCCGACCACCCGGGAGGCGGGGGAGTACGCTCGAGGGTCGACATGCGCGCACCCTGCCGCCGGGAACCCCGGAGGACGTGCGCCGGTGACAGCCGGGGAGGCCTCTGTGGAGCGCCGCTCCTTCAACCAGATCCGAAAGGACAACGCGACGTGCTGCGGACGCATCTGTGTGGCGACCTTCGCTCCGACGACAGCGGGAAGGAGGTCACACTCACCGGGTGGGTCGCCCGGCGACGTGACCACGGCGGGGTGATCTTCATCGACCTGCGTGACCGCTCCGGCCTGGCCCAGGTGGTCTTCCGCGACAGCGAGGTCGCCGAACGCGCCCATGACCTGCGCAGCGAGTACTGCATCAGGGTCACGGGAATCGTCGAGGACCGGCCCGAGGGCTCCGAGAACCCGAACCTCGCCTCCGGCGACGTCGAGGTCAACGTCAGCTCCCTGGAGATCCTCAACGAGTCGGCGCCCCTGCCCTTCCAGATCGAGGACTCCTCGGGAGGGGAGGTCGGTGAAGAAACCCGCCTGAAGTACCGCTACCTCGACCTGCGCCGCGAACGGCAGGCCGGAGCCCTGAGACTTCGGTCCCGGGTCAGCCAGGCGGCCCGCGGCGTCCTTCTCGACGAGGACTTCACCGAGATCGAGACCCCGACCCTGACCCGCTCCACCCCCGAGGGCGCACGGGACTTCCTCGTCCCCGCCCGTCTGCGGCCCGGCTCGTTCTACGCCCTCCCGCAGTCCCCCCAGCTGTTCAAGCAGCTGCTCATGGTCGCCGGGATGGAGCGGTACTTCCAGATCGCCCGCTGTTACCGTGACGAGGACTTCCGCGCCGACCGGCAGCCCGAGTTCACCCAGCTCGACGTGGAGATGAGCTTCGTCGACCAGGAGGACATCATCTCCCTGGCAGAGAAGATCCTCGTCGCAGTGTGGCGGCAGATCGGCTACGAGATCCCCACACCGATCCCCAGGATCACCTACGCCGACGCCATGAGGCGCTACGGTTCGGACAAGCCGGACCTGCGCTTCGACATCGAGATCACCGAGTGCACCGACTTCTTCGCGGAAACCTCGTTCCGGGTCTTCAGGGCCCCCTACGTCGGCGCGGTCGTCATGCACGGCGGCGCCTCCCAGCCCAGGCGCACCCTCGACGCCTGGCAGGACTGGGCCCGGCAGCGCGGTGCCAAGGGCCTGGCCTACATCCTCGTCGGTGAGGACGGCACCCTCTCCGGCCCGGTGGCCAAGAACATCACCGACGCCGAACGCGCGAACATCGCGGCCCACGTCGGAGCGGAACCAGGTGACTGCATCTTCTTCGCCGCCGGTGACGTGAAGTCCTCCCGCGCCCTGCTCGGTGCCGCCCGCGGCGAGATCGCCGAACGCCTCGGCCTGATCAGGGAAGGTGACTGGGCGTTCACCTGGGTCGTCGACGCGCCCATGTTCGAGCCGGCCGCGGACGCCACCGCCTCCGGGGACGTCGCGCTCGGCCACTCCTCGTGGACCGCCGTGCACCACGCGTTCACCTCTCCGAAGCCGGAGTGGATGGACAGCTTCGACACCAACCCGGGTGAGGCCACCGCCTACGCATACGACATCGTCTGCAACGGCAACGAGATCGGCGGCGGATCGATCCGTATCCACCGCCGTGACGTCCAGGAGCGGGTCTTCGCCGTCATGGGCATCACCGAGGAGGAGGCACGGGAGAAGTTCGGCTTCCTCCTGGACGCCTTCGCCTTCGGTGCCCCGCCGCACGGCGGCATCGCCTTCGGCTGGGACCGTATCGTGTCGCTGCTCGGAGGATTCGACTCGATCCGCGACGTCATCGCCTTCCCGAAGTCCGGTGGCGGAGTCGACCCCCTGACCGACGCCCCGGCGCCGATCACCGCCCAGCAGCGCCATGAGGCGGGCCTTGACGCCCGGCCGGGCAGGACCGGGGCGAAGAAACAGGACACGGTGGCCGGTGCCGCCGGAGCCGACTAGCCCATCCGGCCGGAGTCACCGACGGGTCACCCGGCCCGCCCCGGCCACATCCGACCACCTGCCTGAAGGAGCCGACGTGCTGAGTACCGACACCGTCCTCGACAGAGCGACCCACCTGCTGGGCCGCAGGTTCGGAGGCACCCCGGAGCTCACCCACCCCGAGGACCTCGGGGGTTCCAGTGACTCACTGGTCCTGCGGGCGAAGGTCACCCCGAACCCGTTCCTGCAGCAGCGGTCTGTCGTCATCAAGCAGCTGCCCGCCCTCGCCGAAGGGACACCACCGGAAGCCGAGGCGAATGCCGCGATGATCAGGGAAGTCGTCGCCTACCAGTACACCAACACCCTGCCCTCCGAGAACCGTCCCGGACCGCTGCTGCTCGCCCACGACATCGACGAGCGCATCATCGTGCTCTCCGACGCAGGCACCGGAGAGAGCTTCGCGGACATTCTTGTCCGTGAGGACGCCGCGCAGCGCGCCTCCGCCCTGCGCAAACTGGGCCGCGCACTGGGCCGTATGCAGGTGGCGACCGCAGACGGTGAGGAGTCCTTCGACACCCTCAACCGCCGCCAGTACACCCGCCACGGGCTGCCCCTCGGACAGGTCGGTGAACGTGACGTCGACGTCGCGGCACTGGTCACCCAGGGCCTCGACCTGCTGGAGGGCAGCGGGGTGGAGATCCCCGACGCGGTCGTCGACTTCGCCAGGGAGGCCGGTCACCGGCAGCAACGCTCCAGTCTGCGGGCCTTCACCCCCTTCGACCTCACCCCGGACAACATCATGTTGTCCGACCAGGTCGTCTTCCTGGACTTCGAGTGGGCGGGATTCCGTGACATCGTCTTCGACGTCGCCTGCGTCATCGCCGGATTCCCCCACGACATCTCCACGCCGCTGCTCGACGAGGACGAGGCGAACGAGTTCATCGACGCCTGGGCGTCCGAGGTTGTCTCGGTGTGGCCGGAGGTCCGCGACCACCACCAGCTCACCGAGGCACTGATGACCTCCCTCATCGGCTGGACACTGATGAGCCTGTCCCTGCTCTACCACGGCACCCTGGCGGTCATCGCCGGAGCCGACACCCCCACCGACGGGGCACGCCAGCTCGACCGCCTTCCCGAGACCCACCTGGCGGACTTCGCCACCACCGTCGAATCGGTCCGTCGCTTCGCCACGACCGCCGCCACCTCCGCGACCGGAGCGGACGCGGGCAGGGACGGCAGTGACACCCTCGGCCGGTACACCCGGGTCGCGCTCTTCGCCAGCAGTCTGCTGGAGCGTCTCGCCGAACTCGGGGCAGTGCCCCAGACAAGGAGCCGGCTCCGGTCACGCTGACCGCGCCGGAATCACAGCATCATGGGCGAGGGACTCTTCGAGGTCGGATCCTCCGGACACGGCACCCCGGAACACGGCGCAGGCCGGGAGCCCCGCCGCCGGGCAGCGGACCCTGCACCGCCCTCACGCTCCGCCGAATCCTACTTCCACCCCGGTGCCCATGCCCCGCTGGCGGTGAGGATGCGCCCCCGGACCCTCGACGAGGTCGTCGGCCAGGAGCAGGTCCTCGGTGAGGGAGCCCCGCTGCGCCGTCTGATTGAGGGGCGCGGTGAATCCTCGGTCATCCTCTACGGACCACCCGGGACGGGGAAGACGACCGTCGCCTCCCTCATCGCCGGGACGTCCGGGCACCGCTTCGAGGCACTGTCCGCACTGAACTCCGGGGTGAAGGAGGTCCGGGCGGTCATCGACACAGCCCGGCGCATGCTCGTCGACGGTGTGTCGACCGTGCTGTTCATCGACGAGGTGCACAGGTTCTCCCGCACCCAGCAGGACGCCCTGCTCTCCGCCGTCGAGAACCGTACGGTCCTGCTCGTCGCGGCGACGACCGAGAACCCGAGCTTCTCCGTGGTCGCGCCCCTGCTGTCCCGGTCCCTGCTCGTCCAGCTCACCCCGCTGGCACCCGCGGACATCGCCACTCTGCTGCGGCGGGCGGTGGACGACCCCCGCGGTTTCGGCGGCTCGGTGACCCTCACCGACGAAGCCTGCGACCGTCTCACCGCCCTGGCCGCAGGTGACGCACGCAGGGCACTGACCTACCTCGAGGCGGCCGCGGAGACCGTCCAGGACAGTGGCGGGGAGATAACCGTCGAGACCGTCGCGCTGTCCACGGACCGGGCCGTCGCCCGCTACGACCGTGACGGGGACCAGCACTACGACATCGTCAGTGCCTTCATCAAGTCCATCCGTGGCTCGGACCCGGACGCCGCGCTCCACTACCTCGCCCGGATGATCGACGCGGGGGAGGACCCGCGTTTCATCGCCCGCCGCCTGGTCATCCACGCCTCCGAGGACATCGGCATGGCCGACCCCACGGCCCTCCAGATCGCCGTCGCCGCCCATCAGGCGGTGAGTTTCATCGGCATGCCGGAGGGCAGGATCCCGCTGGCCCAGGCGACGGTCCATCTGGCCACCGCGGCGAAGTCGAATTCGGTGATCTCCGCCGTCGACGCCGCCCTCGCCGACGTGCGGGCGGGGAAGGGTACCGTCGTGCCACCCCACCTGCGTGACGGCCACTATTCCGGGGCGGAGGGACTCGGTAACGCCGTGGGATACCGGTACCCCCACGACGATCCCCGTGGCGTCCTCGCGCAGGACTACCTTCCGGAGGATCTGGCGGGCGCCCGCTACTACGAACCCACCGACCACGGGCGGGAACGCCAGATCTCCGCAACCCTGGACACCCTGCGCAGTATCGTCCGCGACGGCAGGTAGACTGGGCAACCGGCAAATCACCGACCCATCCAGACCAACATCCAGACCAACCCAGAGACACAGCAAGAAGGTTCCGTCAACGTGCAGACGCATGAGATCCGCGAGCGATTCATCAACCACTTCGTCAAGGCGGGGCACACCGAGGTTCCCAGCGCCTCGCTCATCCTCGACGATCCGAACCTGCTCTTCGTCAACGCCGGCATGGTGCCCTTCAAGCCCTACTTCCTCGGCCAGCAGAACCCGCCGTTCCCCAACGGCACCGCCACCTCCATCCAGAAGTGCGTGAGGACCCTCGACATCGAGGAGGTGGGCATCACCACCCGGCACAACACCTTCTTCCAGATGGCGGGGAACTTCTCCTTCGGGCAGTACTTCAAGGAAGGTGCCATCACCCACGCCTGGACCCTGCTCACCGGATCTCTGGAGGACGGCGGATTCGGGCTGGACCCTGACCGTCTCTGGGTCACCGTGTACCTGGACGACGACGAGGCCGCACAGATCTGGCACGAGAAGATCGGCGTGCCCGAGGAACGTATCCAGCGCCTCGGGATGGCGGACAACTACTGGTCCATGGGAATCCCCGGCCCCTGCGGGCCCTGCTCCGAGATCTACTACGACCGTGGCGAGGAGTACGGACGCTACGGTGGACCCGTCGTCGACGACACCCGCTACATCGAACTGTGGAACCTCGTGTTCATGCAGAACGAGCGCGGCAGGGGCATCGGCAAGGACGACTTCGAGATCCTCGGCCCGCTGCCGAAGAAGAACATCGACACCGGCATGGGTGTCGAACGGGTGGCCTGCATCCTGCAGAATGTCGAGAACGTCTACGAGACCGACCTCCTCGCCCCCGTCATCCGCGTCGCCGAGAAGCTCACCGGCGCGACCTACGGCCGCAGCGAGTCCCTCGCCGCTGACGGTGACACGACCTCGGCGGCCTATCATGCCGCCCACACCGACGACATCCGCTTCCGTGTCATCGCCGACCACTGCCGTACCGGTCTGATGCTCATCCTGGACGGCGTCACCCCCGGCAACGAAGGCCGCGGCTACATTCTGCGCCGCCTGCTGCGCCGCATCATCCGCTCCGCACGCCTGCTCGGCGCCACCGGAGTGACCATGGAGAAGCTCATGGACACCGTCCGTGAGACCATGACCCCCTCCTACCCGGAGATCGCCGACAACTGGGAGCGTATCCGCGCCGTCGCCGTCGGAGAGGAGACCGCCTTCCTCAAGACCCTCGAATCCGGCACCCGCCTGTTCGAGGAGGCAGCCGCAAAGGTCCGGGCCGGCGGTGGTACGGAGCTCGGGGGAGAGGCCGCCTTCTCCCTCCACGACACCCACGGATTCCCCATCGACCTGACGGTCGAGATGGCCGCGGAATCGGGTCTGACCGTCGACCGGGAGGGCTTCGACGCCCTCATGGCAGAACAGAAGGCCCGCGCCAAGGCAGACAACCGCGCCAAGAAGCACGCCCACGCCGACGTCTCCGTCTACCGTCCCTTCGTCGACAACCACCCCACGGTCTTCCTCGGCTACACGTCCACCGAGGCTGAGGCCACGGTCCTCGGGATCGTCGCCGACGGCGCCCTGGTCGACCGGGCAGGGGAGGGCAGTCAGGTCCAGATCATCCTCGACAGCACACCGTTCTACGCGGAGTCCGGCGGGCAGCTCGCCGACCGTGGCACAATCACCGGTACCGGCGGAGCGGCACAGGTCGACGACGTGCAGAAGACCGGTAAGAAGGTGTGGCTGCACAGTGTCACCGTCACCGGCGGGGAACTGGCCGTCGGGCAGCGCGTCACCGCGAAGGTCGACCACGCGTGGCGTCACCGCGCCCGCCAGGCGCACTCCGGCACCCACCTCATCCACGCGGCACTGCGACAGGTCCTCGGCCCCACAGCCGTGCAGGCCGGTTCCATGAACCGGCCCGGTTACCTGCGCTTCGACTTCAGCTACGGCAGGCAGCTCACCGAGGACCAGCTGCGCCGGATCGAGTTCATCGCCAATGAGGCGGTGGACGCCGACTACACCGTCAACACCGTCGAGACGGACCTCGACGAGGCGAAGAAGATGGGTGCGATGGCCCTGTTCGGCGAGAACTACGGTTCCCGCGTCCGGGTCGTCGAGATCGGTGGTCCCTTCTCCATGGAACTGTGCGGAGGAACCCACGTGGGCCACTCCTCCCAGATCGGCCCGGTGGCTGTGCTCGGAGAGTCTTCCGTCGGTTCAGGGATCCGTCGCATCGAGGCGTACACGGGGGTGGACTCCTTCCGTTTCCTGTCCGACCAGCACCAGCTGTCCGACTCCCTCGCGACCCGCCTGCGGGTCCCTGCGGAGGAGCTCCCGGACCGCGTGGACGCCCTGACCTCCCGACTGCACGAGGTCGAGAAGCGGCTGACCCAGCTGCGTGCCGCTGAGCTGACCGCGAAGGTCGGTGACTATGTCCGCGCCGCGGTCAACGTCGGGGACCTGCGGGTCGTCGCCGCGCGCGTGCCCGACGGTGTGTCCTCCGGTGACCTGCGCACCCTCGCCAACGAGGCGAAGGGACGCTTCGGTGCCGACGCCGCGGTCGTGTTCTTCATCTCCTCCGACAGCGGGTCAGGCAAGGTCCCCTTCATCGCCGCGGCCACGGACGCGGCCGTGGAGTCGGGGGTCAGTGCCGGAGAGATCGTGAAGACCGTCGCGCCGTACGTCGGCGGACGGGGCGGCGGCAAGCCTGCGATGGCCCAGGGCTCCGGTTCGGACGCCACGGGTATCGACGCCGCCGTCGCCGCGGTGAAGGACGTCGTCGCCACCTCGGCGAAGTAGGGACGGGGCGAGGAGTGAACGCACACGCCGACGACCGGTCCCGCCCCGCCCCGGTACCCGACCGGCCCGGGGACGATGACGCCGGCAGGGGCCGCAGGCTCGGCCTCGACATCGGGACGGTCCGCATCGGGGTGTCACTGTCCGACCCGGACGGTATCCTCGCCACCCCTCTGGAGACCGTCCAGGCTGACCGGAGTTCCGGAGCGTGGCCCGGTGAGGAGTTCGGTCGTGTCCTCGAACTCGTCGAGGAGAACTTCGTCGTCGAGGTGGTGGTCGGTCTGCCGGTGACCCTGCGTTCCCGCCGTACCGCCTCAACCCGACGTGCGGAGAACTATGCGGACCGTCTGCGGCGTCATCTCGATATCCCGGTGAGGCTCGTCGACGAGCGCATGTCGACGATGGCGGCGTCCAACGCGATGCACGCCTCCGGGGTGAACGAGAAGAAGGGCCGGTCCCGGATCGACCAGGCCGCCGCCGTCCACATTCTGCAGGGTTGGCTTGACGCCAGGAAGGCGTATCTGGCCCGTACAGAGGCCTCAGATAACGATCTGTGATCATTTCGTGCGAGAATGATCGCCGGAGAATGCAGCACCCCTTGTGAGCACCACCGTGCTCCGGAAAGGCGCGGAGACTTTCAGTAATGCCACGAACAACTACAACTGAGCCGAAGTACCGCCGGCGTCGCCAGTGGTCCTTCGCCCTGGCGACCGCCCTCGTGATACTCCTCGTCTTCGTCGTCGTCTACGTCTACTGGCAGCGCGAAGTTGTCGGGACCAGGGACTATGAGGGGGAAGGGAACGGGTCGGTGGTGCTCGTGCGTGTCGAGGAGGGGGACACGGTCTCCGGGCTCGTCCCGCGTCTGCTCGACGAGGACGTCGTCGGCTCCCGGTCGGCGATCATCAGCGCCGCCGAGGACGCCGAACGCACCGGAGAGGTCCGTGACCTGCAGGCCGGGTACTACGCGCTGCAGCAGAAGATGTCCGCGTCCTCCGCCCTCAAGGCACTCACCGACGACAACCGTCGCCTTGGCGTCATCGACGTACCCAACGGGCTCACCCTCGACGACACCGCCGTCGTCGGCGGGGAGGTGCGCACCGGGATCCTGTCGATGATTGCCGCGAACTCCTGCCGGGACGGCCTCACCGACGGCCTGGGCACCTGCGTCAGCGTCGACGAACTCCACCAGACCATCGCGGACACCGACCCGACGGAACTCGGCGTCCCCGACTGGGCGGTCGCCGACGTGAACTCCCGCGGGGCCGACGGTCGCCGCATCGAGGGCCTGATCTCCCCGGGCGTCCACCTGTTCGACCCGACGTCGGGTCCGCAGGAGATCCTCCGCGAGCTGGTCACCTCCTCGGCGCGCCAGTACGAGGGCACCGGCCTGGTCCAGATGGCCTCCACCGTCGGTCTGAGCCCTTACCAGGTGCTCACCGCCGCATCGCTGGTGGAGCGGGAAGCCCCCGCAGGTGACTTCGACAAGGTCGCCCGGGTGATCCTCAACCGCCTCAACGAGAATCAGATGCTGCAGTTCGACTCCACCGTCAACTACGACCTTGACGCCCAGGAGGTCGCCACCACCGACGCCGACCGTGAACGGCTCACCCCGTGGAACACCTACGCCAGGGAAGGGCTGCCGGCGACCCCGATCGCCTCACCGGGTGTGGAGGCGCTGCAGGCCATGGAACACCCCGCCGACGGTGACTGGCTCTATTTCGTGACCGTCGACAAGAACGGCACGACGGTGTTCAACCGTGACTTCGCCGCCCATGAGGCGGCCATCGCGGAGTCCCGTGCGAACGGGGTCCTCGACAGTGCCCGCTGATATGCCCGCTGAGAAGCCCGCTGATGTGCCCGGCGGGACAGCCGGTCAGACGTTCACCGTCGATGAATTCCTCGGGCTGGCGCGGTCGCTCGACCCCGCACAGGTCCGCCTGTGCGCGGTCCTGGGACGACCCGTCGCGCATTCCCTGTCCCCGGTGATCCACCATCGGGCAGCCCGGGGCAACCCCCATTTCCGGTACGTGCGCGTCGAGGCCGGGGACACCGCTGAACTGCGGGAACTGACCTCCGCCGCCCCCGCGTGTGTCGGAGGCTACTCGGTCACGATGCCGGGTAAGCCGGTGGCACTTCAGATCGCGGACACAGCCACAGCCCGCGCCAGAGCAGTCGGCTCCGCCAACACCCTCACCCCGGTACGTGACGGCAGGGGACGGCCCACCGGGCGGTGGTCCGCGGAGAACACCGACGTCGACGGGGTGACGACCTGCCTCAACTCGGTGCTGGGGGACGCCGTGCCTGAGCGTGCCGTGGTCGTCGGAAACGGCGGGACCGCCCGCCCCGCCGTCGCTGCTCTCGTGGCCCGCGGGGTACGGCACATCTGTGTCGCCGCCCGTTCGGAGCGGGCCCTGGGGCTGCGCAGCCTCGTCGAAGGCGGTACAGGGGATGAGGGGGAGTCCCGGACCGGTGCCACCTTCTCCTGGGTCCGGCTGGATTCCCCGGAGCTTCCCGGGGTCTGTGAGGACGCCGGAGTCCTGGTCTCCACGGTGCCGGAGGCTGCAGCGGGGGAGCATGCCGGTGACCTTGCGCTGGCCGGAGCCGTCGTCGACGTCATCTACGATCCGTACCCCACCCGCCTGATGTCCGCTGCGGGGTCGCTCGGCAGGCCTGTCGCCGACGGTCTGCTGATGCTGGCGGGTCAGGGGGCCGAACAGTTCCGGTTGTTCACCGGCTCCACCGCGTCTGTGTCGACGATGTATTCTGCACTCAGGGAACACCTCCGGCTGGACTGACGGTCACCGGCAGACAGGGTCTGTCAGGGTCGTCAGGGCCGGAGGTGCGGCAGGTAGGGGGACCGGGGGTGCGCTGTGAGGATTGTCGTGGTGGTCGGGGTGGTTACGGTGGCACTCGGGTGGAGTGCATCCCTGATGCTCACGGATCTCCGGCAGCTCCGTCTGCCGGACCGGCTCACCCTTCCCGCAGCAGCGGTGGTCTGGCTGGCACTGGGGTGCAGCGGTCACCACCGCGCTCTGGCGGGGGCGGTGGCGTGGTGGGCGCTGTGTGCGGTGCCGGGTCTGTTCTCGGCGAGGCTGAGGATCGGGGGAGGGGACGCCAAACTGGCACTGACGCTCGGCGCGGTCACCGCAGCGGCGGGCGGAGTTGTCGGCTGGTGGACGGCGGTGGCCGGGTCCTCCCTGCTGACCCTGGCGCTGGCTCCGGTATGTGCGGCCCGGGCGACGGAGAGGACCGGGAGGACAGGGACGGCCGGGAGGACAGGGACGGCCGGGAGGGCAGGGGATCCGGGGACCGACGGCAGCCCTGCCGGACCAGGGCGTCCAAGGGTTCCGCACGGCCCGGGAATGCTCGTGGCGTCCTGGCTCTCAGTACTTCTCACTGTGTGACACAACCTGCCGGCCGAGGTTCCACCCCGTGAGGTGGGGTCATGTGACGCCTCCGCCCACGCCGTGCCACAATGGCCCTTATGCTTCGTTGGACGACTGCCGGGGAATCCCACGGCCAGGCCCTTGTCACCATCGTCGAGAACCTCCCGGCGGGGGTGCCCTTCACCCGCGCTGAGGTCTCCCGCCAGCTCGCCCGCCGCCGCCTCGGATACGGCCGTGGCGCACGCATGAAGTTCGAGGCAGACGAGGTCACTTTTCTCGGTGGCGTCCGTCACGGTCTCACCCTCGGTTCCCCTGTCGCGGTGATGATCGGCAACACCGAGTGGCCGAAGTGGACGACGATCATGTCCGCCGACCCGGTCGACCGCGACGATCCTGAGGTCGCCAAGGAGATGAACTCCGGGAGGGGTGCCCGTCTCACCCGTCCACGTCCGGGTCACGCCGACCTGTCCGGGATGCTCAAGTACGGCCACACCGAGGCCCGTCCCGTTCTGGAGCGCTCCAGCGCCCGCGAGACAGCCGCCAGGGTCGCCGCCGGGACCGTCGCCCGGGCACTGCTGCGTGAGGTGACCGGCGCCGAGGTCGTCAGCCACGTGATCTCGATCGGGGAATCGGCCCCCTATGACGGGCCGGTGCCGGGTCCCGGTGACCTGGATGCGGTGGACGCCTCCCCGGTGCGGGCCTTCACCGGGTTCACCGACGAGCACGAGAAGTCCATGGTCGCGCAGATCGATGCCGCGAAGAAGTCCGGGGACACCCTCGGGGGTGTCGTCGAGGTCGTCGTCACCGGACTTCCCGTGGGACTGGGGAGCCATGTCTCCTGGGACTCCCGTCTCGACGGACGGCTGGCACAGGCGCTCATGAGTATCCAGGCCATCAAGGGTGTGGAGATCGGAGACGGTTTCGCCGAGGCCCGCCGCCGCGGGTCAGCCGCCCACGACGAGATCCGTCCCGCCGCTCACGGGATCGTCCGGGACACCAACCGTGCCGGGGGGCTGGAGGGTGGCATGACCAACGGGGAACCCCTGCGGGTCCGTGCCGCAATGAAACCGATATCCACTGTGCCCCGTGCCCTCGCCACCGTCGACACGGACACCGGTGCCCCGGCCAGCGGCATCCACCAGAGATCTGACGTGTGTGCCGTCCCCGCCGCCGGGGTCGTCGCCGAGGCCATGGTCGCGCTCGTCCTGGCAGGGGCACTGCTCGACAAGTTCGGCGGGGATTCCCTGGAGGAGACGCGCCGCAACTGCACGGCCTATCTCGCCGACGTCGACGAACGCCTGAGGTGGGACAACCGGTCCGCCGACCCCGAGGAGGGCAGATAGCATGACGACACGGCAGGAGGGGACGCCCCGGCCGAATCCCCGAGTGGTGCTGGTGGGACTTCCCGGGGCGGGGAAGTCCACCATCGGCCGCCGCCTGGCCCACGCCCTGCACTGCGGGGTCGTGGACACGGACGTACTCATCGAGGAGGCCCAGGGAGCCCCCTGCGGGGACGTTTTCTCCGCTCTCGGAGAGCCGGCGTTCCGCGAACTTGAGGAGACCCTGGTCCGGCAGGCCCTGGACACCGACGGGATCGTGTCCCTGGGCGGAGGTGCGGTGATCTCGCCGAAGACCCGGGCCCTGCTCGACGACCATCTCGTCATCCATCTCCGGGTGTCCCCGGAGGAGGGTGTGAGACGGACATCGGTCGACGATTCCCGCCCCGTGCTCGCCGGGGCTGACCCCGTGGCACGCTACCGGCAGCTGCAGGAGGAACGTGACCCGTTCTACAACGAGGTCTCCGACCTCACCGTCTCCAGTGAGGGGAGGGATCCCCGGCAGACAGTCGCGGAGATACTCTATTTCCTCGAGGCGCTCGAGGAACCCGCCTCTCCGCACGGTCGCGGCAGTCGCGACGACAGGGACGACAGAGACGGCAGAGACGGCACAGCGGCCGCAGGGGAGAGCACGGTGACCGGACTGGGTGCGGCCACGGAAGCGGACCCGGACGCCGCGGGGACGGCATTCCACCGGATCCGGGTCGCCACCGGCTCCCCCTACGACGTGACAGTCGGCAGGGACCTCACGGGATGCGTCGCCCGGGCGGTTCCGGAGGCCGGGAGGGCGGTCATTCTCCACCAGCCGCCCCTGTCCGGTCTGGCGCAACGGGTGGCGGAGGGTTTCCGTTCCCGCGGCGTGGAGGTGACCCTCCACGAGACCCCTGACGCCGAGGACGCCAAGACCGTCGCCGGCGCGGCCGAATGCTGGGACGTGTGCGCGTCCGCAGGACTGACCCGCCAGGACGTGGTCGTGGGTGTCGGCGGCGGTGCCACCACCGACCTCGCCGGTTTCATCGCCGCGACCTGGATGCGCGGCATCCGGGTCGTCCACTACCCGACTACCCTGCTGGCGATGGTCGACGCGGCGGTCGGAGGAAAGACCGGGATCAACACTGCGGCAGGAAAGAACCTGGTCGGTGCCTTCCATGAACCCCGTGCAGTCTTCGTCGACCTGGATGTCCTGGACTCTCTTCCCGCCGCGGAGATCTCGGCCGGTTCCGCCGAGATCATCAAGGCAGGTTTCATCCGTGACCCCGGCATCCTCGACATCTACGAGGCTGACCCGGAGGCTGCTCTCGACCCGCGCGGCGCCCTTCCCGAGCTGATCCGCCGGGCGGTGACCGTGAAAGCGGACGTGGTGGGCAAGGACCTGCGGGAGTCCTCCCTGCGTGAGATCCTCAACTACGGCCACACCTACGGGCATGCGGTTGAACAGCACGAGCACTACCGGTGGCGGCACGGCCGTGCCGTGGCGGTGGGCATGGTCTTCGAGGCGGAGCTCGCACATGCTGTCGGACTGCTCGGATCGGACGCTGTCGCCCGGCACCGCCGTATCCTCACTTCTGCAGGTCTGCCGACCTCCTACGACGGGGCGTCCCTCGGAGAACTTCTCGAGGTGATGGGCCGTGACAAGAAGAACCGGGACGGTCACCTGCGCATCGTCGTGCTCTCCGACCGTGAGGGCCTTCCCTACACCCCGGTGCGTCTGGAGTCGCCGGAAATGTCTGCACTGCGCGCCGCCTACGACGCGACCACGAAGGAGCACAGGTGAGCATTCTCGTCGTCAACGGGCCCAACCTCGACCGTCTCGGCCGACGTCAGCCGGACATCTACGGGTCGACGACCCTGCAGGACATCGAGGACGGACTGGCGGCCAGGGCCGGGGAACTCGGTGTGGAGGTGGAGTTCTTCCGGTCGAACAGCGAGGGTGAGATCATCGACCGGATCCACCGGGCCGCCGACGACGGCGATGCCGTAATCATCAACGCAGGAGGCTTGACCCACACTTCTGTGGCCCTGAAGGACGCCCTGGCCGAGATCACCGACGGGGCCGGCTACGTCGAGGTCCACATCTCCAATATCCATGCCCGGGAAGAGTTCCGGCACCACAGCTACCTGTCCGCGGGGGCAGCCGGAGTCATCGTCGGCCTCGGCGCCTACGGGTACACGGCGGCACTGGAGTTCCTCGCCCGGAGGTGATGACGGACAGGGTGCCCGGAACCCGGAAGTGACCCGGGCGGGCACCGGGACCACGGCGTAGGCTCAGAGGACATGAGCGCAACAGTCGACTACTCCTCCCGCCGGGCTGCCGTGGCCCGCACGATCTCCACCTCCGGCCACCGGAACCTGCTGGTCAGTGACCTGAAGAATGTCCGCTACCTCACAGGCTTCACCGGCTCCAACGCCGCCCTCCTCCTCGGGGCCGACGGGTCCGCCACTGTCGTCACCGACGGTCGTTACGACACACAGATCCGTCAGCAGACGGCGTCCTCCCCGGACCTGGACATCCTGATCTCCCGGGACCTGTTCGGCGAGCTCGACCGTGTCGCCGGGGACGCCGGGTACGCGGTCGAACCCGGACTGCCGGTGGGCACCGCCCGCGCTCTCGGCGATCCTGCGGTCCTCGAGGGCGCAGTGGAGAAGGCCCGGCTGGTCAAGGACACATCGGAGCTCGCCGCACTGCGGGAGGCGGGACGCCTGGCGGACACCGTGTTCACCGAGTTCATCGCAGCGGGCGGCATCCGCGGGGGAATCACCGAGATCGAGGCGGCGGCCGACCTGGAGCACCGCCTCCGTGCCGCCGGGGCGGACGGACTGAGCTTCGACACGATCCTGGCCTCAGGCACCAACGCCGCCAAGCCTCATGCCGGGGTCTCCCGCGACGTCATCGTGCCCGGCCTGGTCACCGTCGACTTCGGGGTGTGGCTCGACGGGTACGCCTCCGACCAGACACGCACCGTCTGCGTCGGGGAACCCGACGAGTTCTCACGCGAACTCTACGGGCTCGTCCACCGGTCCTTCCTCGCCGGTGTTGACGCCGTCAGGCCGGGAGCCGGACTCTTCGCCGTCGACAAGGTCTGCCGTGACATCATCACCGAAGCGGGCTACGGGGAGTACTTCGTGCACTCCACCGGCCACGGGGTGGGCCTGGACGTCCACGAGGCACCTTATGCGGCGTCGCGTACGGACGAGTCGGAGACGCTGGTGGCGGGGGAGACGTTGACGATCGAACCGGGGGTGTATCTGCCCGGCCGGACCGGCGTGAGGATCGAGAACACCTACATCGTCACGGAGGACGGGGCGGAGACGGTGAACCCCTCGACGACCGAGCTGCAGGTCGTGTAGGACCACGACCGAGCTGCAGGTCGTGCAGGACCACCTGCTAGACTGTCGGGTCGATTACCTGTCCGACTTTCCTCTAGGGAGTACACACGTGGCAACCACCGCGGATTTCAAGAACGGTCTCGTGCTGAAGATCGACAACAAGCTGCAGCAGATCACCGAGTTCCAGCACGTCAAGCCCGGTAAGGGCCCGGCGTTCGTCCGCACCAAGCTCAAGGATGTCGTCACCGGCAAGGTCGTCGACAAGACCTTCAACGCCGGGGTCAAGGTGGAGACCGCCACGGTGGACCGTCGTGACATGGACTACCTCTACAACGACGGTGAGAACTACGTCGTCATGGACACGAAGACCTTCGAGCAGTACGAGGTCCCCCAGGAGAAGTTCGGTGACGCCGGTCGTTTCCTCAAGGACGGCATGAAGGTGCAGCTGTCCTTCCACGACGGTGAGATCCTCTTCGGCGAACTGCCCGTCTCCGTCGACCTGGTCGTCGAGCACACCGATCCGGGCCTGCAGGGCGACCGCTCCACCGGCGGCACCAAGCCCGCCACCCTGGAGACCGGTGCGGAGGTCCAGGTGCCGCTGTTCATCGAGACCGGTAACGTGCTGAAGATCGACACGCGCGACGGGTCCTACCTCTCCCGCGTCGCGCAGTAGAGTCACTGATCCCCGCAGATGACTCAGGAGAAGAAACACCACCGCCACGGGTCCCGGTTCCGGGCGCGCCGGCGAGCCGTCGACATGCTCTACGAGGCCGAGTTCCGGGACATCGACCCGGTGGAGATCGTCGAGGACCGTCGCGAACTGTCCAAGGATGAAGCGAACCAGGTCGCACCGGTCAACCCGTACACCGCGGTGATCGTCACCGGCGTCGCCGAGCACCTCGACGGGGTTGACGCGGAAATCGCCGCGCACCTGTCGAGTGAATGGACCCTCGAGCGACTTCCCGCCGTCGACCGTGCGGTGCTGCGTGTCGGTGCGTGGGAACTGCTCTACAACAGTGACGAGGTCCCCGGGAAAGTCGCCGTCGACGAGGGTATCGGGCTGGCGAAGGAGTACGGGCACCCCAAAGCACCCGGCTACGTCCACGCGGTGCTGGACGGGATAGCCCGGTCCCACCGTCTGGCCCGTGAGACGACCCCCGGTGAACCCGTTCCGGACGAAGCCGTCGACAGTGACCCGGACGGTGCCGGTGAGGTCCCCGGCACCGACGGCACTCACCGGGCCCCGTGATACACTGACCGACGGCAAGGGACCGGCTGTCCGCCGGCCCGACCACCTTTAACGATCCGTCCAGTGAGGCGGGGAAGGAGGTCACGATGAACACGAATGCTGCCGACGACAACACGTCCGTTGTCCTCATGGACAACGACGATGTCGGACGTACCATCGCACGCATCGCGCACCAGATCATAGAGAAGACCGCACTCGATTCACCCGGTGCTGACCGGGTGGTTCTCCTGGGTATCCCCTCCGGTGGCGTCCCCCTGGCAGCGCGGCTCGCCGCCCGGATCCGGGACTTCAGCGGGGTGACGGTCTTCCACGGCGCGCTTGACGTCACCCTCTACCGTGACGACCTGAAGAAGAGCCCGCACCGGGCTCTGCAGTCCACCACCGTCCCCCGTGAGGGCATCGAAGGGGCGACCGTGGTCCTCGTCGACGACGTCCTCTTCTCCGGACGGACGATCCGCTCCGCGCTCGACGCCCTCCGCGACATCGGACGGGCCCGCAGAGTCCAGCTGGCCGTCCTCGTCGACCGCGGGCACCGTGAACTGCCCATCCGCGCAGACTACGTCGGCAAGAACATCCCCACGGCACTGACCGAGGACGTGTGCGTGGACCTGGCGGAGATCGACGGCGCCGACGGCGTCCGCCTGCTCCGCCCCGCAGCACCCGAGGGCGACGGAGGTACCGCCGAATGAAACACCTGCTCAGTATCGCCGATCTCACCCCCGACGAGATCACCGGCCTGATGGACGAGGCTGACCGCTTCGCCGACTCCCTGCGTGACAGGGAGGTCAGGAAGCTCCCGACGCTGCGCGGCCGCACCGTCTTCACACTCTTCTACGAGAACTCGACCCGGACGCGGTCCAGCTTCGAGACCGCGGGCAAGTGGATGAGCGCGGACGTGATCAACATTTCCGCGGCGTCCTCCTCGGTGAAGAAGGGCGAGTCACTCAAGGACACGGCACTGACCCTGCGCGCCGTCGGGGCGTCCCTGTCTGTGCTGCGGAACCACAAGATCGGAAGAGCACACGTCTGAACTCCAGTCACCAGATCATCTCGTATGCCGTCTTCTGCTTGAAAAAAAAAAAAAAAGAATAGGACGCCATCATCATCCGGCACCCCTCGTCCGGCGCCGCCCGGCAGGTCGCCGGATGGGTCGGCCGGGGCGGCGACGGCATCAGCGTCCTCAACGCCGGTGACGGTGCCCACGAACACCCCACCCAGGCGCTGCTGGACGCCGTGACACTGCGCAGCCGCCTCGGCCACGTCGACGGAGCCAGGATCGTCATCGTCGGCGACCTGCTCCACTCCCGCGTCGCCAGGTCCGACGCCCTGCTGTTCACCGCCCTCGGAGCACACGTGACCTTCGTCGCCCCGGCGACACTGCGGGCCCCGGGCATGGAGAAGTGGGTCAACCCCCACGGCGGGACCGGCACGGTGACCGTCACCGACGACATGGACTCCGCCCTGGACTCCGCGGACGCCGTGATGATGCTGCGCGTCCAGGCCGAGAGAATGAACGGCGGATTCTTCCCCTCCCACCGCGAGTACGCGGCACGGTACGGGCTGTCCGAGGCCCGGGCGGCCCGCCTGCAGGACCACACGGTGATCATGCACCCCGGCCCTATGCTCCGCGGTATGGAGATCAGCGACTCCGTCGCCGACGCCCCCAACACCGTCGTCCTCCAGCAGGTCAGTACCGGTGTCCATGTCCGCATGGCTGCACTGTTCACCCTGCTCGTCGGCGCAGAAGGGAGCGCTGAATGAGCTCCCGGCACCCGGCACGGCATGCCGGACACAGTCAACGGCCCCAGACCAACGGTGACACGACCCGTCGGACAACCCCGGCGGTCAGGCAGGAGAGCAACGTGAACGACTACCCGCAGACCGGACTCCTCCATGACCCGGCACCCGGTGAACTGCTGCTGCGCGGCGTCCTCCTCTACGGCGAAGGGGAACCCGCAGACGTCTTGGTGCGCGACGGCGTCATCGTCGCGATCGAGGCCGCCGGTTCCCTCACCCCGGACACTGACGCCGACATCCTCGGGCTCGACGGCCAGGTGCTGCTGCCCGGGCTGGTGGACATGCACGTCCACCTCCGGGAACCCGGCAGGGAGGACACCGAGACCATCGCCTCAGGATCAGCCGCCGCCGCCCGCGGCGGGTTCACCGCGGTGTTCACCATGGCCAACACCGACCCGGTGACCGACAGTCCCGCAGTCGCGGAGATGGTGTGGATGAAAGGCCAGCAGACCAACCTCTGCGACGTCCACCCCGTCGGCTCCGTCACCAGGGGGCTGCAGGGCCGTGAACTCACCGAGTTCGGGATGATGGCAGCCTCAGGGGCGAAGGTGCGCATGTTCTCCGACGACGGCCGGTGCGTCGCCGACCCGCAGCTCATGCGACGGGCCGTTGAATACTCCGGAGACCTCGGCGTCCTCATCGCCGAACACTGCGAGGAACCACGCCTGACCGAAGGTGCCGTGGCACATGAAGGGGAGACCGCCGCGAGGCTCGGCCTGCGCGGCTGGCCCCGGGTGGCCGAGGAGTCCGTCGTCGCCAGAGATGCGCTGCTCGCCCGCGACTACGGCGGACGGGTCCACATCTGCCACGCCTCCACCGAAGGCACCGTGGAACTGCTTCGGTGGGCCAGGGGACAGGGCATCCCGCTGACCGCCGAAGTCACCCCCCACCACCTCCTGCTCACCGACGAGAAGCTGGAGACCTACGACGGGAACTACCGGGTCAACCCGCCGCTGCGCGAAACCCAGGACACCCTTGCACTGAGGGCCGCACTCATCGACGGCACCCTCGACTGCGTCGCCACCGACCACGCACCTCACGGTTCCGAGGAGAAGTGCTGCGAGTTCGACCGGGCACGCCCCGGCATGCTCGGGCTGGAAACCTCCCTGGCACTCATGGCGGAACTCTTCGTCACCGACGCACCCGAAGGGCAGCGACCGCAGGACTGGCGGTTCATCGCCAGGGTCATGTCCGAACGGCCCGCCGAGATTCTCCGCCTCCCCGGCCACGGACGACCCCTGGCCGTGGGGGAACCGGCGAACCTGTGCGTCGTCGACACCACCCGCCGGTGGACCGCCCATGGTGCCGACCTTGCCTCGAAGGCGTCCAACACCCCCTACGAGGGGACCGAACTGCCGGTCAAGGTCTCCACCACCGTGCTGCGGGGCAGGGTCACCTGCCGCGACGGTGAAGTTGTGGAGCTCCCGTGACAGGCACACCGTCCACTGCAGCCGAACGGCCCGCCGAGACCGACACGACTACTGCGGCAACTACGACAACTACGACAGAGAAGAGCGATTCAGTGAGTTCCAACCGGACACCCGCGATCCTGGTGCTCGCCGACGGGCGGGTCTTCCGCGGTCGGGCCTTCGGCGCCCAGGGCACCACCCTGGGAGAAGCCGTGTTCACCACGGCCATGACCGGATACCAGGAAACCATGACCGACCCCTCCTACCACCGGCAGATCGTGGTGGCGACCGCCCCGCAGATCGGGAACACCGGTTGGAACGACGAGGACGGTGAATCACGCGGAGACCGGATCTGGGTCGCCGGACTCGTGGTCCGAGACCTCTCCCGCACCGTGTCGAGCTGGCGCGCCCGGCGCAGTCTCAGTGACGAGATGCAGGCCCAGGGCGTTGTCGGAATCCAGGGGGTCGACACGCGGGCCATCGTCCGTCACCTGCGCGACCGCGGTTCAGTCAAGGCCGGAGTCTTCTCCGGTGACGCCGCCGACCGGCCCGTCGCGGAACTCGTCGCCGACGTCGCCGCACAGCCCTCCATGGCCGGTGCCGACCTTGCCCGGGAAGTCTCCACCGACGAGGTCTACATCGTCGAACCCACCGGCGACCACGCCGGATCCGCACCCCGCTTCACGGTCCTCGCCTACGACATGGGCATCAAGACCAACACGCCGCGCAACTTCGCCGCCCGCGGCGTGAGGACCGTCGTCGTGCCCGCCGACTCCCCGGTCGAACCGCTGCTCGCCGAGTACCGGCCCGACGGGGTGTTCATCTCCAACGGCCCCGGCGACCCCGCCACCGCCGACGTCATGGTCGAACAGGTCCGCACCGTCCTCGGCCGTGGCATCCCCCTGTTCGGCATCTGCTTCGGCAACCAGATCCTCGGACGCGCCCTCGGCATGGAGACCTACAAGCTCAAGTTCGGTCACCGGGGCGTCAACGTGCCCGTGATCAACCACCTCACCGGCGTCATCGACATCACCGCACAGAACCACGGGTTCGCACTGAAAGGCCGGGCCGGTGAACCTTTCGACACACCTTTCGGCACCGCCCAGGTCACCCACACCTGCCTCAACGACGACTGTGTCGAAGGAGTCGCCCTCGACAACGGACTCGCCTTCTCCGTCCAGTACCACCCCGAGGCCGCCGCCGGCCCCCATGACGCCAACCCGCTGTTCGACCAGTTCATCGAACTGATGGAAGGGAACAACTAAATGCCGAAGCGCACCGACCTCAACCACATCCTCGTCATCGGCTCCGGCCCCATCGTCATCGGTCAGGCGTGCGAGTTCGACTACTCCGGCACCCAGGCCTGCCGGGTGCTCAAGGAGGAGGGACTGCGGGTCACCCTCATCAACTCCAATCCGGCGACCATCATGACCGACCCCGAGTTCGCCGACCACACCTACATCGAACCTATCGGCCCCGAGTACATCGAGAAGATCTTCGCCGCCGAGCAGGAGGCCGGCCACCCGGTGGACGCCGTGCTCGCCACCCTCGGCGGCCAGACCGCCCTCAACGCCGCCATCCAGCTCGACCGTCTCGGCATCCTCGACCGCTACGGTGTCGAACTGATCGGTGCCGACATCGACGCCATCGAACGGGGCGAGGACCGCCAGAAGTTCAAGGACATCGTCGCCTCGATCGGCGGAGAGTCCGCACGCTCCCGGGTCTGCCACAACATGGACGAGGTCCACGCCGCCGTCGCCGAGCTGGGACTGCCCGTCGTCGTCCGCCCCTCCTTCACCATGGGCGGGCTCGGTTCCGGTCTCGCGTACACCTACGAGGACCTCGACCGCATCGCCGGGGGCGGTCTCGACGCCTCCCCTGAGGCCAATGTCCTCATCGAGGAATCCATCCTCGGCTGGAAGGAGTTCGAGCTCGAGCTCATGCGCGACGGTGCGGACAACGCCGTCGTCGTCTGTTCCATCGAGAACATCGACGCACTCGGCGTCCACACCGGTGACTCGATGACCGTCGCACCGTCGATGACGCTCACCGACCGCGAGTACCAGAAGATGCGGGACCAGGGCCTGGCCATCCTCCGCGCCGTCGGCGTCGACACCGGCGGATGCAACATCCAGTTCGCCGTCAACCCCGAGGACGGCCGCCTCATCACCATCGAGATGAACCCCCGGGTCTCCCGCTCCTCGGCACTGGCATCGAAGGCCACCGGATTCCCGATCGCGAAAATCGCGGCGAAACTCGCCATCGGCTACACGCTCGACGAAATCACCAACGACATCACCCGGGTCACCCCGGCAGCCTTCGAACCGACCCTCGACTATGTCATCGTCAAGGCGCCACGGTTCGCCTTCGAGAAGTTCCCCGGCTCCGACGACACCCTCACCACCACGATGAAGTCCGTCGGTGAGGCCATGGCCATCTCCCGCAACTACATCTCCGCACTGAACAAGGTCCTGCGGTCCCTGGAGACGAAGGCCGCCGGATTCTGGACCCTGTCCGACGAACAGATCGCCGGCGACCGTGCCCACGACCTCGCCGCCGTCCTCGACGACCTGGGCCGGCCCACCGAGGGCAGGATGTACGACATGGAGCTGGCACTGCGCCTCGGCGCCACCGTCGACCAGGTCCACACCGCCTCCAAGGGAGTCGACCCCTGGTTCCTCGAGGAGCTCAAGGCGCTCGTCGACTTCCGCCAGGAGCTGGAGGACGCCCCGGTCCTGACCGCCGACCTGCTGCGCGAGGCGAAGTTCCTCGGCCTGTCCGACGCCCAGATCGCCGCGCTGCGCCCCGAACTGGCCGGTGAGGACGGGGTCAGGTCACTGAGGTGGTCCCTGGGGATCCGCCCCGTGTTCAAGACCGTGGACACCTGCGCCGCAGAGTTCGAGGCGAAGACCCCGTACCACTACTCCAGTTACGAACTCGACCCGGCCGCCGAATCGGAGATCGCACCGCAGACCGGGAAGCCGAAGATCCTCATCCTGGGTTCCGGACCGAACCGGATCGGCCAGGGCATCGAGTTCGACTACTCCTGTGTCCACGCCGCACTGGAACTGTCCCGCGTCGGCTACGAGACGGTGATGGTCAACTGCAACCCGGAGACCGTCTCCACCGACTACGACACCGCCGACCGCCTCTACTTCGAGCCCCTCACCTTCGAGGACGTCATGGAGGTCTACCACGCCGAAACCCGGTCCGGTGACGTCGCCGGGGTGATCGTCCAGCTCGGCGGGCAGACCCCGCTGGGACTGGCACAACGGCTCTCCGACGCCGGCGTCCCCGTCATCGGCACCTCACCGACGGCGATCAACCTGGCCGAGGACCGTGGCGAGTTCGGCCACGTCCTGGAACGCGCCGGCCTGCCGGCACCCGCCTACGGCACAGCCACCAGCTTCGACGAAGCCCGCGAGGTCGCCACCGGGATCGGTTACCCGGTGCTGGTCCGCCCGTCCTATGTGCTGGGCGGACGGGGAATGGAGATCGTCTACGACGAGGATTCCCTGCACGACTACATCGACCGGGCCACGGAGATCACCTCCGACCACCCCGTCCTGGTCGACCGCTTCCTCGACAACGCGATCGAGATCGACGTCGACGCCCTGTGCGACGGGGAAGATGTCTACCTCGCCGGAGTGATGGAACACATCGAGGAGGCGGGCATCCACTCCGGTGACTCCGCCTGCTCCCTGCCCCCGATGACCCTCGGTGAGTCCGACATCGACAATGTCCGCCGCTCCACCGCGGCCCTGGCACACGGCATCGGTGTCAAGGGGCTGATGAACGTCCAGTTCGCGCTGAAGGACGACGTCCTCTACGTCATCGAGGCCAACCCGCGTGCCTCGCGGACCGTACCGTTCGTCTCGAAGGCCACCGGCGTCCCGCTGGCGAAGGCCGCCTCCCGGATCATGACCGGGACGTCGATCCGTGAGCTCGTCACCGAGGGCATGATCCCCGCCGACCGTGACGGAGGGTCACTGCCGCTCGGACACCCCATCGCCGTGAAAGAAGCGGTCCTGCCGTTCAACCGCTTCCGCGACCCTCAGGGGCATGTGCTCGACAGTCTCCTCAGCCCCGAGATGAAGTCCACCGGTGAGGTCATGGGCCTCGACCACGACTTCGGCACCGCCTTCGCGAAGTCCCAGGAGGCCGCCTACGGCCGTCTGCCCACCTCGGGGACCTGCTTCGTCTCGGTGGCCAACCGCGACAAGCGCACCATGATCCTGCCGATCCAGCGGCTGGCCTCGCTCGGCTTCGATCTGGTGGCCACCCGGGGCACTGCACGGATGCTGCAGCGTAACGGCATCGACTGCACCACTGTCGCCAAGCAGACCGAGGACCTGCCCGCCGGATCCACCGACCGCAGGATCGTCGACCTCATCAACGCCGGCGACATCGACGTGATCATCAACACACCTGCCGGGAATGCTGCGGCACGTGACGACGGATACGAGATCCGGTCGGCGGCGGTGAGCCACGGCGTCCTCTGCGTCACCACGGTCCAGGGCGCCATCGCGGCGGTCCAGGGGATCGAGGCGCTCAAGGACACCGAGACCGGGGTCTGCGCGATCCAGGACGTGGACCATGACGCCCGCTGACCGCGGAGCTCTACCCGCTCCACCGTCCGCAGGCGGTCCGGCACAGGAGGACGGGACCTTCGGGGAACGCTTCCTCGCCCGGGCAGGGACCCTGGGACGCCTCTGCGTGGGCATGGACCCGCACGCCGGCATCCTCGAGGCCTGGGGACTCCCCGTCACCGTCGACGGACTCCGCGAGTTCTCCCGCATCTGCGTCGACGCCTTCGCCGACACCGCCTGTGTGGTCAAGCCCCAGGTCGCCTTCTACGAGGCCTTCGGGTCCGCCGGTATCGCAGTCCTCGAGGACGCCCTGGCCGCCCTCAGGACGGCAGGGACACTGGTCATCGCCGACGCGAAGAGGGGTGACATCGGATCAACCATGGCCGGATACGCCACCGCCTGGCTGGGAGAGGATTCACCGCTGCGCGCAGACGCGGTCACCGTCTCCCCGTACCTCGGCCTCGGGTCCCTCGACCCTGTCCTGGAGGTCGGGGAACGGACCGCCCGGGGCGTCATCGTGCTCGCGGCGACGTCCAACCCGTCAGGCCCCCAGTTTCAGCGGCTGGGCACAGGGGAGCACGGTACCGGTCCCACCGTCGCCCAGACTGTCGTCGACAGCGTCTCCGCCCTCAACTCCGCCCATGTGCGCCACGGACGTGCCGGCAATGTCGGCGTCGTCGTCGGAGCGACCGTCACCGACCCTCCGGTGCTGGACGCGGTGGGAGGCATGGTCCTCATGCCCGGTGTCGGTGCGCAGGGCGGCAGTGCCGCCGATGTCGCCCGGATCGCCGGGGGAGCAGCCCGACTCACCAGTCCGAGCATGTCCCGTTCGATCCTGTCCGCCGGACCGGACACCGGGGCGTTGCGCCGGGCGGTCCTCGGTTCCTCAGCGGAATTCCCTCCGGCGGTATAGGGTCGGAAATCGGGCCTGTCCTGCTCAAGCCACCTGGGCCGGTATTCGACATCCGCAGGTGGGGACGCTACACTTGGCCCGTTGTTTCACGGAGATGTTTCCCCGTGGCGGTCCCACCGGACTCCGCAGCGGAACTCCCGTCCCGTCGCCACCGTAACCCCGGTGCCGACCGCGATCCCCGGCGCAGCGGACCGGTAACGTCCGCACCACCGGGGGGAAACACCCGAAAGAACTCATCCGACGACATACGACATACGGAGGAACCCGTGGCCCTTCCCCAGTTGACCCCGGAGCAGCGCGCAGAAGCCCTCAAGAAGGCCGCCGAGGCCCGCAAGGCCCGCGCCGAGCTGAAGGAACAGCTGAAGCGTGGCGGAACCAACCTGAAGCAGGTCCTCGCCAAGGCTGACACTGACCCGATCATCGGCAAGATGAAGGTCTCCGCACTTCTCGAGGCTCTCCCCAAGGTCGGCAAGGTCAAGGCCCAGGAGATCATGACCGAGCTGGAAATCGCCCCCACCCGTCGTCTGCGTGGTCTCGGTGACCGCCAGCGTCGCGCCCTGCTGGAGCGCTTCAACTTCGAGGCGTAGGCCAGGTGACCACAGACACGACGAGGCCCCGGCTGGTCGTTCTCGCAGGTCCCTCCGCAGTGGGGAAGTCCACCGTGGTCAAGGGTCTGAGGGACACCGTTCCGAACCTGTTCTTCAGCGTGTCGATGACCACCCGGGCCCCCCGGCCCGGCGAAGTCGACGGGGTGGACTACCACTACGTCACCACCGAGGAGTTCCGGAAAGCTGTCGCCGAGGGAGGGATGCTCGAATGGGCGGAGATCCACGGCGGCCTCCAGCTGTCCGGAACCCCGCGGGGCCCGGTCGAGAAGGCACTCGCCGCCGGGCGTCCGGTCCTGGTCGAGGTTGACCTCGCCGGGGCGCGGAACGTGAAGAAGCTCATCCCGGACGCGGTGACCGTCTTCCTCGCACCCCCCAGCTGGGAGGACCTCGTCGCCAGGCTGACCGGCCGGGGGACAGAGTCCGAGGAGGTCATCGCACGCCGTCTGGAGACGGCCCGCGAGGAGCTCGACTCATCCGGCGAGTTCGACCGGGTCGTCGTCAACGACGATCTCGACAAGGCGGTGTCCGCCATCGCGGACATCCTGCTCAACCGGGGAGAGACGACAGACAGCGCGGCCCCGGCCGCCGACCAACGCTGAAGACCAACGCTGAACTAGCTGAACTATGAGGTGCGGAGTGGAAACTCAGGACGTCAACGACAACTCGACGGTCTTCGACCCGCCGATCGGTATCACCAACCCGCCGATCGACGATCTTCTCACGAAGGTCTCGTCGAAGTACGCTCTGGTGATCTTCGCTGCGAAGCGGGCCCGCCAGATCAACAACTACTTCCAGAACGTGGGTGAGGGGGTCTTCGAGTTCGTCGGTCCCCTGGTGGCTCCGGAGAACAAGGAGAAGCCCCTCTCCATCGCTCTGCGCGAGATCGACGCAGACCTTCTCGAGCACACCGAAGGCTGACAGACAGGGCCGGGAGGCGGAACCGACAGGTCCCCGACCACTGACCGTAGACGCCCGTCCCACCCTCACCGGTGGGGCGGGCGTCCGTGTGTCCGTACCCGCGGTGGGCTAGGCTGATCACCGTGACTGACTCGACCCCAGCGTCCCACCCGGGCACCACGGACGGCACCTCGGATTCCACTGCGGAGCCCACTACGGAGCCCGCTGTGGCCTCTACCACGGCCCCCACCGCAGCCTCTACCGCGGGCTCGACCGTGAACGGTTCACACGGTTCCCCCGACGCTTCTCCGGACCCCGGTTCCGAGACCCTCCGGATCCTCGTCGGCGTCGGCGGCGGCATTGCCGCGTACAAGGCCTGCGCCCTGGTGCGCGCCTTCACCGGAGCCGGTCATGAGGTGCATGTCATCCCGACGGAGTCCGCGCTGCGTTTCGTCGGTGCCGCGACATTCGAGGCCCTGTCCGGCAACCCCGTCACCACCACCGTGTTCGACGACGTCGACCAGGTGCGGCACGTCCGGCTGGGTCAGGAGGCCGACCTGGTGGTCATCGCCCCGGCGACCGCCGACCTGATCGCCCGACTCGCCCAGGGACGGGCGGACGACCTGCTCACCGCCAGCTGTCTGGTGGCGACCTGTCCGGTGGTGCTTGCACCGGCGATGCACACCGAGATGTGGGCGCATCCGGCCACCAGGGAGAATGTCGCGACCCTGCGCCGCCGTGGCACTGTGGTGCTGGAACCCGCCCACGGGCGCCTCACCGGGCCGGACTCGGGTCCGGGCAGGCTGCCGGACCCCGGGCACATCGCGACCCTTGCGACGGCTGCCCGGGACCGTTACGGCATCTTCCGCCGTTCGCTGGTCGGCCGGCGGCTGCTCATCACCGCCGGTGGTACCCGTGAGCCGCTGGACCCGGTACGTTTTCTCGGCAATGACTCCTCGGGCAGGCAGGGCTTCGCACTGGCCGACATCGCCGTGCAGCGAGGCGCCCGGGTCGAGCTGGTGGCCGGTTTCACCGACGACCTTCCCGTGCCCTCGGGTGCGCACGTCACCAGGGTGCGTACGGCCCGGGACCTCCACGCGACGGTCAATGACCTCGCCCCGGGGGTGGACGCCGTGGTCATGGCGGCGGCGGTCGCGGACTTCCGTCCGGTGACGGAGGCTGACTCGAAGCTGAAGAAGGGCGGGGTAGAGGATCTGTCGGTACTGGAACTCGCCGAGAACCCCGACATCCTGCGGGGGCTCGTGGAGTCACGTCGTACCGGCGACCTGCCCGAGGACCTCCTCATCGCAGGTTTCGCCGCGGAGACCGGGGACGCCGGCCACACCCCCCTGGACCTGGCCCGGGTCAAGCTGGCGAAGAAGGGCTGTGACCTGCTGATGTGTAATGCGGTGGGCGGGGGACGGGTCTTCGGCCGGGACGACAGTTCGGGTTGGCTGCTCACCCCGGGCGACCATCCGGGGGAGGAGGATGTCGTGGAGGTTCCCGCGGGTTCCAAACATGTGGTCGCGGCGCATGTGCTCGACGCGCTCGAAGAGCTTTTCGCTCCCGGGTGAGGGCCCCGGCGCCCCTGATAGACCGCTTGGTCTAATATAGTCCGAATTGAACTGCCCGACTCCTACAAGGAAGAGAACTCCGCGTGTCATTCCGCCTTTTCACCAGTGAGTCCGTGACCGAGGGTCACCCCGACAAGATCTGCGACGCGATCTCCGACACCATCCTCGACGCTCTGCTCGCCAAGGACCCCACCTCCCACGTGGCCGTCGAAACTCTCGTCACCACCGGCCAGGTCCATGTCGTCGGCGAGGTCAGGACCAGCGCCTACGTCGAGATCCCGCAGCTGGTCCGGGACACGATCCGCCGGATCGGATTCACCTCCTCCGAGGTCGGGTTCGACGGATCGACCTGCGGCGTCAACGTCGCCATCGGCGAACAGTCCCAGGAGATCGGCGACGGGGTCGACACCTCCCACGAGTACCGCAACGGTGACGCCGGTGACTCGCGGGACGCCGACGACCAGGCGGGTGCCGGTGACCAGGGACTGATGTTCGGCTACGCCACCGACGAAACCCCGGAACTGATGCCACTACCGATCGCGACCGCTCACCGGCTGTCCCGGCGGCTGACCCAGGTCCGCAAGGAGGGCATCGTCGACAATCTGCGTCCCGACGGCAAAACCCAGGTCACGTTCGCCTACGACTCCGACGGCAGGCCCCACCACCTCGACACGGTCGTCATCTCCACCCAGCACGCACCCGAAGCGACCCAGGAATGGCTCGCCGCACAGCTGCGCGAACATGTCATCGATCCCGTCATCGAGGAGGCGGGGATCACCGACCTGGTCACCGATGACCTCACCGTCCTGATCAACCCGTCCGGGTCCTTCATCCTCGGCGGCCCGATGGGCGACGCCGGTCTGACCGGACGCAAGATCATCGTCGACACCTACGGCGGCATGGCCCGCCACGGTGGCGGCGCATTCTCGGGCAAGGATCCGAGCAAGGTCGACAGGTCCGCCGCCTACGCCATGCGCTGGGTCGCCAAGAACATCGTCGCCTCCGGCCTCGCACACCGCGCGGAGGTCCAGGTCGCCTACGCCATCGGCAAAGCACAGCCGGTCGGCCTCTACGTCGAGACCTTCGGAACTGCCGTGGAGGGTCAGACCGACGAATCGATCCAGGCGGCCGTCCGCCGTGTCTTCGATCTGAGGCCCGCGGCGATCATCCGGGAACTGGACCTGCTGCGCCCGATCTACGCGCAGACTGCCGCCTACGGGCATTTCGGCCGTACCGACATCGATCTGCCGTGGGAGAGGACGGACCGCGTCGACGCACTCAGGGACGCGGCCGGCCTGTAGCACCGTCGACGAGCCGATGTCCGACCCTGTCGTGGAACCACCGGTCACCGACCCCGGCTCCGGTCCTGTCACCGACCGGGTCGCCCTGCCGGTCGCCAGGGTGCTCCCCCTGCTCGGGATGCCGCACCTCGACCGACTCTTCGACTACTCCGTTCCGCCGGATCTTGACGCCACCGCCGTCGCCGGGACCCGGGTCCGTGTACGTTTCGCCGGTCGCCTGGTCGACGCCGTCGTCGTGGAACGTCGCCGCGCGACCGAGCACGTGGGGCGCCTTGCCCCGGTGACACGGGTCCTCGGGGAGGCCCCGGTGGTGCCCGCGCAGCTGTGGAAGCTCGTCAACCTGCTGGCCGACCGGTACGCCGGGGTACGTTCCGACATTATCCGGTCCGCGGTGCCCGCCCGGCACGTCAGTGCAGAGAAGGCCGGACTGTTCGGAAACGGGGTCAGCTGGGAGGAACTCTACGGTGACCTGGTCCCCGCACCTGACCTTGCCGACGCCGCACGGCAGGCGGCCCTCGACGGGTGGGCCGGCTACCGTCACGCTGACAGTCTCCTGGCCGCGATACTGTCCGGCCGGGCGGCGAGGGCGTCATGGCTGTCGGCTTCTCTCTTTCTCACTCCTTTATGTGTTCTACAGACCCGGGCTGGGGGAGCAGGAGCGCGACCGGGCGCGCCGGCTGATTCTGAGGACCCCGGCGCACACCGCCTCCGGGCAGGACGCCGCCCCGCTGCTCGGCGGTGCACTCAGGGCGGCGAAGTCGGTGCGCGCCACCCGGCGTATGACCGGACCCCTGAGGGTCGTCGTCGACCCTGTGCGGGTCGGCTAGACTGTTCCGTCATGACTGCCCTTGACATCCGCCTGTTCGGCGACCCGGTCCTGCGGACCGTCGCCGAACCTGTAGACGACCCCTCCGACCCCACCCTGCGAACCCTCGTCGCCGACATGCTGGAGACCATGGACACCGCCGGAGGGGTCGGACTGGCCGCCAACCAGGTCGGGGTGACCAGGAGAGTCTTCGTCTACGACTGTGAAGGGGACCGGGGCCACGTGATCAACCCGGTGTGGGAGGCCGTCGGCCCGGAGACCCAGACCGGCAGAGAGGGATGCCTGTCGGTGCCCGGAACCGGCGGACCGGTGACCAGGGCCGCCAAGGTACGCGTCACCGGTGTCACCCTCGACGGCGACACGGTGGACCGGGAGGTCACCGGACTGCTCGCACGGTGTGTACAGCATGAGACCGACCACCTTGACGGGGTGATGTACTTCCAGCGCATGGAACCCGAGGGCCGACGCGCCGTCATGGCGGACATCAGGACGAGTGAGTGGTTCAACCGATGAGAATTCTCTTCGCCGGAACTCCGGAACCCGCGGCACACGTCCTGCGCCACCTGCTCGGGGACTCCCCCCACGAAGTCGTCGCCGTGCTGACCCGCCCGGACGCGCGTCGGGGTCGGGGCAGGAGCCTGCACCCGTCCCCGGTCGCCGAAGTGGCCGGGGCCGCCGGCGTTCCGGTGCACCGGTGGTCCTCCCTGAAGCCCGGGGCTCCGGACGCCGACCGGATCCGCGAGATCCTGCGCGGATACGCGGACACCGGTGTGGACGCCGTCGCCGTGGTGGCCTACGGTCAGATCCTCCCGGCCGACGTCCTCGACATCTTCCGGTTCGGGTGGATCAACCTGCACTTCTCCCTGCTGCCCCGGTGGCGCGGCGCAGCACCGGTCCAGGCGGCGCCACCGTGAGAGAAACCCGAGACGGGGGGGAGGCGGTCCCGGGGGCCCACATAGATCCCGGCTCACAACCCGCCCCCCGGAAACCTAAAGGCACCATTGGGCCTGTCTCTAAAACCAATGTAAATGTGAAAAAGGGACCGGGTCCCCGGCGCGACGACGTTCCGAATCGTCCCCGCCCTCGACGCCGGACCGGTGATCGGCACCGTCGAGGAAACCGTGACACCCACCGACACCGCCGATGACCTGCTGACCCGGCTGACCGTCTCCGGTGGAGAACTCCTGTCACAGTCTCTGACCGGACTGGAGTCCGGCACTGCGGTGGTGACAGAGCAGCCGGAACACGGAGCGACGTACGCCGGGAAGATCACCACCGCCGACGCCAGGGTGGACTGGCGGCGTCCTGCCGCGGTGATCCAGCGGGTCACCCGTGCACACACACCGGCACCGGGGGCATGGACGACCCTCGACGGTGAACGGTACAAGCTGGGACTGCTCCTGCCCGTCACACAGGAGGCCGAACTGTCCCCGGGAGAGGTGCTCGCCGGAAAGTCACGGGTCCTCGTCGGAACCGGTGACGCAGCCCTGGAGATCACCAGGATCCAGCCACCGGGAAGGAAGATGATGACGGCGGCCGACTGGGCCCGTGGACGCGGTGACCTGGGTGGAAAGGGGTCCACAGGCGAAGCCCGGACAGTTGTCTTCGACCCCGTACCCGACCCCGTACCCGACCGGGGTCCCGACCCCGTACCCGAGCAGATGCCCGAAGGAGAACAGTGATGGGTGGATTCCGTTCCCGGTCAGAGTCGGCGGGCTCGTCCCGGCGTCAGGACACCGGCAGCAGGGGGTACCGGCGCCGCAGCGAGTCGCACCGCAGAGAACATGAGGACGCCCGCAGGAGAACCGGCTCAGGGGACCGTGTCCGTGACGTCGTCTTCGACGTCCTGCGCAGAGTCTCCGCCGAAGGCGCCTACGCCAACATCGCCCTGCCGGAAGCACTGCGCTCGGCGAACCTCCACGGCAGGGACGCCGCATTCGCCACCGAACTGACCTACGGCACACTGCGGATGCAGGGCCTGCTCGATGCGGTGATCGCCGATGTCGCAGGACGCCCGGTCGACAGGATCGACGCCGTCGTCCTCGATGCCCTGAGACTGGGCGCCTACCAGATCATGCGCACGAGGGTCGACGATCACGCGGCGGTGAATACCACGGTCGAACTGGTCAAGGCCAACGGTGAAGCGAAGGCGGCCGGGTTCACCAACGGTGTCCTGCGCTCCCTCACCAGGACCCCGGCCGGCACCCTCGTTGACCGGGTGGTCGGCCGGGTGACCGATCCGCTGGAACGCGCCGCACTGCGCACCTCACACCCGGCCTGGATCGCCGAGGCGTTCAACGCCGCCCTGGGGGCCGGCCCGGGCCAGCTCTCACCGGAACTCCCCGAAGCCCTGGAAGCCGACGACATCCGTCCCCTCGTCCACCTTGCCGCCCGCCCCGGGCAGATCAGCGGGGAGGAACTGGCCCTGGTCACCGGTGGTGAGCAGGGACGCTGGTCCCCGTACGCCGTCTACCTTTCCGAGGGGGACCCGGGGGAACTCGAACCGGTGAAGGAGGGGCTCGCCGGGGTCCAGGACGAGGGAAGTCAGCTCATCGCCCTGGCGCTGCTGCGTGCACGCGTCGACGACGACCACGGCCGTTGGCTGGACCTGTGCTCGGGTCCCGGGGGCAAGACGGCTTTCATCGCCTCCTGGGCGATGGGTGACGGTGCCGTCGTCGATGCCGTGGAACCGGTTCCCCACCGTGCCCGACTGGTGCGCAACGCCACCCGGGGACTGCCGGTGACGGTGTTCGAGGGGGACGGACGCAGACTTGAAGAGATCGAAGGCCTGGAGATTCCGACCGCCCCGGGCCGGGGCGGGGCGGCGGAGAGCTCAGGCTATGACCCGTCTCTCTTTTCCTTCTCTCTTATCGGTTTCGATTTGAAGAGAACATGAGGACGCCCGCAGGAGAACCGGCTCAGGGGACCGGGTCCGTGACGTCGTCTTCTCGTCGACGCGCCCTGCACCGGGCTCGGAGCCCTGCGCCGCCGACCCGAGGCACGGTGGCGGAAGTCGCCGGGGGACGTCCCCGGGCTCGTGTCCCTGCAACGGGATCTGCTGCGCTCGGCCCTGCGTGCCACCCGGCCGGGCGGTGTGGTGGTCTACTCGACCTGTTCGCCCCACCCCGCAGAGACCCGGGAGGTCGTCCTGTCAGTTGCCGAGGAGACCGGTGCTGTCGTCGAGGACGCCACCGCCCTGTTCCCCGAGCTGACAGGGGAAGGGGAGCGGGAGTCAGGAACTCTGGACTCCGCCCCGTTCGTCCAGCTCTGGCCGCACCGGCACGGCACCGACGCAATGTTCTTCGCCGTACTGCGTCGCTGACCGGCGCGCTGACCGGAGCGGAAGCGGTCGGTCAGTACACGTCGCGGACGTACCGCTTCTCTTTCTTCATACGGGCCAGATACTCCTGGGCCGCGTTCTCCGAACCACCCGACTGCCCGGCGATGACGTCCAGCAGGGCGGTCTCGACATCCTTGGCCATGCGTGAGGCGTCCCCGCAGACGTAGAAGTAGGCCCCGTCCTCGAGCCAGCGGTAGAGCTCCTCCGCCTCCTGTCTCATCCGGGTCTGCACGTACACCTTCTCCGCCTGGTCCCGGGAAAAGGCGAGCGACAGTTTCGTCAGCACGCCACGTTCCGACAGTCCCGTCAGCTCCTCCTCGTAGATGAAGTCGGTGGCGCGGTGCTGGTCGCCGAAGAACAGCCAGTTGGAACCCGTGGCACCGGATTCCGCCCGCTCGTGGAGGAAACCCCGGAACGGGGCGATGCCGGTACCGGGGCCCACCATGATCACCGGTCTCGAACCGTCCTCCGGGACGCTGAATGCAGCATTGGGCTGCAGCCAGATTCCGGTCAGGTCACCGTCGGCGATACGGTCGGAGAGGTAGGTCGAGCACACTCCTCCGTGGCTGCGGGCACCGGGGCCGCTGCTGTGCCTGACCGAGGCGACGGTGAGGTGTATCCGGTCCGGGCTCGCCAACGGTGACGAGGAGATGGAGTACTGACGGGCCTGGAGAGGACGCAGCAGTTCCAGCAGTCGTTCAGCCGTGAAACGTACCGACGGGTTCTCTTCGAGCAGGTCAAGGATGTCA
Organism: Corynebacterium provencense; assembly: GCA_900049755.1. GTDB lineage: Bacteria > Actinomycetota > Actinomycetes > Mycobacteriales > Mycobacteriaceae > Corynebacterium > Corynebacterium neomassiliense. The sequence goes on from LT160593.1 coordinate 1,219,343, forward strand.
CGTCCCCACAGGTAGGAGTCCAGGGCGTCCCGGTCGTCACGGCGGATGACGTCTGCGAGAACTCCTTCGGGTGCGGCGTCCGCGACCGCGGTGATGAAGTCCCGTCCCGGTGTGCGGATCTCCCGGGAGGTCAGCACCGTGTCGAACAGTGTCCCACCGCCGTCACCCGGGGAGTCCTGCGAGCCGTCGAGCCCGAGACGACCGAGGACCGCTCCGACGAGTTCCGGGTCATTGACCGGCATGACCGCGAGAGCGTCCCCTGCGGTGTAGGTGATCCCTGAGTCTGCGAGGTCGAACTCGTAGTGGTGGATCTCCTTGGCACTGCCGGGGGCGGACAGGCGACGACTGGCGGCGAGTGCGGCGGGGAAAGGACTCTTCCGGCTCCATTTCGGACCCGTGGACCTGCGCTCCTGTGCACTTCCGGTCCCCGCCCCCGCACCGGCAGGTGGCGCTCCGGCGGCACCGGCGGGAGCCCGCCTCTTCTATACATCTCGAAGTGTATAAGAGACAGATTCGGGGCTCCTCGTACACCTTCCCCCCCTGGCCCCCGGAAAAGGGGAGGGGCCGGTTCGCCAGCACGCCACGTTCCCGCCGGCCCGTCAGCCCCTTCGCAGGTGGCGCTCCGGCGGCACCGGCGGGAGCTTCGGCGACGACTGCCGCGACCGCGGCGTCGATCCACCGTGCGGCGCAGTCCTCGTAGTCGACGTCGCAGTCGACCCGGGCGGTGAGGCGACGGGCACCGAGCTGCTCCAGTCGGATGTCAATGTCACGGCCGGCCTGGCAGAAGTCGTCGTAGCCGGAGTCACCGAGGGCCAGGACCGCGAAACTGAGGTGTTCCAGACGCTGCATGTCAGGGGAGGACAGGGCCTCCCAGAACATCTCCGCATTGTCCGGCATGTCCCCCTCACCGTAGGTGGAGGTGACGATGAGAACATGACCTGCGCCGGAGGTGAGGACACCGGTGCCGGCACTGTCCAGTTCACTGACGTTGGCACCCAGGCCGGAGGCGCGCAGTCCTCCGGCGAGCTGGTCGGCGAGGTCGGAGGAGTTTCCGGTCTGTGACCCGTAGAGCACCTCGACGGTGAGCTGCGCGGCGGGCGCCTGGTAGCGCTCGCGGCCCAGGTCCAGTCCGGCGAAGAACCCGTCGAGCCAGGTCTGCTGTTCCACCGAGAACGGGGCCCCGGTGGGAAGTCGGAGTGTCATACCTCAGCTCCCTTCATCTCCCGCCACCCTGCGACAAGGTCGTCGAGGGAGGCGTTGGCGATAGCTTTGTCGATCCGGGTGTCGTCCAGGCGGGCACAGTTCTTCAGGTCCTGGTGCATGATCCACCCGTAGGTTGCGGGGGACACGGTGCCCCGCACGTTACGGCGTTCCAGGGACGCCTTGTAGTCCCCGAGCCGTTTCGTGGCGATGAGGACGGCCAGCTGCTCGTCGTCGAGCGAGTCCATGGAGTCGCGGAGGTAGCGGACGACCTTCTGCATCACGAAGAAGTCCTCGGTGAGGATCAGTTTGCGGGTGGCGTCGTCGATACGTGGGTCGCCGGGGTCGACCGCGCCGGTGACCCGTTCACGGGCGAACTCCCGGGCGACGTTGAGAATTGTGTACGAGGCGATGAGACCGAACATGGTCGCGGCCCCCTCGGGTGAGGTGTCACCGGCACCCGGCACCCTGCCTCCTGCGACGACCCTCCGGTCCCGGTAGTCGGTCTTGAACGCATGCAGCCGGTCGGTCGCCACGGCGGTGGCCAGTTCGTCGAGGAGTTCCTTCCTGCCGGCGGCGGCGAGGATGGCGTCGGCGTCCTGGTAGAGCAGCAGTGCCCGGGGCATACCGCAGACGATGTGCGTCCGGGTGTTCTCCCAGTCCTCCCGCAGCCGGGTGGCCAGGGCGGACCCTGTCGCCCCGATGTGCATGTCGAGGAGCTGGAGCACCGTGGCCTCGTGGAAGGGTTCCGCATCGCACAACGGGAAGGTGACCAGGGAATCGTGGCTGGCGATCTCCGGGACCCTGCCGTCGGGATCGTACTGGTAGAGGAAACCGCCGGACATGCCGTTGCCGAGGCCCTTGCCCACCGACCCGAGGTTCAGGACGGTGCCGTTGGTCATGTACTCGGCACCGAACTCGCCGAAGCCCTCGACCACGGCCGTCGCACCGGAGTTGCGCACGGCGAAACGGTCGCCTGCCTCACCCTCGACGAAGAGTCGCCCACCGGTCGCCCCGAAGAGCGCGAAGTTGCCGATGAGGACATTGCCTCCGGGATCGGGGGAACCTCCGCCGGGGGAGCGGACGACCACGGTCCCGCCGCACTGGCTCTTGCCGACCCCGTCGTTGGCGGTGCCGGTGTGCTCCAGGACCATGCCGTCACTGCAGAACACGCCGTAGGACTGTCCGGCTGCGCCGGAGGTACGTACGGTGACCGTTCCCTCGTCGAGGAAGGCACGGCCCCGGTCGTCCCGGAGTGTGGCGGGGAGTGCGTCGACCTCTGCTGCGGTGAGGGCGGGACCGGTTCCGACCTCCGCGGAGTTGGAGTGGTTGAGGAGGCGTTCGATGTCGACCGCGAGTTGTCCGCCGACGGACTTGTCCCAGTTGTGCAGGACGATGTCCTCGACGGTGACGTTGCGTTCGCCACGGTCGACGAGTGCCTCACGCACGACCGTCAGCAGGTGGTCGTCGGTGGAGAAGTTCTTCTCCAGGTACACCGGGTCGGTGACCTTCTTCTCCGGGACGAGGGCGAGCATCTTCCGCAGGTCGAGGCGTCCGACTGAGGCGGGGTGCTCCAGCAGCTGGAGCAGGTCGGAACGTCCGCGTGCCTCCCGCAGGGAGTGCAGTCCCAGCCGGCCGAGGATCCCCCGGACATCGTGGGCGATGTTGAGCAGGTACTGGGCCAGGGCACGCGGATCACCGTTGAACGCCTCCGCGTTGGTGGTCAGTCCCGCAGGGCATTTGATGTTGCAGTTCTTCGCCATGACGCAGCGCAGCATCATCAGGGCGGTGGTGCCGAACTCGAAGGAGTCGCCGCCGAGGAGGGCGGAGACCACGACGTCGCGCCCGGTCTGGTGGGCACCGGAACAGCGCAGGACGACCTTGTCCCTCAGCCCGTTGACCATCAGAGCCTGATGGACCTCGGCGATCCCGATCTCGGCGGAACGGCCGGCGTACTTCAGACTGGTGACCGCCGCCGCCCCGGTACCGCCGGTGTTGCCCGCGACGTTGATCACGTCCGCCCCTGCCTTCGCCACACCCACCGCGATCGTGCCGATGCCCTCGGAGGAGACGAGCTTGACGATGACCCGGACGCGGGCGGCCTTGCAGTCGTGGATGAGCTGGGCGAGGTCCTCGATGGAGTAGGTGTCGTGGTGGGGAGGAGGGGAGACAAGTTCAATGCCGGGGGTCCCGCCACGTGCCGCGGCGATGTCCACGGTGACCTTCGCCGCGGGCAGCTGTCCGCCCTCGCCGGGCTTCGCGCCCTGCCCGATCTTGATCTCCAGCTCCTCGAGCTGGGGGTCGGCGAGGTAACCGGCCCAGATCCCGAACCTTCCTGAGGCGAACTGCTTGATCCTCGATCCGCGGATGGTCCCTGCCCGTGAGAAATGCTCGCCGCCCTCACCGCAGTTCGACATGCCGCCGACCATGTTCGTGCCGTGGGCGACCGCCTCATGGGCGGTGGCGACGAGAGCACCGTGGCTCATCGCCCCGGACGCCAGCGTGCGGGTGATCTCGTGGGCGGGCTGGACCTCCGACAGGGCAAGACTCGGCGGTGCCGGACGCAGCATACCGAGGAAGCGTGCAGCCCGGCCGTGGGCGCTGACGAGCAGTTCAGCTGCGGAGATGCGAACGCCCAGCACGGCGTCCCCGAACGTCTCACGGAACCACACGGCGAGTTCAGCGTGACCGCCGAGACGTCCCTCCGGGTCGGTGAGCACCAGTGCCCAGGTGTCTGTGCCGGCCGGGCTGACGTCGAGTCCGCGGACGCAGATCGAGTCATTTCCTTCCAGAGAGAAGGTCCCCAGCTGGCGGTCGAAGTCCTCTGACAGCCGCATACCGGTGACGTCGGCGGGGAGGGCGAGGATGTCACGCAGGGCGGAAGGACGCCGTGCCCGCTCCGCCTTGGTGGTGGAGACGAAGTCGCGGTAGCCCGGGGTGACCTTGAATGAGTCGATCTGTTCATCGGTGAGGCGTCCGAAGCCTGCGTTCGTGTAGGCGGAGTCGGTGATCCCGAAGGCGTCCCTGAGCTGGCCCAGAGTGAGCAGACGCAGCTCATCCCCGACATCGTCCCGGTTACTGTCCCGGGCATTGTCGCGGGCACTGTCCCCGGCGACGGTGGCGTCCTTCCCGCTGCCTGACCGGGCGGCCGTGGCCGCCGGCGGGACGGTCGGGGAGGGCAGTGCCAGGGGTTCGTCGGTCAGACCGGTGAACCCGCGCACCGCACTCGTGCCGAAGGAGTGGCCGGCGCCTTCCGACCGTTCCTTGAACAGTCCGAGCAGAGGAATGTCGGAATCCTCGGTGATCGAGGCGGCACGCCGGTGCCATTCAGTGGCCGCCTCGGCGATGCGGCGGAAGCCCACCCCCCGGACCGGGGCGTCCATGTGCGGGAAGCACCGGGCGAGGGCAGGGTCACGGGTGTCGAGGTAGTTCGGCTCGAAGAACTCCCCGCCGATGTAGCTCTCCACGGTGCACAGGCCGACCCGTCCCATGGTCTTCCCGAGCTGCTTGAGTGCGGCCTTACGGAACCGGTCGAAGGCTCTGTCTGTCTCCGTGTACTCACCGGCGGGACCCGTCGGAGCCGGATACTTCTCCTCTGCCCGCAGACGGGCGGAAAGGCTGTACACGGCGGCGGCGCCGAAACCGAGGGCGGAGGCGATGTGGTGGGAGCTGGGCAGCTGACCGGAGTCGGCGATCACGGACACGCGCATGCGCAGGCCGTCGGCGATGAGCCGCTGGTTCACCGCAGAAACGGCGAGCAGCAGGGGGACCGGGGCGTGACCGGTGTCCACTGAGCGGTCGGAGAGCACGGCGATGCCGCCCTTCTCTGCCGCGAAGCGGGCGACGGCGTCACAAAGGCGGTCGAGGGCGTCGGTGAGGGAGTCGGCGTTGGCGTCCGGGTCCCCGGCGACCGGCTCGTAGAGCAGGTCGAAGCGACGCAACGGCACCAGGTTCTGCTCCCGCAGGCGCAGCATGTCCAGATGGGACAGGATCGGGGACTCCACGATGATCTGGTGGGTGGGTTCGCGCGGGTCCTCGGTGTCCCTGCCGTCCGGCTTGGCACCCAGGGCGACCCGGAACGTCATCCCGTCAGCCTCCCTGATCGAGTCCAACGGCGGATTGGTGACCTGGGCGAAACGCTGCGAGAAGTACTTCGCCATCCCGCCCTCGGTGTCAGACAGGGCGTTGATCGCGTTGCCGTACCCCATCGCAGAGATCCGCTCCGCGCCGTTGGCCAGCATCGGGTCCATCATGAACCGGAAGCTCTCCTGGTTCATCGAGTAGGCCACGAACCGCCCGGCCAGGGACAGGTCACCCTGGTACCCGAGAGTGCTGGTGCCGCGTTCCAGACCGGTGACCGGGATGTCCCGGATGTCGGTACGGGCGGACGAGAGCAGGGACGCGTAGTCCCGGCGGGAGGCGAGCTCTTCGAGGGTCTCCCGTGTCCGCCGGATCTGACCGGTCCGGTGGTCCAGGATGAGCATGCCGCCTGCCTCGATCCGGCCCCGGTGGAGGACCTCGTCGGGCTCCGCCTCGAGCTGTCCCGCCTCCGAGGAGACCATGAGGTACTCGGCCGTCTCGATGCTGCGCAGGGGACGCAGCCCGAGACGGTCCAGGCGGGCGCCGACGACGTCGCCGTCGTTGAAGATCACGGCCGCCGGGCCGTCGTTCTTCTCCTCGTACAGGGAGAAGTACTCCAGCATGTCCCTGACCGGCTCCGGGAGTGAGGTGTCGTTCTCCCAGGCGGGGGGCATCAGTGAGACCACGGCCTCCACGATGTCGAGACGGTCGTCGAAGACCCGGGACTGCAGGGTCTGGTCGAGACGGGAGGAATCCGACTGTCCGGGTGGGCGGATGATGTGACGCTGGCGTGAGGCCGCGGCAGCCTCATCACTGATCCGGTTCTTGCGGTCCGTGTTGAGCTCGCCGTTGTGCGCCATGAGACGGAACGGCTGCGCCATCGACGGGTGCGGTTCCGTGTTCGTGGAGAACCGGGTGTGGAAGTACATGGTGCGCACACTGTGCGCAGGATCGGTGAGGTCGGCGAACCAGGGGATGACCTCGTCGGCGTTGAGCCTCCCCTTGAGGACCTGGGTGCGGGTCGACAAGGACAACGGATACAGGCCCCGGAGACCGGGACGCGAGTACGCCTCCTGCTCGATGCGCAGCAGTGCCGAGTTCGCCGCACGGTCTGCGGCGCCGGCGGACATGCCGGAGGGGACGGTGAAGATCCACTGCAGGATCGGCAGCTGGTAAGCCAGTGCCGCCGGACGGACCGCCGACGGGTTGACGGGCACCTCCCGGATCTTCACCACCTCCAGCCCCTCGGCCTCGAGAGCGGATCCGATGAGGTCGCGGGCGTCACCGGTGTGCCCCGGTTCTTCGGGCATGAAGAAATTACCGACGCCGAAACGCCGCTCCTCGAGGGGGGTTCCGGTGACGGCGGAGAAGAATTCCACGGACAGGTCGATGTTCACCCCGGCGCCGTCGCCGACGCCTTCGGAGGACATGCCGCCCCGGTGGGGGATGGCGCAGAGTGCGCGGTGGCCACGGTCCAGGACGTCGTGGGTGGGGACGCCGTCCTTACGTGTGAGGAATCCGACGCCGCAGGAGCTGTGCTCGCGGGACGGGTCGTACAGGCCGAATGTCGAACTCATGAACGGGTTGATCTTTCGCCTCGGGGTACCCGGTCAGCGGCAACCGCTTGTGGCGGAGTTCTGCGTGACTGCCAGGTGTGCCATTGCTCTGGTCAGGTTAGACTAACCGATCCGTATCGTGAGATCGAATCGAACATCCCGACGAAATAGCAGGGTAACGTGTGCGAAATATGACCGAAACAATGTGGACGGGGAGAGGTGCCCAAGAGACTGCCGGCGACCGCCGGGCCGCCGCCGACCGGCGGCCGGGGCGTGTCCGGCGTCGTACTAAGATCACCTGCATGAACCGACAGACGCTGGTCGCGCCCTCCATCCTCGCCGCCGACTTCTCCGATCTCGCCGGAAGTGTCGCACAGGTCCCGGGGGCGGACTGGCTCCACATCGACATCATGGACAATCACTTCGTCCCCAACCTCAGTTTCGGTCTCCCCGTCGCCGAGGCCGTGCGCACGCACACGGACCTGTTCACCGACGTGCACCTCATGATCGAGAACCCGCAACGGTGGGCCCCGCTCTACGCCGCCTTCGACAGCGTCACCTTCCACCTCGAGGCGGTGGAGGACGTGGCGGCCGCCACCGCCCTCGCCGACGAACTGCACCGGGCCGGGACCCGCGCCGGGGTGTCGGTGAAGCCGGGGACACCGGTGGAGCCGCTCCTCGACAGTCTGGCGTCCTTCGACGTCGTCCTGGTGATGAGTGTCGAACCCGGTTTCGGCGGCCAGGCGTTCATGCCGGAGGTTCTCGGCAAGGTCCGGGCACTGCGATCGCGGATAGACGCCGGGTCCCTGTCGACCCTGGTCGAGATCGACGGCGGTATCAGCGTGGAGACCGCGGCGGCCGCCGGGGCTGCCGGGGTGGACGTGCTCGTCGCAGGGTCCAGTGTCTTCGGCTCGGACGACCCCCAGGCTGCAGTGGACGCCATCCGGGCCTCCGCCGCGGAAGCCCGGCAGTGACCGGCCCTGCAGTGACCGGCCCTGCAGGACACGGACCGGTCGGACAGGCCTGTTCCGGACGCCCCGACCCCTACCTCCGGCTCACCGGCGACCCCGGGATCGCCCGGGCCCTGGCCGCCGCTGATGCCGCCGGGCAGGAGGTGCGCGGCACAACCTCGCCCAACCCACCGGTGGGGGCGGCGATCCTCGATTCCGCCGGTACCCTCGTCGCGACCGGTGCGACCAGTCCCGTCGGCGGTCCCCACGCCGAGGTCAACGCCCTCACTGCAGCGGGACCGGCAGCCCGGGGCGGCACGGCCGTGGTCACCCTGGAACCCTGCAACCACACCGGTCGGACCGGCCCCTGCACCCGTGCACTGCTCGACGCCGGGGTCGCACGGGTCGTCTACGCCTTCGCCGACCCCGGGGACGTGGAGGGAGGCGGGGCCGACTATCTGCGTGACCACGGGGTCGAGGTCACCGGACCGCTGGTCACCTCCGCAACGGACCTGTCCGGGGTCCCCCGGTTCAGTGTGGAACCCTGGCTGGTCTCACGCAGGCACGGCCGTGCCCACCTCACACTGAAGTTCGCCGGGACGCTCGACGGTTTCGCCGCAGCCACCGACGGAACCTCGCAGTGGATCACCGGGGACAGCGCACGGGCCCGCGTCCACCTCGACCGGGCCCGCCGTGACGCCGTGATCGTAGGGACAGGGACGGTGCTCACCGACAATCCCCGCCTCACGGCACGGCTGCCCGACGGCAGCCTGCGTGACCGGCAGCCGACCCGGGTGGTGCTCGGACGGACGTCGCTTCCGCAGGACGCCGCGGTCCTGCCTGCCCTGCGGTACGACGGGCACGACCCGGAGGCCGTCCTGACGGACCTGGCGGCCAGGGGCCTGGTCGATGTCCTGGTCGAGGGAGGTCCGCACCTCGCGGCGTCCTTCATCGCCGCAGGCATGGTCGACGAAGTCGACGCGTACACGGCGCCGGCGCTGCTGGGGGCGGGCGTGCCGGTCGTCGCACCCGACCCGGCCACAGCCACCACCGTTGCGGGAACCCGGAGGCTCATCCTGCGGTCCGTGGAGATCCTCGGCGGGGACATCCTCACCGTCGCCGGCACACATCCCTGACCGGCAGTCGTCCCGGACCGGGGCACCGGACAGTCGCCGCCGCCTCCACCAGATGAACCCGGACGACAGGCGGGAAGCCGACGTGCCCTACACTGACTGCCATGTTCACTGGAATCGTCGAGGAGACGGGCACCGTCGCAGCCGTGGAGCCCACAGCCGACGCCCGACGTCTCCGGATAGCCTGCAGAACCGTCGTCGGGGACGCCGTCCACGGTGCATCCGTCGCGGTCAACGGGGTCTGCCTGACCGTCACCGATTTTGACGCCTCCGGTGACAACCCCGGATTCTGGGCGGACTGCATGCAGGTCACCCTCGACTACACCACCGTCGGCGACCTCACCGTCGGCGACCGGGTCAACCTGGAACGGGCGGTCCCTGCCGGAGGGCGTCTCGGCGGACACATCGTGCAGGGCCACGTCGACGGGACCGCCGTGCTCGAGTCCCGTACCCCCGGCAGTGAGTGGGAGATCCTCCGCTTCAGGCTCGAGGACCCGTCACTGGGCAGGTACATCGCCAAGAAGGGAAGCGTCGCGGTGAACGGGACGTCACTCACCGTGGCCGAGATCGGACCGGTGACCGAACCGTGGTTCGAGGTGTCACTGATCCCGGCCACCCTCGCCGGTACTGTCCTGGGTGACCTGCAGGTCGGTGACCGGGTCAACATCGAGTGCGACGTGCTCGCGAAATATCTCGAGCGGCTCGTCGGGGCGTCCCCCTCCACGACCGGCACAGGCACAGATAATGCCGGCACCGCAGGTACGGAGGTTCGTCACGGTGAGTGAGTCCACGGCCCGAACCTCCCTGCTCGACCCCGTCGAGGACGCGATCGCCGACATCGCGGCAGGCAAGGCGGTCGTCGTCGTCGACGACGAGAACCGCGAGAACGAAGGGGACATCATCTTCGCCGCGGAGAAGGCGACCCCCGAACTCGTCGCCTTCACCGTGCAGCACTCCTCGGGGTACATCTGCGCCACCCTCACCGACGAGGACGCCGACCGGCTGGGACTGCCTCCCATGGTCGCGCGTAACGAGGACGTGCGCGGCACCGCCTACACCGTCACCGTCGACGCCGCAGAAGGCGTGACCACCGGAATCAGCGCCACCGACCGTGCCACCACCATCCGCAGGCTCGCCGACCCCGCCTCAGACAGGGCGACCTTCCACCGGCCCGGCCACGTGGTGCCGTTGCGGGCCCGGGCCGGCGGTGTCCTCGAGAGGGTCGGTCACACGGAGGCGTCAGTGGACCTGGCGAGGGCCGCGGGACTTCGTCCTGTCGGAGTGCTCTGCGAGGTCGTCTCCACCGAAGACCCGACCGGCATGGCGAGACTTCCGGAACTGCGCCGCTTCTGCGACGAACACGGGCTCTCCCTGATCTCCATTGAGCAGCTCGCCGAATGGCGCAGGGTGAACACCCCGGTGGTGACCCGTCAGGTCGAGACTCGGCTGCCCACCAGTCACGGAGAGTTCCGTGCGGTGGCCTACCGCGGCGTCATCGACGGTGTCGAACACGTCGCCCTCGTCGCCGGTGACCCGTCCTCCCACGACGGTGAAGACGTGCTGGTCCGGGTTCATTCGGAATGCCTCACCGGTGACGTCTTCGGTTCCCTGCGCTGCGACTGCGGCGAACAGCTTCACGTGGCGATGGACCGCATCGCCGAATCCGGCAGGGGAGTGCTCGTGTACCTGCGCGGTCAGGAGGGCCGGGGGATCGGACTGCTGCCGAAGCTCACCGCCTACAACCTTCAGGACCGGGGACTCGACACCGTGGACGCCAACACCGCCCAGGGCCTGCCGGTCGACTCGCGCGAATACAGCGCGGCAGCCCAGATCCTCCGTGACCTGGGGGTCAGGTCGGTGGCACTGCTGTCCAACAATCCGGCGAAACGTCTCGACCTCGAACGGCACGGCGTGTCCGTCTCCCGTCGGGTGCCGATCGATCTTCCGCCCAATCCTGAGAACGAGTTCTACCTCCGGACCAAGCGTGACAGGATGGGGCACCAGCTCGACTCCCTGACCGACAGGTTCCCGGAACCTGCCCCGCACCCCGGCACGCCGGGTGCCGGGGCACAGCCCGGTGCCGCACGTCCCGCCCGCACCGACTGAGACCGCTTCCGACGACCATTCCGGACGACCATTCCCGTCCACCGACCCTTCTACGAGGAGCTCCCATGTCCGCCGACGGCATCGCCGACATCACCCTGAAGCCCGGCTGTGGAGACGGGTACCGGATCGCCGTCGTGTCGGCGTCCTGGAACGCCGACATCACCGACCGGCTCCACGCCCACGCCGTCTCCACACTGAGGGAGCTCGGCGTCCTCGTCGACGACTGGCGTGTCGTCGGATGCATGGAACTTCCCGTCGTCGTCAAGGCTGCCCTGCAGACCCATGACGCGGTCGTCGCCAACGGGTGCGTGATCCGTGGGGACACCGCCCACTTCGACTATGTCTGCCGTTCGGTGACCGACGGACTGACCCGTGCCGCCCTGGACTCGGGCAGACCGGTGGGCAACGGAGTTCTCACCGTGGAGACGCTGGAACAGGCCGTGGAACGTTCCGGTGTGCCCGGTGCGGTGGAGGACAAGGGTGCCGACGCCGCCCGTGCCGCCCTCCACACACTGCTCGTCCTCGACGACATCGGAACCCGGGGGTAGGCAGGTCCGGGTTAGGCCGGCGACGGCGCCCCGGGGTAACGTGGGCCGACGTGAGCACGGCTGATTCCACCGCTGATACATCCGCACCGACCGGCAACGGTTCCCGTCAGAAGGCCGGGGGCCGGAGTGAAGACTGGCTGCTGACCGTCACCTCCCCGTTCCTCAGGCGGGTGGCCTGGATCGCCGTGGTGGTGATCATGGTGGTGCACATCTTCATGGGGGTCGTGTCTGCCGTGGGAGACACCGGGGCGACCGTGACCGTCGTCGACCAGTGGGCTTTCGTCGGTCTGGGCGTCCTCTTCTCTGCGGCGGTCCTGACCCTGACGCGCCCACGGGTCAGGGTCAACGCCCGTGGCGTGGAGGTCCGCAACATCACCGGTGCGCGGTTCTACCCGTGGAAGATGGTCTACGGTCTGTCCTTCCCCCGCAACGCCCGCTGGGCCCGCCTGGAGCTCCCGGACTTCGAGTTTGTCCCGATGATGGCCTTCCAGATCGGCGACAAGGCAACCGTCGCGGAGAAGGTCGAGGAGTTCCGTCGCCTCGAGGACCGATACATGCCCGAAGAGTAGGCGGGGACCTCAGATGGCAGATCCCTCCACCTACCGGCCGGCACCGGGTACGGTACCCACCGACCCGGGCGTCTACACTTTCCGGGACGCCGACGACCGCGTCCTCTACGTCGGCAAGGCGAAGAACCTGCGCAACCGCCTGTCGAACTACTTCCAGGATCCCGCCCACCTCAGTCCCCGGATCCGGACGATGGTCTTCAGCGCCGACCACGTCCAGTGGACCGTGGTCTCCAGTGAGCTGGAGGCCCTGAACCTCGAGTACACGTGGATCAAGAAGTTCGCCCCCCGGTTCAACGTCATGTACCGGGACGACAAGACCTACCCGGTACTCGCGGTGAGCGTGAAGGAGAAGTACCCCAGGGCCTTCCTCTACCGGGGTCCGCGGCGTAAGGGTGTCCGCTACTTCGGTCCGTACCCGAAGGCGTGGGCGATCCGGGAGACCCTGGAGTCACTGACACGGGTGTTCCCGGTACGTACCTGCACCAACGGCGTGTTCCGCAGGCATGAGCAGCTGGGAAGACCCTGTCTGCTGGGGTACATCGACCGGTGCTCGGCACCCTGTGTGGGCCGGGTGTCGCCGTCGGAGCACATGGAGCTCGTCGACGGGTTCTGCTCTTTCCTCGCCGGGGGGAACACCGAGCGGGTGATGCGTGAGGTCCGTCATGAGATGGAGGAGGCCGCCGGCGACCTCGACTTCGAACGCGCGGCGTCCCTGCGTGACCAGCTCGCCGCGATGGACTCCGCGATGGAGAAGCAGGCCGTGGTCTTCTCCGACGCGACCGACGCCGACGTGATCGCGACGGCCGGCGACGACCTGGAGACCGCCGTGCAGATCTTCCACGTCCGTGGCGGACGGATCCGTGGTCAGCGCGGCTGGGTGGTGGAGACCGGCGACGGTGCCGACGGTGGTGACCTGCCGGGCCTGCTGGCAGACTTCCTCACCCAGTTCTACGGACAGTCGGCTGAACTGTCGGATGCGACGGAATCCGCGGTGGGCGGTAACTCCAGGGCCGCGGCGAGCCGTGAGGTGACACTCGAGCCGGTACCCCGGGAGATTCTCCTGCCCGCACAGCCGGAGGACGCCGCGGAGATGACCGACTGGCTGACAGGACTGCGGGGGGCGAAGGTGACTCTGCGCACCCCGCAACGGGGTGACAAGAAAGCCCTGATGGACACGGCCGCGGAGAACGCCCGCCAGGCACTGCGCCAGCACAAGCTGGCCCGCGTCGGAGACATCACCGCGCGCTCCGCCGCACTGGAGGACCTGCGTGAGGCGTTGTGGATGGACGAGTCGCCCCTGCGGATCGAATGTACCGACATCTCCCACATCCAGGGCACCGATGTCGTCGCCAGTCTGGTGGTCTTCGAGGACGGTCTGCCCAGGAAAGCCGACTACCGTCGGTACCGTATCCGGGAGGCGGCCGGCGGGGGGCACTCCGATGACGTGGCCTCGATCGCGGAAGTGGTCCGCCGCAGGTTCCGCAGGTACCGGGAGGACCGGACCGCTGTCCCCGAGGGTGACGACGGGGGAGAGCGTCTCGAGGGCGAGGTCACCGTCCGGGAGGCGGAGGCCGGCACCGCCCGTTTCGCCTATCCTCCACAGCTGTTCATCGTCGACGGTGGGCGTCCCCAGGTGGAGGCGGCGCAGGCCGTGCTCGACGAACTGGGGGTCACCGACGTCACTCTCGTGGGTATAGCCAAGCGGCTGGAAGAGCTGTGGGTGCCGGGGCAGGACTACCCGGTCATTGTCGCGCGCAATTCTCCGGCACTGTACCTGGTGCAGCAGATCCGTGACGAGGCCCACCGGTTCGCGATCACGTTCCACCGCGCCAGCCGTGGACGCCGGATGACCCGGTCGGTTCTCGACGACGTCCCCGGCCTGGGGCCGAAGCGCCGTGCCCAGCTGGTGAAGGCCTTCGGTTCGGTGGCGAGGGTGAGGGAGGCGGGGGAGGAGGCTGTCGCGGCACTGCCCGGCTTCGGTCCCCGGCTCGCGGCGGCCGTCATCAGTGCGCTGGACGGGCACTATTCCC
>LT160593.1:1233682-1507491 GCA_900049755.1 Corynebacterium provencense
CGAGCTGCTCGGCGACCCTCACACCGGCGGTCCCCCCGCGGGTCGACCGGGACGCCACCGCGCCCTCGACAGTGAGCACGGAGCGGACCTCGGGCGTCAGCCGCGGATCCACCCCTGCGAGCTCCTCGTCCGTGAGATCCGCCAGACCGACCCCCCTGGTCTCGGCGATGCGGACACACTGCCCCGAGGCCTCGTGCGCCTCGCGGAACGGCACCCCCTGACGGACCATCCACTCGGCCAGATCGGTGGCCAGCGTGTAGCCGGCCGGGGCCAGCTCACGCAGACGCTCAGGGTGGAAGGTGAGGGTTGAGACCAGGCCGCTCATCGCAGGCAGCAGGAGGTGCAGCTGTGTCACGGCGTCGAGAATCGGCTCCTTGTCCTCCTGAAGATCACGGTCATACGCCAACGGCAGGGCCTTCAGGGTGGCCAGCAGCCCCGTGTGGTCACCGATGAGCCGGCCGGTCTTGCCCCTCATCAGTTCGGCGACATCGGGGTTCTTTTTCTGCGGCATGATCGACGATCCGGTCGACCACTCATCCGCCAGTGTCACGTACCCGAACTCGGGGGTCGCCCAGGCGATGATCTCCTCGGCGAGACGGGACAGGTCGATGGCCACCTGCGCGAGAACATAGGAAGTCTCCGCGGCGAAGTCCCGGGAACTCGTCGCGTCAATCGAATTGTCGGCGGCGGAGTCGAAGCCCAGCTCCGCGGCGATGGCCTCCGGGTCGAGCGCGAGAGAGGAACCCGCCAGTGCACCGGAACCGTAGGGTGACACCGCCAGCCGACGGTCCAGATCCCTGAACCGTTGCACGTCACGCAGCAGGGGCTGGGCGTGAGCCAGCAGCTGATGCGGGAGCAGCACCGGCTGCGCCGCCTGGAAGTGGGTCTTTCCCGGCATGATCGTGTCCGGGTGCGACCTGGCCTGCGACACCAGGGCGTCGACCACGTCGAGCACCCCGTCGGTCACTTCCCGGACCGCGTCCCGGACCCACATCCGGAACAACGTGGCGACCTGGTCGTTGCGTGACCGGCCGGCCCGCAGTCGGCCGCCGACCTCCGGCCCGACCCTCTCGATCAGTCCGCGTTCCATTGCACCGTGGACGTCCTCGTCATCCGGGTCGGGGACGAAAGCACCGGAAGCCACGTCCTCACCCAGGCGGGTGAGCCCGTCGAGCATGGTCGCGAGGTCCTCGTCAGTGAGCAGACCGGCCCGGTGCAGCACCCTGGCGTGCGCCTTCGAGGCCAGCACATCGTACGGGGCGAGCACCCAGTCGAACTGGGTCGACCTGCTCAGGGCCGCCATGGCCTCGGCGGGACCGCCGGCGAACCGGCCGCCCCAGAGGGCCCCCTGGTTGGTGGCGTGCTTCTGGATCTCCGTCATGTTGCCGTCCCGCTCCCTTACTTGCTGAAGCGACGGTCGCGGGAGTTCGCGATCTTCGAGGACAGGCCGTGAAGCTGCACGAAGCCCTTGGACAGGGTCTGGTCGAAGGTGTCACCGGTGTCGTAGGTGGCGAGGTTGAAGTCGTACAGGGACTCCTCCGAACGCCGGCCGTTGACCTGGATCGAACCGTTGTGGAGGACCAGACGGATGTCACCGGTGACGTGTTCCTGGGTGGACTCGATGAAGGCGTCCAGCGAACGTTTCAGCGGGGAGAACCAGAGACCGTCGTAGACCTGGTTGGACCACTCCGCGTCCACGCCCCGCTTGTACCGGGCGAGCTCCCGTTCAAGGGTCACGTCCTCCAGCGCCTCATGGGCGGTGATGAGGGTGATCGCACCGGGCGCCTCGTAGATCTCACGGGACTTGATGCCGACCAGCCGGTCCTCGACCATGTCGAGGCGCCCGACACCCTGTGCCCCCGCCCTGCGGTTGAGCTCCTCGATGGCCTGGAGGACTGTGACCTCACGTCCGTCAATGGCCACCGGCCTGCCGGCCCTGAAGGAGATCACGACCTCGTCGGGGGCCTGGCCCAGGGAGGGCTCCTCCGTGTAGGCGTAGATGTCCTTCGTCGGAGCGTTCCACAGGTCCTCGAGGTAGCCGGTCTCGATGGCACGGCCCCAGACGTTCTGGTCGATGGAGAACGGGGAGGACGCCGACTGCTCGATCGGGACGTTGTTCTCCTCGGCGAAGGCGATGGCCTTGTCGCGGGTCCACGCGTAGTCGCGGGCCGGTGCGATGATCTTCAGGTCGGGAGCGTTGTCCATGAATCCGACCTCGAACCGGACCTGGTCATTGCCCTTGCCGGTGCAGCCGTGGGCGACGTGGGTGCCGCCGTGCTCCTTGGCTGCCTCGACGAGGTGCTTGACGATCAGCGGCCGTGAAATGGCGGAGACCAGCGGGTACTGCTTCATGTACATGCCGTTGGCCTTGATGGTGGGCAGGCAGTAGTTGTCGGCGAACTCGTCGCGTGCGTCGACGACGACGGCTTCGACGGCACCGGCGCCGAGGGCCCGCTGACGCACGGACTCCATGTCCTCGCCGCCCTGGCCGAGGTCGATGGAGACCGCGACGACCTCACCACCGGTCATCTTCTTGAGGTAGGGGATGGCGACGGTGGTGTCGAGGCCACCGGAATACGCGAGTACGACGCGGTCGGTCATGATCTTCGTGATCCTTTCAGGGATGTTCTGTCGGGGGAATTCTACAGAGTGGGGCCGGACCGGTTTCCGGAGGGCCGGTCCCCGGAGGGACGGTCGGCAGGAGGCCGGGCAAGGTGGGACAGTCGTTCAGCCAGCCGTCTGCCGTCGGCCGGCTCCCTGGCGAGCACGAAGACCGTGTCGTCGCCCGCCAGCGTACCGACGACCTCGGGGAGCGATGACCTGTCGACGACACTGGCCAGGTACTGGGCGGCACCCGGAGGTGTCCTCAGGACAGCGGTGTTCCCGGACCAGTCCGTACCGACGAGAAGCTCTCCGAGCACCCGGCGCAGCTTCGCGGGAACATCGGCGGTGAACTCGCTCTCCTGTGAACCCAGGGCATAGAAGGCGCGGCCACCGGAGCGGACCTTCCTCGCCCCGAGGTCGACCAGGTCACGGGACAGCGTCGCCTGGGTCGTCTCCACCCCCTCCGCCTCGAGGCGTTCAAGGAGGTGTCGCTGGCTGGGGATGCGGTGGGTCTCGATCAACCTGGCGATGAGGTCCTGCCGCGCGGAACGGGTCAGCGGAACAGCCATTCGAGCAGTGCCTTCTGTGCGTGCAGCCGGTTCTCCGCTTCGTCGAAGACCACGGACCGGGGTCCGTCGATGACGCCGGCGGTGACCTCTGATCCACGGTAGGCGGGCAGACAGTGCATGAACACCGCGTCCGGGGCGGCGTTGGACATCAGTGCCTCGTCCACCTGGAAGCGGCGCAGGGCGGTGGTGTCACGGTCGGCGTCCATCCCCATCGACACCCACGTGTCGGTGATGACGACATCTGCCCCGGTGACATCCGGTTCCCCGATGACCCGCAGGGTCGCACCGGTCTCGTCGGCGCGGAGCTTCGCCCGGTCGATGAACCGCTGCTCCGGCTGGAAACCCTCCGGGGCGGCGATGGTGATGTCGACCCCGGCGGTGGTGAAGCCGAGCATGTAGGAGTTCGCCATGTTGTTGGCGCCGTCACCCAGGTACACCGCCTTCACACCGCGCAGGTCCCCCTTCTTCTCCTTGATCGTCAGGAGGTCGGCGAGGATCTGGCAGGGGTGGAAGTCGTCGCACAGGGCATTCACGATCGGAACTGTGGCGGTCTCCGCCATGTCGTGGAGGTTCTGGTGGGCACCGGTGCGCCAGACCACCGCGTCGACGAACCGTGACAGCACCGCTCCGGTGTCCTGGTAGGACTCTTTCTTGCCCATCTGGGACTTGCCGGAGTCCACGACAATGGGGTGCCCTCCGAGCTGGTGGACGCCGACGTCGAAGGAGAAACGGGTACGGGTGGAGGTCTTGTCGAACAGGATCGCCACCGACCTGTTCTCCAGGCTCTTCCGGATCGGGTTGCGCTTCATCTCCAGGCCCAGTTCCAGGACCTCTGCCTGTTCCGCGACGGACAAGGAATCGTCGGCGAAGATGTGGTGGGGCGCGGATTCCACGGGGGAGTTCACTTGAGCAGCTCCTTGAGTACGGCGACGGCCTCACGGACGTCGGTGTCGGTGATGTTCAGGGGCGGGACGAGCCGGAGGACATCCTCCGCCGGCTGGTTGAGCAGGAGACCTGCCTCCAGTGCACGGGCCGTGAAACCCGGGCGAGGTTCCCTCAGGACCACCCCCAGCATCAGGCCACGTCCGCGGACATGGTCCACGGCGTCCAGGTCGCCGAGGGCGGTGCGCAGGTACTCCCCCTGCCGGTTGACGTTGTCGAGGATGTTCTCCGCGATGACGGTGTCGATCACGGCATTGCCGGCGGCGCAGGAGACCGGGTTACCGCCGAACGTGGACCCGTGCTGGCCCGCCGACAGCAGCTGGCCGGCGGGTGTGGCGGCGACACAGGCTCCGATCGGGAGACCACCGCCGAGCCCCTTGGCCAGGGTGACGACATCCGGGAGGACGTCCTCGACCTGGTAGCCGAACCACCGGCCGGTCCTGCCCATGCCGGCCTGGACCTCGTCGACGATCATGAGGACGCCGAACTCGTCGCAGAGTTCGCGGACCCCGGTGAGGAACCCGTCCGGGGCCGGTACCACACCGGTCTCCCCCTGCACGGACTCGAGGATGACCGCGGCGGTGTCGTCCGGGGCGACGAGGATGAGCTCGCGCAGGGCGTCCAGGTCACCGTAGGGGTAGAACTCCACTCCGGCCGGCATGGGCTCGAACGGGGCCCGCTTACCGGGCTGCCCCGTCATCGCCAGTGATCCCATGGTCCGGCCGTGGAAACCGTGCTCGGCGGCGAGGATCCGTGACCTGCCGGTCAGGCGGGCGGTCTTGAACGCAGCCTCGTTGGCCTCCGCTCCGGAGTTCGAGAAGAACACGTGGGCGTCCGGGGAGATGAGCCCGCGGAGCTTGTTGGCCAGGGCGATGACCTGGGGGTGCGCGAAAATGTTGGAGGTGTGGCCGAGGGTCGCGATCTGCTCCGACACCGCCCTGACCACCGCGGGGTGCGCGTGACCGAGGGCGTTGACGGCGATACCGGCGAGCAGGTCGATGTACTCTCTTCCCTCGGAATCCGTGACCCGGGACCCCTTTCCCGAGACAAGTTCGATCGCCGGGGTGCCGTAGGTCGGCATGACCGCGGCCTCCCAGGCTGTCTTCCAGTCATTCGTCCGGTTGTCAGGCATTGGGCGACTCCCAGTCGTCAGGGGCGATCATCGTTCCGATACCGCCTTCAGTCATGAGTTCGAGTATCACGGAATGCCGTTCACGTCCGTCGATGACGTGGGCGGCGGAGACACCGGTGCGCACCGCGGACAGGCAGGCCTCCATCTTGGGGATCATGCCGGCGTCGAGACCGGGGAGGATCTTCTCCAGTTCAGCAGGCGCGATACGCGAGACCAGTGACCCCCTGTCCGGCCAGTCCGTGTACAGCCCCTCGACATTGGTGAGGATGACGAGCCTTTCGGCACCGACGGCGGCGGCAAGGGCACCGGCCGCGGTGTCGGCGTTGATGTTGTACACGTTGCCGTCTTCGTCGGGGGCGAACGGTGCGACGACCGGGATCCGGCCGGCGTCGATGAGGTCCATCAGCGCTGTGGCGTCCACCTGCGCGATGTCCCCCACCCGGCCGAGGTCGATCTCCTCGCCGTCGACGACGACGTTCTTCTTCACCGCGGTGAAGAGCCCGGCGTCCTCACCCGAGGTGCCGACAGCGAAAGGACCGTGCTGGTTGATCAGGTTGACCAGTTCACGGCCGACCTTCCCGAACAGGACCATGCGGACGTACTCCATGGTCTCCGGGGTCGTGTAGCGCAGCCCCCCGATGAACCGGCCCTCGAGCCCGACCTTGTCGAGCATTTCGGTGATCTGGGGTCCACCGCCGTGGACGACAATGGGGTGTGCGCCCACGGTGCGGAGAAACGCCATGTCGGCGGCGAAGGCGGCCTTGAGGTCGTCGTCCACCATCGCATTTCCGCCGTACTTCACGACGACGATCTTCCCGCGGTAGTGCAGCAGCCAGGGCAGAGCTTCGGCGAGGACGTCTGCGCGGATCGCCGGCGAAAGCTCGGTGACGCCGCGGTAGACGACCTTCTCTGGTGCGGTTTCAGTCATGGGGTCCTGTCCTTCCGCTCAGGAGCTGTACGCGGAATTGATGTGGACGTACTCGTGGGAGAGGTCCGTGGTCCAGACCGTGGCATGCCCCGGACCTCCGGTGCCCAGGTCCACGTGGACGTCGATGTCCGGTCCTGAGAGGTCTACGTCACGTGCCCCCGGTGCACCGGTGGCGTCGACGCAGACGGGGTGCCCGTTGAAGCTGACGGAGATCTTCTCCGCGTCCATGGGCACCGGGGCCATACCCACGGCTGCGAGCGTCCTCCCCCAGTTCGGGTCCGAACCGAACATGGCGCACTTGAAGAGGTTGTCACGACCCAGGACACGTGCCGCTGTCTTGGCGTCCCCGTCGGTGGCTGTGCCGGTGACGGTCACGGTGACGCGCTTGGTCACGCCCTCGGCGTCCCCCTGGAGCTGGCGGGCGAGATCGAGGCAGACCTGATGGACCGCGTCCCGGAACTCCCCCTCCGACGGGGTGACCCCCGACGCCCCGTTGGCCATGAGGATCACGGTGTCATTCGTGGACGTGGAACCGTCGATGTCGATGCAGTCGAAGGTGACCTCTACCGCCGAGCTGAGGTAGGGCGCCGGATCATCGACATGCGCATCGGTGGTGAGCACCACCAGCATGGTGGCCAGGGACGGGGCCATCATGCCCACACCCTTGCCCATGCCTCCCAGCGTCCAGCCGTCACCGTGGTACACCGCCTGCTTGACGACAGTGTCAGTGGTCATGATCGCGGTCGCCGCCGCAAGACCCGCCTCCCGGGAACCCGCCGAAGGCTCCTTCACCGCGGTGGTGACCGTGGCGACCCCGGCCAGCAGCTTGTCCATCGGGAGTGTGTCTCCGATGAGACCTGTGGAACACACCGCGACCTCGGACGCCGGGACGCCGAGCGCCTCCCCCACCGCCGCGGCGGTGGCTTCGGCGTCACGGTCACCCTGTGCACCGTTGCAGGCGTTGGCGTTGCCCGAATTGAGGATCACGGCACGGAAGGTGCCGTCGTTGTGCGCGCGGGTGTACTTCACCGGTGAGGCGAAGACCTTGTTCCGGGTGAACACTGCAGCTGCGGTGTACTCGGGCCCTTCGTTGACGACCAGGGCCAGGTCCGGTTTACCGGACGGCTTGATTCCCGCGGTCGTCGCTGCTGCCCGGAATCCCGACGCTGCGGTCACTCCGGTGGTCTGTTCTGTCATTGTCTCTGCTCCGTCTGTTGCGGTTGTCATGTCGGTCACCTGTCCGGTCACAGACCTGACATGGGAAGACCTGCGGTCTCGTCCCAGCCCTGCATGATGTTGAGGCACTGCACTGCAGCTCCCGCGGTCCCCTTGGTGAGGTTGTCGATCGCACTGGTGGCCACCACCACCCCGTCGGTGACGGTGACCTGCAGGTGGCACATGTTCGTCCCGACCACGTTACGGACCTCCGGCTGCTCTCCCTCCGGGAGCAGCAGCAGGAAGGGTTCGGCCGCGCAGAAGTCCCGGTAGGCTTCGCGGATCTCCGTGTCGGTGCCGCGTGCCCGGGCGGTGACGGTGGTGAGGATTCCCCGTCGCAGGGGGGCGAGGACCGGGGTGAAGGTCACGTGAACGTCACCGCTGTGCATGCCTTCGGGAAGCACCCGACGGATGTTCTGCGCCATCTCGGGGGTGTGGCGGTGGGTGCCGACCTTGTAGGCCCGCAGGTTGGACATGGTCTCGCCGCCGAGCATGCTCACGGTCGCCTTCTTTCCCGCCCCTGTCACGCCGGTGACGGAGACGACCGAGACCGCCGGGCTCATCAGTCCGGCGTGCATGGCGGGCAGCAGCGCGAGTGTCGCCCCGGTGGGGAAGCATCCGGGCACGGCGACGCCGGTCGCGCGGGCCAGGATGTCCCTGTTACCGGGAAGCTCGGGGATCCCGTAGGGCCAGCTGCCCGGCCAGGGACCGCCGTAGTAGGCGTCCCAGTCCTCCCTGGAGACCAGTCTGCGGTCTGCCCCGCAGTCGAGGACCTTCGTGTCCCCCAGATCGAGGGAGGAGGAGACCCCGTGCGGAAGTGCGAGGACGGCGACATCATGGTCGGCCAGCACTTCGGCGGTCGTGTCTCCGACGATGCGGTCCGCGAGCTGCGGAAGTCCGGGGACCAGGGAACCGAAGCGTTCCCCGGAGTTCGATGCCCCGGTGAGTGCTCCGATGGTGAAGTCCCGGTTGTACCCGGGGTGACTGAGGAGCAGGCGGAGTGCCTCTCCGCCGGCGTATCCACTGGCGCCGGCCACTGCGATCGAAATCATCGTGTCAGTATGCCCCCGGCGGCCGCAGAGCGCAAGTTATGCACTATTCCGAGTTTTATGCAATCTGCGGGTCAGGCCCGCAGTACCGCGCCGACCTTCTGCGCCGCCGAGGCGACAGCTGCCTCCCTCGCCCTGGACGCCTCGTCCTCGGTAAGGGTCCGGTCCGGCGCCCGGAACCGCAGCGAATAGGTCAAGGATCGCTTACCCTCACCGAGGGTGTCGGAACGGTACTCGTCGAACAGCCTGAGGGACTCGAGCAGGCTTCCCGCGCCTTCCGCCAGAGCAGCCTCCACATCTGCCGCCGGAGTCGTCTCGTCGACGACCACCGCGACATCCTGGTAGAGGGCAGGGAACGGTGACAGAACCGGCCGGGGGAACCGGGGACGCGTAGGTACGGCATCCAGGTCGATCTCCAGCGCGACAGTCCGCGGCGGAAGATCCGCCCGTTCACACACCTGGGGATGCAGCTCACCGGCATGTCCGACGACCACGGGACCGTCATCGCCCTCGACAAGGATCTCGGCGCACCGACCGGGATGCCACGGCAGGTACGCGGCATTGCGCAGACTGACGTCGACCCCTGCCGCCCGGCCGATGACCCTGGCCGCTTCAAAGGCGTCCGCAGCGGTGTAGGGCCGGGCCGGGCCCCAGGTTCCCTGGAGTTCACGGGCACCGGCGGCGATGACGGACACGTGCAACGGCTGCCGGGGAAGGGACGCCGCCAGGGCCGCGATCTCCTCCTCGGACGGACGACCCGACGTCGACGGCATCGGAGACACACCCGAGGTCTCCGTGGGCAGAGTCACCTGCTCCACACCGAACAGTCCGAGGTCCTTCTGTCCCCGGGTGATGTTACGGCGCAGCGAGTCGATCATCGACGGCAGAAGAGTCGTCCCGATGGTTGAGACGTCGCTCTCCAGGGGATTGAGGACCCGTACCGCGTTGCGGCGGGGGTCATCGGCGTCCAACCCCCACACGTCGAAGGTGTTGTCGGGGATGAAGGGCCCCGGAAGGATCTCCAGCCAGCCGTTCCACGCCAGGGCATGCCCGACCGCCCGGCGCATCCTCTGCCTGGGGGTCAGTCCCCTGCCCGCAGGGGCCGTGGGGATCACAGAAGGAATCTTGTCGAGCCCCTCCAGCCGGAGGACCTCCTCGACCAGGTCCGCCGGCATCGTCAGATCGGGTCTCCACGTCGGGGGCGTCACCTCGATCGCCATCGCACCGTTGGAGTCCCGCTCGCCGGTGGCGGTCACGGAGCAGCCGACTTCGGTGAGACGCCCGACCGTGGTGCCGGAGGGGTAGACCATCCCCGCGGTCCGTCCGGGTGCCGAGGTGTGCATCGCAATGACGGGCATCTCCGGAACACCGCCGACGATCGTCGACCCGGGCATCACCGTCCCGCCGGCGATACGGCTGAGCAGGGCGACCGCGAAATCCAGTGCAGCCTCCACCGTAGCGGGATCAGTCCCGCGCTCGAACCTGCGGGACGCCTCCGACGACAGCCTGTGACGCCGTGACGTCCTCGCCACGGTGATCTGGTCGAAGTGCGCGGCCTCGAAGTAGACGTCGGTGGTGTCCGGTGTGATCTCCGAGGTGGACCCTCCCATCACACCGGCGAGCGACTGGATACCGGTCGCGTCGCAGATGACGACATCCTCCTGCGACAAGGTCCGCTCCACCCCGTCCAGGGTGGTGAGCTTCTCTCCCGCCGCGGCACGACGGAGGTGGAGGTCACCGGTGATCCGCCCGGCGTCGAACGCGTGCATGGGCTGCCCGAGGAGGAACATCACGTAGTTGGTGACGTCGGTGGCTGCATTGACCGGACGCTGACCGCACAGGAGCAGTTCACGCTGCATCCAGTACGGGGACTCCACCGTCGGATCGATGCCCGTGACCCCACGGATGCCGAACCGCGACGCCTTCGTGTCCGGGTCCACCGTCACGGCAGGAAGGGCACCGGGGGCCGACGACGATGGCAGTCCCGCGAGAAGATCTGTCGGCAGTGCCGCCGCCGCCGGATCCAGGGCCGGATCCCGGTAGGTCAGGCCGAAAGAGCTGGCAAGCTCCCTGGCGAGCCCACGGGCGGACAGCGCATATCCCCGGTCCGGGGTGATGTTGACCTCGAACACCGTGTCATCGAGACCGAGGAAGCCCCGGGCGTCCTGCCCGACCACGATCCGGGGGTCAGCGGCCTCCGCACCCCGCAGAGCGATGATCCCCGCCGTCTGCACCGAGGCCAGCCCCAGCTCCGCGGCAGAGCACATCATCCCCTCGGACACCTTGCCGTAGGTCTTCCTGGCCGCGATCTCGAAACCACCCGGCAGTACAGCCCCCGGCAGGGACACCACGACAGTGTCCCCCTTCCGGAAGTTCCTCGCACCGCAGATGATGTGCTGCGGCTCGCCGGTACCGTTCGCGTCAGCGACGTCGACCTCGCAGTACCGGATCGGCTTCTTGAAACCTTCCAGCTCCTCGAAGTCCACGACCCTGCCGAAGACGACGGGCCCGGTGGATCTCTCGATGTGCCTGAAACCCTCGGTCTCGAAACCGACCCGGACGAATCCGGCGTCCATCTCCTCGCTCGTGACGGAGAAAGGCGCGGTGGAGGTCCGGAGCAGACGGGTGAGCCAGTCCTGGGAAATCAGCATGGGGTGTTACTCGGTTCCTTGAGAAATGGGGGAAGGGGCGGGAGAAAAACAGTCGGGGAACAACGGGAGGTGGATGGCGGTGGAGGGGCGGTCAGGGAGGAGACCGCCTCTCAGCCCCGTATGCCGAAAGGCTCGGTGAACCTCACGTCACCTTCCACCATGTCACGCATGTCCGGAAGCCCGTTACGGAACTGCAGGGTGCGCTCGATGCCCATCCCGAACGCGAACCCGGAGTACTCCTCCGGGTCAATTCCCGCTGCGGTGAGGACATTCGGGTTCACCATTCCGCAACCACCCCATTCAATCCAACCAGCTCCCCCCTTCTTGTCGGGGAACCACACGTCAACCTCAGCCGAGGGCTCGGTGAACGGGAAGTAGTTGGGCCGGATACGGGTCCTGGCGTCCTCACCGAACAGCACTCGGGCGAGATGGTCCAGGGTGCCTTTCAGATGGGCCATGGTGAGCCCCCGGTCGACGGCCAGACCCTCGACCTGGTGGAAGACCGGGGTGTGGGTGGCGTCCAGTTCATCGGTGCGGAAGACCCTGCCGGGGCACGCGATGTAGATGGGCACCTCACGGGAGAGCATGGTCCGCATCTGCACTGGTGAAGTGTGGGTGCGGAGGACCTGACGGGAGTTCTCCGGTGCGACATGGAAAGTGTCCTGGAGCGTACGCGCCGGGTGGTCCGGCAGGAAGTTGAGGGAATCGAAATTGTAGTACTCAGCCTCGATCTCCGGTCCGTCGGCGATCTCCCAGCCCATCCCGGTGAAGATGTCGGCGATCTGCTCCGAGAGGATCGTGATCGGATGCTGGGCGCCCCGCTGACCACGGGTCGTCGGCATCGTCACGTCGATGCGCTCCGCTGCGAGCACTTCGGCGTTGCGCTTCTCCTCGAGGCGGATCTTCGCCTGGTTGTAGGCTTTCTCGATCCGGCCGCGGGCCTGGTTGACCAGCCTTCCCGCGTCCTTCCTCTCCTCTTTGGGCAGACTGCCGAGACTGCGGCGCGCCGCCGGCACGGGTGCGTCGTCCCCCAGGTGTGCCCGCCGCAGTTCAGGAAGCTGGTCCAGGTCGGTCGCCCCGGCGAATGCCTGGACCGCCGCGTCCGCTGCGGCCGCCAGGCCTGCTTCGCTCATGTCTACCCCGTCAGCCACCTGCTGCACCTCACGCTCGTCGATAGTCCTTGAAAATGGTCAACAGCCGGAAGACAATCCTAGCAACCCGGAGGCCGGCCGTTCACACCCGGGCGACACGTCCGGTCTCGTAGAGACAGACAGCCGCGGCGGTGACGAGGTTGAAGGACTCTGCCCGGCCGTGCATGGGGATCTGCACCCGGATGTCGGCCAGGTCCTGCCAGTCCCCCAGACCGTGGGCCTCGTTGCCGAACAGCCAGGCGATCTTCTGCCGGAGAAGAGGCTGCGCGCCGTCCGTCGAAACCGAAGCCTCGTCCAGGGTCACATCGCCGTCCCCCGAGGTCGCCAGGACCAGGTAACCGTGGTCGTGGAGCCTGTCGATGACTTCCGGCACGCCGGTGGACCTCGCCACAGGAAGGTGGAAGAGGGAGCCCGCCGATGACCGGACCGCCTTACCCCCCTGCGGGTCCACGGTCTCCCCCGCGAAAATGACGCCCACGGCACCGGTGGCGTCCGCGACCCGGATGAGGGCACCTGCGTTCCCCGGCTCGGATGTCTCCACCGCGACCGCGAGGACGCTCCCGTCACCGGCCCGGTCGCCGCGGTCCAGGACCTCCCCGAGGTCGACAAGCTGTGACGCGCACAGTGCGAACAGGCCGGTGGTCGTCACCGACTCGCTGAGGGCGTGGGCTGCCCGGTCAGTGATGAGATGCACGCGGACGCCTCCGTCTCCGTCGCCCTCGAAGCTGTCGAGTTCCTCCCCGAAGGACGCGAGTGCGTCTTCCGTGGCGAAGACCTCGACCACTGTTCCGTAGCTCAGGGCCGAGGTCACGGCATTCGACCCCTCGGCGAGGAACCTTCCGGCCTTCCGGCGTGCCGCCGCCCGGTGGAGCTTGGCTGCGGAGACGATCCGGGGGGTGCGCTCCGTGAACGGTTCGTCACCGGTGCGGCTGCGCCAGTCCCGGCAGAGGGGGGACGCCGGGGACCCCGGAACCGGAGGGCGGGTCGCGGACGAGGGTGAGGACGGGCTGTCGGTCATGTGCTCGAGTCTATCGGGCCCCCGGACGCGAAAACCGCACCGCCCGTGGGAACGGGCCGGTGCGGTCGGGCGTGGCGTCCGGGTGCGGACGTCTCTGAGTCGCTACTTGGCGACTGCAGCGTTGACGTCCTCGGGGAGGGCTGCCTTCGCGGCGGCGACGAGAGCGGCGAAAGCGGCCTGGTCGGAGACTGCGAGCTCCGCAAGGTTCTTCCGGTCAACTTCGATGCCGGCGAGTCGCAGACCCTGGATGAGACGGTTGTAGGTGATGTCGTTGGCCCGGGCGGCGGCGTTGATGCGCTGGATCCAGAGCTTACGGAATTCACCCTTGCGGGCGCGACGGTCGCGGAAGGCGTAGGTCTTCGAGTGGAGGACCTGCTCCTTGGCCTTGCGGTAGAGGCGGGAACGCTGGCCCCGGTAGCCGGAAGCCTCGTTGAGGATTTCGCGGCGCTTCTTCTTAGCGTTCACAGAGCGCTTGACACGTGCCATGATGGACGTCCTTTACAAACTAATTGACGGTAGTCGGGTTCAGGGGGTGCAGGCGCTCTCAGGCCTTGCCCAGAAGTCGCTTGATGCGCTTGGTGTCGTCACCGGACACGTCGGTGGTGCCCTTCAGGCGACGGGTGCGGGTGGAGGGCTTGCCCTCGAGAAGGTGGCGGCGGTTGGCCTGCTCGCGACGGAGCTTGCCGGAACCGGTGACCTTGATGCGCTTGGCGGTGCCCTTGTGGGTCTTCTGCTTCATCGTGGATCCTTAAATTCTCGTTGCGCCCGTACCGTTGGGCACGGGTGGCGTGGCGGAAGGCTACTTCTTGCCCTTGCGGACCGGGCCCAGCACCATCGTCATGTTGCGTCCGTCCTGCTTTGCTCGGGTCTCGATGACGCCGTAGTCCTTGACGTCCTCGGCCAGACGTTCCAGCAGCCGGAAACCGAGTTCCGGACGGGACTGCTCCCGACCACGGAACATGATGGTCACCTTGACCTTGGACCCCTTCTCCAGGAACCTGACGACGTTACCCTTCTTGGTCTCGTAGTCGTTGTCGCTGATCTTCGGGCGGAACTTCTGTTCCTTGACCACGGTCTGCTGCTGGTTCTTACGGGCCTCGCGGGCCTTCTGGTCCTGTTCGTACTTGAACTTGCCGTAGTCCATGATCTTGCACACGGGCGGCTTGGCGTTCGGGGCAACTTCGACGAGGTCAAGGTCGGCGTCATAGGCCAGCTTGCGTGCATCGTCGATTCGGACGATACCGACCTGTTCGCCACCCGGTCCGACGAGCCGAACCTCGGGAACGCGAATCCGGTCGTTGATGCGAGCTTGAGCGCTGATGAGAACTCCTCAGTAGCAGTGGTAGAAACGTGTACCGCGTACTGCGAGTGTGTGCGGACGTGACACGTCCCCATGGATCCCCCACGGTGTCACCGACGCCGCACGTCAGACAGTTGTGGTCCGCCGTCCACCACAGACGACGGAGCAACAGCTGATATGACCCGGACCCTTCCTCGCGGCGGTTCCAGGTGGGAGATGCTCCACTTGCAGCCTGCCAGAGATGACAGGCGGTAGTAACCAGGAGTGTAGCAGCCGTATCAGGACAGACCAAACCGCCCCCGTCTCCCCGACTTCCCCCGCATGGACGGTGTGGGCGGGACGACACGACGGACCATGGACCGCTTACCTGTCTTTCAGGTAACTTTGCCTCATGAACTCAAACGACGGCACCCGGGGACGGCCCGGGGGGCCCGGGGACAGAGATCGTGACAGAGAACCCGGATCTCCGCCCGAGCCCCCTGCCACCAGAGACGCCGTCACCGGGGCCATCTCCTGGCTGGGCGCGACCTTTCTCGTGATCGGCCTGGTTTTCCTCACTGTCCAGGCAGTCGACCAGCAGTGGATCGAGGCAGATGTCGCCGTGGTCATGGTCACGGTTCTGTCACTGACACTCACCGGTGCCGCCCTCGCAGTCCACGTCAGGGCTCCGCAGGGCCCCGTGGCCCCTGCCGTGCTGACCGCCGGTGTGCTGGGGCTCTACGCGGTCATCATGATCATGGCCCTCGGGCTCCAGTGGTTCAGCACAGGTACCGCCGCTTCGTTGACGACAGCAGCTGCCGTTCTGGCACTCGGAATCGCCCGCGTGTGGGACCGTCAGTGGCTCGCCGCCGTCCTGCTCGCCGCAGGTGTCCCGTCCCTCACCATCCTCACATCCGTGATCGCCCTGGAAGGCAGTCACTCCGTCGCGGGCGCCGGAGGTCTCCTCCTGCTTGGACTGGCCGGATGGACAAGTGCTCTACGTCGCGCGTGGATCGCCGTCGATGCCGTCGCTGCAGTGGTCTTCATGACGGGGATCTCTTATGCCCCGCTGGGTATTTCGCTCACCGGTGCGACGGTTGTCACGACTGCGGCGGCGATCACGGGGGTCGGTGTCGTCGCACTGGCCGGGGTGACAGGAAAGTACGGTTCGGCGTCCACGGCCGTCGTCGCTTCTCTCCTCACGCGCTGGATCCCGGCTTCGGCGGTTCCGGTCGCCGCCCTGCTGCTGTACCCGGACCCGGACCCCGTCGGCAGGGGGACCGGCGGGATTCCGGCCGCAGCCTGGTGTGCGCTCGGGGTCGCCGTCCTCACCTGCGCGGTGCCTGTCGCCCGGGAGCTCACCCACCGGGATGCACTCACTGCCCCCGCCCGCCCTGTCGGGCCCGCTCGCCGCGCCCCGGGCGTTCCCGTCTTCTACCCCGGCTACCCACCTTCGCAGGCCCCTGCTGACCTGAGCGGACGGCTGCCCGCACCGACACCCGGCCGCTCACGAGACAACGCACAGGGCCACCCACCTGCCTACCTGCCCGCCCCCGCAGTCGGTACGCCGGCTCCCCCTCCTGCGCCCGCCCCCGCGACGCCGGGGCTCCCACCGTATCCCGGCTGGCCTCCACCTCCCCTGCCCCAGGTTCCCGCTGCTGTCGCCGACAGCATGAGAACCGGTTTCTGCACAGGGACAGCGGCGACCACGCTGGCACTGACGGTCCTCTACGTCAGTACCGCGCAGTTCTGGTGGCCACTGCTGCTCATTGCTCTGCTTGCGGCGATGATGTGGTTCACCCCACCTCTTCCGTCCGCCCTCTACAGGGTCCTCGGTGTGTGGACACTCCTCGTGTCTGTCCCCCTCCTGATCCCCGCCTGGGACCCTGCCGCCGGCTACGTCGGGGAGTTCACGTGGCTCCCCGCCCTGCTCTACCTTCCCCTCGCGGGGTTGGTACTCGGCCGGGCGATTCCGCTGCACCTGACACAGACGTCCGCTGCCGTCGTCGCCGGTGTTCTGCTTGTCGCCGGGTCCTCTGCACTTCCCCTCATCGCACGCACCCTCACCGACACCGGAACATCGTTCATGGTCGGCCACCTCACAGTGTCCGTCCTGTGGATGCTCACCGGGGTGTACCTGCTGACCCGGGTGGACGCCACCGCCGGCCTGGGGGTGACCGCCCTGGCGACGGCGAAACTCGTCCTCTTCGATCTCTCCACACTCGACGGTCTGATCCAGGTGGCGGCATTCATCCTCTGCGGCCTGATACTCCTCGTCTGCGCCGCGTTCCGGGAACGCGGCGGGCGGCGGGCAGAACAGGAACACACTCCTCCGGCATCACCGGCGAGCTGAACCCGATCTGAGTCCCGTCCCCTGTCGATCCGGTTTCAGGCGGTGTGCAGGGCCGGGAGCAGGTCCCTCAGGTACCTTCCCGTGTGGGACTCTTCCACCCCGGCGACATCTTCGGGTGTCCCCTGCGCCACCACAGTGCCACCACCGGCACCACCCTCCGGGCCCATGTCGATCACCCAGTCCGCCGCCTTGATGACGTCCAGGTTGTGTTCGATGACCAGGACGGTGTTGCCTTTGGCAACCAGTCCCTGGATGACAAGCATGAGCTTGCGGATGTCCTCGAAATGCAGTCCGGTGGTCGGCTCGTCGAGGATGTAGATTGTCCTGCCGTTGGACCGCTTCTGCAGCTCACTGGCAAGTTTCACTCTCTGCGCCTCACCACCGGACAGGGTCGTCGCCGCCTGCCCCAGCCGGACATAGCCCAGTCCCACGTCGACGAGGGTGTCGAGATACCGGGAAATCGAGGTGACCGGCGCGAAAAAATCGGCGGCCTCGCTGATGGGCATGTCGAGGACCTCCGCGATGGTCTTCCCCTTGTACCTGACCTCGAGTGTCTCCCGGTTGTACCGGGCACCGTGACAGACCTCGCAGGGGACGTAGACGTCGGGGAGGAAGTTCATCTCGATCTTCAGCGTCCCGTCACCGTGGCATGCCTCGCACCGGCCGCCCTTGACATTGAAGCTGAACCTTCCGGCCTTGTAACCTCGGACCTTCGCCTCCGCCGTCTCGGCGAAAAGGGCCCGGATCTTGTCGAAGACTCCGGTGTATGTCGCGGGGTTGGACCGTGGCGTCCTTCCGATGGGACTCTGGTCGACGCGGACCAGTTTGTCGAGCTGCTCCAGCCCCGTCACCTTACGGTGGTGGCCGGGGACCTGACGTGCACCGTTGAGCCGGTTGGCCAGCACCCGGGCCAGCACACCGTTGACGAGACTGGACTTGCCCGAACCGGAGACCCCGGTGACGCAGGTCAGGACGCCGAGGGGGAAATCAACGGTGATGTCCGCCAGATTGTTCTCGGTGGCCCCGTGAACTGTGATCACCCGCTCCGGGTCGACTTCCCTGCGGTGGTCAGGCACGGCGAGGACCCGTCGCCCCGACAGGTACTGCCCGGTTATCGACTCCTCACAGTCCAGAATTCCGGCGGGTTTCCCCTGGTAGACGACATGACCACCGTATTCGCCGGCGCGGGGGCCGATGTCGACCAGCCAGTCAGCGTTCCGGATCGTCTCCTCGTCATGCTCGACGACGATCAGGGTGTTGCCGATGTCACGGAGGTGTTCCAGAGTGGCGATCAGGCGGGTGTTGTCCCGCTGGTGCAGACCGATCGACGGTTCATCGAGCACGTAGAGCACCCCGGCCAGCCCCGAACCGATCTGTGTGGCGAGCCGGATTCTCTGGGCCTCTCCGCCGGACAGGGTGCCCGCAGCCCGGGACATCGACAGGTAGTTCAGACCGACATCGATGAGGAACCTCAGTCTGGCCTGGATCTCCTTGAGCACCCGCCCGGCGATCATCTCGTCCCTGGCGTTGAGGGTGAGACTGTCGAGGAATGAACTGGCGTCCTCGATGCTCATCGCCGACACATCGGCGATCGACTTCTCCCCCTGCGCGGAATCCACGGTGACCCGCAGGATCTCGGGCCGCAGGCGGGTACCTCCACATGCCGGGCACGGAACCTCGCGCATGTAGCCGAGGTACCGCTCCTTCTGGTTTTCACTCTCCGCCTGATCGATCTTGCGGTGGAGGTACGGGAGGACGCCCTCGAACGGTGCCGAATACTGCCGCGACCGGCCGTACCGGTTCCGGTAACGCACGGTGATCTCCTGCGGATGTCCCTCCAGGACCGCCTTCTTTTCTTTTTTCCCCAGCTCAGACCACTTCGTCTGCGGAGATATCCCGAGATTGTCCGCCAACGCGGTCAACAGTTTGTCGAAGTACCTGTGGTTCGGGCTGGAGGCCCACGGCGCGACTGCACCGACCAGGGGAGCGTCCGTGTCCGGTATGACCAGCTCCTCGTCCACCTCCAGTTTCGTGCCGAGACCGTCACATGCCGGGCAGGCACCGTAGGGACTGTTGAAGGAGAAACTTCTGGGTTCCAGCTCATCGATGGCCAAGGCGTGCCCGTTGGGGCAGGCCATATTCTCGGAGAATCTCCGCCGCCTGTTGCTGTCGTCCTCCGGGAGCCCCACGAAATCGATGATGACCCGGCCGTCCGCCAGCCCGAGGGCGGTCTCCACCGACTCGGTGAGCCGCTGTTTCTGGGAGGCCTTGACCTGGAGCCGGTCGACGATGACGTCGATGTCATGCTTGACCTGTTTCTCCAGCTGCGGGGGGTCAGTCAGACGGTAGGTTTCCCCGTCCACGAGGACCCTTGCGTACCCCTGGGAGGCAAGATCCTCGAACAGGTCGACGAACTCCCCTTTCCGGGTCCGGACCACCGGCGCGAGCACCTGGAACTTCAGCCCCTCCTCCATGTCCAGGACCTGGTCGACGATCTGCTGCGGCGTCTGTCGTTCGATCCTGGCGCCGCACTCGGGGCAGTGTGCCACGCCGGTCCTGGCGAAAAGGAGCCGGAGGTAGTCGTGGATCTCGGTGATCGTGCCGACCGTCGAACGCGGGTTACGGTTCGTCGACTTCTGGTCGATCGACACCGCCGGGGACAGGCCCTCGATGAGATCCACGTCCGGCTTGTCCATCTGGCCGAGGAACTGGCGCGCGTAGGAGGACAATGACTCCACGTACCGGCGTTGTCCCTCGGCGAAGATGGTGTCGAACGCGAGGGAGGACTTCCCTGAGCCTGACAGACCGGTGAAGACGATCATCCGGTCGCGGGGCAGGTCAATGTCGACACCTTTGAGGTTGTGCTCGCGGGCACCGCGCACGGTGAGGATCTCAGCCACCGGTGAACTCCTGATCTTCTCGGTTTCCAGTCGTCGTCATGCCCGGGACGTGTCTGCGGGTGTCCGCACCGCCCCGCGCCTCCGGTAGCGGCGGTGACTGTTCGCACAGCCCCTCAACCGACCGGTGCAGTCGTGTTCTTCGTGAAGTCTACGTCATTTCCGTCCCCGATATCGAACACCTACTCGACAACTGTCCCCCCTGACGTCACCGGAAGTCCTCCGGCGTCTCCCGGGTGCGGCGTCCTCCCCGGACACTGCAGTCCCGGCAGTCGCTTAGGGTGGAACCATGATCACCTCAGATGACGCCACCGCCCGCCCGGGGACCGGAACTTTCAGCCACCTCTCCGGGCCCCGCGAGGCCCACAGCCTGTCCGTGACCTGCTCCGGGAGTGTCGGGGAGATTCCCGTCACCCTCGTCAAGACCACGGTCGGCGACATGGACAACAACTGCTACCTCATCACCGCCGGCGGGGACGCCCTGCTCATCGACGCCGCCGATGACGCCACCCATCTCCTCTCCCTCGCAGAGCAACTCGGGGTGACGATCACCGACGTCCTGACGACCCACCGGCACTCCGACCATGTCAGGGCGCTTGCGGAGGTTCTCGCGGCGACCGGGGCGCGCCACCACTCCGCCGGACCCGACGCGCCCGCCCTGCCTTCACCGTCGGACCGCACCTGGGGAGACCCCCGTTCACCGGAGGGCGACGCCGGAGAACCCCTCGCCCCGGCGTCGCCGGCGCTCGGCGAACTGGGTATGCTGGTCGTCCTGTTGCGCGGACACACCCCCGGCGGGCTGGCCCTGTACCTGCCGACCGATGACGGTCCCGCCCATCTGTTCACCGGAGACAGTCTCTTCCCCGGTGGCGTGGGCAACACCGCCTCCCCGGAGGACTTCAGACTCCTGCTCGGTGATGTGACCTCGCGATGCTTCCGATACCCGGACACCACCGCGGTCCACCCCGGCCACGGAGACGACACCACCCTCGGCGCCGAACGTCCACACCTGGACGAGTGGCGCGACCGGGGATGGTGACGCCCCGGAACACACCCACACAGACCAGGAGATCATGTCCGACCTGCAAGACTCTCCCATCACCACCGGCACCTCCTCCCCCGGTGACCCCGGGTCACCACGACCGGCCGCACCGGAGAAGACACCGGCCGGGGTAGCTGAGGAACAGCACCGGCTCGACGAACTGCTGGCGCTCGTGGACTCTGCCCGGCAACGTCTCACCGACCGTGTCCGCGCCGTCCAACGACGCACCGCAGACATCGACCACCCCCAGGCACTGCTGGAACGCGACCACGAGACCTACGAGATATCCCGGCGCCTCTCCGAGTACTCCGCCGCAGAGATAGGTCTGTTCTTCGGACGCATCGACGTCGAGGACGACGACCCCGAGAATCCGGAGACCGACGACGGTCCCGGCGGAGACGGCAGTGTCCTCGACCGCCGCTACATCGGCCGGATCGGCCTGCACGCCGACGACGAGCAGATGCGGACCCTTCTCATGGACTGGCGGGCCCCGATGGCCAGGCCCTTCTATCTCGCCACCACACTCCACCCCGAGGGTGTGCATGTCAGGCGTCACATCCGGACCTCGGGACGGACCGTCACCGACGTCACCGACGAACGACTGTCCGGTGACACCGGATTCGACGCCACCGACCGGGGCGAAGGATCTGTGGCCAGGGAGGGCGCCCTGCTCCACGCGGTGAACCGTGCCAGGTCCCGCCACATGACCGATATCGTGGACACGATCGTGGCGGAGCAGGACCGGATCATCCGTGAGACTCACCGCGGCGTCACCGTGGTCCAGGGTGGTCCGGGCACCGGGAAGACCGCGGTCGCACTCCACCGCACCGCCTACCTCCTGTACACCTGGCGCGAACAGCTGGAGAGGACCGGTGTCCTCATCATCGGACCCAACCGCCGGTTCCTCGACTACATCTCCCAGGTTCTCCCGAGTCTCGGAGAGACCGGAGTCGTCCTCGCCACACCCGGAACCCTCTATCCGGGGGTCACGACCCGACCCATGAGCGCAGAACCTCTGCTCTCCCAGGAGGTCAAGGGTTCCGTCGAGATGGTGGACATTCTCAGGTACGCGGTGCGTGACAGGGAGACGGTGCCGGAAGAGCCGGTCGAGTTCCTTGTCGACGGTGTGACCCTGTACCTCACCCCGGCCATGGCCCGGGCCGCACGTACCACCGCCCGCAGGTCCAGGAAGCCGCACAACCAGGCCAGGGACAGGTTCCGGGACAGTGCACTCGACCGTCTCAGGGACGCCATGGCCGAGAAGATCGGCGCGGACCCTCTGGGAGGCCGGAACCTCCTCTCCGCCGCCGATCTCCGGCAGCTGAGGGAGGATCTCGGCACGGAGCAGCAGATACTCGACGTCCTGGACGAACTCTGGCCACTGCTGACCCCCGAGGAGGTGCTCGCCGGACTCTACGGGTCGCGGGACGCCGTGGACTCCGCAGCGTCCGACTACGACGATCTGACCCGGGACGCCCTGCTGCGCTGCGACGGAACCGTGGCCCCCGATGACTGGACGGAGGCTGACGCCCCGCTCCTCGACGAGCTGGCGGAGATCCTGGGCATCGCCGGAGCCGAGGAAGCTGAGGCCACGGAGCGGAAGAAGTGGAAGGAGCAGGTTGCCGAGGCACAGGAGGCCCTCGACATCCTCACCGGTTCCGCCTACCAGGACCTCGACGACGGTACCGACGCCGAAATCCTCATGGCCTACGACGTCATCGACGCCGAACAGCTCGCCGAGAGGCAGCGGGTCCGGGAGACCATGTCCACCGCTGAGCGTGCGGCCGCTGACCGTACCTGGGCCTTCGGTCACGTCATCGTCGACGAGGCCCAGGAGCTGTCGGAGATGGCCTGGCGGATGGTGTTCCGCCGGTCCCCGAACCGGTGGATGACTCTCGTCGGTGATCCGGCGCAGACCGGCAGCCCCGCCGGAGTGGACAGCTGGGCGGACGCACTCGGCCCGTTCGTCAGTGACCGGTGGAAACTCCACGAACTCACCGTGAACTACCGCACTCCGGCGGATATCGCGGAGATCGCCACGCAGATACAGTCGGTGGTCGCTCCCGGGCAGAGGACCCCGTCCTGTCTCAGGGAGACCGGAACCGGTGTGCGGGAGGCGGTTCTCCGTGACCTTCCGCGTGCCCTGGAGGACGCCGTGGAGGCGGCGGGGCCCGGCCTCACCGGTGTGATCGCCACCGCAGGGCGGCTCCCCGGACTGCGCAGCCTGGCCGACAGTACCGCCTCCACCCGACCGCGGGACCGGGGGACGGACGAGGACACCGCACAACCCTCCGGAAACCACGGCGAGGTGGTCGTCACCGATGTCAGCGGGGCCAAGGGACTTGAGTTTGACGAAGTCGTACTCGTGGAGCCTGCAGAGATTGCCGCGGCCTCGCCCCAGGGACTCAACGATGTCTATGTCGCTGTGACCCGTGCCACCCAGGGGCTGACACTGGTCCATGACCTGGAGCTTCCCTGGTGAGCGGGAGCAGGCAGGCCTCCGGGACATGCGCCGGCGGTGACCGCTACACGGTGTGCACGATCATGACATCGCAGTCGGACTGACGTGCGACGTCTGCGGGAACTGACCCGAGGAGCCTTCCGGTCAGCGAATTGATCCCCCGATTGCCGACGACGAGCAGATCCGCATCCACATCGGTGACTATCCCCATGAGTGCCTCCACCGGCGACCCTGCCTTGATTACAGTTCTGACGTCGGCGCACCCGGCCTCCTCCGCGGCAGCGACGGCCGACTCGAGGTTCTTCTGGGCCGGGGTGTCACCGACAACGGTCTTGGAGTCCATCCGGACGGCCTGGACGGCCGCGTCCTGGTCAGGATAGTAGGCACAACCGACCACCAGTGTGGCGTCGAACGCCGCTGCCAGAGATGCTGCACGCCTCACCGCCAGAAGAGAGGACTCTGAACCGTCGGTCCCGACAACGATGGTGCTGTAGCTCATGCCCGTCCCTTCACTGAATCCCGTTCACACGCACCAGGGTATTTTTTCCCGGTGAGTGACCGGCCCCCAGGTTACCCCATCACAACCCGGCCTCGACCATTCCCCGCAGCTCCTTCTTCAGGTCGACGATCTCGTCACGGAGGCGTCCTGCCAGCTCGAACTTCAGCTCACGCGCGGCGTCCTGCATCTGGGTGGTCAGATCGGTGATGAGCTTCTCCAGTTCCGGCCGGGCCAGACCTGCGGTGCTCCGGTCGGTCACCGCGGAGACGGTCGAGGTACCTGCGGCGACGTCGACGTCTGCACCGAATCCGGTGGACCCTGTCCCCGTGGAACCGTCGTCGGGACCGTCCACTCCCCTGTTCTCGTAGACCTGGTCGAGAATGTCGGCGATCTTCTTGCGCAGTGGCTGCGGATCCACGCCGTGCTCCCGGTTGTAGGCGATCTGCTTCTCGCGGCGTCGTTCCGTCTCGTCGATGGCGTGCCCCATGGAGTCGGTGATCTTGTCCGCGTACATGATGACCTCGCCCGAGACATTCCTGGCGGCACGGCCGATGGTCTGGATCAGGGAACGCTCCGACCGGAGGAACCCTTCCTTGTCCGCGTCGAGGATGGCCACCAGGGACACCTCGGGCAGGTCCAGCCCCTCTCGCAGAAGGTTGATGCCGACCAGGACGTCGTAGTCGCCCAGTCTCAGCTGCCGGAGCAGTTCCACCCGCTTGAGCGTGTCGATGTCCGAGTGCATGTAGCGCACTTTGACACCGTGTTCGAGGAGGTAGTCGGTGAGATCCTCCGCCATCCGCTTGGTGAGTGTCGTGACGAGGACGCGTTCCTTCCTCTCGACCCGGAGCCGGATCTGTTCGATGAGATCGTCGATCTGCCCTTCTGTGGGGCGCACCTCCACCTTCGGGTCCACGAGCCCGGTCGGACGGATGACCTGTTCGACGAACTCTCCTCCCGCCGCCGCCATCTCGTAGTCACCCGGTGTGGCGGACATGTACACGCACTGCCCCTTCCGGTCGTCGAACTCCTCCCAGGTCAACGGCCTGTTGTCGAGGGCGCTGGGGAGCCGGAACCCGAAGTCGACGAGGTTCCTCTTGCGGGACATGTCCCCCTCGAACATGCCCCCGATCTGCGGGACCGTGACATGGGACTCGTCGATGATGGTGAGGAAGTCCTCCGGGAAATAGTCGATGAGTGTGGCGGGGGCGGAACCCGGTGCGCGCTGGTCGATGTGCCGGGAGTAGTTCTCGATCCCCGAGCAGTAGCCGACCTGCTGGATCATCTCCAGGTCGTACTCGGTGCGCATCCGCAGTCTCTGCGCCTCCAGCAGCTTTCCACGGTTCTCCAGCTCGGCGACGCGCTGCTCCAGCTCGGCCCGGATGTCCTGCATGGCCTTCTCCATGCGTTCGGGACCGGCGACGTAGTGGGTGGCGGGGAAGATGCGGACCTCGTCGACCTCACGGACGACGTCCCCGGTGAGCGGGTGAATGTAGTAGAGACTGTCGATCTCGTCGCCGAAGAACTCCACTCTCACGGCGAGCTCTTCGTAGGCGGGGATGATGTCGACGGTGTCCCCTTTGACCCGGAAGGCTCCCCGTGTGAACGAGATGTCGTTTCGGTCGTACTGGATGTCGACGAGAAGTCGCAGGAACCTGTCCCGTTCCACCTCTTCGCACACTTTCAGGACAACTGACCTGTCCAGGTAGGACTGGGGTGTGCCCAGACCGTAGATGCACGAGACCGAGGAGACGACCACAACGTCACGACGCGACAGCAGGTTCGAGGTGGCGGAGTGCCGGAGCCGTTCGACATCGTCATTGATCGAGGAGTCTTTCTCGATGTAGGTGTCGGTCTGGGCGATGTACGCCTCCGGCTGGTAGTAGTCGTAGTAGCTGACGAAGTACTCGACGGCATTGTCGGGGAGCAGGCTGCGCAGCTCGTTGGCGAGCTGGGCGGCGAGGGTCTTGTTCGGGGCCATGACCAGGGTGGGGCGCTGCTGTTTCTCGATGAGCCAGGCCGCTGTGGCGGATTTTCCAGTGCCGGTGGCTCCCATCAGCACGATGTCGCGTTCACCTCGGTTCAGCCGTTCATCGAGTTCCCTGATCGCCGCCGGCTGGTCCCCGGCCGGCTGGTAGTCGCTGACGACCTTGAAGGGAGCGTCAGTGCGCTCGACCTCCCCGACCGGGCGGAACTCGGACTCGGACAGGACAGGATGCTCAGCTGCGAAGGCCATGGCTCGATTCTAGGACGCCGCGGCGTCCTCTGTGCCGTTGTTCCGTTCCCTGTCCTCCCGTGACTGTCCGCCACGGTCAGCCTGCACGCAGGGAGTTCCAGTAGTCGTCGACCTGCCTGATCAGTGACGCCGTGTCCCCGGAATTGTCGAGGACCGTGTCCGCAGCGGCAAGCCGGGTCTCCCTGTCCGCCTGCGCCGCGATCCGGCGCCGCGCGTCCGCTTCATCGAGGCCGCGCAGGCGCACCAGCCGGTCGACACGGATGTCGTCGGGGGCGTCGACGACGAGAACCGTGTCCACCAGGTCGGTCTGGCCCGTCTCGATGAGCAGCGGCATGTCATAGACGAGTACGGGGACGCCGGCGGCCCGTGCCCGGGCGAACTGTTCCGCCGTACGTTCGCGGATACGCGGATGGGTGACGGCGTTGAGTCGGGCGGTGGCCTCTGGAGTGGCGAAGGCGACCCGGGCGAGGCCTGCCCTGTCCAGGGTCCCGTCGGGACGGATGACGCCGGGGAACTGCTCTTCCAGCTCCTTGAGCGCGGGTTCCCCGGGTTCGACCACGTCACGGGCGATGCGGTCAGCGTCGACGACGGTGGCGCCGAGTTCCGCGAGCCTGGACGCCACCGTCGATTTTCCGGACCCGATGCCGCCGGTGAGACCGATGATGTACATGCGGCCAGGTTAGCGCGGGCGGGTCCGGAACGTGGGTGTCACCGTAGGGCGGTCACCGTTCGATGATGGCGGTGACGCCCTGTCCACCTGCGGCGCAGATGGACACCAGGACGCGGCCGCCGCCGTTCTGCTCGAGCAGCTTCGCCGCAGTGGCGATGATCCTGCCACCGGTGGCGGCGAAGGGGTGGCCCGCAGCCAGCGACGAACCCTTGACATTGAGCTTCGACCGGTCGATCGCGCCCAGCGGCTTGTCCAGGCCGAGACGCTCCCGGCAGTACTCCTCGGACTCCCACGCCTTCAGGGTCGCGAGGGTCTGGGAGGCGAAAGCCTCGTGGATCTCGTAGAAGTCGAAGTCCTGGAGGGTCAGGCCGTTGCGCTCCAGCAGACGCGGGACCGCGTAGGTCGGAGCCATGAGCAGCCCGTCAGGGGTCAACCCGTCATGACCGTGGAGGAAGTCCACTGCCGCGGTCTCGGAGTCGGTCAGGTAGGCGCGTACGGGGAGATTGTGTTCCGCCGCCCAGTCTTCGCTGGCAAGGAGCACCGCTGACGCGCCGTCGGTCAGGGGGGTGGAGTTGCCGGCGGTCATGGTGGCCTGGGTTCCGTGGGCCGCGGCGTCCTTCCTGCCGAAGACGGGCTTGAGCTTGGCGAGTTTCTCCAGGCTGGAGTCGGGGCGCAGGTTCGTGTCCCGCTGCACTCCCAGGTAGGGGGTGACCAGGTCGTCGAAGAAGCCCTCTTCATACGCTGCCGCGAGCTTCCGGTGCGATTCGACGGCCAGCTGGTCCTGGTCTTCGCGGGAGATGCCGAGCTCCCGGGCGGTGATTGCCGCGTGGTCGCCCATGGACAGCCCGGTGCGGGGCTCACCGTTCTGGGGCTGCTCCGGTGCGAACTGGGAGGGTCTCACCGATCCGAGGAGCTTCAGCCGATCCGCGGTGGTCCGCGCGTTGTTGACCTTGATGAGGGTCTTGCGGAGTTCGTCGTTCACGGCGAGCGGGGCGTCCGAGGTGGTGTCGGTGCCGCCGGCGATGCCGGAGTCGATTCTGCCGAGGGCGATGGCGTCGGCCACCTGGACGGCTGCGGCGAGACCGGTGCCGCACGCCTGCTGAAGGTCGAAGGCGGGGGTCTCGTTGCTCAGCGCGGAACCGAGGACGACTTCCCTGGTGAGGTTGAAGTCGCGGGCGTGCTTGAGGACCGCACCTGCGGCGACCATCCCGAGCTTCTCGTCCTGGAGACCGAAGCGGGCGATGAGACCGTCGATGGTGGAGGTCAGCATGTCCTGGTTGGAGGCGTTCGCGTACTCCTTGTTGGACCGTGCGAAGGGGATGCGGTTGCCGCCGAGGATGGCGACCTTGCGCGGGGTGGTAGAGGTCATGATCGTGATTCGCTCCGTTGTCTGTCGTGTCTGGCGGCCAGCCTACCCGTCGGGGGTGGTCCGGACGCCGGATCCGGGGTGGTACTGGAACTGTTGTCTCTGTCACGGAAATGCGGGACAGCGTACCGGGTCACACGCTAGGGTACGAATGAGAACATACATTGTTCACGGGGCCGCAAGGTACGATTTCGGCTAACACGGCTGACACAGGCGGATCACCGCCGGCACAGTCCAGAACAACCGACCATCACGACCGACCACTTAAACCAAGGAGATCAGTACATGTCTTCCAAGAAGGGCCTGCTGGAGCAGATCATCAACTCCAGTTTCGCCGGCAAGCTCGGCGTCCCCCAGGGTGAGAAGCTGCGCCGCTACAGGAAGGGTGAACCAGCCCTCGACGGTCCGGTCGTCATCGGCGGTGAAGGACGCCTGGCACAGGGAGTCCGCGAGTTCCTCGACCCGGACTTCCAGTTCGTCGGCGCTGACACCGACATCAAGAAAGCCGCCGTCATCTTCGACGCCACCGGGATCAGAACCCCCGAGGACATCCGGAAACTCTACGAGTTCTTCCACCCCCAGATGCGCAAGGTCCGTCCCTGCGCCCGCTTCCTCGTCATCGGTACCACCCCGGAGCTCATCGAGGACGCCGACGAGCGAATCGTCCAGCGCTCCATCGAAGGCTTCACCCGCTCCCTGGCCAAGGAACTGCTGCGCGGAGCCACCGCCCAGCTGATCTACGTCGACCCCGCTGTCACCGAAGACCTGTCAGGGCTTGAGGCACCGGTCCGCTTCATCCTCTCCGGAAAGTCCGCCTACGTCGACGGCCAGGTCATCCGCGTGGACGCCACCCACGTCGACCTCCCGGAGTCCTGGGACGCCCCCGCCGCCGGCAAGGTGGCCCTCGTCACCGGTGCCGCCCGCGGAGGTGGCCCTCGTCACCGGTGCCGCCCGCGGTATCGGCGCCGACATCGCCCGCGTCCTCGCCCGTGACGGGGCCAAGGTGATCATCGTCGACGTCCCCGCCGCCGGCGAGGCCCTCGCCGCGGTCACCAACGAGGTCAAGGGGTCCGCACTCCCCCTCGACGTCACCGCAGCCGACGCCGCGGACAAGATCCGCGCCCACGCGCTGGAGAAGTGGGGACAGGGAGTCGACATCATCGTCCACAACGCCGGAGTCACCCGCGACAAGCTGCTCGCCAACATGGACGAGGGAAAATGGAACCTCGTCCAGGCGATCAACTTCGTCGCTCCCGTCCGTATCACCGAGGCACTGCTCGACAACGGCGGGCTCAACGACGGCGGACGCGTCATCACACTGTCGTCGATGGACGGACTGGCCGGACAGCGCGGCCAGACGAACTACGCCATGTCCAAGGCCGGCATGATCGGCCTGGCCGAGGCACTGGCCCCGAAGGTCGCCGACCGGGGCATCACCGTCAACGCGATCGCACCGGGATTCATCGAGACGGCGATGACCGCCGAAATCCCCACGGGGACCCGCGAGGTCGGTCG
Source organism: Corynebacterium provencense (assembly GCA_900049755.1). Classification (GTDB taxonomy): domain Bacteria; phylum Actinomycetota; class Actinomycetes; order Mycobacteriales; family Mycobacteriaceae; genus Corynebacterium; species Corynebacterium neomassiliense. The sequence continues at coordinate 1,263,257 of LT160593.1, forward strand.
TCGGCTCAACTCCCTGAACCAGGGCGGTCTGCCGCTCGACGTCGCCGAAGGGGTGGCCTTCTTCGCCGGCAACGCCTCCGGTGCGGTCACCGGACAGTACCTGCGGGTGTGCGGTCAGCACCTGATGGGCGCATAGGGGGCACCGTGACTGTCACCTACACGACCCTGCCCTCCATCCCGGAGCTGATGGACGAGTACAAGTCCGCGGCGAAGGACCTTGTCCCCGCCCTCGGGGTGAAGCGGTCCGCCAGTGAGGACCCTGCGACGGGGTTCGAGGTCACCGGAGTGCGCATCAGCATCAGCCACCTCGCGGCCTACTGCGCCTCCACCGGACTGCGTCTCGACAGTGAACTGCCCGTCACCTACCCCTATGTGCTGTCTTTCCCGTTGGCGATGAAGGTGATGACCACCCCGGACTTCCCGTTCAACGCGGTCGGGTCGGTCCACCTCACCAACGTGATCGAACAGAAGCGGGCACTGACTGTCGACGACGTCCTCACTGTCCGTACCCACGCGGAGAACCTGCGGCCCCACCGCAAAGGCCTGCTCATCGACATGGTCACCGAAATCTACGTGGAGGACGCCGACGGCTCCACCGGAAATGGGCCGGTGTGGACCCAGACCTCCGCGTTCCTGGCCAAGGGTGCGAAGCTCTCCGGTTCCGCCTCCGCTGAGGTGAAGGCCCGCCCCGAGGACTCCGGCTCACTGTTCGGCCGGCCGGGTGTCCCGGACGACCCCACACCCAGTGCCGTCTGGACCGCCACGCCCTCGCTCACACGCATCTACGCTGACGCCTCCGGTGACAGGAATCCCATCCACGTCTCCGCCCTGGGCGCGAAGGCCTTCGGCTTCCCCGCCCGCATCGCCCACGGCATGTGGTCGGCTGCCCGGATGGTCAGCGGACTGGAGGGCGAGATCCACCCGGACGGACTCCGGTTCGCCGTCGAGTTCGCCAAGCCGGTGGTTCTCCCCTGCAAGCTCGCCTTCTTCTCGGAGAAGGACGCCACGGGCACGTGGAAGCTCCAGGTGCGCAGCTACTCGAAGCTCGAGACCCTGCACGCCGTGGGCGAGATCGGTTCTCTGTAGACCGGAACGGTACCAGGGGCGCACCGATACACTGTCGCATCACTGCGTCGCCCGGACAGCCCGGCCAGCCCGGCCAGTCCGGACAGTCCCGGTCAGCCTGCCACCTGGTCCACGGCTTTCGCGGTGACGGTGATGATGTCGTCGCCGGGGGCGGCGACAGGTGCTGGCATTCCCTCGACTGTGCCGAACTTCCGCGAATTCACCACGACCACCGGGGTCAGCGGGGAGTAGCCCGCCTCCTCGATCTTTGCGCGGTCGAAGCGCACCAGAGGGGTCCCTGCGGACACTTTCTGCCTCTTGTCCACCAGATTCTCAAACCCGTCCCCGCCCATCTTCACAGTGTCAATTCCGATGTGGATCAACAGTTCGATGCCGGAGTCCAGTCGCAGTCCGATCGCATGACCGGTCTTCTGCACCGTCAGCACGGTGGCGTCCGCGGGTGCGACGACGGTGCCACCGGTCGGGTCGATACACACCCCGCCACCCAGCGCCCCGCCGGCGAACGCGGCGTCCGGCGTTTCAGACAGAGGCAGTACCCTGCCCTCCACCGGGGCCGTGACCACCGTGACGGCCCCGGGGCGCAGCGCCGGCTTCACAACATCCGTGCTCTCCCCGGTGTCTGCCGTAGCGGCAGCTTCACCGGTGGCGTCCGCCGTCTCCCTCTCCGCGGCCAGCTGGGCCAACACGGTCGCCTTCTCGTCACTGCTGCGGTAGTCGAAGAAGATCACCAGCAGCATCGACGTGAAGAACGCCGCACCGATGGAGAGCAGGTAACCGCCCCACGGGTCCATCGCCGGGAATGTCAGCAGGGAGGTGTACACGAATGCACTGGCCTTGATGTTGAAGAACCCGGCGATGATCCCGCCGACCAGACACCCCGGAAGCAGACGGTAGTAGGTCTTCCTGAAGCGGAGCAGCACCCCGTAGAGCGACGGTTCGGATATGCCACCGAACAGCCCTGCCATGAGCCCGCCGAGGGACAGCTGCCGCATTCCCGAGTTCTTCTCCCTCACCGAGATGAGGAACACCCCGGCAACAACGCCGAAGCACGCGAAGTTCCAGGCACCCATGGGTCCCTGGATGAAGTCGTAGCCGAGGACCGCGATGTTCTGGATCATGATGGCGTTCAGTGGCCAGTGCAGGCCCAGTGGCACAAGGAACGGGTAGATCACCGGGATGACGACGGCGAGGATGAACGGGGAGACCCCGTTGAGCCACAGCAGTGAATCCGAGATGGCGTCGCCGATGCCGATGCCGAACGGACCGAGAAGGAACGCGGTCGCCGGAATCATGATCACCATGGAGAAGAAGGGGACGAAGACCATCTGCACGGTGGCGGGGATGATCTTCTTCAGACCCTTCTCCACCCAGTACAGTCCCACTGCTGCGATGAGCGGCGGGAACACCTGGGACGCATAGGAGTTCAGGACCAGGGGAATACCGAAGACGTGGACAGTGTCCCCCTGCTCACCGAGCGACAGGAACTCAGGTGTCAGCAGGGCCGCCGGAATCGCCGCACCCACCCACTCGTTCGCACCCAGTTTCCGGGCGGCGGTCGCCCCGATCATGATCGGCAGGAAGTAGAACACGGACTGGTACATGGCGTGCAGCAGCACGTACCCGGTCGGCTGTTCTTCCATGGGTGCCCTGGAGTCCTGCCATCCGAGGGTGTCGGCGATGACGACAACGGTGATAATCAGGGACGCGCCGAGCAGTGCCCACAGGATGGGACGGAACGAGTCCGAGAGGAACTCGAAACAGTAGTTCACCCACCCGTACCTGCCGCGGACGCCGCCGTACTCCTTCGCCGCCCCGGACGCCGGCGCGGGGGCGTCCGACCCCATGCCGGGTTCCTTCACGATCGCGTTGTAGTAGTCTGCGACTCCCCCACCCATGACGACCTGGACGCCGTCGCCTCCCTGGGGTACCACCCCGAGGACGGACGGTGTCGCCTCCAGTGCACTGAGATCTGCGGCGGAGCGGTCCCGGAGCCTGAAGCGCAGGCGGGTGGCACAGTAGGTGAGGTCGGCGACGTTCTCTGCCCCTCCCACCTCCCTGAGTATCAGTTTCGAGGTGTCGGTGGTGGACGCCATGGGTGGTCTCCTCGTCGGTCCGGGGCAGTTCAGGGATGCTCCGGTCCACCCTATTGCCTGGGCAGCTCCCGTGGAACCCCCGGTGACGGAGAAAAGCCCCGTGGAAGATTCCACGGGGCTTCCTGCACTGTCACGGCAGAACTGTCGCGGCAGAAAACTGCCTGAGCCGGTGACTAGTTGCCGGCGAGCTTCTCGCGCAGAGCAGCGAGCTGCTCGTCGGAGGCGAGGGAACCTGCGTCGGACGCGGGCTTCTCAGCGACTGCCTCCGCACCTTCGGAGCTGGAGGAGGAGTATCCGGACTCGCCGGCCTCGGCAGCTTCCGCAGCCTGGGCACGGTGGCGCTCGATCTGGGCGGTGTGCAGCTTGTGCCTGCGCTCGGACTCGGCGTAGCGGGCCTCCCAGGCCTCGCGCTGGGCGTCGAAGCCTTCCATCCACTCGTTGGTCTCCGGGTCGAAGCCCTCCGGGAAGATGTAGTTGCCCTGCTCATCGTAGGAGTCGGCCATACCGTACTTGGACGGGTCGAACTCTTCGGAGTAGTCCTCGTCAGCCTGCTTGAGGGACAGGGAGATGCGGCGACGCTCGAGGTCGATGTCGATGACCTTGACCATGAGGTCCTGACCGACGGTGACGATCTGGTCGGGGACGTCGATGTGACGCTCGGCCAGCTCGGAGATGTGGACCAGGCCCTCGATGCCCTCTTCGACGCGGACGAAAGCGCCGAACGGGACGAGCTTGGTGACCTTGCCCGGGACGATCTGACCGATCGCGTGGGTCCGGGCGAAGACGCGCCACGGATCCTCCTGGGTGGCCTTCAGGGACAGGGACACGCGCTCGCGGTCGAGGTCGACGTCGAGAACCTCGACAGTGACCTCGTCGCCGACGGCGACAACCTCGGACGGGTGGTCGATGTGCTTCCAGGACAGCTCGGAGACGTGGACGAGTCCGTCGACACCGCCGAGATCGACGAAGGCGCCGAAGTTGACGATGGAGGAGACGACGCCCTTGCGGACCTGCCCCTTCTGCAGCTGGTGCAGGAACTCGGAACGGACCTCGGACTGGGTCTGCTCGAGCCATGCACGGCGAGACAGGACAACGTTGTTGCGCTGCTTGTCCAGCTCGATGATCTTCGCCTCGAGCTCCTGGCCGATGTAGGGCTGCAGGTCGCGGACCCGGCGCATCTCGACGAGGGAGGCGGGCAGGAAGCCACGCAGACCGATGTCGAGGATGAGGCCGCCCTTGACAACCTCGATGACGGTACCGGTGACCGGCTCGTCCTTCTCCTTGAGCTCCTCGATGGTGCCCCAGGCGCGCTCGTACTGGGCACGCTTCTTGGAGAGGATCAGACGTCCGTCCTTGTCCTCCTTGGTGAGGACGAGAGCGTCGACCTCATCGCCGACCTCGACAACCTCCCCCGGATCGACGTCGTGCTTGATGGACAGCTCACGGGAGGGGATGACGCCCTCCGTCTTGTAGCCGATGTCCAGGAGAACCTCGTCATGGTCGACCTTGACGACGGTACCTTCGACGATGTCACCGTCGTTGAAGTACTTGATGGTCGAGTCGACGGCGGCGAGGAAATCCTCAGCGGTGCCGATGTCATTGATGGCAACCTGAGGAACGTTGTTGGTGGGCATAGGTGAAGGTGCTCCGAAACGGATAGTTATCGTTGTGGACAGGACTCCGCCGGTTCCACCGCACCGCGATCCCGGCTGTTCCCAGCTGCTCACACGGTCGCACGACTTCCCCGACGTGGCTTCGCGACCCCGGTGAGCTCAATGAACAGACCCATCGAACTCAAAAGGCGCTTAACGGTCAATACCGTACACTGTGCCCCGCTAGCAGTGCAAACACTTCCCCGGAGTACTCCGCGGTGGACGCCGGACGGACCCCGGTACAGCCACTGTTCCCGCCTGCACCACCGGGCCCTGCACCGTCACTTTCCACAGGGGTCCTCCCCGTCCCCGCCACCTGCGCGGCGGATCCCCCCGCCGTGAGACCGGCCGGGCGTCCTCCCGCCATGACACCCCCGCCCCCGAAGCCCAGAATCGCCTCTTTCCCGCCCCGGCAGGGCCCGACCACCGCCCCTGTCTCTAATCCACACCGAGGTGGTTATAAAAGACAGCACGTAACCGAGGTGGGAGAGCAGCTGTGCAGCGGAATTCATCACCCCCGCCGGGTTCGCCGTGCCGAGCCCCGCGATATCCGGTGCCGAACCGTGCGCCGCCTGCGCCATGGCGTGACGGTCCCCGGCGTTGACACTGCCCGCCGTGCCCAACGACCCGCCGAGAGCGGCCGTGAGGTCGGACAGAATGTCCCCGAACATGTTCTCGGCCACGATGGTACGGTGCCGCCCTGGATGGCTGACCAGTTCAGCGCACAGGGCGTCGATGTGCACGGGGCGGATCTCGACCCCGGTGGCCGCCGACACCCTCTCCGCCTCCTCCAGGTACATCCCGGACGTTCGGGCCAGCACATTGGACTTGTGCGCCACCGTGAGGACGCCACCGCGCCCCTGTGCCACCTTCGCCGCATACCCGGTGATCCGCCGAATCTTCTCCCTGGTGAACACCCCGACCGCCAGTGCGACGTCCCTCGTCACCCGCAGGTCGCCTGAACCGGTGACCATGTTCCGGTCCGCGTACATCCCCTCGGTGTTCTCCCGGACGACGACCACATCCAGGTCCGGGGCCGGTGCACCCGGCAGTGCCAGGACCGGGCGGACATTGGCCCAGAGATCGGCGGCCGACCGCAGAGCGGCCGAGGGATTGAGCTGCTCCCTGGCCTCCGGAGGATAGGACGCGTTGTCGTGGGGTCCGAGGACCCACCCGTCGAGCCCGGCGTCCTCCCCGGAGCCCAGGACAGTGGCGAGCGTGGCGTCCGGAACCACCTGCCCCGTCGCGGCGAAAGCCGCGGCTCCGAGCTCCAGGCGGGTCCAGGTGACCGTCACCCCGGACGGCTCCAGCGCCAGCTCCACCGCCCTACGGGTCGGAGGGGTGATCTCCGGGCCGATCCCCTCCCCGTCCCAGTAGCCGAGCACCACGTGCCCGCCACTGTGACTGTCCGGCCGAGGGGCGGTGGTCGTCGACGGTTGTGCCATGCGGCCATCCTAGCGACCCGGCCAGTGACCCGGTCAGTGCCCCGCGGCGTCCCAGGTCTCCCCCTCACCGGTGGAGACGTCAAGAGGGACGTTCAGTTCAGCCGCCGCGTCCATCTGCTCACCCAGGATTTCGGTGACCACGTCTTTCTCCCCGTCGGCGACCTCCACGACCAGTTCGTCGTGGACCTGGAGCAGCACTCTCGACGCCAGGTCACGGCGGGTGAACTCCCGGTCCACCCGGAGCATCGCCCGCTTGATGATGTCGGCCGCCGTCCCCTGGATAGGGGCGTTGAGGGCGGCCCTCCCCGCAGCCTCGGCAGCGACACGGTTACTCGAGTTCAGCTCCGGAAGATAACGACGCCTCCCGTACAGGGTCTCCGTGTACCCGGTCTCGCGGGCACGGGCCACCACCTCGTCCAGGTAGCGCTTCACCCCGCCGAAGCGTTCGAAGTAGTTCTCCGTGATCTGCTTCGCCTCACCCGCCGAAATCCTCAGCTGCTGGGAGAGTCCGTACGGGGACAGCCCGTAGACCAGCCCGTAGCTCATCGCCTTCACCCTGCGCCGGAGTTCCGGGGTGACCTGGTCGACGGGGACGTCGAAGACCCGCGAACCCACGTAGTTGTGCAGGTCCTCCCCGTTACGGTAGGCCTCGGTGAGGCCCGGGTCCCCCGACAGGTGCGCCATCACCCTCATCTCGATCTGCGAGTAGTCGGCGGTGACCAGGGTCTCGTAGCCGCTGCCCACCCGGAACGCCTCACGGATCCGCCGTCCCGCCCCGGTGCGCACCGGAATGTTCTGGAGGTTCGGGTCCGAGGACGACAGTCGCCCGGTGGCCGCACCCCGCTGGTTGAAGGTGGTGTGGATCCGGCCGTCGTCGGCGACAGACTCGATGAGCCCGTCAATCGTCGACTTCATCTTCTGGTACTCACGGTGGGCCATCAGGTGCCCGAGGAACGGGTGGGGGTGGGACGCCGCGAGTTTCTCCAGCTCACCGGCGGCGGTGGAGAACCCTGTCTTCGTCTTCTTCGTCGTCGGCAGGCCCAGCTGCTCGAAGAGCACCCTCTGCAGCTGCTTCGGGCTGGACAGATTCAGCTCCGGGTCACCGGCGATCCGGCGTGCCGCAGCGACCTCGGTGGCGATCTTCCCCTCGTAGTCCCCGGCCAACGCGGTCAGCTCCGCCCGGTCCACCGCGATCCCGGTGGCCTCCATCCTCGCCAGGACAGTGGAGAGCGGAACCTCGAGGTCGAGGTAGAGCTCCATGGCACCGATGTCCGCCAGTTCAGGGGTCAGTGCGACGACAAGCTCCGTGACCGCCTGTGCACGCGACGGGCCCGGGGCGTCGGCGGGGAGTTCATGACCGACATGACGCTGGACCACGTCGGCGAGATCACCGGTCCTCAGGTCCGGCCGCAGCAGGTAGGCGGCAAGGGCGGTGTCATGCTCCACCCCGTCCAGCCGGAGCCCGGAGCCGTTGAGCTTGTGCCACTCGGTCTTGGCGTCGTGGACCCACTTCGGTGCGCCCCGGTCAGCAAGCCAGTCGCGCAACGTGGCCTCGTCCGCAGGGTCCTGGTCGGACAGGTCGATGTCGACCACATGCACCGCGGCGTCCTCCCCCGGCACGGGGTCGAGCAGGGCGATCCGGTCGGCGCGTCCACCATAGGGGGTGCCCAGGCCGGTGACGACCACGGCGAGCGGCCTGTTCACCGTGGCGTCCCCTGCCGGCCGGTCCACCTTCCAGGCGGTGTGGGCCGCGAGCCATTTCGCGAGTTTCCCGTTCCCGGGTGCATCGAGGGTGAGTTCCGTGGTCCCCCCGTCCTCGAACTCCACGCCGAAAGTGCGGAACGCCCTGTTGCGCAGGGTCGTGCCGAACTGCAACGCCTCGAACACCGCCAACGCGGCGGCCGGGTCCGGGTTGCCGGGGACGAGCGCATCGAGAGAACCCTCCTCGCCGAGGTCGAGGTCGCGGACCATCTCGGTGATGTTGCGCGCCAGCAGCACATCGTCGAGATGGTCGCGCAGAGCCTGGCCCACCTTTCCGCCGATCTCGTCGATGTGTTCGACCACGCCGTCGAGACTGCCGTAGGTCGTGATCCACTTCTGCGCGGTCTTCGGCCCCACCCCGGGAACGCCGGGCATGTTGTCGGAGGTGTCTCCGCGCAGCGCGGCCAGGTCCGGGTACTGCGCGGGGGTGACCCCGTACTTCTCGAGAACCCGGCCGGGGGTGAACCGGTCCAGCTCGGACACTCCCCTGAGCGTGTACAGGACAGTCACGTCATCTGAGACGAGCTGGAAACTGTCCCGGTCCCCGGTGCACACCAGCACCCGCATCCCCGCCTCCCTGCCCCGGGTGGCCAGGGTCGCGATGATGTCGTCAGCCTCGTAGGACTCCTTCGACAGGGTGGTGACACCGAGAGCCTGCAGCGTACGCCGGATGAGCTCCACCTGGCCGTGGAACTCGGGCGGGGTCGAGGGACGCTGCGCCTTGTAGGCGGGGAACTGTTCCGAGCGGAACGTCGGTCCGGCCAGGTCGAAGGCCGCCGCAACATGGGTCGGCTTCTCCGTCTCGACAAGCCCCAGAAGCATACCGAGGAACCCGTAGACGGCATTGGTGTGCTGTCCACCGGTCGTGGAGAAGTTCTGGACGGGCAGGGCGTAGAAGGCACGGAAAGCCAGGGAGTGTCCGTCGAGGAGAAGAAGGGTGGACTGCCCGGCAGTCGCCTTGTCGGTACTGTCACTCCGGGTCTTCGGGGGCGCGACGTCGGTCATGGGGCCTTCCTGCGGGAACGGGTTCTGGGGAAATGTCGTCGGGGGTTGTCGTCGGGGCAGATGTGCCGGCATCCGGGTCGGCCTGGACCGGCATGTGCCCGGACACGGGGCGGCGAAACAGCTCACCGAGTGTACTGCGGGCTATCCTAGTCGCCATGACAGATCAGACCCCGAGGCCTGTGGGAGCATTCCGCCCTGACGGCGCTGACACCCGGGACAGCATGTCCCCGCGCCGCCGGTCCGAGGACACGCGCCGTGAGATTCTCATCGCCGCACGCCGGGTGTTCTCCGAACGCCCGTACTCAGAGGTCTCCCTCAAGGAGATCGCCGCCGAAGTGGGTGTCAGCGCACCGCTGATCATCAAGTACTTCCGCACCAAGGAGAACCTGTTCGAGTCCCAGCTGGACTTCTCGGCCGCGGCGGCGCGTATCGAGGAGGTCCCCTTTTCCGACCTTGGGGTCTATCTGACCCGCCTGGCCGTGACCTCGGCACCGGACTCCCCCAACTCGATCGTCCACCGCCTGGCGGATTCCGGAGGCAACAGGCACATCGTGGACGCCATCGGCCGCGCCTACCGCGAGCAGGTCGTGGACTGGCTGGTGAAGAAGATCGCCGAGGAGTCCCCGGAGAACGGGAACGATTCCACAGAGGACTCCATGGACGCCGAGACCCGCGCCGAAGCCGCCATGTCAATGCTGGCGGGACTGTCCCTGATGCGCAGGCTCGTCACCGAGGACTTCTTCGTCTCTGAGCGGGTGGAGACATTCATCAGCTACTACGGCTCCCTGATCCAGGGGGCCCTGGACGGGCGCCCCGGTCAGGTGCAGTAGTATCGTCCACCGACAGCCGGGGGTGCGAGAGCCCGCCGCTGAAACCGCCCCAGTAGCCCAATTGGCAGAGGCAACGGATTCAAAACCCGTCCAGTGTGAGTTCGAGTCTCACCTGGGGCACCAGAGAAAGGGCACCAGAGAAGCAGCGATGATGCGGGTACCGGTCCGGTACCACATCGCGGCGGCGAGAACGGGCCCTGTGAACCCCTGGATCACTCCCACTCATTCCTGAGACATCAGGCGCGCCACATGATCAGTTCTTATATGGTACCAATGGGAGAATGAGGCCGGCTCAGCATTCCACCGACGGGGGCACTGCGCCAATGCCTGCGGCTGAGCAGCCCCTCCCCCGGGATGTGGACACGTTCAGGCGATCAGTCACCCGTTATTTCAAGAACTACTGGTGTTTCAAAGGATTTGCATCGCGTGAAGAGTTCTGGTGGGTACAGCTGTATCTGCTCATGGTATCGTCGGCTTTGACGATGGTCGGAGTTCTCGCAGGAGAGTCAGTTTCAAATGTACTCAGCAAATTCTGTTTCGCCGCATTCATAGTTCCTTCCCTTTCCCTGAGTTGGCGTCGTCTGCACGATGCAGGGTTCGCAGGTCCCTGGTTCCTCATCAATGCCGTCCCCTTCGTCGGCTGGCTTGTCTTTATCGTGATGACACTCTTACCGACCGACAGGACAAAGCAGAAGAAGAAATGGAGCGAGCCTGCCGATATCTGAGGTGCACGGAAATGGCCCGGATCGGGACAGCTGCATCGCGCGAACTGTACAAGGACCACAGAAATTCCTGCGGCTGTGCGACATCAGCTGGCAGTCGGCGAATCAGGACTGTCACCCGTGACCTTGCCTCGTCCGTTTTCCCGACCTCCCGCCTCACTCGTGCTGGTTCCGGGAAGTGTGATCTGACCAGCAGGGACAGTAGGCATACTCACCGCTGCCGTCCATTCGTCCTGAATTCCGTTCCAGACAGTGTGCAACAACTGGCTGCCCGGCCCCTGCTGAAAAGTGAATGTGCCGGCCTCGCTGCCCATCCTGTCACCTACCGCGGACAACGCGAGAATCATCGCCTGCATGGAGTCGACACCTCCGGAAACCATCTCAACTTCCCCGCTGTCGAGACCGTGTATCGACCACCGGACGAACCAGTCCTGCCCGTCACTGTACGGGGCCCACACACGGATCCGCACCGCTCCGCCGTTTTCCCGCTGGAGAGTACGGGACACCACCGGCACCTCCGCCGCGGTCATCTTACGGTCCGACAATCTGCCGGGCAGGTGGCGCGGTCTGCAGCCACCGCACCGGGGGACACCACCATATTTCCTGCCAGAGACGCTGCCATTCCACTTTCCGCCTCACACATCGTCGAGTTGGCCGCCAATATACCTCACCGAAACTGGACAGGCAGAACCGCAGACCGGCGTGACACCTGACAGATCGCGTCGCCGGACACGATGACGACCGGGGCATCGGAGGGTAGACACGGGGTCAACCGTCCCGCAGGTCTTCCTGCCCGACAACTGGACGGGGACGACCTCACAGGAACAGCTGTACGGATCAGCCTTCCACCAGTTTCCCACGAAGATCGTTCAGCTCACTGTCGGAAAGCCCCAACCCGTCGGTGATGTAGGAGTCAAATGAACCGTATTTCTCGTTGACCTCGTCCAGACCCGCCTGGAGATATGAACTCTGGACCCCCAGCAGTGGCTTCATGGTGTCGGCCGCAGTCTGACCGTTCTTCTCCACCATGGCGTCATAGTATTTCCCTATACGGTCCTTCGTATAGTCATTGGTGAGAAGGTAGTTGTTCATCACGTCACTGTCCGATACACCGGCAGCTTTCAGCAGTACTGCCGAAATCCATCCCGTGCGGTCTTTACCGGCTCTTCGCGGTTCGGAGTGCGTAGATAGCTGAAGGGCGGGACGCGGGGTGGTACAACATACAGAGGCCCTGGCCGGTACAAGATGAGAGTTGCGAAGCTTCCATCTGACCGAACCAGGACCCTACCGTGCACCCTACTGGCAACCTCGTCGCCGACACCATCTGCCGCACCGCAGAACTCGGTCTGACGATCACCGATGCCGCCGACGCCGGCACCCTCACCATCATCAACGCCGAGCCGGTGGACGTAGCCGACACCTGCCCGGACTGCGCGATGCCTGGGGTGAAGCGGGACCACATCCGACGTCGACTCGTCGACCTACCGGTCGTGGGGTTCCCCACCCGCCTGAACGTCCGGGTACCCCGCTTCACATGCACCAACCCCACCTGCAGCAGGAAGATCTTCCAGACCTCACTGGCCTGCGCTGACGACGGGGCGAAACTCACCCACCGGGTGACCCGCTGGATCCTCCAACGCCTCGCCATCGACCGTATGAGCGTGGCCGCCACGGCGAAGGCTCTCGGAATCGGCTGGGAGTTGGTCAATACCGTCGCCGTCACCGCGGCCCGGAGCATGGTCTACGCTGACCCCTCCCACCTGGCTGGGGTCCGGGTCCTCGGCGTCGATGAGCACGTCTGGAAACACACCCGCCGACCCGGCGAGCCGTCTTCGATGGTCACCGTGCTGGTGGACCTGACCCCGCTGACCGACGGGGCAGGCCCGGCACGTCTGATCGACATGCGCCCGGGGCGGTCCGCAGACGTCCTGAAAACCTGGCTGGGTGAGCGGGACCCGGACTTCCGGGCCGGGGTGCAGGTCGTGACGATGGACGGGTTCACCGGCTACGCCACCGCCGTCGACCACTCTCTCCCTGCGGCGCGCAAAGTCATGGACCCGTTCCACGTCGTCCACCTGGCTGCAGAGAAGCTCAGCGGGTGTCGGCAACGCCTGCAGCGAGAAACCACCGGACGTCGGGGGCAGAAAGACGATCCGCTGTACAAGCACCGCCGGGCGCTGCTGACCAGGACCGATTTCCTCACCGACCGGCAGCGCCAGCGCCTGGATCGGCTGTGGGACACCGACGATGACTACGTCGCGTTGCAGGTGACCTGGGAGTTCTACCAGGACCTGGTCAGTGCCTATGGTCAGCCGGACAGAGCGCGGGGCAAGAAGTTGATGGGCAGGGTGATCGGCACCCTGCGCAAGGGCCTACCGACGGGGCTGGAGGAGCTGGCGCAACTCGGCCGGACCCTGTGGCGCCGACGGCACGACATCCTGGCGTACTTCGATATCGGCGCATCCAACGGTCCGGTCGAGGCCATCAACGGCAGGCTGGAGCATCTACGCGGCATCGCCCTAGGGTTCAGGAACCTCGACCACTACATCTTGCGGTCGCTGATCCACTCCGGCCAGCTGCAGGACCGGATCAACGCACTCTAAATCGAGAAGAGCCTCTTTACCTGCACTGCAGTGCACGATCACCGACCCGGATGAATCGATCACGTCGCGCAGTGTCGCCGCAATCTGCTTGCGCAGACCGGAATCCGTGACCATTGATCTTTCAGTGTCCTCCATCATTCTTGTCGCACTTTCAGGGGTGGTCGATGCCGATACCGAGGGGTCGGTGGACTCGGTACCGAGAATGTTTCTGTTGATCCATTTGGCCCCGGGCACCGTCACGTCAGGCGATTCACGAATCTCGGAAGGAGTACGCAGGTCGATGATGGTGGATATATTCAGTGACTCTACAGTCTTCAGGTCTTTTTCGGACAAGGTGAGTACATTCGAACGGTAGACTACGCCCCGGGAAATATGTCGGCCATCCGCAGTTTCGTAACCGTCACCGTCACCTGCCACATCTCGGAAATTATCAGCAGATTCTAGCCTGGGAGTTACCTGTACCGCATCGCGAATCTCTGTTACATCGGTTGATTTTGATTCTTCAGAGCTTGCCGCGGTGGTGGCAGCATGGGAATCATGGTTTTCAGAGCAGGCAGTTGTCGACAGAATAATCACTGAAGCAAGTGCAACTGTTCCGAGCGTGTACTTTTTCTCAATCACGAACTTACCCCGTATCCGGATAAAATGGACAGTGTTCATCCGCCGGATGAACATTGTCAGTACACGGCCGTATCCGGGAACTCTCCGTTTCCCGGCCCCGCCGAGCCGACCTGCACTCAGGCGGGTACGGGTAGACCGGCATGGCGGGCCAGGACCTTGCGCACCGCCTCGGCGGCGACCTTCTCCTGGATCCCCATGTCCAGCTCGGATGTGAATCCGACACAGGAGCAGTTGATCTCGCCGAGCACATAACTGTCAGATCCGTCGTCGGCGGTGTCCAGCATGAAGTCAGCCGACCACAGCAGGGGGACGTCACCGTGTCCGCTTCCCCCCGCGCCCAGCCGCTCCGCGATGAAAGGCATCGCTTCTCCGAACATTCCGACCAGTTCAGGCCATTCTCCGGGTGAGCCGTAGGTGTACCGGGCACCTGAGAACAGGGTCGCCGAGAAGTTCTCCCCGCCCTCAGCAGGCTTCTTGTGGACGACGAACACCGGTTCATCGCCGACCATGAGTATCCTGATCTCCCCCTCGACAATCCTCGGCATGAAGCGCATGTCGACGATCATCCCGTTGTCGCCGTGGATGTAGCTGTCGCAGAACCGCATGAACTCGTCGAGCCGTCTGATCTCGGTATGGTTGTCCGCAGCTTCAGTACACCGCAGCACAGTGTCCGCGGGCAGCGCGGTACCCGGGCGGGACGCCGCCGCCACCTCGTCATCGTCGACCCTGACCCGCCAGATTCCCGAGCCTGCGGAACCCCGGTTCTGCTTGAGCACACGCTCACCGAAGGACAGGGAAGTCGGGAAGGTCCGGTGGAAGGTGTCGGTGTCGTAGTACGCGGCCGTGTCCGGTGGAACCAGCGGCGTGCCGACAAGCCGGACCAGGGCGTCTTTCGCGCCGAAGGCGAGCATGTCCTGCGGGGTGGGCATACCCACGAGGCCGGCACCGGAGAGTCGCCCGAGCAGACGGAGATAGCCGGCTTCCCCGCCCGGAACAGTCCCCGGGTTCACCCGCGAAATATAGGCGTCGAAACTCCCGGAGACATGGGCGAACAGCTCCTCCTCCCATTCGGGACGGTAGTAGATGACCTCGCATCTCCATCCGAGGTCCCGGATCGACTGCACTATCGGCATCGTGTCTCTGCGGTGTCCGGTGAAGTCCTTGTCTCCCCCGCCCTCGGTCTCGAACACGGCGATGGCTCTGCGCAGTCGCGCACCGGCACGGTCATCCTGAATCACAGTGGTCATGGGGCTCACTCCTGACTTGTACGTGACTGTCTGTTCCGGGCGCCACGCCAGAGCTGCAGTAGTGCCACAGCAGTGCCGCAGCATTGCCGCAACGGTCGGGGCCCGGTGATGCGGAAGCTACGGGATGAAGGAAACACCGGGCCGACGCCCACATGAGGTCCCGGTGAATGCCACACACATGTTTCACAGCGGTTCCGCCCCTGCACCGGCCATGCGTTCACCCGGGCACAACCGGGCCGTGGTGTGACAGACAGGTAACTTCCCGTCCCCGTTGCGCGTGCACCCGTCCGGGCCGCATACGGCGTCCCCTAAGATCTTCCCCATGACATCCCCCACCCACCCTCCGAGAAGTCCGGCGGGGCGGAGGAGCGGCCGGCCAGTCCGGGCGGTCTTCGCCGCTGTCGTCGCTGTGGCGTCCGCGGTGGGGCTCACCGCCTGCGTGACAAACACGGAATCGGCGAATCCTGAAGGCTGGGTCTCCACCCTGCCCGCACCGGACCCCGCCCTCCGAGAGCTCCTCCCCGCCGGGTACCGGAACGGCGGCACCCTCACCGCAGGCACGAACCCCACGTTCCCGCCCAACCAGTTCAAGGCACCTGACGGCCGGATCATCGGCTTCGAGGTCGACCTCGTCAACGCCACCGCAGCCCTGCTCGGGCTGAAGGTGGAGTTCCGCCAGCAGGACTTCAACCTCATCCTCCCCTCGATCGACGGGGGTACCGTCGACATCGGCGCCTCCGGATTCTCGGACACCGAGGAACGGCAGAAGAGCTACGATTTCGTGGACTTCTACACCTCCGGCATTTCCTGGGCCACCACCCCCGGCAGGGAGGTTGACCCTCAGAACGCGTGCGGACTCACCGTGGCCGTGCAGAAAGGGACCTACTCCGACACCGATGACGTCCAGGTCAAGGCCGACGAATGTGCGGCCGCGGGAAAACCTGCACTGACCAAACTCGTCTACGAGTCCGCGAATGCGGCGTCCACCGCCACGGCGCTGGGACGGGCGGACGCCATGAGCTCCGACTCCGCCGTCACGGACTACGCCATCGGACGGTCGAAAGGGAAACTTGTCCCCGCCGGGGACGCCTTCGACACCACCCCGTTCGGATGGGCCTTCGGCAAGGGCTCGGACCTCGTCCCGGCCTTCGCCGCCGCACTCCAGAAACTCATAGACTCGGGCGAATACCGGAGGATCCTCACTCCGTGGGGGCTGACCGACGGCATGATCCAGACTGTCACGGTGAACACAGCTCCTCCGGAACGGTCCGCGGAAACCACGCCGACGCTCGGGGACGACGACAGCAGCACCGGGAACACCTCCGGCGCCGGACCGACGACCGACAGTGAAGACCAGTGAATGACCGTGAACGCCGGTGCACTCCGGGCAGAGCCGGTGCACCTCCCGCGAACAAGGAGACTGACCAGTGACCACCCCTGAAACCACCGCCGCCGGAACCCGGCCGGTCGACAACGACGTCGTTCCTCTGAAACATCCGGGACGGATCGTCGCCGCAGTCATCCTGCTGGCGCTCGCGGCCTGGTTCGTCATCGGTGCCCTGACGAACAGTGCCTACGGCTGGTCCACCTACCTGAAGTACCTGCTCGACAAGAGGATCGCGGAAGCCGCCCTGCACACGGTCGCACTGACCGTGCTCGCCATGGCCATCGGAATCGTTCTCGGGGCGGTGATGGCGGTCCTGAGGATGTCGCCCAACCCGGTGATGAGGGGATTCTCATGGTTCTACCTGTGGATATTCCGCGGGACACCGGTGTACGTCCAGCTGGTGTTCTGGGGACTCCTCGGAGCGATCTACAAGACGATCAACGTCGGTTTCGCCGAGATTGACCTGACGGACGCCCTGAAGAACTTCTTCGTCCTCGCCTTCGTGGGACTGGGTCTCAACGAGTCCGCATACATGGCAGAGATCGTCAGGGCAGGACTGCAGTCGGTTCCCGAAGGACAGACCGAGGCGTCCAAGGCCCTGGGCATGACGTGGTGGCAGACCATGCGCCGGACCGTCCTGCCCCAGGCGATGCGCATCATCATCCCCCCGACCGGCAATGAACTGATCAGCATGCTCAAGACCACTTCCCTGGTCATCGCGGTCCCCTACGCGGGCGAGATCTACGGCCGTTCCACAGACATCGCCTACGCGATGTTCGAACCGGTTCCGATGCTGCTGGTCGCTGCGACGTGGTACCTGGTGATCACCTCGGTGCTCATGGTCGGACAGCACTACCTGGAGAAGTACTACTCCCGGGGTTCCTCCCGGACCCTGACGAGCCGACAGCTGGCCGCCGTGACGGACGCCGAGGGGGTGCCTCCGGCGAATGTGAAGGTCGTGGGCCCCGGCACTCCCGGCACCACTGACATCGACAACAAGGAGAACCGCTGATGACCTCCGGAGACACACCGACGATGATCTCCTTCCGCAACGTGTGGAAGCGCTACGGCTCCCTCGACGTGCTCCGCGGGATCGACCTGGACGTCCCGACCGGCTCGGTCACCTGCCTCATCGGCCCTTCAGGCGGTGGAAAGTCCACCCTGCTTCGCTGCGTCAACCATCTCGAGAAGATCGACGCCGGCCGGATCGAGGTCGCAGGTGAACTCATCGGATACCGGGAGAAGGACGGCAGACTCCACGAGATCTCGGAGCGGGAGGCTGCCCGCCAGCGTGCCGATGTCGGCATGGTCTTCCAGCAGTTCAACCTGTTCCCCCACCGGACGGTCCTCGGCAACATCATCGAGGCCCCGGTGAAAGTCAAGGGTGAGTCCCGGGAGCAGGCCGAGGCCACCGCCCGTGACCTGCTGGACCAGGTGGGTCTGGCGGACAAGGCCGACGCCTGGCCGGTGCAGCTGTCAGGCGGTCAGCAGCAGCGGGTCGCCATCGCACGGGCTCTGGCGATGAAGCCGAAGCTGATGCTCTTCGACGAGCCGACCTCCGCACTGGATCCGGAACTGGTCGGCGAAGTACTCAGCGTGATGCGCCGGTTGGCCGATGAGGGGATGACGATGCTGGTCGTCACACATGAGATGGGTTTCGCACGTGAGGTAGCGGACCAGGTGGCGTTCATGGCCGACGGCCGGATCGTGGAACAGGGCCCGGGCAGGGAACTCATCTCCTCCCCGAAGGAGGAGCGCACCCGCACCTTCCTGTCCAGCATTCTGGACTGACGGGCCCCGCCCGGAGCTCAACGGGGGCTCAATGGGGGCTCACCCGGGTTTCACCCGGGGCGGGGTTCCGGGGGCAGGGTTCCGGGGGCAGGGTCCTCAGTTGCCGAACAGTCGTGAGAGGAAACTGCCGCCGGACTTCCGCGCCGCCTCTGCTGCTGCGGTTTCTTCTCCGGTATGGCTGCCGTCACACCACTGGCCGGCCGGCACTGTGGCCTTCACCGCCGCAATGTGCTGGCCGCACCCGGCCCAGGTGGTCTTGCCGCAGACCCGGCACTTCACTGCACGACACATGTTCACTCCTGTTCGGTAAACCTCCGATACCCTCCGGGGTATCTTCGCCCCTGACGATACCCCATGGGGTATGCAGACGCGCAAAAATAGCCCCGGACGATCCGACCACACCGTCCACAGGGACGGAAACGGCCGGATAACGCCCGGGGCAGACGTTCCCGAGATTCCTGCGCTGTCCCTTACGGACGCACGTCGACGTGCCAGGGCACCCGGGGCCTGCCCGGATCATCCAGGATCTGCTGGAAGAGCTGCTCCGCCGGCTGCTTCTCCCTTTCGGTGAGCACCTCTGACAGACGCATGGACAACCCGCTGATGCTGCCCTCGTACTTCTGCACGTCAAAGACGAACGCCGCGGGCTCCGGAGCCTCGGACGTGAGGTCGAGGAACCCGTAGTCCCTCCACACCCCTTCCAGACTGGGGTCGGCGGCGACATCGGTCCGGACCTCCAGGTCCGCGGTGAGCACGTCGGCGTTGGCGGCGAGCAGACGGCGGAACTCCTCGCCGATCTCCGAACGTTGTTCCGGGGTGGACAGGACGCTGAACACGATCTTTGGCATGCGGTCCAGTAAAGCACCGGTTGTTACACACATCCAGGGGCAGCTGACACATCCAGGGGTTACCCTTGACGTGTGATTGGTCACTCCCCGATGAACCCGGCACCCGTCCCCCCTCTCACCACCCTGCCCGACGGCACGATCAAGCAGGTGAACCCCTTTTCGGGGACCGAGGTCTGGACTGTTCCCGGCCGGGCACACCGTCCTGTCCCGGTACACGGGCCCGCCCCGTACGAGGTCACGGACGCCAACCGGGACACCGCCACCGACTTCGGCATCGGCAATATGCTGCGGACCACCCCGGAGAAGGCACGGCTGGTCATCGACGACAACGGCGAACCCCGGATCCTCCGCGGTCTCACCGTCTCCCGGCTGCATGACACCGACCCCCTGTTCCGGCGGGTGGCCAACCTCTACGAGATCCTCACCTACAACTACTGGGCCGTCAACTACGGGTACCGGATGGACGCCTCAGCCGCCCGTCACATGGCCGAGTACCTTGCCGAAGACGCCGGGGTCGACCATGTCGCCTCCCTGCTGCGCACGAAAATGGAACGGGCCGGCGTCCCCGCAGCACAGATCGACGAGGCCCTGGACGGGGACAACAGGTTCCGGACCGTGCAGGAGCAGGGCGCCTCACTGTTCGGCGGGGGCCACGACCTCATCCTCGCGCGGAACCACTTCATCCCCGGCGCCACCCGCAGTGACCAGTTGTGCGGCTCCGGGGAGCTGAGCTGGCAGGTGCACCGTCTCTACATCGCTTTCACCGTGGACGCCATGGACCGGCTCTACCGGGCCAACCCCTACGTCCGCTACGTCGCGGTCTTCCAGAATTGGCTCGCCCCCGCCGGAGCCAGTGTCGACCACCTCCACAAGCAGCTGGTGGCGATCGACGAACACGGCCTGCAGAATGAGACGGAGATCGCCCAGGTCAGGTCGAACCCCAACATGTACAACGAGTGGGCGGTGGACTATGCAGGCCACCACAACCTCATTTTCGCGGAGAACGACCACGCGGTCGCCTTCGCCGGATTCGGCCACCGCGGGCCGACCCTGGAGGTCTTCTCCCGGTCCGCGACCACCGAGCCCTGGCTGATGCGTGACGAGGAGCGTGACGCCGTCTCCGACCTCGTCCACGCCTGTCATGTCGCCGCCGGACCGGCCGTCCCCTCGAACGAGGAGTGGCTGCACCGGCCTCTGGACGTGGACGTGCCGATGCCGTGGCGCATCGTGATCAAGTGGAGGACGTCCACGCTCGCCGGTTTCGAGGGCGGAACCAAGATCTTCATCAACACCGTCTCGCCGAAGGACCTCAAGGAGCAGGTCCTGGCCTCACTGCTCACGGCAAGGGAGGAAGGACGCCTCGCCCCGGGCATCCGCCTCGGCAACGAGTGTGTGTTCCAGCGCAATTCACTGAAGTACAATCCGGCGATACAGTGAGGGGATGCGCAGGGACATGACCCGAGAAGCCGACATCGCCGAATTCATCGCCGCACCGGGCGTCGACCAGTCCTGGACGGACAGCTTCTACACCTGGATGCACGAACACCCGGAGCTGTCCGAACACGAGGAGCGGACCGCAGGACACATCCTGTCGCGGCTGGCACTGATGGACTGTGAAGTCACCCACGACATCGGTGGTCACGGCATCACCGCCGTGTGGCGGAACGGCGACGGCCCGACGGTGCTGTACCGCGCGGACTTCGACGCACTTCCCGTCACCGAGACCACGGGCGTGTCCTACGCCTCGAAGAACCCGGGGGTCATGCACGCCTGCGGCCATGACGTCCACACCACCGCACTGATGGCGGCCTGTGAGATCCTCGACAGCCGCCGGGACGTATGGTCGGGTACCTTCATCGCCCTGTTCCAGCCGGCCGAGGAGGTCACCCGGGGAGCCTCGGCGATGATCGCCGACGGGCTGGCGGAGAAGATCCCCGCCCCGGACGTCTGCCTGGGCGCCCACGTGTATCCGGGACCGTCGGGCACGGTGTACTCGGCCCCCGGCCCGGTGATGGCCGCCTGCGACACGATCACCGTGACCCTCCACGGGATCTCCGCCCACGCGTCCTCCCCCCACAACTCGGTCGACCCGACATTCCTGGCGGCGATGATCGTCGTCCGGCTCCAGGGCATCGTCGGCAGGGAGATCGCGGCGGAGGACTTCGGGGTCATCTCGGTCGGGACCCTGAGCTCAGGTCACACGAACAACACCATCCCGGACACCGCCACCCTGGTGCTCAACTGCCGCTTCTACGACACGAAAGTCCGGGACCGGACCTATGCCGCCGTCGAACGGGTCATCCGGGCCGAGTGCCTGGCCTCCGGAACCCCCGCTCCCGCGGACATCGTCTACTCCGCCCACGGAGAGCTCACCGACAATGACGCCGAGGTCCACAAGGTCGTCCGGCCGGTGCTCGACGAAGTGTTCGGGGAGGATTCCGCGGACGCCCCACGGTGGACAGCCTCGGAGGACTTCTCCGAGATTCCCCGGCACTTCGGCGTCCCCTACGAGTTCCTGCTCATCGGATGCACCGACCGGTCCGTGTGGGACGCCGCGGTGGAGGCCGACCGGGTCAACGAGGATGTTCCCACCAACCATTCGGGGAACTTCCTGCCGACGAAAGAGTCCGTGCGCACGGCCGCGGACGCCGCCACAGCCGCACTTCTGGCCTACCTCTGGGAGGAGTGAGCCGCGGAGCCAGCGGTGAGGA
This sequence comes from Corynebacterium provencense, assembly GCA_900049755.1. Taxonomy (GTDB): domain Bacteria; phylum Actinomycetota; class Actinomycetes; order Mycobacteriales; family Mycobacteriaceae; genus Corynebacterium; species Corynebacterium neomassiliense. Next base: position 1,285,059 of record LT160593.1, read on the forward strand.
ACTCCTCCCAGGCCGGCCACTGGCGCAGTGCGTCCGCCACGCCGTAGGACAGTGACCGCCGCAGTTCGGGAATGTTCCTGTTCGTCGAGCTCACCAGCGGCGAGGCGTCCCCCGGGAAAACCAGGACGGCGCGTCCCTCCGACTCCAGACGGTAGAGGCGCTCCATCGTCGCGTTGTAGCGCACGTGCCGGGTCAGCGTGGCCTCCGCCAGCGCCGGCCAGCGGCGCAGGACCGTCCGGGTGAGCCGGGGTCGTGACACCCCTTCCTTGACATAGCCCCGCGGGTGGGTGAGCACGGCGAAGAACCGTCCGAAACCGTCGGCCTCGGCAGCATCCAGCGGCACACCGCCGGAGGAGCCGAACGCCCCGTCCGCGTACGGCACCCCGTCGACGGTGGGGATCGGCATCGCCAGAGGAATGGAGGAGGACGCCCTGACCCGGAGCATCAGGGCGCCGACATCTTCCACGTCACGGCGTCCCCAGTAGACGCTCTCCCCGGTGTCCGCACGGGTCGCCCCGATGCGGAACGGAGTGTCACCGGACAGGACACGGTCCGCCTCGAACGGTCGCGGCAGGTTGAGGGCGGGAGCCTTCCCGTAGATGTACTCGGCGTTGAAGTAGCCGCGTCCCCTCAGAAGATGACTCCACCCGCCGAACTCCCGCTCTGCGGCGAAGTCGACGAAGTTGCTGCGCAGCCGGTCCCGCTCCCCGGAAAGGTAGCTGACCATGTGGCTGGCCCCGGCCGAGATCCCTCCCACCCAGCCGAACTCCACACCCCGGGCCATGAGCACGTCCACGACCCCCGCGGAGTACGCCGCGCGCATTCCCCCACCCTCGAGCAGCAGGGCAGTGTCACGGGCGGCGATCACGGTGACCTACTCCTCTGGAGCCACGGTGAGATCCTCGCCCAGCAGGTGGACGTGGATCATGTTGGTGTTTCCCCTGACCCCGGGAGGTGACCCGGCGGCGATGACCACCAGGTCGTCACGGCCGTAGTCGGGGTCCGCGAGCAGGAGACGGTCGACCTCCTGCATGATCTCGTCGGTCGTGTGCACCCTGCGGGTGAGGAAGGTCCGTGCACCCCAGGTCAGCGACAGCTGGTTGCGCACGTCCTCCGAAGGGGTGAAGACCAGCAGCGGCAGGCGGGAACGGAGACGGGCGATCCTGCGCGCCGTGTCACCCGAGGCGGTGAAGGCGATCAGTGCCCTGGCGTTGAGACGCTCGCCGACCTCCTTCGCGGCGAAACTGATCACACCGCGCTTCGTGCGGGGCAGGTGGCTCAGCGGGGGGACCTCCCCGTCCGTCTCGGCGGCGACGACAATCCGGGACATGGTCTGAACGGTCTGCACCGGGTACTTGCCGACCGAGGTCTCACCGGAGAGCATCACCGCATCGGCGCCGTCGAGGACGGCGTTGGCGACGTCGGATGCTTCGGCACGGGTCGGACGGGAATTCTCGATCATCGAGTCCAGCATCTGGGTCGCCACGATGACCGGTTTGGCGTTTTCACGGGCGATCTGGATCGCCCGCTTCTGCACCAGCGGTACCTCTTCCAGGGGAACCTCCACGCCGAGGTCACCGCGGGCGACCATCACCGCGTCGAAGGCCAGGATGATCGGTTCGAGGGCGTCGACGGCCTCAGGCTTCTCCAGCTTCGCGATGACCGGGACACGACGACCCTCCTCGTCCATGATCGCGTGGACCAGTTCGACGTCGGCCGGGGACCGGACGAAGGACAGGGCGATGACATCCGCCCCCATCTTCAGTGCGAAGCGCAGGTCGTCGATGTCCTTCTCGGACAGGGCGGGCACGGAGATGTCCATACCGGGCAGGGAGACGCCCTTGTTGTTGGACACCGGACCGCCCTCGACAACCTCACAGATCACGTCGTTACCTTCGACGGCCTTGCACACGAGACCGACCTTGCCGTCGTCGACGAGGAGCCGGTCCCCCGGGCGGGCGTCGCGTGCCAGTTCACGGTAGGTGGTGGAGACCCTGTCGTGGGTACCGGGGACGTCGTCGACGGTGATACGCACCTCTTCACCGTCAGCCCAGTAGGTCTTACCGTCGATGAACCTGCCCAGGCGGATCTTAGGCCCCTGAAGGTCGGCGAGAACGCCGACCGGTTTCCCCGCGGCAGCGGACGCTTCCCGGACCCATTCGTAGTTCTGCTGGTGGTCCGCATGCTCCCCGTGGGAGAAGTTGAGCCGGGCGACATTCATCCCGGCGTCGACGAGCTCCCGGATCTTCTCCCGGGAGGCTACGGCGGGGCCGAGGGTGCATACGATCTTGGTGCGTCTACTCACGGTTCCCGAGGATAGACCTGCATCCGGGACGCCGCTACCGCGGGGCCGGTCACCGGCCCGCAGCGCGGGGACCGTCCGGAGACTGAGGTCCCGCAACCCCGGACCCGTCGGAATCTTCCGCCGGGTCCCGGCCTTCACCTGCGGTTTCCTCCGCATCCACCGGCTGTCCATCCCCGGATGTACCGGATGTACCGGCAACCTGCTCCGGCGTCTCCCTGGTGCGGTGGCGGGTGGCGACGAACAGGACCGCCGCGCACACGAAGACCACCGCGGAGGTCACCGAGTTGATCCTCACGTCCCCGAACACAGTCGTCGCCTCATCGGTCCTCAGCAGCTCGATGAAGAACCGACCGAAAGTGTATCCGGCGACGTACAGCATGAACACGCGTCCACCACCGAGGCGGAACCTGCGGTCCGCCCAGACGAGCAGTACGACGACGAGCAGGTTCCACAGCAGTTCATAGAGGAAGGTCGGTTGGACGAGCTTCTCCACCACGCCGGTGGAGATTCCGTCCATGTTGTCTGTCTGACCGCTGGAGTTCACCCTCCGGTAGATCTCCAGCGCCCAGGGAGCGTCGGAGGGACCACCGTAGAGTTCCTGGTTGAACCAGTTGCCGAGTCGTCCCACCGCCTGGGCGAGGAGAATGGGAGGGGCCACGGCATCAGCGAACGGTGCCAGGGGCAGCTTCTTGTACCGCAGCACCGCCCAGACCGCCAGACCGCCGAACAGGACCGCACCCCAGATGCCCAGACCACCGTTGGTGATGTTCAGGGCGTCTGTCCACTGCCTGCCCTCCCCGAAGTAGCGGTCATGGTCGGTGATGACGTGGTAGACCCTGCCGCCGACGATGCCGGCGGGCACCGCAGCGATCGCACAGTCGATGACGGTGTCTCCACTGCCACCGCGGGCGGTGTAGCGCCGGACGGTCCACCACACTGCGATGACGATCCCGGTGAGGATACACAGCGCATAGGCGCGCAAGGTCAGCGGCCCGAGGTGCCACACCCCGCGGGGCGGGGAAGGAATGGACGCCAGAACCATGGAACTCCCCGTCAACATCGCCCGCTACCTCCGGACACCGTCGTGGAGGTCGGAGGCCAGGTCCCGGAGCGCACCGGCTCCCCTGCCCGCCGCCGTGATCAGGGCGGAACCGACGATGACGCCGTCAGCGAAGTCGGCGATGGCGGCAGCCTGGTCTCCCGACTTCACCCCGAGCCCCACGGCGACCGGCAGGTCGGTGGCGGCGCGCACCCGGGCGACGACCTCGCGTGCATCGGAGGAGACGTCCTCCTGCGCACCGGTGACACCCATGTGCGACTGGGCGTAGATGAACCCGCCGCCGGCGTGCACGGTCATGTCGAGGCGCTCGGGGGTCGTCGACGGTGCGACGAGGTAGACGTTGTCGAGCCCGTTGGCCCGGCAGGCCTCGCTCCAGCGTGCGGACTCCTCCGGAAGCAGGTCCGGGATGATGGCCCCGAGGCCTCCTGCGGCGGCGAGCTCCCGGGCGAACTTCTCCGGACCGTACTGCAGGACGGGGTTCCAGTAGCTCATGATCACCGCGGCACTGCCCGCCGCGACGACGGCCTCAACAACCCGGAAAGTGTCACGGACCCGGAAACCGTTCCTCAACGCCTCGGTTCCGGCCGCCTGGATCGTCGGACCGTCCATCATCGGGTCACTGAAAGGGATACCCACCTCGACAAGATCGGCGTACCGGGCCAGTACTGTGACCAGCTCCACAGAGTCTTCGAGCGTCGGATAGCCGGCGGGCAGGTAGCCGACGAAGGCGGAACGCCCTTCGGCGACAGCAGCGGTGAAGATCTCGGACAGGGCGCTCATCGGTTCTCCTCGGAATCGGCGGGGTGCAGGTTGAACCAGGAAGCGGCCGTGTCGACGTCCTTGTCTCCCCGCCCGGAAATGTTCACGATGAACAGCGGCTGTCCGCCGTCAGCGGTTGTCCTGGTGCCGTCGGCGTATTCGGCGGCGGTCTTCACGGCGAGAGCAACTGCGTGGGACGACTCAATTGCCGGGATGATCCCCTCGGTCCGCGTGAGCAGCCGGAACGCCTCCATGGCTTCGGTGTCGGTCACCGGCCGGTACTCGGCCCGTCCGATATGGGCCAGATAGGAGTGCTCCGGGCCGACCCCCGGGTAGTCCAGCCCCGCCGAAATGGAGTGGGACTCGATGATCTGACCGTCCTCGTTCTCCATCAGCGCAGCGAAGGATCCCTGGAAGACCCCCTCGCGGCCCACGGTGATCGGTGCCGCATGACGGCCTGTCTCCACCCCGTCACCCCCCGCCTCCGCCCCGAGGAGGGCGACACCCTCATCGTCGATGAAGCGGTGGAACAGCCCGATGGCGTTCGACCCGCCGCCGACGCAGGCCAGCACCGCGTCAGGGAGCCTCCCCTCGGCGGCGAGGATCTGGCCGCGCGCCTCAACCCCGATGATCCTCTGCAGGTCACGGACCATCTCAGGGAACGGGTGCGGGCCAGCGGCGGTGCCGAAGGCGTAGTAGGTGTCGTCGGCGTGGGAGACCCAGAAGCGCATCGCCTCGTTGATGGCGTCCTTCAGGGTGGCGGAACCTGCGGTCACCTCGACAACCTCGGCACCGAGCAGACGCATCCGGGCGATGTTGAGGGCCTGCCGTTTCGCGTCGACCTCCCCCATGTAGATCCGGCAGTTCAGCCCCAGCAGCGCACACGCCGTGGCGGTGGCGACACCGTGCTGACCCGCGCCCGTCTCCGCGATGACGTTGGCCTTGCCCATCCGCTTGGCGAGGAGGACCTGTCCCAGCACATTGTTGATCTTGTGGGAGCCGGTGTGGTTGAGGTCCTCACGCTTGAAGTACACCTTCGCCCCGACCTTCTCCGAGAAGTTCGGGCCGTAGTACAGGGGCGACGGACGCCCGGTGTAGTTCCGGTGCAGGTCATCGAGGGTCTCCAGGAAGGAGGGGTCGACGCGGGCCTTACCCCAGGCGTCCTCGATCTCCGTGACGACGGCCATGAGGGCCTCGGGAATGTAGCGGCCTCCGTAGTCGCCCCAGTGGCCGAGCTCGTCGGCGTCGTGGGCGGTCGGGGTCGCAATGACCTCACCTGCCGTCGGGAGACCAAGAGGGTTCTTCGCGGAATCAGTACTCACGGGCTCCGACTGTACCCTGCGCCCTCCCGCCGTTCCTGCGACAGTCCGTCAAACGTACAGCCCGGACGCCCCGCTCCTCTCCCGCTCAGAAGCGCGGGAACGCAGGATGCTGGCCAGCCGCCACCAGCGACCGGCACGCCTGCCCCGGATTCGGTGCAGTGACCAGTCCCTCTCCCACGAGAATCGCATCCGCCCCCGCGGCCGCGTAGGTCTGCAGGTCGGTCTTGCTGCGGACCCCGGACTCGGCGACCTTGACGACCCCCTCCGGAATCATCGGGGCGATCCTCCCGAACACCGTGGTGTCCACCTCCAGGGTCCGGAGGTTCCTGGCGTTGACACCCACCACCTTCGCACCCACGGACAGTGCCCTCTCGCACTCCTGCTCGGTGTGCACCTCCACCAGCGCCGTCATGCCCAGGGACTCGGTCCTCTCCAGCAGTGACTCCAGCCGGTCCTGCTCGAGGGCGGCGACGATGAGGAGGATGACATCGGCCCCGTGGGCCCGTGCCTCGTGAATCTGGTACGGGGTCGTGGTGAAGTCCTTACGGAGCAGGGGGACGTCCACAGCTGCCCGGACCCTGTCGAAGTCCGCCAGGGAGCCGTGGAAGCGACGCTCCTCCGTCAGACAGCTGATCACCGCCGCACCGTTGGCCTCGTAGGCCCTGGCGAGGATCTCCGGCTCGGGAATCTCGGCGAGATGCCCCTTCGAAGGGCTGGCCCGTTTGACCTCGGCGATGACACTGACGGAGGGCGCCGACAGGGCGGACAGGGCATCCCGGGGAGCGGGGGCGTCCAGGGCACGGGCCTTGATCTCCGCGAGCGGGACCTCAGCTTCGCGGCGGGCGGTGTCCTCCAGGACACCTGCGATGATCTCGTCGAGAACAGTCATGCGCCCATGGTAGCCGCCGGGACACCCCGGGTCTCAATCAGCCCGACTGTCCCGCTCCGTCGGATCGACCCCGGCGTCGAGTGCGTCCCAGATCACCCTCCCCGACCCCGGATCCTCCCGGAGATCCTCGACCACCCCTTCGCGACGCGCCTCCGGGGTCTCGTAACGGCTGTGCCCGTGGCGGGCCTGCCCCGGCTTCATGGCCAGCAGGACACCACCGACAATTCCGCACGCCGCGGCGGCGAGGGCGAGGATCACAGGGAAGGTGTGGACGCTGGCGTCGGTCACCACCGCCCATTCGGAGATCTGTACCGGTGAGGACTGCCGCTGGGTGGCGGCACCGCTGGTCAGAAGCTGCTGCGCCCGATCCAGGTCGGGATCACCGCCGAGCAGGGCCACCGCCGCGAAACCGGCGACCGCCGCCAGGGCGGCACTGAAACCCCCCAGGACGCGCCGGGCCACCGGAGGCAGCGCGAAGGAGAGGATCATCGCCGCGAGCATCGCCAGGGCCAGGGGAGTCCCGGCAGCATCCCACACCCGACCGATGATCTCCTTGGTGGACTCCCCGGTCTTGTCGTCGGACACGGTGGCGGTCAGCCAGGTCATCTGACCGGTACCCCACAACCCGGCCGCGCTGAGCACGGTGAGCCCCAGAGCCAGGCTCCGGCCGTCAAGCTTCCTGCGTACCCTGCCTCCGGTACTGTTCCGGGCCGCGCCGTCGTTCCGGTCCTCTGCCCCGGTCGTGTCACGGGTCGCGTCGCTCACCGGTCCACCCCCACCGGGCGGACCGTCTCCGCCGCGGCTACCGCACGGAGAACTGCGAGAGCCTTGTTCCTGGTCTCCAGGTCCTCAGCCTCGGGGTCGGAGTCCGCGACGATTCCACCACCTGCCTGGACGAACACCGTACCGTCGCGGTAGAGCCCGGTACGGATGGCGATGGCCTGGTCGGTGTTCCCCGAGAAGTCGAAGTACCCGACCGTACCCCCGTAGACTCCCCGGCGTGTGTCCTCCAGCTCGTCGATGATGGCCAGGGCCGACGGCTTCGGAGCACCCGACAGTGTCCCTGCCGGAAAGGTGGCGGTGAAGGCGTCGAGCGCCGTCTTCCCCGGGGCCAGCCTTCCTGACACCCCGGAGACAAGGTGCATGATCGCGGAATACCGCTCCACGTGACGGAAGTCGTGGACGGTGACGGTCCCCGGCTCACAGACTCTGCCGAGGTCGTTGCGTCCCAGATCGACCAGCATGAGATGCTCGGAGTTCTCCTTCTCGTCGGCGAGCAGCTCTTTCTCCAGCAGCTGGTCCTCCTCGAAGTTCGCCCCACGGGGACGCGAACCCGCGATCGGGAACGTCGTCACCCTGCCGTCCTGCACCTGCACCAGTGACTCCGGTGACGAGCCGATGATCTGGAAGTCCGTCCGCGAGAAGTCGTCGGAGGGAATGTTTACGAGGAACATGTAGGGACTCGGGTTCGCCACGCGCAGCATGCGGTAGATGTCCGTCCCCGGCACCTGCGTGTCCATCTCGAAGCGTTGTGACAGCACGATCTGGAAGGCGTCCCCGGCGAGGATGTGCTCCTTGCACAGTCCGATCCGCCGGATGTGCTCCTCCCTCGTCCGCTGGCGCCGGAACTCGGGGTCGGGGGTCGAGAACGTCACGGCCGGCAGCTCTGACGGGGTGGCGAGCCGCCGTTCCATCTCCTCCACCCGGGCGACGGCGTCCTCGTAGGCCTGTTCGATCCGGTCATCCGAACCGTCCCAGTTCACGGCGTTGGCGATGAGCCAGATGGTGCCCTCGTGGTGGTCGACGACGGCGAGGGTGTCGACGAGAAGCTGGACCATGTCCGGGACATGGAGGTCGTCGACACAGGTGTCGGGGAGATCCTCGATGTAGCGGACCATGTCATGGCCCATGTAGCCGACCAGGCCCGAGCTCAGGGTCGGTAACCCCGGCAGAGGCTCGGTGTGCAGGACATCGAGGGTGTGACGCACGGCCTCCACCGGGTCGGTGGGGCCGTCGACCAGGTCGGACGGGGCGTTACCGGTCCAGTGCGCCTGCCCGTCCCTGGCCACCAGGGCACACCGGGCACCGGTGCCGATGAAGGAGTGGCGGGACCAGGACTGTCCGGGGGCGGCGGACTCCAGGAGGAAGGTCCCCGGCCGGTCCCCCGCGAGTTTCATGTAGGCGCTCAGGGCACTCTCGCCGTCGGCGAGGACTTTGCGCACCACGGGAACCACCCGGTGGCGGGCGCCGAGTCGGCGGAAGGTGTCCAGAGAAGTGATCTGGTACGGGTCTGTAGTCATCGCTGCCATCCTAGGCCAGTCGGTCTGCGTCGAAGCAGCTGTGGTCTCCTGTGTGGCAGGCCCCGCCGGTCTGGTCGACCTTGAGCAGTACCGTGTCACCGTCGCAGTCCAGGCGGACCTCGTGGACGTACTGGGTGTGTCCGGAGGTCTCCCCCTTGACCCAGTAGCTGCGGCGGGACCGTGACCAGTAGGTGCCCTTGCGGGTGGCGAGGGTGTGGGCCAGGGCGTGGTCGTCCATCCAGGCGAGCATGAGGACGTCACCGCTGGACAGTTCCTGGACGACCGCGGGAACCAGACCCGCGGCGTCCCTCTTCAGCCGTGCGGCGATGGCCGGGTCGAGGTCGAAGTCTGCGGGGTCGGTACGGCCGGTCACCTCCGGACCTCGATTCCGGCCTGCGCCATCGCGTCCTTGACCTCTCCGACGGTGATGTCACCGAAGTGGAAGACGGAGGCCGCGAGGACGGCGTCTGCCCCGGCCCTGACGGCAGGAGGGAAGTCCTCCGCCTTACCTGCACCGCCTGAGGCGATGACCGGAATGGTGACTGCCGCACGCACCAGGCGGATCAGTTCCAGGTCGAAGCCTTCGCGGGTACCGTCGCCGTCCATGGAGTTCAGCAGGATCTCGCCGACGCCGAGCTCCTGCCCGCGCCGTGCCCACCCGACGGCGTCAAGCTCCGCAGATCTGGTTCCTCCGTGGGTGGTGACCTCGAATCCGGAGGGTTGCGGGCGTCCTCCCTCGGGCACACGGCGGGCGTCGACCGAGAGCACGATGCACTGCGCGCCGAAGCGCGCGGAAAGCTCACTGAGCAGTTCGGGACGCCGTATCGCCGAGGTGTTCACCGACACCTTGTCCGCACCGGCGCGGAGCAGCTGGTCGACGTCGTCCTCGCTGCGCACCCCGCCACCGACAGTCAGCGGGATGAAGACCTGGTCCGCGGTGCGGCGCACCACGTCCAGCATCGTTCCCCGCCCCTCCTTCGACGCCGAGACGTCGAGGAAGGTCAGTTCGTCGGCGCCTTCGGCGTCATAGCGCGCGGCGAGTTCGACCGGGTCACCGGCGTCACGCAGGTTCCCGAAGTTGACCCCTTTGACGACGCGGCCTTCGTCGACGTCCAGACAGGGGATGACACGTACTGCGACACTCATCGGATACCTCCACGGTCCTTGACGTCCTGGGCGGTGCGGGCGGCGGAGCCGATCGACACCGACTGGATGTGTCTGAGCAGGTTGGCGTGGACCTCCGGCTCTCCGGCGACGATGCCGGAGACACCGGGGACCCACCTGTTGCCGGCGAAGTCCGTGACCTCTCCCCCGTTCTCGCGGATCATCAGGATGCCGGCGCAGTTGTCCCACAGATTCGGGCTGAAGGTCACGGTGCCTCCGAAAACTCCGGCCGCGGTGAAGGCGAGGTCTATCCCGCAGGATCCGGTGACCCGCATCCGTGGATAGGTCCGGCCGATGGCATTGAGCATGTCCTGACGGTACGACACCGGAAGATTGCCCCGCCGCTGGGACAGGATCGAACCGAAACCGATCTGGGTCAGACCGGGGTCCGACGGCGGCATGGGACGGGCGGGGTGCCCGTCGACGAAGAGTCCGTGCCCCTTCCTCGCGGTGATGCGGCTGCCCAGCAGCGGCATCTCGCAGACGGCGACCACGGCCTCCCCTTTGTGCACGAGGGAGACCAGGATGCAGCACAGCGGGTTGCCGACAGCGTAGTTCGCGGTCCCGTCTATGGGGTCGACGACCCAGCAGGTCTCCGGGAGTTCGTTGAGACCGGGGTTCGACGGCTCATGGGAGGGACTGCGGGGGCCGTCGAACTCGTCGGCATACTCGTCGTTGGGGTTGACCTCGACCTGTTCCCCGGGACGGACGACCCCGTACTCCTCCCCGTGCACCGGTAGTCCGGTGTACCGGGTGAGCAGTGAGCGCAGCTGCCGTTCCACGGACAGGTCCGCCTCGGTGGCGAAGTCTCCGGGACTCTTCATCACCGAAGGGTCGGCTCCCACGGCTGCGGTGAAGGTGGTCTCCGCCTCGTCGACGGCGGCTTCGGCGATCGCGAGGAGGGAACGGGTGTCGATCTCGTGCTCGACGATCTCGGTGGCGCGGAGCTCCGGTGCATTCTCCGCACCGGTGGACAGGCTGCTGTCGGGCGAATCGGTCATCGGATCTGCTCCTGCGACCCGCCGCGGGCGACGGCGAGTGCCTCTTCGAGGGTGAACCGTCCGGCGTAGAGGGCCTTGCCCACGATGGCCGAGTCAACCCCTTCGTCGACGACGGCGGCGAGGGCGGCGATGTCCCGGAGCTCAGAGATGCCGCCGGAGGCGACCACCGGTGCCGAGGTCGCCGCGGCGACCTCGCGCAGCAGTTCGATGTTCGGACCGGAGAGCATGCCGTCACGGGAGACGTCGGTGACCACGAACCGTGAGCAACCTTCGGAGTCCAGCCGCTCGAGGACCTCCCACAGGTCGCCGCCGTCGGAGACCCAGCCCCGGCCCCGCAGCCTCCACTCACCGTCGATCTCACGGGTGTCCAGGCCCACGGCGACCCGGTCCCCGTACTCTCCGATGACCCGGCGGCACCACTCCGGGTTCTCGAGGGCCGCGGTCCCGACGTTCACCCGGCGGCAGCCGGTGGACAGCGCGCGTTCGAGGGAGGCGTCGTCCCGGATACCGCCGGACAGTTCGACGTCGACGTCGAGACGCCCGATGACCTCGCTGAGCTGCTCGAAGTTGCTGCCGGTGCCGAAGGCGGCGTCCAGGTCGACCAGGTGCACCCACTGTGCCCCGGCGTCCTGCCAGGCCAATGCGGCATCCAGGGGCGCACCGTAACCTGTCTCGGAGCCGGAGGCTCCCTGGACCAGACGGACGGCCTGTCCGTCACGGACGTCGACGGCGGGAAGCAGTGTGAGAGTCATGGGAACATCCTAACGCGGGGACAGACGGGGAAGTCGTATGGTGGGACCGAGTATCCCACAGTGTGGATACATGGTCGGGTACAGGGGTGGAGGTCAGAGGGTGGCCAGCCAGTTGCGCAGCAGCAGCGCACCGGCCTCCCCCGATTTCTCAGGATGGAACTGGGTCGCCCACAACGGACCGTTCTCGACCGCGGCGACGAAGCGGCAGTCCTCGTGCTGCGCCCAGGTGACCTTGGGTGCCTCCGTATGACCGTCCGTCTCCAGCTCCCACTCCCGGGCCGCATACGAGTGCACGAAGTAGTACCTCTCCTCCGGTCGGGCACCGGCGAACAGCTGACTGTCGGCGGGAACCCGGACTGTGTTCCAGCCCATGTGCGGCAGAACCTCCGCCTCCAGTTTCGTCACCGTGCCGGGCCACTGGCCGCAGCCGTCGGTACCCGGACCGTCGCCGTCGGAGCCCTCGGTCCCGAAGGAGAAGAGGACCTGCATACCGACGCAGATACCGAACACGGGGCGTCCCCCTGAAAGACGCAGGTCGATGAGACGGTCCCCGTGGACCGCCCGCAGCCCGGTCATACAGGCACCGAAGTTGCCGACCCCGGGCACGAGAAGCCCGTCTGCGTTGAGCACCGTGTCCGGATCAGCGGTGACCGTGACCTCCGCGCCCACATGTTCCAGAGCCCGTTGGGCCGAACGGAGGTTACCGGAGCCGTAGTCGAGCAGTGCGACCGAAGGAGTTGCCATGACCGTCGATTCTAGCCTCCGCGACGCACCGCCACAGCGTCAGGGCTCACCGACGGAAGCCCGTGGTCAGACGGCGCAGCCGGGTCCGGATGTTGTGCTCCTCGACCACCCGGTGCCTGCCGAGGAAACGGTCGGCGCCCAGGGTGACCGTCCCCAGCCCCACCAGTCCTGCGCCGGCGAGGAACACTCCGCCGTAGCCGGAGGAGGCTGCGACGACGCCCAGAACTGCCGAGCCGGTCCCGGTCCCGGAGTCGAAGGACATGTTCCATGTGGCGGACGCCTCAGAGACCCGGTCCCTGGGCATCCTGTCGAACATCATCAGCAGGGTCTCCGACTGGACCCCTCCGAATCCCAGCCCGAACAACGCCGCCGACGCCAGCGCACCGACGACAAGGCCCGGCCCCGTGGGGGCGGCATGGATCACGGCCGCCATCGCCAGCATCCCCCCGACCGCACAGAGGGACGCCCAGACGACGAGCCTTCCCGGCTCCCCGATACGGTCGGCCCACGAACCCGAGATGACGCGGCCGAGGATCTGCGCCCCTCCGGTGACCGCCAGCGCGGACCCGGCCACCGTCGCGGCAGCCGCAGGGTCGATACCGTCGACCGCGGGGGCTGCGAAGGCGGACAGGGCACCGAAGCCCATCGCACCGGTGCACAACCCGACCACCGGTACGAACGCCAGTTTCCACAGCGGGGCGTGTCCGGCTCCCGGACCTGTCCCGGCACTGACCGGAGCGTCTGCGTCGTCACCTGTCTGCGGCGTCCTCTTCTTCCCCGGTTCGGCGCGCAGCGGGGGGACGCCGACGGCACCGACCGCACCGACGACACCGCACAGGACGGCAACGAGGAAGACGCTGTCACCGGCACGGGTGTACAGGGTCAGCCCGATACTGAAGCCGAGTATCTCCCCCACACCGATGGCCGCACCGAAAAAGGCGTTCGCCCGGCCCAGCTGGCGGGGCGGCACCAGCTCTGCGAGCAGTGCGGACTGTGCGACGGTGACGGCACCGAAACCGGTTCCCCGCACAGCGGAGACCACGAGAACCAGCCAGGGTCCTCCGTCGATGAGGTAGAACGCCGAGGGAACCCCCAGCAGCACCGAGGCGGCGATCATCACCGGCACATAGCCCACCGACCGCAGAAGGCGGGGGACGAAGAACTGTGTGACCACCGTGGCTGCCATGAAGACGCCGGTGGACAGTCCGGCGAGGGTGTCGCCGTAACCGTCGTCGAGCATCGCCACCGGAATCACCGGCAGCAGAAGGGACCAGCCGAGGAAAGCGCAGAAGACACTGAGCAGTGTCAGGGGAAGACCCTTGACTTTGAGTACCGCCAGTGCAGTGCCCCCAGTCGTCACAGTGTTCCCTTGGTGGACGGGACCCCCGTGACCCGCGGGTCGGACTCGGTCGCGGCCCGTAGAGCGCGCGCCACCGCCTTGAACTCCGCCTCCGTGACATGGTGGGGGTCACGGCCGTAGATGCACCGCACGTGCAGGGCGATCTTCGCGTTGAACGCCAGCGACTCGAAGAAGTGCTGGTTGATCACGGTGGCGTAGTGCCCGCCGATGACGGTGGTGAGCATGGTGTCCGGCTCACCCGTGCCCACGTAGTAGGGACGGCCCGACACGTCCACGACCGCCTGCACCAGGGTCTCGTCCATGGGGATCCAGGAGTCGGCGAAGCGCCGGATACCGCGCTTGTCCCCGAGCGCCCGGGCCAGCGCACTTCCGAGGACGATCGCGGTGTCCTCCACGGTGTGGTGGGCGTCCACCTCGGTGTCCCCGTCCGCATGCACGGTGAGGTCGAAACTCCCGTGGGTGCCGAAAGCGGTGAGCATGTGGTCGAAGAAGGGCAGACCGGTGTCCACCTCGGTCACTCCGGTGCCGTCGAGGTTGATCTCGACTGTGACGGATGATTCCCGGGTGACCCGCTCAATACGGCCGATGCGCGGTGTGCTCACTTGTACTCTCCGATGATCTTGTCTGCGGCGGTCAGGAAGGCGTCGTTCTCCGCGGGCAGGCCGACAGTCACCCGGAGATGACCCGGCACACCCACGTCGCGGATGAGGACGTCGTAGTCGAGGAACTTCTGCCAGACCTCGTGCGCGTCAGGTTCCACCTCACCGGAGGAGACCCCCGGCTCCCCGGCGGGCCCTGCGGCGTCGGCGACTGTACCCGTCCCTGTACCCGTCTCTGTGCCGGCGAAAGGCACCCGGAAGAAGATGAAGTTCGACTCGCTCGGCACCACCCGGTAACCCATGTCCACCAGAGCTGCCTCGACCCGGATCCTCTCGTCACGGATCGCGGCGACAGTGGCCAGCGTTTCACCGGCGTGCCTGAGTGCGACCCTCGCCGCCGCCTGGGACAGGGTGGAAAGGTGGTACGGCAGCCGTACCAGCATGACCGCCTCGATGAACGCCGGGTCGGCGACGAAGTAGCCGAGCCTGCCTCCCGCGAAGTCGAAGGCTTTCGACATCGTCCTCGACACGACCAGGGACTTCCGGTGGTCGGCCAGCAGTGTCACGGCACTGGGTCCGTCGGAGAACTCCGCGTAGGCCTCGTCGACGATGACGATTCCCCCGACCTCCTCTTCTGCCGCGATGATGCGGCGCAGATCCTCCAGGGGGGTCACCCCCCCGGTCGGATTGTTCGGGGTCGTGACGAAGACGATGTCGGGACGCCGTGAGCGGATCTCGGCGACCGCGGCATCGACGTCGATGTCGAAGTTCTCCCCGGTCCGCGGCACCGCGGTGAACTCCGTCTGGGTACCGGAGGCGAGGATCGGGTGCATGGAGTAGCTCGGAGTGAATCCCATCACCTGGCGTCCGGGCCCGCCGAACGCCTGGAGCAGCTGCTGGAGGATCTCGTTGGATCCGTTGGCCGCCCACACCTGGTCACGGGTCACCCGGACACCGGTCCGTGTGGAGACGTAGGACGCCAGGTCGTCACGCAGCTCGGTGGCGTCCCGTTCAGGGTAACGGTTCAGGGTGGTGGCGAGCCTGCGCACCTCCTCCACGAGCTCTCCGACGAGCCCCGGGGAGGGCGGGTAGGGGTTCTCATTGGTGTTCAGCTGGTTGGTCACGCTGAGCTGGGGCGCACCGTAGGCGGACTTCCCGCGGAGCTCAGGTCGAAGTGGAAGGTCGTTGAGACCGGTCATGTCAGCTCCTCAGCTCTCTGAGTCCGTCGCGGTGCCTGCTGCAGCGCCTGTCGCGGTGTCACCGAACCGTGCCCTGACCGCTTCACCGTGCGCGGGCAGCCGCTCAGCGTCGGCGAGGGTGACGACCGTGTCCGCGACCTCCTTGAGGGCGTTGCGGTCGTACCGGATGACGTCGACATGCTTCAGGAAAGTGTGCGTGGACAGTCCCGAGGAGTGCCGTGCGGTACCGGAGGTCGGCAGCACATGGTTGGACCCCGCGGCGTAGTCACCCAACGGAACCGGGGAGTACGGGCCGATGAAGACCGCCCCGGCATTCGTGATCCGCGCCGCCACGGCGTCGGCGTCCACGGTCTGGACCTCCAGGTGCTCGGCGGCGTAGGCGTCAGCGACCCGGACGGAGGCGTCCAGGTCGTCGGTGAGGATGATCCCGGACTGGACACCGGTCAGTGCCTCACTGACCCGGTCGTGGTTGAGAGTGACCCGGTAACGCTGCGTGATCTCCCGGTCCACGGCGTCCGCCAGTTCCTCGGAGTCCGTGATGAGCACGGACGCCGCCATCGGATCATGTTCCGCCTGGCTGATGAGATCGTAGGCGACCGCCACCGGGTCTGCCTCCGCGTCCGCCAGTACAGCGATCTCGGTCGGCCCCGCCTCCGAGTCGATCCCGACGACCGAGCGGCACAGGCGCTTCGCCGCGGTGACGAAGATGTTCCCCGGCCCGGTGATGAGGTCGACGGGGTCGAGCCCCTCCGCGTCGTCACCGTAGGCCAACAGTGCGACCGCCTGGGCACCCCCGACCGCCCAGATCTCGTCCACCCCGAGCAGTGAACAGGCGGCGAGGACGGTCGGGTGCGGCCAGCCGCCGCAGTCCGCCTGCGGCGGAGAGCAGACCACCAGTGAACCGACACCGGCCTCCTGGGCAGGAACGACGTTCATGATCACAGAAGAGGGGTACACGGCCTTACCACCGGGAACGTAGAGGCCCACGCGGTTGACCGGGATCCACCGCTCTCCGACGAGGCCTCCGGGGGCGATCTCCACGGTCGCGTCCGCGGGAACCTGGGTGGCGTGGAAGGCGCGGACGCGGGAGATCGCCTCGGTGAGGGCGTCGGTGATCTTCGGGTCGAGGTTCGCGGCGGCATCGGCGACCACAGAATCCGGCACGCGGACTGCGGCGGGCCGGACATGGTCGAACTTTTCGCCGTAGTCCAGGGCAGCGGCCGCACCGCCGTCACGCACTGCGGTGACCACCGGTGTCACCGCCGGCAGCACATGGTCGATGTCGACACCTCCGCGGGGCAGGATGCGGCGGAGTTCGGCGGTCGAGGGGGTCTTTCCCCTCAGATCCAGACGCGAAAGCATGAGCTGGGATCGTCTCCTCAGGTGATGGTCGGGTATCGTCTGCAGATTCTAGACGTAGAGCACACAGCCGACGGGACGGAGGGTCTTGAGCACGATGGCAGAACCGGGGCAGGGTCCGGATCCTGAAGGTTCCCGGAACAGTGACGACAGGAAGATCCGGGAACTCACCGGACTCCTCCGGGAGTCGCTCGCCGCATCAGCGCGCGGCGACCACGCGGAAAGCTGGTCGTTGACGAGCCGTTTCGCCACCGAGTTCTGGCTGGCGTCCCCTGACGACCTGCCCGACGGGCTGACCGGACCCGAACGGACCGAGTTCCACGTCCTCCGCGCCGCGGCAGCCGACCGCATGGACCTTCACGACGAAGCCGTCGCCGAGATCCGGGCCTGGCGTACGGCTGCACAGTCCACCGGTGCCGCAGGTCCGGCGCTCCTGGCACTGGCGTCGCTGACCCTCGTGGCGATGACGGTGGAGTGCGACGACGCCGTGCTCACCACCACCCTGCCCCCGTCAGCCGCCCTGCTCCATGACCTGGCCGGTGAGATCTCCGGGCTCGGAGCCCGGCCGGACAGCGACCTGACCGCGGAAGAACGCGTGTGCCTGTCTCTTGCCGCAGGTGCCGGCCTCACCTGCGCGACCTCGACTGAACACACTGCGATGCGGGGGATCTTCCGCGAATACGTCGACCGGTTCACCACCCTGGCAGGCCAGGAGGGCGACCGGATCCTCACCCGTGCCCAGCAGCTGCACGCCGACGGCCGCACCGCCGACGCGGTGGACACGGTCTCGGCATACCGCGCCCGACTGGACGTCGCGACGTCCCCGACACAGGTCTACGAAGCCCATGACATGCTGGGATTCTTCGCCCTCACCGCCGGTGACACCGCAGGCGACATGGACGCCGAGGGCGTACTACGGCACTGGCGGGTCTGCGCCGATCTTGCGCTGGAGACCGGGGCACCGCTGGAAGGACTCCACCGTGCCGAACAGGTCTGTCAGCTGCTCAACGCCGAAGGCGACTACGACTCCGCCTATGAGCTGGCGCGACGCTATGACGCAGCCCTCGACGGTGCCCCGGTGGGCCCCGCCCTGCTCAACCTCCGCGCGGTTCGTGCACGCTCCGCTCTGGGAGCAGACCTCCCCTATGAAGCTTTCGCACTCGCGGCGTCCACAGCGGACTGGTCGGCACTCACCGGTGACGACGAGCGGACCCTCGCCTGCCTGTCCATCGCCGCGATGGCGGCGGAGGACGCGGGCGAGGCAGGCACCTCCGGGTCATCGAACTCGGGTGAGACGGTTGTCGCCCTGCTGGAGCGTGCCGCCGCACTCCACCTCGACCGGGGAGAGCCGGTCGACGCCGCCCGGATGCTGCGCACAGCCGCCCGCGAGCGGTGTTCCTCCGGGGAGTTCTCCCGGGCAGTCGAACTGATGGAGAGGGCACTGCGTGTCCTCGAGGATCCCGCGACACCCGCCCAGGTTCCGGCGACCGTGCCCGGTGACGACGGTTCCGACATGCTGACCTGGCATGTCGCCGACTGGAACGAGGACATGTCCTCAGTGTGGGAGATGGCTGACCGCCCGGACCTCGCCGTCGGTTACGCCGAACGCGCCGCCAGACTTTTCCGTGAGGCCAGGGACCACTCCGGCGCCGCTCTCAACTGGGTCAGTGCCGCAGAAATGTACCTGGACCAGGGCGACGGCGACTCCTGTGACCGCGCCCTGGACCTGGCACACAGTGAGCTCACCAGGCTCCCCGGCCCGGCCGGGGGCGGGGAGCCTGCCGACACCGGTGAGAACGCCGCCTGGGAGGGCTACCTCGCACTGAGGAACCTGCGCCAGGGCTAGACCGGGCCCCCTACGACCCGGTCCCCCTGCACAGTCACCTGCCGCGGCCACCCCGCACGGTCACCGGACAGCTGCCTAGAGTGATCGCTCGAACGCCCGGTCGGAGGAGAAGAGGGCACAGGCCCAGTACACCAGAACCGCTGCCGCCGGAGCGACCAGGAACCCCACCCCGGCACCGACATCGGCGACGAGGGTGACCTGCTGTCCTGCGACGAGGTCCCCGTCCAGGTCGGTTGCCCTGAAATGGGAGGTGACGTAGCCCCCGAACAGCAGGAACACGCCGGAACCCAGGAAGGACAGGACGCTGGCCCCCAGCAGTGCCACCGGTCCCCGCAGACTGCGGGCGGCGGCGAACATCCACCCGGCAAGTGCGGCACCCAGTATGCCCGTCACGATCACGTACATGCCGAATGCGGTGACCGGGGCGTCCTCCCCGGAGAGACCGGTCACGGCGGTGAGGTCGTCGGTCACCTCACCGGTGGTCACCGGCTGCCACCAGCCCCAGGCGGCACCGGCGACAGCGAAGACGATGAGTGCCAGGGCGGTCACCCTGCCCCATTCTCCGAGTGCTCTCCTGTTCATGCTGAAGGACAGAGCGTCCAGGCCCCGTTCTCCCTCTGGAGGGGCACCTCCTGGATACTGTCCTGTCCCTGGACCGTCCCGACGGCGGTGGCGGTGGCCCGGTCACCGTCGACGCGGATATCCCTGACTTCGGTGACCTGGTTGGCCAACTGCCCCTGAGTGGCCCCGCCACTGGTCTGGCGCAGGGCGTCGACCTGCTGCTGGAGTACATCCCGACCACCCCGTGAAGCGAGATAGGCACTGCAGGAGTGGTCCACGGTGTACTGCATGGCATCCGCCACGGGGATGTCACCGTTGAGCCCCATGATCAGGTCAGTGATCTGCCGGCTGTCGTCGCCTGCGGGCTGACCTGCTGCAGGGGCGGGTGCTCCCGGGGCTGGCTCTTTTTCACATCTAGCGCTCACCCGGGGCGGCGCCCGCCCCGTCGGGGCCCTGGCCGTCGGGGGATCCCGGTGCCGCGGGGTCGGCAGGAGCGGAAGGATCGCCGGAAGTTGAGGCCTGACCGTCTCCGTTGTCGGCCGGGGCGGCCGACGATGCTCCCGACGCCCCGGACGAGGCTCCGGATGCGGCTGCTGCGGCACTGTCCGATGCCGGGTCTCCGTCATCTGATCCACAGGCGGTGAGGGCGAGGACTCCTGCGAGCACCACTGCCGTCACCGCGCCGGGCCCGCGCCTGAGCCCGGATCTGAGCCCTGTGCGTCCGAAAGCCATGTCGTTGAAATCCCTTCAGTCCCGGAGATCCTGCAACGGGACGCTGCAGAATGACATTCCTGTCCGAGGTTACATCGACGGTGACCGCGATCCGTTATCCCGGCTAGACTCGGTCAGCGTGCAGCTCAACCGGGAAGTCATTCTTGACGCCGCTTTCGACATCCTCGACGCCTACGGGCTCGGTGACCTCAGCATGCGTCGGCTGGCACGTAACCTGGACGTGGCGCCGGGCGCCCTGTACTGGCATTTCTCCGGAAAGCAGGCCCTGCTCGGCGCAGTGGCCGACAGGATCCTGGAGGGCCCTTCCGGCAGCACCGCCGACGTCGGGGAGTCCGGGGTCCGGGACGCCGGTCCGGAGGCCGGGTCCCCTGACTGGAGGGCCCGGACTCTCGCGGAGGTGGACCATCTCGTCCACAGACTGCTGTCCACCCGGGACGGTGCCGAGATCGTCGCAGCCTCTCTGGCCACCGGTGCTCTCGGGGTCGATCCCGTCGAACAGGTCTCGGCGGCCCTCCGGGGGGCCCCGGCCCGTGACGTGGGGCTGGCGGCGTGGGTGACCGTACGTTATCTCCTCGGAGCGGTGACGGAACTGCAGACCGCCCGTTCCGCCGGAGCGGAATCGGACGGAGCCGGTGACGGGTCTGTCACGCGGATTCTCGCCGGTGCAGGTCTCATCCTTGACGGCGTCGCAGCTCCCTCAGGTTCCCCGGGTCAGGGCCCGTCAGAACACGGCATTTCAGGACCGGACACGGCAGCCCCGCCGGCGTCCCGCGGCAGTCAGCCGAATCACCAGGAAGCGGATCACCAGGAAGCGGAAGGTTCACAGTCATGACCGACGACTCGCGCCACAGTGCGGCACAGAGTTCTTCTGAAACCCCCGACGACGCCGTCACCGTGACCGCCCACGGTGCCGTGGTCACTGTCGCGTCAGACGGGGTGCACGTCCACAGGACGCCGATGGGACGGACTCTTCTTCCCCCCGAGCTCACGGTCCGGCGCGACCAGCTGAGAGGGTGGTACCACCATGCCCCCACCGCCGCATCACCCGGGTGGATCCAGTTCTCCCTGCAGGACATCCCGGAGTTCGGCGTGGCCCGTCCGCTGCGCGGATACCCGGCGACGCACGGGGTGTCCACCGTGGTGGCTTTCGCCCCCGGACAGGACAGCGAGTTCACTGCAGTGCATGCCGCCCTCACCGCGTTGCAGAGCGGCCTCCGGCCGGAGGACGCCACCCTCGCCCTCCCCGGGGACGCCGGCCCCCTCCCGGCCACTGCGGTCGGGGACGCTGACAGCCCGGCCCCCTCCCGGCCACTGCGGTCGGGGACGCTGACAGCACTGCGCCTGCCTCCGGCGGTGGCGCGACCACTGCCGGGGTCGGCGACTCCGGCGGGGACCGATCATCCGGCAGTCCGACGTCCCCCGGTACCGGGCGCCCGGACCGCGGTGGACGTCAGGGGGCACGGCACAGTGGCGGGGGCGACTGGAAACGGGTGTCCACACCGGACGTCGTCCCGGAACCGGATCTCACCGCGGACGCCGACAGTCCCGTGTTCGGGCAGAACGTCACTGTCACCGGTGACTTCGACCCGTACAGCAAAGGCGAGGTCTGGGACATGATTGCCGCGGCAGGAGGGACGGTGGGAAAGAACGTCACGAAGAAGACCACCGTACTTGTCGTGGGCACCTGGGAGTCCGTCACCAGCAAGGAGAAACGTGCCAGGGAGCTCAACGAGAAGGGCCAGGGGATCGAGATCTGGAGCTTCGACGAGTTCCTGGACAAGATCGGCAGACCACGGCGTCCGGACTTCTCCGAGGTCAGGGACACCGACGCGCCGTTCTGACGGGCCGGACCCGGTACGGTGTGTGCGGGGGTGGAGGTGCGGGGACATGAAGGGAACCTCCGGGGGGTCCGCGGAGTCCTACTGGAGCATGGACTCCTGCCTGCACCTGCTGCCGATCACCGGCCCCGTCCCCGGACCCTGTGACATCTACTCCACGGGAACGGCGCTGCTCATCCCCCTCGGTGCAGGTCTCGTCACCGGAATACGACAGTCCGGAGCGGACGGCACCCGCTGCCTCACCACCGATGACCTTGTCGTGAGAGACACCACGGTCGGTGGCCTGTGGGCCGATGCCGCGCTGGAGATGCTCGCTGCCCTGGGGAGGCTGACCGCAGCTCACGGAACGTCCCTGCGTAGGCGACGCCTCGGAGCGGGCTTCCACGAGGTCGGCGTCATCGACGACCTCTTCCCTGCCGCCGGGTTGATAGCACATCCGCTGCTCCTTCGACCGACGCTGCGGGTACTCCGTGGAGGACCCGTGGTCACCACGACGGAGTCAGGGCGCCTGCTCGTCGCGGAACCCGGGTGTCAACTTCCTCCGTCGGGGCAGCTCAGCGCTCTACTCGGTGGTGAAGCCTGCGGTCCGGCCCTGAGGTTGACCGCCGGTGCCCTACTGTAAAGGCCATGGGTTCGTACGATTCCGCGCTCCACGACTACGACGTCTGGCTGGCCGACCACCCCACGGTCACGGACGACATCCGGCGGGTGCTCTCCGATGAGCTCAACGACGCCGGCATCTCCTACGACCAGGTGTCGGTGAGGATCAAGGACAGGAGGAGCTTCCTCACGAAGCTGCGGAACCCCGCGTTCCCCGAGTACCGTGACTTCGCCTCCGCCCACGATGTGATAGGCATCAGGGTCACCGTGTTCACCACGTCAGGAATCCCGTTGCTCGTCGGGGTGATGAGGAATCTCTTCGCCGTCGAGGATGTCGTCGACAAGGCGGAGAAGGCCAGGGCGGAAGGCAGCTTCGGCTATGCTTCCCGCCACGTGATCGCCCGGGTGGATCACCGTCGCCTTCCCGGTCTGGGCAACCACACCGACCTGGACGGGCGACTGGTGGAGATCCAGCTCAGGACAGTGCTCCAGCATGCCTGGGCGGAGTTCGAGCACGACATCCGCTACAAGAATCCGGACGAGGACCTGCCCGTCGAGGTCCACCGGGCGTTCACCCTGGCGGCGGGCCTCATCGAACTCGCAGACGGTCAGTTCGACGAGATCCAGAGGATCGTCTCCTCCGCGGTCAACGCCCCTGAGGACGCCGAACTCACCGCAACGACACTGCCCGGGGTGCTCACCATGATCCTCGGTTCCGCCTACCCCACTTCGAAGGCCGACTACTACGGGTTCGCCGTCGACATGCTCGCAGCACACGGGATCACCACCATCGGGGAACTCGGTGCCCTGTGCAGTCCGGAGAATCTGGCACGGTTGATGGACGCGATGGACTACGGTTACGCGCCGGGCCAGGTGAGGCTTGTCGACGACCTCCTCCTGCTCACCTACGGTCGCGACCACATCCGCAGGACAGTCCACATCGGCGACAATCCCGGGTCACGGCCGGGAAGACTGGGTAACCGGTGGCAGCGACTCACCGGTGCCGACCGCAGGTGACGACAGCAGGTGACGACCGTAGGAGAAAGCGCCGGGGCAACCGGGCCCGGGTACAGCCGGGGCTCCCCGGTCAGCGCCTGCCGCGGAGACGGTCGGTCTCCCGCCGCTCCTTCTTCGTCGGACGTCCCGCCCCCCTGTCCCGACGGGGCTGGGAGTCCAGCAGTTCCTTCGACGGTGGCGGCGGGGAGTGGTCGATGTAGCACTGTCGTGCCACTGACGCCCCGACCCGTTTGCTGACCAGACCGGTGACCTCGTAGATGTACTCACGGTGGTTGTTCCACACCCGCACCCGGTCCCCGACCGCCACCGGCTGGGCGGGCTTCACCGTTTCGTCGTTGAGCTTGACGTGACCTGCACGGCAGGCTTCGGCGGCGGCCGATCTGGTACGGAACAGCCTGACCGACCAGACCCACGCGTCAATCCTGGTGGCGGAGCTCACCGGATCTCACCACTGGTCCTTCTGGTTGACTACCTCCCGGATCTTCCAGGCGTTCGCCACGAAGACCACCAGCGCCACCACTGCGACCAGATAGAAGAAGTTTGTCGTGACGACCCCCAGCACGACGCCTGCCACCGCCACCCCGCCGGAGATCTGCAGTGTCCGCGACCGTCGTCGGACCTCGGCTTTGCGCCGGGCCACCGTGTTGCCCTGGTAGTTGTCCATGCTCATGGCTCAAGGTTACCGTCAGGTGGAGGACACCTGCACGTCACACCACTGTTCACCGGCCCGGTGCACAGGGACCTCACCTCCTGTGAGGCCGGCGACGGTCCCGGTGGGATCGTCACCCGCGTCGACGGCGAGGGTCAGCTCCACCGACGTGGACGAGTACGACGCAGTGACCTGGCAGCCCCGGTTGCGCAGGTCGGCTTCTAGGCGTCCTGCCGCAGCGTACGGAACTGTCAGGACCCACAGTGCCCGCGGCTCCCGCCGTACGACCCGCACCTTGTCCACCGCTTCCTTCACCACGTCCCGGTAGGCGCGGGCGAGTCCCCCGGTACCGAGTTTGACTCCGCCGAACCACCGGACGACGACGGCGACGACATCCTCCATACCCGAACCGCGGAGCACCTCCAGGATGGGCTGTCCGGCGGTGCCGGAAGGTTCACCGTCATCGCTGGAGCGCTCGACAGGGTTCGCCGAACCGACGTGGAGAATGAAGGCGCTGCAGTGGTGACGGGCGTCCGGGTGGTCGGCCCGGACCCGGGCGATGAAGGCCCGCGCCTCGTCCTCACCGGTGGCCCGGGACACCAGTGCCAGGAACCGGGACCGTTTCACCTCGGTCAGTGCCTGCCAGGGCTCCTCCGCCTCTGCCGGCCGCAGGAACGGGGCCGGCTGCCTGTTCTCCCCCACTCAGCCGAGAATCCCGGCCCAGGTGGACGCCTTCAGGTCACCCATCAGCGACGAGGTGCGGTTCACCCTCAGTTCCGGGGGGAGCATGTACTGCAGTTCCTCGTCACCGTCGGCGAGAGTGAGATAGACGTCGGAGTCTCCGCTGTTGCTGCTCAGGACGTCCCGGAGCCGGGAGATGTTCTCCGGGGTGCACTGGTCGATGCGCATACGCAGTCGCAGCGGTACCCCGGACCCCGCGCCGATGCTGAGCTCCGCCGGTTTCAGGTCGACACAGAACAGGCTCATCCTGTCGTCCCGGATGCTGACCTCGGCCTGGGCGAGGATGATGTTGTCCTCCGCGATCACCGGGGCGACCATGCTGTACACCCTGGAGAACACGAGCAGTTCGGCCTGGGCGGAATGCTGGTCCTCGATGGTCACGATCGCCCACGGGTTGCCCTTCTTGTCGACCCTGCGGTCGACCGAGGAGATGATTCCGCCGACCTTGACCATCTTCTTGTCCGGGAGTTCCCCGGAGATGACGGTGGTCAGAGGGGTGTCGATCTGGGCGTCGAGGGACGCCTCGAACCCGTCGAGGGGGTGGCCCGAGACGTACAGCCCCAGCATCTCCCGCTCCAGCGACAGCTCGTGCTTGCGGTCCCAGTGCTGGTCGGGGACATCCACCCGGAACGCGTCGCCGGTGTCCTCCTCCGACAGTCCGGCGAACAGGTCGAACTGCCCTCTGGCTGCTGCCTTCTTGGTGGAGCTGACGGCGTCCACGGCGTCCTCGTGGATGAGCTGCAGGCCTTTCCTGGGGTGGCCGAGAGAGTCGAAGGCCCCTGCCTTGATCAGGGAGTCGGTGACCCGTTTGTTACAGGCGGTGGCGTCGATCTTGTCGAGGTAGTCGGAGAAGTCGCGGAACTTCCCCTTCTCCTCGCGGGCACGGATGATCGACTCGACGACATCTTCGCCGACGTTGCGGACCGCACCCAGCCCGAATCGGATGTCCTCACCGACGGACTGGAAGGTGTAGGCGGATTCGTTGACGTCCGGACTCAGCACCTTCACTCCGAGGTGCCGGCAGTCTGCGAGGTAGATGGCGGACTTGTCCTTCTTGTCGGCCACAGAGGTCAGCAGGGCCGCCATGTACTCGGCGGTGTAGTGGGCCTTCAGGTAGGCGGTCCAGAAACTCACCAGACCGTAGCCGGCAGCGTGGGACTTGTTGAACGCGTACCCGGCGAACGGCAGGATCGTGTCCCACAGCGCCTTGACGGCATCGTCGGAGTAGCCGTTGGTCTTCATGCCCGCGGAGAACTTGTCGAACTCCTTGGCAAGCACCTCGGGCTTCTTCTTGCCCATGGCCTTACGGAACCCGTCTGCCTCGCCTGCGGTGTAGTTGGCCACCTTCTGCGAGATCCTCATGATCTGCTCCTGGTAGACGATCAGACCGTAGGTCTCCTCCAGGATGTCCCTGATGGACTCCGCGAGTTCGGGGTGGATCGGCTCGATGGGTTTGCGGCCGTTCTTGCGGTCTGCGTAGTCCCAGTGCGCGCCGACCCCCATCGGGCCCGGACGGTACAGTGCCAGCGACGCCACAATGTCGTTGAAGCCCGTAGGTTTCATCCGCTTGAGCAGCTCCTGCATGCCGCCGGAGTCCAGCTGGAAGATCCCCAGGGTCTCCCCGCGTGCCAGGAGCTCGTAGGAGGCCGGGTCGTCGGTGGAGAGGTTCTCCAGGTCGACGTCCTCACCCCTGTTGCGCCGGATGTTCTCGATGCAGTCGGCGATGACGGTGAGGTTGCGCAGTCCCAGGAAGTCCATCTTCAGGAGCCCGATCGCCTCACAGGCGGGGTAGGGCCAGCCGGTGATGTAGGCACCGTCCTGGGGGCGTTTCCACATCGGGATGTGGTCCATCAGCGGGACGGACGCCATGATCACCGCACATGCGTGCACCCCGGCCTGCCGGACGACGCCCTCCAGGCCCAGGGCGTCGTCGTAGATCTCCTTGACCACCGGGTCGGTCTCGATGAGGGTCCTGATCTCCGCGGCCTCGGCGTAACGGGGGTGCTCCGGGTCCATGATCCCTGACAGGGGGATGTCCTTGGCCGCCTGCGCCGGCGGGAGGGCCTTGGTGATCCGGTCGGCGATCTGGAACCCGGGCTGACCGTGGTGGGCACGGGCGGCGTCCTTGATGGCCTGCTTGGTCTTCACCGTGCCGAAGGTGATCACCTGGGCGACCTTGTCCTCCCCCCAGTTCTCCGCCGCATAGCGGATCATCTCCCCGCGACGGTCGTCGGCGAAGTCGATGTCGATGTCGGGGGCGGAGGGGCGTTCCGGGTTGAGGAACCTCTCGAACATGAGCCCGTGCTCGATGGGGTCGATGTTGGTGATCGTCAGGGCGTAGGCCACCAGTGCCCCGGCGGCGGAGCCACGGCCCGGTCCCACGGAGATCCCGATGGAACGGGCATGCCTGATCAGGTCGGCGACGACGAGGAAGTAGGAGGGGTATCCCTTCATGTCGATGACACCGATCTCATATTCCGCACGGTCCAGGTACTCCTGGGGGACCTCCCTGCCGGGGAAGCGCGCCTTGAGACCTTCAGCCACCTCATGCCGCAGCCAGGACACGGGGGTGTGGCCTTCGGGCACGTCGTATCTCGGCATCCGGTCGAGGGGGTGCTCCTCCCAGAGTTCCCCGTAGTCCTGTACCCGTTCGGCGATCCACAGGGTGTTGTCACAGCCGTCGGGGACGATCGGGTCCCAGTATTCGCGCAGCACTTCCGCGGGTTTCACGTAGTAGCCGTCGCCGGAGAAGGCGAACCGCTTGCCGCCTTCGTCGAGTGTGGGCTCGTCGAGGGTGGCACCGGTCTGCACGCAGAGCATCACTTCGTGGGGCTTGGCCTGTTTCTGGAGAACATAGTGGCAGTCGTTGGTGACCAGCGGAGGGAGCTCGAGACGGCGGCCGATCTCGAGCAGATCGTCGCGGACCCTTTTCTCGATGTCGAGTCCGTGGTCCATGAGCTCGAGGAAGTAGTTGTCTTTGCCGTAGATGTCCTGCCACATCGCCGCGGCCTCCAGGGCCTTGTCGAACTGGCCCAGGCGGAGCCTGGTCTGCACGTCCCCGGAGGGGCAGCCGGTGGTGGCGATGATGCCTTCGGAATGTTCGGCGACAATTTCGGCGTCCATCCTCGGGTATTTCGACACCTGGCCTTCATAGGAGGCGAGGGAGGACAGGCGGAAGAGGTTGTGGAGTCCGGTGGCGTTCTCCGCCATCATCGTCTGGTGCAGGTAGTAGCCGCCGCCGGCGACGTCGTCACGTTTCTGCCCCGGCTCGCCCCAGCGGATCCGGTCTTTGAACAGCCGGGACTCGGGGGCCATGTAGGTCTCGATCCCGATGATCGGCTTGACCCCTGCCTTGGTCATCGCGTGGTAGAAGGCGTCCGATCCGAACATGTTGCCGTGGTCGGTCATTCCCACGGCCGGCATTCCCAGCCGGGTCACCTCCCGGGCGAGCAGGTCCACTTTCGCCATGCCGTCGAGCATGGAGTACTCGGTGTGGTTGTGCAGGTGGACGAAGGAGGACTTCTTCATGGCGGACAGTCTACCGTTGGCACAGGATCTCCCCGACACGCGACGCATGTCCTGCTATACGGTGCTCTATGTTGCCTTTTTCGCCATACGTGTCCGTATCTGCTATACGCGCTATACTTCGCACATGGACACCGGACACCCCGCCCGCCAGCCGAACCCCTACCGTCCGGGTTTCAACCAGGCACCCCTGGTGTTCGCCGGCCGCACCGATGTACTGGACGCCGCCAACGAGGCACTCGAGGTCGCCGCCTTCGACGGGAGGACGCCACGCCCCCTGATCCTCGTCGGCCCACGGGGAGTGGGGAAGACGGTGACTCTCGGGGAGATCTCCCGTGCCGCGGCCGAACAGCATTCATGGCCGACCGTGCACGTCGAGGCCAGAAGGTCTGACCTGGTCGGGGAGCTGACCACCAGGCTCCGCGCGGCACGAGCCCTGTTCGACGGGACCACTCCCGGCGGCCCCGGAACGGGGAGGCGGACGCGGCTGACCGGAGCCAGGATCCAGGCGTCGGTACTCGGGATCGGCGGAGGTGTCGAAGTGTCGCGGGGAGAGGACAGTTCACCGCAGTCGCTGGGCGACACACTCCGCTCGACGATGACAGCTGCCGCGGCCCGGGGCTCCGGGCTCCTCGTCACCCTCGATGAACTGCAGAACTCCACCCCTGCAGAGATGCATGAACTCGGTGGCGTCCTCCAGGAGACGGTGCCCGAGAACTGGCCGCTGGTCATCGCCGTCGCCGCTCTCCCCTCCCTGCGCGGGAAGCGCGGAAGTCAACTGCCGACCTACCTCGAACGGGCGGAATGGCACCCTCTGGAGTCCCTCCCGGTCCACGACGCCAGGGAAGCACTGACCGGACCCGCCGGGCAGTCCGGACGTCCGATGGATCCTGACGCCGCCGACCTCCTCCTCACCCGGACCGGTGGCTACCCCTACGCGATCCAGGTCGCCGGGCACTTCGCATGGCGTGCCTCCCACGGCAGTGACCGCATCACCGCCGGACACGCCGGGGACGCACTCCCCCGGATCACCGCCGACCTGGAACAGCTGTTCCTCGGCCGCTGGGAGGACGCCAGCGGCCGTGAACGCGAGTACCTCACCGCACTGGCAGCCGTGCAGTCCACCGTCAGGGAACCGAACGGAGGGCAGGTGGCACAGGCGATGGGCGAGGAGACCCGGAAGGTCTCCTACCTGCGCGACCGACTGATAAAGAAGGGGACGATCTACCGGAGCGGGGCGGGTGGCCTGCACTTCATCACGCCCGGCATGGGCACGTGGGTGAGACGTCACACGACCGGATGAGACGGGTTCGCCGTCATCCCGGCCACAGCGTCCCGGCAGGCCAGGGCATCCGCGTCGGTCGGGAAGACGACCGTGTACCTCTCCCCTGTCACCGTCGTGACCCGCACTGCCGCACTGCCCCCGAGGTTGAGCCGGACCCCCTCCGGCGACGTCGCCCTACCGATGACCGGCCAGTTGACCAGGCCGTGGTTCATGCCGTCATCGGGGGCGACGGTCACGGACCCGATGTGGTCCACCGGAATCCGGCGCCGGTAGAACGGGCCGGTGATCTCCACCGTCCCACCACCGACACGGACGCGGACAACGGCGAAGAACAACAACCCGATCAGGCACACCAGTACCACCGCAGCCACCAGGACCAGAGACCACTCACGTACCGCGAGAACCATCACCCACAACGGCAGCATCACGACGAACGGGATGACACGCATGTCGCCCGGTACGTTGACCACGAACACCGCGGACTCCTCCCCGCCGTTCACCGTGCCGCTTCCCCCGCCTCTTCCCATTCTCTCAGGATACACGAGGAACCGCTGCCGGCAGTCGGCCCCGGAACACCCGGACGGCTCCGACCCTCAGACCAGGTCGAGTCCGATGTCCAGTGCCGCAGCGGAGTGGGTCAGACCCCCCACCGCGACCGAATCCACCCCGGTGGATGCAAAGGAACCGACCACATCCAGGGTCAGACCGCCGGAGGACTCCAGCAGCACCCCCGGTGCCTGTGCACCGCGCAACGCCACCGCCTCCGCGGTGTCCTCCACCGTGAAGTTGTCCAGCAGCACCTGCTGCGGGGGATTCTTCACCGCGAGCACCGCCCGCAGCTGCGCCAGGTCATCCACCTCCACCTCGCACCACAGTTCCGGGCGGGCGGCCCGCAGGGCACGGTAGGCGTCCACCACGCCGCCTCCGGCGGTCACATGGTTGTCCTTGACCATCGCCTGGTCCGACAGGTTGTAGCGGTGGGGAACTCCACCGCCGTGGACCACCGCACGCTTCTCCAGCAGTCTCAGCCCCGGAAGTGTCTTCCGGGAGTCCCGCACGGCGACGTGGTGTCCCTCCGGTGCCGCGGCGTCCACGGCCGCAACCCACGCCGCCGTCAGTGTCGCGACCCCGGACGCGTGGGTGAGCATGTTGAGCACCGTGCGTTCCAGCTGCAGTACCGCACGAACCGGTCCGGTGAGTTCACCGACCACGTCGCCCGGCGCGACAACGGTGCCGTTGGACACCGTCCCGGTCAGTGCCACTGTGCCTCCCAGCACGGCTGCGAACGCCGGTTCCGCGGCCTCGACCAGTACCGCGCGGGCTGCGTCGACACCGGAGACCACTCCCCCTGCCCTGGCGACGAGGACGCCACGACCGGTGGCTCCCCGCGGAACGGTGGCCAGGGTCGTGGCGTCCCCGTCGGCGAGGTCCTCGGCCAGTGCGGCGCGGGCCAGTGCGGTGAACGACGAGGGTACGCAGTCCTGTCCCAACGGTGAGGTGTAGGGGAAACGCGGGTCACCTGGGAACATCTGCGGCAGTGCAGTCCTGGAAGCAGTCACGGCGGATCAAGTTACTCCCCGCCGCCGGGCGTCCCGACAGCGATCATGCGTTCCACGGCGTTCCGGGCCTTCTCCGCGACCTCCGGGGCCACGTCAACCTCGTCGGTGCCCAGGGCGAGACAGCGCAGCAGTGCCGCCGGTGTGATCATCTTCATGTACGGGCAGGAGGCACGCTCGTTGACGGGGGCGAAGTCAACGTCCGGGGCCACCCCCCTGAGCTGGTGCAGCATGCCCACCTCCGTCGCGACGAGAACCCTGCCCCTGCCTGAGCGTGACGCCTCCCGGGCCGAGGTGAGCATCTCACCGGTGGAGAGCATGTGGACCCGGGCCGGGTCGATGACTCCTTCTCCGGCGAGGTAGATCGCCGAGTTCGCGCAACCGCACTCCGGGTGGATGAACAGGTCGGCGTCCGGGTTCTCCTCGGCGCGCCGGGCGAGCTCCGGCCCGGAGATCCCTGCGTGGACGTGGCATTCGCCCGCCCAGACGTGGATGTTGTCCCGTCCTGTCCTGCGACGGACATGGGCGCCGAGGAACTGGTCGGGGCCGAAGAGGATCTCACGGTCCCCGGGCAGTCCGGCGACCACGTCGACGGCATTGGAGCTGGTGCAGCAGACGTCGGTGAGACCTTTGACCGCGGCCGAGGTGTTGATGTAGCTGACGACGAGGGCGTCGGGGTGTTCACTTTTCCATTCCGCCAGTTCGTCGGCGGTGAGGGAGTCTGCGAGTGAGCAGCCGGCCGCAGCGTCCGGGATGAGGACAGTCTTCGCGGGGGACAGGATCTTCGCCGTCTCGGCCATGAAGTGCACTCCGCAGAAGACGATGACGTCGGCGTCGGTTTCGGCGGCGATCCTGGACAGTGCCAGTGAGTCTCCGGTGTGGTCGGCGATGTCCTGGATCTCGGGAAGTTCGTAGTTGTGGGCGAGGATGACGGCGTTGCGGGCTTCTTTGAGGCGTCGGATCTCCGCGGCCCAGGTGTCGTCACCGGGCACCCCTTCCCAGCGGCCGACCGGTCCCTCGGGTCCCTGGTGTCCGGGTGCGCGGAATACCGTGGACAGGAGTGGGCTGTCCAGGGGGTCGAGCGAGCGCCCCGCCGGCTCGTCTACCGGCACGGTGGTCTTCGTCACAGTCATGTCGGACAATCATAACGGCGGTTGCCCGGCAGCACAGTGCCGGATGTGGAATTATCCGGACATGGGAATCCCACGTCCGGCGGTCCGTACGGCCGTCGCCGGCCTTGAACCGCCGTTCAGTGTCCTTGACCTGGACGCCGCCCTCGCCAACGCCGCAGACCTCGTCGACCGCGCCAGCGGCACCCCGGTGAGGTTGGCCACCAAATCCGTCCGCATCCGGGAACTGATCTCCCGCCTGCTCCGGGTCGACGGCATACGCGGACTGCTGGCCTACGACCTGGGGGAAGCCCTCTGGCTGGCCGACGAAGGCGTGTGCGACGACATCCTCGTCGCCTACCCGTGCGTCTCGGCGTCACTGCTGCGACATCTGACCTCCGACACCCGCCACCTGGACACCGTGACCCTGACGGTCGACAGCACCACCCACCTCGACCTGATCGACGCCGTCAGCCCACCGGACACGCGCGCCGGACGGGTGCGCGTATGCCTCGACGTCGACGCCTCCCTGGTTCTCGGACCGGTGCACCTGGGCGCCCGCCGTTCGCCCGTGCACACGGTCGCGGACGCTGCCGCACTCGCCGCACAGATCTGCGACCGGCCCGGCGTGGACCTCGTCGGGATCATGGCCTACGAGGGTCAGATCGCCGGCACCACGGACACCTCCCCTGCGGTGGCCGCAGTCAAGGCCGTGTCCGTCCGGGAGCTGGCGGCCCGGCGCGCCGCAGTCGTCACCGCGGTCAGTGACGTCCTGGCCGCCCGGGGGCGACACCTCGAGTTCGTCAACGGCGGAGGCACCGGATCCGTCGAGACCACGGCGGCGGAAGCCGCGGTCACCGAGATCGGCGCCGGCTCGGGGATCATGGGACCGGGACTGTTCGACCACTACCGGAGGTTCCGGCCGACCGCGGCCGGGTGGTTCGTCCTTCCCGTGGTGCGCAGACCGGCACCGGACATCGTCACCGTCGCCGGTGGTGGACGGGTGGCCTCCGGCAGTCCCGGTGCCGACAGGCTTCCGGTGGTGGACTATCCCGCCGGACTTTCCTTCATGTCGACGGAAGGGGCCGGGGAGGTGCAGACTCCGCTGCGCGGGGAGGCTGCGCGGCGGCTCAGGCCGGGCGACCAGGTGTGGTTCCGGCACGCCAAGGCCGGCGAACAGGCGGAATGGACTGACGAGGTTGTCGTCGTGGCCCGCACCGCCGGTGCGGACGGTGTCGGCGGGACAGGTGTCGTCGGCCGGTGGCCGACCTACCGTGGAGAAGGGAAGGTGTTCGTGTGAACAGCTGGGTGAGGTCCCGGACCGCGCTCCGGGGACCGGTGCAGAGGTTGCGCGGAAGCTCATGGCGCAACTGGTCGGGGGTGCAGACCGCACAGCCTGTGGCTGTCGTGCAGCCCGCCACCGAGGAGGAGGTGATCGCCGTCATCAGGGACGCCGCAGACCGTGGCCTGCGGGTCAGGACCGTCGGGGCCGGCCACTCCTTCACAGGGGCGGCGGTGACAGACGGCGTCCTGGTCAACCTTGACCGCTTGTCCGGTGTGGTGAACGTCGAC
Organism: Corynebacterium provencense; assembly: GCA_900049755.1. Lineage (GTDB taxonomy): Bacteria > Actinomycetota > Actinomycetes > Mycobacteriales > Mycobacteriaceae > Corynebacterium > Corynebacterium neomassiliense. Next base: position 1,318,903 of record LT160593.1, read on the forward strand.
AAGGACGCCATGGAGGTCACCTTCCTCGCCGGTACCCGGCTGAGGGACATCCCGGCCCTGCTGCGCCCCCACGGACTGGCGTTGGCGAACCAGGGCGACGTCGACCCGCAGTCCCTGGCCGGGGCGGTGTCGACCTCGACCCACGGCACCGGACTAGGCTTCACCGGTCTGGCGGGCATGGTCCGGCACCTGCGTATCGTCACCGCCGACGCGACGGTGCACGACGCCGGCCCCGGTGACCCGTTGTTCCGGTACGGGAGGGTCGCTGTCGGGGCTCTCGGCGTCCTCACCGAGGTGACCATGTCTGTCGTGGAGGGCTTCCTGCTGTCTGCCGTGGAACGGGCGGAGCCGCTGGACACGGTGGTCGCGGGTTTCGGACAGCTGGCCCGGCAGACGGACCATTTCGAGTACTACTGGTTCCCCGGGACCGACACCGCGCATGTCAAACTCAACACCCGTCACCCCCTGTCCGACAGGTCCGGTCTTCCCGGCCCGGTGCCCCGGTGGCGGTCGTTCATCGAGGACGAACTGGTCAACAATGTCGCCTTCGAGGCCATGTGCGAGGTGATGCACGCTGTTCCCGGGACAACCCCGGCGGTCAACCGGGTGTCCGCCGCGGCGCTTGCGCAACGCAGGTACGCCGACACCGCCGACCGTGTCTTCGTCTCCCCCCGACGGGTCCGGTTCAACGAGATGGAGTACGCGGTTCCCTTCCCCGATGCCGGGGAGGTGCTCGCCGAGGTCCGTAGGGTCATCGACTCCAGCGGGATACCGGTGGGCTTCCCCGTCGAGGTGAGGACCGCTGCCGCCGACGACGTTCCCCTGTCCACCGCGAAAGGACGACCCTCCTGCTATGTCGCCGTCCACCGGTACCACCGGGACGACTGGCGTGAGCTCTTCTCGGTGGTCGAACCGGTACTCGTGGCAGCCGGGGGTCGCCCGCACTGGGGAAAACTGCACAGTCTCGGCCATGACCGGCTCGCCGCCGTGCACCCGGACCTGGACGCCGTGGGAGCGTTACGCGCGACCGTGGACCCGGAGGGGATGTTCCGCAACCCCTACACCGACAGAATCTTCGGCACCGCCTGAGTGTCCGGTGTATCGGGGCGGCCCTGTCAGGCGTCGCCTGCAGGCGGGGCGGGGCGGGTGAGCCGCGGACGGGTGAGCCGCTGACGGCGGGACGAGTTCAGCAGTGTGTCGGCCGTGAACACGGTCACCGCCAGCCAGATCAGGGCGAATCCGAACCACCGTGCCGGAGCGATGTGTTCGTGGGCGACGAAGACCGCCCAGAGCATCTGGAGGACCGGGGTGATGTACTGCAGCATCCCCAGGGTCGTCAGGGAAAGCTCGTGGGCGGCACGGGCGAAACACAGCAGCGGCAGGGCCGTCACCACGCCGGAGAGCACCAGCAGCAGCACGTGGCCGGTGCCGTGCCCTCCCTGCAGCATCGTGTTCGTCCCCTGGACCTGCAGCCACGCCAGGTACAGGACACCGACCGGGGCGAGCACCAGAGTCTCTGCGGTCAACGACCGTACCGGTGAGAGCGTCACCTTCTTCTTCATCAGACCGTAGAGCGCGAAGGTGACCGCCAGTGCCAGTGACACCACCGGCGGAGATCCCAGTGCCACCGTGAGCACCACGACGGCCGCCGCTGCCACGCCTACGCTGAGCCACTGCAGTGTCCGCAGTCTCTCCCTCAGGACGATGACGCCGAGGAGCACGCTGACCAGCGGGTTGATGAAGTACCCGAGTGCGGCGTCAGCGACGTGGCCGTTGTTCACCGCGTAGATGTACAGTCCCCAGTTCCCGGCGACGAGAACAGCCGCTGCGGCGATCCTGCACCACTGGGCTGCGCCGATGTCACGCAGCCACCCCAGTCCACCGCGTCCGCGTCCCGGGAACGGGACCATGAGCACCGCGAGGACGAACAGGAGGGTCCACACGAACCGGTGGGCGAGGATCTCCAGGGGTGCCGCCGGTTCGAGCAGCGGAAAGTAGGCGGGGAAGAACCCCCACATCAGGTAGCAGGCGACACCCCAGATCATGCGGCACCGCCCGTGCCGCCGGCACGCTCTGCACCGTCTGTGCCGACGGTGCCACCGGTGCGCCCGGTGTCCCCGTCGGTGTGCCCGTCGGTGTGCGCGGGGCGGACGCCGAAACGTCCGAACACGGCGTCGGCCGGCAGAGCTTCCACGGCGAGGACGCCACGGGCCGCAGCGAGGTCCTGCAGGACCGGCACCCGGGCGTGCACGATCACACCTGTCACCCTCAGCGACGGATCCTCCACACCCACGCCCGCGGAGGCCGCGGCCCGGTCACGGACGGCGATGAAGACATCCTCGCGCCGGTGGCCCACCGCAGGTTCCGGTACCGGCCACTGCACTCCACCGACCAGCAGGGTGCTGACCCGCAGGTCCGCCACCCCGGCGAAAGGGCGGAACAACGTGGTCAGTCCGGCGACGTCGAGAGGTTCCTCCGGTGTGACGAGTGCCCACCTCACAGAATCGGCCGGACCTGCTTCACCGTCGGTCAGGGTCTCAGACGCCCGAACCGCATATGCCGGCAGACTCTCACCGGACTCCGGGCCGAGAGAATCCCCGTTGACCGCCGTGGGTCGGGACATCCGCTCCGAGTTCGACAGGGCGACCAGCGCGACACCCATCAGAATGACACAGGCGACGGACAACCACATGACCCACGCAGGTCGGCGGGTGTCCTGCCACTCGAGCCTGCGCCTGGTCCGTCGGTCCTCCGGAATCCTCTCGGGGGTGGGCAGCGCGGGCATCAGTTCGTCTCACGCAGCCGGTCCAGGGCCGCCTGCAGATCGGCCGGGTAGGGCGAATCGATGTCCATCCACCGTCCGTCGGGATGTGGGAAACCGAGGTGGACGGCATGGAGCCACTGTCGGGACAGTCCCAGCCGCCGGGAAAGGGCGGGATCGGACCCGTACATGGGGTCGCCGGCACAAGGATGGTGCAGTGCAGAGAAGTGCACCCGGATCTGGTGGGTCCGGCCGGTCTCCAGATGCACCCGGACCAGTGTCGCCTCACGGAACGCCTCGATGGTCTCGTAGTGGGTGACCGCCCGGCGGCCGTCCTCCCGGACGGTGAACTTCCACCCGTGGCCGGGATGCCTGGCGACAGGTGCGTCGATGGTGCCGTCGGTCGGGTCCGGATGCCCCTGGACGAGAGCGTGGTAGGTCTTGTCCACCGTGCGGTCACGGAAGGCACGCTTGAGTACCGTGTACGCACGTTCCGACGCCGCGACCACCATGACTCCTGAGGTACCGACATCCAGCCGGTGCACGATACCTTTCCTCTCCGGGGGGCCCGAGGTGGAGATCCGGAACCCGGCCGCGGCCAGTCCTGAGGTGACGGTCGGCCCCTCCCACCCGATGGTGGGGTGTGCCGCCACTCCGACCGGTTTGTCCACCACGATGACGTCATCGTCGGAGTAGAGGATCTCCATCCCCTCAACGGCGCGGGGAGGTTCCGCGGCAAGGTCCCGGGGAGGTTCCGGGAGAGTGACGTCGATCCAGGCTCCGTCGACCAGGCGGTCGGACTTGCCGACCGTGCGCCCGTCCTGGACGATGTCGCCGGCCTCCGCGAGTTCGGCGACGACGGTGCGGGACAGGCCGAGCAGTCGCGACAGGCCGGCGTCCACCCGCATTCCGGCGAGTCCTCCCGGTACCGGCAGCATCCTCGATTCGCGCCCGCTCACCGGACCTCCCCGTTTCTGTCACCGGCAATGTCACGGGCACTGTCACCTGCACTGTCACGGGACTGCCGCGGTTCGATGAACAGTGCGTAGAAGAGGTAGACGACCACGCCGACGGTGATCCCGGAATCCGCGATGTTGAAGATCGCGAAGTCACCCACCGAGATGAAGTCGACGACATGGCCGTGCAGTCCGCCCGGGTCTCGGAACACCCGGTCGATGAAGTTTCCGGCGGCACCACCTCCGATCAGCCCCACGGCGGTGAAGGCCCACGGACTGGTGGTGCGGAAAGCCAGGTAGATGCACAGGAGGGCCGCCGCCAGCTGGATCACCGCGAAGAAGGGTGTGGCCTCCTCCCCCATGGAGAAGGCGGCTCCCGGGTTCCGGATGAGGTAGAGGCGTGCGACGTCACCGATCACCGGGTACGGCGTCGCCGGTCGGAGATTCTCCACTACCAGCCACTTGGTCAGCTGGTCCAGGCCCACCACCGCCGCGAGCACGACCAGGGCCCACGGAACTGCCCGCTTTCCGACGGCAGTGCGGCTGTCGCCCGAGGGGCGGGAAGTTGTCGGGGAGGCGTGGTCCGGAGTCACGGAGGTCCATCCTAGCGGGTGCACCGGGGCGGGTTGGTAACCTGGCAGTCGTGCACAGACGACGTACCCTTCCCCCGGCAGTGGCCGTTCTCCTCACCACCGTGACTCTGGCAGCGGCCCTGGGTCTGGGAGGGTGCTCCTCGTCAGGTTCCACGGAGGGCCGGACCATGTCGGACCCGGTCGAGACCACGGTCGACGGCGTCGCCGTGAAGCTCCTCGAGGTCGGTGCCGCCCCGACTGCCCCTCTGGCGTGGTTCAGTGATGAGGGGACCCAGTCCGGGAAGTTCCGGGTGACGACAGGGCTTGGCCAGCACACCGAGGGCGGGGACGCCGAAGGTACCGCCGAGGGGGAACTCCCCTACTCGGAGGTCACCATGGAGATTCCCCTGAGCGCGACAGTCTCCACGGACGGAGAGGATCTCGAGTCCACGGTCACGGCGGGTACGCCGACCGGTGACAATGAGGCCCGGAACTCCGACATCGCCACTGCGGAGGGTTTCCGCATGGTCCAGAAGTACAGCGACGACGGGAAGGTCGCCACGCGCAGCTTCTCATCCCCCGAATCTGCGACGGATTCGGCCCGCGCCAGCGTGGAGCAGGGTTTCGGACTGATGACCGACCTTCCTCTCGTGTTCCCGGCTGAACCGGTCGGGGCGGGTGCCCGGTGGACCGTCACCGGTCAGATCGACGACGTCGCCGCCGGTGCGTCCATGAAGCAGGTGGTGACCTACACACTCACGTCGCGCAGTGATTCGGTGATCAGCCTGGGTGTGGACATTTCGCGCACACCGGCGGTGAGGCAGATGGCCGGGACGGAGCTCCAGGTGATGGACTCGACCAGCGAGTCCGGCGGTTCCCTCACCCTGGATCTGCGGCGTCCCGTTCCGGTGGGGGGTTCGGTGAGGACTCGGACGGTGGTGACCTACGGTCAGCCGGGTTCCCCGGTCAGCGTGGTGCAGGAATCGAAGACCACCCTGACCTGGAGCGGGGAGGACGCCGCCGGGCAGTGAGCCCGGCGTCCACCCTGGCCGGGGCAGGCCCGGGTCGGGCCTCCTGCCTGTTGTTGTCGTCCGGGGCCGTGACCGCCCTGCGCCCGGCGTGCCTGAGCCGGGAAGGTGCGGCACCCGCACCGCTGGAGGGGCTGAGGGTGGACATCGTCACCGCCTACCAGGGGGCAGACAGCACCCTGGTGGACGCCGCGCTCTCGGCGGGGGCCGACGGTCTAGTGATCGCCGCCTTCGGCTCGGGCAATGCCGGAGGTCTGGCACCCGGGATTCACCGGGCAAGACAGTCCGGTATTCCGGTGGTCATGTGCACCAGGGTGCCTTCAGGTCCGGTGAGCCCCGTCTACGGCGGTCCGGGTGGTGGAGCGACCCTCGCCTCCCTCGGTGTCAGGTCCGGGGGAACCCTCAGCCCGGCCCAGGCCCGGACGGAACTTCTGTGTCAGCTGGCGGTGTCCCGTCAGGCCGACCGGTGAGGGCCTGACCGTCGGGTGGCCCGTCAGGTGACGTATCAGGTTGCCAGGCAAGGGAGTCCAGGGGGTCAGCCGGGCTGAGGTCAGGGTCGTCGACGTCGAAGGTGCGCGTCCTGCCGGGGCCGGTGGCCCGGGTCTCGAATCTCACACTGACCACCCCCGCCCCAGTGCCCTGCACCCACCCGTGCCCCAGTTCACGGTGGTGGACATCCTGTGTGGGCAGCCAGGGGCCGTGGCCCCGCGCGGTTGCTGTCTCTCCCTGGGCCGCAACTTCCCCGGCGTCCTCGGTTCCGGGGTCTTCTGCCCCGCCGTCCGCAGTGTCGCCGACCAGGTCGGACTCCACCCCGTCACCGGCACCGTCACCCGCAATGTCACCCGCAATGTCACCGTCACCGTCTCCAGCCATGTCGGCGCCCGGGCCCTCGACCCGGCCGTGGCCGCCCACCGGATCCGCACCGGGTTCCGGGAAGAGTGCGACCTGACGTTCCGCCGTCAGTCCCGACAGGCTGACCCCGACCAGGCGGACTGCACCGGAGCGCTCAGGGTGCGGCATCACCGACCGCGAGGCCGCGATGATCTCGTCAAGGTCGTCGGTGGGCACCGCAAGGGTCACAGACCTGGTGTGCGACCGGAAATCAGAGGTCCGCGTCTTCACCGTCACCGTCCTCGCGGCGCGCCCGTCCCGGCGGAGCCGGGTGTGTGCGGCAGTCGCGGTGGCCACGAGGACCGGGTCGACCTCCGCCGTCGTCACGGCGTCCACCTGCAGGGTCCGCTCCGCGGAAACCTGCTTGGCCCGGGAGCGTGGGGCGACGGGACGCGGGTCGTCACCTCTGGCATAGTGCTGCAGCTGGACTCCGACCGAGCCGAGGAGACTCTTCAGGTCGAACTCGTCCATCTGTGTGAACTGCCCGATGGTGGTCACGCCCGCCGATGCCAGCCGTGACACCGCGACCGGCCCGATCCCCCCGATCTCACCGACAGGACGCGGTCCGAAGATCCGGTCGAGGTCTTCGGCCCCCACCACCGCGACACCGTGGGGTTTGTTGAGGTCAGACGCCATCTTCGCGTGCAACTTGCCGACCGACACCCCGACAGAGCACACCAGACCGGTCTCCTCCATCACGGCGTCCTGGATCCGCAACGCCCACTGTCCGGCCTTCTCCGCGGTCGCGCCGACCAGTTCCACCGGCTCCGCGAACCCCTCGTCCACACTGAGCTTCTCGATGAACCCGGCCTCCCTCTCCAGGACGCCGAAGATACGCTCCGAGGCTGCGCTGTACACCTCGAAACGGGGACGGACGACGACCGCCCGCCCCCGGCACAACCGGACGGCCCTGACCATCGGCATCGCCGACCTGGCCCCGTACACCCGGGCCTCGTAGGACGCCCCGGCTACCACTCCCCTGCCGGACATTCCCCCGACGAGGACGGGACGGCCACGCAGGGTCGGCCTGGTGAGCTGTTCGACAGAGGCGAAGAAAGCGTCCATGTCGACATGAACCACCCATCGGCGTCCGGAACCTGTCGCCGTCTCTTCCACGGTCCCTCATCATAGGGTGCCGGGGAACCGTCCGGGAGCCGGGGCAGCCGGGCCCACCCGGCCCGGCCCGCCCCACCCGGACGATCTCAGCGTTCGGTCACGTCGACCCGCAGGTTCTGTCTGCCGGTCTCCGCGGTGACCGCGTGCTCGGCCCTGCGCCGTTCAGTGGCAGGCTTGACCAGGTACCAGCCGGCGGCGATCAGCGCGAGCACCGGAATCGCGGCCATGACCGTCCAGAAGCCGAGGTCGTCACCGTAGGTCATGAGCACCACGACAGAGGCGAGGAACACCAGGGTCAGCCAGTTCGACCACGGTGCCAGAGGCATCCGGAATCCCGGGCGCTGCAGCTCTCCCCGGTCGGCCTTCGCCTTCAGCTTCATCTGGCAGACCACGAGGAAGCCCCAGACCAGGACGATGGTGATGGCGACGAGGTTCATCGCGATATCGAAGGCCCTTCCGGGGCTCACGTAGTTGATCACCACGCCGACGACGATGATGGCACTGGTCAGTAGGATCCCTCCGAAGGGAACACCCCGGGAGTTGAGGACGCCGAGACGCAGCGGAGCGGAGCCTGCCAGGGACATGGTGCGGACGATCCTGCCGGTGGAGTAGAGCCCGGCGTTCAGGGAGGACAGTGCGGCGGTGATGACCACGAGATTCATGATGTCACCCATGTGGTCCACCCCGACCGCAGAGAAGAACGTCACGAAGGGGCTCTCGTCCGCCGAGTATGCGGTGTACGGGAGAAGCAGGCTGAGCAGGAGCACCGAACCGCAGTAGAAGACGATGATGCGCCACACGACGTTGTTCACCGCACGCGGCATTTCCTTTCGGGCGTTCTCTGTCTCGCCCGCGGCGGTGGCCACCATCTCGATGCCGAAGTAGGCGAAGATGACGCCGGAGGTCACCAGGGCCAGCTGCATGGTCCCCTCGGGGAACAGTCCACCGTGGTCGACGATGCTCGAGATTCCCGGCGACTGACCACCGACCTCGTGGCCTGTGACAATGAAGACGATGCCGACGACGAGGAAGGCGCAGATCGCCGCGATCTTGATGAGACAGAACCAGAACTCCATCTCACCGAAGACTTTCACCGAGATGGTGTTGAGCGCCGGGACCACGATGAGTGAGACCAGTGCGAGCACCCACTGGGGGACTGACTCGAACAGTCCCCAGAACTTCAGGTACATCGCGATGGCGGTGGTGTCTGAGGTCCTGTCTGCCCTTACCTGGCAGGATCCACGTGTGCGCGGTCGACCTTCAGCTCGTACTCCGCCCGACGACGTTCCACACTCGGCTCAACCCAGCGCCAGGAGAACCAGGCGATGAGGATGAGGGGGACAGAGATGACGATGGTCCAGAAACCGATCGAGTCACCTGAGGCGACGAGGATGACCACCAGCAGCAGGAAGGCCAGGGTCAGCCAGTTCGAGTACGGTGCCAGGGGCATACGGAAGGAGGGACGCTCGAACTCCCCCGCCTCAGCCCGCTTCTGCAGCTTCATCTGGGCGATGATCATCGAACCCCAGGTCAGAACCAGGGTCACGGCGGTGAGGTTCATGGCGATGTCGAAGGCACGGCCGGGGGCGACATAGTTGATGACCACACCGATGATGATGACCACACTGGTCAGGGCGATGCCGCCGAAGGGGACGCCACGGTTGTTGAGCTCACCGAGCGAGTGCGGTGCGGAACCGGCGTGGGCCATGGTGCGCACCACCCGGCCCGTGGAGTACAGACCGGCGTTCAGGGAGGACAGCACCGCGGTGATGACGACGAGGTTCATGATGTCGCCCATCTGGGAGATTCCGACCTTGGAGAACACGGTCACGAACGGGCTGGTGTCCTTGTCATAGTCGGTGTACGGCAGCAGCAGGGACATGACGAGGACTGAACCGCAGTACAGGACCAGGATGCGCCACACGACGTTGTTCACTGCACGCGGCATCTCCCTGCGGGCGTTCTCGGTCTCTCCTGCGGCGGTCGCGATGACCTCGATTCCGAGGTAGGCGAAGAACACGCCGGAGGTGACGACGGCGAGCGGGACGACGCCCTCGGGGAAGATTCCCCCGTGGTCGGCGATGTTCGACCAGCCCGGAGTCACCCCGTCGAGCTGGTGACCGGTGAGGATGAAGATGATGCCGGTCACCAGGAAGATCACGATTGCCGCGACCTTGATGAAGCTGAACCAGAACTCCAGCTCGCCGAAGACGGCGACACCGATGACATTGAAGGCCACGACCACCACCAGCGCCACCAGCGCCAGGACCCACTGCGGTACGTCGTCGAAGAGCGGCCAGAACTTCAGGTAGAGGGCGAAGGCGGTCACGTCCGCGATACCGGTGATGGCCCACTGGAGGAAGTAGTTCCATCCGATGAGGTAGGCGGCACGCTCGCCGAAGAACTCCCGGGCGTAGGACACCACTCCGCCGGAGCTCGGCCGGTGCATGACCAGTTCTCCGATGGCCCGGAGGACCAGGAATCCGAAGAATCCGCACACCGCGTATGCGATGAACAGGGACGGTCCCGCATCATGCAGTCGACCGCCTGCGCCGAGGAAGAGGCCGGTTCCGATCGCGGAGCCGATGGCCATCATCTGTATGTGACGGTGTTTGAGGCCCTTGCGGTACCCCTGCTGGTCAGCTGTCAGGAATGACGCCGACTCCTGGGTCTGGTTGTTCTCTGTCACCGTGGGCGACCTTCCTTCATCGTCAACCCGGTGAAATCTCGGCTCACCGGGCCCTTCAGAAGCCCCCGCCGGGGCTGCGCCGGGCCGGCCCGGTGGACCTCCCGGCGCAGTCCCGGCGGTCTTCCGTCGGTGTGCGTACGTTCTCCTGAACTATCCCTCTTGAATTGTCCGGGAAGGCTGGTACCCGTCAGACCCCGGAGACCCGGGTCACGTCGACAGTGCAACCGTCACCGGTGTCATGGGTGAGCACTTCGCCGGTGATGACCTTAGCGGAAGTGGCGAGAACTTCCCGGGCAACTGTGTCAATGTGTTCTTCAGCCCACCCCCGGCGCTCGGCCGGGACAGACAGGACCAGGCTGATGCGATCGGAGACATCGAAGTCCTCGGCCCGGCGGGCGTCCTGGATCCCCCGGATACGGTCGGCGGCCCACCCCTCCGACTCCAGTTCCTCGGTCAGGGTCATGTCCAGCACGACCAGTCCCTCGGTGCCCGGGATTTCGGCGGTACGGTCCGGGTCGACAGCGACGAGCCGGCGGGAGAACTCACCGTCGGTGAGGGTGACCCCTCCGGCGCTCACCGTGCCGTCGGGGTTGACGGTGTACTCCCCCGCCTTCACCGCTCTGATGGCCTTCTGGACGTCCCCGCCAAGACGTGGACCGGCGACGCGGGCGTTGACCACCACCTCGAATCTGCCCACCGACTTCACGTCATCGGTCAGGACAACTTCCTTGACATTCACCTCGTCACCGATGATTCCGGTGAATCCGGAGAGTCTGCCCGAGCCCGGCAGGGCCACCGTCAGAGACGGAAGCGGCAGACGGTTGCGCAGCTTGTGTGCCTTGCGCAGGGAGGACGCCGCGGAACAGACACTGCGGACCTCGTCCATGGCCGCGACCAGATCCGGGTCCGCCGGGAATTCCGCGGCGTCCGGCCAGTCGGTCAGGTGGACCGACCGTTCCCCGGTCAGTCCCCTCCAGATCACCTCGGTGGTCATGGGCAGCAGCGGTGCGGCGATCCTGCAGAGGGTCTCCAGAACCGTGTAGAGCGTGTTGAACGCCTCAGGGTACTCGCCGTCCCCTGCCCAGAACCGGTCACGGGAACGACGGACATACCAGTTGGTCAGTGCGTCACAGAACTGGCGGATCTCGTCGGTCGCGGCGGCGATGTTCGTCTCGTCCAGTGAGGCGGTCACTTCGGTGACGGTGTCGTGGAGCTTCGCCAGGATGTAGCGGTCCAGCACATTCGTCGAGGAGGTCGACCTCTCCGCGGGAGTGTGCGCGTACAGGCGCAGGAACGAGTATGCGTTCCACATCGGAAGCATCGCCTGGCGGACGCCCTCACGGATGCCCTTCTCGGTGACGATGAGGTTGCCCCCGCGCAGGATGGGGGAACTCATGAGGAACCAGCGCATGGCGTCGGAACCGTCGCGGTCGAACACCCCGTTGACGTCGGGGTAGTTGCCTTTCGACTTCGACATCTTCAGACCATCGTCGCCCAGGACGATGCCGTGGGAGACGACCTTCTTGAACGCAGGGCGGTCGAACAGCGCGGTGGACAGCACGTGGAGCAGGTAGAACCAGCCGCGGGTCTGCCCGATGTACTCGACGATGAAGTCCGCCGGACTGTGGGTCTCGAACCAGTCCTTGTTCTCGAAGGGGTAGTGGACCTGGGCGAACGGCATCGACCCGGAGTCGAACCACACGTCGAGCACGTCGGGTACCCGACGCATGGTGGAACGACCTGTCGGATCGTCCGGATTCGGGCGGGTGAGCTCGTCTATGTAGGGGCGGTGGAGGTTCGTCGGACGGACGCCGAAATCTGCCTCCAGCTCGTCCAACGAGCCGTAGACATCGATACGCGGGTAGTTGTCGTCGTCGGAGACCCAGACGGGGATCGGAGAACCGAAGTAGCGGGACCTGGAGATGTTCCAGTCTCTGGCACCTTCCAGCCACTTCCCGAACTGCCCGTCGCGGATGTGCTCGGGGATCCACTCGATCTCGTTGTGGTTGAGTTCGACCATCCGGTCCCGGAACTTCGCCACCGAGACGAACCAGCTGGGCAGTGCCATGTAGATCAGCGGCTGACCGGAGCGCCACGAGTGCGGGTAGGAGTGCTCCATGGTCTGGTGACGCACAACTCTTCCCGCCGCCTTGAGGTCACGGATGATGTCCTTGTTCGCGTCGAAGACCAGCTGGCCTTCGTAGTCGGGCACCAGAGAGGTGAACCTGCCGTCCATGTCCACCGGGATCACCAGGTCGATACCCGCCTCCCGGCAGGTGGCCATGTCGTCCTCACCGAAGGCCGGGGCCTGGTGGACGATACCCGTGCCGTCCTCGGTGGTGACATAGTCGGCACCGAGGACGCGGAAAGCGGTGTGTTCACCGTGGACCCGGGCGTCACCCCGCTCAGCGAAGTAGCCGAAGACCGGCTCATAGGTCAGACCGACGAGCTGCGCACCGGTGAATGTCGAGGTGACGGTGGCGTCCTCGCCCAGCTCTCTGGCGTAGCTGCCCTGCAGGTCCTCGGCGAGGAGCACCTTCTTCCCCGCGATCGCGTCCGCCCCGTCGTCGGAGACACTGACCAGCACGTAGTTCACCGAGGGGTTGACGGCGAGCGCCAGGTTCGACGGCAGGGTCCACGGCGTCGTGGTCCAGGCCAGAGCGGCAGCGTCGAGGAGTTCCGGGTGCGCGGACACGGTGTCCACGGCCGGTGTCCCGGGGAAGGCACCGGTCACCGGGAAGGTCACGGTGAGTGTCGGGTCCTGGCGCATCTTGTAGGAGTCGTCGAGGCGTGTCTCCTGGTTGGACAGGGGTGTGTGCTCGGCCCAGGAGTACGGGAGCACCCGGAATCCCTGGTAGATGAGGCCCTTGTCGTAGAGGGTCTTGAAGGCCCAGATCACGGACTCCATGTAGGTCAGGTCCATGGTCTTGTACCCGTGTTCGAAGTCCACCCACCTGGCCTGCCGGGTGACGTAGTCCTTCCACTCACCGGCGTACCGCAGCACCGACTTCGCGCAGTAGTCGTTGAAGGCCGCCAGGCCCATCTCCTCGATCTGGCCCTTGTCCTTGATCCCCAGCTGTTTCTCCGCCTCAAGCTCGGCGGGAAGGCCGTGGGTGTCCCAGCCGAAGACCCGGGGAACCTTGTAACCGCGCATGGTCTTGTAGCGCGGCACGATGTCCTTCACGTACCCGGTGAGGAGGTGACCGTAGTGCGGCAGTCCGTTGGCGAAGGGCGGCCCGTCGTAGAAGATGTACTCCGGAGCACCGTCCCGGTTCTGCAGGGAGGCGCGGAAGGTCCCGTCCTCCTCCCAGTACTTCAGGACGTTCTCCTCCATCACGGGGAAGGAACTGGACCCGTCGGTCATGTCGGTGCGGGGGTATGCGCCGCCGGCTGGGGTGGTCATCGCGGACTCCTTGAAGGTTGATACGTCTCAAGTCCGCGGGGACGCTCCCGTCGACCGGTCACGCGGTACCACCCCGCTTGACCACCCCGACCGCCGGTTCCGGAGTGGTCCACTCCTCTTGCGGCGTATCGTGCCGCGCGCCCGTCCGGTTCTACCGGGGACACCGGGCGACCGGTGACGGTCGGCGGTGTCCTTTTCTTCCGGAAGTGCTCCCCGGTGATGGCCGGATCACTGCACGTGACGACCCCGTACGGCGGTACGGGGTCCACTGCGGGTCAAGTATAGACCCCTATCTTCTCTTCGACACGACCAGGTCAGTGACGAAGAGGATGATCCCTGCTGCTGCGATTCCGACGCACACCCACGCCCACAGCACTGACCCCAGATACAGGGCCACCAGCAGTGCGATGAACCCTATGAGGGACAGTACGAGCGCGAGTGCGAGCATGTCGGGTCAGACCGTCCCGGGCTACTTGCCGCCGTTGAAACCGATGTTGCCGTTGCCCGAGGGAGCGGCAGTGCTGCGGCTGTTGAGTTCCTCGAGCTGGGATTCGAGGAAGGTCTTCAGGCGGGTGCGGTACTCACGCTCGTAGGTGCGGAGTTCGTCGATCCGCGCCTCAAGGGTGGTCTGCTGCTTCTTGATCGTCGCCATGATCTCGGAGTGCTTGCGCTCGGCGTCCTGCTCCAGGGCGTTAGCCTTCTCCTGCGCTGCACGGACCTGGGCCTCGGACTGGGCGGTGGCGTCGGCGAGCATGGTGTCCGACTTCTGGCGGGCGTCGGCGACGAGGGTGTCCGCCTTCTGGCGGGCGTCGGCGACAAGCTTCTCGGAGGTCTGCCTGGCCTCGGTCAGCTGGGTCTCGGCACGCTGCTTGGCGTCCGCGAGCTGGTTGCGGGAGGTGGTGTTCGCGGAGTCGAGTGTCTTCTTCGCCTCGGCGCGGGCCTCCTCCAGCATGGTCTGGGATTCCTGCCTGGCGTCCCCTGTGAGACGGTCGGCGGTCTCCTGTGCCAGCGCCAGAACGCGTGCGGCCTGCATGGAGTTCTCCGCTGCGGAGGAGCTGGTGCTCCCGGTCGAAGCCACCTGCTGGGGGGTGGAGGACGCCGGGGCGACGGTGGCCGCGGCCGCCTTCTTCTCTGCCTCTGCTGCGACGTGCTCCGCCTTGGTGGCGCGGTCCTCGGCGGTGCGGACGGCGATCTGGGCGTTCTTGAGCTCCTGCTCAAGTTCCTTCACCCGTGCCTCGGCACGGTTCTTCGCCTCTTCAGCGGCACGGGCGGCGGCGGTGGCCCGGTCGAGTGCGGCACCTAGACCTGTCTCTGAAACACACCTAGATGTGAAAAAGAGACAGGTCGACGGCAGGCGCGGCACCGGTGGCCGGGGCAGCTGCGCCGGACTCGAGCCTCGCCCGGAGCTCTTCCTTCTCGTCCTCAAGCTCAGCCAGCGTGTCCTCGACGAGATCGAGGAACTGGTCAACCTCGTCCTCGTTGTAGCCTCGCTTGCCGATCGGCGGCTTGCTGAAGGCCACGTTGTGAACGTCAGCGGGAGTCAACGGCATCGGTAGTTCCCTTCACAGTCGGTGTATGTACCACTGGATGTCACCAGTGCCACTTCAGGTCAGATCCTAGCAGGGACCGCAAACGAGAGTTTCAAACTCAACCTCAAGTGCAATCTATCAGCAAAGTTATACCGCAACTTCAACCTCATGGGCAACAGCAGCAACATCCTGCACCCCGGTGTCGGGCAGTTACCTTGCCGGCCCCGCTGCTCCCCCGGCGCCACTTCTCCCGCATCTGCCCCTGTACCCGGAGCGTGAAGAGACCGCCGACCCGCCCAGACCCACATTCCGGACGAGACGACGGTCTCAGTCACTACACACGACATCTCCGTGGACTCAGTGCCACGAAGACCCGTCAAGTGTAACTGCCGAAAGTCTTCCGCACAACGGACACAGGCGTTTCGGGGCGGTGAAGCCCGGGTCCTCAGCCGACACCGCTGGCGACCGACAGCACGATGGTGCTCAACAGGGACAGTCCGAAGAAGAGCACCAGCACCGAAATGTCCAGTGCCACTCCCCCGAGCCGGAGCGGCGGGATCAGCCTGCGCAGAGGCTTGACCGCGATGTCGGTGAGGACGAACAGCGGCTCGGCGGCCACCGCGAACCACCGGGGTGGGGACCACCGGCGGGAGAACGAACGGATCATCTCGATGATCACCCGGCCGAGGAGAACGAACCAGTAGACACGCAGGACCAGGGCGACAACGTAGAGCGCAGTTGCCACGGGTGCTACCGCTCCCCGGACAGTCGCCCGGACAGTCGCGCGGACAGGGCGTCCCGGATGTCCATGGTCAGACGGGTGCCCTCGGGCAGCAGGACGAAGTTGCGCACACCGTCAAGTTTCTCGACCCGGGCGTCGAGAGCGGACGCGACCCCCATGACGAAAGCGAGGAATCGGTTGCCGTCAGCCTTGTCAAGGTTTCCCAGGTTGAAGGCGACGATGTCACCACGCCTGGCCTCGGGGGTCACCTTGCCTGCGTCCCGGTAGGAGTCGACGCTCACGACGACCAGTTCCGGCTCCCTCTCCACCGCCGGGCGGCTGTAGGAGGAGGGGCGACGGTCCTCGACCGGCGGGACTGCGGTCGACCGGCGGTCGACGGGGTTGTCCGCGGCGTAACGACTGTGACTGTGACGCCCGGTGGCCGTTTCACCACCGGTCCGGCGGTCGTCGTCCGCCCGGTAGTCGTTGAACTCGTCCCGGTCGTAGGCGGCGTCATCGTAGCTCTCGACGGCACCGAAACCGAAGAAGTCCTTGGTCTTCTCGATGAATCCCTCTGCCATGGTCTCTCTCACTTTCGTTGCTCTTCGGTCCCGGCTCAAAGATACCGGTGTCAGGACATCCAGACCACCGAGGCCTGCCGTCCGGTGGTCCCCTCCCTGCGGTAGGAGAAGAACGAGGGTTCGCTGACCGTGCTGCGCGGATCGGCGTCGATCGAGCGCACACCGAGCCCCAGCAGCTGCCGGGTGATTCCGGCCCGGATGTCCAGCCCGGGGGTGCCGGTCCGGGTCGTGGTCCGGGAGCCGGGGAGTCGCGACTCCACGTCCGCCGCCATCGCCGCCGGAACCTCGTAGTCCTCACCTGCTGCGGCCGCCCCCAGCAGAGCATGGATTCTCGCCGGGGACGCCCCGAGCTCC
Organism: Corynebacterium provencense; assembly: GCA_900049755.1. GTDB lineage: Bacteria > Actinomycetota > Actinomycetes > Mycobacteriales > Mycobacteriaceae > Corynebacterium > Corynebacterium neomassiliense. The sequence goes on from LT160593.1 coordinate 1,335,504, forward strand.
ACCATCTTCTCCACCGTCCGCGCCACGATGCCGTTGCGGGCGCCGACACGACCGGCGTGGACCGCGGCGACGATCCCCGCCTCCCCGTCGGAGAGCAGCACCGGCACACAGTCAGCGGTGAGTACGACGAGCGCGACCTCAGGCAGGGTGGTCACCAGGGCGTCGGTGGTCTCCACGGGAGCTCCACGAAGCTCGTCCAGGAGTTCCCCTGTCACAACGGTGACGTTCGGGGAATGGATCTGCTCCATGTAGACCATGTGCTCCGCCGGAAGACCGAGCAGCCCCGCCAGCCGTGCCCGGTTGGCCGCGACTGCGTCGGGGTCGTCCCCGACATGGTCCCCGAGATTGAAGGACCCGTAGGGGCCGACGGAGACGCCGCCGTTACGGTCGGTCACGACCTTGCGCACACGTCGGGTGGTGGCTGACTGCGCAGGGGTCGGATCAGAAGAAGTCGGGGAGCTCAAGGTCGTCGTCCTCCTCACGCCGACGGTCCCGGGACTCCTCGCGCGAGCTGGTGAACAGCCCGTCGCGGGCGCCGGTACGGGAATCCTGGGGAAGGTCGCGGACCGGACGGGCACGTCTGGGAGCGGCATCCTCACCGAAAATTCCCTGGTAGGAGGGGGTGGGGGCGGCCTGACGGTCCGCTGAGGGGGGCTCAGCCGCGGAAGGCACGGACGGCTGCTCGACGGTCTGCTCGGCGGGAACGGGTTCCGGAGCACGGTGCGCACCCCGGCTGGGAACGGCCGCGACATTCGCCGAATCGTCGAAACCTGTGGCGATCACGGTGACCCTGACCTCGTCACCGAGCGAGTCATCCACGATGGTGCCGAAGATGATGTTGGCGTCCTCGTCGGCAAGGCTCTCCACCAGCGACGCCGCTTCGTTGACCTCGAACAGTCCGAGATCTCCTCCACCGGCGAAGGACAGCAGGACCCCCGTCGCCCCCTCCATCGTGGATTCGAGCAACGGAGAATTGATCGCCGCCTGGGCCGCTTCCTTGGCACGGTTCTCACCGCGGGCGACACCGACGCCCATCAGCGCAGACCCTGCGTCGGTCATGACGGAGCGGACGTCGGCGAAGTCGACGTTGATCATGCCCGGGGTGGTGATCAGCTTCGTGATTCCCTCGACACCGGAGTGGAGCACCTCGTCCGCGAGCCGGAACGCCTCCATGAGCTGCAGGTCAGGATCACTTGACTTCAGGAGACTGTCATTGGGGATGACGATGAGCGTGTCACAGACGTCCTTGAGCGCCTCAATTCCCTCGAGTGCCTGCTTGGTCCGCTTACGCCCCTCGAAGCTAAACGGGCGGGTCACAATGCCGACGGTCAGCGCGCCCTGCTTCTTGGCGACCTGGGCGACCACAGGTGCTGCGCCGGTTCCGGTGCCGCCGCCCTCACCGCAGGTCACGAAGACCATGTCGGAACCCTCGAGCATTTCCTCTATCTGGTCCCGGCTGTCCTCCGCCGCCTTCTTCCCGACCTCTGGATTCGCCCCCGCTCCCAGACCACGGGTCTCGTCCCGGCCGATGTCGAGCTTGGCGTCCGCGTCAGTGAACATCAGCGCCTGTGCGTCCGTGTTGATCGCGACGAACTCCACCCCCTGGAGATTCGCCTCGATCATGCGGTTGACGGCGTTGACGCCGCCGCCACCCACACCGACAACGGTGATCTTGGCGATGTGGTTGTCAAAGTCGCTCATGTTGCATGTTCTCCCTGTGCTCTTCGGCTGTTCAAGGCGGTCGCTCGTGCATCCAATCTTGGAGGACGGCGCCGCAAATTCACGGAACATTTTCCGTGGCGTGTCGTATGTCTCAAGGTGAGGTTGAGGGTTGCGGGCACGGCCGGCATGATGCCTGTCTGATTCCCGGCAGTCGCCGGACCGGGGTCAGCCCCGGACCGACGGCAGTGCAGGATTCGACACATTCCACCGCGCACCGTCACGCGTCAGCACCACCCGGGTGGCCTCCGCCTTCTCCGCTGCCCGGTCCGCCGTACCCCAGAAAACCTCCCGGTCCCCGTCGAATCGGAGAGTCACGCTGTCTGCCGCTGGAGCGGAGATCTCACGCACCTGACCTTTCACCTCCGGGGAAAGTGCCGCGAGCACCGCTGCCGCGGCCCTGACCGCCGCATCATCCGAGGACGCCACCTTCATGGGGGTGAGACCGTCCGGCCTGACATCCCGGAGGAACTGCACACCGTCGGTATCGACCACGACCGGGGTATCCCCGTCGTCGAGCACCCCGACCGGAGTGTGCTCGGTCACCGTGATCTTCACCGTCGTCGGCCATCCCCTCGACACAGTCACGGTCTTCACCCACGGAAGGACGGACACCGAGGATGCCGCGGCCCCGGTGTCGACCGTCACCATGCGGTCTCCCTCGGAGACACCCGACGCGGTACGGACCTCCCCGGGATCCTGGTTGACCGTCCCGGAGACCTCGACACTGCTGACGGTGAGAAACTGCACCACAGCCGCTCCCGCCACCACGAGCACAAGAAGCACCCCCAGGACCACGGTGAGCCGCGAAGGGCGCCGACGACGGCCGGACCGGCTGCGGTGCAGTTTCTCACCGTCAGCAGTGTCGAGGTCTCCGGGACGGTCAACCAGGATCCCGGGGAGGTCCGTACCGCGTCGGGTGTCTCCGAGGGAGACCGCATGGTGACGGTCGACACCGGGGCCGCGGCATCCTCGGTGTCCGTCCTTCCGTGGGTGAAGACCGTGACTGTGTCGAGGGGATGGCCGACGACGGTGAAGATCACGGTGACCGAGCACACTCCGGTCGGGGTGCTCGACGACGGGGATACCCCGGTCGTGGTCGATACCGACGNCCCCACGCGCCTCCCTCCCGACCTCCAATGAGGGCAAAGCGGAAGTCGTTGGTCGCCTCGGGCAGGTAGTCCCACTGGGCGGGGGACGGGCCCAGACCTTTCTCTTATACACACCCAGATGTGTATAAGAGCCGGGCCCTGCCCGCACGCGTCCCCGACGTCGGCCCCGCCGACGCCGGAGACGCGGGCGTCTGCCCCGACCTGCCTGTACCGGTACTGTCCGTCCTGCCCACCCGGCTCACCTCCCTGTCAATGACTCTGCCTGTGCGGAAAACTCCCCCGCCGATGTTCAGCGGGGCTCACTGAGACGGTGCAGGATCTCGTCCGCCAGCATCGTGACCGTACCCGCCCCCAGGGTCAGGACCAGGTCACCCGGGCCGGCAAGCTCGGCGACGCGGTCGGGGACGTCACTGAAACGTGGTTCGTAGACGACCGGAACCGTCATCCTCCCGGTGATGATCCTGCTGTCCACGCCCTCGACCGGATCCTCCCTGGCACCGTAGATGTCGAGGACCACGGCAGCATCCGCCAGGGACAGTGCGCCGGCGAACTCGCCCGCAAACCTCATGGTCCGCGAATAGAGATGGGGCTGGAACACCGCGATGACACGCCCGGACCGCCCGGTCGCCTCCGCCCTCGCCGCGACCTTCTCCCTCGCCGCGGTGATCACAGCCCTGACCTCGGTGGGATGGTGGGCGTAGTCGTCGTAGACCTCCACCCCCGCCGCGGTGCCGTGGTACTCGAACCGGCGACGCACGCCGTCGAAGTCCGCCACCCCTGCGGTCATCCCGTCAGGGTCGGCGCCGACAAGACAGCCGGCCAGAACTGCCGCAGTCCCGTTGAGCAGCATGTGACGTCCCGGCGTCCTCACGACGACGGTCTCCACCGGTGCCTCCGGCAGACCCGCGAAACGTACCCGTGCACGGGACCCCCCCTCCGGATCAGCGGCAAAAGACAGGATCTCTGCGCCGACAGGGACGCCGGGGTGCGCCGCCAGAGCCTCCGGGGTGCCGTACCCCAGGACCCTGACTCCCCCGGCAAGCTCGACAGACCCGTCGACAGCACCCTCGGCGAGAGCTGCCGCCCCCGGGTCCTCCAGGCACAGCACCAGGGCCCCGCCCGGCACGACGCGGCCGGCAAACTCTGAGAAGACCCGGTGGTAGGCCTCCTCGGTCCCGTAGAAGTCGAGATGGTCCGCCTCGATGTTCGTCACCACGGCGACCTCCGGCGAATACGACAGGAACGACCCGTCCGATTCATCGGCCTCCGCGACGAAAACGTCCCCCGTGCCGTGATGGGCATTGGTTCCCGCCCGGTTGAGCTGGCCTCCGATCGCGAAGGAGGGGTCCAGCCCGGCTGACTGGAGCCCGACGACCGTCATCGAGGTCGTCGAGGTCTTGCCGTGGGTGCCTGCCAGGAGAACCGCCCGCCGGTCCACCATGAGCAGTGCCAGCACATCACTGCGGCGCAGCAGGGGAATACCCTGCTCGCGTGCCGCGACCAGCTCCGGATTGTCTTCGGGGATCGCCGCGAACGAGGTGACCACGGCGTCCGGCGTGCCACCGGAGAGCGTGAGGTTCCCTGCCCGGTGCCCGACCTCGATCCGGGCCCCGGCAGCCCGCAGGGCCAGGACCACCCTGGACTCCTTCATGTCGGAACCGCTGACCTTCACACCACGGTCGAGGAGTATCCGGGCGATGCCGGACATCCCGGCACCGCCGATTCCCACCATGTGTACCCGGTGCAGCTGTGCAGCCGAGCTGATTGTGACGTCACTCATTTTCAGTCCTTCTGTTCTCCGGTCCCTGTTTCTCCGGCTCGGTCGTGGCGTCTGCCCCGGACGTCCCTGCCGTCCCTGCCGTCCCTGCCGCTCCAGCAGTACCCGGGTGCCACCTTCTCCGTGTCCCTCGCCGTCATCACCGGCCTGCTTGGCGCGCCGTCTCGACGACAACCTCGGCGATCCGGGCCGCGGCGTCCCGGTGACCGGCACCACGGGCTGCGGCACCTGCGGCATCGAGCCTGGCTCTGTCCCGCAGCAGTGGAACCACCTCCCGGACAACCCTGCCCGGGTCCAGTTCAGCATCCGGCACGATCACCCCGCCACCGGCCTCGACAACCGGCCGGGCGTTGAGCTCCTGCTCCCCGTTGCCGTGAGGAAGAGGGACGTACACCGCGGGCAGACCGCAGGACGAGATCTCCGCCACGGTCATGGCACCGGCCCTGCACAGGACCATGTCCGCCGCAGAGAGCGCGAGATCCATCCGGTCGATGTACGGCACCGCGACATAGGCGGGCGCACCCTCCTGCTGCTCCACCTCGACACTGTTCCTGCGCCCGTAGGCGTGGAGGACGCCGATACCGGCGTCTCCCAGGGTGCGGGCGGCCCCGCTCACGGCGTCGTTGATCGAGGCCGCCCCCTGACTGCCCCCGGTGACGAGAAGCACAGGCGCGTCGGGGTCGAGCCCGAAGAACTTCCGGGCCTCCGCCCGCAGTGCAGGACGGTCCAGCTCCAGCAGCGACCTGCGGACCGGGACGCCGACGACCTCCGCGTCCTTCAGACCCGAGCCGGGCACCGCCGCGAGTACCCGGGCACCGAGGAATGCACCGAGGCGGTTCGCCAGACCGGAACGGGCATTGGCCTCATGGATGACCACCGGAATCCCCGCGGACTTCGCCGCCAGGTAGGCGGGGCCGGAGACATAGCCGCCGAAGCCGACGACCACGTCCGCGTCCAGATCCTTTAACGTCGCACGGGTCCGCAGCAGAGCCCGGACCAGCCGGAACGGGAAGGTGAACAGTGCCCTGTCCAACTTGCGCGGGACCGGCACCGGAGGGATGAGTGACAGTGCCACTCCACGGGCCGGGACCAGTCTGGTCTCCAGGCCGCGTTCCGTGCCCAGCGCAGTGACCCGGATCCCGGGATCGCGGGCGGTCAGTGCCTCGGCGACGGCGAGAGCTGGCTCGATGTGTCCTGCGGTGCCTCCTCCTGCGAGGACGACCGACAGAGTCTCAGGTGACTGGTTCACGGGTTGTAGCGCCTCCTGCGCTGGGCAGATCTGGGGTTTCTTCCGGGGTTTTCTCCGGCTTCTGTCCGGGCACCGGCCCGGTGCTCCGACCGGACCGATCTCCGTCGGTCCAGGTCACCCGGGTAGCCGGAGTCCGGACCCTCCCGGTAGCTGTCGGTACTGCGCCGGAACCGTGGCCGGTCACCCGGCAGCACCGGATCTCCGCGCAGGTCAGATGACCGGGGCGCCGGACGGTGGGTCACCGGGGTGCCGTACCTGCGGGGGCGGGGACGGACCTGTTCACGGTGTTCGGAACCGGCGTCGGGGACATCGGGTTCCCGCAGCATGAGCAGCCTGTCGATGAACGGACGCCCCTCATGCTGCATCGAGGAAACCGTCTCCGGCTCATGTCTGGCACAGTTGGCCAGTAGACCGAGGGTACCCAGGGTGATCACCGCCGAGGTGCCCCCTGCCGACAACAGGGGTAACTGGACACCGGTGACCGGCAGAAGCCCGACGACATACCCGATGTTGTAGAAGGCCTGGCCGACGATTCCGGCGGTGAGGGTCGCGGCGAGCAGACGGAGGAAGGGGTCGGACTGCTTCGTGGCGGTACGGATACCGAACCAGCCGAGCAACGCGAACAGTGCTATCACCGCACCGGCACCGATGAGACCGAGCTCCTCGCCGATGATGGCGAAGACGAAGTCGTTGGTCGCCTCGGGCAGGTAGTTCCACTTGGCGCGGGACTGGCCCAGACCCTGACCGGTCAGCCCGCCGTCAGCGAGGGAGTACATTCCCTGTTTCGCCTGGAATGCGGCGTCCTGGGCGGAGGTCCCGTCGAACCGGAGACGCAGCGCGCTCAGCCAGGTGCTGATCCGGTCGGACCGGTAGCTCAGCGCCGCGATGGACAGCGCACCGAGCACCGCGACCGCTCCGACGATGAGCCCGAGCACGGATCCCGCCACGCCGCTGAACAACAGCAGTGACAGCATCACGAGGGCGAGGGAGAACATCATCCCCAGGTCCTTCTGCGCCAGCACCAGTGCCAGGACCAGTCCGGACACGATGAGGAAGGCACCCAGGCCACCCCTGACGGTCGGACTGCGCCGCGAGTGCATCGCCACGGCTGCTGAACCCCACACCGCGAGCGCAAGCTTGGCTATCTCGGACGGCTGGAACGACAGCGGACCGAGAGATATCCAGGACTTGGAGCCGATCTCGTCACCCGAACCGATGAACAGGACGAGCACCAGGAACAGCAGTGCGATGAACAGGAGGACCGGTGCCCAGGCCCGGACCTTCGCCGGGCGGATCCACAGGGCCGCCCACATCACGACCAGACCGACCAGGACCATCCGGGCCTGCTTGAAGAACTCGGTGAACACCGTCCCGCCCTCCTGTGAGCGGGAGGAGACCATGGACGACGACAGTGCGACAATGAGGCCGAGGGCGACGAGGACGCCGGTGACCAGGAGAATCACCTTGTAGTCGAGCTGGGGGGACGCCAGCAACCGCTGCCACTTCTCCCGCAGGCCCGCCCAGGGTGACACCTCGGAGGTCCCGCGGGCGGTGACAGTTCCGGCAGGACGCCGCCCCTGACCGCCCGTGCCGCCCCGCATGTCCGTGGTCCGGTCACTCCTCATCGTGGACCTCATCTCCGGTATCTCCCGTCTCGACCGAGTCGCCCGTCTCGCCCGTCGCCGATCACGGTGTCCCTGCCGCCCGGGGCGGTGTCCGGCTCTCATCCTCCTTCAGCTCGGTCTCAGAGACNGCGTGCCAGTGCCGCAGCGGCGACCGCGTCCGACACACCCGCGGGACCGGCCGGGGAGATCCCGGTCGCCGCGGCAAGGTCGGTGACCGTCCCGGTGGCCCTGTCGAACTCCACGATCCGTCCACCGTGGACGCCGGTGACCACCGTCGCCCCGGTGCGGTCAGGGTCAGGCGTCTCCGTCGGGTCGGCGAGGGTGACCGCTCGGTGCGGACGGACGGTGGCGCCGGCGTCCCCTGCCGCGGCGAGCACCGCAGGCTCGTCGACGGCGAGGACTGGGTTCGCTCCCCGCAGACACCGTGCCTTGTCGGAGGCGTAGGCGGCGAAGGAGCCGTGCCAGTCGAGGTGGTCGTCGGCGAGATTGAGCACACACCCGGCGTCCGGGGCAAATCCGGGCGCCCAGTGGAGCTGGAAGCTCGACACTTCGGCGGCGAGGACGTCGACACGCGGGTCAGCCAGGAGCGCGTCGCCGGGGGGCGTACCGATGTTCCCCACCGCAGCGACGGATCTGCCGTCCTCGGCGAGAACGGCGGCGAGCATGGCGGTCGTGGTCGTTTTGCCGTTGGTTCCCGTCACCGCCAGCCAGGTCCGGGGTTCACCGAAGAATCCTGCCCGGTCCGCCAGCCATGCGGCCTCGACGTCGCCGATGACCGGGATTCCGGCGTCGGCCGCCTCGACCAGCAGGGGGGTGTCGGGCCTCCATCCCGGTGAAGTCACCACGAGGTCGAACTGTTCCAGTGACTGCCGCGCAACGGTGACACCGACCGGTGTCGCTCCGGTCTGTGCGGCGAGGGTCCGCGCCCTGTCCCCGGCGTCGTCGGCGACGGTGACGGTGCAGTCCAGTGCAGCCAGCATACGGGCCGCGCCAGCCCCGGCGACACCTGCGCCAGCGACCAGTACCCGTCCGGACCGGAGCGCCCGGGTCGTCTCTGCCGTGCCGGAAACTGCCGTGCCGGAAGCTGCCGTGGCGGGTCCTGCGGCCCCTGCGACTTCTGCGGGATCTGTGGTCACTGTGTGCTCCTAGAGGCCGGCGCCGCGGAGCCACTCGCTGTAGAACAGCGCGACCCCGCCCATGGCGAAGAGTGCGGAGAGCAGCCAGAATCTGACGACGACAGTAGTCTCCGCCCATCCTCCCTGCTCGAAGTGGTGGTGGAAGGGTGCCATCCTGAACACCCGTCGTCCGGTGGTCTTGAAGGAGACCACCTGGATGACGACACTGGCGGCCTCCATGACGAAGAGCAGGCCCACGAAGATCATCAGCAGCTCTGTCCGGGAGGTCACCGACAGGCCGGCGACAAGTCCGCCGAGCGCCAGCGAACCGGTGTCCCCCATGAAGATCTTCGCCGGAGCCGCATTCCACCAGAGGAACCCGAGACAGCCACCGAGACCGGCGGCCGAGAGAAGCGCGAGGTCGAGGGGGTCACGAACCGCATAGCAGTTGACTGACGCCGCCGCGGAGCAGGAGTTGCGGAACTGCCAGAAGGTCATCACCACGTAGGCGGACATCACCAGGGCGGTCACCCCGGCTGCCAGCCCGTCGAGCCCGTCGGTGAGGTTGACGGCGTTCGACCAGGCTGAGATCACCAGGTAGATGAACAGCAGGAAGATCAGCATCCCGATGACGGCGCCGCCGATCTTCAGGTCGAAGGTGTTCATGTCACGGATGAAAGACAGTTTGGTCGACGCCGGTGTGAGATCGGCGGAGTTCGGGAACTGGAGCACCAGGACGCCGAAGACGACCGCTATCACCAGCTGCAGCGCCAGCTTCGCCCGGGCGTTCAGACCCAGGTTCCTCCCCATGACCAGTTTGATGTAGTCGTCGGCGAAACCTACCGCGCCGAGTGACAGGGTGAGTCCGAGTACCAGCCAGCCGGACACTCCGGGTCCTGTACCGTTGGTCGCCACTCCCACGAGGACCGCCGCCAGGTAGCCGACGGTGATTCCGGCGAGGATGGCGATACCGCCCATGGTCGGGGTGCCGCGTTTGCGGAGGTGTGATTTCGGTCCCTCTTCACGGATCTCCTGGCCGAGCCCCTCCGCGGAGAACCGTCGGATCAGAACCGGTGTGAGGAAGATGGCGACGAAGAAGGATACTGCCGCCGCGATGATGATCTGCATCATGGGATGTGCCGGTTACCTTGTCTGGGTGGGGGTCTCGGTGGAGGTCTCGGTGGAGGTCTTGTCGGGGGTCTCGATCGTGGTTCTGCCTGTGGCCTCCGCCCCCGGTACAGGAACCGGGTCCGGACCACGTACCGGACCACGTTCCGGGCCACGTTCCGGGAGAGTCTGCGGGAGTCCCCGGTCGAGACCCTGGGACACCCGCCACAGACCGTCAGAATAGGACGCCTTGACCAGGACCACATCCCCGGGGTGTACTCCGGAGTCGGCACCGGTGAGCAGTTCCACGGCGGCGGTGACGTCGGGTACGGTTCGCGTCCACAGCCCACGGCCCTGTGCCGCCCCGGCCAACGCCCGCTGACCGGGGCCATCCCCGACCACGACGACCCTGGACACCCCATGGTCGGCGAGATAGTCACCCGTCGCCGAGTGGGCGCGTACGGTGTCGTCACCCAGTTCGGCCATGTGACCGAGGACCGCCCAGGACCGCGCCCGTCCCCTTCGGGAGGCCGTCTGGACCAGGGCGTCGACGCCGGCGCGCACGGAGTCCGGGTTGGCGTTGTAGGAGTCGTTGATGACGGTGACGCCGTCATTCCTGGTCCACACGTCCATCCGGTTGACACTGTCGGCGGTGTGACCGGTGAGGGACGCCGCGACCACGGCCGGGTCAAGTCCGCACTCGATACCCACTGCTGCGGCTGCCAGGGCATTGCCCACATTGTGGGCGCCGAAGACCCCGAGGCTGACCCGCACCGGATCTCCCTTGGGATGGTGCAGCAGAAAAGATGCCCTGGCCATGTCGTCGAGCGTCACCTGTGATGCACGGTAGTCGGCGTCCCCGTCAGCTCCCTGGTCGGCGGAGAAGCGGACGATCCGCGCGGTGGTACGGGAGGCCATGCCGGAGACGAGGTCGTCGTCGGCGTTGAGGACGGCGATTCCGCCTCTGTCGGCGGTGGGAAGGGCCTCCACGAGCTCCCCCTTCGCCCGGGCGATCCCCTCGCGGGAACCGAACTCGCCGAGGTGTGCGGTGCCGACGTTGAGCACGACCCCGATACGTGGGGGTGCGATGCGGGCAAGGTGGGCGATATGCCCCCTGCCCCGGGCGGACATCTCGGCGACCAGGTACCTGGTCGACCGTCCCGCCTTGAGCACGGTGTAGGGGTGACCGATCTCGTTGTTCAGGCTGCCGGGGGGCGCGACAGTCTCCCCCGCCGCCGACAGCACAGCGCCGAGAAGGTCCTTCGTGGAGGTCTTTCCGGCTGAACCCGTCACTCCGACCACGGTGAGTCCGTTGTCCGAGACGAGGACGTCCGTGTTGTGACGGGCGAGACGGGACACTGCGGCCACCACCCGTTCACCCAGTCCGTCAGGGTCGTGCTCAAGGTAGGAGGAGTTGCGCTGGGTCCCGGGCTCGTCGTCGACCTCAGGGCACAGCAGAGCGGGACTTCCGGTAGGGCGGCCTTCGAAGACGAGGGCGGCCCCCGCCTGCAGGGCCGAGGGAATGAAGTCGTGTCCGTCGACCCTGGCCCCGGGCAGGGCCATGTACACGGAACCCGGTGTGACACGACGGGAGTCGAACTCCACCGGTCCCGTCACCGGCGTCCCCGGTTCCGCTCCGTCGACAAGTTCGCCACCCGTCACGGTCGCGATCTCGGCTGCTGTCATCTCGATCATGCGTCAGGCTCCTCATCGTCACCGGAAAGTGTGTCAGGTGTTGTGTCGGACAGATCGTCAAGTGCGGCGGCGAGAACTGTCCGGTCATCGAACTCGAGGACCCGGTCACCGATGATCTGACCGGTCTCGTGGCCTTTCCCCGCGACCACAACGACATCACCGGGGTGTGCCCACCGCACGGCCGCCCGGATGGCCTCGGCACGGTCACCGATCTCCCGGATGTCGGGCCGGCGCGAGATGTCCAGCTGCTCTGCAGCCTCCTCCGCACCGGCGAGTACCGCGGCGCGGATGGTCGCGGGATCCTCGTCCCGCGGGTTGTCGTCGGTGACGATGACCAGGTCTGCACCGAGTGCTGCTGCGGCACCCATCTTCGGTCGCTTCTCATGGTCACGGTTTCCGCCGGCCCCGATGACGATTCCCAGGCGTCCCCGGCTGCCACGCACCCGCTCCCGGGTCGGTGAACCGTCGTCACCCGGGGACGCGCCGGTGACGACCGCAGCCCGGTCCAGCTGGCCGTTCAGTGTCTCCAGCACCGCCGTGACGGCGCCCGGTTTGTGCGCGTAGTCCACCAGGGCCAGGAAACCGTGGCCGCGGTGCCCCGTGACTCTCTGCATCCTCCCGGGAACCTGTACGTCAGCCAACCTCCGGGCGATCGAAGCGTCCTCCCCGGCCGCAACCAGTCCCGCCAGGGCGAGGGTGGCGTTCGCGACATTGAAGGCACCGGGGACGGACAGGTCGAAGGCAAGCGTGGTGTCACCGGCATGAGTCACCTCCACGTGCTGGGTACCGTCGACGCCGATACTGATACCGTCGACCCTCCAGTCGGCGTTCCCGCCGTCCGTGGAGACGGTGACAGGACCTCCGGCGGGTTCTCCGGCCGGTGTTCCGGAAGTGGAGCCGGCAGGCCCCGGAGTTGCGCTGAGCTGGTCCGCCAGGCGCCGGCCCCACCTGTCGTCGACACAGACGACCGGGGTGGGCAGGTGTCCCGCCGGGTCCTGGGGCTCGGTGAACAGCATCGCCTTCGCCCGGAAGTAGTCCTCCATCGTCGGGTGGAAGTCGAGGTGGTCCTGCGACAGGTTGGTGAACACGGCGACATCGAAGTCGACGCCCCTGACCCGCCCGAGGACGAGTGCGTGGGAGGAGACCTCCATGACCACGTGGGTCACGCCCTCGTCACGCATGCGTGCGAACAGTGCCTGCAGTGTGGGAGCTTCGGGTGTGGTGAGTGACGTCGGAATGCTCCGGCCGTTGATACGTGTACCGGTGGTTCCGATGAGTCCGACCTGCCGGTGGTCCAGCAGCGCACTCTCCATCATGTACGTCGTCGTCGTCTTGCCGCTGGTGCCGGTGACCCCGATGACCGTCATGGACCGGGAAGGGTGACCGTGGATCTCCGCGGCCACCGGTCCCAGCCAGCGACGGCAGTCGTCGACGACCAGTGTCACTGTGCCTGACCCCCGGTCCCTGAGGACGCCGAGTCCCTCCGCGTCGGTGAGGACACTGTTCCCCGCCGACTGGGAGGCGAAGCGGGCACCGTGATCCCGTGTGCCGGGCACTGCCATGAACATTCCGCCGGTGGGGACGTCACGGGCGTCAATCGCCGCCGTGGTCACTGTCTGCCGGGTGTCCTCCCCGGTGACCGGGGTCCCGTCGGGATGCACCAGGCGTCCCCCGGTGAGCTCTGCCAGCCTTCCGAGTGTCGGTGTGGGGTAACTGTCCGTCACTGTGCCTCCAGGATGAGTCGGGGTGCCGCGGTAGCGGACAGCGGCACATTGTAGTGGTCCAGCATCCAGGACCCGATGTCGTGGAACAGCGGTGCCGCGGACTGACCACCGCTGCCGTCCGAGCTGCGCCTGGGGTTGTCGAGCATGATCCCGACGACGAACCGGGGGTCGTCGGCGGGGGCGATGCCGGCGTAGGTGATCCAGTAGTTCGAGTTGGAGTACGCCTTCGTCTCCGGATCGATCTGCTGGGCGGTGCCGGTCTTTCCTGCTGTCTGGTAGCCCTCGATGCCCGCGCTGGGGGCGGTTCCCTGCTGTACCCCGGTCGGGTCACTCTGGTTCACGGCCCGGAACATGTCCACGACAGAACGGGCGGTCGCCGGGGACACGACCCTGGTCTCCTTCCGCTGCTCCGCGGGGAGTTCTGTACCGTCAGCCGTGGTCACCTGCCTGATCAGTGAGGGAGTCACCCGCACGCCGTCGTTGGCGATCGCCTGGTAGATGCTCGTCATCTGGAGCAGGCTCATCGACATTCCCTGTCCGATCGGCAGGTTGGCGAAAGTCCCGCCGGACCACTGTGAAAGGTCAGGGACGTAGCCCGCCGTCTCTGCGGGAAGTCCGAGGTCGGTCGCCTGCCCGATGCCGAACTTCTGGAGGTAGTCGGCGAACTTCTCCTCCCCCACCCGCTGGGCGAGCATCAGTGTCCCCACATTCGAGGACTTCCCGAACACTCCGGTGGTGGTGTAGGGGACCACACCGTGGTCCCAGGCGTCCTTCACGGTGACGCCGGACATGTCGATGGAACCGGGAACCTGCAGCACCTCGTCGGGAGTCGTCTTTCCTTCCTCGATGGCGGCGGCAGCCGTCATGACCTTGGCGACGGAACCGGGTTCGAAAGCGGACTCGACAACCCGGTTGGTGAACTCCTTTCCCTCGGTGACCTGTTCCTCGAGATCCCCCATCGGGTTGATGGTGTCCGAGGTGGCCATGGCGATGACTTCGCCTGTCTTCGCGTCCAGGACGACCGCAGAGGCGTTCTCCGCTCCCGACCTGTCCTTGGCCTGCTGGACCTGCTGCTGCACGTACGCCTGGGCGTCAATGTCGATCGTCAGCTGGAAGGAGTCCCCGTCGACGGCAGGGTGTTCATCGCGTCGGGTGCCGGGGATGACTGCCCCGTCACCGAAGTCCGCCAGGTAGGACCCGTTCCGACCCTGCAGCCGGGCGTCCTGGGACAGCTCGAGCCCGTACTGGCCGCCTTCGACTCCGTCGCCGACCCACCCGTACTTGCCGACGATGTTCGCCGCCACCGCCCCGTTGGGGTACTGGCGGATGTCCTGGGGGTCTGCCGACAGCTCCGGGAACCGGGTGGTGATCTTCTCGGCGACATCAGGGTCCACGTTGAGCACGAGGCGGGTGTAACGCTCGTCCGAGGTGAGGGCCTTGCGCAGGTCCGTGGCCTGGACGGCCGAGGAATCTCCCTGCAGCATCTTCGGCAGTTCGGTGATGATCTCCTCGAGCTGCTGGTCCGGGGGAAGCGCCCCGTCGGGATTCTCCGGTGTCCTGGGCGACAGGCGGTACCTGTCCTCCATGTAGGTCGGAAGCTCTGCGGGGTGTGCGACGATCATGGACGCCTTCATCGTGTAGGCCAGGTCGCGGCCGTCCCGGTCGACAATGTCGCCGCGCCCGGCGTACAGGGTGACGGGGCGGGCCCTCTGCTCGGCAGCACTGCTGGCGAGTGTGTCCGTGGAAAACACCTGGATCTGCAGCAGTCGCAGAAGAAGGACCACTGCGAGAACCATGACCGTGACCACGACGATCGTCCCCCGTGACTGGAAACGTGCGGGGCTGATGTCCAGTGTCCGCCAGGAGTTTCCGGGCACACCGCGGTCACTGGTGCGCCGGGGCTTCCGGTCCGGTTCCAAGGTACGGGTCTCCCATCGGGGTCTGACCGGTCTCCTCCGGTCACGGTGGACTCTCTGCAGTCTCGTTCAGTCGGTCAGGGACCGGCCGGGCACCCGGTCGGCGCCCCGGCGCTCCGGAGTTTACCCGGCCGGGGTGAGGTCACGTGACGGGTAGGGCAGCTGGCCGGTGGCCGAGCTGGGCGGCGGCGTCCGCAGGAGCCGGCTGGGCGGCGGCAGGGGCCTGTTGTGCAGCATCCCGGGCACTCTGCTCACCTGCGGGTGAGGTTGCCGGCACTGCGGCGACTGCGGCAGGATCACTTGTAGGCCGGTCCGTGCGGGGAACTGCTGCGCCTGTTCCGTCCAGGTCGACGATCTGGCCGTCGCCGGCCCTGTCAGCCGGCCGCACCTCCCGGATGTCACCGCCCTGCACGTCGAGGACGCCAGCCTGTCCGGGAACCACCATCCCCAGTCTGGCAGCTTCGGAGGCGAGGTGCTCAGATGAGCTCAGCTCCTTGTAGTCCCTGTTCAGGCTCTCGAGCTCATTTCCCAGGGTCTCACTGCGGGCGTTCGCTTCACTGAGGACGAACGCCTGGTCCGTCGTACGGGCGGACAGGTACATCGTGGCCGCGACACCGGCCCCCACGAGCAGCACGAGGGCGATGACGAGCCGAAGAACATTCGATCCGTGCCTGTCACGGACCGCAGTGACTCTGCGGCCACGGACGGTCACCTGCTGGCGGGATCCGGTCCGCGGTGGAACCAGGTGACGACGCCGGGTCTGGGTGCCTGCCCCCGCCGAAGTCCCGCGGCCGCGGGTCGGGGTCCGCTCCCGTACATCAGGTCTTCCCAGTCCGGCGGTACCGGTCATGATTCCTGTGCTCATAATGTGCCTCGCTGTCCTGGAATGGGTGTGGAGAGTTGGAGAGTCGGTGAGACCCCTGCTCAGTGGTCTGGACGCGCCCTGATCCTGCGCACTGCCCTGACCCTGACGGGAGCGGAACGGGGGTTCCGTTCGATCTCGTCGGCAGGTGCCTTCTCTGCACCACGTGTCACGAGCTCGAATGAAGCGGCAGTGTCCGGAAGATCGACGGGCAGCCCAGGCGGGGTCCGGTTGGTGGTCATCTCCGCAAGCGCCTTCTTCACGATGCGGTCCTCGAGGGACTGATAGCTCATGAAGACGGCCACCCCGCCGACGGCGAGTCTGTCTGTCGCGGCGGGAACGGCGGCGGCCAGTGAATCGAGTTCCGAGTTGACCTCCACCCTCAGCGCCTGGAACGTCCTCTTCGCCGGATGACCTCCGGTCCGGCGGGCCGCAGCAGGAATCGTGCGGTAGAGCAGGTCCACCAGGCGGCCAGAAGTGGTGAACGGTTCCTTCTCCCGTTCGCGCACCACCGCCGAGGCGATCTTGCCGGCGAAGCGCTCGTCCCCGTAGGTGCTCAGGACGTGCGCGAGCTGGCCGTGACTGTAGGTGTTGAGGACCTCCGCCGCGGTGAGCTGCCCCTCCGGGTCCATCCTCATGTCGAGTGGGGAGTCCTGTGCGTAGGCGAACCCCCGCTCCGACTGGTCCAGCTGCATAGAGGAGACGCCGAGATCGAAGAGATAACCCGACACGCCCAGGTCACCGAAGTCGTCGGGGAGCCTGCCTTCTCCGGCGAGGGCGTCGAGGGCGTCTCCGAGGCGGTCGAAACGGGTCCGGCAGGCGATGAAGCGGTCACCGAAGCGGCTGAGCCTGTCCCTGGCGAGTTGGAGGGCGGAGGGGTCACGGTCGAGGCCGACGACCACGGCGTCAGGGAAGTGTTCCAGGAAGACCTCGGTGTGACCGCCCGCCCCCAGGGTGGCGTCGACGATGACGGGGGTGGCAGTCCCTGCACCTGCGACACCGAGCCCCACGAGTTCGACCATCCGGTCCCGCATGACGGGGACGTGGCCGAACTCGCCGCTGACTCGGCGGGCAGGTTCAGTCATCGGGATACCTTTCCTGGTGAGGGACAGCTGGTCGCTCCACAGTGACGGAGGGGCTGCGTACGGGGCCCCACCTGCGCGGGCCGATGTGACGTCGGGGAAGTACATCACAACGGTCGTCCGCGCAGATGAGGGCCGGCACACAGCCCGTCCACACACCGCACCGGTCACAGGAAGTCGGCGAAGGCGTCATCGTCGCCGTCGGCGAAATCAGCCTCGTGGTCCGCGAGATACCTCTCGTAGGCCCCGGCGTCCCACACCTCGATCCGGTCGACCGAGCCGATGACCACGCAGTCCTTGGCGAGTCCCGCGTACTTCCGGTGTGCCGGAGCGACGGTGATCCGTCCCTGACTGTCGAGGGTCTGTTCGTCCGCGCTGGCACCGAGGCGTCGCACGAAGGCACGGACCCGGGGGTTGGCCCGGGAGGCCTTCGCCGCGTTCCGGGCCCGGACCTGGAACTCAGAGCGCGGATAGATCGCCAGACTGTGGTCCTGCCCGTTGACGACGACGAGCCCGTCGCCCAGTTCCTCGCGGAACTTGGCGGGCAGGGTCAGTCGCCCTTTGTCATCGAGCTTCGGAGTGAAAGTGCCGAAGAACATGCCGTCGGCTCCTTCCCTCCGGTAGCCGTGGGTACGGACCGGAGGAGCCGGTCGCCGGTGCAGTGTGCTGTCACTGTGAAGTTGTCACGGAACGTCATCTCTGTCCCGCGCGCCCCACCTTACCCCACAGTCCCCCACTCCTTCCACGCAACGCGGTCTTCTTACAGGCATCTGCCAGAAAAGAGCAGGCAGATAGGCTCCCAGAGAGAACCGGCAGACAGAGCACCCGGTGAGGCGTCTGAGCCTGTGCGGCGATCACACCCCATACTACCTGCGATGACATCAGCAGCTGCCTTCAGTGGGGAGAAGTGGGGGAAGTGAGCGCCCCCTCCCTCTACGACCCCGCCCGGCACGACCCGACGGAAGTTCCGTTCCATGCGCCCCTGCTTTGTGCTGCCCCTGACCACCCCTGCCGCTCCCCGGGGGCGGTGGCCCCCGCCCCCCCTTGCACGCCGCGGCACCCCCGAAGCACCAGACCCACCCCGTAGACCGGGCAGGTCTGCCTACCGGGCAGGTCCCGGACATGGGAAACCCCCGGCAGAGTCTGTACTCAACCGGGGGTGGTCACCGTTGCCGACCTGTCAGTCGAAACGGCGACGGAAGCTGTTCTCCATACGGTCAGCGATACCGTTCCCCTGACCTTTTCCTCCACGGTGCCCCTGACCGCGGCCTGCGGACTTCTGCCGGGACCGCCCGCCCGACCGGAACGCCATAAGACCCCCGAGGAACATGATCAGGAATCCTGCGACGCCCAGAATGACGAACCAGAGACTGGCCTGGGCTAGCGCGATCCCACCGACAAGAGTGCAGAGGCCGAGCAGAAACACCGCAACAGACCGGATACCCACGGAAACTCCACCGGAAGCTACGGCGCGGTTCCGTTCCGCGAACGCCGGATCATCGGCGATCAGCGCCTGCTCGATCTCATCCAGCATGCGCTGTTCCTGCTCTGACAGTGCCACAGTTGTCCTCCCCTGTTCTTCTCGGGCCGCCTGTTCGGCCGCGGGTTTGGCGGGTCACCTGATCCAACGTCCGAGGGGCGGAAAAAGTTCCCGACCTGTCATCCTCCGGACCAGTGGTACTTGTCCACGAGTCTACCCCAGGACATGCCTCCACCAGTAGAATCCTCCCAGTCCCCTATTTCCGGCGGCCCGACCCTCCGGTTCCCGTGTCAGGCCACATCCGGCAGGTATCCCACACGCTGCCTGACCATGTCGACAAACCGGCAGACCTCGTCGTACATGCGGTCGGCGTCAGTTCCACGCAGCCCCTGTTCCAGTCCCATCTCCACCCTGGACACGAAGCGCGCATAGACTTCGAACCGGTCCACCCAGGTCACCAGATCCGGATCCACGGTCCGCAACCGGGACCATGCACTTCCGGACACCCGACGTCGACGACCCTGCCCCGGAGAAGCTTCGATCACCGCACCCGCCGCCCGTAGTGCGGCCCGGTAGGCCCACGTCACCCTTTCTGCCGGGGTGACCTCCGCGCGACTACGCTCCAGCAGCCGTTCAGCCTCGATCACATAGGCTTCCGCCGACGCCCGGAACGCCGATGTCCTCCGCCGGAGCCGGGTGACCCGGCCCTCCCCTGCGGTCATCCCCTTCTGCCCTGCCATCATCCGCCTCCTTCGACCGATCTGGCCGGTGGCCGCCCGGCCACCGGAAGCATCACCGTGACGCTCTTCCTGGCCCGGGACATTACGGCCGCCCCGGACGCAGGAACCGCATCTTCCACCATAATAGACCATATGTTCGTATTTGTGGGGCTCGGGCAGTATCTGACACGATGGAGGCGTGACCTGCCCCGTAACCCCGGACACCACCGTGAGTGTCTGCGCGATGCCCACCCGCACCTACCTGCAGCGGGTGGACGAGCTGGTACGCCTGCACCTGCTGGCGATGGGATATGGTCCGGCGACCTTCGGCCAGCGCCGAAACCTCTGGGCCGCCAACTCCACCAACCCCGGATTCACCGCATCGGTCGCCGTCGAGCACGCGACGGCGCAGTCACCGGATCCCTCAGCTCCGGACCAGAAGCTCGTCGGCGTCGCTTACGGTTTTCCGGGACCGCCCGGATCCTGGTGGTACCGGGAGGTTCACCGTGGCCTCCGCAGCGCCGGCCTCTCCCCACAGGACGCCACCGACATACTCAGCGACTACGACGAAATATCGGAGGTCCACGTCCTGCCCGGCCACCAGGGTCACGGAATCGGACATCTGCTCATGGACGATCTGCTCTCCCGGCTCCGGTGCGGTACATCACTGCTGTCGACCCCCGAAGTCGACGACGGGACCAACGCCGCATGGTCCCTCTACCGCAGTCTGGGCTTCCGGGACCTACTGCGCGGATTCCACTTCACCTCCGACCCCCGGCCCTTCGGTATTCTCGCCCGGGACCGTCGGACCGGCACCCCCTCCCCCCGTGATTGCGCCGGAGCAGCTGATCAGCGCACGGCGTCCTGCCCCAGACCCGGCCCGTAGGCCGGCGCCATCCCCAGATTGTGGAGCACCTCCTGTGTCGCACGAACATTGTTCATGGTCATGAAGTGGAGATCCGGCGCCCCTTCAGCGATAAGACGCTCGGCCATCCTCGTCGTGACCTCGATTCCGACCTTGCGGATGGCCGCCGCGTTCTTCCGCTCGTCACCGGCGGCAACCCTGGTGAACAGATCCTCCATTTCCCGGGGCAGTTCACACCCGGACAGCTCTACCTGGCGTCTCACCGACCTCAGCGAGGTGATCGGCATGAGCCCCGGAATCACTGGCTTCGCCCCGTCTACCGGGTCGAAGGCTGCCAGTCTGTCCCGCAGACGCAGGTAGTGCTCGACATTGAAGAACATCTGGGTGATGGAATAGCTGGCCCCGGCGCGGAGCTTCTCGACGGTGTGTCGGGTGTCATCCTCGAGACTCGCCGCACGGTAGTGCCCCTCCGGGAACGAGGCGATCCCGATGTCGAAGTCCGCACATTCGGGAAGTGACCTTATCAGTCTGATCAGGTCTATCGCGTGGACCAGGCCTCCCTCGATGCCCTGCCACTCCCCGAGAGGATCCCCGGGAGGATCTCCTCTCAGCGCGAGCAGGTTGGTCAGACCGAGTGAGGCGAACTCGCGGAGGATCGCCCTGATCTCCTCACCGGTGTGGCCGACGAGAGTCATGTGCAGCAGGGTCGTCAGTGGCTTTCTCGCCAGCTTGCCCGCGACGCGCTCGGTACGTTGTCGGCTGCTCCCACCTGCCCCGTAGGTGACGGAGACGAAGCTCGCACCGAGATCGTGGAAAGCTTCGGCCGCCGACCACAGACGGGCCTCTGCCGCATCGTCACGCGGCGGCATGAACTCGACCGAGAACGGGACCCTGCCCGGCGTACCGCGCTTGAGGGTGTCGGACACGGCCACCTGAAGGCTGTGCCCACCGGGGACACCCGGGGCACCGGGGAGGCCGGGCGCAGGCACGGGCTCCGGAGCCTGGCCGGTGGGCGATTCTGGGGACGGGTCAGAGTGCATGGTCCCTGATCATAGAAGACGCCCCGGGGTGTCTGGCCGGGGGTCGACGTCCACCCCCTAGTATGGAGGAGTCCACATGGGCCCCGTAGCCGTGCCACGGCTACGGTCCACGTACGTTCCGGTCCGGTGCCTGCCGCCCGACCAGTGACACCGGAGGATGCACCGCGATGACCCCAGAAACCGCCCGCCGGAAGATGACGGGCACCTGGTCCGCCCACAGTCCGCTGACGGATGTCCCCGCCGCCGTCGACACCGAACTGGCCGCGTTCTTCCGTGCCCGGCACGCCGACTACGACGACATCGATCCGGTGGTCGCCGATGCCGTGGGAGCACTCGAGCTCTTCGTCACCGGCGGAGGAAAGCGGCTCCGACCGGTGTTCGCCTGGGCGGGGCTGCGGGCCGCACTGGAGGGCGGCGGCGGCTCGCTGACCGCACCGACCGGCCCCGGCGACGTGCTCCGCGCTGTGTCGTCGCTCGAGTTCATCCAGGCCTGTGCACTGATCCACGACGACATCATCGACCAGTCGGACACCCGGCGCGGCAGGCCGACGACACACCGGCGCTTCAGTGCGCTGCACAGTGAACGGGGGTGGACAGGGGACCCTGCGCGGTACGGGGAGAGCCAGGCCATTCTCGTCGGGGACCTCTCGTTCTCCTGGGCCGACGACATGTTCGCGGATTCAGGTGTCGACGCCGCCGCACTCACCCGTGCCCGCCAGCCCTGGCGGAGGATGCGCACCGAGGTCATCGCAGGGCAGATGCTCGACATCGCACTGGAGAACAGCGGTTCCGAGGATCCCGGCGCGGCACTGAAGGTCGACGTCTACAAGACCGCCGCCTACACGGTGGAGCGGCCCCTGCACCTGGGAGCCGCACTGGGGGACGCCGACGCCCGGACAGTGTCACTGCTGCGCAAGGTGGGACGCGAGATCGGAGTCGCCTTCCAGCTCGAGGACGACCACCTCGGAGTGTTCGGGGATCCCGCGGTCACAGGCAAGGAGTCCGGGGACGACCTCCGCTCCGGAAAGCGCACCTGGCTTCTCATGTGCGCCCTCGACCGTGCGGACCGGTCCGACCCGGCCGCGGCATCCCGGTTGCGCACCGGAATCGGTGCGGTCGAGACGGACGCCGAAATCGACGAACTCCGGCAGATCATCGTCGACTCCGGTGCCGCGGAGCAGAACTCCGCCCGGGTACGGGAACTGACCTCGGACGCCGTGGACACTTTACGGTCCTGTCACCTCGCGTCCCCGTTCGTCGACGAGCTCGTGGCTCTCGCCGAACAGCTCACCGAGCGGAGGAGCTGAGGTGGCCCCAGGTCTGCGCGACCTTCCCCGGGGCCGGGCGGTGCTGCTCGGAGCCCTGGGCGCGACAGTGATGGCCGTCACCTCCCACGCCGTCGGTGCCACCCGCACCAGGGGCGGTCTGCTCCAGGAGATCGGTCTGACGAACCTCGGGTTCGGCCACGCCGCCGGCATTCTGGTCGTGGTGATGTGGCTCGGTGTCCTGGCCTACATCGCCTCCTGGGCTGTCATCGGGGGCAGGATCCTCCGCCACGGCGAGCGGCTCGGCAGAGGAACCCTCATCGCCTGGATTGCGCCTTTCGTCTTCGCCGGTCCGTTGATGAGCAGGGACGTGTACTCCTACCTCATGCAGGGCACGCTGGGCAGGGACGGTTTCGACCCCTACGAGGTCGGAGCCTCTGCCGTACCCGGGCGTATCTTCTTCGAGGTCAGTCCCGACTGGAGAAACACCACCACCCCCTACGGCCCGCTGCACATGTGGATCGGCGAAACCGTGGTCCGGTTGACCGGCGAGAACATCACCGCCGGTGTGGTGGTCTACAAGTTGTTCTCCATCGTCTGCTTCGCAGGACTGGTCTGGGCGGTCTCCCGCCTGGCCGGGGCCCTCGGCGCCGACCCGGAGACAGCGGTGTGGCTGGGAGTGGCCAACCCGCTGTCGGTGTTCCACATGGTCGGCGGCATGCACAACGAAGTCACCATGATGCTGCTGGTGTGTGCCGGCCTGCTGGCTGCGGTGCGGCTTTCGCCGGTCCGCGGCGTCCTGCTCGGTTCGGTACTCCTCGGGGCGGGAATCTCACTGAAGGCGACCGCCGCCGTCGCGCTTCCGTTCCTGGTGTGGATATTCGTCGCCCGGGCGGCCGGTCCGCTGGGTGAGGACCCGGCGTGTCGGCGAAGCATGCGGCAGGTCCTCGCGGACATCAGACATGCCACAGGGCGGCGGGCGGGCGCGCTCGTCGGCGGCGGTGTGCTCTCAGTCGGAGTTGCGACAGCGACAGTGGCGGTCGTGACCGTGGCAAGCGGTCAGAGCTGGGGATGGATCTCAGAGATCAGCGGCAACACGAAAGTCGTCAATCCGCTGGCGGTGCCGTCACTCATCGCTTCAGTGCTGGTCCGACCTGTCGGGATGATCGACGACAACATCTTCTTCAACGACATCATCGGCGTCGTCCGACCGGTGTCCCTGGTCGTCATGGTGATCCTGCTGGTCGTTTCCTGGGCGGTGTGGCGTCGCACCGTCAGGGAGGCGTTCGTCGGTGCCACCGCCGCCTACGCTGCCACCTGTCTGTTCAATGCCGTGGTCCTGCCCTGGTACTATGCTGCACCCCTGGCGCTTGTCGGCGTGTGGATCAGGGACCGTCGCGGTGTCCTCGCCCTGGCATGGCTGACGATGGTGCTGTCGATGACCTTCGACGGCAGCGGCAACAACAGGCTCTACAACGTGGTGTGGCTGGTGATGGTGGGGCTGGTGATGTGGTGGATCACCCGCACCTGCCTCGCCGGGGACGTTCAGGAGACCGGGGACGGGGGCACAGCCGGGACCGCCGCAGCGACCACGACGGTGCCGGACGCCACGGGTGACCGTACCGACGACAGTGACCCCTCAGGCGATGGCCATGGCCTGGGCACGGCGCATGACCTCACGGGCGAGGTGACCGTGCAGGGCGTCGACAGGACGCCCCGGCAGTGAATCGTCCGGGGTGAAGAGGTAGTCGAGGATTTCGGCGTCCTCCCAGCCCCCGTCGGACAGCAGGGAGATGACGCCGGGAACGAACCTGTTGATCTCCGCGTCCCGGGTGAAGAACCGGGCAGGAAGGAAACGCACCCCGTCGACCTCGACCGCGATGAGACGGTGCCGGTTGATCTCGTCCATGACCCTGGTGACCACCATGCCCAGCAGCTCGGCGGCATCGGGGACGGTCAGCAACCTCTCACCGGCCGGAATCCCTGACACGGGGGTGGTCAGGACCTTTCCTGCGGCGGTGTCGTCTGCGGCGTCTGCATTTCCGGTGCTGTAGTCGTTGCTCACGCCTACCACCTTAACCTCAGGACCCCCGTATAATCGCCGGGTACCCCATGTCCGGGCCCGACGTACCCGGTATCCCCGTCCCACGACCCCCAGGAGGCGATCCACACACCGTGGTTGATCAGCTCAGGCCCGGTGATCTCCTCGACGGGCGGTACCGTATCGGGGCGAGCATCGCCCACGGCGGAATGTCCACCGTCTACCACTGCATCGACATCCGTCTCGACCGCGACCTCGCCGCCAAGGTGATGGACCCTTCCCTTGCCGCCGACCCCGTCTCCCGGACACGGTTCGAACGTGAGGCCAGGGCCGTCGCCCGGCTGAGCCACCCGTGCCTGGTCAACGTCTTCGACCAGGGCACCGACCGACGACCGG
Organism: Corynebacterium provencense; assembly: GCA_900049755.1. Classification (GTDB taxonomy): domain Bacteria; phylum Actinomycetota; class Actinomycetes; order Mycobacteriales; family Mycobacteriaceae; genus Corynebacterium; species Corynebacterium neomassiliense. Next base: position 1,360,293 of record LT160593.1, read on the forward strand.
AGGGCGAACTCGTTTTCCTGGTCATGGAACTCGTCCCCGGAGGCACACTGCGGGAACTCCTGCGCGAGCGGGGGCCGATGCCCCCGTACGCGGCACTGGCGGTCATGGAACCCGTGCTCGAGGCACTGGCCCTCGCCCACGACGAGGGGATGGTGCACCGGGACGTGAAACCGGACAACGTGCTCATCCGCGACGACCACCTGGTGAAGTTGGCGGACTTCGGTCTGGTCAGGGCAAGTCGGCAGAAGTCCGCCACCCAGGGCGGTCCCGTCATCGGGACCGCCGCGTACCTGTCCCCCGAACAGGTCCGGGGATGCGACACCGGCCCCCAGAGTGACGTCTACTCGGCCGGGATCATGCTCTTCGAACTTCTCACCGGGCGCCCGCCGTTCAAGGGCCCGACCCCGCGTGACACCGCAGCAATGCGGCTCACCCGCGACGTCCCCGCACCGTCGGATGTCATTGACGGGGTCCCCGCCGAGGTCGACGACCTCGTCCTCACCGCCACCCGTCGTGAGCCCGCCGACCGTTACCCGGACGGGGAGGCATTCCTCGCCGCAGTGACGGACACTGTACGCAGCCTCGGCATGCCCGACTTCAAGGTGCCGGTGCCCGAGCACTCCGCCGTCCACCGCGCGCTGGCCGGCTCCGAATTCAGTGACCGCCTGAGCTGGGACGACGATGTCATGGCCACCAGCATGGTGCCACCGCTGAGTTCCCCGGGACGGGCCCCCGGCCGACCCGGACGTTCACCCGACCAGCAGACTGCCCGGACCCGCTACCAGGGGGTGCCGGACCCCGGCCAGGGTGCGGTTCCCGACGTCCCACCGGAACCCGGCCCCCGGGTCCCCGGTGCACCCGCCTTCCCCGGTGCCACCGTGCACCCGGAACCGTCCCACCCCACCCACGTGACCCGGAGTACACCGCCGCCTGAGCCTGTCCCCGGCACTCCCCTGACGAACAGGGGGGTCGCCAGAACAGTGGTGTGGACCGTCCTGGTCCTGCTCACCGTGGCGGTAGTCGCCGTGGCGTCCTGGTGGGTGACCTCCGGCAGGTACGGGGAGATCCCGCAGGTTCTCGGCCAGGACGTCGAGGGTGCCCGCACCGCCGTAGAGCAGGCGGGATTCGTGTCGACAGTGTCGGAGGTGTGGTCGGACGACAACCCCGCACAGTCCGTCACCGGGACCGACCCCGCGTCCGGCGACCGTGCGGTCAGGGGCAGTGAGGTTGCAGTGCTGGTCTCCCGCGGTCGACCGACAGTGCCTGCACCCACCACCGGTGACACTCTCCAGACATATCAGGCCAAACTCCGGGAACGCAGTCTGAACTGGACCATCGGCGAGGAGATCTGGGACGACGACGTACCGGCAGGCGGGATCGCCTCCGTATCCCCGGTCGCAGGGGCCACCGTCGACACCGGGACATCCGTGACCGTGAAGACCAGTCGTGGCCCGCGGCCGGTGACCGTTCCGGGGCTCGCCGGGATGACCGAGAAGAAGGCCCGGGACACTCTCAGGGCCTCCGGACTCGAAGTCTCGGGGACCACCTCCCGGTTCAGCGAGGACGTCGACGGAGGTAAGGTCATCACCTCCGACCCGGCACCGGATTCCCGCGTGCCCTCCGGATCCGCCGTCCAGCTTGTCCTCTCCTCTGCCGTCGACGTGCCGGACGTGACCGGCAGGTCTGTGGAAGAGGCCGAACAGATGTTGCGCGACGCCGGCCTCAACCCCGTCACCGGGACCCCGGTCTCCGACACCGACGAGGACGCCGGGGACGTTGCCTCCACCGAGCCTTCACCCGGAACCCGGGTCGATCCCTCGCAGTCCACCACCGTGACACTCCACCCCTCCGACAGGGCGAGGGTTCCCCTGGTCATCGGCAGAACTGTCGCAGATGCGAAGAGGATCCTGGAGGACGCCGGATTCACTGTGTCGGTCGACGGTCGGTCGAACGGAGTGGTGCTGGCGCAGTCACCGGGTCCCCTGTCACGGGCCACGCTGGGCTCGGAGGTCACAGTCCGGGCCCTGTGAGTCCGGTCCATGTGCGCCTGAACCGCCCACCGTCAGGGGGACACCGCCGGGCACACTGCCGGAGTCCCCCGTCAGCTCACCGCCGCAACATCTCGGCGACGAGGAACGACAGCTCCAGTGCCTGCTGGGTGTTCAGCCGCGGGTCGACGACAGTGGCATAGCGGGAGGGCAGGTCCCTGTCCGTGATGTCCTGGGCACCGCCGACCACCTCGGTGACGTCCTCGCCGGTGAACTCGATGTGCACGCCACCGGGGTGGGTGCCGAGCGCCCGGTGCACCTCGAAGAACCCCTGCACCTCATCAATGATCCGGTCGAAGTCACGGGTCTTGTAGCCGTTCGACGAAGTGTAGGTGTTGCCGTGCATCGGATCGCACTGCCAGATGATCTTGTGCCCGGTGGCCTCCACCGCCCGGACGATGGGCGGAAGCGCGTCCCGGATCTTGTCGTAGCCCATCCTGCTGATCAGGGTGAGACGGCCCGGTTCACTCGCCGGATCCAGCTTCTCGACGTAGGCGACGGCCTCCTCAGGAGTGGTCGTCGGGCCGATCTTCACTCCGACGGGATTGCCCACCAGTGCTGCGAAGGCGACATGGAAGTCCTCGAGGCCACGGGTCCTCTCACCGATCCAGATCTGGTGCGCAGACAGGTTGTAGAGGACATCTTCACCGTTCTCGCCGTGCGCGAGTCGCAGCATCGCACGCTCGTAATCGCGGACGAGAGCCTCGTGGGAACAGTAGATGTCGGCGGTCTGGAGGGTGGAGTCCTTGACCCCGCAAGCGGACATGAACTCCAGACCACGCTCAATCTCCTCGGCGAGAGCCTCGTAGCGCGCCCCGGCCGGAGAGTTTGAGACGAACTCGCGGTTCCATTCGTGGAGCTTCGCCAGATCTGCCGTACCCGAACTGGTCAGTGCCCTGACCAGGTTCATCGCCGCGGCCGAGTTCGCGTAGGCCCGGACCATCCTCGAGGGGTCGTGTCGGCGTCCTTCCTCGGTCGCCTCGATGCCGTTGACGATGTCGCCACGGTAGTTGAGCAGACCGTTGGAGTCCGTGTCCGAGGAGCGCGGCTTCGCGTACTGCCCGGCGATACGGGCCATCTTCACCACAGGTGTGGAGGCACCGTAGGTCAGTACCACCGCCATCTGCAGGAGGGTCTTGATGTTGCCGCGGATGTGCGGCTCGGTGTTGGACTCGAAGGTCTCCGCACAGTCACCTCCCTGGAGCAGGAAGGCACGGCCGTTGGCGACATCGGCGAGCTGCCGGCGGAGCCGGCGGATCTCCGGGGCGACCACGATCGGCGGCACCGACTCCAGGATCTTGCGGACACGGTCCGCATGGCCCTGGTCCCAGCCCGGCTGCTGCTTCGCGTCACGTGCCACGGCATCCTGGAAACGGTCCTCGAGCTCCCCCGGAAGTGGTGGCAGATCAGGAAGCTCATCAAGTGGTGCGTCAATAGTCCAACCCATGCGCGTCATCATACGGACAACCCTGTCCGGACGGTGAACTGCCCTGCCCCCGACGGCCTCAGGACCTTCGGGCCCTCTTCGCCTGCACTGACAGGCGGTACTTCACCACGTTGAAACGGGCGTCCGCCAGCGCGTCATGGGCGTTCGACGGTTCCTCCGGAAGAGACGGCCGCCCGGCGTCCTCCCAGAGCTGCCGCAACTCACGGGTGAAACGCGGCAGCTCACGCGGCAGCCCCGTCATGTCCCCCCAGAGCTGGGCGAAGGCGACATGGTCGTAGGCTCCGATCCACGCCCACATTTCCGGACGGTCCGACGCCGGAAGCCACTCGCCCGGCGTGTGGCCCGGCAGGAGGAACCGGTACAGCCGTTCCCTCAGTTCCGCCCGCGACATCCACGCCGGATCCGACCGGGGCGGGAGCTGCGGGAGGACATGACGGCGGACCCAGTCCCCCGCCCTACGCTCGTCGAACTCGGTGGAGACCGCGTAGAACTCACGGCCGTCCTCGGCGACAACCCCGATCGACACCAGGTCGACGGTTCTGCCGTCCTCGATGAACTCCGTGTCATAGAAATAGCGCACGGTCGCCCAGTCTAGCCGGCCGACAGTCCGCCGCCCTGTCCTGTCCGTCTCCTCCGGGGAAGAGCTGGCGGGTAGAGCACCCATTTCAGCACGGGAAAGCGACCCAGACGGTAGAACAGCATCCCCGCCACGGCACAGGTGACCAGGCCGATGACGATCTGTGTGTCCATACCCGTGAGGAAGGCCCAGCGTTCCGGGTCCGACTCGAACAGGCGTCTCAGGATCACCGCATTGACCAGGAACAGGGCGGCGTGGTGGGAGACATACACGGGAAGAGTGTTCCGGCCCACCGCCGCCAGCGCGGTGGACACGACAGGTATCCTGGCGATCCACGTCGCCAGGAGGATGCCGGCCGGCACTGCGCTGAAGATACGGACCAGCGAGGCGACAGACATCAACGCAGCCTCCCGGGAGGTCCACCCGTCGGGATCCACCCGGTGCGTCAGGTCCGCCATGACCCGTTCCCACCCGACGTAGGCCACCACGGCCGCAGAGACGACCCGCCAGTCCGAGGCCGCCTCCGACAGCCGGAAATACACTTCGCGGAAGTGAAGGCCCAGGAAGAACGCGGGCAGATACGCCGTCAGGTGGGTGATCTCGTTGTACTGGGTCAGACCTGCGGCGGCGGCGGCGAGTGCCGGCACCACCGACATTCCGACGGCCACCAGCGGCGGTACCCTGCGGAGCAGACAGGCGGCGATGTTGAAGACCATCAGCGCATAGAGGAACCAGATACCGGGGTCACCCAGCGCAATGGCGCGGAGCATCGAGGCCCAGGTCACATCGCCGGTCATGGAGATACGGATGGCTGCCTGTACCGGGGTGAAGACGAGGTACGGAACCAGCAGGAACCACAGTCTCCGGTACCAGAGGTCACCGAGGGTCCGGGAGATGACCCGGTGGGCGAACAGGCCGGATATCAGGAAGAACATGGGCATGCGGACCGGATCCATCACGGTGCTGAACCACTGCCAGCCGGAGTCCTTCGCCCCGGGTACGCCGCTGATCACGTGCATGTAGCACACCGCGATGATCGACAGCCCCTTGGCGCAGTCCGCCCACAGGAGCCGCTCGCGCACCCCGTTCTGCGGGGCGCCGCCGACCGCCGGCGCACTCCGTGCACCGGGAGAGGCCCTTGCGCATTACCACGCCCGGGAGGAGAAAAAGGCCCGGCGGGGGCGAGCCCCCCCCAGGGGGGCTCGCGCCCCCCCCCGTTCTGCGGGGCGCCGCCGACCGCCGGTGCAGGCCTGTCCGGTCCCGTCACCGCCGTGGCCGCTGTCCCCGGAGTTTCTGACATGGGTGACGAGATTGCCTGAATTCCGGGGAAACGGCAACTCACCGTAGGCTGACTTGCCGTGAACATTGCAGCGAGCTTCCCCCGCATCTCCGGGCGCGCCCGACAGGTACTCCGCCCTCTGACAGTGGTCCTTATCACTGCCGCGGTGGTGTACACCGCCGTCAGGTTCGTCGTCGGCCCCGGAGGCGTCGTCTACCACATCGACTTCGACGTGTACCGCTCCGGTGGACACGCAGTCCTGGACTCGGTCCCCCTCTACCAGGGATCGTTCAGGGTCGGAGGGATCACGCTGCCTTTCACGTATCCACCGCTGTCAGCTGTGACATTCGTCCCCCTCGCCCTGATGCCCCTGTGGCTCGGTGAAGTTGTGTTCACCGTTGTCAGTGTGGTCGCCCTGCTCCTCACCGCGGTGATAACGCTCCGTTCTCTCTCCCGCGAATCCGGGGACATCCTGCCCCGGCACCGGCTGTGGACCACTGCGGGTGTGGTCACCGCGGCAGGGGTGTTCGCCTGGCCGGTGGTGTCGACCCTGGAGTACGGGCAGATCAACATCGTGCTCATGCTGCTCGTCGCCGCCGACCTCCTCCTGCCGAGGACTCCGTGGCCCCGGGGGATGCTGGTGGGTCTGGCCGCCGCACTGAAGCTGACCCCTGCCGTGTTCGGCCTGTTCTTTCTTCTGCGCCGACAGTGGAAGGACGCCGCTACCAGCGTCATCTCCGGTCTCGCCTTCACCGCCCTGGCCTGGGTCATCCTCCCCGCAGACTCCCTCCGGTACTGGACCGAGACCGTCAGCGACCCTACCCGCATCGGCGGTCTGATGTACTCGGCGAACCAGTCCTGGCGGGGTGCTGTCGCACGCTTCACCGACGACCCTCTCCAGACCCGTATATGGGTCACACTGGCCGTGGTCACTGTCGTCGCGGTAACGGTCGTGATGTACCGCCAGCTCTCAGTCGGCGCCACCACGGCAGCCGTGTGCACGAATGCTCTGCTCGGCCTTCTCGCCTCGCCGGTGTCCTGGGCGCATCACTGGGTGTGGGTCGTGCCGATGGCCGTTGTCGCCGTGGCGTCCGCCTGCCGTGCCGGTACCGGACAGGTCCGGCGTGCCGCAGTGTTCCTCGCCGTGGTCGTTACCGTGGTACCGGTGCTGCTGGTCGTCCATACATGGTTTCCCTCGACCCACGACGTCGAAAGGACATGGAGTGTGGCGATGAAGATCCTCGGGTCGGAACTTGTCCTCACCGGGGTCTGCTGGCTGGTGATCGGTGGCCTCCTTCCCCGGGCCACCCGCCCTGCCCCCCGCGCCGACGCCAGGACTGAACCCGGAGCCGCGCCGGTGCCGTCGACGTAACCGGCAGTTGCTCAGAGGCGGTAACGGAGGAAGCGTGGCCGGGGACGGCGCCCCAGGACAACCCCTCTTCCCGGCTCTGAACCTTCAGGGTAGCCCTCCCCTGCTGCGAGGGACTTCTTCACGTCCGCGGCGTAGAAGTCCTCGACGTACTCCTGGCCCGAGAGCTCCGCGATCCGTTCCATCACATAGTTCGTCAGCCCCCGCGCACTGGCGTAGGGGTCACCCTCGACGTGGAAGTCGGCCGGATCGACAGGGTCACCGACAATGACGCCCACCCGGTACGGGCGCAGGATCCACGAGCCTGCGTGGTTCGCCTTCTGCGTGTTGATCATGGCCACCGGGTACACCGGTGCGCCGGACTCCAGGGCCATCCTCGCCATCCCGGTCTTTCCACGGTAGAGACGACCGTCAGGAGAGCGTGTTCCCTCCGGGTACATGCCCAGCGGGTCACCCTTCTCCAGCACACGCAACGCAGTGTGCAGGGCGGCGTCGCGCTGGCTCTTGTCTCCACGGTCGACGGGGACCTGTCCCACGGACGAGAAGAACCACTTCTGGATTCCCCCTGCGAACCCCGGAGTGGTGAAGTACTCCTTCTTGGCGAGGAAGGTGAGCTGCCGCTTCGACAGCAACGGAAGGTAGAGGGAATCCATCACCGCCAGATGGTTGGAGGCCAGGACCACCGGACCTGACGCGGGAATCTTGTCGAGGCCGCTGGCGAAAGGTCGGTTGTACACCCACAGGAACGGGCCGACAAAGACATTTCTCAACCACCAGTACGTGCGGTTGTGCAACTGTTCTTCCTCTCTCAGGGGTTCACCCGGGAATCCACCCGGGAATCGGACCCGGTTTCCGGCCGGGCATCGGACCCGGTATCTGGCCGGGCGTCCACTGCTCCGGCGAGAAGCGCCACGCCGATCATACCTGCGTCCGCACCGAGCACTCCCGTCTCCACCCTGGCCAGAGGCCGGTGGCCCGCACCGACGACGTTGAGTGCCATCTCCTCCACCGCGACATCGAGGAAAAGGTCCGCATCGCGGCTCACACCACCTCCGAGGACGATCAGCCCGGGATCGAGGATCTCCTGCACCACAGCGAGTCCCCTTCCCAGCCACCGTCCGAAATCTTCGATCACCTCCCCGGCCAGGATGTCACCGCTGCGCGCCAGGCTCACCACGGTGCGACCGGTGATCCCCTCCGGGGTGGAGTGGTAGTGCTCCGCCAGCGCGCTGTCCGGATGCCTTCCGGTGGCGATGAATTCTCGTGCGGTCAGTTCCAGCGCGCTCCCCGAGCAGTACCTCTCCAGGCAGCCCCGTTTCCCGCACGGGCAGGACCTGCCTCCCCGCACCACGGTGAGATGTCCGAACTCCGGGGCCGTTCCGAATTCTCCGCGGTATATCCGCCCGCCGGTGACGAGGGCACCACCGATACCGGTGCCCACCGCAAAGTAGGCCCAGGTGCCCGCGTCCCCGCCGGGCCCCAGGATCTGTTCGCCCCATGCCGCGGCATTGGCGTCATGCTCGAGGACTACCGGAAGACCGAGGATCCGGGACAGCCTGTCACGGACCTCCATGTCCCGCCACGGCAGGTGGGGGGCAAATCTCACCGAGGTCCGGTCGGCAGTGATGAAACCGGCAACAGCCAGTCCGACAGCCGTGACACGGTGACGGGAACGCAGAGCAGCGACAACGTGGCTGATGGCGGTCTCCAGGGCCGGTACCGAGCTCGGGGTGGGAAGCTGCTCAACATCGATGATCCGGCCCCCGGCGTCGACCACGGCCGCTCTGAGGTTGGTGCCGCCGATGTCGATACCGATTGTCAGCCGTTCACTCGTTGACACGTCCGGGTCCACGTCCTCTCAGTTCACCGTGCAGTGCAGGCCGGAGCTACCCGGTGCAACCCTCCCAGCGTATCCGTCAGGCCCGCCAGTTCCAACTGTGCCTGGGCGTCCGCCTGCCGTCACCGTCGATGACCGCGGACAGTTCCTCCCCCAGGATCTGCCAGTTCCACGCCCGTCGGACGAACTCCCTGCCCCGGACGGCATACCGCTGTGCCCGTTCCGTGTCCTCCAGGAGTGCGGACACGACCCGGGCGACCTCGTCGGCGTCCCTGCCGTCGACGACATCTCCGGTCACCGCGTCCAGGACGGACTCAGGGGCACCGCCGCCGTCGCCGGCGACCGTGGGGACGCCACACGCCTGCGACTCCAGGAACACGATCCCCAGTCCTTCGACAGAGAATCCTCCGGCCTCGGTCCGCACGGGCATGGCGAAGACATCACCGGCACAGTAGTGGGAGACGAGTTCCCCTGGACTGACCGGACCTGTCACCGTGACCCTGTCGGAGACGCCGAGACGTTGTGCCGACCGTCGCAGCGTCTCGGCGTAGTCACCCGGACCCACGAGGAGGAGGTGGGCGTCGGGAATCGAGCTGAGGATCCGGGGCATGGCCTCGACAAGGGTGTCCTGACCCTTTCGCGGCACCAGGCGGGAGATACACACCACGACCCTGCGGTTGTCGACGCCGTAGCGTTCCCGGATCCGCCGGCGGCCCTCCTCGTCCGGCCGGAAGACGGATGCGTCAACCCCGCCAGGCATGGGCTCCCAGGCCACGGTCGGTCCGAAAGCACTCATGATGCGGTCGCGGGCGTAGCGGGAGACATAGGTCAGGCAGTCGACCGAGCGACCGATGTGGCGCAGTACGGCCCTGCCTCCGGGAACCATCGACCAACCGACCTCGTGCCCGTGGGTGGACGCCACGATCCGCCGCGCGCCGGCCCGTCGGGCAGCACCGGCGAGGAGTGCGAACGGCGTCGACGATCCGAACCAGACGGTGTCGATGTCGAAGTCGCGGATCAGCCGGGACATCTCCGCTGCGGCAGCCGGTCCCGGCAGCAGAATCCGGTGCGGCCACCTGACAACCGGGTACGGCAGACCGGCGTCACAGACTGCGGCGGCACGGGCGTCACCGGTGGAGGCGAAGACCACGAGCCGGCCGGGTTCCCGGCGCTCGAACTCTGCGCAGTAGTCGCGGAGATAGCTCTGGATTCCCCCCAGTTCCGGGGGAAAATCATTGGTCACCAGGAGTACGCGGGCCTCTCCCGCGACGTGCCTGCCAGCTGACCGAGGCGCTGCTGAGGGTTCTGCTGAAGATTCCACTGGGGGCCGTCGGTGGTGCGGGGTCAGTACCTGGCGGCGCCGGCGAACGGCATACTGTCCACGCTGACCACCTGGACCGGGATCCCGTAGTCGGAGGCGTGCACGATCTGGCCGTCACCGATGTACATTCCCACGTGGCTGACCCCGGAGTAGTAGCCGACGATGTCCCCTGGCTGCAGCTGGTCCCTGGACACCGGAGTACCGCCGGAGATCTGGGCGCCTGAGGTGCGCGGGATGGTCTTGCCGATCTGCTGGTAGGCCCAGTACATCAGGCCGGAACAGTCGAAGGCGTCCGGTCCTGCGGCACCCCACGAGTACGGGGCACCCAGTTTGCTCAGGGCGGCGGCGACGACCCCGTCCGAGACCGGGGACGCTTCCACGCTCTGGAGAATCTGGGGGACGTCAACCTGGATCGGCCCGTTACGGTCGATCCACCGCTGCTTCTGGTCCGGTGACATGTTGTTCACGGCAGTGGCGATCTGGTCCTTGAGCGTGTCGAGCTCTGCCGTGCGGGCGTCCAGCTCGCGCTGCTGCCGGGCAGCTTCAGCCAACCGGAAGTCGGCCGTCGCCTTGGTGCGCAGCGCCAGGGAGCGGGAGGACGCCGCGCTGCGGAGAGATTCCTCGAGTTCCGTGACCTTCGCCGTACGACTGGCGCTCAGCGCACTGCTGTAGGCCCGCCTGTCGATGGCGTCCTGTGGGCTGGAGGCACCCACGGTGGCCGTGACCGGGTCTACAGTCGCACCCCGGTACAGCGAGCGGGAGAGGTCGGTGACCGGCCCCTGCGCCTCCTTCGCCCGGGCGGCCGCGGCATCAGCCTCGGCGGTGTACCTGTCCACGACCTCTCTGGCACGGTCCGACAGGGCCCTGGCCTCTTCCAGAGCGGCAGCATTCTCAACCACACGGTCACTTGTCGCCTCGGCCTGCCTGGAGACCTCGTCCAGACGCTCCAGCAGCCCGTCAGCGTCGGCGGGCAGGGCCGACGTGTCGACCGGCGAGGACGCCGGATCTTCGGCTGTCGTGGCCGGGGCAGGGTCCGCATGGGCGATCTGCCCGCCACCGGTCACGCTCACACCCGCAACCACCGCACCCAGGGTGAGGCTGATGCCGGCGACTGCGCGGCCGGCGCCGGCCGTGTGAAACCTCGTGGTGCCTGCCCGGTGCCGGGCACTAGGACGATTGATCACTGTTGAACAAACCTCTCGGACACAGTCGTTGAATTCCATCAGACATACTGCCACAGGGTCACGGCGAACCCTCAACGACCCACACACCCTGTGACTGGTGTGAAATTTGTGATTATCACCCGGATACGGGCCGGGCCGACACCCCTGTCACCAGGTGGAGTCGGCCCGAGCACTCGTCAGCACTGAAGATGTACCGGCGAAGGAGATGCCTCTAGAACCTCACCGCATTGTTGATCGGCATGTAGTCCATGGAGGTCACCTTCACAACATCACCTTCGGTGGGAGCATGGACCACCTGGTTGTCGCCGATGTAGATACCCACGTGAGAAGCACCGGAGTAGAAGGAGATGATGTCGCCGACCTGCAGCGCATTCAGCGGCACCGGGGTTCCGGATGACGCCTGTGCCCCTGAGGTGCGGGGGATGGACTTGCCGACCTGGGAGTAGGCCCAGGAGGTCAGCCCGGAGCAGTCGAAGGCGTCAGGCCCGGTCGCTCCCCATGCATAGGGGGAACCCTGCTTGGACAGTGCAGCATCCGCGATCCTCTGCCCCTCGGAGACGACGGGGGCAGGCGCGGCGTAGGCGACCGCACCGGAAGCCGGCGCAGCGTAGGAACCGGCGGCGGCGACGGCGGAATCGACGTAAGGCTGGGCCGCAGCGATCAGTTCGTCGGGGACGTCCACCGAGTAGTCGGTGCCCGGAACCTGGACGGGGGCGGCCTGGGCGGTCGCAGGCAGTGCGGGGGCGGCCTGGGCGGTCGCAGGCAGTGCCACGACGGCGCCGACGCCGATCGCGGCCGCGGCCACGATGTTGCGCCGGGAGGAGCCGTTCTTGAAACTGTGCATACCCATAAGGAAGAAAAGCCTTTCGAGATCGTTGTGGGGACGCGATATCACCGGCGCCCCTCAAGGTCACGAGAAGATTACGAAACGATCACGCTTCGTGTCCAGTGCTGCAGCCGAGAATCTTCTCCGCCGTGGCCGTTACCGGACCGTGACGCATTGCGCCGCGCCGACACGCCACCCCTCGCCCCCCTGCCGGAGTAACGATTAGATAACGCTCTCACCTGCCAAAATACTGAGAGTCGCGCCGGCGCCACACTACTGCATGGTCAACCGGACCATGGCACACCACCACCATCTGTGATCCTCGACACATTCGAACAGTTACGGGGTACAACAGGGGGTGACCTGTCCGGTCCGGTGCCTAGCATGGAGCAGCATGACATCAGTCCGGCACGGGGAGTACCACGAACCAGTGGATTCCATTTTTCTCCAGGAGCAGCTGCGCCGGACCTTGACCAACTGTGTGGTTATCGACTGCGAGACCACCGGTCTCGACCCGGCAGAAGATGTCCTCATCGAAATCGCGGCTCTCCGCGTCCGCAACGGCTGCGCCGTCGCTGTGTTCCACCGCATGGTCAGTCCGTCTCGCCCTGTGCCCGCGGTGGTGACAGGATTGACAGGCATATCCGAGGACGATCTGCAGTCCGGCGAGGACCGGGCAGAGGCTGTCAGGGATCTCACCGGTTTTCTCCAGGATGTTCCTCTGGTGGGGCACAACATCGCCTTCGATCTCGCATTCCTCCGCGCAGCGTGCTCCCACCTGGCATTCGATCCACCGGAAACTCTCTGTACCGCTGACACCGCCCGTCGCCTCGTCCCGCGTTCCCGGGTGGGCCGCTACAGGCTGTCCACGTTGTCACAGGTCTTCGAGCTTGCTCACAGGCCCACCCACAGGGCTGTCCACGACGTCCGGGCCACACTGGATCTGCTCCGCATGCTCAGCGTGATACCTGCCGACGACTGAGCGTCTGTCTCGCGCCCCCGCCACACCCGACTCTCCCTCACACCGGACTGAAGGGCCCCGCACAGCCTCAGGTGAGACTGTGCGGGGCCCTTCACGTGACGTGTCGTCAGTCAGATGACGGTATCAGGAGACTACGGGTTCGCGTGGCCTTCGTTCTCGAGTGCCTTACGGTTGGCATCGTTGAGACGCCTGAGCATCTCGATCTTCTCGTGCTCGTTGGCCTCTTCGATCTCGGAGACCTTCTGGACGATGTCCTCCGGGTCCGGGCGGAAGAACCCGCCACGGCCCGGCTGTCCGGCAAGGCCGAGTTCGTTGAGCTTCTTCGGCACCTGGGCACCGGCGTACTCCAGCGGAACAGGATGACCGTGGTCGTCGACCGGTCCGAGCGGCTGATGGACTTCGATGAAACCGCCGTTCGGCAGCTGACGGATCGTACCGGTCTCGATACCGTGTTCCAGGACCGCTCTGTCGGACCTCTGAAGGCCGAGGCAGATGCGGTAAGTCACGAAGTAGGCGATCGGTGGCAGCAGCAGGAAGCCCAGCCGTCCGATCCAGGTCATCGCGTTCAGTGAGATCTGGAAGTGGAGAGCGAACAGGTCGTTTCCGCCGGACAGCGTCAGAATGAAGTACGCGGTCAGGGCCATGACGCCCAACGAGGTACGGACCGGCACATCCCGGGGCCGCTGCAGAAGATTGTGGTGAGCAGTGTCCTTGGTGAAGTGCTGCTCGATCCAGGGGTAGGTGAACAACAGAACCAGAAGGACACCCAGCAGGACGGCAACCCAGAACACACCCGGAATCGTGTAGTTACCCAGGTAGAGTTCCCAGGCCGGCATGATGCGGGCAGCACCGTCAGTCCACAGCATGTAGATGTCAGGCTGAGATCCTGCGGAGACCTGCGACGGATTGTAGGGGCCCAGGTTCCAGATGGAGTTGATCTGGAAGAGACCTGCGATCAGTGCGATGACGCCGAACGTGATGATGCCGTACGCCGCAGAGTGGACGATGAACACCGGAAGGATCCGCACACCGACAACGTTGCGCTCGGTACGCCCGGCCCCCGGGAACTGGGTGTGCTTCTGGTACCAGACCAGGGCCAGGTGCGCTGCGATGAGCGCGAGCAGAATGGCGGGGATCAGCAGCACGTGGGCAATGTACAGGCGAGGAATGATGATGTCACCCGGGAAGTCACCGGCAAACATGATCCAGTGGAGCCAGGTACCGATGATCGGAAGGCTGACCACGATGGCGGACATGATGCGCAGACCCACGCCGGACAGCAGATCGTCCGGGAGGGAGTAACCCATGAAGCCTTCAGCCACGGATAGCAGAAGTAGTACACAGCCGATGACCCAGTTCGCCTCACGCGGCTTACGGAAAGCTCCGGTGAAGAAGATGCGCAGCATGTGCACGATGATGGAGATCGCGAACAGCAGCGCAGCCCAGTGGTGGACCTGGCGGATGAAGAGACCCCCGCGGACCTCAAAAGAAAGGTTCAGCGCTGTCTCGTACGCCTTCGACATTTCCACGCCGTTGAGCGGAGCATAGGCACCGTCGTAGATCACCTTCGACAGGGAGGGATCGAAGAACAGTGTCAGGTAGACACCTGACAGAAGCAGAATGACAAACGAGTAGAGGGCGATCTCGCCGAGCATGAACGACCAGTGGCTCGGGAAAACCTTGTTGATCTGCCTGCGGATACCGGCGGCCATCGTGTACCGCTGGTCCATGTTGTCGGCGGCATGCGCCAGACGGGACGGTTTGGTTGATGTGCTCATGACTTACGCTCCCAGAATGCCGGGCCGACCGGCTCGATGAAGTTCCCCTTGGCGTAGAGGTAACCTTCACTGTCCACGGAAATGGGCAGCTCAGGCAGCGCGCGGGCCGCAGGGCCGAAGACAGGCTTACCCCAGTGCAGTGCGTCGAACTGGGACTGATGACACGGGCAGAGAATACGGTTGGTCTGCTGCTCGTACAGTGAGGTCGGGCAGCCGATGTGGGTGCAGATCTTCGAGTAGGCGTAGTAGTCGCCGTAGTGGAAGTCTTCCTGTCCCTCACGCTGGACGGCCTTCAACGCGTCCTCATGCCTCAGCCGGATCAGCATCACGGCATTCCTGGATCCGTGCACCGAGTGCATGTGCTCCTCATACACGTCCCGGGTCGGGTCGTAGCGGTCACCGTCATTGACCATGTCTTCAGAAAGGGGGAACACCGTCTCCATACCGCCGGCATCGAGATCTTCGGGGCGGACGCGTACGAGTCGGTTCACACCCTGCGTGCTGTAGTGCCCGTCGTGCTCCTCCGCAATCGCAGCGGTGTCCCGGCCGAGGTACACCTTGGTGTTCTGCTCGGTCAGGGTCCATCCTGTGGTCCACAGAGTTCCGTCTCCCTGAATACCCATCGCCTTGGGCTTCCAGGGGTTCTTGACGATACCGCCGAGCGGCAGGACCACAGCAAGACCCATCAGGGCGGCACCGGTTCCGGCCAGGCCCATCATGACCTTGCGCCGTCCCAGAGTCGATGTCTTCCACGCGTCGTTCAGCAGCGCGGTGATGGTCTTCCGGTCAAGCTCGTCAGAGGGCCCGTCGTGACGGGTCTGGACCGAAATCTCCTCCGGAACGAACTTCTTCGAGAACTGGACTGCACCCACACCGAGACTGATGATCGACAAGCCTGCGGTGACACCGAGCAGCGGAGTGTACAGGGTGTACATCCACAGCCCGTCCTCCTCGAGGTGCTTGTACTGCCAGGGCCAGAAGAGGTACACCGCAGCAAAGGCGATTCCGAAGACCACTGAGAGCGCGAACCAGATGTTGACGCCACGGGCCGCCCGCTTCTCCGCAGGGTCTCCCTCGACAGGGAAGCGCTCCTTGCGGTAGGCGACGGTCACGCCGTCGAGCTCGGTACCGAGGCGGGCGAGCTCTTCGTCGCTCATCGCCTTGATCTCGTCTTCCGTGTACTTGCTCTTGATCTCACTCATGACCGGGTTCCAATCCACATTGCACCGCCGATGAGCACGACGATGCCGACGATCCACATCAGCATGCCCTCGGTGACGGGGCCGGCACCGCCGAGACCGTAACCGCCCTGGGACGGGGTCTCCTTCGCGGACTTGATGTAGGCGATGATGTCCTTCTTCTCGTCCGCGGTGAGCTGACGGTCAGAGAACTTCGGCATGTTCTGGGGGCCCGTGAGCATGGCCTGGTAGATCTCCTGCTCATTGGCGTTGTCCAGCACCGGGGCATACTTACCGCCGGAGAGAGCGCCACCACGACCGGTGAAGTTGTGGCACGAGGCGCAGTTCAGACGGAAGAGGTCGGAGCCACGGGCGACATCGCTCGGGTCGATCTTGCCGTCATCGTTGTTGGCTCCTCGCAGAGACTCCATCGCGACGGAGCCGTCTTCGTCCCGCACGATCCCCGGGCCGCCGCCGTTGGCGTTGACGTACGCTGCCAGAGCCAGAGTCTGCTGCTCGTTGAACCGGGCGTCCTTCCGCTCTGCCTGGGCTTCGTTCCGCTTCATCGGCATACGACCCGAGTGCACCTGGAAGTACACCGCACCTTCACCGACACCGACCAGCGAGGGACCACGGTCCTTGACACCCTGGAGGTTGGCTCCGTGGCAGGTGATACAGGCAACCTCGTAGATTTCCTGACCCTGGTTGATCAGGGTTTCGGCGTCGACGTCGGCGGTCGCCTCCTGGGCATCCGGGGTCACGGCCTGGGCAATGAGTCCTGCACCGGACAGACCGAGCACGAGCGCGAGCGCTCCGGCCACGGTCCGGCGCAGCTTACGCCGGCTACGGCGCGTCCTGCGTGTTGTGGATGCCTCGGGCGAGCCGGTCACCGGCTGCTCCCCCTCGGTCATGCTGTGGTTGGTATCCATCTTGTTCCCTTAACTCGTCATATGGAATGCGATGGGCTTAACGGCCGAGCGTCACACATCGGCCCGTTCGGCCTACTGGATGAAGTAAATCGTGATCCACAGGCCGATCCACACGACGTCGACGAAGTGCCAGTAGTAGGACACGACGACGGCTGCGGTGGCCTGCGCCGGAGTGAACTTCGACTTCACGGTGCGGATGAGCACCACGACGAAGGCCAGTACGCCGGCGAGGACGTGTGCACCGTGGAAGCCGGTGGTGATGTAGAACACCGAGCCGTAGACGCTGCTCGCGATGGTTGTCCCCTCGTGCACCAGGTTCACGTACTCATAAGCCTGGCCCAACAGGAAGACGGCGCCCAACACGACTGTCAGGGCGTACCACTTCCGGAGACCGAAGACGTCGCCCCGCTCAGCCGCGAAAACACCCCACTGTGCCGTGAAGGACGACGACACCAGGATCACGGTGATGAGTAGTGCGAAAGGCACGTTCAGGTGCGTCGGGTGAGACGGCCAGTCACCACCCGAGTTCGCCTTCGACACGAAGTACATCGCGAAAAGTCCCGCGAAGAACATCAATTCCTGCGACAGGAACACAATCGTGCCGACGCTGACCATGTTCGGCCGGTTCAGCGTCGCAACACGTTGTGGTGCTGCCATACCTTGGTTTCCAACTGCGCTCGTCACGTCATCAAGTATGTACTGTCATCACCGTGTAGTCGATTCGCGACCCCCCGTAAATCGGAGGTTCCTGAAAACCCGCAGGTCAACGGACACCTGTTCCTGCGAGTTCACCACAAACGGGGTTAGACGGGAACTTTCCTGCCCCCATATCCGACGTAGTGGCATACCTGCAGGTGAGAGCTGTTTCCTTACCTGACCGCACACCCCGTCACCAACTCCGCGGAACCACCCCTCCCCCCTTATCGGGGGTGGTCCGAACACCCTTGTGTCCTGCCCCGGGCGGGTATCCGCCGGGTCGTCGCGTCGGCTCACACCAATGCTAACCCGCGGACGCCGGAACACACCCACCGCCGCTCGCCGTACCCCCGATCGGACCCGGGAATAGACTGGAGGAGCGCCGGTTGTCTCTCCGACCGGTTCTCTGGGCAGACGCCAGATCACAGAAACCCCGAAAGAAGAGGATCCCCTATGTCGTCCCCGGCTCACACACCGGACCACATTCCACCACTGGGGCAGGACAGCCTTCCCCCGAGCTACTTCACCTGGCCCGGAGTTCTTGACCGGATCGGTCGACGCGAAGAGCTCAGCGAATCCCAGGTTTCCTGGGCGGTCCGCGAGATCATGTCGGGCAGGGCGACAGACGCACAGATCGCAGCGTTCTCCTTCGGTATCCGGGTGAAAGGCATCACCGCCGCAGAGCTCTCGTCAGCGGCGAGTACCATGCGGGAGTTCGCGACCCCTGTCGACTTCTCCGACATTCCCGAAGCCGTGGACATCGTCGGTACCGGCGGGGACGGCCACCATACCGTCAACATTTCCACCATGGCGTCCTTCGTCGTGGCAGCCGCCGGTGTCACCGTCGTCAAGCACGGAAACCGCGCCGCCTCCTCGCTCTGCGGTGGTGCCGACGTGCTCGAGGCTCTGGGGCTGGATATCGAGCGCGATCCCGGCACCGTGCACGCTGACGCGTTGCGTACAAGGTTCGCGTTCATGTACGCGAAGACCTATCACCCGGCGATGCGTTTCGCCGGCCCCGTACGTTCGCAGTTGGGGGTTCCTACGATCTGGAACCTGCTGGGCCCCATGACCAACCCCGCAACTCCGAAGTACGCGCTGGTGGGGTGCGCATTCCGGGACATGATGCCGATCATGGGAGGCGCCTTCGCCCACCAGGGCGTACGGGCCCTCATCGTCCGTGGCCTTGACGGCATGGACGAGATCAGTGTCAGTGCTCCGACCGAGGTCGTGACGGTGGACAGTACCGGCCGAACCGGCGAATTCACCGTCAATCCCCGCGCCTACGGCTTCGAAATCTACGACGAAGAAGCACTCCGCGGCGGAGACCCGGAATTCAACGCCGACATCGCACGCAGGCTCATGGCCGGCGAACTCGAGGGCGCGGTCAAGGATGCTGTCCTGATCAATGCGGCAGCGGCGCTCGCCGCCGTCAAGGGATGGGAGGACTCCGACCTGCACACCGTCCTCACTGAACAGGTTGCAGTCGCCCGTGAGGCGCTGGAGTCCGGACGAGCAGAGCAGGCCATGCAGCTCGTCCTGTCCGCCTGAATGACACTGCCGAGAGCTTCCGGAGGGAAATTCGCGGCTGACCGGGCGTCATCACCTCTCTGACGCCCCCGCAGCGGTCCTCGGTCTGCCGTGCTGTACAACAGCGGGCCCCACCTCGCTACGAGGTGGGGCCCGCCGGGCCTGTCGGACAGTGGAAAGTCAGTCTTTCTCCGGGGGCAGTCCGTACTGCAGGTTCAGCATCACGGTCGACCAGATCAGCATGACCGCTCCCATGAGGATCAGCCAGATGTGGAAGAACGCGATCCCGTACCCCATCAGCATGATCGCGAAAGCCATGAGGAAGGGCCATCCTGAGCTTGCGGAGAAGAACCCGAGGACTCCGGCGCCGTCCTCGATCTCTGCCTGCTCCCAGTCCTTGGGCTCAATGTCCGCCTTGTGGTTGGCAAGGTGGAAGTAGGCACCGAGGAAGAGGCACAGCAGTGTTGCGAGGACCAGGCCCGTTCCGCCCGCCCACTCGATACCCTGCTGATTACCGTTGTCGCTCAATTTCGCGGTCGCGAAAAAGTACAGCACTGTCATGACGACCAGGAACGCCGCCAGACCGTACATCAGTTTGGCTGTCTGCCGCATTGTTCTCTCCTTCGAGTTAACTGCCGCTTACGCGGCGGCGTCACCGATGTAGTTGTCGCCGTCGACCGAGCGCGTACCTGCACGGTCCGGGAGGAAGGGCCGGGTGCTGGTGGCGTACGGGTCTTCGCCCACGGCGTCGAGAGCCTCGGCGTTGGTGGCGTCCGGGTTGGTCTTCCGGAACTCGAGGTACCGGGTGAAGGTGTCCGGGGAAACCGCACGGATCTCGAAGTTCATCATGGCGTGGTAGGTACCGCACATTTCAGCGCACCGTCCGACGAACGCACCCTCCTTCTCGATGCCCTCGATCTGGAAACGACGTTCCTGGTGGTTCTTCTCCGGATGCGGCATCACGTCGCGTTTGAAGAGGAACTCCGGAACCCAGAAGGAGTGGATGACGTCCGAGGAGGCGAGATTGAACTCGATCGGTGTGTTGGTCGGGAGAACCAGCACCGGAACTTCCTCGGAAGTGCCTACGGTCTCGATCTTGTCATAGTTCAGGTAGGAGAAGTCCTCGGAGGAACCACCGTGGATAGGACCGACGATCTCCCCCTCCTCATCAACCTCGGTCGGCTGAGAGAGCAGCGCGGAGTCCGCCTTCTTCTGCGCGTCCGCGCCGGAGTAGTCCGCCCCGTCCTGGGTCAGGGAGCCCTTGACCTCGCCGTAACCGAACTTCCAGTTCCACTGGTACGCGGTGACGTCAACCGTGACCTGCGGATCCTTGTCCATGGCCGTGACCTTGTCCTGGGTCTGGACAGTGAAGAAGAACAGACCCATGACAATGATCACCGGGACGGCAGTGAGCGCCAGTTCCAGGTTGACGTTGTAGGCAGTCTGACGAGGGAACTCTCCCTTGCCCGCCTTCTTCGCGCGCTTGGCACCGTCCCGGAACATCACGAGGAACATCAGGCCCCACATGATCAGGCCGATAATCCAGGCGACAACCCAGGTCCAGACCCAGAAGTTGCCCATCGACTTGGACTCAGGGGTGATTCCGTCCGGCCACCCCATGCGCAGGGCATGGAAGAATCCGTTGTCAGGTGGAGCGGCGTCGCAGCCGGCAAGGGCCAGGGCACCGAGTCCCAGAGCACCGACCAGTCCCAGCTTGCGGGCCATACCGTGAACTTTTCGCTGTTCCACGCGAGTATGCCTTCCTCAATCACACGTCGTGTTCACCGGAACCTGCGCGGACAGTCACCTGCAGAGGACCACCCACTCGTTCCGTATCACTTAGTGACAATAGTCCATGCGTCACTGACAGCCACCATCTAGGGGCTGACCGTGTCCGGACCTCCGCCCTATTCCGGGGTTGAACTCCCGGGGTTGAACTCCCGGGGTTGAACTTCCGGGGTTGAGCTCTCGGGAGTTGAACACAGGTTCGTGTCGTCTCGTGCCTGGTACCCCGCCGCTGTACCGACCAACTGTCTGCCCACCGTGCGGAGGACCGCCCTTCGCAGAACGGGGCAGTCGGAACATCGGCACCGGCAGGACAACCGGAACAGTCTTCCCGCGGGCCTACGGCGGCTCGAGATCTGTTCCACAGACTTGACTGGCAGTACCTCGGCCCACGGCTAGTAGTGTGGACCCGGTACCTCGCCGTCGTACCTCGCGGTCGACCGCCTCCCCTATCTATATGGAGATGACCTCTACAGCTCATGTGTGGACTTCTTGGAATTCTCACCGCACTCGGTGACGCACCCCGGTTTGTCGACCCCGTGGCCCACGCTCTGCCATGCATGCGCCACCGTGGCCCTGACGAGGACGGGACCTGGAACGACGATGACGTCGTCTTCGGATTCAACCGCCTGTCCATCATCGACCTGGAGCACTCCCACCAACCCCTCCAGTGGGGCCCGGAGGACTCACCCGAACGCTACTCACTGACATTCAACGGTGAGATCTACAACTACGTGGAGCTCCGGGAGGAACTGCAGGCCGCCGGATACACCTTCCGCACCTCCGGCGACAGCGAGACCATCGTGGTCGGCTACCACCACTGGGGAACCGGGGTGGTCGAGCACCTCCGCGGCATGTTCGCCTTCGCGGTGTGGGACTCCGTGGACCGGAAGATGTTCCTGGCACGTGACCCCTTCGGCATCAAGCCGCTCTTCTACGCCACGACCGCTGCCGGGACAGTGTTCGGCAGCGAGAAGAAGTCGATCCTGGACATGGCGTCTTCGACGGGACTGGACCTCTCCCTCGACTACCGTGCCGTAGAGCACTACACCGATCTGCAGTACGTGCCGGAGCCGGAGACACTCCACTCCGGAATACGCCGTCTGGAGTCCGGGTGCCACGCCACCCTGCGTCCCGGTGGACCGGTCGAGGCGGTACGTTACTTCCGCCCGGACTTCACCCCCACCCCCGTCCCCGCGGGAACGGAGGACGCCCTGTTCCACCGCATCGCGGATGCGCTGGAAGACTCGGTCGCCAAGCACATGCGGGCCGACGTGACCGTCGGGTCCTTCCTGTCCGGCGGCATCGATTCGACAGCCATTGCGGCCCTCGCTAAGCGGCATAATCCGGACCTGGTGACCTTCACCACCGGATTCGAGCGGGAAGGCTACTCGGAGGTGGATGTCGCCGCCGAATCCGCTGAAGCCATCGGTGTGGAGCACGTGGTCAAGGTGGTGTCCCCGGAGGAGTTCGCAGCTGCCGTACCGAAGATCATCTGGTACCTCGACGACCCGGTGGCCGATCCTGCTCTCGTCCCCCTGTACTTCGTCGCCGCCGAGGCCCGCAAGAGGGTGAAGGTCGTCCTGTCCGGCGAGGGTGCCGATGAACTCTTCGGCGGCTACACCATCTACAAGGAACCTCTGTCGCTGGCCCCGTTCGACCGGATCCCCTCCCCTGTCAAGAAGGTGCTGCACAAGGTCGGTGAGATCATGCCGGAGGGCCGGCGGGGTAAGTCGCTGCTGTTACGCGGTACGACTCCCATGGAGGAGCGGTACTACGGTAATGCCCGTTCCTTCAACTATGAGCAGCTCAGCAGGGTGCTGAAGACCGCACGACCGGAGTGGGACCACAGGGAGGTGACCGCACCGATCTACGATCGTTCCCGGAACTTCGATCCGGTGGCAAGAATGCAGTACCTCGACCTTTTCACGTGGCTGAGGGGTGACATTCTCGTCAAGGCAGACAAGATCACCATGGCGAACTCACTGGAACTCAGGGTGCCTTTCCTGGACAAGGTGGTCTTCGACGTCGCCCGTACCCTCCCCTACGATCTGAAGATCAGTCACGGCACCACGAAGTACGCACTGCGCCGTGCGATGGAGCTCATCGTTCCGCCCCACGTGATCAACCGGAAGAAGCTCGGGTTCCCGGTTCCCATCAGGCACTGGCTCGCAGGTCCTGAACTCTACGACTGGGCCCGGACCGTCATCGAGGAGTCCCAGACCGACGAGATCTTCAACAGAGCGGAAGTTCTCGCCATGCTCGACGAGCACCGGGTTGCGATGAACACCGGTCACGGCCCGGATCATTCGCGCCGTCTGTGGACCGTCATCGCGTTCATGATCTGGCACGGGATCTTCGTCGAGGACCGCATCCACCCGGAGATCGACGAACGCGACTACCCCGTCCAGCTGTAGACGCCTGAACCCCCGGACGAGAACTCTCGTCCGGGGGTCTCCGCCCGCCGCCGGCTGACCCCGCCCGGGGACACGCGGTCAGTGGTGGTGACTCAGCTGAAGGAATCGCCGCAGGCGCAGGATCCGGTGGCGTTGGGGTTGTCGATGGTGAACCCCTGGGACTCTATGGTGTCCGAGAAATCGATCCTGGCGCCGGTGAGGTAGGGAGCGGACATCTTGTCGACGACGAGGTCAACGCCGTCGAAGTGGTCGACGTGGTCTCCGTCGAGCATACGGTCGTCGAAGAACAGCTGGTAGCGCAGTCCTGCGCAGCCGCCCGGCTGCACGGCGATGCGCAGGGAGAGATCGTCACGTCCCTCCTGTGCGAGCAGCGCGGCCGCTTTCTCAGCTGCCGCACCGGTCAGTTCAACGCCGGTGGTCTTCTCGGGAGCGGTCATGATTTCCTCCTCGGTAGTGCGGATGTGAGTTCACGCTACCCCCGTTCAACCGACAATTCCACCGCCGTATTCCTGCCACCTCTTTCCAGCTGTGACTGGTGGCCGGGCGTCACCGACTTCGGGCCCTCGTTGGTGGACCCCGACTCCCGTGTTCTAGCCTGTGAGTGTGAAGCTGCCCTGGAAAAAAGATGACGACACGCACGGTGACGCCACCACCGCCCCCACCGCCCCCTCCGGGCACTCCGACGACCTGGCCTCCCGCGGGTCCGGAGGTTCCGGGGATGCCCGTGACGCGGCAGGGCTGCCCAGAGGGGTGACCCCGAAGAAGGGGCGCCCCACCCCGAAGCGCAATGACGTCGAGAGGTCCGCCGGTACCCGCCGCGTCCACTATGACGCCCCGTTGACTCCCAAGGAGGCCCGCGAGCGGAGGAAGGCGGAGAAAGCCTCCATGTCGAAAGAGGAGTACAAGGAGAGGAAACGCCGTCAGCGTGAGGAGGCCGCGGCCGCCCGTCGCAGGGCCAACGAGCGCATGATGGCCGGCGACCCCAACTACCTTCTGCCCCGCGACCAGGGTAAGGAGAAGCTCTTCGTCCGCAACTACGTGGACTCCCGGCGCTTCGCCATGAACATGTTCCTGCCCATCGCACTCATCGTGGTGCTGGTGATGATCGTCGGTATGCGTGCTCCGGAGATCGCCAACCTGGTGTCGCTGGTGATGCTCTTCATCATCGCACTGCTGGTGGTCGAAGGACTGTTCCTCGGGCGCAAGGTCAACAAGCTCATCGACGAACGCTTTCCCGACCGCGCCTTCGGCCGCTGGACCATCGGCTTCTACGCCTTCACCCGCGCGACGATGATCCGCCGCATGCGTACGCCTGCCCCGCAGGTCAGTATCGGCGATACGGTGTAGGGCCGTGACCGGGACCGACGAACCGTTGCTGCCCGCGCTCCGCGCCTGGGCGGAGGACAACGGTGCTGCCGCCACGCTGGCCGGTGAGCACGCTCCGAGGCCGCTGCTCAGCGTCATCACCTCTGACGCCGACACCGGGAGAGACGTGTCCGGGGGTGCCTCTCCCCTGCTGCCGCTCGCGGAGCTCGCCGACGCCGACATCTCCGTCTCGGTTGTCGCCGACGAGGGCCCGGCGAACGGACCGGGGCTCCGGGCGGACCAGGTGGACCGGTGGCTTGCCCACGGCCGCTCTCTCGCGGACCGTGCCGTGGATTCCGGGGTGCAGCTCCTGCTTCTCGGTGGATCGGGAGACCCCGTCATCTCCGCTTCCGTGACAGGGACCGTCTGCAGGAAGGAGCCGGTGAGCCTGTTCAACTACGCGGCCGGAGACGACGTCTCCGCCTGGAAGCGCGATATCGTCGCTGTCCGGGACGTCCTCTTCAGGACCCGCGGCTACCGGAACGGTCCGTGGGACAAAGGGGCGGTGAAGGAAATTCTCCGCCTCGCCGGGGATCCGGCGCTGGCCACCCTGGTGGGATTTCTCTCCGGTTCGTCCGACCGTCGCACCCCTGTCATCCTTGACGGTGCAGGGACGCTGGCCGCCGCCCTCCTGGCCGAGGCAGTGTCTCCCGGTGCTCGGCAGGGATGGATCCTGCCGCACGTTCCGGTGGACGCCGCAGCCGCCTTCGCCGCACACCGACTCGAACTGTCCCCGGTGTTCGGCCACGATCTCGGTGTGTCTGACGGTGCTGCTGCTCTGACCTGTCTGCCCGTACTCCGGGCCTCGGTGGTTGTGTCCCGCCCCTGAACCACTCACCGGGACCACTCACCGGGACCGGAACTCCCCCGGGGGTGCTCTCTAGGAGGCACTCCCGGCGTCCTTCCCCACCTTTCCCCGTCAGGCGCCCCTGCCCTCCGGAGGAAGAACTGTCACCGGGCGGGGATCAGGGTGTGGTTCCAGTGGTGGGTGTCCTCGACGGTGCCGTGCTGGATTCCGGTGAGCAGCTCGCGCAGGCGCATCGTGATCTCGCCGGGCCTGCCGCCGTTGATCCGGAACTCCCCGTCCTTGTCCTTGACGGTTCCCACGGGCGTGATCACGGCGGCGGTGCCGCAGGCGAAGGCCTCGGTCATCGCTCCGGACGCCACAGCGTCCTTCCAGTCCTGCACGCTCACCCGCTTCTCCGTGACCTTCATCCCTGCGTCGGCTGCCACGGTGAGCAGAGAGTCTCTGGTGACTCCCGCGAGCAGTGAGCCGGAGAGGGCGGGGGTGACGAGTTCGGCGTCCTCTCCGCTTCCGTAGACGAAGGCGAGGTTCATCCCGCCCATTTCCTCGATGTACTTCCGTTCGATGGCGTCCAGCCACACGACCTGGTCGCATCCCTGTTCTTCAGCGTGCGCCTGGGCTGCGAGCGACCCCGCGTAGTTACCGGCGAACTTCGCCGCACCGGTCCCGCCCGGTGCCGCACGGACGTACTCGGTGGACAGCCACACGCTCACCGGCCGGACCCCGCCGGTGAAGTACGCACCGGCAGGAGAGGCGATCAGGTAGTAGGAGTAGCTCGACGCGGGGTGCACGCCCAGTCCGACCTCGCGGGAGATCATGAACGGCCGCAGGTAGAGGGATTCTTCCCCTCCTGCGGCGGGAACCCATGCCTGGTCGACATCCACGATCTGACGCAGTGACTCGAGGAAGAGCTCCTCCGGCAGCGCGGGCATGGCCAGCCGTTCGGCGGAGTTACGGAACCTCGCGGCGTTCTTTTCGGGACGGAAAGTGACCACCGACCCGTCCTCGTGCCGGTATGCCTTCAGCCCCTCGAAGATCGCCTGCCCGTAGTGCAGGACCGAGGACGCCGGGTCCATGGCGATGGGCCCGTACGGCACGACACGGGCGTCGTGCCAGCCGGCGTCCCTGTTCCAGTCGATGATGACCATGTGGTCGGTGAAGTAGTTGCCGAATCCCGGGTTGGCGAGGATCTCCTCGATCTTCTCCGCCGGAGTCGGGGTGCTGGTGAGATTGCGGGTGAACTCAGGGGAAGCTGACATGCCCTGTATCTTAGACCCGGAAAGCACTTTCAACGGAGGCACCCCCTACCACCGTCCACCAGCAGCGGAGATGAACTATGACACCCGTGACACCGACGGAGGTCCCCAGGCTCGTCCGGGGCCTTCTCCCCGACCTGAACCTGAGTGTTTCCTCCGTTCCGGCCGCACCTTCCACACCGGCGGCCGGTCCCGACATCCTGGTCGTCCCCGTGCTCAGGGGCGCGTCAGGACCCGAGATCCCGGTCACCGGAACTCTGGGGGAGGAAGCACGCCTGGCACTGTGGAAGACGGCGGTGTGGGCGGGGATCACCGGGCGGTCCGGGGAGACTTCCGTCCAGCCGGCCGTCGACGGTGTTCCGGCGGCCAGGGTCGTCACCGCCGGGCTCGGCCCCGCCGACCACATCGCACCCGACACCGTCAGACAGGCCGCCGGTGATGTCTCCCGGCTGCTCAGGAAGTTGGCAGAGCAGACGGGCGTGCCGTCGTGCCACGCTGTGAGTCTGCTCGGGGATCTGACCGGAGTGACCGGAGCCCCCTCCCCGGCGGAGGTGGTCACGGCCGCGACCGAGGGGCACGCCCTCGGCGGATACCTCTACTCCGGTCACCGGTCCGGACCTGCCGGGGCACTGCCCGGGTCGGTGACGCTGGTGTGCCCTGACCTGCCCGGGATGGACGCCGCATTCACCAGGGCGTGCACCGTGGTGGAGGCGGTGGCCTGTGCCCGGGATCTCGTCAACGCGCCGGCCGGCGACCTCGGTCCGGACTCCTACGCACGGATCATCGGCGATCTCGCGTCAGCCTCCGGGGTGGAGGTGGAGGTCCTCGACGAGACTGATCTCGAGGAACAGGGTTACGGTGGACTGCTCGCCGTGGGGCGCGGGTCCGCCCGCCCACCGAGACTGGTGAGGATGCGCTACCTCCCGGAACAGGGTGCACAGGTCTCCGCCGGCCTCGTCGGCAAAGGGGTGACCTTTGACACCGGCGGCATTTCCCTGAAGAAGCCTGCCGGCATGGACGCGATGATCTCCGACATGGCGGGGTCGGCAGCGGTCGTCGCCGCTGTCCTGGCCGCGGCCGAGCTTGAGCTTCCGGTGTCGGTCACAGCGACGCTGCCTCTGGTGGAGAACATGCCGGACGGGGACGCCCTGCGGCCCGGCGACATCGTCCGCCACTATGACGGCACCACCTCCGAGATCGTCAACACCGATGCTGAAGGACGCCTGATTCTCGCTGATGCACTGGCCCGTGCCGTGGAGGACTCCCCCGACGTCCTCGTCGACGTCGCCACTCTGACCGGGGCACAGGTGGTCTCGCTGGGTGACCGTGTCAGCGCGGTGATGGGCACTCCTTCGCTGCGTGACCGGATAGCCGCGCTGGCGCGGAGGACCGGTGAGGACGCCTGGAGCATGCCCCTTCCCGACGACGTCGCTGACGGTATCCGCTCAGATGTCGCGGATCTGCGCAACACGGGCAGACTGCGACAGGGTGGCATGGCTGCAGCCGGCCTGTATCTCAGACATTTCGTGACCCCGGAGGATACGGTCGGTGCCGGGAGTGCCACTGATTCCGGTGACAGGGGGACCGGGATCCCGTGGGCACATCTGGATGTCGCAGGGCCCGCCTACAACACCGGCACCGCCCGGGGATACACACCTGCACGCGGAACAGGTGTTCCGGTCCGGACGTTGATAGCACTGCTGGAGTCTCTGCAACACCTGGCGTGACAGCCGGAGTCTGAGGCTACGACGGGTCCGGCGTCCTCGTTCGCGGTACGCCACTCCGCCGGATCGGTCTACCCTATGTACTATTCAGCCAGAGACCACATCTGTATTTTTTCGTCATTTAGGAGCTTCAACACCATGGCGTACTCCGTCGAAATGCCCGAACTGGGCGAATCCGTGACCGAGGGCACTGTGACACAGTGGCTGAAGAAGGTCGGTGACACCGTCGCCGTGGATGAACCCCTCCTCGAGGTCTCCACCGACAAGGTCGACACCGAGATCCCCTCTCCTGCTGCAGGTGTGCTGCTGGAGATTCGTGCCGACGAGGACGACACCGTCGATGTCGGCGCCGTGATCGCCGTGATCGGCGAAGCCGGGGAAAGCGCCCCGGCAGCGGATACGACTGAGGACGCCGGAGAGCCTTCAGGTGACGACGCCCCCGCGCCGCAGACGCAACAGGCCCCGGCGGCCGCGGCCGCCGACACTGCGGCCTCCGGTGAGGCGACCGACGTCACCATGCCCGAACTCGGCGAATCCGTCACCGAGGGCACCGTGACCCAGTGGCTGAAGAAGGTCGGCGACACCGTCGCCGTCGACGAGCCCCTCCTCGAGGTCTCCACCGACAAGGTCGACACCGAAGTTCCCTCCCCCGTCGCCGGCACCCTGGTGGAAATCCTCGCCGGTGAAGACGACACCGTCGACGTCGGTGCCGTCATCGCCCGCATCGGCGATGCCTCCGCCACATCCGCCCCCACGTCCTCCCCCGCCCCGGAGAAGACCGACAGCACCCCGGCAACCCCGACCGAGCCCGAGACTGAGCCGCAGCCAGAAACCCGGACGGAAGCCCCGACGGCCGAACCTGTCACGACCGGTACCTCCGGTTCCGCTGACGGCACGGACGGCAAGGACGGCAAGACCCCGGATCCGACTCCTGCCGGGACCGCAGCCGCGACCTCCTCCGGCAATCTGCCTTATGTCACCCCTCTGGTCCGGAAGCTGGCGGAGAAGCACGGGGTGGACCTGTCCACCGTCACCGGCTCCGGAGTCGGCGGACGAATCCGCAAGCAGGATGTCCTCGCCGCTGCAGAGGCAGCCTCCGGTTCAACCGGGTCCACCACCGAGCCCGCCCCGCGGGTCCTGAAGGGAGCCGACCCGGCGAAGGCCGAACTGCGCGGAACCACCCGGAAGGTCAACCGCATCCGGGCGATCACCGCGAAGACCACCTTGGAGTCCCTCCACGGCGCCGCCCAGCTCACCCAGGTCCACGAGGTCGACATGACCAGGATCGCCGACCTCCGCAAGAGCAGCAAGAGTGCTTTCCGGGAGCGCTACGGAGTCAACCTCACCTACCTGCCCTTCTTCGCCAAGGCGGTCGTCGAGGCACTTCTGGCGCACCCGAACATCAACGTGTCCTACGACGCCGGATCGAAGGAGATGACCTACCACGGTTCGGTGAACCTCGGTATCGCCGTAGACACCCCGGAGGGTCTTCTCTCGCCGGTGATCCACAACGCGCAGGACCTCTCCCTGCCGGAGCTGGCCCAGGCCATCGCCGACATCGCGGACCGCGCCCGCAACAAGAAGCTCAAGCCCAACGACATCATGGGCGGGACTTTCACGATCACCAACATCGGTTCCGAGGGCGCTCTCACCGACACCCCGATCCTCGTTCCGCCGCAGGCGGCGATGCTGGGCACCGGGGCGATCGTCAAGCGTCCGGTGGTCATCACCGAGGACGGACAGGACGCCATCAGCATCCGACAGATGGTCTACCTGCCCCTCACCTACGACCATCAGAGCATCGACGGCGCTGACGCAGGCAGGTTCCTGACCAGTGTGAAGGACAGGCTGGAGAACGTGGACTTCACCGACGACCTCGGCCTGTAGCCCGGCGGTCCCGGCCCGCCTGCGGAACTGCCCGGCGCTGTGAACCGCCGCCCCGCGAACTCCCTTTCACCGGGAGTTCGCGGGGCGGTTGTGTTTGCCGGTTGTATGATCTTGGAGCATGGGCTTCCAGCACGGATCAATACGCCACTCCAGCGACCCGGTCGCAGTCGTCGACCTCCACACCGTGGACTACCTCGAGGCCTGGCGACACCAGGCAAATCTCGCCCGCCAACGTGCGGCGGGGCAGATTCCGGACACCCTCCTGCTGCTGCAGCATCCCTCCACGTACACGGCGGGTCGGCGGACACAGCCTGAGGATCTTCCCACCAACGGTCTCCCCGTGATCGACGTGGACCGCGGTGGCAGGATCACCTGGCACGGCCCGGGGCAGCTCGTCGCCTACCCGATCATCAGACTCGAGGACCCGATTGACGTCGTCGACTACGTGCGCCGCATCGAGGAGGCGGTCATCGCGACATGCCGCGACCTCGGTCTCGAGAATGTCGGGCGGGTCGCCGGACGTTCCGGGGTCTGGCTTCCGGCAGGCGTCAGAGACGGTACCCTGCTACCGGCCCGGAAGATCGCGGCCGTGGGAATTCGGGTCACCCGGGGCGTCACCATGCACGGAGTTGCACTGAACTGCGACAACACCCTGGACTTTTACGACCACATCGTGCCCTGCGGACTGGCGGACACAGGTGTCACCACCGCGACCGCCGAGTTGGGCCGGGAGGTCACGGTAGCCGAGGCGTCTCCCCTGTTCACCCGCCACATGCTTGACGCGCTGGACGGATCACTGCCCACCTCTGTCACGGATGTACCGGAGGAGCTCGCACACGGTCCGGTTCCGGTGACTGCGGAATCGACCGCTCGACAGTGAATTACCCACAGTGAATTACCCACAGTGAACTACCCGCAGTGACTAACCCGACACCTCAGCGTAGGCTGGGAGCCGTGACTATCGCTGCAGACGGCCGACGACTCCTGCGCATCGAGGCAAAGAATGCGCAGACCCCCATCGAGCAGAAACCCCGGTGGATCCGGACCACCGCGAAAATGGGGCCCGAGTACCGGGACATGAAGAACCGTGTGTCCGGTGCGGGTCTCCACACGGTGTGCCAGGAGGCCGGGTGTCCGAACATCCACGAGTGCTGGGAAGACAGGGAGGCGTCCTTCCTCATCGGCGGGGACACCTGCTCCCGCCGCTGCGACTTCTGTCAGATCAAGTCCGGGCGCCCCACCGCCCTCGACCGTGACGAGCCGAGGCGTGTGGCGGAGAACATCCGCGAGATGGACCTGCGCTACGCGACCATCACCGGAGTGACCCGCGATGACCTGGATGACGAGGGTGCCTGGCTGTACGCCGAGGTCGTCCGCAAGATCCACGAGGTCAACCCCCACACCGGGGTGGAGAACCTCACCCCCGACTTCTCCGCACGGCCCGAGCTGCTCGCCGAGGTCTTCGAGGCCCGTCCCGAGGTTTTCGCGCACAATCTGGAGACCGTGCCGCGGATCTTCCGGCGGATTCGCCCGGCATTCCGCTACGACCGCTCTCTCGAGGTGATCCGCGCCGCCCGCGATTTCGGACTGGTCACCAAGTCGAACCTCATCCTCGGTATGGGTGAGACCGCCGAGGAAGTGCGCTCGTCGTTGACCGATCTGAAGGACGCCGGGTGTGACATCATCACAATCACCCAGTACCTCCGGCCGACCAGCATGCACCACCCGATCGAACGTTGGGTCAAGCCGGAGGAATTCATCGAGCACTCGGAGTTCGCCAAGGAACTCGGTTTCGGTGCTGTGATGTCTGGTCCGTTGGTCCGTTCCTCCTACCGGTCCGGCCGGCTCTACGCCGAGGCGATGGCCGCCCGTGGCGAAGAACTGCCGGAGAATCTCGCCCACCTGGGTGACAATCTCGGTTCCTCCACCAGCCAGGAGGCCGGCACCCTGCTGTCCAAGTACGGTCCGTCGAAGGAGACTCCGGTCACCTCCGCCCGGTAGTGATGCTCTAGACTGGGCGGCATGGCGAAAGACCCCCGGGAGAAAGAGACCAAGCGGCTCGAGAAGGCCGCCAAGAAGGCTCAGCGGAAGCAGACGCGCAGCCAGATGTGGCAGGCTTTCCAGCTGCAGCGCAAGAGGGACAAGAAGCTCGTCCCCTACATGTTGCTGGGTGTGCTGGTGCCGGTCGCGGTCCTTCTGCTCCTGAGCCTGGTCGTGGGAGCGTGGTGGTTCAACCTCATCCTCGGCCTGCTCATCGGCGCCGTCGTGGCCATGGTGATCTTCTCGAGGCGACTGCAGTCCGGCGTATACGACCAGATTGAGGGCCAGGCCGGCGCTGCGGCATGGGCCCTGACGAACCTGCGTTCCGGTGTGGGCATGAAGTGGATCACCGAGACCGGTGTGGCGAGCAACACCCATATGGACGCTGTCCACCGGGTCGTCGGTACGCCCGGTGTCGTGCTCGTTGGCGAGGGAGACCGGTCCCGGCTGCGTCCGATGATGGCGCAGGAGCGCAAGAGGCTGGCCCGGATCCTCGGTGACGTCCCCATCTACGACATGTACATCGGTGACGGCGAGGACGAGGTGGAGGTCCGCAAGATCCAGACGGCGCTGATGAAGTACCCGCGGAACATCAAGAAGGACCAGGTCGACTCGCTGAACAACAGGATCGCCTCGATTTCGCGCCTGCACTCGAGGGAGGCGGCACTGCCGAAGGGTCCTCTCCCCCGTCAGGCAAATATGTCGGGCATGAACCGACGGGCACGCCGCGCGTCCGAGCGCAACCGCCGGGGCTGACCCGGAGCGAACACCGGGGGCCCACCGGGGTCAGCGGGTCCGTATCACCGCAGTACCCGTGGCACGGTCGTGCATGCCACGGCCGTCCGTGTCCTGGATGATCGGGGGGAAGAGGAACACGGTGAGAATGGTGCGGAACAGGGCACGGAGCAGGCCTACCCTCTTGTCCGGGTTGTCGACCCGGGCAACCCCGATGCCCATGATCGCGTGCCCCGGTGACTGCGCGAACAACCACACCGTGATGACGCGCAGCACGATCCAGACAATCATCGTCACCGTCGACACACCTCCCAGCACCCCCGTCTGACTGACGATGATCCCCGCCACCGCCCAGGACGCCAGCCAGTCGATGAGCAGCGCCATGAGCCTGGGGAACAGCGGCGAGATCGACCCCGGCCCGGACTGCGGGAGACCCAGCAGCTTCCCCGGGTAGGGGCTCAGATCGGTGGGATCCTCGTACTGACCGGGCACCTGCGGACCTTCGAGCCACACCGGCTGTGACGCCCTGTCGAGGCTCCGTTCACGGCGGGCCTGCTGCCGCTGTTCCTGCCGGCGGCGTCGCTGCGCCTCCTTGTCCGCACCGCTGCCTGACCGGTTGTTCTGCCGTTTCGCCATGGGTGACAGCCTACCGGGGCAGCGTGGCAGCCTCCCAACCTGTCCCGTAGGCTTGGATACGGCCCCTCACTCCAGGGACCCGGCGAGTGTTACATGTCGGTAACACTGGATTGACGGCCGGGCAACAACCCGATAATAAGTTTTTTCCCAGACTCAGCCACTCGCGGTGCACTGCCGCGCGTTACCGAGGCTGTGCCGACCATGACTGCAAGGAGTCCCACAGTGGCATTCAAGACGGCCGAAGAGGTCACCAAGTTCATCAAGGACAACGACATCGAGTTCGTCGACGTCCGGTTCACCGACGTCCCGGGCGTGGAGCAGCACTTCACGATCCCCGCCGCCGCTTTCGACGAGGACGCCGTGACCGACGGCCTGGCATTCGACGGTTCGTCCGTCCGTGGCTTCACCACCATCGACGAGTCCGACATGAGCCTGCTTCCGGACCTGGCGACTGCTACGGTCGACCCGTTCCGGAAGACGAAGACACTGAACATCAAGTTCTTCGTCCATGACCCCTTCACCCGTGAGCCGTTCTCCCGTGACCCGCGCAATGTCGCCCGTAAGGCCGAGGAGTACCTCGCCTCCACCGGCATCGCCGACACCTGCAACTTCGGTCTCGAGGCGGAGTTCTACCTCTTCGACAAGGTCAAGTACTCGACCGACATCAACCACTCCTTCTACGAGGTCGACTCTGATGAAGGCTGGTGGAACCGCGGCCGGGACACGAATCTCGACGGCACTCCCAACCTCGGGCACAAGACCGGTATCAAGGGCGGCTACTTCCCGGTCCCCCCGCTCGACCAGACGGTCGAGGTCCGTGACGAGATGGCCAAGAACCTCATCCGCGCCGGTTACGATCTCGAGCGCTTCCACCACGAGGTGGGCACCGGCGGACAGCAGGAGATCAACTACAAGTTCAACACCCTGCTCCATGCCGCGGACGACCTGCAGTCCTTCAAGTACATCGTCAAGGGCACCGCAGCCCAGTTCGGCAAGACCGCCACGTTCATGCCGAAGCCGCTCGCCGGGGACAACGGCTCGGGCATGCACGCCCACCAGTCCCTGTGGAAGGACGGCAAGCCGCTGTTCTTCGACGAGAACGGCTACGCGGGTCTGTCCGACCTCGCCCGCTACTACATCGGCGGCATCCTCCACCACGCCGGTTCGGTCCTCGCGTTCACCAACCCGACACTGAACTCCTACCACCGCCTCGTGCCCGGTTTCGAGGCCCCGATCAACCTCGTCTACTCGCAGCGTAACCGTTCGGCCGCCGTGCGTATTCCGATCACAGGCTCGAACCCGAAGGCCAAGCGCCTCGAGTTCCGCGCACCGGATCCCTCGGGTAACCCGTACTTCGGTATGGCCGCGATGATGCTCGCCGGACTTGACGGCATCAAGAACCGTATCGAGCCGCACGCTCCGGTCGACAAGGACCTCTACGAGCTTCCCCCGGAGGAGGCCTCCCTCATCCCGACCGCTCCGACCTCCCTCGAGGCGGCACTGAAGGCCCTCGAGGAGGACAACGAATTCCTCACCGACGGTGGCGTCTTCACCGACGATCTCCTCGACACCTACATCAGCTACAAGTACGACAAGGAGATCGCCCCGGTGCGTCTGCGCCCCACCCCCCAGGAGTTCG
Source organism: Corynebacterium provencense (assembly GCA_900049755.1). Classification (GTDB taxonomy): domain Bacteria; phylum Actinomycetota; class Actinomycetes; order Mycobacteriales; family Mycobacteriaceae; genus Corynebacterium; species Corynebacterium neomassiliense. The sequence goes on from LT160593.1 coordinate 1,395,563, forward strand.
AGATGTACTTCGACTGCTAGTCGGGTCTCTCCTGCTGTCTGCGTCCGAACCCCTGTCCGCCGGTTTCCCCGGAGGACGGGGGTCTCGGCGTTCACGGGACCGTCTTTCCCGGTCTCACCACACCCCGGTACGGCCCGGTGGGCCCCGGTGCCATCCGCTGCCGCCCGGTACCTATCCGACCTGTTGCACGACTGAACCCGGCCTGTCCCGGCCGGCGCGAAGGAACCCTCATGACCACACCCGCACTGCCTGACAGCACTGTCGCCCGCCCCGTCGCCGCCCGTGGCGTCACCTCCCTCGGTGAACCGCTCACCCCGGTCACCGTGACCCGTCGCGCGCTCCGTCCCGACGACGTCCGTATCCGCATCGAGTACTCGGGGGTGTGCCACTCGGACATCCACAACGTCCGGGGAGACTTCGGCCCCAAACCGGTGCCGCTCGTACCCGGCCATGAGATCATCGGCCGTGTCACCGACATCGGGGACGCCGTCACCGACTTCTCCGTCGGCGAACGTGTGGGGGTGGGATGCTTCTCAGACTCCTGCGGAACCTGCGGTCCCTGTCTGGCAGGTGAGGAGGGATACTGTGACAACGGCACTGTCATGACCTATGCGTCAGTCAACCCCTACGGGGACGGCCTGGTGACTCAGGGCGGGTATGCCACAGAGATCGTGACCCGTGACCGTTTCGTCCTCCATGTCCCGGAGAGCCTCGACCCGGCGGCCGCGGCGCCCCTGCTGTGTGCCGGCATCACCACATACTCGCCGCTGAAACACTGGGGTGCGGGACCGGGGCGCCGCGTCGCCGTGGTCGGGATGGGAGGGGTGGGCCACGTCGCGGTGAAGATCGCGGTCGCGATGGGTGCAGAGGTCACTGTGCTGTCCCATTCAGAGTCGAAGCGTGCCGAGGCGCTGGATTTCGGTGCGGTCGACCTGGTGTCCACCGCTGACGGTACTTTCGCGACCACATGCAGGGAACGCTTCGACCTGATACTGAACACGGTGAGTGTCGACCTGGACGTCGCAGCCTACCTGTCCACCCTCCGCTTCGACGGCGTCATGGTGCAGATCGGGCTACCCTCACGGCCGATGAGTGTTCCGGTACGTCTGCTCACGGGGCGTCGCAGGTCGCTGGCGGGTTCACTGGTCGGCGGCATCGCGGAAACCCAGGAGATGCTGGATTTCTGTGCCCTGCACGGCGTGGCCGCAGAGATCGAGTTGATCGACGCCGACCACATCAACGAGGCCTACGAAAGGGCCGTGAGGTCGGACGTCCGGTACAGGTTCGTCATCGACGCCTCGACATTCTGACCCGGTCCCCCCGGGGCCCATCTGACCCGGTCCCCCCGGGGCCCGTCTGACCCGGTCCCCCCGGTCCCGTTCAGCTACGGGGTGCGCCTGCCGCTCCGGTCGCGATGGCATTGCCGGGCAGGGCACTCGGCGCGACCGTCAGCCGGGGCGAGGAGGTACCCGACGCCAGGGACTCCAGTTCTCCCCCGTACAACTGGCGGAAGCCGGTCAGTGCCGCCGCATAGTGACTCACCGCGGCCTCGTAGGTCACGCCGATACCCCCGTGGAGCTGCACCGCCTCCTCCGCCACGGTACGTGCCCGGCCCAGGAGGAAGTTATACGCGTCCAGGGCGGACCCCGTGAGTTCGTCGAGGTCGGCGGCGGACATCGAACCCGCGCCACCGGACAGGGACTCCGCCACTGCCGCCGCCCACAGGGACATCGACCGGGACAGCTCGACATCAGAGTACAGCTGTGCCGCCCGGTGGGTGAGCACCTGGAACCGGTTCAGTGTCACCCCGAACTGCCTGCGGACCTTCAGGTAGTCCACGGTCTGTGACACCGCGGTCGCCATCAGCCCGACAGCACGGCCTCCCTGGGCGATCCTGCCCAGGGCTGTGGCGCGGCGGAGTGCCGCGGCAACAAGCTCAGAATCTGCGTCCCCCAGGCGTTCAGCTTCCGCACCGTCAAAGGTCACGGTACCTGTACGCAGCCATTCGGCATTCCGGTGGAGGGTCACCGTGACTCCCGGCGCGTCCGCGCGGACCAGGTACACGCCGGGGCCGTCCGCGCCACCGGTGGTCACGAGGAAGGTGTCCGCGGCGTCCGGAACCGTCACCGCCCTCTTGACCCCGGAGAGAGTGCCGCCGGTCGCTGACACAGATGTGGAGCGTGCCCCTTCCCATCCGACTCCGGGTTCCGCGTGGGCGACGGTGACGACGGACTCCCCCGATGAGATCCGGGACAGCCAGTGGTGCTTCTGTTCCTCGGTTCCGAGATCGCTGATGATCCACCCCGGCAAATAGGCTGCGTCGACGAGCGGGTCAGGTGCGCCGAGGGTGCCCAGCGTGCTGGTCGTCGCCCAGACCTCGGCTATCCCGGCACCGGAGCCTCCGTACTTCTCGTCGAAGGGCAGCCCGGTCAATCCTGTCTCCGCGGCCTGCAGCCACAGGTCCCTGCGGAATCCGAGCCCGTCTTCCGGGGCCTGTCCTCCGGCGGTGGGGTCCCCGGGTGCTGCGGTGAACAGGTCCCGGACACTGTCCGCGAGCATCTGCTGTTCTTCAGTGAGTGAGAGATCCATGATTGTCCTGTCCTCCTAGAGACCCAGAATCGCCTTGGCGATGACCCCGGCCTGCACCTCGTTGGTGCCGCCGTAGATGGAGACTTTCCGGTGGTTGAGGTATTCGACGACGGCGTCTCCGGGGAATGCGGCGTCTTTCCCGGTGACGCCGGTGATCTCCACGGCGTCCGGACCGAGGACCGCCACGGCGAGATCGTCGAGCTCCTGGATGATGCGGGAACCCTCGATCTTCAGCAGCGACGACAGCGGACTCGGCCGGCCACCTTCACTGGCGGCGGTGATCCGGAGCATGGTGGACTCCAGGGCCGTGAGGCGGAGTTTCACCGCATACAGACGGCGCCGGAACTCCGGGTCCTGTGTCAGCGGACGACCGGCGATCGTCCTGTTCTCGGCCGTCGAAACCAGCGCGGTGTACATGCGTTGGCTGGTCCCCACCTGTGCCATCCCGTTACGTTCGTTGCCCAGGAGGAACTTGGCGTATGTCCAGCCCTTGTTCTCCTCTCCCACGAGGTTCTCCGCCGGCACCCGCACGTCAGTGAAGAAGAACTCGTTGACTTCCACGGAGCCGTCGATGAGACGGATGGGACGGCGGTCGATACCGGGGGTGTCCAGGTCGACGAGGAGGAAGGAGATGCCCTTCTGGGGCTTGTCGGCCCCGGGATCGGTACGTGCCAGAAGGAACATCCACTGCCCGTACTGGCCGAGGGTCGTCCAGGTCTTCTGGCCGTTGACGATGTAGCTGTCCCCGTCACGGACGGCGGTGGTCTTCAGCCCTGCCAGATCGGATCCTGCCCCAGGTTCGGAGAAACCCTGTGACCACCAGATGTCGAGGTTGGCGGTCGGGGCGAGGAACCTGTCCCGGAGTTCCCTGCTGCCGAAGTTGGCGATGACGGGGCCCACCATGCCGACATTGAAGGCGAGGGGCTCCGGTATTCCCGCACGTTGCAGCTCATTGGTGTAGATGTGCGCCTGGGTGGGGGTCCAGTCCTGTCCGCCGTACTCGACCGGCCAGTGTGGTACCGCGAGCCCGTGCCTGTTGAGAATTCTCTGGGTCTCGACGATGTCTTCTCTGGTGGTCCGGCCTGCCCGGTATCTGACGCCGATGTCCTCCGGCACTTCCCGGAAGACGGCTCGGAGGTCGTCACGGAACGCGATCTCCTCCGGGGTGAGCTCCAACTTCACTGGTGTTATTCCTCACATCCGACAATTGGGTCGATACCGGTCACTGACCGCTATCGGTACGTCAGGACACTACCCGGCACCGGTGACCGGGTCGACGCTTTTCCTGAATTCTCTTTCAGCCACCCCCGGGCCGCACAGATCCACCCGGGGGTGTCCGTCGGGTTGATAGCCTGTCCTCACACGACCGGTGACCGTTCCTCAGCCGGCAGACAAGCGGAAGGATAAGAACACAGATGCTCTACGACGTGCCGAAACCCACCGAAGCGATTCTCGTCAGCGGAGGTTTCGGTCACCGCAGTCCTGACAGCCCCTACCGCATCGTCGTCGGAGGAGGGGCCTGGTCTGTCCCGCTGCTCCACCGCGTCCAGCGCTTCTACATCGGCGCAAACACCGTCCAGGTCCGCGTGGCCGCACCTTCCGCCCAGAATGTCGAGGTCGCGGTGGAGGCCACCGTCGTCTTCCGGGTCAGACCGGACAAGGAGCACATCACCAGGGCCGCCAGCCGCTTCGAGGGTACCGACCGGAAAGAGGTTCTCCGGGCCGCCTACGACATCTTCGGAGGCGAGACCAGGGCCATGATCGGACAGATGACCGTGGAAGAGATGATCTCCGACAGAATGCGTCTCGCCTCGGACGTACTCACCAACGCCGAGCCGAAGATGGCCGAGCTCGGCTGGCAGATCGATTCCTTCCAGATCAGTTCGATCAGCGACGACAACAACTACATCCGTTCACTGTCTGCCCCCGAGCTCGCCCGCGTCGAACGGGAGGCGGCGGTCGCCGAAGCCCGCAGGGACGCCGAGATCGAGGAGGAGCGGCAGCGGACCGCACGCCTGAAGTCGGAGTACCAGAGGGACACCGACCTACTCACCGCCGAGAACACCAAGCAGACCGCCCAGGCGAAGGCGGAGGCCGAGGCGTCCGGCCCGCTGGCGAAGGCGGAGGCGGACCGTCTCGTCGTTGCGAAACAGTCCGACCTGGCCGCGGCACAGGCACTCCTGCGTGAACAGGAACTGCTCGCCGAGGTCGTCAAACCGGCGGAGGCGGAGGCACAGCGCAAGCGGATCGAGGCTGAAGCGGAGGCCGAGGCGCTGCGCATCACCTCCGCTGCGGTGGCATCCAACCGGGGTGTCATCATCGACAAGCAGATGGTCGACCAGATGCCCGAAATGATCGCCTCCCTGTCCGACGCCCTCGGGTCGGCGAACCTGACTCTCGTCGGAGACGGACAGGACCTGAACCGGCTTCTCAGCCAGATCGCCTCCGTCGCCCCGGGGCTGCGCGAGCTCGCCAGGCGGGAGCAGGAACAGTGAACGCCACCGCGCCGGCCTGACCGGTCAGGAATAGTTGACGCACCGGTGCGGTTGCACCGGAGACAGCCGGGTCATCACAGCCCCGGCCATGATCTGCCCGTACCCGGAAGACAGGAGCACCACATGCCGAAAGTTCTCGTCATCGGCGGCCACGGAAAAATCGCGTTGCTGGCCGCACCGCTTTTCGTGGACCGCGGGTTCGCGGTCACCTCGCTGATCAGGAACCCCGACCAGGCCCTGGACATCGAGGCACTGGGGGCGCAACCACTCGTACGCGACATCACCGGGCTCACCCCTGCACAGTGGGATGACCTGCTCTCCGGCTTCGATGTCGTCGTATGGTCGGCCGGCGCCGGCGGAGGCTCCGCGGAGAGAACATACGCCGTCGACAGGGACGCCGCGCTCGCAGTGGTGGACTCCCTCGAACGACTCCGGGACGCAGGTGGGGCACCCCGTTACATCAATGTCTCCTATCTCGGCGCCACCACCCACTCAGTTCCCGAGGACGACTCCTTCCACCCCTACGCGGAAGCGAAGAAGACCGTCGACGACCGCCTGAACTCCACGACCGGCCTGGACTACGTCATCCTCGGACCTGCCGCACTCACCTCCGACCCCGCCCGTGGCTTCGACTATCCTTCCTCCGGTCTTCCCCGGGAGAAGACGAAGACCTCCCGTGAACTGGTCGCCCAGGTCATCGTTGAACTTGCCGGCCGGGAGAAGCTCCCGGAGAACCACACCGTGGAGTTCGTCGACGGAGACCGGCCGGTGAGTGAAATCCGGGCCTGAGACCCGTGCCCGGGAATCAACGCTCCGGCCGGTCATCTCCGAAGGCCGGATGGTACGTCACCGTCGCTGTCGGGACGCCCGGTTCACCGTCCAGTCGCAGTGCCTGGAACTGCTGTGAGGCACCCGGGCCGGGTCCTGCCAGGGTGAGCCCGTCGCGGGGCTCAAAGCCGAACCGTGAATAGAGCGACGGGTCACCGAACAGCACCACCCCCGATGCCCCGTACACCACCAGCAGGTCCAGAAGTGCCCTCATGAGAGCGGACCCGGTGCCCTGACGTCGGAATTCCGGGTGAACGGACACCGGTCCGACCGCGTACCACCGTCCCCCGTCATCCGGGTCGAGGGTCACCGGGGACGCCGCCGCGTGGCCGACGATCCGCCCTGCGTGAACCGCGACAAGGGAGTAGCTCAGTGCCCCCGATTCCCGCAGAGCGTCGATGATCCCCGCCTCGCGGACCACCGCTCCCCTCCCCCGCGCCGACGTAGGCGCCACCGCTTTGCCCGGGGGTGCGAATGCTTCGGCAGTGAGTGCCCGGATCGCCCCGGTGTCGGAACCGTCGGCCCTCTCGGGGCGGATCACGGGGAGACGCTCGGGAGCCTGTGGTGTGGTGTCGGTGATGGTGTCCATAGACAGATGTTACCGGGCAGACACCACCGTTGTCAGCGCCGATCATGTCCCAGAAGTGACCGCAGCTCCTCCGCCGCCGACCTCGGGTCCTCCGCTTCCGTGAGAGCCCTGACGACGACCGCGCGGACCGGAACCTCCCCTGCCGCCGCCTGCACCTCGGGCAACGTCGACGCGTTGACGCCTCCGATGGTGAACCACACCTTCTCCCGCTGCCAGGGTTCGGGCGCCCCCGTCAACATCGCCGCAGTCTCCGACACCAGTTCCAGACCGGTGGCGGCGCGACCCGGTTTCGTCGGTGTCTCCCACAACGGTCCGGTGCAGAAGTAGTCGAGCTGCGGGTCGGTCACGGCGTCCCCGGCCTGTGGGACCGAATGGGTCGACAGTCCCACCAGGACATCAGGTCCCAGCAGCTCACGCGCCTGGGACACCGTGAGATCGTCCTGACCCACATGGAAGACATCCGCACCGACGAGCGCGGCGACATCCGCACGGTCGTTGACGGCGAAGAGCTTGCCGTGCTCCGCCGCCACCGAGGCCAGCACCTCCAGTGCCGCGATCTCGTCACAGGTGTCGATCGACTTGTCGCGCAGCTGCACGATGTCCACTCCACCCTCGTACACGGCGTGGAGGAAGTCCCGGAGATCTCCCCGCTCACCGCGGGCGGGGGTGCACAGATAGAGCTTCGACTCCCGCAGCAGTCTGAGACGACGCCGGCGGAGGTCACGGTCGGGGGTGGCAGCAGTTCGCAGAGGGCTCATATGGTGGAATGGTAGCCGTAAGCGAACTACGGGAGCCCCTGTGACGGTGGACGTACCTCCGGTACCACCACCATGCGGGGCTGAGAGGACCGGAGCACCGGTCGACCGTCCACACCTGACGCGGATCATGCCGCCGGAGGAAAGGAAGCTGATGGACACATCCACGGGACCGGACACCGTCATCGTGGGAGCCGGGGTCGCCGGTCTCACCGCCGCCTGGAACCTGCACAAGGCAGGCCAGGCGGTCACGGTCGTGGACCCTGAACCCGGTATGGGCGCCAGCCGCGCCGCCGCGGGCATGATCGCCGCGGTGAGCGAGGTGATGTACCAGCACACGACGATGCGCACCCTGATGACCACGTCGGCCGCCATGTACCCCCCGCTCGTCGCGGAACTCACCGACCTGCTCGGGCACGATGTCGGCTTCCGGGACACCCCCACCCTCGACATCGGTGCACACCCTGGTGACAGGGACTATTTCTCCGCCCTCGCCGAAGTCCAGCGGGCCGCCGGAATGACAGTGGAGCGCATCACCACCCGCCAGGCCAGGAGCCTGGAACCGGCACTGTCACCGACGATATCGGGGGCGTTCCTCGTCTCCGGGGACCACCAGATCAACCCCCGCCGCCTGGTCCCCTCGCTCATCGAGGCGCTGGAGACGTCCGCCGCCGCCGGGGGGCCGCCGTTCATCCTCCTGAGACGGCGGGCAGTCGAGGTGCTGCGCGCCGGTGAGGACGCCACCGGCGCTGTCACCGGGGTGCGCCTCGACGACGGTACCGTCATCACCGCCGGGACCACGTTGCTGTGCCCGGGCGTGTCCCTCGCCACGGTCGGAGGACTGCCGGAGGCCGACTGTGTGAAACTCCGGCCGGTGCACGGGGACATTCTCCGTGCCCGGTTGCGTCCGGGGCGTCCTCCCCTGCTGGAACGTACGGTACGGGGCATGGTCGACGGACGACCCGTCTACCTGGTCCCTCGCACCGACGGTGAGATCGTCATCGGAGCGACCGAGCGAGAGGACAGTTTCGACGGGGTCGTCCTCGAAGGCGCCTACCAGCTGCTGCGGGACGCACAGGTCCTCGTCCCCGGGGCAGCTGACCTCGAACTCACCGAAATCCTCGCCAGGGCACGCCCTGGCACCCCGGACGACCTGCCCTACATCGGCCGCCTCGACGGCGTCGACGGTCTGGTCATCTCTACCGGGTACTCACGCCACGGGATCCTGCTCGCCCCGCTCGGCGGCCACCTCGCCGCAGGCCTGGTACTCGGAACCGCACCGACTGAACAGGACGCCGGAATACTCGCCGCCACCGACCCCCGGAGAACTGCAGACCCTGCAGTTGTGGACTCTGCATCCGGGGACCCGTCGAACGGACACCGGACACCCCGGGAAAGGACAGCACCATGACCGCCCTGACCATCTCCGTCAACGGCCACGACCGCCGGTGGGCCGACGGAACCACTGTCGCCGACATCGTCGCCGACATCACCGGGCACGACCCGGAATCCGACCAGCTGGGCGTCGCCGTCGCCGTCGACGCTGCCGTCGTACCACGCAGCCGCTGGTCCACCACCGTGCCGGCGGCCGGCGCGGAAGTCGAGATCATCACCGCCATGCAGGGAGGCTAGACAGCCACATGTCACTGACCATCGGAACCACCACCCTCGAATCCAGACTCATCATGGGTACCGGGGGTGCGACGTCGATGACCGTACTCGAGGACGCCCTCGTCGCCTCCGGCACCGAGCTCACCACCGTCGCACTCCGACGGTTCAACCCCACCACCGGAACCTCACTGTTCGGCCTGCTCAACAAGCTGGGGATCGATGTCCTGCCGAACACCGCCGGCTGCTACACGGCACGGGACGCGTTGCTCACCGCCCGGCTGGGCCGTGAGGCCCTCGGCACTGACCGGGTGAAACTCGAGATCCTCTCCGACGACCGCACCCTACTGCCCGACGTCATCGAACTGGTGGACGCCACCGAGCAGCTCACCGCGGACGGGTTCGAGGTGTACGCCTACACCTCCGACGATCCGGCCGTCGCCCGCTCACTGGAATCGGCCGGAGCAGTGGCGGTCATGCCGCTGGGAGCTCCGATCGGTACCGGGCTGGGAATTCTCAACCCCCACAACATCGAACTCATCTGTGCACGTGCGAACGTGCCCGTCATCCTCGACGCGGGAGTGGGCACCGCCTCGGACGCCGCGCTGGCCATGGAACTCGGCTGCGACGGTGTGCTGCTCGCCAGCGCCGTCACCCGCGCACAGGATCCCGCATCGATGGCCACCGCGATGAAACTCGCGGTGGAGGCCGGACGCCTGGCCCGCAACGCCGGCAGAATCCCGAGACGGTCATGGGCCGACGGCGCTCTGGCGTCCTCTCCCATGGACGGCCGCATCGACACCGGGAGCGGCAGGGAGGACGAGGCACTGTGAACCCGAAGTCCCTGCCGTTCGCGCCGCTGGTCGACCCTGCCCCCGAGCTCACCCGGGACGAGCTCGTCCGGTACGCCCGTCACCTCACCCTCACCCAGATCGGTCCCGAGGGACAGCGTCGTCTGAAGAATGCGCGGGTGCTCGTCACCGGGGCCGGGGGTCTGGGATCCCCTGCCCTGCTCTACCTGGCCGCCGCCGGGGTGGGGACGATAGGGGTCATCGACGACGACACGGTCGACGTGTCGAACCTGCAACGTCAGGTCGTCCACGGCACCCCGGACATCGGCCGAGCCAAAGTGGAGTCCGCCGCGGACGCCGTCGCACGGGTCAACCCCCTCGTCACCGTGGAACAGCACCACACCCGACTGACCGCAGACAACGCCGTGGACATCATTGGGGCCTACGACCTGGTCATGGACGGGGCGGACAACTTCGCGACCCGCTACGTCGTCTCGGACGCCTGCACACTCACCGACACCCCGTGCGTGTGGGGTTCGATCCTCAGGTTCGACGGCAGGCTGTCTGTGTTCTGGAACGGTCCTGACCACGACGGCATCAGCTACCGGGACCTGCACCCCGACACTCCTGCTCCCGGTGAGGTACCCAGCTGCGCCGCCGGCGGGGTCGTCGGCTCGCTGCCGGGGACGGTGGGTGCACTGATGGTCACGGAGGCGGTGAAGCTGGTCACCGGAACCGGCACGCCGCTCTACGGACGACTGCTCATCCACGACGGACTCGCAATGACCTTCCGCGAGCTGAAGATCCTCCCCGACCCTGCGGCGCCCCCTGTCACCGCCGTGGACGACGGCACTGCCGCAGTCTGCGCGGCCGCGCCGCATCCGACCGTACGCCCGGCAGAACTGGGAGAGGTGCTGGATACCGGAGCTGCCCTCGTCGACGTCCGGGAACCCTGGGAGCGCGACATCGTCAGTATTCCCGGTGCCGTGGCCGTCCCCCTGGCTGACCTGATGAAACGGGGTGTCGACGCCCTTCCTGACCAGGCGCGTGGCAGAGACGTGGTGTTCTACTGCAAGTCCGGAGGCCGGTCCGGGCAGGCCATGGACGCAACGGCACCCTACTTCGCCGCAAGGGAGGAGAACGCCTCCCACCTTGACGGGGGAATTCTCGCCTGGGTCCACGACCTCCACCCGGAGCTTCCGACGTACTGAGGTTGCCGCACACTCACCGCCGCCCAGTCACCGCCGCCCAGTCACCGCCGCCCAGTCACTGTCTGAGCGTCCCTGCCCGCCCTCCAGCGGGTCATGGCCCGCCTGCTGACGAGGAGTCCGACGACGCCGACGACCCACACCGCCCCCACGGCGACGAACCAGGCGTACCTGAAATCATCCCAGGTGTAGTCTCCGCTGCCGGAGGAGGCGTCGAGAATGAAACCGACCGCCTGGGACGCGACCATCGCGGCGACGAACCCCCCCATGTTCGACAGTCCCGTCGCAGTGGCGGTGAACCGCCGGTCAATTTCCTCACGGACAGTGTCGAAACCGAAGTTCGCCACCGGGCCCATGGCGGGCAGGATGATGTTCATCGCGATCACCGCGGCGAACCCTCGGGGGGCGTCGGGAAGAAAGAACACGACCCAGCTCAGTGCCACGACAACAGTGGCCCCCAGCGCGACGAAGGGCCGTCGCCGACCTGAGCGCGCGGAGATGATCCCCGCCAGCGGGCCGACCAGCACACTGACCACCATGTTGATCACCAGCACCGCAGAGGCCTGGGCGTCCGACAGCCCCATGCCGAGGGTCATGAGCGGCTTACCCCACAGCAGAGTGAAGACGATCTGGCTCATGAGGGTGAAGTGGATGAAGAAGCCGAGCCAGCAGGCGGGCTGGCGCAACACGAACGAGAGCACTCCCGCGATGCCGGGACCGTTGCCGTCCCGCCTCCCCGTCTCCGCCGCAGAAGTAACGGACCCGTCCCGCTGCGTCGGGGTGTCACGTACCGCCACCCGGACCAGGACAGCGACAAGGACGCTGGTGGCGCCCAGGCTCACGAACGAGACCTCCCAGCCGTGGGCGTGGAGCAGAGCGGTGAACGGCACCGCCGAGATGAACTGACCGATGTAGCCGAGACTTCCGGTGAGCTGGGTGAACAGCGGCGTCCGTCGCATGGGTATCCACGCCGGAAGGATCCGCATCACGGACAGGAATGCGGTGGCGTCGGCGGAACCGATGATCACCCGGGCGAGAATCGCCACCGGGTAGGACCCGGTGGCGCCCAGAAGGACCTGACCGACGCCCATCATCAGCGCGCCGACGACGAGCATCCGGCGTGGCCCCAGTCGGTCGATGAGCATGCCGGTGGGTATCTGGGCGAGGGCGTAGACGCCCACCTGCACCGAGGAGAAGACCGCCAGCCGGGACGCCGAGATGCCGAAGTGGTCCATGGCCTCCACACCGGCGACCCCGAGTGAGGTGCGTCCTGTGATCGCCAGGATGTAGGCGAGGATGCCCGCAGACCAGACGGTCAGGGCCCGACCGGTCAGGCGGTCGTTCGGTGTTGCGGCGGATGCGGATACTTGCACGTGTAGCCAGCTTAGACCCGGGCCCCCCGCATCGCCTCCCGGGGACGGTCGGGATGGAAATCACCCGCCCCACGGTGGTGTCGGAACCCGGTCACGGGCCAGGGGCGGATACCATCAGGGTCCGTGACCCGACTCAGATCCGATTCCCGGCCCGGCGCTTCGGCGGACGCGGACGCCCCGGTACACCACCGACGCCCGGTGCTCTGGCTGGCGTGGGTGTTCGCGCACGCGATCCCTCTGGTGTGGATCGACCGCTTCGACACGTCCACCGGTGACATCAAGTACTACCGCTCGGGCGCACTGGGAACAGCCGAGGGTGCGATGACCGAGTATCCGGTCCTCGGCACGCTCCCCGCCCGTCTCGTGGCACTGTTCCCCGGTGACGAGGACGCCTACGTCCGGTGGTTCATGGCGCTCTGTGTCCTCGCTTCCGCACTGTTCACCGGCTGGCTCGTTCATGTCGAGCGCGGGAGGGGGCTGAGAGCCGCCTGGTTCTGGGTGGGTTTCGTCGGCCTGTCGGGGCCTGTCATACTGTCACGGCTCGACCTGTTCCCCTCTGTGGCCGTCGCGGTGTTCGCTGCGCTGCTCTTCGCGCGCACGCCGGTGGCCCGACGGGCTGCGACTGTTGTCCTGGCCGTCGCCACCATGATGAAACTGTGGCCCGGAGTCCTCGGTGCGGCACTGGTCGGCGGAGCGCGGCGACGGTCGACGTGGGTGCGGGTCTTCTGGTTCCTGGGCTCACTGGTGGTGGTGGCGGCTGTCACGGGCATGGTGGCAGGGGTGGAAGTGCTGCTGTCCCCCTTGGACTACCAGTCCGACAGGGGCCTGCAGATCGAGTCGCTGGTGGCCACCCCGGTCATGGTCGCAGCGTCATTCGCCGCCGACGGTGACCTGCGGTGGAGTATCAGCTACGCGGCGTCCAAGAGTTTCGAGATCACCGGCCCCGGTGCTGCGACGATGACGACGGTCGCCACAGTCGCCACGGTGGTCACCGTGCTGGTCGCCCTGTCCTGGGCCGTGTGCCGACTGGTCCGGGACGACTGGTCGCCGGAGCAGGCGCTGGCGTTCAGCCTCACCCTGGTGGCGCTGCTGATTGCGACGAACAAGGTGTTCTCGCCCCAGTACATCACCTGGCTGGCACCTCTTACAGCGGTGGCACTGGTGTTCTGCCGGAGGAGGATTGTCACGGTACTCGCCGTGGAAGTTCTGGCCACCGCCCTGCTCACGACGTTCGTCTATCCCGTCTACTACGACTGGATGCTCACCGTGCCGCCCTCCCCGGTGGCGGTGGGTGTCCTTGCGCTGCGAAATCTCGGGGTACTTCTCGTCGCCGGCACGGCAGGATGGTGGGCACTCACCGCAGTGCGTGCCGGATCGTCGCGACAGTGACCGCGCAGATCTGGTCCGGGCCTGCCCCCTGGTAGGCGCGGCAGACGTCGGAGCCGTGCTGCATCACCATGAACAGGCCCGCGCTGAGCTCCTCGGAGAGCCGCTCCAGATCCTCGTCGTCGGTGACCAGGGAGCACAGCACCGACCTCACCGCCGAGGTCGAACGGGTGTGGCTTTCTGCGCCTGCCACTCCTGAGCCCACCCCTGCGCACAGCAGACGGACATGGGCTTCCGCAGTAAGACCGAGAAGATCTCCGGCGTCTTTCAGCGAGGTGACGTGACGTCGGAAAGTGAACATCGACGGCATCGTGACATGACGGTCCCGCCACCGGGCTCCGGCATGGGCGCGGTCGAGTGCGGTGTTCAGCCGGTCGGTGGTCGTGGTCAGTTCATGACGTACGGGTACCGGCACCAGGGGGCAGTCCCGGAGGATCCTGAGCCCCTCCCAGTGCTGTTCCAGCCAGGCGGCCCGCCCGGCGAAGGGGAGTTCACCCGCCGAGAGGCGGCGGACCACGGCGGAGCGGCCCACGCAGTCCACTGCCGCGGAGGAGACTGCGTCCACCAGGTCTCCGGCGGCAGCGACACGGTCAGCGTGTCCGTCCGCCGCCAGTGTCTCTCTCATCTCCACTGTTCCGCCGCCTTTCCTTGACTGCCGGTCTGCCGTGGCCGGGGACTGTCACCGTCGCCCTGACTCTTCCTGAGGACGACACAACAGAAGTGAGCATACCCTGACCTCACGGGAAGTTACATCCTGGTTCGCTCCAGGCCCTGGAAGACCCCCGAATTGAATGCGAACGCCTTGCCCGCCGCAGTGAGCAGGGCGGTCTGTTCCGCAGGGGTGAGATTCAAGGAGTCAAGTGCGGCCCGATACCCGTCCCGGTACACCTTGGGTTTCGGGGCGTGCGGGAAATCATAGAAGGTGAGGCCGTCCGAGGGGACGCCGTAGTGGCGCCCCATCAGACGGCCGATCACCTGGCCGCCCGCCAGATCACCCAGGTAACGGGTGTAGTGGTGGGCGATCAGTGCCGGGATGTCACGGTCCCGGCCGATGCGCTGCAGTTCGGCGACGTATGCGGCAGTCTCGGGCAGGGGCTCCGCATCCACGGTGCCGTGAAGCACCCCGAGATCATGGACAAGTGCCGCCCGGCGGTCGAGCCGTCGGTCAGCGACACCGGCGAGGCGGGGGTCACCCGCGCAGGCTGACACAGCCTCCTCCAGCGCCGTGTAGAACAGGTAGGCCTGCTCCTGGAGCGCGGTGAAGGCGTCAGCGTCCAGCTCACCTGCGAGCAGCTTCACCATGAAAGCGGAGTGCTCCGCCCTGTCGTGTGCCTGGCGCGTCTCCTCGCGGAGCCGGTCGGACAGACTGGGGACGGGAAGGGTGGTGGACGCCGTGGTCATGATCAGTTCCTCCGTCAAGTGGGGTCCTCTGACATCGTGCAACACCGAGGCTAACCAAGGGTCACCTGACTTCACATCAACCGAACGGTTGATTGGGTCCTACACTCCGTCCGGTACGGCGTCCGGCGTCGGCCTGATCCACAGGGACCCGTCGACCTCGTCGACACTGACCGGCCACCGGTAGACCCTGCTCAGCCTGTCGGCCGTGCACACCTGCCGCGGGGTACCCACCGCGACCATTCGTCCCTGTTCGAGGAGAGCGAGCCGGTCGCAGTACTGTGCCGCCAGGTTGAGGTCGTGGAGGACGACGATGACCCCGTCCCCGCCCGCAGCCACCTGCCGGGCGCTGCGCATCGTCCTTTCCTGGTGGCCGAGATCCATCGCGGAGGTCGGCTCGTCGAGCATGACACAGCGTGCCTTCTGCGCCATCACCCGGGCCAGGGAGACACGGGCACGCTCACCGCCGGACAGGGTGGTGATCTCCCGGAACTGCATGTGGTCCATCCCCACCTCGGCCAGGCAACCGTCGACGATGCGCCGGTCTGCCTCAGGGTCCCGTGGCCAGGCTGCCCTGCCCATCTCCACCACGTCCCTGACAAGGTGTGCGAAGGAGACGGTCGAGTCCTGCAGCATGACCGCCCGGGCACGCGCGGCGTCCTTCGGCGAGTACTCCCGGTAACTCTTCCCCAGCAGTCTCACCTCGCCACCGTCAGGTTCGGTGTCGCCGGCGAGCAGGGAGAGCAGGGTCGACTTCCCTGCGCCGTTGGGCCCGATCAGGCCCAGGACCTCCCCCGGGTACACCGCCAGGTCCAGACCGTGGAGAATCTCCCGTCCTCCGAGAGACACGGTGACGGAGTCCGCCGCAAGCAGCGGCTCCGGTGCAGTGTCGTGTGAGCTCACGCCACACCACCTTTCTTCAGCATCCGGCGCAGAAGGACGAAGAATGTCGGCCCACCGACCAGCGCAGTGAAAATCCCGATCGGGAGGTCTGCCAGAGGTATGAGTGTCCGGGCCGCCAGATCGGCGATGAGCAGCAGCACCGCACCACCGACAGCGCTGAGAGGTACAAGCCACCTGTTCGAGGCACCGATGACCTGACGGAGGATATGGGGGACGATGAGACCGACGAAACCGATGATCCCCGCGTAACTCACGGCCAGAGCGGAAAGGACCGTGGACAGGCCGATGATCCACATCCTCATCGCCGGAACATTCACCCCGGCGTGCCCGGCCGCCCGCTCCCCCAGGCTCAGCAGGTCGATCCGCCCGGCAATCAGGCAGGACGCCACGAGACACACCAGCAGAGGTACCACCACCACCGCGACCTGGCTCCACATCGCCCCGTTGAGCGACCCCATCTGCCAGAAGGTGATCTGCTCCCTCGACGACGTGGGCGCCAGGAAGATCATGAAGGAGATCGCCGCCCCCGCCACCGCATTGACCGCGATTCCAGTGAGAACCAGGGTGAGCACCTGGACCTCACCCCGGATCCGGGACAGCCGGTAGATCGCCACCGTGGTGAGGACGCCGGCCACGGACGCGAGCAACGGGGTGGTCGCCGCCCCGACGAAAGACAGGTTGAAGACGATGGACAGTGCCGCACCCACACCGGCTCCCGAGGTCACCCCGATGACACTGGGCTCGGTCAGAGGATTCCCGAACAACCCCTGCAGCAGGGCACCGGCCACCGCCAGTCCGGAGCCGACGAGGAGGCACAGCACGATCCGAGGCAGACGAATATGCCAGATGACGTTGCCCCCCTCCAGTGAAGTGTCGCCCGGCCCTGCCAGAAGTACCCGTGCCACCTCCGTCGGAGACAGCGCGTACTGGCCGAGGACCAGGTTGACCAGTACCGCCACGACGAGGACCACGAGCAGGACCCCGACCGTCGTCCAGCGGACCGCCGTCCGGTGCTCCAGGACGGTCCGGTTCTCCGAATGCGATTTCACGGAAGGTGAGCCTACCCCAGTCGTTCTCACCCGTCGTACCGCGCGTCAACCACTTCCTCACCCCAGAACACCCTGTCGACAACTTTTCTCGCCAACCTGGTCTTCTTGAGGTAGTCGTCGAGGAAGCCCTGAGAGTCCGCCGGGTCCCAGCCGGCTGCCGCCGCCACATGTGCCAGCTGCGCACCCGGGGGCGGCAACTGGTCGGGAGTCTTCGCGTTGGACAGGACCAGGGCGTTACGTGCCCTGCTGGCCGCGAGCCACGCCTCCCGTAACGTCACGACATCCTTCTCCGACAGCAGACCGGCGGAACCGATCTCCTCCAGGACCTCCAGGGTGGAGGTGTTGTGCAGTGCAGGTATACGGTCACAGTGCTGCATCGTGAGCAGCTGGACGGTCCACTCCACGTCCGTCAGCCCGCCCCTGCCCAGCTTGGTGTGGGTCGCCCGGTTGGCTCCGCGCGGAAGCCTTTCGGCATCCACCCTGGCCTTCATCCTCCGGACCTCCTGCACGGTCTTCGCGTCCACGCCCCCCTCCGGGTAACGGTAGGGGTCGATGCTGCGCAGGAAACGGATACCGAGGTCCTTGTCACCGGCCACCCATGTCGCGCGCAGGAGAGCCTGGTACTCCCAGGTCTCCCCCCACCGCCGGTAGTAGGCACCGTAGGACTCCAGCGTCCGGACCGTCGGACCGCTGCGGCCCTCCGGACGCAGGTTGAGGTCGACCTCCAGGGGAGGATCCTGGGACGGCTTCGCCAGGCGGGTACGCAGCCGGTCGCAGATGCCGATGGCCCAGGTCACCGCGTCATTGTCCGTCACGGCGAACCCGTCACCGTCGGCGTCCCCGTCACGGGTGCCGCCACCGTCGCCCGAACTGCTGCTGGCACTGCTGCCGGCCCCGGACCGGACCGGTTCACAGACGAAGAGGACGTCCGCGTCGGAACGGTAGCTCAGTTCCGCCCCACCCAGCCTGCCCATTCCGATCACGGTGACCACGGCCGGCGCATTGCGCCGGTTGGCGTCCTCCCAGGCCCTGATCTCGGCCGACAGTGCCGCCTCCAGCACAGCGTCCCACACGAACGACAGTGATCTCGCGACCTCGGGAACGTCCATCATCCCCAGCAGGTCGGCCGCTGCGACCCGCGCCAGCTCCGTGCGACGCAGTGAACGGGCAACGGATATGGCCTTGTCCGGGTCACGGTAGCGTCCCGCTGCAGCGACCAGGGAATGACTGATGACCCCGGCGTCCTTCTCCAGCAGTTTCGGCCCGGTCGCGCCGTCGGACAACAGAGTCACGGCATCCGGTGCCGCCAGGAAGAGATCGGTGACATACGGTGAAGTGCCGAGAATGTGCATCAACCGCTGCCCCACGATGTTCTCGTCCCGGAGCAGCCGGAGGAACCATGACCGGTCGGACGCCGCCTCCGACAGTTTCCGGTAGGCCAGAAGCCCCGCGTCCGGGTCGACGGTGTCAGACAGCCACTCCATCAGTGACGGCAGGATCACCGCCTGGATCCGGGACCGTCGGGTACCGTCCGACGCCAGTGCGGTGAGATGGTCCATCGCCCGGTCGGGGTAACGGTAGCCGAGAGCCGCAAGCTGTCTCCTGGCAGCCTCGGGAGTCAGGCGGATCTCCTCCACCGACATCGCCACCACGGAAGTGAGCAGCGGACGGTAGAACAGCTTGTTGTGCAGCTGCCGGATCTGCAGACCGGTGGCGCGGACACGCACCTCCAGTTCCTCGGCCAAGGTCCGGGTGCCACCGGCGACAAGTCCGGAAGTACGTGCCAGCCAGGTACGACCGGTGGTGTCACCGTCCTCGGGCAGCAGATGGGTGCGCTTGAGGTGCCGGAGCTGCATCCGGTGCTCCAGCAGTCTCATGAAGCGGTAGCACTCCATGAGGGTGCGACCGTCCTCCCTTCCTACGTATCCACCGGTGACGAGGGCATTGAGCGCGGAGACCGTCGACCGCACCCGCAGGCTCTCGTCGGCACGCCCGTGCACCATCTGGAGCAGCTGGACCGCGAACTCGACGTCACGCAGGCCGCCCGGGCCGAGCTTGAGCTCCCGCTGCTGCAGCCCCTCCGGGACGTTGTCGATGACCCTCCGGCGCATGGCCTGGACGTCGGGGACGAAATCCTCACGCTGTGAGGCGGTCCACACCATCGGCGCCAGTTCTTCGACGTACGCACGGCCGAGGGCCAGATCCCCGGTCATGGGCCGGGCTTTCAGCAGAGCCTGGAACTCCCAGGTCGAGGCCCACCTCCGGTAGTAGGCCAGGTGGGATTCGAGGGTACGTACCAGCGCACCGTGCCGGCCTTCGGGACGCAGCGCCGCATCCACCTCGAAGAAGCACCGGCATCCGATGTTGATGAACTCCCCTGCCAGCCTGGTGGCCCGGTTGTCCGCGGGTTCAGCGACGAAGATAACGTCGACATCGGAGATGTAGTTCAGCTCCCTGGCGCCGCACTTGCCCATGGCCAGCACCGCGATGCGCAGGGGGACCGGCCCCTCGGGGAACACTGTCGCCACCGCCACCGCCAGTGCCGCCGTCAGCGCGGCGTCGGCGGCGTCGGAGAGTTTCTCCGACACAACCTCGAAGGGGACGGTCTCCGGGTAGCCGGTCCTTCCTTTCGGCGTCGGGGCTTCCCCACGACGAGGGACGAAAGTCCCCGCCAGGTCAGCTGACGCTATGCGGGCGAGCAGTGTGCGGTACGCCGACCGCATGGCCCGGTCAGCCTCAGCACCGGTACAGGACGCCCTGCGCAGCAGTGAACCGGCTCCGTGCAGATCATGTCCGTCGCCGTCGACCCCCTCCACATCCACCGCGCCGACGGAGGCGAGCATCACCGCCATCATCTCTTCCCGGTCCGGCAGAGCCTCGCCGAGCTCCGGCCATGACGCAGGGTGCGCGACGACATGGTCGCCGAGGAGGGTGGAGGCTCCGAGCAGGGCCAGTAGACGGACCCGGAACTCATGGTCGTTGTCCAGCCTCTGCTGCAGCTGTTCCGGGGACGCTGCAGAGGGCACCCCCTCCTCCCCCGCCGACTGCATCAGCCGGACCACAGCATTGAGTGCCTGGTCCGGGTCACCGGTGGCTGCAAGGGTCCACAGGAGGTCAAGATGGTCTTCATCGTCCCATCCCAGGGCGGCGAGGTCGGCGGCTGCGTGCGGCCGGGTCAATCCCAGGGAGGCCGCAGACGGGACGCCACGACGTGAGGTGCGCGGTTGGCTCACTTCGACTCCACCGCCTTCACCGGTGACGACGACCACGGCTCCGGGCTGACGACATGGCATCTCGACGGCAATGTACCGGTCCTCTTCCCTCCGGGCACACCCGGTCCGGCTACGTGGTTCACGTCACCTCAGTATAGGTGATGCCGGACGGACTGCCGCCCTCAGAAAGCCGGGGACCGGGCTGCGTGGCAGAGCCTCACACAGGACTGCGCAGCCACTTTGAGGGGCTATACGGCCACTTTGTCACCGAGAAGCCGCTCAAAGTACTCCGCCAGCCAGACCTCCGTGAGCGGCCCCGGCTGTCGGAGTCCGACTGCCACGGAAACCGGCTCTTTGTTGTCCGGGTCGTCATACTCCATCGGGAACACCAGGCCTTTTTTCACCGCTTCAAAGCCCTGGAATGTGGAGCTCGCACTCAATGTCGGCATACCTTTACTGCAGTAGACGAAGATGATGTCA
Source organism: Corynebacterium provencense (assembly GCA_900049755.1). Taxonomy (GTDB): domain Bacteria; phylum Actinomycetota; class Actinomycetes; order Mycobacteriales; family Mycobacteriaceae; genus Corynebacterium; species Corynebacterium neomassiliense. The sequence continues at coordinate 1,416,227 of LT160593.1, forward strand.
GCGTCGAGTTCGCCGATATTCTCGGTGCTGATCTGGTTTTTTGTGCCTGAGTTCGAGGAATTGTACTTCCCGGCAACCTCCGGACTGGTGAATCCCAGGGAATGGAAGAATTTCTCACCGGTCGAACCTCCGTAGGACTCAAAGTAGATTCCTCCCCCCTTGTCGGAGATGAACTCCGCGGTCTTTCCCTTCCATTCCGGGTGTTCATCTCTGATACCGGCCATCGCGGTGTCGTTCTTCTGCAGCGCCGCATCCCCGGCGTCACCCAGGTCGGTGGCGAGAGCAAGATCCCTGACCTGGGTCCGCCAGTCCACATCGGTGGAGTCGTACACGATCACGGGAGCGATCGAGGACAGCTGGTCGAAGTCTCTGCCCTGGTCTTTCCAGGAGAAGTAGACGATGAGATCGGGGTCTGCCTCGGCAATGGCCTCCGTCGGAGCGCCGGATTCCACCGGATCGATGATCTGCGGAATTCTGGCGGCGCCGTCATCCTCGAGGTGGGAGCTGTATGTCGTCCAGTCGTCGGAGGCCACCGGAACTATTCCCAGCGACAGTGCAACCTCCGTCGGAACTCCACCGAAGGTCACCACACGCTCCGGCCGCTGTTCAAGCTCTGCCGTACCGACCGACGTGGTGATCTTCAGCGGGTAGCTGCTTCTGCCGTCACCTGCGGGCATGAATTCTGTCGCGTCACCGTTGCCGGTGTCCTCCCCGTCCCCGGAACACGCCACCGTGCCGAAAACCAGTGCCGCGGCCGCGAAGAACGCCGCTGCCGCCCTCCGGCGCCGTCCTGCGGATCTACCCTGTGGAACCATAACTGTCCTATAAGCCTTTCACCCGGGATCACGTGACAGTCTGCTTGACTCGCAGACAATCCCCCCAGATAATAGGGCGACCTAAGTACCCTCAGTTGTCCCGGGAGGACAGTCCTGTACACCTTTCCCTGTCAACCTCCCCTCCGTGGAACCCGGATCCGGGACATCGTCAATCACCGCCACGCGGTACTCCTCTGGCAACTGCAGGGTTCGTCGACGACAGAGGTGGCAGGTGACCGCCACCCGCTCAACGCGGGACAGGCGGTGTGGATCAGCAGGGGAGTACGGCACTCCGCCGAGGTCCACGAAAACTCTCTGCTGGTCCCGCTGCTCTTTCCCGAGTCACAGAAAATGGCCGCGGTCGGCGATTCAGCGCGCATGAGTTTCCACGACGGGTGGAGGGACCGGCTGCTTCTCTGCTACTGCGCCGGACTGTCATATCTCTCCGATACGAGCCCCCGACTGCGGACAGTGGGAATGATCCTCGATGCCGCCCCGGGAAACACCGCTCCCACGCTCCCCCACCCGCCCGTTCTCCCACATTCCCGTGAGGCCTGTGAGACAGCGCGTCTACTGCTCACCAACCCGGGAAGTCGGAAGAGCCTGGAGGATTTCTCACGGCAGACGTGTGTGAGCCCGAGAACCCTCTCCCGGCAGTTCTCCTCCGAGACGGGCCTGACATTCAGCGAGTGGCGATCGGAAGCCAGAATGGCCTGCTCAGCACGGATGCTGCTGGAGGGCAGGCCGGTGGCGTGGACAGCTGCGACGACAGGTTTCGACACCCACGCCGGTTTCACCAGGGCATTCAGACGGTCCGTGGGAATGACCCCTTCACAGTTCATCTCGCACGTCGGGGGCGGCGGCAGGGAGCCGGAACCCTTCTTTCTCGACGCCCCCGGGTCCGACCGCCTCAACGGGGAACCGCCGTCCGCCCTGCCACCGTCGCGCACCTGGCCACGGATCAACGGCTTCTCTGTCGCGGTATGGGTGTACCGGGGAAGCGCCACTGTCACCCTCGGTGACAGGAGACTCCCGCTCACCCGGGGCGACGCCCTGTGCATACCGTCCGGAGTCTTCAATGTCATCGACATCGACGCCGACTCTCTCGTCATACCGCTGTTCACTGAGACAGATTCCCCGTTTCCTGCGGATCTGGACTCTGTCACACCTGTGCATCTCCCCGGCGAACTGTCGGCGTTCCTGCTGCACACATCCGTCAGCAGCTACACTCTCCTCGGCGGACTGGGGAGCAGGAACGGCTTCGTGGCGGACATGATCCGCCCCGGGAAGGACGCCCACAACCGAGCCTGCGGAGGTGATGCGGCGACGTCAGCCGTCCACCACGCCATGCACCACCATCTCCGGGTTCCGGGCGACTCCGCGACACTGAGTGACTGGAGTGCACTCACCGGGATCTCCACGTCCGCCCTGTCCCGGACGTGGACAAAGGTCACCGGCCAGAACTTCCGGACCTGGCGGAGTCACCTGCGGATGAGTGCGGCACGCGAACTGCTGTCCTCCGGCAGGCCGGTGTCCGAGGTCTCCCGGCTGCTGGGATACTCCGACCGCGCGGGCTTCACCAAAGCCTTCACCGGCTTCTTCGGTACAGGACCCGGAAGCTACCGGAGAAACGTCACCGACGGGGCCCGCTGACCGCAGGACGGCCGCGGGAGCCTCCGGAGCGACCTAGAACTCGAGGTTGTGCTGGAGTTCCCAGGGGGTGACCTGGGACTGGTACTCCTTCCACTCCCGCCACTTGTTGCGCAGGAAGAACTCGAAGACATGTTCCCCGAGTGCGTCAGCGACCAGTTCCGACTTCTCCATCTCCCGGAGCGCAAGGTCAAGGTCGGTGGGCAGATCTTTGTAGCCCATGGCCATCCTCTCCCGTCGGGTCATGTTGGAGATGTCGTCTTCGGCCGGGGGCATCAGCTCGTAGCCTTCACGGATGCCCCGCAGACCTGCGGCGAGAAGTACCGCGTAGCTCAGGTAGGGGTTCGCTGCGGAATCAGGGCTGCGCACTTCGACCCTGCGGGAGGAGGGCTTGTTCACCGTGTACATCGGCACCCTGATCAGTGCGGACCGGTTCGCCGCACCCCAGGTGGCTGCTGTCGGGGCCTCTGCACCGCTGGTGAGACGCTTGTAGGAGTTCACCCACTGGTTGGTGACCGCCGAAATTTCCGGCGCATGCTCCAGAATTCCGGCGATGAAGGACTTCGCCGTCGAGGAGAGGAAGAACTCGTCGTCCGGGTCGTGGAAGGCGTTCGACTCACCCTCGAACAGGGACATGTGGGTGTGCATCGCGGAGCCCGCGTAGTCGAAGAAGGGCTTCGGCATGAACGTCGCACGCACATTGTTCCGGTTGGCGACCTGCTTGATGATGTAGCGGAAACTCATGATGTTGTCCGCCATCGACAGTGCGTCAGCGAAGCGCAGGTCGATCTCCTGCTGTCCCGGGGACGCCTCATGATGGGAGAATTCGACGGAGATCCCCATCGATTCGAGAGCGGTGATCGCATCCTGACGGAACTGGGGGGCGGCGTCCGTCACGGCCTGGTCGAAGTATCCTCCGGTGTCGGCGGGAAGGGGCCGGCCGTCCTCACCGTCCTGGTTCTTGAGCAGGAAGAATTCGATCTCAGGGTGGATGTAGCAGTTGAATCCCTGGTCAGCTGCAATGTTCATCTGCCTTCGCAGGACCTGGCGGGGGTCGGCCCAGCTGGGCTCGCCGTCGGGCATGGCGATGTCACAGAACATCCGCGCGGTGAGGTTCCTGTCACCGTCCGCCCCGTCGATGGGCAGGATCTGGAATGTGGACGGGTCGGGGCGGGCGATGGTGTCTGATTCGACCACCCGCGAGAAGCCCTCTATGGAGGAGCCGTCGAAGCCGATACCCTCCTCAAATGCGCCCTCAAGTTCGGCAGGGGCGACTGCCACCGACTTCAGGTACCCCTGGATGTCCGTGAACCAGAGGCGGACGAAACGGATGTCCCGTTCCTCGAGGGTACGGAGAACGAATTCCTGTTGACGACTCATGCCCCCATCGTATCCACGGAAGGGGTCCCGGTGTCGGCCTCCCCCACCCCACGCACGGGAAGTTACATGCCGTTAACACCGGTCCAGTGTTAGTGGCACAATACTGTGACATGTCTGACTCCACTGCCGGCTCTCCCGCCACCGGATACCTCGTTCCCACCAGGCAGGTCCGCATCGCCGACCTGCGAAGTAAGAAAGCCGAGGGAAAGAAGTGGGCGATGCTCACCGCCTACGACTACTCCACGGCCCGGGCACTCACCCAGGGGGGTGTCGAGTGCCTGCTGGTCGGGGACTCTGCCGCCAATGTCGTCTTCGGCTACCCCCAGACCCAGCAGATCTCCCTGGAGGAGATGATCATGCTCACCGCGGCGGTGGTGAGGGGCTCCGGGAATGCACTCGTCATCGCTGACCTCCCGTTCGGCACCTACGAGGCCTCCGACGAGCAGGCCGTGCTCTCGGCCTCCGAGATGCTGCGACGCTCCGGTGCCGCGATGGTGAAGATCGAGGGCGGAGTTCGTATCGCGCCACGAATCCGGGCACTGGTGAACGCCGGTATCCCCGTCTGCGCGCATGTGGGTTTCACCCCGCAGTCCGTCAACGCACTCTCCGGCTTCAAAGTCCAGGGACGGGGCGGGGACGCCTCCCGGCTGGTGGCCGACGTCCACGCCGTGGAGGACGCCGGGGCCGACATGGTCGTGCTCGAGATGGTGCCCGCTGACCTCGCCGCACAGATCACCGCGGACTCCACCGTGCCCACCGTGGGCATCGGAGCCGGCCCCGGTACGGACGCGCAGGTGCTGGTGTGGCATGACATGGTGGCACTGCCCGCGGACGGACGTCGTCCGAAGTTCGCGAAGCAGTGGGCCACCGTCGGTGAGGACCTCACCGCCGCGGCGGCCGCCTACAGGCACGAAGTGGAGGAAGGAACCTTCCCCGCCCCGGAACACTGCTTCTGACCGGATCCCTGCCGTTGCCGGCGGGTGTTCCGGATACCCCGTGGAGCGTCAGTTCCTGTCCCAGTCGTCGGCAGCCTCAGACCGTGCCCTGGCGGTCTCCAGGGCGCTGCGGGCCTCGTCTTCACTGTCGTACGGGCCCATACGGGTGTCCCATCCCCGGACCTTACCCCGGGTGACTTCACCCGTGGCAGTGTCGTAGTACCACTTCTGTCCCGTGTCATCGGAGCTCATACCGCCCACCATAGTCCGGCACGTACCGTCAGTGTCCTGCTACAGCGAATAACAGCCCCGCGCTCCCCAGTGCCACGGTGCCCAGGGACAGTGCCACCACTGCACCGACAGGGGCGGGCACCCGTTCCCGTGCCACGCCTTCTGCCGCCCGGCGGTAGCGCCTCTTCTGTGCCAGCGCTGCGCCCAGTGCGACGGCGAACAGTCCCCCGGCCACGGCCACCACCGGCGGCCCGTAACTCGCCGTTGAGCGGAGGAACACCGCAGCGGCCACCATGAAGGCCAGTGACGTCCTGCCCCAGGCCATACTGGTGCGCTCAGGCTGCAGACCCGGATCGACGACACGTCCCGGAGGGATCACATCCACAGCACCACCGCCACCGTCACGGCGGCGACCACCGCCCCCAGTGACAGCACCGGGACGACAGCCGGCGCCGGCAGCGACCTCCGTTCCCGCATGGCCCGCTCGACACGCAGCCAGCGCAGCGCCGCACCCGCGGCGAGAACCACCCCCAGTCCCATCGCGATCACCGCGGCCACGGTGCGGAGACTGCCGGGCAGCACATCGGTCGGCAACGCCTCCAGTGCCACACCTCCGGCGATGAACGCGAGAGAGGTCCGCATCCATGACAGGAAGGTCCTCTCGTTGGCCAGGGTGAACCGGGGGTCGGGATCATCTCCCGTGGGGAACAGTGTCCGGGTCAGCCACGGTCTGGCGTCCTGGTTTTCTTTCACGCCGGTCAATTCTAGACGTGGGTGTCGAGGGGGTCTGTGAGCCGGATTCTGTACCGCCCGGGGCACCCTCAGGTACCCGGGTGGTGGTGATCATCCATCTACGACGACCGTCACCGGCCGCCTCCAGCGGTCTACCTGCCCCTTGTCCGACGAGCAGCCGTCGGGGCACGTCGCACCACCGGCCCCTGACGGGGTTACGGTGCGACCACGTGACCTTGCTCCCGGTGGGGTTTACCCAGCTGCACCGGTCACCCGGCACACTGGTGCGCTCTTACCGCACCTTTTCACCCTTACCCGGACAGAGCATCCGGACACAGGTCCGGGCGTCTCCGGGCGGTTATTCTCTGTGGCACTTGCCCGCGGGTCACCCCGGGTTGCCGTTAACAACCACCGTGCTCTGAGGAGTCCGGACTTTCCTCGACCCCGGCCTTCACCTGCTGACGGTGCGGTTCCGGTGGGCGCGATCACCCGACCCTCTCGACGTCGACAACCATAGCAGCGGCACCGGACCACACGGTCACAGCCCCTGCAGATAATGGGTGTCGTTGACCTCCCGCACCACCGACCGGTCCGGGTAGAACTCGGCGACGGACAACCCGGCGAGATCGAGGTGCAGTGTCGAGTAGACCGTGGCGGGAGCTTCGAGGGCCGTCCGCAGGATCGCCTTGATCGGCGAGACGTGGCTGACGAGCAGCACAGTCCGTCCCTGCCAGGTCCCGCCGTCGCCGCCGGACCTCTCGAGACTCCCGATCAGCCTCCCGCATCTCGCGGCGACCGCGTCCATGCTCTCACCGCCCACGGCGGACACCGAGGGGTCTGCGGCCCAGTCCGCGTGTTCCGTGGGCCAACGGCGGTGCACCTCGTCGAACTCCAGCCCCTCCCAGACCCCGAAGTCGGTCTCGATGAGGTCCGGGGTGGTCACGGGCTCGATGCCGAGCTCCTCCGCGACCGCGTCCGCGGTCTGTCGGGCGCGGACCAGCGGTGAGGTGTAGACGGCGTCTATGCCCTCCCCGGCGTCCTGCCTGACCCTGAGCCAGGACGCCGCACGCTCCGCCTGGGCATGGCCGAGCGCCGTGAGCTCGGGGTCGCTCCTGCCCGAGAAGACACCGGCGACTGACATCGGCGTCTGCCCGTGACGCAGCAGCAGGACACGCAGCGGCCGGGCTCCCGAACCGAACCACCCGGGTCGCGCGGAGGTTTGCGGACTCTGCTCCCTCTGCCGGTCAGACATGGTCGGCACCTCCGGAGCTGACCGCACGGATCAGGAGGACCCCGCACTCGGGGCAGGAGACGAGCCGGTCCGGCGGGGTCCCCGCAAACCGGCGCATGGTGGCGGTGTCCAGCTGGATGCAGCAACATCTGCAGGTGGAACCGTCCAGTTCGACGGCGCCGATCCCCTGGTCGCGTTCACACCGCTCATAGCGCACCAGAATCTCGTGCGGCAGTGCCGCCCTCAGCCTCACCGACCGCGCCGCGAGTTCGGTGAGCTGGCGTCGGATCTCACCGGTCACGGCACGTTCCTCCCCGCGGGCACGCGCCAGCTCGGCACCTGCGTCCGTGTCACCGTGCCTGCCGGCGTCCCCGTGACCGGTCGCACCGTCTCCGGCGTGTCCCGGGTTTCCCTCCCGGGAATCCTCTGCCCCGTCCAACGCGTGCCCGAAAGTGGCGAGGGTCCTCTGCTCCCGTGCGATGTCTTCACGGAGTTCGGCGAGCCGACGCTCGGCGACTTCGAGGTCATGTCTGAGGTCGCGGCGCCGGACCGGGTCCGTGACGGCCCGGAGCCCGGCGATGTCGTCGCGCCGCCGCTCCCGCAGCCTGGCGGAGTCCGCTTTCAGACGCCGGAGGGTGCCGTAGATGTCGTGGGCGATGCGCCGGGTCCCGATCTCTCTGCGCCGCCGGGCCGCCTCCGCTTCTTCCAGGCGTTCCACCTCCGCCGTCTCGGGCAGGGCGTCCAGTCTGGCCTTGAGCAGCCGTATCCTCTCGTCGACACGGACAAGAGTCAGCAGAGTGTCCCGGTCCCCGCCGCGAAGGACAGGGTCATGTGCCGGATGGTCAGAATTCACGGTGTCCGTCACCTTGCCCGTCACCTTCTCCTCTGCCGCCGGTCCCCGGTGAGGACCTGTGCAGGGTCCAGGGGTCTGTCCTGAGGTCGATGACCCCGGTGTCCAGTCCCGGCAGCTCCGCGGCGAGCAGATCTGCCGCGGACCTGCACCACGGAAATTCGCTCGCCCAGTGGGCGGTGTCCACCACCGCGCACCCGCCGGCCCGCAGATGCTCGTCCACCGGGTGGTGACGAAGGTCGGAGGTCACATAGCAGTCCACGTCCATTTCCGCGACGGTGCCGAGGAAACTGTCCCCGGCACCCGGGGCGACGGCGACCCTGCGCACAACCCGGTCGGGGTCGCCGGCGGCGCGCACCCCCCACACTGTCGCGGGCAGCCGTGCCGCGACCCGGTCGGTGAACTCCTGCAGTGTCATCGGGGTGTCGAGGGCTCCCACCCGTCCGATCCCCGTCGCCGTCTCCGGGTCGACACCGTCGGGAACAGGCGTCAGGGGTGCACCGGGGGTGACGCCGAGCAGTTCCGCGAGCCGGTCCGCGACACCGGGTCTCGCGGCGTCCGCGCTCGTGTGGGCGGCGTACAGTGCCACACCCTGCCGGATGAGGCGGTGCACGAGTCGACCCTTGGGGTGGGTCACCGGCACCCCGGTCACCCCCCGCAGCAGAGGAGGGTGGTGCACGAGGAGGAAATCAGCCCGGGCCGACACCGCAGCCTCGACCACCTCATCCGTGCAGTCGACGGCCACAAGCAGCTTCCGGACGGGATCGGCGGGATCCCCGCACACCAGACCGCAGGCGTCCCAGGACTCCGCCAGCTGCGGAGGGTAGAGATGTTCGACGGCGTCGACGACCTGCCCGACGGTCAGTGTGCCGGGTCGGTTGCCGGGTCGGTTGCCGGGCGAGGTGGCAGGTGGGGTGGCAGGTGCTGTCCCGATGTTGTTCACCCCTCCGAGGATAGCCGGAAGGAGCGGCCCTGCCGGCCGGAGCGGCTGCCCCCGGCGACACGGCGTCCCTCTTTCTGGCACTCTGGTGAACGTGCAAGCTTCATCGGACACTCCCCCGGCCCCGGGACATTCACCCCGGTACATTCTTGTCGACGTGGACGGGACCCTGGTGGACTCCCTCCCCGGGATCAGCGACTGCTTCCTGCGTGCGCTGTCCGCCAACGGTACCGAGGCTCCTCCGGAGGAGCAGGTCCGCAGGATCGCCGGGCCCCCGATGATCGACACCCTGAAGTCACTCGGGCTCACAGGCAGTCTGCTGGAGAGCACCTACGCGGACTACCGGTCCTGTTACTCGGGCGGTGGCTGGCGCAACTGCCGTCCCTACCCGGGGATGAAGGAACTCCTGTACTCCTGGAAGGACGCCGGGATCGTCCTGGCCACCGCCACATCCAAGGTGGAGTCGAGTGCCCGGATGATGCTGGAGCATCTCGGCGTCCTCAACTGTTTCGAGGTCATCGCCACGGCCACCGAGGGCGAACACGGGCGCCGGACGAAAACCGAGGTCGTAGGCTACGCGCTCGAAAGCCTGGGCCTCGACCCGACACCGGTGGCCGGAGGCGGTCCCTCCAACCGCAGTGACATTCTCCTGGTCGGCGACCGGATCCACGATGTCGAGGGCGCGCACGCCTACGGTGTCCGGAGCATTCTCGTGGACTGGGGCTACGGTGGCCGCGACGAGCACGCCGCCTCGGACTGGTCAGTGGCGGAGGTCGGTGAACTCGAACGGGTCGTCGCAGACTGGGCCGACGACAGGCCACATATATGCGTGGTCTGCACAGGCAACATCTGCCGGTCACCGATGGGTGAGATCATGCTGCGCAGGGCTCTGCAGGACGCCGGGCTCGGGGATGCGGTCCGTCTGAACTCCTGCGGAACCACGGGCTGGCACGTCGGTGAGGCTGTCGACCCACGGGCCGCCGCCTGGCTGCAGAGACAGGGGTACACCGCCTCCGGGCATGCTGCGGCAGAGTTCGGTCCGGAGCACCGGGACGCCGACCTGTTCCTGGTCATGGACGCCTCGAACCGGAAGGCCCTGGAGAAGGCCGGTGTCGACCCCGCTCGGATCGCACTGTTCCGGTCCTTCGGTCCCGCCGGAGACCGGGAGGTGGCGGACCCGTACTACGGGGATGACGCCGATTTCGACCGTGCCGGACGAGAGCTCGACGACGCCCTGCCCGGAATAGTCGCGTGGGCCCGTGACCGGGTCAGGCGGGCACCGTCTGCCTGACAGATCTGCCTGCCAGCACGTGCCCCGTCACCGCTGCTCTGACTCGGCCGACGAGGTCTCCCCGTGTCTGGGGCACACAGCTGTCCAACCGTGCGGCGTCACCTGGACTGTGCGGCGACGCCCGCACTCCGGGCAGTAGCGTGGGACGTCCAGTCCCGCCTCCTGGGCCGGGGAGTGACTGATCCACTCCCCGGCACCGAGGTCTGCACCTGTCCACGGGTCCCAGGGTCCTGTCCCCCTCGGGCGGCGGCGACTGCCCGTCTTCTGACCGTTCGCCGGCATCACACGCTCCTGCTGAGGACCTTGATCGGAAGGCGCAGACGGTCGACCATGTCCAGGTCCAATTCGGCCGGTCGTCCGAGGGTGGTGAGGTAGTTGCCGACGATGACCCCGTTCACACCTCCCAGCAGTCCCTGTTCTATCCCCATGTCTCCGAGGGTGAGCTCGCGTCCTCCGGCGAACCGCAAAGTGGTCGACGGCATGGCGAGCCGGAACATCGCAACAGCGCGCAGGGCGTCCCTGCCGTCCATCACCTCCATGTCTGCGAACGGTGTTCCGGGCCGGGGGTCGAGGAAGTTCAACGGAACTTCGTCGGGTTCGAGTTCGGCGAGCTGGACCGCGAACTCCGCACGCTGCGCGGGTGTCTCCCCCATTCCCAGAATGCCGCCACTGCAGACTTCGATACCCGCGTCGCGGACCAGTTCCAGGGTTCGGCGCCTTTCCTCCCAGGTGTGGGTTGTGACAACCCGGGGGAAGTAGCTCTTCGCGGTCTCGAGGTTGTGGTTGTACCGGTGGACCCCCACCGCCTTGAGACGGCCGACCTGCTCCGGGGAGAGGATTCCGACAGAGACCGCGACGTCGATACCTTCGACGTTCGCGTATATTTCACTGACCGCGTTCTCGACCTGGGACATCAGGTTCTCGTCCGGGCCTTTCACTGCGGCGACGATACAGAACTCGGTTGCCCCGGTCTTGGCTGTCTGCCGTGCCTGTTCAATCAGTTGGGCGATGTCGAGCCGGGCAGAGCGCACCGGTGAATCGAACACCCCGGACTGGGAGCAGAAGTGGCAGTCCTCCGGGCAGCCCCCGGTCTTCAGGCTGACGATGCCCTCCAGTTCGACTTCTTCACCGCACCAGCGGACCCGCACCTCGTGGGCGAGCGCCAGCAGTTCGGGGATGTCGGCGTCGGGGAGTTCGAGGACGCGGCGGAGCTGGTCGTAGTCGAGGCCGCGTCCTTCGTCGAGGACGCGGGTACGTGCAGTCGTGAGTATGTCCGTCATGGCACACACTCTAACTTGAACACCGTACAGTTTCCAGTCAGAACCTTTCCTCGTCGCGTGCGTTGCGGTCCCGGAACGCCCGGTTCCGGGTCTGTCCGTAGCGCTGCGCGAGTTTCTGCTCCCTGCTGGCCGCAGCTCTGTCCGTGTCGGCCGTGCCGTCAGCGCCGGCCGTGCCTGCTTGGTCCGAAGTCCCGGGCGGATGCCCGGCGTCACGGACCTCCCCGGACTCCGCCGAACTCTCTGCCTCCGAGCCTCCGACCGGTCCCGCACCGGCGGCAGGAACCTGCGCCGCCGCAAGCTCGTCGCGGTGACGCCGCCGTTCCCGGATCTCCGCCCACACGAAATAGCCCAGCCCCGCCGGAACCATGATCCCGAACGCGATCCACTGGATGCCGTAGGACAGGTAGGGCCCCGAATCGAGGGTGGGCAACGGGACAGGGGTCAGCCCCTCACCCGCCCTGCCTTCAACGGACTCCTCGTCGAGCTGCACATAATCGGACGCCAACGGCAGTCCCGTCAGATCGCCGATCTGCACTGTGTTCATTCCGTAGACCTGGACACGCCCCTGGTCGGTGATCGGAGGAGTGTCCGGAAGTGCCTCGGATTTGCGGATGTAGCCGGTGACGGTGATCGGCGTCGCCGGTGCCGCCGTGAGGTCGGGAACACCGGTACCGCCCCCCAACGGCTTGACCCAACCCCTGTTGACCAGCACAGTCAGCCCGTCGTCGGTGCGGAACGGGGTGAGCACCTGGAACGCGGGCGACGTGTCCACCGGCCGGTTGCGCAGCAGAACCTCGTCGTCCGGGAGGAAGACCCCCTGAAGTGAGACCCTGGTCCACTCCCGGTCCTCCCCCGCCGGAGTACGGTCCCGGGGCATCACCGAGGACGCCGGGACCGGGTCATGCTCCAGCGCCGCCTCAAGGCGGTGGTTGAACTTCTGGGTGTCGGAGTTCTTCCCGAGCTGCCACGGGGCGAGCACCGTGAACGCCACATAGGCGAAAGCCAGCGACAGTACGGCGGTGATGACCCAGCCCGGGGTCAGGAAGGCCCGCCATCCCCGTCGCCGCTGGCGGCGATCCGGGGAGACTGGGGACCGGTCACGGGGTTCAGACACGGTCCCAGTCTAGTCCGCGACGGCGCACTGACCCGGATCCGGGTCAGTCGTCCTCGCCGGGTTCCCCGCCACCGGAGACGACCCCCGTACCGGTGGCGGCCGCGATCTCGTCGATCCTGCGGTTGGTGCGGCGCAGACGCACCGCCATGGCTCCGGCGACAGCCGCAGCGATCACGGCGATGACACTGGGCACCATGGAACGCGGATCCTTGAGGAACGCCACCAGACCGGTGTCGCTGTTCTCCCCGTCGGTCGCTTCAGCGCCGTTGACGGTGACCTTCCCCTGCTTCCGCTCCTTCGCCGCCTTGTCGTCCTTGTCGGCGTCTCCGTCGGATTCATCGGCGGGCTTGTCACCCAGCGATGCGGCGGAGGTCGTGTCGCAGCTGTCGGAGACAGCCGCCCGGAAGCTCACCGGATCCAGGGCCTCGCCCGCCGAGTAGTAGCCGGCAAGTGCGGTGGATCCGTCAGCGCTGAGGGACGCCGAGGCACTGCCGTCGAGGATCCCGCCCTCCAGGCTGACCCCGGAGAGGGACAGGTCGGCGAGGGAGATGCGGCCGTAGTCGTGGGGATTTCCGGAAGTGTCGTTGGAGCTGACATTGGCGACCAGGGTCCCTGTGCCACCGTTGAGACGGATCTCCGGGTCGGAGACCACGGTGTGGAGCACCCCCTCGTGACCGGTGAAGGTGACGGAACCACCGAACTTCAGCGTCCCCGAGGTCACGGAACCAGCGGACACCTTCAGGGTGCCCTCGGACCCGCTGAAGACGAAGTTCCCGTCGCTGTAGACGGCACCGCCGCCGGTGGTCCAGTCACCCTTGGCGATGGAACCCTTGATGTACGACCGGAAGGAATCCTTGATCCCCCAGCCCATCCTGGTCTCCACGACGTTCCTGTCACCGTCAGAGGCCTGGCAGGTGGTGTCGGACGTTCCGGCGGAGCCCGTCGAACCTGCGGAGGTGATACCGGAGACTCTCGGGGTGACGCTGAGGTCCGGGGTGCCGGCGGCGGCCACACCGGCCGAAGCCGCAGACCCTCCGGAGGACGCCGCCCCCGCAGAGGTGATGCCGCCGAGCCCCTGGGATCCGGCCCCCGTGGCGCAGCCCGCTCCGGCGGTGTCGAGGGTGATGTCGATGGGGTCGGCCTGGTTGTTCCCTTCCCCGTAGTTGCCGCCCAGGGACTGGTTACCGTCCTCGGTGATGTAACCGGGACCGGAGACCTTCACCGAGCCACCTGCCGCAGAGATCGGCGAGGTCAGCTCGAACTGGGCGATCGGGACCTGGGTCCCGGTCTTTGCGCCGGTGACCTGGGCACCGGCGGTGTAGCTGGAGACCGTGTTCGACCGGTAGTCGGCGATGAACTGGGCGGTGGTGCCGCGGACCTTCACGACCATGTTGCTGTAGGTGATGTCCAGGGCGCCGAAGTGACCGGTCAGGTGGACGGACCCCTTCAGCGGGATGTCGGCGTCCCCGCCGGAAAGCTTCACCGCCGACGGGTCCGCGGTGAACCGGAACTGTCCGTCGTCTCCGCCTTCGGAACCGCTGAAACCGACCTGGTCGAGGTCCCAGCGTCCCATCGCGATGGGCCCGGTGAGGTAGCTGCGGAAGGACTTCTTCAGCCCCCAACCCACCGACGCGTCAGCGACGGTGCAGGATCCGGTGCCCGTGGGCGTACCTCCCGCTGCCGCCCCGGTCACCGGCGAAAGCGCCTGGGCAGCCGGTGTGAAAGCGCCTGGGCAGCCGGTGTGCCCGCCTGGGCAGCGGCGGCTGTGCCCGAGGCGGACGCGGCCGGGCTCTCCACGGTGTCGGTCTGACCTGCGGAGGAGGCCATCACCGCATTCCTGTCCACACCGCAGTCCCCCGGGCCCGAGGTCTTCACGGTGACGACGACCGGGTCGCCCTCGTTCTTGCCCTCGCCGTACGAGCCCAGCAGACCCTTGTTGAGGTTCTCGTGGATCCAGCTGGCTCCGGTGAGGACGGCACTTCCGGACGCTGACCCAGCCTGGGTGAGAGTCCTGTCGAAGGTGAATGTCGCGACCGGCTGCTGCGTGAACGCAGGAGGCCCGCCGACGAGGCTCGCCACCGCCGCCGGATCTGCGGCCAGGTACCGTCCGTCGGCGAGGAGCTGACCCCGGTTGCCCCGGATCTGCAGCTCGAAGTTCGACAGCGTGACGTTGATGATTCCCCCGTGTCCGGTCAGGTGCATCGTCCCGCCCATCGGAAGGTCGGCGGCGTCGCCCTCGACACGGGACCCGCGGGGATCGGCGGTGAAGTGGAACGCCCCGTCCTCGGCGTTCTCGGTGGCACCGGTGTAGGTGATGCCGTCCAGATCCCAGCCTCCTGCGGCGATCGGACCGGTGAGGTAGTTCCGGAGCGACTGCCTGATACCCCAGGCCATGTCCGCGGCGGACACTGCACGACACTGCGAGGTGTCGTCCGCGACAGCGGCAGGTAGGACAGAGGCGGGGACGACAGCAACTCCGACCAGGGGCATCGCGGCAGCGAGTGCTGCCGCCGAAGCGAGACGGAGCGAGCGGGGGGACGACATAGGTGGGATTCTCCTGGTCACGGCGGACACTTCTGAAAGCACAGCCTTCTTCAGTTAGGTAAGGCTAGTCGCGCCTGGAGGATTACCCAACCCGGAAACGGCACCTGTCGCAGTACGACAGACATTCCACCGTTTGTCTACCCCCGAAAGTGTGTACCCCTGTGCGCACTGACGGGTTCGAACCGCCGACCTGCTGGGTGTAAACCAGCTGCTCTTCCAACTGAGCTAAGTGCGCCAGACAGCAGCATCGCCTACTGCCGACCGGAAAGACTCTAGCGCTTCACTCCACGCGCCACCAGACAGGCCCCCTGCCAGGACCCCAGTCGGGTGGAGGTCGTCTGGACCAGGCCGGCGATCTGCGCAGATTCCGCGATCTCTCCGGGATCCACGGTACCCGCGGTACCCGCGGCGGGAGTCAGAAGCCAGATACGGCCCGCTTCGCCGAGGTTCCTCGTGGCGTCCACCAGACCGTCCACCAGGTCGCCGTCGTCGGCGCGCCACCACAGGAGGACCACGTCGACCATCTCGTCGGTCTCTTCGTCGAGTAGCTGACTGCCGATGACGTCTTCGAGGGATTCGCTGATCCCGTTGTCGGCATCCTCGTCCCAGCCGAGCTCCTGGACGATCTGGCCGCCCGTCACATCCATGAGCTCCGCCCAGCCGTTCTCACTGCCCACCGTCGCCCCTGCGGCGTCTCCCACTGGCTTGTCCCTGACCTTTCGTAAGTTTTCGAGCATTATGGGTCTGAATAGTAGGTGATCGAGCGTGACCGCACCAGACCTGGGCGTTTCTTTCCCCTGCCACCCCCGTGATTTCTCCCCCGAACCGAGTACCGCGGACGGGGCTAGGATCGGGGGGACCGCGTTCCTTCGGCCGCCACCGCTGTGCCTCAGGAACGACACTGATTCCGCAGACCAGGAGGAACGTCATGAGCCCTGCCCACGACAGCAACTTCAGTAATATCCGCGACGGCGTCGCGTCCTACCTCAAGGACTCCGACCCGGACGAGACCCAGGAGTGGATGGACTCCCTCGACGGACTCCTGTCAGAGGCGGGCCCCGACAGGGCCCGCTACCTGATGCTCCGGATGCTCGAGCGGGCGGACGCCCGCCGGGTCTCTCTTCCTCCGCTGCTGTCCACCGACTACGTCAACACCATCCCGACCACGATGGAACCCGAGTTCCCCGGTGACGAAGCCATGGAGAAGCGGTACCGTCGCTGGATCCGTTGGAATGCCGCCATCATGGTTCACCGCGCCCAGCGCCCCGGAATCGGTGTCGGCGGGCACATCTCCACCTACGCGTCCGCGGCAGCTCTCTACGAGGTCGGCTTCAACCACTTCTTCCGCGGAAAGGACCATCCCGGCGGCGGCGACCAGGTCTTCTTCCAGGGCCATGCCTCGCCCGGCATGTACGCCCGCGCCTTCCTCGAAGGGCGCCTGTCCGAGGAGGACATGGACGGGTTCCGCCAGGAGAAGTCCAGGCCCGGACACGGCATGCCCTCCTACCCTCATCCCCGGGACATGCCGGAGTTCTGGGAGTTCCCCACCGTCTCCATGGGTCTGGGCCCGATGGACGCCATCTACCAGGCACGGTTCAACAAGTACCTCCATGACAGGGGCATCCGGGACACCTCACAGCAGCACGTGTGGGCCTTCCTCGGTGACGGCGAGATGGATGAGCCGGAGGCCCGCGGCCTCATCCAGCAGGCATCCCTGAACAACCTGGACAACCTCACCTTCGTCGTGAACTGCAACCTGCAGCGGCTCGACGGTCCGGTCCGCGGCAACACCAAGATCATCCAGGAACTCGAGAGTTTCTTCCGGGGGGCCGGCTGGAACGTCATCAAGGTCATCTGGGCACGCGAGTGGGACCGTCTGCTGGACAAGGACCAGGACGGTCGCCTGGTCCACATCATGAACACCACCACTGACGGTGACTACCAGACGTTCAAGGGTAAGGACGGGGCCTACGTCCGCAAGAACTTCTTCGAGAGGGACCCCGAGACAGCGAAGCTCGTCGAGGACATGACGGATGAGGAGATCTTCGCCCTGCGCCGCGGCGGTCACGACTACCGCAAGATCTACGCCGCGTACAAGAGGGCCCTGGAGACGAAGGACCAGCCGACCGTCATCCTCGCGCACACGATCAAGGGGTACGGACTCGGGCACAACTTCGAGGGGCGCAACGCGACCCACCAGATGAAGAAGCTCACCCTCGACGATCTCAAGCGTTTCCGCGACAAGCAGGAGATCCCCGTCACAGACGAGGAGCTCGAGGCGAACCCGAAGCTGCCGCCCTACTACAATCCCGGACCGGACTCCCCCGAGATCCGCTACATGCTGGAGCGGCGCAGGGAGCTCGGCGGTCCCGTCCCGGAGCGCAGGGTCGATTACACCCCGCTGAAGATCCCGGACGCCGAACTGATGCGCGCGGTCCTCAAGGGGTCGGGCAAGCAGAAGGTAGCCACCACCATGGCCCTGGTACGCACACTCAAGGAGCTCATGGCGGACCCGGAGATCGAGAAGCGCCTTGTCCCGATCATCCCCGACGAGGCCCGCACCTTCGGTATGGACTCCTGGTTCCCCACCTTGAAGATCTACAACCCCCACGGCCAGAACTACACGCCGGTGGACGCTGACCTCATGCTCTCCTACAAGGAGGCCAGAGACGGTCACATCATGCACGAGGGCATCAACGAGGCAGGTTCTGTCGCAGAGTTCATTGCGGCGGGTACCTCGTACGCCACCCACGGCGAGCCGATGATCCCGCTGTACATCTTCTACGCGATGTTCGGTTTCCAGCGCACGGGTGACTCGATCTGGGCGGCGGCGGACCAGATGACCCGTGGTTTCCTCATCGGGGCGACCGCAGGCGCGACCACTCTCACCGGTGAAGGTCTCCAGCACATGGACGGCCATTCCCCCGTGCTGGCGTCGACGAACCCGGCCGTCGTGTCCTGGGATCCGGCGTTCGGCTACGAGATCGCGTACATCGTCCGTGACGGGATCCGCCGCATGTACGGCGAGGGTTCGGGTCCTGACGGCAAGGGCGAGAACGTCATCTACTACCTCACCGTGTACAACGAGCCGGTGGAGCAGCCGGCCGCACCGGAGGATCTGGATGTCAACGGCCTGCTCCGGGGCATCTACCTCTATTCGCCTGCCGACCGTCTGGTCGGTACGGGGGCCGGAGCGACCGGGGACGCCGGGGAAGCTCCCGCCACCGATCTGGTGGCGACGGTCCTCGCCTCGGGCGTGGGTATGACAGAGGCGATCCGTGCGAAGGTCCTGCTGCGCGAGAAATTCAACGTCAACGTGGCCCTCTACTCTGTTCCTGCATGGGCCGAGCTGGCCCGTGAAGCACGTGAGCTGGACCTCGACGAGCTGAGGCACCCCGACGGCGTCATTCCCAGGCCCTATGTGACCGAGGTTCTCGAGGACGCCCCGGGCCCGTTCATCGCTGTGACCGATTTCACACGCTCACTTCCCGAGATGATCCGGCCCTACGTCCCCGGTGACTACACCACCCTCGGCTGCGACGGTTTCGGATTCTCCGACACCCGGGAAGCTGCCCGGCGGTTCTTCAACTCTGACGCCGAGTCGATCACCGTCGCGGTGCTTTCCGCCCTGGCCCGTGAACACAAGGTCTCCTGGGACGTCGTGAAGGACGCCGCAGCGTCCCTCGAACTCAACGATCCGACCAAGGCCTGATCCCGGGAGCCGGGTCACGATCTCAGAATGTGGTTACCTGCCCACCGTTGCTAGTATCGGCGACAGACATCGCCGACTGCTGTCGGCGGGTTCTTCACCTGCAGCTCACCGCCGGTACGGCAGAAAGGTCCGTGGTCCCTTGGAGATCTCACGTGAGGCACAGGAGAGGCTCATCGCAGCCCTCGGCGGGGCAACCGAGGTCAGGGAGGACGCTGCCACATCCTCACCGGCAGAGGCCACTCCCCTGTCCCGGATAGTGAAGATCATCGAGGATGTCTCCGGTGTGGAGGCCGGTGACATCACCGCCGGATCTGTGCTGACTGATGATCTCCACCTGACCTCTCTCGCACTCATCGAGATATCCGTGAAGATCGAGGACGACTTCCGGGTGGAACTGACCGAGGACGAGATCTGGTCGGCCCGCACTGTCGGTGATCTGGCGGACGCTGCGGTCACCGAGTCGACGGCTGCGTAGCACCGGACCCGTAGGGGAGATCACGCAGTGACGACCGCACAGAAGGTTCTCGCAGAGGTCCGTGACTGGCCGGTCGACCATGTCAGTGCCGCTGTACTGTTGCCGGGTCCGGAGTCCCCGGTGACGGTCGGTGACGGTCACCGGCTTTTTCCGCTCGCCAGCGTGAGCAAGCTCGTGACCGCCTACACCGTGCTCGTGGCGGTGTCGGAGGGGTGTTTCTCCCTCGATGACACGGTCGACGGCATTTCGTCTTCCACCGGCGTGGTGGTGGCCGGCCCCGCGGACGCCACGGTCCGGGAGTTGCTGTCCCATGCTTCGGGTACCGGGTTCTCCGACCGTGTCCGCGAGAAGGCTCCGCGGGCGAGACGTATCTATTCTTCGGCCGGGTTCGAGATTCTCGCGGACCTGGTCACTGCCGCCGTCTCGGAGGTCGGTCTCGACTTCCCCACCTATGTGAGGGCGGCGGTGGCCGAGCCTCTGGGGATTGCTCCTGCGGAGCTGGTTGTCGCCGGATCAGCCGGGCACGGGTTCAGCGCGTCACTGGACGCTCTGATTCGCCTGGCCGGCGAGTTCCTGTCGCCGGTGCTGCTTCCGGTCTCCCTGTGGGATGAGGCACTGACGCCCCAGTTCCCGGATCTCGACGGTGTGGTTCCCGGCTACGGGCGGCAGCGTCCCTGTCCGTGGGGCCTGGGGTTCGAGTTGCACGGCCACAAGTTCCCCCACTGGCTAGCGTCCTCCATGCCGGAGGACGTTGCCGGTCATTTCGGCCAGTCCGGTACTTTCCTGTGGTTTCACCGGGCGACGGGCACGTCAGGAATCGTGCTCACCGACCGTGCGTTCGGCGACTGGGCCAGGCGACGCTGGGCTGATTTCAATGCCGGGGTCTGGGGCGCCGTGGGGACTGACGGCTTTCCGGGCGCGTGACCGTGACGGTGGTCAGATCCAGTAGCCGGAGGCGGCTTCCGAGGTTTTGAGGGTCACGTGGTCGGGGGTGAGTTCACTGACCTTCGTGACGCCGCAGAGGCGCATGGTCCTGCGCATCTGGTCCTCCATGATGTCCAGCATCCTGGCGACCCCGCGCTGCCCTCCGGCCATGAGGCCGTACACGTAGGCACGTCCGACGAGGGTGTAGTCAGCGCCGAGTGCGACGGCAGCCGCAATGTCGGCACCGTCCATGATTCCGGTGTCGAGTCCGATGGTGACCTCTTCTCCGACAGCCTGACGCACCTTGGGCAGCAGGTGCAGCGGGACGGGGGCGCGGTCGAGCTGCCTGCCCCCGTGGTTGGAGAGGATGATTCCGTCCGCACCGTGGTCGAGCACCCGCTGTGAGTCTTCGACTGTCTGCAGTCCCTTGCAGATCAGGGTGCCGGGCCAGAGTTCCCGGATCCAGTCGATGTCGTCGAAGGTGAGGGCGGGGTCGAACATACGGTCCACGAGTTCCGCCACTGTCCCGGAGCTGCGGGACAGGGAGGCGAAGGAGAGCTGTTCTGTGGTCAGGAAGTTGAACCACCATGCGGGCCGGTAGGACGCGTCGAGCACTGTCTTCCAGGTCAGCTGGGGCGGGATGGAGAACCCGTTACGGATGTCCCTGAGGCGCGCTCCCGCGATGGCGGTGTCCACGGTGACAATGAGCTTGCGGTAGCCGGCGTCCCACGCCCTCTGCACCAGCTCCTTGGAGGCTTCCCGGTCCTTCCAGAGGTAGAGCTGGAACCAGTTGTTGCCGTCCGGTGTGTGGGCTGCGACATCTTCCAGGGAGGCTGTTCCCATGGTGGAGAGGCAGAAGGGGATTCCCTTGTCTGCTGCTGCGGCGGACCCGGCGTACTCCCCTTCGGTCTGCATCATCCGGGTGAAACCGGTGGGGGCGATCGCCAGCGGCATGCTCACGCGGTCACCGAAGATCTCCGTCGACAGATCGGCGTCACTGACGTCCCTCAGCACCCCGGGGTTGAACTCGAGGTCACGGTAGGCCATCCGTGCCCGGTTGAGGGAGATCTCGTTCTCCGCCGCGCCGTCGACGTAGTCGAAGGGGGCTGTGGGGGTGCGACGCTTCGCGATCTTGCGGAGCTCCCAGACATTGGTCGCCTTCGCCAGTCTGCGACCGGTGATGTCGATGGTGGGCTTCTCGAACTTCATGAGCTCTCTGAGGTCCTTGACCGGAGGGAATCTCCGCCGGAGAGCGGACGGTGTGGGTCGCTGTGACGCCATGTTTCTGTACTCCTGCTGAAACGATACTTCTGACCTGCTCAACGCTACCCTTGAACAGGTGATGCAGGGCAGAGGAGGGCGGGTGACACCTGTCACCCGCCCTCCTGCCGGACACCTGGGACGTGCCCGCTGTTCCCGGGCGGCCCCGGGTTCGGGTTCCGCCGCCTGAGTCACTTTCTGCCGCGGCGCCTGCCCCTGGTACCCCTGCGGTCAAGGACCCGGTCGACGACCCGGGTCACGGCCCAGCTGCCGACGGTCACGAGCGCGTAACGGATGATTCTCTGCATGGTCACTCCCTGATCGAGGTCTGCGGTTCCGCCCCAGGATACGTGGAACGGTCACTACAGGTGTTCGATGTGAGCAACAGAGCGCGCCTGTACGCCGACGGTGAACACCCGGACACAGCTGAACCCCCGACCGTTCTCGCTGGTCGGGGGCCTTTCTGCTCCCCCTACTGGATTCGAACCAGTAACCCTTCGATTAACAGTCGAATGCTCTGCCGTTGAGCTAAGGGGGAATACTTCGCAGGAGGTCGGTGCCGGCCCCTGCAACGAGACAGAACTATACCCAGAACCGGTGCGGGCCCACAAATCAGGGGATCTACCTGCGGATATTCCGTCCTCCGGGGTGCGTGCACGGCATGTGGAGGGCCACCCGCTACACTGTTCCGCGGGGCTATAGCTCAGTCGGTTAGAGCCGCGGACTCATAATCCGTTGGTCGCGGGTTCGAGCCCCGCTGGCCCCACAGCAAGCGCGTCGCACTCTGCGACGCGCTTCCGTCGTTACGGGACATCCCGGTCCGGACGGGTCCACTGTGGGCAAGCCACCAATTGCGGGCAAGCCTCCTGTCGGCGAGCCTGCCGCGGGCGAGGCATGGGCCGATGTCCCGGCGTCTCCTTCCGTGGTGTGCCCGGCCGTTCCCCGCTAATATTGTTGACATGTCAACTGTCATCGTGCGCTCGGCGGAGCGGTCCATCTGGCCCGGTAATGACATCAGGTCACGGCAGTCCTTCGCGTTCACCGGCGGTTCCACACCACGCCTGATGGCCGAGGCGGGATTCGGGGCCCTCCTCGTGCACAACGACGATCTCGTGGAACCCGGGGAAGGGTTCGACATGCACCGGCACAGGGACTCCGAAATTGTCACCTGGGTGCTCGAAGGACGCCTCCGGCACCGCGATTCCCGCGGCACTGTCACCGAACTCGGCCCCGGCGAAGCTGAGGCCATCTCCGCAGGACGTGGGATCGCGCATGCGGAGACGAATGCCGCCGGCTTCACTTCACGTCAGGTACTGCGGGTGGTCCAGATGTGGCTGCCCACGGACCGCCCGGACCATTCGCCGACGTACCGCACCGCCGACTTTTCCGCGGCACTCACCGCCGCCCGGGACGCCCCGGACACGGCGGAGGACGCACATCGCCCGGTCAGCAGGGTCAGCCCGGTCAGCAGGGTCAGCCTGGTCACGGTCGCCAGCGGACCGGCCGTCGCAGACCTTCAGGATTCTCCGCCCTCCACAGTTCCCGCAGAGACGGACTCCCCGACTGTCACCCCGCTGCACATCAACACCCCCGGTGCAGTGTTCCGCGTCGGCCGTCTCGCCGCCGGACAGTCGGCGGTTCTCCCGGCGTCCCGGTTCACCCATGTCTTGACAGCCACAGGCGTGGTCGCCCTGCCTGACCTCTCCGCCACATTGACCGAAGGGGATGCCGCCCGGCTGACGGACACGGACCGCGTGACCGTCACCGCGGTGGAGGATGCCGAGATCCTGGTCTGGTCGATGGAGATATCAGCTCTCGAGAGTCCTTTCACTCCCGGGTGACCTCATTTCAACAGACGGGACACGGCGGCGGAGACCTCGTCGAGCTTCTCGACAGCTTCGTCGCCTCCCCGCTGTGCGGCGTGTAGGACGCAGTGCTGCATATGGTCGTCGAGCAGAGCCAGTGCCACCCCTTTGAGCGCGGACTGTACCGCCGAAATCTGGGTGAGGACGTCGATGCAGTACTCATCCTCATCGACCATGCGGTGAAGACCCCGCACCTGCCCTTCGATCCGCTTGAGGCGGGCGAGGTAGCGCTTCTTATCCGGGGTGTACCCGTTGTCGGCGGGCTCGCTGGAGCAGTCGCATCCGCACCCGTCGTCCGTCTGCGCCGCAATATGGAGATTCATGTCACCGGTACCCATACCCGGATTCTATACCCCACCGGGGTATACCGGACAAGCGGTGACCTGCTCAGTGCCCCCGCGCGATCCACTCGCCGAGGTGGGGTGCCTCAGAACCGATGGAGGTGGCGTCACCGTGTCCCGTGTACACCTCAGTGTCATCGGGCAGGGTCAGAAGTGAACCACGGATCGAATCGATGATCGTCCCGAAGTCACTGTAGGAACGCCCTGTCGCACCCGGCCCTCCCGCGAAGAGAGTGTCTCCACTGAAGAGCACCTTCGCCTCCGGCAGATAGAGACAGCACGACCCTGGCGAATGCCCGGGCGTGTTGACGACCCGCAGCGATGTCCCGGCGATGTCGAAGGTCTGCCCGTCACCGAGGTCGGCATGGGTGACACCCGGGTGGGTCTGGTCCCACAGCATCTGGTCACCGGGGTGCACGAAAACTCTGGTGTCGAAACGTTCGGCCAGTTCAGGGGCCACCGTGATGTGGTCGTTGTGGGCGTGGGTGCAGATCACCGCGCGGACGTTCCTGTCACCCACGGCATCAGCGATCGCGTCGGCGTCGTGGGCGGCGTCCACGATGATCACGTCGTCACCGTCACCGATGAGCCAGATGTTGTTGTCGACCTCCCACTGACCGCCGTCGAGCTCGAACACCCCGTGGGTGACCACCCGGTCGATCCGCAGCCCGGTGTCCGAAGATCCCGAGGAGCGGGTTGATTCTCCGCTGCCGCTCACAGTTCCACCACCGACCTGAGGACCTTGCCCGACTTCATCGTCGCGAACGCCTCCTCCACGGCGTCGATGCTGATGCGCTCGTCGATGAAGTCCGCCAGAGGGAACCGACCCTGCAGGTACAGGTCCGTGTAGAGCGGGAAGTCCCGCTCCGGCAGACAGTCGCCGTACCAGGCGGACTTCAGCGACCCTCCCCGCCCGAACACGTCGGGCAACGGAAGGTTGAGCTCCATCCCCGGCGTGGGGACACCGACGAGAACCACCCGTCCCGCGAGGTCCCGGATGTAGAAGGCCTGGCGGTAGGTCGCCGGCACGCCCACGGCGTCGACGACGACGTCGGTGCCGATGCCTCCGAGTATCTCGTGGACCGCCTTGACGACCGGCTGGTCCTCACCCGTGGCGTCCGGGGCCGGGGGCAGGGACGCCGAATTGATGACATGTGTGGCACCGAATTCCCGCGCCCGGGCGAGCTTCTCGTCGGAGACGTCGATGGCGATGATCGTGGTGGCCCCGGCCAGCTTCGCTCCCGCGACGGCGGCCATGCCCACGCCACCGCACCCGATGACCGCGACACTCTCGCCCCGCCTGATCTCACCGGTGTTGACGGCCGCACCGAGGCCGGCCATGATGCCGCACCCCAGCAGGCCCGCGGCGGCAGGGTCCGCCTCCGGGTTGACCTTGGTGCACTGACCCTCGTGTACCACGGTCTTCTCGATGAATGCGCCGATGCCCAGTGCCGCCTCCAGCTCTGTACCGTCGGCGAGCGTCATCGGCTCGCTCGCGTTGAATGTGGCGAAGCAGTACTGCGGCTGACCCTTCCGGCAGGCGCGGCATTCACCGCACACCGCCCGCCAGTTGAGGACGACGAAATCCCCCACCGCCACATGCGAGACCTCGGCCCCCACGGTCTCGACGATCCCCGAGGCCTCATGTCCCAGCAGATAAGGGAAATTGTCTCCGATGCCGCCGTCACGGTAGGCGAGGTCGGTGTGGCAGACCCCGCAGGCCTGGATCCTGACGATGACGTCATGGGGCCCGGGGTCCGGAACCACGACATCGACCAGTTCGACGGGGGCGTTCTTCTCGCGGGCGATGACGCCTTTGACGGTTGTGCTCACGGTGGTCGTTTCCTTTCACAGGGGTGTTCGCTGCTGCGACGGGCTCGAATTCACTGACAGTAAACCGCGGTTCCTGAAACTCCGCCACTCGAAGCGTCCGCCAGTTCCCCTCACCACCCTACCGACGTTCCCGCGACCGGCACCCCGACGCTGCGATAGGGTGGACGCCATGATCCAACTCGTCATCGGAGCAGCAGCCGGCTACGTCCTCGGCACCCGGGCAGGACGCCGACGGTTCGAGCAGATCCGCAACGGCTACGAAGCTGTGATCAACTCCCCGGTCACCCGGAAGGCTCTCCACGCCGGACGTAAGGCCCTGGCAGACAGGCTCGACCCGGAACCCCGGATGCGGGAGGTCAGGGACCTCAACGGGCGCACCTCCTCGACACTCGGCAACGGCGAGGTTCTGCTCGAGGACGATCTCACTGTCCACGACGAAGACCGGCCCGTCGGGTCGGGGAGACGGGCCATGACCGACTCCCACGGACGCCCCGTCGCCGACCAGGACGGTCACGGAAACCCCGCCGGCACCAGGTAGTCCCGCCGTAGTCCCGCCGTAGTCCCGCCGACGGCACTCCTGCCGGGGACGCCGCCACCCGGCCGTCACCGTGGTCCACGAAACGGGCCGCGAAACGGGCCACGAAACGGCCACGAGCCGTCAGTCAGACAGTTCCCCGTAGCTCTGCGCCTGCTCCTGCAGGGTCCTGCGGTACTTCTCCAGCGCCATCAGGTCGGCGAAGGTGGCGTTGTACTCCTTCTTCTCCGACCCTCCGAGGTCGGGCCGCATGCGCTGCATTCTCGACTTCAGCTCGGCGATCTCGTTGCCGACCCACCGTTCCTCCATCCTCGCGACAACCGCGGGGGCGTAGAACCTGAGCCTGTCCGGGGTACACCGGGGCTCCTCCACCGCGAGCTCGCTGATCACCGCGCGGCACATGGGGTCGCGGGTCGCCGCACTCACGGCGTCCAGCCACCCCGCATCGCCGGCCGTGGCGGACGCCACTCCCCCCGCGTCCCTCACCGCCCGGGCCACCGCCATGTACGTGGGATGCTCGAAACTCTCCACGAGCAGCCCGTCTGCGGCAGGACCCACCAGTCCCGGTTCCTGGAGCATGAGCTTGAGGGTCTCACGCACCGGACGCAGGTAGGCGTCACCGGGGTCCGGCCGCTGCAGCAGTGACACGGGGGCATCCGTGGCCTGTGACTGCGCGGCCGCAGCCCGACGGTTCGCCCTGGCCACCCCCTCCCTGAGTTCCGTTCCGGACACCCCCCTGCTGCCCGCCGTCCTCGCAGCCTCACGCACTTTCGCGACAACCTCCGAGGGATCCGGCCAGGACAGCCAGCCGGACGCCTGACGGGCGTACTCGTCCCGTAGCGCGTCATCCCGGATCCCCGCGAGCAGCGGAACGACCCGCCTCAGGGCGTCCACCCGCCCGTCGACATAGTGGGTGTCGTACCCGCGGATGATGGTGCGGATCACGAACTCGAACATCGGGATGCGGGACGCCACCATCTCGCGCACCGCGGCGTCCCCCCTCTCCATCCTCAGGTCGCAGGGATCCATCCCGTCCGGGGCCACGGCCACGTAACTGCGCCCGGTGAACTTCTGGTCACCGTCGAAGGCACGCATCGCGGCCTTCTGGCCCGCCTCATCCCCGTCGAAGGTGTAGATGATCTCCCCGCGGAAGAACTGGTCGTCGAGCATGAACCGCCGCAGCATCTGCAGGTGTTCCTCACCGAAGGCGGTGCCGCAGGCTGCGACGGCGGTGGTCACCCCGGCGGCGTGGAGGGCCATCACGTCCGTGTACCCCTCCACCACCACGGCCTGGTGGTCGGAGCTGATCGACTTCTTCGCCCGGTCGAGACCGAACAGGACCTTCGACTTCTTGTACAGCAGAGTCTCCGGGGTGTTCATGTACTTGCCGAGCTTGTCGTCCTCGAAGAGCTTGCGGGCCCCGAAACCGATGACATCCCCGGCAGAGTTGCGGATCGGCCACAGCAGACGACGGTGGAAACGGTCGATCGGACCCCTGTTGCCCATTCTGCTCAGTCCGGCGTCCTCCAGTTCCCTGAAACTGAAACCTCGCCGCAGCAGGTACCTGGTCAGCGTGTCCCACCCGTCAGGGGCGTAACCGCAGCCGAAGTCGGCGACAAGGTCATCACTGAAACCACGGTCACGCAGCAGCGCCCTTGCCTTCTCCGCGCCCGGGTCACGGTTGTCCGTGTCAGTGAACTGTGCACGGTAGAACTCCTGAGCGGCACGGTTGGCCGCGATGAGACGTTGGCGGGTCCCCGGCTCCACACGGTTCACCGGACCCCCGCCCTCGTAGTTGATCTGGTAGCCGATGCGCTCAGCGCACTGTTCCACCGCCTCGGGGAAGGTCACATGCTCCATCTTCATCAGGAAGCTGAAGACGTCACCGCCCTCACCTGTCGCGAAACAGTGGAAGTACCCCTTGTTCGGACGGACATGGAAGGACGGGGTCTTCTCGTCCTTGAACGGGCTCAGGCCTTTCAGCGAATCGACTCCGCCGGGAGTGAGCTGAACATATTCTCCGACGACGTCCTCGATCGGGGTCTGTTCCCTGATCGCGGCGATGTCGGTGTCCGGAATACGTCCTCGTGCCATGGCGACCATGGTATGCCACCCACGCCCGGCGCGAGGCCGGCCCGGCACCGCGGCGGATTCACACCGGTCGCACGGGTGTGGTTCACTTGTCCACCGTGGGAACCGGAATGTCAGGAAACACCAGGAAAACTCTCGGCACCGTCGCAGGAGTCGTCGTGGCGGCTGCCGCGGTGTTCCTCGGCGTGGACACCGTGGCCGGCGGAGACGGCAGCACCGACACGACCGGTGCAGCCGGAACCACGTCCGTCACAGCACGGGCAGCCGGGTCAGCCCCTGCCACTCCGCAGACGGGATCCGGTGGCGGCAGCTGTCCCGTGGACACCCTCCCGGAGCAGGCCGACGAGGTCATCGACGCGATCCTCGACGGAGGTCCCTTCGAGCACGGGGCCGACGACGGCAAGCACTTCGGAAACTACGAGGGCACACTCCCCCGGGAGGACGGGAACTTCTACCGCGAGTACACCGTGGACACCCCCGGGGTCGGCCACCGGGGTGCCCGACGGATCGTGGTCGGAGGGGGGACCGGCACCGACCCTGACGTCTGGTACTACACCGGGGACCACTACGGGACATTCTGTGCGATACCCGACGCCGAAGACGACGGTGCCGCCTAACCCCAGGCAGCGCTCTCCGCACTTGCCGCCCGGTCGATCCGCTCCAGCCGCGATTCTGTCAGAGACGCCACCTGGTCGATGATGACCCTCAGTTTTCCGGCCGTCCCCTCCGCCTCGAGCCACCAGTTGCGGAAGAGCAGGTCGAGGGAACCCGGGGCACCTGCTGCCAGATACGAGGTCACCCGGTAGATCCGGTCCCGCTGCCGGTCCTGGTTGGCAAGATGCCGTCTCTCGTCCATCACGTAGAGGACCGCGACCGACTTCAGCAGCGTGACCTCGGCGACCACCTGCGGGGGAAGGACCAGGTCAGCCGAGTACCTGCCCAGCCCCGCCGGACCTGGGTAGGCAGCACGGGTCGCGGTGACTGCGGCGGTGACGTACCGGCTCACCAGTTCACTTGTCAGTGCCTTGAGAGCCACCAGGTCCGGCAGTCCCCCGTGGAAGTCAGCCGCCCGGGAGACTAGGTCCATTCCCCGTAACCGGTCGGCGGCCTCGAGCAGTTCGGCCGGATCCCCTCCGAACGCTGCGGCCCCCTTGTCCGCGATATTCGCCAGTTCGACAAGGTCCCACAGGACCCCGAGACTGATGCGTCCCGACAGAATCCCGTCCTCGACATCGTGGACGGAGTATGCGACGTCGTCGGCCCAGTCCATCACCTGGGCCTCCATGGAACGGCGTCCTTCCGGGGCACCGTCGCGCACCCAGTCGAAGACGTCGGCGTCCTCGGCATAGCAGGAGTACTTGCGTCTGTGCCTCCCGTCCGCGTCAACCGGACCCCACGGGTACTTCGCCGCCGCGTCCAGGCTCGCCCGGGTCAGGTTGAGCCCCCGGCTCCTCCCTCCGGCGTCGAGGACCTTCGGCTCAAGGCGGACCAGTATCCGCAGGGTCTGGGCGTTGCCCTCGAAGCCCCCGCAGCCGGCCGCGAGAGTGTTCAGCGCGGCCTCCCCGTTGTGTCCGTACGGGGGGTGGCCGATGTCGTGGGTCAGTCCCGCCAGCTCACACAGGTCAGGGTCGAGCCCGAGGGCCGTACCGATTCCCCGGGAGATCTGACCGACCTCCAGGGAGTGGGTCAGTCTGGTACGCGGCGTGTCGCCCTCGCCCGGGCCGACGACCTGTGTCTTGTCGGCGAGGCGGCGCAGTGCCGCGCTGTGCAGTACCCGTGCCCGGTCCCGGTCGAAGTCCTCCCGGCCGTCCGGCAGCGCCCCCGCCACACCGAGGTGCTTCGGCGGGGTCGGCAGGAACCGTTCCAGGTCATGGGCGGTGTAGGCGTAACGCTCCATCGGTGCAGGCCCCGTCTCAGTCGTTCACCGTGTAGTCGCCACCGCTGTTCCTGGTGACCCGGTAGTACAGCAGACCACCTGTCTCGTGGAGGATGCTGTCGAGCTGGGCCTCCCTGCCTGAGACAGCCGGTCCGGTGCGCGTCGGCGAGGCATGGGCAGACACTCCCTGGTCACGGACCATTTCTGTGGCTCTCAGGGAATGCGCCGGGTCGGTGACGACCACGGTACTTCCCCATCCCTGCGATTCGGCGGTGTCAGCGAAGGCGACCGCCGACTCCAGAGTGTCGCTGCCTTCGCCTACCGCGGAGATGTCGGACGCCGGGACGCCCCGGCCTTCCAGATAGGACGCCCCCGCCTGCGCCTCCGTGTACGCGTCACCGGCGAGCTTCCCGCCGACCGTGACGATCCTCGGGGCCACGCCGGAGGCGTAGAGGTCCGCCGCATGGTCCAGGCGGGCAGCGAACCACTTTGACGGGGTGCCGTTGTACTGCGCCGCACCGAGCACGAGAATCGTGTCCGCCCGCCCCTGGTCGTCCTGCCTCGCGTACGCCCACACGTGACCGGCGGTGACCACGGCAATGAGCAGCGCCACCACCACGGTGCCGGTGATCATGTACAGCAGGCCGCGGATGCCGGCCCCCAGCATGCTTCCCAGGGTTCTCAGGACAGTCATGGAGACAACTCTACGCACCGCCTCCCGCGAATCCGGTTATTGTTGTACCTATGCGCGCTGTGAATTCCGCCCCTGTCTCCCCGTCCGGTAACCGACGTTCACGACGCTTCGTGGCGTCCCTCGCGATCGCCGGTCTGACCGGGCTGGGGGCGGCGGGCCTCGGCACTGCCGTGGCCACGCCCGCATTCGCGGAGACCACGGTGCTCGCCCAGACGGCGACTGATACCGAGATCACCCTGAACTCCCAGGTCATCGACGATGCCGGTGTGCTCTCGGACTCGGACAGGTCTGAGATTTCCGACCTGCTCGCCAAGGGTCCGGCCGAAACCGGGGTCAAGGCGTACCTCGTGTACGTGGACAACGCCCCGGAGACCACAGGTCCGCTGGCAGATCAACTCCTGTCCCAGTCGGGCATCGACAACGGCCTTGTCATTGTCATCGACACCGGTGCCGAAAAGTACTCGGTCCGCCCCGGTACCCGGGTACCGAATTCCGTCACCGAAGACGTGAAGAAGGCTGCCGACAAGAACCTCAACTCGGGATTTGCAGAAGGAGGGAAAGCAATAGCCAAGGTCGTCGCCGGGGAAAACAGCGGAGGGTCGGCGACCCCGTGGCTGCTCGGTGGTGTGGGCGTCCTCGCTGTCGGTGGTGGTGGAGCCGTCGTCTGGTCCAAACGCAAGAAGCGCAGGGACGAGGAGGCCCAGATCGAGGCCACCCGTTCCATCACCCCGGGCGAGACGTCAGACCTCGCGCAGCAGCCCACCCATGCACTGCGCACCGTCGCCGCCGAGAAGCTCCAGTCAACCGACGAGTCCATCCGCAAAGGTGCCCAGGAGCTGGAGACCGCCGAATCGGAGTTCGGCTCTGAAAGGACGAGGGAACTGCGTAAGGCACTCGAATCCTCCCAGCGCACCCTGTCCCAGGCCTACAGTGACCACCAGCGCCTGGCCAACGGTCTGGTGCGCGACGAGGCGGAGGAGAGGGACCTCCTCATCAGCATCATCGCCTCCTGCGGCACGGCCGTGGAGAAGCTGAACGCCCAGGCAGACCGCTTCGCCACCCTGCGGGAAAAGCTCATCAACGCCCCGGAGATCGTCGACAAGCTCTTCCAGGAGACCGTCGACCTTCGCACCCGGATCCCCGAAGCCCGGGCCACACTGGAATCGCTGAAGACCCGGGTCGACCCGGCACTCCTCTCCTCGGTCCTCGACAACCCGGACATCGCCGAAGTCGAGATCTCCCACGCCGAGCAGGCCATCAGCCACGCCAGGGAACTGCTGAAGCTCCCGGCAGGCCAGCAGGGCGAGCTGGTGGACGCCGCACGCGCCGCCAGGCTCGCACTGAATCAGGCGTCCAGCCAGCTGGACGGAGTCGCCCACGCGGAGATCCAGCTCCGTGAGGCCCGTGCCAACCTGCAGTCCCTCATCGACGAGGTCGACGGAGAGATCACCGAAGCCACCGACCACGCCGCCAGCAACGCCGACCTCGACCGGACTGCCCTGGCGGCGGCCGTGGAGAAAGCGAGGAACGCACTGGCAGAGGCCCGTGCCAACGGCTCCCGGGACCCACTGGGCACCTACTCCGCCCTTCTCGAGGCTGACGGGGAACTCGACATCCAGATCGACGAAGCCCGTGGCGCCCGCAACACCTATGAGCGCACCATCGCCATGGTCGACCGGACCATCGCCGACGCCACCGCCAGGCTGCAGAGCGTCGAGGACACCATCCACACCCGGGGTGCGATGGTCGGGGTCACCGCACGCTCCCTGGCACAGTCGGCGGGGCAGGCACTCTCCGATGCCCGTCGCCTGCGGGACACCAGACCGAAAGACGCCTTCGCCGCAGCCCGGCAGGCCAACTCCGTGGCCACCCAGGCCGCCGAGTACGCCCAGAAGGACATCGACGACTACAACCGCCGGCACGACAACTACGGCGGTGGTGGCAACGGAATGGGCAACCTCGTCACCGGCATGGTTCTCGGCTCACTCTTCAGTGGCCACGGCGGGTTCGGCGGCGGCTTCGGAGGAGGCGGTGACTTCGGCGGAGGTGGCGGCGGAGACTTCGGCGGAGGTGGCGGCGGAGACTTCGGCGGAGGTGGCGGAGACTTCGGCTTCTGACGCCCTTCGCACTGCTGGCCGGCACAGGGCGTGTCACGGAGCCGCCCCCTGCCCCCGCGCCACCTCCCGCCACAACTGACAGGGCGCCGGTCAGATGACGTTCAGCAGGTAAAGCAGGATCAGCGGAATCAGGATCACCAGGAAGAGCGTCATCGCCCACGTCGACGAGATCATCCGCGACTCGATCGCATGCCTGGCCACCCAGGAAATGAACACCTGGGCGTCCAGAGGAAGCGACTGTCCGGCCCCCTCGAACTCGACATGCAGTTTCTTCAGTGCACCCGATTCAGCAGAGAACTGACCTACCTTCGGCGCCTTCTGCAGATCGAGTTCCTCCTGCCCCGGCCCACCCCTGCCCGAGGCGTCGAGGATGACATACTCCTTGCGGGACTCCCGGTGGATGACCACCTGATGGCGGTCCACCGTGCACAGCACATTCGTCGACCGGCCGAAAGACTCCCCGTCACCGGTGGCCGTGAACACCTGTGACCCGGTGTCCGGCGACGTTGTCGCGCGCATCACCGGCCCCTTGCCCGCCTCCAGCTGCCAGGTGTCACCGGCGAACCGCAGGGTGGCGGTGTCGCGCTCGACAGAGAACTCCCCCACCCTCTCCATGTCCGCGACTGGACCGGCGTAGATGGGGAAGGTGTGCCCGTCCGAAGGCGGGGCCCAGCGGATGTCCGGATTCGGCATGTCGGCGTCCTGACTTCCTCTAGCAGCCGGCCAGCTCGGCAGCGAGGTAGCTCTGCAGCTTGTCCAGGCTGACACGCTCCTGGACCATGGTGTCCCTCTCCCGCACCGTCACGGCGTTGTCCTCGAGAGTGTCGAAGTCGACGGTGACACAGAACGGGGTGCCGATCTCGTCCTGGCGACGGTAACGACGACCGATCGCTCCGGATGTGTCGTAGTCGACGTTCCACAGGGACCGGAGGTCGTCGGCGATCTTCTCCGCCGTCGGCGTCAGCGTCTCCTTCTTCGACAGCGGCAGCACAGCGACCTTCACCGGGGCGAGGCGTCGGTCCAGACGCAGCACCACCCGCTTGTCCACGCCACCCTTGGTGTTCGGGGCCTCATCCTCGGAGTAGGCGTCCACGAGGAAGGCCATCATCGCGCGGCCGAGGCCCGCGGCCGGCTCGATGACATACGGGATCCACCGCTCACCGGTGGCCTGGTCGAAGTAGGACAGGTCCTCCCCCGAGTGCTCCATGTGGGTCTTCAGGTCGTAGTCGGTGCGGTTGGCGATACCCTCCAGCTCACCCCACTTCGATCCCTGGAAACCGAACGCGTACTCGACGTCGACCGTGCGCTTGGAGTAGTGGGAGAGCTTCTCCCGGGGGTGCTCGAACAGGCGCAGGTTGTCCGGGTCGATACCGAGGTCGACGTACCAGTTGTACCGGTCGTCGATCCACTTCTGGTGCCACTCCTCATCCTCACCCGGCTTGACGAAGAACTCCATCTCCATCTGCTCGAACTCGCGGGTGCGGAAGATGAAGTTGCCCGGGGTGATCTCGTTACGGAAGGACTTTCCCGTGTTGGCGATACCGAAAGGCGGCTTCTGGCGGGAGGCTCCCAGCACATTCTTGAAGTTGATGAAGATGCCCTGTGCGGTCTCCGGGCGCAGGTAGTGCAGACCCTCCTTGTCGTCCACCGGGCCGAGGTAGGTCTTCAGCAGACCGGAGAACGCACGGGGTTCGGTCCACTTCCCCGGCTGACCGGTCTCAGGGTCGTTGATGTCAGACAGACCGTTGGGCGCCGGATGGCCGTGCTTCTCCTCGTATGCTTCAAGAAGATGGTCCGCACGGTACCTCTTGTGGGTGTACAGCGACTCGACCAGCGGGTCAGTGAAGACCTCCACGTGGCCGGACGCCTCCCACACCTGGCGGGGCTGGATGACGGAGGTGTCGACACCCACTACATCCCGCCGGGACGTCACCATGTGGCGCCACCACTGGCGCTTGATGTTCTCCTTCAGCTCCACGCCGAGGGGACCGTAGTCCCAGGCGGAGCGGGTACCGCCGTAGATCTCGCCGGCCGGGAAGACCAGGCCCCTGCGCTTACAGAGGTTGACGACGGTATCGATGCTGCTGGCAGCCATGTGCTTCGGCACGCTCCTCGTGAGGCTCACTCGTGGACAATCAGACTCATCCTACCGGGGTTCTCCCCCGTGGCCATTTACCGGGGTGGTGACCCACCGTCCTGCCCGGGTTCGTCCTCCTGCCCCGCAGGACACAGGCAGGACAGAGCCAGGACAGAGGCAGGACAGAGCCGGGGAAAAGGCAGAACAGGACCGGGACGCGACCGACACAGCAGCACCCGGGCATTAAAAAAGGGCCCGCGAAGTTGGGGGGGATTATCGCGGGCCCCGGCCACGCTGTCCTCGAAAGGATGGGGCCTTGTTCCCCGTTAACTGGCGGGGCGTTGGGGGGGGGTTAACACCCGCACCAGGGGAACTGTCCCCAATTTACGGCGACCTCGGGTTGCTGTCAAATCCCGGATCACCGGGTTAGGCTGGGGTCATCATGAACACTGCAAGGGACCATTCAGACGACCGACCGCGCATCGGTCAACGCACCACGAGGCAGCGCACCGCGGTCGTCGGCGCCCTCGACGGACTGACAAGCTTCACCAGCGCCCAGGACATCCACGCCGCCCTCACCGCCAGCGGACAGAAGGTCGGACTGACCACCGTGTATCGCACCCTGCAGCAGCTCACCGCCGCCGGGATGGTCGACACACTCCAGGACGATTCCGGGGAGATGCTCTACCGCAGCTGTTCCACCGACCACCATCACCACCATCTCGTCTGCACCAACTGCCGGAAGACCGTGGAGATCGACGGCGGCCCGGTGGAGGCGTGGGCGGCGCGGGTGGCAGCAGACCACGGCTTCACCCTCGCCGGGCACACCGCCGACGTCTTCGGACTGTGCCCCGACTGTGCCGCCCGTCGCCGGGCATCCTGAACCGACCTGCGGCTCAGCCCGTCGCCACGTCGAAGACCGTCCCCAGCCCGAACGTGACGAGGGCCGCCCCCAGACCGATCCCGAGCTGCCGGAGAGCCCGCCACAGCGGCGGCTTTCCTGACAACAGTCCCACCAGCGCACCGGTGCACAGCAGGGCCACCCCGACAAGCGCCGCCGCAGTCACCATCGCCGGAAGACCGGACATGCCGAAGATCAGCGGAATCACCGGTATCAGCGAACCCGTACCGAAGCACAGAAAACTCGACACCGCCGCAGACAGACCCGACCCGCCCTGGTCCTGCTCGAGTCTCACCTCCTCCACCTCCGACTCGTCCACCGTGTCCAGCGCGTCGAGGTCGTTCATCCGCTCAAAGACCAGGTGAGCTTTCTGCTTCGCCTCCTCAGGACCCATCCCCCGGGCGCGGTAGACCAGCTCGAGTTCATTGCGCTCCACGTCCAGCTTCGGGACCGCCTCCTTCGTGCCCGGATCCGGGATCGAGGCGTCCAGAAGCTCCTTCTGCGAGGTCACGGAGACGTACTCCCCCGCCGCCATGGACAGGGCCCCGGACAGCAGACCGGCGATGCCTGCCGCGAGAACCGTCGACTGCCCCGCCCCCGCTCCGTACATGCCGAGTACCAGGGCGAAGTTCGATACCAGCCCGTCATTCGCGCCGAAGATCGCCGCCCGGAAGTCCCCTGACATCCGCGCCCTGCCGCGGGTCGCCAGTCCCCTGACGATCTCCGCGTGGATCTTCTCATCGGCAGCCATCTTCGCCAGGTCATCGCTGCGCTCGGCGTCGGTGAGGTAGTTGTTGCGGTCCTCTGCCGACTGCATCAGCGCCAGGACGAACACCGAACCGAACCGGCGGGCCAGCCAGGCGTTCATCCGGGTCCGCAGACTCGCCTTCTGCGGAAGCCCGACCTCATCACCGAGACGGTCCCTCCAGTACTGCTCGTGGCGGGCCTCCGCCTCGGCGATACCGAGCAGTATCTCCCGCTCCTCGCCCGTCCGGTTACGTGCCAGTTCACGGTAGACCACACCCTCGGCCCGCTCATCGGCGAGGTAGCGTCGCCACCTCTTCAGGTCTTTTCTGGTGGGCTGGTCCTCCCCGGTCATTTCACACCACCGAACCTTCTGTCACGGCGGGCGTACTCGAGCACCGCCTCCCGCAGGTCATCCCTCGTGTAGTCGGGGAAGAGCACGTCCTGGTACACCATCTCGGCGTAGGCGGACTGCCACAGCAGGAAGTTCGAGATCCGCTGCTCACCCGAGGGACGGAGAAAGAGGTCCACGTCCGGCATCTCCGGCTCGTCGAGGTAGGTGGCGAACCGCTTTTCGGTGACCTCCCGGGGATCCAGCTTCCCCGCGGCGATGTCGGCGGCCACAGCCTTCACGGCATCGGTGATTTCGGCGCGACCGCCGTAGTTGACGCACATGACAAGGGTCAGCCGGGAGTTGTCCCGCGTCTGTTCCTCCGCCTTCTCCAGTTCGGAGATCACCGACCGCCACAGCCGGGGCCGACGCCCCGCCCACCGCACCCGGACGCCTTTGGCGTCCAGCTCGTCCCGGCGGCGACGCAGAACGTCCCGGTTGAAGCCCATGAGGAACCGGACCTCCTCTGCGCTCCGGCGCCAGTTCTCGGTGGAGAAGGCGTAGGCGGAGAGCCACTCCACCCCGAGTTCCAGGCACTCGTCCACAAGGTCCATCAGGACGGCCTCGCCCCTGCGGTGTCCTTCGGTGCGGGGCAGTCCGCGACCGGTGGCCCACCTGCCGTTCCCGTCCATCACCAGGGCGATGTGGCGGGGAACGAACTCTGCGGGGATCTCGGGGCGGGAAGGCGATGAAGTCACGGCATAGAGCCTACAGGGCGGCATAGCCCCGGCAGCCGTTCTCCGTCTGGTACCTGGTGTGTGCCAGCAGAAGAGAGTGCGCCTCCCGCAGGATCCCGCCTCCGTCGGGGGACGCCGCGATCTCCGCCACCGCGGACTCCCTGCCGTGGCTGAGCAGCCACAGCACCCGGACAGCGGCAGGGTCCGGCTCCACCGCACCCGGAGGGCGGCATCTGACACACACCGCCCCTCCGGCACCGGGATGGAATGCCCGGTGAGGGCCGGGCGCACCACACTGGGCGCAGTCCACCAGTGACGGTGCCCACCCTGTGGCGGTGAGTACCTCGAGTACGAGCCGGTCCGCCTGTGTCACGGCAGGCAGCAGCGTGGTCAGGGTTCCGGAGCCTGAGACGGTCTGAGGAAGCGTCCCCGTGGCGTCAGGGGCAGTGGACCTCCCTGTGCCCGGTCCTGTGCCCGGCTTCGTGGATGCCGCGAGGTCGCCCAGTGCCGCATCCAGTAGCTCGAGCACCGTTTCGGCGTCACTGTCGTCACCGCGCACGACCAGTTCCGTGATCTCCAGCATCGCCACCCCCGCGTAGAACTTGTCGACATCCGCGACAATGGCGGGCGCGTAGGTGCGCACCGCGGCCGCATCCGACAGGACCGCAAGTCCCCCGTCGGGCTTCGACCGGTTGCGCCCCGGATAGATGAGGACGTCCACGAGGCAGAAACGGTCAAGCCTCGCGCCGAAGCGGGACCTGGTGCGCCGCACCCCCTTGGCCACCCCCCGGACGATGCCGTGGTGGCGGGTCAGCAGCACGATGATCTGGTCAGCTTCCCCCAGGTCGTAGGTACGCACCACGAAAGCCTCGTCCCGGTAACTGGGACGGGAGGTTTTCGGCATGCCCTGAGTCTAGCGCCCGGGCCCGCATCGGCACCGTCCGCCCGCCTACGGTCCCGGCGTCAGAAACCCAGCCGTCCGAGCAGTTTCGGATCGGACTGCCAGTTCTTGGCGACCTTCATCCTCAGGTCCAGGTAGACGTTCTGTCCGACCAATCCGATGATCGACTGCCGGGCGTTGTGGATGATCCTCCCCCACCGCCGGTTGTCTTTCCCGCGGAGAATCCTCTTCTGGCCTTCCCGTTCCAGGAAGATCACCGCGTGCACCTCGAGCACTCCCTCCCTGTCCTCGGACGGGAAGACCTCGTCGATCTGCACGGCCACCGAATGTGGAAGCTCGTCGTGCAGTCCCGACAGTGCCGCCTCGCGGATCAGCTCGGACATCCGGGTCTCACGGTCGTCGTCGGTGACATGGTCGTCCGGGTAGAACTTCGGCCCCTCGGGCAGCAGACCTGTGATGACGTCCAGCAGGACATCGAGCTGCACCTGCTCCTTCGCCGATACAGGCACGACCTCGGCGTCGACCCCGTCACCGGAGAGGAGCTCGTGCAGAGCGACCAGCTGGGCCCCGACCTCGTCCCTGGACGCCTTGTCCAGTTTCGTGACGATGCCGACGACCGGTGTACGGGGGGCGGACGCCCTCACCGCGTCAAGGATCCACCGGTCACCCGGTCCGATCTTCTCGTCGGCGGGGATGCACAGTCCGATGACGTCCACATCGGCGTAGGTCTCCTTGACGACCTCGTTGAGCCTTTCGCCCAGCAGGGTGCGCGGCCGGTGGAGACCCGGCGTGTCGACGACGATGACCTGCGCGTCCGGACGGTGCACGATTCCCCGGATCGGGTGCCGGGTCGTCTCGGGTTGATCGGCGGTGATCGCGATCTTCTCGCCGACCAGCGCATTCGTCAGGGTGGACTTGCCGGTGTTCGGCCGTCCCACGAAGCTGACGAAACCGCTCCGGAAGCCCTCCGGGGCGGAGAAGTCCACCGGCGCGGCGGCGTCCTCCGGGAGGGAGGGGAAGTCAGGACTGTCGGTCATCGGGTTCTCCGGTCGTGTGATGGTTGTCGGTGCCGTCTGACAGGGTGTCAGGCCCGGCGGTGTCGGGTACCTCGCTGCGGACCGGGCCCGTCACAGGGCCGGTGGCGGGGCCGGTGACGACGACGGAACGGACCTTCACCCGTCCACGTCTGTCCCTGCCACCTTCGCATGTCAGGTGGAGTCCCGCCACATCCACCTCGGCTCCGGGCAGCGGGACCCGGTCAAGTTCGAAGGCGACGAGACCTGCGACGGTCTCCACGTCCTCGTACTCGTCGTCGTCGAACTCCACGCCGGCGTCCTCGTAGAGTTCGCGGAGGTCGTCCAGGCTGAGCCACGGCACGACCCGGTAGCTTCCCGGTCCGAGCTCCTCGATGTCGGCGACAGCGGAACCGTCGTACTCGTCGCTGATCTCACCGACGATCTCCTCGAGGATGTCCTCGATACTCACCAGTCCCGAGGTACCGCCGTACTCGTCGACGAGGACGGCGATGTGGATCTGGTCTCTCTGCATGTCCTCCAGCAGATCGTCGAGCATCCGGGAGTCCGGGACGAAGAACGGTTCACGCATCACCTCGGAGACGAGCACCAGTCTCGCCTCCTGGCCGGCATCGTAGGTCCGGGTGACGAGATCCTTCAGGTACACCACACCGACAATGTCGTCGACACTCTCCCCGACGACGGGGATACGTGACAGCCCTGAACGGATGCAGAGCCGGGTGGCCTGGACCGCTGTCTTGTCCTGCTCGATCCACACCATCTCAGGGCGGGGCACCATCACGGTCCGGGCGGTCGTCGCGCCAAGGTCGAAGACGGACTGGATCATCTTGCGCTCGTCCCGTTCCACGACTCCGCGCTCCGAGGCGATGTCCACGGCCTCCCGCAGTTCAATCTCGGAGGCGAAGGGACCCGCCTTCAGCGCGCCGCCGCCGGTGAACAGACCGCCGACACGGATGAGCAGGCGGGAGAACGGGGTCAGGACCTTCGCCGCGACGAGCACCGCAGGTGCCGCCCGCAGCGACAGGGAGTAAGGATTGCGGCGTCCTGCAGTACGGGAAATCACGCCGACGATGACGTAGATCAGCAGGGTCGAGACGACCACGGCGACGACGATGGCCCACCCGGTGGGTTCGACGAGTGTTTCGGCGACGATGGTGACCAGCACTGCGGCGGAGGCCTCCAGCACGGTCCGTACGAGCACCAGGAGGTTGATGATGTCCGGCCTGCGGTCCATCACCCGCTGCAGTCGCGGGGCGCCGGGACGGTCGGCCTTGACGAGAGCCTCCACCCTGGCGACGGACAGCTGGGAGAGCGCCGTCTCCACCGAGGAGACGATCCCGGCGACAGGTACCACGACGACGGCGAGGGCGAGTAACCCGACAAGGGTGAGCCCGGTCATGATTCAGAAGCGCCGGGTGAGCCGGTGCCGGGTGAGTCGGTGCCACTGTCCGGATGCCCCGGGTCCCGGGACTCCCCAGGATCCCCGGCGTCCCCGGTGTCGTCACGGTCCGCCGCGGAGGGGAAGGCCCCCGCCCCGGTCGGCTTGGGTGCGAAGTGGACGCCACGTTCGACCTGCGAGTCGTACCAGTTGGCGAGGATCTCGTTCTGCAGGGCGAACATCCGCTGCTCATCCTCGGGCACGACATGATCGAAACCGAGAAGGTGCAGGACCCCGTGGACGGTGAGCAGGTCAAGTTCATGCGCCAGCGGATGGCCCGCCCGGTCAGCCTGGCCACGGGCGAACTCGGGGCACAGCATGATGTCCCCGAGGACGCCCGGACCCGGTGGAGGGCCGTCCTTGCGACCCCATCCCGGCGTCAGTTCGTCCATGGGGAAGCTCATCACGTCGGTCGGCCCCGGAAGATCGAGCCAGCGCAGGTGAAGGTCGGCGATGGTGTCCGGGTCGACGATGTGGATCGCCAGCTCCGCGGAGGAGTGCACGTCCAGGCTCCACAGGGCGAAGCGGGCGACGTCGATGAGCTCCTCCTCGTTGACCTCGCCGACCCCGGACTCGTTGTAGACCTCGATACTCATCGTCTCTTCCTTTCCGCCCGGATCTCCTCGCGGTCCTGCCGGGCAAGCTCTGCGGCCGCACCGGCCTCCGCCTCGAACCGGTCATAGGCCTCGATGATCCGACCCACCAGGTGGTGGCGGACCACATCGGAACTGTCGAACTCGGTGACCGCCACCCCGTCCACCCCCTCCAGGACCTGACGTGCCACAGTCAGACCACTGGTCTGGTGGGTGGGCAGGTCAACCTGGGTGAGGTCACCGGTGACGACCATCTTCGTGCCGAACCCCAGCCGGGTGAGGAACATCTTCATCTGCGCCGGTGTCGTGTTCTGCGCCTCGTCAAGGATGACGAAGGCGTCATTCAACGTGCGCCCACGCATGTACGCCAACGGTGCGATCTCGATCACACCGGACTCTATGAGTTTCGGTACCGCCTCCGGGTCGAGCATGTCCCCCAGCGCATCGTAGAGGGGGCGGAGGTACGGGTCGATCTTCTCGCCGAGAGTGCCGGGGAGGAAACCGAGCTTCTCCCCCGCCTCGACAGCCGGTCGGGTGAGGATGATCCTGGTGACCTCGTGCTTCTGCAGCGCCTGGACAGCCTTGGCGACAGCCAGGTAGGTCTTCCCGGTGCCTGCGGGACCGACACCGACCACCACGGTGGAGGTGTCGACGGCGTCGACGTACTCACGCTGTCCGCGGGACTTCGGTCTGACTGCCCGGCCCCGTCTGGTGACGATGGCGTCACCGGCGATATCCGCCATACCGGTGACCGTGCCCGGTCCGTGGCCCGACGTCACGCCCTCGCCGGCGGCACCGGCGGCGTACGGCGGGTCCGCGTCGACGAGGTCGACCGCCCTCCTGGTCAGGTCAGGTGTGATCACGTGACCACGTGAGGCCATGGACTCGAGTTCCCGCAGGACGCGGCGTGCACGGGAGACCTGGGCGGCCTCCCCCCGGACCGTGACACTGTTGCCACGGCTCAGCAGGTCCGCGGCGACATGGTCCTCGATGATGCGCAGGTTCTCGTCTGCGGTCCCTGCCACCGTCTGTGCCGTGTCCGGGTCGAGCTCGACCGTGGTGGAGGCGATACGCCTCGTTGGTTGCTTCACATTTCTCCTGTGTGACTGTTCTCGCCGGTGAAGTCTACCGTGCCCAGCGGTCCGTGAGCACGCCGACGGCCCCGAGTGCGACCGCCGCGGCAGCGGCGGAACGGTAGACCTCCGGGCCGAGGACGACCGGTCCACCCGGATCATCGAATGAGGCGACGACCGCGAGCTCGCGCGGCGACACCCCGCCTTCCGGACCGATGACGAGCACGATCTCGTCCACGTCGAGGTCGATCTCCGCCAGGGGCGTGGCCGCCTCCTCGTGGAGGACCAGGATCCTGGTCGTCTCCACCGGTTCCCGCCAGGGCCTCCCGGAAAGTGCACGCGGCAGGCCCGCGATGTCGGTGAGCAGCTCACCCACCACAGCACCCTCGGTCCTGCGGGACTGCTTCATCGCACTGACGGCGGTGGCCTCCCAGCGGGACCTGGCCTTGGCAGCCTTCCTGTCCCACTTCGCGATGCAGCGGTCAGCCTGCCAGGGGATGATCCGGTCCGCACCGGCCTGGACCGCCAGGTCCACCGCCAGTTCGGAGCGCTCCGCCTTCGGCAACGCCTGCACCACCGTCACCCGTGGTCTGGGGGTACGCCGGGGCAGCACGCCTGTTCCGGTCGCTGTGTCACCCTCCCCGGTCCAGGTGGCGGTGACGCCCAGGCCTGCACCGTCGGTGAGGACGATCTGTTCGCCACGACGGATACGTTTGACCCCGGCATGTCTCGCCTCCGCAGGAGGCAGCCTGAGCAGCCCCGTCACCCCGGCCCGGTCGATCTGGGCCGGGAGATCCGGAACGAGGAACACCGGGTCGGTCATGGGCGGTTCACCCCGGGGTGACACAGATCGGTCACGCTACCGGCCGAACTTTCCGCGGAGCCGGGAGAACAGCCCGCCGGAACGCTCATTCTCCGTGGTCCGCACCCCCGAGGTCTCCTGGGAACGGTCGCGGAGCTCCTCGAGCAGCTCCCGGGACCGCCGGTCGAGCTCGGTGGGCACCGACACGTCGACATGGGCGATGAGGTTGCCGTGTCCCTCTCGACGCAGATGGGGCATTCCGGCGTCCTTCACCCGAACGACAGCCTCGGGCTGAGTGCCCGGTTCCACGGCCACGGTAACCACCGAGTCATCGAGCATGTCGACGTCGACACTGGTTCCCAGTGCAGCGTCCACCATCGGGACATGCACTGTCACATGCAGGTCATCACCTTCGCGGA
The DNA here is from genome assembly GCA_900049755.1 of Corynebacterium provencense. Classification (GTDB taxonomy): domain Bacteria; phylum Actinomycetota; class Actinomycetes; order Mycobacteriales; family Mycobacteriaceae; genus Corynebacterium; species Corynebacterium neomassiliense. Next base: position 1,459,993 of record LT160593.1, read on the forward strand.
CGAAGCAGGGGTGTCCCTCGACACGGACTTCGACGTAGAGGTCCCCGGAGGGGCCACCGCCGGGCCCGACCTCGCCCTTGCCGGACATCCGGATCCTCATACCGTCCCGGATACCGGCCGGAATGTTCACCGTGATGTCCTGACGGGCGCGGACCCGACCATCACCGGCACACTCCTCGCAGGGGTCCCGGATGATCTCCCCGGTACCCTGGCACCGCGGGCAGGCCCGTGCTACCTGCACACGTCCGAGGATGGACTGCTGGATCTCCATGACCTGCCCCTGACCGTGACAGGTCGGGCAGGTCACCGGCGCAGAATGCGACTTCGAACCCGTGCCGTCACAGACGTCACAGAGCACGGCCGTGTCCACGGTGACCTCCCTCTGGACCCCGGTGAAGCACTCCTCCAGGGTCAGGTCCATCCGCAGCAGGGCGTCACTGCCGGGGCGCACCCGCGAGGCACGCGGACCCCCACCACCACCGCCGCCGAAGAAGGCGTCGAAGATGTCACCGAAGCCACCGGCGTTGAAACCGCCGGCCGCCCCGCGACCGAAACCGGGGTCCTCGGGATCCCCACCGGCGTCGACGATGCGCCGCTTCTCGGGATCGGTGAGGACCTCCTGCGCCAGTGACGCCTCACGGAACCTCTCCGCCGCCTCCTCGGACGGGTTCACGTCAGGATGGTACTTACGGGCGAGACGACGGTAGGCCTTCTTGATCTCGGCCTCCGTCGCATCCTGCTCGACGCCGAGAATGGCGTAGTAGTCACGAGCCAAGGGATTCCTGTTCCTTTACTTTCCCAGTTGCTTTCTCAGTTGTGGTACTCCGTCGGCATTCTACTCTCCCGCGAGGATGCGGCTGACATAGTGGGCGACGGCATGGACCGAACTGATGGTTCCGGGGTAGTCCAGGTAGGTCGGCCCCAGGACGCCCATCCCCCCGAGAATCTCATCACGCGAGCCGTAGCCGGTGGACACCACCGTGGCGGACTGCAGTTCCGCGGGAGTGTTCTCCTCCCCGATCGTGACCGAGACACCCAGGTCCCGGACACCGGACAGGAGCCGGAGAACCACGACCTGTTCCTCGAGGGCGTCGAGCACGCCCTCGAGTTCGCCGACACGGACGATGTTCGGTGTACCGGCGATCATCAGCCGGTCGTTGGACCGCTCCAGCATCGTCTCGACAAGGACCGTGGCACAGGCCAGTGCGGCGTCCTTCAGCTCCGGGGGAACTCTCAGATCCTCACCCGAGGCCATTGCGGCGATCTCCGCCGAAGCGTCGTCGAGGGTGTGCCCGACGAGAGTGGAGTTGATGAGGTCCCTCAGGCGAGGCACGTCATCGTCCGGGAGGGGGGCAGTCAGATCCACGTTTCGCTGGTCTACCTGCCCGGTGTCGGTGATCAGCACCAGCAGCAGACGGGACGGTGCCAGCTTCACCACTTCACAGTGCTTGACACGCCCTCTCCTCAGGTCCGGCAGCTGGGCGACAGCCACCTGCCGGGTCAGCTGGGCGAGCAGTTGGACACTGCGTCTCAGGACATCGGCCATGTCGACACCCTCCTCGAGGAAACGGAGGATCGCGCGGCGTTCCGGGGCACTCAACGGCTTGATGCGGTGGATCCCGTCGACGAACACACGGTAGGCCTTCTCCGTGGGGATCCTCCCCGAACTGGCGTGCTGCTGGGTGATGAAGCCCTCGGACTCCAGCACGGCCATGTCGTTGCGTACGGTGGCCGAGGACACCCCGAGACTGTGCCTCTCCACCAGCGCCTTCGAGCCCACAGGTTCCTGGGTGGAGATGAAGTCCGCGACAATGGCCCGCAGCACTTCTCCGCGTCGCTGATCTGCCGTACTCGCCTTCGTCATAGGTCCAAGCCTAATAGGTCCCGGACCGGCCGGCGCCGACACAGCGTCGGTCCTCCTCGACGAGGATGTCGGTGATGATGCCGTCGGCGAGCAGCCGCCCGGCGTCGGTGACCCTGGTTCGCCCCCCGGACTTTTCCAGCAGCCCGAGACCGACATCCCGGGCCACCGTCTCCGGGGCCCCCGCGAGCATCTCGTCGGGCAGACCTTCGGACAGCCGGAGCCCCGTCATGATCCTCTCCACGTGAGCGTCGGCGGCGCTGAGCATCTCGACCCCGGTGACCGGCGAACCTCCGGAGGACAGTGCCTCCGCGTACCGGCGGGGAAGCTTCGCGTTGACCAGCCTGGTGGTGCCGTCGTGACTGCCCTCGACCCCCTCGCGCAGACGTACGCAACCGTGGGCTCCCGGACCGGCACCCCACCACTGGCCACCCCGCCAGTAGACGAGGTTGTGCCTGCACTCCCCACCCGGTCGCGACCAGTTGGAGACCTCGTACCAGTGCATTCCGGCGCCCCGGAGCGCGGCGTCCACCATCTCGTAACGGTCGGCGTAGGTGTCTTCGTCGGGGGCGGGAAGCTGACCCCGGCGGACCTTGCGGGCCATGGCCGTGCCGTCCTCGACGATGAGCGAATAGGCCGAGATGTGGTCCACCCCGGTCGCCAGGGCGGCGTCCAGGCTACGTCTCAGGTCCTCGTCGGTCTCCGTGGGCGTGCCGTAGATGAGGTCGAGGTTGACATGTCTGAACCCGGCCCCGGTCGCCTCCACCGCCGCGGCGGTGGCCCGTCCCGGGGTGTGGTTGCGTTCCAGGATCTTCAGCACCCGGGCTGAGGCGGACTGCATGCCGAGCGAGATCCGGGTGAAGCCTGCGTCCAGCAGGGTCGCGAAAAATTCCGGTGAGGTTGATTCCGGGTTGGACTCCGTGGTCACCTCGGCGTCCGGTGCAAGACCGAGGCTGCGCCGCACCGCGCGCAGCACCCCGGCAAGTCCGTCCGCGCCCAGCAGGGACGGGGTGCCTCCCCCGATGAACACCGTGGACGGCGGCCCCGGGCGGTCCCAGTCAGCTGCCGCCCGGTCCAGTTCACGTTCCAGAGAACTGAGGTAGGTCTCCACCGAGGAGGTGCCGTCCTCGCCGGGAGTGTAGGTGTTGAAGTCGCAGTATCCGCAACGGGTGGTGCAGAACGGGACATGGATGTACAGGCCGTGTGTGTCGTGCTGCGTGTCCATTGACTGCAGCGTACTCATCCCACCGCCGAACCGCGGCGTCGGTTGCGGTTACGGGCCCTGACACGCGCGAGGACTCTCTCGACCCTGGCTCGTTCAGCCAGGAACTCCGGAGGCGCCTCCCCCTGCATGTCGGCGACCAGAGCGGCGTGGTCGCCGACGACCTCCCGGTTCCAGGTCGCCACCGTGTCCCTGGTGTGACGCCAGGCGCGGGCGAACGACTGAGGAAGCAGGACTGTCTGACGTTCGACAGCTTCCTCGGTCTGGGCGACGACCCATTCTGCGAGCTCGGCGAGCTCCCCGGTGAGTTCTTCGTTGCGTCTCCGCAGTGTCATCCTCAGTGTCGCTGTGCTGACCACCGGCGGCTCCGGCACGGGTTGCGCGGTGGAATCCGGGAGTTTCTGCCGGGGATGCAGGAAGGACAGGGTCCGGCCCGGGTGGTACCAGGTGTCCGTGGGTGCCGACAGGGTCCCCGCGTTCACCCCGGAGACGAACGCCTGGCGCAGCCCGTTGAGCTCCGCGAGATACTGGCGCACTTCCGGTCTGCCCTGCTCCACGGACTCGGCGAGCTCCTCCATGCAGTCCCCGACCAGCAGGACGTCCCAGTCCGTCATTGCCGCGGCGACGTGGTCGATACCCTCCGCGATCTCGTCACCGATGTCGTACACACCCTGGGTGAGCTCCCGGAGACGCAGGCGGGCGGCATCGTGCACGTCGGTCTCCTCTCCTCAGGCGTCATGGTGGAACGTGACAACCATAGGACAGACGACACCCCGGCCACGGGAGGCGGGGCCGGGGTGTGACGGGTGTGGAGGACGGGTTCTCCAGAGGTCAGTGGGAGGTGTAGATCCACGCGATGTCGTCGGCGAAGTTCCGCGCCACGGCGAACCGCTTGACCTTCATCGACGGTGTCATCTCGCCCCGTTCCTCACTGAAGTCACGGGCGCAGATCCGGAACTTCTTGATGCCTTCGGCGTGGGAGACGGTGTCATTCGCCTCATTGACGGCGTCCTGGATCTCCGCGCGCAGGACCGGGTTCTTCGCCAGCTCTCGCACCGGGGTGTCGGCGTCGACGTTGTTGCGCTTCTTCCACGCCGGGAGGGCATCCTCGTCCAGGGTGATGAGGGCGCCGACGAACTTCTGGTCGTCTCCGACGACCATCGCCTGGGAGATCAGCGGAGCCGAGCGCAGAATGTCCTCCAGCGGCCCCGGGGAGACATTCTTGCCTCCTGCGGTGACGATGATCTCCTTCTTCCTGCCGGTGATCTTCAGGTGGCCGGTCGGCAGCAGGGCGCCGAGGTCTCCGGAGCGCAGGAAACCGTCCTCCGTGAAACTCTCCCTGGTCGCCTCCTCATTGTTCCAGTAGCCGTCGAAGACGACGACGCCTTTCATGAGGATCTCACCGTCGTCGGCGATTCGGACGGTGTTGCCGCCGACAGGCTTGCCGACGGTGCCGATGATGTTGTCGGGTTCGAAGTTCACGGCGATGGCGGCCGTTGTCTCGGTCATGCCGTAGCCTTCGTAGATCCGGACGCCGATACCGCGGAAGAAGTGCATGAGCTCGGGGTTCAGCGCCGAACCTCCGGAAATGCAGTACTGCAGTGCGCCGCCGAGCGCTTCACGCACCTTGCGGTAGACCAACCGGTCGAACAGGGCACGGCGCGCACGAAGCAGTCGACCGGGCCCCTCAGGGGTGTCGACGGCCTTGGAGTACTCGACGGCGGTCTTCTCTGCGAGGGGGAAGATCTTCGCGCCGACGCCCCCTCCGTCGACGGCCTTCGACTTCACCCCGGCGTGCACCTTCTCGAAGACCCTGGGGACGCCGAGGATGAGATGCGGCTGGGCTCGGGTGAACTCGGGGACGAGGGTGGACATGTCCGACCAGTGTGACTGGGTCGCCCCGCCCAGGGTGGTCGCCAGTGACACCGCCCGGGACAGCACGTGCGCCAGGGGGAGGAATGTCAGGCCCCGGTTGCCTTCGACGGCGATGCCGCCGATCGGGTTCGTGAGGATCGCACGGACCTCACCGAGCCAGTTGGAGTGCAGCAGCCTGCAACCCTTGGGCCGGCCTGTGGTGCCGGAGGTGTAGACCAGGGACGCAAGGTCGGAGGATCGGGTGGCATCGATCCTGGCGTCGACGTCGGCGTCGGGAATGTCCTTCCCTTCCTCGATGAGCGTGTCGACCGCCCCTTCGGTGATGGTCAGGACCCGGTCGAGGTGGGCGCCTGACCCGTTGTCCGGTCCCGCACCCGTTGCCGGGGAACCGGAGTTGACGAACGTCTCCAGGCGGGTGGCGTGGCCGGACTTCTCGGCGATCCCGATCCGTGCCCCGGAATCCTCGACGATCCACTCACACTGCGAGGTCGAGGACGAGGGGTAGATCGGCACGGAGACCGCGCCCGCGGCCATGATCGCGAAGTCGAAGAGGTTCCACTCGTAGCGGGTGTCCGACATGAGGACCACCCGGTCACCCTGTTCGACACCGTTGGCGATGAGACCCTTGGCGACACCGTAGACCTCGCGGAGGAACTCGTCGGCCCGGACGTCGACCCACTCGAACTTCCGGGGGCGGCTGTAGAGAACGGTCTGCGGCCGACGGCGGGTGTTGTCGCGCAGAACGGTCAGACAGGTTTCGTTCTCTCCGACCGTGAACAGTGCCTCCGAGGAGTACTCCTGCATGTCTCTCCTTACAGTCAGTGCCTGAGTGTGGCTCGCGACACATTGTGAAATCATCAATATGCGAACATACCCCCGGGGATTCTGTCGCGGGACAAATCGGGAAGATCAGCTCAGAAAATCGCCGTGACCGCCCATACTATTACAAGGAAAACGATAAGGAGGACCAGGGCCTGCCGTACCCGTGAATGCTGCTTCACCGCCGGGCACCTCCTTCCCTGTCTCTGTCACCCGGTCCGGCACCGGAACCGCCGCTGCCACGGGAGACACCACCGAAAGCCCGGCGCTCCGCCTCGTCAGGGGGAAGAACAAGGGCAAGGACGCGGAGCAGGACCACTGCCGCCGCCAGAGCGACGACAGAGAGTGCCGCCAGCACCAGAGGAGTCTGGAACCACACCGGCAGGCCGATCACCCACTGCTCGAATCCGTCCGTCACCCGGTCGATACTACCCGGACACCGGCCCCGACCCGGACAGTCCCCGTCGGCTCAGCAACGGTGCGACACTGCGTTGCCTGCCCCTGAACATCCAGAAAGCGTCGTCGTAGTCGATCGTCGCACCACGCGACAGGATCATCCGCCGGAACCTCTCCCCCGCAAAACGCACGTCGTCCGGGTCCGGATGCTGTGTCACCTCTCCGGCGGCCGCACCGGTGTCGACGAAACCGTCGAAGCCGTCGGCGTCGAGAACCTCCGCCCACAGGTAGCTCCAGTAGTCCGCCGAATAGCCGCCGGCGAAGATGTGGCTGAAGAAGGTCGAGGAGTAGCGGGGCCCCACACCGGGAACTGTGAGACCGGCGTCCTCCAGCGCCGCACGCTCGAACGCCGCCACATCGGTGACCTCGGCGGCCCGGCGGGACGACAGCCGGTGCCAGGCAAGGTCCACCCGGCAAGCGGCGATGAACTCCGTCAGGGCGACCCCCTGCCCCCACCGGGCCTCGGCCTTCACCGCCGACACCAGGTCAGGAGGCAGCGGCTCCCCGGTCTCGACGTGCCGCGCGTAGTGGGAGAGGACCTCCGGCTCCAGCGCCCAGTTCTCGTTGATCTGACTCGGGAACTCCACGAAGTCCCGGGGCACGTTGGTCCCCGACAGTGACGGGTACCGCACATCGGAGAGCAGTCCGTGCAGTCCGTGCCCGAACTCGTGGAACAGCGTGGTGACCTCGTCGAGGGAGAGTAACGCCTCCTCCCCCTCCGCCGGCCTGGCGATGTTGAGGACGTTGACGACCACCGGAGTCTGCCCCAGCAGCCTGTTCTGGTCGACGAAGCTGCTCATCCACGCTCCGCCCCTTTTCGTCGGACGGGCGTACAGGTCGGTGAGCAGCAGACCGAGTGACTCTCCGCCCCGGTCCGGACCTTCACTGACCTCCCAGACCCTGACATCCGGGTGGTATCCGGCCAGATCGTCCCTGGGGGTGACCCGGATTCCGTAGAGCCGTTCGGCCGCGTAGAAGACGCCGTCACGCAGCACCCTGGTCAGCGGAAAGTACTTTCTGAGCCCGGAGGTGTCCACCGCCAGGTCCTCCTCGCGCAGTCTGGCGGACCAGTAGGGCAGGTCCGCCTCGCCGAGGGTCTCCGCCTCCACTCCGTTGACGTGCGCGAGATCGAGGGCACGCTTGTGCTCGCCGAGGGCGTTGTCGACGGCCGCCGGTGTCACCGTGTCCAGCAGCTCTTCGACAGCGTCGACCGTTCCTGCAGTCTCCCCCTCCGCCACGAACTCCGCATGGTGGGCGTAGCCCAGAAGCTCCGCACGCCGGGCCCGCAACCTCACGGTCTCCAGGACCACACCGGAATTGTCCGCCGCTCCTGCACTGCCGCGCGCCCGCGATGCCGAGGCGATCTCGCGGCGCAGGTCCGCGTCGGCGAGCTCCTCCAGCACCGGCTGCACGGCCGGCAGTCCGAGCCGGATCAGCCAGCCCTGTCTGCCCTCCGCCTCCGCGTCGGCGCGCAGCTGCTCCCGGCGCGACTCGTCGAGGCCCTCCAGTTTCGCTTCATCGGTCACGGCCACGGCGTTGCGTACGGTGGACTCCATGAGGTTGCGGGAGAACCTGGTGGACAGTTCCGCCAGGCGGGTGTCGATCGCCGCCAGTTCCTCCCGACCGGCGTCGTCGAGGTCCGCCCCTCCCCTGCGGAAGGCTCGCAGCCAGTGGTCGAGCAGAGCGGCGTTCTCACTTCCCTCGGGCTGGGCAGGCATTGCCTTCACCCGGGCGTACAGCTCCCGGTCGAGCAGGATGCGGGAGTTGTGGGCGGAGAGCTCCGGCGCCACGGTCTCCTCGACGGCGGTGATCTCGTCGGTGGCGTCCGTCCCCGCGTAATTGAACACGATGGCCAGCACACGTTGCAGCATCTGGCCGGACGCCTCCAGTGCGTCCATGGTGTTCTCCCAGGTCGGGGGTTCGCTGAGACCTGTGATCGCGGCGATCTCGGCGTCGTGCTCCTGCAGTGCGGCGCGGAAGGTCGGCACCAGGTCGCTGACCCGGACCGCGGCGAAGTCCGGGAGTTCGTGGTCGAGGGGGGAAGGTTCCAGCAGCGGATTCATGCCCTCAAGGGTAGCCGGGGCCCTAGAGTGGTCCGCATGACCGACTCCCGGGCACCGCTGTTCACCACCCCGCACGGCACCGTCTCCGGCACCCGCCGCGGTGGCGTCCACGTGTTCCGCGCTGTGCCTGTGGCGCACAGTCCGGGGTTCGCCCCGCCGGCACCGCCGGAGTCCTGGCAGGGGGTGCTGGACTGCTCCGACTCCTCCCGCCGCCGGGGTCTGCGAACGGCCACCACCGTCTCCGTCTTCGCCCCGGAGGGGGCGGAGGTGGCGTCCTGTCCCGTCATCGCGTGGATCCACGGGGGCCGTTTCGAGGAGGGCCACGGTGACGACGGATTCTACGACGGGTCGGTCCTGGCGTCAGCGGGGTGCGTCGTGGTGACCCTGAACTACCGGAAGTGTCTCGAGGGTTTCATCCCCCTGGACGGGGACACCCCCGGCGCTTTCCGGGGGGTGGATGACCTCGTCCACGCTCTGCGGTGGGTGCAGGACGCCGTGTCCGCCGTGGGCGGTGACCCGGACAATGTCACCCTGGCGGGCCAGTCCGCCGGCGGCGGGCTGATCATGCAGCTGCTCACCGAACGCCGTGCGGACGCCCTGTTCCACCGGGCCGTGGTCCTGTCTCCGGGACTGCCGAGGATCCGGCCGCGCAACGGCTGGAGGCTGCGCCGGGCGGTCACGGCGGCGGGTCTCGGCGGTCCCCTCACCCTGGAACGGGTCAGCGATCTCGGCGAGGACCGGCTGCGGCGGGCGGCCCGGCCTTTTTCTTTTTCACATTCTGATGTGGATAAAAGACCGGGGGGGTCCCGGGGTTCCCGGGGGGCGACAAGGGCCCCCCGGTTACCCCCGGGGCCAACGCCCGGGGCAGCCCCTTTGGCTCCGGGCGGTCCCCTCACCCTGGAACGGGTCAGCGATCTCGGCGAGGACCGGCTGCGGCGGGCGTACCGGCTGCTCGCCGGCGTCTACGCCACCGACTGCGCCCTCGGGCCGGGACCGGTCGACCTGCACCGGCTGCGTGACGTCCCTCTGCTGGTCTCGACCATGGAGGATGAACTGGTCCGCTTCCCCGGGGTGGCCGGGACGGACCGGTGGCTGCACCGTTCCGGTCTCCCCGCCGGGGTTCTGGCCCCGGGGATGCTGGCGCTGGGGGTCCCTCCGGGCAGTCTCGCGGCATGGTGCCGTCAGGTCGACGGTGACCGCCCGTTGGGACGGACCGTCGGCGACACGATGGTCCGACGGTGGGCCTCTGGACTGCTCGAGGCCGCTCCCGGCCGTGATGTCTGGGCCTGTGAGTTCCGGGGCGGGGAGCTGGCCGACGGGCAGCGGATCGACGCTCTCCACTGCGGTGAACTCCCCGTACTGTTCGGCACCGTCGGTGTCGACCCCCCACTGGTGCGGAGATTCTGCGGGCCTGACGCCCCGCACCGTCTGGAAGGGCTGGGAAGGGAGCTGCGCTCGGAGATCGTGTCCTTCGCCCACGGCCGGGAGCCGGGGTGGCCGCGGTGGGCGGAGGGGCGGATCTCACGCATCTTCGACCTGACCGGTGGTCCCTCCACGACCGGTCGGGACATCCTCCGCACTGTCCGGACCCTGCTGCCACTGTGACCGGGTGACCGTCACTCGCCCGGTTGTCGGGCCCGGCCCTACACTGAACCGCATGACTCTCACCTTCCCTTCCCTGGAGACCCTGCGTGCCCGCGGCACGATGAAGTGGACGCGCTACCCTGCCGACGTCCTGCCCCTCTGGGTCGCTGAAACTGACTTCGGGACCTGCCCCGCCGTCGCCGCGGCGGTGCAGGACGCCGTGGACCGGGAGTACTTCGGATATCCGGTGGCGGGGCCGGCGTCCCGGGACCTCGCCGAGGCGGTGGCGTCCTTCGTCGAGCGTCGTCACGGGTGGGGGATCGACCCCGCTGCCGTGACATACTGCCCTGACGTGGTCAAGGGCGTGATGGTGGCGATCGAGGCACTGACCGGTGAGGGGTCGACGATCGTCATCCCGATGCCCGCCTACCCTCCCTTCCAGAAGATTCCCCAGGCGACACGGCGCCCGGTGATCTATGTGCCGATGAAGGGCGACACCTTCGACCTCGACGCACTGGAACGGGCCTTCACCTCCGACGCCAACCCGAATGGGGTCGGCTCCATGGTCCTGTGCAACCCCTTCAATCCCTTGGGCAGGGCGTTCACCGCCGAGGAACTCCGCGCGGTGGTCAGGTTGGCTGACGCCCACGGTGTCCGGATCATCTCCGACGAGATCCACGCACCCCTGGTCTTCTCGGGGCACCACATCCCCACAGCGATTGTCTCGGACACGGCGGCGGAGATCACCGTCACCGTCACCGCCACGTCCAAGGGGTGGAACACCGCGGGACTGAAGTGCGCGCAGATCATCTCCACCTCCGCCGAGGACGCCCGCACCATCGGACACCTGTCGAACCTGCTGACAGGGGAAGCCTCGACCATCGGGACGGCTGCGGCCACCGCCGCGTACACCAGCGGTTACGACTGGCTGCTGGAGGAGGTCGACCATCTCCACGCGAACTGGGGGTACCTGGCTGAACAGCTCCCCCGCGTGCTGCCCGGGGTGCGGCTGCCCCGCCAGGAGGCCACCTTCCTCGCCTGGCTCGACCTGTCCGAGGTCGACCGGCTGCGCGGTGCGGACGGGACCGTCACCCGTCCGGCGGAGCGTCTGCGCACTTTCGCGAAGGTGGCACTCAACGAAGGCACGGACTTCGGGACTGTGGGCGCCGGTCATGCACGGCTGAACTTCGGCACCTCACGGGAGGTCATCGACGAGGCCCTGGACCGCATCAGCTCGGCTGACCTGCACGGCGGCGAGAACTGTCCGGGAGACAAGTGAACAGTCTCACCCGTATCCTGCGTTCGACCCGGCAGCTGTGGCCGTACTATGTCATGGTGGTCGTGGCGTCCACCGGTACCGCCCTGCTGACACTGGCGTCACCGTTCCTCATCAAGGCTGCCACGGATGTGATCGTGGACGCCGCGGGCGGGGGACGCGACATCCCGGATGCGACGAAGGCTGTCGTACTCATCGCCCTCGGACTGTTCGCGACGGAACTGGCCTTCACTGTCGTCCACAACATCGGCGGCTGGTTCGGTGACGTCCTGGGCGTCCGGATGCGGCAGCTGCTGTCGGACAGGTACTTCGCACGGCTGCTCTCACTGCCGCAGACCTATTTCGACCGACAGGTGACCGGTACCGTCATCTCCCGGCTCGACCGGTCGATCCTCGGCCTGACCCAGTTCATCCAGAGTTTCGCGAACAACTTCTTCTCGATGCTGCTGACGGTCGTCCTGGTGCTCGCCGTAGTCGCCTGGTACTACCTCCCCCTGGCTCTCCTGCTCGTCATCATCTTTCCCCTGTACCTGTGGCTCACGGCGCTGACAAGTCGGCGATGGATGAGGTGGGAGGTCGACAAGAACCGGCACATCGATGTCGCGCAGGGCCGTTTCGCCGAGGTCATCGGCCAGGTGAAGGTGGTGAAGTCCTTCGTCACCGAACGTCGGGAGCTGCGTCACTTCCAGGAGCATTTCGCCGACACCGTGGACCTGACAAAGTCACAGTCACGGTGGTGGCACCTCATGGACACGGTGCGCACCGGCGGGATGAACGTGATCTTTCTGGCGATCTACCTGATGCTCTTCCTGCGCACGCTGCAGGGACATTTCAGCCTGGGTGACATGGTGCTGCTGGTCCAGCTCGTGGCGACGGTGAGGGGGCCGGCGTCGATGATGAGCTGGATGGTGGATTCGGCTCAGAAGGCCGCCGCGGGGTCCCGGGACTACTTCGAGGCTATGGACGAGACCCCGGAACCGACCTCGGATCCGGCTCTGTTGGACGCCGCGACCCCGACGGGTCCGGACCTGGTGGAGCCTGCGGGCACGGTCGCTGTCCCGGCACCGACGTCACCGGACGCCCCGGTGATCGACTTCGACCGGGTGTCCTTCGGCTACGACTCCTCCGACGCCGCCGACGAGGTGATCCACCAGGTCAGTTTCACCGCCCACCACAATGAGAAGGTCGCTCTCGTCGGCGAGTCGGGTGGCGGGAAGTCGACCCTGGTCAACCTGCTGCTCGGACTGTACCGGCCCACCGGCGGGCACCTGAGGATCTGCGGCCACGACACCTCCGACCTGACCTCCGCCCAGTTGCGGAGCATGGTCGGCGTGGTCTTCCAGGAGCCGTCCCTGTTCTCCGGGACCATACGGGAGAACATCGCCTACGCCAGACCTGACGCCACCGACGAAGAGGTCAGGGAGGTGGCCCGCCGGGCCAACGCCGACGAGTTCATCCGCGGCTTCGCCGACGGTTACGACACTCTGATCGGTGAGCGGGGACTTCGCCTGTCCGGCGGGCAGAAGCAACGCATCGCCGTCGCCCGGGCCATGCTGAAGGACGCCCCGATCCTCGTCCTCGACGAGGCGACGTCCGCGCTGGACACGCGCTCGGAGCAGGCGGTCCAGCAGGGGCTGGAAGAGCTGATGGTCGGCCGGACCACCCTGGTCATCGCCCACCGGCTGTCCACCATCGCCACAGTGGACACGATCGTCACCGTCGACGGCGGACGTGTCGACGAAATCGGTCCCCCTTCCCGGCTGGCGGTCTCGGGAGGGATCTACGCCGAGCTGCTCCGGCTCACCGCCAGTTCGTCGGAGGAGGACCGCCGGCGGCTGCGTAGCTTCGGTTTCCATGGGACAACCCCCGACGACGACGTGACTGTCGACGACGGGGGTTCACCGCGGGACGAGGTAAGGCCCTGACCCTGCCCAGACCCCGATCAGAGCCTGCTCAGACCCTGATCAGACCCTGATCAGTCCTTGGCGCCACCGATGATCCTGTTCGCGGCGTCCGTGACCTTGTCCTTGATCTCCTCGAACTTTTCCTTGACCTCGGACCTGACCTGGTCTGCCCGGCCCTCGTTCTCCAGTGACTCGTTGCCCGTGGCGTCACCGAGGGCTTCCTTGGCCTGGCCTGCCAGCCCCTCAGCCTTGTTCTTTGCGTCGTCAATTCCGGACATGGCGCTCAACTCCCTGATAGTTCTGGTCTGGTTGTGGTGGTCCGGCTGCCGGCGTCATGCTGTCTGCGCCGGCGGTACCGCACCGTTGTGGTACTGCTGCCGCGCTGTCGCGCAGTCTTCCTCCACTTCTACCCGAACTGTCCGGCAGGTGCATATGGCTCAGTTGCCGGAATCCCGGGTGTAGTCGTAGAAACCCCTGCCTGTCTTCCTGCCCAGGTGTCCCGCCTGCACCATCCGGCGGAGGAGCGGAGGACATGCGTAGGAGGGGTCGCCGTACTCCTCGTGCATGACGTCGGCGATGAAGGCGCAGGTGTCCAGGCCGACCATGTCCGCCAGTGTCAGCGGGCCCATGGGGTGGGACGCGCCGAGCTTCATGCCGGTGTCGATGTCCTCCTTCGATGCCACACCCTGTTCGACCATCCGCACCGCCGAAAGGAGGTACGGGACCAGCAGGAAGTTCACGATGAATCCGGACCGGTCCTTCGCCAGGATCGCGGTCTTGCCGAGAACCTCGGTGGCGTAGGTGCGGGCGGTCTCCACGGTGGCGTCCGAGGTGGTGAGTGCGGGGATGACCTCCACAAGCCTGAGCACCGGCACCGGGTTGAAGAAGTGCAGGCCGATGACCCTTTCCGGGTGTTTCGTGGCCGAGGCGATCGACTGGATCGGCAGCGAGGAGGTGTTGGAGCACAGGGGAGCGGACGTGTCCTCGACAATGGCGTCGAGCCTGGAGAAGACGTCCTTCTTGATGTCTTCGTTCTCGATGATGGCCTCCATCACCAGTTCACGGTCCGCGAAATCCGCGAGGTCGGTGGTGTATGTCAGCCGACCGAGGGCGGCGTCCCTGTCTTCCTCGGTGAGTTTTCCCCTGTCGACGGCCCTGGCAAGCGACTTTTCGATCCTCGCCTTCCCCGTGTCGAGGAACCTCTGCTCGGTCTCCCAGACCAGGACCTCACTGCCTGAGCGGGCCGCTACCTCGGCGATGCCTCCACCCATCTGGCCTGCTCCGATGACGCCTACACGCTGAACCATCCACTGCTCCTTGCTGTACGGGCCGGCCGGTGCCGACCAGCAGATCACTTATATCTTCATAGTGTAACCCGTATCACGGTGTCGGTGAGATGTTACCCGGGACAATCCCGACAGTCCGGTGTACCGGACACAGAACACCCCCGGCACCTGACGTGGCCGGGGGTGGTCTGCTGACGTTTCAAGAGGAGAATGCGCAGCTGCCGTATATGAGTTCCCTTCGGGTCCGGAAATTCCCGCCGATCACGGGAACACCACCGAAGATACGGGCCGATTCTGTCAGGAAACTGTCAGCCTGCTGCGGTCTTCTTATGACTGCGGGAGGGGGCCGGGCTTCCCCACCGCCGCCATGTGACTCTGAGTGCCGTCGAAGAGGTTGAACAGCACCGGCGACCCGCTCGAGAGCGTTCCCACCACATGCACCCGGCCGTCGTCACCGAAGACGTAGAGGGGGCTGCCCGAATCCCCGGCGATGGCGGGTATCAGCGCGAAAACTTCCTGGGAAGTGGTGTTGACCGACAGGACAGGGCCACAGGTGCGCCCGGTCATCGCACCGTCCTTGCACACGATCGTGCCGACGAGGTTCTGAGACACCGGGACCGGGTCACCGGACTCCAGCCGGGGGGCGGCGAACAGGGCGTCAAGCTCACTGATGCCGGTGTTCGGACGGCTGCTGATTCCCGTGTCATCCGGGTCGACTGAACTGTTGAGACGGAACCACGCGAAATCGTCGAGTCCCGCGTCCGGGGCGTAGATGCTGGCGTCCCCTTCCATGACGTAGTCACTGTCCCTGAGGTCGGCGGAGTCCGCGAGCAGGTCGCCGGACAACGTGTTGACGGAGACGGCCCTGCCGCCGAGGTGCTCAGGGTCGAGGCAGTGACCGGCGGTGATGCCGTAGTAGGTGTCTCCCTGTCGGGCGACGGAATTCAGGGTGCACAGCCCCTGGTCCCCCTTGTCCGTGGTGATGACTATGGGAGCTCCGCCGTGGGTGGTGGTGGCTGCCGCCGGTGAGGCGACGGCAGGAGCGACGGCGGTGGCCATGACGGCCAGCACACCGAGGGCAGTGGTTTTCCGGTGGAATCTCATGGCTGCAGTGTAGCCTGAGCTGCCACCGCTGTGCCGGACATTCACCACCCCCGGTCAGCGTGACCTCAGTAGGTGGATCCGGGCTCGAATTCCGTCAGCATCCTCTCCCCCCGCAGGAGACGCCGGTAGTTCTCCACGGTCGGCCCGACCAGCTGAGCGTCCATCGACGACACCGTGTTCGCCGAGTGGGTGGTCACGGTGACATTGTCCATGGTCCACAACGGATGTCCGTCCGGGAGAGGCTCAGGATCGGTGACGTCGAGTCCTGCACCGGAGACCTGCCCCGACCGCAGGGCGTCCACGAGATCATCGGTGACCACCACCGGACCGCGCGCGACATTGACCAGGGTCACACCGGGACGGCACAGTGCCAGGGTCCGGGCATTGATCAGCCCCCGGGTCTCAGGTGTCAGGGGCGCAGACAGAATGACATGGTCCGCCAGCGGGAGAGCCTCATCGAGACGGGAGAACGGCAGAGTCTGGACCGCTCCGTCGACGGGGCGTCCGGAATGGTTCACCGCGACAGTCTCCGCACCGAAAGGCGTGAGCATGTCGATCAGGTGGCGTCCGATGCCGCCGGCACCGACGATGACGACCGTGGATCCCCCGAGCCATCGGGTCCCGGCGTCCACGTCCCGCCACACCTTCCAGCTCGCAGCCCGTGCGATTCGTACGTGCATGTGGATGACGGACAACAGCAGCCCCACAGCAGCTTCCGCGACCTGCCGTCCGTACACGCCCGAGGCGTTCGACCAGCGCCGGTCGCCCGCGGGCCCTGCGGTGACCAGACCGGCCCCGATGAACCCTTCGATCCCGGCCTGGCACAGCTGTACCCATTTCACCCTGTCCGGCAGCTCGGGGAAACGCTCGGGGCGGACGGCGACACAGATGAAGGCGTCGGCGTCCGCGATGTCGTCGACGATGACCGCGCCCTCCGCTTCGAGAGCGGCGGCGGTCAGCGGAAGCGGGTGTGTACCGATGTACACCTGCAGTGGACGGTCGACGGGCGTGCTCCCGCCGTCGGAACGGTTGCTCATGTGGACAGTTGTACCCGTCAGTTCGCCGTCAGACCGTTCAACTCGTTCAGGAGCCCGTCGACACGGTCATCAAACTCCGACCGCAGGCGGTCGAGTTCCTCCGGTGAGGGCAGGTTCGTCGGCAGCTCGGACAGGTCCGGCAGTTCGGTGGGGAACTCGGTCGGAAGCTGCAGGCTGGGCTCGTCACTGCTGTCCGACGGTGCCGGACCCGGTGTGGCCTCAGGACTGACCGTCCGGGTGACCGTGGTCTCCACCGTCGGACCGGACCCGCGGTCGCTGATCCACAGGACGAAGAACAGCAGTGCGACGCCTGCGGCCAGCAGCAGGATGACGGAGGTCCACACTTTGCCGGTACTGCTCCGACGGGTCGGAGGAGTGTCCGCCTCCACCGGGGTGTACGGGGGACGGCCGTAGTCGGGGCTGCCGTAGCCTGCCCCCTCCGGCGGCACAGCGCCGTAGCGACCGTCACCGTAGGACCCCGCACCGTAGGGACTGTCACCGTAGGACCCTGCACCGTACGCTTCCGGAGTGAAATGACGGGTCTGCTGGTCCGGTGGGTCGAATCTCTCGGTGGCACCGTCCGTCCCGCCGGTACCTGCCCTCCGGTACTGGGGCGGGCGGGGACCGTCCGGGGCACTGTACCGGTCCGTGTACTGGTCTGCGCCCGGATCCTTGTCCGGGCCTGTGTCTCGGGATGCCATTACCCGAGTGTAACGCGGGACGCACACCCGAACGGGTATCCGCGTTCCGTTCCCGCGTACCGAGCATTTAGGATGGGACCGAAGTGACGTGACGTTCCACAACTGCACCTCGAGCACCCTGAACCAGGAGACGTTAGATGACCCGCATCAGCCGTACCGCCGCCCTTTCCGCCGCCGTGATCCTGGCGCTGGGTATCTCGGCATGCTCACCGCCGCACCAGAAGAACAGTGACGCCTCCCAGATCACCACCGTCTCCCCCGACCCCGGCTACAAGGGCGCAGGACAGCCGACCACCTCCGCCACCGAATCCGCGGCGGCCGCTGCGACGGACAGTGCCACGGGTGCCACCGGTGAATCCGTGGACGGCACCACCCTCACGTCCGGGGAGCCCGCCGCCCGGTAGCTCCGGTCCGGTTGCGTCGTCGCGCGCCCGGACGGCACCGGCGATACCCTGGATCCCATGCGAATTTTCGGTTTCGAGTCGTACGGAGGCCCGGAAGTCGCCGGTTTCCTCGACGTCGCCGACCCGGACCCCGCCTCGGTCCCCGACGGTCATGTCCTGATATCCACCACGGCGTCCTCCGTCAATCCGGCGGACATCAAGGTCCGGTCGGGGGCCCGCAGGGGCCGGTTCCCGGTCCACTTCCCGATGGCGATGGGCCGCGAGGCCTCCGGAACGGTTCTCTCCGCCGACCCGGTGACCGGCCTGGAGCACGGTATGACCGTGTTCGGGTCGACGGCCACCGGGACCGGGGCTTTCGCGGGCAGGGTCCTGCTCGACGCCGTGGGCGCCACACCTCTGCCGGAGGGAGTCACGCCCGAGGAGGCGGCGTGTATCCCGGTCGCCGCCGGCACCGCATGGGACATCCTCAACGAGCTGCGCCGTGACGGTCTGTCGACCGGGGGGCGCGTCCTCGTACTCGGCGCAGGAGGCGGGGTGGGGCACTGCGTGGTCCAGCTCGCCCGCGCCATGGACCTGCGTGTGACGGGGGTGGCGGGGGAGGACAAGCGCCGGTTCGTCGAAGGACTCGGTGCCACCCACGTCTCCTCCTCCGGAAACTGGGCGGTGGAGGTGCGGGACGCCGGACCGGTGGACGCCGTCGTCGATCTCGTCGGAGGTGGCGTCCTCGTAGAGGCACTCACCCTGACCTCGGGTCCTGTGCGGAGTACAGCTGATCCTGCCGTCGGCGGCGGGGTGACCAGGCGCCGTAGCCGGGCGGTGTTCGGCGAGCTTGCGGGGCTCGTCGCAGACGGCACTTTCGCCCCACGGATCACAGCCGCTCTACCGTTCGACAGGGCCGCCGACGCGGTCGCACGGGTGGAGTCAGGACACGCTAAGGGCAAGACCGTCCTCCGGCTCTGAACGGGCGTACGCTCGGGCCTCATGAGTGAAATTCAGAATGTAACAGTCCTCGGAACCGGCGTTCTCGGCTCCCAGATCGTCATGCAGGCCGCCTACGCGGGCAAGAACGTCGTCGCGTACGACATCAAGCAGGAGTTCCTCGACAAGCTCCCGGACCGGTGGGAGTGGATGCGCGGCCACTACAGCCGTGACCTCTCCGACTTCTCCGACGAGAAGTTCGACGCCGCGATCGCCCGCATCACCGGCTCCACCGACCTCTCCGAGGCAGTGAAGGCCGCCGATGTCGTCATCGAAGCCGTACCGGAGAACCTCGAGCTGAAGAAGACCGTCTGGGCCGGCGTCGGTGCCGCCGTTCCGGAGCACACCATCCTGCTGACCAACTCCTCCTCACTGCGTCCCTCCGACTTCGCCGACTCAACCGGCCATCCCGACCGGTTCCTGGCCCTCCACTTCGCGAACATGGTCTGGAAGTCCAACACCGGTGAGGTCATGGCCACCGCCCAGACCGACCCCGCAGTGTTCACCCGGACCGTGGAGTTTGCCCGCGAGATCAACCTCCAGGCGTTCCCCATCCACAAGGAGATTCCCGGCTACCTCCTCAACAGCCTGCTCATCCCCTGGCTGAACGCGGCCGGCAACCTCTACGTGGAGAAGGCCGCCAACCCGTCGGTCATCGACGAGGACTGGAAGGTCTCCACCGGTTCGCCGAGGGGCCCGTTCGAGATCTACGACATCGTCGGCTTCAATGTGGCGTACAACATCATCCAGGCCCGGCAGCCGGAAGGCTCTCCCCTGCGCAAGTTCGGTGACGAGCTCAAGTCCAGGGGCATCGACAAGGGCCATACGGGTGTCGGCGACGGTCTCGGTTTCTACGAGTACGACTCCGAGGGCAGTATCGTCCGCCCGAACCCGGACTGGGTCATCTACGAGGACTGACCCCCCTGCGCTCACCCGCCCGGTACGTCCCCGGGCCTGAGCACGACGGCGGCCCCGGCTAGAATCCTGGGTCATGCCGAAAAGAGTCGACCATGACCTGAGACGCCACGAGATCATAGGGTCAGTCTGGAGGCTCATCGCCGACGAGGGGATCGACGCGGTGACCACCCGGAGGATCGCCGAGGTCACCGGCTACTCCAACGGGCTGCTGCGGTACTACTTTCCGGGCAAGGACTCGGTGATCACGGAAGCCTACCGGTACGTCGTCGAGGCGACCGACATCCGTGCCGCCCTGTCCACCACCGAACGTGGAATGGCCGGGCTGCGGACCCTCGCCGAGGAGATCATGCCCCTCGACGACGTCCGCCGGGCGGAGGCCCGGGTGGCTCTGGCCTTCTGGCAGCGGGCACTGAACCACGGGGACGAGGCTGACCTGTTCTCCCGCAGTTTCGGGTCATGGCGCGAGTTCCTCCGACTGCGTCTCACCGAGGCGGTGGAGGACGGGGAGATCCCTCCCGACACAGACACCACCGCTGCCCTCGACGAGCTCCTCACCATCCTGATGGGCACCCAGATCACCGCCGCGTTCGACCTTCCCGAGGGACGGACGGAGCGGATGCTGGCGACCCTGGAGGCATTCTTCACCCGACTGCGTGGCCTCTGAGCAGCACATACCCGTTTTTTCTCCATCTGTACAAAGACGATACTGCAGCGCAACGCCCCCGAAACACGTGACCGGTTGACTACCGGTCATGACAGCAACGATTCCAGCACAGACACCACCTGCAGAGTCCGGTACCCGGCTCGTCACCCGCTACTTCTCCGAACCGGACATGGTCGCCGCCGGGGTCAGGGACATGCCCGGCTGCGTGGCCACCATGGAGAAGATGTTCGCCCTGCTCGGCAGGGACGACTACCGGATGGGCGGAGCCAACCACAACTCCCACGGGTCCGAGATCCTCTTCCCCGATGAGTCGCCCCATGAGCGGATGCCCAAGAACGGCCCCGACCGTCGGTTCATGGCCATGCCCGCGTACCTCGGAGGAGAGTTCCACACCGCCGGCGTGAAGTGGTACGGGTCCAACATCGACAACCGGCGCAGCGGCCTTCCACGTTCCATACACACCTTCGTCCTCAACGACGCCGACACCGGTGCACCGCTGGCGATCATGAACGCGAACCTGCTGTCCTCCTACCGCACCGGCGCAGTGTCCGGGGTCGGCGCCCGGCACCTCGCACCGGCCGGGGCCACCGTCGCCGCAGTCGTGGGCCCCGGGGTGATGGGCAGGACCGCCCTGGAGGCGTTCGCCGCCGGCGTCCCCACCCTCGACACCGTGAAGATCAAGGGTCGCAGCCAGGCCGGTATCGACAGTTTCGTCACCTGGGTCCGCCGGAACCTCCCCCAGTTCACCACGGTGGAGGTCGTCGACACCGCCGAGGAAGCGGTCCGGGATTCCCAGGTCATCGCCTACACCACCACCGCCGGCACAGGGGCCGGCAACTACCCTGTCCTCGATCCGGAGTGGCTCTCCCCCGGTGCCTTCGTCTCTGCACCGGCGTGCCTGAACATGCCCGACGAATGGCTGGCCTCCGACGCCGCCCGTCTGGTGCTGGACAACCGCAGTCTCTACGAGAGCTGGCATGAGGAGTTCGGTGAGGACGCCTTCGAGACAGTGGGCATCATCGGCAACAAGTTCCTCGAACTCGAGAAGCGCGGCGTCCTGGAACCGGGGGCGGTGAGCGACATCGCCGACATCATCAACGGGGACACGCCCGGCCGGCTCAGTGAGGACGACATCGTCATCTACTCCGTCGGCGGCATGCCTGTCGAGGATGTCGCCTGGGCCACGGTGCTCTACCGCAACGCCTGCGAGAAGGGCATCGGCACCGTCCTCCCCGTCTGGGACACCCCGGAGATGGCGTGATGAACACTCCGACGACACCTGACGCCACCCGCCACGACGCCCAGCCCGGCAACCACTACGACTATGTGGTCGTCGGCTGCGGAACCATCGGCTCCATGGCACTGTGGCAGCTCACCGACATTGCACCGGGGGCGTCCGTCCTCGGGATCGAGCGCTTCACCCGGGTACACACCCGCGGCTCCTACGCCGGGGAGTCCCGCCTGTTCCGCGTCGCGCTCAAAGAAGGCGGAATCTACATCCCGCTGGTGCAGCGGGCCCGCGAAATGTGGCTGGAGATGAACGCCCGCTCCGGCCGCGACATCTTCCTGCCCGTCGGCGCCGTCTCCGTGGGCCCCGCCGACTTCCCGACCATGGTGCAGACGATGAAGGTCATCGAGGAGTTCGGTCTCGACCACGAGGTACTGGATTCCGCAGCCCTGGCGGAACGGTTCCCGGTCTTCGCACCGTCCGCTCCCGGCGCCGCCGCGGACACGGCGATCCTCGACCCGGCCGGAGGCGGAATCCGCCCCGAGCTCGCCGTGGCCTTCGCCCAGCAGTTCGCTCTGGACGCCGGTGCCCGGCTCTGGGACAACACCCGGGTGCTCTCGGTCGAACCGGGGGCCGGTCCGGCAGGGGCGACAGTCGTCCGGACGGACCGGGGTGTGGTCACCGCGTCGAAGGTGATCGTCGCCAACGGCTCCTGGGCGGCCGACCTCTTCCCCGGTCTCGCCCACCACATCAGTGTGCAGACTATTCCCCTGACCTGGTACCTTCCCCTCGACATCACCGATTTCCTGCCCGAGAACCTCCCGATCTTCATGCGGGACATCGTCAGGGACAACGGGGAGATCTGGCACTGCTACGGTGCCCCGACCCTTGACGGGTACAGCGTGAAGATCTCCCACGGGGACTTCGCCGGGGACGCCGACACCCCCGACGGTCTCGAGGAACTGCGCACCGGCGTCCTCCCCGAGGAGATCACCCGGGTGTTCTCCGAGCGCACCTCCACCTTCTTCAACGGCATGTTGGACGCCCCGGTCCGCATCAGCCTGCACCACGACGGTTTCACCGTCGACCACGCCCCGGTCCTGGGCCTCGTCCCCGGATTCGACGGCACACTCACCGTGGCCACCGGAATGAGCGGCAACGGCATGAAGTTCGCGCCGGTCTACGGCCGGATCGCCGCCGAGCTCGCCGTGACCGGCGAATCCGCGGTGCGACCCTCCGCCTTCGACTACCCCACCACCGACCGCGGACCCTCCCCCGCCATCATCCCCGCCACACTGCACTGAGAGGTTCTGCCATGTCCGCTCCCACCGCCACCCCACCCGTCTCCACCGGAGGTGACACCCTCCGGGGAGGTACCCTGACCACCGCGTCGATCGTCTTCATGGTCATCGCCGCGGCAGCACCGTTGACCGTCATCGGCGGTGCCCTGCCTATCGGCATGTCCATCGGCAACGGCCCCGGCTACCCTGCCATGTACGCCGTCAGCGCCGTCATCCTTGTCCTGTTCTCCGTGGGTCTGACCACGATGGCGAAATTCATCGACGAACCCGGCGCCTTCTACTCTTACGTGGAGACGGCGTTCGGACGCCGACTGGGGATGGGCACCGCCTACCTCGCCCTGCTGACCTACACCGCCATCCAGTTCGCCGTCTACGGATTCCTCGGCGAACAGCTCTCCATCCTCGTCGATCCGCTGGTGCACATCCCGTGGTGGGCCTTCGCCCTCGCCGTCACCGCCGTGGTCGGCTTCCTGGGCTACCGCAACATCGAGCTGAGCTCCCGCGCGCTCGGCGTCCTCCTCATCGCGGAGATCGCGATCGTCGTCCTCATCGACGTCTTCGTCGTCGGCAGGGGCGGCGCCGACGGGATCAACGCCGAGCCCTTCCTGCCGGAGAACATCTTCTCCGGGTCCCTCGGGGTCGGCCTGATGATGGCGATGGCCGGATTCATCGGTTTCGAGGCGACCACCGTGTTCCGGTCCGAGGCCAGGGACCCCGACAGGACCATCCCCCGGGCGACCTACATCGCCGTGGCCGTGATCGGCATCTTCTACACCGTCTCCGGGTGGGCGGTCGTGGAGGCCTGGGGCACCGACAGTGTCCTCGAGGAAGCGGTCAACGACCCTGACAACATGATCGCGAACACCGCGCGGAACTATGTCGGGCAGTGGGCCGGCCCGGTCGTTCAGGTCCTCCTGCTCACCAGCCTTTTCGCCTGTGTCCTGTCCTTCCACAACGTACTCACCCGTTACCAGCACGCCATCTCCCACAAGCGGGGGCTGCCGAAGGCACTGCGGGCTGTGCACCTGACCTACCAGTCCCCCAGCATGTCCTCGATCGTGCAGACAGTGACCATCGCAGTCCTGGTCGTGGTCTGTGCCCTGGCGGGGATGGACCCGGTCACCCAGATCTTCACCTGGTTCTCCGGGCTCGCGACGTTCACAATCGTCATCCTCATGCTTCTGGTCTCCGTCGCGGTGATCGCATGGTTCCACGCCAGGCCTTCCCTCCAGGTCTCCGCGTGGAAGCGCCTGATCGCACCGGTGCTGTCGCTCCTGGGACTCGGCACCGCCCTCTATTTCATCCTGACGAACTTCACGGTCCTGGTCGGCAGCACCACAGTGGCCGTGGTCATGGCGGTCTCCGCACCGGCGGTCTTCATCCTCGGCATGATCTTCGCCACCTTCGTCCCGGAGTTCGACGACAAGATCATCACCCGGAACATGGCGAAGCAGATGGGTGACCGGAGCTAGACGCCCCCGCCCGGCCCCGTCCCCCTGCCGGGCCCACCTCTGAGCTGTCCCACGGGATCCCCCGCACCCGGTCGTCTCACGACCGGGTGTAACCGTTGCCGGTGAGGTCGACCACGGCTCCCGTGGCTGTGTCGGTGACGGTCACGGTGTCCGCGACCGTGGTGTCGACGGTGTACAGGTCTCCGACCCCGGTCACCGTGCCCGCGGCGAGAGAGTCCTGCGGGGAGATCCCGGAGTTGCCGAGCAGGGCGTAGACCTCAGGGTCCGCCCCCGGACGGTAGGCGACGGAGTTCGCTTCGCCGCCGTCGGTCGCCTGCCAGTTCACGTGAACCGGTGCCTCACACGCCCAGGCGTATCCGGCCTGGGCAGGGTCCTGTTCGAATGAACAGAGAAGAGTGTCGTCACCGAGGGGCACCTGGTAGCTGCCGTAGGACACGGTCGTCCGGGCCGGGGCGTCCCCGGTCTGTGTCGTCGACGGTGCCGCGGCCCCGGACGTGGGGTGCGGGGACCCGTCCGACTCCTCCGCTCCTGTGCCCGCTCCCGCTCCGGTAGCGGGCCCCCCGGTGGACGAACCGCCGGTCGTCGGCTGCGGTGCGGCCTGTGTCAGGGAGGTGCTCAGGGCGGTGTCGGTGTGGTCCCCGTCGTTACCGTCCGCCCCGACAACCCCTGCACCGTCACTGTCGCATCCTGTGAGCAGTGCGAGAGTCACACCGAGGACGCCGACGGAGGCGGCTGCGGACAGACGGACTGGACGACCTTTTCGATGGTGCACGGCATTCTCCTCGGTGGGAAACGGATGACAGGCGGGCCATGAACTGACGACTCCGCCCCTCCACCGTGCCACAGTTCGGGGGTCAGCTGTGCAGCACCGCAAAGATTACCGTGATTCACCACCCTGACCCGGTGGACCTCGCATAGAGATGTTCAGGACGCCCCGACCGGCCGTAGCGCAGGTGCACTCCCACGATTCCCCGCCCGGCCAGAGCGGCGAGACGCCGCTGCGCGGTCGCCCGCGACACCCCGGTGAGCTCCGCCAGTTCGGTGGCGGACAGTTCCCTGTCCCCCAGGGCGTCCAGCAGCAGCTTCTCGGTGGCGGAAGCGGCCGTGGTCACCGGACGGGTGCTGCCGTGGAGACTGGCCACAGCCCGGTCGATGTCACGCTGTGACAGGGGGTGCGGGGTGTCGACGATCCTGCGGTAGCGTGCGTAGCGTTCCAACCGTCCGGTGAGTTCCTGACGGGTGAACGGCTTGACGAGGTAGGCGTGGACCCCTGCTGACAGCGCCCGTCGCACTGTCGCCGGTTCCACCGCCGCAGTGAGGACGAAGGCGTCCAGTCCGCTGGACCGCACGAGCTCGACACCGTCGCCGTCCGGCAGGAAAACGTCGGCGAGCAGCAGGTCAGGACGCCGGTCGCTGATCATTCCCCGGGCCTCCGCCACTGACCGCGCGGTCCCGCGCACCACGAACCCGGGTGTCGCGGAGACCACGTCGGCGTGGATCTGCGCCACCCGGAAATCGTCGTCGACCACCAGGACCCCGTGTCCGCGCGGGGAGGCTGAGGTACCCCCGGTCCCGGTCCTGTCCGATGCCGCCACTACCGCTCCCCTCTTCCGTCTGCGTCGTCCCTGAATGTGACTGTGGTCTCTACGGCATCTGTGGTCTCTGTGCTCGTCTCCGTGGCGAAGACCCCGGGCAGCCGCCACCCTGGGAGCGTCCCGGTGGCAGACATTCCGGCGGATCACCCTTCCCTCGATCCGGTGGGGGCTGTCCTACGGTGTGGCACTGACCGTCGCCCGGTCCCTCGGGGAGTTCGGTGCCGTGATCATGGTCGCCTCCGGGTTCGCCGGAGGCGGGCAGACACTCACCCTGCTGGTCCACTCCCGCTACATCGACGACCACAACGTCTACGGCGCCTATTCGGCCGCCACCCTCCTCATGGCCGTCGCCGTCATTGTCCTGGTCATCATGACCGCACTCCAGAAGCAGCAGAAGGTGAACCGATGACCATCTCCGTGTCCNGCCCCGCCGAGGGCGCGGACTGTCCCGAGGCGCCGGCTCAGGGCGGTCAGGTCGGTACGGTCGCGCACCACGATGACGGTGCCGAGCGGTCGCCCGTGGCGGTGCACGGGGTGGGCGTCGAGGTAGAGCACCTTGTCTCCCACGACCACCTGGTCGCGGGAACGGCCGGCCAGAAGGTCCCGGACCGCGTCCTCCGGAAGTCCCAGGTCAGTGAAGTTCCTGCCGACGGCGTCCTCCACCCCCAGCAGTGACCCCGCCCTGGAGTTGGCCAGCTGCACCACCGCAGCGTTGTCCAGGGACAGGACTCCGTCGTCGACCCCTTCCAGCACCGCAGCCTGTGCGCGGACGAGTTCCGCCATCTCCTCGGGCTGGAGCCCCAGGGTGACATGTTCCCACCGGCGCCGCATCAGGACCGTCGCGGCGAGACCGAGGACGACCGCCCCTGCGGCGGCGGCACCGACGGCGGCCAGAAGCTTCGGAAGACCGCTGAACACGTGTGCCGGCCGGAATCCGACACTGACCTCCCCCACGGGCTGTCCGGTGCCCGGGGCGAAGACGGGGACCTTGGCGCGGACCGAGGTACCCAGGGTGCCTGATTCCCAGGCGGTGACTTCCTCACCGCGCAGGGCGGCGTCGTGGGATGTGCTGACCCGCTCACCGATCAGGGACGGGTCGGGGTGGGCCAGCCGGATCCCCCGGGCATCGGTGACGACGACGAAGAGAGCTCCGGTCCGGGCCGCTGCGTCGGCGGCGTAGTCCTGCAACGGGGTATCGGCAGGGTCGGAGCGGCCGGACTGTCCCGTCCTCGCCGCGACAGCCTCGCGGACCTGTGGCGCCGCGGCGATGCTGCGGGCGATGGATGTGGCGTTGTCTGCGGCACTGTCACGGAGCCGGTCGTAGGTGATCCAGGAGAACACTCCGGCGCACACCGCCACGACCGCGACAACCGTCGCCAGCTGCAGCAGCAGTACGCGGGTGGAGTATCGCACAGAGGCAGTGTACGTGGTCCCGGACACAGCCGGTGAGCACAATGCACACAATGCGGGTTTCGGGACGAAGTGGGGGCAATGCGCTCAAGTGCTTCCATGTGTCAGAGATCACTTTAAAGTGCGTACATTGCCACCGACACACCAAGGAGGAGCAGTGTCCACCAGCGGCATTCTCACGCTCGCCGCCGACGCGGCGGACGCCGGCTACGATCTCAGCCACACCCCGTCAGACGGCATTCTCGTCGCCCTCGGGTTCCTCATGATCCTGACGTTCATGACCCTGATCATGACGGGCAGGATGACCCCGCTGCTCGCCCTCATCCTCGTACCGACAGTCTTCGGTCTCATCGGAGGCGCCGGCCTGGGTCTCGGCGACATGGTCATCGACGCCGTCAAGGACATGGCCCCGACGGCGGCACTTCTGATGTTCGCGATCATGTACTTCGGGATCATGATCGACGTCGGGCTCTTCGACCCGCTGATACGGGTCATCACCCGTGTACTCGGCAACGACCCCGCGAAGATCGTCTTCGGTACCGCCGTCCTCGCCGGAGCTGTCTCCCTCGACGGTGACGGTTCCACCACCTTCATCATCACCACCTCGGCGATGCTCCCGCTCTACCTGCGTCTGGGAATGAACCCGGTGATCCTCACCTGTGTCGCCGGCCTCATCAACGGTACGGTGAACATCCTGCCCTGGGGCGGGCCCACCGTCCGGGCGGCGGCGGCACTGGGACTGGACCCCTCCGAGGTCTTCGTTCCGATGATCCCCTCCCTCATCGCCGGAGTGGTCGTCTGCCTCGTCTTCGCATGGATGATGGGACTGGCCGAACGCCGACGGCTCGGCACCGTCGGCATCGACGCACCGGTGGCGGTGCCCGCGACCGGCGGAGGTTCAGGAACCGGCACTGTCACCGGCACTGTCACCGGAGCTGTCACCGGAGCTGTCGCCGAGGGGTCCGAGCACACCTCCATGGCCGACACAATGCTCGACCCTGACCGTGACACCCTGCGTCCGAAGCTCATCTGGTTCAACCTGGTGCTCACTGCCCTGGTGATGGTGCTGCTGGTCATCGACATCTTCCCCCTGGCCTACGTGTTCATGGTCGGAGCCGCGGTCGCCCTGGTCGTCAACTTCCCGCGGGTGAAGGACCAGGCCCACGAGATGACGGCACACTCCAGCTCGATCGTCGCCGTCGCGGGAATGGTCTTCGCCGCGGCGACGCTCGTCGGCGTCCTCAACGGCACCGGCATGGTCGACGCCATGGCCGAATGGGTCACCACGGTGATCCCGGACTCCCTCGGCGGATATCTCGCACCGATCACCGGGCTGCTGTCGATGCCGTTCACCTTCTTCATGTCCAACGACGCCTTCTACTTCGGAGTGCTCCCGGTGCTCGCCGAATCCGCGTCCCACTACGGTATCGCCCCGGTCGAGATGGCCCAGGCCTCGATCACCGGCCAGCCGGTGCACATGCAGTCCCCGCTGGTCCCGGCGATCCTGCTCCTGGTCTCCCTGGCCAACGTGGGCCTCGGTGAACACCACCGCAAGGTCCTGTGGCGTGCGGTCGTCGTCTCCCTGGTGATGCTGGCCGTCTCGATCCTCATCGGCGTGGTCCCCTTCCACGCCGGATAGCCGGAAGAACGCCCGGGACCCCCGTCGCGCCAAGTTCCGCGTCGGGGGTCCTGAATCTGGGAGAGGCCGGTGGCTGCCACCGTCCGGCGGGGCGAAGTCACTTCAACTGACGGTCCGCCTCTCCTGTGATCTCACTGTCCGCGAAGTCACTGTCCGCCTCGTTCTGGTCGAGGTTGTACCGGTCGTAGGCGGCTTCATCGTGGACGGCGGCGTCAATGCCGACGCTCTCGTCGCGGGCGGTGATGCGGATCGGGTGCACCTTGTTCATCAGCCAGGCGATGACGTAGGTGGCGCAGAAGCTGTAGCCGACCGTGACGATGATGGCCACCGGTTCCCTCCACAGCATGTCCCAGCCGCCGCCGAAGAAGATTCCGGCGTGTTCGGCCGGTGCCTCCGGGTCCCCGAGGAAGACGACGATCATCGCGCCGACCATGCCGGCCACACCGTGGACGGCGAAGACGTCGGCGGAGTCGTCGACTCCGAAGCGGTGTGCCAGTTTGATGGCGCCGAAGGCACCCGCGGCACCGAGCATCCCGACGATGATCGCGACGGTCGGGTTCACGGCGTCCGCGACCGGGGTGATCGCCACCATGCCGGCGATGGCACCGGTACCCAGTCCCAGCAGCGTGTAGGCGCCGTCGATGATGCGCTGCATGATGATGAAGCCGAGCATTCCTCCCGCCAGCGCCAGGATCGTGGTCAGGACCACGTACTGGGCGAGGAAGTCCGCGGCACCGGCAGTGCCGCCGTTGAACCCGAGCCAGCCCATGGCGATCATGCCGACACCGATGAGCATCAGCGGCAGGTTGTGCGGCTTCTCCTTCTTGGTGAAGTTCCGTCGTCCGAGGAAGAGTGCGAGAGCCAGGCCGGCCGCACCGGCGTTCATGTGGACGGCCGTACCGCCCGCGTAGTCGTGGAGCTGCAGGTCCGCCCGCATCCAGCCTTCGGGGTTGAACACCCAGTGGGCGATCGGACCGTAGACCACGAGGACCCAGATGGCGGCGAAGCCCATCCAGGCGTCGAACTTCATCCGCCCGGCGGCCCCCGAGGACGCCAGGGCCACGGAGATAGCGGCGAAGAGGATGAAGAACGCCCCGTTGATCGTGGTGCCTTCACCGTCGTCGGTGACCAGGTCACTGAAGAACGAGAATTCTCCCGGGGCACCGATCAGTCCGTGTCCTCCGACGGATTCCCCCATCACCAGACCATGGCCGACGATGACGTACACGACCGTCGTCACAGCCAGGGAGCTCATCACCATCATCATCATGTTGATGACGCTCCGCCCGTTGAGCATGCCGCCGTAGAGCATGGCAACTCCGGGGAACATCAGCAGGACGAGGGCGGTCGCGGTCAGTACCCACGCGACGGATGCTGCATCCATGTCATCTCCTTGAAAATTCTTGATTCGTCATTTTGTCGTTCATGTGTCACGGTAGAAGCCGTTCATTTCGGGACGTCGCGCCCGGCGTTTCCTTGAAGTAACTACTGTTAAATGTCAGTTACTGCTCAGTTCCCCACCTCAGGCCGTGTCGCCGGGTCCACACCACCGACGGTCTCCAGCCACTCCACGGCCGGCCAGCGGGTACGGTGCACGCCCTTGTACTCGGCCATGTCTTCGGGAAGCTCAGCGAGCACGTCCCGGACCCTTGTGGCCCACTCCGGCACCCGTACCAGGGTGGACAGAGGCTGCAGGTAGGTACGGATGAGGAACATCACCGCACCCGACCACTGCAGCCGGATCAGGTGCTGCACCTCCACCCTCAGGAAGACCCTGTCCCCCACCTCCCGGAGGGGGCCGTTGACCACGCTCATGCGGTCCGGCCCCCACTCCGGGTAGGACTCGGTGCCGGTGTCGAGGCGTCCGTCGATCGTCAGGGTCCAGTTGGTGCGGCGGAACCGTTGCCCGGGTCGCAGACCCATGATGAACTTCTGGGCCCGGTCCACGATCCCCTGTTCATGCACCCTCGGCACCGGTCCGTGGATCTCAGGGAAACTCATGCCCGCGTCGAACGCCGGGGACCAGTCCGCCGCGAAGGTCACGACCATCGAGTCCCCCCACAGCATTCCGTCTCTCTCCGCGAGCAGGGCGATGTCCTCCTGGACCTGCCTGCCGGCGAACTCCAGTGGTGCGCACGGCAGGGTGGAGCTGTCCCCCACCGTGAAATCCTGCTCGACCGGGGGATCCGACAACCGGTTGGACCAGTGGTAGCTGTCACCGGCACCGGCACTGTCTTTTCTGTCTTCACCGTCTTTCGCGGTGGATGTCCGGGTCAGGGTGAAGGAACCCGGGTACACCACCGCGAGCTCGTTGAGGACGGCGAGCAGGGCGTCCCACTCCGCCGGAAGCATGTGTGGCAGGGCGACGTACCGGGACGGGTCGACGGTGAGGATGCGGTCTTTCTCGCGGAGCTCCGCGGCATAGTGACGGTCGATGTCGATGACCGTCTCCCCCCACTGCCCGGCCGCACTGCGCCGCAGCTTCTCGGCCGGTTCGACATTCGCACTGTAACGGTAGGTCTCGTGGGGGAAGGGAAAGGGGAACTCCGCGAGGGACCTGTCGGCCTCCTGCGGGGTCGCCGGAAGCGGCTGACGGTACACGCCGTCGGCACGGTTGGTGGCGGCGGTGGTACGGGCGGTGGTGGACGGGACGGTCATGGCAGAACTACCTCCAGGGTGGAGCCCTCACAACGGGAGACGCACGGCAGCCAGGTGTCTCCGGCGGACCGTTCGTTGTCGGTGAGGACCATGTCGCGGTGAACCGGGGTGCCGCGGGTGACAGAGAGCCGGCATTCGCCGCACACTCCCTGGCGGCACATGTTCGGCACGCGGTATCCGGCGTCCTCGAGGGCACTGAGTGCGCTGACACCGGAGGGGACGGGGATACTGCGTCCGGAGGACGCGTCGACGACAGAGAAAGGTTCACCGGCGTCGAGCTCGGGTGCCGCGAAAACCTCGTGGTGCACCCGCCCGCTCGGCCACCGGTAGGCGGCGGCACGGTCACGGAAAGCTTCGATCATCGGAGCCGGCCCACAGATGTAGGCGTGGGTTCCTATCGGACTGGAGGACAGGACCCGGTCGAACACCCGCGAGGTCTCTGCGGCATCTCCGACCTCGGTGAACACCGCTCCGGGGCGGTCACACAGCGCGCGCAGTTCTGCGGCATGCGCACCCGCCCCCGGACGGTGGGAGTAGATGACCTCGACCGGACGTCCCCACCGTGCGGCGTCCCTGGCATGGGCGAGGACGGGAGTGACGCCGATACCTCCGGCGACAAGCACCTCGAACAACGCCCGGTTGCTGCGCCGGAACAGACTGCGGGGCCGGCTGACCGTCACGGTGTCCCCGGGAACGAGCCGGTGGACCCACCGTGACCCTCCCGCCCCTTCCGGTGACAGGCGCACGGAGATCTCGTAGGTGTCCGGGGCCGCACCGTCATTGGTCAGCGAATAGGCATTGGCTCCGGAGGAGCCGTCCCCGCCCTCCCAGTGCACGACGATATGGCTTCCGGCATCGAAGGGGGGAAGCAGGGACGCCCCGGTCCGGCAGGGCTCGACCGGACTGAAGACGATATGGCGGATGTCCGGGGTGAGCGCGTCGACCGCGCTCACAGTCATCTCGAGATTCTCGGGTCGGACGACACGGGGATGACGCAGTACGCCGGTCATGACTCTTCCTCTGGCATGTAGGCGAGATAGCTGGCGGTCCGGCGGGAGAAGTGGTGGTACACGACGAGGCCCCGGCCACAGCCCGGGCAGGTCACCTGGTCACCGACGACAACTTCCGAGGTGAACACGGTACGGCAGTGGCAGCAGTTCACCCGGCGCGCACCGGGCCGGCTGAACGGACTGCCCGGGGTGGTGCAGGTCAGGCTGATCTCGTCGTCGTCGAAGCCGTTCTCCCGCAGCAGAGCGGCAGCTCTGAGGAGTTCCTCCTCCGGGCCGGTGAGGTGCACCGTGTCCCCGACCACCGCCGTCCGGCACAGGTCGAGCAGACGGGTCGCGGTGGTGTCGAAGTCTCCGGCCGGGACCTCTACCTCGATGTCCCGGTACCGGGCGTCGGCAGGTCGCTGTATCTCCCCGCCGGTGGGGGACGTCTCGGTGAAACGTGGGACGGTGGTCGTCTCCATCTGGACGGGCACGGTGCTCTCCTTTCCTCTCTGTGGTCCCCGAGCTTCGGGACCGGCTGTGGGGACCGGCTGTGGGGACCGGCTGGTCTCGTCGCGCTAGGCCGGGAGATCCTCGCACCGGACGTAGTAGGCCAGGGCGTACTCGTCCTCGGTGGAGAAGATGATCCGGGACCCCTTGGGGAAGAAGATGGCGTCCCTGGGTCCGGCGTACTCGGTCTGGCCCGTGGCAGGATTGTGAAGCTTGAAGGTGCCCTCCAGGACGACCTTCATCTCGTTGTAGGTGTAGAGGTAGTCCAGCGGCGCCTCTGTGTGGTTGAGGCGGAAGTACCCCGCCCACAGGGATGAGCCGGACGGATCTGCGTAGACGTCGTCGATGTAGCCCTCGGTGCCGGGGTACTCTTCGACGGGCATCTGGGGCATGTTCTCGTAGAAGCCCTTGGTCACGAGGAACGGTGTGGTGCCGGTAAGGGTGGCGGTGGAGTCGGTGGCGGTCTGGTCGGTCACTGGAGCTCTCCTGGAAAGTGGTTCCGGTCCGGGAAAAAATTCCCCCGGGTGTTCGTCGTTGAACACTGAGAAACTCTATGGGCCGCCCTTTTCCCCTTGGTCTCCGATCAGTTTCCGGTCGGTAAACAATACATCCTGTCCTGCAACACATGCACGAAACACACCGGGTCCCCGTCCGCCACTACGGCAGCGCACGGGGACCCGACGGCGACACCAGACCCGGCGACAGGGGCGGGCCTGGCAGAGGAGCTACTCGATGACCCTGTCGTAGGCACTGTCCCGCTCATAGGCGGTCTCCGCGTGGACCTGGGCGTCAACCCCCCTGATCTCGACCGACTCCTCGAAACGGATCGGATGGACCATGTTCATCACCTTCGCGATGATGAAGGTCACCACGAAGGAGAAGACCACGGTGACCACGATGGCCACCACCTCCCTCCACAGCAGGTCCCACTCACCGCCGAAGAGGATGCCCGTCCTCTCCGCAGGAGTTGCAGGGTCCGCGAAGAAGACGACGAACAGAGCGCCGACCATCCCCGCCACCCCGTGAACGGCGAAGACGTCCGCCGCATCGTCGATGCCGACCCGGTCCTTCACCTGGATCATTCCGAAGGCACCCGCCGCCCCCAAGGCACCGACCGCGAGAGCACAGACCGGGTTCACCGCGTCCGCGACCGGGGTGATCGCCACCATTCCGGCCAGACCGCCGGTGGCCAGACCCATGAGCGTGTAGGCCCCGTTGAAGATCCGTTGCATGATGATGAATCCGAGCATTCCCCCGGCGAAGGCCAGAATCGTGGTCAGCACCACGTACTGCGCCAGGAAGTTCGCCGCACCGGCGGTGCCGCCGTTGAATCCCAGCCACCCCATGGCGATCATGCCCGTACCGGTGAGCATAAGAGGCAGATTGTGCGGCTTCTCCTCTGTCTTCGCCCGCCTGCCGAGTGCGAAAGCCAGGGCCAGACCAGCCGCACCGGCGTTCATGTGCACCGCCGTACCTCCGGCGTAGTCGTGCAGGCCCAGGTTGTTGCGCATCCACCCCTCCGGATTGAACACCCAGTGTCCCAGCGGGGCATAGACCAGCAGGACCCAGAAGACGGTGAAGATCATCCACGCGTCAAACTTCATCCGCCCCGCCGCCCCGGATGCGACAAGGGCCACCGAGATCGCGGCGAACAGGATGTAGAAGGCCCCGAAAAGGGTGGTTCCCTCCCCGTCGTCATGGACGAGCCCGGAGAAGAACGAATAGCTTGTCGGATCGCCGATGAGCCCTAGCCCGCCGACAGATTCGCCGACGACAAGCCCGTGTCCGACAATGACGTAGATGACGGTGGTGACGGCCAGGGAGGACATGACCATCATCATCATGTTGATGACACTGCGCCCTGACAGCATTCCGCCGTAGAGCATGGCCAGGCCGGGGAACATCAGCAGGACCAGGGCCACCGCGGCCAGGATCCATGCAACGTCTGCGGGTTCCATACGTAACTCTCCTCAGTCAGTTGTCCCGGCACCCGACCGGAACACTGCAGAGGAGATTACGGTGAATCTGTGTCACCACCGTCTACCCTCGGTTACTCCCGGGTAAAAGAAACAGAAGTCAATTGTTTCCGGCAGTGGAAGGTGAGGAATCAGTGACGGTATTGTCCCGGAGCCAGGCCATGGCGTCATCCCGCCATTCCACGAAGCCCTTGTAGGTGGCAATATCCTCCGGAAGTTCTTCGACGATGTCGGCGAGCTGTTCCGCCCATTCCGGCACCGCCGCGATCTCGGCCAGAGACGCCATGTAGGTGCGGATGCTGAACAGGTGCGCCCCGGTGACCGGGAGGCGGACGAAGTGCTCGAGCTCGATGCGCAGCTGCACCCTGCCCCAGTCCCTGTCTGCGACGATCCTGGCAGGCTCCCATCCCCACCGGTCATAGGTCTCCAGGCTCGCGTCCATCCGTTTGGAACCTATTCCGGAGAATGTCCAGTTCACCCGACGGTAAATTTTCTCCCCCGTCATCAGCATCATGAACTTCTCCGCACGCGACGTGATTCCCTCGCCCGTGAACCTCGGAATCGGGCCGTGAATTTCACGGAAACTCATTCCCACGTCGAATTTCACCGACCAGTCGTTGGCGAATGTCACCAGACCTGCGTCGAGAAAAATCTGGCCCTCCCGTTCCGTCGCGAGAAGAAGATCCTCCGGAACCTGGCGGCCGATGAAGAGCAGCGGATTCTCCGGCAGGGAGCTGTCGTCACCGAAGACGAAGGTCTGGTCGATGTCCAGCAGGTCGTTACGCCACCTGTACTCCCCCGCACCGGTACCGTCACCGATCCGTTCGAGGTGCATGGTACCCGGGTGGTCGGCGTCGAGCTGGGTCATCAGCCACAGCATCACGTCCCAGCAGGCGGGTCCCATGTGGTCGGCGACAGCAAGCCTGCCCGGGTCGGCACGCAGCACATTCTCCCTGGCGCGGATCAGCGCCGGATAGTCGTCGTCGATCGCGATGATCTCACGACCCCACTCCCCCGCCGCTGTGGGCTGGGGCAGACGGGCCTCCCCGACGTTGACCGAATAGCGGAAGGACCGTTCATCCCCGGAGAAAGGCCAGGGAAAAGTGGCCAGGCGGTCGGAAGGCAGTTTCACGGGTGTGGTGTTCACGGCAGGGATACCTCCAGAATTCCGTCCCCGGTTCCCCGGGACACGCAGGTGAGAATACAGTCGCCGGCGTCACGCTCGGCGTCGTCGAGCACATGGTCGCGGTGTTCGATGGTCGCGCCACGGGCAGGTAGGCGGCACTGGCCGCACACTCCCTGCCGACACAGGTAGGGAACGCGGCGTCCTTCCTCGAGGAGGGAATCGAGCAGGCTGACCCCGGGCGGCACTTTCCGGGTGACCCCCTCCGGGTCCCCCTCCACCCGGTACTCGAAGGCGTTCCCCGGTGCGAGGTCCGAGACACCGAAGTGCTCCCAGTTCAGCCGCTCCTCCGGCCAGCCCTGGCTCTTGGCCACGCTGCGGTACAGTTCGATCATCCCGTCCGGACCGCAGGCATAGGCCCGGGTCCCCAGGGGCTGACGCTGGAAACGGTCCGTGAGCACCGCGGTCAGTTCGTCCCGGTGCCCCACCTCGGTGAATCGTCCTCCCGCCCTGTCGACCAGCTCCCGCAGCTCGCGGGAGAAGGCGTCCTCCGGCGCGGAGTGGCTGTAGACGACCTCGAGATCCCAGCCGTGGAAGACCGCCGCGCGGGCGTAGGAGACCACGGGGGTCACGCCGATGCCGCCGGCGACAAGGAAGACGCGCCGTTGACTGAGATCGGGAAGGAAGGCGTTTTCAGGACCACGTACCTCCACGGTGTCCCCGACGCGGAGGTTGTCGTGGATCCACCGGGATCCCCCGCTCTGACCGAGGACGCCGATGACGTACTCCACCGGGGCCACACCCAACCCTGTCAGAGAGTAGGCGTTCCATTTGCCGCCTGCATTGACCTGCAGGTTCGCGCCCGGGGAGTATCCGGGGAGCTGACGGCCGTCCGGGGCGGCGAAGTGGAGCACCCTCACCCGTTCGGTGGGCTGTTCCACGGCGGTGACGACCAGCTCGCACACCCGGGAGTCAACGGTGAAAGGACGGGGCCTGCCTGTGCCCGTCACCGGGCCGGCCTTCACTGTGGTGTTCGCGGTACCGTTCATGTCAGCTCTCCTGCCGTGGCGTCCGAGCCCAGGTAACGGGCGCGGGAACTGTTGACGTGGGGGTGGATGTCGAGCAACCGGCCGCAACCTGCACAGGTGACGGTTCCGCCCGGGGCCGCCGCCGGGGACAGAGTCTCCGCCTCACAGTGGACGCAGAACACGATCAGCGGCACCGGGTCCCCGGAGATCCCCGGTGAGGTGGCGACCGCACGTATCTCGGAGCGCAGCAGTCCGCATTCCAGGGCGGCGGCGGTGACGGTGAGCACCTGCCATTCAGTTCCCGTGACCAGCAGGCGCAGCCCCACGGTGGCGGTGTCGAGCATCCTCCGGAGCTGGGAGAGGCCGGTGAGGCCCCGTTCTTCGGCGGTGTGCACGGGTACAGGGGCGCAGAGACGGGGGGCACGGACCCTGACCTGGAGTGGTTCGATGCCACGGGAGCGCAGTTCCCGCAACCAGTGGTCGCCGGCACCGGCGTCCCCGTCACAGATGACGAGCATCTGTTCGCTGGAGGTGTCGTCGACCGGGGGCGGCGCGGGGGCCCAGCGGGGCAGACTGGTGGCCGGCGGGGAGGGGTCCCGCGGGTTCCGGCCGGTGGTGTGCAGTGGTGCTGTGGTGATCTCTGCTGTGGTCATGGGTTCATTGTCATGAATAACCGTTTCATGTTGTGAGCCTTACCGTTAAAGGTCGGTGACGACGGCCCGCCCTTCCCGAAACACTGCCGACACCTCGGCGTCCGTCACCGGACCGGCCGGCGGAAACCGCCGGTGCTACCGGTGAGCCGCCGGACCAGTCCCCCTGACCCACCTCAGGGGCAGACATGCCCCGAGGGGACCGGGTTGCACACCCGGTCCCCTCGGACCATCCACCGCAGCCGTCACCGCAGCTGTCGGTCATCCTGTCTGCTGTCCTGCCGGCGATCCCAGCGACGGTCCACGGTCAGGCCAGCACGGGCTTGTCCCAGAGGTTGAGCACCTGGCCGATGTTCTTCTCCTCGGCGGTCGCGTAGAGGTCGGTGGCCCAGGCGACATCCTCGACAGGCATTCCGCCGACGGAGTAGAGGGTCACCGTCTCCGGATCCCAGCCCGGGGCCTTACCCTCGGCGACATCGGCGACAACCTCGATCTTGGACTTCTCCAGCTTCCCCTCGCGGACCAGGTCGTACCACCTGGTGCCCGGGATGCCGAGCAACACGAACGCCTGGTCACCGTACTCCTCCTCCCATGCCTCGTAGAGGCCGTAGGCGTCGAGGACCAGGCGGGCGTCGCCGGCGAGGAACTCGTCGTCGAAACGCGCAGCGGCGGGGGCTGCGACGAGACAGCCCGGCTTGAGCCACTCCTGCCTGAAGTACGGGAAGGCGGAGGGACCCGCCGCGTCAGTGGTGGTGGCGGCCATGACGATGTCGGCGTCCTTCACCGCTTCCTCGATGGAGTCACATCCGATGACCTCGACCTGCGGGTACTTCTCCTTGAGGAAGGCGGCGAAGGCGTCCACGCCGCGCTGGCTGCGTCCCTTCACCTTCACGGTGGTGATCCCCGGACGCAGTGCCAGGATGGCGTCGGTGTTGGTCCTGGCCATGACGCCGGGGCCGACGACCGCGAGGACCGTGGAGTCCGGGTTGGACAGGTACTTCACGCCCACTCCGGGGACGCCGCCGGTGCGCACTGCGGAGAGGAGGTTGGCGCTCATGATCGCCTTGGGGGCACCGGTCACGGTGTCGTTGAGCACGAAGATGTGGATGGACCGGGGAAGTCCGTGTTCACGGTTCTCGGCGTTGGAGCCGTACCACTTGACCCCGGTGTTGTTGAACCGGCCGCCGAGGTAGGCGGGCATGGCCATGAATCGGCGGTCAGGGCCGTCAGCGGGCATGCCCGGGAACTCCGGGTGCTCCGGGAAGGAGATCATGGCGCCGTGGGAGTTGTGGTTGAGACCTGCCATCCGGTAGTCACCCTTGTTGAGCAGGATGAGGGTCTCCTCCATCACGTCGACGCAGCGGGCGATGTCGAGGACACCGGCTTCGATCATGTCGGGTTCACTGAGGTAGCGGAAGTTGATGGCGGTGCCGTCAATGGTCATTCGGGGTTCTCCTTGCGATTCCCTGGAGTGGCTGAGGTTGAACACTATGAAACTTACGGACGGGTGTTTTCCGACCGGTCAAGGGTTTGTTTCGCATCTGTTAATGATCGGAGTGTTCGTCGTCCCCGCCGGTCAGCACGGCCAGGGAACGCACCAGCGCCCGCAGTCCCGCCAGGACATCCGCATCCGAGGCATCCTCCATCATCGAGTGGGAGACCCCGTGCGGGGAACGGACGAAGAGCATTGACGTCGGCATCACCGGCGCCAGGATTCCGGAGTCGTGACCGGCCTGCGTCGGAACCTCCGGGGCCGGCTCCCCGGCCGCCGCCGCCAGCTTCCCGTGGAGTTCACGCAGAGAGGCGTCGAACTCGACCACCGGCGCATGGGAGATCTTCCTGACCGTCACGGTCACCCCGTGCTCCGCCGCCGCGGTCCCCGCCGCCCGGGAGACACGGTCAACCATCGCAGTGAGGACGCCGTCAGTGGCGGCCCGGGCGTCCAGCAGGGCCACAACGGTCGCCGGAACCACGTTCGGGCCACCCGGCTCCACCCTGAACCTGCCGAAGGTGGCCCGGGCATCCAGGTCCGCGGCGGCCTCACGGGCGGCCAGCACGGTGGCGGCGAAAGGAAGGGAGGCGTCCTTCCTGTCCTGCAGGCGGGCGGTACCGGCATGGTCGGCAAGCCCCTCGAAGACGAACTCCCACCGCCCGTGCGGCCAGATCTCCGAGGCCACCCCCACCGGCGCGCCGATGACGTCGAGCTGCCTGCCCTGCTCGATGTGGACCTCGACCTGGACACCTGACCTGGCTATCTCCGCGTCGTCCCGGCCGATCCCGGTGGGGTCTGCGCCGGCGTCCCGCATGGCCTGCGCCAGGGTCACCCCGTCGGAGTCTGTGAGCTCCCGGGCCTTGGAGGGGTCGAGCGCTCCCGCCATCAGCTTGGACCCCAGACAGGCCACGCCGAAACGGGTGCCCTCCTCGTCCATGTAGTCGACGACACCGAGGGGCTTCCGCCGGCGGTAGGCGTCGTACCCCGACGGTCCCTCCCGTCGCCCCTGCAGCTCGGCGGCCGCGAGTGCGTCCACCGCGAGGAATCCGAGCACCACCCCGAGAGGACCGTCCCATTTCCCCCCGTCCGCCACCGAGTCGAGGTGGGATCCGGTGACCACTCCGGAGGTACCGTCCTCCGGGCGTCCTCCCCACCAGGCACGGATGTTGCCGTTGGCGTCGGTGTGGACGTCCATGCCGCGGGAGGACGCCTGGGCGCTGAACCATGCCCGCAGGGCGGCGTCCTCTTCGGTCCACGAGTAGCGGCGCGTACCCGTGGGGTGGACCCCGATCGCGTCGAGTTCGCTCCACATCGTGTGGAAGGTCTCCAGGGCGGCGTCACCGTCAAGTTCTGCGGCGATGCGGGCGGCGGCCGGGATATCAGTCATCGTTCGTTCTTCCTGTCGTTACATTCCGGTAACATCGCGGTAGTTTCATGTCAGTTGTCGTCGATTCACAGCAAGAATCTCGCTCCACAGTACGCCTCCCCCACAGACAGGACAACACTTCATGAGCAGCGCAGGAAGCACCTCCGGCACGCCGACCGGCGTCACGGACAACTACGACTATGTCATCGTCGGCGGCGGTCTCGAAGGCCTCGCCATAGCCTGGGGCCTGACCTCCCGCGGACAGAAGAGCGTCCTCGTCATCGAACGCGACCAGCTCTGCGGAGGAATGACCGGCAAGTCCTCCGGAGTCGTC
The DNA here is from genome assembly GCA_900049755.1 of Corynebacterium provencense. Classification (GTDB taxonomy): domain Bacteria; phylum Actinomycetota; class Actinomycetes; order Mycobacteriales; family Mycobacteriaceae; genus Corynebacterium; species Corynebacterium neomassiliense. The sequence continues at coordinate 1,500,916 of LT160593.1, forward strand.
AGGGCGCACTACGGCACACCCTCCGTCGCGAAGATGGGGTGGAAGGGAACCCAGTTCTTCCACCGGGCCAAGGAGATCCTCGGCGACGACTGCGGATTCCGCAACTGCGGCTACATGGTCGCCGTCGGCGAGGAGAACGTCGGCAACCTCGAAGCCACCATCGACATGCAGCACGGCCTCGGCATCGACGTCGAGTACATCAGCGGCGACAAAGCCCGCGAACTGTGGCCGGGCCTCTACGTCGACGACTTCGCCAGAATCGCCTATGAACCCCTGGGAGGACGCGGAGACGCCCCCATGCTCGGCATGGCGTTCTCCGTCGTGGCCCGCCGGCAGGGCGCCAAGATCCGCCAGGGTACGGAGGTGACCGGATTCACCCGCGAATCCGGTGAGGACGGAGCCCGCGTCACCGGAGTGACCCTCGCCGACGGATCCACCGTCGGAGCAGGCCAGGTGATCCTCGCCACCGGGGCATGGGCCTCCCGCCTCGGGGACGCCGTCGGGCTGGACATCCCGGTGCGCGCCCAGCGGGCACAGCTGATGCTCGTCAGTCCCGGCGAGGCCCTCCCCCACGTCCCCGTGCTCTCCGATCTCGTCAGCCTGCAGTACCTCGCCGGCGAGCCCAACGGCGACATCCTCTGCGGCAACTCCGACCACGAGGAACCGCACTGGGCAGATCCCGACAACTACCCCAACCGTGCAGACGACGACTTCATCGAGTGGACCATCGGCAAGCTCATGCACCGACTGCCGGACATGCCCGATCCCGGCCTGACCAGCACCTACGCCGGCTGCTACGACACCACCCCGGACTACAACCCCATCATGGGCCCCTCCGGTATCGACGGTCTCTTCCTCGCCGTGGGCTTCTCCGGGCACGGCTTCAAGATCGCACCGGCCGTCGCCGAGTTCGTCGCCGACCTCCTGCTTGACGGGGAATCCTCCGACCCGGACGTGCCGGCCTCGGACTTCCGTCTGTCCCGCTTCGCCGAAGGCGACCTCACCCGCAGCCTGCACCCGTACATCGGCGCCGGCGAGATGAGGTAGCCCGGTCACCGACGGTCTGTCTGTCCTGAGGATTGTCCACGGTACGGCTACGATCAGTGCCCATGACCGAACACACTGACCCCGCCGACGCCGTCCCTGACCACGAGATCACGGATCCGACGACACCCGTCGAGGACAGGTCCATCGAGGTCGGTCTCGGACACAGGGTCCGCGCCCTGCGCACCTCCCGGGGCATGTCGGTGGCGGCACTGTCGGAGCGGGCGGGTCTGTCCAAGGCGATGCTGTCGAAGATCGAGAACGCGCAGACGTCCTGCTCCCTGACTTCGGTGGCCAACCTCGCCGCCGCCCTGGATGTCCCGGTCGCCACCCTGTTCCGGGACTCCACCGTGGAACGCCCGGTCGCCTACACTCCGGCCGGCAAGGGCACGATCATCAACGGACGCGGGACCAGACACAACCACATATATGAGCTTCTCGGTTCTTTCCGTGGACACGGGGGTACAGCCTCCGGGCCGCATCTGGAACCGGTTCTCGTCACCCTCAACGACCGTTCGGAGACGTACCCGCGGTTCCAGCACCCCGGAACCGAGGTGCTGTACATGCTCGACGGCGACATGACCTACCGCTACCAGGAGACCGACTACCGGCTCCGGCCCGGGGACGCTCTCCTCCTCGACGGCGAGGGGGTGCACGGCCCCACCGAACTCAATGAACTTCCCATCCGGTTCCTCGCGATCACCGCCTACCCGGCAGACAGTCCCCAAGACTGATCTACAGAGCCTGACCTACAGGGCCTGAATCAGAGGACCGATCCCCCGGGCCCGGCCGCGAACGCCCCGGACCGACTCTCCCGGACAGACAAGGAGCACCGAACGTGACCAGCCAGCCCACCAGCCCTGCTCTCCACGTCGAGGTGTTCCACCCGGTCAGCTCCAGACCCGGTGACCCGGAGTTCCACCACCTGCTCCTGCAGCTCAACGACGGTGTCCGGACCGCAGTCTCCTCCCTGGGGTGGAGCTGCCACTTCACCGCCTCCGGCGAGGTCGGTACCGACGCCGCTCTCGCCGCGGCACGGGCGGCGGATGTCACGGTGGTGATGGGCGGGGAGGACGTCACCCCCACCCTCTACGGTGCCGGTGCCGACTACGAGGACGCCGGGAGCCACCACCCCGCCGCCGACATCGTGGAGATCGCGGTGATCCGCGACGCCGTGGCCCGCAGGACGCCACTGCTCGGCATCTGCCGTGGTCTGCAGCTGATCAATGTCGCACAGGGTGGCACCCTGGTCCAGCATCTGGAGACAACCCACCTTCACCGGTCAGACTCCGGCGACGACCCGTTCGTCACGACCGCGGTTTTCCCGGTCCCCGGGACGGACACCGACGGCCTGGACCTGGATTCACCGGTGCGCTGCACCCACCACCAGGCTGTCGGAGTTCTCGGACGGGATCTGACGGTGGTGGCCCGCGCCGCCGACGGGGTGGTCGAGGCTGTCCTCCACGACCACGCCCCTGTCACCGGGGTGCAGTGGCATCCTGAGCATCCCGACGTCGCCACCACACAGCTGGCGCACCTGCTGCTGCGGATGGGCGGGCAGCGGGAGCGTCAGCTCAGTCAGTCGGATGTTGTCGCATCCTGAGTTCTGAGGCGGTGGCCCGCAGATCCAGGGTCAGTTCCCTGACCCCGGGGGAGGTGGCGTCCTGCCCAGGGCGGGTTCCGGCGGAGGCGCCGCCGCGACCACCGCCGGTGGATCTGACCTCCACGGTCGCGGTGCTGTCGCAGTCGATGTCACTGAGTTTCACGTCCGTGCAGTTCACCCGGATGCGGTAGGCGGGTCCGGCCGTCGACTCCGGAATCTCCAGCCTGACATTGCTGAACCGGCTGTCGAGGGTGAGTACGGCCCTGTCGCGGTCCGCAGGGAACTCCACCCCGGTGAGATCGACGACCACGTCGGAGAACAGTGCCTCCACCGTGCGGTCCCGGTCCAGGTCGGGGACCTGGACGGCACTACCGGTGAAGCTCCGGGTCATCGTCGCCCCGTCTGGCGTGTCCGCCGTCCCGGAGTCCCTGCCGACACCTGCCCACAGTGCCACGACCACCACGACACCTGCGGCAGCCACCAGGGTGACGCCGGCCAGTACCGTCCGCACCAGGCGTCTCCACGGGCCGGGTCGGCGAGTCCTGCTGCCGGTGGTCCCTGTCCCGGCGGCTCTGCTTCCGGGGCCTCCCGGGTCAGCTTCGGCCGTGCCTCCCGACTGTCCTGTACCGGGGCCGGGGTCCTGCGGGTCGGGAAGGTCCCAGGCGAACGGTGCCGCCCCCAACGGATCCCACGACGGCGGAGTGGTCCGCGGCGGGGCGAAGCCGACGGCCGGGGTCAGTGACCCGAGGTCCGGGACAGCCGTCACCGGGTCGGCCGCGGACCCGGTGGCCCCTGCCCTGGCCTCAGTGGTCCCGTGGCCTGTCAGGTCTCCCGGGGGTTCCGGAAGCCGCTGGTGCAGCAGCCACCAGACCACCCCGGTGACCAGTGCTCCTCCAAGAACTCCGCCGAGTGTCACCCCGCTGCTGCCGAGTCCTCCCAGCACGAGCATCACCACAACCACCAGGCCGGTGCGTACGCCGACTTTCCGGTCGACGGCGTAGCGGGGGTCAGTGACGTTCTTCATCAGGATCTCGGCCGGGGACAGGGGGACGCCGTAGCGCGGGAACACCAGTAACGCCGCCAGGTAGACCCACAGTCCGAGTCCTCCGAGGAACACGCTGAGCCCGAGTACGACCCGGACCAGTACCGGGGATATCTGGTACCTGACTGCGATCCCCTCGCACACCCCGAACAACCAGCTGTGGGGTGACTGGTCCCGTGGCAGGCGTCGTGGCCGGGAGTCCCACATGCGTCGGAACTGGTTCTCGAGGTTGTCGTCCATGGGACCTACCTTTCCTATCGGCGGGGTGTCCGCGCATCGGGGGAGCACCCTGATATTCCCCCGGCTGTCCGGCCGGCCCTGTCGACCTCCGGTCGACGGTGCGGCCCTGTCGACCTCCGGTCGAGGGTGCGGAGCCGGTCGACGGCGGTCGGGGCCGTAGGCTGCCACGTGTCGTCGGGGTGAGATTCAGGGTGATCCCTGATGCCGTGGGGATGTCCGGCTGGCACCCTGGACACCATGACCGGTCCCATGTCCCCCGCCCCAGCTTCTCCGGCGCCGGAACTCCACCGGGTGAGGCGGGGCCGTGTGCTGTCGGGGGTGTGCACCGGGTTGGCCGCGCATCTGGGCGTCTCCCCCAGATCGGTACGGATCGCCTTCGTCCTCGCATGCCTGGCTTTCGGCAGTGGGGCGATGGCCTATGCGGCGCTGACCGCGCTGACGGTCCAGGTGGATTCGGCGGATCAGGCGACCAATCCTGCGGCGGCCCGTAGGGGTGGCGGCTGTGACCGGGTCGCGGGGACGGTGGACCGTCTCCTGGTTCCGGTGGGTGTCCTGGTGTGCGGGGCCGGGGTGGGGGTGTCTTTCACCCTCGGAGTGTCCTCTGTGCTCGTCATCGCCGGCGCTGTTCTCGTATGGAGGACGTTCGGTCCTGATCCTGCGGGTCTCCCGGCCAGGTTGCCGGGGAGGACGCCCGGACGCTCCCCCGGTGTCTCCCAGTGGGCCGCACTTCTCGGTGGGCTGCTGCTGGTCACCGCCGGGCCGGGGTTCTGGGCGTGGCGGACCTGGGGGGCCGAGGGGTCGGGTCCTTTCCTGCCCGCACTTGTCGCCGCGGTGGTCCTCGTCACCGGGGTTCTTGTTGTTCTCATTCCTCTCTGGCTGAAGCTGTGGAGCACCGCCGAGGCCGCCGCCCGCGAACGTGCTGCTGATGAGGAGCGTGCACGGATCGCCGCGAGGATCCATGATTCGGTGCTGCAGACTCTGACTGTGGTCCAGCGGAAGTCCCACCAGGCGGAGATCGTGAGGCTGGCACGTACCCAGGAGCGCCAGTTGCGCCAGTGGTTGTTCGGTGCCGGTGAGTCGGTGTCCACCGGGACTGTTTTCGGTGGTCTGCGGGTCGCGTGCGGGGAGGTGGAGGACATGTACGGGGTGCAGATCCGTCCGGTGACCGTCGGTGAGGACCGGGTGGTCACCGCAGCCTCCATGGAGCTGCTGCGGGCGGCCCGCGAGGCGATGGTGAATGCGGCACGCCATTCCGGCTGTGACGAGGTCAACGTGTTCTGCGAGACAGGTGATGATGCGACCGACATCTACGTCCACGACCGTGGGCCGGGATTCCGTCTTGAGGATGTGCCGCCGGACAGGCACGGGGTCCGCGGGTCCGTCATCGCGAGGATGAAGGACGCCGGGGGCAGTGCGACGGTTGAATCCGGTACCTTCGGCACCGAAGTGACGCTTCACCTTCCGACGACCGATACGGGGCAGTGATGATCAGGGTGTTTCTCGTTGATGACCATTCCATCGTGCGTGCGGGGGTGCGTTCGGAACTCGATGCCGTCGCCGATCTCGAGGTTGTCGGGGAGGCGGGAACGGTCGGTGATGCTGTCGCCGGCATCGCAGGGCTGGGCCCGGACGTGGTCGTCCTGGACGTCCACATGCCTGACGGCGGTGGGTTGGCGGTGATCCGGTCCTCCCTCGCTCCGGACGGCGACGCCGTAGCGCATCCTGCCGGGTCACCGGACACACAGCCGGGTGGCACCACCCCCCGTTTTCTCGGGCTGTCCGTGTCTGACCAGCCGGCTGACGTCATAGCGCTGATCCGCGCGGGTGCGAGGGGCTATGTCACCAAGAGTATCGGAGGCGAAGAGCTCGCGGACGCGGTGCGCCGGGTGCATTCCGGGGACGCCGTGTTCTCCCCCAGGCTGGCCGGCTATGTTCTGGACGCCTTCACTTCGGGGTCTCACGCGAGCCGTGCCGCAGCGGCAGCGGGTACTGACGTGGATACCGACGTCGACGCCCCACGGCCGCGTGCTGCCGGGTCGGGTGGGCGGTCCACTGACATGCCGGGCGGTGGCAGGCAGGTCCCGTCCCAGATGGACGAGGGATCGGAGGGCGGGGCTGCACCGGTCCTGGTGGACGCACTGACACCGCGGGAGACGGAGGTCATGAGACTTCTGGCGCGGGGGTACACCTACCGCGAGATGGCGGAGAGGCTGTTCATCTCGGTGAAGACCGTGGAGACCCATGTCTCCCATGTGCTGCGTAAGACACAGCAGAGCAACAGGCATCAGCTGTCACGTTGGGTGACCGACAACCGGTTGGGGTGACTGTCCCCCGTCCCGCGGGGGCACCTACACCGGACGGCGTGAATGAAAACACACCCCTGCCCCCTGGGGTGGATTGTGGGGTGAATTGTGGGTGAACACCACACACAAAAAAACAGAGAGTGCACAGGCACAGGAACCGACCAACCATCCACACAGGACAGTCAACCAGACCCCGCACCCACACACCCTCAACAACAAAGAATGATGCCGGCAGTGACCTACTCTCCCACACCCTCCCAGGTGCAGTACCATCGGCGCAGGCAGGCTTAGCTTCCGGGTTCGGAAAGGGACCGGGCGTGACCCCACCGCTGAAACCACCGACA
>LT160593.1:1507592-1519244 GCA_900049755.1 Corynebacterium provencense
AAAGAATGATGCAGGCAGTGACCTACTCTCCCACACCCTCCCAGGTGCAGTACCATCGGCGCAGGCAGGCTTAGCTTCCGGGTTCGGAAAGGGACCGGGCGTGACCCCACCGCTGAAACCACCGACAAACACAACGAAACAACACACGCCACACACCCCCCACAACACCAGGGGGCCGGGCACACGGTGCCGTTCCAGACACTGCACAGTGGACGCAACAACCCTCACAACAACACAACACACGCACACAATCAGAAGTGAAGCACTCGGTCAATTAGTACCGGTCACCTCCAGCGCTCACACACTGTCCAGATCCGGCCTATCAACCCCGTCGTCTACAGGGAACCTCACACGAAACCTCATCTCGAAACAGGCTTCCCGCTTAGATGCTTTCAGCGGTTATCCCTCCCATACGTAGCCAACCAGCCATGCCACGGGCGTGACAACTGGCCCACCAGAGGTATGTCCAACCCGGTCCTCTCGTACTAGGGTCAGCCTTTCTCAAGTTTCAACGCGCGCGGCGGATAGAGACCGAACTGTCTCACGACGTTCTAAACCCAGCTCGCGTGCCGCTTTAATGGGCGAACAGCCCAACCCTTGGGACCAACTCCAGCCCCAGGATGCGACGAGCCGACATCGAGGTGCCAAACCATCCCGTCGATATGGACTCTTGGGGAAGATCAGCCTGTTATCCCCGGGGTACCTTTTATCCGTTGAGCGACACCGCTTCCACAAGCCGGTGCCGGATCACTAGTCCCGACTTTCGTCCCTGCTCGACCTGTCAGTCTCACAGTCAAGCTCCCTTGTGCACTTACACTCAACACCTGATTGCCAACCAGGCTGAGGGAACCTTTGGGCGCCTCCGTTACACTTTGGGAGGCAACCGCCCCAGTTAAACTACCCACCAGGCACTGTCCCTAACCCAGATCATGGGCCGAGGTTCAGACATCCAATACGATCAGAGTGGTATTTCAACAACGACTCCACAACCACTGGCGTGGCCACTTCACAGTCTCCCACCTATCCTACACAAACCGAACCGAACACCAATACCAAGCTATAGTGAAGGTCCCGGGGTCTTTTCGTCCTGCCGCGCGTAACGAGCATCTTTACTCGTACTGCAATTTCGCCGGGCCTGTGGTTGAGACAGCAGGGAAGTCGTTACGCCATTCGTGCAGGTCGGAACTTACCCGACAAGGAATTTCGCTACCTTAGGATGGTTATAGTTACCACCGCCGTTTACTGGGGCTTAAATTCTCCGCTTCGGACAAAAGCCCTAACAGGTCCTCTTAACCTTCCAGCACCGGGCAGGCGTCAGTCCGTATACATCGACTTACCGTCTTCGCACGGACCTGTGTTTTTAGTAAACAGTCGCTTCCCTCTATTCTCTGCGACCCACACCAGCTCCAGAACGCTAGGTCCTGCCACCAGCACGGGCCCCCCTTCTCCCGAAGTTACGGGGGCATTTTGCCGAGTTCCTTAACCACAGTTCACCCGATCGCCTTAGTATTCTCTACCTGACCACCTGTGTCGGTTTGGGGTACGGGCCGTACATGCACTCGCTAGAGGCTTTTCTCGACAGCATAGGATCACCGACATCCCCGCAAACGGGTACGCATCACGCCTCACCCACACAAGCCCCGGATTTACCTGGGACTCGGGCCACACGCTTACACCACAATCCACTAAGTGGCTCGGCTACCTTCCTGCGTCACCCCATCACTTGACTACTACCGGCTCAGGTCCCACGCATCCACCACCACACCACGCCAAAGACGTGACCTGACAGCTTCAGGGCAGTTAGTATCACCGATTCACCATGATCGCACACACACGGGTACGGGAATATCAACCCGTTATCCATCGACTACGCCTGTCGGCCTCGCCTTAGGCCCCGACTCACCCTGGGAAGATCAACTTGACCCAGGAACCCTTGGTCATCCGGCGGATGAGTTTCCCACTCATCATTCGCTACTCATGCCTGCATTCTCACTCGCATAGCCTCCAGCACTGGGTCACCCCGCACCTTCACCGGCCACACGACGCTCCCCTACCAACCCCGCACACACGTGCAGAGTTCCGCGGCTTCGGCGGTGTACTTGAGCCCCACTACATTGTCGGCGCAGGACCACTCGACCAGTGAGCTATTACGCACTCTTTCAAGGATGGCTGCTTCTAAGCCAACCTCCTGGCTGTCTTCGCGATCCCACATCCTTTTCCACTTAGTACACCCTTAGGGGCCTTAGCCGGCGATCTGGGCTGTTTCCCTCTCGACCACGAAGCTTATCCCCCGCAGTCTCACTGCCGCGCTCTCACTTACCGGCATTCGGAGTTTGGCTGATGTCGCTAAGATGATAGTCCCGCTAAACCAACCAGTAGCTCTACCTCCGGCAAGAAACACACGACGCTGCACCTAAATGCATTTCGGGGAGAACCAGCTATCACGGAGTTTGATTGGCCTTTCACCCCTACCCACAACTCATCCCCTCAGTTTTCAACCTAAGTGGGTTCGCGCCTCCACGACGTCTTACCGTCGCTTCACACTGGCCATGGGTAGATCCCCCCGCTTCGGGTCCAGGACACGCCACTACAACACACTCGTTAGTATTCGCTTTCGCTACGACTACCCCACACGGGTTAACCTCGCGACGTGCCGCTGACTCGCAGGCTCATTCTTCAAAAGGCACGCCATCACCCCGAAAGGCTCTGACGGATTGTAGGCGCACGGTTTCAGGTACTATTTCACTCCCCTCCCGGGGTACTTTTCACCATTCCCTCACGGTACTATCCGCTATCGGTCACAACGGGTATTCAGGCTTACCGGGTGGTCCCGGCAGATTCACAGCAGATTCCACGAGCCCGCTGCTACTCGGGGACACTCGCAACCCGACCACACATGCTTTCACGTACCGGACTCTCACCGTCTACGGCAGGCCATTCCAAACCACTTCCGCTAGCACACGCAACCCGGGCGACCAGCTGTCAGACCAGTCACACAAGACCCCACAACCCCAGCACACGCAACCCCTGACAGGTATCACACGCACACCGGTTTAGCCACCATCCGCTTTCGCTCGCCACTACTCACGGAATCACTATTGTTTTCTTCTCCTACGGGTACTGAGATGTTTCACTTCCCCGCGTAACCTCCACACCGGCTATACATTCACCGGCAGGTGACCGCACACAACCACGGCCGGGTTTCCCCATTCGGACACCCTCGGATCAACGCTCAGTTGACAACTCCCCGAGGCATATCGCAGTCTCCCACGTCCTTCATCGGCCCACTGTACCAAGGCATCCACCGTACGCCCTTCACACACTTCACACACAACTGCGCCGCACAAAACGACACACGCAAAATTGCATCAAAAGAAGATACTCGCGTCCACTATACAGTTCTCAAACAACACCAGGCACCCCACACACCACCCGCAGCACAACACCACGACCAGCACACAAGACACCCGCACCAAGAACACACGACAACGTCGCTGTCCCAGACACCCAACACCATGACAAACCAAACCCGGCCACCACCAACGGCAACCCACAAGCCACACACGACACACACCGGACAATCATCCACCCGGAAAAAACACTCACACGCACCCGACAACCGGACACGCGGAAACAAACCAAAAAACTCCTTAGAAAGGAGGTGATCCAGCCGCACCTTCCGGTACGGCTACCTTGTTACGACTTCGTCCCAATCGCCGATCCCACCTTCGACGGCTCCCTAACGAGTTTGGGCCACCGGCTTCGGGTGTTACCAACTTTCATGACGTGACGGGCGGTGTGTACAAGGCCCGGGAACGTATTCACCGCAGCGTTGCTGATCTGCGATTACTAGCGACTCCGACTTCATGGAGTCGAGTTGCAGACTCCAATCCGAACTGAGACCGGCTTTAAGGGATTAGCTCCACCTCACGGCATCGCAACCCACTGTACCGACCATTGTAGCATGTGTGAAGCCCTGGACATAAGGGGCATGATGATTTGACGTCATCCCCACCTTCCTCCGAGTTAACCCCGGCAGTCTCTCGCGAGTCCCCACCATAACGTGCTGGCAACACAAGACAAGGGTTGCGCTCGTTGCGGGACTTAACCCAACATCTCACGACACGAGCTGACGACAACCATGCACCACCTGTACACCGGCCACAAGGGAAACCACATCTCTGCGGCGATCCGGCGTATGTCAAGCCCAGGTAAGGTTCTTCGCGTTGCATCGAATTAATCCACATGCTCCGCCGCTTGTGCGGGCCCCCGTCAATTCCTTTGAGTTTTAGCCTTGCGGCCGTACTCCCCAGGCGGGGCGCTTAATGCGTTAGCTACGGCACAGAAGTCGTGGAAGACCCCCACACCTAGCGCCCACCGTTTACGGCATGGACTACCAGGGTATCTAATCCTGTTCGCTACCCATGCTTTCGCTCCTCAGCGTCAGTTACTGCCCAGAGACCTGCCTTCGCCATCGGTGTTCCTCCTGATATCTGCGCATTTCACCGCTACACCAGGAATTCCAGTCTCCCCTACAGCACTCAAGTTATGCCCGTATCGCCTGCACGCCCGGAGTTAAGCCCCGGAATTTCACAGACGACGCGACAAACCACCTACGAGCTCTTTACGCCCAGTAATTCCGGACAACGCTCGCACCCTACGTATTACCGCGGCTGCTGGCACGTAGTTAGCCGGTGCTTCTTCTACCACTACCGTCACCCGAAAGCTTCGTCATGGTTGAAAGGAGTTTACAACCCGAAGGCCGTCATCCCCCACGCGGCGTCGCTGCATCAGGCTTGCGCCCATTGTGCAATATTCCCCACTGCTGCCTCCCGTAGGAGTCTGGGCCGTGTCTCAGTCCCAATGTGGCCGTCCACCCTCTCAGGCCGGCTACCCGTCGACGCCTTGGTAGGCCATTACCCCACCAACAAGCTGATAGGCCGCGAGCTCATCCCACACCGAAAAAACTTTCCACCACCGACACTAAACGATGGTCCTATCCGGTATTAGACCCAGTTTCCCAGGCTTATCCCGAAGTGCAGGGCAGATCACCCACGTGTTACTCACCCGTTCGCCACTCGAGTACCCTGCAAGCAGGGCCTTTCCGTTCGACTTGCATGTGTTAAGCACGCCGCCAGCGTTCGTCCTGAGCCAGGATCAAACTCTCCATAAAAGCAACAAACCCTACAAAGAGCCGTCACCGGCACAACAAAAAACTGAACTGCTGACATCCGGCACAAAAACCGGACATCCACGCACAACCCCGGTCGGGGGACCGGGACCGCACGCAGGTCACAAAAACCAACAGACAGAAAACAAAAGATCCATATTTAACAAGCAGTCACCCACTTGCCGGGACCATCCGAACCGTCTGCATCATCTGCGACTTGTAAAAACTTGGTTCATCACACTATTGAGTTCTCAAACAACAACCGCACACCACGAACCACAACCCAGGAAAACAACCCCCAGCCGGCCGCAGCGACCCGACATAATCTACACACCCCACCACACCACCACAAACCCGCAGGTCAACCCCACTCCATCACCGTTCCCACACCGACGGCAGTATTCCCGTCAGCCGGAATCTCAGCATTCACATCCCCAGCTCACACCAACCGGTAGCCCACCCCCCGGACCGTCTCGATCCGGTCCCCGCCGATTTTCCTGCGCAACGCCCGCACATAGACGTCCACCACATTCGATCCCGGATCGAAGTCCATCTCCCAGACCATGCTCAGCAGCTGTGCCCTGCTGAGTATCTGGCCCGGGTGCCGCATCAACGCCTCGAGCAGGTCGGATTCCCGGCGCGAGAGGTTACGTGGGTCTCCGCCGACCCGGACCTTCTGCGTTCTCGGGTCGAGCTCCAGTCCGCCACGGCGCAGGACCACGGTCGCGGCGTCCATCCCCTCCGACGTTCTCCCCGCACCACCGAGCCGGAGTTTCACGCGGGCCAGCAGTTCTGCGAACTGGAAGGGCTTCGCCATGTAGTCGTCGGCTCCACCCTCCAGTGCCCGCACCCTGTCATCGAGCCCGGTGCGGGCGGTCAGCACGATGATCGGCATTGTCACCCGCAGGATTCTGAGCTGTTCGAGGATGTCCGTGCCGTCCATCCCGGGAAGCCCCAGATCGAGGATCATCATGTCGAATTCTCCGCTGTGTCCGCGGATGAACGCCTCGGACCCGTCGTCGGCCACCTCACAGAGGTAGCCCTCCAGCCTGAATCCTCTCACGATGAAGTCGGCGATCCCGGCATCGTCCTCGGCCACCAGTATTCTCGTCACCGTCTCTTCTCCCTGTCCGGACCACTGTGTGGACCACTGTCTGGCCCACCGTCTGGACCGGCCACCGTAGTGCCCGGCGCCTCCTGCTCTTCACTCTCCCCCGCCCGTCCCCGGGTTTCCGGCGCGGGGATCTGCAGGCCGAATATGGACCCGAGTCCCACCGTGGACTCCACGAACGCCCTTCCACCGTGTCCTTCGGCGATGGATTTCACGATCGACAGGCCCAGGCCCGCACCCCTCGAACGCGTCGATGCCCGCGAAGGTCCGTCACCACGGGAGAAACGGCGGAACATGGATTCCTGGGCCTCCGGGGTCAGGCCCGGGCCCCGGTCCCGCACCCATATCCGCAGAACCCGGTCCGCTCCCTCGCCCCGGAACTCCGAGCCGATCTCGACGGTGTCCCCGCTGTACCGCACCGCGTTGCCGAACAGTTCCAGCATTGCCTCGGTGACCCGCTGCTCATCCAGGTCGACGACACCTTCCGCGGCGTCCACGAGCAGGGCCCGGTCGCTGATGGTCCGTGCCTTGTCTTCGATGTCGATCGTCAGTTCGGCGACGTCCACCGGTGCCGGGTGGAGGAAGGTACCGGAGTCGGCGACTGCCAGGGTCAGCAGGTCATTGACCATCCGTGTCATCCGGTCGAGCTCCGTGGTGGCCAGCTCGACCGACCTTGCCCGGGACTCCGCGTCACCGGTCTCCAGAAGTTCCAGTTGACCACGGACCACGGTCAGCGGCGTCCTCAGTTCATGGCCGGCGTCATCGACGAAGGCCCGCTGGTCGTTCACCACGGTCTCCAACCTGTCCAGCATGGCGTTGAAGGTCTCGGCCAGCCGGGAGATCTCCCGTGGGCCGTCGACCGGCACCCGCCGGGACAGGTCCGAGTTCGAGATCGACGACGACACCTCCTGCAGTCGGCGCAGTGGCGCGATGATCCTCCCCGCGACCAGCAGTGCGAGAAGAGTGGCCACGAGGACGCCACCCGCCCCCGCCACCGCCATCATGCGGACCTGCGACGACACCGCAGCCTCGTCCTCCCTGGTGAACATGACCACAGCGAACTGACCGGACTGGCGGTCGCCACCGGTCGTGAACGTCAGACGGCCCCAGTGGGCGGTCCCCCGGCCCGGATCGTCGAAGATCCCGGAGGACTCCTCCGATGAGAGCATCTCGCCTGCCAACGGTTCCGACGGATCCAGAGGTTCCGGGTGCGCACTTTTCAGGCGGCTGCGGTCCGCCTGGACAAGATTGCCGTCGAGCAGGCCGACCATGAGTTCATCCTCGTCCGGTATCTGCCGGGACAGGTAGACCTCGGTCAGCCTCCGCGACGACGAGAAGGGGGCGGCGGTCACCGGGTCGGTGCCCTGGGCGACGAATCTCCTGAATTCCTCAAGCTCCTGCTCGACTGCGGCGTTCGCACGGTCGCTGACCTGCGCCAGTGACACCGATCTCGTCACCACGACGACGCTTGCCACGGTGATCAGCACGACAGTGGACATGGTCAGGACGATCTGCCACCTCAGGGAAGCGGTCATCCGCGTGAAAAGGGACACGTCAGTTCCGGCTAGTCGTCACCACCGTCGTCCCAGTCATCGTCCCCACCGTCGCCGTCGTCGCCGTCGTCCCAGCCGTCGTCCCAGTCATCACCGGAGGTGGTGCCGCCGGTGCCGCCCGGGACGTACGGCCGGTAGTTCAGGGGCAGGTCACGGGGGTCTGCTGCGCCGGGATCCGCGGGGACCGCGCCGGCACCGGACGCCGGGGGCTCTGCGGTCACGGCACTCCCGGGTGCGCCCTGACCCGGGGAAGCCGCCGGAGAGGACCCCGGGGAGGACGCCGGGGAGGACGCCCCGCTCCCGGTCGCGGCGTCCCCCTCCCTGTCCTGTTCCTTCTCTCCCCCCGTCCCCGGACCGGTGACTCTGGCAGGTTCGGAGTCCACGTCCGGAGGAGCCCCGTTGTCGGCCAGGGCTGTCCCCAGCACGGCGACGAGGAACAGCACGGAAAGCAGTCCTGCCAGTGGAAGGAATCGTCTCACTGTGGTCATTGTCCGGTCCTCCTGTTGTCTCGGGCACGCCGGTCGTCGTGCACCATTGTCGACGACCAACATGAAGTCAGGATGAAAAATCCGCAGGACCGTCACCTGCGCCGACTGCGACGGCACCGGCGTAGCTGTTTCTCACTTCAGCTTCCCTGCGCCCGGACACGACACATCCGAGCAGCAGCATCCGGGTCGCCCGCGCCGCTGCTTCCGTGAGCAGGTCCCGGCCGTTACGTATGGCGTCCTCGAGAGCCATGGGCACGGTCATGATCGACTGCAGGGCACCGATACCCATGTCGTGGACGTCCGGGGCCCCCTCGCCCAGAGACCCTGCCAGCGCGAACACCGGCACACCGGTCGCCCGGGCCCTCCGGGCGATCTCCGCGGGGACCTTGCCTTTCGGTGTCTGGAAGTCGATCGCCCCTTCCGCGGTGATGACGAGGTCCGCTGCACTGATCAGCGAGTCCAGGCCCGCCTCTGACGGCAGCTCCTCGAGCAGCACCTCGAAGCGGTTGCCCGCTCTGCCTCCCAGCGCCATCACGGCGGCACCGAGTCCGCCCGAGGCTCCCGTGCCCGCTGCGCGGCGCAGGTCCACGTCCGGACCGAAGGTCCGCTGCAGCAGGTCGGCCCACCGGCGCATCGCCTTGCCGAGGTGCCTGACCTGTTTCCTGGTGGCCCCTTTCTGCGGCCCGAAGACCGCTGCGACCCCGTTGTCCCCGGTGAGGACGTTGTGCAGGTTGCACGCGAGGGTCAGCCGGCAGTCGGCGAGTTCCGGGCGCAGTCCGCTGGTGTCGATCTCCGTGGCCCGGCTGAGCATGAGTCCACCGTCGGGGAGTTCCCGCCCCTTCTCGTCGAGGATTCGTGCACCCAGGGCGCTCAGGGCCCCTGCCCCGCCGTCGCACGTTCCGGAATCCCCGCATCCCACGATGATCTCCCGGATGCCCCGGTCGAGCACCGTCCCGATGAGTTCACCGACTCCACGACTGGTGGTGCGTCCGGGGTCTCTCCGGTCTGAGGGCACGAGCCGCAGCCCGGCGGCCTGCGCCATCTCGATGACGGCGGTGGACCGGTCACGGTACTCGAGCCACCGGGCGGTCACGGGCTCGCCCGTCGGGCCGGTCACGGTCGCGGTGTGCACGGTCGTTCCTGCACTCCGGCTGAGGATCTCCACGGTTCCCTCGCCTCCGTCGGGGACGGGGAAGGTATCGACCCGAACCCCCGGCAGGGTTCTGAGGACACCGGCGGCGATGGCGTCCGCGACGTCGACGGCGGACAGGGACTCCTTGAAGCCGGAGGGGCAGACGAGGACACGTTCGGGCAGATAGATGGTCATGGGACAGCTCCTGACAGGGGTACCGGTGCAACAGACCGGGGCGGGAAAAGGGGCAGGGGAAAGGGAAGGGGCTCAGAGGGTGAGGGAGAGGCCGAGCGCGGGCCAGACCACGAAGGCGAAGATGACGGTGACGCTCAGGAACATCGGGAACAGGAACGCAGAGACGAGCAGCAGGTCGGACGCCGTGAAACGTGGAGTGTCACCGGCCTCGTGCCCGGCGTCGTCGCCCCGGAAGATGGTCAGCGGCTTCGCCGACGAGGTCATCGTGTGGCAGTAGCCGGCGGCGGCCGTGGAGATGAACGCCGCGGCGACGGGGTTCACTCCGGCGGCCGGGGCCAGGGCGACGACGAGAGGCACCAGCACCGCTGACCGTGCCGAGCGGGACTGGACGACCAGATGGGCCAGTGCGGACACGACGATGACCACGAGGATGAAGCCGGTGGTGTGCAGTCCGTCGAAGACTCCCCCGGTGAGTGCCCGCACTGCCCCGGACTCCGTCAGGGCGGTGCTCAGGGCCACGGTCGCGGCCATGAAGATCAGCAGGGACCACGGGACGTCCTTCACCGCGTCCCCGAGGTTGACCGTGCCGATCACAGGGGACGCCGCGAGCACGGCACCGAGGACCGCAACGAGTGCCGGCGGAATTCCGTGGAGTCCCTCGGTGAACCACAGGACCACAATGACGGTGAGCAGGACCAGGACCCTGGTCTCCGGCGCGGACAGGGGCCGACTGTCCGGAAAACTGAGGTCCAGCTGCTGTCTGCGCTGTCCCGGTGTGGAGAGGCACTGGAGGGTGATCTCCGCTGCGAGGTGGGAGGTGACCAGTGCAAAGGGAAGCCCGAGGGTGAGCCACCGGGTGAAGGAGATCCCGTCCTGCCCGCCGACGGTGAGAATCTGGACCGTGATGAGGTGGGCGCCCGCCCCGATCAGGGACGCCACCGCGGAGAACAGCACGACACCGGGCAGGACCACTGCCAGCACCCGGCTCAGCCACCGTGGGAGGGCGCGGGCGACGACGAGGAACACGGGAAGGACGAGGGCTGCCCGGCCACTGGTGGCCGGAATGATGAATGCGGTGGTCACCGCCGCCAGAGTGAGCAGGTGCACCAGCACCCGGGGGGACGCCACTGCGTCGCACAGGAGGTGCGCGGCCCTGTCCGCCAGGCCGGTGGCCGATACCGCGGAGGCGACGATGAATGCTCCGATGAGCAGCCAGATGGTGCTGTCGCCCAGTGGTGAGAACAGGGCGTCCGCCTCGATGACACCGGCGACCACCAGGACACATGCTGCGGCGAGGGCCACGAGTGTGTCGGGCACCGACGAGAAGATCCACAGCCACACCGCGGCTGCGAACACCACCAGGGTGAGTCTGGCGTCCCCTCCGGTCTCCTCCGGCAGCGGGAGAAACCAGGCGGCGGGGATCCCGGCCGCGACGACAGCCCCCACCGTGACGGTCACCCACGACCGTGACGGGGACGCCGTGGACCCTGCCGGCGGGGTGGTCACAGGGGACTCTGTGGTCGGGGGGACCGGGAAAGGCACGGTGGCCGGATCGGGGTCTGGTGCCGGGGCAGGTACCGGTGCAGGTACCGGTGCCACGGTTCCGGAGGTGTTCCCGGCGGAAGTCGGACCGTTCGTGTGCGGGGTCATCGCTTGCTCACATTCGTCGTCGACCATTTCAGGGGCCGGGACACCGAACATCCCGACAACCCCATGGTCAGTTCCGTCCGTGAACCGGGGATGAAACGAGAATGAGAGATCTTTCATGGAGGACGCCACCCTCCGCCGCCCCTGCGCGTGCAGGTCAGGGTACGGGTCGGCCCCGTGTCCCTGCGGACAGGGCACGGGGCCGGGGTGCCCGCCCCCACCGGGGCGGTCACGTCAACCGGGTCAGAACGAACCGTCAATGTCCGTGACGACAACGACCTTCTGGTTCACGAACTCCTTGATACCCAGGTCAATCAACTCATGACCGTAACCGGAGTGCTTGACACCACCGAACG
>LT160594.1:0-27107 GCA_900049755.1 Corynebacterium provencense
ATGGTACTGCACCTGGGAGGGTGTGGGAGAGTAGGTCACTGCCGGCATCATTCTTTTGTTGTTGAGGGTGTGTGGGTGCGGGGTCTGGTTGACTGTCCTGTGTGGATGGTTGGTCGGTTCCTGTGCCTGTGCACTCTCTGTTTTTTTGTGCGTGGTGTTCACCCACAATTCACCCCACAATCCACCCCAGGGGGCAGGGGTCGCACGGTGGCCGTTGCACCGGTACCGTCGGGGAGGTTACCGGACAGGACAGGCACGCGACGAGTAGCGGGCGCGGTGACACCGGAAGGTGGACCAGGTGAGCAGTAATGACGCGTGACCACACGCGGGATGAGCGTTCGCCTGCCCGGGCATGGGGAACCGTGCTGAGGCTGTCGCTGCGGTCGCTGCGCAGCAGCGCACCCCGACAGTTCCTCAGTGTTCTGGCGATCGCCGTGGCGGTCGCCTTCCTCACGTCCACCCAGATGCTGATCTCGGTCCTGAACACCACGGCGTCCTCGATGATGAGCTCCGGCTACGAGGGAGTGGACGTGGTGGTCCGACCGGGACAGGGCAGCACGGAACTTGACCCGTCTTTCCCCGACAGGATCGCATCCCTGCAGGACGTGTCTTCAGTGTCAGTTGACGACAGGAGGACCGTCAGCGTCACACTCCCCGACGGCACACCGGCGGACACTGCGGGGCACCGCGTCCACCTCGAACCCTGGCCGATCAACGGCAAGGGCAGCACCCGCGGGCAGTCGCAGATACCGGGCGAGTCCTCGGCCGGAGAAGGCTCCGGGGAGGATCCCACAGTCTCGGGCAGCAGTGAGGCCTATATCCCGGCGTCCACGGTGCAGGGCGACCTGCACCCCGGGAGCATCGTCGTGGTCGAGGACAGCACCGGAGACTACAGTCTGGCACTGCAGGATCCGCCAGAAGGGGGCGTAGCGGGCGGCACGGCCGGCACAGGCGGCACGCCTGGCACGGCCGGGGGCGGCGGGGACATTGCGGTGTACCTCCCCGCAGGGGAGTACATGGCCCGCTACGGCGCTGACGGAGTCCCGGAGATCCATGTCGCGGTCGCCGGGTCGTCCGGCGCGGAGTCCGTAGCAGCATCGGTCTCGGCACTGCTGACGTCCCCCGACGCCCCTGCGCCGGACGTGCGCACAGGTGCCGAGCTTGTCGCTGAGGCGGAGAAGACAACCAGAGACACCATCGGTTTCATCCCCTACCTTTTGTACGCGTTCGTCGGAACCGCGCTGCTGGCCACAGCCTTCACCATTTTCAACACGTTCACGACCACTGTCGTGCGCCGTCAGCGGGACACCGCACTTCTGCGCTCACTGGGCATGACGCGCGGGCAGACCGTGGCGGCCATCCTCATCGAGGCACTGTCCTGCGCGGTGGCAGGATCCGCGGCAGGGGTGGTGGTCGGACTACTCGTGGTCCGGTCGGTGGTTCCCGCTGTCGGTCGACGGCTGTCCGATGTCAGCCTGACCGTCCCGGAGCTCACAGTGGTGTCGGTCGCACTGCCGGTGGCGGTGGGGGTCGGCGTGACGCTCGCCGGAGCACTGCTGCCCGCACTGCGTTCCGGGCGGGTGTCAGCTACAGAGGCTCTGCGCCGCTCCGGGGCTCCCCGACGCGGGCCCCGGTGGGGTCGTGTTCTCGTGGGACTCATGCTGCTCACCGCAGCCCTGGCCCTGTGCCTGGCCGGACGACTGCTGTCCGGGGCGGGAACCGGGGCACGGGTGGGACTCGCCGGCGTCGGCACGGTGGCCGGTTTCGCCGGGGTGTACCTGGTCTCCCCGGCGGTTCTCCATGGCCTGGTCACTGTGATGGTGCCGGTCGTGTCCGCACTGACCCGACGCCTTCCTGTCAGCGGGGCGGCCCTCAGACTTGCCGTCGCCCAGGGACGGCGTGATCCGGCGCGGACGGCCGGAACCGCGTTCGCACTGACCCTGGGACTGGCCCTGACCACCGTGACCGGCTGTCTCGGCGCCTCGGTCGTCAACGGTGTGACGACGGCAGTGGACTCCGAGGTCACGGCCGATCTTGTCGTCAGTTCGGCGGACGGGCTGACCGGCGAGCCTGTGCCCGGACCCGCGGTCTCCGCCGTGCAGGACGCCCCGGGCGTCGCCTCGACCTACACGGTGGGCAAGGCCCCACTGATCGTGGGCACGGCCGGGGACGGTGTCGTCCTGGCGTCCGTCAGTGACGGCGATCCCACCACTGCACTGGATGTCGGGGAGACCGAAGGCACGACCGACCTGTCGGACGGGGAGGGGGTGACGATGTCGGCGTCCTTCGCCCGTCATCACGGGTGGACTGTCGGCGACACCGTGGACATCGCGGTACCCGGGCAGCCAGCGTCCGCGCCGATGCCCCTGGTCGGCACCTACGGGCACTCCCGACTTCTCGGTGACGTGGTGGTGTCCTCCACCGCATTCTGGAAACTTGCCCCCGGCTCGAGGGGACTGGGCGGGCACCGTACCCTTGCCGTCGCCGTGACCGGGGACGGTTCACAGGACGCTGCGACCCTGCGTGAGGGAATTGCCGGGGCGGTGTCCCGCTACCCGGCCGTCGACGTCCAGACACCACAGGAGTTCGCCGGGCAGCAGACGAAACTCGTCGACAGGTTCACCGCCCTCGTCTACGCGCTCTGTGCACTGGCGGTGCTGGTGGCCGTGGCAGGTGTGGCGAATACGCTGGCACTGTCCGTCGTGGAGCGTCGCCGGGAGATCGGGATGCTGCGGGCGGTGGGGGCGTCCCGCGGGTTCGTGCGCAGGACCCTGACCGCGGAAGCGGTGCTGACTTCCGTGTACGGTGCCGTGGTCGGCGTTGTCACGGGCCTCGCCGCAGGTTACGGCCTCCAGGGCGCCCTGGGCGGCGTGGGGCTGACGGCCCTTGTCGTACCGGGTGGACTGGTCCTGGGCGTCCTCGTGGGGTCTGTCGTCGTGGGGGTGGTGTCTGCGGTGGTGCCGGCGGTGAGGGCCGCCCGCATCCCCCCGTTGGATGCCGTGGAGGACTGACGCAGGTCCGGGAGGGTCAGCCGAAGAGCTCTTTCGTCGCGATGGCGGCACCCTCGACCAGGGACTCCAGCTTGGCCCAGGCGATCTGGGGGTGCAGGCGTCCTCCCAGACCGCAGTCGGTGGAGGCGACGACGTTCTCGGGGCCGACGATCCCGGCGAACTTCTCGATCCTGTCGGCGACGAGACGGGGGTGCTCGACGACATTGGTGGAGTGGCAGACGACACCCGGGTAGATCAGGGTGTTCTCCGGAAGCTGGTGGTCGGTCCAGACCCGCCACTCGTGGGCGTGGCGGGGGCTGGAGGCCTCGAAGCTGTAGCCGCCCACCCGGGCCCGCAGGACCTCGTCGATGATGTCCGCGAAGGGGATGTCGGTGGTGTGCGGGCCGTGCCAGGATCCCCAGCAGATGTGCAGCCGTGTCTGTTCGCGGGGCAGGTCCCGGATGGCCTCGTTGAGTGCGTCGATGCGGATGCGGATCCACGCGCGGTAGTCGGCGACCGTCGGTTCGGGGTTGATCTGGTCCCATGCCTCGGCGAGGTCGGGAGCGTCGAACTGGACGGTGAAACCGGCGTCGGTGATGGCCCTGTACTCGTGGGAGAGTGCGTCCGCGCAGGCCCGGACCAGTTCCTCGTCGGTGTCGTAGAACTTGTTGGTCAGACGGGCGGCGGAACCGGGGGCGATGGCTGCGACGAAAGCCCCGGACCGGTCGTGACCGACCTTGTCGAGGGCAGTGGTGAGAAGCTGGACGTCGGTGTCGACCTCCTCCTGGCCGATGTAGGTCACCGGGCCGGTGAACTCCGGGTTCGCGACCTTCGCGCGGCCGGTGAAGATACCGGACTCCGGGTCCTCGTAGGCCTCGCTGAACGCGGCACGGTCGCGTCGGTCAGGGAAGCTGGTCAGCCTGATGTGCCCCGGGGTGGAACGGATCCGCTCCGGGTTGGCCCACCGGTCGGTGTCCGTCATCGTCAGGCCGCCCAGCCGGGTGAAGGTGTAGTTCCACCAGGCGCCGTAGTCCACCGCCCCGGAGGTGATGTGGCCGTACTCGCCCTCGTTGATGATGTCGAGACCGAGGTTGTGCTGGCGGGCGACGACCTCGTCGACGCTCTGCTGGAGGATCGTGAGGAACTCCTCACGGGAGATCTCTCCGGAACTGAAACGGCTGTTGGCGTCCAGCAGCTCCGGGGTGCGGGGCAGTGACCCTACGTGGGTGGTGCGGATCTTGTTGACCATGTGACTCTTCGTGTCTCTTTCTCGGATGGACTAGTTGACGGGGCAGCTGTCTAGATGCCGTAGATCTCGCGGGACGCCAGGGCGGCGCCCTCGACCAGGGACTCCAGTTTTGCCCAGGCGATCTGCGGGTGCAGGCGTCCTCCCAGACCGCAGTCGGTGGAGGCGACGACGTTCTCGGGGCCCACCAGGTCCGTGAACTGCAGAATCCGGTCGGCGACGAGACGGGGGTGCTCCACGACATTGGTGGAGTGGCACACGACACCCGGGTAGATCAGGGTGTTCTCGGGCAGCTGGTGCTCCGACCACACCCGCCACTCGTGGGCGTGGCGGGGGCTGGCGCCCTCGAAGGTGAGGCCGCCGACCTCCGCCTTGAGGCATTCCTCGACGATGGCGCCGAAAGGCACGTCCGTGGTGTGCGGGCCGTGCCAGGATCCCCAGCAGATGTGCAGCCTGACCTGCTCCCGGGGGATTCCGCGAAGGGCCCGGTTGATCGCGTCGATACGGATGCGGATCCACGCCCGGTAGTCGGCGACCGTCGGTTCCGGGTTGATCTGGTCCCAGGATTCCGCGAGGTCAGGGGCGTCGATCTGCAGTGTGAAGCCGGCGTCCGTGATCGCCTTGTATTCCTCGTGCAGCGCCTCGGCACAGGCGATGACGATCTCCTCGTCCGAGGCGAAGTACTCGTTGGCCAGGCGGGCGGCCGAACCGGGGGAGATGGCCGCCATGAAGGCGTCCTTCCGGGGGTGTCCGGCGGCGTCGAGAGCTGTGGTGAGCAGGTTGATGTCGGCACTGACCTGCTCCTGCCCGGTGTAGGTCACCGGGCCGACGAAGGTGGGTACGCTCATCGCCCTGCCCATGAGACAGCCCGACGAGGGATCGGAGTACGCCTCACGGAACGCGGTCCAGTCACGGCGGTCGTTCATGCTCGTCAACTGCACGTTGCCGGGGGAGGAGCGGACGACGTCCATCTCCACCCACTCGCCGGGCTGCGGGGCTCGCAGTCCGGAGAAGCGGTCGAAAATGTAGGACCACCAGGCTCCGAAGTCGATCGGGTCGGAGGTGATGTGGCCGTACTCACCTTCGTTGACAATGTCGATGCCGAGGTTGTGCTGACGGGCGACGACCTCGTTGACACTGGTGCGCAGGACATCGAGGAACTCGGTCCGGTCGATGTCCCCGGCTGCCATGCGGGCCCCTGCCTCCAGCAGTTCGGGGGTGCGGGGCAGGGATCCCACGTGGGTGGTACGGATCTTGTCGGCCATGGTTACTCCTGAGGGACGGGGCTGACGGAGGCGCAGCCGAAGTGGGACACCGTGTCAGACACGGTGTGGTTGGCACGGTGAACCACAGTGCAACTCTGTGGTGAAACGCTTAAGTGAAAATCTTCAGTGGAACTCTGTGGGGGATTCTAGACCGAGCGGTTCAGTAGGTGACTATTCACCCCCGGCGAGGTGTACCTTCACCCCCGAACGCAGACGCAGGGCGGCGAGATCCAGCGTCTCATCGTTCTTGCAGAACGTCCACCGGACCAGCGTGTGCACCGGGTCAGAGGGGTCGGCGGCCGCACGGTCGTTGACGAAGGCGGAGACCGGTATCCCTGCCACGCCCACAGCTGCAGGAAGACGCCGGCAGAACTCCTCGGCAGACATGGGGTTCCCGTCGGCCCCCGTCAGCCCCAACGGGGAGATGTCGGTGATCACGTAGTATGTCCCGTCACTCCCCAGAACCTCCATCCCGGCGTCCCTCAGGGCCGTGGTGAGCCGCCCGCGGCGGGAACGCAGTGTCCGTGCCCAGTCCCGGGACCACGCGTCCGCGTTGTCCAGGGCCCAGGCCACCGCCGGCTGCAGGGGCGTGACCCCGACATAGGTGAGGAACTGCTTCGCCGCGGTGACAGGGCCGAGCAGTTCCGGCACGGCGATCGCCCATCCGGTCTTCCAGCCGGTGACGTTGAAACTCTTCGCGGCCGAGGAGATGGTGACCGTGCGGTCGGCCATGCCGTCCAAGGTCGCGAAGGGAATGTGCTCCCCGTCGAAGGCGAGACGCTCATAGACTTCGTCACTGATGACGACGATGTCTGTTCCCCGCACACAGTCGGCGATGAACTCGAGGTCACCGCGGCCCAGAACCGTGCCGGTGGGGTTGTGCGGTGTGTTGAGGAGCACGGCGGCGGTCCCCGGCCCGGCGACAGCGGCGGCGAATGCCTCCCTGTCGAGGGACCAGCGGCGGACCCCTGTGCTGCCGGTGCCGGTTGTGCCGGTTGTGGACAGTCTGAGCCGTACCGGACGTACCGTCGCACCCGCCAGCCCGACCGCCGCCGTGTAGGCGTCATAGGTCGGCTCCAGGGTCACGACACTCTGCCCCTCGTCGACCAGGCCGAGCACGGAGGCCGCGATGGCCTCGGTGGCGCCCACGGTGACCAGGACGTCGTCGGCGGTGACCTGCTGTCCCCAGCGGTTGCGCCGGTCCCGTGCGACCGCCTCGCGCAACTGTGCGACACCCGGACCCGGACCGTACTGGTTGTCGCCGCTGAGAATGGCGTCCGCGGCGATACGCAGCATCTCGGCCGGACCGTCGTCGTCGGGGAAACCCTGGCCGAGATTGGCGGCACCTGTTCGCACCGCTTCGGCGGTGACGGTGGCGAAGATGGTCGGGCCGATGCCGGCGACGCGGCCGGCCGGTCGGTGACCCCGGCCCGGGGGTGTGGTGGAAGTGGTGGTGTGTGCGGGGGACTGGACCATGACCGCAATACTATGGGCGGCATGACTCACATCCAGCGACCCACCCCCCTCACCGCCACCGGCGCGGACCCCGACCATGTCGAACACCTGGAGGCGGTGGACCCCGCTGACCTGCCCAAGGGCCATCCGAAGGACGCCATGGCCGGCCATGAGAAGCTCAGCCCACGTCAGCAGCTGGGCCTGCTCCTGCAGTACTTCCGTGACTCCTACCCGGAGATCTACACCTCCCTGACCACTGACGAGGGTGCGGGCGGTGCGGTCACCGCCGAACTGAAGGACGCCACGGAACGGATGTGGGCCCGTGTGCCCGACCTCATCACCCACTGCAGCCTCCTGGTGCTGGGGGCCGGACTCGACCAGACGATGCCGGGTGTCGCCTTCCTGAGATCGGGACCCGCGGCGTCCCCCGTCGATGTCGCCGGCCTGGCTGCCACGGTGCTGCGTCCCTCGTCCCCGACGGGTGCGGTAGCTGTGAGCCTGCACGGGGGGCCGGGCTGGTTCGGGGACGCCGAAAGCCATGACCAGCTGTGGCTGCCGTTGTTCGCGGCACTGGCGGAGAAGTCCGGGGTGACGGTCGTCGACCTGGTGTACCCCCTGCCGGGCTACGGGGACGGAACTCCGCAGAAGACCGCCGCCGCGGTGGCGTCCGCGGTCGCGGAGGTGCGGGAACGGGCCGGGGAGTTCGTCGCGGGAGCTGCAGCGGACCGGGTCGGCCTGGTGACCTTCGGGTCCGGGCTGACGGTGGCGGAGCAGGTCGTGGAGGACGCCTCGTTCCTGCTGGCGATGACACCACGGATCCCGGAAGGGCAGGACCTCGACCTGTCGGGGGTCTCCACGAGGGTGTCGGTGGCGTCGGAGGATTCCAGGGGGACGCATCCGCAGACTGTCCTGGACTGGTTCACCGCCCGTACCGGCGGCCGGGAGCCTGCCACCGGCACGGACTTCGAGTACGCGGAGTACCTGTCCGAGCACATCATCGGTGTGCCGGACGTCTGGCGCCGGAGAGTCTCTGACGATGCGGCATGGCTGGCCCGGCGGTAGGCGAGATCAGGGTGTTTTAACCGGTAACGGGAGGCGGAAAACAGGTACCGGACAGCTGTCTCCGGGTACTGGTAGCGCACGAGCTGCATGCTCGGGGGCTGCCGAAGCCGGCGCAATGTGGGAATCACGTGCGGATTCGACCTCACGCAGGCGGTGGCGTCACAGTCTGATCACCAATCTCCCTGGGCTTGGGCGCGGATCCGTCCATCGGCGCTGCCAGCGTTACAGTCTTGTAAAAGCTTTCAGATTGTTGAACACATACATTGTGGGTTGTTCAACAATCCCATAAAGTGATCTGCACCATAACGAAAGAGGTGCAACGATGAACGAAGCTGGCGCGGACAATTGTCCCGAGGGCAGTGGTACGGCTGCTACCGGTGAGAAAACGGCAGTCGGGCCATCAGACGGACAGCGCAGGAAAGGAATGACTCCCACCGGTCGCGCGGCGACATTCGGGGCGATGTTCATGATGGCCACCAGCGCCATCGGTCCAGGGTTCCTGACCCAGACCAGTGTCTTCACCGTCCAGATGGGGGCTGCACTCGCATTTGCGATCATCATCTCCATCATCATCGACATAGCTGTGCAGCTGAATGTGTGGCGGGTTCTGGCTGTCTCCGGACAGCGAGCCCATGAACTGGGGAACACCGTACTTCCCGGTCTCGGGTGGTTCATCGCAGTCCTCGTGTTCATTGGAGGAGTCGCCTTCAACATCGGCAACATCGCGGGAGCCGGGCTGGGGACCAACGCGATGCTCGGCATGGACCCGAAGCTCGGTGGCGCACTCTCCGCCCTCCTCGCTATCTGTGTCTTCCTGTCCCGAAAGGCCGGTCTTGCTCTGGACCGCATCATGATCGGCCTCGGCGCCCTGATGATCCTCCTCATGCTCTACGTTGCCGTAGTCTCCAACCCGCCGGTGGGGGAGGCTCTGAAGAACACCGTGGCTCCCGAAGAAATCGACTTTATGGTGATCACCACCCTGGTCGGTGGCACCGTCGGCGGATACATCACCTTTGCTGGAGCGCACCGACTTATCGACAGTGGTGTCACCGGTCCGGAGAATGTCGGCAGGATCACGAAGACGTCCATCGCGGGCATAGTCATCACCGGTGTGATGCGCATCCTTCTGTTTTTGGCCGTGCTCGGCGTAGTCGCGACCGGAGTGACACTGGCAGAGGACAATACCGCCGCGGACGCCTTCTACCACGCTGCCGGTGAACTGGGACTCCGCATGTTCGGGATCGTGCTCTGGGCCGCCGGACTCAGTTCAGTGGTGGGCGCCGCGTACACTTCAATCACCTTCATCACGACCCAGCAGACGCAGCCGAAAAACCGGAATGCTCTCACTGTGGCGTTCATCGCCTTTTGCGCGGTGATCTTCCTGTTCCTCGGCGCCGCTCCCCAGACCCTTCTGATCTTCGCGGGAGCATTCAACGGGATCATCCTTCCCGTCGCCTTCGCTCTTGTGCTCTGGGTCGCCTGGAAGCGCCGGGATCTGCTCCACGGGTACGCGTATCCGAAGTGGCTGCTGGTTATCGGCGTCATCGTTCTGGCGCTGGAGTTCTACCTCGGGTGGAACTCGCTGACCGGTATTGCTGATCTCTGGAAATAGAGAGGAATCTATCCGTGACTGTCCCATCCCCGATCTCCCACGAAGAGCGGGCCGCGCTGTCGCCGGCGCAGGCGCGCGCGCTCTTCCGAGACGGCCTGCAGGTCCCCACCCCCGGGTTTTCTGCGGGCTACGCACAGGCCAACCTCATCACTCTGCCGAAAGAGGATGCCTTCGACTTCCTCATTTTCGCGCAGCGCAATCCGAAGTCGTGCCCGTTGCTCGGTATCCTCGAACCGGGGGAGATCTCCTCCGAACTACTCCTCGGGGGTGATATCCGGACCGATATTCCGGGATACCGTGTGTTCCGCAACGGTGAACTCACCGAGGAACGCGCCGATGTGACCGGCTTGTGGCGTGAAGACCTCGTCTCCTTCATCATCGGTTGCTCCTTCACTTTTGAATCAGCTCTCCTCGACAACGGCATTCCGGTCGCGCACATCGAGCAAGGGTGCAACGTTCCTATGTACAGAACCTCTATCGAGACCTCTCCGGCAGGGAAGTTTCACGGGCCGATGGTGGTTTCCATGCGTCCGGTCCCGGCGAATCAGGTGGCGGATGCTGTGCGCATCACCTCTCGCTTTCCCTCGGTCCACGGGGCCCCGGTGCATGTCGGTGATCCCGGAGTCATTGGTGTCCCTGACCTCGCGCACCCGGACTTCGGCGACGCCGTCGAGGTTGCCCCGGGAACGGTGCCGGTGTTCTGGGCCTGTGGCGTGACCCCGCAGTCCGTGGTGATGAGCTCGAAGCCGGAACTGGCCATCACCCACTCGCCGGGACACATGCTGGTGACGGATGCCCGTGACCTGCAGTACCAGGTGCCGTGACGGACGGCATCAACCGCTACGCCGCCGATGCGTACCCCTGGACCGCTGAGGCGACCCGGTAGATCCGGGCCGATCCGCACCGCTCGGCGGACAACCATCCGCTGAATATGCCGCTGTCAGATGGCCGGGGTGCGGACCTCTGCCTCAGGAACGAGACCGCCCACCTGACTGGTCCATTGGAGCTCCGGCGGGCCCGCACACTGTTTCGTCCACGGCATGGCCAACGGGTGGATCCGGGAGGGCGCACGGTGGTCGAGACGTCCTCCGGATCCACGGGGATCTTTTGACAGATGGAGAGGGAGTGGTTCCCGGACCCGACGTGGATCGTCGACGCCGTCGTCGCTGTCATCACCTCGTCTAACCTGGGAGAATAGACGTCCTTTACACCGGACCACTGACCGCCCTGTGCGTAGCGGATTCGGAGAACTCCGCGTCGTTCCCCGCGTGGTCGTCCGGCGACCGTTGCCTGTTCACCAACGCGACCCTCCTGGGGCGAGGGCATCGGACGCCATCGGGTGGAACAGAGTTTCGCCGGCCTGGTCGTCGAGCGGATGATGAGCGTGTCGGACGCCGCGGCGACGGGTGTTGGCCGCGCTCTGGAACGGGTCACCGGTATCCGAACCGATAGCTCGGCAGATAAAGGCCTGTGGGTGGTGCTGCGTCTGGTGATCGAGATCGTGGATGCAGGTGAGCACTGCCTTGACAAGTACTACTCGGACACCTGGCCGGCAGAGAGGGAGATCGACGCCGGCCCGTGCCGTGACCGCATCGGGTACCGCATTTTCCCGGTCTTCCCACCTGGCACGTAGGGCAGGCCAGCTGTTCCAGATACTGCCGGTTGGTGTCACTGATCATGCCTGCGCCAGCGACGACGGTGACGTCACTAAGGCCGTAGGTGTCCATGAACGTCTCCAGCTGCGGGACGAATGCCGTCGTTTCAACCTTGTCGCACTCGAACGCCCGGATCCGCTGCGGAAACCCGTTTGTGCCGGTGAGCATTCCGAGGGTGAGTCACACTGGTCGATTAGGCGCTCCTCGGGTCACCCGGTCTCGCGGAACCAGTCACCCTTTCTTCTCGGAATACGGAGTGGTGGCCTCATTGAGGACCTATAAGGTCGGTCCCATCCCCGCATGATCAGTACACACGCCGGTGACCGCATTTCGGAACCCGTCGGTGGGGTGGCGCGGATGTGGCCGATGTCCCGGGAATCTGGTCGCCGGGAATCTGGTCTCTCGGAATGCGTGATCTGTACGTCGGTGGCCTCGGAGGCCGTGGTCACGGTACGACTTTGTGGGCTCACTGCGGTCGGATCTTGTCAAACCCGGCGTCCGGACAGTGGGTCGGGAGCTCTCAGCAGGAGCGTGTCGACCGGGCAGCGCCGTATTTCGCGCGGACCCCGCGGCCGGCCGTCAGTCCGTGACCGGGTGAGCTGCGGAGGATGTCGGCGATACCGGGCACGAAGTCGAGTGTGCGGCGGAAACCCGGCCTGAGATCGTGGTCCTCGTCGGTGGTGTCGAATGTGGACGCCCCGGACCAGATCTCGCGGAGTACGGGGGACAGCAGTCCGGCGCGGCCGCGGAGACGGAGGACCCGGACAGCGGCGAAGAGCTCACAGGCCAGCTGCACCTCGAAGGCGTCCAGGGAACGGTTCAGCTGGTCGACGGCCTGGGGTGCGAAACTGGCGTCCTCCTCCATCCCCCGGGACACCGTCGTGGTCCCCAGGGAGACCGGGGCAGCGGAGGCGCGCATCTCGGCACCGGCGGAGGAGGAGACGTACTCGAGGATCATGAGTCCCGAGGACCCCTCGGGCCCCTGCGCCACGAACGGGGGGAGACCGGTGATACCGGGGTCCATGGCGTCCGCGATCCTGCTTTCGGTGAGCGGGCAGGTGCACGCCAGTGCGAGGTTCACGGCGTCCAGCTCCTGGGCCAGTTCGATCTGGTTGAAGTTGCCGTGGTGCACAGCGTCGACAGTTCCGTCCTCCGCCTCGACGAACAGGGGATTCTCCTGGGCGATGTTCATCAGTGCGGTCAGGTGGTCCCGCAGCGCCGCAGTCCGTGCCACGAGAGCCCCGAGAACCGTGATGAAGGTACGGAATCCGTACCGTTCCTGGACGCGGGGAACGGGCCCGTGGAAGGCGGGGGAATCGGTCAGCCTCCGCAGCAGATCAGCCACCTCCGGGACGCCGGGGGCTGCGGCGGCCCGGGCGGAGGCTGCGGACCAGTGCTGCGGATTGGCGGCGACCGCAGAGGCGGTCAGTGCGAACACCGCCGCCGCGGCGTCCGTCAGCTTCTCGAGTCTGACGAGGCTGAGGACGGCCCGCGACACGGTGAGTGCGCTGCTGCTGATGAACGGGAGAGCATTGTCTGAACTGAAGCGGAACGGCGCCTGGTGCATCTCCGGGGTACAGGGACGCTCCCCGGCAAGGGCCAGCCCGAGTCCCGCCAGGGCGGAGAGGTCCCCGGTGCCGATGGCCGACCGGGAGAGAACGGTGGGCAGTTCATCGGCGTCCAGCAGCCCGACGAGGCGCTGCAGCAGTTCCGGGGGGACTCCGGAGCCGGGGTGGGAGAGCTGGCTGGCGCGCACCGCGATCATGCCCCTGACCACGGGACGGTCCAGAGGTTCCCCGGTTTCCAGGCCGTGACTGCGCAGGAGCCTCATGCCGTGTCCCTCACCCTCCAGGCGTGTGGACTTGTTGCCGCCGACACCGGTGGTCCTGCCGTACACCGGCTGCGAGGTGTCCCGGGATTCCAGGCGGTGGTGGAGCCGGCCGATCCTGTCGAGGACCTTGTCCGGGACGGAGACGGTGTCCTGTTCCACGGCGATTCTCCAGAGGGAGTCAGGGGTGAGCTGGTCGCCGAGTTCGAAAGGCATGGGGAGCTTCCTTCGTTTGACGTGCGGATATGTGTTGACGTGAACACTCCGGAGCATATCAACTTCCGCATCGTGAAAGTCCAGTTTCATGATACGGTAACAATGAAGTAACTCGGACGACACGGTGACGCAGCAGATTGAGACTGTCACCACCGCAACCAAGAGGAGCCTCATGATTGAGCTCAGAAACGTGTCGAAGAAGTATCCGGACGGCACCGTCGCAGTGACGGACCTGACGTTCAGTGCTCCCAACGGCAGAATCACCGCGCTCGTCGGACCGTCGGGCTGCGGCAAGACCACCACTCTGAGGATGGTCAACCGGCTGATCGAACCCAGCTCCGGTGAGATCCTCCTCGACGGGGAATCCGTGAAATCCCGTGACGTGGTCGAACTGCGCCGCCACATCGGATACGTCATCCAGAACGCGGGTCTGCTCCCGCACAGGACCGTGATCGACAACATCGAGACCGTGCCACGCCTCGAGAAGAAGAACATCGACAAGGCAGCCCTGCGTGAACGCGCCCGTTCACTCATGGACATGGTCGGTCTCGACTCCTCGTTCGAGGACAAGTACCCGGGACAGCTCTCCGGAGGCCAGAGCCAACGGGTCGGGGTGGCCAGAGCCCTCGCCGCCGACCCGCCGTTCATGCTCATGGACGAGCCCTTCAGCGCAGTTGATCCCGTGGTCCGCAAACAGCTCCAGACAGAGTTCCTGAAGATCCAGGCCAAGGTCGCCAAAACGATCATCATCGTCACCCACGACATCGACGAGGCGCTGCTTCTGGCGGACCAGGTTGTCGTCCTCGGGGAAAAGGCGAAGATCGAGCAGATCGGGACGCCCGAGGAACTCCTCAACGCACCGGCCAACGAGTTCGTCCGGAACTTCCTCGGGAAAGGACGGGACTACCGGGCCCTGGCATTCGGCTCATCCGCCGGTCTCGTACTCGATCCTCTGCCCGTCACCCACCCCGGCGGCGAGATCAGGACCGGTGACGTCCTGGATGCCGCGACCCTGGACTGGGCCGTGACGGTCGGGACCGACAACCTCCAGGCCTGCCTCGACGCGACCCTGGCCGCGCCCGCCGGACGGGCCGTCGCAGTGGACCCCTCCGGACGGGTGGCGGGGAGCTTCGACTCCGGTGCTGTCACAGCCGCCGCACGGGCACAGGAATAACGGCAGGACGGCAGATCACCATGAACTGGCAATGGGTCCCGGAAAACATGGACCTCATCATCGACCTGACGAAAAGTCACCTGAAACTCACACTCGTCCCGACCGGAATCGGGCTGGTGATCTCCCTGCTGCTGGGGACACTGGCCACCTACGTCCCGAGAATCCGGGAGTTCGTCGTCTCCGGAACATCACTGCTCTACACGATTCCCTCACTCGCCCTGTTCGTGCTGCTCCCGGGAATCCTGGGGACGAAGATCCTCGACCCCGTGAACATCGTGGTCGCCATGACCATCTACACCGTCGCACTGCTGGTGCGCGTGGTGGTGGACGGGCTTACATCGGTCGACGAGACCACCCTGATCTCCGCGAAAGCCATGGGATTCACCGGCGTCCAGGAATACTTCCGCGTCCGCCTTCCGCTGGCCGTGCCCGCGGTCCTCGCCGGTCTGAGGAACGTCGTCGTGTCCAATGTCTCGATCGTGACGATCGCCGCGACGATCGGTATCAGCCAGCTGGGCACACTGTTCACACTGGGATTCACCCGGAACAGCATGGAACCGATCGTGGCGGGACTGGTGTTCAGTCTCCTCCTGGCCGTGGTCCTCGACCTCGTGCTGGTGTTCATCGGCAGGCTGCTGTCCCCATGGAAGCGAGGCAAGCGTGCTCACTGAAGTCATCTCATGGCTGACCGACCCGGGTAACTGGGGCGGTGACGGCGGAATTCTCTACCAGCTCGGTTACCACATCCTCTACTCGCTGGTCTCCCTGGTGGTCGCCACAGCGGTGGCCGCCCCGGTGGCCGTGTGCATCGGGCACACGGGACGGGGCAAGCAGACGGTCATGGCACTGGCCAACGCCGCCAGGGCCCTGCCCACACTGGGTCTCCTCATACTCCTGGTGATCCTCATCTCCCCCAGTTTCTCCAGTGACCTGGCATTCCTGGTCCCGGGCCTCATCGTCCTGGTCCTCCTCGCAGTCCCCCCGATCATCACCGGAATCGTCACCGGATTCGACTCCGTTCCCGACTACGTCATCGACGCCGCCCGGGGAATGGGCATGTCCGAGATCTCCATCGTGTTCAGGGTCGAGATTCCCTGTGCCACGGCCCTGGGCATCTCGGGGATCCGCAGCGCCCTCCTGCAGATCGTCTCAACGGCCACGGTCGCGGCATATGTGTCCCTCAACGGACTCGGGCGCTTCATCCTGGACGGACGGGCGATGAACGACTACGCCCAGATCGCCGGCGGAGCAGTTCTCATCACACTTCTCGCACTGGTCATGGACCTCATCTTCATGGCTGCGCAACGGGTGGCGGTCCCCCGTGGACTCAGAGTGAAGAAATAGAACCCCAGAACCACAGAACCCCAGAACCACAGACAGCACAGCATCGAAACGGAGACACAATGTTCAAAAAAGTAATGACCACAGTTGTCGCGGCGGCAGTGACGGGATCCCTCCTGGCAGGCTGCGGCGGCGGGGACCCGACCTCCTCCGGCACCGGCTCCTCGGGAGACAGCTCGACACTGACCATCGGATCGGCGGACTTCTCCGAAAGCCAGCTTCTCGCGACGATCTACTCCCACGCACTCCGTGACGCGGGCATCAACGTGACCGAGAAACTGGGGATCGGCAGCCGGGAGATCTATCTCGAGGCACTCAAGGACGGTTCGATCGACATGCTCCCCGAGTACAGCGGAACATACCTTTCCGCACTCGACCCCGACACCACGGAGACAGACCCCGCGAAGATCACCGCTGAACTGAAGGAGAAGGTCGGTGACGGCCTCGAGATCCTGGATGTGTCGGAGGCGGAGAACAAGGATGTCGTGACACTGTCAAGTGACTTCGCCCGTGAACACCCCGAGGTCGACAAGGTCTCCGACCTGCAGGGACTCGCCGGCGACATGACCCTCGCCGGGCCTTCGGAATGGAAGGAACGCTACATGGGTGTCGCTGGTCTCAAGGAGGTCTACGGACTCGACTTCAAGAGCTTCAAGGTCCTTGACGCAGGAGGGCCGCTGACCCTCGCCTCCCTGAAGAGCGGCCAGGCTCAGGCCGGCGACATGTTCAGCAGCGATCCCGCGATCGAGGACAACGACCTCAAACCCCTCGAAGACGACAAGAACCTGTTCCTTCCCGCGCAGATCGTCCCCGTCGTGCGGTCCTCGAAGATCACCGACCAGGGACGCGAGGTCATCAACAAGGTGCAGGCAGCACTGACGACGGAAGGGTTGACCGACATGAACAGGAAGATCGCCGACGGCGGTGATCTCGGCCAGATCGCCGATGAGTGGCTCAAGGCTGAGGGGTTGGCGTCCTGATGGCGGCCGAGGGAGTCACCAAATCCGTTGAGCGGGCACTCCAGCTGCTGGGCATCGTGTGCAGCGAAGACTCCATGACACTGACAGAGGCGGCGCGGGACGCCGATCTGCCGGCAAGTACCGCACTGCGGCTGCTGCGTTCACTGTGCGCCCAGGGTTTCCTGCGCAGGGAAGAGGACGGAAGCTACCGCGCCGGGCCCCGGCTGATCCAGCTCGGCGCCAGAGCACTGTCGAAGAACAACCTGATCAACAGCGCCGGACCCTATATGCGGGCCCTGGCCGCCGAATGCGGTGAATCCGTGTACCTGTCGGTGAAGGTGAGCCAGGAGGAGGCCCTCTACATCCACATCGAGGAGGGGACCCACTCCGTCCGTCACGTCAGCTGGGTGGGCAACACCATACCCCTGGACAACTCCGCGGCAGGGAAGGTCTTCCGAGGTGACGAGGGGGAGGCCGCGGTCGTGGAGGACAGTGTGGAGAAGGACGTGACCGCCATCGCCACGGGTGTGAGGGTCGGCGGTCAGCTGGTGGCGGCGCTGAGCATTGTGGCGCCCAGCTACCGCATGGACGCCGACATCATCGACGCCCTGAGTTTCGATCTCAGGGAGATGGCCTCGGACGTGGAATGTGCACTGGGAGGAGAACTGAAGTGAGAGGAGACAAGGTGACAGACGACACCAGGGCACTGGAACAACGTGTGGCGGCAATGCTCGCCGAAATCTCACCGGTCGGCCGGGCCACCGGTGGCGGATGGTCACGTTTCGCGTGGACGGACGAGGACCGGGTTCTGCGGGAATGGTTCACCGCGAAAAGCCGTGAACTCGGTCTCACGGTCGACGTCGACAGGGCCGGAAACATCTGGTCCTGGTGGGGAGGACGCCCCACCCCCGACCGGCCCGCTGTCACGACCGGCTCCCATCTCGACTCCGTCCCCGGAGGAGGGGAGTTCGACGGCCCCCTCGGCGTCGTCAGTGCGCTGGCGGCCGTCGAGCTGCTGCAGGACGGGGGAGTCGTGCCGGAACACCCGGTGGGAGTCGTCGTGTTCAGCGACGAGGAAGGTGCACGGTTCGGGATAGCCTGCTTCGGTTCGCGGGTCCTGACCGGAAGTCTGTCCGCCGAGGAGGCGCTGTCGCGCCGGGATGCCGCAGGAACCACCCTGTCCGAGGCCCTGCGGGCCGAAGGTGTGGACCCGGAAGACTACGGTGCGGACCCGGACCTGGTCTCCGTGATCGGGGCGCACATCGAACTCCATGTCGAGCAGGGGGTCGCTCTCGGCGACCTGGACGCCCCTGTCGGGGTCGCCAGTCACATCTGGCCCCACGGGCGCTGGGAGGTGACCGTCGCCGGTGAGGCCAACCATGCAGGCACCACCCCCATGGACCGGCGGTCCGACGCGATGGTCAGGGCGTCGGAGTTCGTCCTGGCGGTGAGGGACTCCGCGGTCGCGCACGACGCCAGTGCCACCGTCGGGCGCCTCCGGGTCGAACCCAACGGTGTCAACGTCATCCCGTCGCGTGTCACGGCCTCGCTGGATGTGCGGGCGCCGGGTGAGGACACCGTGGAGGCGGTCCTTGACGATGTCGCCGACTTCGCCCCCGTCAGACAGTCCTGGACCCCCGGGACCTGGTTCGACTCCCGGCTGCGGGAGGTGGTGGCCGAGGGCGCCGCGGAGGCCACCGGACAGGAGCTGCCCGTGGTCGGAACCGGCGCCGGCCATGACGCCGGCGTCCTCCAGAACCACGGTGTGCCGGTGTCCATGCTCTTCGTCCGGAACGGTACGGGAGCGTCCCACACCCCGGCCGAACATGCCGAACTGTCTGACTGCGCTCTCGGGGTCAAGGCTCTCGCCGGTGCCCTGGTCAGCGTGGACCGGTGGCTGACCACCGTCCAGGCTGACACCGTGCAGGCTGACACCGTGCAGGCTGACGCCGTGCAGGCTGACACCGTGCAGGCTGACGCCGTGCAGGGGGTGTCCCGTGGCTGAGAACGCCACCGCCGCCACCGCCGCCATCACGGCGGCTGCAACTCCGACCGCTACCGGCTACTGGATGCGACGGGCCTGGCTGCCCGACGGTGTCGCTGAACGCGTACGGGTCGAGGTCCTCGACGGGACAGTCGCCTCGGTGGTCGCCGACGTCGACCCCCGCAGCGGTGACACGGTGCTGGACGGAACCGTCCTGCCCGGTGCAGCCAACTGCCACTCCCACGCTTTCCACCGTGCCCTCCGGGGAGCGGGAGCCCCCGGGGACACCTTCTGGGGTTGGCGGAAGACGATGTACCGCATCGCCTCGCGGCTTGACCCGGACAGCTACCTCCGGCTCGCCCGCAGCCTCTACGCGGAGATGCTCGCCGCCGGGTACACCTCCGTCGCCGAGTTCCACTACGTCCACCACCAGCCCGACGGCACCCCCTACCAGGACCCCAACATCATGGGCCTGGCACTGAAGCAGGCGGCCCGGGAGGTGGGGATAAGACTGACCCTGCTGGACACCTGCTACCTTTCCTCGGGATTCGGCGCGGCACCGGAAGGAGTGCAGAACCGGTTCTCCGACGGTGACGCAGCCGGCTGGGCGGAGAGGATCAACCCGATTCCGGACGACGACATGTTCAGACTGGGTGCGGCAGTCCACTCGGTGCGTGCCGTCCCCCGGGAACAGTTGGCGACAGTCTCCGACTGGGCCCGGCAGCGGGACACGGTCCTGCACGTCCACCTGTCGGAACAGGAGGCGGAGAACGAGGCATGCCTGCAGCACACCGGGCTGACCCCGACCGGCCTGCTCCGGGAGGCAGGGGCCTGGACGCCGAAATCGGTTGCCGTGCACGCCGTGCACCTGACCGACGACGATGTCCGGATCCTGGCGGACGACGGGGCCACAGTGTGCGTGTGCCCGTCGACGGAGGCAGATCTGGCCGACGGTATAGCACCGGTGCTGCGGCTGGCAGATGCCGGCGTACCGATGTGCATCGGCTCCGACGAGAACGTGCTCATCGACCCCTTCCGTGAGGTCAGGAGCGCGGAGATGCACGAACGCCTGCGCAGCAGGCGCAGGGAGAACCTCGCCCCCCGAGATCTTGTCGCCATGCTCTCCGGGGCCGGACAACCCGCAGCCGGATGGCCCGAAGCAGGAAGGATCGCCGTCGGTTCCCTCGCGGACTGGGTGGAGGTGGACGACAGTTCCCTGCAGTTGACGGGAGTGCTGCCGGACAGGATTCCGCAGACCGCCACCGCAGCGCAGGTACGCCGGGTCTTCGTCGGCGGAGACCTCGTCGCCGAAGACGGCGTGGTCTCCGGGGTGGAGGACCCCTGCGACGGACTGGATTCCATCATCGGAAAGCTGAGGAGCTGACTGTGACAACAACGGGGACAACAACCGGGGCAACATCCGGGACCACGACGCTGATCACGGGCATATCGGAACTCGTCACGAACGACGGGCCGGACTGGGACCTCGGCGTCATCCCCGGTGCCGCCGTGCTGGTCGAGGACGGCACCGTCACCTGGACCGGAACCGCCGCCACCGCACCGGACGCCGAACGGACCGTGGACGTGGGCGGCAGAGCCGTCATTCCGGGGTTCGTCGACAGCCACAGCCACATCGTCTTCGCCGGGGACCGCAGCGCGGAGTTCACGGCGCGGATGGCGGGCGCGGCCTACGACGGCGGAGGAATCGCCTCCACCGTCGCGGCGACGAGGTCAGCCACGGACGATGCCCTGCGGGAACGGGCGCGGCGTCTCGTCGGTGAGGCCCGGGCACAGGGAACGACCCTGCTCGAGGTGAAGAGCGGCTACGGACTGGACACGACCCAGGAGAAGCGTCTGCTGGGAATCGCACACGAGGTGACCGGGGAAGTCACCTTCCTCGGGGGTCATGTTGTCCCGGCAGAGTACCGGCACGACCCCGACGCCTATGTCCACCTGGTCGCAGGAGCCATGACTCAGGCGTGTGCCCCCTCGGCGAGATGGGGTGACGTCTTCTGCGAGCCCCACTCTCCCGTCGCCTTCGACGAGGACCAGTCCCGGGAGATCCTGGAAAGCGCCCGGAACCACGGCCTCGGACTGAGGGTGCACGGTGCACAGCTGGGCCCGGGGCCCGGCCCACGCCTGGCGGTGGAACTCGGGGCGGCGTCCGTCGACCATGCGACCTTCCTCACCGACGCGGACATCGACCTGCTGTCACAGGCGGCAGGCTCCGGTGGACCGGTCGTGACCTTCCTGCCGGTGGTGGAGTTCTCCACCAGGCAGCCCTACCCCGACGCACGCAGGGTCATCGACGCCGGAATCACCGTGGCCGTGGCCACGGACTGCAACCCGGGAACCTGCTACTCGAACTCGATGTCCATGGCCATGGCCATCGCCGTCCGGGAGATGGGGATGACCCCGGACGAGGCACTCTGGGCCGCCACGGCCGGCGGTGCACGCGCACTGCGCCGGGCCGACGTGGGAAAGATCGCGCCGGGCAGCCGTGCCGACCTTGCCGTGGTGGACGCCCCGAGCAGGGACCACATCGTCTACCGGGCAGGAGTTCCCCTGGTCAGAGCACTCGACATATAGCGATCCCGGACACCGGGACACACCCCCAGGCAGTACAAGACAAAGAATGGAACGGGACATGACAAACTCCACCGCGACCGCCGCCTACACCGCACCGCTGATCACGGAACTGCCCGAGATGCCGGACTTCGAACCCGGCATCCGACGGGCCCCCTC
This sequence comes from Corynebacterium provencense, assembly GCA_900049755.1. Lineage (GTDB taxonomy): Bacteria > Actinomycetota > Actinomycetes > Mycobacteriales > Mycobacteriaceae > Corynebacterium > Corynebacterium neomassiliense. The sequence continues at coordinate 21,533 of LT160594.1, forward strand.
GCGCGGATTCCGGCTCACACCGTCTCAGACCGAGACGGCACTGAAGAACGCACTGCGCTACATCGACCCGTCACTGCACGACCAGATCATCCCGGAGTTCCTCGAGGAGCTCACCACCTACGGGCGCATCTACGGCTACCGTTTCCGTCCGGCCGGTCGGATCTGGGGCCGGCCGGTGGACCAGTACCCGGGGGCCACGCTGGAAGGCAGGGCCTTCCAGGTGATGATCGACAACAACCTCGACTTCGAGGTGGCGCTGTACCCCTATGAACTGGTCACCTACGGAGAGACCGGATCGGTGTGCCAGAACTGGATGCAGTACCGGCTGATCAGTCACTACCTCGGCGTCCTGACCCGGGAACAGACGCTGGTGATGGAATCGGGGCACCCCCTCGGACTGTTCCCCTCCCGTCCGGACGCTCCCCGCGTGATCATCACCAACTCGCTGATGGTCGGCGAGTTCGACAACCCGAAGGACTGGGAGATCGCCGAGGAGATGGGGGTGGCGAACTACGGACAGATGACCGCCGGAGGGTGGATGTACATCGGTCCGCAGGGAATCGTCCACGGCACCTACAACACCCTCCTCAACGCAGGGAGGCTGTTCCTCGGAATTCCTGAGCAGGATGATCTCCGCGGACGGCTGTTCGTGTCCTCCGGTCTCGGAGGGATGAGCGGTGCGCAGCCCAAGGCGATGAAGCTCGCCGGCGGGGTCGGCGTCATCGCGGAAGTCGACCCCTCGCGTATCCAGACCCGTCTGGACCAGGGATGGGTGGACGTCAGTTCCCCGGACCTCGACAAGGTCTTCTCCGTGGCGAAGGACAACCTGGACTCCGGCACCGCCATCTCCATCGCCTACGAGGGCAATATCGTCGACCTGCTCGAGTACGCGCTGGACAGGGACATCAGGATCGACCTGCTGTCGGACCAGACCTCGTGCCATGTCCCCTACGAGGGCGGGTACTGCCCCCAGGGGCTCAGCTTCGGGGAGCGGACCAGGATGATCGCCGAGGACCCCGCAGAATTCCGGACGCTGGTCGACAGCACCCTGCGTCACCACTACCACCTCATCGACGCCCTGGTGAAGCGGGGATCGTACTTCTTCGACTACGGCAACGCCTTCCTCAAGGCGGTCTTCGACGCCGGGGAGACCTCCATCTCGAAGAATGGTGTCGACGACAAGGACGGGTTCGTCCTGCCCTCGTACGTCGAGGACATCATGGGCCCCCACCTGTTCGACTACGGTTACGGCCCGTTCCGGTGGGTGTGCCTGAGCGGGGATCCGGCGGACCTCCACACCACTGACCTGGCCGCCATGGAAGCCATCGACCCGGAACGCCGCTACCAGGACCGTGACAACTACAACTGGATCCGGGACGCCGAGGACGCGCAGCTCGTCGTCGGCACGCAGGCCCGGATCCTCTACCAGGACGCCGAGGGGAGGATCCGCATCGCCCTGAAGTTCAATGAACTGGTCCGGGAAGGAAAGGTCGGGCCGATCATGCTGGGTCGGGACCACCACGATGTCTCGGGAACGGACTCCCCGTTCCGTGAGACCTCGAACATCCGGGACGGGTCCAACGTCATGGCGGACATGTCCGTCCAGTGCTTCGCGGGCAACGCCGCCCGGGGCATGAGCCTGGTCGCCCTCCACAACGGTGGCGGAACCGGTATCGGCAAGTCGATCAACGGCGGTTTCGGCATGCTCCTCGACGGGTCGGAGCGGGTGGACCGCATCATCAGCAGTGCGATGCTGTGGGATGTCATGGGTGGTGTGGCCCGACGTGCCTGGGCGCGCAACGAGCACGCCCTCGAAGTTGTCGACCAGTTCAACCGCGACCACGGACATGACGCACATATCACCGTGCCGGCGGTGGCCGATGACGCGACGGTGCACGAGGCGGTCGCCCGGCACCTGGCCTCTCTCTGACAGGGGCCGGCCGACGGTCGTGGACCGTGGTCACGACGGTGCCGGCAGCCGCCTGTTCCCGCCCACCGTCTCCACGAGCTCCCTGAGCTGGAGACCGGTTTCGGTCAGGGACTCCCGGAGGCGGGTCGCGGCGTCCTGCCTCCTCCCGCCGGACACGAGGTCGGCTATTTCCCGGTTCACGGGGACGAACTGCCGGTGAAAATCGTGCCGGACCTTCTCCGCCTGCAGGAACACCAGCCGCATCCGGGCGAGGAGCCGGTCGGTCTCGTCGTCGAGCAACGGTGATCCGGCCGCCGCCACCACCGCACGGTGGAACCTCTGGTTCGCCAGACCTGCTGCGGAGTAGTCCTGCCGGGAGACGGCGTCCTCCGCGTCCCGGACGGCCGCATCGAGGGCGGCCGTGTCCAGGTCAGGCCCCCACCACAGGGCGGCGGGCTCGATGACGGCACGGGCACGGTACAGGTCGCTGACACTGTCGGGGGTCGGGGACGCGATGAACACTCCGCGGTTGGGGATGCGCTCGATGATGCCGTCGGCGTCGAGGAGAGCGAAACCCTCCCGGAGAGTGTTGCGGGAGACGCTGAACCGTTCGGACGTCGTCACCTCGTTGAGTTTCTCCCCGGGGAAGTACTCCCCGGCGGAGACGGCGCGACGGATCGCCGTGGCAACACTGAGAGCACGCATGGTGACAAGTGTATCGGGCTCCCCGGTACCGGGGTCGGGACAGCCGTCACCTCCGGGCGGACTCCTCCACGATGACCGCCAGCGGCTGACCCGAGGCGACGGTGTCACCGGCGTCCCGGATGATCTGCAGTGTTCCCGCCGCCGGAGCGGTGACCGCCCTCTCCATCTTCATGGCCTCGACGGTCACCACCGTCTCACCTTCGCTGACCTGCGCACCGTCGGCGACCTTCCACTCCACCACAGTGCCGGCGAAAGGGGAGGGTACCGGGGACCCCGCGCCGGGCGCACCGGTACCGACGGACCCGGCGCCGACGGTCACCGCACCGGGCGCACCGGGAGCCTCGGCAGCGACGGTCACCGCACCGAGCGCCCCGGCCGGAATCCCGACGCGGTGCAGCCGGCCGTCGATCTCCACGGAGATCTCCGTGCGTTCGACGTAGGCGTCCTCCACCTTGTCGCCGTTGCCCGCGCCGGCGACAGCGGAGGACGGTGACCAGCAGGTGTCCACCCAGTCGGTGTAGATGCCGAAGTTCCCGTCGGCTGCCACGAAGGCAGGCTCCCGGACGATGGAACGGTGGAACGGGAGGACCGTGCGGACGCCACTGACCCGGAACTCGTCGAGTGCCGCGCGCGCCCGCCGCAGCGCCACCTCGCGGGTGGGGCCCCACACGATCAACTTGCCGAGCATTGAATCGTAGAATCCCGGGACCCGGGAGCCGGGGACAACTCCGGCGTCCACCCTGACACCCGGTCCGGTCGGCACCTCGAACCTGTCCACCGTGCCGGGACAAGGGACGAAACCGTTGGCGACATCCTCGGCGTTGATCCGGAACTCGAAGGCGTGACCGGAGGTCTCCGGGTCCGTGGCCCCGCCTGCGGCGATCCAGCTCAGGGGCTCACCGGCGGCGATGCGGAACTGTTCGGCGACGATGTCCACCCCGGAGGTCACCTCGGTGACCGGGTGCTCGACCTGGACCCGGGTGTTGACCTCCAGGAAGGAGACCGTGCCGTCATCGGCGACAATGAACTCCACTGTCCCGGCGCCGACGTACCCTGCCGCCGCGCAGATTGAACGCGCACCTTCGGTGATCTGCCGGCGCTGCCCCCCGGTCAGGAAGGGGGCGGGGGCCTCCTCGACCAGTTTCTGGAACCGGCGCTGGGTGGAGCAGTCCCGCAGACCCACCACGGAGACATGCCCGTGCCTGTCCGCGAGGACCTGGGCTTCGACGTGCCTGGGCTTCTCCAGGAACTTCTCGATGAAACACTCGGTGCGGCCGAACGCCGAGCCCGCCTCACGGCCGGCCGAGGCGAAGGCGTCCTCCACCGCACCGAGACCGTCTTCCCTGGTGACGATCTTCAGTCCGCGACCGCCGCCGCCGAAGGCCGCCTTGACGACCACCGGCAGGCCGTGCTCAGCGGCGAAGTCGCGGGCCTGTTCCCAGGAGGTCAGGGGCTCGGAGGTACCGGGGGCGAGAGGGGCCCCGACCGACTCGGCGAGCTGCCGGGCCGCCATCTTGTCGCCGAGGGTGTCGATGGTCTCCGGGTCCGGTCCGATCCAGGTGAGACCGGCCGTGGTCACGGCGCGGGCGAAGTCCGCGTTCTCCGACAGGAACCCGTAGCCGGGGTGGAGGCAGTCCGCTCCGACGCGGGCCGCGATGTCGAGCAGTGCGGGGATGTTCATGTAGGTCTGCGCCGAGGTGGACCCCGGCAGGGCGTAGGCCTCGTCGGCGACCCGGGTGTGCAGTGCCCCTGCATCAGGTTCCGAGTACACCGCGACGGAGCGGATGCCCAGGTCGCGGGCCGCGCGGGCGATGCGGACGGCGATCTCCCCACGGTTGGCGATGAGTACGGTGTGCAGGGTCATGGTTTCTCCTGGGGAATTCTGTCGGTGGTGCCGGGGTCCGGGTTGACGGCTCTGAAGGTGACGGTGCTGCCGGGTGCCAGCTGGGCTGCGGCGTCGAGATCCCCGGGGACGACGGTGGCGATCACGGGGTAACCCCCGGTGACCGCATGGTCCCGCAGGAACAGCACCGGAAGCCCGTCCGGGGGGACCTGCACAGATCCGGGGACCATGCCCTCGCTGGGCAGTTCCCCGTCACGGTCGCGGACGACGGGGCGGTCTCCGGCGAGGCGGATCCCCACCCGGTTGGAGGCGGGACTGACCGTCCACCGTGTGGCGGTCAGTGCACGGACGCCTCCTGGGAACCAGTCGTCCCGGGGGCCCGGGACCACCCGCAGTACCCCGTCGGTACGTGGTGAGGCGGCTACCGGTGCGACTGTCCCGGAGGGGCGCCCGGCGTGGACGAGGTCGCCGGGCGTCAGGGGCGCGGGGCCGAGTCCGGAGAGCAGGTCCGTGGACGCGGATCCGAGGACCGGTGCGGTGACCACGCCGCCGCGGACACCGACATAGCTGCGCAGCCCCCGTGTCGCCGGCCCCACGGTGAGCTGTGTGCCGGGTGTCAGCAGGACAGGGGTTCCCTGCGGCACCGGTCGGCCCGGGTGTGTCGTGCCGGGCCGGCGGTGCACGCTCACAGGTGCCTCCGCCCCGGTGACCACGACCACTGTGTCGACCAGGGCGGTGAGTGCCAGCCCGCCGATGTTCTCCAGGACGGCGGCGTCGCGTGCATTGCCGACAGCATCGTTCGCGGCCCGGGCGGCGCCGAGGTCGGCGGCACCGGATCCGGGGACTCCCAGGTCGCCGTACCCGTGGCGTCCCCGGTCCTCGACGAGGGTCTGCAGGCCCGGGTCGTCGACCTGCAGCACGGGGCGGCGGGGCGGGGAGGGGAGGGGGCGGGCCACGCTCTTGCGCGGTCCCGTGGCTGGCTCTTTTACACCTCTTGATGTGTATAAGCGGCAGACGCCGGACCGCTCGGACGGTCGCACCCCCTTTAGTTTCCCCCCGGGGAAGGTATCCCCCGCGGGGACGGCGCGGCGGGTCCCCCGCGCCACACCCACTGCACG
>LT160594.1:27898-80335 GCA_900049755.1 Corynebacterium provencense
GCCCGCCGATGTTCTCCAGGACGGCGGCGTCGCGTGCATTGCCGACAGCATCGTTCGCGGCCCGGGCGGCGCCGAGGTCGGCGGCACCGGATCCGGGGACTCCCAGGTCGCCGTACCCGTGGCGTCCCCGGTCCTCGACGAGGGTCTGCAGGCCCGGGTCGTCGACCTGCAGCACGGGGCGGCGGGGCGGGGGGGGGAGGGGGCGGGCCACGCTCTTGCGCGGTCCTGTGGGGGAGGACGCCGGTGACGTGACCTTTCCCGGTGCCTGTGCGGGGCCGACTTCGGCCCGGGGTGTCACCGGCCGGTAGCGGACCAGGTCACCGGGGGAGAGCAGGGCGGGGTGGGCGGACGCGGCGTCCCAGAACGGAGTGGTGGTCGTCCCGATCAGCTGCCAGCCGCCCGGGGAGGTGCGGGGGTAGACCGCGGAGAATTCCCCGGCCAGGGCCACCGATCCGGCGGGGACGGTTGTCCGGGGGGACCGGTGTCGCGGAATCTCCGGCAGTCGGGGGTCCCCCTGCGGCACGCAGTAGGTGAAACCCGGGGCGAAGCCGCCGAACGCGGCGACCCACGTCGTGGAGGAGTGCAGGTCGACCAGCGCCGCGGTACTCATCCCGAGACCGTTGGCGAGGTCATCGAGGTCCTCCCCGTCGTAGACGACGTCGACGGTGACTTCACGGGGGTCGGGCAGGGTCGTGCGCCCGGGTGTGAACCCGGGGAGGATGTGTCGCGCCGAGGCCGCGTGGGTGGGGGAGCTGAAGCGGACGAGGACGGTGCCTGCGGCGGCGCCGACCTCGGTCTGGCCGGGCAGGGGGTCGGCGCTGAGCGCGGCGTGCCACGCCATCGCGGTCGCCAGGTCGGGCAGGTCCACGAGCAGTGCGAGAGTGCCGACGCGGTGGACGGGGACGGACTGCGGGGTCGGGGCGGTCACAGGAAGCTCCGGACGGTGATGCCGTCGCGTGCGAGTTCTTCGACGATGCTGCGCGCCAGTGCCACCGAGCCGGGGGAGTCACCGTGGACGCAGACGGATTCGGCGTCCACCCTGATGACCGTGCCGTCGACTGCGGTGACGGTACCGGTGGTGGCGACCTGGCGTACGCGGTCGGCGACGAAGGAGGGGTCGGGGACGACGGCGTCCGGCCGGTCACGGGAGACGAGGGTGCCGTCGGGGTTGTAGTTGCGGTCGGCGAAGGCCTCGCGGATGACGCGGAGGCCCTTCTTCCCGGCGATGTCGGCGGCCACTGCGCCGGGCAGGAGCATGACGGGGATGTCCGCGGAGAAGGCGTGGACGCCGTCGATGACTGCGCGGGCCTGTTCTGTGTCGTGGACGATGGTGTTGTACAGGGCGCCGTGGGGTTTGACGTACCGCACCCGGGTGCCGTACCGGCGGGCGAGGGCGTCGAGTGCCCCGATCTGGTAGAGGACTTCATCGGCGAGGCGGGAGGGGTCGATGTCGATGAAGGTACGGCCGAAGTTCTCCGGGTCCCGGTAGCCGATGTGTGCCCCGACGGTGACGCCGCGTCGCGCGGCCGCCTCCACCGTCCCGGCGATCGAGTGCGGGTCGCCGGCATGGAATCCGGTGGCGATGTTCGCGCTGCTGACCAGTCCGATCATGGCGGCGTCGTCGGCGACGGGAACGCCACGGTATGTTTCGCCGAGATCTGCGTTGAGGTCGATTGCTGTCATCGGGTTGTCTCCTGCGGGACGCCGCATTGTCGGATTGTTGAACAATCCAGAGTCTAGTCCACGGCCCGGAAGATCACCACAGGAACACGGGACGCGCCCCTGGCTCCCCCGACGGTCCCTGCGCCCCCGGCTACAGTTCCAGCAGTCTCCGCCTCGTCGCCTCGACCTCGTCGACCCGGCCGACCAGTCCCTCGAGCTTCCGCCACCGCCCGGCGGGGACGGCGCCGTCCGCGGCGTCGATGACCGCACGGTCCTTCGTCCCCCACGCCACCGGCATCGGGGAGATCTCCTCCCAGTGGTTCCGGTTGCGGGTGGTGCGCATCCCTGTCACGGCCATCGACGGCACGTGCTCACCGACGACCCGCCGGATGCCCGGGACCGAGGTCACCGTCCGCACCGCAAGGGCCGGGGTGGAGGGCTCACCGGTGCCGTCGACGGCCGTGTCCACCAGGGCGAGCAGCACCACGTCGCGGGGGTTCACCTTCGCCACGACCGCGGGGACGAGGTCGTAACGGTCGTAGTAGGACTGCGGTGAGCCCAGCTGCCGCGGCAGCACAGGCACCATCACGAGACACAGCAGGGCCATGATCCCGCAGGCCACACCGACAGTGACCGTCAGACCGGTGCCGACCAGCACCAGTACAACCGTGGCGACAAGGAACAGGAGACCCAGGATCCCCGCCGACCACTGGAAGCGCCGGGCGTCCCGGAAGAACTCGTTGTGGGTGCGGGCGAAGCTCTCGTCGACGGTGAAATTGAACTCGGTCACGGTGATCCCCTACAGGTCTACAGAATCTATGATGCGGTAGCCGTACCCCTGCTCCGCAAGGAACCGCTGGCGGTGCGCCGCATACTCCGCGTCCAGTGTGTCACGGGCGACCACCGAGTAGAAGAACGCCGCACCCCCGTCCGGCTTCGGCCGCAGGATACGGCCCAGACGCTGCGCCTCCTCCTGCCGTGACCCGAAGGTGCCGGACACCTGGACGGCGACCGATGCACCCGGAAGGTCGATGGAGAAGTTCGCGACCTTCGAGACGATGAGGACGCCGACCTCCCCCGCACGGAAGGCGTCGAAGAGCTCCTCGCGTCGCCGGTTCGGTGTCTTGCCGTCGATGACCGGGGCGTCCAGCTCCTCCCCGAGTTCCTCGAGCTGGTCGATGTACGCGCCGATGACCAGGGCAGGTTCGCCCGCGTGCTTCTCCAGGATCCTCTTGACGACCGGGGTCTTGACCGGGGAACAGGCGGCCAGCCGGTACTTCTCGTTCTGCTCTGCGGTCGCGTAGACCATGCGCTCACTGTCACCGAGCTGCACGCGCACCTCGGTACAGTCCGCGGGCGCGATGAACCCCTGGGCCTCGATGTCCTTCCACGGGGCGTCATAACGTTTCGGCCCGATGAGGCTGAAGACGTCGTCCTCGCGTCCGTCCTCACGCACCAGGGTGGCGGTGAGCCCCAGCCTGCGACGCGACTGGAGGTCACTGGTCATCCGGAAGACCGGGGCGGGCAGCAGGTGGACCTCGTCGTAGATGATCAGTCCCCAGTCACGGGAGTCGAACAGCTCCAGAGCACGGAACTCGCCCTTCGTCCTGCGTGTGACGACCTGGTAGGTGGCGATCGTGACGGGACGGATCTCCTTTCTCTCCCCGGAGTACTCGCCGATCTCGTCGGCGGTGAGGGTGGTCCGGCGGATGAGCTCGTCACGCCACTGGCGTCCTGCCACGGTGTTGGTCACGAGAATCAGGGTGGTGGTCTGCGACTTCGCCATCGCCGCAGCCCCCACCATGGTCTTACCGGCACCGCAGGGCAGAACGACGACGCCGGACCCGCCGGACCAGAAGGAGTCCGCGGCCATCTCCTGGTAGTCCCTCAGCTCCCACGGTTCAGTCTCCGTGGACAGTGCGATCGGGTGGGCCTCCCCGTCGACGTACCCGGCGAGGTCCTCGGCGGGCCAACCGACCTTGATCAGTTCCTGTTTGATCCGGCCCCGCTCGGACGGGTGCACGACGACGGTGTCCGCGTCGAGCTGCTCACCGAGCATGGGGCTGATCTTCCGGTGCCTCCGGATCTCGGCGAGCACCGCCGGGTCCTTCGACTCCAGTACCAGCCCGTGGGCGGGGTCCGTGGCCAGGGTCAGCCGACCGTAACGGTCCATCGTCCCCGCGATGTCGATGAGCAGCGGCTGCGGTACCGGGAATCGCGAATAGGTCTCCAGGACATGGACCACCTGTTCGGCGTCATGCCCGGCGGCCCGTGCATTCCACAGGGCCAGCGGAGTGATCCGGTAGGTGTGGACATGTTCGGGTGCGCGTTCGAGCTCCGCGAACGGGGCCAGGGCGTTGCGCGCCTCGGCTGCCGCCGGATGGTCGATCTCGAGCAGGACTGTCTTGTCGGACTGGACGATCAGTGGTCCGTCGCCGAGTGGCACGGGAACTCCTAACAACGGGGACTGTGGTGGCAGGCGGCGGTGGCGGGCGGTGGGGCCCGCGGCGGTGCCGGCCGNGGCCCGTGCATTCCACAGGGCCAGCGGAGTGATCCGGTAGGTGTGGACATGTTCGGGTGCGCGTTCGAGCTCCGCGAACGGGGCCAGGGCGTTGCGCGCCTCGGCTGCCGCCGGATGGTCGATCTCGAGCAGGACTGTCTTGTCGGACTGGACGATCAGTGGTCCGTCGCCGAGTGGCACGGGAACTCCTAACAACGGGGACTGTGGTGGCAGGCGGCGGTGGCGGGCGGTGGGGCCCGCGGCGGTGCCGGCCGGGACGGGTCTGCTGCTGCAGACCGCAACCGGACCAGTCTAGTCCGGATCCGGCTCCTGCAGCAGACGGTGCTCAGCCCACGGGAACTCCGACCCAGGAGATGCGGTGCGGGCGGATCCCCAGTGACGTTCCCCCGGACTCCGTCACCCCGACGATCTTCACCGGGCTCATCGTCACCACCGAGATCCACTCCCGGACCGCAGAGCCGTCGGCGTCGACATAGCTGATCTCCACCCGGGTGCCCCGGTCGTACGCGGTGCGCAGGGCGTCCATGATCGCCCGCGGCTCGCGGACCGTCTCGACCCCCGGAACTGTCCCCGAGCCGTCCGGATCGTCGGGACGCGTCTCCTGTGAGCGACGCAGGGTCTCGACCGCCGCTTCCAGCTGGCCTGCGACGTCGTCCCGGGTGACCACGGGCGGGTCCGGGTCAGGAACCAGGGACAGGACCGGTCCGTGGGCGACGGCACCGGAATCGCCTTCGACTTTCACCCTGGCGCCCGAGGCGTCCAGTGCGTCGACGACGACCGAGAGCTGTGACCGACTGACCGCCACAGTCGGCGCGATCCGGCGCAGCCCGGCGCGGTCCGCCTCCGCGTCGGTGAGCTGCCCCAGGACGAGATCCATCATGGCCGCGTCCGGTGCTGTGAGCACGGTCGAGGCCGTCCCCGCTGTCACGGATCCGGTGTCCCGGAAGGTGTCGGAGATGAGGTAGTCGAGGCCCTGGGGGATCTCCGCGGCCATTCCGGACAGGAACCCCCGGACGCTCTCCGCGGACTCCCCGTAGGACGCCGCCCTCTTCAGTGATCCGGTGGAGATCCGCCACACGCTCGCCATGCCGGTGGACTCGACGTCCGCGATACGGCGCAGCATGGATTCGGTCGGGGCATCGAGCAGCCCCGGCGCCAGGACCGTGAGGTCTGCCTGGATGAGCAGGGTGTGCACCGGATCGGGCAGTACACGGGCCAGTGCCTCCGTCAGGGCGTCGACAGGGTCGGCGGAAGCGGGACCCGGGCCGGGATCCGCGTCAAGCGCGGTGGCGAGTGCGGTGGCGAGTGCGGTGGCGGCACCGGTGGGACTGCCGTCGACCCGGAGACCGAGCTCCTCCGCCTCACCGAGCACGGCGTCCAGGGCGTCGACTCCGGTACGGGCGGCGAGGGAGGGGCGCAGCTGCCACAGCTTCTCCGCGGCGTCCGTCCCACCGTCGAGCACGGTCACCAGCTCGGCGGTGATCCGGCGCAGGGCGGTGATCCGCGGGCTGTCCAGGGAGTCCTCGAGCAGGTGGGCACCGGTCGTCGCCGCCTCCCACTGGGCGTGGGGGCTGGACGACCAGCCGTACAGCAGCAGTGCCCAGCGACGGGCGGTGTCCGCGGACAGGAACTCCGCCCCCCGGTCGGTCACCCCCCAGACGTCGCCGTCAGGACCGGCCGCGTCCACCTCGGGAGCTGGCACGGGCAGACCCCGGGAGACCAGGTCCGCGTGCCTGCACAGCAGCAGCGTGCCCGTGACCTCCCCGACGGTGGCCCCGGTGCTGCGGGAGACCCGGGTGAGTTCCCGGACGCCGACCCCTCCCGCGGTCAGCGGACGCAGCGGTGCAGTCGCCAGATCGGTGAGCAGGTCTGTCACCCGACGCAGGGTCTCCACCGCGCGTGCCGCCCCGGCACTGTCGACAGCGCCGGTGACCGGAACCGGGACGGCGACGGTGAAGTCGCCGCCGGGCGCGGGGACGATCCGGCCTGAGATGAAGGCACCCACCCGGGGCGACAGTCGCGCCGTCCCGGCGTCGATGCGGTCCAGCAGGCCGGCGGCGATCATGCGCGCCAGCGGCCGTTCCGGATCGTCGAGACTGGTGGAGTGTCCGATACCGCCGGCCGACGACAGGGTGTCGAGGAGCCGCCGCTGTCGTTCCGGGAGCTTTCCGAGGACGTCGGGCATGTCCCGGGTCGGAACGGGGCAACGGTAGCCGTCGACCAGGGCCCACGGAATGTCGGTGGCGGGGCCGAACAGCGACCGGAGGTTGCCGGGCACCGCCACAGGGAAGGTCTCGGCGTCGCCTGCCCCGTCGACACGCAGTCCCGGCCCGTAGGCCAGTGCGAGGTGTGCCAGGGAGGTCAGCAGCCCGGGGAGTTCCTCTGCGGGCAGGCGTCGGTGCTCCGGTGTTCCGGCCGTGTCGAAGAGCCCGGTGAGTGCGGACCGGAGCTCGCCGCGGTCCACCGGACGGTGGGTGGCACCGGCCCGGACCAGGGCATGGAGAACCGCCAGGTGGGCCGCGTCGAGCTGTCGCAGCGCCCCGACGTCGGTCACCGTCGGCAAGGGCGCGGTGCCACGGGCGGATCCGGCTGTCCCGGAACCCGCTGACGGCATGAACGGGCTGTGGAAGGCACGCAGGCGCCAGAACAGGTCCACGAGGGTGGAGTCACCGTGGTCGGCCAGCCACTCACCGTACGTCGGGAACGGGGGAGTGGTGGAGGGATCCGTCCTGGAATCGTTGTCGGGCATGATTCCGTCGATTTTACCCGGACGGGTGCCGGGGGTGGGGTCGCGCCCGTCCGGGGTCTTCAGGTATTGCACGCCCGGTCAGGTGTGGAATGATGGGTCACATGGCTGATGTTGAGAAGAAGCACTACGTTGATCCGGGCTGGCCGAAGGACGTCCCGGAGGGTCGTCACGCCGTCAGCGAACTCATCGCAGGGGACGCCGGTGCCCTGAGCCCCTACGGTGACATCGATCTCCCGGTTCCCGCGGAAACCCTGCCCTATGTCCACCCGTTCACCGTGATCAACCGCGCGAAGTAGTCTCTGCGCGGTCCCGGTGACCGATGCACGGCGAAGGCCCCGCAGAACAGCTGTTCTGCGGGGCCTTCGCCGTGGACGGGGCAGGTGTCGGTGACCCGGCCCCGGTAGCTTCCGGCGTGCCGTGTCAGAACCTCAGGGCACCGGCGGCGGCGGTGATGCCGTCGACAGCCTGGCCCAGCTTCTCGGTCCCGGCACGGTAGGCACCGTCGAGTTCCTCGCGGTGCTCGTTGTAGGCGTCGGTGATCTGCTGGGGGACCGGGTAGCCGGCGGCCTCGAACAGTGCCGAGATCTGCGCGAACACGGTGTCGAGGGTGGCTCTTATACGCTTGTAGGTTTGTATAAGAGAGAGCCTGCGGGACGCCGCATTGTCGGATTGTTGAGCAATCCAGGGTCTAGTCCACGGCCCGGAAGATCGCCGCGGGAGCGGGGGACGCGCCCCTGGCTCCCCCGACGGNATGACCACGATGAACACGCCCACGGAGACGAGGGTGTTGGCGAGCAGGGCCGTGGTTTCGGACCAGCCGAAGCTCTCTTTGATGCGCGGCAGCAGGGTGCCGAACAGGATGAAGTCGTACACGGCGAGGGTCCAGGCGAAGAAGGCCAGGGTGGCGCCGCGCCGCGCCTCTGCGACGGGGATTCTGGGGAACTCACCGGAGGTGAGGTCGATCCCCTCTGGTTTGGGTGTGACTGTCGTGCTCATGACACGTGTGCCTCTCAGATGTGCATTTCATTGAACGGGGAGGGAGAAAAGCAGGGCAAAGCAGGGAGTAGGTGGGGCGGGGTCGGTGACCGGTCCGCCGCTGTCCGTCGTTCTCCGTCGTTCTCCGTCGTTGTCTCTGTCTGCAAGCGGGGACGTCCCCGCTCGGTTCGGTGGACAGCGTAACGTCCGGTCACGTTTTAGTCACGCTCAGTGAGGTCGTCCGGGTCCGTCACCCGGCGCCGGACAGTGGTCTGACCGGAGGCGCTGGTGGAGGTTGCGGGGCGGGGAGAAGGACGGAGCTCCTGCTCAGCGGCCCCGTTATCAATCCGTGTCTGGGTCGTTATGTAAATGTGATGCTGTGGATTGAGTGGGATAGTGATCTTGGTCACATATCTGGCAGCGTGGGACTAGCGGGACAACTGGGGCAGTTGTGATTCGGAGGGGTCCGGTTGATAAAGTCATCGGTTCCCCGTGCACCCGGCGACGCCGGATGCCGACCACAGGAAAGGACACGGAGAAGACATGCCGACCGGCAAGGTGAAATGGTTCGACGCCGACAAGGGCTACGGATTCGTGACAAACCCCGGCCAGGAGGACGTCTACGTGGGACGTCAGGTGCTCCCCGAGGGAGTCACCGAACTCGTCCAGGGTCAACGCATCGAATACGACCTGGCCACCGGCCTGCGCGGCCGTGGCCCGGAGGCACTGCGCGTCACAGTGCTCGACCAGGGGCCCCGCCGCGCAGCGCACAGGTACCCGCCCGAGAAACTCCACGGACTGGTCCAGGACACCGTCTCGCTGCTGGAGAACAGGATCCAGCCGGCGCTGGAGGCCGGACGACGGCCCGGGCGAAAAGAAGGCCACCAGGTGGCCGAGATCCTGCGGACAATCGCCCGCGAACTCGACGCCTGAGGCAGAAACCCCGGTGCCGCCCCGGCGATTCCCCGGTGCTTCCCCGGTGCGAGGAGGTGACTACCGGTCGGCGGCGTCTGTGGTGCTCGTGGCGCCGGTCGCGTCTTCGGCGACATCGTCCGGAGTGAGCGACCACACCGCCGCCACAGGTTCCTCGTCGTCACCGGAGCCTTCGACGAGGAGCGTCTGGATCTCCGCGACAGCCAGCCGGGGCCGGTTGCCCTCGGCGTCCTCGGCAGGGGAGGAGCCCTGAAGAGTGAACTCCTTCTGCTCGTTGGCGGAGTAGGAGTTCTCCGTGTTCGCGGCGGGATCATCGTAGATCTGGACGAGTTTCCAGTCATGGTCGTAGATGTCCTGCGGCAGCCTGACCGTCACCTCGCCGTCGGCGGGAAGCGGAATCCTCGAGGACTGCCCGCCGCTGCAGTCGGTGTCGTCGAAGCCGCACACCGAATACGGTGCCAGTTCCATGTCGCCGTCTGCGGTGGTGACAGTGACCCGGAGGTCGGAGGGGGAGGTGTGCGCCTGCGAGGACCGGTACCTCTGGACCCCCAGGACAACCCCGGCGACAACGACGACGAGGACGACAATCCCCAGGAACGTGAGCAGCTGGCGGCGCTGTGCGGCCTTTCGCCGCTGCTTCTTCGTCTGCTTCGGGGACTCGTCCGACATGGGGCCTGCTTTCCGTCTCGGTGCTGCGGTCAGGACCGTGACCGGACACGGCCGATGAGTGATCCCACACCGATGCCGCGGGACGCCGCGATCACGTTGACGAAGAACACTGTACCGGTGGCTGCCAGTACCGACATACCCACGGTGAGCTCGGTCGGCAGCAGCAGCCCCAGAGTGCCGCCCAGGACCCAGGATAGCTGCAGTGTCGTCTCCGAGATACCGAACGCCGACGCCTGGGCGGACTGGTCGAGATTCTCCTGGATCGTGGCGTCCAGGCAGGACTTCGAGATCGCGCTTCCCACGGACAGCACCGCGGTGGCCAGCGCAGCCGTGGCAGCACCGTCGACGACCGCAGCGAAGACCACCGACGCCAGAGAGACCACGCCCAGCACGATGACGGTCGACCTCGGACGGGAGAACCTCACCCGGGAACCGACCGCATTGCCGAGGAAGGTACCGACACCACCGGCCGCCCCGACGACGCCCAGGAGGGCCAGCTGCTCGGTGCCGGACAGACCGTGGGAGGACTTCGCGACGAAGGCGATGTAGATCGTCATGAACCCCGTCCCCAGCCTCTGCAGGGCGGTACCCCACATGGCTGTGCGGGTGGCGTCGGGGAAGCGGACGGACATTGACCGGCGCCACTGCCTGACCAGTGAACCGCGCGGACGATGCCCCTGCGGTGCGGGCATGTCACGTGTCACGGCTGTGGCGTCGGAGGTCCGCTCACCCCGGGGAGCGGCGATGACCTCTGTGGGGGCGAAAGGATCGGCGTACACCTCGTCCGCACTGCCCTCGGCGGCGTCCGGCATGAGAGCGCACAGGTAGATTCCCGCCAGGGCACAGACCAGCAGCAGCCACAGTGCCGCCTGCGGATCCTCGACGAAGGCGACGGCCGCCGCGAGCCCGCCGGCGACCATGGAACCGCCGATGTGTCCGGTGATCGTCAGCCGGGCGTTGGCGCGCACCAGGTCGAGTCCCTCGGGCGCCAGCCGGGGGGTGACAGAGGATTTCAGGACGCCGTACGCCTTGGACAGCACCAGCATCCCGAGTGCGGCAGGGTAGAGCAGCCACGAGTGGAAGTTCTGCAGCAGCACGGCCGCGAGGATGACACGACCGGCGAAAGTCAGTGACATGGCCAGGCGACGGCCGGTGCGGATCCGGTCGAGGACCGGGCCGATCACAGGGGCGAGAACTGCGAAAGGCGCGATGGTGACCAGGAGGTACGCGGCGACAGAGCTCTTCGACTCGCCGGTCGCCGCGGAGAAGAACAGGGTGCCTGCCAGTGCGACGGCCAGGACAGCGTCCACGGCGAAGTTCGCGATCGTGGCGTACATCAGCGCGGTCAGACCGGACTCTCTGGCCCCGTCCGCGCCGAGCATTCCCCAGACTTTCGCCGCCAGACGGTGGGTGGGACCGGGACGGTCACTGCTCACCGGACGGTCACCTCGTACACGGTGTCCCAGAGCTTCCCGGTCAGAAGGTAGTGGTCCGGGGTCCCGGGTACCCGGGCGATCCCGTTGAGCACGTCCGCTCCCCGACGGTCCCGGGCGGGAAGGTCCAGGCCGGAGGTGTCGAGGACGCCGGTGACTTCGCCCGTGGCCTGGCTGATCCGCACGATCCTGTCGGACTGCCAGATGTTCGCCCACACCTCACCGTCGGAACAGTCGAGCTCGTTGAGCTGTGTCACCGGTTCACCGTCGAGTGTCACCTCGACCCGTCCGGTCTCCCCGAAGGTCTCCGGGTCTCGGAAGGTCAGCGTCGACGAACCGTCGGACATCACCAGCCGCTCGCCGTTGGTGCACAGGCCCCATCCTTCACCGGGGTACTGCACCCGGCCGGTCTCCTGCAGTGTCGCGGCGTCCCGTTTCACCGCGACCCCGTCCTTCCACGTCAGCTGCCAGACCGTGTCACCGTGCCGTGTCGATCCCTCACCGAAGAACTCCGGGTCGAGGTCGACGGACACCGTGGGTACGGGAGCCCCGGTCGGGCCGGCACCGTCGCCGACCGACACGGCGCCGGTGAGCGGGGTGCGGTAGATCCGGGAACTCCCCTCACGTCCGGTGGAGACGAGCAGGTCCCCCTCCGGCATGACCTCCAGACCCTGGACGAAGGACGTCGGGTCGGAGGGGTACTCCGCGACAACCTCCGCGGTGAGGGTCGCGGCGTCCCCCGCCCCCTGTCCGGACGCCGACCCGGGCGTGTCCCCTCCACCCCCCGACGAGCATCCGGCCAGTGCCAGGACCGAAAGGACGGCAATCACGGGAGCCCCGCGGTACAAGGGCCCGGAACGGCGGGGTGAGCTGGACGGATACAGGACCATGGGCTCCATGCTGCCATAATGGGGAGTGTGAGCAATCGACGACACGGGGGAAAGCGGACACATGACCGGCGGGGGGCCGGTCGCGGCGTCCTGCTCTCTGCCAGGGGAGAGGAGGTCGCCGAGGAAGCGGTCGTCGAGATCGCCGGGCCGGAAGCGGTGGGCCGTCATCTCGGTGCCACGACCGTGGGCCCGGACAGTGCGGCACACCGCTTCGAATGCCGCGAGCGTGGATACCGGGGCTGGGAGTGGATAGCTGTCATCGCCTGCGCGCCGGGGACCGAGCATGTGACGGTCAACGAGGTCTCACTCCACGCAGGAGACCACGCCCTCGCCGCACCCGCCTGGGTGCCCTACGAGGACAGGATCCGGCCGGGGGACCTGCGGCCCGGGGACCGTCTGCCCCTGAAGACCGACGACCCCCGCGTGACAGACCCCGACGACCCTGCCGGTACTGCCGGTTCTGCCGGTTCTGCCGACGGTGTCCCCCGTAACCCGGGCGCCCGTCGCAGTCTCACGCGGGCAGGTTGGGAGGCGGCGGTGCGGCGCTGGACCACCGGCGAGGACGCCCCGGACCCGGAGTTCGCCGGTCTGGCGGAACGCTCCTGCGACAGCTGTGCCTTCTGGCTCCCCCTGCAGCGGCACGTGCGTACCGGGGCAGCAGGGTCGGGCGGTCGGGCGGGAAAGGCCGGTCGGGCGGGACAGGCCGGTATTCCTGAGGTGGGTGTGTGCGCCAACGAATTCTCCGCGGACGGCAGGGTCGTGGCATCCGACTACGGTTGCGGCGCACACTCCGAGACCCCCCGTGAAGCAGGTGAGGGCAGCGCCTCCCGGACCGCGTACGACGACGGCGGCCCCGAGAGGTACTGAAGAGGTACTGAAGAGGTACTTAAGAGGTGCCGCGAATTTCCGGTACGCCCGCAGGCCTCGACAGTCTCCGTTTCCCCCACTGTTCTCACCGTCCTCACCGTACTCACTGCGGCTCAGGTTGCCCGCACCGCGCCGACGGGAGAAACTGGGACGTCCCATCTGACGTTTCCTGAACTGAAAGCTGGTTCCATATGGCAACCCCGACAGGGCCTGCAGGGCCGACAGGACTGAAGACCCCCGCAGGTGCGGAACCGCGGTCCTTCCTCGACCGCTACTTCCACATCACCGAACGCGGCTCCACAGTCGGCACCGAGGTCCGTGGCGGCGTGGTCACGTTCTTCGCGATGGCCTACATCATTCTGCTCAACCCGCTCATCCTGGGCACCGTCGCCGACCGTGACGGCAATGTGCTGGGAATCTCCCCGGTCGCCGCCGTCACCGCCTTCGCCGCCGGCGTGATGACGATCGCCTTCGGCATCTTCGCGAAGTATCCGTTCGGCATCGCCGCCGGCCTCGGCATCAACACCCTCGTCGCGGTGACCTTCGTCGCCACCGAGGGACTGACCTGGCCCGAGGCAATGGGCCTGGTCGTCATTGACGGTGTCATCATCGTGGCACTGGCGGTCTCCGGATTCCGGGAAGCCGTGTTCCACGCGATCCCCGCATCCCTGAAGTCGGCGATCACCGTCGGCATCGGACTGTTCATCGCCTTCGTCGGTGTCGTGGACGCCGGCTTCGTCACCCGCAACACCGACGACATGAACACCACCGTCCCGGTCAGCTTCGGGGTCGGTGGCTCCATCGTCAGCTGGTCCGGCGTCGTCTTCGTCGTCGGCCTGGTGATCTGCGGGATCCTTGCCGCACGGAAGGTCCGCGGGGGCCTGTTCATCGGTATCGTCGCGACCACCGTCTTCGCCGTCATCGTCCAGGCGGTCGCCGGGGACCCTGACGACTCCCCCTCCACGGGATGGCACATGGCTGTCCCGGCCGTCCCGGACTCCCTCGGAGGTCTGCCGGACCTGGGCCTCATCGGCAACGTCGACCTTTTCGGCGCCTTCACCAGGGTCGGTTTCCTCTCCGCCTGCCTGCTCATCTTCACCCTTGTGCTGTCGAACTTCTTCGACGCCATGGGCACGATGACAGGCCTCGGCAAGCAGGCCGGCCTGGTCGACAAGAATGACGTCCTGCCCGACATGCGCACCGCCCTGATCGTCGAGGGCGCCGGTGCGGTTGTCGGTGGCGCGGCCTCGGCGTCCTCCAACACGGTCTTCGTCGATTCCGCCGCGGGTATCGGCGACGGTGCCAGGACCGGGCTGGCGAACATCGTCACCGGTCTCATCTTCCTCGCAGCCATGTTCCTCACCCCCCTCTACGAGATCGTGCCGATCGAGGCCGCCGCCCCGGTTCTCGTCATCGTCGGTGCGATGATGATGGCGCAGGTCAAGGACATTGACTTCGGCAACCTCACCACGGGCCTGCCGGCATTCCTCACGATCGTCATGATGCCGTTCAGCTACTCCATCGCCAACGGCATCGGCATCGGTTTCGTCGCCTATGTCGTACTGCAGCTGGGGACCGGCAACTGGCGGAAGGTCCACCCGCTGATGTACCTCGTCGCGGTGCTCTTCGCCGTCTACTTCGGGATCGACCCCATCAAGGACGCCATCGGCTGAGCAGGACCCCGATCCGGGGACCGGACTCGGCGGCCGACCGCCCCGGCCCACCCGCTAGGCTGACGGGGTGGAACCTGTGACCGTCATATCCGATCCCCTGGACCCCCGCCTCGACGACGTCCGGGACCTCAACTCCTCCGACCGCCGTCCCGACCTCCCCGGAGGCAGGGGCCTCGTCATCGCCGAAGGTAACCTCGTTGTCCCGCGGCTGATCTCCTCACGCTTCCCGGTGCGCTGCGTGGTGGGTTTCCCGCGGCGCCTGGCCGAACTTGTGGACGCCGCGGCCGCCGACCCTGCTGTCGCGGCAGGTCTCTCCGGTGTCCCTCTCTACGAGGTGGACCGGGAGACACTCGCCGACGTCGCCGGATTCGACATGCACCGCGGCCTCGTCGCTGCCGCCGACCGGGTACCCGAGCCCACCGTCACCGAGGTGCTCGACGGACTGGACCCCGGCAACCGCGTCATCGGCGTCCTCGAAGGTGTGGGGGACCACGAGAACATCGGCGCCCTGTTCCGCAATGCGGCGGGGCTGGGTGTCGGTGCGGTGCTTCTCGGTGCCGGTTGCTCCGACCCGCTGTACCGGCGGGTCGTGAGGGTGTCCATGGGGCATGTTCTCCGCGTGCCGTTCGCACACATGCCGGGGAAGACAACCACCTGGCAGAGAGGTTTGTCGGACCTCCGTGACCGTGGCTACCGGGTGGTGGCGATGACGCCGAACACGGAGACCACCCTGGAGGACGCCGAGGGCAACCCTGCCGCACCGCTGACCGCCCGGGACATCCGTGAGTTCTGCGAGGGCACACTGGCCCGCTACAAGATCCCGAAGTACGTCCACGTCACCGACGAGTTCCCGATGACCGGCCGGCACGGCAGGCACCGGGAGGTCACCGGGCCGCCCCGTGCGGACCTCAGGGCGCCCGTCGATGGCGAAGGCCGCGACCGGGATGTCGATCTCGTCGGAGACCCGGAAGCCCAGCCAGTGGGTGACAGCGGCGGCAGCCATCTCGGAGGGACGGAACGGCAGTTCGATTCCGTGTGCCTCGGTGTCCCCCTCCCAGAAAGCCGCCTCGGCGGGCAGCGGGAGTCCGGTGTCCTCGATGATGTGTTCCCGGGTCGCGTAGAAACAGCGGGTCATCCGACCGCCCACCCAGTGGGCGAAACCGCCCAGGCCGTCACGGTTGCCAGGGGTGTGCACCGTCACGAGCAGGTCGGCGGTGGGGATCATCCGGGTCAGGGACGCGAAAGGTGCGAAAGGCTCTGTGAGCTGGGGCAGGCCGGACAGTGACCAGTTGTGCGGGACATCCGGAAGGACGGTCTGCACGACAGTGAGTCCCCGGTATCCGCCGATGTAGAACTCTCCGTCGCCGGGGGGTGCGGACCGGTTCATGTCGAAGTCACCGATGTGGGTCAGCGGCCAGGCCGGATTGAGCTGGGCGAGAAGCTTCCGCGCGTATCCCCGGTCGGCTGCAGGCTCCGCGGCGAGAACGGCACGCGGATCCGCCGCGGTGATGAACCAGAGGGTGACGACCTGTTGTGACCCCATCCGTCATTTCCTCCGCCGGGGTGGGTTGCGGACCCCGAGCAGCACATCCTCCCAGTGCGGGGTTGCAGCGCCCTTCCTGCGTCGGGAAGGGTGGGACGGGGATCTGCCGACCGCATCGCCGAACAGGTCCACGGTCGACCCGTCACGCCTGGCGGGGCCCGGTACCCCGGTATCACCGTCCGCGCCGGTGGCCCCGTTGTCGCCGATACCGCCGTTGCCGGCGGCGTCTCCGTCAGTGGGGAAGACGTCGTCGACGACGTCACCGTTCCCGTCGAACCCGTCACCGGGCTCTCCGGCCCCGGGTACGGGGGTGACACTGCGGACCGGCCGGTTGAACCGGGGGTCGATGAGGTCGCCGGCGACCGAGTTCGCGGGCTCGACCGTGGACGGTCCGGCTCCAGGCGTCCGGGCGGGTACCCAGCGGAACTCGGCGACGAACTGGGTGGCACCCCGTCTGTTGCCCCGGGTCCAGGTCACGGTGACGATCCAGGCGTCGGAGGAGTCCATGGCCGCGTCCCACTCGGCGGCTCGGACATCCTCCCCCCGGGCACCGAACGCGGTGGCCAGGACCTCCCAGAGCGTGTGCTCCGCCGGACCGTCGGCGCGGACGGGGTAGGCGTCCCTGGCCAGCTGGGCGATACGGTGCCGTTCCATCTCGATGGGGTGGGCGTACGGCAGGAGACGGGACTCCGGTTCGCCGGTTTCCGCGGCGAGCTCGGCGACGGTCGCCCCGTGCCGGAGGCGTTTCTGGATGTCCCGGGGACGCAGACGGACCTTCTCCCTGCGCTCCTTCGGGGCAGTGCCTCCGCCGCGACCGTCGGCTGCCCCGGAGAGGGGGCGGACGGCGGGTCCGGTTGAGGTGGGGGTCGTGTCGGCAGCCTGTCCGGCACCTGCGGATTCTGTGCCGCCGGTGGTGGGGGAGGCGGTGAGGATCTCCTTCAGCGGGCCGGTGACCTCCAGCAGGAAGCGCTCACCGTCCTCTGCGGAACCGGGGACGCGCAGGACCAGGGAGGTGGCGTCACTGTCGCCGGGGACGAACTCCAGTTCCTGCATCGGGACCTCCGTGGTGGTAGTGAAAGCTCTCTCGCCTGCGACTGTAGCGCACACCTGCACAGATACGTCGGAATGACGGGCTGTTCCCCTCCACGGACCGGTTCCGGAGATCCCGGGCGGTGCGGCTGTTACCGGGAGGCGACGCCGGCGTCGAGGATGTAGTCCACGGCCCTGGTCAGGGTACGGATGTCCTCCGGCTCGATGGCGGGGAACATACCGATCCGCAGCTGGTTGCGTCCCAGCTTGCGGTAGGGCTCGGTGTCCAGGATCCCGTTGGCACGCAGGGTCTTGGCGATGACGGTGGCGTCCACCGAGTCGTCGAAGTCGACCGTGCCGACGACCAGGGACCGTCCTGCAGGGTCGGAGACGAAGGGGGTGGCCTCGGCACGGGACTCGGCCCAGTTGTAGAGGATCGCGGAGGATTCGGAGGTCCTCTCGACCATTCCCTCGAGCCCGCCGTTGGCGTTCATCCATCCGACCTGGTCAGCCATCATCAGCAGGGTGGCGACGGCCGGAGTGTTGTAGGTCTGGTTCTTCCGGGAGTTGTCCACGGCGGTCTTCAGGTCGAGGAACGCCGGAATGTAGCGGCCGGAGGCCTTGATCTCTTCGACGCGCTCGAGCGCGGCGGGGGAGAAGGCTGCGAACCAGAGGCCACCGTCGGAGGCGAAGCACTTCTGCGGGGAGAAGTAGTAGATGTCGGTCTCGGAGATGTCCACGGGGAGACCGCCGGCACCGGAGGTCGCGTCCACGGCGACGAGGGCGTCCGTCGCAGGCCGGTGGACGGCCACCATCGCGCCGGTGGAGGTCTCGTTGTGGGCCCAGCCGACAAGGTCGGCGTCGGTGCCGTCCAGTTCGGAGGACGCCGGGGCGGTGCCGGGCTCGAAGGCGTGGATCTCCGGGTCGGCCAGCCAGGGTGCCTTCGTGGACACGGTGGCGAACTTCCCGGAGAACTCGCCGTAGGTCAGGTGGGCGGAGCGTTCGCGGATGAGGCCGAAGGCCGCGGCGTCCCAGAAGGCGGTGGCCCCGCCCAGTGAGGTGATGATCTCGTAGCCCTCGGGAAGCTGGAACAGCTGCGCCAGGCCTTCCCGGACGGAACCGACGACGTTCTTGACGGCCGCCTGGCGGTGGGAGGTCCCGATGATGTCCCGGCCTCCGGCCACGATCGCGTCGATCTGGGCCGGCCGGACCTTGGAGGGACCGCAGCCGAACCGGCCGTCGGAGGGGAGGAGGTTCTCGGGGAGGGTCAGGAACTGATCGCTCATGGTGAGGTACTGTCCGCTTTCTTCTTGTCGTCCCCGGATCTTGTGGTGATCCCGGAGTGTGCCACGCATCAGCCTAACCTGTGGACGGCCCGTCCGGAACAACAGGGAACGACTACCGGGGGCCGCAGGGGCGGGTGCGCGGTCGAGGGCGCACCCGCCGTACCGGGTACCGTTTCATAAGGGGGAGAGTCTGGGGGTACCCGTGGCGCGGAGTATCCGGTACCGGCGTGTTGCCTGTGTCGGGAATTCTGTAGAGTGTGTCCTATCCCACGACCGCCCGCGGTCCGGTCAGTCCGGCCGTGTGCCCTCCTCCGGGCCGCCATCACTGGTGGCGATCGGACTGTGGACGTAACCGAGAACTTGAGAAAACATCGAAAGGGATGTCAATGGCTTCCGAGAACCAGGACAAGGCCGTTCTCCACTACCCCGGTGGCGAGTACGAGATGCCGATCGTGAAGGCGACCGAAGGAAACTCCGGTTTCGCACTGGGTAAGCTCCTCGCCGAGACGGGTTACACGACGTTCGACCCCGGGTACGTGAGCACCGGTTCCACCAAGTCGCAGATCACCTACATCGACGGAGCCAACGGGATCCTGCGTTACCGCGGCTACGACATCGCCGACCTCGCCAACAACGCCAGCTTCAACGAGGTCAGCTACCTGCTCATCAACGGTGAACTCCCGAACGAGACCCAGCTCGAGGACTTCAACCACAACATCCGCAAGCACACCCTGCTGGACGAGGACTTCAAGAGCCAGTTCAAGATCTTCCCCCGCAATGCGCACCCGATGAACGTTCTCGCGTCCTCGGTCAACATCCTTGCGACCTATTACGAGCATGAGCTAGACCCTCTCAACAAGGACTTCCAGCTCAAGAACACCTACCGGCTCATGGCCAAGGTCCCGATGCTCGCCGCGTACGCCTACCGGGCGTCCAAGGGCAAGCCGTACATGTACCCCTCGAATGCGCTGAACGCCCGGGAGAACTTCCTGCGCAACATGTTCGGCTACCCGACCGAGGAGTACGAGATCGACCCGGTGGTCGCCAGGGCCCTCGACAAGCTGCTCATCCTTCACGCCGACCATGAGCAGAACTGTTCGACCTCGACAGTCCGCATGGTGGCGTCCTCCCAGGCGAACATCTACGCCTCCATCGCCGCCGGCGTCAACGCGCTGTCGGGCCCGCTGCACGGTGGAGCCAACCAGGCGGTCCTGGAGATGCTCGAGGACATCCACTCCAACGGTGACGACGCCACCGAGTTCATGGCCCGGGTGAAGAACAAGGAGCCGGGCGTCAAGCTCATGGGCTTCGGTCACCGCGTGTACCGGAACTACGATCCCCGTGCCGCCATCGTCAAGGAGTCCGCGCACGAGA
The DNA here is from genome assembly GCA_900049755.1 of Corynebacterium provencense. GTDB lineage: Bacteria > Actinomycetota > Actinomycetes > Mycobacteriales > Mycobacteriaceae > Corynebacterium > Corynebacterium neomassiliense. The sequence continues at coordinate 47,503 of LT160594.1, forward strand.
TCCTGGACCACCTCGGTGGCGACAACCTGCTGGACCTGGCGATGAAGCTGGAGGAGATCGCCCTCAACGACGACTACTTCATCAGCCGGAAGCTGTACCCGAACGTCGACTTCTACACCGGTCTGATCTACCGGGCCATGGGCTTCCCCACGGACTTCTTCACCGTGCTGTTCGCCATGGGCCGGCTCCCGGGCTGGATCGCCCACTACCTCGAGCAGGTCAACGACCCGACCGCGAAGATCAACCGGCCCCGCCAGATCTACACCGGCGAGACCCTCCGCAAGGTCACCCCGCGCTCCGAGCGCTGACACCGTACCCGGTGCCGCCCCACGCGGAACCGGGTCACCATCGTCACTGCCGCCGGCAGCTGTCACCCCGCCCCGCATGAACAGCGGTCGGCGGGGCTTGTCATATCCGGGGTCTCCATCGCCTGACCTGCCGGTTCCCCTCCTTCCGCCCTGACTGTTCCCCTCCGGCCTTCCCCCGGTCACACCGGTTCCCGGACGGGGTCGGGGAGTTCGCGCTCCTGCCTCGACCGGGGTTTTCCGCGTGCAGCTGGTAGACTGGCGCGGTTGTATCCGACGAGAAGAGGAGTGTGACCGAGATGGTCAAGCCGCAGATCGACGCCCAACAGGGGCCGGCCCCTGAAGAACTGGTCATCGAGGACATCACCGTCGGTGACGGCGCCGAGGCCGTGGCAGGCGGCATGGTCGAGGTCCACTACGTGGGCGTCGACTACGAGACCGGGCAGGAGTTCGACTCCTCCTGGGACCGTGGAACCACCATCGAATTCCCCCTCGCCGGGCTTATCCAGGGATGGCAGGACGGAATCCCCGGCATGCGGGTGGGAGGACGCCGCAAGCTGACCATTCCCCCGGAACTGGCCTACGGCCCTGTCGGCAGCGGCAATCCCCTGGCCGGCCGTACCCTCGTGTTCATCATCGACCTCGTCGACGCCCGGTAGCGCCAACGGGTAGTGCGAACCGGTGGTGCGAACCGGTATCCACACCGGTGGGACTGTGGTCAGCTTCTGACGACAGTCAGCCTTTCACGACGCTGCGGAGACGCAGGGTGTTGATCCTGCCCAGTTCCCGGACCGTCGTCTCCCATTCCGTGACGGTCGGGTTCTCCAGCCGGCGGCGTAGCAGTCGGAGGACCTCGTGACCGCCGATCCCCTGGGCACAGACGAGGAACAGGTGGTGGAAGCGCTCCTCGTAGCGCCGGCACAGGTCGGCGATCTCGCTGAGGACCTCAGGTGGAGATTCCAGGATGAATGACTGCTCTTCCCTGGAGTAGATGTCGGAGGTCTGTTCACCGAGGACCGGGTGAGCCTGGATACTGTCGAGGACCTCGACCCGCGGCATTCTGAGCAGTTCGCGGTGTGCGACATCCAGGAGGTGCTCCAGGTTCCGGAACGGGGCGGCTGCGGCGACCTCTTCCCCGAGAGTGGGGTTGTAGAGCAGGTCGCCGATCATCGCCGAAATCTGGGCAGGCGTCATCCGGTTCAGCTCGGCGAGGGTGGTGTGGAACGGCGTGGCGGTCCGGGTCGGGGCGATGAGCTCGGAGTCTGAGGAGTTCTCGGCGATGGCCTGTGATTCAGTCATGTACCCAGGAAACCCTGTCGTCGTTTCCGCCCTGTTACGGGGCGGTGACCCCGAACGTTAACCCTCCGTCAGCGCAGTTAACTGACAGTAGTCGCCGTTAACTCACCCCCTTTCGGGGCGGCAGGTCCGGACCTGTCAGGTCCTGCCGTCCCCCCGTCGGGCTTCCCCGGCAGGCACTCCCGTCCGGCTCACGGGCCGTCACCGTCGCCGCAGTGCCTGGATCCAGCCGAGCTTCCGGCCGTTGTGGAGGATCGACGCCCGGTAGATTCTCGCGACAACCACGAGGACCAGGGTGGTGACCACGGCGAACAGCAGGAACGACGCGACCAGCCCCACCCCGGACAGGTTACCTGCGGCGAACTGCATCGGTGCCACCCCCATCGACACCGGCGGCACCCACGTGAGCACCTGCATCACCGGGGTGTCCAACGCCGAGAACCCGAACGCCGGCGGGTACAGCGCCGCGAAGAGCAGCAGCATCACCGGCATCTGCGTACTGCTGAGGTCCTCAGCCCGGCTCACCAGAGACCCTGCGGCGGCGTACAGCGAACTGAAGAAGAGCATGCCCAGGACGAAGGCGACCAGCAGCACCACCAGTGTCAACGGATCCAGATCCACCTCGCCGAGCAGGTCGGTGGCGGACATGGCGGCCACCGCGGACCCCAGGATGACGGCGGTGCCGGCGAAACCGATGACCAGCATCGCGAGCACCTTGCCGGCGAGCAGGTCGAGCGGCCGGATGGTCGCGAGAATGATCTCGACGACCCTGGACGACTTCTCTTCGGTGACCCGGCCCCCGACATTGCCGGAGAAGATCATGATGAAGGTGACGATCACCATCGTGCCCAGCATGGTCGTGACCACGGCAGGGGCCGTGTCCCCGGAATCCGAGTCGGAGACGTCGACTGTGTGGAGGGTGGCGTCCGGCATCGCCGCCGCAAAGTCCGCGGGGTCCACGCCGACCGCGTCAAGTGCCTCGGCCTGAGTGACCGTGGCGACGACCGCCCCGGCGGCGGCGGACAGTGCCGGGTCAGGGGCACCGTCGCTGACGAGTTCGAACCGCCCGTCAGAGCGCACGAGAGCGGCGTCCTTTCCGTCGTCCTTCACCGCCGCGGTCGCCTCCGCGAGGTCGGCTGCCGCAGTCACCTCGATCCCGTCGCCGGTGACGGTCGACACGGTGGCGGTGTCGACTCCGGAGACGACCAGTGACGGACGGTCCTCACCACGGTCGCTGAGCCAGCTGAGAATGAACACCCCGCCGACGACGACAATGAAGACGATGGCTGTCGAGATGATCAGACTTCTGCTGCGCAGGGCGACCTGGATCTCGCGGCCGGCGACCGTGCGGACCGCGTCGAGATGAGAGTACCGGGAGCTCATGACGCCACCACTTCCTTGAACAGTTCGTTGAGATCGGGAACGCGACGGGTGAACCCGTGCACCGGGCCCGCGGCGAGAGCGGCGTTGAGGATGGTCTGGTCGTCGACACCACCGGCGTCGAGGAGAACAGTGGAGCCGTCGTCGCCGGGACCGCCTTCGCCCCCGGTCACCCCGGTGACTGTCGTTCCCGGCGGGTACCAGTCGCGGGCGGGGGTCCTGATCTCGAAGATGACCGGACCCCGGCCGCGGAGCTCGTCGACCGTGCCCTCGGCGCGCATCTCACCGCGGGTGATGATGCCGACCCGGTCGCAGAGGCGTTGCACGAGGTCGAGCTGGTGCGAGGAGAACAGCACCGGTACCCCTTCGGCGGCCTTGGCGAGCAGCATCTCACTCATGACCGACACCGCGACCGGGTCGAGACCGCTGAAAGGTTCGTCCAGGATCAGCAGGGCGGGGTCGTGGACCAGACTCGCGGCGAGCTGGACCCGCTGCTGGTTGCCCAGGGACAGTTCCTCGAGCCTGGAGTCGGCGCGGTCCGCCAGTCCGAGCTGTTCCAGGAGCCCTGCGGTGGTTTTGCGGGCGGACGCCCTGGTCAGTCCGTGGAGTCTGCCGAAGAACTCCAGCTGGTCGGCGATGCGTTCCTTGTCGTACAGTCCGCGTTCCTCCGGCATGTATCCGATGGCCCGGCGGATGTCGTCGTTGACGGGGGTGCCGTCGACCCGGGCTTCGCCGGAGTCAGGGGAGAGGACGCCGAGGGTGATCCGCATCGCGGTGGACTTTCCGGCGCCGTTGGAGCCGACGAATCCGTAGACCTCCCCCGGGTTCACCGTGAAAGTGAGGTCGTTGAGGGCCCGGACGGTGGATCCGCCGGTGCTGAAGGTCTTGGACAGGTGGTCCAGTTCCAGGGTGGGCATCAGGTGCTCCTCTGGTCGTTGTCGGGCAGTTGCGGTGCTGCTGAGTCGGTTGACGGTTCAGTTGACGGTTCGCTGGTGGGGTCGGTGGTCCGGTCCGGCGGCACCGGGCCGAAGGTCGTGGCGTAGGCGATGGTCGGCATGGCGACGGCGGCGAGAACACCCAGCAGTGTGAACAGGCCGCCGGTGTACATCCACCTGTCCAGACTGCCGATGTCGGAGGCGCCGAGGATGATCATGAAGGTCGAGGTGACCATGGCGAGGATCACGAGCCATCCGTAGGCGGTGACCTGCCAGGTCCTCAGGACCTCCAGTTCGTACTCGTCGAGTTCCTCCTCGGGAGCGACATCGCGGATATTGATGACGGTGCGCAGCATGGTCCAGTTGGCCAAGGAGATCACAGTGAACAGAAGCCAGGCGAACATGACGGGCGGCCAGAAGACCTGGATCACGCTGATCACCGTGCCCAGTGCCAGGGATCCCAGGTAGGTGCGGACAAGCAGCCGGGTGCGGTGCGGCGTCCTCCAGCCGGAAAGCCGGGCGGAGACTGCGTCGCTGCGCCGGCGCCAGCGTTCGCTGCGGTCCCGGAGCCGGACGTTGATTCGGGAGGAGAAGGCTGTGACGGGGTTCAAGGGGCGTCCTTCCTGGTGTTCCGGTAGATCTCCGAGGACAGGGGAGGGAACTCCGTGCGGCTGAACACCGCTTCGACGGGGAGGTCGAAGACCTCGCACACGCGGAACGCGAGATCGAGACTCGGGTAGTGGTCACCGCGTTCGAGCGCGCCGACCGTCTGGGGGTTCACGTCGAGCAGATCGGCGAGAGCCGCCCGGGTCATGTTCCGCTCGGCGCGCAGCACCCTGATCCGGTTGTGGATCGGGGCGGCAGGTTTCTTCCGTGGTGACACAACAACAAGTGTTGTATAAAAGCAACGAAGTGTCAACAAAACAAGCAAAATATATGTTGAATACATCTGGAAGACACGTCCACGCGCATACCCTCGACGGGGACGCCGAACCCCTTCCGCGACGGACGGAGAAAATTCGCGTACAACGGGACCCATGACTGCACCCACCGACACGATCACACTCAATGACGGACACACCATCCCCCAGCTCGGACTGGGGGTGTGGGAACTGACCCCCGAGGAGGCGTACTCCTCGACCAGGGCGGCCATCGCCGCGGGCATCCGCCACATCGACACCGCCGCCGGTTACGGCAACGAGGCCGAAGTGGGACGCGCCGTCGCGGACGCCGTCGCCGACGGCGAGGTCACCCGCGACGACCTCTTCATCACCACGAAACTGTGGAATGCCGACCAGGGCTACGATGACGCACTCGAAGCACTCGGAGTTTCCCTGGACAACCTCGGACTCGACCACGTGGACCTCTGGCTCATCCACTGGCCCGTCGAGAAGTGGGACCGCTACGTCGACACCTGGAAGGCCTTCGTCACCGCACGGGAGGAGGGCAGGGCACGGTCCATCGGAGTCTCCAACTTCTACCCCGAGGTACTCGACGAGATCGTCCGCGCCACCGGCGTGACCCCCGCGGTCAACCAGATCGAGATCCACCCCGGATTCTCCCAGCAGGAGCAGCGGGCCGACAACCTGTCACGCGGCATCGCCACCGAATCCTGGTCCCCGCTGGGCCGGGGCGTGCTCGGACACCCGGTCATAGAGAAGATCGCCGCGGAACACGGTGTCACCCCGGCCCAGGTCGTCATCCGCTGGCACCTCGACCAGGGGCTGATCGTGTTCCCGCGTTCCCGCCGCCCCGAAAGAGTCGCCGAGAACGCCGACGTCGCCGGGTTCAGCCTCACCCCGGACCAGGTCGAGGCCATCACCGCCATCGACGACGACCCCGACTACTCCGGCCGCATCGGCGCCGACCCCCGTGACGCGGTGTTCGGTACCCCCCTGGCCTGAGCAGAGGACCCGCCCGGACCGGAAGTGGCACGGGCAGGAGAGGCCCGGGTCGGACAGGCACGGGCAGGAGAGGCCCGGGTCGGGGGACGGCAGCACACCTGCACGACACGCGTTCGTGACACACCGTCGAAGCACGCCGTCACAGCACGCCGTCACAAGGTGAGAGACAATGGTCCCCATGACTCGAGACGTGCTGAAGTCGGAGACCGACGGACCGGTGACCCTGGTGACCCTGACCCGGCCGGAGCGCAGGAACGCCCTGGACGCGGAGGTCTGCACCGCCGTCACAGCGGCCCTGTCCGGCACCGGGCCCGGTACCCGGGCGGTCCTGCTCCGCGGAGAAGGGCCTGCCTTCTGCGCCGGGGCGAACCTCAACGGAGGGGTCTACGAGGACGATTTCTTCACCGCACTGGAGAAAATGCTGACCACCGTCACCGAACTGCCGGTGCCCGTGATCGCCGACATCCAGGGCCCGGCGGTCGGAGCCGGCTGCCAGCTCGCACTCGCCTGCGACCTGCGGGTGACAGGACCGGGCGCACAGCTGTGGATTCCCGCGGTGGACCACGGGTTCGCCCTTGACCCCTGGACGGTCTCCCGTGCGGTCGAACTGCTCGGAGGGTCCGTCGCCCGCAACATGCTCATCGCGGGCGAGAGGATCGGAGCCAGGGAGATCACGGCCACCGGCTTCGCCACCCGGGCCGGGACCCCCGGGGACGCCCTGGCCTTTGCCCGGGAGGTCGCCGCCCAGGCACCCCTGGCGACAGCCTGGTTCAAGAAGGCCCTGAACCGTCCGGGTGACCCCGCACTGGCCCGGGAGGCCGCAGCCTGCTGGTCCAGCAGGGACGTGAAAGAGGCGCGGGAGGCACGCGCCGGACACCGGGCGCCGGTTTTCGAGGGAAGGTAGGCACCGTGGCGGACACACCGGAGAACACGACCGGGAACACGACCGGGAACGCGACCGGAAACCAGGCAGAGAGCACGGGTGCTCCGGCGCTCACCGGCCTGACCTCCGCAGAGGTGGAGAGACTCACCAGGCAGGGGCGCGCCAACGTCACCGGCCGCGGTACGGGCCGCAGTGTCGGACAGATCATCAGGGCGAACGTCTTCACCCGGGTCAACGCCATCCTCGGCGTCCTGTGCGCGATTGTCCTGTCCACCGGGTCGGTGATCAACGCGGCCTTCGGCCTGCTGATCATCGCGAACTCCGCGATCGGTGTGATCCAGGAACTTCGCGCGCGCCGGACCCTGGACAACCTGAAGATCGTGGGCGAGACCCTCCCGACAGTCATCCGTGACGGTGAGCGGGTCACCGTCCACCAGACCGAGGTCGTCGAGGGGGACCTGGTCGTCCTCCACTCCGGTGACGAGATCGTGGTGGACGGACCGGTGGTCTCCGGGGCAATGTCCGTTGACGAGTCCCAGCTCACCGGGGAGTCGGACCCGGTGCACAAGGAGGAGGGGGAGGAGCTGCGTTCGGGCTCCTTCGTGACCTCCGGTCATGCGGTCTACCGGGCGGAGAAGGTCGGCACACAGGCCTATGCGGCGCAGCTCGCGGCGAAGGCCAGCGAGTTCTCGTTGACGGATTCGGTGCTGATGAACGGGATCAACAGCATCCTCAAGGTCATCACCTGGCTGCTGATCCCCACCGGCATCCTGACGATCTGGACCCAGCTCGCCCGTTCCGGAACCGACCTGAAGGAGTCGATCCTGTCCATGGCCGCGGCGATCGTGCCGATGGTTCCGGAGGGCCTGGTGCTGATGACATCCATCGCCTTCGCCGCCGGAGTGATACGCCTGGGACGTTACAAGGCACTCGTCAATGAACTGGTCGCCATCGAGGGACTGGCCCGGGTCGACACGGTGTGCACGGACAAGACCGGGACGCTGACGACCAATGAGATGGAACTGGACGCCGTGTGCGCGGCTGACGGCTCCACTGCGCCGGACAGGGCGCGGGAGGTGCTGGGCCGGCTCGTCGCCTCCCAGGAGGACCGGAATGCCACGGCTGCGGCGATTCTCGCGGCGATGCCGGACGCGCAGCCGTTCCCGGACTCCGCCGAGATCCCGTTCAACTCCCGCTACAAGTTCTCCGGGGTGAGAACCTCCGGTGACGCGTGGATCCTGGGTGCCCCGGACGTCCTTCTGGAGCAGGACGGGACTGCGGCGCGGACGGCGAAGCGTCTCGGTGACCGGGGGCTGCGCGTCCTCGCTTTCGGCCGGGTCGACGGTGACCTGGCGGTACCGGGGGAGGACGCCACGATGCAGGACGCCCCGGTGCTGGAGGACCCCTGCCTGGTGACCCTGCGCCAGCAGCTGCGGCCGGATGCGCGTGAGACCCTGGACTTCTTCGCGGCCCAGAATGTCGACCTCAAGATCATCTCCGGGGACAACCCGGACTCGGTCAAGGCGGTGGCGGCCGGGGCGACGGACAGGGAGCTCGTCGCCGTGGACGCCAGGAGCCTGGTGGGACTCCCCGAAGATCAGTTCGACGCGGAGATCGCCCGGGCCAATGTCTTCGGTCGGGTGAGTCCGGAACAGAAGCAGGAGATGGTCGAGTCCCTGCACCGCGCCGGGCGCACTGTCGCGATGACGGGGGACGGGGTCAACGATGTCCTGGCACTGAAGAAGGCCGACATCGGGGTGGCGATGGGGTCAGGGTCTCCCGCGACACGGTCGGTGGCGCAGCTGGTGCTGCTGACGAACCGTTTCTCGGCTCTGCCCCGTGTCGTCGCCGAGGGACGTCGGGTGATCGGGAACATCGAACGGGTGGCGAACCTGTTCCTGACGAAGACCGTGTATTCGGTGGTGCTGGCTCTGGTGGTCGGCGTCCTCGGCATCTCTTTCCCGTTCCAGCCGATCCATGTGACGATCACCGGGTGGTTCACCATCGGGATCCCGGCTTTCGTCCTGTCCCTGGCTCCGAACACGGAACGGCCGAAGGACGGTTTCGTCCGCCGGGTGCTGTCTCTGGCGTTGCCCTCGGGACTGCTGATCGGGGGGATCGCGGTGGGGATGTGGATCGCGGTCTACCCGGGCGGCGATGCCCCCGCCCTTGAGCGGGACCGGGCGGGTACCGCGGTGCTGCTGGCCCTGATCATCATGGGCCTGTGGGTGCTGGGGATCGTGGCCCGTCCGCTGGTGTGGTGGAAGGTCCTGCTGTTGTGCGGGTGTGTGCTCGGGTACGTGGTGATCTTCACCGTCCCCTTCCTGCGTGACCTTGTGCTGCTGGAGCCGGGGGACACCGGTCTGATGACCGTGGGTGCGGTCGTGGGCGTCTGCGGTGCCGCTGTCATCGAGGTGGTTCACCGGGTACTGCGTGCTGTGGCCGCCCGCCGCAACGGAAAGTAATTGACGCGTCAACTAGATGGGTCCATAATGGAACCATGGAATTCGGAATCTTCACCATCGGCGACGTCACCACCGACCCCACCACCGGTGTCACGCCCACCGAACACGAGCGCATCACCGCGACGGTCGAGTACGCGCAGAAGGCGGAAGAGGTCGGACTGGACGTCTTCGCCACCGGTGAACACCACAATCCACCGTTCGCGGCACCGGCGAATCCCCCGGTTCTGCTGTCCTACCTGGCCGCACGGACCAGCCGGATCCGTTTCTCCACCGCCACCACCCTCATCACCACGAATGACCCCGTCCGCCTGGCGGAGGACTACGCCTACGCCCAGCACCTCGCCGGAGGACGCCTCGACCTCATGCTGGGACGGGGCAACACAGGACCGGTGTACCCGTGGTTCGGGGCCGACATCCGCCAGGGAATAGCCCTGGCAGTCGAGAAGTACCACCTGCTCAGAACCCTGTGGCGCAAGGAGAACGTCGACTGGAGGGGCGAGTTCCGCACGCCCCTGCAGGGGTTCACGTCGACCCCGCGGCCCCTGGACGACACCCCGCCGTTCGTGTGGCACGGTTCCATCCGTTCCCCGGAGATCGCAGAGCAGGCCGCCTACTACGGTGACGGCTTCTTCCACAACAACATCTTCTGGAACATCGAACACACCCAGCACATGGTGAGGCTCTACCGTCAACGGTACGAACACTACGGTCACGGAGCGGCCGACCAGGCCGTCGTCGGCCTCGGAGGGCAGGTGTTCATCGGGGAGACGACGCAACAGGCGGAGAAGTTCTTCCGGCCCTACTTCGACAACGCGCCCGTCTACGGTCACGGCCCGTCGATGGAGGAGTTCACGAAGATGACACCCCTGACCGTCGGGACCGTCGACCAGGTCATCGACCGTTACCTCGGCTACGCAGACAAGGTCGGCGACTACCAGCGCCAGCTGTTCCTCGTCGACCACGCCGGACTGCCGAAGGAGGTCGTCCTCGAACAGATCGAGATTCTCGGCCGCGAGGTCGTCCCGGTGCTCCGGCGAGAACTCGAGGCACGGCGTCCCGCTCATGTCCCCTCGGATCCTCCGACGCACGAGTCGCTGGTCAGGGAGGGTAAGGACGCCCCGATCCACCTCATCGAACCCGCGGGGAAGACGGCGGACACAACCGGTGCAGCAGGAGCGGCCGGAAAAGCCGGCGCTGCAGAGGAGCAGAAGTGATGAAGAGCCTTGTGATCGTCAACGCCGGTCTCGGCGACCCGTCCACCACGCGCCAGGTCGCCGAGCGGGTCGGGGACGCCGTCGTGCGCCGGGTCACGGCGGCAGGTGAGGGGCTGGAGGTCCGTCGGATCGACCTGCGCGACCTCGCCTCCGACCTGGCCACGTACATGACCACCTACATTCCCTCGGAGGCCCTGGACCGGGCCAGGCGCACCGTCTCCGCCGCGGACGGGCTGATCGTGGCGACCCCGGTGTTCCAGGGCAGCTACTCGGGCCTGTTCAAGATGTTCTTCGACACCCTGGAGATGCGTTCCCTCGAAGAGGTGCCGGTGACGATGGTCGCCACCGCGGGGACTGCCCGGCATTCGATGGTGCTCGACTACGCGGTACGGCCGCTGCTGTCGTTCCTCCACGCCCTGGTGCTGCCGACCGGAGTGTTCGCGGACACCGCCGAATTCGGTGCGGACAGCGGACTGTCCGCCCGTATCGAGCGGGCCGCGGGCGAACTCGCCCGCCAACTCACGGCTGTCCGGGGAGTCCGCGGGTTCACGGGTGACAGTGGTGCACCGGACGGGGCAGCCTCCGCCGGAAAGCCCCGGAATTCCCGTCCGGTGGCGGGGGAGGCGCTGCAGGGGGACGGAGGGGCGGACTTCCGCGTCCCGGAAGGTGGTTTCGCCTCCCTGCTCGCCGGTCACAGCGGCTCCTGACCTGCAGTGACGGTCTGTATTGTGCCCCAGGGCAGATTCGAACTGCCGACACCCGCTTTAGGAGAGCGGTGCTCTATCCCCTGAGCTACTGGGGCGCACCGTGACAGTGTAGCGTGTGCCTGCCACGGGCAAAAAGCGCACCCCGCTTTAGGGAGCCGGGGCACGTGATCCGGTTCTAGTGCTGGACCGGAGCTTCGACTCCGACACCGGTCAGCGAGCGGACCTCCATCTCCGCCTGCAGGGCCTCCTTGTGGTCCGGCTTGCCGAGGTAGGTACCGAGGACGGCGAGGAGGAATCCGACGGGGATGGAGATGAGCCCCGGGTTGGTCAGGGGGAACCAGGAGAAGTCCACGCCGGAGATCATCGAGTCCTTGGCGCCGGAGACGGCGGGGGAGAAGATGAGCAGGACGAGGGCGGAGATCAGACCACCGTAGGTCGACCAGACGGCACCGGTGGTGTTGAACCTCTTCCAGTACAGCGAGAACAGGATGGTCGGGAGGTTGGCCGAGGCGGCGACACAGAACGCGAGGGAGACGAGGAAGGCGACGTTCTGGTCCATGGCCAGGATTCCGAGGACGATGGAGATGACGCCGAGAACCACCACCGTGATCTTCGATACCCTCACCTGCTCTTCTTCCGTGGACTCACCACGCCGTATGACCGAGTGGTACAGGTCGTGCGCCACCGAGGCTGAGGCGGTGATCGCCAGGCCGGCGACGACGGCGAGCACGGTGGCGAAGGCGACGGCGGAGATCAGCGCCATGAACACCGGTCCTGCGAGTTCGAGGGCCAGCAGTGGTGCGGCGGAGTTGGCGCCGCCGGCGGAGTTCGAGATCCGTTCCGGTCCGACGTAGGCTGCGGCGGCGTATCCGACGACGAGGGTCATGAGGTAGAACACGCCGATGAGGACGATGGCGGAGACCACGGACTTACGGGCTTCCCGGGCTGTGGGGACCGTGTAGAAGCGCATGAGGACGTGGGGGAGGCCGGCGACGCCGAGGCAGAGTGCGAGTCCGAGGGAGATGAAGTCGAGCTTGTGGGCGGTGTCCACCCCGTACTTCATGCCGGGGTCGAGGATGGCGGTGTCCCCGCCGTGCATTTCGACGGCCTTGTCCAGCAGGTGGGAGAAGTTGCCGCGGTAGGCGGCGAAGACGATGACGACCATGATGAAGACGCCGGCGATGAGGAGCACGGCCTTGATCATCTGGACATAGGTGGTGCCCTTCATTCCGCCGATGAGGACGTAGGCGATCATGACGACGCCGACGATGGCGATGACCAGGGCCTGCCCGCCCTTGTTGTGGATGTCGAGGAGGGTGGAGACCAGTGCACCGGCTCCGGCCATCTGTGCGATGAGGTAGAACAGGGTGACACCCAGGGTGGCGAAGGATGCGGCCAGGCGGACGGGGCGCTGCTTGAGCCGGAACGACAGGACGTCCGCCATGGTGAACTTGCCTGTGTTGCGCAGCGGCTCGGCGACGAGGAGGAGGGCGATGACCCATGCCACGAAGAAGCCGATCGAGTACAGGAATCCGTCGTAGCCGGTGAGTGCGACGGAGCCGACGATGCCGAGGAAGGACGCCGCCGAAAGATAGTCGCCCGCGATGGCCAGACCGTTCTGGGTTCCGGAGAAGCTGGCGCCGCCGGTGTAGAAGTCGGACGCCGTGGAGGTCTTCTTGCCGACCCTGGTGACGATGGTCATCGTCACCACGATGAACGCGACGAAGATGATGATGTTGAGGACGGGGTTTCCGGCTTCCGAACTGGAGGCCGCGAGGTATGTCGTGGTCATGGTGCTCCCTTAGACGGTGCGGGTGTCGGAGTACGGGCCGGTGTGTTCGAGACGGTTGCGGATGTCCGCGGTGAGAGGTTCGAGCTCACGGTCGGCGTACTTCACGTACGCCCAGGTGATGACGAAGGTCGTCAGGAACTGCAGCAGACCGAAGACCAGTCCGACGTTGATGTTCCCCCAGAGCTTGTGGGAGAAGAAGTCCGGGAGGAACATCGCGGTGACGATGTACACGACGAACCACAGGATGGCTGCGATGGTGACCGGGAAGGTGAAACTGCGCCGCTTGGTGCGGAGCTCCTGGAACTCGGCGCTCTGCTGTGCCGCGATGAACTCCTCGGCTGTCGGTGTGTGCCGGGGGTCGGGTGTCGACATGGGCTCCCTTTCGTGTTCGGTGATCCCTGTGAAAACGGATATCGAGCATGTCGCGGGCAACGGGACCGGATATGGACCGGTCCGACCGTCAGTGACAGGAGTCACAGGCGTGCCGCGGATGGGAGCCAAGTTACAGAAGTGTGCGAAGTCTTTTCAATGTTGAATTCAAATGGGTGGCCCCGTCCGCGTGCTCTACCCCCAGCCGTGTGGCTGACGTGCAGGGACACCGGATACACAGGGGGTGACTGCAGGGACACCTGCAGAGGTAGGACCAAATGGGCAGGAACGAAGATAGTGTCTTAAACATGCGCAACCCCGCCCGGGCAGTTTCGAGGACCGCCGGAGCGGCGGTATCCCGGCTCTGCCGGTGCGGGGGAGCGGTGGGAAAGCGGTGCAGGGGGCCGGTGTCAGGCCTGTGACGTCAGGCCTGTGACGAGGTGCCGGTGAGTTCGGCGACACGGCGGCGAACCTGACCGGCCGGAGGGTTGGTGGAGTACGAACCGTCGGCGTACTTCACGGTGGGGACGACCCTGTTGCCGTCGTTGACGGACTCGACCCAGGCCGCGGCGTCGGCGTCCTCCTCGACGTCGATCCGGGTGTAGGGGGTGCCGGTACGGTCGAGGTTCTCGACGAGGCGGGTGCAGAACGGGCACCAGGTGGTGGTGTACAGGGTGACAGCGGGAGCCGGAGCATCGGACATGGATTTCTCCTTCACAGGGTTGTGCCGGTCGACCCGGAGGACCGGGCGGGGCGTGTACGGCGACCCCCGGTCGTCCGGGTGAACTCACAGATACGGTATCGCAGCGGGTGCTCTCCCGTGAGGGCGGTGCCGCGGGCGGAGTCCAGCCACGGACCGTCGGCCACCGTGAAGTCGGTTTCCGCCCGCATGTCCGGCGCCCGGACCGTGAACCTCTCCGGCGCGCCGCAGGCGATGTCGGTGACCACGACCCGTTCGGCGACCGGGACGCACTGCCGGTACACGTGGCCGCCGCCGAGAATCCACACCGTCGACACTCCCAGCTCGAGGGCGGACAGTCCGGCGGCGGTGACGGCGCCGGGCAGTGAGGTGTGCACGGTGGCTCCGGGTGCGTCGTAGGCGGCGTCCCGGCTGATGACGTGGTTGTCCCTGCCCGGCAGGGGACGGTACCGGGGGTCAAGGGCCTCCCAGGAGATCCGCCCCATCACCACAGGAGTTCCGAGAGTTGTCGTCTGGAAGTGTTTCAGGTCCTCCGGCAGGTACCAGGGCATGTCGGCGCCGTCGCCGATGACGCCGTCGGTGGTCTGGGCCCAGATCATGCCGATCTCCACCCCGTCGGGGAATCCGCCGAGATCGTCCCACGTGATCACGGGGCGGACGGTGAATGCCGGCTGCGTGCCCATCAGACGGCCACCGGTGCCTTGATCCCGGGGTGCGGATCGTACCCGGTGACCTCGATGTCCCCGAAGTCGTAGGAGAAAATGTCCGGGGCGTGCTTCAGGTGCAGGGTGGGGTAGGGCCGGGGTGTGCGGGACAGCTGCAGCCGGACCTGGTCGAGGTGGTTGTCGTAGATGTGGCAGTCGCCACCGGTCCAGACGAACTCCCCGACATCCAGACCGGCCTGCTGGGCGAACATATGGGTCAGGATCGCGTAGGAGGCGATGTTGAACGGGACGCCGAGGAACATGTCGGCACTGCGCTGGTAGAGCTGGCAGGACAGCTTCCCGTCGGCGACGTAGAGCTGGAACAGCAGGTGGCACGGGGGCAACGCCATGCTGCCCAGTTCCGAGACATTCCAGGCGGAGACAATGTTGCGCCGTGAGTCCGGGTTGGTTTTCAGGGTCTCGAGTGCGGCACTGATCTGGTCGATGTGCCGGCCGTCGGGTGTCGGCCAGCTCCGCCACTGCACCCCGTACACGGGTCCGAGGTCGCCGTCGGTGTCCGCCCACTCGTCCCAGATGCTCACACCGTGATCGTGCAGCCAGGCGATGTTGGAATCCCCCCGGAGGAACCAGAGCAGTTCCCCGACGACCGAGTGAAGGTGCACTTTCTTGGTGGTGACCAGGGGGAAACCCTCCGCCAGGTTGAACCGCATCTGACGGGCGAACAGGCTGCGGGTGCCGGTCCCCGTCCGGTCGTCCTTGTGGACGCCGTGGTCCAGGATCTCGCGGAGGAGATCTTCGTAGGGGGTGGGAACCGTACGCCCGGAGGATGCGCCTGGAGGGGTGGTGGAACTCATGCCCACCAGGATAGGACAACAGGACGGCGCAAGGTTCCGTCACGGTGGCTGTACGGCTGCTGTCACCGTGGCTGGCACCGTGGATGCCACTGCGGCCGTCACTGCGGCTGTGGCGGTCGGGCCACAGGTCCGGTGTACTCGGGCCACCTGGGGGCGACCACGGCGAGATGGTCGAGGAAGAAGTCCACGGTACTCCTCCACTGCCGTCGTGACGCCTCGGTCAGGCTCTCCCCGTCGGTGAGTGGTTCGTCGTCCGGTCCCCTGAAGACCCGGGCACCGGGACTGTCACGGTCCCGGAGGAATTCCGCCAGCTGCCGCTGGAGGTGGGCTACAGCAGATGTGGTCAGGTCAGTGATGTACATCAGGGAGAACACCGACTGCCTCCATGTGAAACCGAACTCACTCAACTGCGTCAGAAATTGATCTGTCACAGGAAAGACGGCGCGAAGTGACCGGGTCTGCGAGGTGAACACCGCCTCCAGGTAGGGGTACCTGGTGAACATGTCCCATGCACTGTCAGCGACTGTGCCGAGAAATTCTCTCCAGTCTTCGCAGTGAGGAGGATCTGTGACCCGGGAGGAAATTTTCCGGAGGCAGGCCTCCAGAAGATCATCGCGGGAACTGAAACACCGGTACAGTGCGGGGCTGGTGATTCCGAGCTTTTCAGCCACCGCCGCCATCGTGAAAGTTGACACCCCGATATCCAGGGCCGCTTCCACGGCATCTTCCGGACTGAATTTCGACGGGCGTCCCCGTCGTGGTCCGGTGCTGGTTGGTCTTCCCATGGTTGTCAGAGAGTACGCCTGTCGTTTTCATCTGTGGGACAGAAGATGGACCGGGCTCCCGCAGGGAACCCGGTCCAGGTCTGGTGCGACAGTATCTGCACTTTCGGCGAATCTGGTTGAGAATCGCCTTCAGATGTCAGATGAGGGAACCGGCGATGCCGCCGACGAGGCCGAGCAGGCCGGTGACCAGAAGTCCGAGAGTGCCGCCGAGTCCGACAAGAAGTCCACCGAGCATGGTAGATCCTTTCTGTAGATATGAATGATGAAGGGAAAAGAGCAGTAAAAACATGATCAATTACTGCATGGAGGAGTTTCCCAGACGGGCGGAATCTGTACAAGTGGATAGTTGACGCAGGTCTGTCCTCGGGGGTGCATCGGGAAGATGTTTGAATTCACTGTTGTCGAGGTTGTTGCCCTGTCAAGGGGTAAGTGTCGACAAGTTCAGGGGTGTCAGGGAAAAGGGTCCCACGGTAGTGGGGTGACCCCCTTGAGGGGGTGGTACGCAAACTGAAGGATAATAAAGTAATCACTACCGGTGTGGAGATGCCGATCGTGAATGGCGGTATTTCGGGAGTGGGGCGACGGACGCGGTCACCGAAGTAGCGGCGAGTAGCTCTTCCGTTACCCATGAATGGTGTGGAAGGGATTCATCTTCCGGTGCGGTGAAAACGGCTCGGCAACTTCCGCGTAGTTTACTATTGTTGGATTATATTCTGGTGCACCGGAGATACGGGGGTAAATAGTTCGGGCTGTAACTTCCGCGTGCTGGCCTGTCTGGTCGAACAGGGCGATAATGCGCGGGTGGCGAAGCACAGTGCGGAGAGAAAGAGCGAGTCGGGCTCTGACGCACAACGGAGAACTCCGACCTTCGCTTCGGTCACGGGGGAACTGCTTCTGACTCTCGGCGTCATTGTGGCCCTTTTCGTCGTCTACCAGGTCTGGTGGACGGACATTGGGGCCGGGAAACTGCAGTCCCAGGCGTCCGGGGACCTGGAGCGGCAGTGGGCGGACGAGAATCCTCGCCCACTGACCCGCGATGCGGAAGGTGCCGCTTTCGCACGCATGTTCATCCCCTCGTTCGGCCCGGACTTCAGTTACGCGGTGGTGCAGGGGACGTCCGATGACGCCCTGGACCGGGGTCCCGGGCACTACGTGGACACTCAGCTGCCGGGACAGCCGGGGAACTTCGCGGTGGCCGGACACAGGGTGGGGCGCGGTGCCCCTTTCAATGATCTGGGACGCCTCGGCACCTGTGACGCGGTGGTGGTGGAGACAGCGACAACCTGGTACATCTACCGGGTCCTGCCGGTCGAGGATGATCCCGGTACCGATCCGGTGCAGCGTAGGGAGGCCGCGTCGGAGTGTCTCGGGGAAGCTGCTGCCACAGAGGTCTCCACCGGGCGGTACCGGGGACTGTCGGGCAGCCACGTGACCGACCCGCAGGACATCGGAGTGCTTCAGCCGGTACCGGGGTCCGGGTCAACGGAGGTCGCGGCGGGCGATCTTCCGTTGCTGACACTGACGACCTGTCATCCCCAGTTCTCCAACCGGGAGCGGCTGATCGTCCACGCGGTACTGGAACGGTCCGAGGACCGGCAACCGGAGTCAGTCCCTGCTGAACTGTCCGGGGAGGTGTGACATGTACGGCTGGATCTGGCGACATCTTCCGGGGCCACTTCTGTTCCGGATACTGACTGCAACTGCCGTCGCAATCGGTGTTTTCTTTCTGCTCATGGAAGTTGTTTTTCCGTGGGTGGAGACTCTCATGCCTTACGGGGACGTTTCAGTCGGCGAGGCCGGTTAATTACGGGGTGAATTATCCGAAGTCGGGGGGCGTAACTAATTGAAGTCCAATATGTGCTACTAGCGTACCTCGGGTTGACTGTCCCCACACTGCGTGGAGGTGCGAAGTGGGTCAGTGGATCTGCACAACTGAAAATGCTCGGAAAGGTAGCACAAATAATGGGAAATAATAGTCTGACACCGGTGCGGGGGAGGCGCGGGCTCCGCAGGTTATCCGGGGCGGCGCTGGCAGCGGCGGTGGTCACTGCTCTGACAGTGACCGTCACACCGGCGGGAGCGGAACCGGATGCGGCTGCCGGTGCAGCCACCGGCACCCCCTACAATCCGCTCGCCACATACACCGGCTTCAACGTCGTGTCCCTCGGTGATCTCCACATCACCGCCGAGAGTGAAGGGCCTGTCGCCGTCGGCGGCAAGTTCAGCTTCACTGGCAGTCAGACCATTGTGAAGCAGGCCGGCGCTCCCGCCGCGTTGGTGGTCAAGGGTGGTGTGGACTGGACGAAGAGTACCGGAAACCACCAGGTGAACCTGGACAAGAGTGCCACCGGTCAGCCGCTGTCCGTCGAGATGAGCGGTACCACTGCGCGTGATACGGACGAAAACGGTAAGTCACAGAACCTGCGCCTGGTGAAGGACGGCGCGCCTTACGGTTCTGAACCGAGGATCAGCCTCAACGCCGGAGGCTACCAGGCTGCTGACACCGGCTATGACGCGGCACAGTACGATTCCCTGTTCGACCGGAGCTCCGCTGAAGCTGTGTCCGAGGGGCTCGCTGATGCAGGCGATAAGGTGTGCGCGGCCGGTGACGTCATCAAGAAGGCTGAAGGCCAGAACAACCTGCCTGAGGGGACAGAGCCACCCGCATATCTCATGCAGGGGAATTCGGCATGGATCTGGCTGAAGAAGGGCCAGCAGAACATCCTGAACCTCACGGCAGACGAGCTTGCGGACATCCGCGAGTTCAACTTCCGGGACGGAGTACTTCCGTCTGCGGATACGCCGCTGTTCATCAACGTTACGGGTGAGGAGGTGACCCTCAACCTCCATGCGGGCGACGGTAGCACCGCGCCCTACACCCTGTGGAACTTCCCGGACGCGACCACGGTGAGACAGGAGGGCGACTCGATCGACGGTTCGGTGCTGGCACCGAAGGCCCACCTCCAGAAGGATCACGCCAATATCGAGGGCAACATCATCGTCGCCTCGGGCGACATGGGAGGGTCCGAGCAGCACTACCTGCCCTTCGCAGGGAAGTTCACCCCGTGTGAGGATGACGGGCAGGCGGTTGACCCGACGATCTCGACGTCGGCAGAAGTCACCGCGGGCCAGGTCGAAGGCTCGCAGAAGACGGTGTCTGCAAAGGGCGGGACCATCACGGACACCGTCACGTTCGCAGGTCTCAGGCCGGAGACCGAGTACACGATGAGTGGCGAACTGGCGGCCCAGGACGGTACGCCGACCGGCATACGGCAGGCGGTGACCTTCACCACGGCTGCCGCGAAGGAGGGGGAGTCCACCGTTGAGGGAAGCGTTGCGCTTACCTACACTGTCAGCGCGGAACAGGCGCAGAAGTACGCGGGACAGTCGCTCGTGGTAGCCGAGCAGCTCGCACTGGGTGCCGAGGTTGTCGCAAAGCACACGGACCTCAACGACAAAGCACAGACTTTCGTGATTGCTGACGAACCCACGGTCCCGACCAAGCCGACGGAGCCGAGCACGACGGAGCCGACTGAGCCTGGCACGACGGAGCCGACTGAGCCTGGCACGACGGAGCCGACTGAGCCTGGCACGACGGAGCCGACTGAGCCTGGCACGACGGAGCCGACTGAGCCTGGCACGACGGAGCCGACTGAGCCTGGCACGACGGAGCCGACTGAGCCTGGCACGACGGAGCCGACTGAGCCGAGCACGACGGAGCCGACTGAGCCGAGCACGACGGAGCCGACTGAGCCGAGCACGACGGAGCCGACGGAGCCGAGCACGACGGAGCCGACTGAGCCGAGCACGACGGAGC
Organism: Corynebacterium provencense; assembly: GCA_900049755.1. GTDB lineage: Bacteria > Actinomycetota > Actinomycetes > Mycobacteriales > Mycobacteriaceae > Corynebacterium > Corynebacterium neomassiliense. The sequence goes on from LT160594.1 coordinate 67,574, forward strand.
CGACTGAGCCGGGCACGACCGAGCCCAGCACTCCGAGTACGACGGAGCCGAGCACGCCCAGCACGACCGAGCCGACTGAGCCTGGCACACCGGACGAGCCGACTACCGGCATCGAACTGGTGAAGAAGGTCACCGGCGACCGGGCTGCCGATGTTGAGTCTGATCCCCATGCCGCGTTCGAGGTCCAGCTGTCCTGGAAGGGCAGTGACGGCATCGAATCATTCAAGAAGGTGACGGTCACCCCGGGTGAGCCGGTCGATATCTCCGACCTTCCCCACGGCGTGGAGATCACCCTCACCGAGACAAATGCTTCTTCCTCGGCCAACGGCGTGCTGTGGTCTGACATCGTGTGGTCCGGTGAAGGCGTGAAAGACGAGAGCGGACACTCGAGGCAGGGCACTGTCACCCTCGACGAAAACAAGGTTGCAAAAGTCACCCTGGACAACGTCACGGCTGACAGAGACTGCCAGATCGTCATTCCTCTCTTCCCCGAGAACCCGACCACACCTGTGACTCCGGTCAACCCGGATTCTCCCCAGGCAGAGGACGTCACCTACTCGGTCGTGAACCCCGGTGACGGTGGATCCGGCTCCACCGGCGGCAGCTCACTGGCCAACACCGGCGCCAGCGTCGCGGGACTGGGCGCTCTGGCCGTGATCCTCGTCGGCGGCGGGGCATGGCTGGTGATGAGGAGCCGTCGCGAAGCCTGACCGACGGCTCCGGCATCCGGGGCCTCCGTATCTCCCGCCGTTTGAGGTGGGAAGGCGGTGCCCCTGAATACCGTTGACCTCCCTGCCGGTGACCACGGATCAGTGCCGTGGTCACCGGCGGGGAGGTCTCTGCTGTGTGTACCGGGGGGCAGCAGCATGTGCGTGTACCCGCAGGCCACGGTGTCGGCACGGAGTCGGGAACTGGCCCGTTTGATCGGGCATGGTCGGGTGGCAGGTCCGCCAGCCCGTCAGGGGGTGTATGGAACGGTGAACCCCCGGCTGCTCAGAGTCCGAGACGGCTGATGGTCTCTTCCGCCAGTCGCTGGGCTTTCACCGACTGGTCCTGGGTCGTGTTCACCACAACAGCCACGTTGTCGCGGTAGACCGCGTACACCGCGCCGCCGCCGGGAACCCCGTACTCACTGTCAGAACTGCCGCCACGACCTCCCGACCACCCCTCCGGCTGCGTCGCTTTCGTCGTGGAGTCCACAGGTGCGGCGTGGTTCACTTCGTCCACCGCGGCGCTGTGGGTCGTCATGGTCCGGACCCGGACAACGGCCTGGGGAATTTCACCGTAAGACCAGAAAACGCAGGCAGGCGGGTCGAACCTCTGGTCCAGGGATGTTCCTGTCCACCGCTCGCCGGTGGACTGTTCGACTTCGCCGCCGTCGAGGTAGGGGCAGACGGCGTCCCGTGGGCCGGTGAGGTCCGCCGCTTCGCCGACCGGAAGTTCGGAGCCCGTGACCGCGGGCCAGGTTGTCTCGTACCCCTGCCCCGTTCCGGATGAGAGTTCCGATGCCGGCACGGCTGTTTCCTGTGCGGCAGGGGAGGAGTGTGAACAGGCCGTGGCAAGAGTGAGAGCGGCGGCAGAGATGACGTGAAGGAAAGCCTGGTGGACTCTCATGCCGGTCTCCTGGCTCCGGCGATGAAATCCCCTTGCCCAGAACCTATGAACTCCCGTTCCAGTCCGGCGATAATGGTCTCGACACTGTCCTCTCGAACCAGTTCCCTGAGCCCTTCTGAGAGGAGAGGTGTGTTGTCGCAGGGGACCAGGAATGCGCCCGTGAGTGCACTGAACAGCAGTGACGCGACCGAGTAGGACCTGCGCGGCGAAAAACCGAGTTCGATGAGGCGCTCGAAGTGTGTTCGGAAAGGGGCTGTGGTGAACCGGGATACCGGGTCGCTGTATCCCGAGGCCACCTCGGGGAGATCCGGGTGACGAAGGCACAGTTTCCACCATTCGTCAGCTGCGTGCCGGAGCGTGTCCTGCCAGCACAGTTCCCCGGGGACAGGATTGACCTCCGACAGGATCTCGTCGATGCACACGTCCAGCAGCTGTTGGTGGGACGGGAACCGGCGGTACACCGCCGCAGTGGTCACCCCGAGTTCCCTCGCTATCGCCGCGACGCTGAACGACCCTATGCCCAACCGTAGAGCAGTGGCAGTGACATCATCTTCGGTGAACCGCGGACGTCGGCCGGGATGACGTCGGCCGGTCGTGTTCTCTGCCATGGAGCGGGAGTGTAAGAGTCCCTTGTTTTGAACGCCTATTCGTCCGTGGAAAGGCTAAGTTATATCCCGTAACCAGGGGCGATATGAGATTATTTCACCCCGTAACTTTCAGCTTAAGAGCCTTCAGTATATGTGAACGCTGCCCGCTGCCCGAACAGGGACAGGCGCAGGAATCCGCTACTACTCCGACGGTCGGTAGCCCCCGTGCTCCCCGAAATACTTCGCGGCCTCCGACAGGATGGTGTCCGCCAGCTCCGGCCGACAGATGAGAATGTCAGGCAGGTAGGTGTCCGCGTTGTTGTACACCAGCGGAGAACCGTCCAGCCGACTGCAGTGCAGGCCCGCAGCCAGACATACGCCCACCGGGGCGGCATTGTCCCATTCGTACTGCCCGCCCGCGTGGACGTAGGCGTCATTGTCCCCCAGCAGAACGCTGACGGCCTTGGCCCCGCAGGAACCCATCGTGGTGAGCTCCATCCCGGTACGCTCGGCGATCTGGACCGCCACCGGCGGGGTCGTGGTCCGCGAGATCACCATCCTGCCCGTCAGATGGCCGGGCACCGCCCGCGCCTCCCCGGTGGTGAAAACCTGCCCAAGGTCAGGCATGCCGACAGCGGCGGTGGTGACCGTCCCGTTGACGGCGAGAGCGATGTGGACCGCCCAGTCCTGCCGCACCCCCGCGTATTCCCGGGTCCCGTCGAGCGGGTCGATGATCCACACCCGTTCGCGCTCCAGGCGGACCAGATCGTCACCGGCCTCCTCCGAGAGCACGGCGTCCTCCGGCCGGTGCACCGCCAGTGCCCTGGCTATCCACTCCTGGGCGATCGAGTCCCCGGCGTCCCCCAGTTCGCCGTCACGCAGCAGACCGACATTCCGGACACCCTTGAGGATCTCGCCGGTGCCCTGGGCAAGGCGGTGTGCGAGTGTTTCGTCGTCGATGGTGGACGTCATAGGTCAACAGTCTAACCGGGCGGAGTGCAGTTGCGGGGTCCTGATCACCGTGAGTTCTGTCCGTTCTGTACCGGAACTGACCCCGGAGCGGCGCTGAGCGCGCACGGATTTTCCGGCGGGGGTTGCGGCGGGGGGAGAAACAGTGCACGCTTACCGTCCGAAAGTGGTGGGGTGTTAGTATTCCGCGGTCCGGCACCACCCGCAGACGCCGGCGACATCATCGAAAGCCGCTCATGTCATCCAGAATTTCCCGCGCCGCCGCCCTTGTCACGGCCGCCGCACTGCTCACGACCCCCGCCCTTGTCGCCGCACCCGCGTCCGCGGCAACTGACCCGAGGATCAGCTTCCGCGACCTCGGCGTCCCCGAACAGGAACAGTTCCCCGGACGCACCGCGACAGTGACCGTCACGCTGCCCGTCCCCACAGGACTGACCCCCACCGCGCTGCGGGGAACGCTGCAGGTCCCCGCCGCCTACTCCCGTGGGGTCATGGAAGTTGTCCAGGACAACCGGGTCCTCGGGCGGGCGACCGTGGAATCAGGGCAGAACCGCGGTGACATCCCCGTCACCCTGCCGCTCGACGGAATCGACGTCACCGGCGACGGGGCCACCGTCCAGCTGCGGACCACTCTGGACCCTGTCGACGAAACCTGGTGCCACGATCCACTGGACACGGTCACCTCCGTCCTGCGTGACGCCTCGGTCAGCTACGACGGGACCACACGTCCGCCGGCCACCCTCGCCGAAGCGCTTCCCCCCGTCCTCGGGTCCCTCACCGTCACCGTCCCGGCGCAGCCGGACGCCAGCGTCACCGCGGCAGCCCTTGAGACCACCACCGCGGTCGCCGCGATGTACCGCTCCCAGGCGCCGGAGATCCGCGTCGTGGAACGGGACCGTGCCGGCGCAACCGCAGCCGACGGTAACGCAGCTGACGGCACCGCAGCCGACGGTACCGGGGTTCAGGACGCCGCCCTCACCAGACGCATCGACATCCCCGGAGACAACGGGCACGGCATCACCCTCGAACACCCGGGCACGCCCGAGGCGACCGTGGTGCTCCACGGCACCGGCGAAGACCTGCTCGACCAGGCCCGGCTACTGACCTCAGGAGACCCCGACACCGGGCTGACAGGACTGCTCGACAGCACCGACGCGCACGCCCGCGACATCCCCGTGGAACTGTCCCCCCGGGCAGAAACCCTGGCCGACCTCGGCGCCACCGCCCTCACCGCCACCGGTACAGGATCCGCACAGGTCGTCCTCGACATCGGACAGGGTGAACTCGGCAGGCTCGCAGGCTCGGTGAAACTCCACCTCAGCGGCAGCGTCAGCCCCCTGCCGGCAGATGCGCCGGGAGAGCTCACCGTCGCGGTCAACGGCACCGTCGTCGACCGGACGACAACCACCGGCGACAGCACCCTCGCCTCCGGAGTACTCGACCGCGAGGTGGACATCCCCGCGGACCTGCTGACCCGTTACAACTCAGTCACCCTCACCTTCAGCGGTTCCGGGGTGCAGGGATGCGGAACCACCGCGCCCCTGACCCTCCGGGTGGACCCTGAAACTACGGTGACCAGTACAGCCGCCGAGGATCCCACCCGCCTCACCCACGGATTCCAGGCACTTCCCGCCGCCCTCCTCCCCGAGGTCGACGTCATCCTGACCGACGGTGACGCCACGGACGTCGACCGCGCCGCACGGATCCTCTCCGGGTTCCAGTCCACCACCGGAGCCCGGGTGCGGCCCGTGCCCGTCGCCCCGCAGGACGCCGGAAGCACCCGGGACTCCGGGCGACCCCTCCTCGTCGTCGACGCCGACGGTGACGGCGGAGACCTCACCACCGGTGAGGCGCTGCCCGTCACCTTCACCGACGGCGTCCTCACCGCCGACGGTCTCCAGGCGGAAACCTCCACCGACCTCGGCGTCCTGCAGACCAGATGGGACCATGACCGTCACCGCATGAGCGTCATCGCAGGGTCGACCGGTTCCCCCGAACTCCTCGACCAGCTGATCGACGACCTCGACCGGGCCACCGACACCGGCCGGGGCACCGGGTGGGCCGACCTGCGCGGCACCGCCGTGGTCAGCCAGGACGACGGTGGCGTCCACGAGATCGGCGTCCCCGACGACCGTCCCGCCCCGGCCGCCGACCAGGCAGACAGTTCCACCCGTTCCGGTAACGCGACCCTGGCCGCCGTCGTCGCAGCTGTCGTCGTCGCCGCCCTGCTCGTCGCCGTGGGCGTGGCCGTCCGGAGGCGTCGTCCGTGATCAGGTACCTGTGGCGCTGGCTGGTGCTGCTCGTACTCTGCGTCACCGGATACGCCAACAGTGTCGGCCAGCTCCTCGCGACAGGGTCTCCCACCGGCATCGCCTACACGGTCGCCGCCGCGTCCATGGCCGTGGTCATGTTCCTCGGCGTGGAACTGCGCAGGCGACCGGACCTCCCGATCCACGACAGGGAGGTCGACTGGATCGTCGGCGTCATGGCACTCATCCTCGCGGTGAGTCTGCGGACCATGCTCGCCCCCCGGCTCATCGAATGGTCCGACCTGCTGAGACTGGACGTTCTCAGCCTCATCGTGTTCACCTTCGGCGCATCGGCCCTCCTGTTCGGCAGCCGGTCGACACTCCGGTTCGGTGCGGCGTGGGCCGTCCTCGTGATCTACAACGGCCCGGTGTATGCCCTGGTCACCCTGCTGTGCGGTGGCGGATGGGCAGGATCGGCGCTGGCCACGACCCTGGGGGTCACCGTGGCCCTCGTCGCCGTCAACGACGGGTCCGCCCGTCGACGCACCGTCGTCGGCGGCATCTCCTTCGGCGTCGGCGCGCTGCTCTGTCTGATCGGGCAGCTGCTCCCCGGGGCAGGCACGCGTGGCGCAGATACTGCCGTCGCCGTGCTGACCTGCCTTCCGGGACTGGCCGGGGCCGTGGTGGCGTCCCTCACCGAGATCCGGGTCCGCCACGCCAGGCCCAGGATCAGGAGACGTCTGCCCTCCGTCCCCGCCGCACGGCTGGCGGGCCTGCCCGTGCTCGTCGCCGCCGCCGTCCTGGCCGTCGCACCACTGCCGCGACCACCGGTGACCTCCGTGACCGAGGACGCGCCCGGGACGACGGCCGTCGCCGCCGGAGTTCCCCTGCCCTACGGCTGGGAACAGACCGGTGAGACCTCCTTCGGCTGGGCGTCCCGCTACTTCGGTGCGGGAACGACCTACCTCCGTCAGCAGCTGCGGGCCACCACGGTCATCCCCGCGTGGGACCGGGAGGGACGCCACCGGGAGGTCATGGTCGACACCCTCGTCCCCGGTGACGAGGACACCTCCGGCCGTTTCGGTGAGGAGGAGTTCTACAGCTCCGTCAACGGGCGACGGTCACCGGCGTACGACATCGATCTCGGCCACGGTGTGACCGGACGGGTACACACCGTCCTCGACGAGGACGCCTACCTGACGACGACGTTCCTCCGGTTCAGCTGGCGCGACGACGGACCCGACGGCAGAGTCCGTCACGTGTCCGTCCTCGCCGTCGACGACCACCGGCCCGGCGCGGCGTTTCCCCTGGTCACCGACAGTCTTACCGGGCTGGCGGGACGGATCGTGACCGTGCTGCTGCGCGGTGGCGCGGCGACACAGAGCACCGTGACCGGGGCCAAGGACCTCGACGTCGTGGCTGCCGTCGGGCGGGGCATCATCGACGCCCGGTGGAAACAGTCGGGCCCGGCGGAACAGGCCGGGCAGACCGGGCATAACGGGCAGGGGAACCAGGGAGAGGAAACGGCATGACCGCCACCACTGACGAACGGTCCCGCGCGGCGCTGCACGACGCCGTCCACGGACTGCGGGAGCGTACCCCGGAGTTCTCCGCCTCGGTGGTCTTCACCCGGGCACAGAAAGTGGCGGTCGTCGTCCTGCTGGCGGTGGTCGTCACGGGCGTCATCGTCGCCAGGTCGACGACACTCGTCATCCTCAGCGGACTGTCCGTCGCCTGGTACGCCGCCGCACTCATCGACCGGTTCATCATGTTCCGACGGGGACTGCGCGGCGACGCCATCCTCCGGGTCGACGACCGTGAGGCCATGGCCCTCCCCGCCGCCGACCTGCCCTCCTACACGGTGCTGGTCCCCGCCTACGGTGAACCCGAAGTCGTCGGCCAGCTCATCGGCGCGGTGAGATCCCTGGAGTACCCCGCGGACAAACTCCAGGTCCTGCTGCTGCTGGAGGAGGACGACGCCCCGACCATCACCGCCGCCCGGGCCGCCGTGGCGCAGGACCCGGACGCAGGATCCACGGTCACCGTGGTGGAGGTCCCCGCCGCCGAGCCCCGGACCAAACCGAAGGCCTGCAACTACGGACTGCACTACGCCACCGGTGACATCGTCACCATCTACGACGCCGAGGACACCCCCGACCCCCTGCAGCTGCGCCGCGTGGTCGCCGCCTTCCGGCGACTGGGCCCCGAGGTGGTGTGCATCCAGTCCAGGCTGTCCTTCCGCAACGTCCGTCAGAACCTGCTGACCGCCTGGTTCACCGTGGAGTACGACGTGTGGTTCAAACTCATGCTCCCCGGGATCATGAAGATGAACGCCCCCGTGCCGCTCGGCGGCACCTCCAACCACTTCCGGCGTCCTGTACTGCAGAAACTCGGGGCATGGGACCCGTTCAACGTCACCGAGGACGCCGACCTCGGGGTGCGTATCGCCGCCCACGGCTACCGGACGGCCGTGCTGGACTCCGAAACCCTGGAGGAGGCCAACAGTGACACGATCAACTGGCTGCGCCAACGCTCCCGCTGGTACAAGGGGTACCTGCAGACCTGGCTGGTGTACATGCGCCGTCCCGGCTGGTTCCTCCGCGAGATCGGGTGGCTGCCGGCCCTGAGGTTCACACTGCTCATGGCGTCCACCCCGGTCACCGCGGTGATCAACCTGATGTTCTGGTACCTGTTCCTGCTCTGGATCATGGGCCAGCCCACCTTCGTCGCCGAACTGTTCCCCCCGGTCGTCTTCTACCCTTCGCTGGTGTGCCTCGTCGCCGGGAACGCGCTGACGATGTACATGAACCTGGTCGGTGCCCGGGAAGGGCGTGAACCGGCTCCGCTGGTCGCCGTGTTCACCTACCCGGCGTACTGGCTGCTGATGAGCATCGCCGCGGTGAAGGGCATGTGGCAGCTGGTGTTCCGCCCCTCCTACTGGGAGAAGACCGCCCACGGACTGGAGGAGTGATGCGCGCACGATCCTCTGACACGGTCGTCTTCACCGCGGCAGCGGTGGTCTACCTCGTCGCAGGGACCGTCGCGGCCTTCGACGGGGTGTTCTTCGGCGACGCCCTCAGCCGTGTGCAGTCCGCCGCGGCGGTCCTGTTCAGCCGGACCCCGGCACTGGTGGACATCGGTTTCGTCTTCACTCCGCTGAGCACTCTCCTGGAACTGCCGCTGGTCGCGCTGACACCGTGGATACCGGCGATGAGCGACAGGGCCCTGGCTGGAGTCATCGTCTCCGCACTGTTCATGGCGGGAGCGGTCCTGCAGGTGTGGCGGACCGGTGCCGACCGTGGCCTGCGGACGTCACTGCAGGTGGTCCTCACCGTCATCTTCGCCGTCAACCCCATGGTCGTGCTGTACGGGGCCAACGGCATGAGCGAGGCCCCGTTCCTCTTCGCCGTGGCGTGGGCGACCCGCCGGCTCATGCGGTTCTCCCGGACCGATGACGTCCACGACCTGACCGCCGCAGGTATCGCCGTGGCACTGTCCTTCCTCGCCCGCTACGACGGACTGGTCTCCGCCGCGGTGGCCGGTGTGTTCGTCGGGACCGTGACCTACCTGCGCACCCGGGGTGACAGGCGCCTGGCGAGGGCGGTAACCGACGTGGTGGTCTTCACCTTCCCGGTCGGGGTCGCGGTGCTGGTGTGGTTCGGCACCTCCTGGCTGACCACCGGGACGTTGAGTGTGCAGACCAGCGGGGTGTACGGCAACGCCGCGATCCTGGAGGCCAGTGGCGCGACAGGGTCCGGCGTCCCCGCGGCGACGGATTCACTGGTGCGCATCCTCATGCTCGCCCCCGGGCTTCCGGTCCTGGTCGCCGTCGTGGCACTCCTCGGGCACCGTCGGCGTTCCCCGGAAATGTGGGCGCCGGTCGCCGTCCTCGGCGCAGTGCTGGTGTTCCAGTTGCTCACCGCGGTCACGGGTGCGACCTTCGGACTGCTGAGGTTCTTCCTCGTCGCGCTTCTTCTCGCCACCGTCCTGGGGATGCTCGTGCCGGACCCGGTGGGGGAGGTCGTCCCGCGGCGTCCCGGTCTGCGTCCCACGGCCAGGGGTGACCACCCGCTGACAGGACACCCGGTGCTCGCGGCGACCGGGGTGGTCGTCCTCGCGCTCACCGGTACGGTCACCACAGCGTGGGGGATGACCTCGCGTACCTACGCACCGCAGGAGTACGCGCTCGCGGCGGCGACGCCCCTGGCGTCCGGTATGGACGCCAAGGACCTCGAGGACCGCCGGGCCGTGCTGCGGACCTGGGGGACCGAGCGGCGGATCGCCGGGTACCTGGACTCCCGGGACCTGCCGGAGGGCAGCGTCCTGCTTGACGTGGCCTTCGGTTTCCCGGTGGTGCTGTTCTCCCGGGACCCCTCGGTGTTCACCGTGCCCTCGGACCCGGATTTCGTCACCTCGCTGGACGACCTGTGGAACAGCGGGGTGCGCTACGTGCTCACCGTCCCGCCCGAGGGCCGTGGGGCACAGGACGCCGTGAACCTGCGGTACCCCACCATCTGGGAGGACGGGGCGGGAGTCGCCACCCTGGAACTGGACGTGCCGAACGACGGTGTCGGTCAGCCGGACTTCCGCCTCTACCGGGTCCGGGAGAACCCGCGTGGTTGACTGGTGTCCATGACCGACGTTCGTGCCACAGAACCCGGGGACGATCCCCTGGACCGTTTCTTCGCCCCGGTCGCGTCCTGGTTCCGGGAGGTGTTCGGGGAGCCGACCGTCGTCCAGTCCCGCGCCTGGGATGCCGTCAGCAGGGGAGAGCACGCGCTCGTCGTCGCCCCCACCGGGTCGGGTAAGACACTCGCGGCCTTCCTCTGGGCACTGTCCAGGTTGACCTCCCGCGGGCTGATGCGCGGTGACGGGGAACCGGCCGGCACCCGGGTCCTCTACATCTCACCCCTGAAAGCTCTCGGAGTGGATGTCGAACGCAACCTCCGGGTCCCGTTGGCGGGGATCGCACGGACCGCGGCGGCCGGGGGGACGGACATCTCCCCGGTGACCGTGGGGGTGCGCAGCGGCGACACACCGCAGAATGAACGGGCGAAACTGCTGCGCACCCCGCCCGACGTGCTGATCACCACCCCTGAGTCCCTGTACCTCATGCTCACCTCGAAAGCTGCAGGAACCCTGGTCAACGTCGACACGGTCATCGTCGACGAGGTTCACGCGGTAGCCGGAACCAAACGTGGTGCGCACCTGGCACTGAGCCTGGAACGCCTCGACGCTCTCGTCGCCGGTGCCGGTAGTGACGGTCGTGCCGGTAGTGCCGGAGGCACCGGTGGGCAGGTGCAGAGGATCGGCCTGTCTGCGACGGTGAACCCGGTGGACACCGTGGCGTCCTTCCTCGGCGGCGACAGGCCGGTGACGGTGGTGGCCCCTCCCGTGCACAAACTGGGGGACGTGCGGATACGGTCCGTGGTCCCGGACTTCCGTGACCCGCCCGAAGCCCCCGAATCCCCGGAGACCCCCGCCGGTGACCCCGACGGTGACCCCGACGGTGACGTGCCCGGTCACGGCGGGGGAGGACAGGCACCGGGCGACGACGCCCCGGTCGGGCCGGTGCTCACCGGGGGAGGGACAGGAGGAGGCACCGACGCAGGATCCGGGCGACGCGTCGCCCCCGGACTGGACCGCGAATCCGCACTGCCGCAGCAGAAGTCCGTATGGCCGCACGTCCAGCGCGCGGTGTACGAACAGGTCATGGCGGACCGTTCGACCCTGGTCTTCGTCAACTCCCGCCGCACCGCCGAACGGCTCACCGGTGCCCTCAACGAAATGTGGGCCCGGGAACACGACCCGGAGTCCCTGGCCGCCCCCACCCGCAGGGATCCCGCACAGGTCATGGCACAGTCCGCCGCCGTGCCCGGTGCGCCCGCGGTCATCGCCCGTGCCCACCACGGGTCGGTGTCCAGGGATGAGCGGGCGGACATCGAGGCGGGGCTGAAGGAAGGCACCCTGCGGTGCGTGGTGGCGACATCATCACTCGAGCTCGGCATCGACATGGGACTGGTCGACCACGTGATCCAGGTCGGGGCACCACCCGGGGTGTCCTCGGCGGTGCAGCGCGCCGGGCGTGCCGGACACTCCGTGGGCGCGGTGTCCAGGTCGACGGTGTATCCGCTGCACCGGGCGGACGCCGAGATCGCCACCGTCATCGTCGACCGCATGCTTGCCGGTGACCTCGAACCGTTGCACGTGGTGACCAACGCCCTCGACGTGCTGGCACAGCAGACCGTGGCGCGGGCCGTGCAGGCAGAGTCAGCGGGGGAGGAGGGTGTGGACGTCGAGGAGTGGTTCCGGACGGTACGGCGGGCCCACCCGTACGCCGCCCTGCCGAGAGAGGCCTTCGACGGGGTCATCGACCTGGTCAGCGGACGCTACCCCTCCACAGACTTCGCCGACCTCCGGCCGATGCTGGTCTACGATGCGGTCACCGGGCAGCTCACCGCCCGCCCCGGGGCCCGCCGTATCGCCGTGACCAGCGGGGGGACAATCCCGGACCGTGGGCTTTTCGGGGTGTTCCTCCCCGCCGACGGTGACAGCACCGCGGGGGGACGCCGTGTCGGGGAACTGGACGAGGAGATGGTCTACGAATCGCGTGTGGGGGACGTCTTCACACTGGGGGCGTCCTCCTGGCGGATCGCCGAGATCACCCGTGACCAGGTCATCGTCACCCCGGCCGCCGGCCACACCGGCCGACTGCCGTTCTGGGTGGGGGACGCTGAGGGGCGCCCGGCCGAACTCGCACCGGTGATCGGGGCGGCGCGCAGGTCATGGGGAACCGGTGGTGACGGGGACCTGAGGTCGGCGTCCTTCCTCGACGACAACACCCGGGCCAACATCGACATGTTCTACCGTGAGCAACGGGAGGCGACCCGGGTACTCCCCGACGAGAGGACCGTACTGATCGAACGGTTCCACGACGAGGTGGGGGACTGGAGGGTTGTCGTGCATTCCCCGTGGGGGAGGTCTGTCAACGCTCCCTGGGCGTTGGCGATCGGTGCGGAACTCAACCGACGGTCCGGTATCGACGCGATGGCGGTCGCCGGTGACGACGGCATTGTCCTGCGCCTGCCGTACAGCGAGAACCCGCCCGGCGCCGAACTGCTCACCGGTGAGGGGGCGGACCCGGTGGTACCCCGGCGGCCGGCCGGGGCCCCCGGGGTGACCGGCTCCGGAGGTCCTGACCTGTCCGGTCCTGCGGAAGAGGTGGTCCACGAGGTCATCGACGCCGTAGGCTCCTCCGCCCTGTTCGCCGGACGTTTCCGCGAGTGCGCCGCCCGGTCACTGCTCCTGCCGCGGCGCAACCCGGGCCGCCGCCAGCCGCTGTG
>LT160594.1:80531-96485 GCA_900049755.1 Corynebacterium provencense
GCGCAACCCGGGCCGCCGCCAGCCGCTGTGGCAGCAGCGCCAGCGGGCGTCCCAGCTGCTCGACGCCGCACGCCCGCACCCGGAGTTCCCGGTGATGGTGGAGACCATGCGTGAATGCCTGCAGGACGTCTACGACCTCCCGGTCCTGGAACGCATCGTCGGCGCGGTGGGCTCGCGGCGTATGCGGGTCGCCGAGATCACCACCGACACCCCCTCAGCATTCGCCGAGTCCCTCCTGTTCAGCTACACGGGGGCGTTCCTCTACGAAGGGGACTCCGCCGAGCGCGCCGCGGCCTTGTCGGTCGACCCCGCCCTGCTCGCCGCCGTCCTCGGTCAGCGTGGGGAGGGGCTGGAACTCGACGGGGAGGTCGTCGCCGACATCGTGGCGGGCCTGCAGTGGCTCTCCGACGGACGGAGGGCGCGGACGGCGGAACAGGTCGTGGACATGCTCCGTGCGCTGGGCCCGCTGTCCCCGGACGAGGTGGGGAGGCGGGTGGACCCCGCCGCCGTCACCGTCGGGGGGCAGGGTGCCCCGGCGGTGCTCGACGAGGTCCGGGCGATGATGCCCCGCAGGGTGTGCGAGGTCAGGGTGGGTGGCGTTCTGCGGTGGGCGGTCGTGGAGGACGCCGCACTGCTGCGTGACGGACTCGGTATCCCTGTGCCCCCGGGGGTCGCCGCTGCGGCGCAGACCGTGCCGGACGCCGTGGACCAGCTGCTGCTGCGGTGGGCCCGGACACACGGGCCGTTCACCGCATCCCGGGTGGCGGAGGAGTTCGGTCTCGGGGTGGCCACCGCCGACGCCCTGGCACGCCGGTGGGTCAGCAGCCGGCGCCTCGACACCGTCACCGTGGACGGGCAGGAATGCTACGTGGACACCGGTGTGCTGCGCCGACTGCGTGCCGCGACCCTGGCGAAGGCCCGCGGTGCCCTGGAGCCGGTGAGCACCCAGACCTATGCGGCGTTCCTGGGTTCCTGGCACGGGCTCGGCACCGCCGAGCGTGACGACCTGGCCTCTGTCATCGAACAGCTCGCGGGTGTGCCCCTGCCGGCGAGTGCCTGGGAGACGGTCGTGCTGCCTGCCCGGATTCCCGGATACCGGCCGGAAGACCTTGACGAGCTCATCTCCTCCGGTGAGGTCGTGGTAGTCGGGGCGGGGGCGGCCTCGCCGACAGATCCTCTGGTGACTCTGCTGCCCGCCGATCTCGCCCCGCTGCTCGTGGAGGGCGGTGACCCCGACGGTGTCACCCTGGGACCGGTCGCCCGACTGGTGGCCGACAGGGTCGCCGGAGGTGGGGCCTTCCTGGCCTCCGAGATCGCCCGGGCACTCGGTGAGGACGCCGCGCAGCTGCCCGGCGGGACCGCGCACGAAGCGGTGGATGACGCGATCAGGGAACTCTTCGACGCCGGACTGCTGATACCGGACTCGTTCGCCGCGGTGCGGGCCCGCCTGGCCGGCACCGGACTCACCGACGTCGTCGGTCGGGGACCGGGAGGCGCGTCAGGGTCGAAGGGGGCACACAAAGCCCCACGGAGGAACCGTGGGAGGGGCTCGGCTGCCCGGTTGCGGATGGGGCGCACCACTTTCGCCAGAACAGCCAGGTCCGAGGAGGTCCGGTCGCGTCGGGCGGCGATGGACGCCCATGCGGGTGTCCCCGGTCGGTGGTCGGCGGTCCCGGTACCGTCGTCCTCGGCGGCGGACCGCGCAGTCGCCCGGGTCGAGGCATGGCTGGACCGGTATGCGGTGGTGACCCGGGGTTCGGTCGTCGCCGAGCATTACGGGGGAGGGTTCGCCGCCGCGTACCGCCTGCTCTCCGCCTGGGAGGACAGTGGGGCACTGCTGCGCGGGTACATCGTCGACGGTCTCGGCGGCGCCCAGTTCGCGTCCCGGGTGGTCGTCGACCGGCTCCGCGCGATCGAGGAGGAACCTGACACCCGGGAGGACAGGGGCCCGGTGGTGCTCGCCGCCTCGGATCCGGCGAACCCTTTCGGAGCCGCGGTGCCCTGGCCGGGTTCCGGTGACGCTGCGGACGCCGTGGACGGGGAGGGTGGCGGCGCCGCCTTTTTTTTTTTTTAATGATACGGCGACCACCGAGATCTACCCTCTTTCCCTACACGACGCTCTTCCGATCTCGACCCGCCTGCCGCGGTGCCGTTCCCCGCGGTGCCCCGCAGTGCGCCTGAACCGTGGACGGTGACCCTGGAACGGGTGTGGGACCCGGGGGAGGAGGCGGCGCTGGCCTCCCTTGCCGCGTTCACCGGTGATGACCGTTCAGCGGTGTCAGGCCGGGAGGGGACCCGTGCCGGCTACGCCGTGGGCCGGGACTTCCCCGGGCAGGACGCCACCAGCCGTCTGTCGCCGCACCTGCGACACGGTGAGCTCAGTCCCCACCGGGTGTGGTTCGCCGTCGGTGCGGCGGCTGAACGGGGTGACCTTCGGTGGGAGGACGCCGTGGCGTTGCGCACTGAACTGCTGTGGCGGGATTTCAGCTGGCAGAGGTTGTACCACCGTCCGGATCTGGCGACGCGGTGCGTCCGTGAGGAGTTCGACCGCTTCCCCTGGCGTGGTGACCGAAGCGGCGGCACGGCCACGGATACAGCCACGGCCACGGACACAGCCACCGCCACGGAGCCGTGCCACCCGTCCGGCCCGGACCCTGCACTGGCCGGGGATCTCGCCGCGTGGCGTTCCGGGGAGACAGGTTTCCCGTTGGTGGACGCGGGGATGCGGGAACTGTGGGCCACGGGGTGGATGCACAACCGGGTCAGGATGGTGGTGGCGAGTTTCCTCACCAAGAACCTGCTGATCCACTGGCGTCTCGGGGAGGAGTGGTTCTGGGACACCCTGGTGGACGCGGACCCGGCGTCCAACCCCTTCAACTGGCAGTGGGCGGCGGGCTGCGGTGACGATGCCTCACCCTACTTCCGCATCTTCAACCCGGTGACCCAGCAGAAGAAGTTCGATCCTGACGGGGAGTACGTCGGGCGGTGGACTGCGGCAGTTGATGATCCCGGATCCGTCGTGGAACCGGTGGTGGACCTCGCGGTGTCGCGGGAGGAGGCGCTTGAGGCCTACCGGAAGATACGTCAGTGACCGGTGTCGGACTGCCACGGCAGTATTAAGAACTTGTTGATTGTTAACGTTTATGTATTATCTCTGTCATGGCTGATGACGGGATAGACCTCCACGCCTTCTCTCCACGGCAACTTGCTGAAACCTGCGGCTCCGGCACGTACACCGGCAGCGACGACGAACCCGGGACGGAGATGCCGGTCGTCCCACCTGAGCCGGCCCCGGCATTCGAGGTGATGCGCGCCCTGGGGCGGTTGCGGACCGCAGAACGCGAGTGCGATGAATCCTCCCGCCGGTACATGCGGATCAGTGGACAGGGAATGCACGCCGTGCGCTATCTCATGGCAGCACAACGTCAGGACATCCCTGTCACCCCGACCATGATCGCCGAACACCTGGGGATCTCCCGGGCGTCGACCACCAGACTGCTGCGGCGGCTCGAGGAGGACGGGCACATCGTCCGCAGGATCAGCCCCGGAGACCACCGTGCCTTCCTGATCGAGGTCACCGCCCCGACCGCGGCAGCCGCACGCTCCAGAGTCGGACAGGTGCACGCGCGACGGCTCGGAGTCGCCGCAGCCCTGACAGATACCGAACGCGCCACGGTCATCAGCTTCCTCGACCGGATGACCGCTGTACTGACCACCCCCGCAGAAACAGGAGAGACGAGACCATGAGCGATCCCGACGCAGTCCTGCTGCTGTCCTTCGGTGGACCGGAGAAGGCCGGGGACGTCATCCCCTTCCTCGAGAACGTG
The DNA here is from genome assembly GCA_900049755.1 of Corynebacterium provencense. Lineage (GTDB taxonomy): Bacteria > Actinomycetota > Actinomycetes > Mycobacteriales > Mycobacteriaceae > Corynebacterium > Corynebacterium neomassiliense. The sequence goes on from LT160594.1 coordinate 84,359, forward strand.
ACCCGGGGAAGGGGAATCCCCCGGTCACGGCTCGAAGTAGTCGGAGAGCACTACCGTGCGCTCGGCGGGCGCAGTCCGCTCAACGACCTGAACCGGGAGCTGATCGCCAACATCCGCAGGGCACTGGCCGCACGCGGACATGACCTGCCCGTCTACTTCGGCAACCGTAACTGGCACCCCATGGTCGAGGACGCCGTGGCGCGCATGACCGCCGACGGTGTCCGCGACGCCGTCGTGTTCGCCACCTCCGCCTGGGGCGGGTACTCCGGCTGCCGGCAGTACCACGAGGACATCGCCCGGGCCCGGCAGTCCGTCCTGGACCGGGGGGACAGTCCTCCCCGGCTTCGGAGGCTCCGGCACTTCCACGACCATCCACGGTTCATCGCGGCCTTCGCCCACTCCGTCGACAGTGCACGCAGGGCGCTCGGAGACGCCGGGGCGGACGCCGACCTGGTGTTCACCGCCCATTCGGTCCCCCTCAGCGCCGACAGGCAGGCGGGACCGCCCGACGCCGGCGGCCACCTCTACTCCAGGCAGGTCCGTGACTCCGCCCGGCTGATCCGCGCGGCCTCCTCTTTCGCACCCGGCGGTGGCCCCGACGCGCGCGCAGTCGGTGACCCGTGCAGGGACGACAGCAGGGACGTCGAACTGGTGTGGCAGTCCCGTTCCGGGCCCCCGGCGGTCCCCTGGCTCGGCCCGGACATCTGCGACCACCTGCGTGACCGGGTCGCACAGGGAAACCGGCGACCGGTGGTGCTCTGCCCGGTCGGTTTCATCTCCGACCACGTGGAGGTGATCTGGGACCTCGACACCGAGGCGAGGGAGGTCGCCGCAGAACTCGGGATTAGGCTGAGCCGTGCGGCCACACCCGGGCCCACCCCCGACTTCGCCGACATGGTCGTGGACCTCGTGGAGGAACAGACTGAAGGGTCCGGCAGGGTTACGGCGTCCTGCGGGACGGTCCCGAACTTCGGCAGTGCCGTTGACGGGGCACCGTGCACGGCAGGCTGCTGCGGGGCCTGAACCGACCACCGGCAGAGAACAGGAGACCAGCATGCCCGAAGGCGATTCCGTACTCCAGCTCTCCGAAAGGATGCAGTGGATGGGCGGACGGACCGTCACCCGCAGTGACATCAGGGTCCCCCGGTTCGCCACCGAAGACCTCGTCGGGCGGCAGGTCACCCAGGTCTGGCCCTACGGCAAACACCTGTTCATCGATGTCTCAGGCAGGGTCCTGCACACCCACCTGAAGATGGAGGGGGTCTGGTCGGTCCACACCGTCGGCACCCGGTGGAGACGCCCCGGTCACACCGCACGGGTGGTCCTCCGCTTCGCCCCGCAGCACCCCGGCGGACCTGAGATCGAGGTCGTCGGGCACAGTCTGGGCTTCGTGCGTCTCTTCGACCGCGGTGAATACGCTTCCGTGGTCGGACACCTCGGCCCCGACATCCTCGCCCCTGACTGGGACGCCCCGGGGTCGTGGACATCGTCCGGCCACGGCGCCGGGGCAAAGGCCGTCGGTGGCCGTGTGCCGGAGGAAACCGTGCCGGAGGAGTCGGTCTCGCGACGGCAGGAGGCACTACGACGCATCCTCTCCCGGCCGGAGCGGAGCATCGGTGCGGCACTGCTCGACCAACGCAATGTGGCGGGCATCGGAAACGAGTACCGGGCGGAAGTGTGCTTCCTCGCCGGCGTCGACCCGCGGCGTCCCGTCGGCACCGGTGCCGACGGGGTGGACACCGCCACCAGCCTGCTGGACCTGACGAGGAAGGTGATGTGGGCCAACCGGAGGGAACCACGGCGCGTGTTCACCGGCGACCGCCGACCCGGAATGGGCGACTACGTGTTCGGCCGCGCCGGCCGGGCCTGCCGACGCTGCGGCACCCCGGTCGCACAGGCTTTCCTCGGAGGGCCCGACTCCGGCGGAGACGACGGGGAACTCGAGCGGGTCATCTGGTGGTGCCCGGTCTGCCAGCCGGAATGACCTACCGGCTCCGACGGGCGCGGATGAACTCCACCAGGTCGTCGGTGGAGGCGTCCCCGGAATCCACCGGGGTCGTCGGATCACTGAGCAGGGGCAGAAGATTGGACGCCTGCTCCTTACCGAGCTCAACACCCCACTGGTCGAAACTGTTGATGCCCAGCACCACCCCTTCGATGAAGGTGACGTGCTCGTAGAGGGCGATCAGTGCCCCCAGCACCCGGGGCGTGAGACTGTCGGCGAGGATGGTCGTCGAGGGGCGGTTGCCCGGCATCACCTTGTGGGGGACCAGCCGCTCCGGCACCCCTGCCTCCCGCAGTTCCTCGGCGGTCCGCCCGAAAGCCAGCACCTTCGACTGCGCCAGCAGGTTCGCCAGGAGCATGTCATGCATGCTGGTGGTGCCGTCGGCGGCGACAAGATCCTCGTGCGGGTTGACGAAACCGATGAAATCGGCGGGTACCAGGTGGGTGCCCTGGTGCAGGAGCTGGAAGAAGGCGTGCTGGCCGTTCGTCCCCGGCTCCCCCCAGTAGATCTCCCCGGTCTCCGTGTCCACGGTGGACCCGTCGAGATGCACCGACTTGCCGTTCGACTCCATCGTCAGCTGCTGCAGGTAGGCGGGGAAGCGGGCCAGATCCTGGGAGTAGGGCAGGACAGCATGGGACTGCGCGCCCAGGACCGAGGTGTACCAGACCCCGAGCATGCCCATGAGCACCGGGACGTTCATCTCCAGGGGCTCGGAGGAGAAATGGTCGTCCACCTCACGGAAACCGGCGAGGAACTCCATGAAGTCCCGGGGACCGATCGCGGCCATCAGCGACAGACCGATGGCCGAGTCCACGGAGTAACGGCCGCCGACCCAGTCCCAGAAACCGAACATGTTCGCCGTGTCGATGCCGAAGGCCTCGACCTCAGCCGCGTTGGTGGACACCGCCACGAAGTGTTTCGCGACAGTCTCGCGGACGGCGTCCGGGTCCGAGGTGTCCGTCCCCAGTTTCTCCAGCAGCCAGCGTCGCGCCGCATGCGCGTTGGCCAGGGTCTCCGCGGTCGTGAAGGTCTTCGAGGAGACGATGAACAGTGTGGACTCCGGGTCCAGCCCCTGCAGGGTCTCCACCAGATCCGAAGGGTCGACATTGGAGACGAAGTGCGGGGTGATCCCGGCGGTGAGGTACGCACGCAGGGCGGTCGCCGCCATCACCGGTCCGAGATCGGAACCTCCGATACCGATGTTCACGACTTCCTTGACGGTGTGCCCGGTCGAGCCCCGCCAGGTACCCGAACGCAGGCCGCGGGCGAAGTCCCTCATGCGGCCGAGCACGTCGTGGACGTCAGCGGCGACATCCTGCCCGTCGACGACCAGGTCCAGTTCCACCGGCAGCCGCAACGCCGTGTGCAGGACCGCGCGGTCCTCGGTGACGTTGATGTGCTCTCCGGTGAACATCGCCGCACGGCGTTCCTCCACCCCCACCGCGCGGGCCAGGGCGGTGAAGTGGCGGATGACCGTGGCGTCCACCAGATTCTTCGACAGGTCGACGTGCAACGGGCCGACGTCGAAGGTGAGGTCACCGGCCCGGCCGGGATCTTCACGGAACAGGTCACGCAGCGTGGTCTCCCGTATCCGCGGGGCCTGTCCGACCAGTGCGGTCCATTCGGGAAGGGACGTCAGAGTCGTCATGTCTGCCTTTCTGCGGGTGGGGCGAGTCAATAGGGGAGAGTGGATGAGGGCACGGGAACTGTCCGCGGCCACCGCCCGCCGTGAACTCCCACGGTAACCTACCTGGGCCCGGTGGTGCCGAGAGCGTCGAGGACGCCCCGGTGCAGCAGCCCGTTGGAACCGACGGCCGAACCCGAATGCGGACCGGGGGTCCCGTCGAGACCGGTGAACCTCCCCCCGGCCTCGCGCACGAGAATGTCCAGGGCGGCGAGGTCCCAGAGGTTCACCTCCGGCTCCGCGGCGACATCCACCGTGCCCTCGGCGACCATGCAGTACGACCAGAAGTCACCGTAGCCGCGCAGTCTCCACGCCGAGTCGGTCAGGTCCAACAGACGGTCACGCAGCCCGGCGTCCCTCCACCCCTCCAGGGACGACAGGGATATCGAGGCGTCGGCGATGTCTGAGATCTTCGACACGTGCATCTGGTGGGCCCGGTCGGCCCCGAAGGTTCGCCAGGCCCCCATGCCCTGCGCCGCCCACCAGCGCCGCGACAGTGCCGGCGCGGAGACCACCCCCACGACCGGAACGCCGTCGACCAACAGTGCGATGAGGGTCGCCCACACGGGGACGCCACGGACGTAGTTCTTCGTACCGTCGATGGGGTCGACGACCCACTGCCTGCCGACCTTCTCGACGTCACCGCCGAATTCCTCGCCGAGGATCGCGTCCCCCGGGCGGTGGGTGGTGATCAGTTCGCGCACCCGCTTCTCGGTGGCGGTGTCGGCGTCGGACACCGGAGTGAGGTCCGGCTTGGAGTGGACCTCAAGGTCACCGGCCTCGAAGCGGTCCATGGTCACCGCGTCGGCGGCATTGGCGATGTTCAGGGCCAGGTTGAGGTCATCGGCGTAGCTCAGACTCATGGACTCCAGAATAGGTGGGCGACCGTGCCTGCGCAGGGGCAGGGGCCCGTCAGGCGTGCCCGGGTGTGCGGTGCGGTTCTGTGGTGCTGTTTTCGGGCCGGGGCCTACGGTGCGGAGAACACCACCACGGACTGTCCGGCCACCGGGTAGGGTCCGGTACCGTCCCAGGGGCAGTCGACAGCCCCGGACGTGTCCGCGTAACAGGTGCCGGCACCCGGGCGGGCGGAGTCGATCTCCAGCCTCCACGGGTGGTGCAGGGCACCGGGGGCCGGGGACGCCGCAGTCGCCGGATCCTCCCGCATGCACACGTGCAGACCGTTGTCGGGGACGGTGAACTCCGTGTCCGGTCCCGGATTCAGCACGACCAGGACCGTGCCCGCCGCCGCTTCCCCGAAAAGGTCTCCGGCGGTTCCCCTCAGCAGTACCGCGATGAGGCGGTGCTCCGGGTCATGCCAGTCGTCGTGGCCGGCCTCCGCCCCGTCGGCCCGGTACCAGGTGACGTCGGGCAGACCGTCGGCCCTGAGATGACCGTGCCGGAACGCCGTCTGCCGCAGCACCGGCAGCCGGTGGCGGAGAGCGGTCAGTCTCCGGGTGAAGTCCGTGAGTGCGTGGTCCGCACCTGCCCAGTCCACCCAGCCGACCTCGTTGTCCTGGACGTAGAAGTTGTTGTTCCCGCCCTGACTGTTGCTCAGCTCGTCGCCGGCCAGGATCATCGGCGTGCCCTGCGCCGTCAGCAGGGTCGTCAGCATCGCCCGGACCCTGCGGGCCCGTCGTTCCAGGATCCCGGGGTCGTCGGTAGGGCCCTCGACGCCGAGATTGTCGGAGAAGTTCTCCTCGTGACCGTCCCTGCCGTTCTCCCCGTTGGCACCGTTGTGCCGTTCAGAGTAGGAGACCACGTCAGCGAGGGTGAAGCCGTCATGGGCGGTGAGGAAGTTCACCGAAGCCGCAGCGGACCGGGGCACCGGGCGGGCCGGGCCGGGTGACGCGCAACCGGTAGTAGGGCAGGAGACGGCCGGTGAACACGCCCGGGGCGGCGGGGTGGGGGGTCAGTGCAGCCTCGTCGGTGTCGTTGACCACACTGACGGCAAGGGCCCCCGGTACGTGGACGACGATTCCCCGACCGTCGGAGGTGGGGCCCAGGGCGGCGAAAGGGTCGGGGTGTGTTCCCGCGGCCAGCCGTCGGGCGTCCGTGTCGGTGATCATCCAGGTCCCCCCTTCCCCTTCATCTCCTGTGCCTCGCCTGCGTCCGGTCGCCTGTGTACGGTCGCGGTCACACGACCGGGAGGACATCCCAGATCTTCGCCATGTACTCCCTGATCGACCTGTCGGAGCTGAAGTAGCCCATCCGTGACATGTTGATCACGGACCTGCGCTGCCACAGCGCCGGGTCCCGGTAGACCCTGTCCACCTCGGACTGCGCGGCATCGTAGGAGTCGAAGTCGGAGGCGACGAGGAACCAGTCGTTGTTCCACATGTTGTCCAGCAGGCTGTCGTAGCGGTGGTGGTCGTCGGGACTGAACGTGCCCTCGGCGACCGCCTGCAGTACATCCCTCAGCGCCTGGCTGTCCTCGATCGCGGCCCGGGCGTGCCCGGGAACCCCGCGGCGCTCCACGACCTCGTCGGCCGTCAGTCCGAAGAGGAAGAAGTTCTCGGCACCGACATGGTCCCTGATCTCCACGTTCGCGCCGTCGAGGGTGCCGACAGTAAGGGCACCGTTCAACGCGAACTTCATGTTGCCCGTGCCTGAGGCCTCCATACCTGCCGTCGAGATCTGTTCGGACAGGTCCGCCGCCGGTATCAGCTTCTCCGCCATGGAGACGTCGTAGTTCGGCGGGTAGACCACGCGCAGCAGGTCACGGGTGACAGGGTCGTTGTTGACCACCTCGGCGACATCGTTGATCAGACGGATGATGTCCTTGGCGGCCCGGTAGCTTGCCGCGGCCTTTCACCCGAAGATCTTCACCCGGGGGACCCAGCCCTGCCCCCCCGTTGTCCGGGTCCCGTCTGATCCTCTGCCAGCGGGCGATGGTCCACAGGATGTTCATCAGCTGGCGTTTGTACTCGTGCTGCCGTTTGACCTGGATGTCGTAGAGGGCCCCGGTGGGCACACTGATGTCGAACCTGTCGTCGAGCCACTGTGTCAGTCGTTGTTTGGCGAGGTGTTTCGTCTCCCCGAAGGCCTCGAGGAAACCCGGGTCGTCGAGGTGGCGTTCCAGGTCCGAGAGTCGGTCGAGGTCGGTCTCCCACCCTTCCCCGACGGTGTCGGTGACCAGGCGGGCCAACGGCCTGTTGGCGAGTTTCAACCACCGGCGTGGGGTGACGCCGTTGGTGACGTTGAGGATGCGGCCGGGATGCCGCCGGTCGAGGACCGGGAAGAGGTCCCGCTGCACCAGCTCTGTGTGCAGTGCCGAGACACCGTTGATACGGTGACTGGTGACGAAAGCAACGTCACCCATCTTCACCGCCCCGTCGCCGATCAGCCCCACCTCGTCGGGGCGGGGGCCGGCGATCTCGATCTCACGGGAGTCCAGTCTCTCGATGATCTGCAGGTGGCGGGGAAGGACTTTCTGCATCAGACCGACCGACCACCGTTCCAGGGCCTCCGGCAGCAGGGTGTGGTTGGTGTATCCGAGTACACCGGTGGTCAGGTCCGCGGCAGTGTCGAAGGCGAACCCGTGGTCGTCGACGAGCAGGCGGATCAGCTCCGGTCCGGCGATCGCCGGGTGGGTGTCGTTCATCTGGATAGCGACCCGGTCCGGAAGTCCGGTCAGGTCGGTGTGGTCGGTGAGGTAGCGCCTCAGGATGTCCTGGACTGATGCGGAGGTGAGGAAGTAATCCTGGGACAGCCTGAGTTCCTTGCCTTCCTCGGTGGAGTCGCTCGGGTACAGGACGCGGGACAGTGCCTCATGGTTGGAGGCGGCGACGATGTCACCGGCGTTGAACCGCTCCAGGTCGAACAGGTCCGCGGTGGGCATCGCCGCCCACAGCCGCAGGGTGTTCGCCCATTTCCCCCCCCCGTAACCGACGACAGGGGTGTCGTGGGCGGTGGCCCGGACCCGCGCCCGGGGACGCCACACCGGGCCTCCCTCCACGTCCTCGACCGAGCCGCCGAAGCCGACGCCGTAGGAGGATTCGGGGCGGGTGAAGTTCCACGGGTCCTCGGTGGCCAGCCAGTCCTCCGGGGTCTCGATCTGCCTGCCGTGGTCGAAACTCTGGCGGAACAGCCCGTGCTCGTAGCGCAGGCCGTAACCCACCGCGGGGCAGGCGAGGGTGGCCATCGACTCCATGTAGCAGGCTGCCAGCCTGCCCAGACCCCCGTTGCCGAGGGCGGCGTCCGGCTCGTCCTCGGTCAGGGCGGTGAAGCTGAGCCCCAGTCCGTCGAGGACCTCCTCGACGACATCGCGCAGGCCCAGGTTGATCGCGGCGTCCTCCAGCAACCGGCCGATGAGGAACTCCATCGACAGGTAGTGGACACGTTTCCGGTCCTCCGCCCAGGTGCGGCGGGTCGATTCGAACTACGGGGTGACCACCCGGTCGCGGATCGTGTGTGACAGGGCCAGCCGCCAGTCGGTCACCGAGGCGTGTTCCGGGTCCTTGCCCACGGTGTACTGCAGATGGTGCAGCAGCCACCAGCGGAAGTGGTCGGGGGTGGGGTCGGGGAGGGTGAGATCGTCACGCCCCACACCGTGGACGGGGAGAGACTCGGGACGGAGGTCAGACATGTGTCTCCAGGTGATCCTCGGGGGATCAGAGATCCCTGCCGGACTGGTTCGTCACTCTGACCGCGATCCTAACCCGGTCAGCCACACGGTGCAGTCCGGGGGGACACGGGTGGTGACCCCGGGTGTGGTCGCCAGCACCACCCTCGCCCCGGCAGGCGGGGTCCACGGCCGTGTACCGGTGTTCGTGCAGACAGTCACGGTGGTCACGGGGGTGGTCACGGTGACGGTGACGATGTCGGCGTCCTCCGCTGAGGCAGGGGTGTCCACCGTGGCGCGGCCCTCACCGGTCCGCAGTTCCCTGCGCAGCCCCAGCACAGTCCGGTAGAGCTCGAGGGTGGAGTCCGGGTCCCCGGCCTGCCTGTCGACCGCGAGGTCGGCGAAAACGGGCGGCTGGGGCAGCCACGGAGGTGCGGCAGCGTCGGCGGGCCCGAACCCGAAGCCCGGGGCGTCCGCGGTCCATGGCAGCGGCACCCTGCACCCGTCACGGCCCAGCTCAGGGTGGTCGGTGCCGCGGGTGCGGCGGAAGGTCGGGTCCTGGCGGGCGGAGTCCGGGATGTCCAGCACCTCCGGCAGGCCGAGCTCTTCACCCTGGTAGAGGTAGGCGCTGCCAGGCAGTGCGAGCATCAGGGCGGTGGCGGCCCTCGCGCGTGCCAGTCCGGTGGCCCGGTCCGGTTCGTGGACCGGTCCGGCCAGCTGGGTGACCGCCTCCTGCGGCGCGAGTGCGAGGCGGGTGGCGGGCCTGATCACGTCGTGGTTGGACAGGACCCACGTGGTGGGTGCGCCGACAGCGTCGTTGACGCGGAAGGAGTCGGTGATGACGGTCCTGAGGTCCGCCGCATTCCACCGGGTGTCGAGGAAGGCGAAGTTGAACGCCTGGTGGTGTTCACCGGGGCGTACGTACCGGGCGATGCGGTCGACCGGGTCCACCCACGCCTCGGCGACCATGATGCGCTGCTGCTCAGCGGTGCCGTAGCTGTCGATGATGCGCCGCCACCGGCGGTAGATGTCGTGGACCCCGTCCAGGTCCCAGTAGGGTGAGGCGGCGGAGGACATGGTGTCGGAGCCGGCGGCGTCCCCGGTCTCCCCGGCGTCGCCGGCGTCGCCAGTGTCCGGAAGTCCGGGTTCCTTGACCATCCCGTGGGCGACATCGACACGGAAACCGTCGACGCCGCGGTCCAGCCAGAACCGCAGTACCCCGTCGAAGGCGTCGTGGACTCCCGGGTCATCCCAGTTCAGGTCGGGCTGGGAGGAGTCGAAAAGGTGCAGGTACCACTGTCCGTGCGGGTCCCCGGGATGCTTCGACCAGGCGGACCCGCCGAAATTGGACCGCCAGTTGTTCGGGGGAGTGTCCGGGTGCTCCGGGTCCGGTGTCCGGAAGTGGTAGCGTGCCCGCTGCCTGCTGCCCACCGGCGAGTCCAGTGCACTGCGGAACCACCGGTGACGGTCGCTGGTGTGGTTCGGGACCAGGTCGACGATCACCCGGAGTCCCAGGTCGTGGGCCCGGGAGATGAGGGCGTCGGCGTCGGCGAGGGTGCCGAACCGGGGGTCCACGTCGCAGTAGTCGGCGACGTCGTACCCGGCGTCCTTCTGGGGTGAGGGGTAGAACGGGGAGATCCACACGGCGTCGACGCCGAGGTCACGCACATAGGGCAGGTGCGCCGTGATTCCGGGGAGATCGCCCGTCCCGTCGCCGTCCGAGTCGGCGAAAGACCTGGGGTACACCTGGTAGATCACGGCATGATGCCACCAGCCGGGTGCTCCGGAGGCTGCCACGGTGCCGCTCAACTACCGTCACCGGCCGAGCGGAGTATCTCGACCACCCGCCCGACGGACGCCGGCGTCCCCGCCACGGACCAGAGTTTTCCGCCGGCGGTGACCCTCTCGACCTGTCCGCCGGCACCTTCGACGAGTGCCCGGCCGGGGAGGAGGTCCCAGGGCAGCACGCTGTGCTGCATCCAGCATCCGTTGTTTCCCTGGGAGACGTTGCCGAGGTCGACGGAGGCCGATCCGTTCCAGCGCACGGTCGCGAACTCCCGGACCACCGAGGTGTAGACCTCGTTGACCGTGGGGTCGGCGATGTCGGTGGGGTGGAGGTAGCCGCCGAGGCAGGTCGCGGCCGGTGCGAGGTTCCTGCCGCCGTCGTCGAGCCGTCCGACGGGACGGCCGTCGAGGCTCGTCGGGAAGTCCGCGCCGCCGAACCACGTGTATCCCATGGCGGGACGGTGGACCGCACCGAAGTGGATGAGGTCAGGGTCGTCGGGGTCGCCCTCCACCAGGGACAGGGCCGAGCACCAGTAGTCCGAGCCGGTGGTGAAGTTGTAGGTGCCGTCGACGGGGTCGATCACCCAGGTGCGGCCGGAGTGGCTGGACGCCGAGGTCCCCTCCTCACCGAGGAGACCGTCTTCGGGGCGGAGGGTGTGCAGGGTCTCGGCGATGAACTGTTCCGCGGCGTTGTCGGCGGCGGTCACGACGTCGGAGACCGAGGTCTTGTACTCCGTCGTCAGTCCTGCCTCGCGCATGCGCCACGCCAGTCTCCCGGCGTTGTAGACGAGCGCCTGGGCCAGGGCGGCGTCGTCGTCCCGGTCGTGGGCGATGATGAAGGTCTTGGTGATGGCCTGGAGTGCTTCAGCGGGGATCGGTGACGTCGGCGAAGTCATGGTCCCTATTGTGCCGTGGCAGGCGGTGACCCGCGCGGGCGGGTGCGGGGTGCCGGGGCCGGGGGCGGTAGAGTGGACCACCATGCAGCCGGATGTCACCCAAGCGCTCGACCACCTCGACAGCACCCTGACCACTATCGAGAAGGTGCTTGACCTCGATGAACTCGATGACCGTGTCAGGGAACTGGAGGCGCAGGCCGCAGACCCGTCGCTGTGGGACGACCCTGACCACGCCCAGCAGGTCACCAGTCAGCTCAGCCATGTGCAGTCCAGGTTGCGGAAGGTGCGGGGGCTGCGGTCGCGGTTGGACGACCTTCCCGTGATGTACGAGATGGCTGAGGAAGCTGCCGTAGAGGACGCCGCGGAGGGCCGGGAGGCCAGGGAACTCGCCGACGCCGAGCTCGGTGAACTGCGTTCGGAGATCGAGTCCCTCGAGGTCACGACGATGCTATCCGGGGAGTACGACGACCGTGAGGCGGTGGTGAACATCCGTTCCGCCGCCGGTGGCGTGGACGCCGCGGACTGGGCGGAGATGCTCATGCGCATGTACACCCGGTGGGCGGAGAAGCACGGGCACAAGGTGGAGGTGTACGACATCTCCTACGCGGAGGAAGCGGGGATCAAGTCGGCGACCTTCGTCGTCCACGGCGACTACATGTACGGCACGTTGTCGGTGGAGCAGGGCACGCACCGTCTGGTGCGCATCAGTCCCTTCGACAACCAGGGGCGCCGTCAGACTTCCTTCGCGGAGGTCGAGGTGCTTCCGGTGGTGGAGACGAGTGACCATGTGGACATCGACGAGAACGACGTGCGTGTGGATGTCTACCGTTCCTCAGGCCCCGGCGGCCAGTCGGTGAACACGACGGACTCGGCGGTGCGGCTGACCCACATTCCCACCGGCATCGTGGTGACCTGCCAGAACGAGAAGTCGCAGATCCAGAACAAGGCGTCGGCGATGCGGGTTCTGGCTGCGAAGCTGCTGGAGAGGAAACGTCAGGAGGAGGCGGCGGAAATGGACGCCCTGCGCGGGGACGGCTCGAACTCCTGGGGCAACCAGATGCGGTCCTATGTCCTGCACCCGTACCAGATGGTCAAGGACCTGCGGACGAACTACGAGGTCAACGACCCGTCGAAGGTGCTGGACGGGGACATCGACGGGTTCCTGGAGGCCGGGATCCGCTGGCGGATGGCGGAGC
>LT160595.1 GCA_900049755.1 Corynebacterium provencense
GGGCCGGACCGTGAGCGGGTCGGTGTGTCTCGACACGGGGAAGGGCAGGCCGGTCTGCGCCGGTGGGAGGGCACCTGCCCGGGCACCGGACCAGGCGGTGTCCCGGTCCGGCCGTTCGCCGGCGGCTGGGTCACGGGGGTGCCCGGAGGGGGTTGCTGACACGGCGGTTCAGTCGTCGTGGCCGAAGGGGTCGGGGTCGACCCCGGGAAGCCAGGAGTTGCCCGGGACGGTCCACCCCTCGCGCTTCACCATCTTCTTCGCCGCCCGGGCATAACGGCCGATGAGCATGTCGATGTAGAGGTGCCCGTCGAGGTGGCCGGTCTCGTGCTGCAGGCAGCGGGCGAAGAACCCGTGGCCTTCGACGCTCACCGGCTGACCGTGTTCGTCGAAGCCTGTGACCCGTGCCCAGTCGGCGCGGCCGGTGGGGTAGTCGTAGCCGGGGACGGAGAGGCATCCCTCGACGTCGTCCTCGGGGTCCGGCATGGTCTCCGGTACAGGCCCGGTCTCCAGGACCGGATTGATGACGCAGCCCCGGCGCATGGGGCCGCCCTGGGCCTCGATCTCGGCGTCGGACTTCCGGGTACCGTCCGGCCCGTCGATGTCCGGGCAGTGGTAGACGAACAGCCGCAGTCCCTGCCCGACCTGGTTGGCCGCCAGTCCCACCCCGTGTGCCTTTTCGAGGGTCTCGTACATGTCGGCGATGAGCCCGCTCAGTGCGGTGCCCTCACCGAGCTGGTCGACGACCGGTTCGGGGACCGGGGTGGTGGGGCGGTGCAGGACGGGGTCGCCGCAGATGACGACTGGAAGAACGGACATGCCGTCCAGAATAACCCGCTGTCTTCCGGTCAGACGTGGAGGTCCGACTTCTCCACCGACTTCGGCACCATGAGTACCGCAACCAGGGAAATGAGGCACATTCCCCCGAGGTAGAGGCCGATCATCCAGGACCGTCCGGTGGCGTCGAGGATCATCTGGGCGAAGGTGGCGGCGAAGGCACCGCCGAGGATGGAACCGAAGGCGTAGCCGATGGAGGTCCCGGAGTAGCGGACGTCGGCGGGGAACATCTCGGCGTAGAGGGCGGACTGGGGGGCGTAGGAGGGCGCCAGGCCGAGGGTCAGCACGAGGATGGCGAAGATGAATGACGCGGTGGTGCCCTTGTCGATGAAGTACCACATGGGAACGACCCAGGCGATGAGCAGGACGTAGCCCAGGGCGAAGGTCACCCGACGGCCGATGCGGTCGGAGAGCCGGCCGCTGTAGATGGTGAGCACCAGCCAGGCGATACCGCCGACGATCGCGGCGACGAGGGTCTGTGACTTCTCCATCCCCAGGGTCTTCGCACCGTAGGAGGAGAAGAAGGCGATGACCATGTAGCCGGTGGCGTTGTTTCCGGCGAAGATGAGGGCGGCGAGCAGCACCCGGCGCCAGTGGTCGCGGAACAGGCGTCCCAGCGGGGCCGAGGCGTCCTTCTGGCGGGACTGCATGTCGAGGTAGACCGGGGATTCGGCGACGCCGGCGCGGATCAGGTAGCCCACCACGATGAGCAGGAGGGAGGACAGGAAGGGGATGCGCCAGCCCCAGGACTGGAAGTCGTCCTCGGACAGGGAACTGGTGAGGACGTACATGAACGAGGTCGCCAGGATGAGTCCGAGGGGGACGCCGATCTGCGGGTAGGAGCCGAACAGCCCCCGCTTGTCGCGGGGGGCGTGCTCGACGGACATCAGGGCGGCGCCGCCCCACTCTCCGCCGGCGGAGAAGCCCTGCAGGATGCGCAGCAGGATCAGCAGGACGGGTGCGGCCACGCCGATGGTGCCGTAGGTGGGGAGGACGCCGATGAGCGCGGTGGCAGCGCCCATACCGACCAGGGTGACGACGAGCACCGCTTTGCGTCCGTATCGGTCACCGAGGTGACCTGCGATGATCGCGCCGAGCGGGCGGAAGAGGAAGCTGATGCCGATGGACGCCCAGGAGAAGATCTGGGCCAGCGAGGCGCTGCCCACGGGCTCGAAGAAGAGGGGGGCGAAGATGAATGCCGCGGCCTGGGCGTAGATGAAGAAGTCGTACCACTCGATGGTGGTTCCGACGAGGGTGCCGGCGAGCACCCGTTTCTCTTCTCTGGAACGGGACCCGGACACGGGTCCGGCGGGGTGAGCGGTGGCGGTCGCCACGGGGCCTCCTGAAAGGTTCTGGAAAATCTCTGGGTGTCCGCACCTGCTGGCAGAGGTACTGACCTGACAGTTCGGGGGTGAGATCGTCAGGGTGGTGACGGGTATTACACTTTACGGGCATGACTGCGCTGAACGACCGGGAACGGGAGATTCTCGCCTTCGAACGCCTGAGGTGGTCGGCCGAGGGAGCGAAGGAGGAGGAGATCCGTCGTCGGTTCGGAGTGGAGCCCTGGCGGTACTTTCAGCAGCTCAATGCCCTTATCGAGAGACCGGAGGCGCGTGAGGAGGACCCGGTCACGGTGAGGATACTGCTGGAAAGGCGGGGCTGAAGTTAATATTGGGGCGTGACTGATCACAATGGACCGCGCCATGCCCGGGATTCCGACGGGAATCCACCTGACAGTGTTGACCGCGACAGCTCCCACGGGGACCGGTCGTACGGAGACCACTCGTACGGCTCCGCCCACGACGCCACGTACGACTCCGCCTACGACTACGACCCGGCCTACGCGTACCCTGCCGCGGCCGCCGGAGACGTCCCCGGCGCCCCGGAAGAACCCCGGGCCGGTGCCGCCGGT
>LT160596.1 GCA_900049755.1 Corynebacterium provencense
TCACTGAGATGCCAGAGCTCCGCATAGGAATGACGCACCCCGGCCACTGACCCTTCCGAGTGCGTGAGGACGAACTGCCCGTCCGCGACAGTGCGGTGGATCCTGTCGTAGACCAGACCCTGCCCCTCCGCCTCACACCGGCCAGAATCCTGTCTCTCGGCCAGGGCTCCGAGCTTCTCACCAAAAAGATAGGCGCCGAAATACAGCAGGCCGGTAAAAATGACGCCGATGACCGCACACACGCCGACCGCGCCGGCAGCCCAACACCCACCACGACCGTCAGTTCGGCGCTGTACCGGGGACAGGGGTCAGTGACTGCGGCGGGAGTCGGCCCCACCCGCAAAAAAACTCGTGGAAAATACGCGAAGAATATGGCGGCTGTGACGGGGGAAAAGTGACACCGGCGTGGCGGAACCTCTCCTGCTCTGATCTTCTTAGTGAGCGTCAGAAGTGGTCGACGTACCGTGCGGGGACAGGATACGCCGAGGATGAGCGTGTGTTCGAGAAGTCGAGAAGGAAGGCCCATCAGAAAGTCTTGGGGAGGGGTCATTCAGCACGAATAGCAGCACCGAGCACGACGGACACCGAGTCACGGATCATCATCGACATTTGCTCTCCACGAAGCTGCTCATATGACATGGTATTCACGAACCCCCAGGGGACTTACCACGGATCCTGGTGTTATCCGAGACCACCATGGGGAGGTCCATCTACCCTACAGCCGAATGAGACTCCTCTGCTGATGTAATTGCAGAATTGACGCTACCACTGTAGACCACCAGTACAGAAAGATCGCCGCCATCTCGTCTGAATCAGAAACTTCAAGCCTCACGCAGACAAATCCGTTCATCGCCAGGAGCACTGTCGTTGACGTACCGCACACTTGGAAACAGTCCGAGTACTTCGCTGTCCGCGAGACACGGGCGTCAACCTCACTGTAATTCATCGAGACCGGCCGACAGTACTGCACCTGCCGGGCACGTCACCGCTACCCGGTCGACGAACAGCTGGGCGAAGCTCGTGCGTCGGCAGATCTCACGGTTAGTCAGGATGGCAAGTGCAGTCACGCTCTCGCTCTTCTGCCTATATTGGCAGCTATCGCGGCGGTGAAAGCATAGACGTAGGTCACGCTGATGTGGATCGCAACTCGGTGAACATAAGACCCCTGCGGGTTAATCGGCTCTTCGCGGTTTGGAGTGCGTAGATAGCTGAAGGGTGGGACCCGGTGTGGCACAACATGTAGAGGCCCTGGCCGGTACAAGATGAGAGTTGCGAAGCCTTCATCTGACCGAACCAGGACCCTACAATGCACACTACTGGCAACCTCGTCGCCGATACCATCTGCCGCACCGCAGAACTCGGCCTGACAATTACCGATGCTGCCGACGCCGGCACCTTCACCATCATCGACGCCGACCCGGTAGCGGTGGTCGACTCCTGCCCGGACTGCAGGGAGCCTGGGGTGAAGCGGGATCATGTTCAGCGTCGACTCGTCGACCTGCCGGTCGTAGGTTTCCCCACCCGACTCCACGTCCGGGTACCACGATTCACCTGTCCCAACACGCGGTGCACCAGGAGAATCTTCCAGCCCTCACTGGCCTGTGCTGACGACAGGGCAAAACTCACCCACCGGGTGACCCGCTGGATCCTCCAATGCCTCGCGGTCGATCGGATGAGCGTGTCCGCCACCGCCAAAGCCCTGGGCGTGGGTTGGGAGCTGGTCAACAGGATTGCTGTCGATGCCGTCCGTGATCTGGTCTACGCTGACTCGGCGCATCTAGACGGGGTGCGGATTCTCGGTGTCGACGAGCACGTGTGGAAACACACCCGCCGGCCCGGCGAGCCCTCCTCGATGGTCACGGTGCTGGTGGACCTGACTCCACTGGTCGATGGGCACGGGCCGGCACGGCTGATCGACATGCGGCCTTCGGCGCAGCGCAGATGTCCTGAGAACCTGGCTGCAGCAACGCGGCCAACAGTTCCGTGACCAGGTGTCGGTGGTGACGATGGATGGGTTCGCTGGCTATGCCACGGCCGTGGACCACGCCCTTCCGGCGGCGCGGAAGGTCATGGATCCGTTCCGCATCGTGCACTTGGCCGCCGACAAGCTCACCGGGTGTCGGCAACGCCTGCAGAGGGAAACCACCGGGCGACGCGGAAGGAAGGATGATCCGCTGTACAAGCACCGCCGGAGTCTGCTGACCAGGACGAATTATCTCACCGACCGGCAGAAACAACACCTGGAGCTGCTGTGGGACACCGACGACGACTACGTCGCCCTGCAGGTCACCTGGGATTTCTACCAGGACGTCATTGCCGCGTACTCGCATCCGCGCAGGACCGAGGGAAAGAAGTTGATGAAACGCCTGATCAACACTCTGCGCAAGGGACTGCCGAGCGGACTGGAGGAGCTTGCACAGTTCGGCCGGACACTGTGGAGCCGCCGTGATGACATCCTGGCGTACTTCGACATCGGAGCGTCCAACGGTCCGGTCGAAGCCATCAACGGCCGGTTGGAGCATCTGCGTGGCATCGCCCTGGGCTTCAGGAACCTGGACCACTACATCTTGAGGTCACTGATCCACTCCGGACAGCTTCAGGACCGAATCAACGCACTGTGAATCGTGAAGAGCCATTTATCTGATACTAGATTATTTACCGGCGCGAACGTCATGGCTCCAATTGGTTGATTCAGCGTTGTGAAACCGTGAGGTGTATCCATCCATCCCTCTCGGGATCCACCGGCGCCAACCATAGATCGGAGGACCCCACGGTAGCGAATATCCAGAGTAAAGGTACCAGACAGGTGTGTTTTCGGTGTAATTACCAGCTTGCTTGCATTATATCGATCTTTTGAAGTCCTGTAGAAGGCCGATTCCTCGCCATCTACAACCACCGAATCTACCGTTAATCCAAGCAAGTCCAGCTCTATTTTGTCGACTTTACTCTTAGTAAGTCTTCCCTGAAGTAGTGCTCGGGCAACAATTGATCTGTCGTTTTCACGGTACTTTAGGTTTAATGCATAGCTATCAATGTCTATATTCTCGTCCCCCATGCTCGGAAATAAATCATCTGTTCCACTGTAATTAGTTTGAGGAGCAGAACACGACGCAATAAGGAGAGAACATACAAGAGAAGCGGCGGCCGCTGCCCTGCCCACCGTCGGAAGACACATAAACTTGGAGTTGTTTGTCCTGTTCACCCACACATTATCCGGCTCTTCGCGGTTCGGAGTGCGTAGATAGCTGAAGGGCGGGACGCGGGGTGGTACAACATACAGAGGCCCTGGCCGGTACAAGATGAGAGTTGCGAAGCCTTCATCTGAGACCGAACCAGGACCCTACCGTGCACCCTACTGGCAACCTCGTCGCCGACACTTTTCACGGCGCACCTCAGAGCTCGGCCTGACGATCACCGATGCCGCCGACGCCGGCACCCTCACCATCATCAACGCCGAGCCGGTGGACGTAGCCGACACCTGCCCGGACTGCGCGATGCCTGGGGTGAAGCGGGACCACATCCGACGTCGAC
>LT160597.1 GCA_900049755.1 Corynebacterium provencense
GGCCGTCCGCTTCATCGGTCTGTGAGCGCTGCCACGGACGCCACGGCTGCCACGGACGCCACAGACGCCCCTGCCACCCCCGGCGTCCTCGACCTGCTCGACCATGTCGTCGATCCGCTCGGCGGTGTAGTCACTGATCTGCGCGGGATCGCGGGGACTGAGCCCGGAGACGATGTCGACGGCGGCGTCGACGAACCGGTCGTAGATGTCGTCGGCGACGATGATGCGCTTGTTGGAGTTGCAGGCCTGTCCGGTGTTCTCCAGGCGTACGGCCACCGCGTCGGCGGCGGCGTGCACGTCCGTGGTCGACAGGATGACGTAGGGGTCGGATCCGCCGAGTTCGAGGACGGCTTTGGTCAGCGCGGCGCCGGCCTGGGCGGCGATCGCGGCGCCGGCGCGTTCCGACCCGGTCAGTGACACCCCCTGGACCCGGGGGTCGTTGATGACGGTGCTGATCTGGTCGTGGGTGGCGAAGATGTTGGTGTACACCGCTTCGGGGTGGCCGGTGTCGCGCAGGGCCTGGTGGATGATCTTCTCGATGGCCAGGGCGCAGCCGGGGACGGATTCGGCGTGTTTGAGCACGATGGTGTTGCCGGCGACGAGGTTGGGGGCGACGAACCGGGCGATCTGGTAGTAGGGGTAGTTCCACGGCATGATGCCCAGCAGGACGCCGACGGGGCGGTGCTGGATGACGGTGCGGGAGGTGTCGGAGTCGTCGAGGACCCGGTCGGCGCAGAGGGTGGGGCCGTTGTCGGCGTAGTAGGTGAAGATGTCGGCGGAGAATTCCGCTTCGCCGACGGCTTCGCCGAGGGGTTTGCCCATTTCGGCGGTGGCGGTGTCGGCGAGGCGTGTTCTTTTCTACTCTTTGAGTGGTTTACAGGACGGGGGGGGGGGTTTTTCCCGTTCGTCGGACCGG
>LT160598.1 GCA_900049755.1 Corynebacterium provencense
TAGAGGGGTATAAGAGCCGGCGTCATGGCTGTGGACCCCGGGGGAGGACTGGGCCGGCCGCACCGCCGAGTTCGCCGCGGCCGTGGCCTGGGCCGGGGGTGGTGTCCTTCTCATCGTCCCGGACCAGCGTGACGTGGACCGGCTGCGTACGGCTCTGCGCCGGTTCCTCTCCGCGGCGCAGATCACCGAACTGACGGCGGCTGTCGGCCCCTCCGCCCGGTACCGGCGATATCTCAGCATCCTGGCCGGCCAGGGGCGTGTCGTGGTGGGCACCCGGTCCGCTGCGACCGTCCCGGTCCCCGGTCTCCGGCTGATCATGCTCACCGGTGAAGCCGATGAGTCGCTCGTCGACCCGCGTGCCCCGTACATCCACGCCAGAGAAACCCTCAGACTACGCGCTGAGCTGGAGGGATGCGGTTTCATCGTGGGCGGTCCCCACCGTAGTGCCGAGGTGCAGCAGTGGGTCGAGGAGGGATTCTGCCCGACCCTCCGCCCGGACCCGGGGCACCTGCGCTCCCGCATGCCGTGGATTCACGCCCTCGACGACGTCCACGACCCTCACGCCGCCCACGCCCGGGTTCCCGCGGCCGGGTTCCGTGCGGTCCGCGGAGCACTGGATGCGGGGCGTCCGGCGCTTGTCCAGGTGCCGAGAAGAGGCTATGCGCCTGCCCTGGCCTGCAGGGACTGCCGAACCCCGGCACGGTGCCGCCGGTGCAACGGGCCACTGGAACTGCCTCCGGGCAGCGACGGTGACGCCCCTCCGAGGTGCCGCTGGTGCGGTGCCCCGGAGATGAACTTCACCTGCGGCACCTGTGGGGGACGCCACCTGCGCATGACCGTGGTCGGCACCGACCGGACCGCCGAGGAGCTCGGCCGGGCGTTCCCCGGTGTCCCGGTGGTCGTCTCCGGGGGGACCGGGGTACGTGCGGACGTGCCGGCCGGTCCGAGGATCGTCGTGGCGACCCCCGGGGCCGAACCGGTGGCAGAAGGTGGCTACGGTGCGGCGGTACTGCTCGACCCGTGGCTGTCCCTCGGACGTGCCGACCTGCGGGCGTCGGAAGGGACGCTGCGGCAGTGGATGGAGGCGTCCTGCCTGGTCGTCCCGCGTGCGGACGGTGGTGAGGTGCTCGTCGTCGCCCGGACCGACCTGCCCGAGGCACAGGCGCTGATCCGCTGGGACCCGGAGAGGTCGGCGGCGGAGGAACTCGGGCAGCGCAGGTCGGCTGGCTTTCCGCCGGCCACGGTGCTGGTCGCGGTGGACGGTACCGACGAGACGGTGGAGGAGCTCCGTGAGCTGCTGGTGCTGCCAGGGGAACTCGGGGACCCGGAGGTACTCGGCCCGGTGGAGCTGCCGCCGGGGGTGCGCCCGCCCGCCGGGCTGGGGGAGCAGGAGCGCGACCGGGC
>LT160599.1 GCA_900049755.1 Corynebacterium provencense
CAGGGGCACCGGGGCCCGCCGGTGCGGAACTCCGGGGGCTCAGCCGCGGCGCCGGCCCAGCACACCGGCACCGGCCGCGACAACGGCACACACCGTCATCACCAGTGCCATGTTCAGCAGGCCGTCATCCATGAGCCCCACCAGCGGGGCGACCGTGCCTGCGGTGATGAACTGACCCGCACCCAGCAGCGCCGAACCTGCACCGGCACGCCCCTGACTCAGGTCCATGGCCAGGGCGGTGGTGTTGCCCATGTTCAGGGCGTTGCCGATTGTCGCGATGAACGTGCAGACGACCACCGCCGGCAATGACGGGTCAACGAGTGCAACGACCAGCAGCGCCACTGACCCGGTGACCAGCATGGCGTGACCGGTGCGCTGCAGGACGGCCGGGCCGAACCTGCCGACAATCCGCGCATTGACCAGGTTGGTGACCACCAGGGCCACGGCATTACCCGCGAAGACCAGACTGAAGCCCGTCGAGGACAGTCCGAGCTCCTCCTGCATGACGAACGAGGAACCGGAGACGAAGCTGAAGAACACCCCGAATCCGACCGCGAAAGCCGCCAGGTGACACACGAACGCCGGGACACGGAACAGGCCGGCCATGCGGCGGTACACCACAGACAGTGAACCTGACGCCCGCTTCTCCTTCACCAGGGTCTCCGGAAGGAACACCGCCACCACGAACTCCACGGCGCCGACGGCCGCGAGGACCCAGAACACCGTCCGCCAGTCGCCCAGACCGGCGACGACACCACCCACCACCGGGGCGAGGATCGGTGCCACCGCGGTGAAGATCATCATCGTCGACAGTGCTTTCGCCGCCGCCGACCCCGTGGCCCGGTCGGCGATCATCGACCGCCCCAGCATCACACACGTACCGCCGGCCGCACCCTGAAGGAAACGGACCACGATGAACAGTCCCACCCCGGGAGCCAGGGCGCAGACGACCGAGGCCGCCAGCCAGACAACGGTCGCGACCGTCAGCATCCGGTGGCGGCCGACCCTGTCCGACAACGGTCCCATCACCAGCTGGCCGAGGGCCATGCCGACCATGAAACCGGTGATGGTCAACTGGGTGACCGAGTCGGTGGTCCCCAGGTCCCGGGTGATCTCCGGCAGGCTCGGCAGGTACATGTCGGTGCCGAACGGCCCGGCGGTCGACAGCAGGGCTATACCTGCGAGCATCGCCAGGGGAAGTGCGGGACGGGGCGCGGAAGATGACGCGGGCCGGGAAGTAGTCACGTGGTGCCAGGATACCCCCCGGTCACACGTCCCGACGCCTCAACACCGCAATTCCCGCGCCGAAGACCACGACAACGATGACGATGAAGTAGATCAGCGACCCCGTGGTACCCCACGGCGCGTCCGGAATCGGCGTCCCGGACAGCGCGGCGTTCAGGTTCCTGAACGGAAGGTACGAGGTGACATGTTCGCCGATCTTCGGGATCGCGCCGATGAGGTCCTCGAGCAGCAGCACCCACAGCATCAGCAGGGCGACCGCGCCCGCGGTGCGGCGCAGCAGGTACCCCACCCCCACGGAGACCATGACCACCAGTACCGAGGACAGGACGGTCAACCCGACGGCACGCCAGGCGCCGTCGGCACCCAGGGACAGTCCGTCGGTGAGCGACTTGTCGTCCAGCTGCATGTTCGCGGTCATCGCGGTGAGGAAGACACTGGCGACACCCACGACAAGGAAGACGACGGCCGTCACGGCACCGTAGACGACAGTCTTCGCCACCGGCAGCTGCCACCTGCCCGGCGCGGCGAGAGCGGACAGTTTCGCGGTCCCGTTGCCGTACTCGCCGGTCACCGTGATCACCGCCTGGACGATGACGATCATCGTCCCGAACAACTGCAGTCCCTGCAGCGCGGTGGAGACGGTGAACAGTTCCGAGGGATCGCCCAGGGCCGTGAGCAGACTCGTGTCCCGGTCGTCGACGGCCTGCTGGAATGTCGAGCCGTTGGCGTAACCCATCAGAAGGGCCCAGCCGAGAGTGAACAGTACGATGAGCGCGGTGGTCCAGTAGAGGCTCCGGGTGGTGCGGAGCTTGACCCATTCCGCGCGGACGGTGTTGAGCAGCATCAGTTGTCCTCTCCCGGGAGTGAGCCGGTCTGGTAGTCCACGGCGTGACCGGTCATCCGCATGAAGGCGTCCTCCAGGGATGCACGACGTTCGGTGAGCTCCAGGACCATGAGACCGTAGCTGTAGGCGATACGTCCGACATCGTCGGGGGTGGCGCCGTGGACGACGAGGACGGGACGGTCCTCCTCGTCGGTGGAGCGTTCGAACCGCAGACCCTCCTCGGTCAGGGCCTTGTCCAGGTGGTCGAGATGCTCGGAGCGGACGACGGTGGTGGATTCCGAGGAACTGCTGATGAAGTCACGGGTGGTGGTGTCTGCCACGAGTCTGCCCTGGCCGATGACGACGAGCCGGTCGGCGGTCTGCGACATCTCGGACAACAGGTGGGAACTGATCAGAACGGTCCTGCCCTCGGCGGCGAGGTGCCGGACGAAATCACGGACCCACCGGATTCCCTCAGGATCGAGACCGTTGACCGGCTCGTCGAGGATGAGAGTTCCCGGGTCACCCAGCAGGGCAGCCGCCAGGCCGAGCCGCTGCCCCATTCCCAGTGAGAACCCGCCCGCCTTCTTACCTGCGACATCGGACAGTCCGACCAGGCCGAGGACCTCGTCGACCCGGTTCCTCCCGATGCCGTTGGCCGCTGCGATCCAGCGCAGGTGGTTCGCCGCGGAACGGTTGGGGTGCACCCACTTCGCGTCCAGCAGCGTCCCCACCTTCGTCAACGGGCGGTCCAGGTCGCGGTACCTGGTGCCGTCGATCGTCGCGGTGCCGGAGGTGGGTTCGTCCAGCCCGGTGATCATCCGCATGGTGGTCGACTTCCCCGCCCCGTTGGGTCCGAGGAAACCGGTGACGATGCCGGAATCAACCGTGAAGGAGAGATCGTCGACCGCAGTGGCGGCTCCGTATCTCTTGGTCAGTGACTGGACTTCTATCATGGTCCCATGGTGCCACATCCCTCCCGCCGGCCCCGGACAGTATCATCGGAACCATGTCCCTGCCGGAGACGGTGACGCCACCCACGTCGCACCCACAGCCCAGTGCCGGACCCCGCACGGGCCCGCAGCCCAGCGGGGCGCCGCGCCGGGACGCCGATCT
>LT160600.1 GCA_900049755.1 Corynebacterium provencense
CGGTGGGTGACGGGGGTGGCCCGCCAGGTTGCTGCGGCTGCCGCGGCGGTGTCGAGGATGCCGGCCAGTTCGGTGTCGGTGAGGTGGGGGTAGGTGGCGGTGGTGGTGCCGGTGGCGGGGTTGACGGCCCGGTACACCGGCCCAGACGACGCAGACGACGCAGAGGCAGCGGAGGCGGTGGAGGCGGTGGAAGGGGAATGGGTGGTCATGGTTACTCCTCAGAATCGGTGGATGTGACGTGGTTGACGTGGCTGACGTGGTTGCCGGTATCGGCAGGACTGGCAGGGCTGGCAGGGCCGGCACCGGTGGGCGGTGCGGATACCGGGGACACCACCAGTTCGGTGACCAGGCGGTCGGGAACCTCTTCACGGGAGGACCCGGCGCCCCCGGCGTCCCCGGTGGCGGAATCCGCCTCCGACCGCGAGTGACAGTGCAGGAGTGTCTCTCCCCGGAAGAATGACGGGTCACGGAGCCTCACCCAGAGCATCACCACGACACCGAGGATGAGGACGCCCGCACCGAGGATGAAGACCATCCCCACACCGCCGATGGACGACCCCGAACCGTAGGACGGGTCGAGGGAGTCGACGGCGGTGTAGAAGAACATCACCAGCAGTACCAGGCCTCCGGCCAGCGGGAACAGGAACATGAAGAGCATGTTGCGCAGGGAGTCGAACATCTCGTGGCGGAAGTACCAGACGCAGGCGACGGCGGTGATCCCGTAGTAGAAGCAGATCATCAGACCCAGTGCGCTGATCGTGTCCCACAGGGCGTTCTCACTGACGAGACGGGTGACGGTGTAGAAGGTTCCGGCGGCGGCCGCGGAGATCACTGTGGCGGTGGACGGGGTACGGAACCTGGGGCTGATCTTCGCGAAGGACGGTGGCAGGGCCTTGTAGTAGCCCATCGCCAGCAGCGTCCGGGACGGGGAGATCATGGTCGACTGCAGGGAGGCGAAGGAGGAGCTGAGTATCGCCAGGGACATGAGGATGCCCCACTTGCCGAGCACCGGGTCGGCCAGTGCGGCGAAGATGGACTCCTGGTTGTCGGGGTTTCCGGCGCCGAGGCCCCCGGTTCCGGTTCCGGCCCAGGCGATGACGCCGACCGCGCAGAGTGCGTAGACCGCCATGATGACGAGGACGACGATGGTGGAGGCCCTGCCTGCGGTGCGTCGGGGGTCCTTCGTCTCCTCGTTCATCGTGAGGGTGGCGTCCCAGCCCCAGAACATGAAGATCGACAGTGAGACTCCGGCGGCGACGGCGAAGGCCGTGAGTACGACGAGCTGGAAGCCGACGAGCCAGTACTGCAGGTTCTTCGTGGATTCGACTCCCCGGTAGGCCACCCACGCCGCCACGGTGATGAAGACGAGGGTGGTGGGGATGTTGATCCACAGGTTCGTCGTGAGGTCGGCGATGTCCGGGTTGTCGAACACCTGGGACAGCAGCAGGTAGAAGAAGTCGACGGCCACGGCGGCGAGGTTGGACAGGACGATGACGGTCGCTGTGACGAGTCCCCATCCTCCCATCCAGCCGACCCACGGGTTGAAGGCTTTCGTCGCCCAGGTGAAGGAGGTGCCGGAGTCCGGGACGCGGTTGTTGAGTTCCCGGTAGCCGAAGGCGATGAGCAGCATGGGCAGGAAGCCGAGCAGCAGGATGCCGGGCACCTGGGTGCCGACTTCGGAGATGGTGGGGCCGAGCCCGGAGGTCAGGGTGTAGGCGGGGGCGATACAGGAGATGCCGACGACGACGGCACCGAGGACGCCGATCTTGCCGGCGGCGAGACCTTTTCCGTTGTCACTCACTGTCACTCCTGTTCGCAGGGTGTGTGTAGTCGGCGGGGATGACCACGACCGGTACCGGGGTGGTGCGCATCATTTTCGTGGCGGTCTTGCCGAGGAAGAGGTGTCCGTGGGCGGCCAGGCGGGAGGACGCCACGAGCACGATCTCGTCGTCCCTCCAGTCGAGTTCGTGCAGGGCGTCGGTGACCGAGCGTCCGGTGGCGATGACGGTGGTGGCCGTGCCTGCCGAGACCATGTCGGCGGCTTCGGCTGCGAGGCGTCCGGTGGCTTCGCTGTACACCTCGTTGATGACCTGCATGTTGATCGCGGCGGTGTGGTTCCTCGTGGCGTCCCTCCCGTTGTTCCGTCGTATCCCCGAGGTGCCCGCCACCGTGGGTGGTGCGGCGGGTGTCGGGTGGCGGGACTCCTACCGTGCACTCTTCCGTGACCT
>LT160601.1 GCA_900049755.1 Corynebacterium provencense
AGGCTGAGCAGCGGCGACCCGCCGGCGAGGACCAGACCGGTCCGGATGTTGACGACGCGCAGGCCGGCGTCTGCGGCGACCGCGCAGTCCGCCTCCCAGTCGGCGACGACGTCGGCGAGGAATCCGGTGCCCTGCGGGGCGTCCTCCTCCACCGGTTCCGGACGCCGCGCCCCGTAGAATCCGACGGCCGAGGCGGAGACGAAGGTCCTCACCCCGCAGGACGCCGCGACCGCCGCGAGTCGTCGTGTCGGTCCGACCCGCGAGTCCCGCACGGCATCCATGTGTGACCGGTTGAAACGCCCGAAGATCGGGGCACCGGCGAGGTGGACCACGGCGTCCACCCCCTCCAGCAGCCCGGGGTCGGGCGATGAGGGGTCCCAGCGGCGGACGCCGGGGGCGTCATACCTGCTCAGCGGGATGACAGTGTGTCCTGCGGTGCCGAGCAGTGCGACGAGGCGGGTGCCGACAAGCCCGGAGGCCCCGGTGACGGCGACGGTGAGGGGGGTGGCGTCCTCGTCGCGGAATGCGGCGAGGTGTGTGAGGTCGTCGGTGAGCTGCCGTCCACGGTAGGCGGCGATGCGGTCGAGCAGCAGCGCCGGGACTCTGGCGGTGATCCGGTCGGTCACGGCCGACGTGCCCCTGCTCTGATCCGACGACGGGTCGGCGGACGCGCCGGTGCCGGGTTCGACGAGGTGTTCATGCCGCCACCGCGTCAGTTCCCGCAACGGGGAACTGACGCAGACGTCGGTGAAACGGTGCCCCCCGGAATAGCCGGCGGGATCGTGCCGGGCCTCCCAGCGCAGGCCGGCGGGGAGGTCGAACACGGTGGTGCCGTCGCGCAGACTGTCCGCCTGTGCGGTGACCCGCATCCGGGACAGTCCCGGGGTGAGCCGGACCACCGCGCCCGGCCGGGTGTGCCAGTCCCACACCTGTGCGGCGGGGAAGGGCAGGTCCGTGCGGTACCCGCGGGTGACGGTCAGGGGATGACGGGTGGTGCCGGTGGTGGGGTGCATACGTTCCCAGGGTACAGAGGCCGGCCCACCGGTCTGCTGCGGAACTGCTGCCGGTCTCCTGCGCATCTGCTGCTGATCCGGTGGGGAGACGGCAGGGGGCGACAGGGGCTCGGCGCCTGCCCGGCCTCTATGTACCGGCCGTGAACTGCGGGTCGCGGGCGATCTTCGTGTTGTGCGCCTGCGCCCGCGGCCGCACGACCATCAGGTCCATGTTCACGTGGTCCGGGCGGGTCAGGCCGAAGGAGATGACGTCGGCGACATCCTCGGCGAGCAACGGCTGGTAGCCCTCGTAGACCTTCGCCGCACGTTCGGCGTCCCCGTCGAAACGCACGAGCGAGAACTCCTCGGTGGCGACGTTGCCCGGCGCAACCTCGAGCACCCGGACAGGTTCACCGACGATCTCCCAGCGCAGGGTGGTGGTCAGCATCCGTTCGGCGTGCTTGACCCCGGTGTAGCCGGCCCCTCCCTCGTAGGCACCGTGGGCGGCGGTGGAGGTGACGACGAGGACGTCGCCGGTGCCGTGGCGGTGACCGGCCTCGCGGAGCAGCGGAAGCACAGCCCTGGTGACGCGCAGAGTTCCGAGCACGTTGAGTTCGTACATGTGACGCCACCCGTCGAGGTCGGCGTCCTCGACCATGTCGAGTCCGAGCGCTCCCCCGGCATTGTTGACGACGGCGTCGAGACCACCGGTGGACGACAGGTGGTCGACGAGTCCGGCGACCGCGGCGTCGTCGGTGACGTCGAGCGGGAAGGCCTCACACCCTGTCTCGGCCGCCAGGTCAGCGAGGCGGTCTGCGCGGCGGGCCGCGGCGATGACGTGCATGCCCTCGGAGCTGAGCCGGCGTACCGTCGCCGCCCCGATCCCGGAGGACGCCCCGGTGACGAGGACGCGACGGACACGGTCGGCCGGTGCGGAGATGGAACTCATGTCAGTTGTCCTCCCCTGCTTCTGCGGCGATCGCGGCGACGAGAATGTCGAGACCCTGCTCCGCCTCCTCCGCCGTGATGATGCACGGAGGAACGACATGGATGCGGTTACCGGCGACAGTGACGAGGAGTCCCTGCTCCAGGCAACGACGCCTGATCGCGGACATCCTCTCCGCCGGCAGGGGCTCCCGGGTGTCCCGGTCGGCGACGAGTTCGACCGCCCAGAACACCCCGCTGCCACGCACCTCACCGACGACCGGTGATGTCACCGGGTCCTCCGTCAGGGCGGTGAGCCGGGGGCCGATGACCTCCGACCCCACAGTGGCGGCATTGTCGACGATGCCCTCCTCCTCCATCGCTGTGACGGTGGCGACGATCGCAGCCATCGCCAGAGGGTGCCCGGAGTAGGTCAGACCACCGGGGAAGACCGTCTCGTCGAAATGCCGGGCGACGGCGTCGCTGATGATGACGCCACCGGCCGGGACATACCCGGAGTTCACGCCCTTGGCGAAGGTCACCAGGTCGGGGACGACACCGTGCTGCTGGAAGGCGAACCAGGAACCGGTGCGACCGAACCCCGCCATCACCTCGTCACAGATCATGATGATGCCGTGACGGTCGCAGATCTCCCGCACCCCCGCCAGGTAGCCGGGCGGCGGAACCATGATCCCGGCGGTACCCGGGACAGTCTCGAGGAGGACTGCGGCGACAGTGTCCACACCCTCGGCGAGGATCACATGCTCAAGGTGGCGCAGTGACCGCTCGCACTCCTCCGCCTCAGTCTGCGCGTAGAACTCGGAGCGGTAGAGGTAGGGGCCGAAGACGTGGACGTGGCCGCGGGCGAACTCGTTGGGGATCCTCCGCCAGTCGCCGGTGGCGACCACCGCTGATCCCGTGTTGCCGTGGTAGGAGCGGTACCGGGAGATGATCTTGTCCCTGCCGGTGACCTGACGGGCCAGACGCATGGCGTTCTCGTTGGCGTCCGCACCGGCGTTGGTGAAGAAGACCTTGCTGAACGTGTCCGGCACATGGTCGAGGATCTTGCGGGCGGCGGTGGCCCGCGTCCGGTTGGCGGTCGCCGGGGCGATGGTCGTCAACTGTGACGCCTGCTCCCTGATCGCCTCGACGACAGCCGGGTGCTGGTAGCCGATGTTGACGTTGACGAGCTGACTGGTGAAGTCCAGGAACTGGTCCCCGGCGTGGTTCCACAGCCGGGCCCCCTCTCCCCCGGCGATGACGGAATCCGGAAGATGGTTCTGGGCGGACCAGGAGTGGAACACGTTGTCGTGGTCGCTGCGGAGGACCTCTGCGTCGAGGTCGGCACCGGTCAAACCGGCACCGACGAGCTGCGAGGCGAGGCCGTAGGTGGTTTCTGCTGTGGTCATGCACCTATTCTCCGACGAACACCGTGGTCCGGCGGTGGCCGTTCCGGCCCGGAAAACAGGTACGTCCGGACACAGTGTCCAGTTGTTGACCGGTTGTTGTCCGGTTGTTACGCGGTTGTGTCCGGGACGTCGCCGCGGGCCTGCAGAACCCCGGTCCCGGCGTCCTCCAGTGCGAACCCGACGCGGAAGACGGCCTGCTGGTCATAGGTGTCGCCGACGATCTGGAGCCCGGTGGGCACGCCGCGGGGACCGACACCGGTCGGCACGGCGAGGGCCGGGTTCCGGTTGCAGATGTTGAAGGGCACCGCCATGTGCGTGGCCCAGTAGTGTTCGCCGCGGGAGTTCACCGAGACCAGCGGAGCTTCCGCAGGCAGGGCATCTGCCGTTGTCACCGGGGTGATGAGCGCGGTCGCTCCGTCCAGGAGCCTGCCGAGTTCGGTGTGGATCCGGGTTTCGCGGACCATGGTCTCGTACAGCGGCATTCTCGCCGCAGCCGCCAGGGTGTGGTCGATGAACTGGGTGATGTACGGGGAGACCTCTGCACCGGAGGACTCGATGACCTCCTCCATCCCCGGGGCCAGTGTGTGACCGTAGTGCGCCATGGCCACCTCCATCAGCTCGGCGACGGTCCAGTCCGGGTTCCGGTGTTCGATGACCGCGCCCCGGGCAGCCAGGGCATCGGCCGCGGCCCGGAGATTGTCGACCACCGTGTCGTCCACCGGGTAGTCCCCGAGCGTCTCGGAGACGATGATCCGGTGCCCTGCCACGGACCAGCCGTCCTCCGGCTCCGTGACCGGTCCCAGAGGGACACTGTTCGGGTCGGCGGGATGCCGGCCGGCGATGACATTGTGCATGAGAAGGACATCCCCGACGGTGCGGGCCATCGCCGAGTCGCTGCGGTACCAGTCCATCGTCGAAGGATGCAGACCCGGGACGACACCGTAGGGCGCCTTGTAGCCGACCACCCCGCAGAATGTCGCGGGGATACGGGTGGAACCTCCGATGTCGGAACCGGTGGCCAGCGGGGCGTAACCGGCGGCGAGGGCGGCACCCGAGCCCCCGGATGAACCGCCCGGGGTGAACTCCGGGTTCCACGGGTTGCGGGTGACGCCGTGGGCAGCGGAATCGGTGAACGTGGCCGCACAGAATTCCGGGTTGGCGGTGCGCGCGACGAGGACGGCACCTGCCGCGCGCAGTCTGGCGACCACCGGGTGGTCGACGTCCGGGGTCTGCACGGTGGCGGGAACAGCCTGGTCGACCGGATGACCGGCGACGGCGTGCTTCTCCTTGACGACCACGGGGACGCCGAGCAGCGGTCGGTCCGCAGGGTGTCGCTTATTCACATCTAGCTGTTTATAAGAGACAAGGAGCCGG
>LT160602.1 GCA_900049755.1 Corynebacterium provencense
CGTCCTGCCCCCGGGCAGCGGGAATGCGGCGCCGGCGGGGACGGGCCCGGCAAGTTCCGCGGCCCGGTCGGTGACATCGACCGGGCGGGAGGCGTCGAGCATGATGACGGTGTCCGCGACGTCGATGAACGCCCCCGAGCCTCCGGCGACGAGCACGGTGGACACTCCGTGGTCGTCGAAGAGGGGACGGACCCGGTCGACGAGCGGGGTGACCGGTTCCCTGTCCGCGGGCACGAGGGCGCGCATCCTGGCGTCGCGGATCATGAAGTTCGTCGCGGAGGTGTCTTCGTCGATGAGCAGGCAGGACGCCCCGGCTTCGCAGGCTTCGACGAGGGAGGCGGCCTGGGAAGTTGATCCTGAGGCGTTCGTGGTGGAGAAGAAGGTCGTGTCCGTGCCGGAAGGCAGGTCGCGAAGGAAGGCGGAGATGTCGGTTCCGGTGACACTGCGGCCGTCCTCCGCCCGCAGTGTCGTCGCGTCCGCGACGGTGACGCACAGTTCACGTCCGTCACCGGGAACGTGGTCGTACACTCCGCGTTCCAGAGCTTTGAGCACGGTGGATTTGCCGTGGTAGCCGCCGCCGACGATGAGGGTGACCCCGGACGGAACCCCCATACCGGTGACGGTGCGCCCGGAGGGGAGCGTCATCCGGGTACGCAGGGAGGCGGGGGATGTCAGGGGCAGTGCGCCGTCCAACGGTTCCTGGGAGTTGCCGGCGGCGCGGGGCAGGACGGCACCGTCGGCGAGGAAGCCGACGAGTCCGAGGTCGGGAAGCTGTGACCGCAGGTACTCCTGGTCGCGCCAGCAGGTGACGTGCCGTCGTAGCGGGGAGGACGCCCCGGTGTCGATGTCGTGCAGTGCATCGTGGACGACGTGGGGGAGGACGCCGCACAGCAGTTCGACTGCGGCGGTGCCGTTGACACGCCTGCCGTGTGCGGGAAGGCCCGCCTGCATGCGCACCCTGAGGAACTCCCCGTCAGGTCCGGGCACGACGGTGACGCTGCTGCGGTCGAGGATCTCGGGCCCCGGGATGTCGATGTGCAGTGAGCCGGAGCCCCTGCCGCCCCGGGGACTGTGACGGGTCAGGGCACCGGCGACGGCGCGGCCCAGCCAGTCCCGGAGCGGTACCGGGGTGGTGAGAAGCTCGCCGGTGATGCCGGTGAAGGTCAGGGGTACGTCGATCCGCAGGGCGGACGGCGGGGCGTAGGGGTCCGCCTGGACATGGTCGACCGTCAGGACCGGAGCTTCACAGCGGGGGACGCCACCGGGGACGCCGGAAGTGCCGGTGATCGGGAAAGCGCGGCCCCGGAGCTGTCGGTAGCTTCCGTACCCGGCGCCGTCGAGGGTCTCGAGAAGCTCCCTGAGCCCGCCTCGGGCGCGGCCTTGCGGACCACGGTCCCCGGCGTGTCTCCTGCCCCGGTCCCGGTCCGGGTTGTATCTCCGCGGGTTGTATCTCCGGTTGTCTTCACTGCGGTGCCCGGTGCTCATGCCGCAGAGCTTACGCAGGGTGGACGCCACCCTTCGTCGTCCCCGCCATCGCCCTCGCCGGTGTCCCTGAGGTCAACAGGGTCCCCGGGGCGCGCCGGGCACTGCCGCGGGGCCTCAGGCTGCGGGCGACCATCCGAGTTTCGGGGCGAGTTCACCGGCGATGTCGCTGAGGATCTGCCGGTAGTCGGCGTCCTCGAAGGTGAACGGGAGGGCGAAGGCGACTTCTTCGACGGCGCGGAACGCGGCGAGGCTGACCAGCTTCTCGGCGATCTCCCCGGAACTGCCGATGAGGTCGGGTGCGGTGATCATCTTCCGCGGTCCGAACTGCTGGAGCCGGCCCACGCCCACCTCCGCACGGTGGTCGACGTAGGCCCGGTAGCGTTCCTTCTGGTCTGCGGTCGCGTGGTCGGTGGGGATCACGACGAGTCCCTGGGAGACCCTCGGTGTGCCACCTGCGGCGTTGGAGTAGTGCTGTCTGTACAGGTCGATCTGGGAACGCTGGTTGACGTCGAAGTCGTCGCTGACCTCGGCTGAGATCACCGAGGAGGTCAGGAGGTTCAGTCCGTTTTCTGCGGTCCACTGCGTGGAGCCGCGGGAGCCTGCGCCGTACCAGAGCCTGTTGACGAGGCCGGGGGAGTGGGGCTGCACAGTTTCGGAGTACTCCTCCTGGTTCTCCAGGACGGGGAAGTTGCCGACTCTGTCGCCGCGGAGGTTCTCGATGAGGCGGGTGACCCGGCGCTTGGAGAAGTCCTCCCTGTCATAGGTGTCCGGGTACAGGGCGTCCTTCCAGCCGTCGTACCGGAACGGGGTCCCTACGGAGACCCCGGGGTTGAGCCGTCCAGCGGTGAGCAGGTCGACGGTGGCCATGTCCTCGGCGATGCGGAGGGGGTTCTCCGGGCCCAGGGGTGTGACGGCGGTGCCGAGGTTGATCTTCGAGGTGATCTGGGACGCCGCGGCGATGACCGTCATCGGCGAGGTGATCCCGTACTGCATGTGCCGGTTCCGCAGCCAGGCACTGTCGAATCCGAGGTCTTCGCCGAACCGGATGATGTCGAGGGTGTTGTGTATCCCGGTGGCGGGGTCGGCGGGGTCGAAGGTGCCGATGGTCAGGAAGCCGAGCTTCTTCAGGGGCAGGTTCGGGTCATTGTCCGGCGTCAGGGAGGTGACGGAGGAGATGTCCGGGCGGGTCTCTGCCGGGGTGCTGCTGTCTGTGCTCATGGGCGTCAGCCTACGCCAATATAGTTGACGTGTCACTTTAAATTGCCTGAGGGTGATCAGTGCAGGCCGAAGCCCGCCCGCTCCATGATCCGGCGCAGGAAACGGCGGTCGGTCCTCTCCACCGCCCGACGCCCCAGCCGGTTGAGCAGCTGGGCGGACCAGCGGGGGTGACTGCCGTACCGGGAATAGTAGGACGCCAGGGTCGCATCATAACCGGTGAGAAGATCCGCCCTCCGGGCGTCCCGGTCCCCGCCGTCGTCCCCGGTGCGGGCATAACTGTCATGGTGGAGGAACAGATCCATGGGCAGTCTCGGCTTGACCCCGGCATTCTCCTCCGGGTCGGGGTGACCGAGCTCCAGACCGAGGAAGGGGACCACGGTCTCCGGAACGTCGAGAATTGCCCTGACCTCGTCAAGGTCGTTACGGATCGACCCCAGGAACACCGTTCCCAGTCCGAGAGACTCCGCAGCGACCGCTGCATTCTGGGCGGCGATACCGATGTCCGCGGCGGCGGCCATCGCCTCGTCGAGATAGTCCAGGGCCCCCAGGTCCGTGTCAGGGGTGCCGGCGACCCCGTGGCCCTGTGACCCGGCGTCGGCACCGGAGGTCGCATCGACGGTTCCCCTGACCCTGGACGCCAGGAACCGGCCGTGCGAGTAGTCGATCAACCAGACCAGGGTGACGGGGGCGTCGACGATGTGGGAGGACATCTGCCGGCCCACCGCCGCCAGCCTCCGGCGCGACTCCGGGTCGCGCACCGCGATGACGGAGACGACCTGCTTGTTCGAGGAACTCGGTGCCGACTGCGCTGCGGCGATGACGGTCCGCAGGGTCGGTTCGTCGATTTCACCGGGAAGCCACTGCCGCACCGAGTGGTGACGCAGAAGCAGGTCGAGGACCGGATTCCACGTCGGCGGGGTGAAATCAGCCGGAGTACCGTACCGTGCGGCCAGGCGGGATGCAGGGTCGGAGGAGGTGGTGCCGGTCCCGGTCGTCGGGGAGAGTTCGGAGGTCACGTCAGTCCTTTCGTCGGTGGCCCCGATCTTACCTGGAGGGTCGCGGTCCATGGTATCTGACCTGCGGGTTTGTGGTGGTGTGGTGGGGTGTGTAGATTATGTCGGGTCGCTGCGGCCGGCTGGGGGTTGTTTTCCTGGGTTGTGGTTCGTGGTGTGCGGTTGTTGTTT
>LT160603.1 GCA_900049755.1 Corynebacterium provencense
GCCTGCGCGTGGGGTGGCGATCGATGTCCCCCAGTCGACCCGACTGTTTGTGTCTGCTCACTCGGGCGGCGTCCACCCAGACCTCCCAGCGCTCCCGACGGGTGGCGCTCAAGGGCGACGCCGAGAGCGGTGCCGGAGACAGCCGGTAACCATTCCACGGACCGACACTGGAGAACGGTGACACCCCGCCCGCACCCGCCGACGGTGCGCCCGCCGGTACCGTGCCGGTGGACAAGGGCATCGCGGTGACCGTGCTGAACAACAGCAATGTCGAGGGAGGTGCGGACTCCCGGGCCGGTCAGCTGCGTGAGGACCGCTGGACGTCGGTGGCGACCGGAAACCTTCCGGGCGCGACCTACCCCGCGTCCGGGGTGTACTACCCCGGAGACAATCCGGCTGCCGAGGCGGCGGCACGCCAGGTGGCGCAGGACCTCGGTATCGCAGCCGTCGAGGCCCGCAGTGACGAGGACAACCGGAACTTCGCTACGGCGCGGACGCCGGGGGGAGGGGAGGTTCCGGTCTCGGACGTGGTCGTCGTCCTCACCGCCGATCAGCTCCGGTGACTCTTCCGGGGTGGTGATGCAGTAACATCGCCGCCATGGAATTCCCGGGGTCTGCACCGACGGTCGGCATCGAATGGGAGGTCGCTCTCATCGACCCGGAGTCCCGCGACCTTGTCGCCCGGGCTCCGGAGATGCTCGCGGAACTGGACCGTCGCTACCCCGGGCACACCGTCACCCGTGAATTCCTGGCGAACACGGTGGAGATGGTCACCGGCGTCCACGACACCGTCCCAGGGGCCGTCGAGGACCTCCGGGGTCAGCTTCGCAAGATCATGGAGGTCGCCGACGACCTCGGCGTCCGGGTCTTCTCGGCCGGAACGCATCCTTTCGCGCACTGGGGGGACCAGGTGCTCAGCGCGAAGCAGAGCTACAACGAGATCATCGAGCGGACCCAGTACTGGGGCCGTCAGATGCTGATATGGGGCATCCACGTCCATGTGGGGGTGGGGGACAGGGACCGGGTCTGGCCGATCATCAACGCGGTGATGATGCAGTACCCGCACGTCCTGGCGTTGTCGGCGTCATCCCCGGCGTGGGAGGGGCTGGACACCGGCTACGCCTCCAACCGCACCCTGCTCTACCAGCAGCTTCCGACCGCGGGAATGCCGTACCAGTTCGCGGACTGGGAGGAGTGGGAGGCCTTCAACGTCGACCAGGACCGCTCCGGGGTCATCAACCACACCGGATCGATGCACTTCGATGTCCGGCCGTCCCGGTACGGAACCGTGGAGGTACGTTTCGCCGACGCGACCATGGAGGTCCGCGAGGTCGCCGCGATCGCGGCATTCATCCACTGCCTGGTCGTGCACTACGAGCGCGAGTGGGTCGCCGGCCGCGCCCTGCCGACACTGCAGTACTGGCATGTCGCCGAGAACAAGTGGAGGGCAGCCCGTTACGGACTTGACGCGCTCGTCATCACCGACCGTGACACGACCGAGCGGCTGGTCACCGACGACATCGCGGACTGGGTGGAGAGGTTGACTCCCCTGGCCGCGGAGCTGGGGTGTTCCGCGGAACTGGCCGACGTGCTGAGGATCATCGACCGTGGCGGGGACTACGCCCTCCAGCGCGGTCTCTTATTCACCTCCCGATGCGTTTAAGAGACAGGCCCCGGGGGGGGTGCTTGCTCCGCCGGTTCCTGCGTCCGGGCCGCAGGGTGCGGGGGCGACCCCGGGAAGCTTGACGCGTCCCGGGCCGG
>LT160604.1 GCA_900049755.1 Corynebacterium provencense
ATCATTCTTTTGTTGTTGAGGGTGTGTGGGTGCGGGGTCTGGTTGACTGTCCTGTGTGGATGGTTGGTCGGTTCCTGTGCCTGCGCACTCTTTTTTTGCGTGTGGTGTTCACCCACAATTCACCCCACCGGGGTGGTTCACGGGTCGTCGCCCGGCACCGGGGATATCGCGGACCAACCCGGGATCCGAAGCCCGGTGGCACCGGTGTTCCTGCTCCGTCACCGGTCCGAGGGCGACCGGGCCCCGGGGACGGGCGGGTTTCTGCATTTCGGCACGGTTGTGTGACAGTGAGTTCACAGGGCTTTCCGTGGATGACCGGAGTGCACGGCGATTACCAGCTCCCGTAGTATCGAGTCAGAGAGAACAGACCTCTTCGTCGGAGCTGGCGTACACGGCGTCGACCGATGTTGCGCGTCAACCCAAGGAGTGCTGGTATGGCCGATTCATGGAATCCCCTTGAGCTCCCCTCCCAGGAGGGTCGCACCATCGTCATCACCGGCGGTAACGCCGGAATCGGATACTTCGAGGTAGAGCAGCTTGCCTCGGCAGGTGCGCACGTGATCATCGCCTCCCGCTCCGAAGACAGGGCCCGGGCCGCGATCAACGCCGTGGAACAACGGACCGGAGCTTCCGACCTGGACTTCGTCGCTCTGGATCTGTCGTCAGCGGATTCAGTCCGCGCAGCAGCCGGCAAGATCGCTGAACTGGGGCCGGTCGACGTCCTGGTGAACAATGCCGGTGTCACCGCCCCCGGGAAGGAACGCCAGCTCACCTCAGACGGCCAGGAACTGGTGGTCGGGACCAACTTCCTGGGTCACTTCATGCTGACCGCCCTGCTGTTTCCCGGCATCAGTCCAGGCGGCAGGGTGGTCGGTCTCGGCAGTCTGTCGGCCAAATCAACGAAGCTTGAGGCCGACGACCTCTACTCCGAGCGTGAGTACAAGCCGGCCCGGGCCTACGGCTTCTCCAAGCACGCCGTCCACGGTTTCGCCTTCGAGCTCGACAGACGCCTCCGACTGGCCGGAGACAGCCGCGCCTCACTGCTCGCACACCCCGGTTGGGCCTCGGACAAGTTCACGCCCCGGGTCCCCGGGATCAACGACCACCCCGCCCGGTTCCGAAACCCGCTGCCCATGCCACAGGGCAAGGACCGGGGCGCGTGGCCCGTGGTCCGCGCCGCGGTCGACCCCGATGCAGCCTCCGGTACCTTCTTCGGTCCGGACGGCTTGGGCGGCTTTGCAGGCCAGCCGGTCCGGACCACTCCGCCGGAGTCTTCCCTGTCCCCGGAATTCGGCTCCTGGCTGTGGGAGGACGCCGAGAAGCGCATTGGCATTGGTTTCAACATCTGATCCCGGTCCCAGGTTCCCGTTGGTCACCGGCCCGTCGCCCCGGAACCCGGATCTGGTGGTGGCCGTCGGCACACCGGCAGTGCCTGCACCGCTCCACGGTGCCGTCCGCCGCCAACCCCGCTCCGGATGACGGATGACCGGATTCCCCTGATTGCAGCTGAACGACCCGACCACGTCTTACGAAAGTGTTTTCCATGGCAGCCAAAAGGCCTGTTTTCAACCGCGGCCCCCGCCCCGCCCTGCGCGGGTACCTCCATCTTTTTGCATTCTGGTACTTCCTCGGTACCGGCACCGGCCTCAGCGTTGTCGCACTGACCGGCAGAGGAGACACCGACCTCTCCGTCGCGACAGTGGTGTACTCCCTCTGCCTTGCCGGCATGTTGGCGGTGTCTGCGACCTACCACCGCTTCCCGCTGAGAAGTGAGAGTTCGGTGCAGGGATGGCGCAGGGCGGACCACTCCATGATCGCCGTGTTCATCGCCGGCACCTACGGTCCGGTGTTCATAGGGGCGGACGCTCCGGGTGACAAAGCCCCGATCTTCATAGTGTGCTGGTCACTGGCCCTGGTCGCGGTGGCCATGAACATTTTCTGGATCGACCACCCGCGGTGGCTGTCGGTCGCGGTGTACCTGGGCCTGGGGTGGGTCGCGGTGTTCGGTATGGACATGCTCACCGCAGGACTGTCGACCACTGAACTGGTGCTGATCCTCGTCGGCGGCGTCATCTACAGCGCCGGTGCCCTGTGCTACGCCCTGAAGTGGCCGAACATCAGCGAAAAGTGGTTCGGCTTCCACGAGATGTTCCACGCCGGGACCATCGTCGCGGCGGGTCTGCACCACATCGCGATCTGGATGATCGTGCTCGGAGCCAGCTGACAGGGGCGCTGTGCAGGCGCGCCGGCGCTGCACCGGGTCCGGGCCTGCAAGAGCCTGCACGGGCCTGCACGGGCCGGTGTCAGAATCCGGGCGTGGTGGGGAGCCCGAGCACATTGACGCGCACCGTGACCGTGGCGTCCTTGGAAACCAGAGTTCCGGCGGTGGGGGACTGTCCGACGATCTTGTCGATGGCCAGGGGGTCGAGTGTGCGCACGTCCTCCCGGCGCACGCCGCTGCCGGTCCATCCGGCGTCTCGGAGCTCACCGGTCACGGCGTCGATGGTCTGACCGCTCAGATCCGGCATGAGGAACTGGTTGCCCCGGGAGACAGTCAACGTGACGGTGGAGCCCTTGGGCTGCTGTGTCCCCTCATTCTCCGCGGCGAGGACCTTGTTCTCAGGCTCTGCTGAATCGACCATCTCCACGGAGACGGCGAAGCCGGCTCCCTCGAGATTCGCCCGCGCGGTCTCGAGGTCCTGACCGGACACGGTGGGCACCCTGACGTCCTCGGTCCCGGTGGACACCGTGATGGCGACCTCGGTGCCCTTCGAGACCTGGGAACCCTGCCCCGGTGACTGGCTGATTATCTGACCTGCCCTGACGGTGTCGCTGGACTGCTCCGAAACCTCGGAGCGCAGCTTCAGACCGACATCGGCCAGCGCCTGCTGGGCTCTGACCGTCGTCATGCCGGTGAGGTCGGGGACCTCGGTGATCTCCTTGCCGCTGGAGATCACCACCGTGATCTTCGATCCCTGCGGCACCGAGGATGCGGCGACAGGATCCGTGCGGACAGCGAGACCGCGTTCGATGTCGGCGTCCGGGACCTCGGTGACATCGACGTCGAAACCGGCGTCCTCGAGAAGGTTGACGGCGTCAGACTGGGACATCCCCTTCACGTCCGGGACGGTGACCTGTGTCGCCGGGGTCTCCAGCGGGTCAGTGGACTGCAGGGCGTTGTAGCCGACGACACCTCCGACACCCAGTAACGCCAGCGCCACAACAGTGACCACGGCAGTGACAGCGCCACGACGGCGCCGGGAGTGCCTCCGGTCCTCCCCCGGACCAGGGGAGGACGCCCCGCCCGCCGGAACCGTCGCCGACTCCCTGCGGGTGGAGGCGGCCCGGGTGTCCGGCGCCCCGAAAACCGTGGTCGCAGGCTCAGAGTGAGTCTGGGGCGCATTCTGGGGCGCCTTCTGGGGTGCAGGCTCCCCGGTGCGCCGGTCACGCCGCCGGGAGGCGGCGTCGTGG
>LT160605.1 GCA_900049755.1 Corynebacterium provencense
GGTCCTCAATGTCCTGCTTTTCGCGGGTTTTGTGCTGCGTGTGCTCGCCGGTCCCCGGTTTGACCCGTTCGGCCAGTTGTCGGTGCGTTGGTTGGCGGGTGCGGTGTTCGGTGGGCCGGTGATGACGACGGGACCTCCGATGAGGCGGTCGACGGCCATGGCAGTCTCCTCCATGGAGTCCGTGCCGTGGGTGACGACCACCGGACCTTGTCTGACCGCGGCGGCGACGGCTACGAGGAGACGGTCCAGATCGCTGAGGCCCATCTCCGAGGAATCAGTGTGGAGCGTGTCCCGGACGGTGACCTCTCCGGGGAGGTTCCCGGGAATGAGACCGGCTGAGGCGCAGAGCTCCTCCGCGGAGAGCGTGGGCACCAGTGCTCCGGCCGCGTCGGTCGTGCATGCGATGGTCCCGCCGGTGGCGATGAGACTGACCGGAGTGGAGATACTCATGGGGTATGAGATTACTGGTGTGATGCAGGGAACGTCGGGTAGGTAGACTCGGGGGCAGCGTTGTACCGCGCCACCACAGGCCGGACACATCCACAGACTGCAAAGGAGCAGCAGCGCAGTGAAGAACACCATGAAGGTCTCAGCCGGATCCCGGTCCTTCCGTTGTCTCGCGGCCGTCGCGGCCGTCAGCGTGGGGCTGTCCCTGGCCGCCTGCTCGTCCGACGACGACAGCGACGGAGACCAGACCACCACGGCGGCGGAGACGACCGCCACCCAGGCCACGGCACTGCCGACAGCCGCTGAGCTGAACGGCGTCATCAACCGGGCAGTTGACCCGGCAGTTCCCTCCGACCAGAAGGTGGACACAGTCCAGGGGGGTGACCAGGCGACAGAACTCTTCGACGTGATGACCCGCTCCAAGGAGGAGACAGGGGCCACTGTGGAGGTAGTCGATCCCGTCCTTCCCGGTATCCTTCCGGACACCGTCAACGCCACCGTGAACTTCAACATTCCGAACAGTGACCCCATGCCGGTCACCGGAGTGGAGTTCGTCAAGGAGAACGGGGTATGGAAGCTGACCCGCGAATGGGCGTGCACCCTGATCCAGAATGTGGCGCCTGACCAGGTCCCGCCCCTGTGTTCGGCGGATCCGGCAGGTGAACTGCCGGCGGAGAGCGCCCCGGCTCCGGCTCCTGAGGGTGAGGGTGCTCCGGCCCCGGCTCCGGCTCCTGAGGGTGAGGGTGCTCCGGCCCCGGCTCCGGCTCCCGAGGGTGAGGGTGCTCCGGCCCCGGCTCCGGCTCCCGAGGGTGCCCCGGCAGCTGAACCGGCCCCCGCCGCCTGACAACAACAGGCAGGAGGCCCGACCCGGGCCT
>LT160606.1 GCA_900049755.1 Corynebacterium provencense
GTCGTGGACGCGGTGGCGCAGGGTCGGCGGTGGGCGGCTGCGCCGTTGCGGTGACAGTGCCGCCTGCCCGGCTGTGTCGGTGATCCGCCGGCCTGCCGGACAGGTGGTGGGACCGGCGGTCAGGCGGGTGGTGGGACCGGTGGTGAGCTGCGCGCCGGCGAGCGGATAGACTTGCCGTCATGATCGATCCCCGTCTTCTTGAGATTCTCGTGTGCCCCCAGGACAAGAAGCCCCTGGAGGAGCACGGGGACTATCTGGTCAATCCCCGCCTCAACGTGGCGTATCCCGTGCAGGACGGTATCCCCGTCCTGCTCGCCGATGAAGCAGTCGCATGGCCGGTATCTCAGGAAGGACAGCAGTGAACGACCACGGTACGAACATCATCGATGAGCTCGAGTGGCGGGGGCTCATCGCCCAGTCCACGGACAGGGACGCCCTGCGCGGGCAGCTCGCCACCCCGACCACGGCCTACGTGGGGTTCGACCCGACGGGTCCTTCACTGCACGCGGGGCACCTTGTTCCGCTGCTGATGCTCGCGAGGCTGCAGCGTGCCGGACACACCCCGATCCTGTTGGCGGGTGGGGCGACCGGCATGATCGGTGATCCGCGTGATGTCGGTGAGCGGTCGATGCTCTCGGCGGAGACGGTGGCGGACAATGTTGAGCGCATCAGGGGACAGCTGGCGTCATTCGTGTCCTTCGAGGGGGACAATGCGGCTGTCATGGTCAACAACATGGACTGGACCGGGTCCATGTCGGTCGTGGATTTCCTCCGGGACGTGGGGAAGAACTTCAGCCTGAACACCATGCTGTCGCGGGACACCGTCAAGCGTCGGCTGGAAGGTGACGGAATCTCCTACACGGAGTTCTCCTACATGCTGCTGCAGGCCAACGACTACGTCCAGCTCCGCAGGAGTTTTGACTGCCGTCTCCAGATCGGCGGTTCGGACCAGTGGGGCAACATCGTCTCCGGGGTGGACCTGAACCGGCGGGTGGACGGCGAGACCGTCCACGGACTGACCGTCCCCCTGGTCACCGATTCGGAGGGACGGAAGTTCGGCAAGTCCACCGGAGGCGGCAAGCTCTGGCTCGATCCGGAGTTGACCAGCCCCTACAGCTGGTACCAGTACTTCCTCAACGCCGCCGACGCCGATGTCATCCGCTACCTGCGGTGGTTCACCTTCCTCGGCAGAGAGGAACTGGACCGTCTCGCGGTGGAGGTCGACGAGCGGCCGTTCCGTCGCGAGGCGCAGCGGACCCTGGCCCGGGAGATGACCGCGCTGGTCCACGGTGAGGACGCGGTGAAGAAGGTCGAGAAGGCCTCTGAGGCGTTGTTCGGCAAGGGGGACCTGGCCGATCTCGACGAGAAGACCCTGTCCTCGGCGCTGGCGGAGACGGAGATCGTCGAGGTGGGTGAGGACGCCACGATTCTTGACCTGCTGGTCGAGGTGGGCCTGGAGAAGACCAGGGGAGCGGCACGTCGCACGGTGTCCGAGGGCGGTGCCTACGTCAACAATGTGCGTGTGTCGGAGATCGACTGGAGTCCTGCCGCTGAGGATCTGATTCACGGCTCGTGGCTGGTTCTGCGCAAGGGCAAGAAGCGGTTCGCGGGTGCCAGGGTCGTGCGTTGACGGCCACGGGCTGACGGTGGTTGGCCCGTGGTGAGCGCGTGATTTGCCCTCTGACGCCGGGGTGTGTAGATTTGTCGGGGTTGCCACGGGAGGCCGGGACAGTGTTCCGGTCCGGTTCGTGGTGTGCGGTTGTTGTTTGAGAACTCAATAGTGTGATGAACCAAGTTTTTACAAGTCGCAGATGATGCAGACGGTTCGGATGGTCCCGGCAAGTGGGTGACT
>LT160607.1 GCA_900049755.1 Corynebacterium provencense
GCCCAGACCAGGGGCGCGGCGGCGGCGAGAGCCTCAGCCGCCATGACCTCGACGTCGCCCTGCCGACCTGCCGTCACGGTGACCGTGTCTCCGGTGCGGTGGGCGCCCCAGCCGTCCAGGTGGTCCCGCAGGTTGGCGGCGATCCAGGTCGGACGGTACCGGGTGTGCAGAATGTCGGTGTGCCCGGAGACGCCGGTGAGTACGCAGAGGGTGTCCGTCCCGGCGGCGATGCCTCCGGCAATGTCGGTGTCGAGCCGGTCACCGACAGCCAGAGGACGCCGTGCGCCGAGACGTTCCGCCGCGACGTGGAACATCGCCGGCTCGGGTTTGCCGGCACTCTGCGGATGTACACCGGTTGCACTGACGACCGCGGCGACCAGCGACCCGTTGCCGATGAGCAGGCCACGCTCCGACGGCAGGGTGGTGTCCATGTTGGACGCCACATAGACAGCACCCGCCCGTACCGCGAGTGCCGCTTCGGAGAGGACCGCCCAGTCGTTGTCCGGTGAGTGGCCGTGCAGCACGACATCCGGCCGGTCGTCGGCGCTGCGGACGACGCGGAACCCTGCCTCGGCAGCGAGCTCGCGGAAGGATTCGGCCCCCACCACAAGCGCGGAGGGAACCGCGGCGGCGTCCCCGCCGTCTCCGGCACCACCTGCCAGCTCCACCGCGAGGGTGCAGGCGACCTGTGCCGAGGTCAGCACGCGGGAGGGCTCCGTATGTACACCAAGGCCGGCGAGATGGTCGGACACGGCACGTGGTGACCGTGAGGCGTTGTTGGTCACGTACACGGCCGGCCGGCCGGCAAGGCCGGCAAGCGCCCCGTCGATGAGGACGCCACCACGGAAAACTGTTCCGTCGAGGTCGACGAGCAGTGAATCGTAACGGTCCAGGATGTGGTGAGGACGCCGCTCCTGCTGTTCAAGCAATGTCATCGG
Source organism: Corynebacterium provencense (assembly GCA_900049755.1). GTDB lineage: Bacteria > Actinomycetota > Actinomycetes > Mycobacteriales > Mycobacteriaceae > Corynebacterium > Corynebacterium neomassiliense. The sequence goes on from LT160607.1 coordinate 939, forward strand.
CACGTCACTCGTCGAGATCCCGCTCGAGTTCCTGCAACCGGTCCGCACTGTCCAGGACGCCGTGGGTGTCCATCTTCTCAGCCTTCCTGAACCACTCGCGGGCGTCCCCGGTCTCCCCGGCGAAGGCCAGCGCGTCAGCGTAGGCGTAGGTCACGCGCAGCGCAGTGACCTCGGGCAGATCCCGGGCACGGGTCTCCGGCTCCAGAACGTCGACGGCGTCGGTGGCATGACCGAGATCATGATGTGCACCGGCGACCACGATCGCCAGTTCCGCGCGCTGTTCCGGATCAAGTTCAGCCGCTTCCTCGGAGAAACCGAGTTCGACAGCCTTGTCTGGATGCCCCAGGCCGCGTTCGCAGTCCGCCATCACCGCCAGCAGTCCCGGGCCACCGGCCATCCTGCGGGCAGCGCGGAGCTCGGTGAGGGCTTCCTTCCACTCACCTGCATGGTAGGCGGCGATGCCCAGGGTTTCGCGGGTGATAGGTACCCGACCGCCACGTTCTTTCGCGGCACGCGCGTGAGCGAGTGCCCGGTCACTGTCGGAGTCCATGAGCGCGGCGGCCATGATCAGGTGGCCTGCCACCTTGTCAGCGTTGTCCTTCGACAGGCTGCGGAGTTCCTGCCTGATGGCCGGGTCGAGTTCCTTCGGACTCACATCGGACGGGATCTCCGGTTCACTGACGCGGTCGTTGACCCGGTTCTCCCGGTAGCCCGACCGCTGCGGTCCATTGTGATGGTCGCGCCGCCGCCCGTCCGGGCGCCCGCCGTTGCGGTCATGACCCCGACGGTCGCCTCGGTCGGCCGAACCACCCCGGTAACCACCACGACGGTCATCATCACGGCCGTTCCTGCCGCCTGAACCACCCCGGTAACCACCACGACGGTCATCGTCACGACCGTTCCTGCCGGCAGAGCCACCACGGTAACCACCACGACGGTCATCGCCACGACCGTTCCTGCCGGCTGAACCACCACGGTAACCACCACGACGATCATCATCACGACCACTGCCACCGGCAGAGCCACCACGGTAACCACCACGACGATCATCATCACGACGACTGCCACCGGCAGAGCCACCCCGGTAACCACCACGACGATCATCATCACGACCGCTGCCACCGGCAGAGCCACCTCGGTAACCACCGCGACGATCATCATCACGACCCCTGCCACCGGCAGGACCACCCCGGTAACCACCGCGGCCGTGGTCGTTCTGTGGGCGACGAGCACCTCCACGGTCACGCCGGGGACCGCCTCCAGCACCGTTGCGTGCTCCGTAAGTGCCGGACGATTCGCTCATCAAAAACCTCTCTGGATACAACTCGAAAACCTCGCATACCGAGGCTTCTGGCATAGTCGACTACCAGCGTACAGGGACGGTGCTCTGGCGTTTGACCGCACCACCGTAGCCTCGCACACACAGCCGTCGACAGGCCCGCCGGAGGCCGTGGGCAGAGACGGAGCGACGCGAATGTCCCCCGCTGCAGTCCCCGGACGCTCCGATGTACTGTTCGGACACAAAAAAAGCGTGCCGGGAAGGTACCGCACATTACACAGTGCAGTACCGACCCAACACACTCTCAACAACAAAGAATGATGCCGGCAGTGACCTACTCTCCCACACCCTCCCAGGTGCAGTACCATCGGCGCAGGCAGGCTTAGCTTCCGGGTTCGGAAAGGGACCGGGCGTGACCCCACCGCTGAAA
>LT160608.1 GCA_900049755.1 Corynebacterium provencense
CGACAGGCCCGCGGAGACCGTCGGGGACGCCCGGAACATCATCGACCGCGGCCGCCGTCGCCTCCTCCGCGAGCTGCCGGGCGGCCCGCGAATACGGGGTGAACACCCGGTAGGGCCCACCCCCTCCGCTACGGACCTGCCACGGCTCGGTGAGCAGATGACCGGCGAAACTGTGCACCTCCACGCCCTGCCGGGCGAGCCGCTGCTTCACCACCGCGTCCACCCGGCACAGCGCTTCGACGTAACGCCGGTTCCAGACAACCGCTCCCGCTCCCAGGATCCCGGGCAGGGCCGGGACAATGACGGTGGGGTCGCCACGCAGGTGGAGCAGAGGTACCCGGTACCCGGCGAGCCGGGTACCCAGATTCTCCAGGCTCCTGCCACGCCACCAGGCCGACGCCCCACCGGCCTGCCGGGCACCCGTGACCCCGGGATCCTCGTCAACGACCAGTCCCACGACCGGGCCCCGGGCGGCCGCCCACTGCAGGGCGGCATTGTCGGCCAACCGCAGGTCGTCGCGGAACCACACGACGGTGGTGCCGACCGGGCCGGAAGTGCCGGGGATCTCCTCTGAGCGCATGCCGCCTGAGGGTACCCGGTCGCACGGGCGGGACGGGCCTCAGCGCACGACCAGACCTTTCGGGGTGAACCGGGCGCCGGCACCGGTCCACACCCCTGTGGCTTCCCTGCCCAGCGACAGAACGTCGACGCCGTTGATCCTCTCCACCGTCACCGGTGACAGTCTTCCCTCCCGGACCAGGTCCGACAGTGCACCGACCACCGCCTGCACGTCCCCGGGGTCCGCTCCCGCCGCACCCGACGACCCGGAGGCTCCGTCATCCGCCAGTGTCGGCCGGGAGAACATCAGCACCGTCCGCCCGCCCCTGGTCAGATGGGCGATCAGCCGACCGTCACCGACCACGACAAGCGCTCCCGGCCCACGGGTCGGCTTGTCTCCTATTCCCACCCAGACGCGTATAGGGTACCGCCGCGGTGCGCACCGGAGGGACCCC
>LT160609.1 GCA_900049755.1 Corynebacterium provencense
GTGCTGGGCCGGCGCCGCGGCTGAGCCCCCGGAGTTCCGCACCGGCGGGCCCCGGTGCCCCTGGCGTCACCCCCGGTGCTCCGGAGGTCGTGGCGGTCAGCGTTGCCGCTGGATGTCCTCGATGAGGCCCTCGGCGGCGACGGAGAGGTTGCGCAGTGCAGGGACGCCACGGCGCAGTTTGGCCAGGTCCCTGCCGTCCATCCTGGTCGCTGCACGGGAGATCAGCAGCGCCCATTCGTCCGTCACCGAGTTCAGCATCTCGATGCCGTCCTCGGACAGGAACAGGTCCTGTGCGCGGCGGTCCTGGTCATTGGCCCGTCGCAGGACCAGTCCGGAGTTGATCAGCCGGCGCACTGTCGCCGAGACATTCGAGGCGCGCAGGAAACGCAGCCGGGCGATGTCGGAGACACCGCATCCGGGGTGCTGGGAGATGAACTGGAGGACCTCGATCTCCGACTGGGAGATGGAGAGTTTCTGGTTGGGCCGGTCCATGAGCCGGCGCAGGGCGGAGAGGAAGTCGTAGACCGCCGAGGCGATCTCGGTGACGTCGACGTCGGGCAGAATTTCCGGCGCACGGTGTCCGCGTATGGAGCCCCGCGAGTCCTCGTAGAGGTCGTCGACGGTCTCATTGGTCATGGCGGACTCCTTCTCGCAGTTCATTGCACAGCCAAAAGCGGATATCCGCCATTGTAAGACACTCACTGTAGTGCGGAGCTCAGGCGGGCCACGTTATCGACGTAGCGCCGCAGCCGGGGACGCCGGTCCCATTCCTCGGCGGTGAGCTCCACACTGGCCTCCCGGTACTCCGCGGCGAGGTCCTTCATCCTGTGCAGGAGAGTCCCCTCCACCGACATCAGGGTGATCTCGTAGTTCAGTCCGAAAGAGCGCATGTCCATGTTCGACGAGCCGGTGCACACCACCTCGTTGTCGGCGATCATGAACTTGGAGTGCAGGACCGCCGGATACGGGTAGCGCAGGATCCGGATCCCCGCAGACAGCAGTTCGGCGTAGTAGGAGGACTGGGCGTGTTCCACGAGGTTCTGGTCGGCTCTCTCCGAGACGAAGAGCTCGACCTCCACACCCCGGTACGCGGCGGTGGTGATCGCCTCCAGCAGTGACTCGTCAGGGATGAAGTAGGGGCTGACAAGGATCAGGTGGGACTTGGCGTGGTGGACCACCGAACTGAACAGCCGGAGGTTGGGTTCGGTGGTGAACCCGGGGCCGGAGGGCACGATCTGCAGCATGTCGCTGCCGGGGTCGGGCACGGCGTCCGGGGAGTTGCCCTTCGGTCCGTTGTCCAGCCACTCGGCGGATTCCGAGGGGGTGAGCAGCGGGAGTTCTTCGCCGCACTCCGTGAACCAGTCCACGGCGAAGACTGAGTTCAGCATGGTGACCACCGGCCCGGTGACCTCGACCATGTTGTCGATCCAGTGACGTCCCTCCCGGACGTTCGCCTTCATCAGGTAGGAGGAGTCGATCATGTTCTGGCTGCCCATGAAGCCGGTGTGCCCGTCGATGACCACCAGCTTGCGGTGATTGCGCAGGTCGGGTCGGCGGAACCTCCACCGCCACGGCTGCAGCGGCAGCATGACCAGCCATCTCACGCCGATGGCGTCGAGCCGTCGTCCCAGGGTCCGGTAACCGGGGTACTTCCAGCTGCCGACATGGTCGAACATCAGCCTGACGGTGACGCCGCGGTCCACCGCCCGTTCCAGGGCACGGAAGAAGACGTCGGTGGTGCTGTCCCAGGCGGTGATGTAGATCTGCACGTTGACGTAGTGGTCCGCGGTGTCCACCGCCTCGGCCATGCGCCTGATCGAGGCGTTGTAGTCCGAGTGCACGTCGACGACTGTTCCGGTGGTCGCGGGCATGGCGGTGAGCCGTCGGTTCAGGGACACGAGGCTGCGCTGCTCCGGGGTGAGCGTGTGTCCCTCCGGGACATCCGGTTCGTCACGGCTGACGGTGCGGATCAGTTCGTTGGCCCGGTTCTGGATGTGGTGCCGGCGCCGGTTGATGTACGGCGAACCGATGAGCATGAACAGGATGATGCCGACGAAAGGCATGAGGAAGATGGCGAGCAGCCACGCCATCGCACTGGTCGGTTTGCGCTGGGACGGCACATAGCCCAGCGCGATGATCTTCAGGGAGTAGTCCAGGGCCACCAGCATCCACGCCCACCACGCCATACCTTCGGTCACGAGTGTGCCGAGGAAGGAGAACCCGAAACCGTCGGGGGTGATGAAGCTCCACGCTGAGTGCAGATCGTCCCACATGCCGCGCTCAGCTTCCCGACACAGCTGACTCGGCGGGCAGGGAGGGCAGAGAGGGCACGGTGTAGGTGACCGTCACCGGGGCGTGGTCGGAGGCACCACGACCACGGCGCTCGTCAGTGTCGGTGACGGGGGCCTCCCCGGCCGAGGGTGTGATACCCCGGCAGAACTGCAGGTCGATACGGATGCCCTGTCCCCGCTGGAACCGCAGGGACTGGTAGTCCCAGTAGGAGTAGGTCCCCGTCAGCGGGGCGGTGGACTCCGTGAGCCCGGCGTCCTCCAACCGCCGCAGGGCGGCACGTTCCCGCGGGGTGACATGGGTCTTCCCTACGAACAGGGAGGGGTCCCAGACATCGTCGTCGGTGGGGATGATGTTGAAGTCGCCGGCGAGGACGAGGGGGCCCTCGGTCTTCTCCGCGTAGGACGCCAGGGCCCCGAGGAAGTCGAGCTTGTAGGTGTAGTGCCGGTCGGAGATCTCCCGGCCGTTGGGAACGTAGAGGCTCCACACCTCCACCCCGCCGCACACCGCACCGAGTGCCCTGGCCTCCGGTTCCTGCGGGGCTGCAGGGTCCTTGTCGAAACCGGGCTGCCCGAAGTCGGTGCGTACGTCACTGACGCCCACCCGGGACAGCAGTGCGACACCGTTGAACGATCCGTCACCGTGGTGCACCTGCCGGTAGCCGGTGTCGGAGAAGTCCGGGAACTGCGCGTCGGTGCACTTCGTCTCCTGGAGGCACAGGACGTCCACGTCCGAGCGGGCGAGGAACTCACGGACGCGGTCCTCCCGGGTGCGCGCGGAATTGATGTTCCAGGTGGCGATACGCAGTGCTGACGGCATGCCCTACACAGTATCGGGAATGACGATGCACCGGTGCCGGTGGTGCTCGGTGAACCCCAGGTTGAGATAGAGGCCACGCCCGGCGGTGTTGCTCGCGATGACCTGCAGGCAACTCTCCGTCGCACCGTGCCGTGCCCCCCAGTGCAGCATCGCGGTCCCCAGCAGGGTCGCCAGACCACGACGACGCCACGCAGGGGCGACCTCGACGGCCGAGTAACCGAGGAACATGCGACCCCCGCCCCCGGTCACGGTGCCGCGGGTCACGGCGACGAGTTCCCCGTCGACGCTGAGGCGGGCGAAACCGAGCGAACCCTCCAGCCTGGCGGCGAGGAGTCTGAGGGCGTGCTCGGGCAGGGGCCTGCCACGGAAGTGGTAGAGACGCAGCCACTGGTCGTCCGGCTGGTCGTCGATCCGGAGTTCCAGGCGTCCTTCGAGGTCCGCCGACGGTTCAGGGACGGGGGGCAGGGGCCCGGTGAGGCTGCGGGCCATGACGATGATCTCCGGGCCACGCTGTACCCCGGGCAGGGCCAGCAGAGGTTCGGCGGGACGGCTGATGCGGTCGGGCAGGAGGAGCCGGGTCGGCAGCCCGTGGGACCGGTAGAAGGCGTGGATCCTGTCCAGCGGCACCGGGGTGGTCCCGGTCTCCGGCCCCAGGGGGACCGCGGAGTTCGACCGTTCGGTGATCCCGTCGCCGGCCCTGGCCAGCCAACCGTCGATGTCGCGGTGTTCCAGTCCGGGGAACGCGGCGGCGGTGGCGGCCTCGACTGCGCGGATGTCGGAGGCCCTCACCGGACGGGAGTGGAGGGTCTTGAGGACCACGACGTCGGCGGCCGGGATGTGGTGCACGGTACCCTTGGCGTCCTCCACCGTCAGCGGGTCGGTCTGACGGAGGACGCCGATGATGTCGCTGACCAGCGGTCGGCCGGTGGCAGGGGTGATGCGGGGACGCCCGTCGTCCCCGGTGACGGTGCGGCGGCCGTTTCTTATACACATCTCGATTGGTCTAAGAGACAGGACCT
>LT160610.1 GCA_900049755.1 Corynebacterium provencense
GCACCGCCGTCGACGCCGCGGAAGGGCTCGCCGCGACGGAGGCGCTGCGGGCGGCGGTGCAGGATCTGCCGGGTGTCACACTCACCGTCGGCAAGGCCATCCTCGAGGTCGCGGTGACCGACATGACCAAGGGCAGGTACCTGCAGTGGTACACGGAAGCGACCCGTCCCGACCGGGTGGTGTTCATCGGTGACGACCTCACCGACGAGACTGCCCTGCGCGTCCTGCGCCCCGGTGACGTCGGGGTGAAGGTCGGCGACGGTGAGACTGCGGCGATCCGCCGGGTGGCCGGGACCGCGGAGGTCGCGGATGTTCTGCGGCGCCTCACCGACGCCCGTTCCCTCCACAACGCTGACCGGGACGCTCCGGCGCAGAGCTGAGCTCCGGTGACCGTGCCGGCGCGACGGTCGTCCCCGGCTGCCAGTGGGTCGGGAGGATGATCCGCTTCTCCGGTTCGGCCCAGTCGGCGTCCCCGGCGGGGCGACGGTGGGTGGGACGTAGGGCGTCCTCCCGGCGGCGGATCAGGGCGGCCAGCACATTTCCGCTGGTGAATCCCTTTTCCCGGTTGGGCTGCACCACGGTGGACAGTCCCCGGTCCAGGGCCCGGGGAATGCCGTCGAAGCCGGTGACGGACAGGTCACCCGGCACGTCGATGCCACGGTCTGCCGCATAGTCGAGGACGCCGAGGGCCATGGAGTCGGTCGTGCAGATCACCGCGGTGAGGTCCGGATGCCCCTCCAGCAGTTCCGCAGCGGCGGAGTAACTGGTCTCCGGGGTGTTGAGGTGCCGCTCGATGACCGGGACGGTCACCGGGTCGATTCCGGCGTCAGCGAGGACGGCGAGGGCCCCGCTGACCCTGTCCCGCTGGACGTGGAGATGGGCCCCGGCGAGCCGGCCTGGGTCGACGGGTCCGTTGTTGGGTGTCCGGTCGAGGCGGATGCAGAGGATCCCGATCCTGGTGTGCCCCGCATCGACCAGTGCGCGGGCCGCCGGTCGGATCGCGGTGGCGTCGTCGATGCCGACGAAGTTCACGCCGTGGTCGTCGGCGGGCTGGTCACAGATCACGGTGGGGATGTTCCTGGCCTCCACCGAGGTGAGGAAGGGGTCGTCGGAGGCGACGGAGTAGACGATGAACCCGTCGACGACGGCCTGGTTGACCAGGGTCGCCGGCCGGTCCTCCTCGCTGGTCTCCGCGCCGGCGGGGATCAGCAGCATGGAGGTGTCCATGCCCACGCACGCCTCGGAGATGCCGGACATGAACTCCAGGGAGGCCTGGTCCTCGAAGGCGTAGGTCATGTCGTCGGTGAGCAGGACGCCGATGGCACCGGCGTGCCTGGTGCGCAGGGACCGGGCCATGGGATCGGGGCCGGAGTAGCCCATGGCGTCGGCGGTGCGCAGGATCTTCTCCCGGAGTTCCGCGGAGAGCTGTTCCGGGCGGTTGTAGGCGTTCGACACGGTGGTGCGGGAGACCCCGAGTTCCGCGGCGATGGAGGCGAGGGTTCCCCGGCGGGCGGGTCGGCCCTTCCTGCCCTGGCTGCTGGATCGGTTCACGGGGTCCGAGTTTAGCCGGTGTTCACCCGGTGGCCGGGCGGGCACGTCCGACCCCGCGCCCGCACTCTTCTGCAATTGACAACCATTAACAACAAGAGTTACGTTGACGCACCATGAGAAGCCTCCACCTGACCGCCCGTGCCACCCGCACGGCACTCGTCGCCGCCGCCGCACTCACCCTGACCGGGGCGTCCCTCACCGCCTGCTCCGGCGGTTCCGGAGATCCTGCCGCAGACAACGCCGACCTGCACATCGTCGCATCCACCGCCGTATGGGGCTCAGTGGCCCGGGAAGTCGTCGACGACGCCCGGGAAACAGGCTCCGACCTCGACGTCACCGTCACCACCATCCTCTCCGGCACCGACGGTGACCCCCACGAGTACGAGGCCACCGCCAAAGACATAGCCGACATCAGGGACGCCGACATCGTCATCGGCAACGGTGCCGGCTACGACAACTGGCTCACCGACAACGCCGCACCCGACGCCGAGGTCATCACCGCCGCGCCCACGACCGAAGGACATGACACCGGGGAACACGACCACGCAGGCGACGACCACAGTGACGGCCACGGTGACAGCCCCAGTGACGACGTGAACCCGCATGTCTGGTTCGACCTCGCCACCGTCCGCGACTTCGCCGACCGCCTGGCGTCCTCCCTCCACGGCAGGGACAGTTCCTTCCCCGACCACGCCGACGGTGTCGCCGGGAAACTGGACGACGCCGGAGCCAGGCTCGGCAAACTCCCGGCGGCCGATGTGCTGCTCACCGAACCGGTCGCAGCCGACCTGCTGAAGAACACGAAGCTCAGGGACGTGACCCCGGAAGGCTTCGCCCACGCCACCCTCAACGAATCGGAGCCCTCCGCCGCCGACCTCACCGCCGCCCGCGACCTCATCAGCGACGGAACCGTCGACATCCTCGTCACCAACACCCAGGCCCAGACACCCGCCGCCACACGCCTCGTCGAGGCCGCACAGGACAAGGGCCTGCCCGACAGGGACGCCGTGGTCAACGTCAACGAATCCCCCGACAACGGGCAGACCTACTTCGATTACCTCGACAATGTCGTCACAGCGCTGGAGAAGGCCGCCGGCCCGGAAGAAGCCGGACAGTGACCCGGACAGTGCCCCGGACGGTGCCTGTCCAGACGACCGTCCTGACCTTCCGTGACGCCGCCGTCGAGCCCCTGTGGCGTCATCTCGACCTCACCGTCACCCCCGGGGAGTTCCTCACCGTCCTGGGCCCCAACGGGGTCGGCAAATCCACCCTCCTCGGAACAGTCCTCGGCACCCGTCGCCTGACCCACGGCACGGTCACCACCGGCGCACGCACCGGGTACATACCCCAGCAGCGCATGGCGGACCCCGACCTTCCGGTACGGGTGCGTGACCTGGTCGGCCTGGCCATCGGACACGGGATCCTGCACAACCGGCGTCCCTCCCGCTCCACCGTCGACCGCGCCCTGGACGAAGTGGGGGCCCTGGGACTGGCCGACCGCCGCGTCGGAACCCTCTCGGGAGGCCAGCAGCAGCTCGTACGCCAGGCCCAGGCCCTGGCCGGTGACCCGCAGCTGCTGCTGTGTGACGAACCCCTGCTCAGCCTCGACCTGCGTACCCAGCGTGCCGCCGTCGAACTGCTCGACCGCCGCCGTCGTGAACGCCGCACCGCGGTCGTCTTCGTCACCCACAACATCAACCCGGTCCTCGACGTGACGGACCGGATCCTCTACCTCGGCCCCCGCAGCCACGTCACCGGGACAGTCGACGAGGTCATGCGCGGCGACGTCCTCTCCGATCTCTACGGGACCAGGGTCGATGTCGCCCGCGTCAACGGAAAACTGGTGGTCGTGTGAGTACCTGGGACCTGCTCGGGGTCGATTTCGTCCGGAACGCCCTCTGGGCCTCACTGCTGCTCGGAGTGGTGTCCGGGGCAGTCGCACCCCTCATCGTGATGAGGAAGATGAGCTTCGCCGCGCACGCCACCGGCGAACTCGCACTCATGGGCGCCGCGGCCGCCCTCCTGCTCGGAGTCAGTGTCACCGCGGGTGCGGTCGCCGGGGCAGTCCTCGCCTCGGTCGTCCTCGCCCTGCTCGGTATGAGGGAACAGGACGCCACCACCGGAGTGGTGCTCGCCTTCGGCATGGGACTGTCGGTACTGTTCATCTACCTCTACCCCGGACGGACCTCTGAAGCCTACGCCCTGCTGACCGGGCAGATCGTGGGCGTGTCAGGGGCGTCGCTGGGAACACTCGCCGTCGTCACCGTCCTCGTCGTCACCGTGGTCGGGGTTCTCTGGCGCCCCCTGCTGTTCGCCACGGCGGATCCGGTGCTCGCCGCAGCCGCAGGAGTGAAGGTGAAACTCCTGGCCGCCGTCTTCGCGGTGATCATCGGCGTCGTCGCCTCCCAGGGAGTGCAGATCGTCGGGGCACTGCTCCTGCTCGCCCTGTTGATCACCCCCGGCGCGGCGGCGGTGAAGGTCACGGCCAACCCGGCCCTGGCGGTGGTGCTCTCGGCGTCCTTCGCGGTGGTCTCCGCCGCCGGCGGACTGGTTCTCTCCCTCGGTCCCGGACTGCCGGTGAGCCCCTTCGTCACCTCGATAAGCTTCGGCATCTACCTCGCCTGCCGGGGTATCGCAGCAGTGCGGGGACGCCGTGTCTCACGTGACGCCTCACGTGACAACCCGGAGAACCCCGACGGGGACGCCCCGGGTGACGGGGCCGGGAGTACCGAAGGAGTCACCGCCGTCCCCGGCGACGGAGACCACCACCGGCACTGACCCACATCACTGGGAGGTCAGGACGCCGACCCGAACCCGGCGCGGAAGAACTGCGGGGCATGGGGGATCTCCCCGCGGGGCACCCGGAGCGCCGCCGCGGCCAGGGCCGCCCAGTGAGGGTTGCGCAGTGC
>LT160611.1 GCA_900049755.1 Corynebacterium provencense
ATCATTCTTTTGTTGTTGAGGGTGTGTGGGTGCGGGGTCTGGTTGACTGTCCTGTGTGGATGGTTGGTCGGTTCCTGTGCCTGCGCACTCTTTTTTTGCGTGTGGTGTTCACCCACAATTCACCCCAGGGGGCAGGGGTGTGTTTTCATTCACGGCGTCCGGAACCCTGTCCCCGGGCTCTGCGCAGCCCTAGAATCCCCGGCCATGCCTCCCGTGGAAGAGAACCTGCCTGCTCCGACAGATGGACTTCTGACCCGGAGAAGCTTCGGTGAAGAAATGGACCGTGGCGTCCTGTGTTCGCGGCGGGGCCTCCGCGGTACAGCCGCAGTCCGGTCGGCCGTCGGATCTCTCAGGAGATTCCTTCCCTCCGCGGCGCGGGTGACGGCTGGCGTGGTCTTAGCGGCTGCGATGGGATTCTCGCTGGGTACAGGCCCTGCCCAAGGTGAGGTCACCGGCGATACCCGGGGTTACGGTACCCGTCTGATGCACCGGGACCTGAATTCGACGGACAGTGTCCCGTGGTCGGGTCCCGGGGGCCGGGTATCGGTGGCCGGGTCTGTCACCGGGGCAGTGTGCTCCACAGTCTTCCAGGGCACGGACGGGTGGCCGGTGGCACTGTGCACCCGGTACCTGGGAACGACCTTCGGTCCGGAAGTGGCCGCCCCCTCCGTCGTGCTGTTCGACCCGGTCACGGCTCAGCCGGTGGCCTCGTTGGAACTGCGGAAGGACGGCCTGCTGGGGGGGTGTCTACGGATTCCTCGACGACCGCAACCGGGTCGTTGTCGCCGAAGGACAGTCGGTGGTCAAGGTGGAGCACGTGGTCGACAACGGTCGGCCGGTGCTCAGGATCGCTGAACGGATCCCACTGGGCCCGGAGTCCACGGACGTGTCCGTGGCAGGGCTTACGCCGGACGGCGCAGGACGGGTCTGGTTCGCCACCGAGGACTCGAGAATCGGCTACCTGACCGCCTCTGGGCAGCCGTATGTCCTTGACCTGGGCGTGTCAACGCCAGGAGGTGAGAAGATCGCCAACGGGCTGACGCCACGGCCGGACGGTGTCAGTGTGCTGACCACGCACGCGCTCTACGAGGTAGGTGTCGCCGCGGACGGGAGTCCGGAGATCCGGTGGTCACGGAGCTATGACCGGGGCAGTGCCAGGAAGCCTGGCTAGCTTTCTCAGGGATCCGGCACAACCCCGACGTTCTTCGGCCCGGACAGTTCCCGGGTGGCCATCGTGGACAACGCAGACGAGCGTCCGAATCTCCTGGTCTACGATGCGGCAACCGGTGAGACGGTCTGCTCGGTGCCGGCGTTCGGGACCTCGGGCCAGGGCACCGAGAATTCTCTGCCGGCGCGCGGCAGTTCACTCTGGATCCCGTCCACCTACGGTTACAGCTATCCTTCCGCGGCCGTCGACGGAGAGTCCCGTCCGGCGTCGGCGACATTCACCGGTGGGCTCACCCGGGTGGACCTGGAGACCGACCCGGAAGGGCGCGAACTCTGTGTCCGCAAGTGGGAGACGGGCAGCAGGTTGGAGACCCTGCCGGAACTGACGGTGGAGGACGGACGTATATGGGCGTTGTCGCGGGACGGTGACGGGCCTGTGGTCAGTCTCCTCGGGGTGGACGCCGAAACCGGTGAAGAGGTGACCCGGACACCGGTGGGCGTCCTTCCCTTCGACGAACCGATGCAGCTCACCGGGATGATCGCACCGGACGGCACGCTGTGGCAGGGGACGGCGACCCGGATGCTGAAGGTCGCTCCCGCCAGGTGATCCCCGTACAGGTGACTCCTGTACCGGTTACCCCCGTGCCGCGCGGCGGCGGAGCTGAGGCTCTCCCGACAAGGTAGTGTGAGCACTGTCACACCACAGTGATCCAGCCCCGGTATATAGTTGATGTATCAACTACTTCAGCGAGTGAGTCCAGGAGAGACATCATGACCACAGTCACCATTTTCGGGTCCGGCAACATGGGAACGGCCATCGAGGGCGTCCTCACCAAGGGCGGGGCATCAGTCCAGCACGTCGGCAGCGCAGACACCAGCTCCACGATCGAAGGGGACATCGTCATTCTCGCCGTGCCCTACGGGGCGCTCGCCACGATCGCCGCCAACTACGGCGATCAGTTCGAGGGCAGGACCGTCGTCGACATCACCAACCCTCTCAACTTCGAGACCTTTGATTCCCTTGTCGTCCCGGTCGGCAGCTCGGCGGCAGCCGAGCTCCAGAAGGCCCTCCCCGAAGCGAAGGTCGTCAAGGCCTTCAACACCACCTTCGCCGCCACGCTCGCCGCGGGCACGGTCGGCGGGCTCAAGACCACCGTGCTCGTCGCAGGAGATGACGAGGACGCCAAGAACGGCCTGATCTCGGCGATCGAGGCAGGAGGACTGTCCGCGGTCGACGCGGGCGCCCTGTCCCGTGCCCATGAACTCGAGGCACTGGGATTCCTCCAGCTCACCCTCGCCGCCTCCGAGAAGATCGGATGGGACGGCGGCTTCGCGGTAGTCCGCTAGCACTGCCCCCGCCCCTCGGGCACCACATCATTCCGTAACCCGGAAAACTCCGCTCCGTCATCCCGGAGACATCACGAAAGGACAGATACCGTGGCCTACGCAACCACCAATCCCTACACCGGTGAGGTCATCAAGACCTTCGACACCGCCACCGCCGAGGACATCGACGCGGCGATCACCACCGCCGACGCGACCTTCCACACCTGGTCGGCGACCCCGGTCGAACAACGCGCCGCCGTGCTCGCCAAAGCCGCCCGGATCCTGCGCAACAACAAGCACGACTACGCCGAAACCCTGACCCTGGAAATGGGCAAGCTCATCGGCGAGGCCGAAGCCGAGGTCGAACTGTCCGCCGGGATCCTGGAGTACTACTCCCGCTACGGCGCCTCCCACCTCGCCCCCCGCTACCTGCCGGCCGAAGGCTTCGGCGACCAGGACGTCGCCCTGGTCAACG
>LT160612.1 GCA_900049755.1 Corynebacterium provencense
GCGCACGGGGCGACCTGCGGACGCGTAGTGCCCGCCCCGGGCTCCCAACCGCCTTCCCCTGCCACCGCTCCCCACGTCCTGGCTCTTATCCACATCTAGATGTGGATAAGAGACGGGGGGGTGAGTGTGAGCCCGCCGAGTTCCTCGGCGAGCCCGTCAGCTAGTCCGGGGGCCCACTGGGCGCACACCGCCCGCTCCACCGGCACCGTCGAATGACTGCCGGAGATGCGCAGCCCGGCCCTGCCTTCGGAGTCGACACCGAGCCTGACCCGGGTCCGGTAGCCGGTGAACGGCCGGAGGCTCCGCGTGGTCACCGGCACTGCGGTGAGGTCGACGTGTCCGATCCTGGTGAACTGGTCGACGACGACATCATGTTTCCAGGCCGCGGACCCCTCCTGGTCGACGTAGTCGAGGTCACAGCATCCCGCCCCCGCGGCCGCTGCCGGGCAGGCAGGTGCCGTACGGTGCGGGGACGGTCCGGCCACAGCGTCCGGACCCTCCACCCGGCCTGTGAGGTACCGCTTCTTCCCGGTTCCCGGATCAAGGAGGACACGGGCACCGGTCTCTCCGGGCAGGGCACCCCGGACAAAGACCACCTGTCCGGCACGGTCTCCGGCGTCCTCACCGAGCCTGCCGAGCACGGAGCCGCCGTGGGCGGGGCCGGCGAGATCCACGGTCACGGTTGCGGGGGTTGAGTCAGGTTCAGCCGGGCTGATGTCGGTCACGGAAGGTCCTCGTTCCTGGGGTGTGGTGCGGGTATGTCCGCCGCCTGTTCTCCGGCGGTGGTCGTTGCGGCAGCATCGCCGGGGCCTGCCGCTGAGCCCGGCCGGCCGGGGACAGCCCC
>LT160613.1 GCA_900049755.1 Corynebacterium provencense
CGAGGGTCGGTTCCGGGGCGTCCGGCCAGCGCTGGACCCCGTCGGAGGCCCCGCAGGCACCGAGCAGGAGCGCCGGGACCAGGAGCAGGCAGGACCCTGCGGCGCGGAGGAGACCGGGGGCAGCCATCACAGGTACTCCTGGAGACGGGGGCGGGTGCCCTGGATGACACAGAGGATCGACAGCAGGGACAGCACCAGCACCAGAAGATTGACCCGGCTGGCGGCGGCACCGGCGTCGGCGAGGTAGTCGCGCAACTGCTCCCGGGAGTTCCCGATGAGCGACTCAAGGTCGTTGTCGAGGGCGGTGAAACTCTCACTGACCCCGTTGTCGTCGTCACCGACGGTCGCCCTGACCGCGGCGGAGTAGTCACCCTGCCGCACCATCGACACCATCTGGGCGTGGGCACTGTCCCAGGTGCGCAACGCCTCCCGTGCCTCGTCGATCCTGGTCCGGCCGTCCTGACCGTCCGCGGCACCACGCAGCTGCTCCAGCTGGGCGTCGATGGAGGCGACCCGGTCGGAGAAACTGTTCTGGTTGTCACTGGTGTAGTCACGCTGCACCAGTCCCAGGACCTCGGTGGACCTCGCCTGCTGGACCTCTATCCTCAGCGAGGTGAGTGTCTGGAGGGGCAGTGACGTCCCTGTCACCCCACGGGGACCCTCGTGCCAGGTACTGAGGGAGGACACCCCCGCCCACACCAGGGCGACGGACATCAGGACGGTCGCCGTCGCATATCCCACACTGATCCGCCGGTTCGACCACGCAGCCAGCCAGAACTGCGCCACGATGAGCATCAGTACCGCGGCGAGCAGACCTGACAGGGCGAACCAGCTGGGCCGGGTGAGCCGGTGCTGCTGGGCGACGACGGAGGAACTGGTGCGGTCGTAGAGCTCGGCGGCGGCCGGCAGGAGTTCCTCCTGCATCATCGAGGACGCCTGGGTGATGTACGCGGCACCGAGCGGAAAACCCTGCCGGTTGTTCGCCCCTGCCTCGGTGACCAGGCTGACATAGGAGGGCAGCTTCTCCTGGATCTCCAGGATCAGCGACATCTCTCTGCTCGACGGGTCATCGATACCGTTCGAGGCACGGACCACGGCCCGGGAGGCGGTGTCCAGCGCCCTACGGTAGGGGTCACGGGTGTCCGCAGTCCGGGACGGGTCAGTGAGGAATCCTGTCGTCGCCACCGCGTCCGCGACCGACAGGGAGTTGTAGAGTTCCTGTGCGGCAAATGAGACCGGCTCAGACCTGTTGACCATGGTGCTGAGCTCATCCTGCCTGTCCCCTGAGGACGCGGCCATCGCCCCGCCGGCGGCGAGGATGGCGGCGACGAGGATGACGGAGACCACGGAGAGCAGTCCGGGAGTCGTGGAGATGAACCGGGCGAAACGTTTCGGGGCCTCCACCAGCGGGGTGAAGACCGTCTCTTATACACTTCTGGTTGTGTCTAAGAGACAGGGATGACGGAGAGCAGATGGCGGAGAGTCACGGCACAGGCGATACAGGCGG